>CAVYMY010000007.1:0-289838 GCA_963769755.1 uncultured Actinomycetota bacterium
GTCCACATCGCATCGCCGCTCGGCAGCACCCGCTCCTCCGGGTCGCGGGACAACCGCCCCACCAACCGGACCTCATTGACCGCGGGAGCCTCGCTCTCGACGGTCTTGCTCTCAGACACCTTGTCCGTCATCGGTCCATCACCTCCGCGTCAAACGCTCCGGGGAGGCACCGACAACCGAGCGACGGGGCGGAACAGGCTGTGCAACCGGCCGACCGCAACATCGAGTGTGGACAAAAGGCGGGCCGCGAAAGGCGATAAACGTCCGGTAAATGCAGCAGAGGCCACCGTGGGGTGGCCTCTGCTGGTGAAGGGTGTTCGGCGGCGTCCTACTCTCCCACAGCCTCTCGGTTGCAGTACCATCGGCGCTGGCAGGCTTAACTTCCGGGTTCGGGATGGGTCCGGGTGTTTCCCTGTCGCTGTGGCCGCCGTAACTCTTGTGCGCACACCTTGTGGTTTCTGGGCCTTGTTGGGCTGCTGGGGTGTGGCTGGTCTTTTGTTGTGTGCCATACGTGTACGTGTGTGGGCGTGTGGGGGTGGTTGTTTGGTTTTGGGTAGTGGACGCGAGACACCTGTTTCACCTTTGTGGCGACCTTTGTCGTCCGTGCCCCTTTTGTTGTGGGGGGTGATGGATACGTGGGTTGTGGTGGTGTGTGGGTGTGGGACAAGCCCTCGGCCTATTAGTACCGGTCGGCTGGGCATTGCTGCTGTATACCTCCGGCCTATCAACCCCATAGTCTGTGGGGGGCCTTACCAGGTTTGTCCTGTGGGAAACTTTATCTTGAAATGTGCTTCCCGCTTAGATGCGTTCAGCGGTTATCACGTCCGGACGTAGCTAACCAGCGGTGCCCCTGGCGGGACAACTGGCACACCAGAGGTTCGTCCATCCCGGTCCTCTCGTACTAGGGACAGCTTTTCTCAAGTTTCCTGCGCGCGCGGCGGATAGGGACCGAACTGTCTCACGACGTTCTAAACCCAGCTCGCGTGCCGCTTTAATGGGCGAACAGCCCAACCCTTGGGACCTACTCCAGCCCCAGGATGCGACGAGCCGACATCGAGGTGCCAAACCATCCCGTCGATATGGACTCTTGGGGAAGATCAGCCTGTTATCCCCGGGGTACCTTTTATCCGTTGAGTGACGCCACTTCCACAAGTAGGCGCCAGATCACTAGTTCCGACTTTCGTCCCTGCTCGACATGTATGTCTCACAGTCAAGCTCCCTTGTGCACTTACACTCGTCACCTGATTGCCAACCAGGCTGAGGGAACCTTTGAGCGCCTCCGTTACATTTTAGGAGGCAACCGCCCCAGTTAAACTACCCATCAGGCACTGTCCCTGATCCGGATCACGGACCTAGGTTAGATATCTAGTACGACCAGAGTGGTATTTCAACGTTGACTCCACCCTCACTGGCGTGAGGGTTTCATAGTCTCCCACCTATCCTACACAAGCCGAACCAAACACCAATACCAAACTATAGTAAAGGTCCCGGGGTCTTTCCGTCCTGCCGCGCGTAACGAGCATCTTTACTCGTACTGCAATTTCGCCGAGTCCATGGTTGAGACAGCGCCCAAGTCGTTACTCCATTCGTGCAGGTCGGAACTTACCCGACAAGGAATTTCGCTACCTTAGGATGGTTATAGTTACCACCGCCGTTTACTGGGGCTTAAATTCTCCGCTTCAACCCCATACTTGTAGAGGGGGTCTGACAGGTCCTCTTAACCTTCCAGCACCGGGCAGGAGTCAGTCCGTATACATCGTCTTACAACTTCGCACGGACCTGTGTTTTTAGTAAACAGTCGCTTGGGCCTGGTCTCTGCGGCCCTTTCCGCTGCCCACCGCTAGGGTGTTGACGGATCGGGCCCCCCTTCTCCCGAAGTTACGGGGGCATTTTGCCGAGTTCCTTAACCATGGTTCGCTCGATCGCCTTGGTATTCTCTACCTGATCACCTGAGTCGGTTTGGGGTACGGGCGGCGCATGACTCGCTAGAGGTTTTTCTCGACAGCATAGGATCGCCGGCTTCCCCCTACTGGGGTCCCCATCAGATCTCACACTCCCCATTGAAGGGGTGAGCGACGGATTTGCCTATCGCTCGTGCCACATCCTTAGCCGTGGTCTACCATCGCCACGGTCCGGTTACCTTCCTGTGTCACCCCATCGCTTGACTACTACCGGTTCGGGTCCCACGCTCTGCCACCAGCCTCCACACCCGAAGGCGTGAAGTAGTGGTGGTTTCGGATGGTTAGCATCACCGGGTCCGTCATGGGCGTCATGTTGCCGGTACGGGAATATCAACCCGTTGTCCATCGACTACGCCTGTCGGCCTCGCCTTAGGTCCCGACTTACCCAGGGCAGATTAGCTTGACCCTGGAACCCTTGATCATTCGGCGCACGGGTTTCTCGCCCGTGATTCGCTACTCATGCCTGCATTCTCACTCGTGTCGCGTCCACCACTGGATCACTCCGCGGCTTCACTCGCGACACGACGCTCCCCTACCCACCCACGCCCCTGAACAACCACCCGTAGGCAGGTCGCTAGGTTCAACGCGTGAATGCCATAGCTTCGGCGGATGACTTGAGCCCCGCTACATTGTCGGCGCGGAATCACTTGACCAGTGAGCTATTACGCACTCTTTCAAGGGTGGCTGCTTCCAAGCCAACCTCCTGGTTGTCACTGCGACTCCACATCCTTTTCCACTTAGTCACCGCTTAGGGGCCTTAGCTGATGGTCTGGGCTGTTTCCCTCTCGACTACGGAGCTTATCCCCCGCAGTCTCACTGCTGCGCTCTCACTTACCGGCATTCGGAGTTTGGCTAACGTCAGTAACCTGGTCGGGCCCATCGGCTATCCAGTGCTCTACCTCCGGCAAGAAACACGCAACGCTGCACCTAAATGCATTTCGGGGAGAACCAGCTATCACGAAGTTTGATTGGCCTTTCACCCCTATCCACAGGTCATCCCCTCCATTTTCAACTGAAGTGGGTTCGGTCCTCCACGCCGTCTTACCGGCGCTTCAACCTGCCCATGGATAGATCACTTCGCTTCGGGTCTTGATCACGCTACTGGACCGCCCTATTAGGACTCGCTTTCGCTACGGCTTCCCCACACGGGTTAACCTCGCAACGCAACGCAAACTCGCAGGCTCATTCTTCAAAAGGCACGCCATCACCCCCCACCCCACCAAAGGAATGCGAAGGCTCTGACGGATTGTAGGCACACGGTTTCAGGTACTATTTCACTCCCCGCCAGGGGTACTTTTCACCTTTCCCTCACGGTACTAGTCCGCTATCGGTCATCAAGGAGTATTTAGGCTTAACGGGTGGTCCCGCCAGATTCACACGGAATTTCACGAGTTCCGTGATACTCGGGTATCTATTCAACGGAGCCATGCGCTTACGTCTACGGGGCTATCACCCTCTGTGGCGCCACTTTCCAGCGGACCTCAACTTCACGCACAGTTTCTTACTCCGCACCAGCCACGGCAGAACTGGTCAAACAAACCCCACAACCCCACACACGCAACCCCTGCCGGGTATCACACGTGCATGGTTTAGCCTCATCCAATTTCGCTCGCCACTACTCTCGGAATCACTGTTGTTTTCTCTTCCTGTGGGTACTGAGATGTTTCACTTCCCCACGTTCCCTCCCAACACCCTATACATTCAGGTGCAGGTGACTGGACATGACTCCAGCCAGGTTTCCCCATTCGGACACCCCCGGATCACAGCTCGGTTGCCAACTCCCCAGGGCTTATCGCAGGCTCCTACGTCCTTCATCGGCTCTTGATGCCAAGGCATCCACCATGTGCCCTTCATAGCTTGTCGCCACACACACAAACCAACACAACAAAACCCCACACCACGAACCACCCGACCACCAAACAAACCGGCAACCAGACAGCACGAGCGCAGGGCGTGTATCGATCAACAATCGAACGACAAAAAAATTGCTACAAAGACTTGAGCAACACCACCCCCACCACCAGCCAACCCAGACCAAAGCCCAGACCAACACAGCGACGAGACCGATGCTGCTCGATGCTCGCGTCCACTATCCAAAAACCAAACAACCCAAACACAAACCCCCACCAGAAACCTCACGTCCCTCGGCAGGCGGCCTGATTTCTCAGGGCCCAACAGTGTGCCAACACCACCCGCGCCTACGACCGGCCACCAGAAGGTTCCTCACCCACCCCAGGCGTCCGAGAGCTCGAAGAGCCCCCCTCCACCAGGAGTAGGTCGTACTGATCCGGCTGCCGGCCCCACACAGGGGGCCATGCATCGACGATTCCACTAGTGAGCACCCCCATGAACGGGTGCCGCGCCACGAAACGAGTGCCTCGTGCGCTGCGACACCCCAGGGGCGTGTGCTCCTTAGAAAGGAGGTGATCCAGCCGCACCTTCCGGTACGGCTACCTTGTTACGACTTCGTCCCAATCGCCAGCCCCACCTTCGACCACTCCCTCCCGTAAACGGGTTGGGCCATGGGCTTCGGGTGTTGCCGACTTTCGTGACGTGACGGGCGGTGTGTACAAGGCCCGGGAACGTATTCACCGCAGCGTTGCTGATCTGCGATTACTAGCGACTCCGACTTCATGGGGTCGAGTTGCAGACCCCAATCCGAACTGAGACCGGCTTTTTGGGATTCGCTCCGCCTTACAGCATCGCAGCCCTTTGTACCG
Organism: uncultured Actinomycetota bacterium; assembly: GCA_963769755.1. Classification (GTDB taxonomy): domain Bacteria; phylum Actinomycetota; class Actinomycetes; order Propionibacteriales; family Nocardioidaceae; genus Nocardioides. The sequence continues at coordinate 4,682 of CAVYMY010000007.1, forward strand.
GCCATTGTAGCATGCGTGAAGCCCTGGACATAAGGGGCATGATGACTTGACGTCATCCCCACCTTCCTCCGAGTTGACCCCGGCAGTCTCCCATGAGTCCCCACCACCCCAAAGGGCGTGCTGGCAACATGGAACGAGGGTTGCGCTCGTTGCGGGACTTAACCCAACATCTCACGACACGAGCTGACGACAGCCATGCACCACCTGTATACCGACAAAAGGGGCCCCATCTCTGAGGCTTTCCGGCATATGTCAAACCCAGGTAAGGTTCTTCGCGTTGCATCGAATTAATCCGCATGCTCCGCCGCTTGTGCGGGCCCCCGTCAATTCCTTTGAGTTTTAGCCTTGCGGCCGTACTCCCCAGGCGGGGCGCTTAATGCGTTAGCTGCGGCACGGAACCCGTGGAATGGACCCCACACCTAGCGCCCAACGTTTACGGTGTGGACTACCAGGGTATCTAATCCTGTTCGCTCCCCACACTTTCGCTCCTCAGCGTCAGATCATGCCCAGAGAACCGCCTTCGCCACCGGTGTTCCTCCTGATATCTGCGCATTTCACCGCTACACCAGGAATTCCGTTCTCCCCTGCATACCTCTAGTCTGCCCGTATCGAAAGCAAGCACTGGGTTAAGCCCAGTGTTTTCACTCCCGACGCGACAAACCGCCTACGAGCCCTTTACGCCCAATAATTCCGGACAACGCTCGCACCCTACGTATTACCGCGGCTGCTGGCACGTAGTTGGCCGGTGCTTCTTCCCCACCTACCGTCACCCACACCAAAAAGCATGGACTTCGTCAATGGTGAAAGAGGTTTACAACCCGAAGGCCGTCATCCCTCACGCGGCGTTGCTGGATCAGGCTTCCGCCCATTGTCCAATATTCCCCACTGCTGCCTCCCGTAGGAGTCTGGGCCGTGTCTCAGTCCCAGTGTGGCCGGTCACCCTCTCAGGCCGGCTACCCGTCAAAGCCTTGGTAGGCCATTACCCCACCAACAAGCTGATAGGCCGCGAGCACATCCCCCACCGAAAAAACTTTCCACCCACCAACATGCGCTAGTAGGTCATATCAGGTATTAGCACCCATTTCCTGGAAGTTATCCCTGAGTGAAGGGCAGATTACTCACGTGTTACTCACCCGTTCGCCGCTCGAGTACCCACAAGTGGGCCTTTCCGCTCGACTTGCATGTGTTAAGCACGCCGCCAGCGTTCGTCCTGAGCCAGGATCAAACTCTCCATCGAAAACCATAACCCAACCACCACAAAAGCAGCCAGGCCACAATCAATAGAAACATTCACCCGGCAAACAACAAACCCCGACAAAAAGCTGTCAGAATTATCGTCAACCAAAGAAACCACCACCACAACCCAAAACAGCCATGGCGACGGGGTATAAAATACAAACTAATTCGTCGACTATTGACACACTGTTGAGTTCTCAAAAATCAGACGCGCACCGACGCGGCCCTCTCGGACCGCCGTGGGGGCAACCTAGGAAAACTTACCGGAACGAACGCCTCAGGCGCAACTCGGAAGCTTCCCCGCTCGTCACTCTCCGAGGCCCTCATCGGGGCCCCTGGGAGGCGACGAGGCAGGACGCTAGCAAGGGGGCCCGGGTCGGTCCAAATCGGCCCGCCGCCACTCCACCGAGCCGGGCATCAGAGGCCTCGGCGAGGCTTCGCGGGACGGTACGCCGACACGCTCGGCGCACCCGTCTCCCAGAACCGCCACGGGTTGTCCGGAGCCCCACGGAGCCCGACCCGCGGTCCGGTCGAGACCGAGCCCACCGGCGCCGCCATGGTCAGCGTGAGCGGTCCGGTGGACAGGTCGGCGCCGTTGTCGGCCAGGTCGATCCCCAGCGCCTGGCAGAGCCGGGCCGGTCCCCGGGCCAGGTCGCGGTCCGTCGAGCGTGGCCGGCGGGCCCGCGCCTCCTCGATGCCGACGACCACCTCGCCCGCCCGCAGCAGCACCGCGCTCGCGGTCCCGGCCGGCCCACAGACCACGTTGCAGCAGTGGTGCATGCCGTAGGTGAAGTAGACGTAGAGATGGCCGGGCGGCCCGAACATCACCGCGTTGCGCGGCGTACGGCCCCGAAACGCGTGCGAGCCGGCGTCGCCGACGCCGTCGTAGGCCTCCACCTCGGTCAACCGGACCGCAACGACGCCGTTGCGCAGCACGGCGCCGAGCAGCCGGGGAGCGACCTCGAGCACCGGCCCGGCCAGCACCTGGCGGAGGTCAGGAGAGCCGCGCACGCTGCCCGGCGACCCGGTCGGCCAGCTCGGCCACCTGTTCCCGCACCCGGTCGGGCGCCGTGCCGCCCCGGCCGCGCCGGGAGGCGACCGAGCCCTCGACGGTGAGCACCGATCTGACCTCAGGCGTCAGGTGCGGCGAGATGGCGGCGTACTGCTCATCGGTGAGGTCGGCGAGCTCGACGCCCAGCTCCTCGCAGCGTCGGACGCAGGCGCCGGCCAGCTCGTGGGCGGTCCGGAAGGGGACGCCCTGACGCACCAGCCACTCGGCCACGTCGGTGGCCAGCGAGAAGCCCTGTGGCGCGAGCTCGGCCATCCGTGCGGTGTCGAAAGTCAGCGTGGCGACCAGGCCGGTAACGGCCGGAAGCAGCACCTCGAGGGTGTCGACGGAGTCGAAGACCGGCTCCTTGTCCTCCTGGAGGTCGCGGTTGTAGGCAAGCGGCAGGCCCTTGAGGGTGGCGAGCAGGCCGGCGAGGTTGCCGATCAGCCGGCCGGACTTGCCGCGCGCCAGCTCGGCGATGTCGGGGTTCTTCTTCTGCGGCATGATGCTCGACCCCGTCGACCAGGCGTCGTGCAGCGTGACGAAGCCGAACTCCCGCGTCGACCAGAGGATCACCTCTTCCGCGAGCCGGCTGAGGTCGACGCCGATCATCGCGGTGACGAAGGCCAGCTCGGCGACGAAGTCGCGCGAGGCCGTGCCGTCGATCGAGTTGGCCGTGGAGTCGTCGAAGCCCAGCTCGCGGGCCACGGCGCGCGGGTCGAGGTCGAGGCTGGAGCCGGCGAGCGCGCCCGAACCGTACGGCGAGTCGGCCGCCACCCGTCGGTCCCAGTCACGCAGCCGCTCCACGTCGCGCAGCAGCGCCCAGGCATGAGCCAGCAGGTGGTGGGAGAGCAGCACGGGCTGGGCGTGCTGCAGATGGGTCCGCCCCGGCATCACCACATCGAGGTGGTGGCGGGCCTGGGTGGAGATCGCCTCCACGAGATCGAGGACCAGCACCCCGATGGTGTGGGCGTGGTCGCGGAGGAACGACTTGAACAAGGTGGCGACCTGGTCGTTGCGACTGCGACCCGCGCGCAGCCGCCCGCCGACCTCCTCGCCGACCTCGGCGAGCAGCAGTCGCTCGAGGGCGCCGTGGACGTCCTCGTCGGAGGGGTCCGGGTGCAGCTCGCCGGCGTCGTACCGCTCACCCAGCGCTGCCAGGCCGCGCAACAGCTCCGCGTGGTCGGCGACGGTGAGCAGGCCCGCCGCGTGCAGGGCGTTGGCGTGCGCCCGGGAGCCGGCCAGGTCGTACGGCGTCAGCCGCCAGTCGAACTGGGTTGACCTCGAAAGCGCGGCCAGCTCGGGAGACGGCCCGTCGGTGAAGCGCCCGCCCCACAGGGAGCCCTCGTTGGTGCCGCTCGGGTCCATCAGTCCGTGCCCACCTCCATGGCGGCATTGTCCAGGGCCTCGTCGGTGTTGTCGCCGGCGAGGGTGGGGTTGCTGGCGATCCGGTCGCCGCCACCCGCGGGCAACGCCCCGAACAGGTGTCCGTGCTCGACGAGGACCTGGCCCTCGTCCAACGGCTGCGTCGCGTAGAGCTCGAGCTTGCTCCTGGAGTCGGCGATGTCGAGGTTGCGCATCGTGAGCTGGCCGATGCGGTCGGTGGGACCGAAGGCGGCCGACTCCACCCGCTCCATCGAGAGCTTGTCGGGGTGGTAGGAGAACGCCGGCCCGTCGGTGCGCAGCACCGAGTAGTCCTCACCCCGACGCAGCCGGAGCGTCACCTCGCCGGTGACCAGCGACGCCACCCAGCGCTGGACCGACTCGCGCAGCATCAGCGCCTGGGGGTCGAGCCAACGTCCCTCGTAGAGCAGTCGTCCGAGGCGGCGGCCGTGGTCGTGGTAAGTCGTGAGCGTGTCCTCGTTGTGGATGGCGTTGAGCAGCCGCTCGTAGGCGATCCAGAGCAGAGCCATGCCGGGCGCCTCGTAGACGCCCCGCGACTTGGCCTCGATGATGCGGTTCTCGATCTGGTCGGACATGCCGAGTCCGTGGCGTCCGCCGATCTCGTTGACGGTCCGCACCAACGCCACGGGGTCGTCGTACGTCGCGCCGTTGACGCCGACGGGGCGGCCGCGCTCGAAGCGGACCGTGACGTCCTCGGGCTCGATCGCGACGGCCGGGTCCCAGAACTTCACGCCCATGATGGGCTCGACGATCTCCAGCGAGACGTCGAGGTGCTCGAGGGTCTTGGCCTCGTGGGTGGCGCCCCAGATGTTGGCGTCGGTGGAGTAGGCCCTCTCCTGGGAGTCGCGGTAGGGCAGGTCGTGCTCCATCAGCCACTGGCTCATCTCGTGGCGGCCGCCGAGCTCGGCGACGAAGTCGGCGTCGAGCCAGGGCTTGTAGATGCGCAGGTCGGGGTTGGCGAGCAGGCCGTAGCGGTAGAAGCGCTCGATGTCGTTGCCCTTGAACGTCGAGCCGTCGCCCCAGATGTCCACGCCGTCGTCGTGCATCGCGCGGACCAGCATGGTGCCGGTGACCGCGCGACCCAACGGGGTCGTGTTGAAGTAGGCGCGACCGGCGGAGCGCACGTGGAATGCCCCGCAGGCCAGGGCCGCCAGGCCCTCCTCGACCAGTGGTCCCTTGCAGTCCACGGCGCGGGCGATCTCGGCGCCGTAGAGCATGGCCCGGTCGGGTACGCCGTCGATGTCGGGCTCGTCGTCCTGGCCGAGGTCGGCGGTGTAGGTGCACGGGATCGCGCCCTTGTCGCGCATCCAGGCGACGGCGACCGAGGTGTCGAGGCCGCCGGAGAACGCGATGCCGACGCGCTGGCCGACGGGGAGGGAGGTGAGGACCTTGCTCATGGAGTGCTCTCCGCGGCTTCGGAATGGGGACGGTGTTCCTCGGCGAGGGCCAGGAACCGGCGGACGACGTCGTCGCCGCCGAGCGGCTCGCGCGCGATCACCAGGACCGTGTCGTCGCCCGCGATGGTGCCGAGGACGTCACCGAGCTCGGCCTTGTCGACCGCCGAGGCGAAGAACTGGGCGGCGCCGGGAGGGGTCCGCAGCACGACCAGGTTGGCGCTCGCCTCGGCGCTGACGAGCAGCTCGGCGCAGAGCCGGGCCAGCCGGTGGCCGGCGGCTGCCGTCTCTCCCGGGGTCGTCGGACGCCGGTCGCCCCCCTCGCCGGGGACGGCGTACACGAGGGCACCGGACTGGGAGCGCACGCGGACGGCGTCCAGCTCGACCAGGTCGCGCGAGAGGGTGCCTTGGGTGACGTTGACGCCCTTCTCGGCGAGCAGGTCGGCCAGCTCGGCCTGCGACCGCACCTCGTGGGTGCCGACCAGGTCGACGATCTGCTGGTGCCGGGCGTTCTTGGTCGCCGGGCGGAGCGCGGCCTTCGTCATGTCGGTCTGTCCTGGTGCTCCAGGAGCCAGGTGATGATCGCCTTCTGGGCGTGGCGACGGTTCTCGGCCTCGTCCCAGACCACGCTCTGCGGCCCGTCGATGACCTCGGCGTCGATCTCCTTGCCGCGGTAGGCGGGCAGGCAGTGCAGCACGATCGCGTCCGGAGCCGCGTGCGACATCAGCTCGACGGTGACGCTGTAGTCGCGGAACTTGGTGAGTCGTTCCTCGGCCTCGCTCTCCTTGCCCATCGAAACCCAGGTGTCGGTGACCACGACGTCGGCGCCGTCGACGGCCTTGACCGGGTCGCGCTCGAGGACGGCGGAGCCACCGGTGCTTTCGCCGATGGCGTTGGCGCGGTCGACCATTGCCTGCGCCGGCTCCTGCCCGTCGGGCGCGCTGATCCGGATGTGCATGCCCGCCGTCGCGCCGGCGAGCAGCCAGGAGTTGCCCATGTTGCAGGCGCCGTCGCCGACGAACGCGACGGTCAACCCCGCAAGGTTTCCCTTGTGCTCGGCGATGGTGAGCAGGTCGGCGAGCAGCTGGCAGGGGTGGAAGTCGTCGGTGAGCGCGTTGACGACGGGCACGCCGCCGAAGGCCGCCATCACCTCGATCGAGGACTGGGCGTAGGTCCGCCAGACGATGACGGAGACCTGGCGGCCGAGCACCCGGGCGACGTCCTCGACCGACTCGCGCTTGCCGATGCCGGCGAGACCGCCGTCGACCAGCATCGCGTGACCGCCCAGCTCGGCGATCCCGGCAGAGAAGGACACCTGGGTGCGCAGGGTCGGCTTGTCATAGATGGTGGCGACCGACTTGGGTCCGGCCAGCGGCTTGGCGTCGTACGGCGCCCGCTTGAGCTCGGCGGCCAGGGACAGCACCTCGGCCTGCTCGGCGGGGCTGAGGTCGTCGTCGGCGAGGAAGTGGCGCAGGCTCATGTGGAGGCTCCGTTGCTGGTGTGGAGGGCGGCGTCGAGGATGCCCGGCCACGCGGCCAGGAACGCGTCGACGTCATCGTCGCCGATGACCAACGGTGGGGCGAGGCGGACACGGCCGGGCGTCGGGTTGTTGATGATGAAGCCCCGGGACAGCGCTTCGGCGGCCACCTCGGCCGACCGGTCCTCGGCCAGGTCGACCCCGATGAGCAGGCCGCGTCCGCGGACCTCGGTCACCCGGGGATCGGCTGCCAGCCCGGCACGGAGCCGCTCGCCGACCGCCGTGACCCGCTCGAGCAGGCCGTCCTTCTCGATGACGTCGAGGACCGCGAGGGCGGCCGCGCAGGCGACCGGGTTGCCGCCGAAGGTGGTGCCGTGGTTGCCCGGCTGGAGCAGCGTCGCGGCGTCACCCAGGGCGATGCAGGCGCCGATCGGGATGCCCCCGCCGAGGCCCTTCGCGACGGTGACTATGTCGGCCGACGCGACGTCGCCGGCGAACCACTCGCCCGTGCGACCGATGCCGGTCTGGATCTCGTCGAGCCACAACAGCGCGCCGTGTTGGCGGGTGATGGAGCGGACGAGACCGAGGTAGCCCTTGGGGGGGACGAGCACCCCGGCCTCGCCCTGCATGGGTTCGAGAACCACCGCGGCGGTCTCGATGGTGACGGCGGCAGCGAGGGCGTCGCCGTCGCCGTAGGGAACGAAGGTGACCTGCCCGGGCAGGGGCTCGAACGGCGCGCGGTAGGCCTCCTTGGAGGTAAGCGCCAGAGCGCCCATGGTGCGGCCGTGGAAGGAACCCTCGGCTGCGACCAGGTGGGTGCGGCCGGTGCGCCGGGTCAGCTTCAGCGCCGCCTCGTTGGCTTCGGCGCCGGAGTTGGTGAAGAAGACGCGGCCGTCGGCGCCGACGAGAGACAGGAGGCGCTCGGCCAGCTCGACCTGGGGCCGGCTGGTGAAGAAGTTGGAGATGTGGCCGAGGGTGCCCAGCTGCGCGGAGACGGCGGCGAGCAGGGCCGGGTGGGCGTGACCGAGGGCGTTGACGGCGATGCCGCCGAGGAGGTCGACGTACTCCTTGCCGTCGACGTCCCACACGTGGGCGCCCTCGCCGCGGGCGAGCACCAGCTTGGGCGGGCCGAAGGTGTTCATCACCGAGCCCTGGTAGCGCTCGAGCCACTGGCCACTCGTCGGGGCGGTCATGCCTTCGCCTTCCGGATCTTGGTCTCGACGCCCGGGAGCACCTGGGTGCCCACGCCCTCGTCGGTGAAGAGCTCCAGGAGGACGGCGTGGTCCTCGCGTCCGTCGACGACGCTGGCGCGCGCGACGCCGCCTTGGACGGCGTGCAGGCAGGCACCCATCTTGGGCACCATCCCGCTCGCCAGGGTCGGCATCAGCTCGGCCAGCGACTCCGGGGAGATCTCGCCGATCACGTCGTCGCTGTCGGGCCAGTTGCGGTAGAGGCCCTCGACGTCGGTGAGCACGAGCAGCTTCTCGGCCTCGAGGGCCACGGCCAGCGCGGCGGCAGCGGAGTCGGCGTTGACGTTGTGGACCGTCCCGTTGATGTCGGGCGCGACGCTGGAGATGACCGGGATCCGGCCCGCCTCCACCAGGTCGAGGACCGCCTCGGGACGGACACGGGCGACCTCGCCCACGAGGCCGAGGTCGACCTCCTCGCCGTCGACGATGGTGTTGGTCTGCTCGGCGGTGAAGAGGCCGGCGTCCTCGCCGGAGAGTCCGACCGCGAGCGGGCCGTGCTCGTTGATCAGGCCCACGAGCTCGCGCTGCACCTGGCCGACGAGCACCATGCGTACGACGTCCATGGCCTCGGGGGTGGTCACGCGCAGGCCGCCGCGGAACTCCGAGGCGATGCCGAGCCGGTCGAGCATGGCCGAGATCTGCGGGCCGCCGCCGTGGACGACGACCGGCTTGAAGCCGGCGAACCGCATGAACGCGATGTCCTCGGCGAAGGCTCGCTTGAGGGTGTCGTCGGTCATGGCGTTGCCGCCGTACTTCACCACGACGATCTTGCCGTGGTAGCTCTTCAGCCAGGGCAGCGCGGCAGCCAGGACTGCGGCCTTGGCGGGCTCGACTGCCGGACGGGTGTCTTCGATGGTCATGATGAGTACGCGCTGTTCTCGTGGACGTAGGCGTGGGTCAGGTCGTTGGTCCAGACGGTGGCGCGGGCGTCGCCGGCCTTGAGGTCGATGGTCACGGTGACCTCGCGCGGGGCGAGGTCGACGGTGGCGGGGTCGGCGTGAGGAGTCGAGGAGCGGCAGACCCAGACGCCGTTCATCGCGACGTCGAGGTCGGCCGGGTCGAACGCGGCGCTCGTCGTGCCGATGCTGGCGAGTACGCGTCCCCAGTTGGGGTCGTTGCCGAAGACAGCGGCCTTGAAGAGGTTGCTTCTGGCCACGCTGCGGGCGACCTCGACGGCGTCGTCCTCGGAGGCGGCTTGCTGCACGCTGATGGCGATCTCGTGGTCGGCGCCCTCGGCGTCGGCGAGCAGCTGCATGGCCAGGTCGGTGCAGGCGTGGGTGACGGCGTCCGTGAGGTCGGGCAGACTCGGAGTGATCCCGGAGGCGCCGCTGGCGAGGACAGCGACGGTGTCGTTGGTGGACATGCAGCCGTCGGAGTCGAGGCGGTCGAAGCTGACCCGGGTAGCGGCGCGCAGCGCCGCGTCGAGGTCGTCGGCGGAGGCGACGGCGTCGGTGGTGAGGACGACGAGCATGGTGGCCAGCTGGGGGGCGAGCATGCCGGCGCCCTTGGCCATCCCGCCGACCGACCAGCCGGCGCCCTCGACGACTACCTGCTTGCTCACCGAGTCGGTGGTCATGATCGCGTGGGCGGCGTCGCCGCCACCGTCGCTCGTGAGCGACTTGTACGCCGCGTCGGCGCCGGCCAGCACGTGGTCGCGCGGGTTGGCCAGCCCGATCAGGCCGGTCGAGCAGACGAGCACGTCGATGGCGCCGATGCCGAGGTGCTCGGCCACCCGTTCGGCGACGGCGTGCGTGGTCTGGAAGCCGTCTGGCCCGGTGTAGCAGTTGGCTCCGCCGGAGTTGAGGAACACCGCCCGGGCCGCCCCGTCGGCGATCACCTGCTCGCTCCAGAGCACCGGGTTGGCCTTGCAGCGGTTGGCGGTGAACACCGAGGCGGCGGCGTACGAGGGCCCGTCGTTGACGACGAGGGCAACATCCTTGGCGCCGGTGGACTTCAGCCCGGCAGCGACGCCGGATGCCCGGAAGCCGGCGGGATGCGTGACGGTCACGGCGCGAGTCCCACAGTGGTGAGGCCAAGGGTCTCGTCGAGACCGAGAGCGAGGTTCATGCACTGGACAGCGGCACCGGCAGTGCCCTTGGTGAGGTTGTCGACGGCGCCGACGGCGACCAGCCGGCCGGCCCGCTCGTCGACGGTCACCTGGAGGTGGACGGCGTTGGAGCCCAGGACGGCCTGGGTCTGCGGCCACTGGCCGGCTGGCAGCACCTGGACGAACGGCTCGTCGGCATAGGCCTTGGCGTACGCCGCGTGGGCGTCGTCGGCGGTCACGCCGGGGCGCACCGGCGCCGAGCACGTCGCCAGGATGCCTCGTGGCATCGGCACCAGGACCGGGGTGAAGCTGACCCTGACGTCTGCTCCGGCCACGAGCGCGAGGTTCTGCGTGATCTCGGGGGTGTGCCGGTGGACGCCGCCGACGCCGTAGGCGGAGACGTTGCCCATCACCTCGCTCCCGAGCAGGTGGGCCTTCGCGGCCTTGCCGGCGCCGCTGGTGCCGGACGCGGCGACCACCACGACGTCGGGCTCGACGAGCCCGGCGGCGAGGGCCGGCACCAAGGCCAGCGAGGAGACCGTGGGATAGCAGCCGGGCACCGCGACCCGGGTCGCGCCGATGAGCAGCGCCCGCTGGCCTGGCAGCTCGGGCAGGCCGTAGGGCCACGATCCGGCGTGCGGGCCGTCGTAGAAGTCGACCCAGGCCTGTGGGTCGGTGAGGCGGAAGTCGGCGCCGCAGTCGATCACGACCGTCTGCTCCCCCAGCTCGGCCGCGAGCTCGGCGGAGGCGCCGTGCGGCAGGGCCAGGAAGACGACGTCGTGACCGGCCAGCACGTGGGCTGTGGTCGGCTCGAGAATCCGCTCGGCCAGCGGGGTCAGGTGTGGCTGGAGAGCGCCGAGCGGCTGACCGGCGTTGGCGGCGGCCGTGACCGCGCCGATCTCGACGCCCGGGTGCCCGAGGAGCAGCCGCAGCAGCTCGCCGCCGGCGTACCCGCTGGCTCCGGCGACCGCGACGCTGACCTTCGACATCTGCATGACTATACATGGGCGTTCATATTCATGCACGACGGATTGCGCCGGTGACGATGTCGAGGACCGGCGCTACGGTCGGAGCATGAGCCGCCTGACGTTTCCCCAGTACCTGTCGTTCATCGAGACCGAGTCGGTCCGCTTCCGGGAGGTGCTGGCCGGCGTCGATCCCGCGGCGCCCGTGCCGAGCTGCCCGGCGTGGGACGCCTTCGACCTGCTCCACCACCTCGCCACGGTGCAGGGGCAGTGGGCCTGGGTGGTGGCCAACCGTCCGAAGAGCCCGGAGGATCGTCCGGAGACCGAGCGCGCGGCGTCGTACGCCGATCAGCTCAGCGCCTTCGACGAGGCCTCGGCCGGACTGGTGGCGGCGTTGCGCGACGCCGATCCCACCGACCCGGCCTGGACCTGGTCGAAGGAGCAGACCGTCGGTTTCACGTTCCGACGACAGGCACATGAGGCGCTCATCCACCGGCTCGACGCCGAGCTGACCGCCCGCTCCGTGACCGACGTCGACGCGGCGTTGGCCGCCGACGGTGTCGATGAGGTGCTCGACGTGATGTTCGGCGGCCTCCCCGACTGGGGCACCTTCTCCCCGCTCGAGCACTACCTGCGCATCGACCTCACCGACACCGGCGACTCGGTGTGGGTCCAGCTCGGACGCTTCAGCGGCACCGACCCCGAGGGCGAACACCACGAGGAAGAGGACATCCACGTCGTCGCCGATCCCGGGGTGGAGCCCGACGCGGTGATCAGCGCGCCGGCGGCAGTGCTGAACGCCCGGCTGTGGCGGCGCGGCGACGGCGACTCCATCCACCTGGCCGGCGACCTGCTGATCGTCGACCACTTCCGACGGGTGATCCACCAGCCGATCAGCTGAACTCACCGCGAGTCGGCGCCAGTTCACGCGCCACGAACCGCGAGTCGGCGCCAGTTGACGCGCCAGGCAACGCCAGTCGGCGCCACTTGGTGGAGCAGCTCGAGACCCCGCGGCAACAAGCGCCGACTCGGCGACGTTCGGCCGCCAACAAGCGCCGACTCGGCGACCGTCGGCCTCCAACAAGCGCCGACTCGGGTGCTTCGGCCGTCAACTGGCGCCGACTCGCGCACGGGGGGTTAGCGCTGGACGGCCCCGAGCCGCTCGGCGGCGACGGCAACGGCGGCGTCCCGGAAGGCGCCGGCCTCGTGTTCGGTCAGGGTCCTGTCGGGCGCGCGGAAGCGCAGGGCGAAAGCCAGCGACTTCTTGCCCTCGCCGACCTGCGGGCCGGTGTAGAGGTCGAACAGCCGGATGGACTCAAGGCACTCCCCCGCCCCTTCGCGGAGCGCGGCCTCGACCTCGGCCGCGGTGACGGACTCGTCGACGACGAGGGCCACGTCCTCCTTGGCGACGGGGTAGTCGGAGAACGACGGCGCGGGAACGATCGAGACGGCGTGCTCGAGCAGCCGCGAGAGATCGATCTCGGCCACCGCTGTGCGCGCGGGCACGCCGTACGCCTCACAGACCTTGGGGTGCAGCTCGCCGGCATGGCCGAGGATCGCGCCGCCGACGGCGATCTCGGCGCACCGGCCGGGATGCCAGGGCGCGTACGCCGCCGCGCGCACGGTCACCTCGACCCCGAGGGCGGCCGCGACGTCACGCACGGCGTCGACGGCGTCGGACCAGCTCGCCGGGCGGGCGCCGCCCCACCAGCCGGCACGCTCGCGGTCGCCGGAGACGGCCAGGGCAAGGTGGAGTGGCTGCGCGGGCAGCGCCTTGTCGAGCTCGTCGAGCTCACCGTCGGTCGGCCGTCGGTCGACCGGGAAGATCGGCGCCGGGCCGCTGGCCCGGGGCACTGTGACCGCCGCGGTCTCGAAGAGGGAGACGTCGGTGCTACCGCGACCGGCGTTGCGAGCCACCGCCTTGAGCAGTCCCGGCAGCAGGGTCGTGGTCATCGCCGGCTCCTCGGAGGACAGCGGGTTGGCCAGCCGCAGCACATTGCGGCGCGGGTCGTCGGAGGCGAGGCCGAGAGCGTCGAAGTCGGGCGTCGCCGACGAACGGGAAGCTGACCACCTCGACGAAGCCGGCCCCGGCCAACGTGCGACCGACGCGGCGGCGCAGCTGCTGGCTGCGGGTGAGGCCGCCTCCTGACGGGGCGGGCGGGAGCACCGAGGGCACGTTGTCGTAGCCGACGATGCGGGCGACCTCCTCGACGCAGTCAAAGGGATCGGTGATGTCGGGGCGCCACGGCGGCGGGGTAACTGTCAGGCGTTCGCCGTCCTCATCCACCTCGCAGCCGACGGCGCGCAGGTTGCGCACGCTCGTGGCGGCGTCGATCTCCATGCCCGTCACCCGGGCGGGCAGCCCGGCGGACAGCTCGATCGTCGGACGCGCCGGCGGCCGGCCGACGAGGGTGACGCCGGGCTCGACCGTGCCGCCGCCGAAACGGGTCAGCAGCTCGGCGACCCGGTCGGCCGCGACCAGCGCGATGGTGGGGTCGGTGCCGCGCTCGAAGCGCTTGGCCGCCTCGGACGGGACCTTGTGGCGGCGCGCGGTGCGGAAGATCGAGACGGGGTCCCAGTGCGCGGCCTCGATGAAGATGTTGGTGGTGGTCGCCGACAGCTCGGTGGTCTCGCCGCCCATCACGCCGGCCAGGCCGATCGGCCCGGAGTCGTCGGTGATGAGGAGGTCCTCGGACGACAGCGTGCGGGCCATGCCGTCGAGAGTGGTGAGGGGCTCGCCCTCGGTCGCGCGCCGGACCACGATCGGACCGGCCAGCTTGTCGCGGTCGAAGCCGTGGATCGGCTGGCCGAGCTCGAGCATCACGTAGTTGGTGACGTCGACGGCCAGCGAGATCGGTCGCATCCCCGCCAGTTGCACCCGCCTGGCCATCCAGGCGGGGGTGGCGGCCGTCGGGTCGAAGCCGGTGACCGAACGGCCCGTGAAGACCGGACAGCCGACCGGGTCCTCGACGACGACGGGGTACGCCGCCTCGTCCGACGACGGGGCCGGCCGGTCGGCGGGGTCGACGAACGCGACGTCGTACGCCAACGCGGCCTCGCGTCCGACGCCGCGCAGGGACAGTGCGTAAGCGCGGTCGGGGTTGATCTCGAACTCGATCACGTCGTCGCGCAGCGGCAGCACGTCGAACACGTCGTCGCCGGGCTCACCGGCATCGGGCGGCAGCACGATGATGCCGTCGTGGTCCTCGCCCAGACCCAGCTCCTTGGCCGAGCAGATCATGCCGGCCGAGACGTGGCCATAGGTCTTGCGCGCGGAGATCGCGAAGTCGCCGGGCAGCACCCCGCCGGGCAGGATCACCGGCACGAGGTCGCCGACCGCGAAGTTGTGGGCGCCGCAGACGATGCCCTGCGGCTCGCCCGTGCCGTTGGCGTCGCCGACGTCGACCGAGCACCAGCGGATGGTCTTGCCGTTGCTCTGCGGCTCGTCGGCGTACGACAGCACCCGGCCCACGACGAGCGGGCCGGTGATGTCGTGGCCGGGGCGCTCGATCGCCTCGAGCTTGAGCCCGAGCGCGGTCAGCCGGGCGGCCAGCTGCTCGGTGGTGACGTCGGCGGGCAGGCTGACGACATCACGGATCCAGGAAACGGGGGCACGCATTGGAGGTCAGATCTCCGTTCCGAAGGCCGAGGAGAAGCGCACGTCGCCCTCGAAGAAGTCCCGCACGTCCTCCGCACCGTGGCGGAACATCAGCGTGCGGTCGATGCCCATGCCGAACGCGAAGCCGGTGTAGCGCTCGGTGTCGATGCCGCAGGCGATGAGCACCCGCGGGTTGACGACGCCGCAGCCGCCCCACTCGATCCAGCCCTCCCCACCGCAGGTGCGGCAGTGGTCGGAGTCGACGCCCCGGCACACGAAGCAGACCAGGTCGACCTCGGCGCTGGGCTCGGTGAAGGGAAAGTACGACGGCCGGAAGCGGGTGGTGATCCCGTCACCGAACATCGCCGTCGCGAAGTGGTCGAGGGTGCCCTTCAGGTGGGCCATGGTGATGCCTTCGTCGACGACGAGCCCCTCCACTTGGTGGAACATCGGCGAGTGCGTCGCGTCGAACGGGTCGGTCCGGAAGACGCGCCCCGGGCAGACGACGTAGATCGGCGGCTTCTGGGTGAGCATGGTGCGGGCCTGGACGGGCGAGGTGTGGGTGCGAAGCACGACGTGGTTCTCGGCGGGGCCGGTCCAGATGGTGTCCTGCATGGTGCGCGCCGGGTGGTCCGGGCCGAGGTTGAGGGCGTCGAAGTTGAGCCACTCGGCCTCGACGACCGGCCCTTCGGCCACCTCCCAGCCCATCGCCACGAACACGTCGGCGATGTAGTCGGACATCAGCGTGATCGGGTGACGGGAGCCGCGCTGCGTGCGGCCGGTCGGCAGCGTGACGTCGACGGTCTCCTCGACCAGCATCCGCTCCTCGTGCTCGGCCTCGAGCTCGGCCTGCCGCGCCGCCAGCGCCTCGTTGACGGCACCCCGGGCCTGACCGATGCGCTGGCCGGCGTCCTTGCGGGCCTGCGGAGGCAACGCCCCGATCTCCCGGTTGGCCAGCGCCAGCGGGGACCGGTCGCCCGCGTGGTCGAGCCGGACCTGCTTGAGCCCGGCCAGGTCGGTCGCCGCCGCGATCGCCTCGAGCGCCTCGTCGCGCGCCGCCGCCACCGCGTCGGCCTGCAGCGGGGTGACCTCGACGGGATCGTAGGACGAGTTGGGGCCGGACATGCGGAGCAGTCTAGGAAGGAGCGCCGCGAGGCAGCGACCCGGTTAACCGGCAAGCTGGACTTCCGGACACGTGACGGGTTCGGTGAACTCGGGCAGCTCTCCGTCAAAGGCGTGCCGGGCCCTGGCGCGCCCCAGGTTCCACTCCAGCCAGTCATCGCCGAACGCGTTGCCGGCCGAGTAGGAGAACACGCAGTCCTCGAGGGCCGACGGAAGTCGCTGCAAGGCCGGGACGGCGTCAGCGGACAACGTGGCGAGGTACTCCCAGTCGACCTTGCCGGTCGCCTCATAGCGGTCGATGTTCTGCTCGGCGATCCAGGCATCTGGGTTGATGGCCGCGATCCCGAGCAGTCCGACTACGCCGGTGACCAGCGCGAACCGCGGCACCCAGGTCCCCCAGCGCACCAGCCCAGCCACGGCGACGGCGACCACGACGACGCCCAGCCAGCCCTCGAAGACGTCCACCAGCAGCCGCAGCTGGGTGAAGCCGTAGGCCTCCTGATAGAGACTCATGCGGTGCAGCGCCGAGACGACGACCACGAGGGTCAGGGCGCAGAGGAGGCCGAGCGAGATTCGCATCCACAGCCGGTCAGCGGGCTCGGGACCGACCCGGCGCGACGAGGCCCACACCACGATGAGCATCAGCAGGGTCGCCACCGTGAGCTGCCCGAAACCCTGGTGCACGTAGTCGGCGTACGTCAGGCCGGTCGTCTCCTGCACGTAGTCGTGGCCGCCGAACAACACCGCTGCCTGGGCGGCGACGAACACCAGGAACACCGCGTCGACGAGCAGCACCGGCACGAGCCACTCGAAGCGGTGGGCGGCCCGGGCGGTGCGGCCGGGAACGGCCGAGACGTCTGGCGGGTTGAGGGCGAGGTACGCCGCAGCGAGCGTCGCGCCGCCGACGAAGAGCCCGATGAAGGAGCGCTGCACGAACGTCTCGAGGGTCAGGTCGGGCAGCAACCGGTCGGCCCAGTCAGCTACGACGGCGTCCGCGGAGGCGAAAAGCAGTCCGAAGACCAGGACGCCCACCGCCGACCACAAGACCGTGAGGACGATGCGAGGGGCCCGGCCGCTGCCGAAGATGCCGCGGATGCTGCGGTTCAGCCACGGGAGCCCGCGCAGGCCGGAGAGCGGCCAGGCCAGGCCCGCCACCACGAACTCTGGCATCCGACGCCCGCGGGTGACACCGGCCACCATCGCCGCGCAGCCGGCCAGCAGGCACAGCACCCCGATCCACTCGGCGTCGAGCAGCAGCACGGGCAGGATGCAGAGCGCGGCCAGCACCGCGCAGGTCAGGGTGAACGGGTCCCGCCGATGCCTGGCCACCCAGAAGACCGTGGCGCCCGCGGCGACCAGGACCAGGAACAGCGCCAGGCCCCATTTGTGGTCGGGCAGCACCAGGCCACCGAGCACGCCGACCCCGAGAGCGGCCAGCACCACGGGGCGACCCGACCCCACGACGTCGGGCCAGTAGCGGCCGAAGACGGGGTCGGCCAACGGCGCGGTGGCGACCGGGGTGGTGATCATCTGCTCGGCTGGTGTGGACATCGTGGTCTCCGGTTCGGCAGCGGCCGGGATCGGCCTGGCGGGACGGTCGGGTGGTGCGAGCGGCAGGTCGGCGCGCAGCAGCGCACCCGTCTGGCCGGGCGGCGGATCGGCGAACCGCACGGTGCCGGCGTGCAGCGTGGCCACCCACCGGGCGATGGCCAGGCCCAGACCGGTGCCGCCCGTCGCAGGGCTGCCCGCCGCGGAGACGGTGCCGAACCGTTCGAAGGCACGTTCGCGATCGGCCGGCGCCACGCCCGGCCCGTCGTCGGCGACGTCGAGGCGCCAGCGGTCGTCGTACGCCGCCGCGGTGACGTGGACGATGCCGTGCTCGGGACTGTGACGGACCGCGTTGTCGAGCAGGTTGATGAGCAGCTGGCGCAACCGCGCCCGGTCGGCCCCGACCTCCAGGCCATCGGCCACGTCGACCCGGAACGAGACACCCCGGCCCGTCGGCACCAGGTCGGCCACCACCTCGTCGATGAGCGGGGCGACCGCGACCGGCGCCAGGGCCAACGGGGCAACGCCGGCGTCGACGCGGGAGAGCTCGAGCAGGTCGGCGACCAGGTCGCTGAGCCGGCGGGCCTGCGTCACCGCGGCATCGAGGTGTTGCTCATCGGCAGCGACGACCCCGTCGGCGAGGTTCTCCAGCACGGCAGTGAGGGCGGCCAGCGGCGTCCGCAGCTCGTGGGAGACCGTGGCGACCAGGTCGCGCTGCTCGCGATCGACGGTGGCCAGCTCGGCGGCCATCTGGTTGAAGGCGCGAGCCAGCTCGCCGACCTCGTCGGACGACTCGGACCTGACGCGACCGCGGTAGTCGCCCCTGGCCATCCGGCGGGTGGCCTCGGTCATCTCGCGCAGCGGTGAGGTCATGCCGACGGCCAGCAGCTGGGTGACGCCCAGCGCGAGCGCCACCGTGACCGGGAAGGCGAGGAGCAGTGGGACGCCCGAGTCGTAGGCGACGATGCTGATGACCATCGCCACGACCACGCTGGCGACCACCAGCAGGCCCAGCTTGACCTTGATGGAGCGGACGTTGGCCAGCGGCGAGCTCACGTGCTGACCTCGAGCGCGTAGCCGACCCCGTGCACGGTGCGCACGCGGTCGGCGCCGACCTTGGCCCGCAGCGCCTTGACGTGGCTGTCGACGGTGCGGGTGCCGGAGGCGGCCGGCCAGTCCCAGACGTCGGCGAGCAGCCGCTCGCGGCTGAGCACCTCGCCCGGTACGGCGGCCAGCCGAGCCAGCAGGTCGAACTCGGTGGGCGTCAGCCGCACCTCGACCCCGCCGACCGTGACCCGCCGGGGACCGGTCTCGACGACCAGGTCCCCCACGACCAGGCGGGTGGGCGGGCGGGCGGCCAGCTCAGCGGCCCGCTCGACGCGGCGGAGCAGCGCTCGCACGCGGGCCACCAGCTCGCGCATCCGGAACGGCTTGGTGAGGTAGTCGTCGGCACCGACTGCCAGCCCCACCAGCACGTCGGCCTCGTCGTCGCGCGCGGTCAGCATCAGCACCGGGACCGGGGAGCTCGCCTGGATCCGACGGCACACCTCGTGGCCGTCGAAGCCGGGCAGCATCACGTCGAGGACCACCAGGTCGGGGCGCTCTGTCGCACACTGCTCGACCGCTCCCGGGCCGTCGTACGCCTGGGAGACGCGGAACCCTTCGGCTCGCAGCCGGTCGGCGACGGCGTCGTTGATGACCCGCTCGTCCTCGACGACGAGGAGATGCTGCTGCTCAGGGGTCATGTTTGCGAGCGTAGGAGCCCGAGATGGAGGAGTCGGCCGCGACTCGTGAAGGTTGTGTGCAGATTCCGGGCCTAGACCGGCTCCCCCGGCCAGTCCATCACGATCCGGGCGCCACCTCCGGGCGAGTCGGCGATCGCGACCTGGCCGCCGTGGGCCCGGGTGATGCCGTTGACGAGGTAGAGGCCGAGACCGGTGCCGCCCCGGCTGCCGCCGACCCAGAACTTCGTGAACACCCGTCGGCGCATCTCCGGCGCGATGCCCTGCCCGGCGTCGTCGACGATGACCCGCACCCCCGGAAGGTCGCCCTCGCTGAGCCACGGCTCGGCACTGACGTGGATGGTGCCCTCGCCGTGGCGGATGGCGTTCTCCACGACGTTGGTGACCACCTGGGTGAACTTGTCGGGATCGACCCAGATCTCGGGCAGCTCGTCGGCCGTCGTCAGCTCGATGTCGTGAGGGGCGCCGACCTGCACGCTGGCGACGATCCGGCCGAGCAGGACGGCGACGTCGGCGCCGCGTCGCGCCAGCTGCAGCCGCCCTGTGTCGAGGCGCGCAACGTCGAGGAGCTCGGTGATCAGCCGGCTGAGGCGGTCGGCGTCGGCGTGCACCGTGGTGAGCATCAGCAGCTTCTGCTCATCGCTGAGCTTGTCCCAGCGGTTGATCATGACCTGGACGAAGCCCTTCACGCCGGTCAGCGGGGAGCGCAGCTCGTGGGCCACGGCGGCCACGAGGTCGGAGCGGTCCCGGTCGAGGCGCTCGCGGCCGCGCCCCGTCCGGATCGAGACGGCCACCCCGGTGGCCGGCCCGAGCGGTACGTCGCGCCGGATCCGGGCGGTGATCAGGGCCTCCGTGCCGTCGGGCATCACCCACGACTGCTCGGGGACGCCGGTGCGGGTGTGCGGTCCCTCGAACGGGGAGTTGAACTCCAGCCAGGTGCTGCCGTCGCGGTTGGTGAGCGAGAAGGTCTCGGCGAACGGGCGGCCCAGGCAGTCGGAGCGGTCGACGCCGAAGAGCGCTTCGGCCGCCCGGTTGACCAGGCGGACCGATCCGTCTCGATCGAAGATGACGACACCGTCGGCGATGGCGTCCACGGCGTCGCCCGAGTCCCAGGCCACGGGCCGCAGCCTACTGAGGATCGGGGCCGGCGCCATGCTGCGCCGCGGCGGAGGCGTAGAGGCACACCGCGGCGGCGGTCGACAGGTTGAGGCTCTCGGCCCGGCCGTGGATCGGGATGCGGACCCGGTGGTCGGCCAGCGCGGCGGTCTCGGGCGGCAGCCCCCACGCCTCGTTGCCGAACAGCCAGGCCGTCGGGCCGGCCAGCAACCCGTCGGCCCCGCGGTCGAGGACGACCTCGCCCGCGCCGTCGGCAGCCAGCACCGTCAGACCGGCGGCGCGGGCCGCTGCGACCGCTGCGGCGACGTCGGGCTCGACGGCGACGGGCAGGTGGAACAGGCTGCCGGCGCTCGCCCGGACCGTCTTGGGGTTGTAGGCGTCGACGGAGGTGCCGGCCAGCACGACGCCATCTGCGCCGGCCGCGTCGGCCGTGCGGATGACCGTGCCGGCGTTGCCCGGGTCGCGGACGTCGGCGCAGATGACCACGAGGCGGACTCCATCGTTCAGCACTGCACCGAGCGGGACGTCGAGGAAGCGGCAGACCGCGACGACGCCGGCTGGGGTGACGGAGTCGGAGAGCGAGGCCAGGGCGCGGTCGTCGACGACCGCCCAGCCGGGTGCGGCGTCGCGGAGGGCGGCGTACCGCTCCGATGCCGAGACGGTCGCGAACACCTCGACCACGCAGTCGGGCACCTCGAGGGCGGCCTCGACGGCCTTCGGGCCGTCGGCAAGGAACAGCCGCCGCTCGAGGCGAGTCGAGCGGCGGCTGAGTTTGCGGGCCTCCTTGACCCGGGCGTTGCCCGGGGTGAGCGGAGGCAGAGGTGTCGTCACGCTTTTTCGGGGTCCCCGCGGCGGTGCGAGCGCTTGCTGCGCAGCGTTCGTGGGGTGATCAGGCGGAGACCCTGGGCGCGTTGACGTCCTCGGGCAGCGCGGCCTTGGCGGCCTCGACGAGCACGGCGAAGGCCGGGGCGTCGTTGACGGCGAGGTCGGCGAGGATCTTGCGGTCGACCTCGATGCCGGCCAGGTTGAGGCCCTGGATGAAGCGGTTGTAGGTCATCCCCTGGGCGCGGGACGCCGCGTTGATCCGCTGGATCCACAGCTTGCGGAAGTCGCCCTTGCGCTGCTTGCGGTCGCGGTAGCTGTAGACGAGGGAGTGGGTGACCTGCTCCTTGGCCTTGCGGTAGAGGCGCGAGCGCTGGCCGCGGTAACCGGCGGCGCGCTCCAGGGTGGTCCGGCGCTTCTTGTGGGCGTTTACTGCCCGCTTGACGCGTGCCATGGTGGGTTCAGCTCCTTGCTTGGTACGGCGTGGTCTCGACTGAGGCGAGCACCGAGGGACTTGGTGGGGTGCCGGTCAGAGACCGAGCAGCTTCTTGACACGCTTGACGTCGGCCTTGTTGACATCGATGTCACCAGCGTTGCGCCGGTGCTTCTTGCGGCTTCCGGTGGTCGGCGAGGAGGCGAAGGCAGCGCCGGACTTTCGGTTCGCGTGGAGGCGACGAACCCTTCCGGATCCAGTCACCTTGAAGCGCTTGCTCGCGCCCGAGTGGGTCTTGTTCTTCGGCATCTCATCTCTCTCTCGTTGACGTCGTGCTGCTGTCCCGGTCCCGTGCGGGCTCCGGACAGATCGTGCGTGGGGCGGCCGGGTCAGGCCTCGATCTCGGGGTCCAGGTTCTCGGAGCGGCCGCGCTCCTTCTTCTGCGCCACGGCATGGCCGGCGTTGTGGGCGACGCGTTCGGCGTGCTCCTCGGCCTCGGCGGCCGCGCGCTCAGCCATCCGGGTCTCCTTCTCGGCAGCCATCTCGACCTTGGCGTCGGCCTTCTTGCGGTGCGGACCGAGCACCATGATCATGTTGCGACCGTCTTGCTTGGGCGCGGACTCCACGAAGCCCAGCTCCGTGACGTCTTCGGCCAGCTTCTGCAGCAGCCGGAACCCGAGCTCGGGACGGTGCTGCTCGCGACCGCGGAACATGATGGTGATCTTGACCTTGTCGCCTGCCCGCAGGAAGCGCACGACGTGACCCTTCTTGGTCTCGTAGTCGTGGGCGTCGATCTTGGGACGAAGCTTCATCTCCTTGATGATCACGTTCGTCTGGTTGCGGCGCGCCTCACGGGCCTTCTGGGCGTTCTCGTACTTGAACTTCCCGTAGTCCATGAGCTTGCAGACCGGCGGACGCGCCATCGGGGCGACCTCGACCAGGTCGAGATCGGCCTCCTGGGCGAGCTTGAGGGCTTCGCCCGTGGGGACGATGCCGACGGTCTCGCCGTTGGGTCCGACGAGCCGGACCTCGGGTACCCGGATCCGGTCGTTGATGCGCAGCTCAGTGCTGATGTGTCCTCCTCGTTCGGGTTGGCCGACCCTGGGGCGTCGTGCGGAAATGACGAGAGCCCCCGTGCGACGCACGGAGGCTCGATGGCTGCACGACAGGTGTACGGCGTCCGCCACGGACACCACGCCACCTGGCGCGGACCAGACCCGACGACCTGATGGAGCAACGGTCGGTGCGGGTGGGAGTGAGCCTCCACTTGTCGGACCCGGTCTGCTCAGCCGTGGGCTGGACGGACCAGATCGGTCGCTAGCAAGGGTACAAGGCGCGGCGAGCCTTGCCTATTCCTTGTCTGCGCCCGCGATCCAGGCGGCGCGGCCCTCGACCTGGGCGAGGGTCCAACCGGCGGCCAGGCCCGCGAGATCCTCTGCCTCGACGACCAGCGTGGCGGGGCCGGCCACATCGACGACGACCGCTGCCGCGCCGTCCTGCAGCGCGGCCTGAGCAGCGGTGCGCGCCGTGACGGGGACGGGTCGCGCCTCGGGGTCCCAGGCACGCAAGGCGTCGGTGCCGGTGAAGGCGAGCAGCGCCATCCGGCCGTCGGCACCCTGGAGCAGCACGGTCGCCATGTCGCTGGTCTTGTCGTGCGTCAGGCCAGCCTGGTCCACCTCGACCTCGCCGAGCACCGCGACGACAGGCACGAGCAGTCGGGTGCCGCGGACCGCGGCGAGTGCGTCGAGATAGCTGCCGGACCCCTCGGCGTACGCCGCCAGGGCCGCGAGCACGGCAGGTGCGGCGGCCCCACCGTCACCGGCGAAGCCGGCGTCGGGGATCGCGCGGCCGGTCACCGGCCGATCCTCGCACCCATCACACGCCCGACCGTCATCGACGACGGCTGCCCACCAGCCCTGTTGGGACGCTGTGGGAAAGTTGAGCCGTGGACGACGTGACCTGGGGAGCGCTGGCCCTGGCGCTGACCATGCTGGGCGGCTTCTACACGTGGTGGACCTATCACAACCGCGGTGCCACCCCGGCGATGCGCGCTCTCGCGCTCACCCTGCTGCCCGCCGCTGCGTGGCTCACCGGCACGCTGAAGATGTTCACCCGCATCGTCGACGCGGTCGTCGACTGGGCCACCCACCTGGTGTTCAGCCCTGCGGTCTGGCTGGGCGTGATCCTGGCCGGTCTCTCCGCCGTGCTGTTCGTCGTGTCGGGGGTGCTGACCAAGCGCGGGGTGGGCGGCGGGACGGCTCCCCCGAAGCCGCAGAAGGAGACCGGGTCGGCGCCGAAGGCCAAGGCACTCCCCAAGGCCCAGGCCAAGCCGGCGAGCCCGTTGGACGACGACGGCCTCGACGACGAGATCGCCGAGATCCTGAAGCGCCGCGGCATCTCCTGATGGCGCGCCGGTGACAGACCCGGCCAACGCGGTGCGGGTGCTGGACCTGGTGCGGTCGCGACCCCCGACGCTGGGCGCCGGCCGCTTGGTGAGCGTCGACGGGCCGGCGGGCTCTGGCAAGACCACGCTGGCCGAGGAGATCGCCGGGCTGAGCGAGGCACCGGTCGTGCACATGGACGACCTCTTCGAGGGGTGGGACGGGCTGCCCCGGATCACGGCCCAGCTCGAAGGGCTGCTGCGACCGCTCGCCGAGGGCCGACCCGGGAGCTACCGCCGCTGGGACTGGTTGGCGGGTGACTGGGCGGAGACCGTGACCGTGCCGCCCACCTCCCTGCTCGTGCTCGAGGGCGTCGGCTCCGGCTCGCTGGCCCACGCCGACCTGATCACCGTGCTCGTGTGGGTCGAGGTGCCCTACGACCTGCGGATGTCGCGCGGCCTGGCCCGCGGCGGCGTCGAGGTGGCCGAGCGTTGGCAGCAGTGGGCGGTCGACGAGCAGCAGCACTTCGCCCGGGAGCGGACGCGGGAGCGGGCCGACGTCCGGCTGGACGGCAGGCAGGGTTCGCCGGCCCATGGCGTCGGTAACGGCGGGAGCCTTTGAGTAATGAAGTAATCTTCATTACATGATCACAAGCGAACAGCAGGAGAAGGTCCGGGGCTGGTTCACCGGCCGCGTGCCCCAGGAGTGGCAGGTCGAGGCACCCGAGGTGACCGTCGACCGTGAAGAGATCACCGTCGTGCTGGCCATCGCCGACGTCGAGACCGCCGAGGACACCTCGGACGCCGAGCGCGACGAGGCGCGAGCCGGCCGGGTCAGCGCGTTTCGTGAGGACACCCGGCGCCAGCGGATGAACATCGCCGACGAGGCGCAGCGCCGGTTCGACCGCAAGGTGTCGTGGGGGGTGCGGGTGGGCGACCACCGGGCGCTGTTCACCCATGTCGCCGCGCCGGTGATGACGCGCCTGCGGCAGCCGCAGCGACAGGTGCTCGACACCCTCGTCGACGCCGGGGTGGCCCGCTCGCGGGCCGACGCGCTGGCCTGGTGCGTCCGCCTGGTCGGCCAGCACGAGGACGACTGGCTGGGAGAGCTGCGCGAAGCGATGAGCTCGGTGGCCGACGTACGAGCCAAGGGGCCTGAGGCCTGACCGACCTCCCTAGAGTGGGCGCCATGGTGGCGCCGACGGGAGAGCAGTTCGAGATCAGCGGCGGCGGCTACCGAGCGGTGGTCACCGAGAGTGGCGCCACCCTGCGCGCGCTGGAACACGAGGACCGGGCGCTGGTCGACGGCTTCGGCGAGGACGAGATGCCGCGCGGCGGCCGCGGCCAGCTGCTGATGCCGTGGCCCAACCGGATCCGCGACGGCCGCTACCCGTACGACGGCCGCGAGCTGCAGCTCGGCCTGAGCGAGCCCGCGCGGGGCAACGCCTCGCACGGGCTGGTGCGCTGGGCCGCCTGGACGCTGGAGGAGCTGTCGGCCAACTCGGTGACGCTGACCTATCGGCTGATGGCCCAGACGGGATATCCGTGGACGCTCGACCTGCACGTGCTCTATGACCTCTCGGCCGACGGGCTGACCGTCACCCACACGGCGACGAACCTCTCCCCCGCGCCGGCGCCGTTCGCCAGCGGTGCGCATCCCTACCTGCGCGTCGGCGACGGCCCGGTCGACGGCTGGGAGCTGACCCTGCCGGCCGCCACCCGGTTGACGACCGACGAGCAGCGGATCCCGGTGGGCGAGCAGTCCGTCGAGGACACCGTCTATGACTTCCGGGTCTCGCGGCCGATCCGCGACGCGGTGCTGGACGACGCCTTCGGCGACGTCGACCGGGATTCCGACGGGGTGACGACGGCGACCGTGCGAGACCCCGCGTCCGGCCTCGGCGTCGCGCTGTGGATGGACGACCGGCACCACTGGCTGCAGGTCTTCAGCGCCGACGACGGCTCCGACCGGGCCCGGTGCGCGCTCGCGGTGGAGCCGATGACCGCGCCTCCGGACGCGTTCCGCTCCGGCCGCGACCTCGT
Source organism: uncultured Actinomycetota bacterium (assembly GCA_963769755.1). Taxonomy (GTDB): domain Bacteria; phylum Actinomycetota; class Actinomycetes; order Propionibacteriales; family Nocardioidaceae; genus Nocardioides. The sequence continues at coordinate 30,307 of CAVYMY010000007.1, forward strand.
AACCCTCGGACCGGCCGGCGACGGCAACGACGAGTTCTCTGCCTCCTGGGGGATCCGCTCGCTGTCCTGAGCCGGATCAGCGCAGGGGCGGTGAGCTGGGGTCGCTTTCAGGCGCGGAAAACGACCCTCACGCACCGCCAACCGCGCCCGGCCCACGCGAGCGGTGAGCTGGGGTCGCTTCCAGGCACGGAAAACGACCCTCACGCACCGCCGCCCGCGGTCGGCCCACGCCAGCGGTGAGTTGGGGTCCTTTTCAGGCACGGAAACCGACCCTCACGCACCGCCAACCGCGCCCGGCCCACGCGAGCGGTGAGCTGGGGTCGCTTTCAGGCGCGGAAAACGACCCTCACGCACCGCCGCCCGAGGACGCCGCCAGCACCGAGCGCAGCTCCCGGAGCGCGGCCTGGGCCCGGTCGCCGTCGGAGCCCTGGATGCCCATCGCCGAGACGGCGGTGCCGTCGGCGAGGTCGAGGGTGACCCAGGGGGCGCCGGGGGGCAGGTGCGCGTCGATCACCTCGGCGTACTCGAACTCGCGGCGGCGGTAGCCGTTGACCACGACCAGCCGGTCGGTCTCGGCCACCACCCGGGAGCGCACCAGCGCGAAGCCGCAAGCGAACGCCAGCAGCCCGAGGGCGGTCAACGTGAAGACCTGGAAGAACGTGAAGTTCGAGCGGGTCTCCGCGCCGAAGGAGAGCCAGGCGAAGACGCAGACCACGAGAAGCAGCCCACCGAAGATCCCGCCGGCCAGCCGTACGCCGAGCGGACGCCAGGTGCGAGGGAGGGTCACCGCCGGCGACCCCTCAGAGCCGGCAGGCATGGATGTCGGTGAGCAGGATGCCGCGGGCGCCGAGGTCGAAGAGCTCGTCCATCAGCCGCTGGGCGCCGGCCCGGGGCACCATCGCCCGGACCGCAACCCAGCCCTCGCGATGCAGCGGGAGGACGGTCGGGCTCTCGATGCCCGGGGTCAGGGCAACCGCGGCGGTGACGTGCTCGTCGCGGATGTCGTAGTCCATCATCACGTAGGTCCTGGCCACCAGGACGCCCTCGAGCCGGCGCCGGAAGACCTCCAGCCCGGGCGGCGTCTCGCCGCCGCGCGTGATCAGCACGGCCTCGGACTCCAGGATCGTCTCGCCGAAGACCTCGAGCCCGGCCTGGCGCAACGTGCCGCCCGTCTCGACCACGTCGGCGATGGCGTCGGCGACGCCGAGCTGGATGCTGGTCTCGACCGCGCCGTCGAGGCGGACGACGGTCGCGTCGATGTTGCGTTCCTCCAGGAAGGCGCGCACCACGCCGACGTACGACGTGGCGATCCGCTTGCCCGACAGCTCGTCGAGCGCGGTGAACTGGCCCACCGGGCCGGCGAACAGGAACCGGCTGCGCCCGAAGCCCAGGCTCAGCACCTCCTCGGCCTTGGCGCCGGAGTCGAGCAGCAGGTCACGCCCTGTGATGCCGACGTCGAGGGTGCCCTCGCCGACGTAGAGCGCGATGTCGCGGGGCCGGAGGTAGAAGAACTCGACACCGTTGTCGGCGTCGATGAGGGTCAGCTCCTTGGCGTCGTGGCGCTGGCGGTAGCCCGACTCGTGCAGGATCTCGACGGCCGACTGGGACAGCGATCCCTTGTTGGGCACCGCGACGCGCAGCGGGCTCGCGGGGGCGGCCGTTGCCGGGTCTGGGTTGGCGGTCATGGAGCGGTCCTCACAGGTGGGCGTAGACGTCGTCGAGGGTGATGCCGGTGGCCAGCATCAGGACCTGGGCGTGGTAGAGCAGCTGGCTGATCTCCTCGGCCGCCCGGTCCGGCCCCTCATGCTCGGCCGCCATCCACGCCTCGGCGGCCTCCTCGACCAGCTTCTTTCCGATGGCGTGCACACCTGCGTCGAGCTCCTCGACGGTGCCCGACCCCGGCGGCCGGGTCTGGGCCTTGTCGGCCAGCTCCGCCCACAGCTCGTCGAACGTCTTCACGCGACAACCCTAGGCTCTCGGCGCCGCGGTCCCGGTGTCGCGTCCATGAACGCTCAGTCCCGGTAGCCGCGGCGGATCGAGCGCAGCTGCTGGGCGGTGACCAGCGCGGCGGCGGTGGCTTCGTAGCCCTTGTCCTCGCTGGAGCCGTCGAGCCCCGCGCGGTCGAGCGCCTGCTCCTCGGTGTCGCAGGTGAGCACGCCGAAGCCGATCGCGGCCTGGTGGTCCAGCGCGACGCGGCTCAGGCCGTCGGTGGCGGCCGAGCAGACGTAGTCGAAGTGCGGCGTGCCACCCCGGATCACCACGCCCAGCGCGACCACGGCGTCGTACCCCTGGCGGGCCAGCGCGTCGGCGACCACCGGCAGCTCGAAGGCGCCGGGCACCCGGACCACCTGCGGCTCCTCGACCTGGTAGTCCTTCAGCGCCCGGCGGGCGCCGTCGACCAGGCCGTCCATGACGACCTCGTGCCAGCTGGCGGCGACCACGGCGACCCGCAGGTCGTGGCAGTCGACCGGGCGCTGCTCGGGGGCTCCGTGACCGCTCATCTTTTGGGGTCCCCGGCGGAGCGCGAGCGCAGCGAGTGGTCCGTTGGGGTATTCATGCTCGCGCCTCCTTAGGGAACTCGCCCTTCGGTACGTCGTCGATGCTGGTCGGCGGGTCTGCCGGGACTTCCAACCCGGGCAGCACGTGCCCCATTCTGTCGCGCTTGGTCTGCAGGTAGGCCAGGTTGTGGTCGTTGGGCCGCGGCGTGAGCGGGACCCGCTCGACGACGGGCACTCCGAACTCCTCCAGCGCCCTGGTCTTGTCGGGGTTGTTGGTGAGCAGCCGGACGCTCCCGACGCCGAGGTCGCGCAGCACCTGGGTCGCGGCGCCGTAGTGACGGGCGTCGGCCGGCAGGCCGAGGTCGAGGTTGGCGTCGACCGTGTCGCGGCCGGCGTCCTGCAGGGCGTAGGCCTGGAGCTTGGCGACCAGCCCGATGCCACGGCCCTCGTGGCCGCGCAGATAGACCACCACTCCCCTGCCCTCGGCCTTGATCCGGGCCATCGCCTCGTCGAGCTGCGGGCCGCAGTCGCAACGGTGGCTGCCGAACACGTCGCCGGTCAGGCACTCCGAGTGCACGCGCGTCAGCACCGGCTCGGGGCCGCTGATGTCGCCGTGCACCAGCGCGAGGTGCTCGGAGTCGTCGAAGCCGATGCGATAGCCGTACGCCGTGAAGTCGCCGTGCGCGGTCGGCAGCGAGGTCACCGCGACCCGCTCGATCAGCACCTCGTGACGCTGGCGGTGGCGGACCAGGTCCTCGATCGAGATCATCGCCAGCCCGTGATCGTCGGCGAACTCGCGCAGCTCGGGTGCGCGCTTCATCGTCCCGTCGTCGTTGACGATCTCGACCAGCACGCCGGCGGGCGTCAGGCCCGCCATCCGGGCCAGGTCGACGGCCGCCTCGGTGTGCCCGCGGCGCACCAGCACGCCACCCTCGGTGTAGCGCAACGGGAACACGTGTCCCGGTCGGGTGATCTCCCACGGCTCGGTGGCCGAGTCGGCCAGCACGTGGGCGGTGTGGGAGCGGTCGGCGGCCGAGATGCCGGTCGTGACACCGTCGCGGGCATCGACCGAGATCGTGTAGGCGGTGCGCATCTTGTCGCGGTTGTGGGGCGTCATCAGCGGGATCTCGAGCCGGTCGAGCATGTCGGCCGGCATCGGGACGCAGATGACCCCGCTGCTCCAGCGGATGGTGAACGCCATCAGCTCGGGCGTCGCCTTCGCCGCGGCGAAGATCAGGTCGCCCTCGTTCTCGCGGGTCTCGTCGTCGACGACGACCACGGCCTTGCCGGCCGCGATGTCGGCGACGGCACGCTCGATGGAGTCCAGGCGGACGGTGTCAGTCATGAAGCGGCTCCGGGAAGGTAGGGGCAGTGATCAGCTTCTCGACATGTCGGGCGATCACGTCGGTCTCGAGGTTGACCCGGTCACCCGCGGCGCGGGTGCCGAGCGTGGTGCGGGCCAGGGTCTCGGGGATCAGGCTGACCGTGAACGAGTCGGCGTGCACGTCGATCACCGTCAACGAGACGCCGTCGACGGTGATCGCGCCCTTGGGGACCACGTAACGGGCCAGCTCGGCCGGCAGGGAGACCTCGACGACCTCCCAGTGCTCGCTGGGCTCGCGGCGTACGACGACGCCCACGCCGTCGACGTGGCCCTGGACGATGTGCCCGCCCAGGCGGGTGTCGGCGGTGACGGCCCGCTCGAGGTTGACCCGGTCGCCTGGGACAGCGCCGGCCAGCGAGGTCTTGTCGAGGGTCTCCTGCATGACGTCGGCGGTCCAGGTGTCGCCGGCGGTGGCCGCCACGGTCAGGCAGCAGCCGTTGACGGCGATGGAGTCACCAAGGGCGGCACCCTCCAGCGCCGTGGTCGCGCGGACGGTGAGGCGCAGCGCATCGCCCTGGTCCTCGATCGCGGCGATGGTGCCGAGCTCCTCGACGATGCCGGTGAACATGTCAGGTCTCCTGGTCAGTTGCGGGGTCTCGAGGGGGGCGCGGGGCGCCCTCCTCGACCAACGAGGCGGTGAGGCGCAGGTTGAGGTCGTCGCCGGGTTCGGTCGGCTCCAGGACGGTCACGTCGGTCACGTTGAGGTGCAACGCGTCGGCGATCGTGTTGATGCCCAGGTCGCCGACGGCCGACCTGCCGGCCCCCAGGAGCATCGGTGCGACGTAGGCGACGACCTCGTCGACCAGGCCGGCCTCGAGGAACGCCGCGGCCAGTGTCGGCCCACCCTCGAGGAAGACGTGTTGGCGGTCGAGCGAGTAGAGCTCGGCGAGGGCCTTCGCCGGGTCCTGGGTGCGCAGGTGGACCGTCGGTGCCGAGTCGTCGAAGACCCGCCGGTCGGCGGGCAGGTCGCGCAGTCCCATCACGGCCCGCAGCGGCTGCCGCACCAGCGGCCGGTCGTTGGCATCCCGGACGGTCAGGAGCGGGTCGTCCACGTCGATGGTGTTGGTGCCGACCAGGATCGTGTCGCACAGGGCGCGGAGCCGGTGGGTGTCGACCCGGGCGGCGCGCGAGGAGACCCAGCGGCTGGTGCCGTCGGCGGCCGCGCTGCGCCCGTCGAGCGTGGTGGCGAACTTCCAGGTGACGAAGGGGCGGCCGTGGTCCATGGCGAACGTCCACTCGCGGTTGACGGCGCGGGCCTCGTCCTCCAGCAGGCCGCCCTCGACCTCCACACCGGCCGCGCGCAGGGTGGCCGCACCTCCGGCCGCTACCGGGTTGGGGTCGCGCTGGGCATAGACGACGCGGCGTACGCCGGCGTCGACCAACGCCTGCGAACACGGACCCGTGCGGCCGACGTGGTTGCACGGCTCGAGGGTGACGACCGCTGTGCTCCCGCGCGCCGAAGTCGCGGCGGCGGTCAGGGCGTCCACCTCCGCGTGCGGAGAGCCGGCCCCGCGGTGCCAGCCCTCGGCGGCCACCGTGCGGCCGTCGGCGTCGAGGAGGACGCAACCCACGCGCGGGTTGGGCCCGGTCGGCACGCCGGGAGTGGTGGCCAGCGCGAGGGCACGCCGCATGGCGGCCTGCTCGGCACTGGTGATGGTCATGTCGCGCCTCCGGTCGGGTCGCGGACCCCGGGGCGTGCGGTCGGCCCTGCCTGCCCGGAAATTCCGGCGGCATCGGACCAGACCCTCGTGCTGCTTCCCATCCGGACTTTGACCGTCGGTCCAGGAGTTCCACCTGGTCAACCGGTCACTGGATGTGACCGGGTCGCGGACTTTCACCGCCGGCTCGGAATTGCACCGACCCCAGAGCACGCGAGCTGTTCACTCGTCCCCGCCAGTCTGGCACAGCCCGCGAGAGCGCTCACCGAGGCGTTCGCCACACGTGGCACCCGCCCCTGGGTTTCGGCGCCCGCATCGGCGGGTAGGACTCCTCTACTCTCGGGTCGCTGTAGCGTGCCCGCACCCGATCACCGGAGGTCCGATGCGTCTGACCGTGGCCGTTGCGCTGGCGAGCACCGTCGTTGCCGTCGGGTGGGCCGCCGTCCCGGCCTCTGGCCTCTCGCTCGCGGTCGGCTCGGCACGCCACGGGCTGCAGTGCTCCGCCTATGTGCATGGCGCGACACCGCGGGGAGTGCCGGCCACCTTCCGCTACGACGACGGCAAGAAGGTCACCGAGGCGCGCGGGCCCGACGCTCTCGGCTACCAGCCGCGCGACCTGGCGCTGCCCCATTACCCCGGGGCCGGCCACGCCCCGGCCGCGCACCAGGCGGCGCGGATCACCAGCTACTGGTTCACGCTCTCGGGCACCCAGCTCAGCGAGGTCACCGAGGTCGACCGCCGCAACCAGCGCGGCGTACTGGTGTCGGCGGAGTACGCCACGCGCGTCGTTCGCAAGAACTGGGCCGGCGCCCGCCAGATCTCGATCGGCCAGAACCGCGACTACCTCTACGCCCTCACCAACACCGACCAGCTGTTGCGTTACCGGCTCACCGGCGAGGATGGCAACACGAGCGCGATGCTCGACCAGGTCGTCGGTGTCGGCTTCGCCGCCATCGGCACCTTCGAGTACACCCGCAGCGTCACGGACGACGAGGGCGTGAGATCCGATGTCTTCCTGGCCACCGACGCCGACTCCGGCGAGCTGCTGGAGTTCGCGATCCCGCAGGACGACCCGACGGCGTACACCCGGACCGTGCTGCAGGAGACCGGCTGGACCGACATGGTCTCCGTCGGTCGGTTGGCGTCGTGCCTGAACCCCGAGACCGGACGGTCGTACGACGGCATCGTCGGCGTCGACCTCGAGGGCACCGTCCGGCTGTGGACCGACCGCGACTCCCGCGACGGCCTAGGTGACGACATCACCGGGCGCGGCGTGCTCAAGGACCAGCTGGAAGCCGATGGCCTACAGCGACTGAGTCGCGCGGGCGCGCAGCGCACCGACCATCGCGTCGGGGTCGTCGGCGGAGAACACCGCCGACCCGGCCACGAACACGTCGGCCCCGGCCTCGACGCAGCGCTCGATCGTCTCCAGCGAGATGCCACCGTCGACCTGCAGCCAGGTCTCCAGCCCGTGCTTGTCGATCAGGGCGCGCGCCTGCCGGAGCTTGGGCAGGCACAGGTCGAGGAACGACTGGCCGCCGAACCCCGGCTCCACGGTCATGATCAGCAGCATGTCGAGCTCGGGCAGCAGGTCCTCGTAGGGCTCGATCGGCGTCGCCGGCTTGAGCGCCATGCTCGCCCGGGCCCCCTGGGCCCGGATCTCGCGCGCCAGGCGCACGGGCGCGGCGGCTGCCTCGACGTGGAAGGTGACGCTCCGCGCCCCGGCCTCGACGTACGCCGGCGCGTGACGGTCGACGTCCTCGATCATCAGGTGCGCGTCGATCGGGATCTCGGTCGACGCGGCCAGTGCCTCGACCATGCGTGGGCCGAACGTCAGGTTGGGCACGAAGTGGTTGTCCATCACGTCGACGTGCACCCAGTCGGCGCTCGAGATGCGACTCACCTCGGCGCCCAGGGCGGCGAAGTCGGCGTTGAGGATGCTCGGCGTGATCTGGATGCCCACGGGACGGATCCTAGGGCGCCGGGTCGATCAGGCTGTCGTCGTATGTCGCGGTGAGCTCGCCACCCGCGTCGCCCGTGTTGACGACGCCCGCGGGCTCGATCAGCAACGCGGCCACCTCGCCGGTGGCGCGCGGACAGTGCTCGACGCCTCGCGGGACGACGTACAGCTGGCCGGGGGTGAGGGTCACGTCGCCGTCACGGAGCTGGATCGTCAGCTCGCCGTCGATGACCAGGAACAGCTCGTCGGTGTCGTCGTGGGTGTGCCACGTGAACTCGCCCTGCACCTTGACGACCTTGATCTCGTAGTCGTTGAGCCGAGCCACCACCTTGGGTGACCACTGCTCGGTGAACAGGCTCAACCTCTCGCGGAGGTCGACCACCGGGCTCATGCCTCCTCCTCGGGCTCGTCGGGTGTCTCCTTGCCATCCGCCTCGTCGCGGTCGGCCCACTCCAGGAGCGGGGCGATGTCCCAGACGTGGTCGTCGATGTCCTCGTGCAGGTCGCCCAGCAACTTGTAGCGCTCGGGCACGGTGAAGATCGTGAAGTCGTGAGGATCGGCGTCGTCGACCTCGTCCCACCGGATCGGGGTGGAGACGCGGGCGTCGGGCAGCCCTCGCACCGAGTACGCCGCCGCGATGGTGTGGTCGCGGGCGTTCTGGTTGTAGTCCACGAACAGGTGGTGGGGATCACGGTCCTTGCGCCACCACTGCGTCGTGACGTCGTCGGGCGCGCGCCGCTCGACCTCGCGGGCGAACGCCAGCGCGGCGCGGCGGACCACCTTGTGGCCGTGGTCCGGCTTGATCCGGACGTAGATGTGCATGCCCTTGCTGCCGGTCGTCTTCGGGAAGCCGACCGCGCCCAGCTCGTCGAGGATCTCGTGGGCGACGTGGGCCACGCGGCGTACCTGCGCGTAGTCCGACAGCGGTCCGGGGTCGAGGTCGATGCGCCACTCGTCGGGCTTCTCGGTGTCGTCGCGGCGGCTGTTCCAGGGGTGGAACTCCACGGTCGACATCTGCACCGCCCAGATCACCGAGCCGAGCTCGGTGACGCACAGCTCGTCGGCGGTCCGGTTCCAGCGCGGGAAGTGCAGCCGCACGGTCTCCACCCACGGGGGCGCGCCGGCGGGCAGTCGCTTCTGGTGCACCTTGTCGCCCGCTAGGCCCTTGGGGAAACGGTGCATCATGCAGGGCCGCTCGAAGAGGGCGTTGACGATGCCCGGCCCGACCGCGAGGTAGTAGTGGACCAGGTCGAGCTTGGTCGCCCCGCTCTCGGGGAAGTAGACCCGGTCAGGATTGGTCACCTTGACCACGCGGTCGTCGACCTCGATCTCCACGAAGGGCGACGCCATGGGGACAACGTAACTGGTGTCCCGATGTCGGCGGCGGCACCCATACTGGCCGCGTGGACCTCCGAGTCGAGCCGCTGACCAGGGACCGGGAGGGCGACTTCCTCGCGCTGATGGCGCGCGACGAGCACGGCGGCCAGTGCTGGTGCTCGGCCTGGTGGGTGCCGACCTGGGAGGCCTACGTCGACCAGACACCCGAGGAGCGGCGAGCCGTCCGCGACGGCGTGTTCGGCCGCGACGTGCACGACGGCTACCTGGCCTACGTCGCGGGCGCACCCGTCGGCTGGATGCAGGCGGGCCCGCGCGACGACCTTCCCAAGATCGCCGAGACCTTCGAGCTCGAGCCGGATCCCGACGTGTGGGCCCTGTCGTGCTTCACGGTGCTGGCGTCGTATCGCGGCCAGGGCCTGGCCCACCGGTTCCTCGCAGCGGTGCTCGCCGACCTCCGTGGTCGCGGCGTCGCGGCTGTCGAGGGCTACCCCGTGCACGGCGCCGGCCACCAGGCCGACGGCGTGTGGACCGGTCCCGAGTCGATGTTCTCCAAGGCCGGCTTCACCGAGCGCAGCCGCGGGCCCCGGCGGGCGGTCTACCGCCTCGACCTCGTCGGCTGACGCGTGGACTTCAACCAGCCACCCGTCGTCCGGGTCGAGGTGTCGCCGGACGCCGACCTGGCGCCGGGTCGGTGGCCGATGACGATCCCGGCCGTCGCCCAGGTTGCCCGCGACGGGATGGATCTCGCCAAGGGGGTGACCTTCCTCGTCGGCGAGAACGGCTCCGGCAAGTCCACCATCGTCGAGGCGGTCGCGATGGCCTTCGGCCTCAACCCCGAGGGCGGATCGACCGGCGCGATGCACACCACCCGGCCGACCGAGTCGCCACTGGGCAAGGCCCTGCAGGTCCAGCGGGGGCTCGCGGCGTCGCGTTGGGGCTTCTTCCTGCGCGCGGAGACGATGCACGGTTGGTACTCCTACATCGAGCAGAACCCCAAGCCCGCCTGGTCTCCCAGCCCAGACCCGCGCTTCCACGAGCTCAGCCACGGCGAGTCGTTCCTGGCCCTGCTGGAGACCCGTTTCGAGGGCGGCGGGCTCTACTGCCTCGACGAGCCAGAGGCCGCGCTGTCGTTCTCCTCGACACTGGCGCTGATCGCGGTGCTGCAGCGGGTGGTCGCCGACAAGGGTCAGGTGCTCTGCGCGACGCACTCCCCCGTGCTCGCATCACTCCCTGGCGCCCGGATCCTGGAGGTCGGCGAGTGGGGGCTGCGCGAGGCGAGCTGGGAGGACCTCGAGCTGGTCTCCCACTGGAGGCGGTTCCTGGCTGCCCCGCAGGCCTACCTGCGCCACCTGACGGACGACTGAGCCTCAGCCGAGCGACTTGGTGAACATCAGCACCGGTGCGTCGTCGAGCATGAAGGTGTTCCCCGGCTCTGCGCGGACGCCGTCGATGACCAACCCGGCGCCGTCGGGGACGTAGCCCCGCTTGACGTACATCCGCTGGGCCGATCCGTAGCCGTAGCCGTCGCCGCCGTAGAGCCCGACGCCGATCCCGACCACGCGGTGGCCGGCTCGCGCGACCCGTTCCTCGGCCGCGTCCATCAGCGCCGTCCCGATGCCGCGACGCTGAAAGGCGGCGAGCACGTTGAAGTCCCGGACCTCCGGGATGCCGGCCGCCGCGTAAGACGGGTAGGACGGCTGCCAGTACACGGTCACGTAGCCGGCCAGGGTGCCGTCGAGCCTGGCGACCAGCACGTCGCGCTGGCCGGCGCCGGCCTGTACGGCGTACTTCTCGAACGTCGCCCGGGGCTTGGGCCAGTGCTCGAACGCCACGGCCAGGTCGTCGAGGTCGCCGGGCAGGAGGTCGGTGATCGTGAGTCCGGCTGTCACGGCTCGACCCTACGCAGCAAGGCGCCGAACATCGCGTCGGTGCCGTGGCGGTGCGGCCAGAGCTGGAAGGTGCCGGGCAGCGGCCCGGCGCAGTCGGGTACGCCGGGCAGCAGGGCCGCGGCATCGCCCAGGCTCGCGTCGTCCCGCGATGCCAGCACCGCCTCGACCACGCCTGACGTCTCGGCGAGGACGGGCGAGCAGGTCGCGTAGAGGACCACGCCGCCAGGCCGCGTGCTGTCGAGGGCCGCCTCGAGCAGCGCACGCTGGAGCGGCACCAAGGTCTCGAGGTCCGACGGCTGACGCCGCGAGCGGGCCTCCGGCCGCCGGCGCAGGGCACCGAGCCCGGTGCACGGGGCGTCGACCAGCACCCGGTCGAACGTCGCCGCCGGCCACGCGGGCCGGGTGCCGTCGGCGGTGACCACGCCGAGCACGCCGTCGGCGCCGCGAAGCGCGCGCCGCACCAGCCCGGCCCGGCCGGGCAGCCGCTCGACCGCGAGCATCGCCGCGCCCCGCTCGGCGGCCAGCCCCGCGAGCAGCGCGGCCTTGCCACCCGGGCCGGCACAGAGGTCGAGCCAGCGCGCGTCGGGGCCGTCGACGGTGGCTGCGGCCAGTGCGACGGCCACGAGCTGGGAGCCCTCGTCCTGCACGCCGGCCCGGCCCTCGGCGACAGCCGGGATCGCACCGGGGTCACCGGACTCCAGGTGCGCGCCGTAGGGCGACCAGCGGGTCGGCTCCCCCGGCAGCTCGGCCACGGTCGCCCGGCCCGGGCGAGCGACCAGGGTCACCCCCGGCGCCTCGTTGTCGGCCGCGAGCAGCGCCTCGACCTCGTCCGCGCCGACCGCTCGAGTCAGCTCCTCGACCACCCAGCGCGGGTGGGAGTAGACCGCCTCCAGGTAGCCGGCGGGGTCCAGGTCGCGGTCGGGTGCGAGCCGCGCGAGCCAGGTGTCGAGGTCGTGCTCGGAGACCCGCCGCAGCACGGCGTTGGCGAACCCCGCGGCCCCCGGACCGACCTCGGAGCGCACCAGGTCGACCGTCGTGCTGATCGCCGCGTGGGCGGGCACCCGCATGGCGAGCAGCTGGTGGGTGCCCAGCCGCAGCGCGTCGAGCACCTTGACCTGCACCTTGGCCAGCGGGCGGTCGATGCACGCAGCCAGCACGACGTCGTAGCTGCCCTGGCGGCGTACGGTCCCCGACGCGAGCTCGGTGGTGAACGCCGCGTCGCGGCCCGACAGCGCGTACTTGGTCAGCGCTGCGGGCAGGGCCAGGTTGGTGTAGGCGTCGGCGACACGGACCGCCCGCAGCACCTCGAAGGCGGCGCGGCGGGGCGCGTCGGCGCCGGACTCACGACGAGCCAAGGTGCTCCTTCACCAGGCGCCTCGGGGCCTTGGTGGCCCAGGCGTCGGTGATGATCTCGGCCAGCTCGTCGTGCTCGAGCTCGCCCAGCCGCGACTCTTGGACCAGCACGGCGTTGTAGCCGTTGAAGTGCGGGATCGTGAAGAAGGGCGTGGCGTCGTCGGCGACCAGGGCGTGCTTCTCGACCTCGGTCGGCGTCGTGATCACGATCAGGTCGTCGTACGGCTGCCCGGTCGCGGGGTCGACTGCGTTGCGGTCCGGCGACCGGTAGAGCAGGAAGCCCTTGCCCTTCGGCCCGGCCGGCACCTTCCAGGTCGGCCGGTCGCCCCACGAGATGCCGAGCTCGGTGTCGGGCAGCGCCGCACAGATCTCGGCCACGTCGTCGGGAGTCGCCCGTCGGCTCATGCTCGGACCCTAGCCGCCGAGGCGGGCGCCCGGCTCGACGCGTACGCCGCGGGCCCAGTCGGCCGCCGCCATCTGCTTGCGCCCATGGGCCTTGACCTCGCCGAGCCGAACGGCGGCGGTGCCGGTGCCGACCACGACGGTGTTCTTGCCGACCATCAGCTCGCCCGGCGGCAGGGCGCCGTCGGCGGGCGTGACCGGCCCGATCTTGATCCGCTCGCCCTCCCAGGTAGACCAGGCGCCGGGCGCGGGCGTGCAGGCCCGGATCCGCCGGTCGACGGCGAGGGCGGGCTCGGTCCAGTCGACGCGGGCGTCCTCGACGGTGATCTTGGGCGCGAAGCTGACGCCGTCGGCCGGCTGCTCGAGCTCCACCAGCTCGCCGTCCTCGATGCCGTCGAGGGTGAGCACGAGCAGGCCCGCCCCGCCCTCGGCCAGCCGGCCGAGCAGCTCACCGGCGGTGTCGCGGGGCCGGATCACCTCGGTCATCAGCCCGAAGGTCGGCCCGGCGTCGAGCTCCTTGACGATGCGGAACGTCGTCGCCCCGGTCACCTCGTCGCCGGCCCAGATCGCGTGCTGGACGGGGGCCGCGCCACGCCAGGCGGGCAGCACCGAGAAGTGCAGGTTGACCCAGCCGTGCGGCGGGATGTCGAGGGCCGACTGCGGCAACAGGGCGCCGTACGCCACCACGGGGCAGCAGTCGGGCGCCAGCTCGCGGAGGGCGGCCTGGAAGTCGGGGTCGCGCGGGTGCGCCGGCTTGAGCACCGGGACGCCGAGCTCATCGGCTCGCTGGCCGACCGGCGAGGGCGTCAGCCGACGGCCGCGGCCCGACGGCGCGTCGGGGCGGGTGACCACGCCGACCAGGTCGTGACGGGAGGCGACCAGCGCTTCGAGGGCCGGCAGCGCCACCTCGGGCGTGCCGGCGAGGACGACCCTCACAGGGCGAGGCCGCCGAAGGTCGGGTGGGGCGACACCTTGACGGTCGGTGGCACCAGCCCGAACCACTCGGACTCGCGGATCAGCTTCATGGCCTGCTTGCGGCTGTCGGGGTCGAGCCGGTCGATGAAGAGCACGCCGTCGAGGTGGTCGGTCTCGTGCTGGATCGCCCGGGCCAGCAGGTCGGTGCCCTCGATGGTGACCGGCTCGCCGTGCATGTCGAAGCCGCGGGCCACCACGGAGCGGGCGCGCTTGCAGTCGATGCTCAGGCCGGGCAGCGACAAGCAGCCCTCGGCGCCGTCCTGGATGTCGTCGGAGAGGTCCAGCGACGGGTTGACGAGGTGGCCGACCTCGCCCTCGATCTGCCAGGTGAAGACCCGCAGCCCGACCCCGATCTGCGGGGCCGCCAGGCCGGCGCCCGGCGCGTCGAGCATGGTGTCGGTGAGGTCCTCGACGAGGCGGCGCAGCTCGCGGTCGAAGTCCACGACCTCGACGGCCTCCTTGCGCAGGACGGGGTCGCCGAACAGACGGATGGGTTGGATCGCCACGCAGGAAGTCTAGGGAGCCCACCCCCGCGCGCCCGAGTCGGCGCCAGTTGCGCCCGCACACCCCCCGAGTCGGCGCCAGTTGTCCCAAGGGTCCTGTTGATTGGCGCCGTCTCGCGGCGCTTGGCGCGGCAATTGGCGCCGACTCGCGCAAGGAACGCCGACAATTGGCGCCGACTCGCGCATGGACTACAGCGAGGGCGGGTCGACCTGGATGCGGACGGCGTCGAGCTTGCGGGCCGAGCGGATGCGTTGCAGCTCTCCCAGCGCCAGCGACAGCTCGGCACCCTGCGCCCGAGGCACCCGGACGACCACGCGGCTCTCGCCGTCGGCGACCGGCACCGGGCCGAGGATCTCGGTCGCCGCCGGTGGCGCGAGCAGGGTCAGTGCGTCGTCGACGGCGCCCGGGTCGCCGGTGATCGTCGCGAGCCGGGACGCCGGCGGCAGATGGGCCGAGGAGCGGTCGGCCGCCTCCCGCTCGGCGAAGCCCGCGAGGTCCCACCGAACAAGCGCCTGGAGACCGGGGTGGGCCGGGTCGCCGACGGCCACCGCGCGTCCCCCGGGCCGGACCAAGCCGACGGCGTTGGCCCAGCGGCGTACGGCCTCCTCGGCGGTGCGCAGGTCGGGACGGGCCAGCGCCAGCCAGGTGTCGAGGAGTACGACGGCGGCGTAGCCACCTTCGGCGACCGGCTCGGCGCCGGGCGTGGCCACCACGATGGCCGGCCGCGAGTCGACGGTGGCGAGCACGTGTTGGCCCGAGGACGACTGCCGCACGGTCGTCGACGGGAACGTGCGGCCGAGCTCCTCGGCCGTGCGTGCGTCGCCGATGACGGGTGCCCGCAGCCCGCGGTGGCCACAGACGGCACAGGCCCAGTCGGGATGCTCGGTGCCACACCAGCCGCATCGGGGCGGCGCGGCCGACCCGGGGATGGCCAGCGGTCCCTGGCAGACGGAGCATCGGGCGGGGGTGCGGCAGCGCTCGCAGGCCAGGGCGGCGGCGTAGCCGAGCCGCGGTGTCTGGACGAGCACGGGACCCGTCGTCAGCCCCTCGGTGATGGCGTCGTGGACGCTCTTGGGCAGTCTCGCGCCCCGGGCGTGGGGGTCGTTGCGCAGCTCGAGGTCGCTTCCGCCCGCGACGCTGACGGCGACCCGCTCCCGCAGAGCCGCCCGGGGCAGCGCGAGCTCATGGGCCCAACCCGAGCGCAGCAGCTGGTCGGCCTCCACCGATCGCGCGAAGCCGCCGAGGAGCACCGCAGTGCCCTCGAGCCGGGACCGCAACAGCAGCGTTTCGCGGGTGTGTGGGTAGGGCGCGCGCGGGTCGGCGTAGAGGTCGTCGCCGTCGTCCCAGATGATCACCAAGCCGAGGTCGTGCACGGGTGCGAACGCCGCGGCCCGGGTGCCGACCACGACGCGGCGCTGACCGCGTGACACGGCGAGGAAGTCGCGGTAGCGGCGCGCCGGCCCGCTCTCGGCCTGCAGGCAGACGTGGTGTCCGTCGCCCAGCACCTGGGTCAGCGCACGGTCGACGCGGGCGACGTCCTTGGCGTCGGGGACGCAGACGAGCACCCCGCGGCCAGCCCCGCCCGGGCCGGCGTACGCCGCCGCGACCGCGTGCGCGATCAGCACCGGCCAGTCCGCGCCGGGCGGTGCCGACCACACGGCGTGCGGGTCGCCGCCGGCCGCGAGGTGCTTCAGGAAGGCCTCCGCCGTGGGATGCTCCGCCCACGCCGCGTCGGCCGCGTCGACGTCGAAGGGCCCCGGGCGGGCCGCGGGACCGGGTGGCTCGCGCTCGGTGGTGGCGTGGCGGGGTGGGACGGCGAGACGGAGCACGTCGCTGCGGGTGCCGGCGTAGCGCTCGGCGAGGTGGGCGGCGAGGTCGGCGACGGCAGGGCTCAGCACCCGCTCCGGGCTGACCACCCGCCGCAACGGGGTCAGGCGGCCGGCGTGGTCGGTGGCGGCCACTCGTTCGACGAGGTAGCCGAGCACCTCCTGCCCGGCGAAGCGCACCTTGACCCGGCAGCCGGGGACGGCACCCTCGGCCAGCGACTCCGGGACCAGATAGTCGAACGGTCGGTCCAGGTGCGCCAGTGGCAGGTCAACCAGCACCCGGGCCACCGGGTCGACCGCGGCGGGCTCGACGGCGACGGCCGGCTTGGCCTTCGACTTCCGCGCCCGGGACGCCCGCACCGTCGCACGGAGCCCGGGCAGCGCCTCGGGCTCGGCATCGGTGGCGCGGTCGGTCATGGCCGCAGTTCTATCAGCGGTGACCGACCGCCATGTCAGTCACACACACTGGCGTCAGGTTTGGTGTCGTTCCTGTCGGTTTGTCTGGGTTGCAACGACACCCAACCGTCGCGATACCCGGCTGACCGGGTATCCCGGCGGGGTCAGATGCCCGCCGCCGCCTTGAGCGCGTCGGCGCGGTCGGTGCGCTCCCAGGTGAACTCGGGCAGCTCGCGCCCGAAGTGCCCGTAGGCCGCGGTCTTGGTGTAGATCGGGCGCAGCAGGTCGAGGTCGGCGATGATCGCGGCCGGGCGCAGGTCGAAGACGTCGAGGACGGCCTTCTGGATCGCCTCGTCGGGGATCACGCCGGTGCCGAAGGTCTCGATGAAGACACCGACCGGCTGGGCCTTGCCGATCGCGTAGGCGACCTGCACCTCGCAGCGGCGGGCCAGCCCGGCGGCCACGACGTTCTTGGCCACCCAGCGCATGGCGTACGCCGCCGAGCGGTCGACCTTGGACGGGTCCTTGCCCGAGAAGGCGCCGCCGCCGTGGCGCGCCATCCCGCCGTAGGTGTCGACGATGATCTTGCGGCCGGTCAGGCCCGCGTCGCCCATCGGGCCGCCGACCACGAAGCGGCCGGTCGGGTTGACCAGCAGCCGGTAGCCCTCGGAGGCAATGTCGAACTCGGCCAGGATCGCGTCGACGACGTGCTTCTTGACGTCGGCCTCGAGGGTGTCGAGCTCGACCTCGTCGGAGTGCTGCGAGGAGAGCACGACGGTGTCGACGCGCACGGGACGGTTGTCGGCGTCGTACTCGATGGTGACCTGGGTCTTGCCGTCGGGGCGCAGGTAGGGCAGCGTCCCGTCCTTGCGGACGGCGGTCAGCCGCTCGGCGAGCCGCTGGGCGATGACGATGGGCAGCGGCATCAGCACGTCGGTGTCGTCGCAGGCGTAGCCGAACATCAGGCCCTGGTCGCCGGCGCCCTGCTTGTCCATGGCGTCGACCGATCCGGTGCGGCTCTCGTGCCCGCTGTCGACACCCTGGGCAATGTCGCCCGACTGGCCGCCGATGGCCACCATCACGCCACAGGAGTGGCCGTCGAAGCCCTTCTCCGACGAGTCGTAGCCGATCGCGAGGATCCGGTCGCGCACCTTCTGCTTGATGTCGACGTAGCCGGTCGTGGTGACCTCGCCGGCGACGACGACCAGGCCGGTGGTCAGCAGCGTCTCGACGGCGACCCGGCTGTGCGGGTCCTGCTCGAGCATCGCGTCGAGGACGGAGTCGCTGATCTGGTCGGCGATCTTGTCGGGGTGACCCTCGGTCACCGACTCGGAGGTGAAAAGGCGTCCGGCCACGGTGGGTGCACTCCTGGAATGTCGGGTTTGTCGGGCGAAACCATATCCGCCGCAGCGGCGTTGACCGACATCCGGGACGTCCGTCCGCCTGTCGGGAGGGCTCAGGAGAGCCGGGCGGCGACCTGGTCCCAGATCACGTGCGCCACCGCGCTCTTCGACGACAGGGGTACGTCGACCACGGCGCCGTCGGCCGCCAGGATCACGGCCTGGTTGTCGGGGCTGCCGAAGACCGCTCCCCCACTGACATCGTTGACCACCAGCAGGTCGCAGCCCTTGCGGGCCAGCTTGGCCCGTCCGAGCTCGATCACGGTGCCGGTGTCGTCGCCGGTCTCGGCGGCGAACCCGACGATGACGGACCCGGGGCGGACCCGGTCGGTCGCGATCTCGTGGAGGATGTCGGGGTTCTGGGTCAGCTCGATCGGCGGCGCGCTGCCGTCGGCGGCCTTCTTGATCTTCGACTCGCTCGTGGAGACCGGCCGGAAGTCGGCGGGAGCCGCGGCCATCACCACCGCGTCGGCACCCGCCGCGGCCGACACCACGGCATCACGAAGCTGGGCCGTGGTCTCGACCCGCACCACTTTGACGCCAGCGGGGTCCGGCAGGGAGACGTTGGCGCTGACCAGGGTGACCTCGGCGCCCCGGGCGGCTGCCGCACGGGCCAGGGCGTAGCCCTGGAGGCCCGACGATCGGTTGCCGAGGAAGCGGACCGGGTCGAGGTACTCGCGAGTGCCGCCGGCCGAGACCACCACCGAGCGGCCCGCCAGGTCGGGCGTGAGGACACCGCGGCCGAGCACCTCGCGGCAGATCTCGAAGATCTCGAGCGGGTCGGGCAGCCGGCCCTTGCCGGAGTCGGCACCGGTCAGCCGGCCCTCGGCCGGCTCGATAACGACGGCGCCACGGTCCCGCAGGGTGGCCACGTTGGCCGCGGTCGCGGGGTGCTCCCACATCTCGGTGTGCATGGCCGGCGCGAAGACGACCGGGCAGCGGGCCGTCAGCAGGGTGTTGGTGAGCAGGTCGTCGGCCAGCCCGTGGGCGGCCTTGGCCAGCAGGTCGGCGGTGGCCGGCGCGACCACGACCAGGTCGGCGGACTGGCCGATCCGCACGTGCGGCACCTGGTGGACGTCGTGCCACACCTCGGCCGAGACCGGCTTGCCCGACAGGGCAGCCCAGGTGTCGGCGCCCACGAAACGCAGGGCGGCTGCGGTGGGGACCACTGTGACGTCGTGCCCGGACTCGGTGAACCGGCGCAACAGCTCGCAGGCCTTGTAGGCGGCGATGCCGCCGGAGACCCCCAGAACGACGTGCGGCCGAGACCCCGTGAGGGTCTCGGCCGTCAGGTCGGACGTCATGGTGACGGGTAGGTCACTCGTTGCGGAACGAGGTGTCGATCGCGGCGGCCTTGCGGGCCTCCTCCTCGGCGGCCAGCTCGGCCGGGTCGACGTCCTCGCAGGTCAGCAGGTCCTCGTTGATCTCGCGCAGCGCGATCGAGAGCGGCTTCTCCTGTACGTGCGTGTCGACCAGCGGGCCGACGTACTCGAGCAGGCCCTCGCCCAGCTGGGAGTAGTAGGCGTTGATCTGGCGCGCGCGCTTGGCGCTGTAGAGGACCAGCTTGTACTTGCTGTCGGTCTTGGTGAGCAGGTCGTCGATCGAGGGGTTGGTGACGCCCTCGGCGGCGATGTCGGGTGCAGACACGCAGGAGCCTCGCAGAGTTGTTGGGGTGAGATCTCGCCGAACTGCCGCGGGCGCGGTCAGTCCTGGACCTTCGAGCAGACCAACTCTACCAACTCCTCGGCCGCATCGTGAACTTCGTGGTTGACGATCGTCACGTCGAACTCCGCCTCGGCGGCCAGTTCCTCGCGGGCCGTCTGCAGCCGACGGGCCCGTTCGTCCTCGCTCTCGGTGCCGCGACCGACCAGTCGGCGGACCAGCTCGTCCCACGACGGAGGCATCAGGAAGACGAAGAGCGCGTCGGGCATCCGCTCGCGAACCTGCCGGGCGCCCTGCAGGTCGATCTCCAGCAGCGAGGGCCGGCCCTCGGCCAACGCCTGCTCGACGGGCGCACGCGGGGTGCCGTAGCGGGCGGCCTTATGCACCACGGCCCACTCGAGCAGCTCGTCGTCGGCGACCATCCGGTCGAACTCGTCGTCGGAGACGAACCAGTAGTGAACGCCGTCGACCTCCCCCGGGCGCGGCGAGCGCGTGGTCGCCGACACCGAGATCCAGATCTCGGGGTGATGAGCCCGGACGTCGGCGGCGATCGTGCCCTTGCCGACGGCGGTCGGGCCGGCCAGCACGGCCAGCCGGGACCGGGTCGTCGCTGTCGCCGTGGCTGTCCCCGACTCGGGGTCAGTCACCGGGAGCGAACTCGCGCTCCAGGGCGGCCACCTGGTTGACGCCGAGGCCCCGCACCCGGCGGCTCTCGGCGATGCCGAGACGCTCCATCACCTGACGCGCCCGGACCTTGCCGAGCCCGGGCATCGACTGGAGCAGGTCGACTACCCGCATCTTGCCGATCACCTCGTTGTGCTGGCCGTCGTGGAGCACGTCGGCGATCGAGGCGCCGGAGTTCTTCAGCCGGTTCTTGACCTCCGCCCGCTCCCTCCGAGACGCGGCTGCCTTGTGCAGGGCGGCCGTCCGTTGTTCGGGGGTCAGTGGAGGCAGAGCCACGAGCCATCCTCTCGGTCATCGGACGAACGCGGCCAATCTAGTCACGATCGCGACGCCACAGCAACGCAACCCCAGCAACAGAGCGGGATTGACCGTGTGTCAAAGGCTGAGCGGGGTGTGGCAGACGTCCTTGGCCTGCTGCTGCACCCCGTCGAAAGCCGCGGCGACGGCGGGGTCGGCCAACGCGACGGCGGCATCCTCGACGCGTTGGCGCTGCTCGACGGTGAGGCCCTCGGGCAGCTTCTGGCTGTCGTACGACGCGGGGTCGATGTCGGCGTCCCGCAGGGCGCTCTCGAGGCTCTCCAGCGCATCGAGGAAGGTGCGCCACTCGTCGGCGATGTCGTCGGGCGCTTCGTCGGCCAGGTCCTGGAAGACCGGCAACGCCGACAACAGCGCAGCGGGCGACCCGGTCGTGGTCAGGTCCGTCAGCTCGGTCTGGTGGTCGGCGACGCTGTCGCAGTAGTCCTCGCCGCAGGCGGTCAGGCCGGGCGCCAACGCCAGGAGGAGCAGCAGCGCGGTCAGCCGCACCCTCATCCGACGACGGCCCGGAGGTCGTCGTTGGCGCGGCGTACGGCGTCGCGCATCCGCTCGGGATCGGGGCCGGCGAGCAGCAGCTCGCGCGACGAGCTGGGCAGCACGTGCGGCAGCGCGGCGCCGAAGATCCGCGGCAGGTCGGCGGCGGTGCCGCCCTGGGCGCCGTAGCCGGGCGCCAGGATCGGGCCGTTGATCGCGAAGTCGTCTCCGGTGTCGCCGACCGTGGCGCCGACCACCGCGCCGAAGGAGCCCAGCGGGTGTGCGCCCGCGTTGAGCGCGCGCAGCTGGTCGAGGATCGCGGCGGCCACGGTGCGGTCACCCGACAGCGCCGCTTGGACCTCCGGTCCCTCCTTGTTGGAGGTGCGCGCCAGCACGAACAGGCCGGCGTCGTGCTTGCGGGCCGTGTCGACGAAGGGGTCCAGCGAGCCGAAGCCGAGGAACGGGCTGACCGTGATCGCGTCCGCGGCGAGCGGGCTGGCGGGGTCGAGATAGGCGTCGGCGTAGGCCTGGCTGGTGGAACCGATGTCGCCGCGCTTGACGTCGAGCAGCACCAGCGCGCCGAGCTCGCGGGCCGTGGCGATGACCCGCTCGAGGACGGCCACGCCGCTGCTGCCGAAACGCTCGTAGAACGCCGACTGGGGCTTGACCACGGCCACCTCGGTCGCCAACGCCTCGACGGCGCCGAGCGCGAACCGCTCGAGCCCGGCGACCGAGTCGTCGAGGCCCCACTCGTGCAGCAGGGTGGCGTGTGGGTCGATGCCGGCGCACAGCGGCCCGCGCTCGCGGACTGCGGCGTGCACCCGCCAGCCAAACGAACGGCCGAGGGTCATGGGACTCCTTGGAGGTCGACGATCATTCTCGCAGCGGTGGTGGGGTCGTGCAGGAGCGCCGTGCCGACCTGCACCGCCCGGGCACCGGCGTCGAGGAAGGCGCGAGCGTCGTCGGCTGACCCGATCCCTCCGGCGCCGACCACCTCCGCGTCGGGCAGGTGGGCGGCCACCTCGGCCACGCAGCGCAGCGCGAGCGGCCGGATTGCCGGGCCGCTGAGCCCGCCCGCCCGGCCGTCGGGCATCCCGGCGGGCAGCGCGTTGCCGATGACGACGGCCGCGGCGCCGGCGTCGATCGCGGTGCGGGCGCTCTCGACGACGCGGACCAGGTCGGAGCGCAGCTTGGCCAGCACCGGTACGTCGCGCGGCAGCTCGCGGCGTACGGCGGACACCGCGCCGGCCGCGTGGAACGGCTCGCGGACGTCGAAGACACCCGAGCCGCCGGCGTCGGGGGCGGAGACGTTGACCTCGACCGCCGCGACACCGGGCGCGCGCCCGACCCGGCGGGCGATCTCGGCGTAGTCGCCCAGCGAGCTGCCCGCCACGCTGACCACGACCCGCACACCCTGCTCCACCAGCCAGGGCAGCTCGTCGGCAAGGAAGGCGTCGACGCCGGGGTTCTGGAACCCGATCGCGTTGATCAGGCCGCTCGGCGTCTCGACGATCCGGCAGCCTGGGTTGCCCGGTCGGGCCGTCACGGTGATCGACCGGGTGACGAAGGCGCCGAGGTCGGCCAGCGAGAGGTACGGCGCCAGCTCGCGGCCGGTGCCGCCGCAGCCTGCCGCGACCATGACTGGGCAGACGAGCTCGAGTCCCGCGAGAGAAGTCATAGCTCGTCCCAGAGAACTCGGTCGCCGCGGAAGACCGGCCCGTCGACGCACGCGCGGACGGTGTGGTCGAGGCCGTCGTCGCCGACGACGGGGACCGGACACCCCTGGCACAGGCCGGTGGCGCAGGTCAACGGCCGCTCCAGGGCGAGCTGGCTCCACACCTGGTGGTCCTCGGCGGCCGTGGCGACCCGACCCAGCAACGGCACGGACCCCGCGGCATAGACCACGTCGGCCTCCCCCACGAACTTCGCTGCGAAGTCGGCCAGGTCGCCGCGCTCGCCCACCGAGCCGTCGGCGGTCACCACCGTCACGCTGCCTGCGGAGCGCCGCGCCTCGAGGGCGTTGAGCAGGTGGGCCTCGTCGGCGGCGCCGATGACCAGCGTGGTCGGGCACTCGCGCTCGCGGAGTCGCTCGGCCAGCGGGAACAGCGGCGCGGCGGCGTACGCCTCGCCGATGAGCAGACAGCGGGCGGGCTCCTTCGGCAGCGCGAATGGTCGACCCAGTGGGCCGGTGACCTCGACCCGGGACCCGGGCGGCAGTGCGGCCAGCCAGCGGGTACCGGCACCGACCGGGGAGACGACGATGTCGAGCGTGGTGCCGTAGCCGCCGGTCGGCTTGACGCGGTGCACCCAGAAGGCGCGGCGGCCGAGCAGCGACTCGCCCACCGACAGGGCCACGAAGGTCCCGGGGCGGAACCGCTCGGCCACGCCCGGCGCGACCAGCGTCAGCATCCGGTAGGCGCCGGCCTTGCGGCTCGTGAGCACCTCGCCGGTGACGTGGACCGGTGTGGTCACCCCTCGGCGATCCCGTCGAGGATGCGCCGCGGCCACCGCGGCCCGCCGTAGACGAAGCCCGTGTAGGCCTGCACGAGCGTGGCTCCCGCGTCGAGGCGGATCAGGGCGTCCTCGGCGGTGCTGATCCCGCCGACGGAGACCAGGGTCAGGGCGTCCCCGACCGACTTCTTGAGCAGGTGCAGCACCTCGAGGGACCGCGCGGCCAGCGGCGCGCCGGAGAGACCACCCGGCCCGAGGGCCTCGACCTCGGATGTCGGCGTGCGCAGGCCGTCGCGGGAGACTGTGGTGTTGGTGGCGATGATGCCGTCGAGCGACTGCGCCAGGGCCAGGTCGGCGACCTCGGCGACGTCGTCGTCGGCGAGATCCGGGGCGATCTTGACCAACAGCGGTACGTGCCGGGCGGTGCTGTCGTCGGCCACCCGTCGTACGGCGTCCAGCAGCGGCGCCAGCCGGCCGACCGCCTGCAGGCTGCGCAGCCCCGGTGTGTTGGGCGAGCTGACGTTGACCACGAGGTAGTCGGCGTGCGGGGCGAGCAGCCGGGCCGACTTGGTGTAGTCGGCGATCACCGCCGCCTGCTCGTCCTCGGGCACCAC
This sequence comes from uncultured Actinomycetota bacterium, assembly GCA_963769755.1. GTDB lineage: Bacteria > Actinomycetota > Actinomycetes > Propionibacteriales > Nocardioidaceae > Nocardioides. The sequence continues at coordinate 54,090 of CAVYMY010000007.1, forward strand.
CTTGGTCTTGCCGATGTTGATGCCCAGCACGACGCCCGGGGGTCGCCGACGGGCGAGCCGTCGGGCCACGGCCTCGGCGCCGTCGTTGTTGAAGCCCATCCGGTTCACCACGGCCCGGTCGGCCGGCAGCCGGAACAGTCGCGGCCGCGGGTTGCCGGCCTGCGGCTCGCCCGTGACGGTGCCGACCTCGACGTGCCCGAAGCCCAGTGCGGCGAGCGCGCCGATGCCGACGGCGTTCTTGTCGAACCCGGCCGCCAGCCCCAGGGCGGACGGGAATGTCAGCCCCATCGCGTGCACCGGTGCGGTGGGCGGCCTGCGTCGGCGCAGCGGCCCGGAGGCACGGATGCCGGCGAACCCGAGGCGGTGGGCGCGCTCGGGGTCGACGCGGGTCAGGATGCGTTCGAAGACGACGTCGTACGCCGTCACCGGCCCCGTCTCCTCATCGGCCCAGGCTCCGCGCCCAGTCCTGCAGCGAGCGGACGCCGATGTCGCCGCGGATCCGCGCCTCGATGCCCTGCACGGCCGCGCCGAGACCCTGCACGGTGGTGATGCAGGGGATGTCGGCGCCGACAGACGCGGTGCGGATCTCGTAGCCGTCGACGCGGACCGAGCCACCGGCGCCCGATGACCCGTGCGGGGTGTTGATGACCAGGTCGATCTCGCCGGCGTTGATCATCTGCACGGTGGTCGGCTCGCCGTTGGGTCCGGGCCCGTCGAAGTGCTTGCGCACGATCGTGGCCTGGACGCCGTTGCGGCGCAGCACCTCGGCGGTCCCCTGGGTTGCCAGGATCTCGAAGCCGAGGTCGTCCAGCACCTTGACCGGGAAGATCATCGAGCGCTTGTCGCGGTTGGCCATCGACACGAACACCCGGCCGCTGGTGGGCAGCGAGCCGAAGGCGGCGGTCTGGGCCTTGCTGAAGGCCGTCCCGAAGTCGGCGTCGAGGCCCATCACCTCGCCGGTGGACTTCATCTCGGGGCCGAGGACGGTGTCCACGCTCTTGCCGTCGGTGCGCCGGAACCGGTTGAACGGCATCACGGCCTCCTTGACCGCGATCGGCGAGTCGGGCGGCAGGTTGCCGCCGTCGCCGCTCGCGGGCAGCAGTCCCTCGGCGCGTAGCGTCTTGATCGAGTCGCCGAGCATCACCCGGGCGGCGGCCTTGGCCAGCGGGGTGCCGGTCGCCTTGGAGACGAACGGCACCGTGCGCGAGGCGCGCGGGTTGGCCTCGAGCACGTAGAGGACGTCGGACCCCAGCGCGAACTGGATGTTGATCAGCCCGAGCACGCCCACCCCGCGGGCGATCGCCTCGGTGGCCTCGCGGATCCGCTGGATCTCCCGGGCGCCGAGCGTGATCGGGGGCAGCGCGCAGGCCGAGTCGCCGGAGTGGATGCCGGCCTCCTCGATGTGCTCCATCACGCCGCCGAGGAACAGCTCGTCGCCGTCGAAGATGGCGTCCACGTCGATCTCGACGGCGTCGTCGATGAACCTGTCGACCAGCACCGGGTGCTCGGGGCTGATCGAGGTGGCCCGGGCGATGTAGCCCTCGAGCGTCTCGTCGTCGTAGACGATCTCCATGCCGCGCCCGCCCAGCACGTAGGACGGCCGGACCAGCACCGGATAGCCGATCTCGGCCGCGATGGCCGCGGCCTCGTCGTACGACGCCGCCATGCCGTGCTTGGGCGAGGGCAGGCCCGCCTCGGCCAGCACCCGCCCGAAGGCGCCACGCTCCTCGGCCAGGTGGATCGCGGCGGGGCTGGTGCCGACGATCGGTACGCCGTTGTCGGCCAGGCCCTGCGCGAGGCCCAGTGGCGTCTGGCCGCCGAGCTGGCAGATCACGCCGGCGATGGGGCCGGCCCGGCGCTCGGCGTGCACGATCTCGAGGACGTCCTCCAGGGTGAGCGGCTCGAAGTAGAGCCGGTCGGAGGTGTCGTAGTCGGTGGAGACCGTCTCGGGGTTGCAGTTGACCATGATCGTCTCGTAGCCGGCGCCGCCGTCGGCCGAGCCGAGGGCCAGCGACGCGTGCACGCAGGAGTAGTCGAACTCGATGCCCTGGCCGATCCGGTTGGGGCCGCTGCCCAGGATGATCACCGCCGGCTTCTCGCGCGGCAGCACCTCGGACTCCTCGTCGTAGGAGGAGTAGTAGTAGGGCGTGGCCGCGGCGAACTCGGCCGCGCAGGTGTCGACGGTCTTGTAGACCGGCCTGATGCCGAGGGCGTGGCGGACGCCGCGAACGACGTCGGAGGTCATCCCCCGGATCTTGCCGAGCTGGTCGTCGGAGAAGCCGTGCCGCTTGGCCAGCCGGAGCAGCTCGGGTGTCAGCTCAGCGGCCGCGGTCACCTCTGCGGCGATCTCGTTGATGAGGATCAGCTGGTCGACGAACCACGGGTCGATCTTGGTGGCGTCGAAGACCTCGTCGGCCGTGGCGCCGGCCCGGATCGCGTCCATCACGTCCCTGAGCCGGCCGTCGTGGGGCACCCGCGCCTTGTCGAGCAGGGCGGCCTTGTCGAGCTCCACCCACTCCTGGTGCCAGTCGAACGGCGCGTCCTTGCTCTCGAGGGATCGCAGCGCCTTCTGCAGGGCCTCGGTGAAGTTGCGGCCGATCGCCATCGCCTCGCCGACCGACTTCATGTGGGTGGTCAGCGTCGGGTCGGCGGCCGGGAACTTCTCGAACGCGAACCGCGGCACCTTGACCACGACGTAGTCCAGCGCCGGCTCGAAGCTGGCCGGCGTGCTCTGCCCGTCGGGCCGGGTGGTGATGTCGTTGGGGATCTCGTCGAGGGTGTAGCCGATCGCCACCTTGGCCGCGATCTTGGCGATCGGGAACCCGGTCGCCTTGGACGCCAGCGCGCTGGAGCGGGAGACGCGCGGGTTCATCTCGATGACCACGACGCGGCCGTCGGCCGGGTTGACGGCGTACTGGATGTTGCAGCCGCCGGTGTCGACGCCGACCGCCCGGATGATGCCGATGGCGAGGTCGCGCAGGTGTTGGTACTCGCGGTCGGTCAGCGTCATCGCGGGGGCCACGGTGATCGAGTCGCCGGTGTGGACGCCCATCGGGTCGAGGTTCTCGATCGAGCAGACGATCACCACGTTGTCCTTGGTGTCGCGCATGACCTCGAGCTCGTACTCCTTCCAGCCGATGATCGACTCCTCGAGGAGCACCTCGGTGGTCGGGCTGGCGGCCAGGCCGGCGCCGGCGATGCGGCGCAGGTCGTGCTCGTCGTACGCCATTCCGGAGCCGACGCCGCCCATCGTGAACGACGGGCGCACCACCATCGGGTAGCCGAGCTGGTCGGCTGCGCCGAGACAGTCGTCGAGCGTGTGGCAGATGACCGACTCGGCGACCTCACCGCCGAGGCCCTCGACGATCTGCTTGAACTCCTGCCGGTTCTCGCCGCGGTTGATGGCCTCGATGGAGGCGCCGATCAGCTCGACGCCGTACTTGTCCAGGACGCCGGCGGCGGCCAGGGCCATGGCGCAGTTGAGCGCGGTCTGCCCGCCCAGGGTCGCGAGCAGCGCGTCGGGCCGCTCCTTGGCGATCACCAGCTCGACGAACTCCGGCGTGATCGGCTCGACGTAGGTGGCGTCGGCGAACTCGGGGTCGGTCATGATCGTCGCCGGGTTGGAGTTGACCAGGATCACCCTGATCCCCTCGGCCTTGAGCACCCGGCAGGCCTGGGTGCCGGAGTAGTCGAACTCGCAGGCCTGCCCGATCACGATCGGCCCGCTCCCGATGACCAGGACGCTCGTGATGTCGGTGCGCTTGGGCATCAGGCGTCACCACCCATCAACGAGACGAACCGGTCGAAGAGGTACGCCGCGTCGTGCGGACCGGCGGCGGCCTCCGGGTGGTACTGCACCGAGAAGGCCGTCAGCCGGCCCTCGGCGTCGCGGAGCTCGAGGCCCTCGACCACGTCGTCGTTGAGGTTGACGTGGGAGACGGTGGCCTCGCCGTAGGGCGTGGAGGTCGAGCCCTCCAGCGGAGCGTCGACGGCGAAGCCGTGGTTGTGGGCGGTCACCTCGACCTTGCCGGTGGTGCGGTCCATGACCGGCTGGTTGATGCCGCGATGGCCGTAGGTCAGCTTGTAGGTCCCGAAGCCCAGGGCCCGGCCGAAGAGCTGGTTGCCGAAGCAGATCCCGAAGTACGGCAGCCCGGCGGACAGGGCGCCCTGCAGCAACTCGATCTGGCCGGTCGTGGCCGCCGGGTCACCCGGGCCGTTGGAGAAGAAGAGCCCGTCCGGCTCCGACGGCCAGGACGTCGTCGAGGGTGGCGGTGGCCGGGAGCACGTGCACCTCGATGCCGCGCGCGGCCATCATCCGCGGGGTGTTGGCCTTGATGCCGAGGTCGATCGCCGCGACGGTGAACCGCCGCTCGCCCTCGGCCGGGACGACGTACGCCTGGGTCGTGCTCACCTCGGCGGACAGGTTGGCGCCGGTCATGGAGTCGGCGGCGAGGACGCGCTCGAGCAGCGCCTCGGACGAGCTCTCGGTCGAGGAGATGCCGACCCGCATCGCGCCGCGGTCGCGCAGGTGCCGGGTCAGGGCGCGGGTGTCGATCCCGGAGATGCCGACGACGCCCTGGTCGCGGAGCGCGTCGTCGAGCGAGCGCCGCGACCGCCAACTCGACGCCCGGCGGGCAGGGTCGCGCACGACGTAGCCGGCCACCCAGATGCGGGAGGACTCCGGGTCCTCGTCGTTCATGCCGGTGTTGCCGATGTGGGGGGAGGTCATCACCACGACCTGACGGTGGTACGACGGGTCGGTCAGCGTCTCCTGGTAGCCGCTCATGCCGGTCGCGAAGACAGCTTCACCGAAGGTCTCGCCGGGGGCGCCGTAGGAGTCACCGCGGAAGGTGCGGCCGTCCTCGAGGACGAGAATCGCCGCCGATCTGGGGGCAGGGTCTGCCACGCCGTCTCTCCTTCTCCGCCTCACGGGACGGATCGTTAAAGGAAGTCGATCGGGGCGACCCTATCAGCGCGCGGTCGTCGGGCCCGACCGTGACCACGCGCGCCACGAACCGGGACTATCGTCCCCGCATGGACGACTGGTCGGCTCCCCTGATGCGCGCCCACGAGCACGCGACTGCGTACCTCAACAGCCTCGACGCGCGGCCGGTGTGGCCGCGAGCGACGTTCGAGGAGATGCTCGAGAGGCTCGGCGGCGAGCTGCCCGCTAGCGGTCAGGACCCGGCCGGCGTCGTCGACGACCTGGCCGCGGCCGCCGACCCCGGACTGGTGGCCAGCACGGGTGGACGGTTCTTCGGGTTCGTCTTCGGCGGCACCCTCCCTGCCGCGCTGGGCGCCGACTGGCTGACCAGCGTGTGGGACCAGAACGCCGGCCTGAACGCGACGACGCCGGCGGCCGCGGCGGCCGAGGTGGTGGCCGGGCGCTGGATCCTCGAGGCGCTGGGTCTGCCTGCGGGGCACGGCGGTCGGTTTCGTCACCGGCGGGATGATGGCCAACTACACGTGCCTGTCGGCCGCTCGACACGACGTGCTGAGCCGGGCAGGGTGGAACGTCTCCACGAGCGGGCTCTTCGGCGCCCCGCGGATCACGTCGTGGTCGGCCGGTCACGGCACGACACCGTCGACCGGGCCGTGCGCTACCTCGGGATCGGCCAGGACGCCGTCGTCGAGGTCGACACCGACGACCAGGGCCGCATCTCCACCGACGCGCTGGCGCTCACCCTCGACCAGATCGACGGGCCGACGATCGTGTGTCTTCAGGCGGGCGAGGTGCACACCGGCGCGTTCGACCCGTTCGAGGCGGCGATCCCGCTCGCCCGCCAGCACGGCGCGTGGGTGCACGTCGACGGCGCCTTCGGGCTCTGGGCGGCCGCGTCCCCGGCGTACCGGCACCTCACGGCCGGGATGGCACGCCGCCGACTCCTGGGCAACCGACGCCCACAAGACGCTGAACGTGCCCTACGACTGCGGACTCGCGCTCGTGCGCGACCCGGCCGCCTTGGTTGCGGGCTTCGGCGTCGAGGCCGACTACCTGATCGGCGGCGCCGGGAGATCCCATGGAACGCGTGCCCGAGTTCTCCCGCCGGGCCCGCGGCTTCACCGTCTGGGCGGCGCTGCGCAGCCTGGGCCGTGACGGGCTCACCGAGCTGGTCGACCGGCTCTGCGCGCGGGCCACCCAGATGGCCGACGGGCTGCGTCAGGTGGACGGGGTCGAGGTGGTCAACGACGTCGTCTTCACCCAGGTGATGGTCGCCTTCGGCGACGATGCACGCACCGCCGACATCGGCCGCCGGCTCCTGGCCGACGGGACCGCCGTGCTCACTCCGGCCACCTGGCAGGGCCGCGGGGTGCTGCGGTGCGCGGTCTCCGGGTGGGCCACGACCGAGGCCGACGTCGAGGCGACGATCGGCGCCGTACGCCGCCTGCTCAACCAGTGACGGGCGGCGGCAGACCCACGAGCCGGGCGCTCGAGCTCCCGCAGCCGCAGCCCAAGCTCATCGTCCTGGGCGAGCTCGGACGGGGTGGTGAGGCGGAACCGGTCGTAGTAACCACCGGTGGCGCCCTCGACCTCGGGCGAGACCGCCAGGTGGGTCAGCGGGCGGCCGCCCTCCTCGGGCGAGACTCATCCGGCGCTTGGCGAGCGCCAGGAACGGGCGGGCGTACCACGGCGCCCTCGACCAGATGTCGGTGGCCACGCCTCCCGGGTGCACGGCGTTGACGGTCACGCCGGTGCCGGCCAGCTCGGCGGCCAGGCTGCGGGCATAGAGCACGTTGGCCAGCTTGGACCGCGAGTAGGCGCGCATGATCGAGTAGTCGCGCTCGAAGCCCGGGTCGTCGAGGTCCATCGTGCCCCGATAGTGCCCGGCCGACGCCGTGATCACGATCCGGGCCGGCGCGCTGGCGACGATCCGGTCCTTGAGCAGCTCGGTGAGCAGGAAGCCGGCCAGGTGGTTGACGGCGAAGGTCGCCTCGAGGTCGTCGTCGGTGACCGTCCGGCGGGCATGGACGGTGCCGGCGTTGTCGATGAGCACGTCGATGGTCTCGTGTGCCGCCAGCAGTTCGGCGGCCAGCTGCCCGCACCGACGCGAGCGAGGCGAAGTCGGCGACGTGGGTGTCCACGCCAACCGCACCCGAGCGTCGTACGGCGTCCGCGGCGGTCGCGAGCTTGTCCGGGTTGCGCCCCACGAGGACCAGGTGGTGTCCCAGCTCGCCGAGCTGGCGGGCCGACTCCAAACCGATGCCGGCCGTCGCACCGGTGATCACGATCGTCCGAGGACGAGCTGAGCTGCGCTGGCACACCGGCACGTTAGCGGTCCCGCGCGGGGGGTGCCTCTTCCTGCGCAGGCGTCGATGACCCATGCTGGAAAAGTGACAACCCCCCTGGTCGGTCGTGACTCCGCTGCTGGGCCAGGTACGCGACTGGCTGGCCCGGCGGACGAGCGTCGGAGGCGACCCGGCGTCGCCTCCCGCGATGTTTGTCAGCGGTGAGGCCGGGGTCGGCAAGACGGCCCTGGTCGAGGCGGCCCTGGCGGACGCGTGGTTCGTGCTGCGGGCGGCCGCGACCCCGTGGGCGCCCAAGCCCTACGGCTTGCTCGCCCCCCTCCTCCCGTCGGATACGCCGCCGATCTCTGGCTTGACCGTCGCCGACATCCGGGCCGCCGTACTCATCCACGGCGGGCCGGCGGTGGTTCTCCTCGAGGACCTGCACTGGGCCGACGACGCCTCGCTCGACCTGCTGCCAGGCCTGGTCGACGCGCTGTCCGCGGACGCGGTAGCCGTGGTGGCCACCTACCGCAGCGACGAGCTCCCTCGCGACCACCACCTGCGCCGCGTGCGGGCCCAGCTGCGGCACGGAAAGCAGCTGGCGGAGATCGCGTTGGAGCCGCTCGACCCGGCCGGCGTCGCGATGCTCGTCGAGTCCGTGCTGGGCGGTCCGCCCTCCCCCGATCTGCTGACGGCGGTGGCGGAGCGCACGGAGGGTGTGCCGTTCTTCGTCGAGGAGCTGCTGGCGGCCCTCGACCAGGCCGGAGCCCTCGTCCCGCAACCGGGCGGGGTCGGGTTGGCGATCGGCCGCGAGCTGCCGCTGCCCGACACCGTCCGCGACGCCGTGCTGCTGCGCGCGGCCAGTCTCCCCGACACGGAGGGGCAGTCGCTCGCGGCCGCAGCCGTGGCGGGGGTCGAGTTCACCGTCGACACGGTCGCGGCGGTGACGTCGCGTGGCTGGCCCGACGCGCTCGACGAGAGCGGCTTGCTAGTCGTCGGCGATGGCCCCGCACGCCGCTTCCGACACGCACTGGTGCAGGAAGCCGTCTACTCGGACATCCCCTGGTCCCGCCGGCGCTCGCTGCACCTTGCGGTGGCGCGCGTCCTCGAAGATATCGGCCGGCCTCCGGTCGTGGTGGCCCGCCACCTGCTCGCGGGGAACGACCGCGACCGGGCCCGGGTCGCCCTGGTGGCGGCCGCGGACGACCACCAGGCGGTCCACGCCTACCGTGACGCCGCCCGCCTGTTGACCGCCGCGCTGGACGAGTGGCACGAGGGCACACGCGCGGCCGCACGTGCCGGTGCCCTCGACCGCCTCGCCCGCTGTGCGGAGCTGTCCGGGGACCACGCAACGGCCATCACCTCCCTTCGCGAGCTCATCGACCAGACCGGGCGTCCGGACCCTGGTCTGCTGGCGCGCCTCGCGGTCCAGCACGAGCTGCTCGGCCAGTGGTCGCCGGCCCTGGCGGCGCGCGAGGACGCCGCCGCGGCGTACGACGACCAGGGCCTCCCCGGCGACGCCGCTGCCGAGCGGCTGGCCGTGGCCGCCCACCTGCGCTCCGCGGCCAGCTTCCGCTCCGCCCTCGACCACCTGGACGCGGCCGAGGCGGGCGCACTGGCCGCCGACCGGACCGACCTGCTCTGCCGCATCCGCGGCCTGCGCGGCAACACCCTGGTCCGCCAGGGCCGCGCGGCCGAGGGGCTCCCGAAGGTCCGCGAGGCCCTCGAGCTGGCCTTGACCCAGGGGCTTGCAGGCCCCGCTGCCGAGGTCTACCAGCGGCTCGCCGACTCACTCGAGCACACCGGAGACTACCGCGCGGCCGGCCGGGCCTACGACTCGGCGTACGAGTTCTGCCGCCTGCACGAGCAGGACACCGCCGGGCAGCTGTGCCGGGCCTGCGGCACGGTGGTGATGTTCCAGAGCGGCCGGTGGGACCAGGCACTGGCGGCTTCGGCGGAGGTGTTGGCTGACCCTGCGTCGATCCCACATGCCCGGGGCGCGGCCTCGGCCATCGCCGGCCTGGTCCGCGCCATGCGCGGCCGGCCGCGAGCAGCCAGGGCCGCCCTGCTCGACTCCCGCGCGACGGCCCTGCGCATCGAGCTGGTGCCGTGCGAGCTGTTGTCCTCCTGGGGCCTGGCCCTGCTGGACGAGCAGGCCGGCCGGGACGACCGGGCCGTGGCCGGCTACCGGTTCGTGGTGGAGCGCTGCCGAGCGACCGAGGAGCGGCACTACAGCGTGCCGGTGCTGCAGCACGCGGTGAACCTCTTCGCCCGACTGGGCCTGCGCGACGACCTGGGTGCGGCGACCGCGCTGCTGGCCGAGGCGGGCGCCGGGAGCGAGCCAGCCGGAGCCGCGGTTGACTTTCGCCTACGCGCTGGGCGTGACCGCGCTCGCCGACGGCGACGTGGCCGAGGCGCTGACCCACCTGCGCCGGGCGTTGGATCTGCTCGAGGGTCTCGACGTGCCCGTGGCTGACACGCTCGTGCGGCACCGCGCCGGGCTGGCCCTGGCCGCGAGCGGCCCCGCGTCGTACGACGAAGGCGTGGCGCTGCTTCGCGAGGCCTACCAGACCGCCCGCCGGCTGAAGGCCCGGCTGCTGGTGGAGCCCATCGCCGCCGACCTCGAACGACTCGGCGCCGGCACGGCAACCGGTGGAGACAGCGGGCTCACGACCAGGGAGGACCAGGTGCTGCGCCTGGTCGGCGAGGGGCTCACCAACCGCGAGATCGCGGCTCGCCTGTTCCTCAGCGTGCGCACCGTCGAGATGCATGTGCGCAACGCGTTGGCCAAGCTCGGCTGCCGGACCCGCGCCGAAGCCGTCCGGCAGATGACTGCGGCGACAACCCGGTAGTTCTCCGGTAGTGCTCCTCCTCTCGCAGTCCTAGCGTCGGGTCACGGGCTCGCAAGCCGCGATCGGCCGAAACCAGGAGGACCCCATGACCGAAACCCAGACCATTGAGCGCGCCGCCGACCAGACCCTCAAGGCGAAGCATCGCGCCATGTGGGCGCTCGGCGACTACCCCGCGGTGGCGACCGAAGTCATCGCCGCACTCGGCCCCGAGGTCGTCGAGGCAGCCGGGATCACCGCCGGCCAACGCGTTCTCGACGTGGCCGCCGGCTCCGGCAACGCCGCCATTCCCGCCGCCCGAACGGGCGCGCAGGTGGTGGCCTCGGACCTGACCCCCGAGCTGCTCGAGGTCGGCCGCGCGGCCGCGGAGGCCGAGGGACTGTCCCTCGCGTGGCAGCAGGCCGACGCCGAGGCACTGCCGTTCGCCGACGACGAGTTCGACGCCGTCATCTCGGTGGTCGGCGTGATGTTCGCACCGCACCACCAGGCCGCCGCCGACGAGCTGGTGCGGGTGTGTCGCCCGGGCGGGAGCATAGGACTGATCAGCTGGACTCCCGAGGGGTTCATCGGTCGGCTGTTCGCGACCATGAAGCCGTACGTCGCTCCGCCACCGGCCGGCGTACAGCCGCCGCCGCTGTGGGGCAGCCCCGAGCACGTCACCGAGCTGCTCGGCGACCGGGTCACCGACCTGCGAACAGAGCGCCGCTCTCTCACCGTCGATCGTTTCGAGGACGCCGCGAGCTTCCGTGACTTCTTCAAGGCCTGCTACGGGCCAACCATCGCGGCGTACAAGTTCATCGCTGAGGAGGCCGACAAGGTGGCCGCGCTCGACCAGGACCTGCTCGACCTGGCCGCCCGCCACCTCGACGCCGACACCCGCACGATGGAGTGGGAGTTCCTGCTCGTCACCGCCCACAAGGCCTGACCCGCTGGCGGGTCAGTAGTTGTCGGAGCCTTTGATCGAGCGGGGCCGTCCGTCCGGATCGTGCACGGTGCGCAGCGGCACCCGCGCCCACCACCGCGTGGGCGTGCTCACGTCGGGGATGTGCAGCCACCGGAGCCGGCCGGGAGGACGCGGGCCCCGCCGACCACCGGAGTGCCAGTCGTCCAGGGCGGTCGCGCACTCCCCGAACGCGGCGAACGCGCCCGCCGCGTCGACACAGTCGGCCATCACGTCGAGCAGGTTGCCGTGGTCGTCGTCGACGTCCCCGAGTCGGCCGAGGTGCTCGGCCATCAGCCGCAACCGCAGCCGACGGGCATACGCACTGTGGTCGCCGCCCTCGTGATCGACGACGACCGCCGAGAGCTCGGAGTCGTGGGTCCACGAGCGTCGGTTGAAGTTGTCGGAGCCGACGCTGGCCCACACGTCGTCCATGACGCAGACCTTGGCGTGCACGTAGACGGGCGTCCCGGCGTCGTTCTCGATGCCGAAGGCGGCCACCCGATCGGGCGCGGTCTCGATGAGCCGCCGCAGGGAGTACTCGCGGCCGAGCAGCTGGGCGGTGCGCGAGCCACCCTCGAGGTCGGGCACGAGGGGCAGCACGAGCACCACGTGGAGGTCGGGGTGCTCGCGCAGGGCGGCGACGAACGGATCGGCGACCCGGTGACCCCAGAAGTACTGGTCCTCGACGTAGATGATCTTGCTGGCCCGTTTGATGGCCTTGCTGTAGCCGCGCGCCACGCTGCGCTCGCCGCCGTTGGCAAACGGGAAGTCGAGCCCCATTCGCAGGTCGGGGTAGGTCCGCAGAAGCTGGACGACGTGGCTGCCGCCCTCGGCCGGTGGCGGAGGCGAGGCCTGGGCTGGCAGCGGGTCCGGGGTCAGGTCGAGCCTGCGGATCTTGTCGTTGAACCAGTGGATCGGGTTGCGACTCAGCGGGTTGGGGTCCTCCCAGCGCTCGCGGAACACCGTCTCGACGTCGTGCACTGCCGGCCCCTGGATGGCGACCTGTACGTCGTGCCAGGGCGGGTGCTCGCCGTACTCCGCCGCCAGCGGCTGGGCTTGCGGGTCGCCGAGGTGACGCTCGTCGTCGCGCCGGCTGTGGGCGAGGTCGATACCGCCGACGAAGGCGATGTCGCGGGTGGGGTCGTCGCCGTGCCGGATGACCACGAACTTCTGGTGGTGCGAGCCACCGTTGCGCACCCGCATGTCGAGCAGCGCCTCCGCGCCGCGGTCCTGCAGCTGTTCGCCGAGGGTGCGGTTCTGTCGGGCGAAGAAGCCGATCTTGTCCATGTGGGAGCGCCAGATCAGGCCGCGCACGTCGACGCCGCGCTCGTCGGCGCGGGCCAGTACGTCGACCACGACGCTCTCGGGGTCGCCGCCGACGAGCAGCTCGTCGGCGTCGCCCTGCCAGTCGGTGAAGAAGATCAGGTCGCCCTCGCGGGTCGCCTCGACCCGCTCATGGAGCTCCCGGAAGTACGTCGCCCCGTGGATCAGCGGCCGCACCAGGTTGCCCTCCGACCACGCGTGGTCGGGATGGGCGTCGTCGACCCGGGTCTGGTCGTTGCCCCGCTCCGCGCGGGTCAGCAGCCAGTCCGAGAAGTCGCTCACGGGCCGACCCTAGGCCAGTCCCTCCCCGCGCAGGTTTCGAGACGGGCCGCGAGGCGGCCCTCCTCAAACAGCGAGGACCTAGGCCAGCTTGCCGTCCAGCACCGTGGCCCGCCCCCGGAGGAACGTCGCGACGACCCGGCCGGGCAGCTCGCGGCCGGCGTACGGCGTGTTGCGCGACAGCGAGGCCGTCTCGGCCGGGTCGACCACCCGCCTCGCGCGGGGGTCGTAGAGCACCAGGTTGGCGGGTGCGCCCTCCTCCAGGGCGCGGCCGTGGTCGGCCAGCCGCCCGATGCGGGCCGGAGCGGTCGACATCCGGTCGGCGACGCCGGCCCAGTCGAGCAGGCCGGTGTCGACCATCGTCTGCTGCACGATCGAGAGGGCGGTCTCGAGGCCGAGCATGCCGAAGGCGGCGGCCGCCCACTCGCAGTCCTTGTCCTCGTGTGGGTGAGGCGCGTGGTCGGTGGCCACGATGTCGATGGTGCCGTCGGCCAGGGCCGCCCGGAGCGCCTCGACGTCGGCGGCGGTCCGCAGCGGCGGGTTGACCTTGTAGACCGGGTCGTAGGTTGCGGCCAGCTCGTCGGTGAGCAGCAGGTGGTGGGGGGTGACCTCGGCGGTCACGTTCCAGCCGCGCTCCTTGGCTTGGCGGACGATGTCGACTGACCCGGCGGTGGAGACGTGGCACACGTGCAGGCGGGAGCCGACGTGGGCGGCGAGCAGGCAGTCGCGGGCGATGATCGCCTCCTCGGCCACGGCGGGCCAGCCGGCCAGTCCGAGCCGCCCGGAGAGCTCGCCCTCGTTCATCTGGGCGTCCTCGGTCAGCCGCGGGTCCTGGGCGTGCTGCGCGATCACGCCGTCGAAGGCCTTGACGTACTCCAGTGCTCGCCGCATCAAGAGTGGGTCGCTGACGCACTTGCCGTCGTCGGAGAAGACGCGCACGCGGGCGGCCGAGTCGGCCATCGCCCCGAGCTCGGCCAGCCGCTCGCCAGCGAGGCCGACGGTGACCGCGCCGACCGGGTGCACGTCGCAGTAGCCGGCCTCGCGGCCCAACCGCCACACCTGCTCGACCACGCCGGCGGTGTCGGCCACGGGCTCGGTGTTGGCCATCGCGTGCACCGCGGTGAAGCCGCCCAGCGCCGCCGCGTGGGTGCCGGTCTCGACGGTCTCGGCGTCCTCGCGGCCGGGCTCGCGCAGGTGGGTGTGCAAGTCCACCAGGCCGGGCAGCGCGATCATCCCGGCCGCGTCGATGAGCTCGGAGCCGCCGGTCGAGCCTCTCGAGACCTTCCCGACGCGCGCGATCACGCCGTCCTCGATGAGCAGGTCCGTGGGCTCGCCGCCGAGGATGGCGACTCCTTGCAGCAGGTACGACGTCATCGGGCCATCTCCGTGGTCTCGTCTTCGGTCTCGACAGGCTCGACCGGCGGTTGGTCACCGTCGCTCTCGGAGCCCGACAGCAGCAGGTAGAGCACTGCCATCCGCACGGCGACCCCGTTGGTGACCTGCTCGACGATCACCGAACGGGCGGAGTCGGCGACGTCGGCGGTGATCTCCATGCCGCGCACCATCGGGCCGGGGTGCATCACGATCGTGTGGTCCTGCAGGGTCGCCATCCGGCGACCGTCGAGGCCGTAGCGACGGGAGTACTCACGCGCGGTCGGGAAGAACGCGGCGTTCATCCGCTCGCGCTGGACCCTCAGCATCATCACGGCGTCGGCCTTGGGCACCACCGCGTCGAGGTCGTAGGACGTCTCCACGCCCCAGGTGTCCACGCCGACCGGCAGCAGCGTGGGCGGCGCCACCAGCGTCACCTCGGCACCGAGGGTCTGCAGCAGCAGGGAGTTGGAGCGGGCCACCCGCGAGTGCAGCACGTCGCCGACGATCGCGACGCGCATGCCGTCGAGGGTGCCGCCGTTGCGCGGCCCGAGGTGCCGCCACAGGGTGAAGGCGTCGAGCAGCGCCTGGGTCGGGTGCTCGTGGGTGCCGTCGCCGGCGTTGACCACCGAGGAGCGAACCCAGCCGGAGTTGGCCAGCCGGTGCGGAGCCCCACTGGCGCCGTGGCGGATCACCACGGCGTCGGCGCCCATCGCCTCGAGGGTCAGCGCGGTGTCCTTGAGCGACTCGCCCTTGGACAGCGAGGAGCCCTTGGCCGAGAAGTTGATGACGTCGGCCGAGAGCCGTTTGGCGGCCGCCTCGAACGAGATCCGCGTGCGCGTGGAGTCCTCGAAGAACAGGTTGACCACCGTGCGCCCGCGCAGGGCCGGCAGCTTCTTGATCGGCCGGTCGGCGAGCGACCGCATCTCGGCGGCGGTGCTGAGGACCTGTTCGGCGTCCTCACGGGTCAGGTCGGCCGCGCTCAACAGGTGCCGCTTCATCGTGCTCCCTCCTGGGTTCCCGAGATCGAGACGGCGTCGAGCTCGTCGAAGCCCTCGAGGCTGACCTTGACCCGCTCGGCCAGCGAGGTCGGCAGGTTCTTGCCGACGAAGTCGGCGCGGATCGGCAGCTCGCGATGTCCGCGGTCGACCAGCACGGCCAGCTGCACGGCCCGAGGCCGGCCGACCTCGGTCATCGCGTCCAGAGCCGCGCGGATCGTGCGGCCCGAGAAGAGCACGTCGTCGACGAGCACCACCGTCTTGTCGTCGATACCGCCCGGCGGGATCGACGTGGGCAGCAGTGCCCGGGCCGGCTTGAGCCGGAGGTCGTCGCGGTACATCGTCACGTCCAGCGACCCGACCGGCACCTCGACGCCCTCGACCGCGGCCATCCGGGCGGCGATCCGCTCGGCCAGCGGGTACGCCGCGGGTGGGGATCCCGAGCAGCACCAAGCCGTCCGCGCCGCGGTTGCGTTCGAGGATCTCGTGGGAGATCCGGGTCAGGGCCCGGGCGATGTCACGGGCGTCGAGAACCAGGCGGGCGCCGGGTGGATGAGCCTCGGCTGACGGGGTCTCGTGCGGGGCAGGCTGTGCATGTGGCGGGGCGGACAAGGGCCGCTGACCTCCTTCTCCGCCTCACTGGACGGCTCGTTAAAGGATGTCGATCGGGCGTCACCATAACAGCGAGTAAAGGACAACCCCACGCATCAGAGCCGAGGCCATCTCCGGTCCGCTGGCGGCTCACTGCGCCAGCCCCAAGGGGTTGGTAGTAATCGCAACCCAAAGCCAGTCCTAGGGTGACGGCATGCCGACGCTGCCGTTTCCCGACCACGTCCGCGAGCTGCTGGCCGCGGCCAACCCGGCGGTCGTCGCCACCCTCAGGTCCGACGGCGCACCGGTGACGGTGGCGACCTGGTACCTCCTCGAGGACGACGACCGGGTGCTGGTCAACATGGACGACACCCGCGTGCGGTTGGGCCACCTCCGCCGGGATCCGCGGTTGTCGGTGACGGTGCTGGCCGCCGACGACTGGTACACCCACGTCTCCTTGGTCGGCCGGGTCGTCGAGCTGCGGCCCGACGAAGGGCCTCGTCGACATCGACCGGCTCAGCAACCACTACGGCGGCCGCGACTACCTCAACCGCGAGAACCCGCGCACCAGCGCCTGGATGGCCGTCGAGAAGTGGCACGGCTGGGGTGCCACGCGGACCTGACTCGGCGGTCCAGCTCTGGTCACCGGGTCTCGACACGGGCTCGCTGGGGCTCGCCCCGCTCGACCAGCGAAGAGTCTCCTACTGTGACCCCATGGCGACCCGCACCGGCACCCACGACCACGCGGCCGACCCGCGCAACGACGAGATCCTGATCTGGGTCAATGGCGAGCTGAGGCCCCGCGCCGAGGCGGTGGTCTCGGTCTTCGACTCGGGGTTCGTGCTCGGCGACGGTGTCTGGGAGGGCATCCGAGTGGCCAACGGTCACCCCGCCTTCGTCGACAAACACCTCGACCGGCTCTGGCAAGGCGCCCGCGCGATCATGCTCGACATCGCGATGAGCCGCGACGCCCTGACCGCCGCGATCTACGACACGCTCTCGGCCAACCAGATGACCGACGGCGTGCACATCCGGCTGATGGTGACCCGGGGCGTGAAGTCCACGCCCTACCAGGACCCGCGGATGACGATCGGCCCGGCCACCGTGGTGATCATCGCCGAGCACAAGGAGGCCAGCCCGGCGACGGTCGCCGACGGCATCTCGCTCTTCACCACCCACGTCCGCCGCGCGAGCCCCGACACCCTCGACCCCAAGCTCAACGCGCACTCCAAGCTCAACGACATCACGGCGTGCATCCAGGCCTACACCGCCGGCGCCGACGAGGCGCTGATGCTCGACCCGCACGGCTTCGTGGCCACCTGCAACAGCACGCACTTCTTCGCGGTCGTCGCCACCGATGACGGGCCCCAGGTGTGGACCTCCGACGGGCGCTACTGCCTCGGCGGCATCACCCGCTCCCACGTGCTCCAGATCTGCCGCGACAACTCGATTCCCGCCCGCGAGACGACGTTCAGCCTGACCGACGTCTACAGCGCGTCGGAGGCCTTCGTCACCGGCACCTTCGCGGGCGTGGTCCCGGTGCACACCATCGACGGGCGGCGGATCGGCACCGGCCGCCGCGGTCCCGTCGTCGAACGGCTCCAGGGCCTGTACGCCGACCTGCTGGCCGCCGACGTCGCCGGGCGGTCGTCGCCATGACGACGCGGGTCGCGATGTGGTCGGGCCCGCGCAACATCTCCACGGCGATGATGCGCGCGTGGGAGAACCGGCCCGACACCGTCGTCGTGGACGAGCCGTTCTATGCCGCCTACCTGGCCGCCACCGGCCTCGACCATCCCGTCCGCGAGGAGGTGCTCGCGGCTCAGCCGACCGACCCGGAGTCGGTGGTCGCGGGCCTGAGCGAGCCGCTGCCGGCCGGCGCACCGTGCAGTACGTCAAGCACATGACCCACCACCTGCTCCCCCACCAGCGCCTCGACTGGGTCGGCGGCTGGCGCAACGTGCTGCTGATCCGGACGCCCGAGGAGGTGGTCGCGTCCTACCTGCGCGCGCGGGCCGAGTGCGAGCCCGACGACATCGGCCTGCTCCAGCAGGACCGGCTGCTCGACGCGCTCACCGAGGCCGGCGAGCACCCGCCGGTCATCGACGCGGCCGACTTCCTGCGCGACCCGGAGGGCCACCTGCGCTGGGTGTGCCACTGGCTGGGCATCGACTTCACCGACCGGATGCTGGCCTGGCCCGCCGGCCCCCGCGAGTCAGACGGCGTCTGGGCCCCGCACTGGTACGCCGCCGTCTGGGCCTCGACCGGCTTCGAGCCGCCGCGCGCCCGGACGGTCGACCTCGACGACCACGGTGCCGCCGTCGCGGCGGCCTGCCGCCCGGCGTACGAACGGCTGCACGCCCTCCGCCTGGTCCTCTGACCGGGCTCCCACGTCGACACCCGGTCGATAACCCGTGGCGCCGGGACGCGACGCCCGCCTACGGTGCCGACCATGGGCATGTGCATGGTGATGGTGCGTCGTGTCCGGGCCGCAGGCCCGGCGCTGGGGATGGCACCCGCTCCGTCCTGACTGGGCCGAGCGCGTCGTCGCGGCCGCGCCGATCCGCGCAGCCGACGTGGTGTGCGACCTCGGGGCCGGACTCGGGGCGCTGACACGACCGCTGGCTGCAACGGGAGCGCGGGTGATCGCGGTCGAGCTCCACCCGCGCCGGGCGGCAGCGCTGCGCGAGGAGTTCGCCGGGACGCGCGTCGCGGTCATCCAGCGGGACCTGCGCGCCTTCACCCTCCCCGGTCGGCCCTACCGCGTCGTCGCCAACCCGCCGTACGACGGTGTCAACGCGCTCGTGCGCCGGCTGCTGGCCAGCCCGCGCCTGCTGTCGGCCGATCTCGTCGTCGCCGAGGGCGCCGCGCGCGGGCTGCTCGCCCGTCATCGCGATCCCCGGCTGTCGCTGGGCCGGGTGGTACCGGGTCGGGCGTTCGCGTCCCCGCCGCCCGGCGGCGCGAGGGTCCTGCTGGTCAGACGCCGGTGACGGTCGGTCCCTCTAGGCGAAGGGGTCCGGCGTGGCGCCGGGCAGCTGGGCGAGCAGCTCGCGGGCCTGGGCGGCCACCTTGTGCTCGACCAGCACCTCGTAACGCGTGGCGACGACCGAGGTGATCGAGGAGAAGTCGCGCCGGCCACGGGTGGCCGCATAGCCGACGAGCGCCCAGATCACGCCGAAGAACGCGCCGATGAGCATCGTCGAGATGATCGTGACGAGCGCGCCCTCGCTGGTGAACAGCGCGAAGATCAGGCCGACGAACAGGCCCAGCCAGACCCCCGACACCAGGCCGCCGAGGGCGACCCGGCCCGTGGTGAGGCGGCCGGTGATCCGCTCGATGCGCTTGAGGTCGGTGCCGACGATCATGCACTGCTCGACCGGGAAGTGCTGGTCGGAGAGGAAGTCCACCGCCTTCTGGGCGGCGGCGTAGTCGTCGTAGACGGCCAGCGACTGGGGGTACTCGAGCTTCAGCGGCGACCCGACGTTGCGCGGCATTCCGGAGGACATACTCATGTCGTCAAGTCTGCCAGGCACGCGTCAGAGGGCGGCCGCCATGCTCGCGCAGGCCGCGAGCCAGGAGCGCTGGGTCTCGCGGGAGAGCTGTGCGTAGGGCAGCACCGAGCCCGGCACCAGGCTCGGGTCGAACGGCACCCGGTGCACGCTGCGGGTGCGCTGGCCGTAGACCTCGACCAGGTCGCGGGCCAGGTCGACATCGACGTGGTCGGAGGGATCGGAGAGCACGGTGAGCGTCTTGTACTTCAGGTTCGGGTAGCCGGCG
Source organism: uncultured Actinomycetota bacterium (assembly GCA_963769755.1). GTDB lineage: Bacteria > Actinomycetota > Actinomycetes > Propionibacteriales > Nocardioidaceae > Nocardioides. Next base: position 73,448 of record CAVYMY010000007.1, read on the forward strand.
TCCTGGAGCGCGTCGAGCATCCACAGCCCGCTGTAGCCGGTGTCCTCGCGCAGCGTGCTGGTGACCACGAGCAGGTCGGCGGCCTCGGCGGCGGCCAGCCAGTTCGCCGCCCGCATGTTGTTGCCGGTGTCGACCAGCACCAGGCGGTAGAAGCGCTGCAGCACCCGGTGTACGTCGACGAAGTCCTTGCCGTGGATGGTGCCGGTGACGCCCGGCCGCTCGTCCGAGGCGAGCACGTCGAAGTGCGCGTCGCCCTGGGACCGGACGAAGCCGGCCAGGTCGCCGATCCGGGCCTCGGCGTCGGAGAACCGGCCGAGGTCGTCGATCAGCTCGCGCGTGGTGTTCTGGTGGGTCCCGCGGATGGCCCGGATGCCGAGCGTGCCGCGGGTCTCGTTGTTGTCCCACGCCACCACCCCACCACCGCGCACGGTGCCGAACGTGTAGCCGGCCGCCAGCACGCTGGTGGTCTTGGCGGCCCCGCCCTTGGGGTTGAGGAAGACGATGGTGCGCGGGCCGTCGAACTCGCGCTGAACTGCCGTGCGGTCCTGCTCGTGGCGACGTTCGGCGCGGCCCGCGACTCGGCGAGATCACGCCGCCGGACATGCGGGTGACCGTCCCCCGCCAGCCCCAGGTCGCCGGCTGGCGCTCGGTCGGTACGGCGCGCCGGTGCAGGAACTCCCCGGCGCTGGCGCGGCGTGGCTCGGCGTGCCGACGCGGCGCGAGCGAGGACGTCTGGTCTCCTGGTCGGCGGCGTCGTCACCGGCGGTCGGCGCTCGGGAGCGCGGACAGATGAGCGTGGTCGGGGGTCATGGGAGTCGCCTCCCTTTCCGATGATGGGGGATGTCCAGAGTAAAGGAAGTGGCCAGTGGGATGCACTGAGGCGACCGGTGAGCGGGATCAGTCGGGCAGCTGGTCGATCAGCTGGGCGAGCACCGTCTCGAGGGCGCGGTAGTAGGTCGGGTAGGCGAAATGCATCCCCAGCAGCGTACGCGAGCGGGATCTCGGCGTGCACGGCGGCCCCGAGCACCGACAGGATCTCGCCCCCCGCGGAGCCGACCACGCAGCCGCCGACGAGCACCCCGCGAGACCGGTCCAGCACCACCTTGACCAGGCCCTCCTCCTTGGCGATCCAGCCGCGGGCGCCGAGGTCACCCGTGGCCACGGCCACGTCGATGCCCTGCTCGCTGGCGTGCGCCTCGGTCAGCCCTACCGACGCGACCTCGGGCGTCGGTGAAGGTCACCCGGGTCACGGCCCGGTAGTCGGCCCACGGACCGTCCTCGCCCAGCACGTCGCGGACCACCACGGCCCCCTGATACATCGACACGTGGGTGAACGCGCCCTTGCCGGTGATGTCGCCGATGGCCCAGAGCTTCTCCCCCGCCCGCATCCGCTCGTCGGTCTCGATGACGTGCAGGTCGTCGGCGAGGCCGACGGTCTCCAGGCCGATGCCGGTCAGGTTGTTGCGGCGGCCGGCGGCCACCAGCAGCTTGTCGGCGCTCACCTGCTGGTCGCCGAGGTCGAGGGTGAACGAGCCGTCGGTGTGGGACACCGAGGCGATCTCGACGCCGGTGAGCACCTGGATGCCCTCGGCCGCGAATGCCTTCTCCAGCATCTCGGAGGCTTCCGGCTCCTCGTTCATCACCAGCCGGTCGGCCATCTCGACCACCGTCACCCGCACCCCGAAACGGGCGAAGACCTGCGCGAGCTCGCAGCCGATCGCGCCGCCGCCGATCACCACCATCGACGCCGGCAGCTCGGTGAGCGCCACCGCGTCACGGTTGGTCCAGTACGGCGTGTCGTCCAGGCCGTCGATCGGCGGCGCGCTGGGCGTGGTGCCGGTGTTGAGCACGATGCCCTTGCGGGCGGCGTACGTCGTGCCGCCGACGCGGACCCGCCCGGGCCCGGTGATGGTGCCGGTGCCCCGCGCGAAGCGGGCGCCGCTGTCCTCGAGCCGCTTGACCGCGACGGTGTCGTCCCAGTCGTCGGTCGCCTCGTCACGGATCCGGCGCGCGACGGGACCCCAGTCGGGCTGCACCTGCGCGGTGCCGGCGAAGTCGGGCACCCGGTGCACGTCGGCCACCACGTGGGCGGCGGCGATCATCATCTTCGACGGCACGCAGCCGTAGTAGGGACACTCGCCGCCCACCAGCCTGTTCTCGACGCCCACCACGTCGAGACCGGCCTCGCCGAGCTTGATGGCGACATGCTCGCCGCCCGGGCCGAGCCCGAGCACGACGACGTCGACCTCCACGTCGGCGGGGTCGGTTGTCTCTTCCTCGGGCGCGGTCACTTGGACAGGTGCCGGGCCCGGGCGAAGCAGAACAGGCCGTAGCAGCCGATGCCGATCGCGATGATGCCGAGCAGGACGGGCCCGAACGGCTGCTCGAGCACCTTGTGCAGTGCCTCATCGAGGCCGCCGGACTTCTGGGGCTCGTGCTCGATGGCGGCGTAGATGAACATGCCACCGATGATGACGATGGCGATGCCCTTGGAGATGTAGCCGAACTTGCCGAGCCGGATGTACCACTTGCCGGCCTCACCGCTCTTGCCCTCTGCGGTCAGGTGCTCGTCGAACTTCTCGGTGAAGCCACGGCGGATCATGTTGCCGCCGTAGATCATCACGCCGAGGCCGATCAGGCCGACCAGCCACTGCCCGAAGGGCTCGTCCATCAGCTTCGCGGTCGTCGAGCGACCCTTGCCCGAGCCGGCGTGGAGGGCGACCTGCAGCGCGATGTAGCCGACCGCGCCGTAGATGATCGCCTTGCCGAGCGAGTCGGCGCGCTTCCACCAGCGTTTGGCGCCCTCCTCGTCGCGGTGGCCGAGGGCCGCCTCGAGAAGCCGCCAGACCACCAGGAAGAACATCCCGATGGCGATCGCCCAGAGGAGCACCTCGCCGTAGGACTGCTCTGCGACCTGCTGCATCGCCCCCTTGGTGGACGCCTTGCCCTCCTGGTCGCCGATGGCAAGCTGGAAGGCCAGCCACGCGATCAGCAGGTGCACGATGCCGTAGGCGACCAGCCCGATCCGGATGGCCTTGTCCAGCCAGTCGCTCTCAGCGGCCTGTTCGGCCCTGCTCTCGGCGCGGTCGGTCATCTCTCCCATGGCTGGCAATCTAGGCGACGAGCCGGGGGCGCAAATCACCCCCAAGGATGCAGCCTCAGGCGAGGATCTCGTCCTTGGCGCGCATCATCGCGCCCAGGATCCCGTTGACGAACCCGGGCGAGTCGTCGGTGGAGAGGCTGCGCACCAGCCCGACCGCCTCGTCGACAGCTACCGCGTCGGGCACGTCGTCGACGTAGAGGAGCTCATAGACGCCCAGCCGCAGCACGTTGCGGTCCACCGCGGGCATCCGCTTCAGCGACCAGCCCTGGGAGTACTCGGTGAGCAGCTCGTCGATGCGCGGCCGGTGCTCGCTGACCCCGCGGACCAGCACGTCGGTGTAGGGGTTGGTGGGGCCTTCGCTGGCGGCGATGGCGGCGTCGAGGGCCGCGACCGGGCTCTCGCTGCGCAGCTCCGCGGCGTACAGGATGTCGAGCGCCCGCTTGCGGGCCTTGGTGCGTGCGGACATCAGGGGCGGCGTCAGCCGCTGACGCGGCCGAGGTAGGACGAGTCGCGGGTGTCGACCTTGATCTTCTCGCCGGTGGTGATGAAGAGCGGCACGTTGACGGTCGCCCCGGTCTCGACGGTCGCGGGCTTGGTGCCGCCCGTCGAGCGGTCGCCCTGCAGGCCGGGCTCGGTGTAGGTGACCTGCAGCTCGACCGAGGCGGGCAGCTCGATGTAGAGCACCCGGCCGTCGTTGGTCGCCACGATGGCCTCCTGGCTCTCCAGGAGGAAGTTGGCGCCGTCGCCGACGATCTCAGGAGCGACCTCGAGCTGGTCGTAGGTGCCGGTGTCCATGAAGACGTAGGACGTGCCGTCGTTGTAGAGGTACTGCATCGTGCGCTTGTCGACGTTGGCGACCTCGACCCGCACGTCGGCGTTGAACGTCTTGTCGACGGTCTTGCCGGACTCGATGTTCTTCAGCTTCGAGCGCACCACGGCGCCGCCCTTGCCGGGCTTGTGGTGCTGGAACCAGATGACCTGCCAGAGCTGGCCGTCGAGGTTGAGCACCATGCCGTTCTTCAAGTCGTTGGTCGTTGCCATGCGCGTGGGTCAGCCTTCGGGATCGGTCGCGGTGGGAGTCGTTGGCCGGGCGGTCGGGGCCCGGCGCCAACGGTCGAGTCTAGTGCCTGGTCTGGCGCGGCTCCGAAACGAGGACGGCCGGCTCACAGCGCGGCCAGCGCCTCGCGATACCCCTGGACCCCCTTGCCGGCGATCACCGCCTTGGCGTGCGGGGTGACCACCGAGGTGTGCCGGAACTCCTCCGCGCGCTTCAACGGGTCGCTGATGTGCACCTCGACCAGGGGGGCGGTGAGCTGGGCGCAGGCGTCCCACAGCGCCAGCGAGTAGTGGCTCCACGCCGCGGCGTTGAGGACGACCGGCACCGAGTCGTCCGCGGCGTCGTTGAGCCAGTCGAGGAGCACGCCCTCGTGGTTGGTCTGGCGCACCTCGACGTCGTAGCCCAGCTCCCGGCCCCAGTCGACGCACAGCTCGACCAGCTCGTTGTAGGAGGTGTGCCCGTAGATCTCGGGCTCGCGATGACCGAGCCGTCCCAGGTTGGGGCCGTTCAGCACCAGCACGCGCATCAGCAGTCTCCTTTGATCACCAGGATCACTAGTCGAAGGTCAGTCGGTCGTGCCGGTCATGATCCGGTACGCCGCCCGGAGCAGGTCGTCGCCCGGGTCGGTGAGCACCTGCGGGCGACCCACTCCCGAGAGCACCACGAAGCGCAGGGTGTTGCCGCGGGCCTTCTTGTCCACGGCCATGGCGTCGCGCAGCTCGTCGTACGACGCGCCGTACCAGTGGATCGGCAGGCCGACTCGCTCGAACGCCGTGCGGTGCCGGTCGGCCGTGGCGTCGTCGAGCACACCCGCGAGCCGGGCCAGCTCCGCCACGAAGACCGACCCGATGGCCACCGCCTCACCGTGCCGCACTGAGTAGTCGCTGGCGCGCTCGATGGCGTGCGCCATGGTGTGGCCGTAGTTGAGCACCTCGCGGCCGGGATGGCCGTCGGGGCCACCGGTCTCCTTGAGGTCGGCGACGACGACATCGATCTTGACGGCGATGGCCCGCTCGACCAGCTCACGCAGCACCGGTGAGTCGGGCGTCAGGGTGGCCGGGTCGTGCCGCTCGACCAGCTCCAGGATGACCGGGTCGGCGATGAACCCGCACTTGACGACCTCCCCCAGCCCGGAGACGAGCTCTGCCGCCGGCAGCGAGTCGAGGAGCGCCAGGTCGCACAGCACGCCGGCGGGCTCGTGGAAGGAGCCGACGAGGTTCTTGCCGGCGCTGGTGTTGATGCCGGTCTTGCCACCGACCGCTGCGTCGACCATCGCCAGCAGGCTGGCCGGCAGATGCACGACGCGGACGCCGCGCAGCCAGGTGGCCGCAACGAAGCCGCCGAGATCGGTGACTGCTCCCCCGCCGATGGTCACGACCGCGTCGGTCCGGGTGAACCCGGCCGACCCCAGCGACTCCCAGCAGCGGGCGGCGACGGCCGCGGTCTTGGCCTCCTCGCCGTCGGGCACCGGCAGCAGGTGGACGTCGTAGCGCGGGGTCAGCTCCGTGCGCAGCCGCTGAGCCAGGTCGCTCACCGGCTCGGCGTGCACCAGCGCCACCCTGGCCGGCGCGTCGCCGAGCACCTCGGGCACGCGGCCGAACAGGTCACGACCGACCACGACGTCGTACGGCGACGCGCCGCCGACGTGGAGCACCGTGTCGGGGGCGCTCATCCCAGGGCCCGGACGATCTCGTCTGCGACGTCTTCGGGGGTGCGCCCGTCGGTGTCGACGGTGATGGTGGCCAGAGCCTCGTAGACCGGTGTGCGCTCGTCGAGCAGTGCCTTGATGCGGCTGCGGACGTTGCCGAGGAGCATTGGTCGCGACGTGCCGAGGCCGACCCGCTTGACCGCGTCGGCGAGCCCGACGCGCAGGAACACCACCCGCCGGCCGGCCAGCAGCCCTCGCGTGCCCTCGTCGAGCACGGCACCACCGCCGAGGGCGACGACGCCGCCGTGCTCCGCGAGGGCGGCGGCCACCGCAGCCCGCTCGAGCTTTCGGAAGTGCTGCTCGCCGGACTCGAGGAAGATGTCGCTGATCGAGCGGCCGTCGGCGGCAACGATGTCGGCGTCGGTGTCGCGCACGGTCGTACCCCAACGCTTCGCCACCAAGCCTGCCACCGTGGTCTTGCCCGCTCCCATCGGCCCGACCAGCACCAGGCTCGGGCTCACCGGAACCTCAGGGTGTCCAGGTAGCTCTCGGCGTTGCGGCGGGACTCGCTGACCGAGTCGCCGCCGAACTTCTCCAGCACGGCATCGGCCAGCACCAGAGCGACCATCGCCTCGGCGACGATCCCGGCCGCGGGCACAGCGCAGACGTCGGAGCGCTGGTGGTTGGCGACGGCCTCCGCACCGGTCGCCACGTCGACGGTGCGCAGCGCCCGCGGCACCGTAGAGATCGGCTTCATCGCGGCGCGCACCCGGAGCGTCTCGCCGGTGGACATGCCGCCCTCGGTGCCGCCGGAGCGGCCGCTGGTGCGCCGGATTCCCTCCTTGGTGGGGACGATCTCGTCGTGGGCCTGCGACCCGGGGGTGGCGGCCAGCGCGAACCCGTCGCCCACCTCGACTCCCTTGATCGCCTGGATGCCCATCAGCGCCCCGGCCAGCCGCGCGTCGAGGCGGCGGTCCCAGTGCACGTGGGAGCCGAGGCCGGGCGGCAGCCCGTGCACCACGACCTCGACGACGCCGCCCAGGGTGTCGCCGTCGCGGTGGGCCTGGTCGATGGCGGCCACCATCTGCTTGCTGGCATCGGGGTCGAGGCAGCGCACGGGGTCGGCGTCCAGGGCCGGCACGTCGTCGGGGCCGGGCACCAGCCCGGCGGGGGCGGGTACGCCGCCCAGCTCAACGACGTGCGAGACCACACAGGCTCCGACGGCCTGCTGCAGGAAGTTGCTGGCCACCCGGCCCAGCGCTACCCGGGCGGCGGTCTCGCGGGCGGAGGCGCGTTCGAGGACGGGACGGGCCTCGTCGAAGGCGTACTTCTGCATCCCGACCAGGTCGGCGTGACCGGGCCGGGGCCTGGTCAGAGCGGCGTTGCGGGCCAGCGTCTCCAGGACGGCGGGGTCGACGGGATCGGCCGCCATCACCTGCTCCCACTTGGGCCACTCGGTGTTGCCGATCTCGACGGCCACCGGCCCGCCCATGGTCTCGCCGTGGCGGACGCCGCCGAGGAAGCGCACCTCGTCCTGTTCGAACTTCATCCGCGCCCCGCGGCCGTGGCCGAGCCGGCGGCGGCCCAGCGCGTCGCGAAGGTCGTCGGTGGTGACGTGGACGTGCGCGGGCAACCCCTCGAGGATGGCGACCAGGGACGGGCCGTGGGACTCGCCCGCAGTGAGCCAGCGCAGCATGGCGCCAGTCTTTCACGCAGCCGTACGTCGCCCGGTCACCCTCACCCGGAGGCGAGACCCGACAGCCAGCTCCCGGCGAGCAGTCCGACGATCGCGCCGACGAACATGAACGGCCCGAAGGGGAAGCCCTTGCGGTGCACGATCCGCAGCATCGACAGCAGCCCGCCACCGACACCGCCGAGGAGGAACCCGGCGTAGACGCCGACCACCAGCTCCGGCGTACCGACGTAACCGAGCGCGATGCCGATGATCCCGGAGAGCCGCACGTCGCCGTAGCCGAGACCGCGCGGGTGGATGTACCAGAGCACGAAGAACAGCAGCCCCGCCCCGGCCCACCCGATCGCGGCACGCACGAGGTCCTGCCAGTCCTGGGTGATCAGCGAGCAGACGAGCACGAGCACGATCAGGCCGACGTACGTGCGCGCGATCAGCCAGGTCGGCAGCAGCCTGGTGCGCCAGTCGATGACCGTCAGCGCGAGGGAGATCGGCACCAGGGGCAGCAGGAACAACAGCGACCAGTCCCACCCGACGGCCAACCCGATCAGGCCGCCGGCGATCGCGCCGGCCAGGACGCACCGCCACAGCAGACCGGGCGTGTCGGCGATCGCGATGTACAGCTCCTTGGGCTCGTCGGCCGGTTCCTTGCCCGGTCCGGCAACCCGCGCCGCAGTCGGCTGGCCAGCCGGTTGTGCAGCCGGTTGCCCGGTCGACGCCTGCTCGGCGGCCCGGACGGGCATCGTCTCCGCCGGCTCGACCGGCTCGGTGGCGTCGGTGGGGTCGTCAGCCTCCTCGGTGTGCTCTGCCGGCGTCTCTCCGCCGTCGGGCTCCTCGTCGGGCTCGGGTTCCGGGACGCGCTCGATGATCCGCGGCACCAGGACCGCGGATGCCGCCGACACGATCGCGCCGAGCGCGGCAGCGTCGAGGTTGGCGGCCCAATCCATGCCCGGACCCTATTCGACTCAAACGGCGTGCGCCCCGTGATCTGGCAAGTCGCCGTTCGGGCTGGGAGCGACTCAGGGCAGGGCGGCGCGCATGGCCGCGACCAGGGCGGCGTCGGCGGGCAGGCCGGTGAACAGCTCGAACTGGAGTGCTGCCTGGTGCACCAGCAGGTCCAGGCCGGTCACCAGCACCCGGTCGTCGGGCCCGGCCAGCAACGACTCCGCGAGCGGGGTCGGCCACGGGTGGTAGACCACGTCGAACAGCACCGCGGCGTCGGCACAACGGGCCACCAGGGCGTCGGTCTGGCCGGCCGCCGGGATCGTGGAGACCACGACCGGTCCCGCCACCGGCGCGTCGTGCAGCGCAGCCACCTCGACGTCCGGGCCCGAGGGGTGTCGTCGCAGGGCCGCGACAGTTTCGGCCGACCGGGCGGGATCCCGCACCAGCAGCCGCAGGGCGCCGGCCCCGAGGTCGGCCAGGGCCAGGCCTGTCGAGGCCGCCGTGGCCCCGCCTCCCAGGATCGTCGCGGTCCAGCCGGGTACGTCGGGCACCGACCAGCGCTCGCGCAGCGCCGCGGCGGCGCCCGGGATGTCGGTGTTGTCGGCGCGCAGGCCGGTCTCGTCGAGCACCAGCGTGTTGGCGGCGCCGGCGAGAGCGACGGTGTCGGTGGCCTCGTCGGCGAGCGCGGCCGCCTCCCGCTTCAGGGGCGCGGTCACCGAGAGCCCCCGCCACGAGGCGTCGAGTCCGGCCACGAACGCCGCCAGCCCGCCTGCCGGCACCGGGTGTGCGTCGTAGGACCACGACAGCCCGGTCGCGGCGTACGCCGCCCGGTGCAGCAGCGGCGACAGCGAGTGCGCCACGGGGTCACCGACGACGGCGCACCTCAACCGACGAGCTCCTAGCAACGGTCGGACTGGGTCTCGCAGTACTCCTGCAGCTCCTGCTTGTAGCCGAGGAACTCGTCGTAGCTGTCGGTGAACTTGGTCTCGCCGGTCTCCAGGTTGACGGTGACGTAGAAGAACCAGGGACCGTCCTCGGGGTTGAGGGCCGCCTGGATCGAGGCATCGCCGGGCGCCTCGATCGGGCCGGGCGGCAGCCCCTTGTGGGTGTAGGTGTTGTAGGGCGAGTCGGCCACCGAGTCGATCTCGTCCTGGGTCAAGACCGCGGGTCCGGGCTTGCCCAGCGCGTAGTTGACGGTGGCGTCGATCTGGAGGAAGCCGGCCGCGGGGTTGGGATCGATCTCGAGCCGGTTGTAGATGACGCGGGCGATCTTGGGGCGGTAGTCGCCGCGGCCCTCGGCCTCGATCAGGCTCGCGATCGTCATCATCTCGTGCGGCGTGTAGCCCATCGCGGCAGCCGCCTCCTCCAGGCCGGCGTCGTCTGCGGACTGCTGCCAGCGGGCCACCATCTTCTTGAGCATGTCGACCGGCTTGTCCTTGGGGCCGAAGTCGTACGTCGACGGGAACAGGTAGCCCTCGGGGTTGCCGCCGGCGTAGTCGGGCAGCCCGATCGCCTCGGGGTCGTCAAGCACCTTCTGGAACGCCTTGGCAGGGAAGCCCGTCTTGTCGGCGAGGATGTCGATGATCTCGACGACCCGCTGCCCCTCGGGGATCGTGACGGTGTTCTTGACGAGGTTGGCGGGGTTGCTGAGGATCTCGAACGCGTCGGCCGCCTTCATCTCCTTCTTCAGCTGGTAGTAGCCGACCTGGATGCTCGTGGTGTCGCCGGCCGCGGCGATGAAGGCATCGACCGACTCCACGACGCCCTTGTCCTTGAGGTTGCGTCCGATCGCACCGACCGTGTCGCCCTCGTTGACCTGGAAGGTGACCTTGCCGTGGCCGGGCCCGGGGTAGTCGGGAGCGGTGGAGAACTGGTCGCGGATGAACTCCGCTCCCCTGGTGACGGCGACGTAGGCGCCACCGGCGATCAGCGCCAGGGCGACCAGCGCGGCGAGGCAACCCGGGATGCTCCGGCCGCGCTTCTTGCGGCGGCCACCGTCGGAGGGGACGTACTCGTACTCCCCAGAGTCCGAGTCGTCAACAGCCTCGTCGGACGGGTCGTAGGACGCCTCCCCGTCGGCGTACGCTCCCGCGTCTCGGTCACTCATCGTTCTCCTCTCGAGTCCCCTCTCGGACTCGCTCAAGGATCTCGCCCGGCGGCGTACCCGTCGCGCGCTCGGTGTCGAGCGCCTGCTGCAGGATCACCACCGCGGCGGCCTGGTCGACCACGGCGCGGCGATCCCGCCCCTTCAACCCCCGGTCGCGCAGCATAGCCTCCGCCGAAAGCGTGGTGAGCCTCTCGTCGACGAGTCGCACGGGGAGCGGTGCCAGCGCATCGGCCAGCGACGCCGCCCACGCACGCACCTTGTCGGCGGCCGGCCCTTCCCGTCCCGACAGCGACCGCGGCAGCCCGACGACGACCTCGACGGCCTCGGCCTCCCGGGCCAGCGCCTTGATGCCGGCGGAGGTCTCCCTTGCCGCGGCGCACCGTCTCCACCGGGGTGGCCAGGAACCCCGTCGGGTCGCTCCTGGCCACGCCGATGCGAGCATCGCCCGGGTCGAGTCCGAGCCGTACGCCGTGGCGCAAGGCCTCAGCCCTGCCCGACGGCGCGCGCCACCTCGTCGCGGACCAGGCCGAGCGCCTCGTCGATGCGCGAGGCGTCGCTGCCGCCGCCCTGGGCAACGTCGTCCTTGCCGCCACCACGACCACCCACGAGGGGGCCGATCGCGCCAACCAGGGCGTTGGCGCTCACGCCGCGGGCGCGGGCCTCGTCGTTGACCGCCGCGACGACCGACACCTTGGTGTCCGCGCCGTCGCCGGCGGTGCCGATGACGACCACCGCACCCGCCTGTCCGGCGGGGAGCCGGCCGCGCACGTCGAGCGCGAGAGTGCGCGCGTCGGCGCCCGATGCACCCTCGACGCGCTCGGCGACCACCTGGACACCGGCCACGTCGTGCGCGCCCGCCGCGAGGGAGCCGGCCCCGGCCAGCACCTCACCGACCCGGTACTTCTCGATCTCCTTCTCCGCGCCGCGCAGCCGCTCGACCAGGTCGAAGACCCGCTCGGGCAGCTCCTCGGGACGCGCCTTGAGCGCCTCGGACAGCTGGGAGACGAGCACGTGCTCGCGCGCGAGGAACCGGTAGGCGTCGCGGCCGACCAGCGCCTCCACGCGGCGTACACCGGAGCCGATGGACGCCTCGCCGAGCAGCTTGATGACGCCGAGCTGGCCGGATCGGCCCGCGTGGGTGCCGCCGCACAGCTCTCGCGCCCAGTCGCCGACCGAGATGACGCGCACCTGGTCGCCGTACTTCTCGCCGAAGAGCGCCATCGCGCCCGACCGCACGGCGTCCTCCTGGGTCATCAGCTCGGCGTGCACGCCGAGGTCGGCCAGCACCAGGTCGTTGACCCGCGCCTCGACGTCCTCCATCACCGACGTCGGCACCGCGCCGGCCGCGGAGAAGTCGAATCGGAAGCGGCCCGGCGCGTTCTCCGAGCCCGCCTGGGTGGCGGTGTCGCCGAGCGCCTCGCGGAACGCCTTGTGCACCATGTGGGTCGCGGTGTGAGCACGCGAGATCGAGCGACGGCGCTCGACGTCGACCACGGAGTGCGCGCCGGCGCCGACGCCGACCTCGCCGCTGAGCACCACGACCCGGTGCACCACCAGACCGGTGATCGGCGACTGCACGTCGCGCACCTCGAGCCGGGCGCCGTTGTCGAGCTCGATGACGCCCTGATCGGCCAGCTGGCCGCCGCCCTCGGCATAGAACGGCGTCCGGTCGAGCACCAGCTCCACCTCGTCGCCCTCGCGCGCCGAGGCCACCACGCCGCCCTCGGCGACGATGCCGCGGACCGCGCCCTCGCTGACGACCTCCGAGTAGCCGGTGAACTCCACCGAGCGACCCATGGAGTCGGCGACCTCGCGGTAGGCGCCCGCGTCGACATGTGAGCCCTTTTTGGCGCGCGCGTCGGCCTTGGCCCGCTCGCGCTGCTCGGTCATCAGCCGACGGAAACCCACCTCGTCGACCTCGAGGCCCTGCTCGGAGGCCATCTCCAGGGTCAGGTCGATCGGGAAGCCGTAGGTGTCGTGCAGGGCGAAGGCTCGGTCGCCCGACAGCTCGGAGCCGCCCGACTCCTTCACCTCGGCCGTGGCCATGTCGAAGATCGCCGTGCCCGCCTTGAGGGTATGGCGGAACGCGTCCTCCTCGGCGTACGCGATGGTGGAGATGCGCTCCCAGTCGCGGTGCAGGTCGGTGTAGGTCTCCGACATCTTGTCGCGGCTCAGCGGCATCAGCTCGGGGAGGACGCGGTCCTCGCACCCGAGCAGCCGCATGGAGCGGATCGCCCGGCGCAGCAGCCGGCGCAGCACGTAACCGCGCCCCTCGTTGCCGGGGGTGACTCCGTCGGCGATGAGCATCATCGAGCTGCGGACGTGGTCGGCCACCACCCGCAGCCGGACGTCGTCGTCGTGGGTGTCGCCGTACGGGCGCCCGCTGAGGTCGCTGGCCCGCTCGATCACGGGGTACATCACGTCGATCTCGTACATGTTGTCGACGCCCTGGAGCAGGTACGCCACCCGCTCGAGACCCATGCCGGTGTCGATGTTCTTCTGCGGGAGCGACCCGACGATGTCGAAGTCCTCCTTCGACCGGACGGCGCTCAGCTCGTCCTGCATGAACACCAGGTTCCAGATCTCGAGGTAGCGGTCCTCGAGCTTCGCAGGCATCGACACCCGCTCGGTCGTCTCGAACTCGCCCTCGGGGCCGTGCTCGGGGCCACGGTCGTAGAGGATCTCCGAGCAGGGACCGCCCGGTCCGGGAACGCCCATCGACCAGTAGTTCTCCTTCGGCCCGAGCTTGACGATCCGCTCGGACGGCAGGCCGGTGACCTTCATCCACAGCCGGAGCGCCTCGTCGTCGCCGTGCAGGATCGAGGGCCACAGCCGACTCTCGTCCAGGCCCCAACCGCCGTCGCCCTGCCCCTTGGTGACCAGCTCCCACGCGAGCTCGATGGCGCCTTCCTTGAAGTAGTCGCCGAAGGAGAAGTTGCCGCACATCTCGAAGAACGTGCCGTGCCGCGTCGTCTTGCCGACGTCCTCGATGTCGGGCGTGCGCACACACTTCTGGATGCTGACGGCGCGGTCGTAGGGCGGGGTCTCCTGGCCGAGGAAGAACGGCTTGAACGGCACCATCCCGGCGTTGACGAACAACAGGTTGGGGTCGTCGGCAAGCAACGACGACGAGGGCACTGCTCGGTGGGAACCGATCGTGGTGTCGTGCTCGAAGTGAGCCACGAACCTCCGTCGGATCTCCGCGGTGTCCATCAGTCGTCGCCTTCCGTTGTCCTTGTTGGTTGAGGAGGGCCTGCAAGGCCCGTCTCGAAACCATCTCTCGCTGTCAGCTGGGGACGTCCATGAGGCACCAGCCCGAGCCGCTCCCGCAACTCGGTTTCCTTCGCTGCCTGGGCCTCGGCGAACTCGTCGTGGAAGATCCGGGCGCCGACGTCGAGGGCGCCGAGGCGGTCGCGCAGCCCTTCGGCGGTCAGGATCTCGGCGGCGCGGCGTCCCCGCACGACGGCGTAGATCCCGGCCCCGGCCCCGGCGAGGAACCAGAAGCCGCGCTTCATTCGGGGTCCCTGCGGCGGCGCTGTGCGTTTGCTGCGTGGCGTCGTGGGGTGAGCTTCATGCGGCGTCGTCCTCGTCGAGGGCGGCCCGCTGGCGGGCCTTCCAGTCCCGTTGGGCCGCCTTGAGGTCGGCCCGCCGCTGCTTGCGTGCCCGCTTGACCTCGCGACGCATCTCGAACCACATCTTGTTGCGGTTCTCCGGCGACAGGCCGCGGCGTACGCCGTGGGCGAACGACGCTGCCTTGACCACCGTCTCCCTCAGCACGATGTCGGCGAACAGCCGGGCATCGGGCGGGTCGACGGGCTCGAGGTCGTCGCTGTCGGCGCTGCCGATCCGCGTGATCACGTACTCGCTCGCCCCACCGTTGGTTGAGGAGGGCTCGACCCTTCGAGACGCCTCGTCCCTCGGCTCCTCAGGGCGAGTACCGCCCGTCTCGAAATCACCCGGCTCGACAGGTACGGCCTCCCGAGCCTTCTCGAGCGCGTCGAACCGCCGCTCCAGCGCCGCGAACTCCTTGGCGGTCCGCTGATAGCTGCGTCTGAGCGCCACCGCGAGTCCGATGACCACCACGGCGAGCACCGCGCACAGCGCGAGCAGGAGGGGCTCGGTCATAGCAGCCGACCCTATCGCGGGGCTTCTCCGCCGCCGCCGCGGATCAGCCGCCGGATGCGCTCCCAGCGCTGCTTGACCTGCGCCTCGGCGCCCAGCTCGGTCGGCCGGTAGTACGTCGCGTCGGCGACCACGTCGGGCGCGTACTGCTGCGCGGCGATCCCGAACGGCTCGTCGTGGCTGTACTTGTACGTCGCGCCATGGTCCAGCTTCTTGGCCCCGGGGTAGTGCGCGTCGCGCAGGTGGGGCGGGACGGTGCCGATCTTGCCGGCCCGGACGTCCGCGATCGCCGCCTCGATCGCGGTGATCACGGCGTTGGACTTCGGCGCCACGGCCAGCGCGATCGTGGCCTGGGCCAGGTTGAGCCGGGCCTCGGGCATGCCGATCAGCTGCACCGCGTCCGCCGCGGCGACGGCGGTGGTCAACGCGGTCGGGTCCGCGAGCCCGATGTCCTCGCTGGCCAGGATCACCAGGCGGCGCGCGATGAAACGAGGGTCCTCGCCCGCCTCGAACATCCGGGCGAGGTAGTGCAGGGCGGCGTCGACGTCGGAGCCGCGCACCGACTTGATGAAGGCGCTGATGACGTCGTAGTGCTGGTCGCCCTGCCGGTCGTAGCGCACCGCCGCCCGGTCCACCGCGGTCTCGGCCGTCGCCAGGTCGATGGTGGCCACACCCGTCGCCTTGGCGGCGCCCGCGGCTGACTCGAGGTAGGTCAGCGACCGGCGCGCGTCGCCCCCCGCGAGCCGCACCAGGTGCTCCAGGGCCTCCTCGTCGATCTCGAAGCCGCCGGCCAGTCCGCGTTCGTCGACGAGCGCCTGTTGGAGCACCGCCCGGACGTCGTCGTCGGTCAGCGACTCCAGGCGGAGCAGCAGGCTGCGCGAGAGCAACGGCGAGATCACCGAGAAGAACGGGTTCTCCGTGGTCGCGGCCACCAGGGTGACCCAGCGGTTCTCCACACCCGGCAGCAGCGCGTCCTGCTGGGCCTTGGAGAACCGGTGCACCTCGTCGACGAACAGCACGGTCTCCCGGCCGCGTGCGACCAGCTCCGCGCGGGCGGCGTCGATGGCCGCGCGCACCTCCTTGACCCCGGCCGAGACCGCCGAGACCTCCACGAAGTGTCGGTCGGTCTGCTGGCTCAGGATCGCAGCGATCGTGGTCTTGCCCGTGCCGGGCGGCCCCCACAGCAGCAACGACATCGACTGGTCGCCCTCGATCAGCTGGCGCAACGGTGACCCGGGCGCACGCAGCTGCTCCTGCCCGACCAGCTCGTCGAGCGAACGCGGCCGCATCCGCACCGCCAGCGGCGCCGACGCATGCGTGTTCCCCTGCAGCGCCCCACCGCCAGCGGCGGCCGCGGGGCATCGCTCAGCCCCGCACTGTCGAACAACTCATCCACGTGCTCAGTCAACAGCAACCACGAAGCAAGGCAATGAAAGACAACAGCCACGCGCCAGTGCGGCCAGGTGCATCAACCACGCAGGAGCGCAATGCAAGATCAACAACCCCGCATCAGCGTGGGCAGGTGCATCAACCATGCAGGAGCGCAATGCGAGATCAACAACCCCGCGTCAGAGCCGAGTCGGCGCCAGTTGCCCTCACCACCTCCGTGAGCAGTGCGCCTGCCCGGCAACTGGCGCCGACTCGGCGAGCCATCTACGGTCCGCTGGCGGCGTACAGGCCGCAACCACCAGGGGTTGGTAGTAACCGTGACTACCTGGGGGTTGATTGGCAAAGCGTGACTCAAAGGGGGTTGCCCGTGGCCAACCCCCAGGGATACCTGAGCCCTAGACGGACCCCGTGGTCCGGCCGCTGAGGTCGAACCAGGTGTCGGCGTAACCGGGGTCGTTGCCGACGTCGGTGGGGCTGGCGCCGGGGTCGTGGTTGCCCTGGTCGTCGACGCCGAGCAGCCGCGCGGTGACGGGCTTCTCGGGGTGGTGGCCGAGCTCGCCGGCGAAGTGGCAGGCGACCTTGTGTCGCTTGCCGATCTGCAGGAGCGGCGGCTCCTGCTTGGCGCAGATGTCCTGCGCCATCCAGCAGCGGGTGCGGAACCGGCAGCCGCTGGGTGGGTTGATCGGGCTGGGCACGTCGCCCTCGAGACGGATGCGCTCGCGGCGGCCGCCGATGGCCGCCTGCTTGACGTCGGGCGAGGCCGACAGCAGGGCCTGGGTGTAGGGGTGGTGCGCGTGCTCGTAGACAGACTCGCGGTTGCCGATCTCGACGATCTTGCCGAGGTACATCACCGCGATCTCGGGACAGAAGTGGCGGACCACGGCGAGGTCGTGGGCGATGAACAGGAAGGCGATGTTGAACTCCCGCTGCACGTCGCGCAGCAGGTTGACCACCTGGGCCTGGATCGAGACGTCGAGCGCGGAGACCGGCTCATCGGCCACCAGCAGCTTCGGCTGGAGGGCCAGTGCCCGGGCGATGCCGATGCGCTGGCGCTGACCGCCGGAGAACTCGTTGGGGTAGCGGTTGTAGTGCTCGGGGTTGAGGCCGACCACCTGGAGCAGCTCACGGACCCGGTTGAGCACCTGCTTCTCGGGCACCACGTTGTGCACCCGCAGCGGGGTGCCGACGATCGTGCCGACGGTGTGGCGGGGGTTCAGCGAGCTGTAGGGGTCCTGGAAGATCATCTGGACTTCCTTGCGCATCGGCGTCATCGCCTTGTGCGACAAGGTGGCCAGGTCACGCCCCTCGAACATCATCGAGCCCGCGGTCGGGTCGTAGAGCCGGGTGATCAACCGACCCGTGGTCGACTTGCCGCAGCCCGACTCGCCCACCAGGCCCAGCGCACTTCCCTCGGGCACCTCGAAGGAGACGCCGTCGACGGCCTGCACCTGTCCGATGGTGCGACGGATCAGGCCCGACGACTTCACGGGGAAGTACTTCTTCAGGTCGGTCACGGTCAGGATCGCCTTGCGATCACCCAACGCGCCCTCTGAGTAGCCGGACTTTGCGGACTGCTCGGCCCTGGTGAGGGTGGGCTCGTTCGCGACTTCGGACTCGGTCATCGAGCTACTGCTCCTTCGGGAGGGTCTCGTCGGAAGGAGAGTCTTCCACCAGACCGGTGCCGGTCTCGTCAGGGAAGTCGTCGTTGACCGTCATCTCGACGAGATCGGGGGCGATCTCAGGCAGGATCTCGGTCTCGTAGATGGCCGACGGGTCGGGCAGGTGACAGCGCTTGACGTGACCATCACCGTGCTGACCAGAGGTCAGCTCGGGGGTGGTGGTCTTGCACAGGTTGCCCGGCACCTTGTCCATGTGGGGACAGCGCGGGTGGAAGGAGCATCCCGACGGCGGGTTCAGCAGGCTCGGCGGGTTGCCGGTGATCGGGATCAGCCGCGCCTCGGGGTCCGCGCTGACGTCGGGCACGCTGGCCAGCAGACCCCAGGTGTAGGGCATCTCCGGGTGCACCAGGATCTCGCGCGTCCTACCGAACTCGACAGCCCGGCCGGCGTACATCACCATCACGTCGTCGGCCATCTCGGCGACGACGCCCAGGTCGTGGGTGATGATGATGATCGCGGAGTTGAAGTCCTTCTGGAGCTCCTGGAGCAGGTCGAGGATCTGCGCCTGCACCGTCACGTCGAGGGCCGTGGTCGGCTCGTCGGCGATCACCAGCGCCGGGTCGTTGACCAGCGCCATCGCGATCATCGCCCGCTGGCGCATGCCGCCGGAGAACTGGTGCGGGTAGTCGTCGACGCGGGTGCGAGCCTGCGGGATGCCGACCCGGTCGAGCATCTCGATCGCCTTGGTGCGGGCCTTGGCCTTGGACACGTCGTGGTGTGCCCGATAGGCCTCCGAGATCTGCGCCCCCACCTTGTAGAAGGGGTGCAGAGCGGTCAGCGGGTCCTGGAAGATCATCGAGATCTCCCGGCCGCGGATCCTGCGCATCTTGTCGTTGGGCAGGCCCAGCACTTCCTTGCCGCCGACCCGGATCGAGCCCGACATCTGGGTCTGTTTCGGGTTGTGCAGCCCCATCACGGCGAGGCTCGAGACGCTCTTGCCGGAGCCGGACTCGCCGACGATGCCGAGGGTCTTGCCCTGCTCGATGGAGTAGCTCAGGCCTGTCACGGCCTGGACGAGGCCGTCGGCCGTCGGGAAGCGCACGGTGAGGTCCTCGACCACCAGGAACGGCTCGTCGGTCGCAGCACCGTCGTCGAGACCGCGGTGCCGGCCGGTCGCTGGCTCGGACAGTTGACCGGCGTCCTGCTCGGAGGCCGGTTCGTTGATCTGGGTCATGACAGGCGCACCCTGGGGTCGATGACGCTGTAGAGGATGTCCACAACGATGTTGGCAACGACGATGAAGGACGCGCTAAGCATTACCGTTGCCGAGATCATCGGCAAGTCTGTCCGCTGCACGGCGTCCAACCCCGCGAGGCCGAGACCCTGGATGCCGAAGATCTTCTCGGTGAAGATCGTGCCGGACAGCAAGACGGCGAAGTCGAGACCAAAGATGGTCACCACAGGGACGATGGCGGCGCGCAGCGCGTGCCGTCGGGTGACTACGCGCTCGGTCAGGCCCTTGGCCCGCGCCGTGCGCACGTAGTCCTCGTTGAGAGAGTCGATCATGGACCCGCGGCTGAACCGGGCGTACGCCGTGGAGTAGACGATCCCGAGCATGATCCAGGGCAACGCGAGGCCGGCGACGAACTTCGCCGGTCCCTCCGTGATCGGCGAGTGGTAGCCGGTTTCTGGGAACAGACCTAGGCCCTGGACCAGATAGAGGTAGGCCAGCAGGGCCAAGAGGTAATAGGGGATCGCGTTGATGAACAGGCTGGTGCTCACGATCGCCTTGTCTGACACGGTGCCGCGCCGTCGCGCGGCGAAGATGCCGCTGGACAGGCCCAAGGTGAGGAACGCGAGTGCGCCGCCCACGGCGACCGCGAGGGTCGCAGGGAATCGTGCCCACAGATAGTCGAAGACCGAGACGCGGTACTTGAACGAGACTCCCATGCAGGGCCACTGGCAGTCGATAGAGATCGCACCGGACTCGATGTGGCGGTCCTTGACGTAACCGCTCATGTACTCGAAGTACTGCTTGGGGGCGGGTTGGTCCAGCCCCATGTCCCGACGGATGTTGTCGAGCCGCTGCTGCGTGCACCGGGACTCCGGGCAGTACGCCAGCGCCGGGTCGTTCGGGCCGTAGAAGAAGATCGCGAACACCAGCATCGAGACGGCGATGATGACGAGCAGGCCCGCAATCAGGCGACGAATGATGTAGCCGAACATGGCGGGGGATCTCCTGTCGCTTTGGTCGGATCGGCGGGGCGACCGGCGCTGGGCCGGTCACCCCACCGAGGTGGGGCCGCCCGGGTCAGACTTGAAGTCTGGCCGGACGGCCCCGGAACATCACTGGGTGATGTACATGTCCGCGAGCGTCGGCATGCCACGAACAGAGTCGTTGTACATGCCACCGATCTTGGATCCCCGGATGATCGCGGTGCCGGAGTAACCGGTCACGACCGCGGGGTAGTACGTCTCCATCGATGAACTTGTCGAACTCGCCCCAAGCACCGGGCACCTCGTCAGCAGGAAGGGAGAGGATCTCCTTCTGCTTGGCGTCGGCGTCGGCTTCCTTGAAGTTCGACGGGTTCGGCATTCCTTCGAGGCCGACCAGCGAGCCGTCCCACTGGGCCGGGAACCACGAGCCACCCGACGGCCAGTCCGAGCACCAACCGCTGGAGCGGACGTTGATCGGGCTGTCGTAGTCGGACCGGGCCTCACGGATCTTCTCCGAGGTCGAGGCAATCGGCGTGGCGGTGAAGCCACCCGCCTCGAGGCCCTTGACGAGCTGGTCCTTCGCCGACACCGACAGCGGGTCGTCGGTGGCGTAGAGGAACTTGATCTCGTAGCCCATGGCGTTGGCGTCGGTCAGCAGCTGCTTGGACTTCTCCGGGTCGGTGTTCTGACCCTGGATGCCCAGCACGTCGTACTCGACGCGACCAGCCGTGCCCGGAGGCAGGATGCTCGTGCCGGGAACGCGGGTCAGGCCCACGATCTCGCCGCCGGCCTTCCAGACGTCGACGTACGGGTAGGCGTAACCAATCGCCTGACGCACGTTGATGTCGGTGATCTTGGTCATGTCGAGGAACCACATGAACGTGCACGGCGACGTTCCGACCACGAGACGGTCGGGAGAGTCAGCGCTGATCTTCTTGTAGGTCGGCGGGGTGATGTTGTCGTACGACATGGTCGTCTGACCGTCACCGGTGTCCGACAGGATCGTGTTCTCGATCTTGGCGGTGTCCTCACCGAACTTGAAGTTCCACTCGTCGACGGACTGGATGCGGCCCGGGTCGGTGGCGGGGTCCCAGTTGGGGTTCTTGACCAGGGTCAAGGACGAACCGGGCTTGTAGTCCGAGAACATGTAAGGACCGGTAGCCAGCGGGTGGTTGCCGTACTCCTCCTTGGTGTCCTTGGCCTCAGGGATGGCCGTGAACACCGGGAACGAGGCGTAGTAGTCCATCTCGGGGAACGGCTGCGACATCTTGATCGTGATGTCGTTTCCGTTGACCTCGACGCCCTTGTAGGGGGCCTTGTCCTTGTAGGGACCCTTGTAGGTGTCACCGTCCTGGAAGAACGTCAGCTGGTAGGTCGGGCCGTCCGGGAGCTCCTCGATCGCGAACGAACGAGAGATCGCGTAGGCGACGTCCTCGGCCTTCACGTCCGTGCCGTCCTCGTACTTGAGGCCGTCCTTGAGCGTGAACGTCCACTCGGTGTTGTCCTCGTTGGGAGTACCGAGGTCGGTTGCCATGTCGGGCGCCAGGACCATGTCGTTGGTCTCGGGGTCATAGACGTACTGCGTCAGCGCACGCGTCACGAGGCTCATGATCGCGGTCGAGTCGGTGTAGTAGGCCCGGGTGGGGTCGAAGGTGAACGGGACAACGGAGGCAAGCACGGTAACCGTGCCACCATCCGCGGCGTCGTCGGGCACCGCGCGCGGAGCCTCCAGGTCTGGAGCCTTGCCGGCACCCGCGCCGCCGCCCGCCTCCTGAGTCGGTACGACCTCGTCGGGGTTGTCGTCACCTCCGCCGCCGCAAGCGGCGAGCGCGAGGAGTGAAGCAGTAGCAAGCATTGCTACTGCGGACTTCTTCAATCGCATCTGGGTTTCCCCACCTTTCTAGGGCTGGACGATGCTCTCGGTCGGTGTCAGTCTCACCGGCGAGTTTTGGGGTCGAAGGCGTCACGAATGGCGTCTCCGAGCAGGTTGAGCGCCACGACCAGCAGGAAGATCCCGAGGACGGGCGCGTAGAGATAGATCGGGTAGGTGTCGAAGTACGGCACGGCCTTGTTGACCGTCTGGCCCCAGGAGGGCACCCCGATCACGCCGATGCCGAGGTAGGACAGGCCGGCCTCGGCAGCCACGAACGCCGGCAGGCCGAGCGAGATCGACACCACGATCGGGGCCACCATGTTGGGCAGCAGCTCCTTGAAGAGGATCTGGCGGGTCGGCACGCCCATCACTCGAGCGGCTTGCACGAACTCGCGCTCACGCAGCGAGAACACCTCGCCGCGGATCAGGCGCGCCAAGCCCATCCAGCCGAGCAAGGTCAGGACGCATAGCAGCGAGATGACTTGGGCGTACTTGAGGGTCTGCGGCTGGTCGGCGAAGCGGAGCGTGATGATCGGGGCCAGGGCCAGCGCCATCAGGATGAAGGGCAGCGACAAGAAGACGTCGATGACGAAAGAGATGACCCGGTCGAGCCAGCCGCGGCTGAAGCCGGCGACGAGACCGATGGTGATGCCGATCATCGTCGCGAAGACCGTCGAGAACAGCGCGATGCCGAGCGAGGTGCGGGCGCCGTAGAGCCACTCGGCGAGGTTGTCGTCGCCGGTGTCGGGCGCGAGGCCCAGCGGAGCCTCCCAGGTGAACGGGTGGTCGGGCGGGCCGATGACCGGGAAGTTGAACGCGTCGGTGTCTTCCGACGGGTCGCCGCCGCGGACCTCGACGCCGAACAGGTTGGCGATCACCGGTGCGAACACGGCGATGATGAAGAAGAAGATGACGACCGCGAGGCAGACCATCGCGATCTTGTCGGATCGGAGCCGGGACATTGCGATCTGGACGGGTGATCTACCGGCGATCTCGGGACTTTGCTCGGGGTCGGGAAGCTGGGTCTGCTCTGGAGCTGTCATCTCCAGCGGCGTCATCGCCATGTTGCTCCCTGGGGTGCTCGTCCGTGCTGGTCTGTGCTCGTCGGTGCCTGTCGCGCATCGACCGACGCCGGGCGCGCCCCAAGTGACTGGGGACACAACCATGGGCATCCGAACGGCGACATTAGACGAACGACAGACGATGTTGAGCATCGGACAGGTAACGGTTTGATACCAGCGCGTCGTCCGGGTGTCACACGGGAAATTGTCAACCCGCCCCACGAGCGCAAATTGTCAAAGGATTTACCAATGCAGACCCGAGCAACCACGCGTCAGAGCCGAGGTGGAAGGCCGCCCGCTGGCGGCGTACGGACCCCACCACGAGGGGTTGGTTGGTAGTAACCCGTGACTAACAGGGGGTTGGTAGTAACCGTGACAACAAGCGGCTCAGGAGTTGCCTCCAGTCACTCTGAGACGTGGGTGTCCGGCTTCGCGTCCACCCCGGCCTCCCGGCGCTGCTCGGAGGTGATCGGCGCGGGCGCGGAGGTCAGCGGATCGAAGCCGCCACCGGACTTGGGGAAGGCGATCACGTCGCGGATCGAGTCGGTCCGGGCGAGCAGGGCCACGATGCGGTCCCACCCGAAGGCCAGGCCGCCGTGCGGCGGGGCGCCGTACTTGAAGGCCTCGAGGAGGAAGCCGAACTTCTCGGCCGCCTCGGCCTCGTCGATGCCCATCACGGCGAAGACGCGCTTTTGGATGTCCTCGCGGTGGATACGGATGGACCCTCCGCCGATCTCGTTGCCGTTGCAGACGATGTCGTAGGCCCAGGCCAAGGAGCTGCCCGGGTCGGCGTCGAAGGTCTCGAGGTCCTGCGGCGAGGTGAAGGCGTGGTGGACGGCGGTCCAGGCGCCGCTGCCGACGGCGACGTCACCGGCGGCAGTGGCCTCGTCGGCGGGCTCGAAGAGCGGGGCGTCGACGACCCACAGGAAGCTCCAGGCGTCCTCGTCGATGAGTCCGCCACGGCGGCCGATCTCGAGGCGGGCGGCGCCGAGCAGCGAGCGGCTGCTCTTGACCGGTCCCGCGGCGAAGAACGCACAGTCGCCCGGCTTGGCGCCGATGTGGTCGGCAAGCCCCGGCCCGTTCCTCCTCCGACAGGTTCTTGGCCACCGGGACCGCCCAGCTCGCCGTCCTCGGTGAAAAGGACGTACGCCAGACCGCGCGCACCGCGCTGCTTGGCCCACTCCTGCCAGGCGTCGAGCTGCCGGCGCGGCTGGTCCGCTCCCCCGGGCATCACGACCGCGCCGACGTACGGCGCCTGGAAGACCCGGAAGGGGGTGTCGTGGAAGTAGTCGGTGCACTCGACGAGCTCGAGGCCCATCCGCAGGTCGGGCTTGTCGGAGCCGAACCGGGCCATCGACTCGGCGTACGTCATCCGCGGGAACGGCGTGGCCAGGTCGACGCCGATCAGCTTCCACAGCGCGACCAGCACCTCCTCGGAGATCGCCAGCACGTCGTCCTGGTCGACGAAGCTCATCTCGATGTCGAGCTGGGTGAACTCCGGCTGCCGGTCGGCGCGGAAGTCCTCGTCGCGGTAGCAGCGGGCGATCTGGAAGTAGCGCTCCATGCCGGCGACCATCAGCAGCTGCTTGAACAGCTGGGGGCTCTGCGGCAGCGCGTACCAGCTGCCGGGCTGCAGCCGGGCAGGGACGAGGAAGTCGCGGGCGCCTTCGGGGGTGCTCCGCGTCAGCGTCGGCGTCTCGACCTCGACGAAGTCGTGTCGGTCGAGCACGTCGCGGGCGGCCTTGTTGACCTTGCTGCGCAGACGGAGCGCCTGGTTGGGGCCGCTGCGGCGCAGGTCGAGGTAGCGGTGCCTGAGCCGGGCCTCCTCCCCCACATCGACGTGCTCGTCGATGGGGAATGGCAGCGGCGCGGCGGCACTCAGCACTTCGACGGTGTCGGCGATGACCTCGATCTCGCCGGACGGCAGGTTCGGGTTGGCGTTGCCCTCGGGTCGCAGGGCAACCTCGCCGGTGACGGCGATGCAGTACTCGCTGCGCAGGCTGTGGGCAACCGACTCGTCGCGGACCACCACCTGGGCGATCCCGCTGGCCTCGCGCAGGTCGAGGAAGGCGACGCCGCCGTGGTCGCGGCGACGCGCCACCCAGCCGGCGAGGGTGACGGTCTGTCCGGCGTCGGCGGCGGTCAGCCTGCCGGCGTCGTGGGTGCGGATCACGAGAGCTGCTCCTTCAGGGCCACCACGCGGGCGACCAGGTCGTCGAGGGGGACGGCGTCCTGCTCGCCGGTCTTCATGTCCTTGAGCTGTGCCACGCCGGCCTCGAGGTCGCGCTCGCCGAGCACCACGAGGTACGGCGCCCCCGAGCGGTCGGCGGACTTCATCGCGCTCTTCATGCTGCGGTCGCCGTAGGCGATGTCGGTGCGCACGCCGCTGCGGCGCAGGGCGGTGGCGAGCTGGGCGGCCTTGCGGCGAGCCGATCCACGCACCGGGCCGACCGGGACGACGTACGCGTCGACGGCCGACTCCGGCGCGAGCTCGATCTCCTCGGCCTGGCACGCCAGAAAGGTCCGGTCGATCCCGAGGCCGAACCCGATGCCGGTCATGTCCTGCCCGCCGAGGTCGGCCATCAACCCGTCGTAGCGGCCGCCGCCTCCGATGCCCGACTGCGCGCCGAGCCCGTCGTGCACGAACTCGAACGTGGTGCGCGTGTAGTAGTCGAGGCCGCGGACCAGCTTGGGGTTGATGACGTAGGAGACGCCGGCGTCGTCGAGGTGCTCGCGGACAGCGGCGAAGTGCTCTGCGCAGGCCTCGCACAGGTTGTCGAGCATCAGCGGCGCGTCCGCGAGCTGGGCGCGGACCTCGGGCCGCTTGTCGTCCAGGACGCGCAGCGGGTTGAGCTTGGCGCGCTCCCGAGTGGCGTCGTCGAGGTCGAGGCCGTCGAGGAACGCCGTCAGCTTGTCGCGGTAGGCCGGTCGGCACTCACTGTTGCCGAGCGAGGTGACCTCGGTGCGGAACCCGGTCAGGCCGAGGGCGCGGTAGCCGTCGACGGCGATGGTGATGACCTCGGCGTCGATGGCCGGGTCGTCGGAGCCGATCGCCTCGATGCCGAAGCTCTGGAACTGCCGGTAGCGGCCGGCCTGGGGGCGCTCGGCGCGGAAGAACGGCCCGGAGTACCAGAGCTTGACCGGCAGCGGCCCACGGTCGAGGCCGTGCTCGATGACCGTGCGGATGACGCCGGCAGTGCCCTCGGGGCGCAGCGTCAGCGAGCGGTCACCGCGGTCGGTGAAGGTGTACATCTCCTTGGAGACCACGTCGGTGGACTCCCCGACCCCGCGCACGAACAGAGCGGTGTCCTCGAAGACGGGCAGCTCGACGTAGCCGTAGCCCGCGTTGACGGCCGGGCGGGCCAGCTCGCCCTGGATCGCCAGCCAGGTGGCGGAGTCGGGCGGGAGGTATTCGGGCACCCCTTTGGGTGCCGAGATCTTGGCGTTCATGGTCTTCTCAAAGTCCTCTGGTGACTCGTGGTGCTGCTCCGTCTTCGAGCAGCTCGAGCAGGAAGGGGTTGGTCGCGCGCTCGCGGCCGATGGACGTCTGGTCGCCGTGTCCCGGCAACACCACGATGTCGTCGGGGAGCGTCAGCACCTTGGTGCGCAGGCTCTCGAGCATCGTCGGATGGTCACCGCCGGGGAGGTCGGTGCGCCCGATGGAGCCCTGGAACAGCAGGTCGCCGGAGAACATCAGCTCGGAGACCTCGTCCACGTCGTACGGCGTCCGGAACGTCACCGACCCACGCGTATGGCCGGGCGTGTGGTCGACGGTGAGGGTCAGGCCGGCGAGCTCGAGGGCCTGGCCGTCGGCGAGCTCGCGGACGTCGTCGGGCTCGGCGAACTCGTAGTTCCCGCCGAGCACCATCGCTGACGTCTCCGGTGACATCCCCGCCATCGGGTTGGCCAGCAGGTGCCGGTCGTCGGGGTGGATCCAGGCGGTGGCGTCGTAGCTGCCGGCCACCGGCGCGACGCACCACATGTGGTCGATGTGGCCATGGGTGACCAGGACGGCGACGGGCTTGAGCCGGTGCTCGCGGACGACGTCGGCCACTCCAGCGGCGGCATCCTTGCCCGGGTCGATCACCACACACTCGCTGCCCGGGCCGGTCGCCGCGACGTAGCAGTTGGTGCCCCACGGGCCCGCGGGGAATCCGGCGATCAGCACCTTCGCAGACTAGCGAGACGCCAAGCGGCGCTCCGCATCGGCAGCGCGGGACGGTCGGTGCCGGGTCCACCGCCGAACCGGGTTGACCTAGCATGGTGCCTCGCGCGTGGGCGACGGATGCCCCACGCACCGAACGAGGGACCGCAGTGACGAGCCACGATTGGGGTCGGGTTACCGACGACGGCACCGTCCTCGTGAGGACCGCCGACGGCGAGCGGATCGTCGGCCAGTACCCCGAGGGATCGCCCGAGGAAGCCCTCAAGTTCTACACCGACCGCTACGAGGCGCTGGCCTTCGAGGTCGAGCTGCTCGACCAGCGGATCAGGTCTGGCGTGATGTCGCCCGAGGAGGCCGCCGAGTCGGTGCGCACGGTGCGGGCGCAGGTCGAGGGCGCCAACGCCGTCGGCGACCTGGACGCCCTCGTCGGCCGGCTCGACAGCTTCGGCGCCATCATCGGTGAGCAGCGCGAGGCCAAGAAGGCCGAGCGCGCCCTCAAGGTCGCCGAGTCCAAGGTCGAGAAGGAGCGGATCGTCGTCGAGGCCGAGAAGCTGGGCGCCGGCACCGACTGGCGCAACGGCGCCAACCGGCTGCGCGAGCTGCTCGACCAGTGGAAGGCGCTCCCCCGCATCGACCGGCCGTCGGACGACGCGTTGTGGCGCCGGTTCTCCACGGCGCGGACGGCGTACACCAAGGCCCGCAAGTCGCACTTCGCCGAGCAGCACGAGAAGCGCGAGGGCGCCCGCGTCGTCAAGGAGCGGCTGGCCAAGGAGGCCGAGGCACTCGCGGAGTCGACCGACTGGGGTGCGACGTCCGGGGAGTACCGCGACCTGATGCGTCGGTGGAAGGCCGCCGGCCCGGCGCCGCGCGACATCGACGAGGAGCTCTGGAAGCGGTTCCGGGGTGCGCAGGACGCGTTCTTCGCGGCCAGGGACGCCGCCAACGCCGCACAGGACGCCGAGTTCGCCGCCAACGCCGACCTCAAGGAGAAGCTGCTCGTCGAGGCCGAGGGGCTGGTCCCCGTGACCAACCTCGAGCACGCCAAGGTGACCTTCCGCGACATCTCCGAGCGATGGGACGCCGCCGGCAAGGTGCCGCGCGAGCGGATGAAGGAGCTCGAGGGCCGGATCCGCAAGGTGGAGCAGGCGATCCGCTCCGTCGAGGACGAGCAGTGGCAGCGCACCGACCCCGAGAAGTCAGCGCGCGCCGACGACATGGTGTCCAAGCTGGAGGACGCCATCACCAAGATCGAGGCCGACCTCGCCGCAGCGCAGGCCGCCGGCAACGAGAAGCAGGCCAAGGACCTCGCCGAGAACCTCGAGTCCCGCCAGGCGTTCCTCGAGATGGCCAAGCGCGCCGCGGACGAGTACTCCGGCTGAGACCGTCCGATCGGTGGTCGATTAGCCGGTCGGCAGCCAGTCGAGCAGTCGCTCGGCGAGCTCGGCCTGACCGAAGAACGAGTTGTGGTCGATGGCGCGGGCCGCCTCGAAGACGAGCTGCTCGTCGATCGGGAAGCCGGCGCTGCCGGGGACGTCGTAGCAACCGAGGGTTGGTACGACGAGGTCGTTGTCGGCGGCGGCGAACACGAAGTCGGTCGCACCGTCTCGGGCGACGCGGGCCAGCGGGGCACCTTGCGGTGGCTCGTAGTCGGCAGCGACCGCCCGGAGCGCAGCCTTGGGGGCCGTGCCGGCGTTCAGCTCCTTCAGGTAGTCGCCCGTCGGGTCCATCGACGTGAGCCCGTCGAGCCCGCCGACGGCGCCAACCGCAGCCTGCTTGACCACCGCGAAGATCAGTCCGAGCGTGTCGGTGACGCCGTTGTCCGGCACGAACTGGGCCAGGTCGGTGAACCGGTCGAGCAGGTCGGAGAGATGGCGCCGGTCGGCCAGCACGGTGCCGGCGTTGGGTGCCGCCACCATCACCAGCCCGGCAACGTCGAGCGCGCCAGCCGCGATCTCGCGGCCGACCAGGCCTCCGCGCGAGTGGGTCACGACGTCGAGCTCGACGGCGGTGCCGTCGGGGACCAGTCCCGCAAGGAGGTCGGCGTTCTCCTTCGGCGACACCGAGATGCTGTGGTGGTCGAAGGCGGCGACGCGTCCGTCGTAGCGGCGGTGCAGCTCGGCCATCGTCTCCTTCGGCAGGTGCCCGAAGCCGCCGTGGGCGGTGGAGAACGTGCCGTGCACCAACAACAGCCCGCGGCCCGCGCCCAGCGTGGCCCAGTCGGCGTCGGTGAAGGAGTCGGCCTGCGAGCTGCGGAACCCGTCGACGGTCATCCACCGCACGCGGTTGAGCCGGTTCTTGGCCTCCCACTTGGACGCGAAGTGGTCACCCACCTTCCCCAGCACCGGGTCGAGCAGCGGGAAGACCAGGACCTTCAGGACCTTCTTGCCGATGGCGCCGACCAGGCCCCGGTGGGTGTCGGCCTCTTGCTCGGCGGGAGGTACGACGGCCTTGGGGACTCGATACGTACGCCGCTCTCCCCCACGATCCGGCGCGGCTGCGGGTGGGACGTTCTCGGCGAAGTGCCACGACAGTGAGCCGTCCTCGGCGGCGTACAGCAGCACCTGGCCGTTGCCGTCGCCGGGCGCCGGCACGTCGACCTCGATGTCGTCGGACCCGCCGCTGCCGCGCGTGCCGTCGGCGGGCGTGATCTCCTGCTGCTGCGAGATGACGACCGAGAGCTGCTCGGCGAGACCGGCGTCGCCGAGCGCCTCGTGGAACTCCTCGGTGGTGAGCTCCTCGCCGCGCATGCCGGGGCTGGTGGGGCGGTAGACCTCGACAAGGCCGGAGAGACCCGGGGTGCGGATGACGACGTCCTCGACGAACACGTCGCCGTCGGGTCGCAGCGGTTCGGCCATGGTGTGGCTCCTGTTGGTAGTGGGGTCAGTGGTGGGTCAGTTGATGGGTGCCGTGGCCAGCCGCAGGCGCGGGTGGCCGAAGACCTGGTAGGCGATCAAGGTGGCGTGCAGCTGCGGGTCCTCAGCCCTGGCGCCTTCCTCGGTGTACGTCGCCCGCAACGCCCGCATGGCCTCGGCGGCGGACACGGGCTCGGTTGCCAGCGTGGCGGCGTAGAAGGATCGCGCGACCGCATGGGCAACGTCGTCGCGCACGTTCCAGAGCGGGGCGACCACCGCAGCCGCGCCGATCCGGAGCAGCGTCGAGGCGAAGCCCGACGTAGTCGCCGAGCACGGTCTCGTCGCTGGCGACCTGGCAGGCGTTGAGGAAGACGAACGGCCCATGGGGCAGGCTGCCGCCCTCGAGCATCGTGGGCGTGAGGTACTGCGCGACCGCGCCGCCGGCCGGGCTCTTCTTCAGCAGCACGATGCCCTCCTGGTTGCCCTGGGCGTCGTACTTGCCGTGCAGGGCGACGTGCAGCACGTCGTACTCCGGCCGGCTGTTGAACAGGTCCATCACGGTCACGCAGCTCGGGCGCGATGGTCGGCGCCGGCGGCGTGAAGAGGGCGGCGACCTCGCCGGCCTCGGCGACCGCACTTTCGAGGCGCTTCCATCCCGAGACCCCGGTGTAGTCGGCGGTGAGCACGGCAGCCGATCGGATCGCGACGGCGGGGCGCGGGCGGGGCCGCGGCTTGTGCTCGTCGAGCGGCCAGCGCGAGACCGCGACGTGCGCGCCCAGGAACGGCGAGGGCCCGCCCCATGTGGTGCTCAGCTGGGGGTCGAGGCAGGCCAGCTCCCAAGGCACGACCAGCTCCTCGGTGAGGAGCAGCACGGCTGGTGCTGTGGTGCGGCCGGAGGCTGCGGTGAACTCGGCGGATCGACTCCTGGATCCCCGCGGGGACGGCGCGACCGATCTGCACGGCTCGTCCGGCAAGGGTGAAGTAGTCCTCCGTCGCGCCGCCGGAGAACTCGATCGAGCGGCGGATCTGGGTGGCGAACTCGGAGACGTCGTCCTCGAGCGTGGTCGTGCTGGGCAGGTCGGGGACGGGGACGCCGGGGTCTGCGGCGTACGCCGTCCAGACGAACGAGCCCTTCCCGGCGTCGGCGCGGCAGATCGAGATGACCAGGTCGGGAGGCTGGTCGCCAAGCAACGGGTCGAGGTCGAGGAGGGCGACGTCGCGACGCTCTGGCACGACGGCGCCCGCGACGCGGTCCGCGCTGTCGACCGCGACGATCGTGCGCCAGGCGATCGCCACGACCTGGCCGTCGCGGAGCAGCTGCAGGCCGAGGCGACGTTCGGCCGCGAGCTCCTCGCCGTACTTGGCGGTGCAGGTGAGCGTCACCGTCGGGTAGGGCTGGAGGTCGGTGACGGTGAGGCTGGCCCGGGGGCTGCCCGTGACCTCGATCGACGTGGGGTCGTGGAGCAGCACCACCTCGAGCTCGACGGTCGCCCCGACCTCCATGGCGAGCGGTGAGCTCGCGACCAGGGCGCTGTCCTTGCGTTGTTGCAGACCGAGGGTGACCTCGAACGGCTGGTCGATCACCACGACATCGGGGCGTTCGGTCCCGGCCACGTCCAGCCGGGGGTAGGTCTTCCGGGTTGCCGCTTCGTCGGGGCTGCGGAAGACCGTGTCGTCGGGGGGAGCCTCCGGCTCCTCGCGCGAGTGGTAGGGCGAGGGCGGCTCCGCCTCCGTGCCCGGGGGCTCGGCTCCGTGCAAGTACAGCCACCAGTGGTAGGACGTCGTGGCCTCGGTGCTCCGCGTCGATGCGACCAGGGTCACCACCTCGGCGAGCTCCGCATCCGTCCCCCCGTCGCCGATGGCCTCTTCGATGCCACGCAGGAGTCGGACCTGCGACGTGACCGCCGCCGCCCTCGCGAGCGTCGAGCGCGCTTCGCCCGGCGGCAGCTCGATCGCAACACCCAGCAGCACCGCCACGGGATAGCGGTGCGGCTGCGTGAAGTGAAGGGTCCAACAGAGCTCGTCGATGCGTCCGGACGCGGCGAGGTCGGACACGAGCTTGCCTGCCTCGTCAGGGGACAGCGCCGGCAGGTCGTTGAGGAACGCGACGTCGTCGACAGCCTCGCCGCGACGCAGGGCGTCCGCGTAGGTCCGCGCGCGGGCGAGCACGTCGTCGGTGTAGCTCGGCGGATCGTCGTACGGAACCTGATCGACGGCCGCGATCGACGCGACCGCTTCGAGCAGTCGCGCGCGGACGTCGTCGGGCCAGGTCGCGACCGCCGCTTCGATGGCGGTGCGTGCGTCATCCGAGCTCATCGTGCCTCCCACCCCGAGGAGTACGGCGCCCGCTCCGGGATACGCGACGCGCATCGGAGATGTATCAGGCGCCCGACCTGCGGCTCTAGTCTGGTAGACGTATCCCGCCCGCGAAAGAGCGCTCATGACGTCTCGTCGCTATCTCAACTTCGACCTGCTGCTGGAGCAGGAGGCCGACGGGCAGTACCAGGCCCTGGTGACCGGATCGCCTCTCGGCGAGACGCCCAGCGTCCGGTTCAAGCTGCCGTTCGACGCGACGACCCTGGAGAACCTGCTCCTCAAGCTCGACCCCGGCCGCTCGGGCACCCGCCGGGTCGGCGGCACCAGCCAACAGCAGGCCACCATGGACTTCGGCGGGCCGCTCTACGCGGCGATCTTCCGCGACGACCTGCTGCTGGCGTGGTCGCGCAGCCAGGACATGGCGCGCCAGCAGGACGCCGGCCTGCGGCTGCGGCTGCGGCTCAAGGACGCCCCCGCGATCTCCGGGCTGCCGTGGGAGCTGCTCTACGACGCCAAGAGCAACAACTTCCTGGCCCAGTCGGAGCGCACCCCGCTCGTCCGCTTCCTCGACGTGCCGCAGGTGCCCCGGCCGATGGCGGTCGACGGGCCGCTGCGGGTGCTCGCCATCATCTCCTCGCCCACCGACCTCGACGAGCTGGACGTGGAGGCCGAGTGGCAGCGCATCGGTGAGGCCCTGGCGCCACGAGTCACCGCCGGCCTGGTCGTCATCGACCGGTTGCCGAGCGCGACCATCGCCGACCTGGGCGCCTGGCTGCGGCGGCATCCCACCCACGTCATCCACTTCGTCGGGCACGGCGACTTCGACGACCGGCTCCGCGAGGGCGTCGTCTACTTCCAGGACGAGCACGGCCGCAGCTCGCCGGTCACCTCCTCGGTGCTCGGCCCCTATCTCCGCGACCACGACCCGCTCCGGATGGTGGTGCTCAACGCCTGCCGGTCCGCGCGCACCGACGCCGTCGACCCCTTCGGCGGGATCGCGCAGGGCCTGGTGCAGCAGGACGCCACCGCCGTGGTCGCCATGCAGTTCCCCATCAGCGACCGGGCGGCGGTCACGTTCACCGGCGAGTTCTACGGCGCGCTGGTCGACGGGCTGCCCGTCGACCAGGCGGTGTCCAGCGCCCGCAAGGCCCTGCAGGCCGAGTTCCGGGACGAGTGGGCGACGCCCGTGCTGTTCCTGCGCTCACCCGACGGCAACATCTTCGAGAACGTGCACGCCGATGCGAGCGTCGTACCCGTAGGTCCTGGCGGGGTGCGGCCTGACGAGCCGCCCGGGCCGCCGGACCCTCCCGAGCCGCCTGATCCGCGGGACCCGCCCGATCCGCCCGGGCCGTCGTACTGGAAGTCCGTCGTGCGTTACGTCGGCAGCCACCGCAAGCTGGTGTTCGGCGCTGCTGCGGGAGTGGTCGCCGTCGTCGTCGCAGTCCTGGTCGTCGCACAGCTGCGTGACGACGACTTCGAGCCCATCCGCGCCGTGCTCCCCGAGACCACGCTGCTGGTGGCTGCCGGTGACAGCTTCGACGACCTGCACGTCTACAAGCTCGAGGCGACCAACGGCGACGAGGGCCGGCTGCCGTTGACGACCGGGGACACAAACGAGTTCAACCCCGTGCTCAGCCCGGACCGGGACATGCTGATCTACTCGCGGAAGCGTGAGTCCGGGAACCAGCTGCGCGCCATGGCGGTCGACGGGAGCGGCGACCGGCCCTTGTTCGACGAGAGCTCGCTGAAGGAGTGCAGCGGGAGCACCGGACGGCCGGCCTGGATCCCCGGGACCGAGGAGCTGGTCATGCGCTGCTTCGGCTCCGACAAGTTCATCCGGCTGGTGGGGCTCGACATCCACGGCAACTTCAAGGACACCTACGACGACATCGAGCCCGGCGACAAGACGCAGGACTTCGGCCACCCCGCGGTCTCTCCCGACGGCACCACCGCCGTGTACCCCATCGCCAGCGGGCCGAAGTCCAGGGAGGGCGCCCTGTTCGCGATCAAGCTGGACACCCATCAGCGCACCTTGCTGCTCGCCCCCGAGGGCAAGTACGCCGCCTACGGCGACCCGGTGTTCTCCCCCTCGGGCGACATGCTCGTGTGGCGAGCCACCACGACCCTGCCCGAGCTGGGTTCTGAGGTCCTCGCCGCGCCCCTTGTCGACGGCCAGGTCGACATGGACAACCTGATCCTGGTCTCCGGCGACGTCCCCGGCGACGACCTGGACCCGATGTTCTCCCCCGACGGCAGGCAGATCGTCTACAGCCACTCGCCACCCGACGACCCAGCGACCACGGACGTCATCGAACCCGAGGTCATCCGGGAGCTCTGGATCGCCTCCGTCGACAACCCCGACGACCGCGACAGGATCAGCGGCGCCGCCCACACCTTCTACGCCGGCCCCGCCTGGACGCGCCGCTGAGGTTGCCGCCGGGCAGCGGTGAGCCTGCAACCGTTTCCGGCGCGAACGGTTCCTCAGTCACCGCTGCCCCGGCAACTGCGCTTCCTACTGCGTGACGCGGTAGGCGTCGAAGACGCCGGGGACGGTGCGGACGGCGCGGAGTACGCCGTCGAGGTGCTTGGCGTCGGCCATCTCGAAGGTGAAGCGGCTCTTGGCGATCCGGTCGCGGGTGGTGGTGAGGTTGGCGGAGAGGATGTTCACGTGGGCGTCCGAGAGGACCATGGTGATGTCGGAGAGCAGCCGGGCCCGGTCGAGCGCCTCGACCTGGATGTTGACCAGGAACGTCGACTGAGCGGTCGGCGCCCACTCGACGTCGAGCAGCTTCTCGGGCTGGCTGAGCAGGCTGGCGGCGTTGGTGCAGTCGCGGCGGTGCACCGATACCCCGCCGCCCTTGGTGACGAACCCCAGGATCGCGTCGGGTGGCACCGGCGTGCAGCACTTGGCGAGCTTGACCCACACGTCGCTGGCGCCACGCACGACGACCCCGGCGTCGCCTCCCGTGCTGGCAGCCTTGGAGCGGCCCCGGCGACCGGTGATGGTGACGCCCTCGGAGAGGTCTTCCGCGGCGCCGTCGTCGCCGCCGTGCAGCTCGATGACGCGGCGTACGACGGCCTGGGCGCTGAGGTTGCCCTCCCCCACCGACGCATAGAGCGCCGTCACGTCGGCGATCTTGAAGTGGATCGCCGCCTGCGTCAGCGACTCGTGGGACAGCACCCGCTTGAGCGGGAGGCCCTCCTTGCGCATCAGCTTGGCGATCTGCTCCTTGCCGCGCTCGATCGCCTCCTCGCGCCGCTCCTTGGTGAACCACTGCCGGATCTTGGAGCGCGCCCGGGGTGACTTTACGAAGCCCAGCCAGTCCTGCGAGGGCCCGGCCGTCGCGGCCTTGGAGGTGAAGATCTCGACCACGTCAGAGTTCTCGAGCGTCGACTCCAGCGCGACCAGCCGGCCGTTGACCCGGGCGCCGATGGTGTGGTGACCGACCTCGGTGTGCACGGCGTACGCGAAGTCCACAGGCGTCGCACCGAGGGGCAGCGGGATCACGTCGCCGCGCGGGGTGAAGACGTAGACCTCGGCCCGGTTGATCTCGAAGCGCAGGCTCTCGAGGAACTCCCCCGGGTCCTCCACCTCGCTCTGCCAGTCGAGCAGCTGGCGCACCCACGACATGTCGTCGAGATCGCCCTGCTGGTCGGTATCGACGCCGTTGCGGCCGTCCTCCTTGTACTTCCAGTGGGCGGCGACGCCGTACTCCGCCCGCCGGTGCATGGCGCGGGTCCGGATCTGGATCTCCACGGGCTTGCCCTGCGGTCCGATCACCGTCGTGTGCAGCGACTGGTACATGTTGAACTTCGGCATCGCGACGTAGTCCTTGAACCGACCCAGCACCGGGTTCCACCGCGAGTGCAGGACGCCTAGCACCGAGTAGCAGTCGCGGTCCTCGTCGACAAGCACACGCAGCCCCACCAGGTCGTAGATGTCGGTGAACTCGCGGCCGCCGAGGATCATCTTCTGGTAGATCGAGTAGTAGTGCTTGGGTCGCCCGGTCACCGTTGCCTTGACCTTGGCGTCCTTGAGGTCCTCGTCGACCTGGTTGACCACCTCGGCGAGGAACTGGTCGCGCGACGGGGCCCGGTCGGCCACCAGCCTGACGATCTCGTCGTAGACCTTGGGGTGCAGGGTCGCGAAGGCGAGGTCCTCGAGCTCCCACTTGATGGTGTTCATGCCCAGCCGGTGGGCCAGCGGCGCGTAGATGTCGAGGCTCTCGCTGGCCTGCCGCTCCTGGGTGGCCTGCTTGACGTAGCGCACGGTGCGCATGTTGTGCAGCCGGTCGGCCAGCTTGATGACCAGCACGCGGATGTCGCGGGCCATCGCGACGATCATCTTGCGGATGGTCTCGGCCTGTGCGGAGTCGCCGTACTTGACCTTGTCGAGCTTGGTCACGCCGTCGACCAGGATCGCCACTTCGTCGCCGAAGTCCTCGCGCAGCTCGTCGAGGGTGTAGTCGGTGTCCTCCACCGTGTCGTGCAGCAGCGCCGCCACCAGCGTCGGCTCGGTCATCCCGATGTCGGCGAGGATCGTGGTGACCGCGAGCGGGTGGGTGATGTAGGGGTCGCCGCTCTTGCGGGTCTGGCTGCCGTGATGCTTCTCGGCAGTCAGGTAGGCGCGCTCGAGCAACGCCAGGTCGGCCTTGGGGTGGTTGGCGCGGACGGTGCGGAAGAGGGGCTCCAGGACCGGGTTGCCGACCTGGGTCTTGGAACCCATCCGGGCGATGCGGGCCCGCATCCCGCGGGCAGAGGGCGGCGCGGCGTCCGTGTCGCGGACTGCCGGGATCGTCGGGACCTCCTCTGCCATGAGCCCATCCTAGTTGCGGCTCGGGCGGGCGGAGCCGACCTCAGACGGTCAGCAGGCTGGTCAGTGGAAGGTCGCCGATGGCCTCGCGGCCCGGCAGGAAGCTGAGGTCCATCAGCACGGAGACGGCGTACGCCGTGGCGCCCGCCTGCTCGATCAGCCGCACGGTCGCCGCGACGGTGCCCCCGGTCGCCAGCACGTCGTCGACGAGCAGCACCCGCGACCCGGGCGCGAGCGCGTCGCGGTGCATCTCGAGGGTGGCCTCGCCGTACTCGAGCTCGAAGGACTCCGAGTACGCCGCTCGCGGCAGCTTGCCGGCCTTGCGGACCGGGACGAAGCCGGTCCCGAGCGCCAGCGCGACGGGGGCGGCGAGGATGAACCCGCGCGCCTCCATGCCCACCACGTGGTCGACGACCGTTTGGCCGTTGTCGTCACGGCCTGCCGCGGCCAGCGCCTCGACGACCTCGGTGAAGGCAGCGTGATCGGCGAGGACCGGGGTGATGTCCTTGAAGACGACCCCGGTCTCCGGGAAGTCCGGGACGTCGACGACGAGTCGCGAGAGGGTCTCGCGAGCCGTCACTTCTTGCCCCGCTTGGACCGCGTCTGGCGGCTGGGCTGCACGCGTCCCGCGGCGCTGCTCGGTCCGACCGGGCCCCGCGCCGGGGGTACGACGCGACCGCGGCCGCTGGCCTCGGGCCGCGCAGGCGTGGTCGACGTGACGGCCACCGGGTGCCCGGCGTGCTCGTCGTCGTCCGAGTCGTCGTCGTCTGGGTGCTCGTCACGGACGGGCATGTCCTCGACGAACGTCGGCACGGAGGCGTAGGGGTCGGCCTCGTGGCGGCGGCGGGTGGCCAGCCGCTTCTCGATCGCCCTGTTGGCCGCCTCGGGCGCCTTGAGCTGCACCAGGAGCGGGGTGGCGATGAAGATCGACGAGTAGGCACCTGCGGCCATGCCGACGAACAGGGCGAGCGCCAGGTCCTTCAACGAACCCGCGCCCAGCTGCACCGCACCGACGTAGAGGATGGCGCCGACCGGGATCAGGGCCACGATCGAGGTGTTGATCGACCGGACCAACGTCTGGTTGACAGCCAGGTTGGCCGCCTCGGCGTAGGTCTTGCGGGTGGCGCGCAGATTCTTGGTGTTCTCGCGCACCTTGTCGAAGACGACCACGGTGTCGTAGAGCGAGAAGCCGAGGATCGTCAGCAGACCGGTGACGGTCGCAGGTGACACCTCGAAGCCGGACAGCGAGTAGATGCCCACGGTGATGATCACGTCGTGGGCCAACGCGACGATGGCCGCCACAGACATCTTCCACTCACGGAAGTACGCCCAGATGAAGAGCACGACGAGCACCAGGAACACGACGAGACCGATCAGCGACCGTTTGGCGACCTCCTTGCCCCAGCTCGCCCCGATCTCGTCCTGGGACATCGCGTCTGGGGGCGCGTTGACCGTCGTCAGGATGGTGTCGACGACCTGTGCGCTGTCGGCGTCGCTGAGCTGCTTGGTCTGCACGATGATGCTGGTGTCACCAGAAGTGGTGACGATCGGAGACGCAGCGCCGGAGATGCCGGTGCCGGCGACGGCTTCGCGGAGCTTGTCGGCGTTGTCCTGCGTGACCTGATCGTCGGAAAGCGTGACGCGGTACTGCGCCCCGCCGACGAACTCGATCCCCATGTTGAGGCCCTTGAAGTACAAGCCACACACGGCGAGCACGACGATCAGGCCGGAGATGGAGTACCAGAGCCACTTGCGGCCGACGAAGTCGATCGATCGACGACCGGTGTAGAGGTCGTTGCCGAGCCGGGAGAACTTGCCCATCAGGCCCTCCCTCCCACGGTGCTCGGAGTGGCCACGTTGATCCGGTCGATGCCAAGCGCCTCGGGGTCAAGACCGGACAGCTTGTGGCCGGTGTTGAAGAACGGGTAGCGAGCGAGCAACGAGACCATGGGGTGGGTGAACCAGAAGAACACCACCAGGTCGATCACCGTGGAGAGGCCGAGCGCGAAGGCGAAGCCCTTCACCACGCCGGCCGCGAAGATGTAGAGCACCACGGCCGCGAGGATCGAGATCGTGTCGGCCGCGACGCAGGTGTTTCGTGCGCGCTTCCAGCCAGCCTCGACGGCGACCCGCATCGACTTGCCGTCGCGCATCTCGTCGCGTATTCGTTCGAAATAGACGATGAACGAGTCCGCAGTAATGCCGACGGCCACGATCAGGCCGGCGATGCCGGGCAGGGTCAGGGTGAAGTTGGCGGCGGTGCCGAGCAGCAGCACCATGCCGTAGGTGATGCCGGCAGCCACGAACAGGGACACCACCACGACCACACCGAGCCCGCGGTAGTAGAAGAGGCAGTAGATCATCACGGCAGCAAGGCCGAGCAGCCCCGCGAGCAGCCCGGCGGAGAGCTGGTCACCGGCCAAGGACGGGCCGACGGTCTCGACGGTGGGGTTCTTGTCGAAGGTGATCGGCAGCGCGCCGTAGCGCAGGCTGGTGGCCAGGCTCTCGGCGGACTCCTGGTTGAAGCTGCCGCTGATCTGGGCCTGGCCGTTGGTGATGATGCCGTTCATGGTGGGTGCGGAGATCACGTTGCCGTCGAGCACGATCGCGAACAGCTTCTGGGTGCCGTAGAGGGCCTTGGAGATCTTGGCGAACTCGTCGCTGCCGTGGCCGTTGAACGCCAGCGAGACCACCCAGTTGACGTCGTTTTGGGGGATGCCGGCGCTGGCGTCCTTGAGGTCGGTGCCCTCGACCATCGAGGGCGACAGCAGGAACTTCTGACCCTGGTCGTCGCACGTGACGAGCGGCAGGGCCGGGTCGTCACCCTCGACGAGCTTGCCGGTGTCGGGGTCGACGTTGGCCGACCGCTGGTCGGGACCGCAGGAGAAGGACTCGTACGCCGCCAACGACTTGGCGTCGGGGTTGTCCATCCACTTCAGCGGGTCGTCGAGCGGCGCGCCGTCTTCGGCCGGCGTGTCGGTCGCGCCGGCGGTCGGGCTCGCGGTGTCGGAGGGCTCGGCGGTGCCGGTGGCCGAGGCGGTCGGGGTCGGCTCCGGGGTCTTGGTCTTGCCCTTGAGCAGGAAGGGAGCCCGGTTGTTGCCCGAGCCCGACTCGCTGGCCTTGGGTGACTTCGGCGACGTCTTGGGGGTCGCCGTCTCGCTCGGCAGCAGCACGCCACCACCGGGCGAGACCGACGGGCTCGGCTGGGCCGTCGCTGTGGCCGACCCGCTCGCCGACCCGCTGGCGGGGACGCTCGGTGGCGTGGACGACACACCGGGGCCGTTGGCGGCCACCAGGCGGAACCGCAGCTGGGCCTGCCGCTTCACGGTCTCGACGAGGTCCCGCCGGCTCTGGCCGGGGATCTCGACGATGATGAACTTGTTGCCCTGGGTGGTCACCTCGGCCTCGGAGACGCCGCTGCCGTTGACGCGCTGGTCGATGATCCCGGCGGCCTCGCTCAGGCTGTCGGGCGTCACGTCACCCGTGGCGGTCAGGGTGATGCGGGTGCCGCCCTGGAGGTCGAGGCCGAGGGCCGGCTTCCAGCTGCCGGCCAGCGCCACCAGGCCATACATCACTCCGACGCAGATGAAGAAGATCGCGAGCGTGCGCGTAGGCCCCGTGCTGAAGCGAGCCATGTCAGCGGTCCTCGGCGTTCGGCTCCGTCGAGTCGGTCGACTCGGTCTCGTCGGGCTCGTCGGTCTTGTCGGGCTCGTCGTCGCGCGGGCCGGGCACGACGGTGCCGATGGCGCCGCGGGCGACGTCGATCGTGACGCCGGGAGAGACCTCCACGCTGACGCGATCGTCGGAGAGGGAGCGGATCACCGCGTAGATCCCCGAGGTGAGCATCACCTCGTCACCGATCTGGAGGGACGACTGCATCTGACGCGTCTCCCGTTGCCGACGCTGGGTCGGCCGAATCAGGAGTAGCCAGAACAGGAGGGCGATGCCCACGATGGGCAAGAGGGAGGCAAGCTCCACGACACAAGACCTCTTCGAAGGGGAATTCTGGGGGTATGTCGGCCTCTACCGGGCCGACCAACGGTGAAGTGTAACCGTGGGTGGTGAGGGTCACGGCATCCGCGTCGGTCGCTCCGGTGGGCTCGGGACTCAGTCGTCGAAGAGTGGCGCGTCGCCGGCCGCGGCGGCGGGAGGCGGCGGGGCGGTCAGCCCGAGGTGCCGCCAGGCGGCGGCGGTGGCGACCCGACCCCGCGGCGTACGGGCCAAGAAGCCGAGGCGGACGAGGAATGGCTCGGCTACCTCTTCGACCGTCTCGCGCTCCTCGCCGACCGCCACGGCGAGGGTCGAGATGCCGACCGGTCCCCCACCGAAGTGGCGGCACAGG
This sequence comes from uncultured Actinomycetota bacterium, assembly GCA_963769755.1. GTDB lineage: Bacteria > Actinomycetota > Actinomycetes > Propionibacteriales > Nocardioidaceae > Nocardioides. The sequence goes on from CAVYMY010000007.1 coordinate 114,767, forward strand.
CAGTCGATGACGGCACGGTCGAGCCGGTCGAGGCCGAGCTCGTCGACCTCGTAGAGCTCCAGGCCGCGCTTGGCCACCTCTTGGGTGACGACACCGTCTGCCTTGACCTGGGCGTAGTCGCGGACCCGCCGCAGCAGGCGGTTGGCGATGCGCGGCGTGCCGCGGGACCGGGAGGCGATCTCGATGGAGCCGTCGGGGGTCAGCTCGACGCCGAGCAGGCCGGCCGACCGGTGCACGATCTGGTCGAGCTCGTCGGCTTCGTAGAACTCCAGGCGGGCCGTGAACCCGAAGCGGTCGCGCAACGGGCCGGGCAGCAGGCCGGTGCGGGTGGTGGCCCCGACGAGGGTGAAGGGCGGGATCTCGAGCGGGATGGCGGTCGCGCCCGGGCCCTTGCCGATGACGACGTCGACGCGGAAGTCCTCCATCGCCATGTAGAGCATCTCTTCGGCCGGCCGGGCCATCCGGTGGATCTCGTCGACGAAGAGGACATCGCCGTCGTTCATGCCGGAAAGGATCGCCGCGAGGTCGCCGGCGTGGGTGATGGCCGGCCCGCTGGTCAGCCGCAGCGGCGCCGACAGCTCGTGGGCGATGATCATCGCCAGCGTGGTCTTGCCCAGCCCGGGAGGCCCGGAGAGCAGCACGTGGTCGGGCACCCGGCCGCGCTGGTTGGCGGCGTCGAGGACCAGCCCGAGCTGCTCGCGCACCCGGCGCTGGCCGACGACCTCGGCCAGGCTCCGCGGTCGCAGTGCCGCCTCGACGGCACGCTCGTCGCCCTCGGCCTCGGCAGCGGTCAGCGACTGGAGGTGGTCGCTCTCGCGCGCCTCGAGCCTGGCGTCCAGGTCAGCCTCGACGGGGTCCACGGCCTCAGGCCTTGCTCAGCTGGCGAAGGGCGGAGCGCAGCAGGGTCGCGACCTGCGGCGGGTCGCCCGCCTCGGGGGCGACCGCGTCGACCGCGGCCTCGGCGTCCCTGGCCGACCAGCCCAGGCTCACCAGGCCCTGGTGCACCTGGTCGCGCCAGGGCGCCGACGGAGTGGGCATCCCGGGGCGGCTGCGGCCGATCGGCGCGCCGATGCGGTCCTTGAGCTCGAGGATGATGCGCTGGGCGCCCTTCTGGCCGATGCCCGGCACGCGGGTGAGGGTCTTGGGGTCGTCGGCCGCCACGGCGGTGCGCAGCTCGTCGGGCGCGAGGCAGGCCAGGATCGACTGGGCCAGCTTGGGGCCGACGCCGGATGCCGTCTGCACGAGCTCGAAGGTCGACTTCTCGTCGTCGTCGAGGAAGCCGAACAGGGTCATCGAGTCCTCGCGGACGACCATGCTCGTCGGGAGGGTGGCGGTGGCGCCGGTGCGGAGCGTGGCCAGCGTGGACGGCGTACACATGAGCTCGAGCCCGACGCCGCCGACGTCGAGCACCGCGCTGTTGAGGGTCACGGCGGCGACCTGGCCGCGGACGTAGGCGATCACTGCTTCCTCCCGGCCTGGGCGAGGCTGGCGGCGAGGGCGGCGTCGATGCGGGCCTGGGCGCCGCCGCGCCAGATGTGGGTGATGGCCAGCGCCAGCGCGTCGGCGGCGTCGGCCGGCTTGGGCGGTGAGTCGAGCCTCAGGATGCGAGTCACCATGGCGGCGACCTGGGCCTTGTCGGCCCGGCCGCTGCCGGACACGGCGGCCTTGACCTCGCTCGGCGTGTGCAGCGCGATCGGCAGGCCCCGACGGGCGGCCGCGACCAGCGCGATGCCGCTGGCCTGCGCGGTGCCCATGATGGTGCTCGAGTCGGAGCGGGCGAAGACGCGTTCGACGGCCACGGCGTCTGGCTGGTAGTCGTCGAGCCACGCGTCGATGCCGCGCTCGATGGTGACCAGGCGCTGGGCGATCGGGGTGTCGGCGCTGGTGCGCAGCACGTTGACGTCGATGAGTGTCAGGGGTCGCCCGACGGAGCCCTCGACCACGCCCATGCCGCAGCGGGTCAGCCCCGGGTCGATCCCCAGCACGCGCACGCCATCGCCTTCCTACGAGCACCGTCCGAACAGGTGTTCGCACGCCACGCTATCCCGCAGCATGGACCACGCGGCGTACGACACGCGGCGCGCTCACCGGGTCTCGACACACGCTCGGCCGTGGCCGGCCTCGCGGCTCGACCAGCGATAGACGTCAGGCGTCGAGCTCGGCCAGCACGTCGTCGGAGACGTCGAAGTTGGCGAAGACGTTCTGCACGTCGTCGGAGTCTTCAAGCGCCTCGATCAGGCGGAACACCTTGCCGGCGCTGTCCTTGTCGAGCTGCACCTGCAGGTCGGGCACGAACTCGGCCTCGGCCGAGTCGTAGTCGATGCCGGCGGCCTGGAGCGAGGTGCGTACGGCGACCAGGTCGGTGGCCTCGGAGACGACCTCGAAGGACTCCCCGAGGTCGTTGACCTCCTCGGCGCCGGCCTCCAGCGTCGCCTCGAGCACGTCGTCGTCGCTGACCCGTCGGCCGTCCTGGTCGACGGGCACGATCACCACGCCCTTGCGGTTGAAGAGGAACGCCACCGAGCCGGGGTCGGCGAGCGAGCCGCCGTTGCGGGTCATGGCGGTGCGGACCTCCATGGCGGCCCGGTTCTTGTTGTCGGTCAGGCACTCGATCAGCATCGCCACGCCGGCCGGGCCGTAGCCCTCGTACATGATCGTGGTGTAGTCGGCGCCGCCCGCCTCCGCACCCGACCCGCGCTTGACCGCGCGGTCGATGTTGTCGTTGGGGACCGACGACTTCTTGGCCTTCTGGATGGCGTCGTAGAGCGTCGGGTTGCCGCCGGGGTCGCCGCCGCCCATCCGGGCCGCGACCTCGATGTTCTTGATGAGCTTGGCGAACATCTTGCCGCGGCGGGCGTCGACGACCGCCTTCTTGTGCTTGGTGGTCGCCCATTTGGAGTGGCCGGACATGACTCTCTTCCTACGACGGTCCTACGACTGGTCTCTCACGAGCTCCACGAACACCCGGTGGATGCGGGGGTCGCCGCCGACCTCGGGATGGAACGACGTCGCCATCAGTGGGCCCTGGCGGACAGCGACAATCCTACCGGCGGCCGCGCCGGCGCTCGGATCATCGGTCACCTTGGCGAGCACGTCGACGTCCTGGCCGACCGCCTCGACCCAGGGCGCCCGGATGAACACGGCGTGCACCGGCTCGTCGAGCCCCGTGAAGTCGAGCTCGCCCTCGAAGGAGTCGACCTGGCGGCCGAAGGCGTTGCGCCGCACGGTGATGTCGAGGCCGCCGAGCGTCTCCTGGCCGACCACGCCGTCCTCGATCCGGTCGGCCAGCAGGATCATGCCCGCGCAGGTGCCGAAGGCCGGCATGCCGCCGGCGATCCGCTCCCGGAGCGGCTCGATCAGCTCGAAGATGCGCGCCAGCTTGGCCATCGTCGTCGACTCGCCGCCGGGGATGACCAGGCCGTCGCAGGCTGCGAGCTCGCTCGGGCGTCGTACGGCGACCGGGGACGTGCCGAGCGAGTCCAGCATCCGCAGGTGCTCACGCACGTCCCCCTGGAGCGCGAGGACGCCGATCACGGGCTGGGCGGCGGGCACGCGCGCAGGCTAGTGCCCTCGCCATCGCGCCCAGGACGCGGGATCATCGCTCATGCGCACTCTCGTCTCGGCGCTGGTCGCCGGCCTCGTGTCCACAGCCCTCGTCGGATCGGCCCTTCCGGCCGTTGCGTCTCCCGCGTCTGCCGCCTCTGCCGCTGTCTCGGCGTCGGGCTCGGCGCCGGCTGCCAAGTCCGGCTGCCACCGCACCCGGCCGGCGTACCCCCAGATCAAACCGGGTACGACGAGCGGCGCCGTGCGCACGCTGCAGTGCGTGCTCAACGACACGCGGTTCGGGCCGGTCACCGTCGACGGCTTCTACGGCCCGGAGACGCAGGACGCGATCAACGACTTCACCGGCAACTTCGAGTGCTGCATCGACAAGCCGCTGCTGGTCCGCACGTGGTATTGGACCATCCTGTTCTCCCAGTCCCACAAGCTGCGCGGTCTCGAGCTCGGCGACTCCGGGATCCGGGTCACGACGCTCCAGCGCGCCCTGCGCGCCGACGGGGAGACGATCGTCATCGACGGTGACTTCGGGGCGCAGACCAAGGCCCAGGTCAAGGTGTTCCAGGACAAGTGCAACATCACCGAGTCGGGCCGGGTCAACGACCAGACGTCGTTCTTCTTCTCCCAGGGCGGGTGCGGTGGCGAGACGAACGAGAAGTCGGCCGTGAAGAGGAATGTTTCGTTCCTGATCGGTTCCTAGGCTGACGGCGTCGGAACAACAGACCAGCAGCGAGGAGCAGAGCAATGGTGGACTACAGGATCGAACTGGTCGGGATGCCGGTGAGCGACGTCGAGCGAGCCAAGGAGTTCTACGGCACGACGCTCGGCTGGCCCGTCGACCACGACCACAACGTCAGCGACGACATCCGCTTCATCCAGGTGACCCCGCCCGGGTCGGCCTGCTCGATCGCATTCGGCGCGGGTGTCAGCGACATGCCACCCGGCTCGCTGCGGGCGCTGCAGGTCGTCGTCTCGTCAGCGGACGAGGCGCGCGCCGACCTGGTCGCGCGTGGCGTCGAGGCGAGCGACGTCGACGACCAGCCCTGGGGCAAGTTCGTCTACTTCGCCGACCCGGACGGCAACACGTGGAGCGTCCAGGAGATCCCGGACTACTCCAAGCTCGGCGACTGGCAGGCCGAGCAGGGAGTCACCGACAACCAGGCTTGATGGGCAAACCCAACGCCTGATGGGTGAAGTTTCGCCCTTCCAGTGCAGGTTTCACCGGCTGACCGGTGAAACCGACAGCCGACCTACCAGCCGCGCTCGGCGAGCCGGTGGGGCTGCGGGATGTCCTCGACGTTGATGCCGACCATGGCTTCGCCGAGGCCGCGGGAGACCTTGGCGACCACGTCGGGGTCGTCGAAGAAGGTGGTCGCCTTGACGATCGCCTCGGCGCGCTCAGACGGGTTGCCGGACTTGAAGATGCCGGAGCCGACGAACACACCCTCGGCGCCGAGCTGCATCATCATCGCGGCGTCGGCCGGGGTGGCGATGCCGCCGGCGGTGAACAGCACGACGGGCAGCTTGCCGGCGGCGGCCACTTCGGCCACGAGGTCGTACGGCGCCTGCAGCTCCTTGGCGGCGACGTAGAGCTCGTCGGGCTCGAGGCCCTGGAGCCGGCGGAGCTCGGCACGGATCGTGCGCATGTGGGTGACCGCGTTGGAGACGTCGCCGGTGCCGGCCTCGCCCTTGGAGCGGATCATCGCCGCGCCCTCGGTGATCCGGCGCAGCGCCTCGCCCAGGTTGGTCGCGCCACACACGAACGGCACGGTGAACTGCCACTTGTCGATGTGGTTGGCGTAGTCGGCCGGGGTGAGCACCTCGGACTCGTCGACGTAGTCGACTCCGAGCGACTGCAGCACCTGCGCCTCGGCGAAGTGGCCGATGCGCGCCTTGGCCATCACCGGGATCGAGACGGTCTCGATGATGCTGTCGATCATGTCGGGGTCGCTCATCCGGGAGACGCCGCCCTGGGCCCTGATGTCGGCGGGCACCCGCTCGAGCGCCATCACCGCGACCGCCCCGGCGTCCTCGGCGATCTTGGCCTGCTCGGCCGTGACGACGTCCATGATCACGCCGCCCTTCAGCATCTCGGCCATGCCGCGCTTGACGCGCGTGGTGCCGGTGCCGGAATGGGTCTCTGGGGTCTGCTCAGCCATGTCGCAATCGTACGGCGCCCACGCGGCCGGGCCCTACTCGGCGACGGTCTCCGGACCCGCCGCCCCCGCAGCCTCTGCAGCCTCCCGGGCGAGCGCCTGGCGGCGGACCACCCAGATGCGCTGCACCACCGTCACGGTGCTGGCCACCGCGAGCACCCACAGCGCCAGCTCCAGCAGGATCGGCAGGTCGAAGATCCCGCACAGGCCCGTCATCAGCAAGATCAGCACCAGCCGGTCGCTCCGCTCGGCGATGCCGACCTTGGCGTCGAAGCCGAGCGACTCGGCCCGCGCCCGGGTGTAGGACGTCACGGCGCCCATCAGCAGGCAGACCAGGCTGAGCGAGAGGTAGAGGTCGCTGTCCCCCGGGCCGGCGAAGTAGAGCGCCAGCCCGCCGAAGATCGCGCCGTCGCCGACGCGGTCGAGCGTGGAGTCGAGGAAGGCCCCGAAGGGCGACGAGCGGCCGGACGCGCGCGCCATCGCGCCGTCGATCAGGTCGCTGAAGACGAACGCGGCGATCACCAGCACCCCGATCAGGAGCTCGCCCTGGGGGAAGAAGATCAGCGCCCCGGCGGAGACGCCCAAGCGTGCCGACCACGGTGACCGCGTCGGGGCTGATGCCGAGATGCAGGAACAGCCGGACGACCGGCGCCAGCATGACGCCCTGCCAGAAGCTCTTGAACCTGTCCAACATGAGGGCGTCAGGCTAGCGGGCGGCGGCCACCGCGGCACCCGCTGCGACCGCGTCGAGCACGCTCGCCGGGTCGGTCAACACCGGTGCGAAGACGATCTCGGCCGCGCCGCGCCAGGGTGAGTCGGGGCCGAACGCCGACGCTCGGATGATGACCTCACTGCGCGGGGACATCAGGGCCCACCGGTCCAGGGTCTTGTCGACGACGTCCTGGCGGGCTTCCCACAGGAGGGCCAGCGAGCCGCCGAGCACGATCACCTCGGGGTCGAACAAGTTGATGACGGCGCGTAGGCCGACGCCCATCCAGCGGCCGACCTCGTCCAGCGCGCCACGAGCCCGCGCGTCGCCGCCGGCGGCCGCCGCGATCACCTCTTCGACTCGCTCGGATCCGCCCCCCGGTGGGCGTCCCGCCAGGGCCAGCAGGTGATTCTCGCCGACCTTGGTCTCCCAACAGCCGATGTTGCCGCAGCGGCACTGCTCGGTGCTGCTGCCGTCGACCAGCAGGTGCCCGACCTCACCGGCGTAGCCGCGCGACCCCGAGAGTGGCACGCCGCCGACCAGGAACCCGCCGCCGATGCCGACGCCGCCGCTGAGGTAGGCGACGTCAGCGTGCCCGACGGCCGCGCCGCGCAGGTGTTCGGCCAAGACCCCCAGGTTGGCCTCGTTGCCCGTGAACACCTGCCGGCGGAGCCGCCGGGACAGCAGCTCGGCGATCGGCTGGTCGATCCATCCGAGGTTGGGCGCGAACCGCACCGCGCCGTCGGTGTCACGGACGGCACCGGGGACCGACACGCCGACGCCGAGACAACGCACGCCAGGGTGGGCGGCGAGCACCTCCTCGACCGTCTGTGCCGTGGCCTCGATGACGTGTTCGACGTCGTGCTCGCCAGGCGCGTGCAGGCGCTGGCGCCGGCAAAGCACGTCCCCGCCGAGGGCGACCAGCGCGGTCACGATGCGGTCCACGCCGATATCGACGGCCACCGCCGCGTTGTCGCGCTGGGGTTCGAGCACGAAGGACGGACGACCGGACCGTCGTACGTCGGCCGGTTGCCGCTCGGTGACCAGGCCGAGCTCCTCGAGCTCCATCGCGAGCGCCCCGATGGTGCTGCGGTTGAGCCTCAGGTCGCGGGTCAGCGTCGCGCGGCTGGTGGGCCCCTGCACATGCACCCTGGTCAACAGCGCACTGAGGTTGTTGCGGCGGAGCTCCTCCTGCCCGAGACCGGTCTTCGTGGGCTGCGCCGAAGGGCTGCCCGTCGGGGGGGACATCGCCGTGTCCCCTGCCTAGGCTCTGCCCGAGGCCGACGCCTGCCTGCGGCTGATCGCGTCGACGCTGGCGGCTACCAACAGGACCAGGCCCGTGATGATGTACACGTTGCCCGTCGACTGGCGCATCAGCCCCATGCCGTTGGCGATGACCGCGATCACCAGGCCGCCGATGACGGCGTCGGACGCCCGGCCCTTGCCGCCGAACAGGCTGGTGCCGCCGATCACCGCTGCCCCGACCGCGAACAGCAGGGTCGTCGATCCACCAGTGGTCGGTGAGACGGAGTTGTTGCGGCTGGCGATCAGTAGTCCGGCGAACGCCGCCATCGTCGAGCACATGATGAAGCAGGTGAGCTTGACCCGGACCACGCTGATACCGGACCGGCGAGCCGCCTCGGTGTTGCCGCCGACGGCGTAGATGTGGCGGCCCCACGCCGTGTGGTTGAGCACGTAGGTGAGCACGATCAGCAGCCCGACCACGATGGCGACGACGATGGGCACACCCGTGATCGACTTCAGCGCCGGGTTGGGGCTGCGCTCCATCGACAGGTACCCGACGAACAGAAGGACCAAGATGACCAGCGCCGAGGTCTTGATGGCCCACAGCAGCACGGGCTGGCTCTCCAGGCCGGCCTTGCGACGTCGGTGGTCGGTGCGCCAGGTCAGACCGGCGTACGCCGCGAGACCGACCACCGCCAGGGTCCAGCCGAGCCAGACGGACATCGGGTCGTTGTTGAGCGCGAGGATGACTTCGTTGCGGTAGGCGATGGTGCCGCCCTCGCCGATGATCACCAGCATCACGCCCTGGAGGCCCAGGAAGAAGGCCAAGGTGACGACGAACGACGGGATGCCCAACCTGGCCACCAGCAAGCCGATGATCGTGCCGATCACCGCACCGGTGAGCAGGCAGGCCATCAGCGACGGGATCCACGGCCAGCCGTGCTCGGTCATCACCACGCCGGTGACAGCCGCGGCGGTGCCGCCGGTGTAGCCGGCCGACAGGTCGATCTCGCCGAGCAGGAGCACGAACACCAGGCCCATCGAGAGCACCACGATGGCGGCGGACTGGTTGAGCAGGTTCGCCACGTTGAACTGGCTGGGGAACCGCTCCGGCTTGAGGGCGGAGAACACCACGATGAGCACGATCAGGCCGAGGATGGCCGGAAGCGACCCCAGGTCTCCCCCGCGAACCTTGGTGACATAGGCCCGGACGATGTCGCCCAGGCCGACCGACGAACCTACCGTGGGCTCGGGCTCGCCGGGGGCGTCCGATCCGGCGCTCGGCTGGGTCTGGGTCGTCACTGGTCCTCCTCCACCTGCGCGGCGTCTTGGGCGCTGAGGCCCATGTCGCCGTAGCGGCCGCTGGTGATCAGCTCGACCACCTGGTTGGAGGTGACGTCGGCTCGGGGCACCTGGGCCACCATCGCGCCGAGGTACAGGACCGCGATGTCGTCGGCCACCTCGAAGATGTCGTTGAGGTTGTGGCTGATCAGGATCACGCCGAGTCCGTTGTCGGCCAGCCGTCTCACCAGCCGGAGCACCTGCTCGGTCTGCGCGACGCCGAGGGCGGCGGTCGGCTCGTCGAGGACGACGAGCTTGGAGTTCCACAGCACCGAACGGGCGATCGCGACGGTCTGCCGCTGGCCGCCGGACAGCGACGCGACAGCCTGCCGCACGGACTGGAGCGTGCGCACCGAGAGGCCGTCCAGGGTCTCGCGGGCGCGGGCCTCCATGGCGTCCTCGTTGAGCGCCGCGACGTTCCCCATCTCGCGACCCAGGAACATGTTCTGGACCACGTCGAGGTTGTCGCAGAGCGCGAGGTCCTGGTAGACGACCTCGATGCCGAGGGCGTTGGCGTCCTTGGGGCCGTGCACCGTCACAGGACTGCCCTCGAAGAGGTACTCACCTTCGTCGAACGCGTGGATGCCGGCGACGCCCTTGATCAGGGTGCTCTTGCCGGCACCGTTGTCACCGACGAGCGCGGTGACCTGGCCTGCTCGGACGTCGAGGTCCACGCCGCGGAGCACGTGCACCGCGCCGAAGCTCTTCTGGATGTTGCGCAGGCTGAGCAGCGGGGTGCTGGTATCGGCGCCCGGCGAGGGCGCGAGAGCCTCGGCGGTCATGAGGGTCCTTTCGGTGGAGCCGGGTCGAGACGACCGTGCACGACGGTACGACGACCCGGCCGGCCGCGAGGGCCGACCGGGTCGTCGAAGGCATCAGCTGATGCCGGCCGCCTCACAAGCCTTGGCGACCTCACCCGCGCAGACGTCGGCGACGGTCTGGTAGCCGTCGTCGAAGACCTGCTGCATGTTGTCGACGGTCACCCACACCGGGGTGGCCAGGGCCGAAGGAACTTCCTCACCCGTGTCGGGGTCGGTCACGGAGCCCGTGGCCAGTGCGGCCGCGCCGTCGGTGTCGCCCTCGATCAGGGCGATCGCCAGCTTCGAGGCAGCGTCGGCCTCGAGGTCGGTGTTCTTGTAGACGGTGCCCGCCTGGAAGCCGAGCAGGATGTTCTGCAGGCCCTCCACGCTGGCGTCCTGGCCGGTGACCGGGACCTCACCGGCCGAGCCGGCCGCCTTGAGACGGGCGATCACGCCGCCGGCCATGGTGTCGTTGGCGACGACGGCGCCGTCGACCTTGCCGCCGTTGTCGGTGTACATCTGCTCGAACACGTCACCGGCCTTGGTCGCGTCCCACTCGCCGCTCTGGTCGCCGACGAGGGTGTAGTCGCCCGAGTCGATCTTGTCCTTCAGGGCAGCCTCGTAACCGCTCTTGAACAGGGCGGCGTTGTTGTCGGTCGCCGCACCGTTGACGTACACGATGTTGGCCTGGGTCTTGCCGGCCTCGTCGAGCGCCGAGATCAGGCCGGTGCCCATCAGGCCGCCGACGCCCACGTTGTCGAACGACACGTAGTAGGACGCGCCGCCGCCCGGTGTGAGCCGGTCGTAGTCGATGCTCTGCACTCCGGCGTCGGTCGCCTTGTCGAGGCACGCCTTGCCGGACTCCTGGTCGATGTTGACGATCATCAGCACCTTGACGCCCTCGCCGATCATCTGGTCGCAGAGCGTGCCGAACGTCTCGACGCTGCCCTGGGCGTTCTGGATGTCGTAGCTGACGCCCGCGGCGTCGAAGGCCGCCGAGAGGCTCGGCTTGTCGTTGGCTTCCCAGCGTGGCGAGGTCGTCGCGTCGGGCAGGATCACGCCGATGTCGGTGCCGCCGCTGTCGCCGGTGTCACCACCGGTGTCGCCCGCGGTCGAGGAGTCGTCGCTTCCGCAGGCCGCGGCGGTGAAGGCGACCAGCGCCATCACGGAGGTGGCTGCGAGGCGTTTGAGCACTGAACTACGGACCATGGTGCATCCTCCGCACTTGTTCGAGAGTTTGCGATGGCGTCCCCGAGGCCACTTGATGTGAGCGCCGTCACATGTATGTTGTCTCGCACAACTTAGTGAGCGTCACGAGGTGTCCGCAAGAGATGCGCCTGCGCGATCGGGCTGCGAGACATAACAAATCGATCACGACGATCCGCCCACGACGACGTCATCCCGTCCGGCTTGGTCGGCCTCGGAGCAGCATCGACAAGCAGCCGTCGGGTCCCCAGACTGACCGCCATGCGCGCCAACAGCAGACTGCAGACCACTCGCCGGACCCTGCACGGCGTGGCCGAGCTCGTCCTGGCCGGGCCTCAGCACGCGGCCACCGGCGAGATCGCCCTGCGCGTCACGCCCGGCGGCTTCGCCACGACCGCCGGCCCGGACCTCCGCGTCGAGGGCACCGAGGTGCACGGGCCAGGAGGGTCCGCCGCCATTGCCGGACACACCGCGACCACCCTTGCGGCAGCAGTCGGCGTGACGGCGACGACCCTGGACCACGTCTATTCCGGCGGGCCGGGCGTCGGCACCGACGAGCCGCTCATCGTCGACGCCGACGCGGCCGCCCGGGTGGCCGACGCGCTGGCGGCCGGCGACGAGGCGCTGAGCCGGCTGGCCCCGGCCGAGGAGGCAGTCCTGTGGCCCGAGCACTTCGACGTCGCCATCAGCATCGCGGAGGTCAACTACGGCGTCTCCCCCGGCGACGCCTTCATCGTCGTGCCCTACGCGTACGTCGGCCCTTGGGCGGTCCCGGCCGCCGACGACTTCTGGGACGCACCGTTCGGCGCTGCCCGGGCGTTCAGCGAGCTCGGCGACGCCGACGCGGTGCTGGCGTTCTTCGTCGAGGGCCGTGACCGGCTCGCTGCCGCTCCGGACTGACCGCCGCCACCGACCGGCGTACGGTGGCAGCACGGAGCCACTCAGGCAACCGACTCGCAGGGAGCCGCGATGAGCGACAAGTCGCCACGCCAAGGCATGTCCAAGAAGTCCGGGAAGTCCATCAAGGAGAAGCGCGCCGAGAAGCGCGACAAGGGCCACAACGAGTCACTGTCCGACAAGATCCACGAGAAGAAGAAGTAGGCCTCACGGCGGGCGGACTCGGCTAGGACCCCGCCCCGCCCCAGGCCCCGGCCAGCAGGGCGCGCGTCTCCTGCAGCAGCTCGGGCAGCGTCTTGGTGCGCCCGATGATCGGCATGAAGTTGCTGTCGCCGACCCACCGCGGCACCACGTGCTGGTGCAGGTGGGCCCGGATCCCCGCTCCCCCGGCGACGCCCTGGTTGATGCCGAGGTTGAACCCCTCCGCGTGGGAGACCTGGCGGATCACGCGCATCGCGGTGCGGGTGAGCTCGCCGATCTCGACCATCTCCTCGTCGGTGACGTCGGTGTAGTCGGCCACGTGGCGGTAGGGGCAGACCATCAGGTGCCCGGCCGCGTAGGGATAGAGGTTGAGCACGACGTAGGCCACCTTGCCCCTGTTGACCACCAGTCCCGCCTCGTCGTCCATGCTCGGGATCCGGCAGAAGGGGCACTCGCCGGTCGAGGAGTCGAGCGGCTTGTTCTCGCCGCGGATGTAGGCCATCCGGTACGGCGTCCACAGCCGCTCCAGCCCGTCGGGCTCGCCGACGCCGTCCTGGTGCTCGGTCATCGGGGCGCCCCCACGAGATCCAGGAGCCGCCGCCACGCGTCGAGCCGGGCATCGTGGTTGCCGGCGAGGGAGCCCCCGAACCGGACCGCGACGCCGTCGTCGTCCAACCCCGCCCGCGTCGGGAACCCCGGCGGCGTGCCGACGAGGTGCCCGGCGTCCGGGTACGCCACGTGGGTGACCCGGTCGGCGGCGCCCTCCCGCCGCGCCCGCTCCTCCGCGATCCGGCTCAGCCGGGCACTCGGCCACAGCTGGTCGTCCTCCCCGCTGAGCAGCAGCACCGGGCCGTTGGCGCGCTCGACCGGGATCTCGGCGGCCGCCACCATCGCCGCGTCGTCGAGGCACGCGTCGGGGTCGTCCTCGTCCTCGGCCATCTGCGCAACGGGCTCGCCGGCGAACCGCCAGGCCGTCTCCAGCACGTCCGTGCCCTCGCCCCAGGCCCCCCACGGAACGCCGCTGCCGACCACGGACGCGACCGGGCCCACGCTGTCCGGCGTCAGGGACGCGGCCAGCAGGGCGAGCTCGCCGCCGCGGGAGAGCCCGACGACCGAGGGCGGCTCGTCGGCCACCCGGTCCTGGACCCGCAGCCAGTTGGCAGCGCGGGCCACGACCTCCACGTCGATGTCACGCAGCACGTCGGGCACTCCGGGGTGCTTCCAGTGGGCCAGCGACAGCGCGGGCAGACCGTGCGCGGCGAGCAGCGCACCGACCCACGGCGCACCCGGTCCGCCGTCGGAACCGGCGAGCAGCACCACCGCCCTGTGGTCGCCACCCTCGCCGCCGGGCAGGAACAGGCGGCCGACGACGCCGTCCTCCTGCACGGCGTGCTCCGTGACACCGTCGGCCAGGAACCTGCGGACGTACGACGTGTGGGCGGCCTGCTCGTCGCACGTGGCTCGCAGCGTCACCCGCATCGGGTGCAGCACCGACCAGTTGTAGAGCCCGTCGACGTCGGTGCTCCAGAACAGCCCGAACGGGTCGACGCCGCGATAGCTCCCGCCGCTGCTGGCCTGACGCGAGGTGTCCACCATGCCGTCCTCGTCGGCGGCGTACTCCCCCGAGCACTGCCACGTCTGGCCGGCGAGCTCGAGGGCCGCCTCGATGACCACTCGGCCGCCGGGCGGCGCGCCCGTGACCACGACGCCGTCGGCTGAGTCGACCAGGGCGTGGGGTTGCCCGGGCCGGAGCTCCACCGGGTCAGACCTGCTCGCGCGAGGCGACGGCGGCCGCCACCCGTTCGATGGCCTCGGCCACCGGCACGCCGTTGTCCTGGTGGCCGTCGCGGTAGCGGAACGAGACGGCGCCGGCCTCGATGTCCTGGTCGCCCGCGATGACCATGAACGGCACCTTCTGCAGCTGCGCGTTGCGGATCTTCTTCTGCATCCGGTCGTCGGAGTCGTCGACCTCGACCCGCAGGCCGCGCGCCTTGAGCTGCTTCGCGACGTCGTACAGGTAGTCGTTGTGCCGCTCCGCGATCGGGATGCCCTGCACCTGCACGGGCGCGAGCCAGGGCGGGAAGGCGCCGGCGTAGTGCTCGACCAGCACGCCGATGAACCGCTCGATCGACCCGAACTTGGCGGAGTGGATCATCACCGGCTGCTGGCGGGTGCCGTCGGCGGCCTGGTACTCCAGCCCGAACCCGGCCGGCTGGCCGAAGTCGTACTGCACCGTGGACATCTGCCAGGTGCGGCCGATCGCGTCGCGCGCCTGCACGGAGATCTTGGGACCGTAGAACGCCGCCCCGCCGGGGTCGGCCACCAGCTCGAGGCCCGACTCGTCAGCGACCCTCTGCATGATCGCGGTGCCGATCTCCCAGTCCTCGTCGGAGCCCTGGAACTTGTCCTTGTTCTTGTCGTCGCGGGTCGACAGCTCGAGGTAGAAGTCGTCGATGCCGAAGTCGCGGAAGAGGCCGAGGCAGAACTCCAGCAGGTGCTTGACCTCACCGGGCGCCTGCTCCTGGGTGACGTAGGAGTGCGAGTCGTCCTGGGTCATCCCGCGGACCCGGGTCAGGCCGTGCACGACGCCGGACTGCTCGAGCCGGTAGACGCCGCCGAACTCGAAGAGCCGCAGCGGCAGCTCGCGGTAGGACCGGCCCCGCGACTGGTAGATCAGGTTGTGCATCGGGCAGCTCATCGCCTTGAGCCGGTACTTGGCGTTCTCGAACTCCATGGCGGGATACATGGTGTGGGCGTAGTACGGCAGGTGCCCGGAGGTGTGGAAGAGCCCCTCCTTGGAGATGTGCGGGGTGCCGACGTACTCGAACCCCTCCTCGATGTGCCGCTGCCGGACGTAGTCCTCCATCACCCGCTTGATGACGCCGCCCTTGGGGTGGAAGACGACCAGGCCGGAGCCGAGCTCGTCGGGGAAGCTGTAGAGGTCCAGGTCGCGGCCGATCCTGCGGTGGTCGCGCTTCTCGGCCTCCTCGATCCGGTGCAGGTGCTCGGCGAGTGCTTCCTTGGACTCCCAGGCGGTGCCGTAGATGCGCTGGAGCTGCTTGTTCTTCTCGTCGCCTCGCCAGTACGCCGCCGCCGACCGCATCAGCTTGAACGCCGGGATCCGCTTGGTGGTCGGCAGGTGCGGGCCGCGGCACAGGTCGGACCAGGCCACCTCGCCGTCGCGCCGGATGTTGTCGTAGATGGTCAGCCCGTCGCCGCCCACCTCGACGGACGCCCCCTCGGCGGCGTCGTCGCCATGGCCGGCACCCTTGAGCCCGATCAGCTCGATCTTGTAGGGCTCGGTGGCCAGCTCGGCGATCGCGTCGTGGTCGGAGACCGGGCGGCGGGAGAACTTCTGGCCCTCCTTGATGATCTTGCGCATCCGGGTCTCGATCTGCTCGAGGTCGGCCGGCACGAACGGCACCTCGACGTCGAAGTCGTAGTAGAAGCCGTTGTCGATCGGCGGGCCGATCCCGAGCCTGGCGTCGGGCCAGATGTCCTGCACGGCCTGGGCCATCACGTGGGCGGTCGAGTGCCGCAGGATGTCGCGACCGTCCTTGGAGTCGATGGCCACCGACTCGACCTCGTCGCCGTCCTCGAGCTCGTGGGCCAGGTCGCGCAGCACGCCGCCGACGCGGGCCGCGATGACGTCGGGCTGGTCGGCGTACAGCTCCCAGGCCTTGGTGCCCGTCGTGACCGCCTGCTCCTCACGCGCGTCTGCGTGGAGGAGGACGACCTTGATCTCGGACACCGGAACCCTGCTTCCTGGGATGACTGACCGGCCTGGACGGCTCGGATCGGACTGCCGATCGTATCGGCCGGTTGCCCGAAGATGCGCTGCGGTTTCTGCTGCGCCGGTATCTTTGCTGCGACAGGAGGGGGTCTGCCATGGCGCGTGCTCGGGACGGTCGGCGACGCCGGTGGCCCTGGGTGTTGCTGGGTTTTGCCGCGCTCCTGCTCGTCATCATCGGCCTCGGCATCCTGGCGCGACCGCTGACCGACGTGAAGCCCGAGGCCGACAGCGCCCGTGACGAGCTGGCCGCCGCGGAGGACTCGCTGCGCGCCGAGGACCTCCCCGCCGCCAACGCGCACATCGCGATCGCGCGGGCGCACGTCGACGAGGCCTCCTCGCGGATCAACGGCTTCGGCGCCGACGTGTGGCGCTGGGTGCCGGTGGCCGGCGGGGCGGTCAAGGACGCCCGTCACCTCGTCGCCGCGCTCGACCACGCGACCTCGATCGCCGAGATCGGCGCCGGCCTCTACCCCGAGGTGATGCAGAGCGACACCCTCGTGCAGAACGCCACCGTCGACCTCGACCAGCTCGACCGCATCCTCGAGGGGGTCAACGAGGCCGGGGTGCACCTGCAGGCCGCGTCCAACGACCTCGACGAGGTCAAGGGCAACACCCCGATCGTCGGCGACTCGGTGCTCGCCGCCCGCGACTCGGCTCGCGGTCGCGTCGACCCGCTGCTGACCACTTACGACGACATGGCGCCGGTGCTCGACGCGCTGCCCGACGTGCTCGGCGGTGACGGCAAGCGCACCTACCTGGTGGCCATGATGAACCCCGCCGAGATGCGCTACTCCGGCGGCGCCACGCTGACGATGGCCACCCTTGACCTCGAGGACGGCAAGGCCACCTTCGGCGACCCGGTCACCAACGAGGACGTCGTACAGAACGGCGACCTCGATCAAGTGGCCCAAGGTGAAGGGCAACCCCTTCCACACGCCGGGCAGGACACGGCTGACCAACGCCACCTTCTCGCCGAACTGGTCACAGTCGGGCGAGGAGCTGCTGCGCGCCTGGGAGGCGGTCTACGGCCAGAAGTGCGACGGCGTGATCGCCATCGACCTGATGGGTCTGGCCCGCCTGATGGCGCTCACGGGGCCCGTGGAGGTGCCGGGCGTCGGCGAGCTCAACTCCGGCAACCTCGTGGAGGTGCTGGCGGGCAGCTACGACGAGTACGACATGCCCGACGAGCGCCAGGCCATCAACGCAGCCGTCGTGCCGGCGTTCCGCGAGAAGCTGCTGCAGGGCGGCCAGCTCACGCAGAAGTTCCAGATGCTCGCCGACGCCGCGAAGGGCCGGCACTTCGCGATGTACTTCCGCGACGACCGGCTGCAGCAGGCGTTCGTCGACCGGCACCTGTCCGGCGACCTCAGCGACACGCCCAACGACTACCTGGGCGTGTTCACGCAGAACCTCAACGAGAGCAAGGCCGACTACTGGCAGCACCGGACCGTGGACTCCGACGTCAAGCTGGCTGCCGACGGCAGCGCCGACGTGACGCTGACGGTCACCGTGCAGAACCCGTCGCCGCCGTACGTCCACGGCGAGCCGGGCGTGGCTCCCGACCCGCACTTCGGCTACTACACGCGCTGGGCGGGCAACTCGGTCGCGGTCTTCTTGCCACACGACGCCGAGGTGACCGGGCAGGCGACGATCCGCGGACTGCCGTTCAAGCCGATCGTCCGATCGGTGTCGGACCGGCCGTACTTCTACCGCAAGGTCACCCTCGAGCCGGGCGGCCAGGCGGTCCTGGTCGTCAAGTACCACGTGCCCGCCGCGGCCGAGGTCGGCGCCGACGGCACGCTG
Organism: uncultured Actinomycetota bacterium; assembly: GCA_963769755.1. Lineage (GTDB taxonomy): Bacteria > Actinomycetota > Actinomycetes > Propionibacteriales > Nocardioidaceae > Nocardioides. The sequence continues at coordinate 132,476 of CAVYMY010000007.1, forward strand.
TCGTACCGCCTCGACATCGACCCGCAGAGCCTGGTGACCCCCGAGGCGGTCTCGGTGACGCTGGAGATCCCCGAGGGGTACGCCGCCGAGCTGCCGCCGGGCTGGACGGCCAACGGCGACGGCACCGTGACGTTCGAGTCAGCCGGCCTGGACGAGTCCCCGCGCTTCACGATCGAGCTGAAGAAGTCCTAGGGCTCCGACCTGATCTGGCTGATGACCAGGGTCAGGTCGAGCAGCTCTTGGATCCCGGGATGGGTCGGGTCCTTGGTCTTCACGCGGACGAGGTCGCGACGCGCTTCGGAGGTCTTCCCCTCGTCGATGGAGCACCTGGCGCGTTCGACCATCGCCCGTCGCTGGATGATCGCGTCGCGCGACCTGGACTTCAGGGCCTCCTTGAGGGCATCGCGTGCGGGTGTGACGAGGCCGAGCTGGCGCAGCGCGGAGCCGCGCCAGGTCAGCAGCAGGGCCGTCGCGTCGTCGACGTTGGTCACCGCGTCGGTGAGGCTGACGACGTCGCGCCACCGACGCGCGCCCATGTAGAGGTCGGCGAGCGGCACGGCGGCGACCGCGGAGGGGTCGAGCGCCTCGGCGACGCGAACCGCCTCGTCGGGGTTGTCCTCGGCCCGCTCGAGCTCGACGAGGGCCAACCCCACCGCGTCGCGCGAGAGGGGGAGGGTCGCGCTGACGCCCGGCGCCAGAGCGACGGTGACGGTGCTGGAACCCAGGTACTTCCTGACGAATGGCTCCCGCTCCAGCTGCTCACCACTCCCCCACGCGCGCCAGACCAGTGGCAGCGCACGGGCCGTGTCAACGGTCGCGAACGAGATGAGTGCGTCGAGGGAGGTGACCAGCGAGGCGACCTCGGGGTACGTCGACCCAAACATGGCTAGCTGGTCGAGCCCTCCGGCCCGGACCAGCTTGTGGAGCTCCTTCTCCCAGCGCGGCGCCATCACACCGGGCTTGTCGAGCGCCGTCACCTTCACCGCGGACGAGGTGGCGGCGTGGCTGACCGTCAATGCGACGCCTGGCATCGCCTTGTAGCTCGTCCGCGCGGTGAAGCCCATGCCGCGAGGCTACGGCGACCGGCGGACTCGTGGGGCGGGTTTGGGTGGTGTGTTGCGGCCGCAGCAACCTGCAGATTTTACTATTCGCCTGCTGGATGGACGGGCCTGTGATTGTCTAGGAGTGCGGCCCCCAGACCCCGTGACGCAAGTCTCTCTCGCTCGCCATAGATGCGAGAGCTGGCGTGAGCGGGTGGATGAGGCGGATCGTCACCGACATCCTCATGGTCTACGACCTGCACCAGGCAGACTTCCGCTCCGTCGGTCCGGCCCCGCTCAATTTCCGGGGGGAACCGTTGAGCGGGGCCCGGCCGAGCCGCCCTGCATTCTGCGATTCAGCCTTCGATGCCCGTGCTGTCGTGCGGTTGACCCACGGGCTTGCTCTCGGGTGAGCCGCGCTGCCTCAGGTAGATCGAGTAGACGACCATGGTGCCCACCGCGAGGAACTCCGACTGCCAGTTCTGCAGGGTGCGCGCCCAGAAGTCCGGGTTGACGACGTACTGGCCCCAGCTGATGGGTGCCTGGAGCTGCTGGAGCCGGGTCTCGTTGAAGGCGGCCTCGCCCGCGACCGACTGGATGAGCCAGGAGGCCAAGAAGATGGCGGCCATCACCAGGACCAGCGAGTGGGAGTAGAGCGACGTACGCCAACCGCCCGCCTTGGCCCACGCCGGTGAGTCCGCCTTGGCGTGGCTGCCGAGCTTCTGGTCCTGCATCGACTCGAGCCCGGCCTTGTCGAGCTCCTTGGACTCCGGCGATCCCCGCTGCACGAGCCAGACGGTCAGCAGGATGAAGAGAGTGAACTGCAGGTACTCGCTCTGCCAGTTCTCGGCGACGTCGACGGCCCAGTCGGCCGAGGTGAGGTAGTCGGCCAGCCCGAGCCTGCCGAAGCCGCCGGCGGTCTGCTCGGCGTTGAACTGCTTCCACCCGGCGAACGCCTGACCGACGAGCGCCAGGACGAAGAGCGCGCCGAACACCAGGCTCAGCGAGGACTCACGCAGAAAGCGACGCATCACCGGCTCCTCACGCGTGCCGGACCGCGATGGCGAACAGGTAGACGAGCCCGGCGACGGTGCCGAGCAGGTAGACGAAGAAGATGGCGCGCATCTAGCTTCCCTTGACCTTGCAGTCGTAGACGCCGGCCCTGCCGGGCGCGCTGCACCCGGCCGCCGTGACCAACCAGCCGTCGGGGAAGCGGGTCAGGAACGTCGTCTCCCCGGCGAAGGTGACCATGGCCATCGTCCCGTAGACCTGTGACGACTCGACCCCGCGGACAGTCGGGAGGTGCTCGTCCAGCACCGCCTCCGGGCAGGCCTTGCCGGCCGACTGCTCCAGCTCTGATCGGGTGGTCGGCGTCATCGCTTCGCACGCGCCGGACCCGTCGCCGTCGGCGAGGGCGCCGTAGAACGACGTGGCCGCCGCGCCCGCCTCCGGTGCCTGGGGTGACTGGCAGCCCGTGAGGCTGACGAGACCGGACACCACGACGACGGCGCAGGCGAGGGCTCGACTCACGTGTTGGGCTCCGCGGGAGGGAAGCCGTTCTGAAGCGCCCAGGCCACGGCCTGCGCCCGGTTGTCCACGCCGAGCTTGTGATAGGTGCTGCGGATGTAGGTCTTGACCGAGTTGATGCTCAGGAAGAACGTGTCGGCGATCTCCTGGTTGCTCACCCCCTGGGCGATCAGCCGCAGCACGTCGGACTCGCGTGGGCTGAGCCCGGCTTCGCGGCCGAGCTGGGTGGCCTCTTGCCCTTCCTGCACGGCCGCCACTTCGTCGAGCGTTCCGGCGACGGCTGCCTGGACGACCTCGACGAGCTCGTCGGCGGAGACGCCGATCAGGACAGCTGCCTCGGCGCCGCGCTCGAGCGCGAGCGCCCCCAGGTCGGGTCGCAGGTCGGTCGTGATGGCGATGACGACCGACGCGGTCTCCTTGACCCAGTGGTCCAGGTCTGCGCCGTCACCCTCGTGCAGGCCGATCACGTCGTAGAACACGACGTCGGGCTCCCCGTCGACCGGCCCGACCGTGGTGAACACCTGGGAACCGAGCTCGGCCTCGATGATGGTCTGCAGGCCGGCGGCCACGACGTCGTGGGGGGTGGAGATCTCCACCCACAGCCGGGTACTACACGGCTCAGGCTTACTGCGGTCGGTGGAAGTCACTAGACAACCTTCGGCGAGTCGGGTCACGGCCCCTCTGAGAGGCAAGCGGACAGAAGATTGTTCCGGCTGCGCCGCCCGGCAGAGCGTAAACCCACCGGGTGAGGAGCGTGATGACCCCTAGGGGTGGGATCGCTACTCCTGGATCGACCACCTTTGGCATTGGCGACGCCCTGAACCCTGCACGGGGGGATGCAGGGCGAGGGCGTCAGGAGTATCGATACTCCAAATGGGCTAGCCGCGCTTTCACCCCTAGGGGTGGGTCTGCTGTGTTCTCCCATCCGGCGTACCTTGGAGGACAACTCCGCATCGAGGAGGCCCCATGGTCTGGGCCGGCATCATCATCGGAATCATCGTGGTCGCGATCGTCATCAACGAGTGGCGGACCCGGAACAAGCCGCTTTCGAGCGGCCTGCAGGGCCAGAGGCACATCCCCCGCGGGGGTGGCGGTGACGGCGGCGCCGCCACCTGAGCCGACCCTCGTGGGGCAGAACTGGGTGGGCGATACTGGGTTCGAACCAGTGACCTCTTCGGTGTGAACGAAGCGCGCTACCACTGCGCCAATCGCCCCTGCATCCCTCACGGGACGAGGCGAAACCTTAGCGCACGGCGCGCGCCGTTCCACATCAGCGGGTGGTCAGCGACCGAGGAGTTCCGGCTCCCGGCGACGCCACGTCGCGAGCGCCTCGGCGGTCACCGGACCAGGGGCCGGCAGTTCGCGGTCGTCCCAGCGCGACACGGCCTGCACGTCGCGGGTCGTCGAGGCCAGGAACACCTCGTCGGCTCCCGCGACCACCTCGATGGGCTCGTCCACCTCTTGGCCGCCGAACCACTCCAGGACCAGCGCCCGGGTCACGCCGGCGAGGCAGCCGCTGGCCAGCGTGGGCGTACGCAGCTCGCCGTCGACGACGTAGAAGACGTTGCTGCCTGTCCCCTCGCACAGGTGCCCGACGAGGTTGGCGAAGATGGCTTCGCTGGCCCCACGACGTTTCGCCTCGGCGAGGGCGACCACGTTCTCGGCGTACGACGTCGTCTTCAGGCCGGCGAGCGCGCCGCGCTCGTTGCGTGGCCACGGCACCGTCGCCACCGCCGCGGTCGCCGGCCAAGGCTGCATGGGCCCGGCAACGACGACGAGCGTGGGTGGATCGGTGCCGCGCCCCGAACCGAGCGGCGAGGGACCACCGGTGTAGGTGATCCGGATGCGACCCAGGGGAAGGGTCTCGCCGTCGAGGACAGCGGTCACCCCTTCGCGGACGAGTCCCTCGTCGACAGCTGGGAGCCCAAGCCCGTCGGCCGATCGGACCAACCGTTGCAGGTGAAGGGTGAGCGCGAAGGCCTGGTCGTCGACGACCTTGATCGACTCGAACACCCCGTCGCCGACCGTGAATCCGTGGTCCGAGACCGGCACCGCAAGGGCCTCAGGATCGTCGAGCAGACGGCCGTTGACCCACACGCGCATGCCCCGAGACTAGGCCGCGAAGAGGCCCGCCACGCCTCCCGGACCTCAAATTGGAGCCTGCAAAACCATCGGCTATGGTTCTCTTCGCACCGCCGGTCAGCCGGTGGTCGCAGGCGGACGTAGCTCAGTTGGTAGAGCGCAACCTTGCCAAGGTTGAGGTCGCGAGTTCGAGCCTCGTCGTCCGCTCGGAGAAGCCGCCCGGAATGTGGGCCTCCACGGTGGGTTGGCCGAGAGGCGAGGCAACGGACTGCAAATCCGTGTACACGGGTTCAAATCCCGTACCCACCTCGAAACAAGATCAGCACCACCCTCCGCACCACCCGAGGGCGATTGGCGCAGCGGTAGCGCGCTTCCCTGACACGGAAGAGGTCACTGGTTCAAACCCAGTATCGCCCACCAGCACGAAACAGCCCCTGACCTGCGGAAACGCTGGTCAGGGGCTGACTCTTTCCCCGGGTCGTGCGATCCGCGTGCGATAGCGAACGAAAGCGTCGCGGCTCAGGCAGACTGATATCGCACGGATGTTGCACGACCCCACTGTTCAGCGCCGGCGGCTGCCACGCCGGGATGCGCCGGCAGCGACCCCGCGGGATATCGCACGGATGTTGCACGACCCCACTTTTCAGCGCGCTGGCGGCTGCCATACCGGGATGCGCCGGAGCATGTCCTCGAGGTCGTTGAGGTCGATCTTCAGCAGCCGCGGCCCGACCCGGTACGCCGGCAGCCTCCCCGCCGCAATCCACCGCCGCACGGTCCGCGGGTGCACGTCGACGTACTCCGCCGCCCGCCCGATCGTTGCTAAGCGCCGCCTCGGCTTGGCGCTCGATGCGGCCTCGCGCTTCTCAGTCTTCGTCTGCACCGTCATGCCCCACAAAGCCGTCCACCGCGTCCGATTGCGGACACGAGAGCGACCGGAAAGAGACGCGTCAACCCCGCCCGGGCACGTGGCCGATGCTCAATAGCTCCCCGGTCTTGAGAACGAAACGCGCTCTCGTCCCGCCTTATCGCCATTGGAGGCCGGCGCGCGGGTCGTCGAAGGTTGTCGGACGCTTCTGTCATCCCGAGCATGTTGCCGTTTCGCCTCGGTCACCGGAGAACGGTGGGACGATCACGCTGCCCGAAGTCAGTCTCGGCCCGGGCTCACAGCACATTGACTCGCAGGGCCGCCGGCCGCGCGATACGGGGGAACTTCCAATGGCAACCAACACACCTCCGGGCTGGTTTCCGGATCATTCCGACCCCAATCAGCTGCGGTGGTGGGATGGCGAAGCATGGACCAGCAACACCGCCCCGAAGCCGGCAACGACTGCGTCAGGCGACGACTACGCGACTGCGGCGCCGCTTGCCCAGGCGGCGGCTCCCGTCCCAAGCAGCAAACCCAAGAGACCTTGGTACTTCCGCTGGTGGGCGATCAGCCTGGCCGTCGTTGTCGTGCTCGCCATCATCGGCAGTTTCGCTCCGGATGATGCCAAGCCTGCTGCCACCGGTTCGGCCGGTGCAGACGACACGAGCCAGGCCACCGCTGAGACCGACGAGGCACCGACGAGCGTGACGGCCTCACCGACTCCTGTCTCCGAACCCGAGCCTGAGCCCGAACCCGCCGACACCGACGGGGATGGCACGAACGATGAGGATGACGTTCGTCCCAAGGACCCTGAGGTCCAGACAGAAGACGACATCGACACGGACGGGGACGGCGTCGCGGACTACCAGGACGACTTCCCCAAAGACGCCGAGTACAGCAAGGACTCCGACGGCGACAGCGTCCCCGACCGGTTCGACGCCTTCCCAAAGGACCCCGAGTACAGCAAGGACACCGATAGCGACGGCGTTGCGGACGCGAAGGATGCGTTCCCGAGCGACCCAAGCAAGTCGGATATCAGTCTGGCGATGGAGAACGCCCTGTCGTCCGCCGAGGACTATCTGGACTTCTCGGCGTTCAGCAGGCTGGGCCTCATCGACCAGCTGTCATCTGAGTACGGCTCGGGTTTCAGGCTTGACGACGCCACCTGGGCCGTCGACCAGCTAAACGTGGACTGGAGGCAGCAGGCGGTCCGCGCGGCCAAAGAATATCTCGACTTCTCATCCTTCTCACGCCAGGGACTCATCGACCAGTTGTCGAGTCCATACGGCTCGCAGTTCACTGTCGAAGAGGCAACCTACGCCGTCAACACGATCGGCCTCTGAAACAACGTGCTCGTGAACCCCGTCGGAAACCTTCGGCGTGTAGGGGCGACAACCTGACCCAGGGTGGCGCCACACCGCCGCGTTCAGGCGTCCCAGTCAGCCGCAGCGGGGTGTGGAACCTCTGCGATCCGCGCCCACGTGAGCAGCATCGCCTTCACCTCGTTCTCGGGCACTTGGAAGCCCTGAAGCCTCAACACCTGCGAGGTGGCGACGACCGCTGCGAGCGGCGCGCCCATGAGGCGTAGCGCGGCGTCGGTCGAGCTGATGCCCATCTGTCCGTGATGCAGCCCACCGGGCCCGGTCTCTGCCGCATCAAGGATGGGCCGAACATGCGATGTGAGCCCGTCGATTCGGGAATGGGCGACTGAGGAAAGCGAGGAGAAATACGTCGCCCCCAGACCGATCGTGTCCGAAACCACGTCGTCGCAAAGCTTGGTTGCGGACGGCAGCCGCGTTTCCAGGTACGTCGGCCTCCCCTGGTTCTTCTCGTCCCTGACCTCGAACCCGTGTCGCCTGGCCGTGGACAGGAGCCGGTCCACCATGTTGGCGTGTGACTTTCTCGCCTGATCGAACACGGCATCGTCTGTGTGGCGGTTCAGGACGACGGTCGTGTCGTGCGCCCCAACCAGCCGTATGTTCGCCCACCGGCGCACTCGCTCGCGTTGCCCGATCCCCGGTTCGGAGAGGTAGAAGGCCAGGGCGAACGCCTCCAGTGCCCCGCGAGACACCGTCGATAGCGAGAGCACGACTCCCCGACTTGGGAGGAGGTGAGACAGGGCTTCTAGGTGGTCGAGTCCAGAGGCGATCGCGTGCCGGGTGCTAGACCACACTTCACGGCTTGGTTGCTTGGCCCAATCGCCCGCAAGTTCTTCCGGGTCGGACTCGACCTGCGCCGGAGAGCCTTCAACCCAGATACCCCCATTCATGGCGGAGGCGACCGACTGGGAGAACGAGGTGAGGGACCGAGCGAGGTCCGCGAACGGGTCCGAGGACATGATGTTCAGTTTGCCTCCTGCCCGGCATATGCACCCCCGTTCACGGATGATCGGTGCCCGGATTGCCGAGGGCCAGGTGCATCATTCCGCGCCTGAGGGATGATTCGGCTGTCACTCCAAGACCTTGGCGTTGCCTCGGTAGTAGTCGCCTCCAGGCGGACGGCGCAGATCCAAGCGCTAGTGCCGCACGAGCGCAACAGCACCTGCACCCTACGACCCTCAATCCAAACCCCCTCCACCACCGAACCGAACCTCCCCGACATCCCGAACAGCCCCGACGAACTGCCTCACCGACAAATGCGACTCACCACCCGCCGACTGGACACCTCCGAACCCCAAAACCAACCAAGTCCCCACCGTCACACCTCTTGCACTCTGTGAGTGTCCGCCGTCCTGACGAAAGGAGGGCATTGATGGCATGAGCCAGAGCACCCGCCTGATCCGACCACCTGAGAGCCGCATGCGAGCGTGCCCACGCTGCGGTGATGCCTTCGAGGTGAAGCCGCGCGGACGACCGCAGAAGTGGTGTTCGCCAGCCTGCCGAAGAGCCGCCCACGCCGAGCGCGTTGCAGCCGAGTACGCATGCCTGGCGGTCGAGGTCGTCGAGATGGTCGACGTGCTCGAGCACGACCTCGACGAGTGTGTTGCTCGCGTCGCGGCATCCCCCACGGCATGCAAGCGGCTACTCCGCAGGATCGCCGAGCTGGCCCGAACCCACAGCTTCACGTCCGATCCCAGATGGGAGCCGGCGGTGAGAGCCCACTGGCAACTGCATGACGCGATCAGGCCACCGGACGCGTGTTGGCGCTAGTCCGGCGAAACAAGCGCCAGTCGATCACGATGGCACTGGTTCTCGTCCCCACGCGCGTCCCCACGACTGCGCAACGCCCTGCGGACGAGTTAGGGACCTCGCTCTCCCGTGAGTCATAGCCCAGAGTGACGCGGCACCTCCTATGTGCGCGGCATCGGACGAGGGCGAGCGCCGCCGACCGTCCGACCCCACTTCTAGGTCCACGACGGGCCTAGAGATCGAAGATGCTCCAACGACAGGCAGCGCAAAGCCGACACCGCCTCGACTTCTCGGTGCAGCATTCTGGCTTCACCTATTTCGGAGTGCGTCCGCGATGATGTCCGAGTTTCCTCCTATGCCGCACGCGTTTGAAGCCGTGCGCTGTCGGTGCGTCCAAGTAGGGTCCTCTCGCGGCACACGGGCCGCGAGAACGGAGAGGCAAGTGACCCTAAGCGAGGCGGACCGCAGCACACTGATCGCGCGATGGATTCTCAAGTCAAGCGATTCCGAAGAGGACCGGATGGATCGCGCCGAGCGCATGGTTCGCGCCGCAATCGACAAGCACCCTCCCTTCCACGAGGAAGCAGCGAACTTTCGCGTCTACGTGAAGGGCTCCTATGCCAACGAAACCAATGTCCGCCAAGACAGCGACGTCGACGTCGTCGTCGAGAATCAGCGGCTCTTCTACTGGGACTACATCAACGGAGAGATTGAAGCCAAGGCGACACCCGACCCGAAATCCCTCTTCCTACACTGGCATTTGGACTCCCCAGAGGTGGCGATCAGAGGTGGAATCCGCGCTCAAGCATCACTTCGGAGCCTCGGATGTGGACGCGTCGGGAGACGTCGCCATCACCATCTCGGAGGTGGTTGGATCGCGTCCGTCGACAGATGTCGTGCCGGCGTTCGAGTACCACCGGTATGACCGACCAGACCGAGCAGCGAGCGATACTCAGCACGGGAGCAAGGTCTTCAAGAAGACTGGCGGGGCGATCATTAACTTTCCATTCCAGCAACTCGAGAATGGCCGGGCGAAGAACCGACGTACCGCTCATAAGTACAAGGAGTACGCGCGAGCCCTGAAGAACGGAGAGAACGCACTCGTGAAGGCCCGGATCATGGAGGCGAAGCCTTCCTACTTCATGGAGTGCCTGGCATACAACGTTCCAGATGGCGACCTCACGCGCGGAGGCTACTCACGCTCGGCATGGTTTCGTCACGCACTCGCAACCCTTCACAACGCTCTTCTTCCGTCTCGGTTCGATAACGAGGATTGGGTAGAGCCGAACGAGTTGAAGTACTTGTTCCACGCGACACAGAAGTGGAAGGTGGAGGATGCACGCGATCTGACGACGAACCTGTGGGACTACCTGGAGTACGAGTGAGCGCCCCAAAGCTGATCCGCACGGCCGCGATCGTCGTTAGTTTGGTGTGGACGGGGGTGCTCCGTGCATCGGGCATCGAACTGCCAACCCTCGGCAAGCAAATCCTGGCGAACGTTCCCACGGTCCTTGTACTGCTCGCCGTGGCATTCGATCTGTGGTTCTGGAAGATCCCCGCGCTCGGACGACTCCATGGGCGTCCCCGGCTCTACGGCACGTGGGCGACGACGATCACGCCGCACACTGGAAGTCACATTCCGAAAGGAGGCAATCGCGGTCCGATCCAGGGCACTACCACAATCGAGCAGACCTTCTGGACGCTGACTGTCTCTATGAAGACAGGGGAGAGCGAATCGATCTCTCGCGCAGAGAGCATCGCCCCCGATGGCGGAAGCAAGACTCGCAAGGTCATGAGTTACGTCTACACGAACACCCCACAACTTGCCGTCCGAGATCGCAGCCCCATCCACGTCGGCGCGGCAAACCTAACGATTCACGGTCTCCATCCCCAGAGCATGGACGGGACCTATTGGACCGACCGCCTCACCATCGGTGACCTGACCTTGGACCGGACCCCTTAGTCAAGGCTGGCTTTGGAGGTCTCCACCAGCACCGTTTGTAGGTCAGTGCTGACACCACCCGGACCAGGAGGGCACCCTAGTGTGGGTGGGAGTTGACACCACCCTGGCGGGCGCGCAAGCGGAGCGAGTCCGAGCAGATTGAGCGGAGGTGGGCGCATGTCGGCGACGAAGCTCCTGGTACTCGGTAGCGTGCACCTCTCCGGCGGCGCGCATGGCTACCAGGTGCGGTCCGAGCTGCAGAGCTGGCGTGCGGAGATGTGGGCCAAGATCAAGCCCGGCTCGATTTATCACGCGCTGAAGAAGGCGGCGGCTGATGGCCTCCTCACCGAACACGCCGAGCCGGGCAACTCCGGGCCGGAGCGCGTTCTGTACCGCGTGACAGCTCGGGGACGTGACGAGATAGTCGAACTGGTCCGCGACGGTCTGCGGCGCACCCATGACCCCACCATGCTCAACGCGTCGATCGCCATGTTGCCCATGCTGACCAGGACAGATGCCATCGCGCACGTCAACGAGCGGGTCGCGCGCCTGGAAGCGGAGCTCGTAGAGCAGGCCAAGTGGCGGGAGCACCCGAACCCCGACATTCCCGAACACGTCCGCGATCAGGCCGAACTGTGGGCGGGACATGCACGCACCGAACTGGAGTGGGCGAAGAGCCTGAGCAAACGACTGGCTGAGGGCGCCTACACCATGGCCGATGATCCGGGTTCGTGGCGAACGGTCCCCTAATCAACCTTGACTAGACGCTCCTCCTCGTTTACTTTGGCCGAGTAACCAAACTTGACTAGCCGCCCAGGCCCGGACGCGGCAAGGAGAGCCGAATGAGCACCATCCTCAAGAACAGCTCGGAAACCGTTGCGCACACGCCCGGGCGGGCGAGCAGCATCGGGGTCTGGATTCTGCAAGGCGTGCTAGCGGCGATCATCGCCGGCGGCGGAATCTCGAAGCTCGCCGGCGACCCGGTCATGGTGGACATGTTCGCCGACATCGGGGCTGGCCAGTGGCTCCGGTACCTGGTCGGAGCGCTGGAGGTCGCGGGAGGGGTTGGACTTCTGATCCCGGCTCTGGCGGGCCTGGCCAGTCTCGGGTTGGCGACATTGCTGACCGGTGCTGTCATCACCGATCAGTTCGTGCTCGAGCAGAGCCCTTGGCTGCCGCTCGCCCTTCTCGTCGTGGCGGCCGTGATCGCAAGGGTGCGGTGGTCGCGCACCGAGGCCGTCGTCGGCACGCTGCTCAGGCGCTGAGACAAACCTCTCGAACGGAGATGTGAGATGAACGAGATGGCCTTTCGCGTGACATCAAACGATGGCACCACCATCGCCTACGACCGGAAGGGAAGCGGCCCGGCTGTCGTCCTGGTAGGCGGCGCACAGGACGACGGAGCCGAGAACGCTCCCTTGATACCTGCTCTCGCCGAGCACTTCACGGTTTACAACTATGCCCGTCGGGGACGCGGCGCGAGCGGCTTCACCGAGCCCTACGCCGTGGAAAGGGAGATCGAGGACCTGGATGCGTTGATCGCGGAGGCGGGCGGCTCGGCACACCTGTTCGGGGCGTCCTCTGGTGGCGCTCTGGCGCTGGAAGCCGCCGCGGCCGGGTCAGCCATCGACACGATCGCCGTGTGGGAGGTGCCCTACGCGGTCGGGGACGACATACGCCCGCGATTCGAGGAGTACGTCGCGGACACCCGACGCGCCTTCGACGCCGGGCGAGACGAGGAGGTTCTCGAACTGTTCATGCGCATGACCGGCGCCTCCGACGACAACATCGCGGCCAGGAAAGCGGCAGGCAAGCAGACGGCGCATTGGGCGGATTCGGTCGCCCTCGCGCCCACGCTGGTCCACGACAGCCTCTTCCTCAACCACTACCAGTTGCCGGCCGATCGACTGGCAACGGTCACCCAACCGGTCCTGGTCACCACCGGAGGACCGATCACGGTCCCCTACATGGCAGGCCTGCCCTCGGACTTCTTCGACCGCGCAGCCGACGAGCTTGCAGACCTCCTACCCCACGCTCAACGGGAGACCCTCGAGGGGCCGGATCACGTCGTCGACCCACAGATCGTCGGCCCGCTGTTGCTACGGTTCTTCAGCAGCGAACACTGAGGGGCCCGCGAGGTGTTGCGGGAAGACCGATTAGGCACCGCGCAAGCAGATCTTCGTCGCGCCAGGGACACGGGGCGGACAGGTAGTGTCGAGGTTGATGTCGTCGGCGGCATCACAGGCCTGATCCTGGGCGTGCTCGTCACCAACGTCTTCGTCACCACGCAAGGCCGGGCCGTCGTACTGACCTGGGCTTCAGTGGGACTCGACCTGGCCTACTCGCTGCTCATCGGCTCCGTCGTCGGTCGTACCCCGCACTCCGGGCCGACTCAGTACCGCCCACCGAAGCCCTGCGCAGCACATGACCAGGCACCTCGGTAGGGCCAGTGATTCCGGGCTGTGGTCGCATGCGGTCACCGTTCCCGGGCGGTGGCCCGGTGCCGAAAGTCGTGCCCACGGCGTGCTCACGTCAGGAGTGCCACCGATGACGCAGCCGCGTTCCCGGGTCGACCTGTACGCGGCGATCCGACGGGATGCCCGATCTGGGATGTCCAACCGCGCGCTGCAGCGCAAGCACGGCGTCGGCTTCCGAACCGTGACAGCGGCGCTGGAATCTGCATGGCCGAAGGAGAGAAAGCAACCGCCCAAACGCGGCTCACGGATTGACGCGTACCGAGTGGTGATCGACGACTGGCTGCGCTCGGACGTCGACGCGCCGCGGAAGCAGCGACACACGGCGCGTGGTTGCCTTCGACCGGTTCCTGAGCAGCGAAGGGCGCGGCTCCGGGCGATCCGCTCCGGGAAGGGGCTCCCTCGAACCAGCGTCTACTCGTCGCATTATGAGCGAAGTTGGGGTCACGCGGCGGGCAACGCTGATGCGAGCATCAGGTGTACCTCGAGGATGCTGTCGGGCCCCATCGGCCCGTGGGCTTGGAGCATGGGATGGAGCTTCTTGGGCCAGAGGACCTCAACGCCTCGCGTTCTGAACGAGCCGCCGATCAATGGCCAGTCGGCGTCAACGAAGCAGAGCACGCCGACGATGGGTGTCCGATTGTCGAGGACTTCTCGAACGACGTCGATCTGCTTGAGCATCCCGTCGACGAGCTTCGTACGGTCGCGGCTGCCGACCACCAGTTTCTCTACCCTCGGTCGAATCAACCCGCCCTCGACCTTCAGAAGTGGCCGCTGCCCGCGGTACCTCTTGGGGTCGATCACGTAGACACCGGTCGGGGTGACGGCGATGTGGTCGATGTTGGCGCTGCTTCCAGGGATACGGCGGTCGTGAAGAACGCGGAGCGTCTCGGAGGCCAGCTCGTTGAGGCGCCGTCCCACTGCTTCCTCGCCAAGCGCTCCGGTGTCCCAGGCTTGCGTGGACTGCGGCTCGTCGCTCAGCGCATGGATGAGGCCACCGAGCTTGGGGTGCCGATCGCGGATGCGTTGCTCCCGGGCCGCTCGTCGACGCTCGAACTCCCGCCGTGCCGATGCACCGGGGGTGCCTGGGTCGATGACTTCGCTGCTCGGCGACTGATCGTCGTCTGCGGACGCATGGTCGACGCAACGCACCGTCCGGGTGGAGCGCTCGTAGATCGCCTCGGCCTTGGCAGGCAGCGGGAGGTCCACAGACTCGACATACGCCGGCATAGCGCAGGCGCATCAGCTTCTCGTCCGATGCCCCCATCGCCACTCACGTCCGAGACCGTAACCGCCGACCAATGTCCACCTTTCGTCCTTTCGCCAAACTCGTCAGTGCTTGTCGCTGGGGACCCGCTCGGGGACTCCACTGGGGACAGGATCCGGGCCGATGGTCGGGCAGTCGCCCAGTCGTCAGGCGCCTCCAGCCTCGTTCACTGGACGAGGGCTGACAGACGACGAGCGATCTCGGCGTCGCGGCCCTGGGCGGCGTGCTGGTAGCGGAGCGCGGCGCCGGGTGTGGTGTGGCCGAGACGTCCCATCAGCTCGGCGAGCGTGGCGCCGGTCTGGGCGGCGAGGACGGCGCCGGTGTGGCGGAGGTCGTGCCAGCGGAGGTCCGGGCGGCCAGCGGCCTCGCGCGCCGGGTAGTAGACCCTGCAGAGCGTCGCGGTGGCCATGTTGCTCGCCCTGCTTGGCGGGGAACAGCAGTGAGTCCCGACCCGGAGCCGTGTGCTTGTGTAGGTGCTCGCGGACGGCGGGCATGAGGTGGGGCGGGATGGCCACGTCGCGGGTGCCGGCGTCGGTCTTGGGGGTGCCGACGATGAACTCGCCCTTCACGCGCACGACGGCGCGGCGGATGCGGACGACGCCGTTGGTCACGTCGAGGTCCTTGCGGCGCAGCTCGGTCAGCTCGCCGAAGCGCAGGGCACACCAGGCGGCGAGCAGGACCATGAGCTGGTAGCGCGGCGGCATCGCGTTGGTGATCTTCTCGAGCTCCTCCAGGGTGGCCGGCTCGACCTTGTGCACGCGCTTGACGTTGCCCGCGCCGCGGATGTGGCAGGGGTTGGCGGGCAGGAGGCCGTCCGTGACGGCTGTCCCCAGGACGGTCCTCAGCAGTGAGTAGGCCTGCGAGCGCGCGGTCGGCTTCGACGTGCTGAAGCGCGCGTGCCAGGTGCGCACGAGCTCCGGGCTGATGACGTTGAGCGGCATGTCGCCGAAGGCCGGGCAGCAGGTCGCGGTCGAGGATCGAGCGGTAGCGCTGATGGCGTGCGCGGCTTGAGGGGACGCTCGGCCAGCCAGGTCTCGGCGTACTCGCCGAAGCGTCAGCGCCTTGGACGGTGGCACCGACCGCTGGGCCGGCGAGGTCCACGCGTCGAGGGCGATCAGCCGGTTCTCGAGGGCGAGCCAGGCCTCCGCGTCGATCTTGGCGTCGAAGGTCCAGGCGGCCGCGTGGCGATGCAGATCCGGCCCCATGTAGGACGCCTGGTAGCGGCCGCTGGGGAGCTTGCGGACGTGACCGAATCCCCGACGATGTGCCTTGCGAACCATGCCCGAGCCCTGCCCTTGATGTGCGTTTCGTGCGATCTACGTGCGATATCTCCGCCGGAAAGTGCCCTCGAGTGTCCTTGCCTGACGCGGCCTGTCAGACGACGTTTCCGCAGGTCAGAGCCATAATACGCCCTTCAGAGCGACCTCGGGAAAATGGCCTCTCGGGCGAGTTCAAACCCAGTATCGCCCACCAGAGTTTTCGCAGGGTTAGAGGCACTTTTCTTGATCCGGAGGGGCCGCCGGGGAACATACGGGGAACAAGGGCCAGGCTAATTCCACGCGTTGTTCCCCGACCTGGCCGTGGAAACGACGAAGACCACCCATCGCCTCGAGCCTGGCCAGCAGTCAGTCCGCTCCGGCGGGGCCGGGTCGATTTGGCTCATTCCTCTGACAGATCCGCGGAGCACACGTACGGTCCGGGAGCCTTGACTTCTCTCCCAACTCAGGAAAGAGATGCACACACACATGCTCAAGAAGTTCCTGCTCACCCTGACGGCCCTGCTGGCCGTGGCCGCGCCTGTCGCGCTGAACGCGTCCCCGGCCTCGGCCTCTCCCCGGACACAGGCGATCGCCATGGCCTACGACTACCTCGACTACACGGCGTTCTCCAAGCCAGGGCTGTCCGACCAATTGCAGTACGAGGGCTTCAGCCGCAGCGTCGCGGACTACGCCGTCAACCACATCCACGTCGCGTGGAGGAAGCAGGCGGTCAGGATGGCGAAGGCTTACCTGGACTACACGGCGTTCTCCTGCTCCGGTCTGATCGACCAGTTGGAGTACGAGAAGTTCACGCACCCCCTGGCTGTCTACGGCGCGAACCACACCAGCGCCTGCTGACCACCACCCGCGCCGGCTCGCAGCTCGCTCCCTCCCGGGGGCGGGCTGTTGCCTTTCAAGAGGGGCCAACGGCCTCGAGCTTGGCCAGGTGGTGGCGGCGGACGGCTCCGCGACGGAGCTGCCCTCTCATCCGTACGTGCGCACGCTGTCGAGACCGTGGATCGAGATGCCACGTGAACAAGATCCGTCATGTCAGGGGCACGTCGACGCCGAGCCGCGAGACAGTCACTGCTTGACCTTCACGGACCCACGGGTTCGGACCGTGAGCGGGTCGAGTCCGGGCGCGGACCCGGTCACCCGGCAGACGATTTTGGACCCCTTGAGCGCCTTGGTCAGTAGCAGCCGGTCGTCCCGGGCGCCGCGGATGCGGTCGCCGCCGGCGTACCAGCGGTACCGGTACGTGACCGCATCGGGCGGCCGCCAGCGGCCCGGCTTCACCCTGAGCCGCCCGCCCACCGTCGCCGTGCCCTTAAGCCGTGGGCGCAGGCTGTTCTGCACCTGCTTCGACACCGGATTGGTCGGCAGCGTCGTCACCGTCAAGGGGAGGTATCCCGGCAGCGAGGCGCTGGCTCTGACCGCGAGTGCCTTTCCGAGGTCGGCGAGGGTAGGCACGTACTTCTCGCCGGAGGCGCCGGGGATCGGCTGGCCGTCGACCAGCCACTGCATCAGCACCGGCATGCCGCCCGGGGTCCAGTACCCCCTGGAAACCGTCAGCGGATAGCCCACCTGCGGCGCTATGGGCGCCCCTCCCACGATCGGCAGCTGGGTGTTCACGATGGCAGGGAGCGGGGGCGGTGGCGTCCCGAGGACCGCGTCGATGCCGGTCCGCGCCTGGCCGACTGTCAGCACGACGTCGTCCGCCGCGGCGAGGCTGGCCCTGTCGTTCCAGAATTCCGTCAGGTTCTGGGTGTGGTCGAAGAACTGAAGGCGGTAGGTGCCGGGCGGCAGCCCTTGAACGACGTAGAAGCCGTTGGCGTCGGTCTGGCCGGATCCGAAGAACGGCGGATCCAGGCCGTCCGCCAGGCGGTGAGCGCCCACCCCTCCGTCGTGGACACCAACCCCCGCCAGGGTCGTAAGCCGTCCCGCGACGCTGGCACCCACGGCCAACTCAGCGTCGATGCCGGTGACCACGGCCCCGTCCGCGACGGTCACCAGATCGGCCGACGCCCCGTCGGGGGCGTCGTCGTAGAACTCCTGGGCGTACGGGCTGTTGGCGTTGGCGTAGCCGAAGAGCACCGCGTAGTCGCCAGGGACAAGATCCGAGACCTCGTACGCTCCGGTCTCGTCGGTAAGGTCTCCCCGCACGAACCCGGCGCCGTCCTGCAAGTACACGTCCACCTCGACGCCCTCAAGGGGCACGCCACCGGGTCCGGTCACGACCCCGGCGATGCTCCCGGTGGCGGCTGCCGAAGCAGGGACCGTCGTCAGCAGGCAACCGACCATGGCGATGCCGACGAACACGGCGAGACGAGCAGCACGGGCACGGCGACGGCGCGCGACGGGCAGAAACCCGATGACAGAGAACTTCGCCAACCGGTCCACAACAGCCTCCAACGGCCCCGGAACCCACTTGGGACGCTACGCCCGCTGGCGTCGAGAGTCTATGGATCTCAAGGCGCCCTATGGCCATGATGACCGCGCGACCAGCGCTCACAGGATGTCCGTCGTCGTCCTGGTCTAGGTTCTTGTGGTTCTCCCGAGTAGACGCCCTTGGCGTGGTCGCCATAAACGAGCTACGACTATGGGCTTGCGGCACCACAGTCGCCAGGTGCGTGGAACCTAGAGCTCGCAGTTGAATTGGGATGCGGCGTCGCACCGAGCCCGCTGGGCGGTAGCGCCTCCCATGGAGGTCAACTGCCAGGGATCACCTGGCCGGTGAGCAGGCATGTGCCGGATCCAGCCTGGCGCGTGTAGTCCAGATTGACCTGCTGACTCTTCCGCGTGGCCGGGTCCACGAAGGTGAAGACGAGGGTGATGCGATTCGGGTCGAACAACGATGTCAGGTCCCCGCCTTTGCCTCGAGACCGGTAGAACGGGTTCGGGAAATCACCAGTGGCGCTGAAGCCGTGCATCATCGGTCCGCTTACGCCAAGGGACACGTTGCCGACGTCGTCGCAGGTGGCTACCAGGTTGGCGAGCGACGTGTCGATCAAGACCGGGTCCGGATCCGCGAAGGGAATCTGGCGGTAGATGGTCCTGGCGCCAGGGCCCTGCGCCCCGACGGGTCCTGTGTCACCCACCGAACCAGTCGCTCCCGTCGCTCCCGTCGCTCCCGTCGCTCCAGCGGGACCAGCCGCTCCAGTGGGACCGGCCGGGCCGGCCGGGCCAGCCCTGTTGATCTTCATCTTGCTCGTCTTGTCGGGGCAGGTGCCGTCGGCGTTGGCCGAACGGACGACGCCCTTCTTGGTGACACAGACCTTGACCACTGCTGGTGCCGCCTTCCCCGAGGAAGCGAGGACAAATCCAGTGCCGCCGGCGGTGAGTCCGAAGATGACCCCGGCGGCGACCAAGAGGATGGAACGGTGAGTTTGCATACCGGCACGCTAGGCCGTCGGTGACCTAGGCTCCCGAGGATGAGGATCCTGATCATCGGAGGCACCCGCTTCGTCGGCTACGCCATGGCCGACGCGGCGCTGGCAGCCGGCCACGACGTGACCCTGCTGCACCGCACCGCCACCGACGAGCTGCCCGCCGCCACCCATCTCCTCGCCGACCGCGACGGCGATCTCTCCGTCCTCGCGGAGGGCAGCTGGGACGCGACCATCGACGTGTGTGCCTACTTTCCCGGCCAGGTCGCGTCGCTTCACGACGCCCTCGGCGACCGCGGCGGTCACCACGTCTTCGTCTCCACCTGCTCGGTGTACGACGACCAAGTCTCGGTCGGGGCCGACGAGGACGCCGCCCTGCTCCCCGAGTCGTCGCCCGACACCCGCGAGATCACCGACGAGACCTACGGACCGCTGAAGGTGGCCTGCGAGCGGGTGGCCCGCGAGCGGTGGGGTGACGCCGGGCTGACGATCATCCGCCCGACGTACGTCGTGGGGCCGCGCGACGTGAGCGGCCGCTACCCGTGGTGGGTGCTGCGGGCGGCACGTGGCGGGCGGATGATCCTGCCCGGCCCCGCCGACGCGCCGATGCAGGCCATCGACGCCCGCGACATGGGCTCCTGGACGATCCGGCTCGTGGAGGAGAAGACCGCGGGCATCTTCACCGCCGCACGCCCGGCCACCACCTTCGAGTCATTCATCGCCGACACCGTCGCGGGCGTCGGCGAGCCCGTCGAGCTGGCCCCGGTCGACGGGACGTTCCTCGTCGAGCAGGGCGTGGACGGTGCCCAGCTCCCGCTGTGGTCGGAGGGCGTGTCGGACAACGTGTGTGCGATGAGCACCGCTCGCGCCGAGGCCGCGGGCCTCACCCACCGACCCTTCGAGGAGATCGTCCGCGACACGCTGGCCTGGGCGCAGGCCCACCCCGACCGCGCCACTCGCGACGGGGTGGGACTCACGCCCGAGCGCGAAGAGGAACTAATCGCGGCGGCAGGGCCTGGCGCCTGACGGGCACCGCCGTGACAGCCGCCGGGCTACGAGACGGATCCCACCACAGCGCAGACCGCGTTGACCCGGAAGTTGGAGTTGCTGGCCGTCGGGTTGTTGTAGTTCACGGCCCACCCGTCGTCCGGGACGGTGTCGGCGTCTGCACCGTCGATCGGCAGGGAGCTGTCCAGGATCACGTCGGGACCGACCGTCATGGGCCTGCCACCGCCGCTCACGACCGAGGTGCCCACGGGGCACAGGACGTTCCCACCCACCCCGGTGCCGGCAAGCAAGGGGATCGTCGGGCCCTCGACGTACTGCAGGCTGACCAGACCGGCCGGCCCGGTGGCGCCGGCAGAGCCAGCCGCGCCCTGGGCGCCCGCAGAGCCAGCCGCGCCCTGGGCGCCCGCAGGGCCTGCCGGGCCCTTCACCGAACCCTTGAAGTCCTTCCGGGTCAGGGACTTGTTCTTGACGTCCTTGCCGGTCAGCGAACCGTTCTCGATGTCGTTTCCAGTGATGAGCTTGGCGGCGGCAGCGGTGCCGCCAATGGTCAGGAGCAGCGCGATCGTGGCAACGAGCACGGCGAGGACCGGGCGGTGCCTCATGGATGTCGGCACAGGACGTCCCCTCGGGGGGCACATGGGAACCGGAAAGATTCCGGCCCAGACCAGGGACCCTAGTCCTGGCGATAGGCATAGAGCAGACGAATGCGCCAAAGACCGTGCCAGGCAGCAAGGCAAAGATCGAAACGTCTCCGCTCAGTTCAGTTCCTAGTGCTCACGGGTGAGCTCAAGAGCGCGCGTCGCCTGAGACAATCCTCGGCATGACCACCGCGCACGCCGCCGGCCAGATCCCGGGCAGCAGCTGATGGATGTCAGTCAGTGGGACGCCAGTCAGTGGCAAGACGTCGGCGTCTGGGCCGGCATCGCCATCACTCTCCTGATCGCGATCGTGGGCTGGGCGTACGCCATCCGAGCCGGCCGCCGCGCAAAGACGGCGATCTGGCACTCCGTCGAAGCCGTCGACCTCGCGCGCTCCGCCGAAGACAGGGCCGAACGCCTCGAGGACGCCTCCCGCGAGTACCGCGACGTCGCCTGGGGCCACGTCATCGACCAAGACGCCGACGTCATCCGCTTCCGCAACACCGGCACCACCGCCGCACACGACGTCGAGATCGCCGTCGACCGGCAGCACGACCTCGAACGCACCGCGGTGACGGCTGACATCGTCCAACCGCTCCAACAGGTCGAGGTGCCGGGCGTCCCCATGTACGACGACATCATCGACTCGATCGATGGCGAGCCGGTCACGACCCGGAGGATTGTGCCAGGAACGGCCCGGATCACCTGGCGCTCGGCCGCGGGCGTGCCTTCCATCGACCTTCGCGACCTGCCCTAGCGTCGTGATCAGAACTTCGGCGACCCGGGGCGCGGTCGTCAGGCCAGGGCCGGCAGCCGCGAGAGCGCGTCGGCCACGGCGGCCTGGATGTCGGCGTCCTCCCACTCGTGGTCGACGACCCTGCCGGCCAGATAGTCGTCGTACGCCGCCAGGTCGAGGTGGCCGTGCCCGCACAGCGCGGTCAGGATCACCTTCTCCTCGCCGGTCTCCGCGCACCTGAGCGCTTCCTCGACGGTTGCCGCGAGCGCGTGGGTCGGCTCCGGTGCGGGCACGATGCCCTCGGTGCGCGCGAACAGCACCCCGGCAGAGAAGCACTCGCTCTGCGGCTTGGCGACCGCCCCGATCTCGCCCGTCTCGTAGAGGTGGCTGATCAGCGGGCTCATCCCGTGGTAGCGCAGGCCGCCGGCATGGATCGGGTCCGGCACGAAGTCGTGGCCGAGCGTGTGCATCTTCATCAGCGGCGTCATCCCTGCGGTGTCACCGAAGTCGTAGGCGTAGGTGCCCTGGGTGAGCGACGGGCACGCGGCCGGTTCCACCGCCAGCATGGTCGGGTTCATCCGGCCCGCCCACTTCTCCCGCAGGAACGGGAACATCAACCCACCGAAGTTCGACCCGCCGCCCGTGCATCCGATCAGGAGGTCGGGCGTCTCCCCCGCCTTGGCGAGCTGGAGCAGCGCCTCCTCGCCGATGATCGTCTGGTGCATCAGCACGTGGTTGAGCACGCTGCCGAGCGCGTAGTTCGAGGTCGGGTCCTGCGCCGCCACCTCGACGGCCTCGCTGATCGCGATCCCGAGCGAGCCGGTCGAGTCGGGGTGCTCGGCAAGGATCTTGCGGCCGGACTCGGTCAGCTCGGAGGGACTGGGGTGCACGGTGCCGCCGAACGTCTCGATCATGATCCGCCGGTAGGGCTTCTGGTCGTACGACGCCCGCACCTGCCAGACCTCGCAGGCCAGGCCGAACTGTGCGCAGGCGAACGCCAGCGCCGTGCCCCACTGGCCGGCCCCGGTCTCCGTGGTGAGCCTCTTGATCCCCGCCTTGGCGTTGTAGAACGCCTGCGGGACCGCGGTGTTCGGCTTGTGCGAGCCGGCCGGCGAGACCCCTTCGTACTTGTAGTAGATCCGCGCCGGTGTGCCGAGCGCCTTCTCCAGCCGGTGTGCGCGATACAGCGGGCTCGGCCGCCACAGCCGGTAGACGTCGAGGACCTCTTCCGGGATGTCGATGTACTGCTCGCCTGACACCTCTTGGAGGATCAGGTCCATCGGGAACAGAGGCGCCAGGTCGTCGGGCCCCACCGGCTGCCCGGTGCCCGGGTGCAACACCGGCGGCGGTGGGGTCGGCAGGTCGTGCAGGACGTTGTACCAGCGGGTCGGCATCTCGCTCTCGTCGAGCTGGAACTTGTGCTGCTGGACCTGCGACATGGCGCCCCCAAACGTGCGACGAATGGCCGATCCGAGACTAGTGACCCGACCCGTGCCGCGCACCCCTGCTCAGCCTGTGCGCTGGGCGAGCGACACGATGAGGCCCTCGGGCCGCCTCGCGGTCGTCGACCTCGAAGGACACGTTGCGTAGGCCGAGCTCGTTGGCCATCGCCGTCGGCGATCCCGGCTCGTGGTCGGGCCCGACGAAGAACTCGGTCGCCGCGTCGAGGTCCGCAACAGTGATGCCGATGTGGTCGAAGCGTCGTACGAAAGTTTCAGGTCGCCTCAGACGGCCTTCCGCGTGAACGTGAGGTGGGTGACGCCGCTGGCCGACGAGATCGCCTCGATGTCATAGACATCCTCGAGGGCCTCCAGGCCGTCCCAGACGCGAGAACCTCGGCCGAGGACGATCGGGACCTGGACCAGATGCATGTGGTCGACGAGCCCGGCGGCGACGAAGTCGCGGACGACGGTGGCGCCGCCGCCGATCCGCACGTCCTGGCCACCGGCGGCTTCGCGGGCGGTCTCGAGCGCGTCGGCCGGGGTGGCGTCGAGGAAGTGGAACGTGGTGCCGCCGGCCATCTCGATCGGGGGCCGCGGGCGGTGGGTGAGCACGAAGGTCGGTGAGTGGAACGGCGGGTTCTCGCCCCACCAGCCCTTCCAGTCGGTGTCGTCCTGCCAGCCGGGCGGGCCGAACTTGTTGGCGCCCATGATCTCGGCGCCGATGCCGTGGCTGTTGCGCTCGGCGAAGGCGTCGTCGACACCGGCCGATCCGCCGGCGTGCCAGAACCGGGTGCCGAACATCCACTCGTGCAGACGCTCGCCCGCATGGCCGAACGGTGCCTCGGCGGACTGCGGCTCCCCGGTTGCGAACCCGTCGAGGGAGATGGACAAGTTATGGACCCGTGCGAGTGACATCCGAGTGCTCCTCAATTGGTGTTTTCGCTTCGTGCAATCGGTTCTGGGGAGACCGACCAGCGTGACCCGAGATTCTCATCGTCGGCGGCACGTACAACGCGAAGACCTGGTCGCCGTACCGGCATCCGAATCGCCCCGTCGGACCCCATTGGTCTCAGAACGTGTGTACAGTGCTCGGCGATGGGGGCTCGACCTCTCGAAAGGGACCCCCCATCAATACCAAGATCAAGCAGGCCCGCACGCGAATTCGGCGTGGCGCACATCGCAGGAATCTCAATCGCACCAGCGTGTCGATGCCGCTGGGTCGGACGTTCGGTCTCGTCAGAGCCGGTGTCGCCACGGCTGCCGTGGGCGCCCTCGTGTTCGGTGTCTTTGCGGTCGATCGGCCGCAGGTGACGGCCGACCTCGTCGCCGTGCCCGTCGTGCCGGCGTTCCCGGGAGCCGAGGGTTTCGGCACCCAGACCCCGGGCGGCCGCGGCGGCGCCGTCCTCAAGGTGACCAACCTCAACGACTCCGGCACGGGCAGTCTCCGCGCGGCCCTGGAGGCGTCCGGGCCGCGGACGGTGGTGTTCCGCGTCTCCGGGACCATCGTGCTCAAGAGCCGCATCGACGTGGAAGACCCCTATCTGACGGTCGCGGGACAAACCGCGCCCGGAGGCGGGATCACGCTGCGCGTCGACCCGGCTGCCTCGCCCTGCATCGACAAGGGAACGATGCTGGTCGCGACCCACGACGTCATCATCCGCTACGTGCGGCTCCGGCCCGGTCCGACCTCCTGCGCCGACGACAGCCACGACGCCCTGACCATCTACAAACCGGGCACCGAGAACGTCGTCATCGACCACGTATCGATGTCCTGGGCCGTCGACGAGGTCTTCAACACCTACGACGCGAGCCAGAACATCACCATCAGCAACTCCATCATCGCCGAAGGACTCTCCAACTCCACGCACCCCGATGGCGAGCACTCGAAGGGCGCGCTGATAGGCGGAGCCGACGCGCACAACGTCAGCCTGCACGGCAACCTGTTCGTCTCCAACGTGGACCGCAACCCCCAGATCTCCGGCCTGTCGGTCGCCGACGTCCGCAACAACGTCATCTACAACTACGGGGACGGCTCCGGTTCCGGCGTCACCCTGGTCTCCTCCAGCAAGGGCCAGCCGCGCGTGAACTGGGTCGGCAACTACTACAAGCCCGGACCCTCCTCGGACCCGAGCCGACCCGAGTTCGCCGTCTACAGCGGAGACACCGGTGACACCTGGCAGTGGTACGGCGACGCCAACATGCGGTGGACATCCAGCGGTCTCGTGAGCGCTCGTGTGCACTCCGGCGCGACCGCATCACGAGTGTCGTCCGCGTTCGCGGCGGCACCGGTGACGACCACGTCGGCAGCGGTTGCCTACGACCAGGTCCTCGCCCAGGCCGGAGCGGCCGTGCCGTTCCGCGACGCCGTCGACCAACGTCTGGTGCAAAGCGTCGTCAACGGAACCGGCCAGCTCGTCGACGACCCCAGCCAGGTCGGTGGCTACCCCACCCTGCCCAGCACCGCCCCGGCCGCCGACGACGACGCCGACGGCATGCCCAACAGCGCCGAGACCGCCCACGGCACCAACCCCAACGTGCCGGACTCCAACGGCGACATCGACGGCAACGGCTACACCAACATCGAGGACTGGTTCAACGGCCTCACGCCCGCTGGGCCGACCGACCCCGACCCGCCGTCGAACGCTGCCCCCGTGGTCGACGCCGGACCGAACCGGCCGATCACCCTTCCCGCCACGGCGACGATGGCGGCGACGGTGACCGACGACGGGCTGCCTGCGCCCGCGGGGTTGACCCACCTGTGGGCGACCGACTCCGGGCCGGCGAACGCTGGGTTCTCGAGCGCTACCGCGCAGGACCCCACGGTGACCTTCCCGGTCGCCGGCACCTATGTGCTTCGGCTCACCGTGCACGACGGGGCGATGGCCACCTCCGACACGGTCCAGGTCACGGTGAGCCCTGCCTCCGGTGGGGGCACGCCGCAGGTCCTCGAGAGGCGGGTGAGCGCGAGCAGTGATGACGCCGAGGAGTCCCTGAGCAGCGGGTCGGTGCAGCTGTCGAGCTCGGACATCGAGCTGACCACCGACGGCAGCACCCAGCAGGTCGTCGGCCTGAGGTTCGGGGGCCTCCAGATCCCCCCGGGTGCCACGATCACCAACGCCTATGTCCAGTTCCGTACCGATGAGGCGAGCACAGGTGCGTCGTCGATGACGATTCGGGCGGTCAACGTCGACAACACGCCGACCTTCACGTCGGCCACCCGCAACGTCTCCTCGCGCGCCACCACGACCGCCAACGTGGCGTGGTCGCCACCGGCGTGGCCGACAGTCGGCGCGGCCGGCACCTCTCAACGCACCCCCGACCTCGCGCCACTGGTGCAGGCCGTGGTCGGCCGGGCCGGTTGGGCCCAGGGCAACGCGCTGGCATTCGCCTTCTCCGGCACCGGCCGCCGGACAGCCGAGCCGTTCGAGGGCGGCGCCAGCTTCGCGCCGCTGCTGCACGTCGAGTACACCACCGGCACCGGTGGCCCGACCAACCAGGCACCCGTGGTCAACGCAGGTGCCGATCAGACGATCACGCTGCCCGCCACCGCGTCCCTGGACGGCACGATCACCGACGACGGTCTCCCCGCCTCCGGCTCGCTGACCAGCACCTGGACCCGGACCTCCGGTCCCGGCACCGTCACCTTCGCCAACTTCGCAGCGACCGACACCAGCGCCACCTTCTCCACCGCCGGCACCTACGTACTCCGGCTGACCGCCGGCGACGGCGCCCTCACCACCCAAGACGAGGTCACCGTCACGGTGAACCCGCCCACTCCCACCAACACACCCCCGGTTGTGAACGCGGGTGCCGATCAGACGATCACGCTGCCGGCCACCGCGTCCCTGGACGGCACGATCACCGACGACGGTCTCCCCGCCTCCGGCTCGCTGACCAGCACGTGGACCCGGACCTCCGGTCCCGGCACCGTCACCTTCGCCAACTTCGCAGCGACCGACACCACCGCCACCTTCTCCACCGCCGGCACCTACGTGCTCCGGCTGACCGCCGGCGACGGCGCCCTGACCACCCAGGACGAGGTCACCGTCACGGTGAACCCCGCCGGCGGTGGGGGCACCCCGCGGACTCTCGAGGTGCGCGTGGCGACGGGGTCCGACGACGCCGAGCAGTCGACCAGCTCAGGCAAGAACGCGCTGACCAGCGACGACCTGGAGATCACCACCGACGGCAACACCGTGCAACTGGTCGGTGTCCGGTTCGCCAAAGTGACGATCCCCGCGAACGCCACGATCACCAACGCCTACGTGCAGTTCCGGGTCGACGGCGCCAGCACGGCGACGACCTCACTGGCGATCCGCGCCGAGAACGCCGCCAACACCCCCACCTACACCAGCGGGCTCAACAACATCAGCTCCCGGGCCACCACCAGCACCAGCGTCGGTTGGGCTCCGGCAGCATGGCCGACCGTGGGTGCCGCCGGCGAAGCCCAACGCACCCCGAACCTCGCGGGGCTGGTGCAGGCCGTGGTCGGCCGGACGGGCTGGGCCACAGGCAACGCCCTGGCGTTCCAGTTCTCCGGCACCGGCATGCGCAAGGCAGTCGCGTTCGAAGGCGGCGTCAGCTTCGCGCCACTCCTCCATGTCGAGTACACGGTGCCCTGAGCAGGGCGAGTCGGCCGGGTAGGCGCCGTACCCGTCATCCAATCGCCGAATTTTCAATCGAGGCGATCTTGGTAGACTGCCCGGCGATCGGGGGCCAGGACGCGGAAAGGGACCCCCCATCAACAGCAAACTCACGCAGGCGAGCACCAGAATTCGGCGCGGCACATTCCGGAGGGATCTCCTCCGCGACAGCGTGTCCACGCCCCGGGAGCGGGCGTTCGGTTTCGTCAGGGCCGGTGTCGCCACTGCTGCCGTCGGCGCCCTCGTGCTCGGTGTCCCTGCGTTCGGTGTCCCTGCGCGGACAGATCAGACACAGGCAGCGGCCGCAGCCGTCGCCGTGGCGGCGTTCCCCGGCGCGGAGGGTTTCGGCACCCAGACCCCGGGTGGCCGCGGCGGCGCCGTCCTCAAGGTGACCAACCTCAACGACTCCGGCGCCGGCAGTCTGCGCGCGGCCCTGGAGGCGTCCGGGCCGCGGACGGTGGTGTTCCGCGTCTCCGGGACCATCGTGCTCAAGAGCCGCATCGACGTCGAGGACCCCTATCTGACGGTCGCGGGACAAACCGCGCCCGGAGGCGGGATCACGCTGCGCGTCGACCCGGCCGCCTCACCCTGCATCGACCAGGGCACGATGCTGGTCGCCACCCACGACGTCATCATCCGCTACCTGCGGCTCCGCCCCGGTCCGACCTCGTGCGCCGACGACAGCCACGACGCCCTGACGATCTACAAACCGGGCACCGAGAACGTCGTCATCGACCACGTATCGATGTCCTGGGCCGTCGACGAGGTCTTCAACACCTACGACGCGAGCCAGAACATCACCATCAGCAACTCCATCATCGCCGAAGGGTTGTCGAACTCGACCCACCAGCAGGGCGAGCACTCGAAGGGCGTGCTGCTGGGCGGAGCCGATGCGCACAACGTGAGCATGCACGGCAACCTGTTGGTCTCGAACATGGACCGCAACCCCCAGATCTCGGGCCTGTCCGTCGCCGACGTGCGCAACAACGTCATCTACAACTACGGGGACGGGTCTGGTTCGGGCGTCACCCTGGTCTCTTCCAGCAAGGGCGAGCCGCGCGTGAACTGGGTCGGCAACTACTACAAGCCCGGACCCTCCTCGGACCCGAGCCGACCCGAGTTCGCCGTCTACAGCGGGGACACCGGTGACACCTGGCAGTGGTACGGCGACGCCAACATGCGGTGGACAGCCAAGCGGACTCGTGAGCGCACGAGTTGACTCTGAGTCCGCCGCATCGCAGGTGCAGTCCCCGTTCGCGGCGGCGCCCGTGACGACCACGTCGGCAGCGGTTGCCTACGATCAGGTCCTCGCCCAGGCCGGAGCGGCCGTGCCGTTCCGCGACGCCGTCGACCAGCGCCTGGTGCAAAGCGTCGTCGACGGAACCGGCCAGCTCGTCGACGACCCGAGCCAGGTCGGTGGCTACCCCACCCTGCCCAGCACCGCCCCGGCCGCCGACGACGACGCCGACGGCATGCCCAACAGCGCCGAGACCGCCCTCGGCACGAAGCTCAACGTGGCGGACTCCAACGGCGACATCGACGGCAACGGCTACACCAACATCGAGGACTGGTTCAACAGCCTCGCGCCAGCTGCGCCCACGGTCCCTGGCCCGAGCCAGACGTCGACCACCGCGCTGAAGGTGAAGGGCAAGAAGGCCACCGCGACCGTGACCACCACCGGAGCCGCCCCGGTCGGCGCGGTCACCTTCTCGGTCGGTGGCAAGTCCGTGACGAAGCAGGTGGCGGCGGGCAAGGCGAAGGCCAAGCTGCCGAGCGTGAAGCCCGGCCACTACACCGTCTCCGCCGAGTTCGTCCCGACGCAGCCGAGCCAGCTGGCCACGTCGACGGGGACCGTGTCCTACACCGCTCCCCGGATCGCGACGAAGAGCAGAGCGTTCGCGAAACACCTGGCCGGCGGCCAGCTGAAGGCGCGTGCTCGCGTGGCGGCCCACAACGGGTCCGACGTGTCGGGCCGGGTGAAGGTCATCTTGAAGCGCAACGGCGAGACCATCAAGAAGGCCACCGTGCGGCTGTCGAGCCTGGGAGTCGCGAAGAAGCAGTTCCGCGGGACTTCGCCGAGCGGCAAGTACGTCGTGGTGACGAGGTACCTGGGGACCAAGAAGTTCAAGCCCTCGACGGACCGGTTCAGGTTCACACTGCCCTGAGTCCGGCGCCTGTCGTGCAGGTCAGCTCAGCGACGTACGCGGACCCGGGCCGCGGCGCGGGACGTGTCGTGTGACCGGTCGCCGAGGTACCTGGCTTTCACCCAGTGACTGACCGCGCGGCGAGCGGGCGTTTGGCACCGAACGTCGCGACTCCGCGGCCATCGGTGAGGTCGGACGACGTCGCGGCGGCCGTCGACCTTGACGACCACCTTGCCGTGGGGAACCGGTCGTACGCCGGGCGGCGACGAGACCCGGACGGCCACGCGCAGCCGTCGGCCGTCGACGACGCGGGCGTCCAAGGTGACGGTCGAAGGCCCGGTCGTCCGCGCCTTGGTCCAGCGCCGTCGGGTGACGGGCTTCAGCCCGGCCTTGCGGGCGGTGATGCGGACCGAGAGCCGGGTGCCGACGTCTGCCGGTCTCACGATGTAGCGATGAAATGAGGCGCGCGGGATGGGCTTGCCGTCGCGGAGCCACACGTAGGAGATGACGGCGTCTGCGGGGCTGTAGGTGCCGGGGTCCGACGGTGAGCGTGTTGCCGAGCGCCGCGATGCCGTGCAGGGCGGAGCGCTCGACCACATGCACCTTGGAGTAGCGCTCGATGAGGGCGGCGACGCGACTGCTGGATCTCCGGGATGTGGTGGTAGAGGTGGCGCCCGGGGCAGGCGGTCCGGTTGGTGTCGCGGTGTCCGTCGATCGTCGGCAGCCGCACGCGACGGCCCGGACGGAAGCGGTCGCTGCCCTGCGACCAGACCGTGCACGGTCCCCAGCGGGTTGCGGTGGAACGGCTGGAGCTTCCACGCGGCGACGGCGGCGACGGCGTCGAGGACGGCGTCTGAGGGGCGGACGAGCTCGAAGTTCCCGATCACGGCGATCCCCGCCGAGGTCGAGTTGAAGCCGAGGGTGTGCGCTCCTCGCACCGGTCGGCTTGCTCCGCCCGCACGGCCGATCCAGATGCGACCGAACCGGTCGACGAGGAAGTTGTAGGCGATGTCGGACCAGCCGAGGTAGTGGGTGTGATAGCGGTACATGCCGCGGATCAGCGCCGGGACGTCGTGTCGGCCGTAGTTGTTGCTGTTGACCGTGTGGTGCACGTGCACCTGCTTGATCGTGTAGTTGTAGCGGGGCCGGCCGTCTACGCCACGACTCCCTGGCGCCCCATTGCCGTCGGCCGTGCGTCTCCGGGCGGGGCACGAGCGCCGGCCCTCGCGCCGCGAGCGGACGTCGTACGCCCGAACGGTTCGTCGCCCTCTGCATCGACTGGCGTTCTCGCTGTCGTCGCCCGGCTGCGCCCAGGGCCGCAGCAGCACCAGGGTCAGGCCACGCGGGCGCACTCCCCCGACCCGCACCTGGACGCCGTCGGACGGGCCGATCCACATCAGCTCGGTGCTGCCCCTCGCCAGTCCTTCGCCGGAGGAGGCGTCGGGCCGGTCGGAGAGTGCGGGCACGGGCTGCCAGTCGCTCCAGTCGCCGTCGGCGCGCGTGCGGACCGCCAGGTCCGGGACCAGGTCGGGTCGGTGCCAGGTCAGGCGCGAGCATCGAGTACGACGTGGAGGACAGGGCGTCGGTCTCCCACAGTTCGTCGGCTCGTCGCGCCAGCACCGCGCCGTCGAGCGGTACCTCGAGCTCGCCGATCCCTTGGCCGCCATCGTCGACCAGGGCCAGCGCCTGCCGTCCATCCCCGCCAGTGGGACCGGAGCCTGGCCACACACGCGCGGCTCCGCCGACCGCCCCGATGGCGACGACGCCGCCCAGGGCCGCCTTCAGGATCGGACGCCGGCGCGCCGCTGGCTGCTCCACACCAACATTCTTTGCACACGAGCACCACTCAGTCGCGGCAGACACGACGCGGAACCGGAGGTTTCGAGACGGGCGCGGGCGCCCCCTCCTCAACCACCGAGAGACGCGTCAGCGAGACTCGACGGCCAGCCGCGCGCTGAGGGCCACGAACGTGGCGGCGAAGGTCTTGCGGATCCGGTCGACCAGCCGGGGCCGCGACAGCACCTTGTCGCGGAGCGCCGCCGCACAGGCGCCGTACGCCGCGAACACCACGAACGTCATCGCCATGAACACCAGGCTCAGGACCAGCATCCGCGCCAGTGCGCCGGGTTCGCCCGCGGGGACGAACTGCGGGAGGAACGCGAAGAAGAAGATGGTGAGCTTGGGGTTGAGCAGGTTGAGGGTCACGCCCGCGACGATCACGCTGCGCCAGGAGACAGGCCGGGTGTCCTTGGCGACGGCCAGCGCACCCTGGTCGCGCCAGGTGGCCCATGCCATGTAGAGCAGGTAGGCGACGCCGGCGTACTTGATCGTCTGGAAGGCCACCCCACTCGCGTGCAGCAGCGCGGCCAGCCCGGTCACCGCGGCCAGCAGGTGTGGCACGGTGCCCAGCGTGCAGGCGAACGCCGCCAGGATGCTCGCTCGGGTGCCGCGCGCCAGGCCGGCGGCCAGCGTGTACAACGCGCCGGTGCCGGGGGTGGCCACGATCACCAGCGAGGTCAGCAGGAACGCCCAGCTCATGGATGCACTGACCTCAGGCGAACCGATGACTCATCGCGCACCCAGAGAAGGTAGCCGAAATCCGCCTGACTACTGCTCGTCGAGCTGCTCGCGCAGGTCGTCGTTCTCCTGGCGCAGGTCGCTGGTCTCGCGCTCGAGCCGGAGGACTGCTTCGACGCCGGCGAGGTTGAGGCCCTGGCCGAGCAGGGCCGTGATGCGGTTGATCCAGGCGATGTCGACCGCGCTGTAGCGGCGGGTGCCGCCCCTCGTGCGTCCCGGCCGGACCAGCCCCTTGGACTCGTAGGCCCGCAGGGTCGCGGGGGAGACGCCGGTCAGCTCCGCCGCGACGGAGATGCCGTAGATCGGCTCTCTGTTGCCCGGCGCCGGTCCGACGCCGGACGAGGGCTGGGAGTCGTCGCCCACCAGATGAAGGCCGCGCCGGGACTCGTCCGCGTCGCGGGCGGACTCATTGCTCGACCCTGGACCGGGTCCGAGATTCACCCTTGACATCATGGTCAAGAAGTGAGCAAATATCAACTAGCTGATTGAGATTTCCTGTTGTATCGCTCGTCGTCAGTCCCTCATCCAGGAGGACCCGCGGTGCTGCTTTCCACCTCGTCAAACCGTCCGTCATCGACCGGGACGCGTCCCTTGTGGGTGCATGCGGTCTCGACCCAGGAAGTCATCTCCGCGGGTCTGCGCACCCTGATCGCCGAGCACGCCGGCCCGCAGCAGATCACCTTCGAGGGCCCGGAGGATGGGGAGCCGGATGTCGTCCTCTATGACGTCATCGGCCTGTTCCAGGGTGACGGCAGCGACCTCGACTACTGGGTCAAGGAGACCGGCTCGACCGTCGTCGCGGTGATGCGCGAGCTGCGGCCCGACCTCGGGGCCATCGCGCTCGACCGCGGAGCCGAAGCAGGCGTGTCGGTAGGCGCGAGTCCCGACCAGATCATCGAGGTGCTCACGGCCGCCGCCAACGGCACCCTCGACGAGAGCCCTGCGGCCCAGGAAGCCGAGGACTCCACGAGACTGGGTCACGAGGTCGGGCTGTCACCGCGGGAGACCGACATCCTCCGGATGATCGTCGCGGGCCTGAGCAACGACGAGATCGCCCGCACCGCCTATCTCAGCATCAACTCGGTCAAGACCTACATCCGCAGCCTCTACCGCAAGATGGAGATCACCAACCGGGCTCAGGCCGTCGCGTGGGGAATGCAGCACGGGTTCCCCGCAGAGCTCGACGCGCAGCGTGGTCTGATGCCTCAACCCTCGGTTGCGGCCGGACGCCGTAGCGCGCCGCGGCCGTCAGCACCTGCTCGCCGACCCGGCGACGCAGCCAGTCAGGCGCCAGCACCTCCACGCCGCCACACAGAGCCGATCAGCGCAAAGGTTGCCCACGACTCGCCCTCGAACGGCACGGTCAGCTCCACCTCCTGCTCCGTTGATGACTGTCGGCACGAGGTCCTGGCCGGCGGCCGGGAGCACCCGCCGCAGCCTCGGCAGGTAGGAGGCCCGGACGCGCACCGTCACCTCGACGGCCGCGTCCTCCTCCTCCAGCTCCCGACGTGAGGCGCGCCAGGTCTCGGCCAGGTCGAAGTCCGGCGGACGTCGGGATGGCTCCTCCAGGGTGGTCACCGACCGCACCCGCGAGACCCGATACGTACGCCGCTGTCCCTGCCGCAGCGCCACGAGGTACCACTCCCCAGAGGCGAGCACCAGGCCGAGCGGGTCCACGGTGCGCTGGCTCGGTCGCCCGTTCTTGACGTAGTCCAGCCGCACCCGGTGGTCGCCCCACACGGCGACCGCCAGCGGTCCGAGGCACGGCACCGGCTCAGCGCGGCCGAACCAGCGCACGGGGTCGAGGTGGAACCGCTCGGTGCTGCGCTGGGCCGACTCGCGGGCCTCGGTGGTCAGCGCCGCCCAGATCTTGGTCTGCAGCCCGTCGACCAGGTCGCCGAGGCCCAGCTGCTCGGCCGGCGCCCCGAGACCGAGGAAGGCCAGCGCGCCCGCCTCGTCGAGGCCGATCCCGGTCAGCCGGGTGCGGTAGCCGCCACCGAGCCGATAGCCACCAGCCGGGCCGCGCGTCGCCTGCACAGGGATGCCGGCATCGGCGAGAGCCCGGGCGTCGCGCTGCACCGTGCGCTCGCTGACCTCGAGCAGCCTCGCGAGCTCGGAGCCCTGCACCTCGCCACGCACCTGCAGGTGCAGCAGCAGGCTCATCATCCGGGAGGCGCGCACCCGGTCATCCTCTCCCACATTGGCGACACAGGGTGTCGGGAATGTGCGGCAGGCTCGAGTCATGGACATCGAAACCCACGACATCACCCTGACCACCCCGGCCGGCCCCGCTGCGGCGTACCTCGCCGCGCCTCGCGACGGCGGACCCGGCGTGCTCGTGCTGCACGCCTGGTGGGGCCTCAACGACGACTTCAAGCACTGGTGCGACGACCTGGCGCGGGCCGGCTTCACGGCGCTGGCCCCCGACTACCGCGACGGCCGGGTGGTCGACACCATCGAGGAGGCCGACGCGATGCGCAAGGACTTCAGCCCCGACCAGATCGGCGCGGTGGTGTTCGCGGCCAAGGACGAGCTGCTCGGCCGCGCCGGGGGGATGAGCATCGGCGTCATCGGGGCCTCGATGGGCGCCGGCTGGGCGTTCGTGCTCGCCGAGAGCGACCCGGAGCAGATCCGCGCGGTCGTCGCCTACTACGGGATCGCGGAGGCCGACTGGTCGAAGGTGCAGGCCCGGGTGCTGCACCACTTCGGCGACCGCGACCAGATGGACCCCCTCGAGGACGCCGAGGCCATGCAGCAGCAACTGGAGAAGGGCGGGGTCGAGGCGAGCCTCGAGGTCTACCCCGGTGCCGACCACTGGTTCGCCGAGCCCGGCCGACCCGAGTACGACGCCGACGCGGCCGCGCTCGCGTGGCAGCGCACGCTCGACTTCCTCAAGGTCTGAGGTCGGTGACCCTGACGCCGGCGTGGGCCTTGTAGCGCCGGTTGACGCTGATCAGGTTGGCGGTCAGCGCCTCGACCTGGCGGGCGTTGCGCAACCGGCCGCCGTACACGCCGCGGACGCCCGGGATGACGGCGGCGAGGTCCTGCACCAGGTCGGTGGCCTCGCGGTCGTCGCCCAGCACCAGCACGTCGGTGTCGACGGAGGCGACGTCTGGGTCCTCCAGCAGCACGGCGCTGACGTGGTGGAACGCCGCCACCACCGTGCTGTCGATGAGGATCGCGGCGGCCTGCTCGGCAGCCGAGCCCTCCGGGACGTCGAGCGCGTAGGCGCCCTGCTTGTCGAACCCGAGCGGGTTGACGCAGTCGACGACGACCTTGCCGGCGAGCTCCGCGGTCAGGGAGCGCAGCAGGTCGGCATGGCCGTCCCACGGTACGGCGACCACGACGACGTCACCGGCGCTCGCGGCCGCCGCGTTGTCGGCTCCGCTCACCGGGCCCGGCAGCGCGGCGGCGGTCTCCTCGGCGCGGTCGGCACTCCGGCTGCCGATGATGACCGTCAGGCCGGCGTCGGCGAAGCGGCGCGCCAGCCCGCGGCCCTGCGGCCCGGTGCCGCCGAGCACGGCGATCGTCTTGCCGACGAGCGAGTCGGGCAGTGGCATCTGAGAGCTCCTCAGCCCGAGTAGGGGACTTCGGTCGCCCAGGAGCCCTCGTCCTGGTGGGCGGCGTCCCAGATCGCGTCGGCGACCCGGTCGGGCGTGAAGGGGCCTTCCTTGCCCAAGGTGCCGCGCACGGTCAGCGAGACCGCGCGGATGCCGTCGGGGGCCAAGGTGTCGTCGATGCTGCGGATCAGGTTGCGCAGCCCGGCCTTCTGCACGCCGAGTGAGGCGGCCTCGTTCCAGGGCTTGTCGGCGGCCATGCTGCCGGTGGCGGTGACCCGGCCGCCCGAGGACATCGACGGCCTGGCGGCCTGCAGCGTCGTCAGCAGGGCGCCGACGCCCAGGGCCACGTCTTCCAACAGCTCGTCGACGGTCAGCTGGAGCGGGTCCTTCTGGCGGAAGGCGCTGGGGTTGAAGTGCAGCACGTCGACCCGCCCGAATCCCTCCGCCAGCCCGCGAACCACCTCGGTCGCGGCTGCGGCATCGGTGATGTCGGCGACGCCGTGACGCACGCTCGCGCCCAGCTGCTCGAGCTCGGCCGCGAGGTCGGCGAGCGCGTCTGCGTGGACGCCGACCAGGGCGGCGTCGTACCCCTCGCGGGCGTAGCGACGGGCCAACGAGCCGCTGACGCCCGGCCCGGCACCGATGACCATCACCACGGGCCTGCTCATGCCGGGCACTCTAACGACCGGTCAGTCGCCGTCGTGGTCGTGGTCGTAGGGGTTGTCGTGGAAGCGGCGGTAGCTGTAGACGATCAGGCCGATGGCGAACAGCCCCGAGAGGATCAGGGTGACCCCGGGCGGCCAGCCGCCGTAGAGCCAGTAGTCGTCGGAAACGGGCCACCACGACGGCGCGGCCGGTTGGAGGACGTAGAACACGCCGAACGCCACGATGCCGAGCGCGATCGTGGTCGCCACCGCGATCCGCGGCCACGTCTTCACACTGTCCGAAGCACCCTCGAGGGCGCGCTTCTTGACGGGGTCGATGCGGCGCTCGGCCCACTCGTACTGCTGGGAGAGGATGGCCAGCCCGGCGAAGATCGCCAGCAGGCCGGGTCCGGGGAGCACCAGCGCCGCGATGCCGGCCAGCACCAGCGTCCAGCCGAGGATCTCCAGCGCGATGCGCTTGCTGTGCTTGGCGAACGCCGCCTTGCGGGTCACTGCCGCTTGACCCGGCGGCGCAGCTGGTGGATCCGCAGGGTGCCCGCGATGGCGGTCAGCAGGATGCCGCCGGCGGCCGCGATCAGCAGGGCGGCGGCGAGCGGCGGGGTGCCGTCCCACCACAGGAACGAGACCTTGACCTCTTGGGTGTTCTGCAGGATCAGGATGACCAACAGCGTCAGCACCAGGCCGAGGCCGACGACGACCAGCCACAGGGTGCTGGTCTTGGACCGTCGCAGCGGGTCGGGCGTGCTCTTGCGAGACGGGCTGGCAGCCGGCGGGTCATCCCGGGTCGTCGCGTCGGGCGCTGGGTCGCTG
Organism: uncultured Actinomycetota bacterium; assembly: GCA_963769755.1. Lineage (GTDB taxonomy): Bacteria > Actinomycetota > Actinomycetes > Propionibacteriales > Nocardioidaceae > Nocardioides. The sequence continues at coordinate 169,669 of CAVYMY010000007.1, forward strand.
GAGGCAGGCTCGGTGGGCTCCGGTGGGCTCGCCCGGCGGCGGGATCTCAGTGCTCGACACCTGGTCGTCCTCCCCGAGCTTCTCGTGCAGTGGTCTGCGGCGAGCCTAGAGGCTGGGTGGGAGATGGCCGCCGCGCACCGCCGGGATGCAGGATGAGCCTGTGACCCGGCCTACGCACGACTGGAGCGTTCCCCGTCGGACGTGCTGCTGGCCGACGGCAGCATCGGCGTGATCCGCCGGGTGACGCCCGACGACCGCGATGCCGTGCTCGCGCTCCATGAGGGCGTCTCCCAGGACACGCTGCGGCTGCGGTTCTTCACCGCGAGCCCGGTGGCCGGGAGCCAGTACGTCGCGCACCTCTTCGACCCCGCGAACACCGACTCGGTCGCCCTGCTCGCGGTCGTCCGCGGCCGGGTCGCTGGGCTGGCGACGGCCGAGCTGCTGGCCGACGACCGGGCCGAGGTGGCCTTCCTCGTCTCCGACGACGACCGCGGTCGCGGCCTCGGCAGCCTGCTGCTCGAGCACCTCGCCGCGCTGTGCCGCGAGCACGGCGTGACCCGCTTCGAGGCCGAGGTGCTCGCGGACAACTACGGCATGCTGCGGGTCTTCCGCGGCGCGGGCTTCGCGGTCTCGCGCCGGACGGCCGAGGGGGAGGTCTCCGTCGAGCTCCGCACCGACGTCTCGGCGGCGGCCCTGGACGCGGCCGACCGGCGGGAGTGGCGCTCCGAGGCGCTGTCGTTGCGGCCGCTGCTCGCACCCGCGAGCGTCGCCGTGGTCGGCGTACGTCGCACGCCAGGTGGGCTCGGCCGCGCGGTGCTCGACGCGATCCGCGAGGGCGGCTACACCGGCCGACTGTCGGTCGTGCACCCGGAGGCCGACGCGGTGGCCGGGCTGCCTGCGCACCGCAGCGTGGCCGCGATCCCGGAACCCGTCGACCTGGTCGTCGTGGTGGTGCCAGCTGCCGGGGTCGCCGAGGTGATGACCGATGCCTGCGCCGCCGGGGTCGGCGCGGCGATCATCGTCTCGTCGGGCTTCACCGGCTCGGCGGGTCACTCCGCCGAGCGGGCGCTGCTCGAGCTGGCCCGGGCGCACAGCGTGCGGGTCGTCGGCCCGAACTCGCAGGGAGTGCTCTCGCACGCCGAAGCGAGCACCCTGAACACCACGTTTGCCCGGGCCGTCCCTGCTTCCGGAGGACTGGCGGTGGCCTCGCAGTCCGGTGGGGTCGGCTTCACGCTGCTCGACCTCGCCGGCGACCTCGGGGTCGGCGTGCGGTCCTTCGTCTCCCTGGGCGCCAAGCTCGACGTGTCGAGCAACGACCTGCTGGCGGCCTGGGGTGACGACGAGCAGGTGACGGTCGGCGGCCTCTATCTCGAGTCGTTCGGCAACGCGCTCAAGTTTGCCCGGACCGCGCGCCGCTTCGCCGAGCGCAAGCCCCTGCTGGCGGTCGTCGGCGGCCGCGCTGGCGGGCCGGGTCGGGTCGGCGCCGTCGGGGTCGACGCCCTGTTTGCCCAGGCGGGCGTGATCGGGTGCCGCAGCGCTGCGGAGCTCGTCGAGACCGCCGCGGTGCTGGACCAGCAACCGCTGCCGGCGGGCTATCGGGTGGGCGTGGTCACCAACGCCGGCGGGATGGGCGTGCTCGCCGCCGACCTGGCCGACGCCGAAGGCCTGGCGGTGCCGGCCCTCTCCCCCGGGCTCCAGGACGCCCTGCGGGCCGTCGTCCCGCTCGTCGACGCGGGCAACCCCGTCGACCTGGGGGCCGACGTCGCACCGTCCTCGCTGGAGGCGGCGGCCCGGACGCTGCTGGAGTCCGACGAGACCGACGCGGTCGTCGTGGTGCTGGTGCCCACCAGCCTGGCCGACCCGGCAGCCCTCCTCGAGGCGACCCGCTCGGCGGCGTCGGGTGCCGCCAAGCCGGTGGTGGTCGTCGCGTCCGGGGGGGTGGGCCGCCCGCCGGGCCTCACCGTCTTCCGCACGGCCGAGGCCGCCATCGGGGCGCTCGCGCGCGCCATGCGGTACGCCGCGTGGCGACGGGTGCCGGTCGACGAGCTGCCCGAGGGGGTGGGCATGCAGGCGTCGTCCGCCCGGGCCTGGGCGACCGAGCGGCTGGCCGGCCGCGGGGGCACCGGCGAGTGGCTGCCGGCAGAGGCCGCGGATGAGTTGCTGGCGTCGTACGGGATCGAGCACGTCGGCACCGCCGCCCGCGGCGCGGCGGAGGCTCGGGCCGTCGCGGACGATCTCGGCTACCCGGTCGTGGTCAAGGTGGCCGACACCGGCGTGCTGCACAAGACCGACCGCGGGCTGGTGCGGGTCGGGCTGTCGTCGGCGGACGCGGTGGCAGAGGCCGTGGCGGCCTTCGCCGCCGAGCTCGGCGTCGACTCTGAGAGTGAGGTGGAGGTCCGGGTCCAACCGGTCGTGCGTGGGGTCGAGGTGGCGTGCAGCGTGGTGCGCGACGAGGTGTTCGGGCCGCTGGTGCGGGTGGCCGCCGGCGGGATTGCCAGCGACGTCCTGCAGGACGAGGTGCACCTGCTGCCCCCGGTCGCCCCCTCCGACGCGGCGCGGGCGCTGCGCGGTCTGCGGCTGTGGCCGCTCCTCGACGGTTTCCGCGGCACCGCTCGCGTCGACGTGGATGCCCTGGAGGCGCTGGTGGTCGCCGCCGCCCGGCTCGCGGTCGACGTACCCCAGGTCGCCCACCTCGACCTCAACCCGGTCTTCGTCGGCCCCGACGGGCTGTACTGCGTCGACGTGAAGCTGCTGCTGCAGCCCGCCGAGGCGCTCGACGTCGGCGTACCTCGCCGGTTGCGGCCGCTGTCGTAGGCGCGCCACCCAGCGGTGACTTACGAACCTTTTGAGCCGCGAAACGGTTCCTCACTCACCGCCGCCCGGCGCCGGCCCCACCCAGCGGTGACTTAGGAGCCGTTTGAGCCGGCGAAACGGTTCCTAGCTGTACTGATCGGGCACGTTGGTCGAGATCGTGCGACGACACGATCTGAATGAGCTTGGAAGGCGAAGACCTCCGGGCGTGGAGTGGAGCTGTCTAAGAAACCGCTCCAACACCCTGGAGGTCTTCGTGTCCCACGCTAACGCTGCACTGACCCCGCGCGCTCGATTGCGGCTCGCCCGGCTGGTCGTCGATCAGGGCTGGCCGATCGCTCGAGCCGCAAAACGGTACGACGTGGCCTGGCCGACCGCGAAGCGGTGGGCCGAGCGATACCGCCGGCTTGGGCCAGCTGGGATGGACGATGCGTCCTCACGGCCGCACCACTCCCCGAACCGGACACCCGCGCCGGTGGTCCGCAAGATCGTGCACCTGCGCTGGAAGCACCGGCTCGGACCGGTGCAGATCGGCGACCGGGTCGGGCTCGCCCCGTCCACGGTGCACGCGGTGCTGGTCCGCTGCCGGCTCAACCGGCTCACCCATGTCGACCGGGCCACCGGTGAGCCGATCCGCCGCTACGAGCACGACCACCCCGGGTCGCTGATCCACGTGGACGTCAAGACGCTCGGCAACATCCCCGACGGCGGTGGCTGGCGGTTCGTCGGGCGCCGGCAAGGCGTCCAGAACCGCAACACCACCCGGGGCCGCACCGGCCGCAAGAACGCCTACTACGACGCCCACGTCGGAACCGCGTACGTGCACACCGTGATCGACGACCACTCCCGCGTGGCCTACGCCGAGATCCACGAGGACCAAACCAAGGAGACCGCCGCGGAGGTCCTCCGCAACGCGGTCGCCTGGTTCGACGCCCGCGGCGTAACCATCGAGCGCGTGCTGTCCGACAACGGCGGCTGCTACCGATCGTTCCTCTGGCGCGATACCTGCCTCGAGCTCGGCATCACCCACAAGCGAACCCGGCCCTACCGGCCCCAGACCAACGGCAAGATCGAACGCTTCCACCGCACCCTGGCCGACGGCTGGGCCTTCAAGAAGCTCTACAACTCCGAATCAGCCCGCCGCGCAGCTCTGCCAGCATGGATCCACTACTACAACCACCACCGGCCCCACACCGCAATCGGCGGTTCAACGCCCATCACCAGGTTGACCAACCTCACCGATCAGTACACCTAGCTCACCGCCGCCGGGCGCACGACAGCGAGGGTCTGGCGGGCGATCTCCCACTCCTCGTTGGTGGGCACGACGAGTACGGCGACGTCGCTGCCGTCGGGCGAGACCAACGTCAGGCCGTCGATCGGGCCGGTGTTGCGCGCGTCGTCGACCGCGATGCCCAGCCGATCGAGGCCGCCCAGCACCGCGGCGCGGAGCTCGGGACTGTGCTCGCCGACGCCGGCCGTGAAGACCACGGCGTCGAGGGTGCCGAGGACGGCGTAGTAGGCGCCGACGTACTTGCGGATGCGGTAGCAGTAGACGTCGAAGGCCAGCGCGGCCGCGGCGTCACCACCGGCCCGCAGCTCCATCACCTCGCGGAAGTCGTTGTGCCCGGACAGTCCCTTGAGACCCGACTCCCGGTTGAGTGCTCGGTCGATGCTGTCGAGCGACCAGCCCAGCTGGCGGTGCAGGTGAGCGTGCACGGCCGGGTCGAGGTCGCCCGAGCGGGTGCCCATCACCAGGCCCTCCAGTGGCGTCAGCCCCATCGAGGTGTCGACCGACTCGCCACCCCGCACGGCGGTGGCCGAACAGCCGTTGCCGAGATGGAGGACGACGAGGTTGGTGTCCTTTGGAGCCTGGCCGAGGAAGGCCGCGGCCGCGCCGGCGACGAACATGTGAGAGGTGCCGTGGAACCCGTAGCGCCGGATCCGGTGCTCCTCGCGCCAGGCTGCCGGGACGGCGTACGTGTAGGCGACCGGCGGCATCGTCTGGTGGTACGCCGTGTCGAAGACCGCGACCTGCGGCAGGTCGGGGAAGAGCTTGCGGCCCACCTCGATGCCCTCGAGGTTGGCGGGGTTGTGCAGCGGGGCCAGCGGCACCAGGTCCGAGACCGCCCCGACCACCTCGTCGTCGATCAGCACCGGCTCGGAGAAGCGGTCGCCACCGTGAACGACGCGATGGCCGACCGCGACCACCTCGACGTCGCCCTTCGAGGGGCCGTAGTCCTCGAACGCGTCGACGGCAGCGCCCAGGGCGTCCTCGAACGTCGGGAACGGCCGCTCCTCGGTGTGCGACTCGCCGCCTGTCTTGTGCGTCAGCCGCCCGGACGCCTCGCCGATCCGTTCCACCGATCCGGTCGCGGGCGCCTCTCCGGTCTCGCCGTCGACCAGGCTGTACTTCAGCGACGACGAGCCGGCGTTGACGACCAGCACGTACGCCGTCACTCGGGCGCCGCCTGTGCTTGCTTCTGGGCCTGGATCGCCGTGATGGCGATGGTGTTGACGATGTCGCGCACCGTGGTCCCCCGCGACAGGTCGTTCACTGGCTTGCGCAGGCCCTGGAGGATCGGGCCGACGGCCAGCGCGCCCGCCGAGCGCTGCACCGCCTTGTAGGTGTTGTTGCCGGTGTTGAGGTCGGGGAAGACGAACACGGTCGCCCGGCCGGCGACCTGCGACCCGGGCAGCTTGGTGCGGGCCACGGCGGCGTCGATCGCGGCGTCGTACTGGATCGGACCCTCGACGAGCAGGTCGGGCGCCCGCTCCCGCACCATCGCCGTGGCCGCGATGACCTTCTCGACGTCGGTCCCCGACCCGGAGCCGCCGGTGGAGTAGGACAGCATCGCGACCCGCGGCTCCACGCCGAACGCCGCCGCGGTGCGGGCCGAGGCCAGCGCGATGTCGGCGAGCTGCGGGGCGGTCGGGTCGGGGTTGACCGCGCAGTCGCCGTAGACCAACACCTGGTCGCGCAGGCACATGAAGAACACCGACGACACCACCGACACGTCGGGCACCGTGCGCACGATCTCGAGGGCGGGCCGGATCGTCTGGGCCGTGGTGTGGGCAGCACCCGACACCATCCCGTCCGCAAGTCCCAGCTCGACCATCATCGTGCCGAAGTAGGACACGTCGATCACGATGTCGCGGGCCCGCTCGAGGTCGATGCCCTTGTGGCTGCGGCGGGCGTGGTACTCCGCGGCGAACCGCTCGCGCAGCTCCGGGTCGGTGGGGCTCAGCACCCGGGCGTTGGTGAGGTCGACCCCGAGCATCGCCGCCCGTGCCGCGACCGCACGTGTCTCGCCGAGGATCGTCAGGTCGGCGATCCTGCGACGCATCACGATGTCGGCGGCCCGGAGGACGCGGTCGTCGTCGCCCTCGGGCAGCACGATGTGGCGGCGGTCGGCGACGGCGAGGTCGAGGAGCTGGTGCTCGAACATCAACGGCGTCACGACCTGGGGACGGGCCACTTCGAGCCGGTCGAGCAGCAGCTCGCCGTCGACCCGCTCGTCGAACATCGTCAGTGCGGTGGCCACCTTGCGCGGCGAGTCCTTGTCGAGCCGGCCCCGGACCGCTTTGAGCACGCCCGTCGTCTCGCTGGTGTCGAGGTTGGTCGCGACGATCGGCATCGTTGCGCCCAGCCCGTCGATCAGGCGGCCGACCTGGTCGGGCAGCGGGAAGCCGCCGCTGAGGACGATGCCCGACATCTGCGGGAAGTTGGCGGACACCTGGGCGGTCAGCACGCCCAGCACGATCTCGGGCCGATCTCCCGGCGTGACGACGACGGCTCCGTCGAAGAGCCGGTCGAGGACGTGGGGCAACGTCATCGCCGCCACCAGTACGCCGGTCGCCTCCTGCGTCAGCAGACCCTCCTCGCCGCTGACCAGGGTCCCGTCGCAGGCCGCCATCAGGTCGCCGACCGACGGCGCGCTCAGCAACGGCTCCTCGCGGATCGCGAAGGCCGGGACATCGAGGCCGACCAGCGCGTCGACGACCGCGTCGCAGTCCGCCGGGTCCGCACGGTTGGCAACGACGGCGAACAGCGTGCCGTGGTGGGCGCGGAGCTCGGCCACCGCCACATCGGCGGCCGTGCGCACCGACTCGGGCGGTCGGCCGTAGGCGTTGAGCACCAGCAGCACCGGGCAGCCGAGGTTGGCCGCGACCCGGGCGTTGAACGAGAACTCGGTCGGCGCCCCGACGTCGGTGTAGTCGCTGCCTATCACCACCACGGCGTCGGCCTTCTCGGCCACCTGGTGGTAGCGGTCGACGATGCGGTCGAGCGCGGCCTCGGGGTCGTGGTGCAGCTCGGCGTACGTCACGCCCGCGCACTCGTCGTACGACAACGCGACGGCGTCGTGGGAGACGAGCAGGTCGAGGACGTAGTCGGTGGCCGCGTCCCCGCGGACGACGGGTCGGTAGACCGCGACCCGCTCCACCCGCCGGGAGAGCTGTTCGAGGAGGCCGAGCGCCACGGCCGACTTGCCCGTGTAGCCCTCCACCCCGGCGACGTACACGCTGCTCGCCATGGGCCGACAGTAACTGCCCTCCGCTTCGGTGACGGAAGGTCATGACCGACCCTGAGATGGGTACCGCCCAGGTCGGGACCGAGCTGCGGAGGACGAGATGACCAGGCACGAGTTCGACTTCGCGGCGACCTATCGTCTCCCGGCGCTGGCCTTCGGTGTCACACCCAGGACAGCCTGGGTGGAGGTGGACGACCCGGGGCCGGGCTTGCGACGTCTAGTCGTGCGCTTCGGTCTGTGGCGACTGCGCACGCCGCTCGCCAACATCGCCGGGTTCGAAGAGACAGGTCCTTACGCCTATTTCAAGACCGTCGGACCGCCCCACCTCTCCTTTGCGGACCGCGGGGTCACGTTCGCCACCAACGGGCTCCGCGGCCTGTGCGTGCGGTTCCACACCCCCGTGCCGGGCATCGACCCCACTGGGAGGATCCGACATCCCGGGACGACGGTCACCGTCGCCGATCCCGACGTGCTCGCCGCCCGGCTTGGGGAATGAGCCAGAGAGGACGGGGTACCGGCACCGGCATGAGGGAGAACAGTGACCTGCGTGACGAGCCCGAGGCCAACGAGGCGGTGCAAGCGGTGGTGGACCGCGTGCTCTCCTACCAGGCCGGCTCTCCTATCGAGACCGTGAGCGCCGAGCTCGCGAGGGGTTTGGACGAAGCTGGCGAGACGATGTCGGCGAAGTGGGTCGCGCAGACCGCTGAGCGCATCTCGAGTGTCGACCCGGCGCTGCGCGAGGAGTGAGAGGGCATCGTCCGCGCCGACCAGGGTAAAGACAGGGCACGGAGCACTACGCAGGCACCAGGAGGAGGAGCCATGCCAGGCAAGTCGTCGAACGTGAACAACGAGAAGCAGTACGAGGCACTGAAGGACAAAGGGATGTCCAAGGAGCGCGCGGCCAAGATCGCCAACTCCCCCGACGCCTCGAAGCACGGTGGTGAGTCGAAGAAGCGCAGCGACTCGTCGCAAGGCGGGACGACCGCCCAGAAGAAGAAGGCTGGGCGGAAGGGCGGCAAGGCGTCGCACTCGTGAACGGCGAGATCGACACCGTCATCCTGGATCTGGACGGCACCTTGGTCGACTCGGTCTATGTCCACGCCGCCTGCTGGAAGCGGGCGTTCCACGACGTCGGCCTCGACATCGCGACCTACCGCATCCACCGCGCCATCGGGATGGGGGGCGACCGTCTGGTCGCCGAGGTGGCCGGTGCGGCCACCGAGAAGGCCGTCGGCGACAAGGTGCGGGAGATGCACGCTCGCCATCTGGACGAGCGGTTCGGTGAGATCGTCGCCCTCGACGGTGCGAGCGCCCTGCTGGCCGCCGTCGAGAAGCGCGGGCTGAAGATCGTGCTGGCGAGCTCGTCTGATCGGGAGCTCACCGACCGGCTGCTCGACCTGGTCGAGGGCTCGTGGCGACTCAGCGTGCGGGTCTCCGGCGGCGAGACCTCGGCCAGCAAGCCGGCACCGGACCCCATCGAGCTGGCACTGCGGCGGGTCGACGCCCAAGGCGCGGTGGTGATCGGTGACTCGGTGTGGGACGTGCAGTCGGCCTCGGCGGCCGGCGTGCCGTGCGTCGGCGTACTGACTGGCGGCTTCTCGGCGCCCGAGCTGTACGCCGCGGGCGCCGTGTTGGTCGCAGACAGTCCGCAGTCGCTGGCCGACGACCTCGAAGGCATGCTCGCCGCGGCGCGAGTCGGCTAGCCGAGGTCCTGTTCCGCGGGAAAGCCGTTCTGAAGGGCCCACGCGACGGCCTGGGCCCGGTTGGTGACCCCGATCTTGCGGTAGGTGCTGCGGATGTAGGTCTTGACCGAGTTGATGCTCAGGAACAGGGTGCCGGCGATGTCGTGGTTGGTGACGCCTTGGGCGATGAGCCGCAGCACCTCGACCTCTCGGAGGCTGAGCCCGGCCTCGGCGCCGAGGCTGACGGCGTCCTCCGCCTCCTGCGCCGCGGGGCTGTCGTCCAGGGTCCCCTCGACGGCCGCACGGACCACCTCGACGAGGTCCTCGGTCGACACCCCGATGGACACCACCGCCTCGGCACCGCGCTCGAGGGCGAGGGCACCGAGGTCGGGCCTGAGCTCACGGCTCACGGCGATGACGGTGGAGCCGGTCTGCTTGACCCAGTGGTCGAGGTCGGCGCCGTCACCTTCGTGGAGGCCGATGACGTCGTAGAGGACGACGTCGGGCTCGCCGTCGACAGGGCCGATCGTGGTGAACACCATGGAGCCGAGCTCGGTCTCGAGGATGGAGCGCATACCTGCCGCGACTACATCCTGGGTCGTCGCGATCTGGACCCACAGCGGCGGGACCGTGGGCGGCTCTGCGGGCATCGACGAGGTCACGGTCGAGTCCTCACGAGGATGTGGTCGGCGGCAGCCGGATCAGGCCCGACCCTACCCGCGCTGATCGCAACCACCCGACGTACGCCGCCCCCTCCAAAACACCGCCCACCGTTTGTGGTGGACGGTGCCCCGGCGCAGAAGAGTGACGCTTCACCCTCGCGCTTCCACGCTAAGTCTTCAGGGTGGGGGCTCGCCCACCCCCCAATGGGTGGGCCAGGCGTCCGCAAACCGACCTAGTCTTTGTGAGCATGGACCCCGCGCCGGGTGGAAACCCTTCGAGCACCTCGCTCCAGCCGTTGCCCGAGACCCGGCAGGCGCTGGCCGAGCTGGTCGCCCTCGAGGCTCCCGACATCGACGACAGGCTCCTCGAGCTGGGCCGCCTGGCCCGCAACGTCGTCCCGGAGCTGGTCGGGCTCAGCCTGTCGGTTGTCCAGGACGGCGTGACCCTCACGCTGGTCGCGCCCAACCAGGTGTTGGCCGCGTTGGACGCCACCCAGTACCTCGGCGGCGGGCCCTGCGTCGAGGCGGTGGAGCACCCACAGGCCCCCATCGAGGCGGACATGGCGAACCCGCTCGATGAGGAGCGCTGGTCGCTGTTCGCAAGCGCCAGCGCGGCGGCCGGGGTTGGCAGCACGCTGTCGATGTCGACCCTGGACGCGGCGGGCCAGGTGACGGGCGGCATCAACCTCTACGCAGCCACGCGGCATGCCTTCGGTGGCCTGCACGAGATCCTGGCGACGACTCTCGGCGCCTCGGCCGAGGGGGTAGTGACCGACGCCGACCTCGGGTTCGCCACCCGCGAGCGGGCCCGGGCGGCGCCGGCTCTGCTGCTGGCGCAGGCAGACATCGAGACGGCGGTGGGTCTGCTGGCGGCGTACTACGCCGTGAGCATCGAGGAGGCCCACCGACGCCTTCTCGAGGCGGCCCGCCAGGCGGGGGTCGACCCCTCCGTCGTGGCCCGCGTGCTGATCCTCAGCCGCTGGGAGTGACTCCCACGTGGGGGCCGGCCGGGGCGGCGGTGACCTAGGAACCGTTTGCCCGGCGGAAAGGTTCCTCACTCACCGCTGGGGTGGGGGCCAGCCGGGGGCGGCGGTGACTTAGGAACCGTTCGGCCGCGCAGATTCAATGGTCGTTGCAACGCTTCGTGAAGGGTGTTGCGGTGGGGTTTGTTCGATGAGGATGCGACAGGATCCGGTTCTGGAGTTGGTGTGCCTGGAGGGTTGGTCGTTGAACAGCGCGGTGCGTGGAGGTCGGCGCGGGAGCCGGGTCTGCAACCCGTTGGTGGCGTAGAGGTTTGGCATGGACTATGCGATCGATCTCGGCCGTCGGCGGCTCGAGTCGGCGGCTCGCGGCCGGCTGGGATCTCCGGACGGTGGTGCGTGGCCGGTTCTTGAGCCTGCCCGAGCGGCGGGTATCGAGTACGGGCGCCGCTGGCGACAGCTACGCGGTGATCGGCGCCGGGCTGGGGCGGGACAAGTCGGTGCATCTGTCGCGAGGTGCTGCGCAACCGGTGTCGGACGGCCGCTACGTCGCGGCGGTGGCGCACTTCAAGGCCGTGATGGCGCGTCGGCGACCCAAGGCCTTCAAGCTCGAGGACCCGCAGCTGTGTGCTCGGATCGAGGCGTGGATGGACCACGGCTGGTCGCCCAAGCTGATCGCCGACATGCTGCGGGCCGAGAAGGCCGGCGATGCCGCGAACCACAATGGCCGGGTGAGCCACGAGACGATCTACCAGGCGCTGTACGTGCAGACCCGTGGCCGGTTGCGCGCTGACCTGCACCAACAGCTCTCCACGGCTCGCGCCAAGCGCAGGCCCCGGGGCGGGCGGCGGCGGCGGCCAGGTGCCCGAGTCCGTACAAGGAGGCCTTCACCATCAGCCAGCGGCCGGCCGAGGCCGAGGACCGGGCGGTGCCCGGTCACTGGGAGGGCGACCTGATCGTGGGCCCCTACTGCACGCTCGGCGATCGGCACCCTGGTCGAGCGGGCGACCCGGTTCACGATGCTGCTACACCTGCCCGGCCGGCACACCGCCCAAGAGGTCGCCGCGGCGATGATCGCCGAGATCGGGCCAGCTGCCCGAGCACCTGCGCCGGACGCTGACCTGGGACCGCGGCTCGAGAGCTGGCCGACTACGCCCGGATCCAGACCGACCTGAAAATGCCGGTCTACTTCTGCGACCCGCACTCACCCTGGCAACGCGGCAGCAACGAGAACACCAACCGGCTACTCAGGCACTGGTTCCCCAAAGGACACGACCTGACCGAGTTCACCCGCGAGGACCTCCGACACGCCACGGACTCCCTCAACGCCCGCCCCCGGCCGACCCTGGACATGCAGACACCAGCCATGCGACTCAACGCGCTACTCGACGAGCAGCGTGACAACCAAAGTTGCAACGACCATGACGTCAGCGCGACGGAAACGGTTCCTAGCTCACCGCTGGGTGGGGGCGCCTCAGGTCAGGCGACGGCTGTCGGGACCGACCACCCGCAGCCATCGGTAGCCGTAGCCCTCGAGGGTGATCTCGGCAGCGCCACGGTCGGACACCTCGATGGGCGGACCGACGCTGAGCAGGTCGACCAGCGTGGTCCCGGGCGGGCAGTCCCCGAGCGTGAGGGACACCGAGCACCCCTGCGCCGCCAGGTTGTGCACCACCACGAGCCGACGGTCGTCCTTGACGCAATCGTGGGCGAGCACCTGGTGCAGCGGCTGGTCGAGGATCCGTACGTCGCTCCAGCCGAGCTCCGGTGACTCGCGGTAGCGGCGGATCAGCAGCGTGAGGAAGGCCAGCAGGGAGTCGGGGTCGTGCCGCTGGTCGGCGACGTTGACGTGCTCAGGACCAAAGGCCCCCTCCACCACGGGCCGCGGCAGCCGGGACGGGGCGGCGTCGGAGAAACCGCCGTTGCGACCGCTGGTCCATTGCATGGGCGTGCGGACGGCCAGGCGTCCCTCGACGTCGAGGTTCTCCCCCATCCCGATCTCCTCGCCGTAGAACAGCACCGGCGTTCCGGGGAGGGAGAAGAGCAGGCTGTAGACCATCCGCAGCCGCCTCGGGTCGCCGTCGAGCATGGTCGGCAGCCGTCGTCGCAGCCCCCGGTCGTAGAGCTGCATGTCGCGATCGGGACCGAACGCCGCGAAGACCTCGTCTCGCTGACGATGGGTCAGCTTGTCCAGGGTCAGCTCGTCGTGATTGCGCACGAAGGTCGCCCACTGCGACTCGCGGGCCGTGGCCGGCCGCCGGGTCAGGGCGCGGGCCAGCGGTCGGGCGTCCTGGCGAGCCAGCGAGAGATAGATGTTCTGCATGCTGATGAAGTCGAACTGCATCGTCAGCTCGTTGGCTTCGCCGCTGCCGAAGAACTTCTTCTGGTCGCTGTGCGGCAGGTTGACCTCGCCGAGCAGGATCGCGTCCCCGCTCCGGCGGCCGACGAACGCGCGCAGCTCGCGCAGGTAGTCGTGTGGGTCTCCGAAGGCCTTGGTGGCCGCCTCGTCGACGCCCTCGGTCTCGATCATGAACGGCACGGCGTCGACCCTGAAGCCCGAGATCCCTAGCTCGAGCCAGAAGCCCATCGTCTTCATGATCTCGTCGCGCACTGCGGGATTGGTGATGTTGAGGTCGGGCTGCGTCTTGTAGAAGCGGTGGAAGTACCACGCGCCGGCCTGGTCGTCGTACTGCCAGACGCTGTCCTCCTTGTCCGGGAAGACCACCTGGTCGGCGGTGTCCGGCGGCGGGTCGGTGCGCCAGACGTAGTAGTCGCGGTACGGCGACTTCGGGCTGCGGCGGGCGGCCCGGAACCACGGGTGACGGTCGGAGGTGTGGTTGAGGACCAGGTCGATGATCACTCGCATGCCGCGGTCACGCGCCGTGCGCACCACCTCGACGAAGTCCCCCGACGACCCCAGCCGGGGATCCACGCCGTAGTAGTCGGTGATGTCGTAGCCGTCGTCGCGGTCGGTCGTCGGATAGAAGGGCATCAGCCACAGGCACGTCACCCCGAGGTCTCCGAGGTAGTCGATGCGCTCGACCAGGCCCTGCAGGTCACCGGTGCCGTCACCGTCCCAGTCCTGCCACGTCTGGACGTCGAGGCAGTAGACCACCGCGGTCTTCCACCACAGGTCGCCCGTGTCGCTGATCCTCATGACTCTCCTTCTGCCGTCATGCGCGGCGCAGCCGTCGGCCGACCGCCAGGGCCGCCAGCGTCGCCCCCGCCGCGGCGATCGTCGTGTGGTGCCGCGAGGCCCAGGCCTGGAGCGAGCGCGAGTGGGACCGGTCGTCGAACTGCCCGTGCGCGCCGAAGTCGCGACCGTCTGGTCCGTCTGCAGGCTCCCAGAGGTTGCTCGGCTGGTCGGAGTCCTGAGGCTCCTTTGTCTGCTGTCCGGAGAAGCCCGTGCGCGCGAGGTAGCGGTCGAGGAGGCCAGGTGCGACCGCGTTGGCGATCAGCGTGGCCGCGGTGGTCCCGCCCACCCAGTACTCACGCCGACGCGGGTGCTCGGCGGCGTACACGATCGAGCGGGCGACGACCTCGGGCTGGTAGATCGGCGGCACCGGCTGGGCCTGCTTCGGCAGCCGCGACAGCACCCAGGAGAACTGTGGGGTGTTGACTGCCGGGAGCTGCACCATCGTCACGTGCACGTTGCTGCCGTCGTGCAGCAGCTCGGTGCGCAGCGACTCGTGGAACCCCTGGATGGCGTGCTTGGAGCCGCAGTACGCCGACTGGAGCGGGATGCCGCGGTAGGCCAGCGTCGACCCGACCTGGACGACGGTCCCGCTGTCGCGCGGCAGCATCCGGGCCAGTGCGGCGCGGGTGCCGTGCACGAAGCCGTGGTAGTTGACGTCGGTGACGCGGACGAACTCGTCGGGCTCGATGTCCATGAACCTGGCGAACACCGACGTGAACGCCACGTTGACCCAGACGTCGATCTCGCCCAGCTCCTCCTCGACCCGCCCAGCCGCGCGCTCCACCGCACGCGCGTCGCTCATGTCGACCGACACGGTGAGCGCCCGGACCCCGGCGCCTCGCACCTCCGCCGCGGCCGCCTCGAGCCCGAGCTCGCCGCGGGCCAGCAGCGCGACGGGTCTCCCCCGCTGGGCGAACTCCCGCGCCACGGCCCGGCCGACCCCCGCGGAAGCACCCGTGACGACGACCACCCTTGGCCCTGCACGCGTAGGGTCCGTCATGTCTTCGATGCTGCCGGGCGGACGCTGGTCGTGGGGTCACCCCTCGGTATGAGGTGACCGGGCCGAGGACGTGCCTACGGTGGAAGCTCCGTTACCGATCCGAGGAGCTGACCATGTCTCTGTCCGGGAAGAGGATCGCGTTCGCGGTCGCAGGAGAGGGTGTCGAGCAGGTTGAGCTGACGTCGCCCTGGCAGGCGGTGATCGATGAGGGCGGTGAGCCCGTCCTCATCTCGATCGAGAAGGGCAAGGTGCAGGCGTTCGAGCACCTCGACAAGGCCGACACCTTTGCGGTGGACGCCACGTTCACGGATGCCGACGCCGGTGACTACGACGGACTGGTGCTACCCGGCGGCGTGGCAAACCCCGACGCGCTGCGGATGGACGAAGACGCCGTGGCGTTCATCAAGGCGTTCTTCAGCGCAGACAAGCCGGTCGCCGCCATCTGCCACGCGCCCTGGACCCTGGTCGAGGCCGATGTCGTGCGCGGCCGCAAGGTCACTTCGTGGCCCAGCCTGCAGACCGACCTGCGCAACGCCGGCGCCGAATGGCAGGACAACGAGGTCGTCGTCGACGGCAACCTGGTGACCAGCCGCAAGCCCGACGACCTTCCCGCCTTCAACAAGGCGGCCCTGGCGGTCTTCTCCGGCTAGCTAGCCGGCCCGAGGCGGGCCGTGAGGGAGGCCCGCGGATGGACGTGCGAACC
Source organism: uncultured Actinomycetota bacterium (assembly GCA_963769755.1). Classification (GTDB taxonomy): domain Bacteria; phylum Actinomycetota; class Actinomycetes; order Propionibacteriales; family Nocardioidaceae; genus Nocardioides. Next base: position 185,232 of record CAVYMY010000007.1, read on the forward strand.
GTAGGGATCGAGGAGGAGTTCCTCCTCGTCGACCCCGAGACCGGCCGACTGGTCGAAGGGGCCGAGGCGGTGCTGCGCAACGTGCGCGAGCACGACCCGAGCGAGGCCGAGCTCGATGTGGTGGACCGCGAGCTGCTGCGCCACATGCTCGAGATCCGCACCCAACCCTCCACCGATGTCGCGGACCTGGGCCGGCAGATCGTGGCCACTCGGCGGTTGCTTGGCACGGCTGCCGCCGAGACCGGGGCGGCGCTCGTCGCCAGCGGCACGTCACCCCTGGCCCATGGCGACGTGGAGATCGCGCCGAAGGCCCGCTACCGCGACATGATGGCCGAGTTCGGCGCGATCGGTCGCACCGCCGGCACCTGCGGGATGCACGTCCACGTCGGGATCGAGTCGCGCGAGGAGGGCGTGGGCGTGATCGACCGGTTGCGCCCGTGGCTGCCGGTCGTTTTGGCCCTCAGCGTCAACTCACCGTTCCTCGCCGACGTCGACACGGGCCACGCCTCGTGGCGGTCGCAGGTGTGGACGCGGTGGCCCACCGGCGGAGCGACCGAGATCTTCGGCTCCGAGCAGGCGTACGACGCCCTGGGACGCGACCTCGTCGCCACCGGCGCCGCCCGCGACCCCGGGATGCTCTACTACGACGCCCGGCTCTCCGCGGACCACCCCACCGTCGAGGTGCGCATCGCCGATGTGTGCACCGATCCCGACGAGGCGCTCATCATTGCCGCCGTGGTGCGCGGCCTCGTGCAGACGGCCGCGGCCGAGTGGGCTGCCGATCAACCCCCTCCGTCATGGCGCACCGAGGTGCTGCGGGCGGCGTCCTGGCGCGCGTCGCGCTACGGCCTCGCCGGCACTCTGGTCTCTCCTGAGGCCCGCGAGCTCCGGCCCGCGCGCGAGGTGCTGGCCTCGGTCGTCGACCGGACCCGCGAGGTATTGGAGGCGGGCGGCGACCTCGACCGCGTGGTGGACGGCTTCGAGCGCCTGCTCGGCGCGACCGGCGCGGTGCGTCAGCGGGCGGCGTACGAACGGACGGGCTCGCTGGAGGGCGTGGTCGCCGACCTGGTGCGGCGCACCGAGGACTCCTGGAGCAACGAGGTCGGGTGACGCACCCTTCACTCCCCGGCACACGCTCGGTCGGCGGCCTCGGCCCGCTTCAGGTACTCCAGCTCGTCGGCAGTGGTGTCCTCACGGTCGGTGACCGCGTTGGCCGAGACCCTCAGCTCCTGGCAGCGCCGGTCGTGCGGGCTGAGCGGGTCGTCCCGGAGGGAGCCGGCGAAGATCAGCAGCGCCACCCCAACGAGCAGTATCACCACCAGCGGGACCGCGCGCGAGATCTGTTCCGGCGTGAGGTCCCGGGCTGGCACTCCTCGAGCCTAGTCGGGGCCTAGTCCGGGGCCGGCAGCGTGAACTCGAACACCGCGCCGTCGGGAGCGTTGTCGCGGGCGATGATGGAGCCGCCGTGCCGCTCCACGATCCGGCGGCAGATGGCCAGGCCCAGACCGCGCCCGTCGTACGCCGGGTGGGCGCGGTGGCGTTCCTCGAAGACCTGGTCGTGGGCACCGGCCGGCAGCCCGATTCCCTGGTCGGAGACGCTGATCGCGACGGTGCCCGAGCCGGTCTTGCGCCCGGTGACGCTGACCTTGGGCTCGGTGCCGTCGCGCACGAACTTCAGCGCGTTGCCGAGCAGGTTGTCCACGACCTGGCGCACCAGCGCGGGGTCGGCGTGCACCGCCGGGATCCTCCCCACGGTAACCAGATCCGCGGCGTCGTGGTCGGTGGCCACCTCTTCCGCCAGGGCTCCGACGTCGACACGGCGCAGCTGGAGCGCCGAGGTGCTGCTCGTAGCCCGGTCGAGAAGGTCCTCGATGAGGTCGTTCATGCGGCGGCTGCTGACGCCGACGCGCTCGACATAGCGGTTGACCAGGTCGGGCTCGACGTCACCGTCGGACAGCTCGGCGGCCATCATCTCGGTCCAGCTCTCCACGGCGGCGAGCGGGTTGCGCAGGTCATGGGCCACCACGTCGGCGAAGGCGGTCAGGTCGACCCGGCGCGCGTGCTCGACCGTGGCGTCGCGGAAGATCAAGAGGGCGCGGGCCCGACCGGTCGTGGGGTCGGGCGGCAGCGGAGTCGAGGAGACCGCCAGGATGCGGCCCTGCCCCTTGGGTCCGACGACCTCGAGCTCGAGATCGCGGACGGTCTCGCCGGCCAGGGCCAGGGTGAGGGGGTCGGGCCCGCCGTCAGAGCTCGACATCAGGGCACGCAGATCGTCGGCAAAGCCGCCGACCTTGCTGGCCGCGGGGTTGCGCAGCAGCCAGCGGCCGCTGTCGTCGACGACGATCAGGCCCTCGGCCATCGAGTTGACCACCGCGTTGAGCAGCTGGGCCTGGTCCTGAGCCTCGTCGTTGCTGTGCCGCAGCTCGGTGACCAACGCGGTCCGCTCGTCGAGGCTCGTCGAGAGCGCCAGCCCGAGGCACGCGGTGGCGATCACGAACAGCTGCACGAGCAGTGCGTTCTCCTCCGGCGACTCGTTGGCGAACGGTCCCATCCCGGCAAGCGTGGCGGCCACGGCGAGGTTGCCCGCGACCAGGGTGTGCAGCGAGTTCGTCAGAGTGCCGAAGCGGACGCCGAACCAGATGACGACGCCGAGTGTCAAGAAGAGCATGGACTCCACGTCGGCCACGAACACCGTGAAGTTCAGCGCCCCGCTGACCAGGCAAGCCGCACCGAACTCTGCCCGCGTGCCGCGCCACAGCTTCGGGCGAGGGCGGGGCTCCGAGAAGTACTGGAGCAGGAGCAGCCCGACGGTCGAGAGGACCAGGATCCCGCAGGCGTTGCGGCCGAACCACAAGGCCGCGTCGAGCAGCCCGTCCGGCTCGCCGGCCAGCCGCCGTCCTGACACGCCGATGAACGTCCCGACGAGCACGCCGATGCCGACACTCGCCAGGTAGCGAGCCAGCCGCCGCGGCGCATCGACCGCGCCGACGGTCGACCGCCCGGGCAGGGTGCGGCGCAGCAGCCCGACGACCACCAAGGTCTGGACGGTGCCGGTGACCATGAGCAGCCCGGAGAGCCACGGCGGCGCTCCGGTCAGCGCGTTGACCAAAAAGGTCGTCGCCGCCAGCAGGGCGGTGTCCACGCTCAACGGCGCCGCCCCGCGCACCATCAGCCAGAGCACGGCGACGCCGGCGGCCGGCCAGATGGTGGCCAGGTCGGTGCCCTCGATGATCGTGGCGCGACCGCGAAGGCCCAGGAGGATGAATGCGGCGATGAAGACCGGGATCCAGATCGGGCCGGCTCGCGACCACTCGGTCGTCCTCTTGGTCACCCCCTTGTCCAGTCGGTCAGTCATGAGGCCCTAGTCCTCCTCGCTGGCCAGCGCCTCGTTGTGGGTGCCGGGACGCGGGGCCCACGGCAGCTCCTTGGCAGGTCGTACGACGATCAGCCGGTCGCCGCGGGCGAGCTGGGTGACGACGGGGTCGAAGTAGCGGTAGACCTTCTCGTCGCGGACCACGGCGATCACCTGGTCGGGCAGGGACTGCGGCGTCTTGCCCACCTCAGGCACCAGCAGCTCGCGTTCGGCGACCTCGAGCCCCTCGCCGTACGTGAGCAGGTCCTCCATCACCGAACCCAGCGTCGGCGACAGCGACGAGAGACCCAGCAGCCGGCCGACGGCGTCGGACGAGGTGATCACCGAGTCGGCGCCGGACTGCTTCATCAGCGAAGCGTTCTCCTGCTCGCGGACCGCGGCCACGATCCAGGCGTCGGGGTTGAGCTGGCGCACGGTCAGGGTCGCCAGCACGTTGGAGTCGTCGCGGTCGGTGGTGATGATGACGTGGCTGGCCGTGGACACCCCCGCACGCTGCAGCACCTCGCGCCGGGTGGCGTCCCCAGTGACGACGGCAAGACCGTCGGCGTGGGCGTCGGTGAGGGCGGTCTGGCCCTTGTCGACGACGACGATGGCCTCGCGGTCCTGCCCGTTGTTGACCAGGGTTTCGACCGCGCTGCGGCCCTTGGTGCCGTAGCCGACGATGACGACGTGCGCTCCCATGTTTTTCCTCCAGCGTGCGACGCGGAACATCTCGCGTCCTTGCGACGCGAGCACCTCCAACGTGGTGCCGATCAACAGCACCAGGAACGCGATGCGAGCCGGCGTGATGACGAAGGCGTTGACGAGCCTGGCCTGGTCGGTCACCGGGGCGATGTCGCCGTACCCGGTCGTGCTCAGCGTGACGGTGCTGTAGTAGAAGGCGTCGATGAAACTGACGCCGTAGAGAGGCGGGTCGTTGCCGTCTCGGTAGCCCGAGCGGTCGAAGTAGACCAGGAGCACCGTACCGACCAGGATGGCCATGGCGGCGAACAATCGGCGCGAGAGCTCGTACCAGGGGGACCGGACCCGCTCTGGTAGCGCGACCCGGAGTCCCACGGATCCGCCCTGGTCGCTCGGATCGTCAGGCACGCCCCGAATCTAGTCCTTCTGCGCCTGCGAATCGGGGTCATTCGGCTCGCCGGGGTCGAGGCGATTTGCGGCCGCCTCGGCATCCTCGGCGGCCTCGCGGGCCTTCCGGCTGCGCAGCCGCTGCACCAGCTCCAGCCGCGCCGAGGTGGTCGACTTCTGGGGAAAGACGGCGTCGAACGACGCGTTGACGGCCGCCCCGATCAGCACCGCGATGGCCACGAGATAGAGCCACAGCAGCACCGCGATCGGCGCCGCCAACGGGCCGTAGATCGACCGCGAGTCCTTGGCGGTCGCGGTGAGGAACTCGCGCAGGAGGTAGGACCCGAAGATCCAGCACACCAGCGAGAAGATGGCGCCGGGCAGGTTGAACGTCCAGTTGGTCCGCACCGGCACCGACACGTGGTAGAGCGTGGCGAGGAAGCAGACGGTGATGACCAACACGGCCGGCCAGTAGAAGTTGATGAGGAAGTCCAGCCGGTCGGGCAGCCAGTCGCTGACCAGCTCGGGCCCGGCGACAAGGAGTGGGATCGAGACGATGAGGGTGACGACTGCCAGGAGATAGAGCCCGAACGAAAGGGCCCGGGTCTTGATGATGCCCCGGTGTCCGCCTAGCCCGTGCATGATCGTGATGGTGTCGACGAACACGTGGAGCGCTCGCGAACCCGACCACAGAGAGAGCACGAAGCCCACCGAGATCACGTCGAACCGCCCGCCCCCCAGCACGTCGTCGATGGTCGGCTGGATGATCGAGTCGACCGCGCGCTCGGTCAGGGCCCGCGACGCGAGGTCGATGACGGCGCGGCGTACATCCTCGACCTGGTTCGCGGTGAACTGGTCGGAGACGTAGCCGATCGACCCCGCCAGCGCGAAGATCAGAGGCGGCACCGACAGCACCGCGAAGAACGCCGCCTCGGCCGCCAGACCGGTGACCCGATGCCGGATGCACGAGCCCACCGTGGCGACCACGACGCGCCACAGCGAGTCGGCCGTGCGGCGCCACCACGGGACGCGCGCCGGCTGGGCCCGCGCGCTCGCGTGGTCGGGGGCGGCGGGCATGCGCCTACGGTAACGACCTCTACCGTTGTCCCATGACGAGCAACAGGCCCAACAGCAGGCCAGGCAGCAGGCTCGCCGACAACCAGCCGCCGCCGCTGGTGGGTCACAACGTGGTGACCTCCGATCTGGCCCTCACCGAGGCCGTGACCCGGCACGCGACGGCCGAGGTCCTTGACGACCTGGTTCCCCTGGGTGCCGAGGCCGGCTCTGCCGAGGCCCGCGAGCACGGCATGCTCGCCAACACCCATAAGCCCGAGCTGACGACCCACGACCGCTACGGCAACCGCATCGACGAGGTCCGGTTCCACCCGTCGTGGCACTGGCTGCTGGGTCGCGCCGTCGGCCACGGCCTCCAGGCCGCGCCCTGGGAGTCCGACTCAGCGCACGCCCACGTCCGCCGGGCGGCTGGCTTCATGGCGTGGTCACACACCGAGCCGGGGCACGGCTGCCCGATCTCGATGACGTACGCCGCCGTGCCGGCCTTGCGCGCCGACGACGCGCTGGCCAAGGAGTGGGGGCCGGCCCTCGCCGCGACGACGTACGACCCCGGCATCCGCCCTATTGCGGGCAAGGCCGGGGCGTTGGCCGGGATGGGGATGACCGAGAAGCAGGGCGGCTCAGACGTCCGCGCCAACGTGACCGAGGCACGGCCCACCGGCGTCGACGGCGAGTACTCCTTGCACGGGCACAAGTGGTTCACCTCCGCCCCCATGGGCGACGTGTTCCTGGTGCTGGCCCAGGCCGAGGAGGGTCTGTCGTGCTTCGTGGTGCCGCGGGCGCTCCCCGACGGCAGCCGCAACCCGTTCGACGTGGTCCGGCTCAAGGACAAGCTGGGCAACCGTTCCAACGCCTCGGCCGAGATCGAGCTCGACGGCACGCTGGGCCATCGGTTGGGCGACGAGGGCCGCGGGGTGCGCACGATCATCGAGATGGTCGCTGCGACGCGACTCGACTGCGTCCTCGGGTCGGCCTCCTTGATGCGGCACGCGCTGGCCGAGGCGTCCTGGCACGTCGCGCACCGCTCGGCCTTCGGCTCGCCGCTCGCCGACAAGCCCCTGATGCAGAACGTCATCGCCGACCTGGCGATCGAGTCCGAGGCAGCCACCGCGCTGGCCGTCCGCCTCGCGGCCGCCGTCGACGCGGTCGAGGGTGGGGGCGACCCGCACGAGGCCGCGCTGCGCCGGATCGCCCTGCCGCTCGCCAAGTTCTGGGTCTGCAAGCGCACGCCCGGCTTCGTGGCCGAGGCGCTGGAGTGCCTGGGTGGCAACGGCTACGTCGAGGACAGCGGTTTGCCGCTCCTATATCGCGAGGCGCCGCTCAACTCCGTCTGGGAGGGCTCCGGCAGCGTCAACGCCCTCGACGTGCTGCGCGCGCTGGCCCGCGAGCCCGAGGCACTCGCCGCTTGGATCACCGAGGTGGCGCACGCACACGGCGGCGACGCGCGGCTCGACCGGGCCGTCGACGACACCCTCGCCCTGCTCGGCGACAGCGGCTCGATGGAGGTCGGTGCCCGCCGGCTCGCCGGTCGGATGGCGGCCTGCCTCCAGGGCTCGTTGCTCGTGAGGTTTGCGCCGCCCGAGGTGGCCGACGCGTTCTGCGGGTCGCGGCTCGGGACGTCGTACGACGGCACCTACGGCGCCCTCTCGACCCCCGCCGCCGACCTGCGCGCGATCCTCGACCGGACCACCCCCGTCGCCGGTTGAGGAGGGCGCGCTAGGGCCCGACACGAAGCCGCCCCGCGCGGGGACGGCCTGCCTAGGTGAGCTCGAGGCCCGGGTAGAGCGGGTGCTTGTCGAGCATCTCGGCCGAGGCGGCCTTGACGCGGGCGGCGACGCCGTCGCCAAGGACGTACGACGCCTTCGACGGCCCGCCGGCCTTGGTGGTCCCGGGCTGGGTGTTGGCCAGCACGTCGACCATCAGCTCGGCGACCTTGTCGAACTCGTCGTGGCCGAAGCCGCGAGTCGTCAGCGCGGGGGTTCCGAGCCGGATGCCGGAGGTGTACCACGCGCCGTTGGCGTCGTTTGGGACCGAGTTGCGGTTGGTCACCACGCCGGCGTCGAGGAGTGCGAACTCGGCTTGGCGGCCGGTGAGCCCGAAGGACGACACGTCGAGCAGCACGATGTGGTTGTCGGTGCCGCCGGTCACCAGCGTGACGCCGCGAGACAGGAACCCGTCGGCCAGGGACTTCGCGTTGTCGGCCACGGCCTGGGCGTAGGTCTTGAACTCCGGCTGCCGGGCCTCGGCGAGGGCCACCGCCTTGGCGGCCATGATGTGCGAGAGCGGGCCGCCCAGCACCATGGGGCAGCCGCGGTCGACGTCGGCGGCGTACTCCTCCTGGGCCAGCACCATCCCGCCGCGCGGGCCGCGCAGCGACTTGTGGGTCGTGGTGGTCGTGAGGTGAGCGTGCGGCACCGGGTCCTCGTCGCCGGTGAACACCTTGCCCGCGACCAGCCCGGCAAAGTGGGCCATGTCGACCATCAAGGTGGCACCCACCTCGTCGGCGATCTCGCGCATCTTGGCGAAGTTCACCCGCCGCGGGTACGCCGAGTAGCCGGCCACCAGCACCAACGGCTTGAACTCGCGCGCCTTGGCCGCCACCAGGTCGTAGTCGAGCAGCCCGGTCTCGGGGTCGGTGCCGTACTGCTGCTGGTGGAACATCTTCCCGCTGATGTTGGGCCGGAAGCCGTGGGTCAGGTGGCCGCCCGCGTCGAGCGACATCCCGAGGAGCCGCTGGTTGCCGAACTCGTGCCGCAGCGACTCCCAGTCCGCCTCGCTGAGCTCGTTGACGTTCTTGGCCCCGAGCCTCGCGAGACCCGGCGTCTCGATGCGGTGGGCCAGGATCGACCAGTACGCCACCAGGTTGGCGTCGATGCCCGAGTGCGGCTGGACGTAGGCGTACGGCGCCCCGAACAGCTCGCGGGCGTGCTCGGCGGCGATGGACTCGACGGTGTCGACGTTCTGGCAGCCGGCGTAGAACCGGTGCCCGATCGTGCCCTCGGCGTACTTGTCGCTGAGCCAGGTGCCCATGGTGAGCAGCACGGCCGGCGACGCGTAGTTCTCGCTCGCGATCAGCTTCAACGACGACCGCTGGTCGGCCAGCTCCTGCCGGGTCGCGTCGGCGATCCGGGGCTCCACCGACCCGATCACCTCCAAGGCGGCGTCGTAGGCGCTGGAGGCGGTCTTCGCGAGGGCGTCGTTCATGGCGACAGCCTAGTGAGCGTCTTGGTGCTCTCGGCAGGGTCTCGCCGCGGGGTTGCGGGCGCCGGTCCCCATGTAACGCGGTGTTCGTAGGGCTTCCTCCGCGGCCGAACGCTGGGGAGGCCCGACGAACACCGCGTTACATGTCGCGCCGCCCCCGTGCGTCTCACAATGTGGAAGAGCGTCTCACATCACGGGATTTCACCTTGTGGGATGACAGTCCATTCCCTGAGACTCCTTGACATGACCATCGCCGTGACCCGTGTGTACCTCGTGGCCCGCCGCCACGTGGACCTCGGGCGCACCCGCAGCGCGATGTGTTGGCCTCGCTGATCCCACGCCGCCCAGCAACTCCGCGCTCACCGTCGCGCGCGGCCCTCAGCGAACAAGGACCCTCCCCGTGCCCGATCTACGGTTCCAGTCCCAACCACCTCGCCACACCGAGATCCCGCGGCCCAAGCGCGCCGAGGGCCAGTGGTCGCTCGGCTACACCGAGCCGCTCAACAAGAACGAGCAGTCCAAGAAGGACGACGACCCGCTGAACGTGCGGGCGCGCATCCTGAACATCTACTCCAAGCGCGGCTTCGACTCGATCGACCCCGCCGACCTCGGCGGCCGCTTCCGGTGGATGGGCCTCTACACCCAACGCAAGCCCGGCATCGACGGCGGCAAGACCGCGATCCTCGAGGAGCACGAGCTCGACGACAGCTACTTCATGTTGCGCGTCCGCTCCGACGGCCGGCTGCTCTCCGCCGACGCCGTCCGGGCCCTCGGCACGATCGGCACCGACTTCGCGCGCGACACCGCCGACGTCACCGACCGCGAGAACATCCAGTACCACTGGATCCGCATCGAGGACGTGCCGGCGATCTGGGACCGGCTCGACTCCGCGGGGCTCAGCAGCGTCGAGGCGTGCGGTGACTCCCCCAGGCCGTTCCTCGGCTCGCCGGTCGCCGGCGTGGCCAAGGACGAGATCATCGACGGCTCCGAGGCGCTGGAGGAGATCTTCCGCCGCTACATCGGCAACCCGGCGTTCTCCAACCTGCCTCGCAAGTTCAAGACCGCCATCACCGGTCACCCCAGCCACGACGTCTCCCCCGAGACCAACGACGTGTCGTTCGTCGGCACCGTGCACCCCGACCTCGGACCCGGCTTCGACCTGTGGGTCGGCGGCGGCCTCTCGACCAACCCGATGCTCGCGCAGAAGCTCGGCGTCTGGATCCCGCTCGACGAGGTGGCGGACGCCTGGGAAGGCGTGGCGTCCATCTTCCGCGACTACGGCTATCGCCGGCTCCGCTCCCGCGCCCGGCTGAAGTTCCTGGTAGCCGACTGGGGCGTGGCCAAGTTCCGCGAGGTGCTCGAGAACGAGTACCTCGACAGGAAGCTCGTCTCCAACCCGTCGCCGCCGTCGCCCGTCGGGCACCGCGACCACATCGGCGTGCACGAGCAGAAGGACGGCAACCTCTACGTCGGCGTCGCGCCGACCGCAGGTCGGGTGTCCGGCACCGCGCTGGTGCAGCTGGCCGAGGCGATGGAGCAGTACGCCGTCGCCGGCGCCCGCCTGACGCCGTACCAGAAGATCGTGCTGATCGGCGTCTCGCCCGACCAGCTGGAGCCGCTGCTGCTGCGTCTCGACGAGATCGGCCTGTCGGCGCGGCCGTCGCAGTGGCGGCAGAACACGATGGCCTGCACCGGCATCGAGTTCTGCAAGCTGGCCATCGTCGACACCAAGGACCGCGCCCGCGACCTGGTCGCCGAGCTCGAGCGCCGCTTCCCCGACCTCGACACCCCGATCACCGTCAACGTCAACGGCTGCCCCAACGCCTGCGCCCGCACCCAGTGCGCCGACATCGGCCTCAAGGGCCAGCTGGTGCTGGACGCCGACGGCGAGCAGGTCGAGGGCTTCCAGGTGCACCTGGGCGGGGCCACCGGCCTGAACGCCAACTTCGGCCGCAAGCTGCGCGCCCACAAGGTGACCAGCGCCGAGCTCGACGACTACGTCACCAACGTGGTCAACGCCTACCTGGCCGAGCGCGAGCCCGATGAGTCGTTTGCCGCCTGGGTGCTGCGGGCCGACGAGGAGTCATTGCGCGGCGAGCCCAGCCTCGAGGTGATCGCCTCATGAACTCACCCCACAAAGTCGTTCGCTTCGCTCCCGATTCCGCGGGGACCCCGAGATGACCGAGCGCGCCACACCGTTCCACTGCCCCTACTGCGGCGACGAGGACCTGCGACCCCACGTGCCCGAGGACGAGTCGGTCTCGGCGCACGGCACCTGGGAGTGCCGCTCGTGCCTGCGTGCCTTCCGGCTGTCGATGATCGGCCAGCTGCGCCGGCCCGCCTCGGCCGACTCGGCCGCCAGCCGGGGAGGCCAGTCATGACCGCCGCCACCACGACCAGGGCCCGCAACTTCAAGGGCACCCACACCGAGGGCCGCAGCCCCGAAGAGCTGCGCGAGCTGGTCTCCCATGTCGGCGCCGAGCTGGAGCTTGCGCCCGCGGAGAACATCATCGAGTGGGCCGTGGCGACCTTCGGCGAGCGCTTCTGCATCACCTCGTCGATGGGCGACGCGGTGCTGGCGCACCTGGCCGCCAAGGTCGCCCCGGGCATCGACGTGGTGTTCCTCGACACGGGCTACCACTTCGTCGAGACGATCGGCACGCGCGACGCCGTCCAGGCCACCATGCCCGTCAACCTGCTGACGATCACCCCCGTGCAGTCGGTGGCAGAGCAGGACGCGGCGTACGGGAAAGACCTCTACAAGACTGATCCCGACCAGTGCTGCGCCCTGCGCAAGGTCGCGCCGTTGGCAACAGCGCTGGCGGAGTACGACGCCTGGGCGACCGGCCTGCGCCGCGCCGAGACCCACAACCGCATCATCGCGCCGGTCGTCGGGTGGGACGCCCGCAAGGGCAAGGTGAAGGTCTCGCCGCTGGCCCGCTGGACCGACGAGGAGGTGGACCGCTACATCGCGGACAACCACATCCTGGTCAACCCGCTCGTATACGACGGCTATCCCTCGATCGGCTGCGCGCCCTGCACCCGCCGGGTCGCGCCCGGCGACGACCCGCGGAGCGGCCGTTGGGCCGGCACCGCCAAGACCGAGTGCGGGATCCACTGATGTCCGCACTCCGCGCCACCCCCACCCACCAGCCCGACACCGGCGTCGAGCTCAGCCCCACCTCGCAACTCCCCAACATCGAGAGGAGGCCACGCTGATGGCCGCTCCCGCTCTGGTGGCCCTGGCTCATGGCAGCCGGGACCCCCGCTCCGCCGCCACCGTCACCGCGCTCGTCAACGAGGTCCGGTCCCAACGGCCCGACCTGCGCATCGAGCGCGCCTTCCTGGACCTGTCGCGGCCGACGCTGGACACCACGGTCGCCAAGCTGGCCCGCAAGCACGACGAGATCGTCGTCGTGCCACTGCTGCTGACCGACGCGTTCCACGCCCGGGTGGACGTGCCGTCCGCGGTCGCCGCCACTGCCGCCCGGCACCCCGAGATCCAGATCCGGGCCACGCCGATCCTCGGTCTCGAGGCGCACTTCCTCGAAGTGCTCGACGTCCGGATGCGCGAGGCTCTCAAGGCCGCCCGTGCCCGCGAGCTCGACGCGCTGGTACTCGCCGCCGCCGGCTCCAGCGACCCGCTCGCCAACCAGTCGGTGGCCCGCCTGGCCCGCCTCTGGGGCTCGCGCCACAAGCTGCCCGTCACCGCGGCGTTCGCCTCGACCGCTCCCCCTGCCACCGGTGAGGCGGTGCGCGCCTTCCGCAAGGAGGGCCGTCGTCACATCGCCGTGGCTTCGCTCTTCCTGGCTCCCGGCTTCCTGCCAGACCGAGCGGCCGAGCTGGCCCGCGAGGCCGGCGCCGTCGCGGTGTCCGAGCCACTTGGCGCGCACCCGGAGATCGCCCGCACGATCCTCGCCCGCTACGCCGTCGGCGCCGTGGAGCTCGTCCCCGTCTGACCCGCGCGAGTCGGCGCCAGTTGACGCCCAAAGCACGCCGAGTCGGCGCCAGTTGCTGTTAACTGGCGCCGACTCGGGCTTGATCTGACACGAACTGGCGCCGACTCGCGCATGATCTGACGGCAACTGGCGCCGACTCGGGCTTGATCTGACGCGAACTGGCGCCGACTCGCGCTTGATCTGGCGCGAACTGGCGCCGACTCGCGCGGATACGGTGACCGGGTGGCAGACGTTCTGGACCTGGAGACGGCGGGGGTTGCGGAGGTCGGGGCGGCCCTGGAGTCGGGCGAGACGAGCAGCGCCGCCCTGGTGGCGGCGTACGTCGCCCGGATCGGCGCGCTGAGCAGTGGCGGCCCGGCGGTCAACGCGGTGCGCTGCCTCGACCCGACCGCGGCCGACCAGGCGAGCGCGCTCGACGCCGAGCGGCGGACGGGCCGGGTGCGCGGACCGCTCCACGGCGTACCCGTGCTCGTCAAGGACAACATCGACGTCGCCGGGTTGCCCACCACCGGCGGCGCGCTGGCCCTCCAGCACTCGAGGCCGAGCGGTGACGCGGCCCTGGTCGGCAGGCTGCGCGAGGCCGGCGCGGTCGTGCTCGGCAAGACCAACCTGACCGAGCTGGCCAACTTCATGGCCGACGACATGCCCAGCGGCTACTCGTCGCTGGGCGGCCAGGTGCTGAACCCCTACGACGTCAGCCGGACGCCGAGCGGCTCGAGCTCCGGCTCGGGCGCCGCGGCGGCGCTCGGGCTGGCCACCGTCACCATCGGCACCGAGACCGACGGCTCGATCCTCAGCCCCGCCTGCAACCAGAGCCTGGTCGGCGTCAAGCCCACCCTCGGCATCGTCCCGGGCGCGGGGATCCTGCCCATCGCGACCAGCCAGGACTGCGCCGGACCGATGTGCCGCACGGTGGCCGACGCCGCCGTCCTGCTCGGCGTGCTCACGGACACCGACTACTCCGATGCCCTGATGGCTGGCGCGCTGAGCGGCGTCCGGCTTGCCCTGCCGCCCGAGCCCGAGGAGCTCGACGTGACCGAAGCCGAGGTGTTCCGGGCCGCCGTGCAGGTGATGCGCGACCTCGGCGCCACCGTCGTCGAGGTGCCGGCGCTGCCGGAGACCGACGAGCTGACGGTGCTGCACTACGAGTTCGCCCGCGACGTCGACGCCTACCTCGCCGGACTGCCCGCGGACGCCCCGATCCGCACGATGGCCGAGCTGGCCGCGTGGAACGTCGCGCACGAGGCCGAGACCCTGAAGTTCGGGCAGGCGCACGTCGAGGCCGCGCTGGCCATAGACCACGAGGCGCAACGGGCGGCGTACGACGCCCAGCGGGCCCGCGACCTCGCGGTCGCGGGTGAGCACGGCATCGACGCGACGCTGCGCGCGGCCGACGCCGCGGCGATCGTGCTGCCCGGTCCGCACGGCTGCGGGACCGCGGCCCGGGCCGGCTATCCCAGCCTCGTCGTGCCGGCCGGCTACCGGCGCAGCGGCCGCGCCCCTGTTGGCGTGACGCTGCTCGGTCCGGCCCACAGCGAGGCGCTGCTGCTGGGTCTGGCGTTCGCGTTCGAACAGGCCGCCGACGCCCGCCGGCCCGTCTCACAGGTCAACCCGAGCCTGCTCCGCGACCACTGACCGCGGCCAGGATCTCCGGCCACTGGCCCAACAAGGTCGCCAGGTGGCCCTTGTCGGGAGCGATCTTGAGGCCGGCGGCCGGCAGCCGCTCGGTCCACCACGGGATCGCGGCCATTGCCTTCTGGTCGGCCTCGCCGACCCACAGCGTCGTCGGGCAGCGCACGTCCTCCACGCGGAAGTCCCACTCCCGGAAAAGCAGAGCGGCGTCGCGGAGGTAGCCATCCGACTGTCGGAGCGCCTCCCAGACGACGCCAGCCACGAACTCCGTCCCGTGCTCGCCCAACAGGGCCGCGTCGACCTCGGGCAGACCGGCGAGGAAACGGGCGGCGAGCGCCTCGTCGTCCTCGTCGTCGGGGTCGATCTTCGTCCGCCACTCCTCGAACTCCGGGCGCAGTCGCTCCATCGCCTGGTCTCGACAGTTTCGTCCGCCGTCCCCGTCATCGCCGGCGCAGCGACAAGACCGAGTGCGGTCACCCGGTCGGGGTACGACGCGGCGAACGCAGCGGCGTACGGTCCGCCGACCGACATCCCGAGCACCGCGACCTCCTCGATGCCCCAGAGGTCGAGCAGCTCCGTCGCGTCTCGGGCCACCGAGGTGTGCGTCGCGGCCGCGGCGGTGGCCACGCCGTAGCCGGGCCGGTTGACGCACAGCAAGCGGACGCCCGCCTCCTGGGCCGCCTCCTCGCCGGTCATCGCCATCCGGCGGGTGTCCGGGCAGCCGTGGAAGAACAACACCACCGGCCCCGGGCTGGCGCCGCCGGACCAGTACTGCGCGATCCGGCCGTCGCCCAATGTCACCCGCACAGCGTCACCCGCACAGCGTCACCCTCACCCGACCAGCCTCTCCAGCAGCCGCTCGAGCTGGCGAGCCGGGTCGTCGGTGACCCCGCCGTGCACCGGCCCCGGCTGGAGCACGGTGCTGCGGGGCGCCTTGAGGAACCCGAACCGAGTGCCGATCGGCTGCTTCGACGCCTCACCGCCCCGCTCGTCGCCCGCGCAGACTCCGTCGACGAACGTGAGCGCCTCGCACACGGCGTCGACGTCGGTGCGCGGGTCGAGGGCGAGCAGCCGGTCGCGGTCGACGTTCCAGGCGGCATGGAGGTAGTCGGTCGCCTGGCAGTAGAGCACCACCCCGACGTTGACGAACTCCTCGCGGTCCACGCGCGGCATGCAGCGCAGCACGACGTACTGGTAGGCGAGCTGTCCCGCCCCGCCGTTCACGAGGCGAGCTCCACCGGCAGCCACTGCCGCGTCTGCAGGCGGGCGTCGAGGAAGTCGACGTACGCCGTCCGCAGCACGTCCGGCGTCGCGGCTCCCGGCACCGGCTCGAGCCAGCTGTCGGGCACGTCGGCCAGGATCTCGGCGAAGACCTCGCGACCGAGCAGCCCGGCGACCTCGGCGTCGACGACCGGCAACGCGCCGGTCCGCGAGCGCAACACGTGGTTTTCCGGGTCCCAGGGCTGAGCGGCAAAACGGTCGGGAGTCGTCAAGCCGTTGACCCAGCCGTGGTGGAAGTAGAGCGCCGCGCCGTGGTCGATCACCCACACGTCGCCGTGCCACAGCAGCAGGTTGGGGTTGCGCCAGGTGCGGTCGACGTTGGCGGTGAACGCATCCAGCCAGAGAATCTTCGCGCCCGCCGGGTCGTCGGCCGGCAGGTCACCGTCGTAGCCGAACGCGCCCGGCAGGAAGTCGACACCCAGGTTGAGCCCGGGGCTGGCCGTGAGCAGGTCCTGGACCTCCTGGTCGGCCTCGTAGCGCGCGATCGCCGGGTCCAGGTCGAGCACGACGAGCCGCGGCGTCGCCAGCCCGATCCGCTGGGCCAGCCCGCTGACGATGATCTCGGCAACCAGCACCCGGGTGCCCTGGCCGGCCCCGCGGAACTTGCAGACGTAGGTGCCCAGGTCGTCGGCCTCGACGATCCCGGGCAGGCTGCCGCCCTCGCGCAAGGGCGTGACGTAACGGGTGACGGAGACGGTTTCGATCATCGAGTCAGCTGATCGGGGTCTCGTCCACCAGCCGCTGCCGCTCGGCGGCCACGTCGAAGTCGGCCGCCGGCCACTGCGGGTCGAGCCCCCGCAGGGTCTCCAGCAAGAGCTCGCCGATGGCCAGGTTGCGGTACCACTTCTTGTCCGCGGGGATCACGTGCCAGGGCGCGTGCTCGGTGTTGTTGCGCTCCAGGGCGATCTCGTACGCCGCCCGGTAGTCGGCCCAGCGGGCCCGCTCGGTCAGGTCGTTGGGGTTGAACTTCCAATGCTTGGTCGGGTCGTCGAGCCGGGCCAGCAGGCGGGCCTTCTGTTCGTCCGCCGAGATGTGCAACATGCACTTGATGATGCTGACACCCGACTCGACCAGCTCGGACTCGAAGTCGTTGATCGCGTCGTAGCGGCGCTCGATCTCGTCGGCCGGTGCCAGCTCACGCACCCTGGCGATCAGCACGTCCTCGTAGTGGGACCGGTCGAAGACGCCGACGATTCCGGGGCTGGGTAGCGCCTTGCGAATCCGCCACAGGAAGTCGTGGGACAGCTCCTCCTTGCTCGGCGCCTTGAACGAGGTGATCTTCATCCCCTGCGGGTCCATCAGACCCACGGTGTGCCGCAGCGTGCCGCCCTTCCCCGAGGTGTCCATGCCCTGCAGCACGAGCAGCACCGACCGGACACTCTCGGCGTGTCCCTCGGCGTAGAGGCGCTCCTGGAGGTCGGAGAGCTCGGCACCCAGCGACAGCAGATCCTCCTTCCCGGACTTCTTGTCGCCCTCGTAGCCGGGCGCGGCGTCGGTCTCGATGGCGGTCAGGTCGACAGGCCCGGGCGTCAGGCGGAGGACTTCGCTGAACATGGGCTCATCATGGCTTACGCGCGATATCCGGGTTCGCGACCACCCAGCGATCTCCGGGACTAGTCTGAATCGACCCAACAGCCGAGCGGCGCGAGACGGTCAGTCGGGAGACCAGGTCACGTGCGCGTGCTGATGTGGATGCAGCCTCGAAGTCGTCCCGCGGCGATCCGGACCCTGGCGACACTGGGTGTCGTCGCCGCAGTGGTGACCATCATCTTCCTGCCCGTGCAGCCCGGCAGACGCGATCCGACGATGACGGAGGCGGCGCTGACCCTCGCGGCTGCGGCGGTCATCGTCGCCGCCTGCTGGCTGGCGCGGTCTCACCGCATCCCTTCGTTGGTCGCCTGGGCGATCGGGCCGCTGCTGGCGGTGGCGGGCATCGTCGTGGTGGACCTGCTGACGTCCGACGCCTCGGTTGCCGCGCAGATCTTCTTCTTCTTCCCCACCTTGTACGGCGCCTCGCAGCTGCCACGCGCGGGCGCCATCGTGATGACGGCGGCATCGGTGGTCGGTGGGGCTGTTGTCGTGGTCACCTTGCTGCCGCTCGAAGAGGCGGTCATCGACATCGGCTATGTGTCAGCGGCGCTGATCACCACGGCGGTGATCTTGATCCGCAGTGGCGAACGGCAGGCCGAGCTCGTCGAGAACCTCGAGCGCCTGGCGGCGATGGACCCCCTCACGGGGCTGGTCACACGGCGGGTGCTGGACGAGGCGGCCAAGTCGGCCATCTCCGGAGCAGCAAGCGTCGCCGGCACGTCCCTGATCCTCCTCGACATCGACAACTTCAAGTCGATCAACGACTCCCACGGACACCCCGGCGGCGACGAGGTGCTCGTCCAGCTGGCCGACCTGCTCGTGGAGTCGGCTCGCCGCCATGACGTGGTGTGCCGCATCGGCGGCGACGAGATGGCCCTGCTGCTGCCTGGATGCTCGGTCTCGACGCTGAGGGACCGTGCCCAGCAGATCGTGCAGGACGTGCGGGCCCGGCGTTTCGTGCTCTCCGGCGGGCAGGAGGTCACGGTGTCGGTGAGCGTCGGCCTGGCCCACGCACCCACCGATGCGGTGGATCTGCAGAGCCTCTACGTCAAGGCAGACCAGACCCTGTACGACGCCAAACGGTTCGGCCGCAACCGGGTCGGGATCGTCGCCGACAGCACCACCCTGCTGCCCGCACCCGAGCCGAGCGCCTGGCAAGGACGCCCCGAGCAGCTCCAGCGACTGATCCGCACCGCCCTCGACAACGACAGCATCGAGGTGGCGTACCAGCCCATCATCGAGCTGACCTCCGGCCTGCTCGTCGCAGTCGAGGCCCTGCTGAGGTTGACCGACGAGGCAGGTCGCCCCCTGCCTGCGCAGGAAGTGATCTCGGCCGCGGAGGCCTCCGGCCAGATCGCCGAGCTGGGACGTGGCGTCATCCAGGTCGCCGCACGGCAGTCGGCCCAGTGGCAAGCGGACCACGGCGTGCTCCTGCCCATCGCGGTGAACGTGTCGGCCGCCCAGGTCGGGCAGCCCGGCTTCCCCCGAGACGTGCTGGAGGCAGTCGAACGGGCCGGCGTGCCGCCAGAGGCGCTGTGGATCGAGCTGACGGAGTCCGTGCTGCTGGAGACGGGTTCTGCCGGGATGGCCCAGCTCCACGAGCTGTCCGAGGCCGGCGTCCCGCTGGCGATCGACGACTTCGGCACCGGCTATGCCTCCCTGTCCCTGCTGCATGAGCTCCCCGCCTGCACGCTCAAGATCGACCAGTCGTTCGTCGCCGGGATTCCTGACGACCACCGGGCGGTGGCCATCGTGGCCGGCGTGATCGACATGGCCAGCAACTTCGACATGACCTGCATCGCCGAGGGCATCGAGAGCGACACCCAACGCAGCTACCTCGCGGAGCGTGGCGTGCTCGGACAGGGCTACCTGCTCGGCAGGCCGGACGATGCCGCCGCGATAGACCAGATCATCGCTCGCGGTCGTACGTCGCCCAGCCTTTCGGCGGTCTAG
The DNA here is from genome assembly GCA_963769755.1 of uncultured Actinomycetota bacterium. Lineage (GTDB taxonomy): Bacteria > Actinomycetota > Actinomycetes > Propionibacteriales > Nocardioidaceae > Nocardioides. Next base: position 204,363 of record CAVYMY010000007.1, read on the forward strand.
CTCCACGGCTTTGCGTGCCGGGGCGATCGGCAGCAGACTCACACCGTGCTCCTACAGGCAGTGATCGTTCCACCCCCTTGGGTGCTCGACGCGGTCGCTCGCGTCGTGCGGTCGGTCGAGGGCGTCGCTGTTGCCGCGCCCCAACCTGCCAAAGGTGGCCGCTTCAGGCGCCGCGCCACGCCGGCTGCCATCGCCTCGCAGCCCATCGACGAGGCCGACGAGGAGCTCGATGTCATCCCGATCGAGCGGATGTTCCTTCCGGTTGCCGGTTTCGGCAACGTCACGAGAGACGACGCCGTGCGGCTGGCCGCCGCGCTGAAGGCCGCGGCGGCCGACTGGACATCCCCCGCTGTCCGGCTCGCCGGCGGCGGAGCGCTCGAGTTCCCCGACGACCGATCCGTCTGGGCCAAGCTCGACGGCGATGTCGAGGCCCTGGTGACCATCGCCGACGGCGTCGCCCAGAGCGTCGAGCGGCAAGGCTTCTTCGTGGACCGACGAGCGTTTCGGCCCTGGTTGTCGGTCGCGACGATCACGCAGTCGACGACTGCGGGGCACCTGGAAAATGTCGTTGCCGCGCTCGACGCGTTCCGGGGAGATGCCTGGAAGATCGAATGGATCTCGCTGGTCAAGCCGTCGTTCGAGGACTCGGTGGCGGTGTCGAAGGAGCTCTATCGGATCGCGCTCGGGCCTTCCTGATCCGCTAGATCGCCTCGTCGGCCCCGTGGTCCGCCTCGCCGCTGTCAGACCCCGCTCCCAGCTCGTCGCGGACCACTGCGAACGCCAGTCCCGGCGGATACCCCTTGCGGGCCAACATGCCCGCCAGCCGCCGGGTCGCGGTGGCCCGGTCGACGGCCCGCAGGGAGCGCAGCTTTTTGCGAACCAGAACCCGTGCCGCTTCCTCCTCGGCGCCGGGCTCGAGCTCGTCGAGCACGCCGCGGGCGACCTCGTCGGCCACGCCCTTGCGGCGCAGCTCCGCGGCCAGCGCCCGGCGTGCCAGCCCCTTGCCCGACTGTCGGGACTCCACCCAGAGGCGGGCGAACGCCGCGTCGTCGATCAGCCCGACCTCGGTGAACCGGTCGAGCAGCCGGCCGGCGATCTGGTCGGGCACGCCCTTGGCCGACAGCTTGGCCGCCAGCTCGTGGCGAGTGCGAGCCCTGCCGGTGAGCTGGTCGAGCAGGATCTTGCGAGCCACCGACTCCGGGTCGGCGTCCGGGCCCAGGGCCACCGCGTCGGGTGGCGGAGCCTCAGCCTCACTGGTGTCTCTCAGCCAGGCCGAGACGCCCACCCCGACATCCCCCTGCCAGGTGCTCATGGGTCGAGACTCAGAAATCGTCGACGCCGACCGGCTCGGCGACGGGCGTGACCTCGGCATCGAGCTGCGGCCCGACGCCGAGCTTCTCGAGGATCTTCTTCTCCAGCTCGTTGGCCAGGTCGGGGTTGTCGCTCAGGAACGTGCGGGCGTTTTCCTTGCCCTGGCCCAGCTGGTCGCCTTCGTAGGTGAACCATGCGCCGGCCTTGCGGACCAGCCCGGCCTCCACCCCGACGTCGATGAGCCCGCCCTCGCGGCTGATGCCCTTGCCGTACATGATGTCGAACTCCGCCTGCTTGAACGGCGGGGCCACCTTGTTTTTGACGACCTTGACGCGGGTCCGGTTGCCGACCGCGTCGGTGCCGTCCTTGAGCGTCTCGATGCGGCGGACGTCGAGACGGACCGAGGCGTAGAACTTCAGCGCCCGGCCACCCGTCGTGGTCTCGGGCGAGCCGAACATCACGCCGATCTTTTCGCGCAGCTGGTTGATGAAGATGGCGGTGGTGCCGGCGTTGTTGAGCGCGCCGGTCATCTTGCGCAGCGCCTGGGACATCAGCCGGGCCTGGAGCCCGACGTGGCTGTCGCCCATCTCGCCCTCGATCTCGGCGCGCGGCACCAGCGCGGCCACCGAGTCGATGACGATCAGGTCGAGCGCGCCCGAGCGGGTCAGCATGTCGGCGATCTCGAGCGCCTGCTCACCCGAGTCGGGCTGGGAGACCAGCAAGGCGTCGGTGTCGACACCGAGGGCCTTGGCGTAGTCGGGGTCGAGGGCGTGCTCGGCGTCGATGAACGCCACGATGCCGCCGGCCTTTTGAGCGTTGGCCACCGCATGCAGGGCGACCGTGGTCTTGCCGGAGGACTCCGGCCCGTAGATCTCCACCACGCGTCCGCGCGGCAGGCCACCGAGGCCGAGCGCGACGTCGAGGGCGATCGACCCGGTCGGGATGATCTCCAGGGGCGCGCGGATCTCGTCGCCGAGGCGCATCACCGAGCCCTTGCCGAACTGCTTCTCGATGTTGGCGAGCGCGGCGTCGAGGGCCTTCTCGCGGTCTCCACCAGCCATGTGGTCCGTCCTCCGTTTGGATGTCTGTGATGTTGGGTCGAGAGGCTAGACACCACCGCCGACACCGTGCTGGACCTCGCGCGACGCCTGTGGATCACCGCCTGCTCGACCCTGCACTCCCGAACGTAGTCGAACAGATATTCGACCGCGCGGCGACACGCCGTGCAATGCAAGGCTTGCCCCATGTCCCTCACGATCCGTCCCGTGGACCCCTGGGACGAGGACGAGATGGACGTCCTCCAGGCCCTGTACGTCGAGGCGCAGCGCGCCGAGGTTCCCGACGCCCGCGTCTACTCACGCACCGACAGCGTGGCCCTGCTGCGACGTCAGGAAGGCGGCGCGTTCTACCACGCGTTCGCCGGCTTCGAGGGCGACCAGATGGTCGGGCAGACGTGGGTGGTCGGCAGCACGATCGACAACCTGCACCTCGCGCACCTGTGGGCATGGGTGCCGCCCCGGTTCGGGCGGCGTGGCCACGGCACCGCCCTGGTCGAGGTCGCCGAGCAACACCTGCGCGAGCTCGGCCGCCGTACCGCCGTCACCCAGACCTGGATCGGCGACGGCTCCGGCGGCTACCGGGCGTTCGCCGAGCGCCTCGGCTATGCGCTGGCCCAGACGCAGGTCGAGCGCCGCCAGTCCCTGCCGATGGACGAGACGACGCTCGCCCGGCTGGAGGCGGAGGCCGCCCGCCACAGCGAGGGCTACACGCTGCGCACCGTCGTCGGCCCGATCCCCGACGACCTGGTCCCCGGGTTCCTCACCCTCTACAACCTGATGAATGTCGAGATGCCCACCGGCGAGATCGAGCTCGAGGAGGGCCGCCGCACTCCCGAGGTGCAGGCGCAGCAGGAGGACGAGCTGAGCGACCAGGGCCGCACCCGGGTGACCGTGCTGGCGTACTCCCCCGCCGGCGAGGCGGTGGCCTACTCCAACGTGGTCACCGGTGCCCCTGACAGCGATGACCGCGGGGTCGACCAGTGGGCGACGATCGTGCGGCCCGACCACCGCGGCCACCGGCTCGGGCTGGCCGTCAAGTGCGCGCTCACCCGGGCGATCCAGGAGCACGTCCCCCAAGCCGAGTACGTCCGCACCCAGAACGCCGAGACCAACGCCCCGATGGTCGCCATCAACGAGGCGCTGGGCTTCGAGGTGCACACGGTGGAGGGCGAGTTCCAGAAGCATCTGGACTAGCCGCGCAGCGACGACCCGAACCCCGCCCGCGCTGCCACGACGTCGTACGCCGGCAGGTGTTCCCCCACGAGATCGAAGGTCTCCTCGGTCAGCCGCACGAAGTCCGGTACCCCGGCAATCGGCGCCGACAGCACACTCCGGACGCGCGACTCCAGATCGGGCGGCGCCAGGTCCAGCAGCCCGCACTCATAGGAGAGCCACTTGTGGAACGGGTGCGGCAGATAGCGACGGTTGACCGCGAACAGGGCGTCCAGCAACCCGTGCAGCCCCTCGACGAGGTCCCGAGCGAGCAGCAGCGGGTCGTCGCGGGCCACGAGCATCTCCAGGCGCTCGACCGGCCGCGGTGGCAGGCCGAGGTCGACCATGGCCATCGCGAGCGGCTCGGGGTACGGCGTGAGGCGGGCGCGCCAGGCCTCGATCAGGTCGGCCCCCGCCAGTGCCCGGCCGTCGAGCAGCGCCGTGGCCCGGACCTGGAGCTCGGGCTCGGTGTCCCCCTCGTGCAGGGCGTCCAGATAGCCGTCGATGGTGGTGGTGACGAACTGGCTGATGTCGACCTTGACCCCGTCGACCCGCACACCGTCGGCCCACTCGTTGTCGTCGACGTCGGCGTAGACCCACTCCCAGCCGGCGTCGTCGACGATCGAGCGCCGCTCGGCCTCGGCAGGCGGACGGGTCCAGTAGACGTCGACCTCGAGGTCGGAGCGGGCGTCGGCCAGGCCGCGCGCCACCGAGCCGGCCAGGAGCACCGCCCCCACGCCGTCGTTGGCTGCATAACGCGGCGCCATCGTCTCCGCGATCGCAATGCGGCGCGCGACCTCGTCGACCTGACCCATCATCGGTCCCGCGCGGGCGTGTCAGCGGGAGTCGTCGCCCGTGCGGCGACGTAGCCCGCCGCCCCGACGGCCATCGGCAGGAGGCAGGCGAGCAACGACAGCACCGAGAAGCCCCAGGCCGCCATGATCAGGCCAGAGAGTCCGCCGGCCGCGGCAGCGGTCAGACCCATCACCATGTCGGTCAGCCCCTGCACGTCGGTGCGCGCCTCGAGCGGCGCGTGGTCGGCGACCATGGTCGAACCGGCAACGGTCGCGAACGACCAGCCGAGCCCGAGCAGGAACAGGCCCACGAACACCTGCCAGGACGTCCCCTCCGGCGATGAGGCACACAGCGTGAGCGCCGCCAGCAGCAGCGTCGCACCCGCCATGGCGACGGGCGGTCGGCCGACCCGGTCGGCAAGCAGGCCGACGAGTGGGGCGAAGGCGAACATGCCCAGCACGTGGACGCTGATCACGAAGCCGATGATGCGCAGCTCGGCGCCGCCGTGCTCCATGTGCAGGGGCGTCATCACCATCACCGCGATCATCGCGGCATGCGCACCCGCGACCACGACCATCGCGGCACCCAGGACGGGCCGCTCGGCGACGACCTCGAAGGCCCTCCGCCACGACGTCTCCCCCACGACCGGCACTTCGGCCAACCGGCGAGCGGTGAGCAGCGGGTCGGGGCGCAACGCGACCGCCAGCACCAGCGCAGCGGCCAGCATGGCCACGGTGCCGATGGCGAAGGGACCGGTGAGCTCGGGCAGCCCGAACACGCGGGCCACCCACCCCGAGGCGCCGGTCAGGTTGGGCCCGGCCACGGCGCCGATGGTGGTGGCCCACACCACGATCGACAACGCCCTGGCCCGGTGGTGCTCGGGGGCCAGGTCGGTGGCGGCGTACCGCGACCCGTAGTTGGCGGCACTCGTCGCGCCGAGGAGGACGGCGCCGAGGAGCAGCAGCGACATCGAGCCGACGACGCCGGCCACCACGGCCAGCGCACCGCCCGCGGCGCCCAGCAGGTAGCCCACGACCAGGCCGACGCGTCGTCCGCGCCTCGACATCAGCCGTGCCAGCACGTACGACGCCACGGCCGCCCCCAGCACCTGGCAGGTCTGCGCCAGACCGGACTGCGCTTCGGAGCCCGAGATGTCGCGCGCCAGCAGGGACGCGGTCGCGATCCCGATGGTGATGCCGATCGCGGCCAGCGCCTGGCTGGCCACCAGGGTGCGGACGGTGTGCCGCTGGATCGCGACAGGATCCAGCGGGCCGGCCGCCGCCTGCGTCATCGGTCGACCATGGGCAGCTCGAGCGCCCGCCAGACGGCCGCCCAGACCTCCTTGGGAGTGATGCCCGCGTCGAGCGCCTCGACTGGCGTCCGCTCGCCGAGCTCGGCGAGCACGGTCTGCGATGCCCAGAAGCGCGCGTAGCCCGATCCGAGGGCTGCCTCCAGCCGCGCCCACAGCTCGGTGTGCCTCATCGCCCCACCCTCAAAGCGGGGCCTTCACCGGCGGGTGGCGAAGACCGCCAGCCACTTCTCGACGGGATCGCGCTCGCCCTCACCACTGCGCACCTCGTCGACGTCCCAGCCCTCCTCGGCCAGGACCTCACGCAGCGCGTCCTCGCGCCAGTAGCTGAAGAAGCGCGGCGCGGCCACGTGACCGTGCACCGACCAGCGCTCGCCATCGCCCTCCTTGAGCGTGAGGTGCAGGGCGCCGCCGGGTCGGGTGACGCCCGCCAGCCGACGCAGCACGACGGGCAGGCTCTCGCGCCGCACGTGCAGCAGCGAGGCGTTGGCCCACACCGCGTCGTATGGCAGGCCGTCGCGCAGCGGGTCGGTGAGGTCGTCGCGCAACGGGTCGACCAGGTCTGCCGTCCAGCCGGCCGAGTTGAGCTGTCGGACGAACGCCGGGGTGATGTCGGTGCGCCGCACGTTCATCCCGATGCGTTCCAGCGCGAGCGCGTCGCGGCCGGGCCCCGAGCCGATCTCCAGCACCCGCGACCCGGGAGCGAGGCCGGCCACGAAGCGGGCGACGTTGATGGCAACGGCGTCAGGCATGACGAGGGTGCCGGCCGCGTAGTCGTCTGCGTACGCGTCGTAGGACGCCACCGTGACGCGGTTGGCCAGCGCCGACACGTCATGCAGGTGGTGGACCACGTCGTGCAGGTGGTAGCGCCCCAGTGTGCCGATCGTGAAGACGGCTCCGTCGCTGCGCACCCCGGTGCGGTCCCAGTCCTCGCTCGACACCGTGGCGTACAGGTCAGCCACGGCGTACGCCGACGCCACCAGCGTGGGGCCGACGATCTGCGGCACCTGCTGGTCGTACTGCTTCTCGATGGCCGTGGTGTCCTGGTCCCAGTTGGCGAACTGCGGCTCGTCGACGTCGAGCATCAGCAAGATCCGCTCGTGGAAGACCTGATGCACGTCGTGCACGTGGCACGCGTACTCCAGCGGCGACCACACCTGCGGGTCGGGACGGACGTTCACGTCGGGGTCGGCCATCAGGGCCAGCCAGACCCGGGCGTTGGAGCGGATCTCGTGGGGCAGGTCGGGTGGGTGCACGGTGAACGCGTCGAAGCCGCAGTCCGGGCAGGGCCGCTCCAGGACCCAGGTCCAGTCCTTCTGGTCGGGCGGGATAGGCCCGAGCGTCGTCATGCGCGCATCCTCTCAGGAGCACCGGCTGCGGATCACGTTGGCACACGCAGGCCGCGTCCCGCAGACTCGGCCTCATGCTCATCCGGCCAGCCACCAAGGACGACCTCCCGGCCGTCTCGGCGATCTATGACCATCACGCCCAGTCGTCCGTCTCGACCTTCGACCACGAGACCCCCGGTCCGGACTACTGGCTACCCAAGGTAGGCGCCTCCGGGACTGGTGAACACCTCCTGGTGGTCGCCAACGACGACGAGGTCCGCGGCTACGCCGAGTCGACGGTCTTCCGGCCGCGGCCGGCGTACGAGCACACGCGGGAGGTGTCGGTCTACCTCGGCCTGGACGCTCGCCAGCAGGGCTTCGGCCGCAAGCTGTACGACGACCTGCTCGGGCGGCTGCGCGGCGACGGCATCCACGTGGCGCTGGCGGTGATCGCGTTGCCCAACCCGGCGAGCGAGGCGCTGCACCGCTCGTTCGGGTTCACCCAGGTCGGCGTGCTGCACGAGGTCGGCTGGAAGTTCGGAGCCTGGGTCGACACCGGCTGGTGGCAGCTCAAGCTGGGCGAGGAGCCTCCGGCCTCATGATGATCCGCCCGACCGAGCTGCGCGCGATCAAGGACGGCGAGATCGACCTGGCCTTCCGGCGTTGGGAGCGCCCGCGTGTCGTCGTCGGCACCAAGATGCGCACCGGCGTCGGCCTGCTCGAGGTCGTCTCGGTCGAGCAGGTGGAGGTGGCGGACCTCACCGACGACGACGCCCGCCGGGCCGGCTCGCCGTCGCTCGCGGCGCTGGTCAAGGCTCTGGAGCCGAGGGCCGACCGGCCGACGTGGCGGGTCGGCCTCCGGCACGCCGGTGAGGATCCTCGGGCGTTGCTGCGCGACGCCGTACCCGATCGGGCAGAGGCAGCCGCGATCGTCGAGCGACTGGAGCGGCTTGACCGGTCCTCGTCGTACGGCGCCTGGACCCGCGAGACCCTCGACCTGATCGACCGCAACGCCGAGCGGCGGGCGCCCGACCTGGCTGCGAAGGCGGGCCGAGAGACGGCCGACTTCAAGAAGGACGTCCGCAAGCTCAAGGAGCTCGGCCTGACCGAGTCGCTGGCGATCGGCTACCGCCTGTCACCACGCGGCGAGGTCGTCGTGGACAAGCTGCGCGGGCGCAAGCGGCGCCGGCCGCCGCGGCCGGACGGAACGCCGCTGCCGCGAGCCATCGGCGCCCCGGCAACCCGCGCGATGCGCGGAGCCGGACTGACCTCGCTCGAGGCCCTCGCCGCCGTCTCCGAGGCCGAGGTGGCCGCGCTGCACGGCGTCGGCCCGATCGCGATCGCCCGGCTGCGCGAGGCGCTCGGCGATGCGGGACTGGGCTACCGGGCTACTTGAGCAGGAGCACGTCGAGGCGCTTGCGGACCAGCACCAGGCCGCCCAGCGCCATCAGGAGCAGGTAGGCGACGGACCACACGGAGGCCATCGACACCGCACCGGTCGTCAGCTCGCGGCACAGCACTACGCCGCGGTAGAGCGGGGTGAGCTCGACCAGCCAGCGGACGGCGTCGGGGTAGGCCGTGATCGGGAAGAAGGTCGCCGAGAAGAGGAACAACGGCATCTGGGCCAAGGTGATCTTGTCGAAGTCCTGCCAGCTCTTCATGTAGGTCGTCAGGCCCATGCAGACGGCGCTGAACGCGAACCCGATCAGCAGAGTGGCCGGAAGGGCGAGCAGCGCCCACCACGAGTGCAGCATCCCCATCACCAGCATCACCACGAGGAAGCCGGCCGAGTAGGAACCGCCTCGGAGCTGGCCCCAGATGATCTCGCCGCGCGCGATGTCGCTCGTCGACAGCGGGGTGGCGAGCATCTGGTCGTACAGCTTCTGGAAGCGCAGCTTGAAGAACACGTTGTAGGTCGAGTCGAGCAGCGCGCCGTTGAACGCCGACGCGGCCAGCATGCCGGGGGCGACGAACGACGCGTAGTCGATGACCTGCCCGTTGAACTCGAACGAGTCGATCAGCTGGCCCACGCCGATGCCGATCGAGAGGAGGTAGAACACGGGCTCCAGGAACCCGGTCAGGAAGAGCTTCCAGGCGTCGCGGTAGACGAGGTAGTTGCGCAGCACGATGAGCCGAGCGGCGGCCACCGGGGTGAGTGGGGAGACCGGGGTCGCCGTCGTGGTCGGCGTCATGGGGGCGGGCGCGGCGGTGGTCATCAGCTCACCAGCCTCTTGTGCAGCCCGATGACCGACCAGCGGACGCCCAGCAGAGTCATCACTGCCAGGACCAGGACGTTGACCGCAGCCAAGGGCCAGTCGACCGTGTCGAGGCAGAACATCCGCGACAGGTTGACGCCGTGCCACAACGGCGTCAGCCGGGCCACCCACTCCCCCAGGGGGCCGAGATTCGTGATGGGGAAGAACGCGCCCGAGAACAGGAACAGCGGGAAGATGCCCAGCCGGTAGAGCACCCCGAAGCCCTCGGGCGACTTCAGCCGCGTCGTGAACGCATAGACCAGCGACCCGAACGCCATGCCCACCAACACCTGGGAGGCGAACGCCAGCAAGACCCCCCACCAGGTGGTGAACACCCCGAACGGCGCCACCACCAGCATGAAGACCGCACAGGTGCTGGCCACCCGGAACGTCACGAACGCGAGGTGGGCGAGGACCAGGTCGCGCACCTGGAGCGGCGTCGCGAGCATCGAGTCGTAGATGCGGTCCCACTTGATCATCGCCATCACGGGGTACGTCGTCTCGCCCACCGCGGTCTGCATCGCCAGGGCGGCAGCCAGGCCAGGCACCACGAAGGCGAGGTAGGACGTGGCGCCCTCGAGCTCGTCAGGGTCGACGTCGATGAACCCGCCGAGGAGCACGCCCATGGCGAGCACGTAGAACAGCGGCGCCACGAACGACGAGACGGCCGTGCCCTGCCAGGTGCGGCGATAGACGGTCAGCCAGTAGTCGACCTGGCGCCCGAGTCCCTCGCCGATGGGCAGACCGCCGTCGCTCACGCCGGTCGGGCCTGTCGGGCCTCTCGACACGTCCGTGGCCATGTCAGTCCACCAGGGTCCGGCCGGTCAGGTGGAGGAAGACGTCCTCGAGCGTGGCGCGGCGGACGAGCAACGCCACCGGCTCGAGCCCTCGCTCGCTCACCTTGGCGGCGACCTCCTCGCCGTCGTCGCTGTAGACGAGCAGCCGGTCGGGCAGCACCTCGACGCGCTCTCCCAGGTCGGCGATCTTGTCGGCCAGGGCGTCGTGGGTCTCGTCCTCCGCGGCCACTCCGAAGCGCAGCTCGGTCACCTCACGCGTGGAGTGCTCCCGGATCAGCGCCAGCGGCGAGCCCTCGGCCACGATGACGCCCTTGTCCATCACCACGAGCCGGTCGCACAGCTGCTCGGCCTCGTCCATGTAGTGCGTGGTGATGACCAGGGTCACGCCGGTCTGCTTGAGCCGGAACAGCTTGTCCCACAGCAGGTGGCGAGCCTGGGGGTCGAGGCCGGTGGTGGGCTCGTCGAGCAGCAGCAGGTCGGGTCGGTTGATCAGGGACCGGGCGATCGTCAGCCGCCGCTTCATGCCGCCCGACAGGTCCTCGACCTTCGACTTCGCCTTGTCGGTGAGCTGCACGAACTCGAGCAGCTCCTCGGCGCGCTCGCGCACCTCGGCAGCCCGGATGCCGAAGTAGCGGCCATAGATGAACAGGTTGTCGAAGACGTTGAGCTCGTTGTCGAGGTTGTCCTCCTGGGGACACACCCCGATGCGGCCGCGGATAGACGGGCCGTCGGTGGCCGGGTCGAGGGAGAAGATGCGCAGGTGGCCCTGGGTGACGGGCGAGACGGCCGCGATCATCTTCATCGTCGAGGACTTGCCGGCGCCGTTGGGGCCGAGGAAGCCGAACGCCTCGCCGCGGCGTACGCCGACATCGATGCCGCGCACCGCCTCGAAGTCGCCGAACGACTTGCGCAGGCCGCGCGCTTCGATCATCAGGTCCTCGTCAGCCACGATCGACGACAGTAGAGGAATTCGCCGACACAGCCGAACCGAAATGGATTGGTTCTGTCGGTGACATCGGCAAGGATCGCGGCGTGACGCCGACCACCGCAGCTCCCCTGACCCTGCCCGCCGCCGACGCGTTCACCGACTGGATCGACGTACGTTGCGCCGAGGGCCTCCATGCCGCCCGCGCTGCCGTCGAGCGGCTGAAGTCCGGCGAGGCCACCTCCACCGAGGAAGCCCTGCACATCTGGGACGAGGGGGTGCTGACGCTTGCCAACGCGGCTGCCGCCGGCTCGCTCTTCAGCGAGGTGCATCCCGACGAAGCCGTCCGGACCCGCGGCGAGGCGGCCGTCCAGGCCGTGCACAAGCTGGACACCGAGCTGCGGCTCGACCGCGAGCTGTTCGAGGTGTTCGCGGCTCTCGACCCGACCGACCTCGACCGCCAGGCCGCCCGGCTGCTCGACAAGACGCTGACAGACTTCCGCCGGGCCGGCGTCGACCGCGACGACGAGACGCGGGCGCGGATCACGGAGATCAACGAGCAGATGACCCTGCTGGGGCAGGAGTTCGCGAAGAACATCCGCGACGGCAAGCGCTCGGTGCGGGTCACCCCCGAGCGGCTCGCGGGGCTGCCGCAGGACTGGCTGGACGCCCACCCGGTCGACGACGAGGGCCTGGTCACGGTCACCACCGACTATCCCGACGTCATCCCGGTGCGCACGTTTTGTCGCGACGCCGACGTGCGGCGCGAGATGACCCACGCGTTCCTCAACCAGGGCTGGCCGCAGAACGACGCCCTGCTCAAGGAGCTCTTCGAGCTGCGCGAGCAGCTGGCCGGGCTGGTCGGCTACGACACCTGGGCCGACTACGACGCCGGCGTGAAGATGATCGGCAAGGGGTCGGCGATCCCCGAGTTCATCGACCGGATCACCGAGGCCGCCGACGAGTCTGGGCGCCGGGACCGCCAGATCCTGGTCGACCGGCTGCGGCAGGACCGTCCCGACGCGGAGACCATCGACAGCTCCGACCTGGCCTTCTACGAGGAGGTCGTCCGGCGCGAGCAGTACGACGTCGACGCCCAGGTGGTGCGCACCTACTTCGACTTCGGCCGCGTGCGCGCCGGGCTGCTCGACGTGACCAGCCGGCTCTTCGACCTCGACTACACCCCGGTGCCCGACGCCGTCGTGTGGCACCCGGACGTGACGGCGTACGACGTGAAGCTTGCCGGCGAGACACTCGGCCGGATCTACCTCGACCTGCACCCGCGCGAGGGCAAGTACAGCCATGCCGCGCAGTTCACCCTCACCGACGGCGTCGTCGGGCGGCAGCTGCCGGAGGGCGTGCTGGTCTGCAACTTCTCCAAGGGCCTGGTGGAGCACGACGACGTGGTGACGCTCTTCCACGAGTTCGGCCACCTGGTGCACCACGTGCTGGCGGGCCGCGCCCAGTGGACGCGCTTCGCGGGCGTCGCCACCGAGTGGGACTTCGTGGAGGCGCCCAGCCAGCTGCTGGAGGAGTGGGCCTGGGACGCGGGTGTGCTGCAGACCTTTGCGCACAACGCCGACGGCGAGCCGATCCCGGCGGATCTGGTGGCGGCGATGCGCCGCGCCGACGACTTCGGCAAGGGCTACCACGCCCGCACCCAGATGTTCTATGCAGCCATGTCGTACTGGTTCCACACCGACCGGCCGGGCGACCTCACCGACGCGACCAAGACGCTGCAGGAGCGCTACTCGATGTTCCCCTACGTCGAGGGCACCCACATGTTCGCGGCGTTCGGCCACCTGGAGGGCTACTCCTCGGCCTACTACACCTACATGTGGTCGCTGGTCATCGCCAAGGACCTCTTCAGCGCCTTCGACCCCGACGACCTGTTCGCTGCCGACGTGGCCACCCGCTACCGCGACCTGATCCTCGCCCCCGGCGGTGCCCGCGACGCCGCCGACCTCGTCGAAGACTTCCTCGGCCGCCCCTACACCTTCGACGCGTACGCCGCCTGGCTCGCTCGGTAGCAGGCCCTCAGATTTCTCCGGTTGACCGGAGAAATCTGAACATGTCGGGGCTCGCTACGTGCGACAAGTTCAGGGAACGTGCGACAGGTCGGGGCCCATGCGATGCGAACGACCCCGTGACCGTTCCGCGGGTCGGGGGGTCATCCACAAGCGCGGAGACGACCTATTCCGTAGCGGTCGTTCGAGCGGAACCATCACGGCATGGATCAACTGCTTGACAGCATCTGCTCCGAACACGGCGTGTTCCTCCGATTCGAGGCTGAGGCACTCGGCTACCACGACCACGCGATCGCGAAGGCCGTGGCACAGCGGCAGTGGATCCGCGTGCGCCGGGGCGCCTACACGCTGGCCCACCGCTACGCAGGCCTCGACATCAACGGTCGCTACGACCTGCTGTGCCGCGCGGTCGTCAGACAGACCTGGACGCCCGTCGTGCTCAGCCACACCAGTGCGCTCGCCCAGTGGGGCTGCCCGCTCTGGGATGCGCAGCTTACGGAGGTGCACCTGACTCGTGCCGAAAAGACGGGCCGCCGAGAGACGCACGTCCGGCCACACCGGGGCTCACTGCTCGAGGGGGACGTCGTGCAACGGAACGGGCTGGCGGTGACGAGCGCCGTACGAGCACTTCTTGAGTACACGACCGTGGCCGACGTCGAGCACTCCCTCGTGGAGTTCGACGACCTGCTGCACCGCCGGATCGTCGCCATGATCGACCTCACCGAGCGGTACGCCGGCATGACGCGCTGGCCGCGCACGCTGACAACCGGTCTCGTCCTCCGCCTAGCCGACGGCCGGAGTGAATCTGTCGGCGAAACCCGGATCCGCTACCTGTGCTGGGCGATGGGCATTCCGGCGCCAGAGGTCAACTACCCCATCCTCGACGAGAACGGACGCGAGGTGGCACGTGTCGATCTCGCTTGGCCAGAGCTCGGCGTCTTCCTGGAGTTCGACGGCATGGTGAAGTATGAGCGTCTGCTCAAGGCCGGCGAACGCGCCTCCGACGTCGTCGTGCGCGAGAAGCGGCGCGAGGAGATGATCTGCCGTCTCACCGGCTGGCGCTGCATCCGAGTCGTCTGGGCCGACCTACACACGCCCCAGCTCACGGCCTCCCGCATCCGTTCGATGTTCCGCAGTGCGGCTGCCTAGGGCTACTCGTCGCGCGTTCCCTGAACATGTCGCACCTAGGGATGTGCGACATGTTCAGATTTCTCCGGTTAACCGGAGAAATCTGAAAACGCGACTGTCGGCGGGGTGAGCAAGGATGGACGACGTGCACCCGGCACTCGAGCGATTCAGCGAACCCACCCGCGAGTGGTTCGCGGCGGCGTTCGCGGAGCCCACCACGGCCCAGCAGGGGGCGTGGGAGGCGATCGGGGCGGGACGGCACGCGCTGGTGGTGGCGCCGACCGGGTCCGGCAAGACGCTGGCGGCGTTCCTCTGGTCGATCGACCGGCTGCTGACCGAGCCGGTCCCCGACGACCGCACTAAGCGCTGCCGGGTGCTCTACGTCTCGCCCCTCAAGGCCCTCGCGGTCGATGTCGAGCGCAACCTGCGCGCCCCGCTGGCCGGCATCCGCCACTCCGCGGATCGGCTGGGCGGCCGCGGGGCTGCCGGGCTGCCCGACCTCCGGGTCGGCGTCCGGTCCGGCGACACCCCCGCGACCGAACGCCGCGCGCTGACGACCCGGCCGCCCGACGTGCTCATCACCACGCCCGAGTCGCTGTTCTTGATGCTCACCTCGCAGGCCCGCGAGTCGCTGCGCGGCATCGAGACAGTGATCCTCGACGAGGTGCACGCCGTGGCCGGCGGCAAGCGCGGCGCCCACCTCGCGGTGAGCCTCGAACGGCTCGACTCCCTCCTCGACAAGCCCGCCCAGCGTGTCGGCCTCTCCGCCACCGTGCGGCCGCTCGACGAGGTGGCCCGCTACCTCGGCGGCCAAGCTCCCGTGGAGATCGTGGCGCCACCCTCGGAGAAGAGGTGGGACCTCAAGGTCGTGGTCCCCGTCGAGGACATGACCGCCCCCGACGGCGAGGAGACCGACGGGGAGGACGCAGACGACGGACGCACCGGCTCGATCTGGCCACACGTCGAGGAGCACGTCGCCGACCTCATCGAGCAGCATCGATCGACCATCGTCTTCGCCAACTCCCGTCGCCTGGCCGAGCGGCTGACCGCCCGCCTCAACGAGATCGCCACCAAGCGGGCCGGCGGCGACCTGCCCCAATCCGAGATGCCACAGCTCGACCGGCCACCGGCCCAGGTGATGGCCCAGTCCGGCGCCTCGGCCGGCACGGGCACAGCTGGGGTCGTCATCGCCAAGGCGCACCACGGGTCGGTGTCCAAGGAGCAGCGCGCCCTGATCGAGGACGACCTCAAGCGCGGCCGGCTGCCCTGCGTGGTCGCGACCAGCAGCCTCGAGCTCGGCATCGACATGGGCGCGGTCGACCTGGTCATCCAGATCGAGTCGCCACCCAGCGTGGCCAGCGCCCTCCAGCGGGTCGGCCGGGCCGGCCATCAGGTCGGCGAGGTCTCCCGAGGCGTGCTGTTCCCCAAGCACCGCGGCGACCTGGCCCAGACCGCCGTCGCCGTCGAACGGATGCGCGCCGGCGCGATCGAGTCGCTGCGTGTCCCGACCAACCCGCTCGACGTACTCGCTCAGCAGGTGATCGCCGCCACGGCTCTCGACGCCTGGTTGGTCGACGAGCTCTTCGAGCTCGTACGCCGCAGCGCGCCGTTCGCCCAGCTGCCGAGGAGTGCGTACGACGCCACGCTCGACCTGCTCAGCGGTCGCTACCCGTCCGACGAGTTCGCAGAGCTTCGCCCCCGCATCGTCTGGGACCGCGTCACCGGCACCATCACCGGCCGGCCCGGCGCCCAGCGGCTGGCGGTCACCAGCGGCGGCACCATCCCCGACCGCGGCCTGTTCGGCGTGTTCCTGGTCGGTGGCACGGGCCCCGGCCGCCGGGTCGGCGAGCTCGACGAGGAGATGGTCTACGAGTCGCGGGTCGGAGACGTGTTCGCGCTGGGCGCCACCAGCTGGCGGATCGAGGACATCACCCACGACCGCGTGCTGGTCACGCCCGCTCCTGGGGTGCCCGGCCGACTGCCGTTCTGGAAGGGCGACACCCTGGGTCGGCCGGCAGAGCTCGGCGAGGCCATCGGGGCCTTCACCCGCGAGCTCGGCGGGCTGTCGACCGAGCCGGCCACCGCCCGTGCCCGCGAGGCCGGGCTTGACGAGTGGGCGGCCCGCAACCTGGTCTCCTACGTCCACGAGCAAGTCGAGGCCACCCGGACGCTGCCGAGCGACCGCACCCTCCTGGTCGAGCGGTTCCGTGACGAGCTCGGCGACTGGCGGCTGGTCGTGCACTCCCCTTACGGCACCCCCGTGCACGCGCCCTGGGCGCTGGCCATCAACGCCCGGCTGCGCGAGCGCTACGGCGTCGACGGCCAGGCCATGGCCTCCGACGACGGCATCGTCATCCGGATCCCCGACACCGACGTCGAGCCGCCTACCGGCGAGGTCGTGGTCTTCGAGCCCGACGAGATCGAGCACCTCGTCACCGCCGAGGTCGGCGGATCCGCGCTCTTCGCCGCCCGCTTCCGCGAGTGTGCGGCCCGTGCCCTGCTGCTCCCCCGCCGCGACCCCGGCCGCCGCTCCCCGCTCTGGCAGCAGCGCCAGCGCGCGGCCCAGCTCCTCGAGGTGGCAGCCAAGTACCCGTCGTTCCCCATCGTGCTGGAGGCGGTCCGCGAGTGCCTCCAGGACGTCTACGACCTGCCTTCCCTCGTCGGCGTGATGCGGCGGCTCGACCGGCGCGAGGTCACCGTCACCGACATCGAGACGCAGACGCCGTCTCCCTACGCCCGCACGCTGCTCTTCGGCTACGTCGCCCAGTTCGTCTACGAAGGCGACTCCCCCATCGCCGAACGCCGCGCGGCGGCCCTCTCGCTCGACCAGGGCCTGCTCGCCGAGCTGCTCGGCCGCGCCGAGCTCCGCGAGCTGCTCGACCCCGAGGTGCTGGCCGAGGTCGAGGCCGAGCTCCAACGCCTCGCGCCCGACCGGCAGGCCCGCGACGTCGAGGGGGTGGCCGACCTGCTGCGGCTCCTCGGACCCCTCACCGTCGACGAGATCGTCGCGCGCTCCATCCCCGGCACCGATGTCGGCGACTGTGTCGAGCGACTCCGTACGACGAGGCGGGCCGCCGTCGTGCGGATGGCCGGCGAGGAGCGCTGGGCCGCCATCGAGGACGTCGGCCGCCTGCGCGACGCCCTGGGCGTGCCCGTTCCGCAGGGCACCCCCGAGGCCTTCGCCGACCCTGTCGACGACCCGCTCGCCGACCTGGTCGCCCGCTACGCCCGCACCCACGGTCCCTTCACCGTCGACGAGCTCGCCGCCCGGTTGGGGCTGGGTGCCGCCGTGGCCCGCCACACCCTGCAGCGGCTGGCCGGGCAGGGCCGGCTCCTCGACGGGGAGTTCCGGCCGGCAGGCAGCGGGACCGAGTGGTGCGACGCCGAGGTGCTGCGGCGACTGCGACGGCGCTCGCTGGCCCGGCTGCGCCAGGAGGTCGAGCCGGTCGACCCGCAGGCGCTGGCCCGATTCCTGCCCGCCTGGCAGTCGGTCGCCGTGGAGGGCGGCTCCAGCAAGGCGGCACCGCGTCGCGGCCTGCGCGGCGTCGACGGCGTACTCACCGCCATCGACCAGCTCGCCGGCGCCCCCGTGCCCGCATCGGCGCTGGAGCACCTGGTCCTGGCGGGCAGGGTGCGCGACTACGAACCCGCCTACCTCGACGAGCTGACCGCCGCGGGAGAAGTGCTCTGGGCCGGCCAGGGCGACCTGCCCGGCAACGACGGCTGGGTCGCGCTCCACCTGGCCGACCAGGCCCCGCTCACCCTGCCCCCGCACGCCGCATTCGAGCACTCGGAGCTCCACCAGGCCGTGCTCGACGCGCTGGCGCCCGGTGGCGCGTGGTTCTTCCGACAGCTCTCCGACCAGGTGCACTCCACCGACGACAAGGCCCTGGCGGGAGTGCTGTGGGATCTGGTGTGGTCGAGTCGGATCAGCAACGACACCCTGACGCCGCTGCGCGCCCTGATCCGCGGCGGCCGCACCACCCACCGCACCCGCCAGGCCCCGGCCCGCACCCGGACCTCTGTGGCAGGTCGGTCGAGGATGCCCGCCCGCGGCGGCCCACCCGAGACGGCCGGCCGCTGGGCGCTGCTTCCGGCGCTCGACGACGACCCGACCCGCCGCGCCCACGCCCTGGCCGAGCGGATGCTCGACCGCCACGGCGTGGTCACCCGCGGGGCCGTGGTCAGCGAACGGGTGCCGGGTGGCTTCGCGGCCGTCTACAAGGTGCTGGCGGCGTTCGAGGAGTCCGGCCGGTGCCGGCGGGGCTACTTCGTCGGCAGCCTGGGCGCCGCCCAGTTCGGCACTTCGGGCGCGATCGACCGGTTGCGCACCTTCGCCGAGATCCCGGTCGACGCCAAACCGGTCGCGGTCGCCCTGGCCGCTACCGACCCTGCCAACCCCTACGGCGCCGCTCTCCCCTGGCCCGACCGCCCCGAGCGCGCCGAAGGCAGTGAGGGCGCGGGTCACCGGCCCGGGCGCAAGGCCGGGGCGATGGTGGTGCTCGTCGATGGCGCCCTCGCTCTGTACGTCGAGCGCGGCGGCCGCACGCTCCTCACCTGGCCCGACGACCCCGAGGTGCTCGAGCCGGCGGCCGGGGCGCTGGCCGACGCGGCCCGGCGCGGAGCGCTGGGCCGGATGACCGTCGAGCGGGTCGACGGCGAGCAGCTGCTCGGTTCGGGTGCGACGCCGCTGCGGGCGGCGCTGCACGCCGCCGGTTTCGTGTCGACCCCACGCGGGCTGCGGCTGAGAGCCACGGGTGCCTGAGGGCGACGCGGTCTGGCGGACGGCTCGACGGCTCGAGAGCGCACTGGCGGGCCGCGAGCTCCGACACACCGACTTCCGGGTGCCAGCGCTGGCCACCGTCGATCTGGCCGGCGGCACCGTCACCGAGAGCCTCTCGCGCGGCAAACACCTGCTCACCCGCATCGACGGGCCGCCGGCCGATGGCCGGGCATGGACGCTCCACACGCACCTGAAGATGGAGGGTTCCTGGCGGGTCTTCCGCACTGGCCAACGGTGGAACCGGCCCGCCCACGAGGCCCGGGTCGTGCTCGACGTCGGTGACCGGACCGCCGTCGGGTTCACCCTCGGGATCGTGGAGCTGGTCCCCCGCGAACACGAGAGGGACGTCGTCGGCCATCTGGGGCCCGACCTGCTCGGTCCCGACTGGGACGCCGAGGAGGCCGTCCGTCGGCTGACGGCCGATCCGCAGCGTCCGCTCGGCGAGGCGCTGCTCGACCAACGCAACCTCGCGGGCATCGGCACCATCTACCGCAGCGAGCTGTGCTTCCTGACCGGCTACGACCCGCGTACGCCGGTCGGGTTGGTCACCGACCCGCTCCGGATGGTCCGCCTCGTCCGCTCGATGCTCGACCAGAACCGCCGCCAGGCGACGATCTGCACCACCGGCGACACGCGCCGCGGCCGCAACCTGTGGGTCTACGGCAGGCAGGGCGAGCCGTGCCTGCGCTGCGGCACGGTCGTCCGGCGCGACGACCTCGGCGAGGCCGGCCGCGAGCGCACGGCGTACTGGTGCCCGGCCTGCCAGCCTGCCCGCGCCGAGGCGTGAAGCAGCCTCAGGCTGCGGAGGCGACCACGTCGCCGCGGCGCCGGGACGAGATCGGCGTGGGGACCGAGGCGGCTTCCTCGACCGCGACGGCGAACGAGACTTCGCGCAGCACGTCGGAGAGCGGCACGTCGAGGGCGCCACACAGCGAGGCGAGCAGCTCAGAAGAGGCTTCCTTCTGGCCGCGCTCGATCTCGGAGATGTAGCCGAGGCTGACCCGAGCGTCCGCTGAGACCTCACGCAGGGTCAGGCCGCGTGCGGTGCGCTTCTCGCGGAGCACGTCGCCAAGCAGCCGACGAAACAGCACCATGCGCTCACCCTTCCTCACCAGATCCCGTCTGTGTGGCCCAACGCTACCCGAGGCCCGGTTCTTCCCATCACACATTCCCCACGATGGCCGCCAGCGCCTCGCGACAGGTCCGGTCCTGGATCGCCGACCGGTCCCCGGTCAGCTCCATCCCGAGGATCACTTCCGACCCATCGGCACCGACGAGAGCCACGTAGACCGTGCCGACCGGCTTGCCCTCCTGGAGGTCGGGGCCGGCGACGCCGGTCGTGCTCACGGCGTACGACGCCCCGGTCAGCCGCCGCGCTCCGTGCGCCATCGCGCGGGCACACTCCCCCGACACCACGCCGTACTGCTCGACGATCGCGGCCGGCACGCCGAGCACGTCGACCTTGAAGTCGGTGGCATAGCTGACCACCCCGCCGAGATAGACGGCGGACGCTCCGGGCACTTCGGTGACCAGGGCGGCCAGCCGCCCTCCCGTCAGGGACTCGGCGGTGGCGAGGGTGGCGCCGCGCTGTCGCAGCAGGTCGACGACGTCGGCAGCGGCTGGCCGGTGGGTGCGACTCACGCGGCTACTGTTTCACCATGGCCCTGCCGATCGAGGACTACGCCCTCATCGGCGACCGACACACGGCCGCTCTGGTCGGCAAGGACGGCTCGATCGACTGGCTGTGCCTGCCCAGATTCGACTCCCCCGCCTGCTTCGCCGGGCTCCTCGGCACCGACGACCATGGGCACTGGCAGCTCTGCCCCGACGGCGAATACGAGACGACCCGGCACTACATCGGCCACTCCGCCGCCCTGGAGACCACCTTCACCACGGGCGACGGCGTCGTCACGCTGCTCGACGTGATGCCGACCGGTGACCACCGCGCCGACGTCGTACGCCAGGTCACCGGCGTGCGTGGCAGGGTGCGGATGCGCCATGAATGGGTGGTGCGGATGGACTACGGGCGGATCGCTCCCTGGGTACGCCGCCGCACGATCCGCGGCGAAGAGGTGATCACCGCAGTGGCCGGCCCCGACAAGCTCGTCCTCCGCGGATCGCGGCTGCCCGTCGCCACCGAGCGCCGCCACTACGACGAGTTCGACCTCGAGGCCGGCGACGAGCTGACCTTCTCGATGACCTGGATCGCGTCCTACGAGCGCACGCCTCCGGGTGCCGATCCGCCGGTCAGAGCGACCATCGAGGCCGAGGACGAGTGGGCGGCCCGCTGCCCGGACGACGTACCGCACCCCGACATCGTGCGGCGCTCCCTGGTGACCCTGCGCCTGATGACGCACGAACAGACCGGCGGCATCGTGGCCGCGCCCACCACCTCTCTGCCCGAGGACTTCGGCGGCGAGCGCAACTGGGACTACCGCTACTGCTGGCTCAGGGACGCGGCACTCACGCTCGAGTCGCTGGTCGATGCCGGCTACACCGACGAGGCCGGACTGTGGCGGCACTGGCTGCTGCGCGCGGTCGCCGGTGACCCCGAAGACCTCCAGATCATGTACACCGTCGACGGGTCGCGGCGCCTGCCCGAGCGCTTCCTGGACCACCTTCCCGGATATGCCGGCTCCCGACCGGTGCGGATCGGCAACGGGGCGGTGGACCAGAAGCAGAGCGACGTGCTGGGTGAGGTGATGATCGCCCTCTCGGTCGCCCGGGCGAGCGGGATGCACACCGATGACGACGCCGCCGACGACGCCTGGGCCCTCCAGCGGTCGCTCGTCGACAACCTGGCCAAGACCTGGCAGGAGCCCGACCACGGGTTGTGGGAGATCCGCGGGCCGCAGCGCCACTTCACCCACTCCAGGGTGATGGTCTGGGCGGCCTTCGACCGGGCGGTCCGGGCCGTCGAGGACGAGGGGAAGGAAGGGCCGGTCGACCGGTGGCGAGAGGTCCGCGACGCGGTGTGTGAGGAGGTCCTCACCCGCGGCTTCAACGCCGAGCGCAACACCTTCACCCAGCACTACGACACCGACGAGGTCGACGCCTCGTTGCTGGTGCTGCCGCTCGTCGGCTTCATCAAGGGCGACGACCCCAAGATGTTGGGCACCATCGACGCGATCGAGAACGATCTGATGCGCGCAGGGCTGCTGCTGCGCTACCGCACCCAGAGCGGGGTGGACGGCTTGGCGGGCGACGAGCACCCCTTCATCGCCTGCTCGTTCTGGCTGGTCTCGGCCTACGTCGCCGCAGGGCGCAACGACGACGCTCACGCCCTCTTCGACCGGCTCGTCGGCCTGGCCAACGACGTCGGCCTGTTGTCGGAGGAGTACGACGCGAAGCTCGGCCGGATGGTCGGCAACTTCCCACAGGCCTTCAGCCACCTGGCTCTGGTCCAGGCCGCCTTCCGGCTGCGCGGGCACACCGGCACCGTCCGCTGACGGATGCGGTCTCGACACGGCGCTCGTTCCTCGCGGCGGCTCGACCACCGAGGCATCTCGGTGGTCGAGCCGGACGAGCGTCAGCGAGTCCGTGTCGAGATCGGGCTCAGCCCTTCACCACCCACAGGTTGATGAACTTGTAGGCCCGCTTGTAGTTGTCGTTGCCGAGGTACTTGACCTTGAGCTTCTGCTTGCCGGTCTTGGTGAACTTCGGCAGCTTGATGGTCACCTTGCCGCCGACCAGCTTGCCCTTGTACTGGTGCTTGCCGATCTTGACCGCGGCCCAGCCCTTGGGGTTCATGCCCGGGACCTTGACCTCGATGCTGACCTGCTCGCGGCTCTTGCCGACGATGGCCTGCTTGGGTGACTTGCTGGTAGCCAGCCGCGGCTTGGCCTTGATCTTCTCGCTGAAGGACCCGTGGAAGATGCCGACCTTCGTGCGCGACGGCTCCGCGACGACCGACAGCTGCGAGTAGCGGATTTCCGGAGTGCGGAGGTTCACCTTCGCCAGTCCCGCCGCCACGGGGAACTCGCCCAGCTTGACCTGCACCGGCTTGTTGTCCACCACGGTCGTGGCGTAGACGCCCACCTCGGTGTTCTGCGGGCTGCCCAGGGAGGTCAGGTCGAGCCCGAAGACCCGGAAGGTCACCTTCTTGTTGGGCTTGACGCTGCGCGGCATGTTGCGCATCTGGACCTGCTGCCGTGCGAAGTTCGGTGACCGGTTCCCCTTCTTCAGCCAGCCGACCCACACGTCCCGGTCGACGAGACCGGTGTCCTTGGCCTTGCCGTCCTTGAAGGCGGTGAAGTTGTCGCCGCCCGTGCCGAGGAAGGAGAAGGTGCTGACCGTGTAGGTCTTGGCGTTGTCCAGCGGCACCCCGTCGATCAGCACCGAGGTGATCCGGCTGCCGACGGGGTTGTCGGCGTTCTGGGTGACCCGGACGTTGTCCGAGAGCCCCAGCGCCAGGTAGGGGCGATCCGCCCCGGTGGGCTGCCACTGCTGCTCCAGCACGCTCTTGAGCTGCTTGCCGGTGAGCTGAATCGTCCAGATGTTGTTGACGAAGGGCAGCACCGAGTTGGCCTCCGCGTAGGTGACCACGCCGTCGGTGTTGGCCGGATTACTGGCCGGGCTGCCGGCGTACAGCAGCTCGTCGCGCAGGCCACCCGGGTTGACGATGCCGATGTCGGGCTTGCCCTGGTCGGCCGGCAGTCCGTCGCGCAGCGCGTTGGCGACCAGGTCGCCGAGCGCAGACTCGGAGCCCCGCGCGTCACGGGTGCCGCCGGCGTACTTGCCGTTGACGTAGTTGCCGCCGGAGAAGGCCGTGGTGATGTCGGCCGAGACCTTGCCGACCGGCTGGTCGCCGACCACCTTGGCGTTGGCGAGGGCGGCGTCGACGGTGCCTTTGACCTGCTGCAGCACGGGGTACTGCGCGATCAGCGTCGCGTCGTCGGTCGTGACGCGGGCGGTGTTGCTCGCCGAGCTGTCGATCACCTTGCCGGTCGCGGTGTCGTAGGTGAGCAGGATCTGTCCGACGTTCTCGCCGTACTGTCCGGTCTGCACCATCGGCCGGGTCGGCCGGTCGCCGCCGGTGACGGGCTGGTCGAAGACGTACTTCTGGTGCGTGTGCCCGTTGAAGATGGCGTCGATGTGCGGATCCAGGTTGGCCATCTTGGCGAACTCAGAGCCGCCGTTCGCCAGGGCGTCGGGGTAGCTCGTCGTCACGCCTGAGCCGGCGTGGAAGGTGGCGACCAGCACGTCGGCCTCGCCGTTGGCCGTGTTGCCGTCGCTGAGCTGGCCGGCCACCCGGTTGACCGCGGCGATCGGGTCGCCGAAGTCGAGGTCGGTGATGCCGCCGGGGCTGACGAGGGTGGGCGTCTCCTGGGTCACCGCGCCGATGACGCCGACGCGCACGCCGTCGATGGTGTACGTCGCGTACTCGGGCAGCGCCGGCGTCTGGGTGCCCTTCTTGTAGACGTTGGCCCCGAGGTAAGCCCAGTGCGCGTTCGGGGTTGCCGTGGGGCCGATGACACGATCGCGCAGGTCCGGCCAGCCCTTGTCGAACTCGTGGTTGCCCACCGCCGAGGCGTCCATGCCGACCTCGTTCATCACGTCGATCGTCGGCTGGTCGTTGGCGACCGCCGAGGCGAACACCGAGGCGCCGATCAGGTCACCGGCGCCGACGATGAGCGAGTTGGCCGCAGGGACGCCGGGGGTGTCGAGCTCGAGCTTCTTGACCGTGCCCGCCCACTTGACGGTGTTGGTGTCGATCCGGCCGTGGAAGTCGTTGATGCCGACCAGGTTGATCGTGACGTTCGGTGCCGCCTGGGCCGGGGCCGCGGTGCCCGCCACCAGGGCGAGGCTGCCGCCCACCAGGGCCAGTGAGGCCGCCAGGGCCAGCCGGGGGTTCTTGCGGTGTCGCACGTTGTCTGCCTTCCCGTCGATGTTCGTCTCCAGTGCCGCCGGGTGACCGGACACGAATGTCCACCCCGTCCGCACACAGGCTCCGACGCCACCCCTCACGAGAAAGTTCGGCCCGGTCGCAAACCGGGTCCACACGGCGACGGCCCGCCCCCACCGGAGTGGGGGCGGGCCGTCGAGGCGTGTCAGGCGATCCAGGGCGTCAGACGACGACCTTGATCTTGGAAACCACCTTGCCCGGGTTGTTGAGCTCGTTGCCGAGGTACTTGACCACGACCTTGAACTTGCCGGCCTTGTCGAACGGCTTGAGCTCGAGCTTGACCTTGCCGTCCTTGACGGTCTTCAGGTAGAGCTTGCCGCCCACCTTGATCGTCACGTGGCCCGACACCGTCTGACCGGGAGCGGTCAGCGTGACGATGACCTTCGGCTTGGTGTCGCCGGCCACCACCTTCTTCGGCTTGACCTTGACGGCCATGCTCGGCTTGGCCTTGGTCACGCCCACGGTGGCGTTGTTGGACGCGGGGTTGGTGTTGTTGTCCCCCAGGTAGCGCGCCTCGACCACAGAGTTGCCCACCGAGCCGATCGGCCCGAGTTGCAGCGAGGCGACGCCGTTGTCCAGCGCGTCCACCCCCACCGAGACACCATCGACGAAGAACGTGACGGTGCCGGTCGGCTTGACGCCACTCGAGGTGACCGTCGCGGTGGCGACAAGCGTGCCGTCCTTGACCACGACCGAGCTCTTGTCGAGCTCGAGCGCGACACTCGGGGTGGTCTTGGTCGGCGACGGGGCAGGCGTGACACTGATGGCCGCCGTACCCGACTTCGCGCTGGTGTGCGCGTCGCCGGCGTAGTTGGCCTGCAGGGTCACCAGACCCGATGCCGCGAACGGCCCGACCTGGCCGGTGGCCACGCCGTTGACCAGCGTGAGCGTCCCGGCCGGGAGACCGTTGGCCGTCAGTGCGACGGTGCCGGTGGGGGTGAACCCGCTGGCCGCCACGCTCACCGTGACCGACGACGTGCCGGAGCCGGCCGTCACGATCGTCGGGTTAGCCGACACATTCACGTTCGCCGAGGCCTTCGCCACGTCGACCGTGATCGACTTCTGCGACGGCTTGACGCCGGTTGCCGTTCCCTCACCGAGGTACTTCACGGTGAGGCTGTGGCTGCCCGGCTCGAGCGCCGTGCCCGGGATGTTGATCGTCGCCGAACCGCCGGACAGCGTGCCGGTGCCCAGGACCGTGGCCCCGTCGAGCACCTGCACGTCGCCAGTGGCGTACGACGGCGTCACATTGGCCACGATCGTCCCGGCGGTGCCGTAGACCATCGACGTCCCGTTGGCCGCGACCGATGAGTCGACCGCCGCCCGCACACCAGTCGTGATCGGGATCTTGATGGTCCGTGAGGCGTCGGCACCAGTGCCGGTGGCCGGACCTGTCACCGTCAGCGTGTGCGCACCCACCGCGAGGGTGGGCGACAGATAGAAGCTGACGTTGGCCAGACCGGTCTCGTCGAACGGCGCATTGCGGTTGACGTTGTCCACGGACGCGGTCGTCACCGGTGTCCCGTCCAGTGCGATCTCCACCGACGAGTCGGTCAGGTCACCCAGACCGGTCATCGCCAGCGAAGAGAGCTGGAACTCGACCAGGCCGCCGGCGGCGTACGACGTGGGCGCGCTGCCCGGGAAGTCGATGCCCACCGAGCGCTGCGACCAGTCCACCGGCAGCGGTGCGTCACCCGCACCGGTGTTGGCGAACTCGGCCATGTACTCGACCATCGCCTGCAGGTCGGTCTTGCCCGTCTCCTGCTTGCCCGTGCCGTTGTTGAGCTCCCGGAAGTTGTCACCACCGGAGGCCAGGAAGGAGTTCACGGTCACCGTGTACGACGTTGCCGGCGCGATCAGCACGCCGTCCAGCCACATCTGCTTGACGTGGTTGTCCTGCGCAGCGTCGGGGTCATAGGTGTAGGTGAAGCCCTTGGACATGCCCATCCTCAGGAACGGACGAGCCGGAGCCGGTCCGCCGGGGTTGGTCTGCCACTGCTGTTCGAGCACCGTCTTGAGCTGGGCACCCGTCAGGCTCATCTTCACCAGCGTGTTGGCGAACGGTTGGATCGTCGCCGCCTGCTTGTAGGTGAGGGTGGCGGGGTAGCCACCGGGGTTGCCGAGCATGTCCCCACGCAGTCCGCCGGGGTTCATGAAGGCGATCTGGGTGCCGCCGGACCAGCGCTGGACCTCGGCCACCAGGTTCCCCACGGTCGACTCGCCACCACGGTTCTCCGTCGTGCCGTTGCTCAGGGCCGCCCGCTTGAACGGTCCCGCGATCTTGCCGAGCTCCACCGCGCCGAGGACCTCGGCGTTGGCGTTGGCGGCGTTGACGATCGAGGTGACGGCGGGGTCGGCCGGGTAGTTGGGCACCTGCGTCGAGGCATTCTTCAGCGCCAGGACTGTCTGGCTCATGCTCGTCAGGGCACCCGCACCAGCATTCGCGGCGGGGTCCCAGGTGAACTTGAGCTGGTTGAGGTTCGTGCCGTACTGGCCCGCCGAGACGACCGGACGGCTCGTGACCGCCCGTCCGGCCCAACCGGGCACCGGGACGGAGTGGTTGTAGGCGAGGTGCGTGTGACCACTGACGATCGCGTCGACGTTGTCGTTGACGCTCGTGACGATCTCACCGAACGGGTTGCTCGGGTCGACCGCGTCGGCGAACGAGGTGGTCGGCGCTCCCTCGTGGACGAGCAGGATGACCACGTCGGCCCCTGCTGCCTTGAGGTCGTCGGCGGCCTGGTTGGTCTCGTCAACGATGCTGGTGACGGTGACGCCCTGCATGCCTGCCGGCGAGACGAGCGAGGGAAGACCCTCGGTCACCGCACCGATGAAGCCGACCTGCACGCCGCCGAAGTCCTTGACCCACGTCGGGGCCAGCTGCTCGGAGCCGGGGGTCGAGTTGTGCACGTTGGCGCCGAGGTACTCCCATGCGGCACCACCGAAGGGGTTGGTGGTGGCGTCGTACGGCGCCATCACCCGGTTGAGCAGGTCGTCGTAGCCCTGGTCGAACTCGTGGTTGCCCACCGAGGAGACCTCGAGGCCCGCCTCGTTGAGCGCGTCGATCGTCGGCTTGTCGTGCGCGATGAACGACTCGAACGTCGAGGCGCCGATCAGGTCACCGGCGGCCGCGAACACGGTGCCGTCGACCGTCGGGTCGGCGCGGAGCTGCTTGACCGCACCGGAGAGGACGGCCGCGCCGGCCTCACCGTTGCCGGCGGTCGTGTTGTTGTTGATCCGGCCGTGGAAGTCGTTGGTGGCCAGGATCTGGATGGTCTCCGGTTCGTCGACGGCAGCGTCGCCCTCGTCGAGGCCGATGACCACGGGGTCGTGGTCGGACGCACGGAACGGCAAGGTTCGTGTGGAAGTCCGTGCCGTGGTAGTTCCAGCGGCTGTACTCCATCGCGATGGACTCGACCGAGTTGACGTTCCAGACGTCGGCGCCGGTGAGACGGGCGACCGCGCCGGCGTTGCCGAGCACGTGGTCGAGCGAACCCGACTGGCCACCGAACGAGTAGGAGTACTTGTCGTGACCGACAACCGTCTCCATGTCCTGGTAGCCGTCGTCGTAGAGCACCTGCAGCGGGTCTTCCATCGTGTAGGAGTTGAAGTCACCCAGCAGGAGCACGTCGTCGACGTCACCCTGGACGGTCGGGATCCAGTCGGCCAAGGCGGTCGCCTGGCGGACGCGGGACTGGTTGGACGCACCCTGGCCGTCGCCGCTGTCGGCGTCGCCCGGGAACGGACCAGCCGAACCCTTCGACTTGAAGTGGTTGACCACGACGAGGAACGGCTCGCTGCCGTCGTCAGGCGTGAAGACCTGGCCGATGCGGCTCGCGAGCGTTGGCGAACGGCTCGTCGGTGACGGTGCCATTGCCGTCGCTCTGGTCTCCCAGCGCGAGCGCCGGTCCGGTGCGGTCGACCGAAGCCGGCTTGTAGATGATCGCGTTGGTGATCACGTCCATGTCGCCGACCGGCGGCAGGTCTGCCGACGACGGGTTGGCTGCCCACGTGCCGGCGCCAGCGTCGGCGTTCAGGGCGGTCGACGAGGCTCTGAGTCGCCTCGTCGGCGGTCTCACCGAGGGCCGCGGAGTTCTCGATCTCCATCAGACCCACGACGTCGGCGTCCAGCGCGTTGATGGCCGCGACGATCTTGGTCTGCTGGCGGGTCGAAGTCCTGGGGGTCCCAGGCGCCGCGCTGGTTGCAGCCGCTGTTGACGGAGTTGCCGTCGCCGGCGCGGTCGTTGAACGCGGTGCAGCCGCCGACGCCGTTAGGGTCGCCGTCGTCGTCGTTGTCGGCGTCGCCCAGCGTGGTGAAGTAGTTCAGCACGTTGAAGGAGGCCACCTTGACCGCCGCGGTGCCGTCTTCCTCGATGGCGCCCGCGTCGGGAGCGAGGGTACGGGTGTCCTCGACGGTGTACGGCGCGGCGGTGTTGGCCGGGCCGACGACCTGGGTCAGCGGCTCGAACCGGTAGGTCCCCGCGCCGCCGCCACCCTGGGTGAGGATGACGTCGGCGCCGAACGTGCCCGTCGCACCCGTGCGGAAGGGCGTCGTCGTTGGAGATGTACGGCGGCGTCTGGGTCTGGTTTGACAGGAACGCCGTGCTCGACCCGTCGTCGAGGATGATCGCGTTGGCGGCGTTGGCCGCCGCCTGGGCGAGCAGCCTCCAGGCTGCCCGGCCTCGCCCACCTCGGTGGGGATGATCAGCGGCAGGTTGCCCCGGGCCAGGCCGAGCTCGCCGAAGGAGTTGGTCGCGAAGTTGTCGGAGATGGTGAAGTTGCCCTCGGGGGTGTAGAGCATGCCCTCGAGCTTCTCCTTCTCGGCAGTCCGTGTCGGGCCACGACGTGGTCGTGGTCGCCGTCACCGGGGCGAGGGGCGCGGCCGGACGTCGATGTCGGACGCGGCGGTCACCTCGACCTGGGTCTGGCCCGCGAACTCCTTCACCGTGCCGGTCACCTCGACGGAGTCGCCGGGCACGACCGTGACGGCACCGGCCGCGACGGTCTGCCGGACGAAGACGCCGTCGGAGTGCAGGCGGGCGGCCGGGTCGGTCGCGCCGCCCGTGCCCGCGGTCTGCAGGTAGAAGCCGAAGAAGCCGCCCGCCGGGTAGGCCGCGGTCACGACGCCCTGGGTGATGACGGCGGTGTCGACGAGCGGGGAGACCGCGGCGTTGTCGCCCTGGATCTCGGCGATGGTCTTCGGCGTCCGCGGCGGCCAGCGGCCGCGACGCAGCGGCGTTCACCGCGTCGGGCGTGAGCGGCGTCAGCGCTGAAGTCGGCGTGTTGCGTCCGTGTCGGCGCTGGATGCCGATGCGGCCGAGGCTCGTGTCACGGTGCGGCCGAGGCGGCCGGTGGTCTCGAAGGTCGTCGCGGTGCCGTAGCCGACGAAGTCGACGATGCCGCTTGTCCGCCGACCACGCCGCGGTCGAGCGGGGTCGCACCGTGCCGGTGCCGTTGGCGAGGAAGACCTGCCGCCGCCGCCGGCCATGGTCGAAGTCCGCTGGCCTGCGTCGGGCGTCGGAGACGGCGCCACCGCCGGCACGCGTTGCGTGCCGGTGACCATGTAGTGGCCGTTCGCCGGCGACCGTGCCCGTCAGGGCGAGTGACGTTGCCGGCGGGTTCGTGCCGCGGCCGGTCGCCGAGCGGTACTGGAGCGACAGCCCGTCGAGGCGATCGTCGCTGCCGGTCAGGTTCGTAGAGCTCGACGAAGTCGGCGCTTGTAGGTGGCGCCGGCGTTGCCACCGCCGCCGTAGACCTCGTTGATGACGACGGTCGCTGCTGGCTGCCTGGGCGGCGGGCGAGGCGAGGACGGTGACACCGGCCAGCGCCACCGCGGC
Source organism: uncultured Actinomycetota bacterium (assembly GCA_963769755.1). Taxonomy (GTDB): domain Bacteria; phylum Actinomycetota; class Actinomycetes; order Propionibacteriales; family Nocardioidaceae; genus Nocardioides. Next base: position 235,033 of record CAVYMY010000007.1, read on the forward strand.
TCCTGCCAGAGAGGCGAGGAGCTTGCGGGATGTAGGACATGCGATTCCTTCGGTTCGATGAACAGGAAGTTCGGGCAGAAGTCAGGGAAGAAGGCGCACCCCTGGGCACCAGGTGTGGGCGCGGTCACCCTAACCCGGCGGGTAGGGGTTCCACCCTGACCACAAGTTGACGAACTAGCGAACAGTCGATTGGCGAATGTTGCCGCGCTGGCGCCAGACGTCTCGGAAGAACTCGTAACCGGACCACAAGGTCATCGCCACGGCACCGGCCAGCAGCACCTGCGCCAAGTAGAAGAGCACGGTGCCGACGTCGCCGAGGAAGCCGTCGAGCTGCCGCAGGGGCAGGCACAGCGTCGCCAGCGCGACCGCCTGGAGGACGGTCTTGATCTTGCCGCTCTGGGCGGCGGCCACCACGACGTGCCGCAGGATCGAGAGCCGCAGCAAGGTGACGGCCCACTCGCGGACCAGCACCACGATGGTCACCCACCACCAGATGTCGCCGACGATCGAGAGTCCGATGAACGCCATCCCGGTGATCGCCTTGTCGGCGATCGGGTCGGCGATCTTGCCGAAGTTGGTCACCAGGTTGCGGGCCCGGGCGATGTCGCCGTCGATCTTGTCGGTGATCATGGCGCCGACGAAGAGGGCGAACGCCACGCACCGCCAGAGCAATCGAGTCGCCGCCGTCGTGCAGCAGCGCCCACCCGAAGAACGGCACCATCACGATGCGCAGGGACGTCAGCACGTTGGGCAGGTTCCAGTTGTTGACGGGCGCGACGGGCACAGACTCGCTCATCAGCGGTCCCCTGCCACCCGAGCCACCAGGTCCACGCCCTCGCTGGCCACCACGACGGCGTCGACCAGGTCGCCGACCGCGAGGTGACCGCCGTCGACGAGGGTCGTCGTACCGTCGACCTCGGGGCCCTGCTGGGCGGCGCGGCCCTCGACCGTCTCGCCGTCGGCGCGCTCGACCAGGACGCTGACGCGCTGTCCGATGCGCTCCTCGGCCCGTTGGGAGGTCAGCTCTTCGACGAGTGCGCTCACGTGGGCGACGCGGGCGCGCACCTCGTCGTCGTCGTGCTTGTCGGCGAAGCCGGCGGCCTCGGTGCCGTCTTCGTCGGAGTAGCCGAAGACGCCGGTGACGTCCATCCGGGCCTCCGTCGAGGAAGTCGGAGAGGATCTCGAGGTCGGCCTCGCTCTCGCCGGGGAAGCCGACGATCACGTTGGAGCGCACGCCCGCCTCCGGAGCCAGGGCGCGGACCTGCTCGAGCAGACCGAGGAAGCTCTCGGCGTCGCCGAACCGGCGCATCCGGCGCAGCACGGGTCCGCTGGCGTGCTGGAAGGAGAGGTCGAAGTACGCCGCCACGCCGGGCGTGCCGGCGATGGCCTCGACCAGTCCCGGCCGGGTCTCGGCCGGCTGGAGGTAGGAGACGCGCACCCGCTCGACGCCGTCGACGGCGGCCAGCTCGGGCAGCAGGGTCTCCAGCAGGCGAATGTCGCCGAGGTCCTTGCCGTAGGAGGTGGAGTTCTCGCTGACCAGGAACAGCTCGCGGGCACCCTCGCCCGCCAGCCAGCGGGCCTCGGCCAGCACCTCGCCCGGGCGTCGACTGACGAAGGAGCCGCGGAAGCTCGGGATCGCGCAGAACGTGCAGCGTCGGTCGCAGCCGCTGGCCAGCTTGAGCGGAGCCATCGGGCCCTTCGCGAGCCGGACCCGCAGGCTCGCGGGCGCGTGCCCGGGCACGGACACGTGTGCGGTCTCGCGGACCTGCTCGCGCTCCACCGGAGTGATGGGCAGCAGGGTGCGCCGGTCCTGCGGCACGTGGGCCTGGTGCGTCTCGCCGGCCAGGATGCCGCGCAGCCGGGCGGCGATGTCGGGGTAGTCGTCGAAGCCCAGCACCGCGTCGGCCTCGGGCAGCGAGGCGGCCAGCTCTGCGCCGTACCGCTCGGCAAGGCAGCCGACGGCCACCACCGCCTGCGTGCGTCCGGACTGCTTGAGGTCGGCGGCCTCGAGGATCGTGTCGACGGAGTCCTTCTTGGCGGCCTCGACGAAGCCGCAGGTGTTGACGAGCACCGTGTCGGCGGCCGCGGGGTCGTCGACGAGAAGGAAGCCGCCGGCCGCCAGCCGGCCAGCGAGCTCCTCGGAGTCGACCTCGTTGCGGGCACAGCCCAAGGTCACCAGCGCGACGGACGTGGTCATAGGAGTCCGAGTATGCCGGGTGGAGGGTGCTTGACGGAATCCGAGCGGGCCAACGAGCTGCGACGCGGATGACGACAGTTCAGGTCGACGTACGACGTCCTGAGCGCGGGCTCCGCCGGCGGCGCGCCGAACTGCAGTCACGAAGAGGCGGACAACTTCAGATTTCCCCGGTCGACCGGGGAAATCGCGCCGGGCTAGCAGTCAGGCTCAGCGCACCACGAACGTGCCGGAGCCCGGGGTACCGGCGGCGCCAAGGGCGCCGCGGTCCTCGCCGTCGACCGTGACCGTCACGGAGCCATCGGTGGCCTGCACGCGCACGGGCGGGGAGACCGAGAAGGTGCGGCTCGCCCCGAACGCGAGGTCGCCGGTGAACACCACCGCGCCGCTGCCGTCGCGGACGATGATGCGCGCACCGCTGCTCGGGGCCGAGACCACCACGGGGACGGCCGGCGCGGCCGGAGCGCCCTGGTGGTTGGGCCCACCGGAGCCGTTGAGCACCGGGTCGTCGCGCAGGTCGACGGGACCGTCCATCACCAGGCGGGCGATCGACCAGGCGAGCACCAGCGCCATCACCGCGGCGACCAGGACCGACCAGTTCGGGCCGCCCCGGGTTGCCCGGATGCCGCCGCTGGAGGCCAGCTCGGCCTCGAAGACCCTGCGGGGGTTGACCGGAGCATCGGCGTAGCGCTCGTCGTACGCCGCCAGCAGCGGAGCCGCGTCGACGCCGAGCACGCGGGCCAGCGTCCGCACGTGGCCGCGGGCGTAGAAGTCGCCGCCGCACGGGGCGAAGTCGTCGACCTCGATGGACTCGATGACGTGCGGGCGGATGCGGGTGCGGTCGGCGAGCGCGTCGACGGTGAGGCCGAGGCGGGTCCGCGCGGCGGCGAACTCCGGACCGATGACGGGGTCCTCGGCCGGCTCGAGGGGGAAGTCCTCGATGACGATCGTCTCGACCGCGTCGCCCGGGCTGGCGATCGGCCGCACCCGGTCGCCCCATGACTCGGTCTCGAGCTCGAGGTCGACGCTGCCCGGTCGGCGCAGCTCGTCGAGCTCGGGGAGGCCATGGCCGGAAGCGCCGTAGTCGGCGTCGTCAAGTCGGGGGCCAGCGCGTGGGCGCCGGCGACGAGCTCGCGATGCACCTCGGCCCGCTGGCCGGAGATCAGTGCCCGCAGCGGGCTCGGCGTGGCGCTGGCCACGAGAGGCAGGGCTTCCTCGCGTTCGGAGTGGCGTTCGGGCGGGCCACCGTCCTCGGTGGCTTCCGCGCCGCCTCGGGTGCGCAGCCGGGCGGCGACGACACCGATGCCGTGGGCCAGCGCGGGACGGGGATCGGCGGCCCAGCGCGGGCGGGCAGGCAGGACCTCGTCCGCCTCGTCTGCCATGTCGCCAGCGTCGGCCGCGTCCGTCGCGTCGACGGCGGTGAGTCCGGTGACCTCTGCTCGTCCGCCGGCCAGTCGCGCCAGCGTCGCGGCCAGGTCACCATCGTCGCCGACCACGCGGGTGGCCAGGGAGAGCGGGACCCCGAACGGCGACCCGTGCAGCCGGCCCGACAGCCGGGCCGAACGGCGGGCACCCTTGTCGAGCTCCTCGAGCACCCGTGCAGGGTTGCGGGGCACGAGCACCAGCCGACCGTCGTGCAGGCCGAGCCGCGGCACCACCTCGACCCGCTGCAGGGCGCCCCAGGTCAGGCCGGTCCACGACCGGCCCAGTCGGATCCGCACTCCTTGCTCGTCGGCGACGAGCAGTGGTGTGCGCGAGTCGAGCAGCGCGGCGAGGTGCACGAGGGCGACGACGCTCATCAGCCCGCACACTGCCCAGGCGACCGGACTTCCGCTGTCGACGGCCCGGGTCAGATAGGCGATCGCCACGGCGGCCGCGACCACGCCGACGACCGCCGCCAGCACTGCGTGGCGGCGTACCTCCAGGACTGGCTCCAGCGACTGGCAGCGGCATCCGCCTCGGCGGTCCGCCTCGGGCAGGACCGCGGGCGGCGGCATCGGGCCGAAGTCGGTGGGCTCGTCGAAGTCGACGACGTCGACGGTCTCGACCATCGGGCCGACATCGTCGGGGTGCTCGGGGACGTCCGGACTCTCGTTCACAGCTCCCCCTGAAGTGTCGCGATCACGCCGTCCAGCTCGTCGGGCTTGACCAGCACGTCGCGCGCCTTGGAGCCTTCGCTCGGCCCGACGACGCCTCGGCTCTCGAGGATGTCCATCAGCCGGCCGGCCTTGGCGAAGCCGACCCGCAGCTTGCGCTGGAGCATCGACGTCGACCCGAACTGGGTCGAGACGATCAGCTCGACGGCCTGGACCACGAGGTCCATGTCGTCGCCGATGTCGTCGTCGAGCTCGCGCCTGGCGGCCGCCGGCGCGGTGACGTCGTCGCGATAGGTCGGCGCCAGCTGCGCCTTGCAGTGCTTGACGACCTGGTGGATCTCGGCCTCCGTGACCCAGGACCCCTGCACGCGCACGGCCTTGGACGCGCCCATCGGCAGGAACAGACCGTCACCCTGGCCGACGAGCTTCTCGGCACCCGGCTGGTCGAGGATGACCCGGCTGTCGGCGAGCGACGACGTCGCGAACGACAGCCGCGACGGCACGTTGGCCTTGATCAGGCCGGTCACCACGTCGACCGACGGCCGCTGGGTCGCCAGCACCAGGTGGATGCCGGCGGCTCGCGCCAGCTGGGTGATCCGGACGACGGCGTCCTCGACGTCGCGCGGCGAGACCATCATCAGGTCGGCCAGCTCGTCGACGATCACTACTAGATAGGGGTACGGCGTCAGCTCGCGCTCGCTGCCCGGCGGCAGCACGACCTTGCCCGCGCGCACGGCCTTGTTGAAGTCGTCGACGTGGCGGAAGCCGAAGTTGGCCAGGTCGTCGTAGCGCATGTCCATCTCGCGGACGACCCACGCCAGAGCCTCGGCGGCCTTCTTGGGGTTGGTGATGATGGGGGTGATCAGATGCGGGATGCCTTCATAGGCGTTGAGCTCGACCCGCTTGGGGTCGACCATGATCATCCGCACCTCGTCGGGCGTGGACCGCATGAGCAGCGAGCAGATCATCGAGTTGATGAAGCTCGACTTGCCCGAGCCGGTGGCGCCCGCGACCAGCAGGTGCGGCATCTTCGCGAGGTTGGCGACCACGAAGCCGCCCTCGACGTCCTTGCCCAGGCCGACCACCAAGGGGTGGTGGTCTGCGCGGGAGGTGCCGGACCGGAGCACGTCGCCGAGGGAGACGATCTCCTTGTCCAGGTTGGGGATCTCGATGCCGATCGCGGACTTGCCGGGGATCGGCGAGAGGATCCGCACGTCGGCCGAGGCGACGGCGTAGGCGATGTTCTTGGAGAGGGCCGTGACCTTCTCGACCTTGACCGCCGGGCCGACCTCGACCTCGTAGCGCGTCACCGTCGGGCCACGGGTGTAGCCCGTGACCTGGGCGTCGATCTCGAACTGCTCCAGCACCTGGGTCAGCCGCTCGACCACCTCGTCGCTGGCCTTGGAGCGTGCCTTGTGGGGTGACCCCGGACGCAGCACGTCGTTGGCAGGAAGTGAGTAGGTGATGTCGCCCGAGAGGGCCAGCTGCTCCACGCGCTGCGGGATCGGCGTGTGCGGGGGCGGCTGCAGCTCGCCGTCGCCGGCGGTCAGCTCCGCCGCGGACACCTCGGCGGTCTCGTCGGCGTCGCCCTCGGCCTGCCGACGACGGCGTCGGAGCTCGCGCTCCGCCAGCACCGGGCTGTCGTAGGGGAGGTCGCCCATGTCGGGGTCGATGTCGGTGTCGACGCCGCGCCGGAAGCGACCGACGCGAATCGGCTGCGTCACCTCGCCCTCATCGTCGCCGTCCTCGCCGGCCGGGTGGCGGCCGAGCAGCCGGTCACGCAGGGCGCCGAGGCGTTGCGGCACCTGATAGACGGGCGTGGCGGTGATGACGAGCACGCCGAAGACGCACAGCAAGACGAGCAGCGGCACCACGACGTACGACGTCCGCAACAGGTCGGTGAGCAGGCTCGCGACCACGAAGCCGACGGCTCCACCGGCCTGCTGGAGATCGCTGGCGTCACCGAGCTCGGGACGCGGGCTGCCGTTGGCGATGTGCACGATGCCGAGCACGCCGAAGGCGAAGGCGATCCAGCCCACGACCTGGCGCCCGGCCGGGCCGTTGCGCACCGGGTCGCGCATGTTGCGCCAGCCGATGAAGACGAGCATCAGCGGCACCAGCCAGCCGACCTTGCCGACGGAGCCGGCGACGACGGTGCGGACGGTCTCCATCACCGTGCCGGGCAGCTGCCACCACACGGCCGCCGCAGCCACGACGGCGAGGCCGAAGAGCAGCAGCCCGACGCCATCGCGACGGTGCTCGGGGTCGAGGTCACGGGCGGTGCGACCGATGCTGCGGGCCACCGCACCGACGGCGTGGGCGATGCCCAGCCAGAGGGCCGCCACCCCTCGGCCGAGCGCCGCGAATGTCCGCAGGACCGGTCCTGGTCCGTTGCGTACGGCCCTCGGGGCGGGACGCCTGGTGCGCGTCGGGGCGCGCTTGCTCGACGACCGACGACGCTTGGTCGTCGAGCGCTGGGGTGCCTTGCGTCGGGTCGTACTCCGTGATCGGGTGCTCGAACCCGTTCGCCCGGACCTGCCGGAGGACGTGCTCTTGCTCCGCGACCCCGACGGGGAAGACGTACGGGTCGCCATGCCACCAACGTAGGCCACTGTCACACCAGTCACACGGATCACACGAGCGTGTCGTCCGCCAGCGCCCCGGCACCCGATTTCCCTCGGACAAATTTCCGCGGGGGCTACTAGACCTCACCCTCCACCAACACCTAGGGTCCACCCTGGCCGACTAGACCACTGGTCCGCCGTCACATGACCCACACTCGGAGGGCAACACGTGAAACCGATCAGGCTCGTCCTCAGCCTGGCACTTGCGGGAGCGACCCTCGCCGCCGTGCCAGCACTCCAGAGCACCGCCGCCGGCCAGCCGGCATCCGCCAAGCCCACCATCGTGGACCGGATGAAGGGCGAGGCCGACGGCGCCGTCCGCATCAGCACCCAGCGCGCGACCGGCGAGATCGGCATGATCCGCACCACCGGTGACCTGATGCCGGGCCGCGAAGGCGCCACCCGCGCCGACGCCGTTGCCAAGGCGACTTCCTACGTGCACACCTACGCCGCCGCGTTCGGCGCCCCGGCCGCCGAGCTGCGGCAGACCCGCGTCGACGCCGACCGCTACGGCTACACCGTCCGCTACGAGCAGCGCTACCAGGGCTTGCCGGTCTTCGGATCCCGGCTGCTGGCCAACGTCGACAAGGCGGGTGACCTGACCTCGGTCAACGGCTTCGTGGCTCCTGACCTGCGTCTCTCGACCCAGCCCAGCCGCTCTGCGCGCACCGCGGCCCGCACGGCCGTCGCCCTGGTGCGGCTGGACCCGCCCGTCGGCGAAGACGGCAAGAAGGCCGACACCCGCGGCCTGAAGGCCGTCTCGCCCAAGCTGCTCGTTTACCGCATGGGTGCCATCAAAGGTGAGGCCGGCAGGAACCTGCTCGCCTACCAGGTGGAAGTCACCAACGGCGAACGTGCGCGACATGGTCTTCATCGACGCCCAGACCGGCAAGCTCGTCAACCGCTACTCCCTGACCGCCGACGCCCTCGAGCGGCATCTCTACGAGGGCTCCGGCACGAAGGAAGCTCCGGTGTACACGAAGGTCTGGGAAGAGGGTCAGTCCACGGCGACCCTGACCCCGGACCAGCTGAACGAGGTCAACGGCACCGGCAACGCCTACTGGTTCTTCCGCGACACCTTCGGCCGCGACTCCTACGACGCCGCGGGTCACTCGATGACGACGGTCAACAACGACCCCAAGATCAACTGCCCCAACGCCAACTGGAACGGCCAGACGACGAACTACTGCACCGGCGTGAGCTCTGACGACGTCGTGGCCCACGAGTGGGGCCACGCCTACACCCAGTTCACCTCCGGCCTGATCTACCAGTGGCAGCCCGGCGCGCTCAACGAGTCCTACTCCGACGTGTGGGGAGAGACCGTTGACCTCATCAACGGTGAGCAGGACGAGACCGAGGGCGACATCACGACCCCGCGTCCCGACGGCCTGTGCAGCAGCCACAGCCCGGCCCTGCCGGTCGTGGTGATCAACACTCCCGCCGACATCGCCAAGCTCTGCTTCGCGGGTGCCGCGCAGTTCGGTCCCCAGGTCACGGCCACCGGAATCACGAGCAACATCGTGGTCGGTGTCGACCCGTCCGACGCGGCGGGCCCCTTGACGAGCGACGGCTGTTCGGCCCTGACCAACGGCGCGGCCGTTACAGGCAAGATCGCGCTGCTCGACCGGGGCACGTGCGGCTTTGCGATCAAGGTCAAGAACGCCCAGAACGCAGGGGCGATCGGCGTGGTCGATCGGCAACAACGTCGAGGCCGTCGCCGGCATGGCCGGAGCCGACCCGACGATCACCATTCCGAGCGTCATGATCAAGCTCTCCGACCGCAACCGCATCGTCAACCGGCTGGCCACTTCGGCAGTCAACGTGACGATCAAGGACAACACCACGACCGCCAAGACGGATTCCTACCGGTGGTTGATGGGAGAGAAGTCGACCGCTTTCGGCGGCGCCATCCGCGACATGTGGATGCCGACCTGCTACGGCGACCCCGGCAAGGTCTCGGACGCGGAGTACTACTGCGCGTCCGACGACGGCGGTGGCGTGCACTCCAACTCCGGCGTGCCCAACCACGCCTACGCCCTGCTGGTCGACGGTGGCTCCTACAACAGCGTCAACATCACCGGCATCGGGCTCGACAAGGCCGCCAACCTGTGGTTCTACAACCAGACCCACTACCTGACGCCGAGCTCGGGCTTCCCCGAGATGGCCGACGGCCTGACGCAGTCGTGCACCGCCCTGACGGGTCAGCCCATCAACGCGGTGCAGACCGCCGAGAACGGCACCCCGATCGCAGCGACCCCCATCGCGCCGGCCGACTGCCAGCAGGTGGCCAACGTCATCGCCGCGACCCAGCTGCGGGCGGAGCCGACACAGTGCGCCTTCCAGCCGCTGTTCGCTCAGGGCACCCCGGGTGCCTGTGGCCCGGGCACCACGCAGAACACCGTGTGGAGCGACGACTTCGAGTCGGGTCTCGGCAAGTGGACGGCCAGCCAGAACGTCAAGTACGCCGGCGGGATCAGCTGATCCCTGGACGACCATGGACAGCGCCGCCTACGCCCTCAAGGCGCCGGGGCACACCAGCAAGGTCGCCTACGGTCCGGCTCCCGACGAGGGCGTGTGCTCCAACGGGGCGGGTGACTTCTCCAGTGTCGACTCGATCACCACTCAGGCGATTGGACTTCCCGGCGGATCGGCGAAGCTGACCTTCGACCACTCGATCTCCAGCGAGACCGCGGTCGACGGCGGCAACGTGAAGATCTCGGTCAACGGCGGACCCTTCACGCTCATCCCGCAGGCGGCGTACATCTTCAACGCGCCGAACGCGACACTGCTCACCTCGGGTGCGGGCAACACCAACCCGATGCAGGGCGAGCGCGCCTTCACGGGTACCGACGGCGGCAAGGTGACCACCAAGTGGGGAACGACCCAGGTCAACCTCACGGCCGCTGGTGCGAGCCCGGGCGACACCATCCAGCTGCGCTTCGACATCGGTCGCGACGGCTGCGGTGGCCTGTTCGGTTGGTTCGTCGACAACGTCGCGGTCACCACCTGCAAGCAGTCGACCTCGATCGCGGCGGTGCACCAGCCCGAGCCGTCCACGTTCGGCGAGGCGTCAGCCGTCAAGGTGACCGTTGCTCGCCAGGGCAACACCGGCTCGACACCCACCGGCAACGTCAGCCTGAGGGACTCGACCGGCAGTCTGGTGGCCAGCGGACCGCTCGGCGACGACGGCGTAGCCATGCTGACGCTACCGGCGACCTATCCGGCCGGGATCAGGCTGCTCACGGCGCGCTATTCCGGGACCGACGTGCTCTCGTCGGCCCAGACGCCGGTGACGGTCACGGTGGTCAAGCCGGGCGAGGTGACCAAGTGGATCACCACCACGGTGATCCGCAAGCCCAAGGCCAAGCCCGAGTTCAAGGACGACTTCAGGATCCGGGTGAAGGTCACCGCCAGCGGTGAGGTGCCTGATGGCAAGGTCGTCCTCAAGTACCACGGCAAGGTGATCGCCAGCGGCATGCTGAAGGACGGCAAGGTCAAGATCACCGTCAAGAAGAACCTCCAGGTCGGCAAGCACAAGCTGCTCGCCAAGTACCTCGGTTCCTCGACGGCCCAGCCGAGCAAACACCCCTTCAAGCTCAGGATCGTCAAGAAGAAGTGACGTCCTGACCTGACAGTGCGAGGCCCCGCCGGATCCTTCCGGCGGGGCCTCGTGCTTCTGCCATGATGACCCGCACGAGAGGAGTGGTGTGAGCACCTCGTCCAAGGAGCAGCGCAAGGACGTCCCGGTGATCGCGGTCGCGGTCGAGTCGTCCTCGGTGGAGCGGCCCGTCATCGATACTTGGTCGCGCGACGCGCAGCCGCCCGTCACCGCCGTGCTCGACGCCGACCAGGGACTCGGTGCGGCCCTGGCGTCGTACGACGAGGCGCTGGTCGTCCCCGTGCGCGTGGCGTGGCTGCCCACCGTCAGCCGCGGAGCGACGACCTCACGCCTGTCCGAGCTCGCCCTGCTGGCGACTCCGAAGCGACCGGCCACCTGGCTGTCGCGTCGCCTGGCCGCCCTCTCCCCCAGCCGGCGGCGGGTGCTCACCGGCGAGCCGGCGACGTTGAGCGAGCTGCGCAAGCGGTTCGCCGAGACTGTCGGCGGCGACGCCGAGGACCCCGACCACGACGCCTTCGGGGCGTTCGTCCGGCGTTCGGCCGTGGTCACCCTCGAGCGCGAGGAGCGCGCCGAGATCGGCAACCGTTACAAGGTCCCGCACGCTGTCAGCGAGGAGATCCTGGCGCGCAAGGAGTTCCGTGACGACATCGCCGAGGTGTCCGGGGAGATGGGGCTGACCCTCGACGAGGGGCTGGCGAAGGCAGAGGAGTGTCTCGACGAGCTGGTGGCCGTTCAGAGCCGGGCAGCCGTCGACATGTTCTACGCGATGATGGAGCCGCTGCACTCCAGCACCTGGCAGGTCCACACCGACGAGCCGCGGCTGGCCGAGCTGCGCGAGCTCAACAAGCGCTACGCGCTGGTCTTCCTGCCCGCGCACCGCTCCTACGTCGACACCCTGGTCCTCGGCGACGTGCTGGCCCGCCACGACTTCCCCCGCAACCACGTGATGGGCGGCAACAACCTGCGCATCTGGCCGATCGGCGATCTCGCCCGGCGCGCCGGCATCGTCTTCATCCGCCGCAGCTTCGGTGACGACGAGATCTACAAGGCAGTCGTCCAGGAGTACTTCGGGTTCCTGCTCTCCAAGCGCTTCAACCTCGAGTGGTACTTCGAGGGCGGCCGCTCCCGCACGGGCAAGATCCGGGCGCCCCGCTACGGGCTGCTGCGCTACGTCGCCTCGGCCGTGCAGAGCGGACGGGTGGAGGACGTCTACCTGGTGCCGACCTCGATCACCTACGACCGGTTGCACGAAGTCTCCTCGATGGCCGCCGAACAAGAAGGCGCCAAGAAGCAGGCCGAGGGCCTGAAATGGCTGGCCGACTACGCCCGCACGCAGCGGCGTACGTCCGGCGGCTCGGCCCACGTCAGCTTCGGCGCGCCGATCGCGATCCGTGACTGGTTACCGCCGGCCGGTGCCGACCCGGCCGAGCAGCGGGCCGTGCTGCACAAGATCGCATTCGAGGTCGCGGTCGGCATCAACCGCACGTCGCCCCTGACCGCCAACGGCCTGCTGGCCCTCACGCTGCTGGGCGTCCGCGACCAGTCCCTGACCTTGGGGCAGATCCTGCGCATCCTCGAGCCGATCCTCGCCTACATCGAGGCCAGGAACCTGCCGTCCACCGGGCTGGAGCGGCTGACCGACGAGGACGGTCTCACCGGCGTGCTCGCCGGGCTCGTGAAGGCCAAGGTCGTCACGGTCTTCGACGAGGGCGAGGAGCCCATCTATGCCGTCGAGCGCGGCCAGCACCTCGTCGCTGCGTTCTACCGCAACAACGCCATCCACTGGTTCGTCAACCGCGCGATCCTCGAGCTGGCCGTGCTGTGGACGGCCCAGCAGCACTCCGACCACCACCCGGAGCTCACCGGGTGGATCGAGGCCAAGCGGATCCGCGACCTGCTGAAGTTCGAGTTCTTCTTCCCCGACCGCGACACCTTCGAGGGTGAGCTGCGCGACGAGCTGGCGCTGATCACCACCGAGCCGACCGACACCGCCTCGTCTGAGCAGATCACCACCGTCCTGAGCAGCACCGGCGTGCTGATGGCACACCGGGTGCTGCGCTCGTTCCTCGACGCCCAGCTCGTGGTGGCCGACCGGCTGGCCGCCGGCGACCCGTCCGTGCCCGTGGACCGGGCGACCCTGCTCGACGAGTGCGACCGCGTCGGCCGGCAGATGCTCCTCCAGCGCCGGCTGCACAGTCCCGAGTCTGTCTCCCGCGAGCTGTTCGCCTCGGCCATCGACCTGGTGGAGAACTTCGGGCTGCTCGGCCCCGACGACGATTCCGATGACCCCGATGACCTGGCGACCAGACGACGCGAACACCTGGCGTTCGTCTCCAGCCTGATCGACCGGGCCACGCTGATCGAGTCCCTGGATGCTGCCAACCGTGCGGAGGTCACCGGTGTCGTTGTCTGAGCGCCTAGCCGAGGTGTACGCCGCCCCCGAGGGACCGCATATCGCGGCGTTCTTCGACTTCGACGGCACCCTCATCCACGGCTACTCGGCGGTGGACTTCTACCTCGACCGGGTGCGCAGCGGCCAGGTCGGTCCGCTCGAGGCGCTTCGCACCACGGCCCTCGCGTTGCGCGGCGTGGAGTCCGAGGACGACTTCGACAAGCTGGTCAAGGTCGGTCTCGCCGGCCTCGACGGCCACCACGAGGACGACGTGCTCGAGGTGGGCGAGCGCGTTTTCGCCAAGCGGCTGGCCGGCCGGGTCTTTCCCGAGGCCTGGCAGCTGGTGCAGGCCCACCACCGGATGGGCCACACGGTCGTGCTGGCGTCGTCGGCCACCCGTTTCCAACTGGTGGCCGCCGCCCGCACGCTGGGCATCGACCACGTGCTCAGCACCGCGCTGGAGGCGGGCGCCGACGGCATCCTCACCGGCCGCGCCGACGGCCCGACACTGTGGCGGGCCGGCAAGGCGCGGGCCGTGCGCGAGTTCGCCGCCGAGCACGACATCGATCTCGCCGCCAGCTATGCCTATTCCAACGGCAACGAGGACATCGACTTCCTCAGCCAGGTCGGCCACCCGGCAGCCACGACGCCGGAGGAAGCGCTCCGTGAGCACGCGACAGCGAACGGCTGGCCGGTGCTGGACTTCCGTGGCCGCGGGATGCCCGGCCCGCGCACGATCGTGCGGTCGATCGCTGCCGTGGGCGGCATCCTGAGCGGCATCGGCACGGGCGTGGCGCTGGGGATCCTCAACGGCAGCCGGCAACAGGCGATCGACTCGATGATGGCGCTGTCGGCGGAATACTCCCTCGCTCTCGCCGGCGTGCGCGTCGAGACCGTCGGCGAGGAGCACGTCTGGGAGCAGCGGCCCGCGGTGTTCGTGTTCAACCACCAGAGCCAGCTCGACGTGTTCGTGATCTGCTACCTGCTGCGTCGCGACTTCACCGGTGTGGCCAAGCAGGAGCTGACCAAGGACCCGATCTTCGGTCCGGTGTTCAAGTTCGCCGGGGTGGCGTTCGTGGACCGCAAGGGTGGCGGCAACCCGGCCGAGGCGCTGCAGCCGGCCGTCGACAAGCTGGGCGACGGCATCTCCGTCGTCATCGCTCCCGAGGGGACGCGTTCGCTGACACCGACGCTGGGCACCTTCAAGACCGGTGCCTTCCACCTGGCCCGGCAGGCCGGCGTCCCGGTCGTGCCCATCGTGATCCGCAACGCCGGCGAGCTGATGTGGCGCGACGCGCTGACCGTCAAGCCCGGCACCGTTCAGGTGACCGTGCTGCCGCCGATCGACGTGTCGGCTTGGCCGGCCGATCAGATCCGGGCCAAGACAGCCGAGGTGCAGGCGATGTTCGCCGACACCCTGGCGCACTGGCCCGGCGGGCCGCAGCCGCCGACTCGTCAGGGACCCGCCGCCGCCACGGTGCCGGCGAAGAAGGCCGCGGCCAAGAAGTCCGCCGCGAGAAAGACCGCCGCGAAGAAGACTGCTGCCAAGAAGGTCGCCGTCAAGAAGACGATAGCCAAGAAGACGACCCCGCCCGAGCGGTGACCTGGCAACCGTTCACGCCATCCAGACGGTTGTTGCCTCACCGCTCCCCGGCGCGCCCCAGGCGGCGGTGACCTGGCAACCGTTCACGTCAGCTGACGGTTGCTGTCTCACCGCTCCCCGGCGCCGGCGAAGCTCAGCCGGGGCTGTGGAACGTTGGGTGCCGGAGGTCGTAGTAGGTGATGTCATTCATGTCGCCCATGCCCTCGGCCATCTGCTGCTGCATCTCCTCGGGCATCTCCGTCTTCTCACCCTCGCGGGCGGCAGCCTCGCTGGTGAAGGAGATCGTCTGGGTGAAGTCGCCGTCGTCGGCCACGGCGACGGTGCCGCCGATGATCTCCGGACGGATCGCTTGGAGCTGATCCATCGGCTGGGCCATGAAGGCGCGGAACTTCGCCGCGTCGCTGACCTTGCCGTGCATCACCTGCACGAAGCCGGCGTCGTCGGAGCCGCCGTCGAGGAAGGTGACGGCGTCGTCGTAGTCGTGGAACGAGACCTCGCTGTCGTACGCCGTAGCGGTCTCCTCCCACCAGTCCCCCTGCTCGGGCCGTGCGGAGTTGGCGGCCGCTGCCTCGCGGGACGCGAACCGCACCACGGCGACGGCGTCCCCGTCGTCGGTGACTCCGCTCGTCGTGCCCAGCCACCCCTCCGCACCGGGGGCCAGCGACGCCACCCAGACCTCGATCTGCTGCTTGAGTTTGGCGGCGTCGGAGCACTTTCCGTGAATGACCTGGATGAACATCGCTCTCCCCTCTGCCGAGAGCCGCTCCGTGCTGGGCGGTCAGCGATCGACGTTACGCCCGTCAGGCCTCGATGACCACAGGGATGATCATCGGCCGCCGCTTGTGCTCACGGTTGACCCAGCGCCCGACGACACGGCGTACGACCTGCTGAAGCTGGTAGGCGTCGGTGTTGCCGTCCTTCATGGCGCGGTCGAGCGCGTCGATGAGGGGCTGCTTGATCTCGTCGAACGTCGAGTCGTGTTCGGCGAAGCCTCGGGCGTGGATCTCCGGGCCGGCGGCGACCTTGCCGCTGACGGAGTCGAGCACCACGATCACCGAGATGAAGCCCTCCTCGCCGAGGATCCTGCGGTCCTTGAGCGACGACTCTGTGATGTCGCCGATCGAGGAGCCATCGACGAAGACGTAGCCGCAGTCGACCTTGCCGGCGATGGCCGCCTTGCCGTCGACCAGGTCGACGACGATGCCGTCCTCGGCCATCACCACGTTGTCGTGCGGGATGCCCGTCAGGCGGGCGAGCGCGGCGTTGGCCCGCATGTGGCGGATCTCGCCGTGCACCGGCATCACGTTCTTCGGCTTGACGATGTTGTAGCAGTAGAGCAGCTCACCGGCGCTGGCGTGGCCCGAGACGTGCACCAGGGCGTTGCCTCTGTGCACCACGTTGGCGCCCCACCGCGAGAGGCCGTTGATGACGCGGTAGACGGCGTTCTCGTTGCCGGGGATCAGGCTGCTCGCGAGGACGACCGTGTCGCCCTCCTCGATGTGCACGAGATGGTGGTTGCGCTGGGCAATCCGGCTCAGCGCCGACAGCGGCTCGCCCTGGCTGCCGGTGGAGACCAGCACCTGGCGCTCCGGCGCCAGGTCGGCGAGGTCCTTGACGTCGACGAGCACGTCGGGCGGCACCTGCAGGTAGCCGAGGTCTCGGGCGATCGCCATGTTGCGGACCATCGAGCGACCGACGTAGGCGACCTTGCGGTTGTGTGTGACGGCGGCGTCGAGCACCTGCTGCACGCGGTGCACGTGGCTGGCGAAGCAGGCCACGATCAGTCGCTGCTTGCTCTGGTGGAAGACCCGGTCGAGCACCGGAGCGATGTCGACCTCGGGCGTGGTGAAGCCCGGCACCTCGGCGTTGGTGGAGTCGGTGAGGAACAGATCGACGCCTTCCTCGCCCAGGCGGGCGAAGGCGCGCAGGTCGGTGATCCGGCCGTCGAGCGGGAGCTGGTCCATCTTGAAGTCGCCGGTGTGCAGCACCAGCCCGGCTCCGGTGCGGATGGCCACGGCGAGGGCGTCGGGGATCGAGTGGTTGACCGCGATGAACTCGAGCTCGAAGGGGCCAAGAGTGATCTTGTCGCCCTCGCGGACGACGTGGTGCACGGTCTCCTTGAGCCGGTGCTCGCGGAGCTTGGAGTCGAGCAGGGCCAGGGTCAGCTCGGAGCCGACGAGCGGGATGTCGGTGCGCTCGCGCAGGAGGTACGGCGTGGCGCCGATGTGGTCCTCGTGGCCGTGGGTGAGCACCAGCGCCTCGACCTGGTCGAGCCGGTCTCGGATGGCCTCGAAGTCGGGAAGGATCAGGTCGACGCCGGGGTGGTGGTCCTCGGGGAACAGCACCCCGCAGTCGACGATGAGCAAGCGGCCGTCGTACTCGAAGACCGTCATGTTGCGGCCGACCTCGCCGAGGCCGCCGAGCGGGGTGAGCCGGAGCCCTCCAGGTGCCAGCGGTGCGGGTGCGGAGAGCTCTGGATGCGGATGACTCAAGTGGTGTTCCTTCTCAGAGGAGTCCGGAGGCGGCGAGGCCGGCGCGCAGGGCGGCGAGCTCGTCGTCATCGAGCGGCACGAGCGGCCCGCGGACGTTGCGGTTGTCGAGGACGCCGAGCAGCTGGAGTGCTGCCTTGGCGGTGGTGGCGCCGTAGTTGGCGACGCTCATCACGGCGTCGGTCGCCGGGAGGAGTCGGGTAAAGGTGGCCAGCGCGGCCGTGTGGTCGCCGGCGAGGAAGTCGCGGATCATGCCGGCGATCTCGTTGCCCGCTGCATGCCCGACGACGCTCACGGCGCCCTGAGCACCGTGGGCCAGCCAGCCCAGGGTCGCGACGTCGTCGCCGGAGTAGATGTCGTAGCCCATCTCGATGATCTGCACGCCGCGGGCGTAGTCGCCGACGGCGTCCTTGACCGCGACGACGGTGTCCCACTGCTTTGCGGCGGCGTAGGTCTCCAACGCGATCTGGGTGCCGGTGCGGCCGGGCACGTCGTAGAGCATGACCGGCACGTCGGTGGCCTCGACGACGCTGCGGAAGTGGTGGAGCACGCCGGCCTGGCCGGGCTTGTTGTAGTAGGGCGTGACCAGCAGCAGGCCGTCGGCGTCGAGCTTCTCGGCCTGACGGGCGAGCTCGACGGACTGGGTCGTGGAGTTGGTGCCGACGCCGGCGATCACGACGGCCCGGTCGCCCACCGCGTCCTTGACGGCGCGCAGGATCTCGCCGTCCTCGGCCACGGTGGTGGTCGGGCTCTCGCCGGTCGTGCCGCTGACCACGACGCCGTCATGGCCGTGCTCGACGAGGTGGGCAGCGATCCGGGCGGTGCCGTCGAGGTCGACCGAGCCGTCGTCGCGGAATGCCGTGGCCATCGCCGTCAGCATCCGGCCGAACCTCGGCGACTGACTCGTCATATGGGTCAGGCTAGCGCTGCAGCCACCGGCATCACCGCATCGGCCACCAGCCGCAGGTGGTCGAGGTCGTGGAGGTCGAGGGTCTGCAGGTAGAGCCGCGACTGGCCGGACTCGGCATAGCGGCCGACCTTGTCGATGACCTCCTCGACCGTGCCGCCCAGCTGGTTGGCCCGCAGGTCGGCCTTGTCGTGGCCGATCGCCTCGGCCCGCCGTGTCACTTCCGCCTCGTCACGACCGACGCACAGCACCAAGGCGCTGGAGTAGATCAGGTCGGCCGGGTCGCGCCCGATCGCCTCGCAGGCGGCGCGCACGCGGTCGTTCTGCACCAGCCCGTCGGCGTACGGGACGAAGGGGAGGTTGAACTCGTCGGCGTAGCGAGCGGCCAACGCGGGTGTACGGCGCTTGCCGCTGCCGCCGATCAGCAGCGGCGGCTTGGCCTGCGCGGGCTTTGGCAGGCCGGGCGAATCGGTGACCTGGTAGTGCTTCCCCTCGTAGCTGAAGTCGCCATCGGTCGCCCAGAGGCCGGTGATGATCGCCAGCTGCTCCTCGAGCCGGTCGAACCGCTCGCCGGTGTCGGGGAACGGGATGCCGTAGGCGCGGTGCTCGGCCTCGAACCAGCCCGCGCCCAGGCCCAGCTCGACCCGTCCGCCGCTCATCTGGTCGACGCCGGCGACGCTGATCGCGAGCGGACCGGGGTGGCGGAAGGTCGAGCTCGTCATCAGGGTGCCGAGCCGGATGCTGGTGGTCTCGCGCGCCAGGCCGGCCAGCGTGACCCAGGCGTCGCTGGGCCCCGGCTGCCCGTCGTTGCCGAAGGCGAGGTAGTGGTCAGACCTGAAGAACGCGCCGAAGCCGAGTTCCTCGGCGGTCAGCGCGACGCGCAGGAGGTCGTCGTACGACGCGCCCTGCTGGGGTTCGGTGAACACGCGCAGCTCCATGTCCCCACCCTGTCATGCGGGCCGCGCGCCCCTATGCCGTGGATCGCAGTCAGCTGGTGACTGGGATCCACGGCACTAGAGGTTGGGCTTAGGTTGCGACCATGACCACCATCGACCTCGCCGACGGACGCTCCCTCGACATCGACGACCCGGGAGGCGACGGGGCAATCCTGCTCTTCCACCACGGCACGCCGGGCTCGTTGCTGCCAATGGCCACGATGCGGGCCGAGGCCGCAAAGGTCGACCTGCGGTTGGTGACGTACTCGAGGGCCGGGTACGGCGCGTCGTCACGGCGGCCGGGCAGGTCCGTCGCCGACGTGGTCACCGACATGGAACAGCTCCTCGACCACCTCGGTGCCGAGCGGTGCGTCACCGCCGGATGGTCGGGAGGTGGGCCGCACTCGTTGGCGCTTGCCGCACTGCTGCCCCACCGCGTTGCCGGCGCGCTGACGATCGCCGGCGTGGCTCCGTGGGAGGCGGAGGGGTTGGAGTTCCTTGCGGACATGGGTGACCAGAACGACGAGGAGTTCAGCCTTGCCCTCGAGGGCGAGGCCGCGTTGCGTCCCTACCTGGAGAAGGAAGCGGTGGACCTGCGCGACACCGACGGGCCGGGAATCATCGCGGCGATGTCGACCCTGCTGCCCGACGTCGACCGCGCCCTCCTGACCGAGGAGTTCGGCGACTATCTGGCCGCCAACATCAAGGAGGGGCTGCAGACCGGGGTCGACGGGTGGCTCGACGACGACATCGCCTTCACCCGGCCGTGGGGCTTCGACCTGGCGTCGATCACGGTGCCGACCTTCATCTGGCAAGGCGACCAGGACCTGATGGTGCCGTTCGCGCACGGTCGCTGGCTGGCCGAGCACGTGCCAGGGGCGACGGCACACCTCGAGACTGGCGAGGGTCACCTGTCCGTCGGGGTCGGCGCGCTCGACCGGATGTTCGTCGAGCTCGCCGCGACTCTCTGAGCCAACGGGGTCCGCGGCCGCGTGGTCAGGCCGACGTCACTTCACGAGCTCGAGTCGCATCACGTTCAGGTTGAGCTTTCTGTTCTCGCGGACGTAGGTGACCTGACCGCTCACGCCGAGGTAGTCGCCTGTGCCGCCGCTCACCGCACAGACATTCGGGTCGTCGGTGTGGCGAAGGATGCAATGGGTGGTGATGGTCCCGCCGGGGAACCGATAGGTGACGTCTGAAGTGACGGTCCCGTCGTGTCGGCCGGAGACGATGAGCTCGTACCCGTCCAGGCTGCCGACGCGGTGTGACGTGCCGTGCTCGTAGACGGGCAGGTCCGTGGCAAAAAACAGGTCGCCGGGGCCAAGGCCCTTCTTGCCATTGTCAAGGTAGCCGCCGTGCCCACCGTTGAAGGGCATGTCGACGAGCATCACCTCGACGGTCGGTGCGGCCTCGGGAGCGGCCGACGACGACACGGCTGGGTTGGGCCAGGCCGCGAAAGTCAGGGCCGAACCGATGGCGACGGCGGACAGGGTGAGTGTGGAGGCCTTGGACAACATCGTGGTCCCTTTCGTTGAGGTGGCCGTGCCGATCACGGCCGCGTGGCGAACCTAGGAAGGCTCGAGCTCTCGCGCCTCGCCCCACCGAGCCAGTTTCGAGTCATCCCTGGGGATGAGACCCACGCAGTACGGACCGCACCGCAGTGGGAGGTCTCGATGTCGACCGAGGTCTAGCCTGCGGATATGGGACGTCGGCCCTCGCCGGGTGACATCGCCCTCGGTCTCGCACTCGTCGTCGGTGGACTGGCAGAGGTGTGGGGCTTCCCCATGGACGGCGTGTCCGCCGCCGACCGCGTCGGGGTCTCGGCGGGCCTGGTCCTTACGGCTACGACACTCACCTTTCGACGCGTCTACCCGTTGGGCGCCTCACTGCTCGCACTGGCCTGGATGTTGATCGTCGACCTGGCCTGGTCAGACAGCTACGGATGGCTGGTCGCGGCTCTGATGCTGACGGCCTACTCAGCCGGGCGGCACGCCAGCACGAGGAGATCCCTCATCGTGCTCGCTGCGGTCGTGACATACGGCTGCTTCATCAACAGCCTCGAGGACGGCACGCTGTGGGAGTACATCGGCAATCTCTTCTTCCTGCTGACCCTCATGGTGTTCATCCCGTGGGGGGCGGGTGTGGCCCTGCAGCGTCGACAACAATTGGGCGACGCCGAAGTCGAGAAGGCCACCGAGTCCGAACGGCTCCGCATCGCTCGCGAGCTGCACGACATCGTCGGGCACGCGCTCGGGGTGATCGTGATCCAGGCGGAGGGCGAGCGTGCCACCCTGCCGGCGGAGGCCGACTCGACCCGCAAGACCCTGGCGACCATCGCGCAGACGGCGCGTGACGCGCTCGACGACGTACGGCGGCTCGTCACGGTGATGCGGGAGGACACCGACCGGGTCGTCCCCCAGCCCGGCCTGGGCGAGATCCGCCAGCTCGTCGATGGCGTGACGGCCGTCGGAGTGCCGTGCGAGCTCGTCGTCGAGGGCGAGCCGCGAGAGCTCCCGGCGGGCGTCGACCTCTCTGCGTACAGGGTGATCCAGGAGTCCCTCACCAACACCGTCCGCCACGCGCTCGACGCACGAGCCCGGGTAACCGTGCGCTACACCGACAACGCCGTCGAAGTCACGGTCGAAGACGACGGTCGGCCCGCCGCTGGCCCGTCGTCGCGGGGCTTCGGGTTGCTCGGGATGCGCGAACGCGTGGAGCTCTACGGCGGCTCGGTGGACGCCGCTCCGGCTGCGGGAGGCGGATTCGCCGTCCGGGTGCGCCTTCCGACCCAGGAGGAGGCAACCGATGTCGATTCGCGTGCTCGTCTGTGACGACCAGGCCCTCGTCAGGGCGGGATTCGTCAAGCTGATCGAGGCCTCCGAGGGCTTCGAGGTGGTCGGCGACGCCGCCGACGGCGCCCAGGCCGTGGATCGGGCCCGACGGCTGGCGCCGGACGTCGTCCTGATGGACATCCGGATGCCGGTGCTGGATGGCATCGGGGCAACCCGCCGGATCACGACCGAGCTCGACGCCAGTGTGCGCGTCCTCGTGCTCACGACCTTCGGCACCGACGACTACGTGACCGACGCCCTTCGTGCGGGCGCCAGCGGATTCCTGCTCAAGGACGCGCCCCCCGACCAGCTGCTCGCAGCGATCCGAGTGGTCGCCCACGGCGACGCGCTGCTCGACCCGACCGTCACGCGATCGGTGATCGCGGCGGCCGTGCGTGGACAAGGCAGTGAGCTGGCCAGGCGGCGCCTCCGGGATCTGACCCACCGGGAGACCGAAACCTTGCAGCTGATCGCGCACGGGTTGTCCAACGGCGAGATCTCCGCTCACCTCCAGCTCAGCGAGCACACGGTGAAGACGCACGTCGGCCACCTGTTCTCCAAGCTCGCGGTGCGGGATCGGGCCCAAGCGGTCATCGTCGCCTACGAGGCGGGCCTCGTCGGGGGGCCCGGAGGGACCTAGGTCAGAGCCGCTCCCACCACACCCAGTCGAGCCCGGGCCCGGGAACGCGCCGCACGTCGCGCCACGCGTCGCGGTCCCAGGCTGGGTAGAACGTGTCCCCCTCCGGCGACAGGTGCACTTCGGTGAGGATCTGCTCGTCGGCAAGCGGCAGCGCGGCGGCGTACACCGTCGACCCACCGGCGATCATCACCTGACCCGGGAGCTCGGCGGCCATGGCGAGCGCCTCTTCGAGCGAGGCAGCCACCAGCACACCGTCGGTCGACCACGATGCGTCACGCGTCAGCACGATCGTCGTGCGGCCGGGCAGGGGTCGACCGATGGAGTCGTAGGTCGTCCGGCCCATCACCAGGGTGTGGCCCAACGTGACGTGCTTGAAGTGGGCGAAGTCCTCGGGGATCCGCCAGGGGATGCCGCCGTCGGCGCCGATCACCCCGTTGTCCGCGACGGCCGCGACCAACGTGATGGGTTTCGAGACGGGCGCCAGGGGGCCCTCCTCAACCAACGAGCTAGACGGCAATGGGCGCCTTGATGCCGGGATGAGGGTCGTAGCCCTCGACGGTGATGTGCTCGAGGTCGAAGGCGTCGAGCTCGGTCACCGACGGATCGAGCACCAGCCGCGGCAGCGGCCGCGGGTCGCGGGTGAGCTGGAGCCGGGCCTGGTCGACGTGGTTGCGGTAGAGGTGGGCGTCGCCGAGCGTGTGCACGAAGTCGCCCACGCCGAGCCCGGTCACCTGCGCGACCATGTGGGTGAGCAGGGCGTAGGACGCGATGTTGAACGGCACGCCGAGGAAGACGTCGGCCGAGCGTTGGTAGAGCTGGCAGCTGAGACGCGGCCCCTCGGGTGACGGAGCGACGTAGAACTGGAACATCGTGTGGCAGGGCGCCAGCGCCATCTGCGGGATGTCGGCGACGTTCCACGCCGAGACGATGTGGCGTCGGCTGTCGGGGTTGTCACGGATCTGAGCGACGACCTGGGCGATCTGGTCGACGTGCCGGCCATCGGGCGTGGGCCACGAGCGCCATTGGTAGCCGTAGACAGGCCCCAGGTCGCCGTCGGCGTCGGCCCACTCGTCCCAGATGGTGACGCCGCGATCCTGGAGCCACTTGACGTTGGTGTCACCGCGCAGGAACCACAGCAGTTCGGCGAAGACCGACCGCGTGTGCACCTTCTTGGTGGTGACCAGCGGGAAGCCCTCGGCCAGGTCGAAGCGCATCTGGTGACCGAAGACGCTGAACGTGCCCGTGCCGGTGCGGTCGCTCTTCTCGGCGCCCTCGTCGAGGATCCTTTGAAGTAGGTCGAGATAGGCCCGCACAGGGCAAACCTACTCGCCGATACCGACGGTCCCGGTGATGCTGGTGCGCGCGTCCCCACCCACCCAGACCGTGTCGTCCTCACGCTCGACGAAGACCCGGCCACGGCGGCCGAGCACGGTGCCTTGGGAGGCGACGTACGACGTCGGCAACCGGTCTCCGGCCAGCCACTGGGCGACGCCGGCGTTGAGGCTGCCGGTGACCGGGTCCTCGACGATTCCCATCCCCGGGCAGAAGGCCCGGACCTCGACTGCGCACTCGCCGCCCTCCGGATAGGGCCCGACGACGCCGATGTCCATCCCCTCGGCGGCGGACCAGTCCGGCTCGAGAGCCAGCACCGCTTCGGCCGAATCCATCAGCACGCCGACCCAGCCCGGCCCGTTGTCGATCCACTCAAGGTCGACCACCTGCGACGAGTCGATCCGGAGCGCGCGCACGATCCGTTCGCGGTCCTCCTGCGACACCGCACCGGAGCGGATGAACGGCGGGCCGGCGAAGGCCAGCCGATCGGCCCTCCGCAGCCGGACCAGCCCGGCCCCACACTCCTGCACCAGCTCGCCCTCGGTCTTCGGCACTCCCCCGGCCTCCAACCAGGCGTGCGCCGAGCCGATCGTCGGGTGACCGGCGAAAGGCAGCTCCACGCCAGGCGTGAAGATGCGCAGCCGATAGTCGGCCGCCGGGTCCGTGGGCGGGAGCAGGAACGTCGTCTCCGAGAGATTGGTCCAGTGCGCGAAGGCCCGCATCTGCTCGTCCGTGACGGCGTCAGCGTCGTGCACGACGGCGACCGGGTTGCCCCGGAAGGGCTCTGCGGAAAACACGTCGACCTGGCTGAATCGGAGCATGGTCCCCAGGCTAGTGACGGTCAGATCGTGTGGACTCAGCCGCCGTCACTGGGCACACCGACCGCGCCGCCCGCCAGCACCGGCACGGTGTCGTTCAGGTCGTAGACCTGCGTGCAGGGCTCGCTGTCGGGGTGGAAGGAGTCGACGAAGTCCTTCGCCGCCGCGCACGAGAAGAGTCCCAGGGTCTCGTCGCCGTCGTCGGCGACCCAGACGACTCGACCCTGGTGGCTGAACGCCGCCGCGACGGGCGTCCACTCCTTGCTGAACCAGGCACCCTGATCCGCCCCGTCACGCGTGTCGGAGACCAGCGGTACGTCGTCGGCGCCTGCGGTGATCGCGAAGTTGCCGTCGACCGAGAGCCGACCCCGGTCGCCGGGCAGGTCGGTGGTGAGGCTGAAGAGCGGCTGGGTCAAGGTCAACCCGCCGTCGCCGATGCGCAGCTCGGCACCCGACGAGATGTCGACCAGGCGCGAGTCGGCGTC
Organism: uncultured Actinomycetota bacterium; assembly: GCA_963769755.1. Taxonomy (GTDB): domain Bacteria; phylum Actinomycetota; class Actinomycetes; order Propionibacteriales; family Nocardioidaceae; genus Nocardioides. The sequence continues at coordinate 259,998 of CAVYMY010000007.1, forward strand.
CCCTTCGGGTGTCGCGACCGGCGACACGACCGGGCTGCCGCCGCTGGTCGAGACGCTCTGGTCGACGCCGTCGCTGGAGAAATACAGCTCGCCACGGTCGAAGCCGACCGTCAGGGTCTCCCCCTCCCCCTCGGTCCGGCTGCTCTCGCGATCCGTGAACACGTCATGGACCACTACGTCGCCACCGGGCTCGACCCACCCGACCAGGCCGAGACTGGTGTCGCCCACCAGCCGGGTCTCCGGGTCCATGGTGCCCAGGGGGGTGCTGGTCCCGTCGCCGCCGACGGCGACGACGGCTCCCGCAGCCGTGCCATAGACGACCCATCTGCCGGCCTCGACCAGCTGCCGCACGTCGGGGACACGGGCCGTGCCGTGCTCGAGGTGCAGCACGCCGTCGGCCCACCAAGCCAGGTTGACCGGGTTCTCGACGGGGGTGATGGTCAGCGGCTCCACGACCACGGGCGACTCGGGCCGGGTCAGGGCGAAGGCCCCGCCCGCGACGGCGACCAGCACCAGCAGGGCGGTCCCGGTGATCAGCCACTGGCGCCTCCGAGTGGCGTCGACCTTGGCCACCACTCGCGACACAGACGCGGGCGAGACGGCGATCGCGGCCGACGCAGATCGGAAGACGCCGTCGAGCGCACCGAGGCCGAGGGCGCCGCGTGCGGCCTCGAGCCTCCGCTCGAGCTCGGCGGGCGGCTCGCCCAGCGTCTCTGCCAGCTGCGCGGGATCGAGCTCGACAAGGTGGTGGAGCACGACCGCCACCCGGGTGGGCTCGTCGAGACGGGCCAGCCCGCCCATCAGCTCCTCGAGCAGCGCGAGCTGGTCCTCAAGCTCGGGCGTGAGAGCGGTGGCGGTCGGCACCAGGACGGCTGGTTGGGGCGCCGGCTCGGCGCTGCGTTCGCGCACCCAACGGTCCAGCACGACCCGAGCCAGCTCGACGTCGAGGTCGCCTTCGCGGGTCAGTCGCCGCCAGTCGGGCAACATGCGGGCGAACGCTGCGACGGCCGTCTCCTCCGCCCGCCGGGCTGGCAGGCCGAGCAGCACGAGCATCCGGACAACCGGGGTCCACCGCGCGTCGACGTACGCCGTGAAGTCGGGGTCGGCGCGCATGGCACCATCCTGCCTCCCAGCAACTAGCCCGTGGAGTCCCCGGCGAGCAGTGCCGTGTCCGCGCTTCCCACGTCGACGCCATCGGAGCAGCGGCCGGCCATGCCCGTGCTGCCGCACGTGATCAGCACGAGGTTTCCTGCGCCACGGTCGACGAGCCAGGCGACGCGATCGGCGGTGGCGAACGTCGCGGCCAGCACGTGCCAATCGGGCGGGAACCACGAGTCGACCCGGTCGCCGCTCCGGGCGTCGTGCAGGCGCGGCTCGCGGCCGGGATCCGGCCCGGTCAGCACCAGCCGGCGGTCCGCCGACAGCGTCCCACCGAACCCCGGGATCAGCGTCTCGCCGTCACGCGCTCCTGCCCTGCACGACGCGCAGGAAGCTGCCGAACTGTTCGAGCCGGGTGCCGGCCACCACGTCGACGAGCGCGGTGCGCTCGGTCGCATCCTCGTCAAAGCCGTTGCCGGTCTCGCGCGCGGGACCGCCTGCCGGGTCCCAGGCCCAGTCGGTCAGGCCCTGACCAAACGTGAGCCACCCGCCGTCGAAGCTGATCGTCCGCGACCGAGGGCTGGTCACCACACCGGCGACCTGATGACGTTCGGTGACGTCCCACACGACGATCCGCCGCACTCCCGGACGACCGACGTCGACCCAGGCCACCAGGCCGAGCCGCGGCGACGACACCACCGCCACCTTCGCGTCGGGCTGTCCGAGCAGGGTCTGGCGCCCCTGATCGTCGACGTGGACCAGGCGGCCGTCTTCGTCGACGTACGCCGCTCCGGTGCCGACCGCGACCAGCCGCTGGACGGCGCCCACCTCCAGCGCCGCGTGCTCGAGGTGCAGCCAGCCGTCGGCCCACCAGGCGACGTCGGCCTTCCTCTCCTCGTCGACCGCTCGCACCGAGCCCAGTGCGTCGCCCGGTCTCAGCGGCTGCTCGGGCTTGGCCACCTGCACCGCCACTGCCACCACGGCGGCCAGACCCAACGCGGTCGCGAGCGACCAGGTCCATCGACGCCGGCGCTCGCGCGCAGCCGTGGCGCGGACCAGCCCGTATGACAGGGAGCCGGCGGACAGCTCGTCGGTCTCGCGGGCCACCGCGTCCTCGAGACCGGGGTCGGCCAGCAGGCTGCGCAGGACCGGGACCGAGATGTTCAGGACCTCACAGACCCGCACCTCGTCCAGTCCGGCGGCGTGGCGGAGCACCGCGGCGACGCGCTCGGGCCCGTTCGACGGGAGCGGGTGCCGGCGGCCGTGCGCCGACAGGGTCGCCAACATCGCCGAGTAGAGGGCGACGTCGGGGTCGGCGTACTCGGCTAGCTCCGCCCAGTCGGAGCGGATCGCGGCGAACGTCTCGGCGGCGACGCGCTCCGCCGTCGCGGGAGGGAGACCGAGCAGGGAGAGGCATCGAACGACCGTGGCGCCGCGCGCCGCGACGTACGCCGCGAAGTCCTGCTCGCCTCGCACGTCTTCCAGTGTGCGGCTCGGGTCAACCGGCCGTCAGGGACATCGGGCCGTAGACCGCCCGGTCACCCTCGAAGAGCGACACCGACGCAACCCCCTCGGCGGCCAGCTCGACCCACGTCTCACCGACCCAGGACTCGGCATCGGCCTGGGAGACGAACCGCTGGTCGGCGTACTCCTCGCCGACGCTCACCTCGGCGCCCGAGGCGTCCTCGAGCCGCCACCGCCAGGGGCGCTCGGTGGCGGTCGGCGGGCGGAAGGTCGGCGGCTGCTCGGGCAGGTTCACGACTCACGCACCGATGGGTCGACGAAGGGCAGCTTGGTGGATCGGAAGATCTCGCGGCGGCCACGGACGTCGACGCCCAGCTCGGCGTCGGCGTTGACGAACGACGGCACGAGCGCCATGCCGATGCCCTGGCGAAGCGTCGGCGAGAAGGTGCCGGAGGTGATGTCGCACAGCGGGACGTCGGGTGTCAGCGTGACGCTCATGCCCGGCCGAGGGATGCCGCGGTCGACGGCGATCAGCCCGCGCAGCAGGCGCTTGGGGCCGGCTTCCTTCTCGGCCACCAGCGCCTCGCGGCCCCAGAACCTGTCCTTCTTCCAGCCGACGGCCCAGCCGAGGCGTGCCTGGTTGGGCGTGACGTCGATCGTGATGTCCTGCCCGTGCAGCGGATAGCCCATCTCGGTGCGCAGGGTGTCACGGGCGCCGAGACCGCAGGCGAGCATGTCGTACTGCTGCCCCGCGTCGAGCAACCGGTCCCACAGCTCGACCGCGACCTCGTTGTGCGCGATCAGCTCGTAGCCGCGCTCGCCGGTGTAACCAGTGCGGCAGACGACGACGCCCGAGTCGGCGAAGTCGGCCTCGACGAACGACATGTAGTCGTGGCCCGCGGGGAGACCCACGGCCGTCAGCACCTCGTCGGACTTCGAGCCCTGCACCGCGAGGACGGCGTACTCCTTGTGGTGGTCGACGACCTTGACGTCCTCGGGGGCGGCCTCGGTCAGGCGACGGATCACCTCTGCCGTGTTGGCGGCGTTGGGCACCAACAGCACGTGGCTGTCGTCCTGGAAATAGGCGATCAGGTCGTCGACGATGCCACCGGACGCGTCGCAGCAGAGGGTGTATTGCGCCTTGCCGGGTGCGATCTTGGCGAGGTCGTTGCTGAGCGTGGCGTTGATGTGGTCGGCCGCGCCGGGTCCGCTGACCATCGCCTTGCCGAGGTGACTGACGTCGAAGATGCCGACCGACTCGCGGACAGCGGTGTGCTCCTTGATGACTCCGGACGAGTACTCCAGCGGCATGCTCCACCCGCCGAACTCCGCGAACTTCGCACCCAGGGCGGCGTGCCGGTCGTGGAGGGGCGACTGCAGCAGCGTCGGTGCGCTGCCAGCCATGTCTTCAGCCACGTCTTCAGCCATGGCGCGAACCTACCCCAGCGCCGGGGCTCGGCCCGGCTGCTTCGCCGCGGCCGGGACGCGCTGGTCTACCCTGCCCCGGTGACGTCCTACCACCTGCGCAGCGGCAGCCCGGCCAAGACCCGTTCCGATGTCGTCGTGGTCGGCGCCGAGCAGACGGGCAAGGGCCTCCGCCTGGCGACCGGAGGCGACGACGTCGCGGACGCCTACGGGCGCAAGCTCCGCCCGCTGCTGTCCACCCTGGGGTTCTCCGGCAAGTCGGGCGAGGTCGCCAAGGTTCCGACGTCGGGGGCTTTGTCCTCGCCGCTGCTCGTGGTGGTGGGACTGGGCGAGTCGCCGGGTCCCGTCGCCGTACGACGCGCGGCCGGTGCCGCGGCTCGTGCCATCAGCAACGCGTCGACCGTGGCGCTGGCGCTTCCTGCCGACACTCCTGAGCTGGTCCGCGCGGTTGCCGAGGGCTACGACCTGGGCAGCTACACGTTCACGACGTACAAGAAGGCCGGCAAGGACAAGGGCGCGACCACCGTCTCGCTGCTCAGCCCGATCGCGCGGCAGCAGGCGGCCATCACGGCGATGGACGAGGCGTTGCTGGTCGCCGAGGCGGTGCGGGTGACCCGCGACTGGGTCAACCTCTCCCCCGTCGACCTGACCCCGCCCGCGTTCGCCGATGTCGTCGTCGCCGCCGGCAAGAAGCTCGGCCGCAGCGCCCACGTGACGATGAAGGTCTACGACGAGGAGCAGCTCGCCGAGCTCGGCTGCGGGGGCATCCTCGGTGTCGGCAGCGGGTCGGCCGCGCCGCCGCGCCTCGTCGAGCTGACCTACGACCCGAAGGACGCCGTCGCGCACGTCGCCCTGGTGGGCAAGGGCATCACCTACGACTCCGGCGGGCTGAGCATCAAGCCCGCGAGCGGCATGACGACGATGAAGTGCGACATGGCCGGCGCGGCCGCCGTGGTGCAGGCGACCTTCGCGATCGCGCGGCTCGGCCTGCCGGTGAAGGTCTCCACCTTCGCACCGATGGCCGAGAACATGGTGTCCGGCTCGGCCATGCGACCCGGCGACGTCATCACCCAGTACGGCGGCACCACGATCGAGGTGCTCAACACCGACGCCGAGGGCCGGCTCGTCCTCGCCGACGCCATCGTGCGCGCGACCGAGCAGCAGCCCGATGTGATCCTCGACGTGGCCACCCTGACGGGCCACATGGTGATCGCGCTCGGCGACCGGGTGGCGGGCGTGCTCGGCTCCGAAGAGGTGGTCGGCGCGGTGCTGGCGGCGAGCGAGGCGGCCGGCGAGGCGATGTGGCCGATGCCGATCCCCGACGCGATCGTCGAGCGCGTCAACGCGAGCAAGATCGCCGACCTGCTCCAGCACGACGGCATCCGCTGGGGCGGCGGCCTGTTCGCCGCGGCGTACCTGCGCGAGTTCACCGCCGGCGTGCCCTGGGCCCACCTCGACATCGCCGGCCCCGCCTTCAACTCCGGCGGCGCCTACGGCCACGTCACCTCCGGTGGCACCGGCTACGCCGTCGCCACCCTCGTCGACTACGTGCGCGCCCTGGCCGAAGTGACCGGAGGTTGAGCAAGGCGCGCTAGCGCCTGCCTCGAAACCGGAGGCTCCGGACTACAACCCCTGCTGCTTCTTGCGGCGGTTGTAGTCGCGCATGCGTTGGGGGACGCCGACGACGGCGGCGTCGTACGACGGCACCTGTTGCCGGTTGCAGAACTTGTGTGCCCAGTCGACCGACGGCACCCGGCGGCGGGTCCACTCGCCGTCGTGGGCGACCAGCAGCAGCGTCACGTCGCTGACCGCGGTGCGGGGTTCGACGAAGCCCTCGACCCCGCGGCGTGCGGTGACCCAGTCGAGCAGGTGCTGCTCGTCGGCCACGTCGGAGGCACGCACGCGTGTCGAACCGGTGCGCGCGGCGTTGCGCGCCGGGGCGCGCATCCGGGTGCGCGGGCTCCTGCGGAAACGGTCGAACAACCCCATGCCCCTAGTGTGCCTTGCCGCGCTCAGAAGCGGTGAGAGGCCGGTGTGGACACGATCAGAAAGAGTGCAAGGATGGTCCGCAACCAGATCCGGCGGGACGAGAGGACCAGCGTGGCAGAGGCCGACTTCGACGTACTCATTCTCGGGGCGGGATCGGGTGGCTATGCATGTGCGTTGCGGGCCGCGCAGCTCGGTCTCAGCGTCGGGCTCGTCGAGAAGGGTCCCCTCGGCGGCACCTGCCTCCATGTCGGCTGCATCCCCACCAAGGCCCTCCTCCACGCGGCCGAGATCGCCGACGCGGCCCGTGACTCCGAGCAGTTCGGCGTGCGCGCCACCCTCGACGGCATCGACATGGCCGGCGTCAACAACTACAAGGACGGCGTCGTCGCCCGGCTGTTCAAGGGGCTGACCGGCCTGATCAAGGGTCGCGGCATCAACGTCATCGAGGGCGAGGGCCGGCTGACCGGTCCCCGCGAGGTGACCGTCGGCGACCGCGCCTACACCGGCACCCACCTTGTCCTTGCCTCCGGCTCCTACTCCCGCTCGCTGCCCGGTCTCGACATCGACGGCGAGCGGGTCGCTCACCTCCGAGCACGCCCTGCGGCTCGACCGGGTGCCCGCGTCGGTCGTCGTGCTCGGCGGCGGCGTGATCGGCTGCGAGTTCGCCAGCGTCTGGCGCTCGTTCGGCGCCGAGGTGACCATCGTCGAGGCCCTGCCCCGACTGGTCGCGGCCGAGGACGAGGCGTCGTCCAAGGTGCTCGAGCGGGTCTTCAAGAAGCGGGGCATCGCGATCCGCACCGGCACGCCGTTCCAGTCCGTCAAGGTCACCGACGACGGCGTCGCGGTGACCGTCGAGGGCGGTGACGTGATCGAGGCCGAGCTGCTGCTGGTCGCCGTGGGTCGCGGCCCCTCGACAGACGGGCTCGGCTACACCGAGCAGGGTGTCGCCATGGAGCGCGGCTTCGTGCTCGCCGACGAACGCTGCCGCACCAACCTCGACGGCGTCTACGCCGTGGGCGACATCGTCCCCGGGCTCCAGCTGGCCCACCGCGGTTTCCAGCAGGGCATCTTCGTGGCCGAGGACATCGCCGGCCTGGCCCCCGCCGCGATCGACGAGGCCGGCATCCCGCGCGTCACCTACTCCCACCCCGAGGTCGCCTCCGTCGGGCTGACCGAGGCCGAGGCCCGCGAGCGCTACGGCGAGGTCGAGACGCTGACCTACGACCTCGGCGGCAACGGCAAGAGCCAGATCCTCAAGACCCAGGGCTTCGTCAAGCTGGTCCGCCGCCAGGACGGCCCGGTCGTCGGCATCCACATGGTGGGCGACCGCGTGGGCGAGCTCGTCGGCGAGGCCCAGCTGATCTACGGCTGGGAAGGGTACGCCGAGGACGTCGCACCGCTCGTGCATGCTCACCCCACCCAGACACGAAGCCCTCGGCGAGGCGCACCTCGCGCTGGCCGGCAAGCCCTTGCACTCCCACTCCTGACCGACCGCCTTTCCCCGAAGGAGCCTCATGGCCACCGAAGTCACCCTCCCGGCACTGGGCGAGTCCGTCACCGAGGGCACCGTCACCCGTTGGCTCAAGCAGGTCGGCGACACCGTCGCCGTCGACGAGGCACTGCTGGAGGTCTCGACCGACAAGGTCGACACCGAGATCCCGTCTCCCGTCGCGGGCACGCTGCTGGAGATCAAGGCCAACGAGGACGACACCGTCGAGGTAGGCGCCGTGCTCGGCGTGATCGGTGACCAGGCCGATCAGTCCGGCGATGGCGGCGGCGACGCTGGGGGCGGTGCCGAGGACGAGGGCGACACCCAGGCAGAGGCCGACGCCGAGAGCGGCCAGCAGGCCGAGGCTCAGGAGCAGCCGGCCGCGGAGCAGCAGGAGCCTGCGCCCGAGCCAGCGCAGGCCGAGGAGCCGAAAGAGGAGCCGGCCGAGCAACCGGCCGAGCAATCAGCCGAGCAACCGGCCGAGGAGCCGAAGGAGGAGCAGCCCGCCGGCGGATCATCTGGCGGATCCGGCGCCACCACGTCGGTGACCCTGCCCGCCCTGGGCGAGTCCGTCACCGAAGGCACGGTGACCCGTTGGCTCAAGCAGGTCGGCGACGCCGTCGCGGTCGACGAGGCGCTGCTGGAGGTCTCGACCGACAAGGTCGACACCGAGATCCCGTCGCCGGTCGCCGGGACGCTGTTGGAGATCAAGGTCGCCGAGGACGAGACCGTCGAGGTCGGGGCCGAGCTCGCCGTCATCGGCGAAGAGGGTGCCGCCCCGCAGGGCGGTGGCGACGACAAGTCCGACGACCAGTCCGGCGACAAGGCGGAGCAGCAGGAGCCGCCCGCCGAAGAGCCGAAGGACGAGCCGGCGGAAGAGGAGACCGACGTCTCCGAGGCCGAGCAGGGCGAGTCGGCCCCGACCACGGGTCCCGCCGAGAAGGAGATGCCCGAGCAGCCCGCCGCCCAGGAGGCTGCGCCCGCCGCTCCGGCACCCGCCGCTCCGGCACCCGCCGCTCCTGCACCCGCCGACAGCGGCCGCGACGAGCCTTCTGGCTACGTCACCCCGCTGGTGCGCAAGATGGCCGCCCAGCACGGCGTCGACCTCGCCGCGGTGACCGGCACCGGAGTCGGCGGCCGGATCCGCAAGCAGGATGTCCTCGACGCCGCCCAGAAGCAGGGCACCACCGCTGCCCCGCCGACGGCTGCTGCCCAGGCCGCGGCAGCGCCCGCAGCGCCCGCCGCCCCCGCCGCTGCAGCACCGGCCGCGCCCGCGGCGACAGCGTCGACGGCGCCGTCGTCGGTGCGCGGCACCACCGAGCCGATGACCCGGCTGCGCAAGGTGATCGCCAAGCGGATGCTGGAGTCGCTGCAGAACAGCGCCCAGCTGACCACCGTCGTCGAGGTCGACGTCACCGCGGTGTCGCGGCTGCGCGACGCGGCCAAGGGTGAGTTCGCCTCCCGCGAGGGCGTGAAGCTGTCGTACATGCCGTTCTTCGCCAAGGCGACCGTCGACGCCCTCAAGCAGCACCCCAAGCTCAACGCCGCGATCGACACCGAGAAGGGCGAGGTGACCTACTACGACCGCGAGAACATCGCGATCGCGGTCGACACCGAGAAGGGACTGCTGACCCCGGTGATCAAGGACGCCGGCGACCTGTCGATCGCGGGCCTGGCCCGCAAGATCGCCGACGTCGCCGAGCGCACCCGCACCAACAAGATCACCCCCGACGAGCTGTCGGGCGGCACGTTCACGCTGACCAACACCGGCAGCCGGGGCGCGCTGTTCGACACACCGATCATCAACCAGCCGCAGGTCGCGATCCTCGGCACCGGCTCGGTGGTCAAGCGGGCCGTGGTGATCGACGATCCCAACCTCGGCGAGACCATCGCCGTTCGCCAGATGGTCTACCTCGCGCTCACCTACGACCACCGACTCGTCGACGGTGCCGACGCGGCGCGGTTCCTCAGCGACGTGAAGGCGCGGCTCGAGACGGGCGCGTTCGAGGTCTGATGCGCGTTGTCGTCGCCGGGTCCACCGGCTTCCTCGGCCGTCCCCTGGTCGAGTTTCTCCGGGAGCGCAACCACGACGTCGTCCGCCTGGTCCGCCGCGAAGCCGCCGCCGACGACGAGTCCACCTGGGACCCGTACGCCGGTCGGCTGGACCGCGGACTGGTCGGCAACGCCGACGCGGTCGTCAACCTCGCCGCCTCATCCAACAAGGGCAACCCCTACTCGCGACGGTGGGCCGACGCCCTGATGGAGAGCCGGGTGACCACGACGCGCGTGCTGGCCGAGGCGGTCGCCCAGGCTGAGTCCCCGCCGGCGTTCGTCGTGGGGGTGGGCACGTCGGCGTACGGCGACCACGGACAAGCCGTCGTCACCGAGGAGTCAGCCGACCGCGGTGGGGACGCCCTGCTCGCCCGGGTCGTGCGGGCCTGGGAGGCGGCCGCCCGCCCGGCATTCGAGGCCGGCGCCCGCGTGGCCCTCATGCGCCAGGCGCCGATCGTGCATCCCGGCAACGTGCCGACCCAGCAGCTGATCCCACTGTTCCGGCTGTACCTCGGCGGCCGCGTCGGCCGTGGCGACCAGTACTTCCCGATCCTGTCGCTGGATGATTGGAAAGCCGCGGCCACGTTCCTCGTCGAGAGCGAGGTGCCCTCGGGTCACTACAACGTGTGCTGCCCCACGACGCCCACCCACCGTGAGTTCGTGGAAGCGCTGGCCGGCCAGCTGCATCGCCCGGCACCGTTCGTCGTACCGACCAAGCTCCTCGAGCTCGCCATGGGATCGCTCGCTCCGGAGCTGACGAACTCGACCAAACTCCGCCCCGAGGCCCTCCTCCGAGAGGGCTTCACCTTCCAGGACGACGACGTCGCCAAGGTCGTGGCCTCAGCCTTGGCCGCGCGCTAGCGGATCGTGATCGAGCACCGGACCTGCGACCGGAACGAGGTCGGCGCGATGCTCGCGGCCATGTCGGCGTGGCCAGACCCTGCCCGACCGGCCGCCGGGCTCCATGTCGGTGACCTGGGATGGCACCTGCGCCTGGACGACGACACGATCGACGGCGCGTTCCAAGGTTGGTGGGACGACGCCGACCTGCTCGCAGTGGCGCTCGTCGAGGGTGTGCTCGGTCGCTACGCCGTCCGCCCGGGCCGCGAGCGGGACGCCGCGCTCGCCGAGCACCTCGCCGAGAACGCTGGCTCCCTCGTCGGCGGGGAGGTGTACGCCGACGTCCGGCCCGAGACGACGGTGCGGCAGCTGCTGGTCGCCGAAGGTTGGCAGCTCGACCCCGATCCCTGGGTCGCGTTGCACGGGGACCTGCCGGACTGGGTCCCCGCGACCAGCGTCGAGGACGTTGCCGTGACAGACGCGGCCGACTCGGTGGCCGACCGGGTGTCGGTGCAGCGGGCGGGGTTCGAGCGCTCGACGTTCACCGAGGCGGTGTGGCAGCGGATGGCCGCCGGCCCCGGCTACCGCCCCGACCTCGACGTCGTGGTCCGCGACGGTCAGGGGACACCGGCGGCGATCGCCACCGCGTGGTTCGCCGGCCCTGGGGCGACCGCGATCCTCGAACCCGTCGCCACGCACCCCGACCTTCGCGGCCAGGGCTGGGGCCGCTCGGCCGTGACAGTCCTCCTGGGCCGCCTGCGCGACCTCGGCGCGTCAGGAGTCACGGTCTGCACGCCTGCCGCCTACACGGGGGCCATCGCGACGTATCGCTCGGCTGGCCTGCGACCGATCGAGACGCTCCAGTCGGTGATGCTGGACCGCACGGATCAGTCGACGGCGTAGGTCTCGAGCACCAGCCAACGATCGTCGTCACGACGCAGCACCACCCGCCGGGTCGACGGCCGGTCCGCGGGCAGCCGCCAGCGCTGTTGCCCCCGGAGCGCGACGCCGCCGACAAGCGCATCGGTCACCAGCAGGCTGAGCCGCGTCGGCGTACGTCGCAGCACCCGCGCCCCCAGCACCTGCGTGCGGAGGGTGGTCACCCGCAGGCCGCGGCGTCGATAGCCCTCGAGCACCGCGAGGTCGCGGGCGCCGGTGCGCGATCCAGTGACGTAGAGGTCGCGCAGCGCCGCGCGGTCGCCGCGCGCGTAGGCCCGAGCCCGGTCGCGGTCCCAGGCCCTCAGCACCCGGAGCGCGAAGGGCTCGGTCCCGGACGGAGCGGGTGCCTGCTCCTCACCGTCGTCGGCGTCGCGGGTGACCACCACGACCCCGGCGACGCCGGCACACAAGCCCATCACCAGCGAGGCCACCAGGACGGCAAGCGGGAGGGAGCGGATCGGAGCCACCAGACCAGCCTGCTCCGGCGACGGCGGTTGGCGCAGCCGTCCTCCACAGGCGGGTACGGTGAGAGGCGTGACGCTCGACTTCCGCATCGCCGGGCTGGGCCCGGACGCCGTGGACTACCTGGCCGCGTGGGACCTCCAGCGCGAGGTGCATGCCAGGGTTGCGAGCGGGCGACCAGGGGCCGACCGTGCTGCTGCTCGAGCACCCGCCCGTCTTCACCGCCGGCAAGCGCACCGACCCGCACGAGCGGCCCGCCGATCCCGGGGGTGCGCCGGTCATCGACGTCGACCGCGGCGGCAAGATCACCTTCCACGGCCCGGGCCAACTGGTCGGCTACCCGATCGTCACCCTTCCTGACCACGTCAAGGTCGTCGACTACGTACGCCGCGTGGAGGAGTCCCTGATCGCGGTGTGCGCCGACCTCGGGGTGGCGACCGCGAGGGTGCCTGGGCGCAGTGGCGTCTGGCTGCGGGCCGACCCGAGCCGCGGATTGCCGGAGCGCAAGATCGCGGCGCTCGGCATCCGGGTCAGCCGGGGCGTGACGATGCACGGCTTCGCCCTCAACTGCGACGTCGACCTGGCCTGGTACGACCGGTTCGTGCCCTGCGGCATCGCCGACGCCGGCGTCACCTCGCTGACCGCCGAACTCGGCCGCCAGGTCACCGTCTCCGACGTGCTGGCGTCGGTCGAGCGGCACCTGACGACCTACCTGGGCTGGGCGGCGTACACCCCGACGCCCGACTACGAGCCTCGACCTGAGCCCGGCCGAAGGTCCCGCGGATCGAGCTCCTCACGCCGTGAGCGAACGGCCTCGCGGCCGAGTTGGGCGGCCCCGCGCCCCCGCGTAGAGTGAACTGTTGTGACCCCCTCCCCCGGACCCGCTGGTCGCAAGTTGCTGCGCCTGGAGGTCCGCAACGCGGAGACCCCGATCGAGCGCAAGCCGGAGTGGATCAAGACGCGGGCGCGGATGGGGCCCGAGTACAAGGCGCTCCAGAGCCTGGTCAAGGCCGAGGGCCTGCACACGGTGTGCCAGGAGGCCGGCTGCCCCAACATCTTCGAGTGCTGGGAGGACCGCGAGGCCACCTTCCTCATCGGCGGCGACCAGTGCACGCGCCGTTGCGACTTCTGCCAGATCGACACCGGCAAGCCCCAGCCGCTCGACCGCGACGAGCCGCATCGGGTCGCGGAGTCGGTGCGCAAGATGGGTTTGCGCTACGCCACGATCACCGGCGTGGCCCGCGACGACCTGCCCGACGGTGGCGCCTGGCTCTACGCGGAGACGGTGCGCGCGATCCACGACCTCAACCCCGGCATCGGCGTCGAAAACCTGATCCCCGACTTCAACGGTCAGCCCGACCTGCTGCTCGAGGTGTTCGAGTCGCGTCCCGAGGTGCTGGCCCACAACGTCGAGACCGTGCCGCGCATCTTCAAGCGGATCCGGCCGGCCTTCCGCTACGACCGCTCCCTCGACGTGCTCACCCAGGCTCGCGACTTCGGTCTGGTGACCAAGTCCAACCTGATCCTCGGTCTGGGCGAGACCCGCGAGGAGGTCAGCCAGGCCCTGCGCGACCTCTACGACGCCGGGTGCGAGCTGATCACCATCACGCAGTACCTGCGACCGTCGCCGCGCCACCACCCCGTCGAGCGGTGGGTCAAGCCGGAGGAGTTCGTCGAGCTGCAGGCAGAGGCCGAGGGCGTCGGCTTCTCCGGCGTGCTGAGCGGCCCCCTCGTGCGTTCGTCCTACCGAGCCGGTCGGTTGTACCGTCAGGCGATGGACGCCCGCACCAGCGCGTCCGCGTGATCAGCACCTCGTTCACAGACCCGTCCCAGAGAGCAGAAAGACCCGGATGGCCAAGACGCCCGAGACCCCGAAGCTGAAGCGACGCCAGCAGTTCGTCGAGACCTACCGGATGGCGAAGCGCAGCGACAAGCGCCTGCCCTGGTGGCTGCTCGGGGGCTTCGTACTGGGCGCCGCGGTCGGTTTCGGGCTGTTCTGGATCCTGCCCGGCAGCGGCCCCATCGGGCTGGCCGCAGCCATCATCGGCGGCCTGATGATGGGCCTCCTCGGGGCGCTCGTGATCTTCTCCCGGCGAGCTCAGCGGGCGGCGTACGCCCAGCTCGAGGGGCGTGCCGGCGCGGCCGCCTCGGCCCTGACCACGCTGCGGCGCGGCTGGAAGACCGACCCGGCGGTGGGCTTCAACAAGCAGCAGGACGTCGTGCACCGGGTGGTCGGGCCGCCCGGCATCGTGCTGGTCGGCGAGGGCAGCAGCTCGAGCCGAGTGCGCTCTCTCATGATCGGGGAGCGTCGCCGTCACGAGCGGGTGGCCGCCGACATCCCGATCACCGAGATCATCGTCGGCGACGGCGAAGGCGAGGTGCCGCTGCCCAAGCTGGTCAGACACGTGAGCAAGCTCAAGCGTCAGGTGGCGCCGGCCGACATGACCGACCTGCTCAACCGACTGAAGGCGATCGACGCCGCCCGTCCCGCTGTGCCGCTGCCCAAGGGCCCGGTGCCGACGAGCATGAAGGGCATGCGCGGCAACATGCGGGGTCGCTGACCCAATAACGACCTGGCGAGCGGTCAGACGAGTCGGTTCTCGAACGCGAACGCCGCGGCCGCCGTGCGCGAGGTCACGTCGATCTTGGCGAAGATGTTGGACAGGTGTCGCGCCACGGTCTTCTCGCTGAGCACCAACGTCGCGGCGATCTGCGGGTTGCTCCTCCCGCTCGCGACCAGCCGCAGCACCTCGACCTCGCGCTCGGTGAGGCCGGCCGGATGCGTGGGTGCGATGAGGTGGGTCACCTCGCGCTCTGCCGGCCCGGCCCCGAGGTCGTGGAAGGTCTGCCGGGCTGCGGCCAGCTCGCTCGCGGCGGACTCGTCGTCGCCCAGCTCACGCAGCGCCTTCCCCATCAGCACGCGGGACCGCGCCGCCTCATAGGGCGCCGAGAGCGCCTGCCAGGCCCGCATCGACTTTCTGAGTGCCAGCAGCGCGGCTGCGGCATCGCCGCCGGCCAGCAGCGTGCTGCCTTTCGCGTGGTCGGCCTTGGCGCGCAGGGCCGCGCACCCGAACGCCTCCGCGATGCCCAGCAGCTCGTCCGCCAGCGCAGTGGCCTGGTCGACCTCGCCGGCCACGACCATCACCTCGATGGCACCGGGGAGCAGCTGGGACCGGTGCACGGGGTCGCGCGGCTCGGCCAGCAGCCGACGCACGGCACCCACCGCGGCAGCCGTCCGTCCTCGCGCCAGCCACAGCAGCGCCAGGCCAGGCTGTGCCTCGAAACCGAAGCCGGTCGCGCGCTCGTACGCCGCCTCGGCCGCGGGCAGGTCGCCCACGATGCGGAGCACCTCGCCACACTCCCCCATCGCAAGCCCGGCGGGCGCGGGGTCGTTGGCGGCAGCGTACCTCTGGGTCGCGAGCTCGAACTCCTCGATGGCTTGGCGGAACGCGCTCCGCACCCGCAAGATCTGTCCCCGGTGCACCGCGCACTGACCGGTGAAGGGCACCAGCCCCGGTTGCGCGTCGATCCAGCCGGTCAGGGCACTGGTCCACTCGGCCACGCGGCCGTAGTCGGAGATCTCCTGGCAGGCCTCGATCATCGAGCAGTAGATCTGGCCGGCGAAGATCGGCGAGACGTCGCCCGTCGAGATCCCGACCATGGCCTCGTCGAGCAACGCCAGGCCTTCGGGGACGCGGCCGGAGTAGAGCAGCATCCGGCCCTGGGCGTTGAGCCCGTTGGCGACCAGGTCGGGCTCGCCGAACCTGCGGCCGTAGTCGACGACCTCCACAGAGAGCTGGAAGGCCTGCTCGAACTCGTCGCTGAAGATGTGGCGGAACATCACGTGGATGAGCACGTAGCCGCGTTCGACCACGTCGCCGGGGACGTCCTCGAGGAGGCGCTGACACCGCCCGACCCAGCCACCACCCACCGCAGTCTCGCCGCTCGTGAGCAGGACCATCGCCAGCCAGAAGCCACAGCGCACGGCGGCGAGGGTCTCGCCGCGGTCGAGGTGCGCCTGATAGGCACGCTGCATGGCCTGGATGCAGTCGTTCTTGCGGCCCAGGAGGTAGGCGGTCATCGACAGCCGCGCGAAGTCGTCGGCGTCCAAGGCCGAGCGGTCCAAGTCGGACAGCGCGTCGTAGGCCGCGACCCAGTCACGCCGCTCGTAGGCCTCGCGGGCCCTGGCCAAGTCGTCGACCACGTCCATCGCGCACCACCCTTCCTCGGAGGATACCGGCGGCGGCCGTGGCTCGTCCTGGCCGATCAGGCAGCGACAGCGTCGTGGCGCGAGGTGCGCCGGCGCGAAACGATGCGGTTCGCGACGTACGCCGCGTCACGACCGACACCGAGCAGGACCATCGAGCTGAATGCGTACTGGAAGCTCAGTCCGCAGAAGAACAGCCCGGGCACCGACTCGACGACCCCGCGGTACTCCTCCGGGTAGCCGTCCTCGCGGAACACCGGCAGGTCGATCCAGTCGAACACCTGCTTGAAGCCGGTGCACCAGACGACCGTGGCCGCCTCGATCACCCGGCCGTCGGCCAGCTGGGGCCTGCCGTCGTGGACGCCGGAGACGCGGGAAAGCACCCGCTCCACCCCGCGTTGTTGGAGGTCGGCGCGTTTGACCCGCAGCATCGGCCCGCCGTGATGGCGGACCTCGTCCATCATCTTGCGGCCGATCGGCGTCCTGCGGGTGATGACGTGGCGCCACACGAACGCGAGCACGGTGAACCCGGCCCGGATCCTGCGCGAGTCCCAACGCGCGCCGATCTGGCCGCGGTCGGGCCCGACCAACGTGGTGGGGAGGTGTTCGGCCGCCTCGTAGGCGATGTCGCAGCCGGAGTGGGAGGCGCCGACCACGAGTACGCGTCCGCGGCCGAGCTGGGACGGACGCCGGTACTCGCTCGAGTGCAGCTGCCGGATCGAGGGATCGAGGTCGGCGGCGAAGTCAGGCACTCTCGGCGTCCGCCCGAAGGTGCCGGTGGCGACCACGACGTTGTCGCAGGTGATCGTGTCCCCGCCAAAGGTCGCGGTGAATCCTCCGTCGGGCCCGGCCTCCAGCCGGTCGACGCGCGTGCTCGTCCGGACCGGCAGGTCGCTGTGGATGGCGTACTTCTCGAGGTAGTCGGCGACCTCGTCCTTGCCGGGGTAGGACCACGGGGGTGCTGGGAAAGCGAGGCCGGGCAGCCCGTCGTACTTGGCGGGGCTGTAGAGCTTCAGGGTGTCCCACTGCTGCCGCCAGTTGTCGCCGATGCGGTCGTTGCCGTCGATGATGAGGAAGGGCCGGCCGAGCCGCTGGAGGTGGTGCCCGGTGGACAGGCCCGCCTGGCCAGCGCCGATGATGAGCGTCTCGATGTGTTGGGTGGTCATCACGTGCTCCCTGTGGTGGGTTCGGTCCAGGACAGCCACACGCTAGGAATTCCGCGGACGTCGCCGCGTCGGGCGAACCACGCATCTGCGCCGCGGGCCGCATGGGTAGGAACACGCATCCGAATCGCGTTGCGCTCACCATGGGTGCTCGTTGCATGGCCGATCTCCTTCGCCCTGGTGCACCGTGCCGTGCTGCGCGAGGAGCGCAGGCTCGCGGCCCAGTTCGGTCGGGGTTCACCGCCTACGAAGCGCAGGTAGCGCGCTACTGGGGCGCACCGAGACGTGGTACCTGACGAACCAGGTCAGCATCAGCCCGGTGCTCAGCAGGTAGAAGGAATGAAGCACCCAGAGCGGTCCGGCCGGCAGGCTGAAGACGTAGACCGAGTGCACGGCGTTGCCCAGGTTGGCCAGCAGCATGTTGCCAAGGCTGTAGGACGAGAGGTCGCGCGTACGGTGGGCCTTCACCAGCATGGGAAGGGTGCTCGCGGCGAAGATCACGGTGGAGACCATCCCGGCGAGGACTGGCACGCTGCTCATGTGGTGACTCTGCTGGCCCCACCAGGGTCTCCGCTTCCGCAGATGTGCCCATCCGGCTGGCGAGCTCGTGGGTCTTTCGAGACGGCTCAGTCGGTCCCGACGAGCCTCGCCAGCCGGGACATCAGCGCGGGGCGGCGGTCGGCGTTGCCGCTCAGCGCCACGTAACGCTCCCCGAACGCCGCCAGCAGCGCGTCGTCGAGGCGGCGTACGGCGCCGGGCGGGTAGCGGTAGTCCATCCGGTCCACGAGCGCAGGCGCGTCGAGGGGTCGCAGCACGTCGCCGAGCTCGTCGAGCGAGGTGATGCCCAGCTCCAGCAGCAGCCCCGAGATCCAGGCGTAGTGGTCGGTGCGCGACCAGCCCGCGTCTGCGTACTGACCCGCAAGGAACGCAGCCAGCTCCCGCGGACTGATCCGGGGGTCGTCGTCGGGCGGCGCCGTCGGCTGCTCGGTCATGCCGGCCTGCAGGCGGTCGCGGATCGTGGAGAACTCCTGGTCCGCGAGCTCGAGCAGCCCGGCCGCCAGAGTGAACCTACGGTCGAGGTCGGGCGCGTGCTCGTCGGGGATCGTGCCCTTGTAGCGGATGTCGTGCTCGAACTCCGCCCACGCGTGCTGGAGGACGGTGCGGATCTGCACCTGCGCGCGTCGGCCGGTGAGGGCGGCGTACGTCGGCTGGCTCTCGCGCACCGCGTCGAGCCCGACCAGGAGGTGCCGGCTGGCGTAGCCGAAGCGCCCTTCGCTGGCGGTCTCGCGGCCCATGTCGCGGTCGTCGTGGACGACGACCTGGTCGGCCAGCAGGTCGGCGACGGCGGCCACGTCGCTGTGGACGTAGGTGATCACCCGGACGCCGATCTGGTCGGTGATCTGGGTGAGCGGGTCGGGGAAGCTGAGCACGCCCTCGACGGTGCGGCCGGCCTTGGCCGCGAACGACGTGACGCTCTTGGCCCGGCCGGCGACACTGAGGTAGTTGATGCCGGCGTCGTCGAGCACTGCGGTGACCAGGTCGACCCAGCCCTGGGCCGCCACGCTCAATGCCTGGTGCTGGGCGGAGTACTCCGTCACGGCCGCGCGGACGACGTCGAGGGGTGGGGCCGCGACGGCAGCGGTGTGTCGCTCGTGAGGGGTCGGGGCCAGGTCGGGCGGCAGCGTCGGGGTCACGATGTAGCCCGTCTCGTAGTCGCCGTAGGTCGTGGTCCGTCCGGGCGCGCGCTCGGCGTACATCGCGACGTAGGCCGCCACTACGGCGTCGATCTGGTCCTCGACCACCCTCAGCTCGGTCTTGCGGGTGGCGGCCTCGACGGCCTCGCGCAGCATCGACCACGGCGCCGAGGCGACGTGCAGCGCCGGGTCGGCGTCGTCGAGCCCCTCGAGCAGACCCATCAGCACCAGCAGCTCGTCGCGCAGGGCGTCGAGGTCGCGGCCCGACTTGTGCTTGTACTTCAGCGTCCGGCCCAGCCTGAACAACGCCACCGTCGCCGGGTGCGGGTAGACCTCGATCGCCCGGCGCCGGCGTCCGGACTTGGGGTTCATGTCGAGCTTGAGCTGCGCGCAGAGCCGGGCGCCTCGGGTGCCGTCGTGGAACTCGGGCTTGCCTGTGTTGGAGGGGTGCGCGCCGGCGTCGAAGCGCGCGAAGTCGCGGTTGAGCTCCGCCTCCGCAGGCCGGTTGCCGGTGGCGTTGGTGACGACCAGAGGGGCGTCGATCGCGACGAGGCAGTCGGACTCGACATACGGCGCCAGCGCGGCCGCGATCTGGTCGTCGGTGCGCACGGTCTCGACCAGCACCAGCCCGCCGTGCTCGTCGAGGACGGCGAGTCCCGTCGCGTTCCGCTCGCCCCATGCGAGGTCGACGCCGACGAAGTACATGCGCTCACCCTGCCGTACCGGGCGTCGGATGCCACCCGTCGGGGTGATCGCAGCACCCTCACCCGTGCGTACGGTAAAAAGTGAGCCACCTCACCTGGTGGTGACTTCCGGGGAGGGAAGCCAATGAGCAAGCACCATCCAGTTTCTCGGCTGGCCGCACAGACACGCGAGCTGCCGACCATTGTGGGCAGGGTCCTCGATCGCGCCATCGCCGAACCTGCTCGTCAGGCGACGGTCGCCGTCTCGGACGCCGCCCCATTCGCTGATGGCATCGAGGCGCGGCTGCGCCAGGCCGACGCCGCCCTCGAGCGCGCCCAGCAGCTCGAGGCGGAGGCCGCGGAAAAGGCGGTCAGGGCCCGCGAGGCGTCCGAGGAGGTCGACGTCGTCCGCGACACCGGTGCGGAGGATGTAAGGCGCGCCCGGGAGGAGGCCGACCAGCGAGCCGAGCAGGTCGTCGCCGAGGCCCAGCAGGAGGCCGACAACTACGTCGCCGCGAAGCGCCAGCGCGCCGAGGAGAACGCGGACCGCGACGTCGCCGAAGTGCAGGCGAAGGCGGACGACCGTTCCAGGGAGGCGGTCGAGCGCGCTGATCGGATCCGCCTCGAGGCAGAGGAGGCCGTCGCGAGAGCGCGCGAGCAGATGGTCGAGGCCCGACGGATGGCCGACGAAGCCGCCCGCGCCGCCCGCGAGGCCGCCGACGATGCGCGGGAGCGGGCGGACAAGCTCGCCAGGGAGGCCGAAGACCGGGTGGCCGACGCGGAGCGGCGCACCCAGGCCGTGACCGAGGAGGGCCGCAACCTTGCCGTAGCGGCCGAGAAGGGGCCGCTCGAGCTCGACAACATGACCAAGGCCGAGCTGCTCGAGCTCGCCGACGGGATGGGGCTCGACGTCAACGGTCACAAGCTCAAGAAGGAGCTCGTGACCGCCATCCGCCGCAAGCGCTCCTGACCCACCGACAAGAGGAGAGGAACATGTTCGGGACCAAGACGATCGGACGTTCGCTGGTGTTCGGCCTCGGCTACCTGGCCGGCACCCGCGCCGGCCGCGAGCGCTACGACCAGATCCAGCACGCGGGACGCTCCCTGGCCGGACAGCTCCGCCAAAAGCTCGACGCAGCGCCTGACAGGAGGCCCGCGACGATCGCCGGCGCGGCGCGACGGGCGTGGGACGACAGCGACATCACGCTCGGGCGGTCGTGAGCGCCGATGCTGGTCAGCATCCATCTGGTGGCGCGCCTACTGCGGCTCCCCATCTTGCGCATCGACGGTGATGTCGTGCTGCTCGACGACGACCGGCTCGGGCATCCGGCCACGAACGGCGTACCGGTGCGCCGCCGTCAGCAGTTGACCGCCGGCCGACTGCTGGCCCTGGCCGAGGCCGAGCTGGCCTCGGTGGAGGACCGGCGCCGCCAACGTACGACTTCGTGACTGGGACCTAGGCCAGACGGCTGACCGGGACGGTCGCCGTACCGACAGCGAGGTCGTGGAGTCCGCGGCCGTCGGGCTTGTAGATCATGGGCGGCACGACCAGGCAGATCAGCACAGCTCGGTAAAGCGATCGCAGCACGTCGAGCGGTCGACCGGTGCCGTTGAGGCGGACGACCCGGAGTCCCGTGACCAGCTTGCCGAACGACCCGCCCACCAGTGCGGTCAGCAGCGTGGACTCCAGGATGAAGACGCCCATCGTGTAGAGGCCCGACGCGCGGTTCTCGCTCCAGCCCTCGAGACCCAGCACCGCCACGACGACGAGCTGGGAGGCCGTCCAGTCGATGAACAGCGCCAGGATGCGGCGCCCCCAGGACGCCGTCTGGATCCCGACCTCGGCGTCGGATTGGCTGCTCACCAGGCCAGCGTAGACAGCCTGTGCGAGCCGCCGATCCACCGCCCTCAATGCGGCTCGAGCATCTGTTACACGGGCGAAACAAAAGGGATACGGTCGGGAAACCGCCCCTGCCTACGTTGCAGGCAACGCCCGGAGCAGAGCAGTTCCGGACCCTGCACCTGCCCAACCAACGACCTGAGACCTGTCGGCTGTCCACAGGCAGCCAAGGAGGACAGATGTTCGCAAACAGCGACGAGCTGCTGAAGTACGTCAAGGACGAGGGCGTCGAGATGGTCGACGTACGGTTCTGCGACCTGCCCGGCATCATGCAGCACTTCACGGTGCCGGTGTCATCCTTCGGCCAGGCGGTCTTCGACGACGGCCTGGCCTTCGACGGCTCCTCGATCCGCGGGTTCCAGGCCATCCACGAGTCCGACATGTCGCTCTTCCCGGACCCGACGACCGCCTACATCGACCCCTTCCGCACGGCCAAGACGTTGGTCGTCAACTTCTTCATCCACGACCCGCTGACGGGCGAGGCCTACTCGCGCGACCCGCGCAACATCGCCCGCAAGGCGATGGCGTACCTGTCGAGCACCGGCATCGGCGACACGGCGTACTTCGCCCCCGAGGCCGAGTTCTACGTCTTCGACTCGGTGCGGTTCGAGACCAAGCAGAACGCCGGGTACTACCACATCGACTCCGAGGCCGGCGCCTGGAACTCCGGCTCGGAGGTCAACAACCGCGGCTACAAGGTCAAGTACAAGGGCGGCTACTTCCCCGTCGCACCGTACGACCACTTCGGCGAGCTGCGCGACGAGATGGTCCTGGAGATGGAGAAGGCCGGCCTCCACGTCGAGCGAGCGCACCACGAGGTCGGCACGGCCGGGCAGGCCGAGATCAACTACCGGTTCGACGAGCTGCTCAAGGCCGCGGACGACGTGATGAAGTTCAAGTACATCGTCAAGAACGTCGCCTGGCGCAACGACAAGACCGCCACGTTCATGCCGAAGCCGATCTTCGGCGACAACGGCTCAGGCATGCACTGCCACCAGTCGCTGTGGAACCAGGGCGAGCCGCTCTTCTACGACGAGACCGGCTACGCCGGGCTGTCCGACATCGCGCGCTACTACATCGGCGGCATCCTCAGCCACGCACCGTCGCTGCTGGCGTTCACCAACCCGACGGTGAACTCATATCACCGGCTGGTGCCGGGCTTCGAGGCGCCGATCAGCCTGGTCTACAGCCAGCGGAACCGCTCGGCCTGCGTGCGGATCCCGATCACCGGCCCGAACCCGAAGGCCAAGCGCATCGAGTTCCGCTGCCCCGACCCGTCGGCCAACCCCTACCTGGCGTTCTCCGCGCTGCTGCTGGCCGGCCTCGACGGCATCAAGAACAAGATCGAGCCCAACGACCCGATCGACAAGGACATCTACGAGCTCCCGCCGGACGAGATGGCCGAGATCGACCAGGTGCCGACCTCGCTGGGCGCCGTACTCGACAACCTCGAGGCCGACCACGACTTCCTCACGGTCGGTGGCGTCTTCACCTCCGACCTGATCGAGACGTGGATCGACTACAAGCGCCAGAACGAGATCCTCCCCGTCCAGCTGCGCCCGCACCCGCACGAGTTCGAGCTCTATTACGACATATAGTCACTTGTCACGTAAAGCTCGAACTCACCGTTCGAGAACGAGGGCTCCGGCTTAGCCGGGGCCCTCGTTGCACCCCGGAATCCGACGCCGCCAAACCCGAGCGCCACAGGTAGTTGTCACTCCCCTTCGGCGGCCATCAAAGTACCCGCTATGCAGCGATCCGGGCGGCCAAGTTCTGTATGCCCATGGCTGACCGGGAAGATCAAGCGTTGCTTGCTGCAGGTCCGTCCGACCGTGCGGTGGCCAACTGTCGCTTGCCCTCGCCGTTGGCATGCATGATCCACAACTGAGTCGGGACTGGAACATGCCATGGCAGGCTTCACCGCGCGCTTTGGTGTCTTTTTCTTCGTCGACGTACAGGCTGCCGTAGGGACACCGAGCCAGCCTGAACCGTTCCCGGGCGTGCCCGCAGGGCTGTCAGCGCCGATCGCAAATTGACCCCCTCTCGCCAGGCGAGTTCGGACGCTCCGGGGTCAGTTTCAGCCCTCGCTGATACATGTCGAATGCAATCGGACGGGGGCCCTCTTGCGACGCGTCATCGTCCCGTAAGGAGCAGCCTTGGCTTCTGGCCATACTCTCGAGGCGGAAGTAGCTGTTCTTGTTGGCGATGTCGTTGCAGATGTGAGCGCTGCTCGTTCGCACTCTGATGTTGCTCGTACCGAGCCTACGTCCAACTACTTGGTGCACAGGCGTGGGCGAATCCGACTGGGAAGACGAGCGTCCGCTCTCGTGCACGTGAGTTGTGCGCCGTGAGGTCTAGGGAGGTCTCGGCATGCAAGAGGAATCCAAGCCACCTCTCGCGATGGCTGAGGGTTCGGAATGCACCGGGAGGTCGGGAGGAGCCCGACCTGGCTGGTGGCCTCGCTTCGAGAGCCCGCTGAGGTCGACCGCGGTCACGGCTCGGCTGGGACGACTGCTGGGGATCTGTTTCGCGGTGTGTTTCGTGACCGGAATGCTGAGTCACTACCAGTACCAGCCCTGGTCGTGGCTGCCCGAACCCGCACGGCCCGTTGCGGCCTATCGCCTGACCCAGGGCCTGCACGTGGCCACCGGCGTCGCGACCATCCCGCTGCTGCTGGTCAAGCTCTGGTCGGTCTACCCGAACCTGTTCCGCTGGCCGCCCATCCGCTCGATCAAGCACGCGCTCGAACGGCTCTCGGTCTTCGTGCTCGTCTCCTCGGCACTGGTGCAGCTCACGACCGGGTTCCTCAACACCTTGAACTGGTACCCCTGGCCCTGGTCGTTCCCCGCGACCCACCGCTACCTCGGCTACGTCCTCATCGGATCCATCCTGCTGCACATCGCCATCAAGCTGCCCGACATCAAGTACGGCCTGCAGGCCAAGCTCGCCGACGCCGACGTCCTGACCGAGGTCCCGTGGAACGAGAATCCCCTGGCCCACAGCAACGCCGGAACGGTTCCGGCACCCGAGACTCCCGCCATGGACCGGCGAGGCCTGTTCGTGGCCACGAGTTCCGGGATCGCCGCCGTCGTCCTCACCACCGTCGGCCAAACCATCACACCGCTCTCAGGGATCGGGCTGCTCGCCACCAGGCAGGCCTCCCAGGGCCCCCAGGGGGTACCGGTCAACAAGACCGCCAGGTCCGCGGGCGTCCTCACCCTGGCCACCGCCCCCGACTGGCACCTCGACGTAGCAGGCCCGACGCCGTTCACCCTGTCCCTGACCGAGCTCGAGGCCATCAGACCCGTGACACGGCACTTTCCGATCAGCTGCGTCGAGGGATGGAGCGTCGGCGCGGACTGGCAGGGCATCTCGGTCATCGACCTCGTCCACCGCGCCGGCGGCGACGCGTCCTCGACCGTCGAGCTCTTCTCCCTGCAACCCGATGGCGCCTATAACCACAGCACGCTGTCCGGACCCCAGGTCAGCGCCGCGCTGCTCGCCACCCACCTCAACGGAGAGCGGCTCAACCTTGACCACGGATACCCACTGCGGCTGATCGCCCCCAACCGACCCGGAGTCCTCAACACCAAATGGCTCCGCCGCATCGAGGTGACCTGAATGCTCAAGTACCGCATCACCCTCGCAGTCGCCGGCACACTCCTACTGATCTTCGGCGTCTTCCGGCTGCTCACCGACCTCGACACAGCCGACCTCCTCATCCTCGCCGTGTGGCTGGCCGCTGCCGTCGCGATCCACGACGGCCTCATCGCCCCACTCACCGTCGGCACCGGAGTCGCCCTGACCGCCGTCCCGGCCCGCGCCCGCCGCTACCTCCAAGGGGCCCTCCTCGTCGGCGCACTCATCACCGTCATCGCCCTCCCCCTCATCGGACGACAAGGCACCCAACCAGCCTCCAAGGCGATCCTCCTCCGCGACTACGCGACCAACCTCTCCCTCCTCCTCGGCATCACCGCCGCAGTCGCCCTCGGCCTCTACGCGCTGCGGGTGCTGAAGGATCATCGACCGACCCACACGGCCCGCGACGACGAACCGTACTGACCCCAGCCCACCCATACCTCTCGGTGGTCTAGAGATCAACGAGAGTGACGGCTCGTCCTCCAGGGCCGTGGGCACCACGTCGCGCGTCTGCGGTCCGACCGACCTCTGACGCTTGCTGCCCCTGCGTGGGGTAGACGGCTACTCACGCTCGGGCCCGGTAGCGTGGGGGCGTGCAATTCACCGAGGTCGTGGGTGTCTATGACGCCGATGGGGGGCTGCTCGGCGAGGCGGCGTACGTGTGGGGCCGGCTGCGCGGTTCTCGACATTGCTCGTTGTGCGATATCACCCACTCGTCGTGGCGTCGTAGGCCGACGTGGGATGCCATGGCGGCCCGACTGCCGGTGCCGATCCGGCTGCTCCATCGCAACGAGCTCGAAGGGGAGCTGGCCGCAACGGTGCTCAGCGTCGGTGCCCCTGTCGTACTGGGTCGGGCGGGGGACGGGTGGAGGGTGCTCGCAGATGCCGATGAGCTGGGCGCGGTGGACGGCTCGGTCGAGCGCCTGGGCAGTTTGCTGCGCGAGCGGCTGGCGGTGGCCCGGGACGCGGAGGGCAGGTAATGGCCCGGCTCGCCATCGCGACTGAGGGCCTGATGGTGCCGTACGCCGTGCTCCCAACCCCGGGAACCTCGCAATCCGACCTGGTACGCCGACCTCACGCGCCTGCTCCTCTCCTAAGCGCCCGATGTGCTCGTCACGTGGACGTGGCCGATGGGCTTTCGCGTTGCCGGCCCGGGAGCTTTAACCGCTTCTCCTTACCGACGGCATGGGGCCTCGCGTTGCCCGCTGCCTCATTCACCGCGGCGTTCGGCTGAAGCCTGGCTCTTTGATGTCCCCACCGCCTTGGCCGGGCTCTGCCGGCCGGGCTCCAATGATGGCGCAACGGGTAGCTACCCCGGGTTAGCCACCGCGCAGCCTGGTTGTGTCGCCCACTCGCCGCATGCTGCGTCGCAGAGGGCTTACGGACCTGTGACGGCTCGGCGAGGGCGCCGGGGTCGGGCGGTAGGGATGGGACCATAGGCAGATGCTCCGAACGCTGATGGTCCTGGGGTCGACGTTGGGGGTGCTGCTGCTCGTCGGCTGCGCGGAAGACGATGGCGGCGATCTGGCCCGAGAAACGTCGGCGTCGGTACCGACTGAGGGCTCTACCCCGGCCGCGGCGGACGCTGGTGAGCCCGCCGGTGGGGAACCCGACGGGCAGCAGACTGGCGGGAAGGATGCGCCGGTCGGAGTCTCGGTGCCGGAGAGCCTGGACTTCACCGGCACCACCGTCTCCGGGGATGAGTTCGAGGGTGCCTCGCTCGCGGGCCGACCGACGCTGCTGTGGTTCTGGGCACCCTGGTGCCCGACGTGTCGCGGTCAGATCCCCCAGGTCGAGGGGATCGCGGCCGAGCATGCTGGCGAGCTGAACGTGATCGGCGTGGGTTCCCTCGACAGCGCTGAGGCCATCGAGGGCTTCGCCGACGACATCGACGCCATCACCCACCTCGAGGACACCGAGGGTGAGCTGTGGAAGCGGTTCGGGGTGACCGAGCAGTCCTCGTTCGTGCTGCTCGATGCCGCCGGCTTGGTGGTCTTCGAGGCCGGCTACGGCGGTACGGAGGAGCTCGGCGCTCAGGTCGACGACGCCCTCGACTGACCGGTGCCGGAATCCCTGACGCTGGCCCTCGCCGCCGGCATGCTGGCCGCAGTCAACCCGTGTGGGTTCGCCCTCCTCCCGGCCTACCTCTCGGTACTGGTGCTGGGTGATGACTCGCCGGGCACGGGTCGAGCGGTCGGCCGGGCGTTGGTCCTGACGGGATGGATGACGATCGGCTTCGTCACGGTCTTCGGCGTCTTCGGGATCCTCATCTCCCCGGTCGCCTCCCAGGTCCAGCAGTACCTTCCGTGGTTCACCGTCGGGTTCGGCGTCCTGGTGGCGGCCGCCGGGGTGTGGTTGCTTGCGGGGCGCGAGCTGCCCCGGATCCGGCTCGGTAGAGGTGGCGGCGCGGCGACCACCCGTACCGCCCCAGCCATGGTGGGGTTCGGGGCCTCCTATGCCATCGCGTCCCTGACGTGTTCCATCGCACCCTTCCTCGCCCTGGTCGTCGCCAGCTTCCGTGCCGGCTCCACCGCAGAGGGGGTGGCTCTCTACGTCGCCTACGCGGTCGGCATGGGGCTTCTCGTCGGTATCGCGGCCGTTGCCGTCGCCCTGGCCCGACGAGGACTCGTGACCGGGCTTCGGCGCACCGGACGATGGGTCCCGCGGGTCGCCGGCATGCTGCTCCTCCTCGTCGGCGCCTACGTCGCCTGGTACGGCGCCTGGGAACTCCGGGTCCTTGGCGGCGACGACCCCGCCGACCCGATCATCGAGGCTGCCGCCCGTCTCCAGCGAACACTGGCCGACTGGGTCAAAGCACTGACTCCCTGACCCCCTCACGCGCCTGATCGGCCGCCAAACCAGCGGCGCCCACGGCCAGCGATTTGCACCCCGCCGCGGCGCACATACCCGCGGCACAGGGTCTCCACATGCAAGACGGGCTGATCGCCGAAAGCAAACTCCGCGATCAGGCGATGAACCGATGCGCACTCCAGTCCGGGCGTATCGCGTTCAACCGCCGCGAGGTGGACTCGCTCTCCTGCAGAGTGAGCCGCATTCCTATAACCGGCAACTCCTGGCGGAGCGCAAGAGTGACCCCATCGGCAGCATAGATTCTGGTCTCGATGCCGCGCGCCGCCCTCGAGGACCTCAGAAGCGGCCCGCTCGACAACATCCCCGCCGTCGTCAGGCGTGCCGCCACCGCCCAGTACGAGGGTTACCTCACGGCTCAGGCGGCGATCGAGGAGGCGACGCGCCCAGACAAGGCGGCTGCCGAGGGCGAGCAGGATGAGGCGGCTGCCAGCCTGCGCGAAGTCCTCCGGCGGGCGACAGACGTGGAGCGCGCCGTCGTCCTCGAAGCACGCCGGCGTGGACGGGTCAGCCCGGCAAGCGCCGACGAGGTGCTGCGCGACATCGAGGGCAGGGTCCTGCGCGACTTCTGACCGCCTGACACGAGAGGTCCCCGTCGACACTCGCCGTGGCTCTCGGCTCGACAGCGCCCTGGCTGCACCACCGAGAGTCTTTGTCTCGGGAACCGTGGTCTAACGGCGAGAGTTGGAGCCGCCCCTGGGTGTGGCCCAGTCGGCGCATCGGCTCGGCCTACGCTGAGTGACATGACGAGGGTGATCGCTTTTGACGTCAACGAGACGCTGCTCGATCTCAGTGCACTCGATGCCTCGTTCGAGGAGGTCTTGGGCTCAGCTGCCCTCAGGGGAGAGTGGTTCGCCCAGATGCTCCAGCTGTCGTTCGTGGGAGGACTGTCAGGTGCGTACGTGGATTTCACTACTGCGCAACACGCAGCGCTGCTGATGCTCGCCGAACGGAAGGGACTTGCTGTCACCGAGGCCGAGGCCACGCAGATGGTCAACAAGATGAGCTCGTTGCCGCCCCATCCCGAAGTCGCCGGCGCCCTCGCCTTGCTGCGGGAGACCACGCTCAAGGTGGTCGCCCTGACAAATTCGGTCCTCACGGTGGCTCAGGAGCAGCTGACGAACGCGGGCATCGCTGGCTATTTCGATGACGTCATGTCCGCAGACGTCGTCAAGCGGCTCAAGCCCGCACCAGAGCCCTACCAGGCTGTTGCCCTCGCATTCGGCGTCGACACCGCCGACGTCAGGTTGGTCGCGGCGCACTCCTGGGACGTCTCCGGCGCTATGGCAGCCGGCTGCAAGGCCGCGTTCGTGGCCAGACCAGGGATGGTTCTCAGCCCGATCGGCCGCCAGCCTGACATCGTCGGTGCCGACATCGCCGAGGTCGTCGAGCAGATCCTCTCTCGCGATAGGTGACGTGGGTCTTGTAGTCATACAGGGGCTGGTCCAAGCGGTTACCGGAACTCATGCACCTCGGCAGCGACGGGGTCAGGGCCGTTGTCTGGACTCCCCGACGGCGGTCCCGCAGAGCCCCCGAGAGGTTCAAGAGCGGAACGTGCAGCCTTCCTAGCACGGGCACTCGTTGGGCACACCACCAACCGCAGGCGATCGCAAATCACTGACAAGCAACCCGCGTGGACGCGCCCATCCGTCAGGTTGCGAGAGCGCAGCCTCGCCACTCGACCCTCTCCGTCTCAGCGGAGGGTGCTCGAAGTTGGATCGGGCGTCCGCGCCAGTCGATCGACGACAGCACGGACAGGCCGACCGCCAAGAGCCAGAAGGAGCCACTGACACAGAGCAAGCCCGCCCCGAGGCCGATGGGTGAGGCCCAACCGTGCCACCGCTTGTTGGAGGAGGCGGTCCTCCCGCCGCGTCTCGTGGTTGTTGTCCATGTGCTGCTCCCCTCGTGCGCATGGGAACGGTCCGCGTG
>CAVYMY010000008.1:0-78525 GCA_963769755.1 uncultured Actinomycetota bacterium
GTTGACGGGCAGGCACCGCCACGTGGCGTGTTGCGCTGCGGGATGATGGTGACGTGCGGGTGGGCATCGCGGATCACTTCGGCTGGGCCGTCGCCGTGACGGCGTCAGCGGATCACGAGGTCGTGGACCGTCGGCGGATCGAGCTGGTCGAACCGGGCATGACGGCGGCACCGATCCACTACGACAGCGCGCGCCTCGATGTGGCCGCCACGGCGGCGCTGGTCGCGAAGGTGCGAGCGTCGGTCGCTCGGGCGACGTCGGCGGCGCTCGACGAGCTCGCGGCCGCGCTGCCCGAGCCGATCGTCTCGATCTCGCTCCGCGACCTGGCCGACCGACTTCCCCGAGGACATCGCCGTCCAGCGCCGCTCCCCTACGAGGCCCGCGCCGACGCCATCATGTATCGCCAGGTGCTCGCCGAGGTCGCACACGACCGCGGCTGGCCGGTCCACCTCTACGACGCCAAGGACGTGCTCGGTCAGGCGGCCAGCGCTGCTGGCCGACCGGGCCGACGAGGTCCTGGACGGCCCCCGGGCCCGGCTGGGCCCGCCCTGGACGAAGGACCATCGCATCGCGCTCGCCGCGACGATCGTGGCCGGCTGACTGGCTCGTCGAGCAAGAGCGTGGCGAGGCGGAGCGGGGTGGTCGGTGCCTCTACGCCTGGTGACCGGCGGCCGGGCCGGCCCCCGAGTCCGCCATTCTTGAGTCACTTTGCTACGAAGACCGCAGCGAAGCGACTCAAGAATGGCCAGCCCTGGTTCTTGAGCTCAGTTGGCTGCGAAGACCGCAGCGAAGTGTCTCAAGAAGTGGCGTTGGGGAGGAAGGTGCCGAGGGTGCCGCAGCAGCCCATGCGGCGCTCGGCCGCGCGGTGGGGGGAGGCGGTGGACCGCGGCGTCGGCGAGGTGGGTCGGGGTCGCGCCTCGGCGAGCGCCGCGAGCTGGTCGCCGGTGTGCTCGACGTCGCGCAGCGGGCCTTCGCGCCAGCGCTTGCGTCCAGGCGGCGATGCTGCGGGCTGGACGAGCCGGGCGGCCGCCTCGTGGAAGCGCGCGGAGCGGGGCGCCGTCGCCGGCTTCGTCGCGTCGCGCAGCTCGACGAACGCGGCGACCGCCGAGTCGCGGCGGGCCCGGGCCGCGTCGCCGGTGCCGGCGGTCGTGCGCTCGTCCTCCGGGCAGCGTGGCGGCCGCCGCGTACGGCATCGGCCGATCGGCGAGGACCTCGGGCGGGAAGCGTGATCACCATGTCGCCGGCCTCGGGGAGGCCGGCGTTCTGCATGAGGACGAGGATCTCGAGGCCGCCGCCGTTGACGAGGCGGTGGATGGTGCCGGGCGTGAACCACACGAAGCGCGCCCGGCTCGAGCGGCACCTCCTCGTAGCCGCTGCGTCGGTGAGCGTCTGGACGGCCCCGTGCCGGCGACGACCGCAGTACGCCTCGGTGCACGGCCGTGTGGAGGTGCGGCGTGCCGCCGGCCAGGCCGTCGGGCGCCTCCGTGTCGTACACGCGGAGGTGCGACGACGCCGATGGCGCCCGGGAACGGCGGGCGGTCAGCCAACCGTTAGCGCTCCCACTCGGCGTGCGCAGCGGTCGGCGTCCCACATGCCGTCGTGGACGACGACGCGGTAGCGGAACGGCGAGCGGGTCTGCGGCGGCCACTCGAGCGCGGCGTCCCACAGGAACGCGGCGTTGAGGAAGTTGCGACCAGCCCTCGTCGCCGTAGGTGGCGGCCTTGGTCGAGCCGTACCACGGCACCGGGTGTCGCGGGTTGTCGGGATGGTCGAGCATCAGCACGCCGGCCTCGCCGCCCTCGATGGTGCCGCTGAGGTCGCACCACTCGACGGCACGCCGAGCAGCGCGCTCGTGCGATCGTTGCCGTCGGCGAGCAGCAGGCGCGTGTCGGTCCAGTCGCCCCGGCCGCGGAGCGCGAGGCCGCCGTAGCCGCCCCACGTCGTGAACTCGGTGCGGTCGAGCACCACGTCGACCTGCGGCGTGAGCGTGACGTCCCAGTCGATGGCGTAGGCGTCGTCGTCCGAGCTCGACGTGGGTGAGGGTGCGCTCGTCGACGATGACGACGGTCTCGCGGTCGGGCCGGATCCAGTGGACCGTGGTCGTCGTCGACGTGGCGGAGCACGCCGTACGCGTCGTACTCCTCCCAGAAGTTCTCCTCGTTGACGAACTTGATCGTGAACCACAGGCCGTGGTGCCACGGGTGGTCCTCGGGCGCATCGCGGGTGAGGACGTGCGCCCGACGGCGTCCGGAGCGGGTGGACGTTCGGCCGCTTGCGGTGGTCGGCGTTGTAGGTCCAGAGGTCGTTCACTGGCAGCCATCCTCGCGTAGAGGGGGTGGTCGGGCGGAGAGCGGCAGCTCGACGTCGACGCCGCGACGGGCCGAGTCGTACAGCGCGGTGATCAGCTCGAGCGACGCGCGGGCGTCGGCGAGCGTGACGGGTGGCGGGCCGCCCGCGTCGAGGGCGTCGGCGTAGCGCTCGAACTGGCCCCACCAGCCCTCGGGGCGCGGCGTCCCAGCCGTCGAGCACCGCGGCGATGGCGGCCGCGGCAGCCTCGTCGTCGGGCGTGATGTCCCACGGGTCGGCCGACGACTCGTAGGCCGACGTGCCGCTCTCGGCCGAGAGGTTGGCGAAGTTGAAGCGGTGGCGGCTGATCTCCTCGGGCGAGCCGAGCGTGGCGGAGACGGTGGCCAGCGACCCGTCGGCCATCTCGAGCGAGATGGCCGCGCAGTCCTCCACCTCGATGTCGTTCACGCGGGTCGTGACGTGCGGCAGAACACCTTGGCCGGCGGCCCGGCGATGTAGGTGAGCATGTCGAGGGCGTGGATGGCCTGGCTGAGCAGGACGCCGCCGAGCTCGGTCGCCCAGCGCCCGCGCCACGGCACCGCGTAGTAGTCGGCCCGCCGCCGCCACGCGACCTCGACCGACGACGTGTACGCCGGCCCGCGAGCCCGCGTCGACGAGCGCCTTCACCTTCTGCAGCCCGTTGCCCGAAGCGGTACTGGAAGATCGGCATGATCCGGCCCGGTGCTCGCGGCCTCGACCGCGGCCAGCTCGTCGACGTCGGCGAGCGAGGCCGACGAGCGGCTTCTCGCACACGACGTGCTTGCCGGCCGCGCAGCGCGGCGGTGATCTGCTCGAGGTGCAGCGACGGCGGCGTGCAGAGGTCGACGATGTCGATGTCGTCGCGCGCGCAGCACCTCGTCGAACGTGAGCACGTCGGCGCCGATGCGCTCGGCGGCCTCCGTGGCGCCTGCGTCGTCGTCGACGTCGCACACCGCCACGACGGTGAAGCGGTCCTTCATCCGCCGCCACGACCACACGTGCATCTGCCCGATGCCGAGGCCCGACGACGGCGACGCCGTCGCGGCCGCTCAGGCACGGGCTCCTCCGCTTCGCCGCGGCGAGCACGACGCGGTCCGGGTGGCTCCTTGTAGTGCGTCGTCGAGCGGGCAGCAGCCCGACACGAGCCCGTTGCGCGGCGCCGTCGTGCAGTCGCTGAACGTGCGGCACAGCCGGCGGCCGTCGAGCGGGCGGCCGGCGAGCACGTCGGCCGGGAGGTCGTGGTAGCTGAGCGCCATGCGCCCGAGGCCGACCAGAGCGGCGCCGCCGTCGCGCGACCACCGCCGACGCGACGTGCGGCACCCACTCCTGCAGGTACGTGAGGCCGGTGGCCACGAACGGTGACGTCGGGCCGGGCCGCCGCGATCGGCGCAGCGCGGCGAGCAGGCGGGCCACGCCGACGAGCGGGTCCTCCGGCGGCGGGTAGCCGTCGCGACGGCGGGAAGTACGCCGGCCGCTGCACGTGCGGGCGAGTAGTACGGGCTGCCGGCGGTGACGCAGACGAGGTCGACGCCGAGCAGGTCGAGCAGCTCGAGCGGCTCGGCGAAGCCCCACGGGCCGTCCGGCCTCGGGCTCGCCGACGCCGTCCGGCCCGGCGCGGTGCGGGACGACGTCGAACGCGCTGAGCCGCACGCCGACGCGGCATGCCCGTCGGCGCGCACCCGCTCGATGATCGTGCGCAGCAGCGGCTGCGGCCGGCGAGGTCGCCGCCGTAGGTCCCGCCGGCGTGCCCGACAGCAGCTCGTGGAGCAGGTAGCCGTGGCACGCCTTCACGTCGACGAAGTCGAACCCGGCCTGCTCGCGCGAGGCGCGGCGGCGGCGACGTAGTCGTCGGCGATGCGCGTCGAGCTCGTCGTCGGTGAGCACGGGGCCGGTGCGGCGGCGCGTCGAGGAGCGGCGTCGCGCGCGGCCGGGCGCGGGCTCGACCGACCAGCGGCCGCAGTGGGTGAGCTGCAGGCCGGTGACCTGCGCCGGGTCGAGGAGGCGCGTGGAGCTCGGCGAGGTCGTCGGCCGACGTCGGGCCGAGGCACAGCTGGTGCGGGTTGGCCCGCCCGTCCGGCGTCGCACGGCGAACGCCTCGCCGCCCCACACCAGCCCGGCGCCGCTCGCGCCGAAGCGCTGCCCAGCGGCGGCGCACGAGGTCGGTGGGCCGCCCGTCGTCGGTGCCGTCCCAGCCCTCCATCGGCAGGATGGCGAACCGGTTCGGCGCACGGTCGCGCCCGGCGATCTCGATCGGCGCCGCGCAGCGCGTCGAGGTCGGGCGGATCGGCGAACGGCAGGCGTCGATCGCCGAGCGACGTCGCCAGCGTGCGTCGCAGGAAGCCGCATCGGCGCGATCGCGCAGCGTCTTCGACCTGCGCGATGGTCGCGGCTCGTCATGCCAGCACCCCCAGCCGCGGTCGCGATGTCGCGCAGCAGCTCCCGCTCCCACGTCGGCGCGGCGCGGCGCGCCGGCCGGCGTGGCGTCGCTCGCCGATCCAGCCGCGCAGCTGGAGGAACAGCGCGGCGTCGTGGCGGTACGCGGGGACCGGCGGGCGGAACGCGACGGTGCCGAGGTACTGGAGCGCGTCGTTCAGCTCGTGGAAGCCGCGAGGTCGCCGGCCGCCCAGCACCGCGTCGCGCTCGGCGAACAGGTCCGGCGCGAACGTCGACAGGCCGAGCAGGTAGTCGCTGCCGTACATCACCATGTCGATGGCGAGGTCGTTGCCGGTGAGCACCAGGAAGTCGGGCCGGACCTCGTCGCGCAGGCGGAGCCGGTCCCACTCGAGGCTCGCGGCTCGAGCGACGAGTGCTTCGCCCCGATGCACTGCGGGATGGCCGAGCACCGCCCGGTAGGTGTCGAGGTCCCAGATGCGCCCGTCCGGGTTGAACACCGGCGACAGCTCGAAGCCGATGAACCGGTCGGCGCTGCCGGCGAGGCGCTGGTAGGCGGGCACGCACGTCGCCGTGGCCTCCGACGGGAAGATCACCGGCGTGCCGCCGAGCGCCTGCACGGCCTCCACGTCGGCTTCGTCGAAGGCCCCGGCCACGAAGCCGACCCCGAGGCGACCGCGTGCCGGCTCGAGCACCTCGGCCCGCTGCTCGGGCGACAGCAGGTGCACGAACCCGGTGTCCATGTTCACCGCCGGGGTCAGGCCGGCGTCCGCGGTGCGGGTGACGTGCGCCTCGAAGGCCGGCCAGTCGATCTCGGTGCTCGACCGGTGGGGGAGGAGCACCGCCGACATCCCCGTGATGACCCGGCCCGGCCGCAGCAGGTCGAGCGGCGGCGCGGTCACGCCCCGGACCCTACGAGAGCGGCCCCGAAGCCGCCGACGGTCGTGAGCCTGTGTTCTGAGACAGCCATTTTCGACGTGTATTCAACACAGGCTGCAGGGGTGGTTGCCGGCGCTGGTCAGCCTGTGTTCTGGGAGGACTGTTTTCGGCGTGGATGGAACACAGGCTGCGGGGGTGGGGGCAGCCCGAGTCCGGGTCAGGTGAGGCCGTCGAGGGCCTGGCGCAGATCGGCGACCAGGTCGTCGGTGTCCTCGATTCCGACGGACAGCCGGACGAGATCGTCCGGGACCTCGTTGCCGGTGCCCGCCACCGACATGTGCGTCATGCGACCGGGGTGCTCGATGAGGCTCTCGACCGCCCCGAGGCTCTCGGCGAGGGTGAAGATCTCGGTGCGGCGACACAGCTCGAGCGCGGCGGCCTCGCCCCCCGCCAGGCGCACGGACACCATGCCGCCGAAGGCGGACATCTGCCGCTTGGCGATGGCGTGGCCGGCGTGGCCGGGCAACCCGGGGTAGAGCACCTCGACTGATCGCCGGGTGGCCTGCCAACGTCACGGCCACGGCCGCGGCGCTCTCGCTGTGGCGCGCCATCCGGAGCTGGAGGGTCTTGGCGCCGCGGTGCACGAGGTAGCAGTCGAGCGGGCCGGGCACCGCGCCGGCAGCGTTCTGCAGGAACCGGATGCGCTCGGCCAGCTCGTCGTCGTCGGTGGCCACGAAGCCGCCGACGACATCGCTGTGCCCGCCGAGGTACTTCGTGGTGGAGTGCACGACGATGTCGGCGCCGAGCGCGAGCGGCTGTTGCAGGGCCGGGGTGGCGAAGGTGTTGTCGACCACGACGATGGCGCCGCGCTCGTGGGCCAGCGCGCTCATGGCCTCGATGTCGACGATGTGCAGCCACGGGTTGCTCGGCGTCTCGATCCACACCATGCGCGTGTCGGGCCGCCACGCCCCGAGCACCGCCTCGGCGTCCGTGAGGTCGACGGTGTCGACGATCAGCCCCGCCGGCGCGTGCACCTGGACGGCCAGGCGGATGGTGCCGCCGTACGCGTCGTGGGGCAGGAGGGCATGGTCGCCGGTGGCCAGGAGCCGCAGGAGCGCGTCCTCCGCCGCCAGCCCGGACGCGAACGCGAGGCCATGGGACGCGCCCTCCAGCGCGGCCAGGTGCACCTCGAGCGCGGTCCGGGTGGGGTTGCCGCTGCGGCTGTACTCGTAGGCCAGCGGCTTGCCCACCGCCTCCTGCTGGAAGGTGGTGGCCAGCGAGATGGGTGGCACGACCGCTCCGGTGACGGGATCGGGTGGGCCGGCGCCGTGCACCGCCCGCGTGCCGAACCCCTTGTCGTCGAGGTGGACCATCAGCGGCTGCCGCGCTCGGTCACCATGCTGCTGAGCACGTCCGACCGGGTGATGACGCCCACCGGGTGGCCCCCGTCGAGGACCAGTGCGGCCGCGGCCTGCTCCAGGCGCTCGATGGCGAGGTTGACCGGCTCGCCGATGCCGATGGTGGGCAGGGGCGGTCCCATCACGTCGCCGACCGGGCGGTCGAGGGCGCCGGGATCGGCGAAGGCGGCCTGGAGCAGCTCTCGCTCCGACACGGCGCCGATGACCTCGGCCAGCACGACGGGAGGCTCGTGCTTCACGACCGGCATCTGGCTCACCTCGAACTCGCGGAGGATCTCGATGGCGGTGCGCACGGTCTCGTCGGGATGGGTGTGCACGAGCGACGGGAGGTCGGGCGCCCGGCCGCGCAGCAGGTCGCCAACAGTGGGCCCGGCCGGCCCGCAGGAAGCCGTGGTCGGCCATCCACCCGTCGTCGTAGAGCTTCGACAGGTAGCCCCGGCCCGAGTCGGGGATGTGCACGACGACGACGGCCTCGGGTGGGAGGCCTTCGGCCACCTGGAGCGCGGCGGCGATCGCGGTGCCGCCGGAGCCGCCGATCAGCAGGCCCTCCTCGCGCGTCACGCGGCGAGCGGTGCCGAAGCTGGTGGCATCGCTGATCGCGATCACCTCGTCGACGACCGACGGGTCGTAGGTGGTGGGCCAGAAGTCCTCGCCGATGCCCTCCACGAGGTACGGACGGCCCGGTGCCTCCGGAGTACACCGAGCCGTCCGGATCGGCGCCGATCGTGCGGACGTCGGGGTTCTGCTCC
The DNA here is from genome assembly GCA_963769755.1 of uncultured Actinomycetota bacterium. Classification (GTDB taxonomy): domain Bacteria; phylum Actinomycetota; class Actinomycetes; order Propionibacteriales; family Nocardioidaceae; genus Nocardioides. The sequence goes on from CAVYMY010000008.1 coordinate 7,763, forward strand.
TTGAGGTAGCGGCCGATGCCCGAGATGGTGCCGCCGGTGCCGACGCCGCACACGAAGTGCGTGATGCGACCGCGGGTCTGCGCCCAGATCTCGGGACCGGTCGTCTCGTACTGCGCCCGGGGGTTGTCGGGGTTGTGGTACTGGTCGGGCTTCCACGCGCCCGGCACCTCGCGGGAGAGCCGGTCGCTCACCGAGTAGTACGAGTCCGGGTGGCTCGGGTCGACCGAGGTCGGGCACACGATCACCTCGGCGCCGTAGGCGCGCAGCTGGGCGATCTTGTCGGGCGCCACCTTGTCGGGGCACACGAAGATGCACTTGTAGCCCGCGGCGGGCGGCGACGATGGCCAGCCCGACCCCGGTGTTGCCGCTGGTGGGCTCCACGATGGTGCCGCCCGGCTGCAGGCGGCCGTCCCGCTCGGCGCTCTCGATCATGGCGAGGGCCGGCCGGTCCTTGGACGAGAAGCCGGGGTTGTAGAGCTCGAGCTTGGCGAGCAGGTGGCAGTCGACGTTGCGGGCGGTGCGGTCGAGCCGGACCATCGGCGTGTTGCCGATCAGCGCCACGAGGTCGTCGGCCACGTCCATCGGCTCGCCCGCGGTCGGTGATGCGCTGGGTGGGCACGTTGGGCACCGTGACGTCGTCGTCGGTGTGGAGCACCACCGGGAGACCCCGCTCGTGGAGCTCGCGCGCGACCGGCTCGGCGTCGACGGCGGAGCCGAGCACCCCGACGCGGCGCGGGATGTGGGCTGCGCAGGTCGGCGATCAGCGTGAGCAGCGGTTCGCCGGGCGTGACGTGTGACGGTGCGACGGGCCCGCGCCACCAGGCGAGCGGGCGGGTTGGCGTCACCGACGACCACGAGCAGGTCCACGGCGCCGACGCTACCGGCGTGGGATCGCCGCCCGACGGCCGTACGCTCCTGCGCCATGGCCACGAGGGATGCGGGACGCGGGCGCCGGGTCAACGCGGTCCTCCGGGAGGGCGAGCAGGTCACCCCGCTCGAGCTGTTCTTCGACCTCGTCTTCGTGCTCGCCATCACCCAGTGCACGGCGCTGATGGCGCACGACCCGACCTGGGAGGGCCTGGCCCGGGGCCTCCTCGTGCTCGGGGTGCTGTGGTGGGCGTGGGTGGGGTACGCCTGGCTCACCAGCGTGGTCGATCCCGAGGAGGGGGCGGTCCGGCATCGCCATGTTCGCGGCATGGCCGCGCTGCTCGTGGTGTCGCTGTGCGTCCCCGAGGCCTTCGGCGACCTCGGCCTCACCTTCGCGATCGCCTACGGGCTGCGTGCGGGTCGGGCAGCTCGTGCTGTTCGTGGTGGCGGGCCGAGACGCACCGGACGCTGCGGCACTCGGTGTGGATCGGCCTGGTGCCGAGCACCGCGGTGGGCGTCGGCCTGCTCGTGGCGGCGTCGCAGGTCGACGGCGACGCGCAGCTCGCGCTCTGGGGCGCCGCCCTCGCCCTCGACATGCTCGGGCCCGTTCCTGTTCGGCTCCGAGGGCTGGAAGCTCGTGCCCCACCACTTCGCCGAGCGCCACGGCCTGATCTTCATCATCGCCCTCGGCGAGTCGATCGTGGCCATCGGCGTGGGCGCCGAGGCGGGCGTGGACGGCGGGGTCATCACCGCCGCCGTCCTCGGCACCGCGCTGGCCGCCGCGATGTGGTGGGCCTACTTCGACGTCGGTCGCGCTGGTCGCGGAGCGGCGGCTCAGCGGGCTGCGGCCGGGCAAGGCGCAGAACGAGATGGCGCGCGACTCGTACTCGATCCTGCACTTCCCGATGGTCGCCGGCGTCGTGCTCATCGCCCTCGGGGATGAAGAAGACGATCGCCCACGTCGGCGAACCGCTGCAGCCCGAGACCGCGTTCGCGCTCGTCGGCGGCCTGGCCATCTACCTCCTCGCCCACGTCGCGTTCCGCTACCGGAACATCCACACGATCAACAAGCAGCGGCTCGTGGTGGCCGTCGTGCTGCTCGCCCTCGCCCCGTTCGGCGACGAGCCCGATGCGCTCGTGACGCTGGCGGTGACGACGGGGCTGATGGTGGCGCTGATCACCTACGAGGCGAACCGGTTCGCCGAGGGCCGCGACCAGGTCCGCCATGCCGAGGGGGACATGGCGCCGTCCTAGTCCATGCCTTGACAGGTATATACCGGGTCTGGCATGTTCGAAGGCATGGCCACGACGTTCGAGGTGCTGGCCGAGCCCACCCGCCGGCGGATCCTGGATCAGCTGCGCGACGGGCGAGCGCGCCGGTCGGGCAGCTCGTCACGGAGCTGCGGCTCACGCAACCGACCGTGTCGAAGCACCTGCGGGCGCTGAAGGAGGCCGGGCTGGTGCAGGTGCGACCCGACGCCCAGCGCCGCTACTACCGGCTGCGCGTCGAGCCGCTGCTCGAGCTCGACGCCTGGCTGGCGCCGTACCGCCGCTTCTGGGACGAGCGCCTCGACGACCTCGAACGCCACCTCGACGAGATGGAGGACTGACCATGGCCACGACCCACCAGACGCTCGCACACGCTGCTCGACGCCGACGGCCGGTGGACGCTGCGGTTCGAGCGCCACCTGGCCCACCCGATCGAGAAGGTGTGGCGCTGCCGTCACCGAGCCGGAGCACCGCGACGCGTGGTTCCCGCAGCGGATCGAGGGCGACCTGGTGCCCGGCGGCGAGCTCCGCTTCGTCGACGACCCCAACCTCCCGGCCGAGGGCTTCGAGGGTCGCTGCGTCGCCGTCGAGCCGCCTCACCTGCTCGAGCTCGAGTGGGGCGACGACGTCGTCCGCATCGAGCTGAGCGCGCGACGGCGACGGCACCCGCCTCGTGTTCCTCGACACGATCGCCGAGCGTCGCCACGCGGCCCGCACCGCGTCCGGCTGGCACCTCTGCCTCGAGCACCTGATCGCCCACCTCGACGGCACGTCGGTGCCCGAGATGGACGAGGCGCGGCTGGAACGAGCTGCACGGGCAGCTACCTCGACGCCGTCGGCGGCGAGCGCCACGTGTGGGGCACGCACCCCCAGCCTGACGGAGCCCGCTACCAGCCCTTGAAGTCGGGCGGCCGGCGCTCGCCGAAGGCCTTGATGCCCTCGGCCATGTCGGCGGTGGCCGGTCACCAGCTCCTGGGCGTAGGCCTCCTCCTCGAAGGCGCTGTGCCGGCTGCTCTCGGAGCTGCGGTTCACGAGCCACTTGGTCATCGGCGATGGCCTTGGTCGGGCCGGCGGCCAGCCGGCCGGCCAGCTCGTCGACCGTGGCGGCCAGCTCGGCGGCGGGCACGACGCGGTTGGCGATGCCCCAGCGCTCGCAGTCGGCCGCCGACAGGTCGTCGCCGAGGAACATCAGCTCCTTGGCCCGCTGCGGGCCGACGATGCGGGGGAGCAGGTAGCAGCCGCCGGCGTCGGGGATGATGCCGCGCTTCACGAACACCTCGATGAGGCGGGCCGAGTCGGCCATCACGACGAGGTCGCAGGCGAGCACGAGGTTGGCGCCGCCGCCGGCGGCGGTGCCGTTGACCGCGGCGACGACCGGCTTCTCGCAGTCGAGGATCGACGCGACGAGGCGCTGCCAGCCGCGGCGGATCATGCGGGCCACGTCGCCGAGGGCGCGGTCGGGCGCGCCCTCGGGTCGCGGCGGCTCGGGCTTCTGGGCGCCGCCGAGCCCGGCGCCGGTGCAGAAGTGCTTCTCGCCGGCGCCGGTGAGCACGACGGCCCGCACGCCGAGGGTGGCCGAGAGCTCGTCGAACGTGTCGGCGAGGTGGTCGCGCATCTCGGCGGTGAGCGAGTTGCCGGCGTCGGGGCGGTCGATCGTGACGCGGGCGATCGCCACCGTCGACCTCGGTGCGGATCAGGTCGGTCACGGGCAGCGTCGTCAGCCATGGGGCGTCACCGTACTCATGAGCGCGTGGAGGACGATCCCGTGGGCGACGGCCACGTTGAGCGAGGTGGCCGAGCCGGCCATGGGGATGGCGAGCGGTGACGTCGGCGAGGTCGCGCAGCGCACGGGCGAGTCCGGTGCGCTCGGTGCCGAGCAGCAGCAGGGCCGGCCGGCGACGGCGGGGTCGCCCGGGCGGAGCTCGACGTCGCCCGTCCTCGTCGGTGGCGTAGACGGTGACGACGGACCTGCGTCGCGCCAGCCCGTCACCCAGTCGACGAGCTCCTCGTTGCTGGCGCACGGGCACGACCGGCAGCGCGAACAGCGAGCCGACGCTGGCGCGGACGGTCTGCGGGTCGTAGAGGTGGGCGCCGTGCCCGGTGGTCAGCACGGCCGGCGGCGCCGAGGGCGTCGGCGGTGCGGATGATGGTGCCGAGGTTGCCCGGGCGGCGACGGCCGGTCGACCACGACGACGACGCCGTCGGACGGCGCGGGGCACCGCGGCGAGGTCGGGCGTCGGGATGCGGCCGACGAGCAGCAGCTCCGGCGGCTCCTCGCGGGCGGTGAGGCGGGCGAACAGGTCGGCGCGCACCTCGATGACGTCGGCGCACCCGGTCCATGACGCCGCAGCCGCCCACGGCGAGGGCTCGGCACCGGCCGGCACGAGCGCGGCGCGCACGGGCCAGCCGGCCGCCAGCGCCCGGTCGATCGCCTGCACGCCCTCCACGAGGAACTCGCCGCGCTGCTCTCGCTTGCGACGGTTGTGGCGCAGCGCCTCGAGCAGCTGGAACTCCGCGTTCTCGCGTGGATCGACGTCACGGTGCACCTAGGTGGGGAACGGGGAGCGGCCGTGGCTGGCCCGCTCGGCGGCCTCGCGGAGGCCCTCGCGGAAGGCCGGGTGGGCGATGGCGGCGAGCGCCTCGCCGCGCTGGTGCACGGTCTTGCCCTGGAGCTCGGCGGCGCCGTACTCGGTGACGATGACGTCGACCTGGTGGCGCGGCGTGGTGATCACCGCGCCGGCGTCGAACCACGGCACGATGCGCGAGCGCAGCTCGTCGCCGAGCGTGATCGTGGACGGGCAGGCAGAGCAGCGAGCGGTCGTCGAGGTCCAGGGCCGGGCCGGACACGAAGTCCTCGTGGCCGCCGATGCCCGAGTACTGCACGGCGTTGATCGTGTCGGCGATCACCTGGCCCTGGATGTCGACCGCCATGGCGGCGTTGATCGTCACCATCGCCCGGTTGCGGCCGATCGACCTCGGGGGAGTTCACGAGGTCGACGGGGAGGAACGCGACCTCGTGGTTCTCGTGGAGCCAGTCGTAGAGCTCGCGGGTGCCGGCGGCGAAGGTGGCCACCGAGACGCCGTCGTAGGTGCCCTTGTGGTTGGTGACCTTGCCGGCCTGGTGCAGGCGCATGAGGCCGGTGGTGAACATCTCCGAGTGGATGCCGTAGCCGCCGCCGTCGCCCTCGGCGAGGAGCGACGCGACCACCGAGGGCACCGCGCCGATGCCCGTCTGCAGCGTGGCGCCGTCGGGCACGAACGCCCGCACGTGCTCGGCGATGGCGCGGTCGATGTCGGTGGGCGGCGGGTCCTCGGTGACGATCGGCGCCTTGTCGCTCTCGATCAGCACGTCGATCTCGTCGAGGTGCACCGAGTGGACGTGGTCGCCGCATGCCGTAGGTGCGGGGGAAGCGCGGGGCTGACCTCGACGACGAGCAGGCGGTCGGGGTCCGCCGACGGCCTGCCGGAGCTGGTCGACGCTGGCGCCGGCGTGGAGCGACAGGCTCACCGGCCGTCGGCGTCGGGCGGCGCGCCGGCGGTGGTCATGACGCGCGGCGGGTCGGCCTCGAGGATCGGCGTGAACCGCCGGAAGTCGGCCGGCGCGAAGCCGATGTTGGCCCCGCTGTCGCGCAGCAGGCGCTCGAGCGGGCCCGAAGAACCCGCTCAGGTAGTGGACGTTGGGATGGGAGAACAGGTCGGTGAGCACGGTGAGGAGCGCGCCGCCGATGCGGAGGTGCTCCCAGTCCGTGCCGCCGGCCGAGGGCCTCGAGGAAGGCGGGCGGCTGGCCCGGGCCCGAGGGGCATGCCCGAGCGTGTCGTCGGGCAGGAGCAGGGCGGCGGCTTCGTCGGCGGTGAGGTGCTGCGTCATCGACCCGACCAGCCGGGGGGCGAGGGCGGCGACGAGGTCGACCACCTCGACCGCGCAGGCGGCGAAGGCCTCGGCGTCGCCGCCGCCAGGGTCGACGACCTCCTCCCACTCGCCGAGCTCCACGTCGGCGAGCGCCGAGCGACGCCGACGCGCTCGGCGAGCGGAGCGTCGTGGTCGGGCAGGTCGCGGGCCAGGCGACGCAGGGTGGCCGTGCGCGCGGCGGCCTCGCGGGTGGGTGCGGCGCACCCAGTGCACGTGCTCGGGGGCGAGGGCGATCACGAGGGCAGCATGGCCCAGCTCCGCGGCGGTCGCCTGCCGGCTGCGGTGGTGGGGCGCATCGAGGCCCACGGCCTCGAGCGCGGCCTTGGTGCGCCAGCTCATCGGCTGGCCCTCGACCACGAGCGTGCCGGCGGTGGTGACGTGCCAGTCGGGGAGGTGGGCGGCCAGCGCCGCGCCGCCCATCACCGAGCGGGCGGCGTTGCCGGTGCAGAGGAAGACGATGGGCTCGCTCACGTGACGCGGAGCCTGGCGCGGATGGGGCGGTGGTCGGAGCCCAGGTCGGGGAGCACCTCGCCGCGCACCACCTCCACGCTCGGGGTGACGAGCAGGTGGTCGATCTGGTGCTGCGGGCGGTGCGCGGGCCAGGTCTTGCCCGCGCACGCCGCGACGCCACCCCGACGGCGTCATCGCCGTCGATCGTCCAGCCCCACATGTTCATGTCGCCGATGAACACGCCGGCCGGTCGGTCGGCGGCAGGCTCGCGCCGCAGGGCTCGGGTCTGCAGCGGCGATCCGAACTCGAGGTGGCTGAAGTGGGTCGCCGACCACGGTGAGGTTCGGTGCCGTCGACGTCGATCTCGGCTTGCAGCAGGACACCGTGACCACGGGATCGAGGCGGAGCTGGGGGAGGTCGATCGACGCGGCTGGCTGCGGATCGGGCTTGCCGGGACAGCAGGGCCAGGCACCAGTCGCCGTCGCCCGTGCGCCGGTCCGGATCGGCTCGGCCCACGATGCTTCGGCCGGGGCTCGAGCACGGCCCGGGCCATCGGGACCGACGACCACCTCGCATGCCGAGCGCGGCGGCCACCTCGTCGTGCTGCGAGCGGGCCGCCGTCGGGGGCCCACGACTCCTGCAGCACGATCACGTCGGCGTCGAAGCGAGCGACAGGCCTCCACGAGGTCGAAGGGCGGCCAGCCGTCGCGCCGGGCGCCGCGGCCCCAGTGCACGTTGAAGCGAGACGATCGTCAGCTCGGGCACCGAGCTCAGCCCTCCGCCCGGAGCGACTCGATGCACGCGGGCAGCTCGGCCAGCGACGTCGAGCACGGGGAAGTCGTGCAGCTCAGGGTCGGGGTCGGCGTGCTCGAGCGCCCACGTCACCGAGTACGGCACGTGGACGGCCCGACCGCCGATGGCGAGCACGGGGAGCACGTCGCTGCGCACCGAGTTGCCGACCATCACGAACGTGGCCGGGATCGATGCCGTGGCGGTCGAGGATGCGCTGGTAGGTGGCCTCGTCCTTCTCCGACACGATCTCGACCCGCCAGAACAGCTCGTCCAGACCCGAGCGGGCGACCTTGGTCTCCTGGTGCAGGAGGTCGCCCTTCGTGATCACCATCACGCGGTAGCGGTCGGTGAGCGCGTCGACCGCCTCGCGCACGCCGTCGAGCAGCTCGACCGGGTGGTCGATGCAGCACCTTGCCGAGGTCGAGCACGGCCTGCAGGTCGCGCCCCGGGATGCGCCCGTCGGTGACCTCGATGGCCGTCTCGACCAACGACAGGGTGAACGCCTTCACGCCGTAGCCGAACAGCGGCAGGTTGCGCCGCTCGACCTCGAGGAGGCGGGCGTCGAGGGCGGCGTCGTCGAGGTCGACGTAGGGCCGGACGAGGTCGCGGAAGCGGTCCTGGGTGTCGACGAACAGGTGCTCGCTGTGCCAGAGGGTGTCGTCGCCGTCGAGGGCGATGACCTCGATCACCAGCGTGGCCTCGCTCGGCGGCCCACGCCGCGGCCCGGTGGCCCATCTCCGTGGTGGGCGGCCCGTCGACGAAGGGCCAGATCTCCTCGGAGATGCGCCGCCAGTTCGCGGTGGCGCGGAGCTGGCCGAAGATGGCGTAGAGCCCGAGGTTGATCCGCTGGATGATGACGAAGGTGGGCGGCACGTTGGCCGCCTTGAGGATCTGGGCGTGCTCGCCGCCGTAGTCGAAGAAGCGGCGCACCGTCTCGGACGCGTACTCCGGGGTGATCGTGCCCACCTCGTCGCGCTGCACGAAGTCGTAGAAGTGGCCGAAGTAGCCCATGCACCTCGTCGTCGGTGAACGAGCTGCCCGGGCGCGAGCATGCCGATGCTCTCGATGAGGCGGCGGTACTCCTTGATGTCCTTGTCGACGACCATCGCCTTGAGCATGTCGGCGATCAGATCGACCTCGTCCGGGTCGAAGCGCTTCACGAGCCCGAAGTCGAGGAAGGTCACCTGGCCGCCGGGTCGGAAGAGGTAGTTGCCCGGGTGCGGGTCGCCGTTGAACGCGTGGAGGCGGTAGAGGCTGCCGAACACGAACCGGAAGATGGCCTCGGCGGCCAGGTCGCGCTCCGCCTGGCTCCACGTCTCCAGCTCGTCGAAGCGCACGCCCTCGGCCAGCTCGGTGGTGAGCACCCGCTCGGCGCAGAGCTCGTCCACGCACCGCGGGGATGTGGATGAACGGGTGGCCCTCGTAGTAGTCGACGAACAGTCGCTGGTTGTCCGCCTCGAGGAGGTAGTCGAGCTCCTCGACGATGCGGGCGCGCAGCTCCTCCACGAGCGGTCCTGGCTCGAGGCCGGGGAACATCATCCCCATGGCGCCGAACAGCAGCCCGGCGTTGTCGAGGTCGGCCCGGATGGCGTCGCCGACGCCCGGGTACTGCACCTTCACCGCGACGGCTCGTCCGTCGTGGGTGATGGCCCGGTGCACCTGCCCGATCGACGCAGCCGCGATGGGCTTCGGATCCCACTCGGCGAACACGTCCTCCGGCGCCGTCCCCGAGCTCCTCGCGCACCACCTGAGCGGCCAGCTCCGCGCTCATGGGCGGCGCGTTGGCCTGCAGCTCGGCGAGGGCCTGGCGCACCGGCTCGGGCAGGCCCTGGTCGAGGTAGCTCGCCATCTGGCCGAGCTTCATCATGGCGCCCTTCATGTTCCCGAGCGCCTCCGCGATGCTCTCTGCCGTCTGCAGCTCGAAGGCGGCGTCGAGCTCCTTCTCGCCGCTCGGCCGACGCGAACACCTTGCGGGCCCGGTGCAGGGCGTACTTGGTGCCGGCCTTGGCCCCGATGCCGGCCATCGCCACGCTGCGGGCGTTGCGGCTCGACGAGGAGATCGGACTGCCGGTGTCCTGGCTGGCGTCGATCCGCTTCTTCGCCTCCTTCACCGCCAGCGCCCCCGCGGTCGCCGCCGTGATCACGCCGAGCACCTTGGCGACGGTCTTGGCGGAGGGCATGGGCGCCGAGCGTACCGATGGCCCCTCCGCGCGGTCGATCCCAGTACGTTGCGCACCGATGGACGACGTGGACTCGATCAACCTCGCCCTGCTCGTGCTGCGATGCGGCCTCGGTGCGGTGATGCTCGCCCACGGCATCAACCACATCTTCGGGGGCGGCAAGATCGCCGGCACCGGTCGGTGGTTCCAGAGCCTCGGTCGATCGCAGCGCCGTCTGCGGATCAAGGTTCGGTTCGAGCGGCAGGTGGTCACTGAGGCGCCATTCGTCAGGTGACCAGTCGTCGACAGGCGCGCGAGGCACCGCCGGTTCAATGTCGACCTGCGCAGCTCTCTTACCGACATACGTGCCGACGATGAAGACACGCTCGCGCACCTGGGGCCGACCTCCCCGCTCGGGCGGGAGCAGGTGGGGTGAGAAGACGATCGGCTTCGACGAGACCTGATAGCCAAGGTCGCGGAGCGAGCGGATGATGACGTCCCACTCATGGGTATGGCGAGGACCGGCGATGTTACGGACGTTCTCCAGCAGCACGACGGTGGGTTTGCGGACTCGGAGGATCTCGCAGATGTTCCAGAAGAGCGTGCCGCGCGCTTCGTCCATGCCTCGCTGGAAGCCGGACTTCGAGAACGGCTGGCACGGGAAGCCTGCGGCAAGGACGTCGTGCTTTGGCACTCGCATGCGACCGACGGTGTCTTCGACGATGTCGCCGAGGGGTCATGCCCCAGTTGCGCTGGTAGACCGCAGCTGCGTCGGCGTCCTTCTCGACGGCGTACACGCACTCGCCGCCAAGCGCGCCGAGCGCAGCGTGGAAGCCCCCAATGCCGGCGAAGAGATCTACGAAGGTGAACGCCGCATTCGAGCTCATGTTCGAAGACTACTAGCTCTCAGTCAGGGGGAAGTGACCGTCTTGGGCGTGTTGTGGATGGAGGCGAACCGTGTGGGCGGCCCGCCTCCATCGCGATCGATCAGCTGCAGCCGCTGGTGCTGCCGCAGCCCTCGCAGACGTAGCAGGAGCCGGCGGGGCGCATCTTGGTGCCGCAGGTCATGCAGAGCGGGGAGTCGATGGCGGTGCCGGTGATCTTCTCGAACAGCTCGGCGGAGGTGTGGGCCTCGCGGACCTCCTCAGCCGGCGCGACGTGGCGCGTCGTCGACGGGGATGTCGACGGACAGGTCCTCCTCGACGAGGGTGGCCTCGACGGGCTGGTCGGCCTTGAGGGACTCGGCCTCGCTCACCTGCAGCGCCTCATACGACCCGGTCTCGAGGTAGCGCTGGCGCTCGTCGGCGGAGTAGATGCCGAGGGCGGAGCGGGACTCGAAGTCGAGGTAGTCGAGGGCGAGGCGGCGGAAGATGTAGTCCATGATCGACTTCGCCATCCGCACGTCGGCGTCGTCGGTGAGGCCGGCGGGCTCGAAGGACAGGTTGGTGAACTTCGAGACGTAGGTCTCCAGCGGGACGCCGTACTGCAGCCCGATCGACACCGCGATCGAGAAGGCGTCCATCACGCCGGCCAGGGTGGAGCCCTGCTTGCCGAGCTTGAGGAAGACCTCGCCGAGCTCGCCGTCGTCGTGGGCACCGGAGGTCATGTAGCCCTCGGCGCCACCGACGGTGAACGACGTGGTGCGCGAGGCGCGCTGCTTGGGCAGGCGCTTGCGGGTCGGCCGGTAGACGATCGTCTCGACGGTCTTGGCCTCGACGAGCTCGGCCTGGTGAGCCGCGCCGCGGGCCTGGTCGGCCTTGGAGGAGTCCGACTTGCCGTCGGACAGCGGCTGGCCGACCTTGCAGTTGTCGCGGTAGACGGCCGTCGCCTTGAGGCCGAGCTTCCAGGACTGGAGGTAGATGTCCTCGATCTCCTCGACCGTGGCGGTCTCGGGCAGGTTGACCGTCTTGGAGATCGCGCCGGAGAGGAACGGCTGGCAGGCCGCCATCATCCGCACGTGGCCCATCGGCTTGAGGGCGCGGGCCCCCATCGCGGTGTCGAAGACGTCGTAGTGCTCGAGCTTGAGGCCGGGAGCGTCGATGACGTGGCCGTGCTCGGCGATGAAGGCGACGATCGCCTCGATCTGCTCCTCGGCGTAGCCCATCTTGGCCAGCGCCCGCGGGATCGTCTGGTTGACGATCTGCATCGAGCCGCCGCCGACGAGCTTCTTGAACTTCACCAGCGAGAAGTCGGGCTCGATGCCGGTGGTGTCGCAGTCCATCATGAAGCCGATGGTCCCGGTGGGCGCGAGCACGGAGGCCTGCGCGTTGCGGAAGCCGTTGGCCTCGCCGATCGTCTGTACGTCGGCCCACGCGACCGTGGCCAGCTTGTGCACCTGCGCGTCGGCGATGCCGAAGGTGCGCACCGCGTCGTTGGCGGCCTGGTGCTTGCGCATCACCCGCTTGTGCGGCGCGGCGTTGCGGGCGTAGCCGACGTAGGGGCCGACGACGCCGGCGAGCTCGGCAGAGCGGCGGTAGGAGACGCCGGTCATCAGCGACGTGATCGCCGCTGCCATGCCGCGTCCACCGTCGGAGTCGTAGCCGAGGCCCATCGCCATCAGCAGCGCGCCCAGGTTGGCGTAGCCGATGCCGAGCTGGCGGTAGTCGCGGGTGGTGTCGCCGATCGCCTCGGTCGGGAAGTCGGCGAAGCAGATCGAGATGTCCATCGCGGTGATGATCACCTCGACGGCCTTGGCAAACAGCTCGCCGTCGAAGGTGTTGTCGTCCTTGAGGAACTTCAGCAGGTTGAGCGACGCCAGGTTGCACGAGGAGTTGTCGAGCGACATGTATTCGGAGCACGGGTTGGACGCCGTGATCCGGCCGGTCTCGGGGTTGGTGTGCCAGTCGTTGATGGTGTCGTCGTACTGGAGACCCGGGTCGGCGCACTCCCACGCGGCCTTGGCGATCTTGGTGAACAGCTCGCGGGCGTCGACGGTCTCGATGACCTCGCCGGTCTTGCGGCCCCGCAGACCGAACTCGGTGCCTTCCTCGACCGCGCGCATGAACTCGTCGGAGACGCGGACCGAGTTGTTGGCGTTCTGGTATTGAACCGAGGTGATGTCGTGGCCGCCGAGGTCCATGTCGAAGCCGGCGTCGCGCAGCGCGCGGATCTTGTCCTCCTCGCGCGCCTTGGTCTCGACGAATTCGACGATGTCGGGGTGGTCGACGTCGAGGACGACCATCTTGGCCGCACGACGGGTCGCGCCACCGGACTTGATGGTGCCCGCGGACGCGTCGGCGCCGCGCATGAACGAGACCGGGCCGGAGGCCGTGCCGCCGGAGGACAGCAGCTCCTTGGAGGAGCGGATGCGGGAGAGGTTGAGGCCGGCGCCGGAGCCGCCCTTGAAGATGAACCCCTCCTCCTTGTACCAGTTGAGGATCGAGTCCATCGAGTCGTCGACGGAGAGGATGAAGCAGGCAGAGACCTGCTGCGGCGACGCGGTGCCGACGTTGAACCAGACAGGAGAGTTGAAGGAGAAGTACTGGTTGACCAGCAGCCAGGTCAGCTCGTGCCCGAAGACCTCGGCGTCGGCCGGCGACGCGAAGTAGCCGTTGTCCTCGCCGCTCTTCTGGTACGTCGACACGACGCGGTCGATGAGCTGCTTGAGGCTCCACTCCCGGACGTCGGTGCCCACGGCGCCGCGGAAGTACTTGGTGGTCACGATGGTCGAGGCGTTGACCGACCAGGTGTCGGGGAACTCGACGTCGCGCTGCTCGAAGACGTTGACGCCGGTCTTCCAGTTGGTCTGGACGACGTCGCGGCGCTCCCAGTTGAGCTCGTCGTAGGGGTGCACCCCCTCGGTGCTGAAGACCCGCTCGATCTTCATCCCGGCAGGCCCGGCCTGTGACTGGGCCTTGGCCTTGGCGCCGGGGTTCACCGTCTCGGTCATGGACTCTCCTCGTATCTGTGGTCGGATCTCTGGGACGGGCACTTTGCTGGGCACTGCTGGTGTTTCCGTGGTGGCTCGGGCCACCGAGGTGGTGCGCCCGGGACGGATCGCTTCCCCACAATCCATCCCGGGCGGTCTGGGGTCAGCCGGACGCGACCGGCTGAGGTCGTTGGTCTCGAGACGGTCGCTGCGCGACCTCCTCGACCAACGAGACAGCGTGCTCCGCCTTGAGGAGGGCGATCTCGTCCTCGAAGTCGTCTGCGCTGCTGAAGGCCTTGTAGACGCTCGCGAAGCGGAGGTAGGCAACGGCGTCCAGCGCGCGGAGCGGGCCGAGGATGGCCAGGCCGACCTCGTTGGCCGGCACCTCGGCGGCGCCGTCGAGCCGCAGCGCGTCTTCTACGGCTTGGCCAAGGCGGGCCAGGTCGTCCTCGGTGACCGGGCGGCCCTTGCACGCCTTGCGGACGCCGGCGACCGCCTTGTCACGGGCGAACGGCTCGGTGGCGCCGGAGCGCTTGAGCACGGTCAGCTGCATCTGCTCGGTGGTGGTGAAGCGCTTCTCGCACGCCGAGCACGAGCGGCGGCGGCGGATCGAGGTGCCGTCGTCGGAGACCCGCGAGTCGGTGACCCGGGTGTCGGTGTCGCGGCAGTAGGGGCAGTGCATCGTGGTCCTCCTCTCGCGGCTTCTCGGCCTTGCTTTCGACCTTGTCTGAGCGTCCCAGGGGTCGCCGACAACACCCGTGGGAGGGTGTGGATGGAGGCCCCGTAACTGTTAACAACTAGCGGCTGGCTGTGAGTCCCGGATCAGCTTCTGTGAACTAGATGTGGAAAACCACAACCGTGTAACTACTAGATGTAGTGGTTACTGTAGGCCGGGGTGCGAGGGCATGCAACCCCTCTCGACGGTGCATTTCAGGTACTTCCGGTACGACGGCATCGCCGCAGGTCAGCGGCCTGACGGGCGGTCCAGATGGCCCGTCCCGACCGCGTGTCGCGGCGTGTCGCGGCGTGTCGCACGGGCTTGGCCATCCTGCGGTGTGGACTTCGGCCATGGGCCACAATGGCCGGGTGGAGCAGCCGGGTAAGCACGCGGGAAAGCGCCGCGCCGAGCCCACTCCCAAAGCCCCGGCCGCGCCCGCAATCACGCACGTCCCCAGTCACCTCCCCACTCATTCGGCGGGCCAGCCGGCCGGTGCAACAGAGCCGACCGGAGAGCCGGGCGGCGAAGCGGGCGGTGAGTCGGGCGGCAGGTCCCGGCTGCCGCTGTTCCTCCTCGCCCTCGGCGTGACCGCGTCGATCGTGGCCTGGGGCTATCTCGTCTACGCCGCCATCGACTTCGGCGCCACTGCGCGCGGCGGCGACTCCGGCGCCTGGTGGCTGCTCGGCCTGGCGTCCCTCGGGGCGGTCGCGTGCCTCTTCGTGGGGCTGTTGCTGGTCACTCGGCTGCTGCGGATCCTGGGCATCGTCAAGGGGCGTGCGCAGGAAGCGCCGAAGACACCACGTCCGGTGGGTGGCAAGCGGATCGCACGGTGACACCCCCGTGACGGCCGGCTACTCCGGCACTCCCCTCCCGCAGAAGCTCGGCGTCAAGCCGGACCAGGTGGTGTTCCTCGACGGCCAGCCGGCCGACGTCGAGGTCGGCGACCTAGCCGCGGCCTCCGTCGTACGCCGCCTCCCGCGCACCATGGATCTCACCCTGACCTGGCACACCACGCTGGCCGGTCTCGAGAAGCGGCTCCCGGTGCTCTTCGAACGCACCAGCACCGCCGGCATGGTGTGGGTGTGCTGGCCCAAGAAGTCGAGCGGCGTGTCGAGCGACCTGGACGAGAACCGGGTGCGCGACCTCGGCCTCGAGCTGGGGTTCGTCGACGTCAAGGTCGCCGCCATCGACGCGACGTGGTCGGGGCTGAAGTTCGTGCGGCGGTTGAAGGACCGGACCTAGGAGGTTGCTAGCGGGACCGGCTCTGGGTCGGGGTCCGGCTCGGTCGGCACCTGTGGCCGGCGCTCCGACACGACGACCACGGCCACCGCCGCCACCACGATCGCGCCGCCGGCCAGGATCGGCACCGTGATGGCCTCCGACAGGATCAGCCAACCCAGGAAGACGGCCACCACCGGGTTGACGAAGGCGTACGTCGCCACGAGCGAGATCGGCGCGGCGCCGAGCACCCACACGTACGCCGTGAACGCGACGACCGAGCCGAACGTGACCAGATAGCCCCATGCCAGCCACGCCTCCAGCGGCGCCGCCGTCGGCAGCAGGTCCTCGCCGCGGATGCCGCCGATCAGCGCTAGCCACCCGGCGCCGAACAGCATCTCGTAGACCGTCAGCACGAAGGCGTCCTTCGGCAGCCAGAGCCTCGGAGTCGCCCAGGATCCGAACGACCAGCACACCGTGGCGACCATGATGATCAGGCTGGCCCCGATCGGGACGTCGCCGTCGATGCCGGTCGAGGTGATCAGCAGCACCAGGCCCGCGAAGCCGATCAGCACCCCGAGCGTGGTCTGGCTGCGGGGCCGGTCCCCGGTCGCGCTGCGGTAGACGATCACCCACAACGGAACGGCCGCCACGAGCAGTGCCGCGATGCCCGACGGCGCGCCCTTGCTCTCGCCGACGGACACCAGGCCGTTGCCGAGGGCGGGCAGCATCAGCCCCAGGAAGGCGCAGCCGAGGAGCTCGCGACGGGTCGCGCGAAGCCTCCCCAGACCGCTGCGGGCGGCCAGGATGGCGCCGAGCAGGATCCCCGCGCACAGGTAGCGCCAGCTGCCCGACGCCATCGGAGGCATGTCCTCGACCACGACGCGGATCGCCAGATAGGTCGAGCCCCAGACGACATAGACGATGCCCAGCGCGACCGCGACCATCAGCGCAGCCCGACCAGCGGCCACCGGCTGCTGTGTCATCGGCGTCTGAGTGTTTTGGTCATGTCGCACACTGCGAGCGTACGGCTGTCCGAGCTCCGACGTAGAGCGGTTTTCGGCCATCGTTACCCGATATCCGGCCGTACTGCTTGGGAAGCCGCGAAGGGCGGGACCACTTGGTCCCGCCCTTCGTCTTCCCCGGCTCGCCGGTGGGGGTCGAGTCCACCGGCGACGTCTGTGTGGCGCGCTATTCGGTGGGGATCCGGAGGCGCTGGCCGGCGAGCACCATGCCGGAGTCGAGGGCGTTGAGTCGCTCGATGCGGGTGATCATCGCGCGGACGTCACCGTCGCCGGTGGCGGCGGCCGCGTCGGCCGCGATGCCCCAGAGGGTGTCGCCCTGGCCCACCATCACGATGCGGGTCGGCTCGGGCGTGCCGGGCCGCTCGGTGGCGACCGAGCCGGCGCCGAAGAACACGCCGACGGCCAGCACCAGCAGGAGGCCCAGGACCACCACGACGGCCCGGCCGCGGCGGGTCAGCCGCACGCTGGACCCGACGGGCCGCGTCGGGGCGGCGGACGGCGCACTCGCCGGTCGCACCCGGCTGGTGACCGGCGGGTGCAAGGTGATGGTGCTCATCGGGACCTCCTGGGGAAGAACTTCTGACCTATGTCTAACGGCGACCACCGACAACGCTTCTCGACGGCCGCTCGATCAGACGTTCGATCGAACATGTGTACGAGAGTAGAGCACCTGTTCGAACAGAATCAAGCACCCACCCGAACAAATGTTCGATGTTTCGAGAACACTGGGATCCGACACGCCGTTCGAACAGATGTTTGAATCAGGGGGCGAGATGCGGCTAGCGTGACGCCATGGCACCCGAGAGCGGCTCCGGCAAGACGCCCGGCAAGAGCAGGGCCCCCACGCGCGGCAAGGTCTCCGAGCTGCCCGACGGCCCGCCCGACGCGACGGGCCTGACGCCGCGCCAGCAGCGGGTGCTGGCCCACATCAAGGAGGCCATCGAGCTGCGCGGCTACCCGCCCAGCATGCGCGAGATCGGCGACGCGGTGGGGCTGACCAGCTCCTCGAGCGTGGCCCACCAGCTCAAGGTGCTCGAGGAGAAGGGCTTCCTCAAGCGCGACCCCAACCGGCCGCGCGCCCTCGAGGTGTTCCTGCCCGAGGTGATGGCGGCCCGACGCTCGCTCGGGGCGGCCGAAGAGTCGTCGTACGACGAGACCGGCATCGGCGACAGCCATCCCGCGCCGGCCTACGTGCCAGTGGTCGGCCGGATCGCCGCCGGTGGTCCGATCCTGGCCGAGGAGCACATCGAGGAGGTCTTCCCGCTGCCGCGCGAGCTGGTCGGCGAGGGCACCCTCTTCCTGCTCGAGGTCACCGGCGAGTCGATGATCGAAGCGGCCATCTGCGACGGTGACTACGTCGTGATCCGCCAGGAGCAGACGGCTGAAAACGGCGACATCGTCGCCGCCCTCATCGACGGCGAGGCCACCGTCAAGACTTTCCAGCGCAAGGACGGGCGTGTCTGGCTGCTGCCGCACAACCCGTCGTTCGAGCCGATCGACGGCACCGACGCGACGATCCTCGGCAAGGTCACCGCGGTCCTCCGCAAGGTCTGATCCTCAGCAGCGCTCGCCGGCGTAGAACACCTCGAAACCCACGCAGGTGTCGTCGCCGCCGGTGGGGGTGACCTTGTCGCGGCCCGGGCCGCCGAACAGGTCGTCATGTCCGGGGGTGCCGCTGACCTTGTCGTCGCCGCCCAGGGCTCGCAGGACCAGGCGGGAGCGGCTCAGCTCCCCGCCGAAGAACTCCTCGTCGGCGGCGCTGCCCCACACGTGCCAGCGGCCGTCGGGAATGCGCAGCTGCTCGATGCCGGCGAACCGCGCCGAGTGCTCGGTCTCCCCCAGGCGCACCGTGAGCGTCCCGGCCCCGAGGTCGATCCGGCCGCTCACGTCCGCGCGCCGGCGGATGCCCGACACCACCGCCCAGGCATAGGTGAGGTCGACGCCGGGCCCACCGTCGACCTGCTGGCCGTCGGAGAAGCTCAAGAGCGTGTCGAGGTAGTCGTTGCCCTCGCCGGCCACCAGATCGGCCCGCCCGTAGCCGTGCACCAGGTTGTCGTCACCGCTGCCGCCACGGAGCACGTCGTCGCCGTTGCCGCCGTAGACGCCGTCGCCGCCCGGGCCGCCGTAGACCCGGTCGTCCCAGGACTCGTCCTCGGGCGCGGGCAGGTCGGCCGGATCGGCCTGCAGGTAGTCGCGACCGGGCCCACCCCGCAGCACGTCGGCCCCTTCGCCGCCAAAGACGTCGTCGGAGAACGCCCCGCTGATCAGCACGTCGTCGTACGGCGTTCCGATGAGCTCGACCCTGCCCTCGAGGACAAGCGTGTCGTCTCCGTCGCCGGTTGCCGTGCCGGCGGCCAGGTCGACCTGGACACCGCCCGGGGCCGCCTCGTAGGAGATCTGGTCGGGGAAGAACCCGCCATCGCCGTCGGTCTTGATGTCGTAGCCCGGGTCGAGCACGTCGTCGCCCGGCCCACCGGCCAGCCAGTCGCCGATGTTGTCGGGAGCCTGGTCGGGCGAGCTCTGCCGCAGCCCGTTGCGGCCGCCCGACAGCCGGTCGTCGCCCGCCCCACCGGCCAGCGTGTCGATGCCGCGGCCGCCGCAGAGCACGTCGTTGCCGCCTCCGCCACGCAAGACGTCGTCGCCGTTGCCACCCGCCACCACGTCGTCGCCGGCGGTGCCGACGAGCACGTCGGACCCGTCGCCGCCGGAGATCGTCGCGGTCAGCCCGAGGCACGTGGGGGCAGCGTGACTGGCCGCGCCCTCGGCGTACGACGCAATGTCGGTGCCGGATGGAATCATCAGCGCCATCGTCAGCGTTGCTGTTGTGAAGGTCCTGTAGAGCATTGGTTAACCCTTCGTGCGTCCTTGGCCGAATGGGCGACAATATGGGCCGCGGCCCCAGGTCAACCCCTCAGGGGGTGGCCAGGGGAGCACCTGATGTGCAGAACTGGTTAAACGGGGCAACCTCGGAGTGTGAGGCAGAAGCAGAAGGGAAGCGGCATGGAGCGGGGGCTCGAGCCGAGAGCGACCAGCATGGTCCGGCGCGTGCGCGCGGGCGTGGTCGAGCTCGTCCTCATCCTCGCCCTCTACGTCGCCTACAGCGCCTCGCGGCTCTTCGCCAGTGACGCCCTGCGCCCGGCGCGGCAGCGCGCCGCAGAGCTGCTCGACCTCGAGCAGGCCACCCACCTGGCGTGGGAGGGCACCCTCAACCAGTGGTTCGTGGTCTCGCGGGGGCTGAGCCTGTTCGGCAGCTTCTGGTACGCCACCGCCCACTACGTCGTGACCGGCGTGGTGCTGATCTGGCTCTACCGCCAGGGTCGCGACCGCTACGTGCCCGCCCGACGCGCCCTGCTCATCGGCACGATCATCGCGCTGATCGCCTACCTGCTTCTCCCGACCGCTCCGCCGCGGCTGTTCGGGGGCTACACCGACGTGCTGGCCCTGACCTCGGCCGACGGCTGGTGGGGTGGCGACGCGTCCGCCCCTAAGGGCCTGGGCGGCCTGACCAACCAGCTGGCCGCCTTCCCGTCGCTGCATGCGGGCTGGGCGTTCTGGGTCGCGATCGTGGTGCAGAAGCATGCCAAGCGTCGCTGGGTGCGTTCCCTGGGCTGGGTGCATGCGATCGTCACCGGTCTAGTCGTGATCGGCACCGGCAACCACTGGACCGCCGACGTGTTCGTCGGTTGGCTGGTCATCGGCCTGGGCTTCTGGATCGCCGCCGCGATCGCTCGTCAGGGCGGCGTCGGCGAGCCGAGCGAGAGCCTTGCGGGCGACCTTCGGGTCGGTCGTGGACCACATGGCGGGCAGGCTGGCCTTGAGGAAGCTGCCATATCGAGCGGTGACCAGACGGGGGTCGAGCACAGCAACGACGCCGCGGTCGGTCGTCGTGCGGATCAAACGGCCGGACCCCTGCGCGAGTAGCAGCGCGGCGTGGGTGGCCGCGACCTGCATGAACCCGTTGCCGCCGGCCTGGTCGGCCGCGCGTTGACGCGCGGACATCAGTGGGTCATCGGGTCTCGGAAACGGGATGCGGTCGATCAGCACCAGCTGGCAGGTCTCGCCGGGCACGTCGAGGCCCTGCCAGAGGCTGAGTGTGCCGAAGAGACACGTGTGCGGATCCTCGACGAACTGCCGGGCGAGCTCGGGCAGCTGGGCGTCGCCCTGCGCGAGCGTGGTGAGGTGGGGCAGCCGCTCGCGGACCGCCTCCGCTGCCGTTTCCGCGGCCCGGCGTGACGAGAAGAGCCCCAACGTGCGGCCCTGGGCCGCGTCGACCAGCTCGCAGATCTCGTCGAGCTGCGCCGGGCCGAGACCGTCGCGGCCGGGCGTCGGCAGGTGCCGGGCGACGTACAAGATGGCCTGGCGGCCGTAGTCGAACGGCGACCCGACGTCGAGGCCGCGCCACCCGATGACACCCTCGGCCGCTGGCTCGGCGTTGACCGAGGCGCCGTCGACGACTCGCTCGGCCGGCTTGAGTCCGATGGAGACCGCCATCGCGGAGAAGTCGCCGCCGAGCATCAGCGTCGCCGAGGTGAACACCGCCGTGGTGTCGCTGAGCAGCTTGTCGCGCATCGGGCCCCAGACCTGCAGCGGGGCCACGCACAGCCGCGGCGGGATGCGGTCGCCGCCCTCGGCCAGCCAGAGCACGTCGGCCTCGGAGTCCTTGGCCATCCGCTCGGTCGTCGCGAACACCTCCTGCACCGAGCCCCGGGCCTGAGTGCGGCCGGCGTCGGCGTCGCCGCTGCCTTCGGGGTCGCGGGGGTAGGCCGACAGGCAGGCCCGCGCGGCGTCGCGGACCAGCACCAGCGCGTCGCGCAGCTGCTCGGGCACGGTGTCGAACCGGCCGGGGCTGGCGTCGTCCATGGCCGCCCCCAGCGCGTCGGCGGCGTCGGCGAGGTCGTCGGCCTCCGTGCCGTCGACGTGGCGCTGGGAGCGGCGGGCGGCCCGCTCCACCTCGCTCACCGTCAGCTCGTCGGTGGCCGCCTGGGTGACCCGCGAGACGAGCTCGTGTGCCTCGTCGACGACCACGACGTCGTAGTCGGGGATCATCGGCACGCCCTCGATGGCGTCGATGGCCAGCAGCGAGTGGTTGGTGACGATCAGGTGGGAGCGCTGGGCCTCCTCGCGGGCGGTCTCGACGAAGCACTCCTGCCCGAAGGGGCAGCGGCTGGCGCCGAGGCACTCGCGATGACTCACCGAGACCTGCCGCCACTCGCGGTCGGTGTGCCGCGGCGCGTGGTCGCGCTCGCCGGTGCCGTCGTTCTTGGCCTCCTCCTCGGCCCAGGCGCGGAGCTGGAGCACCTTGCCGGCCATCGAGCCGACCGGCACGTCGACCAGGGTGCCCTGGTCGTCGGGGACGCCCTCGCGGATGCGGTGCAGGCAGGCATAGTTGGAACGGCCCTTCAGCACGGCGTACGACGTGTCGATGCCGTTGGCGCGCTCGCCCAGCCCGTCGACGGCCGCGACCAGCCGCGGGATGTCGCGCTCGACGAGCTGGTGTTGCAGGGCGAGGGTGGCGGTGGCGACCACGACGCGGCGCTTGTGGAGCAGCGCGGGCACGAGGTAGCCCAGCGACTTGCCCGTGCCGGTGCCGGCCTGGACGAGCAGGTGCTCGCCCGACTCCATCGCCGACGCGACCGCCTCGGCCATCTCGACCTGGCCCGGCCGTTCCTCGCCGCCGATCCCGTCGACCGCCGAAGCCAGCACGTCGTGGAGCCGGCCGGTCTCCGCGTCGCTGGTGGTCGGGGCGTCGGGCACCCCGGCACCCTACGTCCGCGCGCGGACAGTCAGGACGACGCGCTCACAGACCGTCCCGTCTGGCGTTGGGGACGCCCGCGATCCGTGCGAGCCCGGTCATCACGTCGTCTGGCACCAGTCGTGGCGACGACTCCTCGAGGGCGTCGAGGCCGGCGGCTTCAGGCTCGAGTCTGGCCAGATGGTCGAGCAGCGGAGTCGGGGTGTCTTTGAGGTCGACCTCGAACCTCGTCGCCAGCTGCTGGGCCCGGGCGAGAGTACGTGAGCCTGCATCCAGCTCCCCGGCCGCCGCGAACACGGCGGCCGCCGTGATCAGGTTTCCGACGACGTCGAGCGGGAGCACGTCCTCTTCCCTCAACGCCGAATGGAGGTGGCGGGCTGCGCTCGCCAGGTCACCGTCCATCACGTCGGCAATCCCCAGGAGTCGGACCCCTTGCCTCTCGTTTTGCGCGAGCCCGGCACCCTTCCGAACCATTTCCATCAGGCGGTCAGCGCACGCCCTCAACGCCGCGGCGTCGCCCTCCTCGATCAGCAGCCCTCCCAGGGTGCTGAGGCCGAAACAGACTCCGACGTCGTCGCCCTGACGCTCGGCGAGGGCGATCGAGCGCTCGATGAAGCCGCGCCCCTCCGCAAGGTCTCCACGGGAGGTCGCGACAAATGCTGAGATGTCGCAGGCGATCACCTCCTCGTGGATGCCGCCGTGGCCGACGGCATAGTCCCGAGCGCGAGCAGCCGCGTCGCGGGAGTCGTCGAGGCTGCCCGCCTGCAGGCACGCCGCGGCCAAGAAGCCCCAGGCAAGCACGACGAGTTCGGGATCCGACTGCAGGGCGGACTCGTGCAACACGGCACGCTCGAGAGCCGACTTCGAGCCAGTCGCGCTGGCCATGTAGGCCGCGATCGCCGACAGCACGTCGAGCGTCGCCGCCTCGCGCTCGGTGAGGGAGGCTCGAGCATCCTCCGACAGGGGGCTCCCGAGCACATCCGCCGGGCGGGGAGAGACGGTCCAGACGCCGCGCCACCCCCGCGCCAAGCGGCAGTAGAGATGCGGGTCGTGACGTGCGGCCCAACGCAACGCCTGCGACCAGTTGGGGAGCTCGTCGATGAGCTCTCGGGTGATCGCTGCCCCGGTCGGGCCCACCATCTGGGCGCGTTTCTGCTCGGCGAGGTCGGCGAAGTACGTTGCGTGGCGCTCGTCCAACGAGACCTCGGGGGATCGTCGCCTCGCTTCCGCCAGCAGGAGCTGCAGCAGCAAGAACCGCCGTCCCGAGGGTGCGTCCGCAGTCAGCACGAGACTGGCATCGACGAGCTCGGAGAGCCAGTCGTCGACCTCGGCCTCGGACTCGGCGGCCGATGAGCACACCTGCTCCGCGGCGTCGAGGGTGAAGCCTCCCTGGAACACACCAAGCCGGGGGAACCCCGCGAGTGCCTGAGGACTCAACAGCGACAGGCTCCAAGCGATCGTTGCTTCCACGGATGCCTGCCGGTCCGACGACGTGGCCCGGGCCGGGTCGCTGACGAGAGGTCGGCCTACGCGCTCCCACAGCTGTGCCGGGCTCATGATGGCCAGCCGACTGGCCGCGAGCTCCAAGGCAAGGGGCAGCCCGTCCAGGGCCCGGCACACCCGCTCCACGTCCTGGAGCTCGGCAGGGGTTGGGGTGTAGCCCGGGACAGCGTGCCGGGCAGCCTGCAGGAACACCTCGACCGCAGGAGATGGTCGGGCCTCGTCGCCACCGGACTCGGGTGGGAGCGCGAGCGGAGGGACGACCACGACGCTCTCGCCGGCCAGCCCCAGGCGCGTCCGGCTGGTCACCAGTGCGATCAGGCTCGGCGCTGCTTGCAGGAGCTGGTGCAGCGGTGCGGAGTGCATCGCAACCTGTTCCAGGTTGTCGCACACGAGCAGCTCGGTTCACTCGGCAACGCCGCAGCCACATCGCCGGGATCCTGGGGGCTTGGGCCGTCGTACCCCACGGCGTTGGCGATGCCCACCATCAAGGACGTGGCGTCGTGGGCTTCGGACAGGTCGGCGAACGAGACGGAGGCAAGTCCCTCCTCGGCAACGACCTGTGCCACCGCAAGCGCCAGCCGGGTCTTACCGACCCCGCCCGGTCCTCTCAGGGTGATCAGGCGACTGCCGGACCGGATGGTGCTCACGACGGACGCGATCAGGTCCTCCCGCCCGATGATCGGGTCGAGCGGTACTGGCACGCGCGAGGCGTCCCACGACACCTTGCTGCGGCTGGTTCTCTCATCGTTGCGGGAGCCCGGCGGATCCGTCGTTCGGACCTCCTCCGAGGCCATGCGACGCACGATGGCATCGACTGCGGCATCAGGCGCCTCCCTGTCGGCCTCCACCCAGTGGCGGGTGGACAACAGGTACTCGAGTGGACCGTCGAGAGTGACGGGCTCCAGGAGAACCGGGATGACGTCCTTGTCGTGCTCGACGGCGAGCGTCAGCTCACGGTGCACGTGCTTCGACTCGAGCGTCGCCGGGCTGACGAGGACGACGAACGCGCTGCATCGGTCGATCTCGTGGAGGAGCTCGCCGGCCCACGAGTCGCGACCGATCATGTCGTCGGGCGCGAGCCAGCTCTCGTACCCCGCGTCCGCCAGACCGCTTTTCAGCCGACGAGCTGACAGGACGTCGGTGTGCGCGTGACTGATGAAGATCCGACCATCGGCATGGCTCCCCATGGACCGTCCCCCTCCGAGCGCAACCCCCGAGCTCAGTGGTCAAACTATGACGAAGAAGCGGGACTGGCGCCATGCCCCAGGGGCCGGCATTAGACGACTGCGCCGGAGTCGTCCGCCGTCTCGCGCTTGACTCTGACGGGCTTGGTGCGCGACATCGGCCAGCGCTCCTGGAAATAGGTGACGATCGGGGTCGCTGTGAAGACCGACGAGTAGGTGCCGATCACCAGGCCGAGGAGCAGCGCGATGGCGAAGTCGCGCAACGAGTCGCCGCCGAGGATCGCCAGCGCGGCCAGGATGAACATCGCGCCGAGGCCGGTGTTGACCGTGCGCGGCATCGTCTCGACGGCGGCCCGGTTGGCGACCTCGGTGAAGGGCACTTCGCCGCGGGAGGCGTACCAGCGCTCGCGGATGCGGTCGAAGACCACCACGGTGTCGTTGACCGAGAGGCCGATGATCGTCATCGCCGCGGCCAGGAACACCCCGTCGATCGGCTTGCCGAGCCAGGCGAAGACGCCGGTCACGATGACGACGTCGTGGAACATCGCGAGCACGGCGGCCAGACCGAACGTCCACTTGAAGCGGATGGCGAGATAGAGCAGCTGGACGAGGAACGCGACGGCGAAGGCGATCAGCGCCTTGGTGCGCAGCTCGTCGCCGAGCGAGGCGCCGATCTTCTCGTCGCGCTCCTTGGTAGCGCCACCACCGGCCTCGTCGATGGCGGCCTGGATCTGGAGAGCCTGCTCCTCGCTGATCTCGCCCACCCGCACGGTGATCTTGTCGTTGTCGGCCTCCTGCACGGTCGCCTCGGGGAAGCCGGCATCGGCCACCGCCTCGCGGGCCTCGTCGGCGTCGAGCGGCTGGGCGGTGGAGTACTCGAGCACCCGCCCGCCGGTGAACTCCACTCCGAGGTTGAGGCCGTTGGCGAAGATGCCACCGAGCGCGGCGATTAGCGCGACCCCCGAGATCGCCAGCCACAGCCGCCGGCGCTTCATCAGGTCGGGGCGCTTCTTGTCGAGCCAGGTGCGCACCCGCCCGACGTTGGAGAGCCCGGTGATGGCGGGTCTCTTGGCCACGAAGGGAGTCGAGACCGCCAACTCGGTCAGCACCCGGGCGATGATCAGCGCCGAGATCATCGACGCGATCACGCCGATCGACAGCGTCACGCCGAAGCCCTTGATCGGCCCGGAGCCCAGGAAGAACAGCAGGCCCGCCGCCAGCAGGGTGGTGACGTTGGAGTCGATGATCGCCGTCCACGCCTTGTTGAAGCCGACCATCAGCGCGCGCCGGATGCCGGCCGACGGATGCTCGGCGTACTCCTCTCGGGCGCGTTCGAAGACAAGCACGTTGGCGTCGATCGCCAGGCCGATGGCCAGCACGAAGCCGGCCAGGCCCGGCAGGGTGAGCGTCGAGCCGAGGGCGACGAGCATGGCGTAGGCCAGCAGCGCGTACGACGTCAGCGCGAGCGTCGCGAGGAAGCCGACCAGGCGGTAGACCAGGCCGATGAAGAGCGCGGTCAGCGCCAGCCCGACCAGCGCCGCCTGCCAGGACGCCTCGATGGCCGCCTGTCCCAGCGTCGGGCCGACGGTGCGCTGCTCGATCACCTCGACCGGCACCGGCAGCGCGCCGCCCTCGATCAGGATGGCCAGGTCGGTGGCCGTCTCGAAGGTGAAGCCGCCGGTGATGCTGGTCGTGCCGGTGATGCTGGCCCCGCACGGGCACCTGCACCTCGGGCGAGGAGATGACCGCCTCGTCGAGCACGATCGCGATCCGGCGGGGGTCGCCCTGGGCGCACGCGGCGTCGCCGGACAGCTTGCCGAAGATGTCGGAGCCCTTGCCGGTGAAGTCGACGTTGACGGCCCAGTCGACCGACTGCTGGGGCATCTCGGCCTGGGCGCCGGTGATCTCGTTGCCGTCCATCGCGGCCGGGCCGACCTCGAGGTAGCCCGAGCTCTCGTCGGGGTAGATCAGGTTCTCGGGTTTCGACGGCTTCGCGTTGGGGCCGGCCGCCGTGGCGATGACCGGGTGGACGGTGAGCTGCGCCGTCCGGCCCAGCACGTCGAGCGCCTGGCGCGGGTCCTGCACGTCGGGCAGCTCGACGATGATCCGGTTCTCACCCGCGCGCACCAGCGTCGGCTCGGCGACGCCGATCGCGTCGATGCGACCGCGCAGCACCTCGACGGCCCGGTCGGTGGCCTCGCCGTCGGCCTTCACGCGCTCGGTGTCGTGGGTCTCCAGGGTGATCTGGGTGCCACCCCGCAGGTCGAGCCCGAGCCGCGGTGAGGCGCTCAGGGCGATGGCCGCGCACCCGCCGAGCAGACCGATGACGAGCAGCAACCGCACCAGCACGCCTCGAGTCATGCGGGCGATCCTGGCAAAGATGGCCAACTCTGCCGAATCGGTGGCAAGGCGCGTCAGAAGGTGTGCGGCGGGATCCGTGACCCGAACGTGCTTGTGGCAACGAAATCCGATCCCCTAGGTTGCGAGCAACGAAGATCTCGTTATTCCCGAAGGGTCCTCATGTCCGCCGTACGCCTGGAGTCGGTGACCAAGCGATTCGGGCCGGTCACCGCGGTCGACGGTCTCGACCTGGAGATCCGCGACGGCGAGTTCTTCTCGATGCTCGGCCCGTCGGGCTCGGGCAAGACGACCGTGCTGCGGATGATCGCGGGCTTCGAGGCGCCGACCGAGGGGCGGGTCTTCCTCGCGGACCAGGACGTCACCCGGCAGGCGCCGTTCGAGCGCAACGTCAACACGGTGTTCCAGGACTACGCGCTGTTCCCGCACCTCGACGTGATCGCCAACGTGGAGTACGGCCTCGCGGTCAAGAAGGTGCCCCGCGCCGAGCGACGCAAGCGAGCCGAGGCGGCGCTCGAGTCGGTCCGGCTGAGCGGGTACGGCGCCCGCCGGCCCTCACAGCTCTCCGGCGGGCAGCGGCAACGCGTCGCACTGGCCCGGGCGCTCGTCAACCGGCCGCGGGTGCTGCTGCTCGACGAGCCGCTCGGCGCCCTCGACCTCAAGCTGCGCCGCGAGATGCAGATCGAGCTCCAGGAGCTCCAGCGCGACGTGGGCATCACCTTCGTCTTCGTCACCCACGACCAGGAGGAGGCGCTCACGATGAGCGACCGGATCGCGGTCTTCAACGACGGCCGGATCGAGCAGGTCGCGACGCCTGCCGAGCTCTACGAGTCGCCGGCGTCGTCGTTCGTGGCCGGCTTCGTGGGCACCTCCAACCTGCTGACCGGCGACGCGGCCCGGGGAGTGATCGGCCGCGACGGCTCGTTCTCGATCCGGCCCGAGAAGATCCAGCTCGTCGGCGCCGGCGAGTCCACCGAGCAACGCACCCAGGGCACGATCGAGGCGGTCGTCTATCTCGGCTCGGTCAACCACTACGTCGTCGAGCTCGACGGCGGCGGCACCCTCACCGTGCTCCGACAGAACCTGCACGGCACCTCCGACCAGGCCCTCGACCGCGGCGATCGCGTCGGGCTGGGCTGGGCCGACGAGCACGTCATCGATCTCACCCGCACCACCACCGCCTCGGGACACCCTCAGGAGGAATCGGCATGAGAAATATCCGCACCCTTGCCAGCGCAGCGGCCCTCGGGCTGGCGCTGGCCACCGCGTTGGCCGCCTGTGGCACCGACGGTGGCGACGACGACAGCGGCGGCCAGGCCGCCGAGGAGCAGGGCGGCTTCACCGCGCCCGACGTCCCGATGGCCGAAGAGGTCGGCGAGGGCGAGGGGACGCTCTCGGTCCTCGCATGGCCCGGCTACGCAGAGGACGGCAGCACCGACAAGGCCGTCGACTGGGTGACGCCGTTCGAGGACGAGACCGGCTGCCAGGTCGAGGTGAAGTACTTCGGTACTTCCGACGAGGCCGTCACGCTGATGAAGAGCGGCCAGTACGACGTGGTGTCGGCCTCCGGCGACGCAACGCTGCGGATGATCGCTGCCGGAGACGTCGCCCCGGTCAACACCGACCTGATCCCCAACTACGCCGACGAGTGGGACTTCCTCAAGGATCGCCCGTGGAACTCCGTCAACGGCCAGATGTACGGCGTCCCGCACGGCTACGGCGCCAACCTGCTGATGTACAACACCGAGGTCGTCAAGCCTGCTCCCACCAGCTGGAGCGCGGTCTTCGACGGCGCGAGCGCCTACAGCGGCAAGGTGACGGCGTACGACTCGCCGATCTACATCGCCGACGCCGCGCTGTACCTGATGGCGACCCAGCCGGACCTCGAGATCACGGACCCCTACGCCCTCGATGCCGACCAGCTCGCGGCGGCGGTCGACCTCCTCAAGGAGCAGCGCACCCACGTGGGCGAGTACTGGTCCGACTACCTCAAGGAGATCCAGGCCTTCAGCACGGGGGACAGCGTCGTCGGCACGACGTGGCAGGTGATCGTGAACGTCGCCCAGTCGGAGAAGGCTCCCGTCGAGGCGATCCTTCCGGAGGAGGGGGCGACCGGATGGTCGGACACCTGGATGATCTCCGCGGACACGGAGGCCCCGAACTGCTCCTACCTCTGGCTCAACCACATCGTCAGCCCGGAGGCGAACGCCGCCGTGGCGGAGTGGTTCGGGGAGGCACCGGCCAACAGCAAGGCCTGCGAGCTGGCGTCGGAGGGCTTCTGTGAGGGCTACCACGCGGGCGACGAGGCCTATGCCGACCAGATCCACTACTGGACGACCCCGATCGAGCAGTGCCTCGACGGGCGCACCGACGTGAAGTGCACGACGTACCAGGAATGGACCCAGGCCTGGACCGAGATCAAGGGATAGTCGTTGCCGGGAACCCTGCACCGCCACCCCCGGCTGCGGCTGGGGCTGCTCCTCGGGCCGCCCTTCCTGTGGCTGGGGGTGGCGTACCTCGGCGCGCTCGCGGCGCTGTTCATCACCGCGCTGTGGACCGCCAACGGGTTCACCGGCAACATCGAACGCATCTGGACGCTCGACAACTTCCGCGAGCTCTTCAGCCTCGAGGTCTATCGCACCATCACGATCCGCACCCTGCTCATCGCGGTCGGGGTGACGGTCATCGACGCGGTCATCGCCTTCCCGGTCGCGTTCTACATGGCGAAGGTGGCCTCGCCGCGAGCGCAACGCCTGCTGGTGATCGCGGTGCTCACGCCGCTGTGGGCGTCGTACCTCGTCAAGGCGTATGCCTGGCGCGGCATGTTCAGCAACGACGGGCCGATCGCCTGGCTGCTGGCGCCCTTCGGGCTCTCGTCGCCCGGGTATGGGCTGTTCGCGACGGTCGTGACCCTGGCGTACCTGTGGCTGCCCTACATGATCCTGCCGATGTACGCCGGCCTCGAGCGGCTGCCGAACTCCTTGCTCGAGGCTTCGGCCGACCTCGGCGCGGGCGCGGGGATGACCATGCGCAGAGTCGTGCTGCCCGTGCTGTTCCCGGCAGCCGTGGCCGGGTCGATCTTCGCCTTCTCGCTCACGCTGGGCGACTACATCGCGGTCCAGATCGTCGGCGGCGCCAACCAGATGCTGGGCAATGTCATCTACGACAACGTGCTGAAGGGCAACAACCTGCCGTTCGCCGCCGCGGTGGCGACCATCCCCGTGGTGATCATGCTCGTCTACCTGGCCGCCGTCCGTCGGACCGGAGCGCTGGAGAACCTATGACCCTCTCGCGACTGACCCGCCGCATCCTGGTCCTGGTCACCGGCCTGGTGCTGGTGTTCGTCTACGCCCCGTTGGCGCTGGTGCTGCTGAACTCCTTCAACACCTCGCGGACGTTCGCCTGGCCACCGCCGGGATACACCACGAAGTGGTGGAGTGCCGCATGGCACTCCCAGGGAGCCAGGGACGCGATCTGGACGTCCGTGCAGGTGGCCCTGCTGGCCACGCTGATCGCGCTGGTGCTCGGCACGATGGCGGCGCTGGCGCTGCAGAGGTTCCGCTTCTTCGGACGCGACTCCATCTCGCTGCTGATCATCCTGCCGATCGCACTGCCGGGCGTGGTCACGGGCATCGCTCTCGCCAACTTCTTCACCACGATGATCGGCATCAAGCTCGGCTTCTTCACCCTCATCGTCTCGCACGCGACGTTCTGCATCGTCACGGTCTTCAACAACGCTGTCGCGCGGCTGCGGCGGCTCGGCGGCAACCTCGAGGAGGCGTCGATGGACCTCGGCGCCGGCACCTTCCGCACCTTCTACAAGGTGACGCTGCCGATGCTGCGGTCGTCGCTGCTCGCGGGCTGCCTGCTGTCGTTCGCGCTGAGCTTCGACGAGATCATCGTGACCACGTTCACCGTCGGCCAGGGCATCCAGACCCTGCCGATCTGGATCTACCAGAACCTGTTCCGCCCCAACCAGGCCCCCGTCGTCAACGTGGTCGCCGCCGCCCTGATCCTCGTCTCGATCATCCCGATCTGGATCGCCCAGAAGCTCGCCGGCACCGACGAGAGCGTCGCCGCCGCCCGCTGAGGCCGTCGCTGACCGACCTCAGGCCTACTTCGGCACCACGACCCCGGTCGCGCCGCCACCACGACGGGTCGGTTCGGCGACGGCGGTGAGCAGGCCCTTGGCGCCGAACTCGACGGCCGTGGCGGCGCCGATCTCGGCAGCACTGGTGCCCGGGGCACCGGCGGCGGCGAACTTGTGGCCGAACGGCGCGAGCAGGGGACCGTAGGCGTCGATGAAGGACTGCTCGGCGGTCACCGACGCGGTGTTGCGCTGGCTGGCCCGCGGCGCGGCGATCGCCTCCTGGATCGTCATCCCGCGGTCGATGCGGTTGTAGAGCATCTGCAGCACCGTGGTGATGATCGTCGAGCCGCCCGGCGAGCCGAGCGCCAGGAACGGCTTGCCGTCCTTGAGCACGATCGTCGGCGACATCGAGGAGCGCGGACGCTTGCCGGGCTGGATCCGGTTGGGGTCACTCGCGCTGTAGACGGTCGAGAAGTCGGTCAGCTCGTTGTTCAGGATGAACCCCCGCCCCGGCACGACCATCCCGGAACCGCCGGTCTGCTCGATGGTCAGCGTGTACTCGACGACGTTGCCCCAGCGGTCGCTGACGGTCATGTTGGTGGTCGAGATGTTCTCGGTGTCGGCGTCCGTCTTGGCGTTGCCGGCGGTCGGCGTCGCGCACGAGCCGTCGTACGACGCCGGGTTGCCGGCGGCGACCGGCTTGACGAGCGCGGTGGTCTCACTGATCTTGCAGGCGCGCTCAGCGGCGAAGGTGTCGCTGAGGAGGTCGGCCTGCGGCACGGGCACGAAGCGGGGGTCGCCGACGTAGGCCCCGCGGTCGGCGAAGGCGAGCGCCGAAGCCTCGAGGTAGTGGTGCAGGGCGGCCGGGTCGGCCATCGCCCCGAGGTCGTAGCGCTCCATGATGTTGAGCGCCTCGCCCACCGTGGTCCCGCCGCTCGACGACGGCGCCATGCCGTAGACGTCGTAGCCGCGGTAGCCGACGGCCGTCGGCTTGCGGTTGACGACTCGGTAGTTGTGCAGGTCTTTTACGGTCATGGAGCCGGGCGGCACCGGCAGCGTCGTGGTCGACGACTTCGCCGGGTGCCGGGTGGCACCGGCGATCTGGGCGGCCAGCTTGCCGCCGTAGAAAGCCTTCACGCCCTTGTCGGCGAGCAGCTTGTAGGTGGCGGCGAGGTCCTTGTTCTTCAGCACCGAGCCGACGGCCGGTGCCGCCCCGCCGGGCAGGTAGATCGCGCTGGTGGCCGGGAACGCCGCGAAGCGGACCTTGTTCTCCTCGGTCTGCTTGGCAAATGTGCTGTCGACCTTGAACCCGTCGGTCGCCAGCTTGATCCCTGGCTTCAGGACGTCACCGAGGGTCCAGGTGCCCCACCGCTCGAGCGCCTTGTCCCACGTCGCGGGCGTGCCGGGCACTCCGACCGAGACGCCGCTGGTGACCAGGTCGGGGGTGAAGTTGTAGGGCTTGCCGGTGGACTTGTCGATGAACGCGTCGGGAAGCATGGCGGCCGGTGCGGTCTCGCGGCCGTCGAGCGTCTGCACCTTGCCCTTGGCGGCGTTGTAGAAGACGAAGTAGCCGCCGCCGCCCAGCCCCGAGCTGTAGGGCTCGGTCACCCCGAGGGCACCCGCGGTGGCGATGGCCGCGTCGACGGCGTTGCCGCCCTGCTTGAGGACGCGCAGGCCCACCTGGGTGGCGTACGGGTCGACGGTCGAGACCGCCCCGCCGAAGCCGATGCTGGTGGCTCGCTTGGCTCCCAGCCCCCGCTCAGGCGGGCCGGAGGCAGCACCCGGAGCGCCTTGGCTGGGTACGGCGGCGAGCGTGCCGGCCGCGGTGAGTGCGGCGGCGGCCAGCAGGGCGATGGTGCGTGGACGTGCGGTCATGCGTCCTCCCGAGAAGTGGCGTTCCCTCCACCCTCACTCGCCACGGCCGCTTTGTCGACCACCCCCAGGGGCGGAGCGGCGGTCAGTCGGGGACCGGCACCACGGCGTACGACGCCAGCTCGCCGGCCAGGTCCTCGTGGGCGCGGCCGCTGACCAGCGTGCCCTCGCCGGTGTGCTCCATCGAGGTGATCTCGCCGCTTTGGTGGATGCGGTTGATGAGGTCGCCGCGCTCGTAGGGCACCAGGGCCTCGAACGCCACGCCTGGCCGCGGGAGCTCCGACTCGATGAGACGCAGCGCGTCGTCGATGCCCTCGCCGGTCTTGGCCGAGACGACGATCGAGTGCGGCTCGCGCTGGCGCAGCCGAGCGATCACCATCGGGTCGGCGGCGTCGGCCTTGTTGATGACGATGACCTCGGGCACCTTGTCGGCGCCGATCTCTCGGAACACCTCGCGCACTGCGGCGATCTGGCCCTCGGGGTCGGGGTGCGAGCCGTCGACGACGTGCAGGACGAGATCGGAGTCGGCCACCTCCTCCAGGGTCGAGCGGAACGCCTCGACGAGCTGGTGGGGCAGGTGGCGGACGAAGCCCACCGTGTCGCTCATCGTGTAGACGCGGCCGTCGGTGGTCGTCGTACGCCGCGTGGTCGGGTCGAGCGTCGCGAACAGCGAGTCGTCGACCAGCACGCCCGCACCGGTCAGCCGGTTGAGCAGCGAGGACTTGCCGGCGTTGGTGTAGCCGGCGATGGCCACCGACGGGATCGCGTGGCGGGTGCGCTCCTGCCGCTTGGTGTCGCGCGTGCCCTTCATCGCGGCCAGCTCGCGGCGAAGCTTGGCGATCTTGGTGTTGATGCGCCGGCGGTCGGTCTCGATCTTGGTCTCACCGGGACCACGCCCGCCGATGCCACCGCCGTCGGCGCCGACGCGGCCACCGGCCTGGCGGGAGAGCTGGCCGCCCCAGCCGCGCAGCCGCTGCTTCATGTAGTTGAGCTGGGCCAGCTCGACCTGCGCCTGGCCCTCAGCAGACTTCGCGTGCTGGGCGAAGATGTCGAGGATCAGGGCGGTGCGGTCGACGACCTTGACCTTGAGCCGGTCCTCGAGGTTCCTCAGCTGGCTGGGCGCGAGCTCGCCGTCGCAGATGACGGTGTCGGCGCCGGTGGCCTGCACGATCTCGCGGATGCCGTCGACCTTGCCGCGGCCGACGTACGTCGCCGGGTCTGGCTTGTTGCGACGCTGGTAGATCGCCTCGAGGACCTCGGAGCCGGCCGTCTCGGCCAGCAGCGCGAGCTCGGCCATGGAGTTCTCGGCGTCCTCGACGGTGCCGCCGGTCCAGACGCCCACGAGGACGACCCGCTCCAGCAGCAGCTGCCGGTACTCGACCTCGCTGATGTCCTGCAGCTCGGTCGACAGGCCGGCGACGCGGCGCAGGGCGTGCCGTTCGGCGAGGTCCTTGGCGCCCGGGCTGAGCTCGGCCTCGGGGTCTTCCTCGGGGTCGGGCTCGTCGGCGTAACCGGAGCGCCACTCGACGGCGTCTTCGTCGGAGGTCTCGTCGTCGAGGTCCCAGCCGGCCGTCTCGTCGAGCTCGGCGTCGAGGGTGAAGTCGTGGTCTTTTGCGTTCGTCATGTCCCTCCAGGGTAGGTCGGGCGGCCTGGTCGCGCGAACCAATAGCCGCGACGTGTCAACCTCAGAGGGGCGCTGCCGCGTTTGACAGGTGAGGGGGTGTGCGAATGCGGTCAACGGGCCGGCCGTCGTTCGAGGAGTGGGCGCACGCCCGCCAGCAGCAGCTGGTGCGGTCGGCATACCTGCTCACGGGTGACTTCCAGCGCGCCGAAGACCTGGTCCAGGAAGCCCTGACCAGGGCCGCGATGCAGTGGGACCGCCTGCGCGACGGCAACCCGGACGCCTGGGTCCGGACCGTGGTCTACCGCGAGCACGTGTCGTGGTGGCGGCGCCGGCGGCGCGAGGTGCTGGTCGACGAGGTGCCCGAGGTGCCGTCGTACGACGCCTCCTCGCTGCCCGAGGGCGAGCTGGTGGCCGCGTTGGCGGCGCTGACGTGGAGCCAGCGGGCCGTGCTGCTGCTGCGGTTTGCCGAGGACCTGAGCGTGGCCGACACCGCTGCCGTGCTGGGCGTCACCGACGGCACCGTGAAGAGACAGACCTCGGTGGCGCTCGCGCGGCTGCGCGTGCTGGCACCCGAGCTGGGCGAACTGGTGGAGGACCGATGACCCTGCGCGACCTGATCGACGATGTCGAGGTGCCAGCCACGCGAGTGGCTGGCGACGCCTGGGAGCGAGGACAGTCACGGCTGCGACGTCGGCGCGTCCTGACGGTGGGAGCGGCCGGCATCGCGGTCGTGACCACGCTCGTCGCCGTCGCCGCGATCCCCGGCGGGCAGCGGGCCGAGAGCCCCGCGCCGCCGGTGGGCACCCCCAGCCTGACCACGTCGACCGAACCTGCGGAGGAACACCTGCCCGTCATGATCACCCGCCCGAACTGGACGGATCTCGGCACGGCGCCCGAGCTCGCTCCCGGAGCCGGTGCCGCCGCGCTGTCCGATGATCCGGTCGCCCACGCGGTCCTGGTCGCCGGCGACCCCAACAGCCAGGCAGGGGCGTTCGTGCTCGGGGATGACGGTACGTGGCGCCGGCTCGACGTGGAGGGACTCGTGCCGGTCACCGACGGCCTCTACAACAGCTCGATCGTGACCCCGACGGGCCTCGACTCGACTGGCACGCGGCTGGCGATCCCGCAGCCCGACAGCCTTGTCGTCGTCGACCTGACGACGGGCGGCTCGAGGCGGTTTGAAGTCAAGGGCCCCAACCACTACGTGCTCTGGGTGGACGAGACCCACCTACTGGTCGGCCAGGAGCTCGACCCGACCGGAACCCTGGTGGACACCACGTCGGGCGCGACCGAGCCCTCCGACCTGGGACCGACCAGCCGGGTGCTGGCCGACGGGTCGGTCCTGACCTGGCCCCGAGGCAGCTCCGACTACACCTGGAATGGGGCGACCATCTCGTCGGCGGCGGCGAACAACGGCGGGATCATCTTGACGTCTCCCCTGGTGCGCGACGGTCTCGCCGTCGTGACACACACCGGCGGGATCGAGCGGGATCCGCCGCTGCCGTACCCGCCTCCCGTGATGACCAGCACCGTCGGGATCGCCGCGGTCGACCTCGCCTCCGGCGACCCGGTGGGCTATCTCCCACTCTCGTCGACGGCCAAGGGCACCATGAGCGTCCTGCTCGGCTGGCAGGGCGACAATCCCGTGCTCGGACTGGTGTACGAAAAACTGTCATCTCTGCGGCTCTTCGTGGCCGTCTGGGACCCGCAGGCGGGAACCCTCGACCCCCTCGCGACTCTGCCGACCTGGTCGGCCACCTGGGGCGTCGGCCTCTGATCGGGTCGTGTGCCTGAGGACGCGCTATGGCGCGTCGTGGGGCACACGACTCGCTCTGAGAGAGTGCTGCCGTGGAACTCCCTGACCGCGCTCGCGTCGTCGTCGTCGGTGGCGGGGTGATCGGCGCCTCGATCGCCTACCACCTGGCCCACCTCGGTTGGGGAGACGACGTGGTGCTGCTGGAGCGCGACCGGCTGACCAGCGGCACGACGTGGCATGCCGCCGGCCTGATGACGTGCTTCGGATCGTTCTCGGAGACCAGCACCTCCATCCGGCTCTACTCACGCGATCTCTACGCGAAGCTCGAGGCCGAGACCGGTCAGGCGACGGGTTTCAAGCCGGTCGGGCTGATCGAGGCGGCGGCCGACGCGGACAGGCTGGAGGAGTACCGCCGGGTGGCGGCCTTCCAGCGGCACCTCGGGCTCGAGGTCGACGAGATCTCCCCGCGCGAGATGAGCGAGCTGTTCCCGTGGGCGAAGACCGACGACCTGCTGGCCGGCTTCCACGTGCCCGGCGACGGGCGGGTCAACCCCGTCGACCTGACCACCGCGCTGGCCAAGGGCGCGCGGCAGCTCGGCGTACGCATCCTCGAGGGCGTGCGGGTCACCGACGTGCTCACCGAGACCAGCGGGCAGGTCGAGTCGGTGACCGGCGTGCGCGGTCGGCGACCAGACGATCGAGTGCGAGTACGTCGTCAACGCCACCGGCATGTGGGCCCGCGAGCTGGCGGCACGCTCGGGGGTCGTGGTGCCCAACACCGCCGCCGAGCACTACTACCTGATCACCGACACGATCGACGGGCTCACCGCGGACACGCCGATCTTCGAGGACCCGGCGTCGTACGGGTACTACCGCGAGGAGGGCGGCGGGATGATGGTCGGCCTCTTCGAGCCGCGCGCCGCCGCCTGGAACCCGGGCAGCATCCCCGCCGACGCGTCGTTCCTGACCCTGCCTCCCGACTGGGAGCGGATGTCGCCCTTCCTCGAGAAGGCGATGGAACGGGTGCCGGTGACGCTGGACGCCGGCGTGCGCACGTTCTTCTGCGGACCCGAGTCGTTCACGCCCGACCTGTCCCCCATCGTCGGCGAGGCGCCGGGGATGCGCGGCTACTTCGTCGCGGCGGGCATGAACTCCGTCGGCATCCTGTCCGCCGGCGGCCTCGGTCGGCTGCTCGCGCAGTGGATCACGACCGGGCGTCCCGACGCCGACGTGACCGGCTTCGACGTCGACCGCTTCCGCGCCTATCAGGACAACCGAGTCCTACCGCGCCGCGCGCACCACCGAGATCCTCGGCACCGTCTATGCCGCACACACACCCGGCAAGCAGCTGCGCTCGGCGCGCGGTGCTCTCCTCTCCCCCGTGCACGACCGGCTCGTCGAGGCGGGCGGCTATCTCCGTGAGGTGTCCGGCTGGGAGGGCGCCGACTGGTTCGCCGGGCCCGGGCGTCACGCCCGAGGCTGAGCCGACGTGGGGACGGGCGGCGTGGTTCGAGCAGTGGGAGGCAGAGCACCGGGCGATCCGCGAGCGCGTCGGGCTGATGGACATGTCTTTCATGTCGAAGTTCCGCGTCACCGGCGCCGATGCCGGAGCGGTCCTCGACCACGTGTCCGGCGGGGCGGTCGACGGCGATCCCGAGCGGATCACCTACACCCAGTGGCTCGACGACGACGGCCACATCGAGGCCGACCTGACCGTCACCAAGCTGGCCGAGGGTGACTTCTGGGTGGTCGCCTCCGACACCGCCCACGGGCACGCGCTGGCACGGATGCGGCGGTACGCCGGGGACGCCGACGTCACGATCGACGACGTCACCCAGGACTACGCCCAGCTCAACGTGCAGGGCCCACGGTCCCGCGACCTGCTCGCCTCCCTCACCGATGCCGACCTGTCGACCGAGCGCCTTCCCGTTCCGCACGGCCCGCTGGGTCACGCTCGCGGGGTGCCGGGTGCTGCTGGTCCGGATCACGTACGTCGGCGAGCTCGGCTACGAGATCTACCTCCCCGCGGCGGACGCCCTGACCGTGTACGACGCCGTGGTCGCCGCCGGCGAGCCCTTCGGCCTGGCCCTGGTCGGCCTCAAGTCGCTGGCCAGCCTGCGGATGGAGAAGGCCTATCGCGACTTCGGCCACGACATCGACAACACCGACGGGGTGCTCGAGGCCGGGCTCGGCTTCGCCGTCGACCTGACCAAGCCGTCGTTCATCGGACGCGAGGCCGTGCTCGCGGCGAAGGAGGCCGGGCTGCCGACCCGCCGGCTGGTGCAGGTGCGACTGACCGACCCCGAGCCGTTGCTCTTCCACGGCGAGCTGGTCTGCCGCGACGGCCGGCCGGTGGGCTACATCCGGGCGGCGTCGTACGGCTGGACGCTGGGCGGGGCCGTCGGCCTGGCCATGCTCGACGCCGGCGAGACCCTCAACGCCGACTGGCTCAAGGCCGCCGAGTGGACCGTCGACGTCGCCGGCACGTCGTACGCCGCCGAGGTCTCGCTGCGGCCGATGTACGACCCCACCAACGCCCGCATCAACGTCTGACCCGCGAGTCGGCGCCAGTTGCCGCCAGATCAACGCCGAGTCGGCGCCAGTTGCCGCGAACAAGCGCCGACTCGGCATGAATTCAGCGACAACTGGCGCCAGCTCGCGCAAGGGCCGCTACTTGGGGGGCATCCGGATGCCGCCGTCGACGCGGATGGTCTCGCCGTTCATGTAGGTGTTGGTGAGGCAGGCCAGCACCATGGCGGCCAGCTCGTCGGGGGTGCCGAGCCGCTTGGGAAACAGCACCGACTGGCCGAGCTGCTCCTTGAACGTCTCGGGCTCGGGCGCGAAGTCATAGATCGGGGTGTCGATCAGGCCGGGTGCCACGGTGTTGAGGCGGATGCCCGACGCCGCCAGGTCGCGGGCCACGGGCAACGTGAGGCCGACGAGCCCACCCTTCGACGCGGCGTACGCCGCCTGGCCGATCTGGCCGTCGAACGCCGCCACCGACGACACGTTCACGATCGCGCCCCGCTCGCCGGCAGCGTCGGGCTCGTTGCGGCTCATCGCCGTGGCTGCGATCCGGATTGCGTCGAAGGTGCCGACCAGGTTGATCGCGACGACCCTCTTGAAGGCGTCGAGGTCGTGCGCGGACTCGTACTCACCGTCGCGGCCGATCGTGCGTTGGGCCCACCCGATGCCGGCGGAGTTGACCAGAGCCCGCAGCCCGCCCATCTCGAGGGCCTGGTCGACCGCCGCCTGGATCTGGGAGCTGTTGGTGACGTCGACGGCGACGAACATCCCACCGATCTCGTCGGCGACCGCTTCGCCCTTCTCGGCGTTGAGGTCGGCGACGACCACCCGCGCGCCCTGGGCGGCGAGCTGACGCGCGCACGCGGCGCCGATGCCCGACGCGGCTCCGGTGACGACGGCAGAGGCTCCTTCGAAGTCCATGCTCGGGAGCATAGGGAGGCCTACAGCGAGGTGGTCCCCCGGGCCACGACCACCGCCGGACCCGTGAGGTAGACGTGGCCCTCCGGGCTCCACGTGACCGCCAGCATGCCGCCGGGCACGTCGACCCGGTACATCGCCTCCCGGCCCGTGACCGTCGGATCGGCCCCGTCAGCCACGGCGGTTGCCACCATGGCGGCCCCCGCGCCGGTGCCGCACGAGCGGGTCTCTCCTGAGCCACGTTCGTGCACGCGCATGCCCACGTGCACGTCGCCGCGGCGGACGACGAGCTCGACGTTGACGCCATCCGGGTACGTCGCCACGTCGTGCTCCGGCGGCCGGCTCAGGTCGAGACCGGCCAGCGTCGCGTCGTCGTCGACGAACGCCACGGCGTGCGGGTTCCCCATGTCGACGTGAGTGGCCGTCCAGGTCCGGTCCCCGACCGAGACCTTGGTCTCACCGAGGACCCGAGCCCCACCGAGGTCGACCGTCACGTTCTCGCCGTCCACGTCGAGCAGCTTCGACCCGCTCCGCGTGCCGACCAAGAACGGCGCCGCCGGATCGACCAGGCCCTCATCGACGAGGTACCTCGCAAACACCCTGATGCCGTTGCCGCACATCTCGGAGATCGACCCGTCGGCGTTGCGGTAGTCCATGAACCACCCGTCGCCCTCACGCACCACGCGCAGCACGCCGTCAGCGCCGAGGCCGGCGCGGCGATCGCATAGAGCCCGCACCCGGCCAGCCATCTCGGCGGCGCTCAGATCACCATGGATCGAGCCGTCGTGGTCGGGCAGCAGCACGAAGTCGTTCTCCGTGCCGTGACCCTTCAGGAACGGGTAGTCGGCCACGGGTTCATCGTCCCACGCCGGGACCAGCGGTCAGCGCTTGACCGAGTAGCGGCCGCAGAGGAAGTCGCGGTTGCGGGCCACCTCCTCGACCACCAGGTCGAGCCTGCGTGGCAGCAGCGGCGCACCGGCGCCGAGGGTGACCGGCGCGTACTGCACCCAGACCTGGTCGAGCAGCCCCGCGTCGGCGAACTGGCCCACCAGGTCGCCGCCGCCGACGATCCAGATGTCCTTGTCGCCGGCAGCCTCCGTCATCTCGGCGTGCACCTCACGCACGTCGGCCTGGGTCAGCCGGACGTCTGGCGAGGCCAGCGGCAGCTCGCGGTGAGTGAAGACCCACGTCGGGATCGTGTACGCCCACTTGTCGTGGGCCAGCACCCACTCGTACGTCGTCGCGCCCATGCACATCGCGCCGATGCCGGCGAAGAAGGAGTCGTAGGACATCGGTCCGTCCTGGTCGATGTCCTGGACGAAGAGCCACTCGAGCCCGTTGTCAGGGTCTGCGATGAAACCGTCGAGGCTCGAGGCTGTGTAGTAGTGCGTCGCCATCGCCTCAGGCTGTCACGCAGCACCGACGGCCGCGACCGCCACGTCGACCCGGTCAGGGTCGTCGTACGCCACCCAGACGATCCGCGGGTCCTTGTGGAACCACGAGTCCTGCTTGCGGGCGAAGCGACGGGTCGCGGTCGCGGTCCGCTCGCGGGCCTCGTCGAGCGTCAGCTCTCCGTCGAGGTACGCCGCCACCTCGCGGTAGCCGATGGCCTGGCCGGCGGTCCGTCCCTCGCGCAACCCCGCGGCGAGCAGCCGCTCGACCTCCACCACGAAGCCGGCCTCGAACATCGCATCGACCCGCTTCGCGATCCGCTCGTCGAGAGTGGCCCGGTCGATGGAGACGCCGATCTGGATCGAGTGCGGGTCGGCGTACTCCAGGCGCGGCAGGCTGGCGGTGAACGGACGGCCGGTGATCTCGACGACCTCGAGCGCCCGGACGATCCGCCGGCCGTTGTCCACCAGGATCCGCGCGGCCGCCTCGGGATCGACCTCCGCCAACCGCGCGTGCAGGGCTGCCGGACCGACCTCGTCGAGCTCGGCTTCGAGGCGCCGACGGACGGTCTCGTCGGTGCCGGGAAACTCGAAGCGGTCCAGGACGGCCCGCGTGTAGAGCGCCGAGCCGCCGACGAGCACGGGCACCCGCGAGCGCGCGCGCACCTCGGCGATCGTCGTGCGCGCCCAGCCCTGGAACTCCGCCACCGTCAGGGGCTCGGTGACGTCGAGCAGGTCGAGCAGGTGGTGCGGGATGCCGGCCCGCTCGCCGACCGGAGTCTTGGCGGTGCCGATGTCCATGCCGCGATAGACGGCCATCGCGTCGGTGTTGACGATCTCGCCGTGCACCCGGCCGGCTAGTGCCAGCGCGAGGTCGCTCTTGCCCGAAGCGGTCGCGCCCACGACGGCGACCACAGGCTGCACCACCGCCGCAGTGTCTCACCCGCCTCTTCACCCTCTGGGGCGGTTGCCCAGCCTGCGGGGCGATGGTGGGGTGGCAGGAGCGGGGAGAGTCCCGCACAGGGAGGGAGATCTGATGACCACCGAGCCAGTGCCGCCACCGGGGGACCCGATGCCGGGAGCGCCTGACCCGGACCCGGCGCCCGTGCCGACCGACCCGATCCCGTCGGAGCCGGGCGGGCCGGGTTCCGAGCCGGACGTCGTGCCGTCCGGAGAGCCGGAGCCGGAGGTGCGCCCGTGATGAACAGCCCCGGACCGATGCCCACGCCCACAGCGGAGGAGCCCGAACTCTTCCCCGGCGGCGCGGACGCCATCGAGGACCAACGTCACGGAGCAGTCCCGGAGCCCCCGCTCGGGGCCGACATACCGCCCACGAGGAACCCAGCCGCGGCCTCCGCGCCCGACGAGGTCAGCGAACCCGATGACAAGCGGCAGGAGCCGGACCGGGACTCGGGAGACGCCGACGCCGAGGTGGAGCCACCCGCCTAGGGCGTGGCTACGCTGGCCGTCGTGGTGACCATCGGGGTCACCCGACGAGAGGACGCACGATGGGTTTCCTCGACGACGCCATGGACAAGGGCAAGGACATGCTCGACGACCACGACGACAAGGTCGACGACGCGATCGAAAAGGCTGGCGACGTGGTCGACGACAAGACCGGCGACAAGTACGACGGGCAGGTCGACCAGGCCCAGGACTTCCTCCAGGACAAGACGGGCCAGGGCGACACCAACCCGTGACCGGTCTGCATCCTGATCGTCAGGCGGCGGGCACCATCGACAGGTTCGTCGTGGTGCCCGCTTCCTACGTCTTCCTGCTGCGCCCGGGCGCGGGCGGCGAGGAGGTGCTGCTGCAGCTGCGGCAGAACACCGGCTACATGGACGACCACTGGGCCGCCGCCGCGGCCGGCCACGTCGAGAAGGGCGAGACGGCGTACGACGCCGCGCGCCGCGAGGCCGTCGAGGAGATCGGTGTCGGCGATCTGGTGCTGGAGTTCGTCACCGGCATGCACCGCACGCGTGGCGGCGAACCGATCGACGAGCGGATCGACTGGTTCTTCACCTGCCGCTCGTGGTCGGGCACGCCGCGGATCGTCGAGCCGGCCAAGTGTGCGGCGCTGGAGTGGTACCCGCTCGACCGCCCTGCCCGACCCCGTCGTGCCGCACGAGCTGAAGGTGCTGCGCGGACTCGCGGGCGACGGCATCGCCCCCTACTCGACCTTCGGCTTCGACGCGCTCACCCCGGCGGAGGATGCCGTGGGTGGCGAGGGATCGTAACGTCGGAGCCATGAGCGAAGCCGACCCGCAGGACCTCCGCGAGTCCACCCCCGGCTCGTCCGGCCCGACCCGCGCCGAGGGCGGGATGGGCGTCAGCAGCGAGCGCACCGGCCCCACCGGCCCGGGCCAGCACACCACCGACGGCGTCCGTGACACGTCCGTGGCCGACCTCGACGCCGAGGACGCCGACGACGTGCCGCCCGAGCAGCGCCCCGGAGCCGTCGAGGAGAACCCCGAGGGCCTGGAGCCCAAGGCCGGCTACCCGTCCAAGGACCCCCGCAGCGACTGACCCGCTGGTTGAGGAGGCTGCGCTGGCAACCTCACTCGTTACCTGCGGACTGAGCCGGCGCCCCGACGGCCGGCATGCCGAGCCCGACGACGGGAGCCGCGGGGGCGGCGGTGCGTGCCTCCCAGGCGTCACCGGAGCGGGTACGCCGCACGGCCAGCACGCCGCCGTCGGCGACGAGGTGGTGTGGGGCTGCCCGGGTGATCTCGACGGTGACCACGTCGCCCGGCCTCACGTTGGTCGAGGAAGGCCCGCTAGCGCCTGTCACGAGACCCGGTGAGAAATGGACGAGCCGGTTGTCGGGGCCGCGGCCGGAGAGGCGGTGGGTGGCGGCGTCCTTGCGGCCCTCGCCCTCGGAGACGAGCAGCTCGACGGTGTTGCCGACCAGTCGCTTGTTCTCGGCCCAGGCCACGTCGTTGACCAGCTCGGCGAGCCGCTCATAGCGATCGCGGACGACGTCGGCCGGCACCTGGTCGGGGAGCGTCGCGGCCGGCGTACCGGGGCGCTTGGAGTACTGGAACGTGTAGGCACCGGAGAAGCGGGCGGCCT
Source organism: uncultured Actinomycetota bacterium (assembly GCA_963769755.1). GTDB lineage: Bacteria > Actinomycetota > Actinomycetes > Propionibacteriales > Nocardioidaceae > Nocardioides. The sequence goes on from CAVYMY010000008.1 coordinate 52,085, forward strand.
CGACGACCTCGAGGGTCTGCACGAAGTCGTCCTCGGTCTCGCCTGGGAAGCCGACGATGATGTCGGTGGTGATCGCCGCGTCGGGCATGGCGGCCCGCACGCGCTCGATGATCCCGAGGTACTTCTCGCGACGGTAGGAGCGGCGCATCGCCTTGAGCACCCGGTCGGAGCCCGACTGCAGCGGCATGTGCAGCTGAGGCATCACGTTGGAGCGTCTCGGCCATCGCGGCGATCACGTCGTCGGTGAACTCCGCGGGGTGGGGCGAGGTGAACCGCACCCGCTCCAGCCCCTCGACCTCGCCGCAGGCCCGCAGCAGCTGGGAGAACGCCTGCCGCTCACCGAACTCCACGCCGTAGGCGTTGACGTTCTGGCCGAGCAGGGTCACCTCGCTGACGCCCTCGGCGACCAGCGCGCGAACCTCGGCGAGGATGTCGCCGGGTCGGCGGTCCTTCTCCTTGCCGCGCAGCGCCGGGACGATGCAGAACGTGCAGGTGTTGTTGCAGCCGACGGAGACCGAGACCCAGGCGGCGTACGCCGACTCGCGCTTGGTCGGCAGCGTCGACGGGAAGACCTCGAGCGACTCCAGGATCTCGACCTGGGCCTCTTCGTTGACCCGCGCCCGCTCCAGCAGGGCGGGCAGCGAGCCGATGTTGTGGGTGCCGAAGACGACGTCCACCCACGGCGCCTTCTCGACGATGGTCGAGCGGTCCTTCTGCGCCAGGCAGCCGCCGACCGCGATCTGCATCCCGGGGTGTGCCGCCTTGACCGGCGCCAGGTGGCCGAGGTTGCCGTAGAGCTTGTTGTCGGCGTTCTCCCGCACCGCGCAGGTGTTGAAGACGACCACGTCGGGCGTGCTGTCACCGGGCGCGGCGACGTACCCCGCCTCCTCGAGCAGTCCGGTGAGCCGCTCGGAGTCGTGGACGTTCATCTGGCACCCGTAGGTGCGGACCTCGTAGGTGCGTGCGTTCATGACGGGCTTCAGGGTACGGCGCGGGGCGGCGCCGAGCCCAAGTCGCGGCTACTGCTGCTCGGCGACCTTGCGGCGTACGTCGTCCATGTCGAGGGCGCGGACGGCCTCGATCACCTGGTCGAGCGCGGGCGCGGGCAGCGCACCCGGCTGCCGGAAGATCATGATCCCGTCGCGGAACACCATCAGCGTGGGGATCGAGCTGATCTCCAGGCCACCGGACAGGTCGCGCTCCTCCTCGGTGTTGATGCTGCCGAAGACGATGTCGGGGTTGGCCTCGGCCGCCGCTTCGTAGATCGGCGCGAACATCCGGCACGGGCCGCACCAGGACGCCCAGAAGTCGAGCAGCACGATGCCGTCCTGCTCGATGGTGGTGGCGAAGTTCTCGGCACCGACGGTCACGGTCGACATGGATGGCCCTTTCCTGGGTGGTCGTTCACATCCTCTAACGACCCGGTGCCCCAAGTCCTTCCCCTGGGGCCTCCCGTGGCCGGATCGGGCCATGTCCCGCTAGGGTCTGGAAATGACCGTCTCAGACACGGCCACATCAGACGCCCCGCGTCGACGGGGCTCGGACGACCACCTCGTCGTTCTCGACAAGGTCGAAAAGCACTTCGGCGAGCTGCACGTGCTGCGCGACATCAACGTGCAGATCAAGCGGGGCGAGGTCGTGGTCGTGATCGGCCCGTCGGGGTCGGGCAAGTCCACGCTGTGCCGGGCCATCAACCGGCTCGAGACCATCGACAGCGGCACGATCACCCTGGACGGCAAACCGCTGCCGGCCGAGGGCAAGGAGCTCGCCGCGCTGCGCGCCGAGGTCGGGATGGTCTTCCAGAGCTTCAACCTCTTCGCCCACAAGACCATCCTCGAAAACGTCACGCTCGGGCCGATCAAGGTCCGCAAGATGCCCAAGTCCGATGCAGAGAAGCTGGCCACGCGGCTCCTCGAGCGGGTCGGTGTCCAGCAACAGGCCGGCAAGTACCCCGCTCAGCTCTCCGGCGGCCAGCAGCAGCGCGTAGCGATCGCCCGAGCGCTGGCGATGGAGCCCCAGCTGATGCTCTTCGACGAGCCCACGTCGGCGCTGGACCCCGAGATGATCAAGGAGGTCCTCGACGTGATGGTCGACCTGGCCAAGCCGGCCCAGGGCGACCCGATGACGATGATCGTGGTGACCCACGAGATGGGCTTCGCCCGCACGGCCGCCGACCGCGTGCTGTTCATGGCCGACGGCCAGATCGTGGAGGAGAACACCCCCGAGGAGTTCTTCACCAACCCGAGGTCCGACCGGGCCAAGGACTTCCTCGGCAAGATCCTCAAGCACTGAGGCGCAAGCGCAGGACGCGACAACTTCACTCACCTATCGGGGAGCCGGACACGGCTCGGAAAAAGGAGAAGCAATGCGGATCATGCAGCAACTCAAGGTCGCGGCAGCCGCCTCGGCACTGGCGCTCTCGATGGCCGCCTGCGGCGACGCGGGCGACGACGGGTCTGAGGGAGTCGACGTCGACGTGGCCGAGAACGCCGGCGACGAGTTCGACGACGGCACCCGCATGAAAGAGCTCGCCGACTCCGGCAACGTCATCATCGGCGTGAAGTTCGACCAGCCCGGCATCGGCTTCAAGGGCGCCGCCGACGACATGCCGGTCGGCTTCGACCCCGAGCTGGGCAAGGTGCTCGCGGGCTCGCTGGGCATCGCCCCCGAGGACATCACGTGGACGGAGACGATCTCCGACAACCGGGAGCCGTTCATCGAGTCGGGTGAGGTCGACCTGGTGCTGGCGTCGTACTCGATCACGGACGAGCGCCGTGCGGTCGTGGGCCAGGCGGGTCCCTACTACATCACCGGCCAGCAGCTGCTCGTGAAGTCCGACAGCGACATCGACAGCCTCGAGGACGTCAAGGGCACCGAGGTCTGCTCGGTGACCGGCTCGACGTCTCTGGAGAACATCGAGGCCGAGGGCGCCACGCCGCGCGGCTTCGACACGTACTCCGAGTGCGTCGACCAGGTGCTCAGCGGCGCGGTCGACGCGATGACGACGGATGGCGCGATCCTGCTCGGCTACGCCGCCGAGCATCCCGACGAGCTCAAGGTCGTCGTGGAGCCCTTCTCGGAGGAGCGGTACGGCGTGGGCTACTCGCTCGACCACCCGGAGATGTGCCAGTGGATCGTCGACACGATCACCGACGCACAGGAGGACGGCACCTGGGAGGACGCGTTCGCGGCCACCCTGGGCGCCTCGGGCGTCGACACGCCGGAGCCCCCGGCGATGGACGAGTGCCCGGCAGCCTGACCGCTCACAACGCTCCGTAAGTGTCGGCCCCGCCCCACCGGGCGGGGCCGACACCCGCCCACCGAAGGAGGACCCACCCGCCGTGGAGCTGGTGTTCTCGAACTTCGACCTGTACCTGAGCGCGTTCCGCCTCACCATCGGGCTCTTCCTGGTGTCGGGTGTGGTGTCGCTCGTGCTCGGGACGCTGCTGGCGGCGATGCGGGTCGGACCGGTGGCGTTCTTGTCGAAAGCCGCGACGATCTACATCACCGTGGTCCGCAACACCCCGCTGCTGATCATCTTCGTCTTCGTCATCATCGGCCTGCCGAAGCTGGGGATCCTGTTCCGCTCGGTGGAGGACATCGGGATCAGCTCGTTCTTCTTCCGCGCCTGCCTCGCGCTGTCCCTCTACACCTGCACGTTCGTCGCGGAAGCGATCCGCTCCGGCATCAACGCGGTCCCGCTGGGACAGGCCGAGGCCGCGCGGGCGATCGGGCTCACATTCGGCGGCACGATGACGCAGGTTGTGCTGCCGCAGGCGTTCCGGGCCACGGTGCCGCCGCTGGCCAGCGTCTTCATCGCGCTGCTGAAGAACACCTCCGTGGCCTATGCGTTCGGGATCCTGGAGGCCACCGCCCGGATGAAGTACTTCACCAACATCAGTGGCAACGACCTGCCGATCTTCCTGCTGTTCGCCGCCGGTTACATCGTGCTCGTCGAGATCGTCTCGTTCGGTGCGAACCGCCTCGAGCGTCGTTGGAGCGTGACGAGATGAGTCAGACCAGCGTCCTGTTCGACGTGGCCGGCCCGCGCACCCGCGCGCGCCACCGCATCTACACCGTTGTCTCGCTCGTGCTGCTCGCCGGCCTGGTGGCACTCCTGGTCCTGCGGATGGTCGACCGCGGCCAGTTCGAGTACGAGCTGTGGGAGCCGTTCGTCACGCCCGACTACCTCCGGGCCCTGCTGGTCGACGGCTTGGTGAAGACCCTGCAGATGGCGTTCTTCTCGGTGATCCTCGCGGTCGTGTTCGGCACGATCTTCGGTGTTGGCAAGTTGTCTGACCATGCCAGCCTGCGCTGGCTGTGTTGGGGGGTCGTGGAGTTCTTCCGCGCCGTGCCGGTGCTGATGTTGATGATCTTCCTCTACTTCGGATACGGCGCCGGCCCGGGCGGTCTCGACGCCTTCTGGTGCGTGGTGATCGCGCTGACCCTCTACAACGGCTCGGTGCTGGCGGAGGTCTTCCGGGCAGGAATCCTCGCGGTGCCGCGCGGCCAGTCCGAGGCGGCGTACGCGATCGGCATGCGCAAGACCCAGGTGATGTTGCAGATCCTGCTGCCGCAGGCCGTCAAGATCATGCTGCCGGCGATCATCAGCCAGTGCGTGGTGGCGCTGAAGGACACCAGCCTCGGCTACGCGATCACCGCTCCTGGTCTCACCTTCGTCGGCAAGTCGATCTACCTCGACTTCCAGAACCAGCTGCAGACCGTGATGGTGATCGCCGCCATGTACGTGACGGTGAACCTGATCCTGACCTGGATCGCGACCTGGGTGCAGAGGAAGTTCGTCGGCGAGAAGAAGATCCTCGAGGTGTCGATGGTGGCCGAGACCGCTGCGGGCAGCGGCCTCGCGCCGGGAGGTGGCGTCTGAGCGTCACGTGGTAACCGGGCGAGGTTTCCCCGGTTGACCGGGGAAACCTGAACTTGTCGGCCCTCGCGAGCCCCGACAAGTTCAGGGAAAGGCCGACAAGTACGCCGCCTAGCGACCGAGGTGCCGCACGAGGAACTCGATCGCGGCGGGATAGGCGTCGAGCCGGTTGGCCCTCTTGGCCAGCCCGTGGCCCTCGTCGTAGTACACCCGCAGCTCGCAGTCGACGCCCTTGCCGTCGAGGGCGGCCTTGATCTGCTCGGCCTCCGACAGCGGGACCCGCGGGTCGTTGGCGCCGTGGATGACGAAGAGCGGCGCCACCATGTCGTCGAGGTAGGTGAGCGGCGAGGCCTTGACGAGGAAGTCGTAGTGCCGGTCGAGGAAGCCGTACTCGCGCTCGCGGTAGGCGCGGCGGTAGCCCGAGGTGTTCTCCAGGAACGTCACCAGCGACGAGATGCCGACGATGTCGACGCCGGCCGCCCAGCGCTCGGGCTGCATCGCGACGCCCGCGAGCACCATGTAGCCGCCGTAGGAGCCGCCCCACAGCGCCGACCGCGCGGGGTCGAGGCCGATCGTCGGCAGCCAGTCGTGGATGGCGGCGAGGTCGGCGACCGAGTCGAGCCGCAGCTCGAGGTCGTCGAGGGACACCCAGCGCTTGCCGTAGCCTGCCGAGCCGCGCACGTTGGGCACCAGTACGTCGAAGCCGGCCAGGGCGAGCGCCTGCTGCACCGGCGAGAAGATCCGGTCGGCCTCGCTCTCCGGCCCGCCGTGGACGTGCACCACCGACGCCCCGCCAAGTGATGACTCCGCCGGGGCGGCGTACCTGAAGCACGGGACCTGCTCGCCGTCGGGCGTCGGCACACGGTGCACGTCCGGTGTGACCAGACGGTCGCGAAGGTCGGCAGGCAGCGCGGCGCGACCGTCGACCAGCTGGGTGACCGCGCCGGTGGTCGCGTCGACGCTGAGGATCGATCCGGGATCGGTGGGCGTCATCGCGGTGACCACGAAGCGGGAGCCGTCAGCGGCCCAGCGCATCGAGACGGGTACGACGGGTGGCAGGTCGACGTCGACCCGGTGCGTGCCGTCGGCCTCGTGCACGGCCAGCGTGTCGAGGCCGTCGACGTGGTGGTTGACGACCATCGCCGAGGCGTCGAGCGAGAGCGCAGCACCCACGTCGTGTCGGTCGTGCTCGACCAGCACCGACCAGGTGCCGTCGAGCCCCAGGCGGTGCACGGCCTGGAAGTCGCGGTCGTGGTCGGAGACCACGACCAGGCCGGTGTCGTCCGCGGCCCACCCGCTGACGAGGTGCTGCGCGTGCTCGTCGGGGTCGGTCACGGGGCCCGAGCCGGCTGGTCCAGCCACCGAGACGACAGTGCCGTGGGGCTGCAGGTTCAGCGCGGTGACCGCGACCGACGCCTCGTCGTGGGAGACCGACGTGAGCGCGACGTAGCCGCCGTCGTCGAACACGACCGTCTCCTCGCCGGAGTCGAGGTCGCGCACGACGATGTCCATGTCGACGTCGTTGCGGCGGTTGGTGGAGTAGATCAACGAGGTCGCCGTGACGTCGAGGAGGGCATTCATGTGGTCGGGGTCCTCAACGACCGGCGTGAGGTCGTCGAGGCCTGCTGGCTGCGCGAGCGGGGTGGTCAGGTCGAGCAGCGAGATCTGCCACTTCTCGTCGCCGCCTGAGTCGTGCTCGACGAGCACCTGCCGGCGGCCGGGAACGTAGCGCCCCGCGCAGCGCGACGGCAGGTTGGTCAGCGGCGTCGTGCGACCGTCGGGTGCGATCTCGACCAGCTGGAGGCTCCCGAGGTCGTCGTGGGCGGCCAGCACGCGGCCCGCGTCGTCGATGTCGAGGGCGATCCAGGTGCGCACGTCGAGCAGGGCGCGGACGGTCTCGGCGATGGCCTGGGGACTCACCTCTGGGCTCATTTCGGCGACGCTAGCACCGGCCCTCGATGCCCGGGACGGCGGTGAAACCTGGCAGACTCGCCCGGACACGAACGACGAGGGAGTGATCTCGGATGTGCCGACCGGTGCGGTGCCAGACCTGCGGACTGATCACGTGGGCGGGCTGTGGAGACCACGTCGACGAGGTCCGCGCGGTGGTGCCCGACGAGCAGTGGTGCCCCGGCCACGACGGCGAGACGCAGGACCATCACACAGGCCACGACCACCAGCACGAGGGCGGGTTCTTCTCCCGCGTGCTGCGTCGCTGACGTCAGCTTGCTCGCTGGGCGACCACGAAGACACGGCGGAACGGCAGCACGACGCCGGCAGGTCCGGGCGGGTACGCCGCCCGCAGGCGGGCCTTGAACTCCGCCTCGAAGTCCTCGCGTAGCCCCGGTGGCAGCGCCTGCAGCGTCGGTCGGGCGCCGGTGCCCGACACCCAGGTGAACACCGGGTCCTCGCCCGTCAGCACGTGCAGGTAGGTCGTCTCCCACGCGTCGACCTCGCAGCCGAGACCGGCCAGCGCCTCGAGGTAGACGGCCGGGTCGTGCGACGAGGGCACCGCGACGTCGCGGGTGAGGTCGGCGTACGCCGCTTGGGCGGCCAGCTCGGTGCGGATGGTGTGGCTGGGCTCGTCGAAGTTGCCCGGCACCTGAAACGCCAGCCAGCCACCCGGTGCGACCCGGCCCACGAGGCCGGGCAGCAGGTCGAGGTGGCGGGGGATCCACTGGAGCGTCGCGTTGGAGACCAGCACGTCGACGGGCTCGCCACCGGCGGTCACCCAGTCGCGCAGGTCGGCGACCCGAAAGTCGATGCCGCCGTCGATGCCGCCGGGCTCCGCCTGGGCCCGCTCGATCATCTCGGGGCTGGAGTCGAGACCCTCGACGGCAGCGGCCGGCCACCGCTCGGTGAGCAGCCGGGTCAGGTTGCCCGGGCCGCAGCCGAGGTCGACCACCAGACGGGGGTCGGCCACGTCGATACGGGCGATGAGCTCGACGAAGGGGCGCCCCCGCTCGTCGGCGTACGTCAGGTAGCGCTCCGGGTCCCAGCGGTGCATGACCATCCTTTGTCTTGACGTCGAGATACTTTCCATCCTGCGACGGCAGTGTCTCGATGTCAAGAATCTTGACCGATTCGCGTAGGATCCCGGGTCATGCGCGACGAAGTCGACGAGCTGGCCGAGTCCTGGGCCCGCGAGCGCCCCGACCTCGACCTGGCTCCCGTCGCCGTGTTCAGCCGGATCAGCCGGCTGGCCCGGCACCTCGACCTGGCCCGGCGTGCGGCCTTCACGGCCCACGACATCGAGTCGTGGGAGTTCGACGTGTTGGCCGCCCTGCGCCGCACCGGGGCGCCGTACGAGCTGTCTCCGGGGCGGCTGCTGCGCGAGACGCTGGTCACCAGCGGCACGATGACCAACCGCGTCGACCGGCTGGCCGCGCGGGGTCTGGTCGAGCGCTACCCCGACCCCGACGACCGCCGCGGCGTGATCGTCCGGCTCACCCCCGAGGGCAAGGCCACCGTCGACGGCGCCTTCGCGGCCCTGCTCGACGCCGAGCGCGAGCTGCTCGCCGACCTGCCAGAGCGCGACCGCATCAAGCTCGCCTCCCTGCTGCGCTCCCTGCTCGCCCCCTACGCGTGACCCGGACTTGTCAGCCCGTTCCTGAACATGTCAGCCCATGCAGACGCTGACATGTTCAGGAATCCCCGGCCGACCGGGGATTCCTCGTCACTCGACGACCTCGGCGGCCGCGAGCCACTCGGACTCGAGCTCGTCGCGCTCGGCGGCCAGCAGGTCGAGCTCGGCGGCGAGATCGGCCAGCCGGGTGTAGTCGTGGGCGTGCTCGGCGATCGCGGCGTTGAGGGCGGCTTCCTGCTCGGCGATCCGCTCCAGCCGCTTGTCGATGCGCGCCATCGTCTTGCGTGCCGCCCGGTCCTCGGCGCTGCCCACCCGCGCCTTCGCGACAACTGGCGCCGACTCGGCGTGATCTGGGGACAACTGGCGCCCACTCGGCGGGGTAAGAGCGTCAACACGCGCCGCCTCGAGGGACGCGGCGCGGCGGGCGAGGTAGTCGTCGACGCCGCCGGGCAGCATCGAGATCTGGCCGTCGCCGAGCAGCGCCCAGACGGTGTCGGTGACGCGCTCGAGGAAGTAGCGGTCGTGGGAGACGACGATCAGCGTGCCGGGCCAGCCGTCGAGGTAGTCCTCCAGGACGTTGAGGGTCTCGATGTCGAGGTCGTTGGTGGGCTCGTCGAGCAGCAGCACGTTGGGCTCGGTCAGCAGCAACCGGAGCAGCTGGAAGCGGCGGCGCTCACCGCCGGAGAGATCTCCGATCCGCGCGGTCAGCCGGTCACCTGTGAAGCCGAACCGCTCGAGCATCGACGTCGCGGTGACCTCGCCGTCGACGGTGCGGGTCACCCGGCGCACCGACTCCACCGTCGGCAGCACCCGCCCTTCGGGGTCCAGGTCGTCGAGGGCCTGGGTGAGGTGCTGGAGCGAGACGGTGCGGCCGAGGCGCACCCGGCCGGCGGTGGGCGGCAGTGAGCCCTCGATGAGACCGAGCACCGAGGTCTTTCCCGCGCCGTTGACGCCGACGATGCCGACCCGGTCGCCGGGCCCGAGCCGCCAGGTCGCGTGCGACAGCAAGGTGAGCTCGCCGCGGACCAGGTCGACGTCCTCCACGTCGATCACGTCCTTGCCCAGCCGCTGGGTGGCGAAGCGCTCGAGGGCGAGGCGGTCGCGCGGGGGTGGTACGTCGTCGATGAGCGCGTTCGCTGCGTCGATCCGGAACTTCGGCTTGGAGGTGCGCGCCGGCGGTCCGCGGCGCAGCCACGCGAGCTCCTTGCGGACCAGGTTGCTGCGCCGTTCCTCCGAGGCCGCGGCCTGCCGCTGCCGCTCGGCCTTGGCCAGCACGAAGGCGGCGTACCCGCCCTCGTAGGCGTCGACCTCCCCGTCGTGGATCTCCCACGTCGACTGGCACACGGCGTCCAGGAACCAGCGGTCGTGAGTGACCACGACCAGTGCCGACGTGCGGCCGACCAGGTGCCGGGCCAGCCAGTCAACGGCCTCGACGTCGAGGTGGTTGGTGGGCTCGTCGAGGACGATCAGGTCGTGGTCTCCCAGCAGCAGGGCGGCCAGCGCGCAGCGCCGTCGTTCGCCACCGCTCAGGCCGAGCACCGCCCGGTCGAGGGTGACCCCGGCCAGCAGCTCCTCGACGATCTCGCGGGTGCGGGAGTCGGCCGCCCACTCGTGGTCGGCGCGGCCGCCCAGCACCGCTTCCCGCACCGAGTGGGTGTCGACCAGCGCGTCGCCCTGGTGCAGGAAGCCGATGAGCAGCCCCCGGATCGACGACACCCGCCCCGAGTCCGGCGGCTCCTGCCCCGTCATCACCTCGAGCAGCGTGGTCTTGCCGTCGCCGTTGCGGCCGACGATGCCGATCCGCTCCCCCGCGGCGATCCCGAGTGAGACGTCGGTGAGCAGCGGGCGTACGCCGTAGGACTTGGAGACCCGCTCGAGGTTGAGCAGGTTGACCATCAGGCCCCGCTCGTCACATCAGGCCCGAGCACGTGGGCCCCTGCGACCGGCCCGTTGGCCACCAGGACCACCCCACGGTCCTCGGCCTGGAGCGCGTCGGCCACGGCCCGGGCGCCGTCGGCGGAGTCGCACAGGAACAGCACCGTCGGGCCCGATCCCGACACCAGGCCACGCAACGCGCCCTCGACCTCGCCGCGGGTGATCAGGTCACCCAGCTCGGGCCGCAGGTCGAGCGCGGCCGCCTCGAGGTCGTTGTGCAGGGCGGCGGCCAGCCGTTCGGGTACGCCGGACGCCAGCGCCATCAGCACCCCGGCCGAGCTCGCCGGCGTCTCGGGTGCGTCGGGGAACATCTCGTCGAAGCGCTCGTAGACCGCCGGCGTCGACAGCCCTTCGAGCGACGGCACCACCACCCACCACCAGGTCGAGAGGTCGGTAACCGGTCGGAGCAGGTCGCCGCGGCCGGTCCCGTGGGCGGTGCCGCCCACCAACGAAAACGGCACGTCGCTGCCCAGCCTGGCCGCCAGCAGCAGCAGCTCCGGGTCGTCGGTGCCGAGCGCCCACAGGCGGTCTAGGGCGACAAGCGTGGCGGCGGCGTCGGCGGACCCACCCGCCATGCCGCCAGCCACGGGGATCCGCTTCTGGACGAGCAGGTCGACGGCGGCGAGCCCGAGCGCGTCCTCCGCGGTGGCGGCGAGCAGCCGCGCCGCGTGGGCGATGATGTTGTCGTCGGGGTCGGGCAACACCACGTCGCCCAGGTACGACGCCGGCTCGACCACCACCCCACCGCGACCGTCGCTTGCGCGCACGTCGTCGTAGAGCCCGACCGCCTGGAACACGGTGTCGAGCGGATGGAAGCCATCCGTGCGGCGAGCGCCCACGCCCAGGTGCAGGTTGACCTTGGCCGGCGCCCGGACGGTGACCGATCGCTGCGGCTCGGGCGTCAGCCCCGCGGTCATGACGCCCTCATGCCAGCGCCTCGGCGATCCGCGCGAAGTCGGTGATGCCCAACGACTCGCCCCGGGCGAGCGGCTCGACACCGGCCTTCTCCAAGGCGGCCGAGGCCGCCTCGGTCGAGCCGGCGAGCTCGCGCAGGGAACCGCGCAGGCCCTTGCGCCGGTGGGCGAACGCCGCGTCGATGACGGCGAAGACCTCCTCGCGGGTGGCCGACGTGGCCGGCGGGTCGCGGCGCTCCCAGGCCACCAGGCCCGAGTCGACGTTGGGCTCTGGCCAGAACACGTGCCGCCCGACCGTGCCCGCGCGGCGTACGTCCGCAAACCAGGCGGCCTTGGCCGACGGCACGCCGTAGACCTTGGAGCCGGGTGGGGCGGCCAGCCGCGCGGCGACCTCGGACTGCACCATGACCAGCCCGCGCTCCAGCGACGGCAGCAAGACCATCAGGTGCAGCAGCACGGGCACCGAGACGTTGTAGGGCAGGTTGGCCACCAGCGCGGTCGGCGGCGGGCCGGGCAGCGTCGAGACGCGCAGCGCGTCGGCCGTGACGACCTCCAGCCTGTCGGCCTGGTCGGGCGCCATCTCGGCCACCGTCGACGGCAGCAGCGACGCCAGCCGGCCGTCGATCTCGATGGCGACCACGCGGGCCACCACCTCGAGCAGGGCCAGGGTCAAGGAGCCGAGGCCGGGCCCCACCTCGAGCACCACGTCGTCGGCGTCGACGCCGGACTCACGGACGATGCGGCGCACGGTGTTGGCGTCGATGACGAAGTTCTGGCCGCGTTGCTTGGTCGGGCGCAGGTCCAGATGTGCCGCCAGCGCACGAACCTCCACCGGCCCGAGGAGTCTCGGACCGGTGGAGGACATGAGAGTCAATCTAACGAGGCAGCCCGAGGCTGGCCGCGCACGCCGGCCAGGCGCCGTACCCTCCGGATGCGTTGCGCAGCCGGGTGGCGATCATGATCTGGTACTCGCGGGTGTGCTGGCTCGGCAGTCCGGTGCCGCCGTAGGCCCGCCAGGTGCCGAGCGAGAACTGCAGGCCGCCGTAGTAGCCGTTGCCGGTGTTGATGGCCCAGTTGCCGCCGGACTCGCAGCGGGCAAGGGCGTCCCAGACGGTGTTGCCGCCGGCGAAGTTGGGCGCCGCGGTCTTGGTGCCGACCTTGACGATGGCGTCGACAGGCTGCTCGAGCACCCGCTGGCGCAGCACCTTGGTGGCCACCAGGCGTCCGTTGCGGTAGGTGAGCCGGTACGACACGTCGCGCACGCCCTCCTCGCCGGCGCGGACGACCGTGGTGTCACCGCTGAAGAGCTCGGGGTCGGACTGCTCGACGGTCTCGTAGTCGACGACCTCGCGCTTGACGCGCTTGGAGACGACCTTGATCCGGGTCACCACGACGGTTGCGCCGTCGGTGAGGGCCTGGCCGAGGGCCGGCTCGACCCGGTCGTCCTCGTCGACGCTGACGTCGAGCTGGTCGAGCAGGTCGCGGACGTCGAGGGCGGCGACCGTCTGGGTCTTGGCGCGGTCGGCGCCGACCTTGACGGAGACCTTCTTGGGGGTCGCCACGTCGAGGGAGAGCCCGCCGCGGTCGATGTCGGCGCCGCGGCTGACCGAGAGCGCCGCGCCCGTGAAGGCCCGGCCGATCTGCTGGAGGGCACCGGAGACGTCCGTGGCGGTCACCCAGTAGGTCTGCTCGTGGCCGTCGACGTTGAGCTCGAGGGGCCGTCCGAAGCGGACGCTGATGCGGGTGCCGTCGTCGACCGCCTGGTCCACGCCCGGCTCGACGAAGTCGTGGTCGCCCAGCGTGACTCCCTCGGCCTCGAGCACGTCACCGACGGTGCCACCGAGGGCGGTCACCTGCTGGGCGTTGCCGTCGAGGGACAGCGTCACCGACTTGCGCATCGCCGCGTAGCCCACGGTGGTGCCGGCGACTGCCAGCACCACGACGGCCACGAGGACCGTCAGCAAGGCACGACTGCGACTGATCTTCTCTAGCTTGAAAAGCACAAAGCTCCGAACGTCGAACTCTCCGGAAACCCCCGAATCCGGCCAACAATCACAAGACGATAACGACCACCCGTCTTGTCGACAATTCGTCGGGACCCCCCTTGGGACGCCTGAGCGGGGCCACGTGACGGGCGTCTCCCCGCCTGAGCGGGGCTACCAGGGGCCGCCGAAGGCCGTTTCGGTGTTGGCGTCGACCGCCGCACAGAGGCTCTCCAGGTCCTCCCCACGGACCTCGGCCATCGCCCGCATCGTGTGCGGCACCAGGTACGACGCGTTGGGGCGGCCGCGCCACGGCACGGGCGTGAGGAAGGGCGCGTCGGTCTCCACCAGCACCCGATCGCTGGGCACCACGACCAGCGCGTTGCGCAGCGGCTGGGCGTTCTTGAAGGTGACGGTGCCGGCGAAGCTCAGGTAGGCACCACGGTCGAGGCAGGCGCGGGCGAAGTCGACGTCGCCGGAGAAGCAGTGCATCACCCAGCGGTCGGGAGCGCCCTCCTCGTCGATGATCGCCAGCACCTCGTCGTGGGCGTCGCGGTCATGGATCACCAGGGCCTTGTCGATCCGCTTGGCCAGATCGATGTGGCGGCGGAACGACTCCGTCTGCGCGGCCCTTCCTTCGGGTCCGGTGCGGTAGCTGTCGAGCCCGGTCTCCCCCACCGCCCGCACCTTGTCGTGGGCGGTGGCCAGCCGCTCGATCTCCGCGAGTGCCTCATCCAGCTGCCCGGCAGCGCCCAACCTGGGCGCCTCGTTGGGATGGAGCGCGACGCCGGCGACCAGGGCGTCGTACGACGCCGCGGCCTTGACCGCCCAACGGGCACCCGGCAGGTCGCAGCCGATCTGCACGATCCGTGGCACGCCGACCGACGCCGACGCGGCCAGCGCCTCGTCCGTGGTGAGCCACTCGCCGTCGGCGATGTCGAGATGGCAGTGGTTGTCCACTACGGGATGGGGCAGCGGTTCGGGCAGCGGGGGCCGCTCCCGGTCGCGCCGGGCGCCGTCCTCGGTCGTGGCCGACCTGGCTCTCGTCGGCTCGCTCATTGCGTCACGCTAGCCCGGCCGTCGTGTGGTCGGTGCACGGCGTCGTACGCCACCCGCTTCGGCACGCCGGCCGACCGGGCCACCTCGGCGATCGCGGTCTTGCGTGACGTGCCCGCCGCCTCGAGGTCGGCCACCGCGGCTCGCAGCTCGTCGGGCGAGGAGCCGAGCGTCGGCCCGGCCGGCGCACCCGCGACCACGAGCGTGACCTCACCTCGGACGCCCTCGGCAGCCCAGGCCACCAGCTCGGCGAGCGGCCCGCGGCGTACCTCCTCGTGCGTCTTGGTCAGCTCGCGGCACACGGCGGCGGCCCGGTCGTCGCCGAACGCCTCCGCCAGCGCGGTCAGGGCCGCCTCGGTCCGGTGCGGTGCCTCGAAGAACACCATCGTCCGCGGCTCGGTCGCCAGCTCTGCCAGCCGCCGTGACCGCTCGCCGGCTTTGCGGGGCAGGAACCCCTCGAAGCAGAACCGGTCGACCGGCAGCCCCGAGACGGCGAGGGCGGTCAGCACGGCCGACGGCCCCGGCACCGCGACCACGTCGATCCCGGCCGCCAGCGCCGCGACCACGAGTCGGTAGCCCGGGTCAGAGACGCTGGGCATCCCGGCGTCGGTGACGAGCAGCACGCGTTCGCCGGCCAGCATCGCCTCGACCAGCGCTGGCGTCCGGGCCGACTCGTTGCCCTCGAAGTAGGACACCACCCGACCGGCCCGCTGCACTCCGAGGTCGCGGGTCAGCCGCCCCAGCCGGCGGGTGTCCTCGGCGGCCACCACGTCGGCCGTGGCCAGCTCCTCGGCGAGCCGGGGCGACGCGTCCGCGACCCGGCCGATCGGCGTCGCCGCGAGCACGAGGACGCCCTCATCGACGACTCGGTCCGCAGGGGCGTCGGCAGGCACGGGACGCATCATCCCAGCACGTAGGCTTTCCGATCGTGACCACGACCGCGCCGCCGGCGTCACCAGCGCCGACGGGGCAGTCGGAGCTGGTCGGCCTCTCGCGCACTGCCGACGGCCAGGTGGTCCCCACGGCCACCGAGCGCAACCGCCGCCGGATCCAGCTCGAGGACCCGTTCATCGGCTGGGTCTCCAGCATCGCGGTCGCACTGCTCGCGCTCTTCCTTCGGCTGTGGCAGCTGGGTACGCCGCGCGAGTTCCTCTTCGACGAGACCTACTACGCCAAGGACGCCTGGTCGCTGCTGCACTTCGGCTACGCACGCAGCTACGTCGACGGCGACAAGGCCAACGCCGCCATCCTCGCCGGCCAACCCGACGGCCTGTGGAAGGACTCGGCCTCGATGGCGGTCCACCCCGACGTGGGCAAGTGGCTGATCGCCGCCGGCGAGAAGGCCTTCGGGATGGATCCCTTCGGGTGGCGGATCGCCTCGGCCATCGTCGGCTCGCTGATGATCCTGGTGATGTGCCGGTTGGTTCGACGGCTCACGGGTTCGACGTTGCTGGCCGTGGTCGGCGGCCTGCTGCTGAGCCTCGACGGGCTGCAGTTCGTGCTCTCCCGCACTGCCCTGCTCGACATCTTCGTCGCCTTCTTCGTGCTGCTCGCCGTGCACTGCCACGTGGCCGACCACGACTGGTACCGAGCTCGTCTCACCCGCCTCACGGCTGCGAGCGGCGGCCAGATCACCACGGGATCCGGGCCCGTCGCCGCGCTGATCTGGCGCCCGTGGCTCATCGCCGCCGGCGTCTCATGGGGACTGGCCTGCGGCACCAAGTGGGAGGCCGTCTACCCGATGGCGGCCTTCGGGATCATGACGTGGCTCTGGAGCGCCGGCGCCAGGCGCTCGTTCGGCGTGCGCGGCGCGCTGCTGCGCGCGGCGCTCGTGGACGGCGTACCCGCCTTCTTCAGCGTGATCGGCGTGGCCCTGATCGTCTACGTCGCGTCATGGAGCGGGTGGCTGGTGCACGCTCACCAGTACGAGAAGGACCTGTCGTCCAACCAGTACACGCAGTACACCGGGCAAGGTCACTGCGACGGCGAGACCTACGTGTCCGAGCATCCCGACGGCAAGGCTCGCTGGCCGACCGCCACCGAGCCCGATGCCTCGGGCCCGGGAGAGGTCATCCAGTCGCTGCGGTCGCTCTGGTACTACCACCAGGACGTCTACACGTTCCACACCGACTTCCTGAACTGCTCGACCCACATCTATGCCTCGAAGCCGTCGGGCTGGCTCCTCCTCAACCGCGCGGTGGGCGTGGACGCCGACACCAAGATCCAGCCGGGCACCCAGGGCTGCGACGCCCCGGCGGGCACCGACTGCCTGCGGATCATCACGCTGCTCGGCACGCCGGCGCTGTGGTGGGGTGGCGCCCTGGCCGTGCTGGCCGCGGCCGCGCTGTGGGTGGGTGCCCGAGACTGGCGGTTCGGGGTCGCCGTGGTCGGCACCCTGTCGACCTGGCTGCCGTGGCTGCAGTACGACGACCGGCCGATCTTCAGCTTCTATGCCGTCCTCACCATCCCGTTCCTGGTCCTGGCGATCACTCTGCTGATGGGCCGGGCCCTGGGGGCCTCGGCGGCACCGACTCCGCGCCGTACCGCCGCGGTGATCGTGTCCGGGGCGTTCTTCATGCTGGTGCTGATCAACTTCGCCTGGTTTTGGCCGATCTACACCGATCAGTTGCTCACTCACCGAGAATGGCTGAACCGGATGTGGTTCTCCCGCTGGATCTAGTGGAGGCAGTGGTCTGGACCAGCGGCCGTTCTGAGCGGTCAAAAGACAAGAAACTCAGTTCTTGCCCGAATTCGACAGCCTTCGGTCACACTCGCAGCATGGATGCCCGACAGGCTGACTTGCTCAGGACTATTGACCCAGCGCAGCTGGGTGTTCGGCTGCGCGCTGCCCGCGTGGCCAAAGGGATGACCCAGACCGACCTCGCAGGCGAAGAGGTCTCGGTTGGATACGTCTCGCGCATCGAGGCCGGACACCGTCGTCCGAACCTGCAGGTGCTCACCGATCTGTGCCGCCGACTGGGCACTCCCGTCGAACAGTTGCTCATGGGCGTCGCGCCTCAGGACCTCGAGCAAATCCGGCTGACCCTCGACTTCGCGGAGCTCTCGCTCGAGTCGGGTGAGGCGCAGGCCGCCGAGGCGCAGGCCCGTGAGGCCCGCGAGCTGGCCGAGGCCGCTTCACTCAAGGACCTGGTCTACCGCGCCCGCTACCTGCTCGCTCGCGCGCTCGAGGCCCAGGGCTTCGTCGACGACGCGATCATCGAGCTCGAGAGCCTGATCGTTCCGCTGACCGGCGGCATCACTCGGATCAAGGCCGGCATCGCGCTGAGCCGCTGCTACCGCGAGTCCGGCGACTTCGGCCGTGCCGTCGAGGTCGGCGAGCACATGCTCGAGCACCTCGCCGAGACGCCGCTGGACACTTCCGACGAGGCCGTGCAGTTGGCTGTCACCGTGGCCGCTGCCTACTACGTGCGGGGCGACGTCGGTCAGGCCGTGCGCGTGTGCCGCAAGGCAATGGCCAAGGCTGAAATCCTCGGGTCGTCCACGGCCCGGGCCTCGGCATACTGGAACGCGAGCGTCTTCGAGGCTGGTCAAGGCGCGGTAAGCAATGCGATCCCCCTCGCCCAGCGGGCGTTGGCCCTTTTCGCCGAGGGACAGGACGCTCGCAACCTCGCCGGATTGCGCACCCAGCTCGGCATCATGCAGCTGCGCCTCGACCCGCCCCAGGTGGAGGAGGCCCAGGAAAATCTTCGCCAGGCGGCGGAGGAGTTCGAGTGGTGCAGCGCGGGCCCTGTTGTGGTAGCCCACAACGAGCTCGCCCAGGCGCGCGCGCACTACCTGCTGGGTGAGGTCGATGTTGCACAGACGATGAGCCAGCATGTGCACGAAGCAGTGCAGGCACACGCTCCCATCGTGGCAGCCGAGGCTAAGGCTCTCGAAGGACAGACACTGGCGGCGATGGGACGCATGGACGATGCTGTCGCCGCTTATCGGGAGGCCGTGCTCGTCCTGACGAGCATCGGATCCGATCGCGGAGCAGCCCAGCTGTGGTTCGAGCTCGCCGGGCAACTCGAGGACGCCAACGAATTCGACGCGGCACGCGACGCATACCGAAGTGCCGCGGCGGCTTCTGGTCTCCAGATCCGTCCGCGGATTGCGGTCAGGCAGAAGGTCTCAGCAGAGAGGCAATAAACCGCGAGACTTCGATCAGCAGCAGAAGACGTCGCGCGCCTTCACGTTGTTGTGCCCACCACTCTGGGGCGCGACGGCCACACTTGCGGTTCCGACCATCGCCATCAAGGCGGCGGCTACGGCGGCGACAACCAGCTTGGAACGAAGCATTGTGTTTCTCCCTCTCACAGGGACCGGACTGTCTAGCCCGGTCGAGACCTATGGTGGGCCTACATTGACAAAATGTCGATCTTGACTTTTGACGCCTGTCCAGCAAGCGGTCTTTGCGCGCCCCGTCGAAAGCGCATCTCCGCAGGTCAGGGGCCCTTTTCGAGCGATCTAGACCACCTCCTCCAAAGGCCCGGATATTCGCGCGATTCTCTCCGCGCAGTGCCGCCCCGCTGTAAAGTTGAGTCAACATCGGATGGCAAACGAAAGTTCTGCCGGCCGGTCGAAGTATGAGTCTCGCGGGCGTCAAACCCCCCCGGCAACCGTGAGATCGCGTACTGGTTCCCCCCACCAGTGCGAGTGACCCCCTGCGGCCCCCCGCGGGGGGTCCTTCACATTTCGGGCAACCTGGACCGCACGGTGAGGGCCCCGAGCTAGACGGCAGCCGTCGCAGTCGTCTCCCCCAGGGCCAAGATCGCCCCCATCCGGTCGGTGCACCGGGCCGGTGTCGATATTTTTCGACAGCGGCGATTTCCGGCCGGGCCAGTGACGGGCTCGGCGTACCGATGGCGCTCACGGACTTGTACTGTGACCGCCGAGAACCGCGTTGATCGGAGACCCGATGACCAATCTCTCCATGCACGAGGACCTCCCGTTCGACGAGGCGACGACGCCACCACGGGTGTCGACCGGCGATCTCCCCATGCGCGCGGAGATCCGGCAGCTCGTCACCGACGCGTACGAGCGCTACCGCGACAACAGCAGCGGCACCGTCGCGGACTACATCCCCGTGCTGGCGGAGGCATCGCCGGATCTGTTCGGGATCGCCGTGGTCGGACCCTGGGGTCGCTCGTTCGAGATCGGGGACGTCGGTGCGCGGTTCTCGATACAAAGCGTCTCCAAGCCGTTCGTGTTCGCGCTCGTCTGCGACACGCTCGGCTACGAACAGGCTCGGTTGCGCCTCGGCGTCAACAGCACCGGCTTCCCGTTCAACTCGCTGATGGCCATCGAGCTCAACCCCGACCGGACGATGAATCCGCTGGTCAACGCCGGCGCGATCGCCACGTCCAGTCTCGCGCCGGGCGAAACCCCCGACGAGAAGTGGGCCTCGATCCGAGAACGACTGTCGATGTTCGCGGGACGCGAGCTCACCATCAACGACGAGGTCTATGCCTCCGAGTCGGCCACCAACATGCGCAACCAGGGCATCGCCCACCTCCTGAAGAGCTATGAGCGGCTCTACTTCGACCCGGACGAGGCGACCGACATCTACACCCGCCAGTGCTCACTGGATGTCACCGTCCACGACCTCGCCGTGATGGCGGCGACCTTGGCGAACGGCGGCGTCAACCCGACCACGGGCGAGCGGGTCATCAGGCCTGGCGTGTGCCGGCGGGTGCTGGCCGTGATGGCGAGCGCCGGACTCTACGAGCTGTCGGGCGACTGGCTCTATCAGATCGGGGTCCCGGGCAAGAGCGGCGTCAGCGGCGGCATCGTGACGGTCGCCCCCGGCAAGGGCGGGCTGGCCACGTACTCGCCGCCCCTGGACGCTGCCGGCAACAGCATCCGCGGCCAGCTGGCGACCAAGTACCTCGCCGAACGCCTCGGGCTCAATCTCTTCGCTTCCGTTCCCGCCGAGGGCTCACCCCCCGATTGATGGACGGGCCGTTCTAGGCGGGCGGGGAGCCCGCAAGCGGACTTGTGTGACGTTGACGGCGGGTATGTGCCACACAGCGTCATGTGCGAACAGCGATGCGAGGCGGTCGTAGTCGCGCATCATCCCCGCATCGGTGAACTCGCCGCGCAGCGCCTCGATCTCGACGCGGTCAGCAATGGCCTGAAGGTTCGTCATCCCTGTTCTCTCTCTGTCTTGTCGACCGCCGTTGCGGTTGTCTCGGCACCGCCGGTGTTCACGGCGTCTTGGAAGCGTCGAAGCCGTTGCCGCTGGCCGGTCGGCGCGCAAGGTTCGCTTCCCGCATGACCTCCCAAACGTCTGCCACGGGACCCAGGTGCCTGAGCTTGTCCGGGTTGAGCACCGTGCGGATCGTCTGGATCTGTCCGTCGAGAATGTCGAGCGTCCATGTGTTGACGACCTTGCCGTCTCGGTCACGGAAGATCGCGCCCGGCTGACCGTTCACCTCGTGTGGCTCCACGACGATGCCGATCCGGGTGAATGGCGTGACGATCGAGGCGAGAACCCGGGCGACATTGTCGGCGCCGAAGACGCCCTTGCCCCACTGCGGGGCCTTGCCGCCGCTGTCGCCGACCAGCTGGACGTCGGCGGCGAGGACCTCACCGAGCCCCTTGACGTCCCCTTTACGGAAGACGTCGAGGAATCGCTCGGCGAGCTGCTCGCGCTCACGGCGGTCCGCCTCGAACCGCGGACGCCCTTCGTCCATGTGCCGCCGCGCTCGGACCGCGAGCTGGCGGCAGGCAGCCTCAGATCTGTCGACGGCCGACGCGATCTCGCGGAAGTTGAACCCGAACACCTCGTGCAGCACAAAGACAGCGCGTTCCGCCGGGCTGAGCCGCTCGAGCAGCACCAGGGCCGCCATCGACACCGAGTCGGCCAGCTCTGCAGATCGCGCTGGGTCTTCGTAGGGATCGGTGAGCAACGGCTCGGGGAACCACTGTCCGACGTACTCCTCGCGCCGGACGCGCGCCGAGC
This sequence comes from uncultured Actinomycetota bacterium, assembly GCA_963769755.1. Taxonomy (GTDB): domain Bacteria; phylum Actinomycetota; class Actinomycetes; order Propionibacteriales; family Nocardioidaceae; genus Nocardioides. The sequence goes on from CAVYMY010000008.1 coordinate 73,404, forward strand.
GCAGCTCGTCGATCGAGATCCGAGTCACCACCGCGGACAGGAAGGCCCTGGTCGACCTGGGCACTGTCGTCGAGGCGTCGTAGCGCAGCCAGGTCTCCTGGACCGCGTCCTCGGCCTCGCTCACACTGCCCAGCAGCCGGTAGGCGATCGCGAACAGCAGTGGCCGGAGCTCCTCGAACTCCTCGGCCCGAGTCACGCCAGCTCGTCCTTGAAGCCCTGACGCCACGACGGGTGACGCAGCTCCCACCCGAGCTCCCGCTTGGCCTTGGCGTTGGAGAAGCCACGCCCCTCGGTCATTATCGACACCGCGACTTCCCCGGCGATCGGCAGCGCGTCCGCCTCCGGGAACCGCATAGGTGGCTCGGCGCCCGCGCTCTCCGCCAGATAGGTCAGCCACTCGCTCACCGGTGCTGGCTCGTCATCGACGATGTTGAACACGCCTTTCGCCTGCTGCTCGACCGCCAGCACCGTCGCGCCCGCCGCGTCGTCGACATGCACCCACGAGGTGTAGCCGCCACCGTCTCCGATGATCGGGAACTGTTGCTGGCGCACGGGCTCGACCAAGCCGTCAGTGGCTCCCGGCCCGTAGAGCCAACCGAACCGCAGTGCCGCGCCACCCGCCTTGGTCACGACGTCTTCGACGTGAGCGATCGCCGCCATCACCGGGTGCGCGACCGTTCCCTCCCACGGGTCCAGAGGGTCGTCCTCGGTCTTGACCCAGTCACCCTCTCGGATGCCGTTCCAACCGGCATAGCTCTGCGCAACAAAGTTCGACACACCGGACGCCTCGGCCGCGGCCAACAGGTGATCCGTCCCCTCGGTGCGCAGCCGGTTGGTAGTGGCGAACCACCGGTCCATGTGCACCAGGTCCATCTCGCTGCCGATGGCGGTCATCTGGTGCGCGATCGCGTCCGGCCGAGCCGCCGCCACCGCCTCGCCGACGGACGAGGCGTCCAGCCCGTCCATCACGACGCCCTCGGCGCCCAGCTGCTCCAGCAGCCCCAGCCTGTCCGCACTCGTCGTCGTAGCCGTCACCTGGTGGCCACGAGCAATGAGCTGCGGCACCAGCCGCCGACCGATGACCCCGGTCCCGCCTGCCACGAACACGCGCATGTTGTCACGCTCCTCATCTCCGAAATTGCCTATCACAACCCGAGACGAGACGGCCCCCGTCATCTGTGACATGCGGAGCGAAGATGCCGGAGAGATGACGGCTGAGCCCGGCGGGGGCGTCCGGTCGCCCTCGCCTTGCTCCTGTTGGTCAGATCGCCTCGACGAAGCCATCCAGCAATGCGGCCACCCGGTCCGGGTTGCCCAGCTGGGGCACGTGCCCAGCGGGCAATACCTCCAGGCGCGCGTTCCGGACCTCGGCCGCAGCCGAGCGTGCTTGGACAAGGGGGACGACGGGATCGCGATCGCCCCAGATCATGAGTGTGGGCACGGAGAGCCGGCGAAGGTCCTCGCGGCTGAGCTGCATGTTGGTGCGGAAGCCCCGCGGAGAGATCAGCGCACGCAGCTCCGCCAGGTTGGCTCGGCTCGCAACCGGGTCCCGGGCACCAGCGACGAGGGACTCGAGCAAGTCGGGGTGTCGCACGATGGTCTCCGCCTCGCCGACCGAGGCCATCATCTTGAGCATCATCCGACGGCCGGGCTTGACCGCCCGCACCATGAGGTCACCCAGCACGGGAGTCGCAGCCAGCCTCAGCGGGAGCGGCACTCGTCCACCCGGCAGGGTTGGCACGGAGCCCAGCATCACGAGCCCGCGTACCCGCTCTGGGTAGGCCAGGGCGTACCACGTTGCCCAGATGCCACCGCCTGATGCACCAACGAGGTGCGCGGCGTCGAGCTCCAGGGCGTCCAGCACGTCGCCGACGAAGGCGACGGCGTACTCGCGAAACTCTTCCGGCCGGAACGTGTCCGGATCGCTGAGGCCGCACCCGGGTCGGTCGACCAGGTAGGAGCGGGTGCCGGTCGTCCGACCCACAAGCATCAGGTGGGACAGGGACGAGGTGTTGGTGCCGTGCAGGTGCACAACGGGTGGGCCGTCGCCGGCTGTCACCACATGGACGAGGCGCCCTGACGGGCGCGGGACGAACTGTCGATGCGCGTCGACACCACGCAACATCCGGCGATACAGGTCTTCGATCTCGGGGGTGTGCCGCGGTGCAGACGCAGCATTGCGGACGGCGGTCATGCACCCACGATCCGGCCGGCAGCGGGGGCCGCATAGTTCTGGTTTCGAACTGCTGGTGGGAGACTGGGTCTGTGGGCGCGCGCGAGTTCCCCGGCTACTGCTCATTCACCAAGGCCATCGAACACCTCGGCGACCGATGGTGCCTGCTCATCGTGCGCCAACTCGGGGTGTTCGGACCGCTGGGCTTCAACGAGCTGACCCGTTCGCTCCCGGGCCGGATCTCCCGTTCGGTGCTCACCGAGCGGCTCAGACGGCTGGAGACGTTGGGCTTGGTCTCGCGAGAGGGGTCCACCGGCTATCGCCTGACATCGGTCGGCGCGGGGCTGATGCCGGTGCTCGACTCCCTGCGCGGCTGGGCCGAGACATGGCTTCCCGATGATCCATCCATGATGGAGCGTGATCCCGACGTCGTACTCGGCTGGTTGGCCCAACGGGTGGGTACGGCGCGGCAGCTGCCGGTCGAGCCGGTGGTGCTGGAGATCTGGCCGTACGAGCACGATCGCCGCTACTGGCTGGTGCTGCAGGACCGGGTTGCGCCCTACGGGTGCCTGACCGATCCGCTGTTGGACACCGGTCGCTACGTGTACGTGCGCTGTGCGCTCCCGACGCTGCTGGCCCTGGCCCGCGGCCGACAACGTTGGCCAGACGCGCTCGCCGACGGATCGCTGACGGCTATCGGCGGGGCGGACCTGTGTCGCCAGGTGCCGGAATGGTTTGCCCCGCACACCACGCCGATGGCGGCAGCGGCCGGATGAGGCGAGGCTGTGGGGCTACGTAGAGCCGCTCGACGACGCCCACCGTTCGGAGAACAGGTTCCAGTCGGGTGGCGGATCGGGCAGTGGCGCTGGTGCCGGGGCTCTGAGTCCATCGACGGCGATAGCGACCAGGCGTCTGCGGGCGTGCTCAGCGGCGTCGACCAGGTCGGTGCGGCCTTGCGTGGTGAGCTGCTCGACGAGCGGGGACCTACCGAGCTGTTCGATCAGTAGCGCGATGTCGACGGCGCTCACGTCGGTTCGCAGGGCGCCCGCGGCGTGTGCACGGTCGATGAGTTGCGCAGCGGCGGCGTCGCCCAGTGCACCGATGGCGCTCATTTCCTCCGTGATCTCGATCGTGCCGGCGACCCTCCCGAGGGCGCCCGTACCCGCGAGGACGGCGTGGGTGACGAAGTGCTCGAATCCGTCCCAGGGGTCGTCGTTCGCGCGACCTTCCTCGGCGGCGCTGAGGTAGTCCTTCAGCGCGAGGGTGCACAGGTGCTGGAACAGGCGTTCCTTCGTGGGGTAGCGACGGTAGAGGGTGCCGACGCCGATGCCGGCCCGGGCGGCGATGGTGGCCACGGACGCGTGGACGCCATCCTCGGCGACGACCGCGCGGGCGGCGCGCAGCAGGGCTTGGTCGTTTCGCTCGACCTCGGCCCGGCGCGCGGCCTTCCTGCGGTTCTCCATCACCTCAGTCTGTTGCGGAATGAATCAATCCGCAAAGCGGTTGACCTGTGCGGAGCACTTCGCTCCGCACAGAAAGGATGGAAGTCGATGGACGAAGCTCGAGACACGAAGATCCGAAGCGTGGTGGAGCAGTTGCAGGCGACGCAGTCAGATGTCGAGCCGTTTCTCGCTCTGCACACGCCCGACACGATCATCGTCAACTTCGGCGGCCTACGTCGGCTCGGCCGCGGCGACGTACGCCGTGCGATGGAGGCAGCGCTCAGGACACCTCTCGCCCAGGTGACCACAACCGCGGAGATCGACGACATCCGCTTCCCCCGCCCGGACGTCGCCATCGTCAGCGCCACCAAGCACGTGTCCGACCAGCGGGACACCACAGAACACTTTGCGACCGAGGGCCGTCTCACCTACGTCGTGGTCGAGGAAAACGGTGAATGGCGCGTCGCTCTCGCTCAGACGACGCCCGTGCCTGGGTCCTGACGAGGCAAGTAGCGACGGCCGTTGCCAGGAACGTCAGGAGCCGCGGGCCGCGTCGATCTGAGCCTGAGCGTCTGCGAGGAGCTCCACTATCCGGGCGCCGAAAGTGACGTCGACCTCGTGCGGCCCGCCGCTGAGGGCCGACTGCACGAGCTCCTGGGCCGCGATGGCCAGCACGTCTGACGCGGAGCGATCGGGGCGCACGGGCATCCGAGTCACGCCGACGTCGCCCCACACCGCCGCCTCGAACCCGGCCGCAGCCAGCGGCGCGAACAATGTGAGCACAGCTGTGCTGATCAAGCCGGATTCATGGCGGATCACCATCGAAACCAAGTCACCGTCCCCACCGACGGCCGTCAGAGAACTGACCGGGCCGAGCGCAGCACTCAACGTGGACAGCGCATGCGGGCCGGTGTCCCACAGGGCCCCGCCCGCCCATCGCCACGACGAGGCACCAAACGGGTTGCCCGGCTCCTGCAGCGAGCTGAACGACCGCAGCCAGCCACCACGCCAGCCCTCCGTCCCACGGATCTCTCGGAACCACGCCCGCGACGCATCGGCAAAGCGATCGGTGAAGAAGACCACCGAGGCCACACCGGCCGAGGTAGCGGCGTCACGCAGGGCGTTCGCGGTAGCAACGGTCGTGGCTACCGGCTTGTCCAGCAGCAGGTGTTTCCCACCGTTCGCGGCCACCAGCGCGAGCTCTGCCTGAACCTCGGGAGGCACAGCGAAGGCGACGGCGTCTACGTCGTCAAGCAGCGCCTCGAAGTCGTCATACGCCGAGACGCCCAGCTCCATCGCCAGAATGCGCGCCCTCTCAGGGCGACGCCCCCAGACACCAACCAGCTCGACACCCTCGGCCGCCATCAGTCCCGGGCCGTGCGCAATCCCGGCCCAAGGCCCCGTTCCCACCAGACCGAAACGCACGGCGGCAGGCTACCTCGCGCACATCGAGCGGGCTCGGTGACTCCAGTTCCCGCGCTCTGTCACTCCGGGAGATCGAGTGGGT
>CAVYMY010000009.1:0-221176 GCA_963769755.1 uncultured Actinomycetota bacterium
GAGCGCTCTGCTAGATGTACGAAAGGAAACCCGCGATTGCCGTGGAGGTCAGCGACTACGAGGAACCACTGGGCTTCCAGTTGGAGTATGCACGCAGGCTGAGCCACTTCTCCATGAAGTACCCGTCGTGCAGGTGCAGCAGGGAGTTGGCCGCGATGAACGCGAAGTCGAAGGTTCGGCCCAAGTCGAAGTCCCGCATGTCGCCATGCACTCACTCCACCGCTACCCCGCGCTCGTCCGCGTTGAGGCGAGCCTCGTCAGCATGTCCGATGAGAAGTCCAGGCCGACGCACGGATGCCCCGTAGGACGCGACGGGGATCGACTTGTTTCCCCAGCCGGTGAGCGTGGTGCTGGCCTTCTCCGACTCCCAACGCGCGCAGGTCGCGCGACTGGGCTCGCTCGGCGTGCCATGCGCGTTGATCGACCCGCAGGAGGTGGGTGCCACCGGGGTCTCGTCGGTGGCACCCACCTCCTGGGCCGGTGGTGTCGCCGCCGCTCGTCACCTCATCGACCTGGGTCATCGGCGGATCGCGGCGAACGTGGGACCGAGCACCGCACTGTGTGCCCTGGCGAGGTTGGACGGGCTCCGCTCGGCACTCCTGGCGGACCTGGCCAACGCCCTGCTGGTGCCGCTGCTGGCTCACGGCCGGCGCAGCCCATCACACCGTGATGACGACCGCCGTTGACATCGAAGTCTTCCGCGACTTCGCCGACATCGCCGGCACCGAGCTGTTGACGATCGACGAGACGACCAGCCTCCGCGAGTTCCAGAAGGAGCTGCGCTGGAACCAGGCGTACTACCGTCTCGTTCGGGGACTCTGAGGGTTGGGAAGGGGCTCCATGGAAGAGCGACGGCTCGGGCGGTATGGACCGACGGTCTCGGTGGTCGGTCTCGGCACCTGGCAGCTAGGCGGCGACTGGGGAGACGTCAGCGAGTCGGCCGCGCGTGAGGTGCTCGAGACGTCCGCCGAGGAGGGCGTGACCTTCTTCGACACCGCGGATGTGTACGGCGACGGGCGGAGCGAGCAGGTCCTCGGCCGGTTCCTCGCCGACCACGGTGGTGACGGCTTGACGGTGGCCACGAAGATGGGCCGGCGTGCGGACCAGACGCCGGAGAACTACAGCAGCGCCCACTTCCGGTCGTGGGTCGACCGCTCGCGCCAGAACCTCGGCGTCGAGCAGCTCCAGCTGGTCCAGCTGCACTGTCCGCCCTCCGCGGTGATCGAGAGCGACGCCACCTACGACGCCATGGACGCGCTGGTCGAGGACGGCTCGATCGCGGCCTACGGCGTCAGCGTGGAGACTACGGACCAGGCACTCGCGGCCATCGCCCGTCCGCACGTGCGGTCCGTCCAGATCATCCTCAACGCCTTCCGTCTCAAGCCGATCGACCAGGTGCTGCCCGCGGCGCGGGAGCGGGGCGTCGGCATCATCGCGAGGGTCCCGTTGGCCTCCGGTCTCCTCGCCGGTCGCTATGACCGGTCGACGACCTTCGGCGCCGACGACCACCGCACCTTCAACCGCGACGGCACGCAGTTCGACGTCGGCGAGACGTTCTCGGGGGTCGACTTCGAGGCCGGCGTCGACGCCGCCCAGGAGTTCGCGAAGCTGTGCCGCGAGCACGGGCCGCAGGGCAGCACGCCTGCGCAGGCGGCGATCGCGTGGGTCTGCCAGCAGCCCGGCGTGACCTCGGTGATCCCTGGCGCCCGAAACGCCGACCAGGCGCGGTCGAACGCCGCCGCCGGTCGCGTCGCCCCGCTGGACGAGGCCTTCCTCCGGGGCGTCCGCCAGCTCTACGACCGCTTCTTCCGCCACGAGGTCCACAACCGCTGGTGACGCGGCGTGGCACACGCCGAAATGAAGACCAGGTCAGCGGCCGTTACGCCGAAGACCTGGGTCCGCCATCAGGGACTCGACCCGAACCCGCTAGGCGCAGGGCGCTGCGTCGGGTGACCAGCGGATCGGGCATCTGACTAGGGCTTAATGCTCGCGCCGCAGCCAGGACGCCAGGGACCCAGTCGTAGGCACCGAATGCCTACATCTCCTTGCGGTGGCCGCCATAAGTTGTCGTCATCGTGTGCCACATCTGGGCCATCCAACCTAGGACTGAGGAACCTCGGATGAGTTCGGGTTAAGGGCTGTCGATGAGTCCGTCCCGCACGCGCACGACGGTGTCGCAGGTCGCGGCGATGGCGGGGTCGTGGGTGGCCAGCACGACGGTGAGGGAGCGCTGGTCTACCAGGACGTCACCACGAGCGGGTCAAGGACGGCACGCACGTTGATTTGTCGATGCTGCACCTTGCGTGGAGGGCCGGTCGCAGCAGCTCGCTCGACACCGAATCGACCGATGCGATGGGTGAGCTCAATCATTGCGCCCGCGCCGAGCGGCACGTCGACGACTCGGTAATTGTTCCCCAGAGCGACCCGCCGAAGGCGTGCCCGGAACGCGTGACGCCGAAGGCCCTGGGAGCGCAAGACCCTAAGAGGCAGGTCGATCCTTCAGACTCCTCTGCGTGTAAATCCGTCGCCAGGTGATCGTGGCGCGGTCCGTCGCTACAGGCGCGCCGCCATGGCCACCTTGATCATTGCGTTGGTCGGGTCAAGCCCCTTCGACGAGGAGCTGTGAGGTTGACGGCCACGGAAGATCGTGCAGCGCCCTAGGCACATCTGGACGGATGCGTAGCGACGTACGGAGCATCTGAACTTGGCTACAAACTTGGCTACAACGGCCAAGTGACAAAGGGCCTCCCACCGCGTTTCCGCTGGTCAGAGGCCCTTTTTGTACGCGGGTTTTGTACGCCATGAGCGCCTTCGGGTGATGGGTGACAGATCTAGTTCGGTTGATCGGTGACACTCGATCTGAGGTTACGTTGCCCGCCGGGCACTTGCGCTCGCTTGACTCTGACCTCCCCGGGGTTGGTTCGTTTCTCGGTGCGCAGCAGGTGGTCGCCGTCGTAGAACTGGAGTACCTGGTCGGTGACCCAGACGTCGATCGGTCGGCCGGCAGCGGCGGCGCCGAGGCAGACCTGCTGCCAGCTCACGCACACCACGCCCAGTTTGCTGGCCCGCCGGGCTACCCAGGTCCCGTCACCACGGCCAGCGTCGGGTCGGGCGTCGGGTCGACCCAGTCCGGTGCTCGGGCGCAGCGCGGTCACCGGTGCCGGGTCGGTCCGGTAGAAACGGTCGGCCGGCACCGCCATGTCCAGCCCCTGGTGCGGCCGGCGGGTGTTGTAGTCGGCGACCCACTCGTCGAGCTCGGTCTGCGCCGCGGCGAGGGTCGCGAAGACCCGGTCGGTGCGGAACTCGGTACGGATCGCCCGGTGGAACCGCTCGATCTTGCCGGTGGTCGTGGGCGACCTCGGCTGGGTCAGCAGGTGCTCGATCCCGTTCTCCCGACAGATCCGGTCGAAGAGGACCTCCACTGGCGGGCGGCCGTAGCGTCCGGTGAACACCTTGCCGTTGTCGGTCAGGATCTGGGTCGGCACCCCGTGCGCCCGCAGCGCCTTCGCGAGTCCCTCGCACACATTCCTCGAGGTCTCCCGCACCATCAGGTGCGCGCTCACGCAGTACCGGGAGTGGTCATCGACCCCGGTCAACACCTTCGCGCGGGTCCCGTCGGCCAGCACGAACCCGCCGACCACGTCCAGCTGCCACAGCTCCATCGGCGTGCCCCGCTCCCACCGCTTCCACTTCCGGTCACGACGCCGCCTGCCGGCGGGGTCGATCAGGTTCAACCGGGCCAACGCCCGATAGACCGCCGACTCGCTGACCACCAGGTCCTGCCTGCCGAGCTCGAAGGCGAGCCGTCGCGGACCCCAACCCGGATGCGCCGTCCGCATCCGGGCGATCTCGACCTCGACCAACGAACTCATCTGGTGCGGACACGACCGGGGTCGGTGCGACCGGTCGCCCAACCCCTCCAGCCCGCCTGCCTCGTACTTGGCCAGCCAGTCATGCACGGTCTTCCGGGCGACCCCGAACCGGGCCGCCACCTCCGTGACCGTCTCGCCGCCCTGGATCACTGCCAACACGGCCTGATACCGCTGCTCAGCCACACTCAACTCCCGCATGTATCGGGAGTGTCACCAATCAACCGAAGTAGCCGTCACCCATCACCCGAAGGCGTGGAACCCATCAGCCGAAGGCCGAATGTCACCCATCAGGCGAAGTAACACACGGGTTTTGTACGCCATGAGGGACTTGAACCCCCAACCCGCTGATTAAGAGTCAGCTGCTCTACCAATTGAGCTAATGGCGCGCGGTGAAGCGACGGCAACCTTACCGCCGGGGCGTAGCGAGCGAAAATCGGGACCGGATCCGAAGAGCCCGGCACTTGTGACGCCAACGGACGGCTTCGAGCGCCGATTGGCAAGCCGTTCGCGTCACAAGTGTCGGAGTCACCGGCCAGCCGGTGAATCCGCCGCGATGGGCCGGCCGAGGGGCTGGCGGGAATGTTCAACGTTCAACTATCGTTGGAGTGGTCAACCCCCCGAGAGAGGTGCCGAAATGCCCGCCGTCACCGTTGACGACCCCACTGTCCTGCCCCGGCTCCGTGAGCCCGGCCTGGGTGACCAGGCCCGCGCCGTGTGGCAGGTGACCACCGCGCCGTCCGGCTACGAAGGCGAGGGCTTCCCTGTCCGCCGAGCCTTCGCCGGCATCGACATGGCGCTGCTCGACCCGTTCATCATGATGGACCAGATGGGCGAGGTCGACTACGCGCCGGGCGAGCCCAAGGGCACGCCGTGGCACCCGCACCGCGGCTTCGAGACCGTCACCTACATCATCGACGGCGTCTTCGACCACCAGGACTCCCACGGTGGTGGCGGCTCGATCACCAACGGCGACACCCAATGGATGACGGCCGGTGCGGGGATCCTGCACATCGAGACTCCTCCCGAGTGGCTCGTCCAGTCCGGGGGCCTGTTCCACGGCATCCAGCTCTGGGTGAACCTGCCCCGCGACGAGAAGCTCACCAACCCGGCCTACCAGGACATCGGGTCTAGCCAGGTAGCCCTGCTGGCGTCGGCAGACGCCGGTTCGCTGGTCCGGGTGATCGCCGGTCAGGTCGACGGTCACGCGGGACCCGGCTCGACCCACACGCCGATGGCGCTGGTGCACGCGAGCGTCGAGCCCGGCGCCCGCCTCGACCTGCCGTGGAACCCGGACTTCAACGCGCTGGTCTACGTGCTCGGTGGCTCCGGCACCGTGGGCAACGACGGACAGCCGATCAAGACGGGCCAGGCCGCGGTCTTCGGCAGTGGTGACTACCTCACGATCACCGCTGACGCACGCCAGGAGAGCCGGATGCCCCAGCTCGACGTCATCGTGGTCGGCGGTCGGCCGATCCGCGAGCCGCTCGCCTGGGCCGGCCCGTTCGTGATGAACACCAAGGCCGAGGTGCTGGCCGCGTACGAGGACTTCCAGAAGGGCCGCTTCGGGCACATCCCATCGATGTGACGTAGCCAAGCGAAGGCCCCCGGCGCAGCAGCGCCGGGGGCCAACGTTCGTCTGGGGTGAGTGACGGGACTTGAACCCGCGACATCCGCGACCACAACGCGGCGCTCTACCAGCTGAGCTACACCCACCATGCGGCCCCGAACACCGCCGGGGCCGGAGAGAAGTCTAGACGGACTCGAGCGGCTCGTCGGAATCGGGGACGTCGTCGCGGGTGAGGGCGCCGCCGTGCTTGGCGGCCAGCGCCTTGGCCGTGTCGCTGTCGGGACCGGGAGGCGCCACGAACACCGCCTCGCGGTAGTAGCGCAGCTCCTCGATGCTCTCCTGGATGTCGGCCAGCGCACGGTGGTTGCCGCGCTTGGCCGGCGCCTGGAAGTAGGCCCGCGGGAACCAGCGGCGCGAGAGCTCCTTGATCGACGAAACGTCGACGATGCGGTAGTGGAGGAACGCCTCCAGGGTCGGCATGTCCCGGATGAGGAAGGACCGGTCGGTGGCCACGGTGTTGCCGGCGAGCGGTGGCCGGCTGCCGTCGGGGCAGTGTTGGCGGACGTACGACAGCACCTGCGACTCCGCCTCACCCATGGTGATCCCGCCGTCGAGGGCGTCGAGCAGCCCTGACTTCTCATGCATGTTGCGCACGTAGGGGTCCATCTGCGCGATCGCCTCGGCGGGTGGCTTGATGATGAGGTCGATGCCGTCGCCGAGCACGTTGAGATCGAAGTCGGTGACCAGGGCGGCGACCTCGATGAGGGCGTCAGCCACCAGGTCGAGCCCCGTCATCTCGCAGTCGATCCACACCAGTCGGTCGTTCACGAGAGGCAACCCTACCGATGGGCGCGCCTGGGGAGGGCGTCGCTCAGTCTTCGCTCAGCCGGCTCGCCTAGGGTCGAGGGCGTGAAGGAATGGTTCGGGCTCCTCGCGAGACTCGTCGTCGGGGGTGTGTGGCTGGCTGCCGGTGCCCTCAAGATCCCCGACCCCGCGTCGAGCGTGCGGGCCGTCCGGGCCTACGACCTGCTGCCGGAATCCGTCGTGCCCACGATCGGGCACGCGCTGCCGGCGCTCGAGATCGTGCTCGGCGTGGCGCTGATCTTCGGCGTCCTGATCCGCTTCAGCGCCGCACTTTCGGCGCTGCTCCAGGTCGCCTTCATCATCGGGATCTCGTCGGCCTGGGCGCGCGGCCTCCAGATCGACTGCGGCTGCTTCGGCGGCGGAGGATTCGACGCCGATGCGACCGCCAAGTACCCGTGGGAGATCGCGCGCGACGTCGGCCTCCTGCTGTTGTCTCTCTGGCTGGTCTGGCGCCCGCGCACGCGACTGGCCCTCGACAACCTCATCTTCCGCCCCCTCGAGAGGACGACCGATGTCCGAGAACAAGCGCCAGTCAACGGCTGAGCGCGCCGCCGCCGCGCTGCGTCAACACGAGGCGATCGAGCGCCGCAGGCGGTTCGCCATGGTCGGGTCCGTGATCGCGGTCCTGGTCATCATCGGCGGGGCGACCTGGTTTGCGATCAGTCGCGGCGACACCACCGGCGAGCCCCTGAGCGCGGCCGGCACGCCCGCCAACACCGAGGGGTACGCCGTCGTCGTCGGCGACGCGGACGCGCCGGTGAGCATGAAGTTCTACGAGGACCCGCAGTGCCCGATCTGCCAGCAGTTCGAGGCGGCGGTCGGTACCCAGGTCCAGGCTGCGATCGCTGCCGGCAAGGTCAAGGTCGCTTACCACGTCGTCTCGTTCCTCGACGATGCCTCGAAGAACGAGTACTCCTCCCGGGCAGCCAACGCCCTCTACGTGGTGGCCGACACCGCGGGGCCCGACGTGTTCGCGAAGTACCACTCGCTCCTCTACGAGAACCAGCCGGCCGAGGGCACTGCCGGACCGGACGACGACCAGCTCATCGCCTGGGCCGTCGAGGCCGGTGCCGACGAGGACGCCGTGCGGCAGCCCATCGAGGACAACGTCTTCCAGCAGTTCGTCGTCAACGCCACCGACCAGATGTCCAAGGACGGCGTCAACGGCACACCCGGTGTCTTCATCGACGACGAGCTGCAGCCCGACCCCGGCACCGCGGTGGACGCCGTGCTCGAAGCGACCAAGTGACAGCGTGAGCCGGGACCTGACTGGCTTCATCGCCCGGCTGCCCAAGGCCGAGCTGCACGTGCACCACGTGGGCTCGGCCTCCGCGCGCATCGTCTCTGAGCTCGCCGAGCGCCATCCGGGCGTGGTGCCCAGCGACCCCGACGCGTTGCGCGAGTTCTTCGCCTTCCGCGACTTCGCGCACTTCATCGACGTCTACCTGGCCGTCGTCGACCTGATCCGCACGCCCGAGGACATCCAATACCTCACCTACGAGGTGGCCCGCGAGATGGCGCAGGGCCAGCGCATCCGGTACGCCGAGCTCACCTGCACGCCGTACACGTCTGTCATGCGCGGCATCGCGATCGAGGCCTACACGGAAGCCATCGAGGACGCGCGGGTGGCGGCCGAGCGCGACTTCGGGCTGGTGCTGCGCTGGATCTACGACATCCCGGGGGAGAGCGGCGTGCCGTCGGCCGACGCCACCCTGAAGTACGCGTTGGACCACCGGATCGACGCGCTCGTCGGCTTCGGCCTGGGTGGACCGGAGATCGGCGTCCCGCGCGCACAGTTCGAGCCGCACTTCGAGCGCGCCCGCGCGGCCGGCCTGCACAGCGTGCCGCACGCCGGCGAGACCACCGGTCCGGAGACGATCTGGGAGTCCCTGCGCCTGCTCGGCGCCGAACGGATCGGGCACGGTACGTCTGCCGTCCAGGACCCGGCGCTGCTGGCCCACCTGGCCGAGACGGGCATCGCCCTGGAGGTCTGCCCGTCTTCCAACGTCGCCACCCGCGCCGTCGCCTCCCTCGACGAGCACCCGCTGCGGGCCTTCGTCGATGCCGGGGTCACGGTGACGATCAACTCCGACGACCCGCCCATGTTCGGCACCACCCTCAACCAGGAGTACGCCGTCGCCGCCGGCCTGCTCGGCCTCGACGAGGCCGGCCTCGCCGATCTCGCCCGCGCGGCCGTGCGCGCGTCGTTCGCCGAGGAGGACCTCAAGACCCGGTTGCTGACGGAGATCGACGGGGCTTGACCGATTCTCTTCCAAGGAAGATAATTAGTTTCCATGGAAGAGATTACGGCAGAACGCCACACGCACATCGACCCGACCGCCGTCCGGCTCGACTTCGACAACCTCGCGCCCCGCTTCTCCGCGGCGATGAGCAGGCTGGACGCGGTGGCCGGCGTCGGGCTCGACCCCAAGCTGCGCGAGCTGGTCCGCGCCCACGCCTCGACGATCAACGGCTGCGCCTACTGCATCGACATGCACACCAAGGACGCCCGCGCGGTCGGCGAGACCGAGCAGCGCCTCTACTCCTTGGGAGCCTGGCGGGAGACCTCCTGGTTCAGTCCCGCCGAGCGGGCGGCCCTCGCACTGACCGAGGCGGTCACGGTGATGCACGAAGAACACGTGCCTGCGGCGGTGATGGAGGAGGCAGCCGTGCACTTCGAGCCCGAGGCGCTGGCCCAGCTCGTCGCGCTGCTCGTGACGATCAACGCGTGGAACCGGATCGGCGTCACGACCCGGTGCTGGGAACCGGGGAGCTACGAGCGGGAGGGCTGATCGGGACCCGATGGCCCCCTGCGCGGCGAGTCTCGGGCGACACGCCGCCATCTTTGGAAATTGTCGGGCCTGGGTATTGCGCGGCCCGTCGCTCCCGGGATACAACTTTCCATGTCGAAGGACTTCGGTCCGGAGACAACGAGGCCCCGGAAACTCATACTTTCCGGGGCCTCACCTCATTTCCAGCGCGGCGCCCGCCTAGGCATCGGCCCCGTCCCCTGGGAACGATCCAGCCATCCTCGGGGTCCGGCGTCATCACCGGTTCGGCACCGCGTTGGAGGTGCACCTCACAGGAGGGGGTCGGGCAGTCACCCGGGTGAGGTCATCAGGGGACGAGCCACCGGGGGCTGCTCGACTCCCGATCAGGGGGCCTGGTCAGGCGTCCTGGGCGTTGGCGCGCAGCGGCAGCTCGATGGTGAAGACCGAGCCGCGTCCCGGCTCGGACTCCACGTCGACGCGCCCGCCGTTGAGCTCCACCAGGGTCTTCACGATGGCCAGCCCCAGGCCGGTGCCCGGGGCGCCGGACTCGGCGGCGGTCGAGGCCCGGAAGAAGCGGTCGAAGAGCCTGTCCTGCTCGGCCTCCGGGATGCCGACCCCGGTATCGGCGATCCGCAGCACGGCCCGGTCGCCCGCCGTGGCCAGCGACACCGAGATCTCGCCGCCCTCGCGCGTGTACTTGGTCGCGTTGGACAACAGGTTGGCCACCGCGCGGTCGAGCTGCTCACGGTCGCCCAGGACGACGACGGGTGACGCTTCCTCGCGGAGGTCGAGTCGCTGTCCTCGCTGGGCGGCCAGTGGTCTGAGGGACTCCACCTCCGACCGGACCACCTCGTCGAGGCGCACTTCGACCGCGGAGGGGTCGGTCCTTGGTGCCCGCTCGGCGCGCGAGAGGAGCAACAGGTCGTCGACGAGTCGTTGCAGTCGCGCGGTGTTGCGGCCGATCACCTCGAGCATCGAGGCCTGCTGCTCGGTGACCGGTCCTGCTGACCCGTCGCTGAGCAGCTCCAGATAGCCGGTGATGCTGGTCAGCGGGGTCCGCACCTCGTGGCTGACGGTCGACACCACTTCGCGGCGTACGGCGTCCGCCTTCTGAAGTGCCTCGGTGGCCGCCTGCTGCTGGCCCAGCGCGTCGAGGAGCGCTCGCTCCGACGCCTTGCGGGTGGTGATGTCCTCTACCTGGCTGAGGGAGTAGCGGCCGGGTCGGTCCGGGTCGGTCAGCATCGTGTAGCTCACCTCGGCCCAGACGGACCTGCCTGAGGAGTGGAGGTAGCGCTTCTCCAACGACCCACGCTCGTCGCCCTCGAGAACTCTGGTCGTGAGGTCGTGGTCGTCGGGGTGGGTGACGTCGGTGATCAGGCGCCCCTCGAGGTCGGCGCGATCCCGCCCGAGCATGCGGGCGAAGGCGTCGTTCACCCGGATGAACCGGCCGGCGTCCACCCCGTCCGACGACGTGATGGCGATGCCGTTGGGGGCGATCTCGAAGATCGTGCGGAAGCGTTCCTCGCTGACCAGGACGGCCTCGTGGAGGGCGGCCCGCTCGCGCTCGGCCAGGTAGCGCGCGGTGATGTCGCGCGCCACCATCATCACCAGCTCGCGGCCAGTGGAGTCCTGGATCGGCATCGCGTCGATCTCGAACCACGTGCCCGGGAAGCTCTCGATGACGCCCGTCACGGGCTCGTCGAAGGCGTCACGCAGCAGCGCATGGAGCTCCGACGCGGACTGCGGCGCGATGGTCTCGCCGACCTCGCGGCCGAGGAACTCGTCCGACTGCAGCCCCGCTTCGCCGAGATAGCGGCCGGTCACGTTGACCCAGCGCAGGTCGCGACCGACGAGCCCGACGGTGGTGGCCGGGAGATGGCTGATGAGCAGTGCATAGAGCTCGCGCTGCGATGCGAGCTGGCGGACGAGCGTGTTGGTCAGCGGCCCCAACAACGCCGCCACGGCCATCGACAGAACTGCGCGCCGCCAGTCCGATGCGGGGTAGTCAGGGGCACCGAGCAGCAGCATGGGGGCGACCAGCACTACCCCCACGCAGGCCACGGCGAACCAGACCTGGGTCAGGGTGCCGTGCAGGGCCAGCCAGAGGACTGGCAGCGCCAGCATGACGGCGAAGCCCGACCAGGAGCCGCCGTCCGCGTGCATCCAGAGCGCCACGACCAGGAAGAAGAGGTAGGCAGGCACGACGGCCAGCCGCGGGTCAGTGCCCCGGCGGATGACGAGCAGAGCGGCCGCGATGGTCACGCCGAAGGCCGCCGTCGCCAGGGCGGCGTACTCCGGACGGTCGACACTCAAGAACGGCCAGCCGAGACACACCTGACCGAGCGAGGCCACGGCCAGGAACGGGAAGAAACCCTCCGGGCGGCCCATCCGCTGATCGCTCATCAGGGCCTGCTCCCTCTTGGCGGAACCGTCCCGGGAGCCCCCGGGACTGCACCCGGCCAGCCGGTCGGCCCTCTCACGAAGCGACCGGGGCCGGGTGCAGCGCGGAACGCAGCGGGGGGTCCGCATTCCGCTCGGCCCGGGGCCGGGCCGGCACGCCGGTCCGAGATCACCCCGGGCGCACCGGCAACGGTACGAGCCGCGCCGCCCACGGCGAGCCGGAGACGCCGACAACGTTGTGTCAAGACTTCGTCAAGACGGGTCACTGGCCAGGTCCGCCTCGTCAAGCCGATAGCCCACACCACGGACCGTCATGATCCAGCCGTGGTCGGACGAGTCGGTCAGCTTGCGGCGCAGGTTGTTGACGTGAACGTCGACGAGGTGGCTGTCGCCCTTCCACGAGTTCCCCCAGACCGACTCGACGAGCTCAGGCCGAGTCCAGACCCGGACCGGCCCGCGCGCCAGGAGCAGCAGCAGGTCGAACTCCGTGCGGGTCAGCGCCACCTCGCGGCCGCTGATCGCCGCCGTACGTCGGTCGCCGTCGACGGTCAGGGCGCCGTGGTGGAACACCTGACTCGGCTCCGTGGGTGCGCCGAGCCTCCGGGGTCGGCGCATCAGGGCCGCGACCCGGGCGCGCAGCTCGCGTGGGCTGAACGGCTTGGTCATGTAGTCGTCGGCCCCGGTCTCGAGCCCCATCAGGCGGTCGATCTCCTCGGCTCTCGCGGTGAGGATGATGACGTAGGCGTCGGAGAAGCCCCGGATCATCCGGCACACCTCGAGGCCGTCGAGGTCGGGCAGCTGGAGGTCGAGGGTGACGACGTCCGGCTCGACCGTCCGCACCGCGTCGAGGCCATCGCGCCCGGTCGCCGACGGGGTTACGTCGAAGCCGGAGGCGCCGAGCACTGTCGTCAGCAGACCACGCACGTCGGGATCGTCCTCGATGACCACCGCACTCAGACTCCGAGGCTCGGTCACCTCCTCAGCGTAGGTCCGCGCGAGGAGCGCGTCATCGTCTGAGAGGAGGCAAGGTAAAGGCCCCGCAAGCTCATACCTGGCGGGGCCGACACCTTTGTATCCCGGACCAGTCGAACTACCGGGGATTTGGTCGGCGTGTCGTGGCCGCAGGCGCCGTTGGCCGCCGTCGACATCGGCGGACAACGAAGTTCTCAAGTCGTTCTCGGCGACCGCCCGATCCACTTAGGATGCGTCCGTGGTTGGGGGCGTGGTGGGGGCGTGGTGACGCGCGACGTCTCGGGGGGATCGACGGCAGCCGGAGATGGCTGACGTCTTCCTCAGCTATGCCTCTTCCGACCGGGACTCCCCGGTCGCCCTCGAGGCCGCCCTGACCCACGCGGGCCTCACCGTGTGGTGGGATCGCGAGCTGCTGCCCGGGCGGGCCTACCAGGAGGACATCGTCGCGGAGCTCAACAGGGCTGCCGCGGTGGTGGTCGTGTGGAGCCCGGGTTCGGTGCATTCCGACTGGGTCTACTCCGAGGCACGTCGGGCCAGCGACCAGGACAAGCTCGTCCAGGTCCGCACCGAGGGGGTCGTCATCGACGACCTGCCTGCGCCCTTCGACGCCTTCCACTGTCCCCTCGTCGCGGACAGCGGAGCGGTGCTCCGCGCCGTACGCGCGTTGCTCGCGCCGCACACCAATGCCCCGCCCGACCCCCAGCGACACCGGGCACCGGCTCGCGCCGGCACCCTGCCGCGGGGAACGGTGACCCTGCTCCGCGCCGACATCGCGAACTCCGCTCAGCTCGTCCACGACCTCGGCGACAGCTGGCTGGCCGCGGTCACCCGGCAACGCGTCATCAGCGACGCGGTGTGGGACGCCTGGCACGGACAGTCCCTCCCCGCCGACCACGACGCGGCGCTCGTCGCCTTCGCGCGGGCCACGGATGCGGTGGGTGCCGCAGTCGCCTTGCAGCGCGGCATCCTCGAGGCCGAGTGGCCCGATGGCGCCAGCGTCGGAGTGCGGGTTGGGGTGCACACGGGGTCGCCCCAGCTGCACGCCGACGGCTATGCCGGCCTGGACGTCGAGCGGGTCGTCCGGGTCGCGGCCGCGGCCCACCCTGGACAGGTCCTGCTGACGGAGGCGACAGCCCATCTTGTCGAGACGGACCTGCCCGCGGACCAGCACACGCTGCCGCTGGGCGAGCACCAGCTCCACGACATCCCGGGTCGCCTCGGCCTGCTGCAGCTCGTGGTCGAGGGCCTGCCGCGGGAGTTTCCAGCGATCCGGACCGTCGGAGCGGCGGGCAGCCTGCCGACGAACCTGACGCCGATCGTTGGTCGAAGCGACGAGATCACCGAGCTGAGCGCCTGGGTGTCCGACGGCGAGCGCCTGGTCACCCTGGTCGGTCCCGGTGGCAGCGGGAAGACCAGGCTGGCCGTCGCTCTGGCCGGCGACATGGCGCCCACGTTCGCCGACGGCGTGTTCTTCGTGCCGCTCGCCGCCACCTCCACCCCGACCGACGTCTGGAGCGGCATCTCCCGCGTGCTGGAGCTGCCTCCCGACGGGCAGCTGCCCCCGGAGTTCTTCGACTACGTCGCCGACCAGCGGCTGCTGCTGGTCCTGGACAACCTCGAGCAGGTGGCGGATGCCGACACGGTCGTGCGCGAGCTGCTGGAGTCGGCGCCACGCGTCTGCGCCGTCGTGACCTCGCGGCGACCGTTGCACATCGCCACCGAGCGCGAGTACGCCGTGGCCCCGCTGTCCTTGGCCGCGGACGGCAGTCTCGCCGCGGCTCGTTCGTCCGCCGCCGTGCGCCTGTTCGTCGAGACCGCCGCGCGGCTGCGCCGCGACTTCGCGCTCAACGATTCCAACGCTGCTGACATCGCTGCCCTGTGCGCAGCCGTCGACGGGCTGCCGCTGGCCCTCGAGCTGATGGCGGCGCGCATCAAGCTGCTCTCTCCGGCGGCCATGCTGACGCGCATCGAGCAGAGCCTCGACCTCGCGAGCACCGACCGCGGCCGGGACGCCCGGCAGGTGACCCTCCGGGCGGCCATCGCCTGGAGCGTCGACCTGCTGACCGACGACCAGCGCGCCGTCCTGGACCACGTCGCGATCTTCGAGGGGTCGGCCGCGTTCACAGCGATCGAGGCTGTCCTGCCCGCGGAGGTCACCGGGCGCACCGACGTCGTCGACCTGCTCTTCGAGCTCGTGGATGCCTCCCTCGTGCGGGTCGTCGACGGAGCCGACGGCGAGCCGCGGGTAGGTCTGCTGGAGACCGTCCGGCGCTTCGGCCGTGAGCGGCTGGCCGCCGCGGGCCGGCTCGCCGATGCCCGGCGTGGCCAGGCACAGTTCTTCTACGATCTCGCCGCCCGGCACTGGGACGACCGCGAGGAGGCGTCGTACGTCGCCGTGCGCGCGTCGCTGCTGACCGACCTCGACGACCTGAGGGCCGTCGCCGAGCGAGCGGACCCAGGGGTCGCAGACTCAGACCACTACGCCGACGGGTCGGTGCCACGGCTGCACGTCGTCGCGCTCCTGGCCGGGCACGCGTTCGCGCTGCGTCGCTATCCCGAGGCCAAGGGCTGGTGCGAGGCGGCCCTCGCGGGCACTCCTCAGGACGCCGACCCTGCCGGCCGCGCGGCCGCGCTGCGGGTGCTCGCGCAGGCGCGGCTGATGACGGGTGATCTCGAGGGCACGGTCGTCGCGGCGCGGGAGGCGCTAGACACCATCGGCTCGGCCCCGGGGGCCGTCGACGAGGCGGACCTGCCGGCGTGGGTCGATCCAGCCGCGGCCCGGCTCGTCGCGCTCGACCACCTGGGTTCGGCGTTGTTCGTGCTCGGCCGGGTGGACGACGCGCTGGCAGCACTGGAGGCACTGCGGGCGCTGAGCCAAGAGCCCGGCGACGACGCGCACCAGGCGGCTCTCGACGCGGCGTACCTGATCGCCCTGCACAGCGGCGACCTCGACGAGGCGCGACGCCAGCTCGAAGGGCTGCTCGCCGTCATCGACCGGGCTGGGGCAATGCGGCGAGCGACCGTACAGAACGCGATGGCCGACCTCGACGCGCGTGCGGGTTGCCTCAGGCAGGCGCAACAGCGGATGGCCGCCGAGGCAGAGGCAACCATCGCGCTGGGCGACCCGGAACACCTGATCATCCAGACCGAGACGATGGCCGAGGCGGTCGGGCAGGCACACCCGTTGCTCTACGCCCGGGTGCTCGGCTGCGCCGACGCCACCCGCGCGGTGGAGGGACTCTCGGCGCACAACAGTGCGGGGCTCGGGCCGCCCCCTCATCTGGCGGCGATCCGCGACCTCGTGGCCGACTCACTCTGGGAGGAGGCCGTCGACCAAGGACGGAAGGAGAACATCGCCGACCTGTTCCGCGAGATGGCGCGGCTGCCGCTTGTCGACGACGTCACCGAGGCCGTGGACGTCGTCGATGTCGTCGGGGCCTGACCGTCAGGCCGGGATGTCCTCCCACGTGGTGAGGCAGAACGGATGCCCGACCGGGTCGGCGTAGACCTGGCAGTGGTCGCCGTTGGGCTGGTCGTCGTACTTGGTCGCACCCGCGGCGAGCACCTTTGCCTCGGCGGCCGCCATGTCGTCGACGAAGAAGTCGAGGTGCATGTGCTTAGGCGCCGTCGCCTCGGGCCAGGTGGGTGGCGTGTAGTCGGGGATCGTCTGGAAGTCGATCCGGCCGTTGGGGCCGTCGACGGTCGCCCACGCCTCGTCGGAGAAGGTGACCTTGCCGTCGGTGATGTCGGCGTAGAACCCGGCCAAGGCCGGCGCGTCCGGACAGTCCACCGCGACCGAGCTGAGCTTGATCCTGTCACTCAACGGCTTGCCCTCCTGTCGCCTGAGCTCTGGCCCGAAGGTATCGCTGCTCGGGGACACTCGTCGCCAGCGTCGCGGCCAGGGCGTACGCCGTGCGCGCCTCCTCGGTCCGCCCGGCCCGCTCGAGCAGGTGGGCGTGCACTGCGTGTACGCGGTGATGGCGTCGCAGCCCGGGCTCGCCGAGCAGCGGGCCGAGCATCTCCAGCGCGGCCTCGGGGCCGCGGGTCTCGGCCACCGCCACGGCGTGGTTGAGGCTGACAACCGGGCTCGGCGTCAGGTCGTCCAGCATCCCGTAAAGGGTCTCGATCTGAGCCCAGTCGGTGTCCTCCGCCGCCGCGGCTTCGGCATGCACCGCGGAGATCGCCGCCTGCAGCTGGTAGGGGCCGACGGGTCCGGAGGGCAGCGCCGCCTCGACGAGGGCGAGGCCCTCCTCGATCATGGCCCGGTCCCAGCGTGACCGGTCCTGCTCGGAGAGCGGCACCAGCGATCCCTCGGCATCGGTGCGCGCGACCCGCCGTGAGTCGGTGAGCAGCATCAGCGCCAGCAGGCCGGTCACCTCGCTCTCGCCCGGCAGCCGGTCGTGCAGACGGCGGGTGAGCCGGATCGCCTCGCGGGCCAGGGAGACGTCGGTGAGTCCGGCACCGACGGTTGCGGTGTGGCCCTCGGTGAAGATGAGGTAGAGCACGTGGGCCACCGAGGCGACCCGCTCGGGCAGCTCGGCGGCCGGCGGCACGCCGAAGGGCTCGTCGACCTGGCGCAGTCGGGCCTTGGCTCTGCTGATCCGCTGGGCCATCGTCGACTCGGGGACCAGGAAGGCGCGGGCGATGCGGTCGGTGCCCAGCCCGGCCACCGCCCGCAGGGTGAGCGCAACCTGCGAAGGCCGGGAGAGCGCCGGGTGGCAACAGAGCACCAGCAGGGCCAGCGAGTCGTCACCCTCGTTGGGATCCACGGAGTCGGCTGCGCGGGAGACGAGCTCGTCGGCCGGCAGCCGGTCGACGACCACCGCCTCGCGCTCCGTCCGCGATCGATCGGAGCGACGGGAGTCGACCAGGCGACGCGACGCGACCCGGATCAGCCAGCCGCGCGGGTTGTCCGGCGTACCGTCGGCCGGCCACTGGCGGGCAGCCGCGAGCAGCGCCTCCTGGAGTGCGTCCTCGGCGGCGGCGAAGTCTCCGTAGCGGCGCACGAGCGCGGCGAGGACGTGTGGCGTGCTCTCGCGCCACACGTCCTCGTAGCCGGTGTCCACGGGGCGTTCAGTCGTCGCCGTCGCCCCACATCGTGGGTCGCAGCTCGACAGTGCCGCCAGGCTGCGCGAACTGTGCCGCGATCTCCTCGGCCCGCTGCCGGGTCTCGCAGTCGATGAGGAAGAAACCGGCGAGCTGCTCCTTGGTCTCGGCGTACGGGCCGTCGGTCGCGAGGTGACCCTCGGGGCTCCAGGCGTACACCGTGCTCGACGCCGGGTCGGCCAGCGCCTCGGCCGTCACGAACTCACCCGACGCCGAGATCTCCTCGAGCAGGGCGTCGAAGGCTTTGTCGCCTGCCTCGTGCCAATCGGCGGGCAGGGCCCGGCCCTCCTCGGTGAGTCGTTGGGTCGGGTGCCCCCACGGCTGGGGGTTGGAGTGGATCAGGATCACGTACTTCACGACTACTCCTCTGTCTCGGCCGCGCCTCTCGCAGCCTTCACCCGGGACGTCGGAGCTGGATCCGCATCCTCGACATGCCTTGGCCGATCATGCCTGGAAACACGACTGGTGACGCCAGCGGACTGACGAGCGAGGCGTTCGGCCTCCTCTCGCGTCACAAGTCCCGACTGCGGCGGCGGATCCTGCCCCACGGCTTGACGACGGCCAGGGTGGTGGCGAGGGCGAGGGTCGTCAGCGAGACGGCGGGTGGGAAGAACAGCGTCGACACGCGGCCCGGGTCGGGGTCGCCCGTGGCGAGCTCGCGGCCGTAGGCGTCGACCTCGTCCATGCCCGGCTGCAGGACCAGCACGATCAGCGTGCACAGCACCAGGTTGATCCCCAGCTTCACGGCCACCCACCAATAGCGGAACAACCCAAACTTCGTACCCAGCCCAAGAGTCAGCCCGGAGACCAGGCTGAGCAGGCCCGCGGCGAGCATCGGCCAGACGACGAAGGTGGCCAGCGATCGGTAGGCGAGCGAGCGGACGTCGGGATCGTCGGCGAACCAGCCGACCACCACGAGCACGGCGACGACCACGTCGATGCCGATCCAGGCTCCGGATGCGACGACGTGGGTCACCAGGACGGCCCGGCGCCAGCCCCGGGTCATCCGGAAGTACGGCGTCCGGCGGCGGGCCGCTGGCGAGCCCGGTTCCTGCGTCTGGGTGGACGCGGCGGACATGGGGTTCCTCCTTCGACGAGGTGTGGACGGGGGGCTCAGCGACGGACGATCACGCTGTCGAGGACTCGACCAGAGGCCTGGGGGCCACCTCGATGGTGACCAGGGCCCCGGCGACCAGCCGGCCGACGTCGTATCCGACGTGGCGGCTCCTCGCGGTCGCCGGGCCTGGTGTCCCGTTTGCGATCGTGGTCATCGGTCTTCATGCGAGTCAACGATTCGGGCGAGGTCGAATCCCTTCCGTGACCTTGTGTGTCTTGGGGTCCTTGCCTGTGACCGGAGCGTGACCAAACTAGCCCGCGCCGCGTGGGAGCATCGTCGTCGACAGGGAGGACGCGGCAGTGGCCCGGAGGCGCGGTGCTCGCAGCAGCCCGATCGTGGCGGCGTTCGCCCTGATCTTCGCCGTTGCGGGCTGCTCGGAGTCGGAGTCCAACCCGTCGGCTGCCTCGCCGGGCGCGGAGGTCGAGCCGTCGCCCGATACGTCGACCGCCGCGTCCACCGAATCCTCGCTCGAGCCGTCGCCCGAGGACTTCACCGTCGACGCGATGACGGTGCGCTTGGTGTGCAGCGGCTCCGGGACGCCCACGGTGGTGCTGCTGCCTGGCGGCCGCGCCTCCGTAGCCGACTGGGACCAGGTGGTCGAGGGGCTCGGTCCCGACACACGCACCTGTGGGTTCGAGTACCCGGGGGCCGGCGACGCGCCGCCGATCGACGAGCCGATGACGCCCAAGATCGTCTCCGACACACTCACGGGCGCTCTGGAAGCGGCGGGCGAGGAGCCGCCGTACGTGCTGGTCGGCCATTCGTTGGCCGGACTCAGCCTGCGGGTCCTGGTCGGCGCGCACCCAGAACTGACGGCCGGCGTCGTGCTCTTCGACGGCACGCCCGTCGAGTTCGTCGAGGACAACAGGGTCGAGCTGGAGGAGGCCCTGGACTGGGATGCAGAGGCCACCATCGAGCAGGCTTCGGCGGTCACGTCGTGGCCGGACGTCCCCGTTGAGGTGCTCGAGGCCGATCCGAGGGTCGAGGACCGCACCGGCCACTTCAAGGTGCTGTGGCGCCAGGGGCAGCTTGCGCTGGCGGCGCTGGCACCGCACGGTCACCATCGGGTCGTCCCGGGCGCGGGCCACGTCATCTTCCAAGATCGGCTGGACGTCGCGCTCGACACGATCGAGGCCGTCCTGGACGAGGTCGGCTCCGGCTAGCCCGAGGCCGAGCAAGACAGGTCAGGCTGCCGGTTCCCCTAGCTGCTCGCGCAGTCGGGCGAAGATGCCCGCCAGGAGGCGGGAGACCTGGGTCTGGGTGATGCCGAGCTGGGCGCCGATCTCGGCTTGGGTCCAGCCGAGCGTGAAGCGCATCGAGACCAGCTGCTTCTCCCGCTCGGTGAGCTGGTCGAGGAGCGGACGCAACAGCACCCGGGCTTCGGCTGCAGCGAGGCCGAGCTCGTCGGCACTGTGCGGGGCCACGTGCACGTCCACGCCCGGACTGTCGAGAGAGGCCGGACGGAAGCAGCCGTTGGCCGCCAGGCAGTCCATCACCAGCTCGAGATCAGCTCCGAGGCGCTCGGCGAGCTCGCTGGGGCGCGGAGCGCGGCCGAACTCCTGGCAAAGCTCGGCCTCCATGGCGTGCAGCCGTGACGTCGTCTCCTGCACCGAACGCGGCGGGCGGATCATCCATCCCTGGTCACGGAAGTAGCGCCGGACCTCGCCGCGGATGGTCGGGACGGCGAAGCTGAGGAAATCATCGGCCAGGTCGGAGTTGAAGCGGTCGACCGCCTTCACCAGCGCCAGGTAGGCGACCTGCTCGAGGTCTTCTCTGCTGACGCCGCGCAGCCGGTAGCGGCGCGCCACTTCGCGGGCGACACCCATGTTGAGCTCGACGACTCGATCGCGCAGCGCGCTGCGCTCGGCGGGCCCTGCGCTCCGGACCTGAGACAGCAGTTCCTTGGTCTGTTCACGCCTGGAGGCATCCCGCGGCCGCCGCGCTGCGGGCTCGTCGTACGCCGGATTGCTCGGCTCGTCGTCATCGGCCTCGATGACTGGCCGGGTGAGCAGATCGCTCGACATTCCGCGTACCTCCGCGTTCGCTCTCTCGGGTGGCACGCTGCTGGACCACTGCCTCAGTGGACACCGCGGCGGGGGGGCACCGTTAGACCCCCAGGGGTGGAACCGGAATGTCGCTGGGTCCGCATGAAGATCTGGCGGCCGGGTACCTACGGCGCATGACGACACTCCTGTTGGGTGACCAGCGAACGACGGGTACCGAGGCTGCCTCCTACACCGCCGCCGACATCGTCAGCGCCATCGAGTCGGCCACCCCCGTGCACGACATGGACGCGGTCATCGTCACTGGTTCCAGCCAGTGGCCCGGGCGCGAGCACGGTCTGTCGCAGCGGGAGGCGCAGATGCTGGCGCTGATCAGCCAGGGTCTGAGCAACCGCGAGATCGCCCAGACGACGTACCTCAGCATCAACTCGGTCAAGACCTACGTCCGCGCCGCCTACCGCAAGATCAACGTCGCCCGGCGGTCCCAGGCCGTCCGCTGGGCGCTGCAGCACGGCGTCAGCACACACTGACCGCACTCCGACGCGGGCGCAGGGTCAGCGTCACGCCATCGCGGTCTCTGGTCTTGGTCGGGCTCCGCGTCCGGCCCACCTGATGCCGGTCAGCCGGCCGCAGTGCCCGCGCCGTGACGTACCCACCCCGGGGAGGCCCATGCATCCAGCCAATCCATGAGCGAGTGGTCTCTGGTTAGGCTGTGGGCGGGGTCATGCAGCGGCCCCAGGAGGCGACGATCCCGAAGGTTCACACTGAGGGGAGCCGATGGCCACGGAGCACGTGACGGACGCGCTGGCACACGCCGCACGCAGCCTCAACGACCTCCGGTCGCTCGACGAGACGCTGGACGCCATCCTCCGGACCGCCCGGATGTCCATCCCCGGCGCCGACCACGTGGGGGTGTGCGTGGCCTACGCCGACGGGCGTCTCGAGACGTTGGCGGCGACCGACGACAAGGTCCGGGAGTACGACGCACTGCAGTCCCGGCTCGGCGAGGGGCCCTGCGTCTACGCCGACGAGGCGGACACCCTCGTCCACGTGCCCGACGCGACCACCGAGACCCGGTGGCCGGCCTACATGGCCGAGGCGGCCGACCTCGGCCTCGGCTCGCAGATCGGCGTCCAGCTCCACTCGGACAAGATCAGCCTCGGTGCCCTCAACATCTATTCGGAGACCATCGGCGCTCTCGACGACGCCAGCGCCCAGGCGGCCGACCTGTTCGCCGCCCACGCGTCGCTGGCCATGGGCAAGGCCCGGACGATCAGCCAGCTCCAGGAGGGCATGCACAGCCGGCAGCGCATCGGCATCGCCATCGGCATCTTGATGCACCAGTACGAGCTGACCGAGGAGCGCGCCTTCTCGTTCCTCGTCCGCGCCTCGTCCCACGGCAACGTCAAGCTGCGCGAGGTGGCGGCCGAGATCGTCGACACCTTCGAGGCGCGCCTCGCGGAGGTCGTCGAGGCGGATGACACCGAGCCCGTCGGATGAACGACGCGTGGCCCCGCGGTGGCCGTGAAGGTTGCCGAGCGCAGGCGGTTGCCAGCCCGGGGGAAGTGTGTTGTGATTTTCTGAGAAGCGCTCCCGGACCCTGAGCGATGAGTCCCCCGCATTGGACGTCCCAGCGGGGGAGTGGTTGCAGCGGGCAGGGTCGGGTGAAGCGTCACCTCGCTCTCGTCTCCTGACTGGGTGAAGCGTCACCAAGTCAGGGGTACTGCTGAGGCCTCCCAGGTCCCGCTTGGCGCGCTTGCCCTCTCATCGTTGGGCGGGACCTGGCTCCGGCCTCCGTCCCCGGTCGGCGTACGGGCGGATCATCTATGGGCCGGCGCACCGACGTGCTCGCGCTCGAGTCGGCGCCCGACGACCCCGGCTCGGACGTTGCTGGCGCGACACGCCCGGGCCGCGGGCCGACGGGACTAGGGTGGGCGGACAGTCCCCTCGTCGTCCCAGACCCCGACGACCCAACGCCCGCGAAACCGGGGTTCGACAATGACGACGTCCCTGATCTCGCCAACCGCTAGCTCCTACACAGAGCTGGCGGCACACATCAGGCAGAGCGGCCTGCTCGAACGCCGCCACTTCTGGTACTGGCGACGGATCACCGTCACGGTCTTGGGCTTCTGCCTCGTGTGGGTCGGAATCGTGGCGCTCGGAAACTCCTGGTTCCAGCTGATCCTGGCCGCTGCGCTCGGCGTGATGGTGACGCAGTTCGGCTTCCTGGGCCACGATGCGTCCCACCGGCAGATGTTCGACTCGGCCCGGTGGAACGACTGGATGGCCCGGATCCTCTCCGCCGTCTTCGCCGGGCTGTGCCTGGGCTGGTGGAAGGGCAAGCACAACCGCCACCACGCCACCCCCAACATGGAGGGGCGTGACCCGGACATCGGTCCGGGCGCGATCGCCTTCACCCGCGACATCGCCGAGGCGCGCAGCTCCGGTTTCGCCAACTGGTTCTTGCGCCGGCAGGGCTGGCTGTTCTTCCCGCTGCTCACCCTCGAGGGACTGAACCTCCACTACGCCGGGCTGCGCCACGTCATCGCGGACAAGGCGTCGCCGTTCCGACGCGTCGAGATCGTCGTGGTGGCCATCCGGCTGTCGGCGTACGTCGCCGCGCTCGCCCTGCTGCTCCCGCCGGGGAAGGCGGTGGCGTTCTTCTTCGTGCAGATGGCGGTCTTCGGGCTCTGCCTCGGCGGCTCGTTTGCGCCGAGCCACAAGGGGATGCCGATCGTCCCGCGGGACATGAAGATCGACTTCCTCCGCCGCCAGGTGATGATGTCGCGCAACGTCCGCGGCGGCCTGGTCGTCGACATCGCGATGGGTGGGCTGAACTACCAGATCGAGCACCACCTCTTCCCCAGCATGCCCCGCCCCAACCTGCGGCTCGCCCAGCCGGCCGTGCGGGCCTACTGCCTCGACCACGACGTGGCCTATACCGAGGTTGGCCTCTTCGAGTCCTACGGGATCGTGATCGGCTACCTCAACAACGTCGGCCTCCGCGCGCGCGGCCCCTTCGAGTGCCCGCTCGCCACCAACCTGCGCTGACCCCGAGTTGCGGTTACTACCAACCCCTTGTGGTGACGGCCGTACGCCGCCTGCAGGCCCTGCTCACCTCGGCGACTCGGCTCTGCTGCGTGCCGGGCCATCCGATGAATCTCCGGCCCCGAGCCGGTCTGAGGTTATGTGCCTACCGATGAGCCCGGCGCGCAGAGGTCGCTGGGCGGACTTCGAAGGAGAACGAGATGACCCGGTTGTTGTTTCCTTGCCTGTGGTTCGACGGCAACGCCGAGGAGGCGGCTGATTTCTACGTCTCACTGATCCCCGACAGCAAGATCGACAAGGTCTGGCGCTCGCCGGCCGACACGCCGTCTGGGCCCGAGGGCATGGTCCTGACGGTGGACTTCACGGTGGGCGGCCAGCCGTTCCAGGGACTCAACGGCGGACCGGACTTCACCTTCAACGAAGGGGTGTCGTTCGTCATCGAGTGCGACGACCAGCCCGAGGTTGATCGGCTTTGGGCCGCACTCACGGCGGACGGTGGCGAACCCGGCCCGTGTGGCTGGCTCAAGGACCGGTTCGGGCTGTCATGGCAGATCGTTCCCCGTCGGCTGCAAGAGCTGCTCGACGATCCCGATCGCGCCCGTGCCCGCCGGGCGATGGACGCCATGTTGAAGATGCACAAGATCGACGTCGCCGAGTTGGAGCACGCCGCCGACGCGGCGTGAGCGCGTCGTGGCGGGTGTGACTGACTAGGACACCTGCGGCACCACGGCAGACGCGCGCCGCGTCATCTCCACGGTGGCGACGTACGGCGACGTCATCGCGCGCAGCAGCCCGCCGTAGCCGACGCCGAAGGACAGCTCGTCGCCGACCTGCGCACCATGGTCGCCGAGGTCGACCACCAGGTGGTCGCTGCTCATGCCGAGCACGCGGACGCCGGCGGGCGGCGTCAGATCTTCGAGGTCGAGGTCCTGCCGACCGACGGCCAGGATCCCTTGCCTCACCAGGCCGGAGTCCGGGCGGGCGGTGGGGGTGCCGAAGGCCGCCTGGGCGAGCTCGCCCCACGGCAGCGCGGGCTTCGTCTGCACCTCGATGAGCTCCGCGACGAGGACGATCGCGTCGGTGCGCAGACCCACGAGAGGCAGCCGGGAGAGCGGGTCGGTGCCCAGCAGGATCGACTCGCCGAGGCGCAGCTCGTCGACGCGGCCGACGTCGTCGGTCTGCAGCGCCCAGCCCAGGCTGGCCGAGTTGCCGCCCGAGACGACCGACAACGGCGTACCGACCGCCGACTCCACCTCGGTGGCGAGCCGGGAGAGCTCCTGCATGTTGGACTGGTCGGGTACGACGCCGCTCTGGCAGGCGAGGTTGGTGCCGATGCCCGCCATCGTCAGGGCGGGCAGCCCGGCGACGCGCCGCGCGAGGTCGACGACGTTGGCAGGAAGCACCCCCTCCCGAAGATCGCCGAGCTCCACCATCAGCACGACAGCGTGTGCTGTGCCTTGGTGGGCGGCGGCCCGGGAGAGGGCCTCGAGCACCGAGAGTTCGGTGTTCAAGCTGGTCGACGCGTGGCGAACCACGGCGTCGGCCTGGCTGATCATGGGGGAGCGGATGAGCGTGCGGTTCGCCTCGACGCCGGCCGACTCGAGCCTGGCCAGGTTGTCGATGCGCGAGTCGCCGAGACCGCTGGCGCCACCGCGCAGCATCGCCGCGGCCACACCGGGCGAGCCGAGCGCCGCCTTGGTCACTCCTGTGACCCGCACCCCTCGGGGGGCGAGCCGATCGACCAGCGTGCGGGTGTTGGTCTCGACGGCATCGAGATCGACCTCGAGGCGAGGTGCGGTCATCGAATGCTCGGGACGCGCGACTCTCTCAGAGCCGGGAAGGCATCGAGGACCATCTCGGCCAGACGGTCGAGGGGCCGGGTCAGGGGATCGGTCGCGGGCAGCCCGAGCTCGAGCTCGATCTGGTCGATCGCCATCTCGATCTCGGCGTCGTCGGCCATGCCCTCGTGGTTGACGGTGATGCCGATGACCTTGGTGTCCGCGAAGGCCTCGATGAGCTTGACCTCGCTGGCCACGGTCGGCACGGCCACCATCGGGAAGTCGCCGAGGACCCGCCGCTTGGGTGCGTGCTGCACGATGACCCCGGTCGGCTGGCTGCCGCGCAGGATGTGCGCAGACGTGATGTACGCCGGGTGGCTGAGCGCGCCCTGCCCCTCGACGACGATGACGTCGGGGTCCTCACCTTCGAACGCCGCGACCACTTGCGCCTCGACCTCGCCGGAGCAGAACTGGGGGACCAGGGCGTCCAGCGCGACGCCGTACTTGCCGCCCTGGATGATCGTGGTCTGGCCGGTGCCGACCATGACGGCCTTGACGCCGCGGTCGTTGAGCGCCCGGACCAGGAGCGTGGCGGTGGTGCGTTTGCCGACGGCGCCGTCGGTGCCGAGCACCGCGATCCGGGGGCAGGTGACGTCGAAGATGCGGCCTGAGAAGAGCTTGAGGTCCTTCTTCTCCTTGGGGCGGCGTACGTCGGTGATGGTCACCCCAGCCAGCAGGCCGGCGGCGACGAACTCGGCGTCGTCGTTGAGGAACTCGTGCAGGCCGTTGATGACGTGCATGCCCCGCGCGATGCCGTCGAGAAGCACGACGCGCTGGGCCGCGGACAGCAGTCCGTCGGCGGGCGCCAGCCCGCAGATCAGGTAGTCGGGCACATGGCCGGCGTGGGCGAGGGCCTCGGCCAGGCTCGCCAGCACGGGGATGCCGTTCGGAGCGGCGTCCAGGACCTGTCCGGCATCGCTGCCGGCGTGGGTGCTGTCGACGACGCTGAGGATGTCGTACTTCTCGGAGTGCCGGACCAGACCGTTGGCCGTCTTGCCGTCCTGCTCGCCGAACTGGCCCTCGCAGTAGACGACGGCGGTGCTGCCGGCGGGCAGGGAGATGCTGGAGGTGGAGACGGACGACGACACAGGCACAGAAGCTCCTCTGAGAAAGGCTCAGAGGAGGCGACGGGATCGTGGCCGGGCCGGTAAGGCCCAAACGGTCAACGAGGCGTCTGCTCTAAGGGTCCGGCGCGACTGCCGGATCTTTGAACCTAGCAGCCTGGGACGAAGATGACGTGATCGTCGCTGGCCAAGGAGACGTCACCGAGACGTCGTTCCCGCCGTCATCCGATCCGGCGCGCGCTTCTCGGAGAGCGGGTCGAACACAGCGATGCCGATGAGCGTCACGGCGACTCCCAGCAGCGAGCCGGCGACGACGTCCGTCGGGAAGTGACGGCCCAGCAGCACCCGGTCGAGGCAGACGACGACCCACATCAGGACCAGGGCGACGGTCGCGGTCCGGCGCAGGGCTTGGCTGCGGACCAGCATCCAGACCAGCACGATCAAGACGGCAGCCAGGGCGGCGCTCGACGACGCGTGCCCGGACGGGAAGGACTTCGTGGTGAGCAGGTCGATCTGGTCCTGCCAGTCGGGCCGTCTCCGTCCGAACTGGCAGCTTGAGCACCGTCGTCGTCAACGACGTCACGACCATCACCGTGATCACGAAGGCCGCCGCCCTGAATCGGCGATCAAGAAGCAGGAGGCCGGCCGCGATGCTGGTCCAGATGATCATGCCGATGGTCGCGAAGGCGATCTCGATCAGGCGCAGGGCGTCGATGAGCAGGGGATGGCCATCGGCCCAGTCCTCGCCCGACTTGCCCCACTGATCGACGGAGTCGAGCGGTGAACGGTCCTGGGCCACCAGCCAGCCGAAGACCCCGACCAGCAGCAGGCAGATGGCAGCCCAACGGAGCGGAGCGGCACGTTGTGGAGAGATGAGGGGCTGAGCAGTCACGGTCTACCCGTACCCGAGACCGTCTGCTTCATCCAAAGCGAGACCGACCTGCACGGATGTGAACCGCGACTCAGCTGATCAGGGCGTCGACGGTCTTCTTCAGCGCACTGGGCTGCGAGGGCTTCTTCGGGGCCGATTTCCTGGCCTTGACCATCTCGGCGCCGATCTCCTGGAGGGCTTTGCGCCCCAGCCCCTTGCGTACCTCCGGGAACCAGTCGTCTTCCTCTTCCATCATGTGGTGCCTGACGTTCTCGATGAGGACCGTCGTCTTCGCGGTGAAGCGCTCGTCGGAGGCCTTCATCGAGTAGAGCTCCATGACCAGTACGTCGGCGACGTGGTGCTCCTCGTAGGACTCCAGGATGTCGTCCTCGAGGTCGGGCAGGAGAGCCCTCACTCGCGGGTACATCACCTCGTTCTCGATGTAGGTGTGCACCGTCAGCAGCTCGATGATCCGGTCGACCAGCCGCTGCTTGGTCCGCTGGGCGCCGTCACCCGCCTTCTCGAAGTCCGCGAAGAGCCGCCGGATGTCCTTGTGGTCCGCCTTCAGCAGGGTGATGGCGTCGGTGGACGCGGCGGACCTGGTCGATGTGGTGGGCTGGGCAGCCACGGGGAACCTCCTGGGGTCATGGACCACCCCGGTACCCCGATGCGGAGATTCCAACAGCGACTGTCGATAGTGGCGAAAGGGTCCGGCGAGCCCGTCGGCGTGCCAGGGTGGGCAGGAGTGCCGAGTGGAGTTGGTCCCGATGCGTTCCTACGCACATGTCGTGGCCGCTGCAATTGTCGGCGCGGGCTTCGTCGTACTGCTGCAACTACCCGGGCTCAACGACCTGGCGATTCTGCTGCTGAGCAACCTCGGCCAGCTGGCCAGTGCAGCGCTCGCGTCGGTTGCCTGCGCACTGGCCGCGCGTCGCTCGGCCGGTCGTCGGCGCGCCGCGTGGTCGTGGCTGGCCGTCGGCACTGGTTCATGGGCGGCAGGTCAGGCGGTCTGGAGCTACTACGAGGTGATCCTCGGGCGCGAGGTGCCGTTCCCGTCGCTCGCTGACGTCGGTTTCCTGGGCTTCCCCGTCGCCGCCGCGGTCGGACTGATGATCCTGCTGGGCACGCAGAGCCACGAGCTCGCTGCGCGCGGCCGCGACGTGCTGGACGGGGCGATCATTGCCGGTTCACTCCTGGTGCTCTCCTGGGTGACTGCCCTCGGCACGGTTGTCGCCGAAGGCGGCGAGCTGCTCCCACTGACGTTGTCACTGGCCTATCCGGCCGGCGATCTGATCCTCGGCACCCTGGTGCTGTTGGCGTTGGCGCGCGGCGCGGTCGGCGAGCGCCGCACGCTCGCCGTACTGGCCCTGGGGCTTGGGGGTCTGGCCGTCGCGGACAGCGCCTACGTCTATCTGGTGAGCCAAGGGGCGTACTCGTCGGCCGACCTGGTCAGCAGCGGCTGGGTCGTTGGTTTCCTGCTCGTGGCCGCCGCTGCCGCCACCGTGCCTCCAACCGACGGCGTGGAGGTCGAGCACCGGAGTGCACCCGCGATGTCGGTGCTGCGGCTGACCCTGCCCTACGTACCGCTCCTGGCCGCCCTGACCGCTCTCACCGCGAGCGTGGTGACGGCACCGAAGACCGAGGCAACCGACGTCTTGCTGGGTCTGGCCCTGATGCTCGTCGTGCTGACCCGTCAGTTCTTGTCGATGGTCGACAACCTGGGCCTCGTCGTCGCCGTGCAGGAGGCCAGGGACCAGCTCCAGCATCAGGCGCTGCATGACGCCCTGACCGGGCTACCCAACCGGGTGTTGTTCGCAGACCGGCTCGACCGCGCGCTCCTGGAGCAGTCGACAAGCCTGAGCGTGCTCTTCTGCGACCTCGACGACTTCAAGAAGGTCAACGACGAACACGGTCACGTGACGGGTGACCTGCTGCTGCGTACGGTCGCCGACCGGCTGCTGGCGTGCGTGCGTGCCACCGACACGGTCACCCGGTTGGGAGGCGACGAGTTCGCCATCTTGCTCACCGACTCCTCCGACGCCATCTTGGTCTCCGAACGAGTGGTGGCGTCGATGACCCAGCCTGTCATCGTCGACGGCGCGAGCGTACGCATCTCGGTCAGCATCGGCGTCGCACACCACCAGGGGGTCCCGACGCCCCCCGAAGAGCGTCGCGGCCACGACTCGCGGCTGACCACGCCGAAGTCGACGGCCGGGCCGGCCGGGGCAGCGTGCCGCGAGGCGAGCGCAGAGCTGCTGCTCCGCAGGGCCGACGCGGCCATGTATGTGGCCAAGAACGCCGGCAAGGGCCAGGTGGTCATCGCCGACCCGCTGACGGACGAGACGCCGGAGCTCACTGCGCTGCCGGTCTGACCACGCGGCCTTGTTCGCGTTGCCTCACCTTGTCGAGCGTCCTAGCGTTCCTACGGATGACTACTCACTTCCAAGCGCTCACCATCGACGCGAACGGCCCGGTCCTGCTGGCGCGATTCTGGGCCGGAGTGTTGGGCAGGCAGTTGGTCGACGATCCCGATGACCCCGAGGTCTTCGCGGTGCTGCCGAACGACGACACCGAGTTTCGGATCGAGTTCGCTGCCACCCAGCACCCGAAGTCCGGCCCGAACCAGATGCACCTCCACCTGACGAGCACCTCCCTCGACGACCAGCAGTCGACCGTGGATCGGGCGCTGGCGCTCGGTGGCCGACACCTCGACGTCGGTCAGCTCCCCGAAGAGGAACACGTGGTGCTCGCCGATCCCGAGGGCAACGAGTTCTGCGTCATCCCGCCGGGCAACAACTTCCTCGCCGGCACCGGGTTCCTCGGAGAGCTGGCTTGTGACGGCTCCCCGGAGGTCGGGTACTTCTGGAGCGAGGCACTGGGCTGGCCGCTGGTCTGGGACCAGGACGAGGAGACCGCGATCCAGTCGCCGGCCGGCGGCGCGAAGATCGCCTGGGGCGGTCCGCCGGTGGCGCCCAAGACCGGGAAGAACCGGATGCACTTCGACGTCGCTCCACCCGCCGACGGGGATCAGCAAGCCGAGGTCGACCGTCTCGTGTCCCTCGGAGCCAAGCGCATCGACATCGGCCAGGGCGAGGTCAGCTGGGTAGTGATGGCCGATCCCGGCGGCAATGAGTTCTGTGTGTTGACCCCGCGATAGCGCGACGGAGAAGCGACGCTGCCTCGCCACGGGATGGGCTGCGATCATTGACCATGGGCTCCTCGACGCCCCGACCTCGGTCGGCCGACGTGCCGCCGTTGGGGGCACTGATCGCGCGCGACGGTGAGCTCGACGCGATCAGCGACCTGCTGTCCCGGGACGACGGCACCGTCCGGGCGCTGGTCATCGAGGGCGAACCCGGCGTGGGCAAGACGAGCCTGTGGGAGCAGGGGACCGCGTGGGGCCGCGAACGTCACCAGCGCGTGCTGGTCGCCAGGGCCAGCGAGACCGAGGCGGGGCTGCCCTTCGCCGGGCTCATCGACCTGATGGACGGGGTCGCGAGCGAGGAGCTGGAGTCGGTCCCGTCGCCCCAGCTGCGCGCGCTCGACGTTGCGCTCTACCGCGCGGACCCCACCGACCACCCGCCGGAGTCCCAGGTGATCTCGATCGCGCTGCTGTCCGCGCTCCGTGCGCTGGCGGAGCAGGACGGGCTGCTGGTGGCCATCGACGACGTGCAGTGGCTGGACGGCCCGTCGGAGGAGGCGCTCGCGTACGCCGCCCGCCGACTGCATCTCGAACCCGTCACCTTCCTGCTCGCCCGGCGACCGGGTCGGCGTACGGCGCTGGAGAAGGCGTTCGCGGACGAGCGGCTCGATCGCATCGTGGTCGGAGGGATCAGCCTTGGCGCCACCAGGCAGATCCTGGCCACCAGGCTCGGGCTGCGACTGCCGCATCATTTGCTCAGGCGGATCTACGACACCACCGTGGGGAACCCGCTGTTCGCGATCGAGGTTGGCCGGATGCTGGCGGGGCGCGAGCTCGACACCCTCGGCGACGACCTGCCTCTTCCCGACCATGTCGAGGACCTGTTGGGGCTGCGGGTCGCCGACCTGGACGACTCCGCACGGGGGGTGCTGCTGGCGCTCGCCCTCGACGCCGACCTGCGCGTCGTACAGCTGCACGACCTGGCCGGCCCCGAGGCGCTCGATTCCGCCGTCGAAGCGGGCGTGGTCACCGTCGAGGGGGAGCGGGTCCGGGCCGCGCATCCCCTGC
Organism: uncultured Actinomycetota bacterium; assembly: GCA_963769755.1. Classification (GTDB taxonomy): domain Bacteria; phylum Actinomycetota; class Actinomycetes; order Propionibacteriales; family Nocardioidaceae; genus Nocardioides. The sequence goes on from CAVYMY010000009.1 coordinate 31,704, forward strand.
TCGCCGCCGCCGCGAAGACGCAGGCAACCGAGGAAGAGAAGCTCGACCTCCACCGTCGACTCGCCGACGTCGTCGCCGACGAGCGGCGGCGCGCCCTCCATCTCGCCCTGGCCACCCGCACTCCCGACGAGGGACTTGCCGCGCGCCTCGACGACGCGGCCATCCGGGCGGCGGCGCGTGGGGCGACCCGGCAGGCCGTCGATCTGGCCACCCACGCCTTGCGGCTCACCCCGCCGGAGTCCTCGGACGTCGAACGGGTGCTGGCCCTGGGTCGTCACCTCGAGGACGCAGGGGAGAAGCAGCGGCTCACCGAGCTGCTCGGCGACCGGGTGGAGACGCTGCCAGCCGGGGCCGCCCGGGTGCAGGCGTACACGCTGCTGACCGAAGGTGTGGTGCGGGGAAACGCCGACATCCTCAGCCTTCTCGAGAAGGCACTGGCCGAGGCCGGCGACGATCCGTTGCTGCGCGGGCTGGTGCTCCCGCACCTGGCTGAGAACGAGGCGGTCAACGAGGTGCGGCAGGTCGCCCGCGCCGACGAGCGCGCGACTGAGGCGGTTGCGCTGAGCGAGCAGGGCAGCGCCGACGACCAAGCGCTCGCCGTCCACTCGCTCACCTGGACCCAGGCCCTGCGCGGGCAGCCCGTCGCGCACCTGATCGAGCGGTACTACGCCCTGTCCACAGAACGGGCTTATATGGCCCGTCACCCGGAACGGGTGGCGGGGCAGCGGCTGACCTGGCGAGGGGAGATTGAGCAGGCGCGCCCCCTGCTGACGGCCTTCCGGGACCGGGTCGAGGAGTGGGCGGAGGCCTATGCGCTGGCAAGGCTGCACCTGTGTGAGCTGGAGCTGCGAGCGGGCAGGTGGAGCGTGGTCGAGCGGATGCTGGACGAGTGGGGCGACTCCACCGACAGCGCCGACTTGCTGAACTGGCCCATGTACGAGCGCTGCCGGGCGCTCCTCGCAGCCGGATGCGGCGATGTCGAGGAGGCCAGGCGTTGGGCGGGCCGGGCCATCGCGCTTGCCGACTCCACAGGCGTGCGCTGGGACTGGCTCGAGGCCACGCGGGCGTTGGGACTCGCGGCGCTGCTCGAGAAGAACCTGCCCGAGGCGGTCGGTCACCTCGGCGCCGTGTGGGACCACACCCAGCGCGAGGGTGTGTCGGACCCAGGGGCCTTCCCCGTGGCCACGGACCTGATCGAGGCCCTGCTGGAGTCCGAGTCGTACGACGCGGCGCACGGGGTCGTGGCGGTGCTGGCCGAGGTCGGGCGCTCGCAGGACCATCCGTGGGCGCGGGTCGGTGCGGAACGCGGAGCGGCACTGGTGGCGATCCATGACGACTCCTACACCGACGCTGCGGGCGAGGCGCTCGACGCAGCCGCCACGGCGTACCGAGCGCTCGGTCTCGAGTTCGACGAGGCCCGCACGCTGCTCGCGCTGGGCCGGGCGCAGCGGCGGGCGAAGAAATGGGGCGCGGCGCGCGACGTCCTGGAGCGGGCCGTGGCTGCGTTTGAGACCATCGGGTCTCCTGGCTGGGCCGAGGACGCCCGCGCCGAGCTGGAGCGGGTCGGCGCCCGCCGCCCGGCCCCTGGAGGCGGTCTCACGACGACCGAGCGCCGGGTCGCGGAGCTCGCCGTCGAAGGGCTGGCCAACAAGGAGATCGCGCGCACCCTGGTGGTCACGGTGAACACCGTCGAGTTCCACCTCCGCAACACCTACGCCAAGCTCGGCATCCGCTCGCGGGTGCAGCTCGCGTCGCGGTTGCAGGACGTGGACGAGCCCGACGGATGATCGCTGGTTGAGGGGGTCGACGCTAGCCCTTGCCGTTGGTTGAGGAGGCCGCGCTAGCGCCCGTCTCGAAACCCCCCCAACTTTCGTCGATCCCCTTGTGCATAAGGGGATTCGAGCCCAGACCACTGTCGGTGGTGGGTGCTTGACTTGTCTCATGTCCAGCAGCCCGCGGCTCCCGATCGGCGAGCTCGATGCCGCGCTGGACCAGATCCTCGCGGTCGACCCGATCTACCTGACCACGGCCGAGAAACAGGCGACGATGCTCGGCCTGTCACGGGCCCGCGGGCGGATCGAGGCGGCCGTGATGAGAGTGCTCGCCGTCGCCGACGACATCGCCGAGACCACCGGTGACCGGTCCACCGCCGCCTGGCTCGCCACCCAGACCCGCGACGCGCACGGGACCGTACGCCGCACCGCGACGCTCGCAGCGGCGCTAGACCAGCAGTGGACCCAGACCTCCAACGCACTCGCCGCCGGCGAGATCAACCTGGCCCAAGCCCGGGTGATCGCCGACGCCCTCGACGCGCTGCCGAAGGATCTCGGCGCTGACCTGCGGGCCAAGGCGGAGGCCTACCTGGTCGAGAAAGCCTCCGAGCTCGGACCACGCGAGCTGCGAAACCTCGGCCGGGGCGTGCTGGAGTACCTGGCCCCGGCCATCGCCGACGACGCGGAGTACCAGAGGCTGCTGGCCGAGGAGCGCCGGGCGTGTGCTGCGACCAGGTTGTCGATGCGGCCGCGCGGTGACGGGTCTACCGACCTCCACGCTCGGGTGCCCGACCACGCCGCCAACCGGCTCCGTGCCTACCTCAATGCCTTCACCGCACCCCGCCGACGTCACCTCCACGCCGACCAATCGGCCGACACGGATGAGTTCGCGCAGCTGCCGAGCGCCCGGCAACGCGGGGAGGCGTTCGTCGCGCTGCTGGAGAACATCCCCACCACGTCCCTGCCCCGGCACGGCGGCACCGCGACCAGCGTGACCGTCACCCTCGACTACGAGACCCTCGTGGCCGACGTTGCGGCAGCCGGCTTAGCCACCACGTCCACCGGTGACCGGGTCACCGCCGGCACGGCTCGTCGGCTCGCCTGCCAGGCCGGCATCATCCCCGTGGTCCTCGGCGCCGACAGCGAGATCCTCGACGTCGGCCGCACGAGACGACTGGTCACCGACGCGATCCGCCAAGCCCTCAACCTCCGCGACCAGACCTGCACGACCGTCGGCTGCACCATGCCTGCGGAGTTCTGCGAAGCACACCACGTCGTTCCCTGGTCCAGAGGCGGCAAGACCAGCCTCCAAGACTGCAAGCTGCTCTGCTCTTTCCACCACCACCGCGCCCACGACCCCGGCTGGACCACGCACCACCATCCCAACGGCAAGACCAGCTTCCACAGGCGGACGTGAGCCGACCCGGATCACCGACCTTCGGCCGGACGCGAACGCTAGGTGACCAAACAACACCTACGGCTCATTGGCACGACCGCTCAGCGGCGGCTGAGTGCGTCGGCGAGCGCACGCGTGTACCGGCCGAGGGGACCACTCCGTCAGGGTGTCTAGGCTCTCGGCATGACGCTAGAAGTGCGGCGTGCCACCAAGACCGATGTCGACGCAATCTGCGAGATCGGCCGTGCCGCGTGGCCCGGAACGTACGCGTTCGCGGGGCAAGACTACGTCGAGCACGGCTTGGCAACCTGGTGGTCGGCGGCTGCTGTCGAGCGTGGCCTCGCCACGACCACGACCATGGTTGCGGAGTCCGAAGGCCACGTCGTCGGCATGGGCAACGTCGACCTGCGCCCCGACGTACCTGTGATCTGGAAGCTGTACGTCCATCCCGATCACCAAGACAAGGGTGTCGGAAGCTCACTGCTCAGCGCTCTTATCGGGGCAGTTCCGGCCGCGCGAAGAACCGTTGCCATCGAGTACATCGAGGGCAACGACAGGGCCGCGGCTGTCTACGCGCGTCACGGGTTCGTCGAGGTACGGCGCGACCCCGCCGACCGGCCTGATTGGCCGCGGCAGGTCTGGGCCGAGTTGTTGCTCGCCGATTCCTGACGGGAGCGCGCCTATCGGCATGTGGCTGACCCGGACGGCGGGTGGGAGAGGACGTCTTGCTTGCCGCGACCTGACGCACTGCGCTGGAGCTTGGATCCGCAATGTGCGGGCCGTGACGGCTCTTCACACCAAGGGCTTCCGGTGAAGATGCCCCGGCGAGTGCGCGGTGCAGGTCGTCACTCCGGCGGATTGTTCGTGTGCTGGAAGTCGTTGAGCAGCCGCGCGGGTGCTGGATGGGGCCTCAAACGGTCCGGGTCCGGAGGCTCCGCGACAGGGTGGGGATCATCACGGCCGCGGCGACGAGGTGTAGCCCGATGAGGGCTGCGATGGTGGCCGTGTCTGCCCCGGATAGGAGGGGCGGCACCAACGAGATCGCGGTCAGCGACCCTGCCGTCCACACGAATCGCTCGGCGGGGCGAGCACTCCAGCGAAGAAGAGCGGCAGCCATCACAACGCCCACGGCCGAGAAGACGCCGGTCACGACGGCGATCCCGGACAGCGGGATCGTCTCGCCACCCTCGGGGATCTCGAAGTCGACACCGACGGCCTTGCCCAGCGCAGCTGCGAGGGTGGTGGCGACCATCGCTGCGAGCGTGGCAATGAAGCCGGTGACGGCGAGGCCCCGGAGTCGGTGGGTGAAGCTCGCCTGGGCCGATGCGGGGTCTGTGACGAACCCGGCGTCCGACATCTTGTTCATGTCGTCTCCTCGAGCAGTCGCTCCGGCAGCCCGAGCCGCGGGAACTGGTCGTCGTGGAACGTGACGATCTCGGTGATCGCCCCGCCGGAGATGCGCAGTACGTCGAGCGTCAGCGGCAGGTAAGCGGCCTCCCGCTCCTGCCACTGGTAAAAGGCGATGGCGGGCTGCCGGTTCACGGAGGTGAGGACGCCGCGCAGACCCTTCATGCCCACGAAGCCGTCCTCGATCCAGTCGTTCACCACTGCGTCGCGGCCGACGTGCAGGCCCGGCGTGGGCGGCATCGAGCAGCGGACGTCGTCGCGCAGCATGGCAGCGAGCTTGTCGACGTCCGTGGCCACGCTGGCTTCAGTGAAGCGGCGCACCAGCTCGCGCGTGCCGGCGTCCTCATCGCCGCCGGTCCAGTCCTGCCGTTCGGCCGGCAGGTGCTCGCGCATGCCGGCACGCGCCCGTTGCAGCGCGCTGTTCACCGAGTTGACGGAGTCACCGAGGAGCTCCGCGACGTCCTTCGCCGGCCAGTCGAGCACGTCCCGCAGGATCAGCACGGCCCGCGGGCGGGGTGCGAGGTGTTGGACTGCGACCAGGTACGCGAGCTCGATCGTCTCCTGCGCCACGGCGACGGCCTCCGGCTCGTCCGAGTCGCCCGCAGGCAGCTCGTCGAGCAGTCGGTCCGGGTAGGGCTGCAGCCACAGAACCTCGCCTCCGGTCGCCGGCTTCGGGCGGCGCTTGGCGATCAGGTCCAGACAGGCGTTGGTGGCGATGCGGTAGAGCCAGGCCCGGAAAGTCGACCGCCCCTCATAGGTCTCCCGCCGCCGCCAGGCACGCAGGAACGTCTCCTGCACGGTGTCCTCGGCGTCCTCGAACGACCCGAGCATCCGGTAGCAGTGCACGTGCAGCTCCCGGCGGTGCCGCTCCGCAAGCCCAGAGAACGCCGGCTCGTCGACCTCGCCCAGACCGCTCACGCCTAGCTCCTCCAGTCGCATGTCCACACTCATCACGTCATCCTTCCGTCTCGTCGTGTCACACGTATGACGGATGCGCGCGGGACAACTCATCACTCGGTGGCCGGCGCGTGTGCCGACCGGCCGCCACGCGCGCGAACTTCCAGGCCCACCGCGGACTGCAGTTGGTGGCCGTTCGATTGCCTGCTCGGGTCAGCCCTTGGTGAACCGCATCTGCCAGTTCATGGCCCACGTCTGGCCGTCGTCGTAGGAGAACGACTGCTGCCACAGCGGCCCGTCTGGTTGGTCGACCAGCCATTCGAAGCGGACCAGCGCGGGTCGACCGCCGATCGTGTCCGAGGCTTCGAAGACGCCATGCCCGTCGTCGAAGCGACCCACCACGGGCGTGTCCAGGACGCCGGGAACCCGCGTCGAGCTCCACCAGATCCGCCAGGTCTGATCGCTCGGGTCGAACAGCCGCAGCGTGAATCCCTCGAAGGGCGCGCCGCCGTCAGCCGGCGCTGGCACCCTCATCTGGTCGATGTGGCCGATCCCGAACAGGATCGGCGAGACGTCGCTGACCGCGTCGAACTCGACCCACTGGTCGCAGGCGGGGTCGGTGGTGTCGACGAGCTTGCGGTTGCGGACCGACCAGTGGCCGAAGATGAAGTCGAAGTCGTGCTGTGACGAGGTCATGCTGGAGACCGTAGTGGGCCGCATCGACATCCGCCCGAAGGCCGTTCGCCCGCGCGTACTGTGATGCGCACGCTGAACACAGGGTGGGGACATCAATGACTGGCAGCACTGTCCGGTTCGAGTCACACACGGTGATCCAACGACCCGTCGGTGTGGTGTTCGAGCGGTTGGCGGACCTGCAGAACTACGGGGGCTGGATGCACCGGACGGGTCTGTTCCGACGGTGCGGGCTGACCTCCGAGGCCCCTGTCCGAAAAGGGACGACCTACTTCGACTCGACCCGGATGGGCACCTATCAGGGGGAAGTGACGCAGTTCGTGTTCCCGTCGCGCCTCGCCTTTCGCGAGACCCTCCGCATGTTCGGCTCCGAGGTGGCGCGGGCCGAGCCGGCGTACTCACTGGAGGGTGACGGGAATGCGACGGTCATTCACCACGTCGCCGTGGGAGAGCTCTTCGGCTGGATGCGACTGATGAAGCCCGTAGCCGCGCTGCTCGCGAAGGTCGAGCGGACCCGAACCCTGAAGTCCCTCAAGCGTTCCCTCGAGTCCGAGTAGACCGGTCGTCAGTCCTCGGGAAGCTCGGCGAAGGCTTTCTTGGCGTCGCGGTACCAGCCCATCGACGCAACGGGGTGCTTCCACCGGCCCTTCATGTCCCGATTGGCCTTCTCGTGAGTGGCATCGCCGGCTTTGACCGCATCCTTGAGGTGCTTGTCCTGGGCCTTGATGACGTCGTCGGCCGTCTCGCCGCGGAGCTCCAGGTCGCACGGACCCCCGAGCTGCTGGCATGTCATGGTCTTCATTCTGGTCGTCGCCCTTCCTCGTTCTCAGACCTGCATCTGGCCCGCATCGCCCGAGCCTCATGACCATCTGACGGTCATCGGCCGACGAGTGTGACACCCCCAATCTGACCATTCCCCGGTTTCTCCTGGGGTCGGCCCTGGGGTCGTTTCCTGGGGTCGGCACGCGCAGATCCTCGGGTCCTCCGTAGTTTCGGCGCACCCCCACCGGCCAGCACGGTTGTGCCATGGCTGAATTCCTCGTCGAGCTCTACGTCGCAAAGGGCAACCCTGTCGCGGCGCAGCAGCATGCCGACCGCGCAGAGCGGGCCAGCGCCGACCTGACCCTCGAGGGTCGGCCGGTGCGCTGCGTCCGCTCGATCTTCGTCCCCGAGGACGAGACCTGCTTCCTGCTCTACGAGGCCACCTCGGCCGATGTCGTCGCGGAGGCGATGCAGCGCGCCGGACTCCGGCACGAGCACATCTCCGCGGCCAGCTCGCCTGCCACACCTCACGACGTCGCCGCGTCCGCGGCAGCGCACTCAACGAAAGGCACGACCATGACCATCACGAACGACTACACCGAGCTCCGCGACAAGCAGCAGAAGGTCTGGAGCAGCGGTGACTACAACAAGATCGCGCACATCACCGTGCCGGTGTCCGAGCACCTCGTCGAGCACCTCGGCGTGATGCCCGGAACGCACGTCCTCGACGTCGCCACCGGGACCGGGCACGTCGCCCTGGCCGCCGCACGGCGCGGCGCTGTCGTTCAGGGCATCGACTACGTGCCGGAGCTGCTCGAGATCGCCCGTCGCCGGGCTGACGCCGAGGACCTGGACGTCGCCTTCGCCGAGGCGGACGCCGAGAAGCTGCCGTACGGCGACGAGTCGTTCGACACCGTCATGTCGGCCATCGGCGTGATGTTCGCCGCGGACCACGCCCGTGCCGCTGGCGAGCTTGTCCGGGTGGCGCGCAGGGGCGGCCGGATCGCACTGGCCAGCTGGACGCCCGAGGGCTTCGTCGGCGGCATCCTCAAGACCGTCGGTCGGCACGTGTCGCCGCCTGCCGGTGCGCAGCCGCCGACTCGCTGGGGTGTGGAGGCCGTCGTGGCCGAGCTCCTCGGCGACGGCATCGAGGACGTGCAGTCGGTGACCGCCACGGTCCGCCAGCACTTCCGCACTCCAGAGGAGTTCGCCGACCTGTTCCTCACCTACTACGGCCCGACGTACTCGGCGGCCAACCGGCTCGACGAGGAGGGTCGCGCGGAGTTCCGTGCAGACCTGATCGCGCTCGCGAAGGAGTTCGACCAGAGCACCGGCGAAGGCGTCGCGTGCGACTGGGAGTACCGCATCGTCACGGCGACCCGCCGCTGACGCACAGACCCTCCACATCCATCCGCACCATCACTCACAAGAACGGAAATCCATCAATGAACATCAAGTCGATCAGCTCTCGCACCCGTGTTGTCCTGCTTGTCGCCGCCGGCCTTCTCGTGGCCAGCACGGCAACCGCCGGCGCCGCGCAGCTCATCACAGGCCAGAGCGTCAAGAACGAGTCCCTCACGGGACGCGACGTCCGCAACGGCACCCTCAAGGGCACCGACATCCGCGACGGCTCGCTGACCAAGGACGACTTCTCCGGCACCCTCGCCGGCCCGCAGGGGCCCCAGGGTCCCGCCGGTCCGCAAGGTCCGGCCGGGCCGAAGGGCGCTGACGGCGCCCAGGGCCCCGCCGGCCCGACCGGCGCCCAGGGCCCGGCCGGCTTCGGGGGGCTGACCTACGTCATCGAGGACGAGCCAGTGGCCGCCAACTCGGCCATCGCGTGGGGTGCCTTGTGCCCCGCCGGCACCAAGGTGACCGGGGGCGGTGTCTCCAGCAACGCGCCGGCCGGCATCGTCGTCCGGGAGTCCGCGCCCCAGTCCAACGCCCAGAGCATCGGCTTCGGCTGGTGGGCCGAGATCCGCAACAACGGCAACGCCACCACCGCCTACGTGTGGGCCATCTGCGCGCCCGTGGGCTGAACGGCGTACGAGCACCCCTCCCGACCGGGGGGCGGGAGGGTCGCTCAGCCGCAAATAGGAGGCGCCGCCGAACCTGCACAGGTTCGGCGGCGCTTCGCCGTCACAACGGGGCGCAATCGTCAGGTCGCGCGGTCACCAGGTCCAGCGGGTAGCGCCGCCAGGCTCGACGGTGGCCAGCGCCGTCGCCGAGACCGGCGTGATCTTGTAGACGTGCCACGGCGGCTTGCCGGCCGACGGGGCGCTGAACTCGGCGGTCAGGGCGGTGCCACTCTCGTCGACCCGGCACGGCCAGCCGTCCGCGGCCCAGTGCTCGGCCAGCTGGGCGACCGTCGCGCGGTCGGTCACCACCTCGGCGGTGCCGTCGACGACGAGGTCGAAGTCGTGCAGCGCCATGGCGAGCGTGCAGCGGGGGTCGCGGGCCAGGTTGCGACCCTTGTGGGTGCCGCGGCCAGTCTCGAACCACCAGGCCCCGTCAACCCACGCGGCGCCGATGCCGGTCGTGTGTGGCGCACCGTCAGCGTCCACGGTGGTGAGCCAGCAGGAGTGTCGGTTCGGGCCGCCGGAGCCTGGCACGAGGGTGAAGCCCGAGTCGAGCTGGGCGGTGATCGAGTCCCACTCCAGCGGCGGCAGGTCATAGAGCTCGGCGAGGTTGTGGGTGTCCATGAACCCATCAGACCGGACCACGGGGCGGTAGTCATCGGCCGAGTCATGACGTGGTCAGATGGACCGCATGCGTGAGCTGAACCTGGTCCGCGCCGGTCGGCTCGAGTGGCTCGACCGGCCGGATCCGACTCTCCAGCACGCGACCGACGCACTCGTGAGGCCGTTCGTAGCCAGCCGCTGCGACGGCGACTCGCTGCCCATCCACCGCCCGGTCTCCCGGGCCCTCCAGGCCGGGCTGAAGGCGGGCCTGGTCGATCCGGTCGTGGCATCGATCCTCGGCTCAGTGCCCTTCAAGGGACCGTTCGGGATCGGCCACGAGTGCGTCGCCCAGGTGACCGAGGTGGGCGCCGAGGTCGTCGACATGAAGGCCGGAGACGTCGTGGTGGTCCCGTGGGCGGTCTCGTGCGGCTCGTGCGAGGAGTGCCGGCTCGGCCTGACCGCGAAGTGCTCGACCACGCGCGCCGATAGCCCCGGCCACACGCTGGCCGCCTTCGGGTTCGGGCCCAGCTGCGGCCCGTGGGGCGGCATGGTCGCCGACTCTCTGCGCGTGCCGTACGCCGACCACATGCTCGTCCGCGTCCCCGAGGGCGTCGACCCGCTGCGCGTCGCCGCGGCCAGCGACAACCTCGCCGACGCCTGGCGGGCCGTCGTACCCGCCCTTCGCGAACGCCCCGGCGGCTCGGTGCTGGTGATCGGTGGTGGCGCGCAGAGCATCGGCCTCTACGCGGCCGGTCTCGCCGTCCGCCACGGCGCCGCCGTCGTCGACTACGTCGACGACCGCTTCGCGCGGCTCGACGTCGCGCACGCGTTCGGAGCCACCGCCCACGAGGTGGCGAAGAGCCGCAAGGGGCCCACCCTCGATCGCTTCTCCACGAGCTATGACGTCGTCGTCGAGGCATCCTCACAGGCCTCAGGACTTCGCCAAGCCATTCGCGCACTCAAGCCTGGCGGCGTCTGCACCGCCACGGGCTACTACCTCGCGACCGGCACCAGGGTGCCGATCATGAGCATGTACGCCACCAGCGCCACCCTCCGGGTCGGCATCTCCCACGTCCGCCCGGTCCTGCCGGAGCTCCTCGACTTCATCGCCACCACCGGCTTCCCCGCCGAGGAGGTCACCAGCCTGCTCGCGGACTGGGACAACGCCCCCACGGCGTACGCCGCGCACACCACCAAGCTCGTGCTACACCGAGCGCCGCTTGCGTCAGCGAACAGGAGGAGTGCCTAGACCGGCCTCCCTGGCCCTCAGGGCAGCGGCGGTGCGGTCGGGCACGTGAAGCTTCAGCAACACCTGGGAGACATGGTTGCGCACCGTCTTCTCCGACAGGGTCAGTCTTCGCGCGATCTCGTGGTTCCGACAGCCGGTTGCCAGCAGTTCCAAGATCTCGCGCTCCCGTGGCGTGAGGTCGGGGAACGCCCGGACACTGGGCGACTCGTCACCCGTTCCGGCGAAGAAGGCGACGATGCGCCGGGCAACGGCACCGCCGTAGACCGCATCCCCCGAGGCCACGGCGACGACGGCGCGGACGATCTCCTCGCCACCGGCACCCTTCACCAGGTAGCCACGCGCGCCCGCTCGCAGGGCTGCGAAGACGTGCTCGTCGTCCTCATGCATGGTCAGGACGAGAACGGCGAGCCCGGGCTGCGCCCTCAGCAGGAGCTTCGTCGCCTCGACGCCGTCGAGGTCGGGCATCGACAGGTCGGTGACCACGACGTCGGGATGGTGTTCCGCCGCGGCCCGCACGAGCTCGTCGCCGTTGCCGACGCTTGCGACGACTTCCACCGACTCCGCCTGCTCGAGGATCGCGCCCAGGCCGTAGCGGTACATCGGGTGGTCGTCGGCCAGCACGACCCGGACGGTCACGATGCCGCCCCCAGAGGGAGCACAGCGGTCACTGCAGTCCCGTGTGGCTCGACGGGTGCGACGGTCAGCACGCCGCCGACGTCCGACGCGCGCCTGCGCATGGAATCGAGCCCATGACCCATCGGCCGCGTGGACGCGTGGCCGTGACCGTCGTCGATCACCCCGACCCGCAGGTCGCCATTCGCCTGGCTGATCTCCACACGACAGTGTTCGGCGCCCGAGTGCCGAGCCACATTGGTCATGGACTCGACTGCGATCCGGAACGCGGACTCCTCGACGTGGGGGAGCAGCAATGGCAGCGCGTCCACCCTCAACGCAATCTGGGGCCTGCCGGGAGCGCCCATCCCGAGCGAGTCTGCCGTCTCTCGCAGCGCGCCCGCCAAGCCCTGCCGGTCGAGTGCCGCCGGTCGAAGGCCGGCGAGCACCCGCCGGATCTCACGGACCGCCACGTCCGCTTCGAGCCGGGTTCGCTCCAGCAGGTCCGGCACCGCTGCCGGATCCAGCACCAGCGCCTTCCCGGCCGCTTCGAGTCCCAGGGCGATGCCCGAGAGCGATGGTCCGAGCCCGTCGTGCAGGTCGCGCCGGAGCCGATCACGCTCGGCCAGGGTCGCCGTCGTCACCCGCTCACGCTCGCGCGCGAGACTCTCGGCGAGCTCGCGTGAGCTCACCACGACCGCAAGGTGCGGAGCCAATGCCAGCACGAGCCGCGCGTCGCGCGTGCTCACACGAGGCTCACCCCGCCGTGGACCCACGCTCAGGACACCCAGCTTCGTCCCCCCGTGCACCAGCGGGACATCAAGAGTCGTCCCCCCGCCCTCTCCGAACCACGCCAGCTCCCGACCACGCTCGTTGCGCACCACCGCGCCTGAGGCGCCGGTAGCGATCGCGACCGCCTCCAGCATCGACGCGACCGGATCGTCCCCGGCGACCTCGAGCCCGGCACCGATCCGGTCGACTACCGTCAACGGGTCCGCCCGCTCACCGAGCACGAGGCGGTCGACCAGCACGCGTAGCCGGCCGGCAACGGGAATGACCAGGATGGCGACAACGGTCGAGGCCGCGATGAGCGGCAGCGGGCCGTCGGGGACGAGCGAAGCGACGACCGTCGTGAGGCCGCCGACGATGAGCGCGACCAGCAGGGCCAGCGGTGCGTAGAGCAGGGTCCGTCGAAGGGCGACCTCGATGCCCAGCAGCCGGTAGCGGAGCACCCCGACGACGACGGCGACGGGAATGCAAGCGAACATCACCGCGAACGGACCCTCGGTAGCGGGCAGGAGCAGGGTGGCGACCATGACTGCTACGACGCAGACAAGCCAGAGCAGCTGCTGGCGTTCGGGGGTCTTGGCACGCGCGACCCGCACCAAGGTGCCCACGATGACCACACCGGCTGCGGGGAGCAGCAGCGCGGCGCTCGTCCCCGCTGTGGCCCAAGCCCACCACTGCGGGGTCTCCCAGGGCAGCCGGCTCCCGGCCACCTTTGCATTGCTGGCTCCGTTGACCGTCGCGACCGCGAGGACCGCCAGCCCGATGCCAGCCAGACAAGCCCGAATGTGCCAAGTCCAGAACCGCGATGGCGCCCGTCCTGTCGGATACAGGGCGGGCATGACGAGTACCGGGAGCAGCAACGCGGGAACGAAGGTGCACCAACCCAGCCAGGTCGTGAACATGCCCAACGGAAGCGACCCGTCGGGGTCGGTCAGCGCCCGCGTGCCGTACCAGCTGCTGCTGTTCGAGATGGCGAGCAAGAGGCCGGAGACCAGCAGCAACCAGCCAAGGATGTTTCGAGGTCGCAGATGCACGAGGGCCGCCCCCGAGAGCACGAAACCGGCGACCATGACGCTCTCCAGCAGCAGGGAGCCTGCGGACACGTCCACCTCGATACCTGACCGAGACTGGCACATCGCCGGCCAGCGAGATGGGGACCGTCGCCACCAGGACTGCAGAGAGTCCAGCCAGGCCCCAGCCCACGCCTCTGCGGGTCCGGTCGGTCGCACCACCGGTGCTCATGACTGAAGTGTGACCCCAACCGGCAGCCGTGTCAGTGGACAGACGTCATGCCTGTGCCGGGACAGTCTCCCGGCGACCCTGGGACGCTCGGCTCATGTGCGGCGGCGCCCGCGCGCCCAGGATCCAGGTGCCTCGCCCGGCGACAGACCGGGCCCGACACCAGGAGATGCATCATGACCCCAAGGACACACATCAGGACCGGCGCAGCTGCGGCCGCGCTCGTCATGCTGGCCGCCGCCCTGCCGGCGGCGCTTGCTGTCGACCCGGGCAGCAGCGAGCTTGGCGTAGACCAGTCTCCGCCGCCCGTGCGGCATCTCTACACCGAAACCAAGACGCCGGCCGGCGGGAAGTTCCGCTGTGGGGATCTGCGGCTCACTGTTACCCACGGCACCGAGATCGAGACCTTCGATGGCTACAAGACCAAGGGGGTCACCTTCATCGAGATCCACCGTCACTGGAAGAACGTGAAGCTGATCGGCTCGGATGGCCGCAGCTACTGGCCGACAGGCGTCGTCCGACAGAAGGTTGTCCTCGTCGAGCCTGACGACGACAACCCCGCCTGGGCTACCGAGATCATCGTGCTGCGCTTCCACAACAGCTCCGGCGGGTCGCCCGGCTACCTGCGCGAGGTCATCAAGTGGCGCAACGGCGTGCGGACCGACGAGGTCACCGGTCCTTGTGACTTCGCGTGACACTGGGACTGTGTGGGGAGCCCAACCGATTCCCGACACTGACCGTCGGGAACGCGGGCTACGGTCCTTGCTCATGGACATGCTGAAGAACGACCAGATCGCCGAGGCCGAGCTGGCCGACTGGCGCAAGCTCGGCCAGGGGCTCCATGCCCGCTACGTGGTCGGCGACTTCGGCGCCGGCGTCCGGTTCGTCGCCGCCGTGGGCAAGGCCGGCGATGCGCTCAACCACCACCCGCGCGTGACGATCGGCGACGGCTACGTCGATCTCAAGCTGCTCAGCAACGACGCCGTCTACCGCGACGGCGAGGGCACCGACCACGTCGTCGACTGGGTGACCCAGCAGGACGTCGACCTCGCGCGACGGGTCACCGAGATCGCCGCCGAACAGTCGATCGCCGCCGACCCGGGATCGATCACGACGATGGAGCTAGCCCTCGACACCGCGCACTCCGCGAAGGTCGCTCCGGTGTGGGCGGCCCTGCTGACCGGTAGCACCGAGGCGCTGGGCCGCGGGACCATCGGCGACGACGTCCGGGACGCCACGGAACGGGTACCGATCCTGTGGTTCCAGGACACCGACGAGCACGAGACCCCGCGCCAGCGGTTCCACGTCGACGTCTGGGTGCCGGCCGACGTGGCCGAGCAGCGGATCGCCGCAGCCGTCTCTGCGGGAGGGGTCGTCGTCGATGACAGCCAGGCGCCGTCGTACACCGTGATCGCCGACCACGACGGCAACAAGGCGTGCGTGTGCACCACGCTGCCGGCGGCGCAGGAAGGCTGACTAGCGGTCGTCGGCCGCGACGGCCGTCCGGCCCGTCGAGGTGAAGTCCCGGAACGGGACATCCAGGCTGATCTCGGGGGTGACCGTGACGGTGGCGTCGGGCGTCACGGTGACTACGGAGTAGCGGACGTCGCCGCGCTCGGGCCGGAAGGTGAGAATGGCGAAGCGCGCAGGGTGGGTGATGACGCCGGGGTCGGGCTTGGTGTCGACGTGCCCGCCTGTGCTTCCCCCGGTGAACTCCGTCGCCGCCTCGCCGGACGCGGTCGGGACCTGCTGCGGGCCGACGAACTGGAAGGATCGGCCGTCCAGCACGGCGATCTCCTGGCAACCGGCCTCGGCGATGCGGCGCCCGAGCACGTGGTCGTGGAGGAGCACGAAGTCCGGCCGCGACTCGCAGACCTCGTCGACGGTGTCGGCCACGAACGTGTCGACGTCCACCTCGGGGTCGCGAAGTACGTCGCCCTCGCCGAACTCGCCGACGTTGGAGATCCGCGGGTCAGCCGCAGCCAGCAGGTCGAGGCCGTCGATGTCCCAGGTCTTGCCGTCTGCGACCTGCCAGCCTCGTGCCTGCGCGGCTTCGACGACCGCCGCGGTGTCGTGGATCCCGGGTGCGAAGTAGACGGCGCGGTTCTCTGAGTAGTAGTCGAAGGTGTCGACGATGTAGGTCTCGACCGGCAGCCCGGCAAACGTCAGGTCGCCGCTGAGAGCGATGAAGGTCGCGTCGACGAGCTGCGCGGCCAGGCCCACCTGTCTCGCCATGCCGTTGACGTCCTCGAAGTCCTCGGCGAGCACGAACACCACCTCGTCCTCGCCGCGATGCAACGACGGCCGGTCCTCGATCGCAGCCTCGAGGTTCTCCGCAGCCGTGTCGTAGAACGTCGTCCGCGGCCGCAGGATCGACAGGAAGGGCAGCACCTCGGCCATCAATCCGTTGACCTCCGTGCCCTCCATCGTGGTGCCCAGGAACAGCGGGCTGCTGAGGACCGTGTGGTGGTCGTCGTCTCGATAGATACGCAAGGCGAGACCGTCGAGGGCGACGAGCAGAGCGATGCCGAAAACGCTGAGCGTCAAGCGGAGGCGGCGGTTGTACCGCTGCACCAACCTTGCCTGCTCCGGTGGGAGGCCCTGGAGGCGTCGTCGCCTGAACCGGAGGAACAGCCCGATGCCACCGACCACCGCCGCGCCGGCGACGAACCCGACGATGCTCCACACGACCACGTAGCGACGAGCGGCGTCCTGGATGCGGCCGATCTGCGGAGTCGGGTCGTCCCAGAGCGCCACGAGGTACTGCCGCGTGCGCTCGTCGCTGGGGATGAGGCGGTTCCAGTCGGCGTCCACGTCGACGCCGATGTCCTTGCCGATCGCATCCACGTGCGCGTGCTCCGGGCGCACCAGCGCCCCACCGAGGAGACGACTGGTGTCCTGCCCGAGCACCGGCTTGACCGACACCGTCTGACCGGCGACCTCGATGTGCGCAGGCGGTGCGTAGGCGACTGCGACCAGCGCGCCGGCGAAGGGAACGGTCAGGAACAGGAGTGCCATCACCAGCCGCGGCACCGCGCGGCGGACCTGGTCGGTCTGCATGCGTGCCAGGAGCTCCCGATCGACGACGGAACGCTGACTGCCCCGGGGCTGTCCAGGGCGACTCGTGTCGAGCGTACGCCGCCACGGCACCGCGTAGCCTTGGCGCCATGCCCGGTCACCGCGTCGACGCGTCGCGGTTCGTCCCCGTCGATCCCACGGTCGCGTTCGATCGACTGATTGCGGCTCGGCTGCCCGAGGTCTTCTCGCGGCGCTACGCCGCGTTCCCGGCGGTGCGTGAGGTGACCGGTGCGCCAGAGGACTGGGGCACCGTGGGCCAGAGTCGCATCATCGTGCTCACTGACGGCGGCCGCTTGCGCGAGACGCTCACCGCCGTCGATCGACCTGACAGCTATTCCTATGTTCTCGACGACATCCAGGGCGCGCTCCGACCGTGGGTGCGCTCGGTCGACGGCGTCTGGTCGGTCACCCCGGAGGGCACCGGCGCCCGCGTCGGCTGGGTCTGGACGCTGCATGCGATGAGGTCGCCGGCGCGTCTCACCATGAACGTGATCGGCCGCATGTGGAAGGGGTACGCCGACCGCGCACTCACCGAGCTCGAGACCATCTTGACGCGAAGCTGATCCGGCGTCTGCTCAACGCCGCGCTGTGATCAGCCAGGTCGCCGACTGCAAGCGCACGCCCTCCGCGGTCGCGTTGTCGACCAGGAGCCGGTGCAGCGACGCGGTCGCCCTGGCCCGCGCGTCCTCGTCGAGGTCCTCGTCGATCCAGGTCTCGAGGAACGCCTGGGCGTCGTCCACCGTCCCGAAAGCCAGCGGGACGTCGAGACCGTCCACGCTGACATCGACGAAGCCTGCGCCCTGCAGCAGCGACGTACACAGCGCAGGATCTGCCAGCGAGAACGGACCCGGGACGTAGCCGGTGGGTTCGTCCGGGGCCTCCGTCGACGTTGCCTCCCCGACGGCGTTGTCGATGGCGGTGATCCAGTCGTTGGCCCGTTGCTCCTGCCAGACCGTGAAAGCGAGTCGGCCACCCGGTCGAAGAGACCGACCGATGTTGGCGAAAGCCGTCGCGGGGTCACCGAAGAACATGCACCCCATCCGGCTCACCGCCACGTCGGAGGCCGCCGTTTCGAAGGGGTGCACCTGGGCATCGCCCTGGACGAACTCGACATTGGCGATGCCCGCGCCCCGGGCGGCCTCCCGGGCGATCGTGAGCATCGGCCCGGACAGGTCCAGGCCGAACACCGAGCCATCCACCGCACGAGCGGCGAGGGCGCGAGTCGTGGCGCCGGTGCCGCAGCCGATGTCGAGGCACCGGTCGTCGGAGCCGACAGCACCGGCCTCGACCAAGGTGTCGTCGAAAACTCCGAGGAGGCCCTCGTACTCCGTGTGGTACGTCGCCCAGAACTCACCATCGGGTCCGTCCCACTCGCTGGCCTGCTCGGCGTTGGTGGAATCGACCGGAAACGAGAAGGCGTCGATGGTCACCACTTCCTTCCTGATCCTGCGCAGGTGCGGCTACGCGGCGCGGGTGTTGCGGATGAGCCGTTGGAGAACCCTGATCGTCGTTGCGTAGTCGGCGTCGTCGATGCCCTGGTGGATCAGAGCTCGAATGTCGTGCGCATCGCGCCTGATCCTGCGAGGAGGCACCTATTGCTCAGCTGCCAGGGTCGGTAGGCGAAGGGAGCTCATGCCGCCGAGGTCGACCCAGACCGAGTCGGGTGTCCGCACGAGTCTCAGCAGGATGTCCTCGCAGCCGGGGCACCGGGCAACAAGCCCAGGGTCGGGGCCGTAGACAACCAGCTCGGCGACCGCCGAGGACCTGCCGCACCCTCGGCACCGGGCGATCGCGACGGTCACGTCCGCAGCGAAGACCTCCGACAGCGGACCGGCGAGCACATTGCCGTCGTACGTCGATTCCATGGTCGCTCCTTCCTCTCTACGCTCCGCCGAACCGCTCGGTCCGGATCCGCGCCGGGTCGTGGCCGCCGGCGACCAACAGGTTGGCGGCCGCCTCGACGAAGCCGGTTGGCCCGCACACGTAGCAGGTCGGCTCGAAGTCGGGCGGCCACCCGTGGGCGGCCAGATCCACTGCGCGCAGACGACCCGGAGGGCGGACGTCGCCGTCTTGGACCGTCCGGGTGTGCACCCAGAACACGTCGAGTCCGCCGTCCTCCGCTGCTCGTCGGCGCAGCTCGGCCGAGTAGATGCGGTCCTCCGGTGTGCGGACCGAGCAGATCAGCCTGAACGGCGCCCGGCTGACGCCGGCGCGGGTCCGGATCATCGCCATCAGGGGTACGACGCCGGAGCCACCGGCGACCAGGAGGACCGGGCCGGTGTCTTCGGGACGCCACACGAACCAGCCTCCGAACGGCCCGCGCACCTCGACCTCGTCGCCGTCCGTCAGCTCATCGACCAGGAACGGTGAGACCTCGCCGTCCGCCAACCGCTGCACGGTGATCTCGATGTGATCGCCGTCAGCGGGCGCGGCCAGCGAGTAGCTACGCGACGCCTGGTAGCCGTCCTCGGCGGTCAGGCGCACGTCGACATGCTGGCCCGCCAGGTGCCCGACCCAGCCGGGGACGCGCAGCACGAGCGTGTGGGCGGTCGTCGTCTCCTGACGACGTTCCTGCAGGACCGCAGGACGCCAGGTACGCCGCGCTCTCAGTCCCCCTGGTACCGCTGCTCGCGCCATGGGTCACCGTAGTCGTGGTAGCCGAGCTGCTCCCAGAAGCCTGACTCGTCCTGGATGAGCAGGTCGAGGCCGCTCACCCACTTCGCCGACTTCCACAGGTACAGGTGTGGGACCAGCAGGCGTGCAGGCCCACCGTGCTCGGCCGCGAGCTCGTCCCCGTCGTACTCGAACGCGACCCATGCCTGGCCGTCGAGCAGGTCCTCGAGCGGAAGGTTGGTCGTGTAACCGCCGTAGCTGTGCACCAGTGCGAAGTCGGCCGCGGTCTCGACGTCCTCGAGCAGCACGTCCATCGAGACCCCACGCCAGGTGGTGCCCAGCTTGCTCCACCGGGTCACGCAGTGGATGTCGACCGTGACCTCCTCGACGGGCAGTGATGTGAACTCGGACCACGACCAGGCCGTTGCGGCGCCGGTCTCCGTCCGCACGCTGAAGGTCCAGTCCTCCCGCGGGACCCGGGGCGTCGGGCCGGCCGACAGCACAGGGAAGTCGTCGACCAGATACTGACCCGGCGGCAGGCGGTCGTCGTCGCCGCCCCTTCGTCCGCGGAACCCGCGCGTGATGATGCCCATGTCTCCCTCCTGATGCTCCGGCACCGAGCATGCTCCCGGCCGATCGACGGTGGCTAGGGCCTGTCTCGCCACGGTCGGAGACCATCCGGGACCGCCGCTGACCCTCGGGTCAAACAGACGTACCGACACCCCAGGTGCGGCCAGCCGCAGCGCCGTCAGGCAACCGCCGATGCGCCCGCCGACAACCACGACGTCGACTGCCTCGGACACGCGCTCAGAGTAGGGCCGAACTGCTCCCTCGAGCAGTCCTCCGGAGCGCATCACGCTCGAGCCTTTGGTGGTGCCGCGCTCAGTCCCGCTCGTCGGCGATGTCGGCCGTGATCACCCTGGCCCTTCGGCGACCATCAACCGCGCCGTGCCCTCTCAGCCCACGCAGCTCCTGTGACGATCACGACGCTGCCGTCCACACGACCCTGCTGCGAGTTTCAAGAGACAAGCACCTGAAACTCGCGGTTTGCACTATGGCACGTGAGCAGAGGTCAGCCGGGGGTCCGAGGCTTGTCGAAGCGAGGTCAGCCGGCCTCGGACGAGACGCCCATGACTCGCGTGCAGAGCTCCGAGACCTCGTCCCAGAAACGTCGGGGCCCAAGCGTCCGATAGGTCGTGTCCAACGACAGCTCGGCGCGTAGCGCGGCATCGAGCACGATCGTGAGCGACAGGCCTTCGAGTCCCGTCGACGGCCCCGCACGTCGGCTCGTGACCCGGCAGATCGCGGCCGCGGCCAATGCCGACGCCCGGGTGCCGACCAAACCCCGGGTCTCCTCGATGGCGACGGTCGCGCCTTTGGACGTCACGAAGAAGATTGTCGCGCGCGGTCGATTCTCTCTTGCCCAGTCGAGAAGCAGAGCAGCCCCGTCGAGGACGTCGGCCGCGGCCCGCGCCTCGCCCCAGGCGTCTTCCATCCGAGCGACCCACTCCTCCGCGAACCCGTCGACGATCTCTTGCAACAGCTCCTCGCGCGAGGAGAAGTGGTAGTAGAAAGCGGCGGGAGTCATGCCGGCCTGCTGCACGATCTCCGCGATGGTGACCAGCTCGGGCGGCTTGACCGCGAAGAGCTCGACCGCGCCCTCGACGAGCTGGTGCCGCCGCGAGGGGCGGTGAGCCGGGCGCGCCTCGCGAGAATGTGGCATGCGACTACACTATCTCGGGCACGGCCGTCTACCCCAAGTTCGCCAGACACGGGAGTAGTTGTGGAACACGCAGCCCACGATCAAGGCGAAGGCCAGCGCAAGCCCGCGCACCGGCCATCGCGGCGCGGGCAGTTGATCCAGGCCGCCGTTCGCGTCTTCGCGCGCAACGGCTACGCCGAGTCGAGTGTGGAGGACGTCGCCGAGGAGGCCGGTGTCGTGCCGACGGCCATCTACTATCACTTCGGCAGCAAGGAAGAGTTGCTGCATCAGGCGCTGGGCTGGGCGATGGACCAGTTCAGCGAGCACGTCGCCAAGGCTCGTCCGGTGGAGGAACCGGTGGACGCTGACACCCTGCGCCGGGTGATCAGGGCCGGGTGGGAGTGGTGGCAGTTGCACCCCGACGAGCGCGTGTTGATCGGTCGCTACTCCCAGGCGACGACCCCGCAGGCGCTCGAGCTCCGCTCGGCCTGGGAGGAACGCCATCGCGACCGCGCCCGCGACTACGTGGCGAGCGGCCCGGGTCCCCGCACCGGCCGTGGCGGCCGCGAGCAGCGCGCCGTCAACACGCTGCGCATCCGAGTCATGCTGGACACGATCCTGGCCACCGAGGCGGCTGTGCTGCCTGGTGGCGCGTTGGCGGGCTACCGGCCAAACCTCCTCGCGGACGAGCTGGCCGAGGTCTGCGTCCGGGTCATCGCCGGTTCAGACGGCTGATCAGGCCTGCTGGGAGGGAGCGCAGCCGCGCCCCACCGTCGTGGTCGTCGACCTCCACGCTGATCTGGTCGCCCTCGAACGTCACGAAGCTCATCCCGTCGACCTGCCAGCGCCGGCCGACGTACTCCTCGCCGATCGAGTCGTCGGTCCGCGTCGCGGACATCGTCTAGGTCAACGCGAGGGCGTCGGGGCGGTGCCAGAACTCGCCGGCCGGCTCGAGCACGAGGTCGGGGGACCGCTGCACGCCGTGCCCTCGAAGTACGCGCCCCCATGCACTCCCACCCCTCGAAGCGCCCACCGACCGAGTCCTCGAGCACAGGCTTACAAGAGTTGACGTCAAGAAGCTAATCGATTCTTCCGAAGCCGGGTCGGCTGGGAACATCCCCCGTTGAGCGGCGCAGCACCAGCTCGGTGGGGAGCACGACGCGCGGCTGGTCGTCGGGCGCGCCTGAGCCCGCGGTGAGCAAGAGCTCTACAGCCGCCCGTCCGACGTCGACGTGGGCGCCGCCCAACGTGGTCAGGCCCGGGGTGCAGACGTCCGCAGCGAAGATGTCGTCGAAGCCGACCACGCTGATGTCCTCGGGGATGCGAACGCCGCGCTGCGAGAGCCGTTGCATGACTCCGATCGCGAGGAGGTCGTTGTGAGCGACGATCGCGGTGGCGCCGTCGTTGAGGGCGCCGTCTGCGGCGGCGCCGCCCTGGCTGACCTTGGGCGTGAACGGCCCGATGCGCCGCACGCCGATGCCGAAGTGCTCGGCGGCCGACTGCAGGGCCGACCAGCGGGTGGCGGCCATCCAGGAGTTGCGCGGCCCCGCGAGGTAGAGGAGCTCGCGATGTCCGAGCGACGCCAGGTGCGCGACGATCTGGCGGCACCCCTCGACGTGGTCGAGGACCACGCTGGCCAGGCCAGGAAGCTCGCGGCTGATCAGCACGACGGGGCGCTGGGCCGCAACTTGTCGGAGGTTCTCGTCGGGCAATCGGCTGGCGGCGAGCAGGAACCCGTCGACCGCCGGTGAGAGCCGCTGGATCTGCTCCCACTCGACCCGTGGCGACTCTTCGGCGTTGACCAGGAGCAGCGTGTACTCGGAGACCCGGGCCCGCATCTCCGCGCCCCGGATCAGCTCGAAGTAGTGCGGGTTCGTGATATCCGAGACCACCATCGCAACCGTGTGGTGCTTGCCCGAAAGCAGTGCGCGCGCGTGGGGGTTGGGCCGATAGTCGAGCTCCGCTGCGACTCTCATGATCCGGTCGCGGGTGGCCGCGGACACCCGTCCCGGTCGGGAGAACGCGCGCGACACGGTCGAGGTGGCCACCCCCGCGGCGTTGGCGACGTCGTAGATGGTCGGTCGACCCACGGTGCCAGCCAACCCGATCTGGCAACATTGTGGCAACCCCTTGCCGTGTGTTGCCGGGCGTCCGTAACTTCGACGGCTGTGACGGCCGAGACCCCGCCGGACCCGCGACCCGCGGACGCGCACCGACGACCAGCAGGACGACTGCAGGCGGTCGGCCGGGTGCTGACCGCGATCGAGCTCACGATCGGGGTGGCTGCGCTGCTGCTCATCTTCGGCCTCGTGCTGCTCCAGGCCGTGCAGCGCTACCTGCCGATCGACGGGTGGCCGTGGACCGGCGAGCTGGCGCGGTTCTGCCTGGTCTGGCTCACCTTCGTGGTCTCCGGGGTCCTGGTCACCTCGGACTCGCACATCGCCATCGAGATGATCGACATGGCGCCGAGCGCGCTGCTGCGCCGGGTGGTCCGGGTGGTCTCCTGCCTGGTGATGGCGGCCATCGGCGTCGGCCTGTGCGCCGAGGCCTGGGAACTCATGCAGACACAGGACATGTTGAAGTCCCCGGCGATGCAGATGCCGATGTCGTGGCTCTACGCCATCTCGCTGGTCGGCTTCGTGAGCGTGGTGTTCAGGTCTCTGATCGCCGCGGTGCAGTACGCCGTGCACGGCGCGCCGGAGCCGACGTACGACGTGGTGGGGGTGCCGACCGAATGAGCGTCCTCGTCCTCTGCCTGCTGATCGCCGGCCTGCTGGCGATCCGGGTGCCGGTCGCCTTCGCGTTCTTCGGTCCGTGCCTGCTCTACATGATCACCACCGATCAGTCCCTGGGCCTGGCGCTCCGGCTGGTGGCGAGCTCGACGGCGAGCTTCCCGCTGCTCGCGGTGCCCTTGTTCATCCTGGTGGGTTGCATCGCCAACCATGCGGGGATCGCCGACCGGCTGTTCGACTTCGCGCTGGCACTCCTCGGGCGGGTGCGGGGAAGCCTGGGCTACGTCAGCGTCGGCGTGAGCCTCGGGTTCTCGTGGATGAGTGGGTCGGCGGTCGCGGACGCGGCCGCGCTCGGCAAGGTGGAGATCCCCGCGATGCTGCGGGCCGGCTACTCCAAGCCGTTCGCCTTGGGCGTCGTGGGGTCGTCCTCACTGATCGCGCCCGTGATGCCGCCGAGCATTCCCGCGGTCATCTACGCCGGGCTGGCGGGGGTCTCGACGGGTGCGCTCTTCGCCGCATCGGTGGTGCCGGCGCTGCTGATGGCGGTCGGCCTGTGCGTCGTCGTGTTCTTCTGGGTCCGACGGATGCCGAACCTCGAGCGCACCGCCTTCAGCGGGCGCCAGGTCTGGGTGACCGGTCGTCGGGTGATCGCTCCGATGGGCGCCCCCGTTGTCATCCTGGGCGGCATCCTGGGGGGTTTCGTGACGCCGACCGAGGCGGCGGCCGTCGGGGCGGCGTACATGGCGATCCTGGGGTTCGCCTATCGCACGCTGCACCTCAAGGACCTTCCGAAGATCCTGGTCGAAGCCACGGTCACCACCGGCGCCATCATGTTGATCGTCGCCTCGGCCAACCTGCTCGGCTATGTGTTCGCCCGCGAGCGCGTCCCCCAGGAGCTCTCCGAGGCCATGCTCGGGCTGAGCAGCGACGCGACGATCTTTCTGCTGATCGTGTTCGCGCTGTCGATGCTCCTCGGCACGGCGCTGGATGCGATCGCCGTGCTCACCCTGACCGTGCCGATCCTCCAGCCGCTCGCCCTCCAGTACGGCGTCGATCCCATCGCGCTCGGAGTGCTGATGATCATCTCCCAGATGATCGGCTTGCTCACGCCGCCGGTCGGCACGGTGATCTTCGTCCTGCAGGCGATCGCGAGAGCCAAGATGTCGGAGGTCTTCTGGGGGTCGGTGCCCTTCCTGGTGCCGCTGATGCTGTTGTGCCTGGCGATCATCTTCTGGCCGGACGCGATCCTCTACCTCCCCGAGAGGTTGGGGCTGTGACCGCGGCGTTGCGACGGTCGTGGCTGTCCGGGCTGATCGGCCACGGAATCGGTCCCTCGCTGACCCCGGAGCTGCACGAGCGCGAGGCCGAGCGGCAGGGGCTGCGGTACGTCTACAAGGTCATCGACCAGCCGGACGTCTCGATCGACGCCGCGCGCCTGCAGCGCCTGCTGACCGCTGCGGTCGAGCTGGGCTTCGACGGGCTCAACGTCACCCACCCGGCAAAACAGGCGATGGTGCCGCTGGTCGACGAGGTATCGCAGGACGTGGCTGCGATCGGGGCGCTCAACACGGTCCTGATCCGCGAGGGCCGGACTGTCGGGCACAACACCGACGTGACCGGCTTCCAGCGATCCTTCGCCGACGGGCTGCCGGGGGTCGACCGCGACCGAGTCGTGCTTCTCGGGGCCGGTGGCGCCGGCACAGCAGTCGCGCACGCCCTCGCCGCACTCGGGGTGCGACGGCTGCTGGTCGTCGACCCCGACCAGTCCCGCGCGAATGCACTCACGGAGTCCCTGAGTGGCGGTACGACGGAGGCCGAGGTCGTCCCCGTCACTGCCGACGGACTGTCCCAAGCGGTCGCGACGAGTGCGGGCCTGGTCAACGCCACCCCGAACGGGATGGCCGCTCACCCAGGCCCCCCCGTACCGCTGGAGCTGCTGCGGTCGGACCTCTGGCTGGCAGACATCGTCTACCGCCCGCTCGACACGGCGCTGCTGGTCGCGGCCCGGCTCGCGGGTTGCACCGTGCTCAGCGGCGCCGGGATGGCGGTCCACCAGGCCGCCGACGCGTTCGAGCTCATCACCGGTCTGCCCGCGGACCGCGCCGCGATGCTGCGCGACTTCGACGAGCTCGTGGCGGTCGAGGCCGCCGCGGTTGAACCCGCTCGGGACACCACTGGAGAAAGGAACCGATGATGGCACTGCTCAACCTGCCCCGACGCACGAGGAGGAGCATGGCGCTCGCCGCCTGCGTCGTCGCGCTGCCGTTGGCCCTGACGGCCTGCGGCGGCGACGACAGCGGCGACGGCGGCGAGGAGTCCGGCGGTGACGTCAGTCTCCAGCTCGCCCACAGCTACACCGAGGACCAGCCCCAGCACCGTTGCGGGGCACAGGTGATCGCCGACCAGGTCGCGGACGCCGACGTGGGGCTCACCATCGAGATCTTCTCGGCCAGTCAGCTCGGTGCCGATGCGGACCGCATCGCGTCCGTGGTCTCCGGCGACATCGACATGGACATCCAGGGCGCCTCTGCCCTGGGCGCGGTCTACGAGCCTGTGGCCGTCCTGGATGCGGTGTACGCCTTCGACGACAGCGACCACCTCGCCAGGTACTTCGACAGCGATGCCTCCGAAGATCTGCTGACCGGGTTCGAGGACGAGACCGGGGTGCACACGTTGGGAGCCTGGTCAGCCGGTATGCGGCAGTTCACTGCCAACGAGCCCATCCGCGAACCCGGCGACCTCAAGGGTTTGCGGATGCGCTTCCCCAACTCTCCGCAGTTCCTCATGAACGCCGAGGCGCTCGGCGCCGACGCCACCGAGGTCGCCTACGAAGAGCTCTTCCTGGCGCTGCAGCAGGGCACCGTGGACGGTCAGGAGAACCCGATCACCAACATCAAGGCGAGCAACCTCCAAGAGGTGCAGGACTACATCAGCATGTCCAACCACCAGGCCAACTCCAACCTCGTCATCATCGGCGCGGACGCCTGGAGCGGACTCTCCGAGGAGCAGCAGGGCGCGCTCGAGGATGCGGTCGACGCCGCCGAGGAGCAGGTCCCGCAGTGCGTCGCCGAGGACGAGGAGACGACCCTCACCGAGTGGGAGGAGAACGGCGACATGGAGATCGTCGACGACGTGGATGTCGAGACCTTCCGCAGCCAGGCCGACGCCTACCTCAAGGAGAACTTCGACGACGAGCAGCTCGCCGTGTACGAGGCCATCCGAGGCGAGGCGGGCTGATTGTGACGGGGGAGGTCCAGACGTTCCGGGGGCCGGTGTCCTCGAGCGCCCTCGGCACGACGCTCATCCACGAGCACGTGTTCGTCGGCCACCCGGAGCTCGACCTCGACCTTCCCCATCCCGAGTGGAGTGAGGACGCGGCGATCGAGACCGCCGTCGCGGGGCTCGAACGACTGTGGGACCTCGGGGTCCGCACGGTCGTCGACCTCACGGTGCTCGGTCTCGGTCGCGACGTCTCCCGCGTGAACCGGGTGGCCGAGCGCACGCGCATGCACCTGGTCGCCTCCACGGGCTACTACACGGCCGACACGCTGCCCGCCTACTTCCACACCCACGGCCCCGGTCGTCTCGTTGGTGGGCCCGACCCGCTGGTGGAGCTGTTCCTCCGCGACATCGAGCTCGGCATCGCCGGCTCCGGCGTACGGGCTGGGATGCTCAAGATCGTCACGGATCACCAAGGGCTCACCGCTGACGTACGGCGGGTGATGGATGCCGCGGCGCAGGCGCATCGCCGTACCGGTGTCCCCATCACCACCCATACGCACGCACCGTCGCGCAACGGCCGCGACCAGCTCGCCTTCCTCACCGAGCGTGGGGTTTCCGCCGAAGGCATCGTGATCGGGCACTGCGGCGACTCCGAGGACCTCGACTACCTGCGGGAGCTGATGGACGCCGGCGCCACCATCGGGATGGACCGCTTCGGCATGGAGCACGTGCTTCCCGACAAGGCGCGAATCGCGACGGTCGTGACCCTGCTGGCCCAGGGGTACGCCGGCCGGATGGTGCTGTCCCACGATGCCGCATTCTTCAGCCGGGTGACGCCACCCTCATGGCGTGCCGCCCACGCGCCGCACTGGAACATGGAGAACCTGTCGCGTCGGATCCTGCCCGCCCTGCTGGACGGCGGCGCGACCCAGGAGCAGGTCCACCAGCTCATGGTCGTCAACCCGGCTCGCGTCCTCGTGCCGTCCCGGCCGGTGGAGTGAGCAGATGCGCACCTCGATCGCCACCGTCTGCCTCAGTGGCACCCTCACGGACAAGCTGCACGCCGCCGCCGAGGCAGGGTTCGACGGCGTCGAGATCTTCGAACCCGACCTGGTCGCCTCCCCGGCCAGCCCTGAGGAGGTCGTTGCCCTGGCCGCGCGGCTCGGGCTGACGCTCGACCTCTACCAGCCGTTCCGCGATGCGGAGGGCGTCAGCGAAGCGGAGTTCGAGGTCGTCGTGCGCCGGGCGCGCGCGAAGTTCGCGCTCATGCAACGCCTCGGCACCGACACGATGCTCGTGTGCAGCAACGTCGCCACGGCCACGATCGACGACGACGAGGTGTCCGCCTCGCAGCTGCGCCGGCTTGGCGAGGAGGCCTCGGCGCACGGCGTACGGATCGCCTACGAAGCCCTCGCGTGGGGGCGGTTCGTCGATGACTACCGGCGCGCCTGGCGGATCGTGGAGCTCGCAGACCATGAGGCCGTAGGGACCTGCCTCGACAGCTTCCACATCCTCTCCCGCGGCCACGACCCGTCCGGGATCGAGGAGATCCCGGGGTCGAAGATCTTCTTCCTCCAGCTCGCGGACGCGCCGCTGTTGACCATGGACGTGCTGTCCTGGTCGCGCCACCACCGGCTGTTCCCCGGCGAGGGCGCTTTCGACCTCGGCACCTTCGTCGGTCACGTCCTACGCGCGGGGTACGACGGGCCGCTCTCGCTCGAGGTCTTCAACGACATCTTCCGGCAGACCGACGTCGCCCGGACCGCGCGCCAGGCCCGACGTTCGCTCACATGGGTGGAAGACCTCGTCGCCTCGGCCTCTGACTGGGAAGCGGTGACCGATCCGCCGGTGCGGCTGCCCACAGTCGCCGAACCGGCGGGCTTCGACTTCGTCGAGGTCCGCGCCGATGACACCGGTGAGGTCGACGTCCTGCTCGGGCAGCTCGGCTTCACGTTCCGCGGCAGGCATCGCAGCAAGGACGCGCGGCTGTGGACCGAGGGACCGGCGCGGGTCGTCTGCAACGAGCAGCACGCTCGCGACCGGAGCCCATTGATGGCGGCGGTGGGCTTCGAGGTGGCGGATCCAGCGGCATCGGCCGCGCGGGCCCGGGCGTTGCAGGCGCCGGTCGTCTACCGCCGTACGCTCGCCAACGAGCAGGAGCTTCCCGCCTACCTCGCTCCCGAGGGCACCGAGGTCTTCCTCGGGCCGGAAGCCTCGTCGACCGACGCGGCCTGGGTGCCGGAGTTCGAGGGTGGCCACCAGACCACGGAGGGCTTGCTGACCGGGATCGACCACGTCAATCTCTCCGTGCCGTGGCAGTGCTTCGACGAGACGGTGTTGTTCTACGGCAGCCTCCTCGGTCTCGCGGCCGACGCCAGCCAGGAGGTGCCCGCCCCCAACGGGCTCGTGCGGAGCCAGGTCGTTCGCTCGACCTCCGGCTCGTGCCGGCTCGCCCTCAACGTCGCTCCGCTGGTCTGGAAATCCCCCTCCGGCTTCCCCCAGCACGTGGCGTTCTCCACCGACGACGTGGTCACGGTCGCTCGCCGCGCCGTCGACCGCGGGCTGGAGCCCCTCGCCATCCCGCAGAACTACTACGACGACCTGATGGCGCGCTTCGACCTACCTGCCGAGGAGGTGGAAACCATGGTCGAGCTAGGCCTCCTCCACGACCGCGACAGCACCGGCGGCTTCACCCATTTCTACAGCGCCACCATCGGCAGCGTCTTCTTCGAGGTCGTCCAGCGCGAGGAGGGCTACGACGGTTACGGCGCACCCAACGCTGGCGTCCGGCTTGCCGCGCAGCATCGCCAAGAGTCTCGGAGCAAGGCCTTCAGTGGTGTGTCCGGCGCATACCAGTGGGGCCCGGCATGAGCTCGCTGTCGTCCTCCGACTCCGCCGCGGCATCCCAGCGGGCGGTCAGCGACGAGATGGCGGCGATCACCCGGGAGTACGCCGCGTCCGGACGCGAGGAGGCCGGTCCGCGGCTCGACTACCCGCCGTATCGGTCCAGCCTGTTGCGACACCCCACCAAGAGCCCGCACCAGGCCGATCCCGAGGGGGTCGAGCTCTGGTCGCCGGTGTTCGGGGAGCACGAGATCGAGGCCCGCGAGGCCGACCTCACCCTGCAGCACGGCGGTGAGCCGGTCGGCGAGCGGATGAAGGTGACCGGGAGGGTCGTGGACGGCGACGGCCACCCCGTCCGTCATCAGCTCGTGGAGATCTGGCAGGCCAACGCCGGTGGCCGCTACGTCCACGAGCGTGACCAGCACCCCGCGGCGCTGGATCCGAACTTCACGGGGATGGGCCGCTGCCTGACCGATGCCGAGGGCGGCTACGAGTTCACGACCATCAAGCCCGGCCCCTACCCCTGGAAGAACCACCGCAATGCCTGGCGACCCGCGCACATCCACTTCTCGCTGTTCGGCACGGAGTTCACGCAGCGGATGGTCACGCAGATGTACTTTCCTGGTGACCCGCTCTTCGCCCTCGACCCGATCTACCAGTCGATCGTCGATCCGCGGGCCCGCGAGCGTCTGGTGGCGGCGTACGACCACGACGTGAGCGAGCACGAGTGGTGCACCGGCTACCGCTGGGACATCGTGCTCACCGGCAGCCACCGGACGCCGGTCGAGGAGGACCAGCCGTGAGCAGCCGCGCGACCCCGGGCCAGACGGTGGGACCGTTCTTCGCATTCGGACTGCAGTACGCCGGCGACGCAGCACTGGTGCCGCCAGACCACCCGGACGCCGTCACGCTGCACGGCCGGGTCCTCGACGGTGCCGGCGAGCCCGTGCCCGACGCTCTCGTCGAGGTCTGGCAGGTCGGGCCCGACGGCGGTGTCGTCCAACAAGCCGGCTCGCTGCGGCGGGAAGGCGACACCTTCACCGGCTGGGGCCGCTGCGGCACGGACTCCGACGGCCGCTACGCGTTCACCACCCTCACGCCTGCGGCGCCGTTCTTCGCGCTCACGGTGTTCGCGCGCGGGTTGCTGGACCGCCTGTTCACCCGTGCCTACCTCCCAGATGCGGCGCTGGACCCGTTCCTGCACAGCGTCGGCGACCGGCGGGCCACGCTGCTCGCGACGCGGGACGAGGGCGGCTTCGTCTTCGACATCCACCTGCAGGGTGCCAACGAGACCGTCTTCCTCGTCTATCCCCGAGACTGAGCCCATGACGGACCTCCTCTGGCCCGGCGACCATCGCGCTGGGGACCATTTCACGGGTGGGCAGGTCCTCGCCGCCATTCTCGCCGTCGAGGAGTCCTGGCTCGGGGTCCTGGTAGACGCCGGGGTAGCGCCCCGTGCAGCGCGCAGCACCCTGCCGTTGCGGCAGGAGCACGTCGAGCGGATCGAGGTCCAGTCCGAGTTTGCCGGCAACCCGGTGCCGGCGCTCGTGGAGCTCTTGCGCGCCGACCCCGACCTCGGGCCGGAGGCCCGTGAGTGGCTACACCGCGGCCTGACGAGTCAAGACGTCCTCGACACCGCGCTGATGTGGTGCCTGGGCGGGGCCGTCAGGGTGATCGCGGCCGACCTGGAGCGTCACGTGATCTGGCTCGCCAACCTGGCGTGGGAGCACCGCGGGACGCCGACCGTTGCCCGCACCCTCACCCAACATGCGGTCCCCACGACCTTCGGCCTCAAGGTCGCGACGTGGCTGACCGCCGTCCTCGACGCGTACGACGACCTGTCCGGCCTGACCTTCCCGGTGCAGGTCGGCGGCGCGGCGGGCACGATGGCTGCCGCCGTCGAGCTGGGACTCGACCCGGAAGCCGCCCGCGCCCGGCTCGCCGGCGACCTCGGCCTGGCCGACGCTCCTGCCTGGCACACCGTGCGCAGCACCGTCACCCGCGCCGGTGACGCCCTGGTGCGCTGCACCGATGCCTGGGGCCGGATCGCCAACGACGTGCTGACCCTGTCGCGACCCGAGATCGGCGAGCTGTCCGAGGCCGCCGGTGGACCGTCGTCCACGATGCCCGACAAGGCCAACCCGGTGTTGTCCGTGCTGGTCCGTCGCGCCGCACTGACCACCCCGATGTTGGCCGCGACCTTGCACCTCGCGGCCGCCGGCCAGGTCGACGAGCGCGCGGACGGCGGCTGGCACGCCGAGTGGGCACCACTGCGGGACCTGGCGCGCCGCACCGTGGTCGCGGGCGCCCAGACGACCGACCTGCTCGCCGGTCTCTTGGTGCATCCCGACCGGATGGCGGCCACGCTGGCGGCTGCGGGAGACGCCGTGCTCGCGGAGCAGCGGGCCATGGTCGTCCTCAGCCGGACGAGACCCGCAGGCAGGACTATCTCGGGGAGTCCGGGAGCCTGGTGGATGCCGTGCTCGACCGGGCCCGGACGCTCACCGAGGAGAGCCCATGATCCCCGTCATCACCGCCGCCCGCCTCAGCGGCGCCAAGCACCGGGCCGACCGTCCGCTGCTCGTGCTCGGTCCCTCAATCGGCACCTCCGCCCGGTCGCTCTGGGGCGACTGTGCCACCCACCTCACCGACGCCTTCGACGTGTTCGCCTGGGACCTGCCCGGCCACGGCCACAACCGCACGGTCCCCGCCGAGCCGTTCACGATGGCCGAGCTCGCGACCGGAGTCCTGCGTGTCGTCGACGACCTGCTGGCCGAGCGCGGCGAGCTGAGCGGCACCTTCTTCTACGCGGGCGTCTCGGTCGGCGGCTGTGTCGGGTTGCAGCTCTTGGTCGACGCTCCGGCCCGGGTGCCGGCTGCCGTCCTGCTGTGCACCGGTGCCCGGATCGCCAGCCACGAAGCGTGGGCCGAGCGGATTGGCGAGGTCACCGACTCCGGGACCTCGGAGCTGGTCAGTGGCTCGAGGGAGCGCTGGTTCGGGCCTGGCCTTCTCGACACGCATCCGGAGCGTGGCTCGGCGCTGCTCGAGGATCTCCGCCTCACCGACGACGACGGCTACATCCAGGTCTGTGCCGCGCTCGCGGACTTCGACCTGCGGGACCGGCTCATCGAGATATCGGTGCCGGTGCTGGCGATCGCCGGCTCCAGGGACGGGGCCACGCCCACCGACTCCCTGCGCCAGCTGGCCGAGCACGTCCAGGACGGCCGACTGGTCGAGCTGGAGGGGGTCGCCCATCTGGCCCCGGCCGAGGCGCCGGACGTGGTCGCGCGGCTGCTGCGCGAGCACCTGCTGGGCGAGGTGCCGTCTGAACACCGGGACGACACCCGCACCGTCCGCGAGGTGCGAGAGGCCGGTCTCGCCGTCCGCCGTGAGGTGCTGGGTGACGCCCACGTCGACCTCGCGACGGCCGCCAGCACGGACTTCACCGAGGAGTTCCAGGAGCTGATCACCCAGTACGCCTGGGGCACCATCTGGACCCGTCCCGGTCTCGACCGGCGCAGCCGTTCCCTGATCACGCTGACCGCCCTGATCGCCCGCGGCCACCACGAGGAGCTCGCGCTGCACCTGCGCGCTGCCCGCACCAACGGGCTGACCGACGACGAGATCAAGGAGCTGTTGCTCCAGACCGCGATCTACTGCGGGGTTCCGGACGCCAACACGGCGTTCCGGATCGCACAGCAGGTGTTGAGCGAGCAACCCTCGGAAGGCGACGCATGACTGACGCCGTCCTGTCCGCCGCTGCGCGCGCCCCGTTCGACCGCTTCGACGGAAACGTCCCGTGACCCTCGTCTGCGACACCACGGACGAGGCGGTCGCCGACACCGAGGACGGCGCGACCGTGCTCATCGGCGGGTTCGGGATGGCCGGGATGCCGGTCGACCTGATCGACGCGCTGATCCGCCAGGGTGCCACCGACCTCACCGTCGTCTCCAACAACGCGGGCAACGGCGACACGGGTCTCGCCGCGCTGCTCGCCCACGGTCGGGTCCGCAAGATGGTCTGCTCGTTCCCGCGACAGACGGACTCGTGGGTCTTCGACGGCCTCTACCGGGTTGGGAAGGTCGAGCTCGAGGTGGTGCCCCAGGGCAACCTCGCCGAGCGGATGCGCGCCGCCGGCGCCGGGATCGGGGCGTTCTTCTGTCCGACCGGGGTCGGCACCCCGCTGGCGCACGGCAAGGAGACCCGCGAGATCGACGGCCGCACCTACGTCTTGGAGATGCCGATCCGTGGCGACCTCGCCCTCATCGGCGCCCACCGTGCCGATCGGGCCGGCAACCTGGTCTACCGCAAGACGGCCCGCAACTTCGGGCCGGTGATCGCCACCGCAGCGGCCACCGTCGTCGCCCAGGTCACCGAGGTCGTGGAGATCGGGGCGCTCGACCCCGAGGTCGTGGTCACGCCCGGCATCTACGTCGACCGCGTGGTCGTCCCATGATCGAGCACTCGACCGCGGCCCGCTGACCCGCGACGAGATGGCGGCGCTGCGTGGCCCTCGACATCCCCTCGGGCTCGTACGTCAACCTCGGCATCGGTCTGCCCACCGCCGTCGCGGACCACCTCACCGCCGACTCCGGGGTGGTCCTCCACACCGAGAACGGAATGCTCGGCATGGGACCGGCCGCGCGCGGCGACGAGGTCGATCAGGACCTGATCAACGCCGGCAAGATCCCGGTCACCGAGCTGCCAGGAGCGTCGTACTTCCACCACGCCGACTCGTTCGCCATGATGCGCGGTGGCCACCTCGACGTCTGCGTGCTCGGCGCGTTCCAGGTCTCCGCGACCGGGGACCTCGCCAACTGGCACACCGGCGCGGCGGACGCGATCCCCGCCGTCGGTGGCGCCATGGACCTCGCGATCGGCGCCAAGCAGGTGCTGGTGATGATGACGCTCTTCGCCAAGGACGGAACGGCCAAGCTCGTGCCCGCTTGCACCTATCCGCTCACCGGGGTGGGCTGCGTCGACCGTGTCTACACCGACCTCGCGGTCATCGAGGTCGGCCCCGGTGGGGCCACGGTCCGCGAGACGTTCGGGATGTCGTACGACGAGCTCGCCACCCGCGTCGACGTGCCGCTCGCGAAGAGCGAGGCCCGCCCGAAGGGGCATGACTGACGTCAGGCGAGAGCAGAGCTTTCCCGGCTCAAGTGCTCCGTCTGACCTGGGAACCGTCGCGCCCCCGCCAGGATTCGGCGCGCAATCAACGCACTGCTTGAGGGACCTCGCGCCGGGATCGACCGGATGCGACGAGCCCGACGACGTTCCAGGCAAGGCCTCGATACCGGTAGGCCTCGCGCAACAAGCCGTGCGCCGCCGCCGCGGTCATGGCGTCCGGGTCGTGGGCGAAGGTGCGGAACGGGCTGCGTCGAATCCGGAACGCAAGATTCTGCGCCGCGAAGACCGCGCGGCTGAGTATGTTGCGAGGTGGGTGGCTGAACACCAGGATGCGGGTGGCGTGGTCGGCCGCGGCACCGAGCAGTCGTTGGTAGTCGGAGTAGCAGCACACAACGCGGTGCAGGACGACGATGTCGTGCGGTTCGATGGCCTCGGGGGTGACGGCGAGGTCGAGCTGGAGGCGGGTGATGCGGTCGGTGAGGCCGGCTTCGGCCGCGAGGGAACGGGCGTCGGCGTCGTAGGAGTCGACCAGTTCCAGGTTGGTGGCCCGGGCAGCGCCGCGACGCAGGAGCTCGAGCTGGAGGTCACCGACGCCGCCGCCGATCTCCAGCACGGTGGAGTCCTGAACGCCATGCTCCTCGAGGAAGGCGACCATCCGCGTGGCTGTCTTGTCGAGGCCTCGCTTGCGGTAGCGGCGCGCGAGGCGGCGGGAGAACCGCGGACCGAACGTGTCGGAGTACCCGCTTGGTTCGCAGCAGCCGCCCACCCATAGGAGTATCCGCCTGGTCATCGGGCCCGGCCAGGCTGCGGCCGTCCGTCAGCCTTTGACGTAGGAGAGCTTTTCGCTGACCAGGCCGTCCCGGAACCGGATCACGTCGACGCCCCGCACGTGACCGGCCTCCGATCCCGCCCAGCCGTAGCGCCAGCGGACGACGGCGCGGTCACCGGAGACGAAGGACTCCTCCTCGGTGAAGGTCATTCCTGGAGTTGTCAGCACCTCGGTCCAGATCGTTCGGACGGCGTCGCGGCCTTCGTAGCGCTGTCCGTCGGGACCCGGTGACGTGGAGTCGAAGACGATGTCGTCGGTGACCAGGGCGAGCGCGGCGTCGACGTCGCCGGAGCCGAACGCCGCGTTGAACCGCACCAGGACCCGGTGGTTGGGGCCCCATGCCGCATCGCGGCCGAACCGGGCCAGCAGGTCGCGCTGGGCGTCGCCGGCGAGCTGGAGCCGCGCAGAAATGGCGCCGCCTTCGCGGTAGGCATCCTCCCGATCCTCGAACCAGACGGCGATGCCATGCACCAGCTGGGGGTCCATCCGCGTGTCGCCTTCGGTGGCCACGGCCAGGTCCCAGCCGTGGACCAGATGGTCGGCGGCCAGCTGGATGGCGTACTCCTCCTTCGGCGTCTCGCCGAACGACAGATGCACCGTGCCGCCGAGCGGCAGCTGGGTGGCCACCGACCTGATGGCATCGCGGGCGGCGGCCAACGCGGAGCCGGTCGGGTCGGCCCCGAGCACATCGCCGTCGAACCGATCGCCAACCTCCTCGATCGTCGCACCCTCCATGAGCGGGACGGTCCAGAGACTCTCGTAGGTCACGTGGTTGACGAGGTCACGGACGGTCCACCCGGTGCACGGGGTGGGATCGCCCCACTGGTCGTCCTTCACTGCGTTGACCCGGTCTGCGAAGAACTCGACGGTCCGGTGGTAGAGCGTGTTGACATCCATCTTCTTTGTTCCTCTCAGATGAGGCCGGTCTCGAGAGCCAGTTCGGCCTGGCGCAGCCACCACGTCAGCGCGAGCCGTTCGCGCTCGCGGACGGCCTGGTCGGGGTGCTCGACGATGTCGAGTGCCTTGTTCCACCCCAACCAGGTGAGGCCGCAGAGCAGACCCAGCCGCATGGCGTCGTCGTCGTACGTCGGACCCGCGACCTCGCGCTGCAGGTCGACGAGGCCGTCGAGCCGGGACACGATCGTCGCGCTCGCATCTCGCCCGACCGGGCCGAACAGCTGCGCGCATCCCGCCAGCAGGCGCCCGATGTCGAGCTCGGCCGGCCCCGCGGCGGCCAGACCCCAGTCGATGAGGGTGAGGCATCCGGCCCGGTCGGGTTCGAGGGCCATGTTCACGGTCGCGAGGTCACCGTGCAGCAGAGTCGCCGGTAGCGCCCGGCAGGCCGCGGTCAGCGGCGCACTGTCCTGAGCCAGTGCGAGCACCCGCTCCCCGACCTCTCCCGGCGCGACCTCGGGCCAGTACTCCCACCCTCGCAAGGCGTAGTCGACGAGGGTCTCACCCGCGTAAGGCCTGATCCGCCGTGGCTCGAACAGGCCGAGCAGCGAGTCGAGCGGCGTCAGGCCGTCCGGCGCGGAGCCAAGGAACGCCGCGTGAAGGTCAGCGACCGCGGCGAACATGGTCCTGGCTTTGTCGCGGCTGACGATGGACTTCCACGTCAGGACCGCGTCGCCGAGGTCGCGCATCACCAGCACGCCGCGGCCTTCGTCGTCGTACCACCCGTCGATGACCGGATGGAGCACCGTCGGAGGCAACCCCTCGAGCACGCCGCGCTGGACGAGCTCCACCTCCCGGCCTGTGGCATCGCCGGTCATCCGCATGACCAGATCGACGGTCGGGTCGAAGCGCTTCACCACGACCCGGGAACCGTCGGCCAGGAAGACGCGCTCCAGCACTGCTCCGGAGCGACCGTCGTCGTTGACCGGTGCCCGGTCGAGGGTGGCTTCGAGAACCGCACGGTCCATGGCCTCCATGGTGCTCGCCTACTCCCTGTTCGCGCAGCCCCCAATCCTTACGTCCTGGAGACGGGCAAAGGGCCAAGGCTTACGGCTAGGCGTGAGGGCGGTTCGGGCGAAGCGCAGGGCGGACCTCCAGGTCCAGTTGGACGGGCCCGTTCGGCACACAGCAGGTGAGATCGGTGCGGCAGGAATCGGGGGGAGATGACGCCTGGAGAGACCCGCGAACGTCGTCGAGCTGGCTCGCGAGCGCCGTGAGCTCCTGGATGCGAGCGGCGATCTCCGCCTGCTTCTCGTAGATGAGGTGGCTGACCCGCTCGTGGGCGGACCGACAGTTCGCCCCACCCCAGATCGGGAGCAGCTCGGCGATCTGCTCGCAGCTGATCCCCAGACGCCTGGCGCGCGTCACGAACAACAGCCGGGTGGCGGAGTCCTCGTCGTAGTTGCGGTAACCGGACCCGGTGCGGGCGGGCCCAGGAACGAGACCGATCCGCTCGTAGTAGCGGATCGTCGAGACCGGCACGCCCGCCTGATCTGCAAGCTCGGAGATCCGCATGCCTAACGGTAAACCTTGAACTCGGGTTCAGGGTCAAGGGCTTGACCTTGAACTCCAGTGCAGGGCCTAGCGTCTCGCCGCATCCAACACGAGGAGGCCACCATGCAGCCCACGACCACCACGGTCCCAGTCGGCGATATCGAGATCGCCTGCACCATCCTCGGCGACGGCCCGCCACTCGTCGTCCTGCACGGCGCGATCGGCCTCGGCAGCACGTACATGCGGGCGCTCGATCCCTGGGCCGACGAGCTCCGGCTCGTCCACTACGACCAGCGGGGGAGTGGGCACACGCCGGTGGGCGACGTACGGCGAGTCTCGTTCGCCGGCGGCATTGAGGACCTTGAAGGACTGCGCCACGCACTCGGGCTCGAGCGCGTAGCCCTCTTGGGCCACTCCGCAGGGGCCTACCTCGCTGCTCTGTACGCGGCAGCGCACCCCGACAGGACGAGCAGCCTGGTGTTGCTCAACCCAGGGCCACCCCTGGCCCCGAACCTGGTGCAGCAGTTCGGCGCAGCCATGGATGCCCGGCGGACGCCCGCCGACGACGATGCCCGTCGGACCATCGAGGAGTCCCCGGGCTTCCGGAACCGTGAGCCTGCTGTCCTCCAGGAGCACCAGCTCAACACGTTCCTGCCGTTCTTCAAGGACCGCGCCTCGGTCGACCTCGTCGACCTCGGCTTCACAGAGATCACGGCGGCCAACCTGCAGGACGCGCCCGGACGCATGATGGGCGGTCTGGGGTCCTTGGACCCCATGGGTCGCTTCGCCACCATCGCCTGCGCGACCCTGGTCGTCCACTCGGAGCTCGACCCGATCCCGCTCGCATGGAGCCAGCACCTCGCTCGGACCATCCCGGGCGCGGAGCTCACCCTGATCGATGGCGGCAGCCACTTCCCGATGGTCGAAGACACTGATCGGCTCAAGAGCGCGGTGTTGCCCTGGCTGGAGCGGGTTGCGGTCGTGAACTAGGCCGAGGTCTTAGGCCGGCAGCGTGACGACGAAGCGGCAGCCCGGCGCCTGGTTGGCGACGGCGACCCGGCCACGATGGGCCTCGACGATGCCCTTGACGATGGCGAGCCCGAGGCCGGCACCGCGGTCAGTCGGGGAGTCTGGGGTCGGCGTGCGGGCGGAGGAGCCCTGCCAGGCCACGTCGAAGACGCGGGCCATGTCCTCGTGGGAGAGCCCACCGCAGCCGTCGGTGACGGCCAGCTCGACGCTGTCACCGACCGCCCGCCCGGTGACCTCGACCGTCCCGTCGGACGGTGTGTGGCGGATGGCGTTGAGCAGCAGGTTGGACACCACGCGCGAGAGCTCGCCCGGGTCGGCGGTCACGAAGAGCGCGGCGTCCACACGCCCGCCCAGCCGTACGCCGCCCGCACGCGCGACCGGGTCGGCCCCGGCGATCGCCTCGCTGACGACGTCACCCAGCGAGACCGGCTCGAGGTTGAGCGAAAGCACGCCGGCGTGGATGCGGGAGAGTTCGAAGAGGTCGTCGACCATCCGCACCATCCGGTCGACCTCGGCCCGCATCCGCTGGTGGTAGCGCGCGGGATCACCGAGACCGTCCTCCAACGCCTCTGTCATGGCCCGGAGCGCGGCGAGCGGCGATCGCAGGTCGTGGGACACCCACGAGACCAGCTCGCGGCGCGACTCCTCGAGCCTGGCCTCGC
Organism: uncultured Actinomycetota bacterium; assembly: GCA_963769755.1. Lineage (GTDB taxonomy): Bacteria > Actinomycetota > Actinomycetes > Propionibacteriales > Nocardioidaceae > Nocardioides. The sequence goes on from CAVYMY010000009.1 coordinate 71,487, forward strand.
GGGCCCGTGACTCCTGGAGCCGCTGCGCGGTCTGTGCCAGCTCGTCGGAGATCTCCTGCAGCTCCACCGGACCACGGGTGCCGGCCGTGACGTACTCGCCGGAGTCGCCGAACCGACGTACGTCGCTCTGCATCGACCGTGACCAGCGGGCCAGCACGGCCCCGATGACGTTGGAGACCGCGATCGCGACCACGCCGGCCACGACGACGACCCAGAGCACCACCTCGAGGTCGTGGTCGGAGATGAACATCGCGTTGGCGGTGCCGACGATGCCGGCGGCAATGGCCGCCACCGCGGTCACTGCCACGGTGGCGGTCTGCCAGCGGAGCGACCGGCGGCGGGTGAGCCAGGCGACCGCGAGGCCGAGCAGGCCGACGCCGGCCGACCAGGCGGCGGCGATCGCGACGATGGCGACTTGGTCACTGGTCATCCGAGGGCTCCCATCGGTAGCCGACACCCCAGACGGTCACGAGCCGTTCGGGCATCGTTGAGTCGCGCTCGACCTTCTCGCGCAACCGCCGCACGTGCACGGTGACAGTGGACTGGTCTCCGAACGACCAGCCCCAGACCTGCTGGAGCAGGTCCTCCCGGGAGTAGGCCGTGCCGGGGTTGGCGACGAGGAAGCGCAGCAGGTCGTACTCGCGAGCCGTGAGTGCGAGCGGCCGACCGTCCAAGGTGGCCTCGTGGCGGGACAGGTCGACGACGAGGTTGCCGTCCTCGAGCCGGCCGACCTCGGGCTGGGTGCGCTCGCCGGCCCGTCGCAGCACCGACTCCACGCGCAGCACCAGCTCGCGCGGGCTGAACGGCTTGGTGACGTAGTCGTCGGCGCCCTGCTCGAGGCCCACCACCCGATCGGTCTCGGAGCCGAGCGCGGTCAGCATGATCACCGGCACATCGCTGGTGGCCCGCAGCCTGCGGCAGACCTCGAGACCGTCGATGCCGGGCAGCATCAGGTCGAGCACCACCAGGTCGGCGGGGTGGTCGCGCAGCAGCAGCTCGACGGACTCGCCGTCGGCGGCCTCGATCACCTCGTGCTTCGCGGCACGGAGGTAGGACACGACCACCTCGCGCACGGTCGGGTCGTCATCGACGACGAGTACCCGGGCCACCGGTCCTCCGTCCCGTGCGGGCCCTCACGACGAGCCCGGCCACCACCGCGGCCAACGTTATCCCCGCGACCGCCAGCCACCCTGCGGTGTAGTCGCGGTCGAGCAGGGTCGGGTTGTCGGGCCGCGCGCCGAAGCGGCCGAGCACGGGGATCGCAAGAAGTGTCAGCGACCCCAATACGAGCAGCCCCGCGACGAGTGGAGCGCGCCGGCCCGGCGGCACGGCCCGCATCGCCAGCCAGCACATCACCAGCGTCAGCGGCACGAGGATGAAGTCGTGCAGCACGACCCCGGCGGCCAGCCAGATCCCAGCGGCCAGCAGGTCGTCGAGGCCGTTGCGGACCAGCAGCACCAGCCCGTACGCCGCCGCGGCCACGCCGAGCGCGCCCATCAGGAGGCGGATTCTCATGCCACCACCTCGAGGCGGGAGACCCATTTGGTCTGCAGCACGCCGGGTCGGTTGGGCGCGATCAGCCGAGCCGGAAAGCCGTGGTCGATCGAGAGTGCCTCGCCGTCGAGGCCGAGCGCGATCAGGGTGAGGTCGTCGTCGGCGAACTGGCCGGGCAGGTAGGTGATTCGGAAAGGTCCGCTGGGCTGGAGGGACGTCACCTCGATGGTCGCGCCAAGCGGGGCCTGGACGAGGTCGAGCAGGTCACGGAGTCGCACGCCGGTCCACTCGCCGTGGGCGCTCCAGCCCTCGACGCAGGCGATCGGCAGCCCGGACGTCTGCTGGGTCATCGCCGCGAGGTCGGTGCGCGCCAGCGACACGGACCGGTCGCCGTACGCGATGTGGAGGCGGTACGCCGGGTCAGTCGCGCTCGCGGTCACGCCGGCGGCCTTGGCGGACTTGTTGATCGGCACTCCGCCGGGGCCTTCGCCGGAGCGGACCCCGAAGACCGAGACCTGCCGCAGCCACGGCACGGTGCTGCCGGCGGTGAGCACGACCGCGGCGACGGAGGCAAACCCGGCCGTGCGCACCAGGCCGCGGCGCGACAGTCCGTCGCCCTCGGGCTCGGCCTCCTCGGGTCGCTCGGGCTCGAAGGCGGCGCGGATCACCGGCAGCTTGACGGCGATGTGCAGCACGAGGGCACCGACCGCGACCCAGGCCACGGCGAAGTGGGTGGCGCGGAACGAGAATGACCAGGGGTACCACTGCGAGGAGTTCATCAGGCCGGTGGCGAGCTGGAAGATCGCAGCCGCCACGAGCAGCCCGATGGACCCGCGCTCGGCTGCGTGGAGGGCCAGGTCCTTGGTGGCCTTGGGCGGGCGGATCCAGAAGCGCGGGTAGACGGTCCAGAGCTTGGCGAGCAGGAGCGGGACGGCAGCGGTCCCAGCCGCCACGTGCACTCCCTGCGTGAAGCGGTAGCCCCAGGTCGGCCGGCTCGGGAGCCAGCTGTTCGGGTCCTGCGCGAGGTGGCTGATGACCCCTGTGGCGAAGGCGACGAAGAAGCAGATGCCGAGCCAGGCGCCGATCTGCGCGGCGACGCGGGGATGGTGCAAGCGCGACGGGAAGTCGCGCTGCTCGGGCACGAGCTGGTCGACGCGCTCTGCGAGACTCACTCCGCACCGAGTGTCTCGTGCAGCACGCAGACCCAACGGTCGCCGAGCTGATGGATGTCGGCCCGGAAGCCCGCCTCGAGGGCGATCTCGTCGATGGCGTCGGCTCCGATCACCGACCACGGGAAAGGCTCGGAGGTCAGGCCGCCGGCGGTCAGGCGGACCTCGCCGGAACGCAGGCCGGTACCGGGCGGCGCCAGGTCGGCGACCACCCGACCGCCGACGCCGAGCAGCTGGGCGATCCGGCGGAGCAGCCGCACGGGGTCTCCGCCGATGCCGAGGTTGCCGTCGGCCAACAGCACCGTCTGCCACCGACCTTCGGCGGGCACCCCGTCGAAGACGTCGCGCAGGATCGCGGCGACCCCACGGTCGCGGGTCTGCCAGATCGCCTCCGGCACCACGTCGATGCCCAACACGATCTCGCCGCGCTCGGCGAGCAGCTGGGTCATCCGTCCAGGTCCGCAGCCCACGTCGAGGGTCGGTCCGTGGCAGAGCTCGAGCACGTCGTGGTCGCTCTCGATCGTGCCGGTCCACCCGTCGGCGGGCACGTCGAGCCGGGCCACCTCGGGACCGACGAACACGCACGGGTGTCCGCGGAAGACGTGGGCGAACACTGCTTCAACGGGGTGCAGCTCCTCGGTCGTCATCGATCGTCAGCCCACACTCGAGCGAACTCCGAGCCAGGCGGGCAGGCCGCGGCCACGGCCGCCGCATCCGCGGCCGTGTCCACGTCGCGCAGCACCCGGGCTCCGCCCACCCGCAGCCCGGCGGCCTCCAGTGCTCGCCTGGTGTCCTCGCCCGTGGTCGGGGTGGAGGTGGGTACGCCGCGCACGTGCTCGCCATGCCGCGGGTCGGCCAGCCCGAGGGCCCACCAGCCGCCGTCCTCGGCATCGGCCAGGACGGCGTCTGCCCCGGAGGCGAGGTGGCCGACGACCCCCGTCAGGTCGGCCACCTCCACCTGCGGGGTGTCCATGGCGATCTGGACGACCGGACCGGGTGCCTCGTCGGCCAGGTCGCCCAAGGCCTGGGCGATCCGGTCGGCCAGCGAGTCGCCGGCTTGGGAGAAGACGACCCAGCCGTCGGTCGCCGCGAGCAGCCGGTCGGCGTACGGGGTGGTGGCGAGGTCGCCGTCGAGGGCGAGCCGGCAACGGTCGGCGCCGACGGCGGCGACGCAGGTGCGCAATGTGTCGAGCAGTGCGGCGGCGGCCAGGTCGGCCGCGCGCTCCATGCCGACCTCGGCGCCGAGGCGGGTCTTGACCCGGCCGGGGACGGGGGCTTTGGCGACGACGAGGACCCGTGAGCTCATCGCAGCACCCTGGCGAAGTCGCGGGCGGTCTGCACGGTGCCGCTGAACGAGCCGCTCACCTTGGAGCGGGTGCCCGCGGCGCGGGGGTGGTAGGCGACGTCGTGCTCGCTGAAACGCCAGCCGGCGGCCACGGCACGCTGCATCAGCTCGACGGGATAGCCGAAGGCCCGGTCGCGGACGTCGAGGTCGAGCAACGCCTGACGCCGGCAGACCCGCATCGGCGCGATGTCGTGGGCGGGCATTCCGATGCGGTGGCGGAGCCAGGCCACGACCAGGGCGTTGCCCGCTCGGGCGTGCCACGGCCAGGCTCCCGAGCCGGCCGGCCGGCGGCGGCCCACGGCGAGGTCGGCGCGGCCCTCGCGGACGTCGGCGAGCAGCGGCGCGAGGTCGTCGGGGTGGAAGGACCCGTCGCCGTCCATGAACGCGACGTAGTCCGCCGTCGCGGCCTCGAGACCGGCGTGCACGGCCGCGCCATATCCCGGTCGGGACTCGGTCACGAGCGCAGCGCCGAGATTGAGGGCGACCTCCGCGGTGTCGTCGACCGAGCCGTTGTCGACCACGATGACGCGGTAGTCGACCGGCACCTGCGGGAGCAGCTCGACCAGGGCCGGTCCCTCGTCCCGGCACGGGAGGATCAAGTCGCAGTCGGTCACCTGTTCACCGTAGGAACCAGACCTGCGCGCCGACCGCCCTGAGGATTACGAAGTCCTGACGTCTGCGGGACGGGGCCCTTGTCGGCGAGCGGCGTCCCTAGGCTCGGCGGGTGGCCGTGACCAGTCCGCATCGCGACGCCCTGACGCGGTCGCGCGCGCCATGGGTGGGTCTGGTCGTGGCCCTGCTGTTGGCGGCGGCCGCGATGGCGCTACCGGCGATCAGCGGCTGGGACGTGCATGTCCGCCACTTCCCGCCGCTGCACGCCGACTGGGACCCGCGGGTCGGTCTCGGCACCCTCCCGGCGCTGGTCATCGGCTTCCTTGCCGTGCGCTGGGCGGTCGACCTGGCGGAGCGGTTGTCGTGGGGTCGCCTGCTGGTGGCGGCGTACGCCGCGGGGCTGACGTGGCTGCTCGCGCTCGCGCTCGTCGACGGCGGCAACGGGATCGCCGGGGTGCTGAGGCATCCGTACGAGTACCTGCACACGGCGCAGGCGACTGCCGACTTTCCGGCGACACTGCGTGAGTTCGTCAGCCGGATCCCGTACGCCGCCGAGCCTGACAACTGGCCGGTGCACGTGGCCGGCCACCCGCCGGGCGCCCTGGGATTCTTCGTGCTGCTCGACCGCATCGGACTTGGCCGTGGCTGGTCGGCGGGGCTGGTCGTGACACTGATGGCGGCCAGCACGGCGGTGGCCGTGATGGTCACCACGCGCGTCCTGGGGAGCGAGTCGGCGGCCCGGCGCGCGGCGCCGTTCCTGGTCTTCGGACCGGCCGCCGTGTGGCAGTGCGTCTCGGCCGACGCGATGTTCGCGGCCGTCGCCGCCTGGGGGATCGCGGCGCTGGCCTTCGCCGCGATGCGTCGCGGCATCGGGTGGTCGGTCGTCGCGGGACTCCTGCTGGGGTGCTGCGTGATGTTCTCCTACGGGCTGCCGCTGCTCGCGCTGCTCGCCATCGCCGTACTGGTCGTGGCGCGGTCGTGGCGACCGCTGGTGCCCGCGGCGCTGGCCGCGCTGGCCGTCGTCGTCGCCTACGTGCCGTTCGGCTACGCCTGGTGGGAGGCGCTGCCGGTGCTGCGCGACCGCTACTGGGACGGCGTCGCGCACAACCGCCCGGCGGCGTACTGGATGTGGGGCAACCTGGCCGCTCTCGCCTTCAGCGCCGGGCCGCTCGCCTTCGCAGGCGTGGCGCAGACCCTGTCGCGCTGGCGGTCAACCGGCGACCGGGTGGTGGTGTGGCTGGTCGGCGCCGCGGTGGCGATGGTCGTCGCCGCGGACCTGTCACAAATGAGCCGCGGGGAGGTCGAGCGGATCTGGCTGCCGTTCGTGCCCTGGCTGCTGCTCGGCTGCGCGCTGCTCCCCGCCCGGTGGCGGCGAGGCGGGCTCGCCCTCCAGGTGGTGGTGGCGCTCGTCATCCAGCATCTGCTCTTCACGGGCTGGTGAGGCGCCGGGGACCGGTGAGGTAGCAACCGATGCGCGCCAAGATTCGGTTGCCAGCTCACCGCCGCCCGGCGCTCAGCCCCGCAGCGGCGCGGTGGCAAACGCCGGGAGCCCGACGTCGGGACCGGTCGACGCGGTGAAGCCCAGCTCGGCCGCCGCCCGGGCGGGAGACGCGACCACGTGGCGTACGTCGCCCGTCCGGAACCTTCCGGTCACCTCTGGCTGCAGCCCCGACCCGGAGCCGACGAGCCGGGCCACGTCGAGGATCGAGACGGGGCTGCCCGAGCAGACGTTGTAGGCGGCGAACGCGCCGTCGCGACGGCCCACCACCGCCTCGGTCGCCGCGAGGTTGGCCGCAGCCACGTCGGTGACGTGCACGAAGTCACGCATCTGCCCGCCGTCCTCGAATACCTGCGGCACCTCCCCGCGCTCCAGCGAGGAGCGGAAGATCGCGGCGACGCCGGAGTAGGGCGTGTCCTTGGGCATCCCGGGCCCATAGACGTTGTGGTACCTCAGCGCCACCACCGCGCCACCTGCCTGCCGCGCCCACGCGGCGGCGTAGTGCTCCTGGGCGACCTTGCTGGCCGCGTAGGAGCTGCGCGGGTCGAGCCGCGTGTCCTCGTCGACCAGCTCCCACGTCAGCGCCCGGCCACACGTCGGGCACGGGTTGTCGAACTGCCCGGCCGCCAGCGCCGCGTCCTGCCTGGCCCCCGGTGCGACAGCGCCGTGCTCGGCACACGCGTAGCGGCCCTCGCCATAGACCACCATCGACGAGGCCAGCACTAGCCGCAGCACGCCCCGGTCGGCCATCGCAGCCAGGAGGGCGGCGGTGCCGAGGTCGTTGTGGGCGGCGTACGCCGGCAGGTCGGCCACCGTCACGCCGGCCCCCACCAGCGCGGCCTGGTGGCACACGACGTCAACGTCGTCGAGCAGGCCGCTCCAGTGTCCGGCATCGCGGACGTCGAGCTCGTGGAGGTCCTCGACCTCCGGACGCACGGAGTGGGCTTGCGGCAGCAGTGCGTCCACCCGGACGACGTCGTGGCCGGCGTCGCGGAGCACGGGGTCGATGGCGCCGCCGATGAAGCCGGCCGCACCGGTGAGGAGCACCCTCACGGGACCTCGTAGGTCAGCTCGAGGCCGTCGGCCCAGGCGGAGCACGCGCAGCCCTCGGGCGACGGCAGGTCGGCCAGGGTTGCCGAGAGGATGCCCTTGAGCCGATCGATGTTGCGGGCGAACATTGCGAAGACCTCGGCCTGGCCGACGCCCTCTCCGGTCTCGACGCCGGCGTCCATGTCGGTGACCAGAGCGACGGCGGCGTAACACATCCGCAGCTCCCGGGCCAGGACGGCCTCGGGGTGGCCGGTCATGTTGACCAGCGACCAGCCCTGCGCGGCAAAGGACTGCGACTCGGCGCGCGTGGAGAACCGCGGCCCCTGGGTCACCACCATCGCGCCACCATGCTTGACCGAGTCGTCGGCTGCAGCCACGGCCTTCGACAGCCGGGCGCAGTAGGGATCGGCGAACGGCACGTGCACGGCCCCGCGCTCGACATAGGTCTGCACCCGCCCGCTGGTGCGGTCGACCAGCTGGTCGGGCACCACGATGTCGCCCGGCGCCACGCTCGGCAGCAGCCCGCCGCCCGCACACGGCGCCAGCACCTGCCGGACGCCGATCGAGCGCAGCGCCCACAGGTTGGCTCGGTAGTTGATGCGATGCGGCGGGTAGGCGTGGCCGACGCCGTGCCGGGGCAGGAACGCCACCGGCAGGCCGCCGACCAGACCGACGCTCGGCAGGGCCGAGGGGTCGCCGTACGGCGTCTCCACGGGCACCTCGGTCGCATCGTCGAGGAACTCGTAGAGCCCGCTGCCGCCGATCACGGCGACGGCCGCGTGCGTCATGGTCACCCGATCACCTTGTCAGAGCTGCCGCCCGCCCTCACCGGACGACCGGCAGTCGCGCAGCTCACTCCGCGGTCGCGTAGGTCTCCGCGGCCTTGCTCTCGAACTCGTAGCCGACGAACTGCTCGTCGCCCTCGACCCAGGCGTCGTGACCGGGTTCGATCACGTAGGCATCGCCGGCTCCCAGGTCCATCGTCTGGCCGCCATGGCTGACGGTCATCTGGCCGGTGAGGACCACGCCGACGTGGCGCAGCTCGCACTGCTCGGTGCCCACGATCGGTTTCACCGACTCCGACCAACGCCAGCCCGGCTGCAGGGTCAGCCGTGCAGACGAGCTGTTCCCGAGATGAACGACGTCCACCGTGGCGTTCGGCGGAGTACGCCGCTCGTCGGGCTCGTCGTAGGACGCTTTGATGAGTGTTGCGTGTTGGGTTTCCATCGTTCCTCCCTCATTGGTTGGGCGGAACGATGCTGGCACGCTGACGGCCGCGACGGAGGCCCCAAACCTTACGGTCGGGTGTCGGCACCCTCACCGTGCGCACGGCAAGGCATCGTCGCGCCGGAGCCGTCACACCGTGGTGGCGCTGAGTGTCACTCCGCGGGGTCGGTCACGGCCGCCGGGTCGGCGGGGATGTCTTCCTTGTGGGCGGTGATCAAGGCGAACGCCACGATCAGGGCGCCTGCAAACAAGCCGGCGCCCCAGAAGAACGCCACGTGGTAGCCGTGCATGAACGCGAGCGGGAGCGTCTGTTCGGCCTGACCGGGACTGGTCGGTGGGTTGTCGATGAAGTACGCCGTGACCGCACCGGCGAACACGGTGTTCAACAGCGCGGTGCCGAGCGAGCCGCCGATCTGCTGAGAGGTGTTGAGCACCGCCGACGCGACGCCCGCGTCGTGGCTGCCGACTCCGACGAGGGAGGTGCTGGCCGCGGGGATGAACACCCCGGCCAGGCCCACCGACATCACCACCATCGCGGGGAACACCAGTGCCCAGTACGAGGTGTCCTGCTCGATCTGGGTCAGCAGCAGCATGCCCACCACGGCCATCACCAGCCCGGGCAGCATCAGCGCCCTCGGGCCGACCCGGGGGAGAAGTTGGGACACGAAACCGGCGGTGAGAATGATGCCGAGGCTGAACGGCAGGAACGCGAAGCCAGCCTCCAGGGGCGTGTAGCCGAGGTTGACCTGGAAGTAGTAGGTCAAGAACAGGAACATGGCGAACAGCCCGGCGCCCACCAGCAAGAACACCAAGAAGGACCCGCCGCGGTTGCGGTCGAGGACGACACGCAGCGGCAGCATCGGATTGCGGGCCCGTTGCTCCCACAGCACGAATGCGACGAGCAGCACTACCCCGACGATCAGGAACGTCAGGGTGCTCGGGTCGCCCCAGCCCTGGACCTCAGTGGAGCGCGGATCATCGGGGTTCTTCAGTCGGGCAGCCTCGGTGAAGCCGTAGACCAGCGAGAACAGACCGACCGTGGCCAGCAAGACTCCGGGGACGTCGTAGCGGGTGTCGCCATGAGCCTTGCTCTCGTGGACGAGCGGGATCGCCGCCGCTGCCACGATCAACGCCACGGGCACGTTGACCCCCAGGCACCAGCGCCACGAGGCGTACTCCGTGAGCACGCCGCCGATGATCAAGCCGATCGCGGCACCGCCACCGGCAAGCGCCCCGAACACACCGAACGCCTTGGCGCGCTCTTTCGGTTCGGTGAACGTCACCGTCACGATGGACAAGGCGGCAGGCGCCATCAGGGCCGCGAAGGCGCCTTGCAGAGCACGGGCAGCGAACAGCAGCTCCTGGTTGGGCGCAAGGCCACCGAGCGCAGAGGCGCCGGCGAACCCGATCAGGCCGATGATGAACGTGCGCTTTCGTCCGGTGTAGTCGGCGATCCGCCCACCCAGCAGCAGCAGTGCGCCGAAGGACAGCGTGTACGCCGTCACCATCCACTGCCGGTCGGCGTTGCTGATGCCGAGGTCCTCCTGCGCCGAAGGCAGCGCGATGTTCACGATCGACGCATCGAGGATGATCATCAGCTGCGCCGCCGCGAGGACGACCAGTGCCCACCATCGCCCCGGGTCGGGCTCGGCCCCGCCAGACGGAGTGTCGGCAGCGCGCACAGGCTCGCTCACAATGACTCCTCGGTTGGTCGTCGGCTCCCGAGATCGCTCCCAACAGCAAACCATGGAGCGGCGACACTTCCCACTCACCCGCGTCGGTGCCAGCCGGCCCCAGGTTGCAGATCGAATCAGGACGAGAAGCACGCCGTGCAGCACCCGCTGCGGGCGCACCGGCGCCGGTGCGATGCGGCTCCGTTGGCGTCACCGCTGAAGTTCGCCGCGAAGACGCTGAACGCTCTTCGGCCACGACGCCGCAGCCGAGGACGCGCTAATTTGCGGGCACCCCAAAACAGAGGAGAGTCCCGTGGGCAAGGTGGTCATGTACGCCTCGGTGTCAGCAGACGGCTTCATCGCAGACGAGAACGACCAGCCCGGACCGCTGTTCGACTGGTTGCTCAGCGGTGACGTGCCGTTGGACGAGAGCGGCGAGGTGAAGGTGTCGCAGACGTCCTACGACTACACCCGGCCGTACTGGGACCAGATCGGGGCGACAGTCGTCGGCCGCCACGTCTTCGACATGACGGACGGCTGGGACGGGAAGCCTCCGGGCGGCATCGACCACGTGGTCGTCGTGACGCACCGGCCGGAGCCCGAGGGCTGGGACCCCGAGGCGCCGTTTCATTTCGTCGACGGCGTCGAGGCTGCCGTGGCAAAGGCGCAGGAGCTTGCCGGTGACCGCATCGTCGAGGTCGCCGCTGGTGACGTCGGTGGCCAGGTGCTTGCCGCGGGCCTGGTCGACGAGGTGCGCCTGGACGTCGTACCCGTCGTGTTCGGGTCCGGCAAGCGCTACTTCGGGTCGGTCCACGCACAGCACCTGTTGGAGGATCCCGACGAGGTGATTCAGGGCAACCGGGTGCTTCACCTGCGCTGTCGGGTGCGCCGTTGACCGATCTGAGCGCTTCGTCGATTCGGAGATGTCCGGAATCGGACCCAGCGGCGCCTCACCAGCAGGACGGACAACCGTCCTAGTCTTCGTCGTACTCGGCCAGGACGGTTCCGTCTGCTGCGTACACCGTGAAGTGGAGTTCTCCCGGGGACTCGGGGGTGTCGGCGTGGTTGATGACCGTTCCCGCGAATGCGAGCCACCCGTCCAACACCGGGATCTCGTGCTCGGCGCCCGTCACGTCGGTGACCACGATCCGCGCGATGGGTTCAGGTCCGGACACGAACCCCGCACCGAGGCAGTCGGCCTCCCACTGGCCAGGCGCTTCGCGCTGGCATCCCAACAGGAACGACGGTTGGACCTGGTAGTCCCCGAAGGCTTCGGCTTCGCTCTGGAACTTCTCGGGGGCGGTGATCTCCACGAAGGGGATGAACCCGCCGTCGGGGTCGGCGAACAGCTTGTCGTTGTCGACGGCACCACGATCATTCAAGTACCAGCTGTCGAGCTGGCACCGCGACATGTAGCCATCGGGCGAGCGAAGCATCGCCGCCAGCCGCTCATGGGCACTGTCGGCGACGACCACCTGCCAGTCGGAGAAGTCCCAGCCGAGGTACTGACCGCAATCCGCGCGAATGCCGGCCGCATCCTCGGCTGCCGGTAGGGGAAGCCCGACCGTGCCGACTACGTCCTCGAGACCCGCCTGCGGGATGACGCAGCGTCCATCCGTGCTCGACGCATCGAAGGGGCTGTAGTCAAACTGCTTCGCGTTCGCGATCTTGACCGCGTCGCCTTCGAACCACGGGCCGGAGTCGCCGCGCAGCCTGACCTTCACGGCACTGGGGCCCCAGGTGTTGTGCCACACGATCGTGCAGCGTCGTTCCGCCTCGGCCCGGGACACCTCCACCGTCTGGCCTGCGGTCCGTCCGCCGGGGTCGTCGACGCCCGCCAGCACCTCGGCGCGCGTGTCAGCGCTGCCTTGCCCAGCGACCGGAGGTTGGCCATTCTCGGGGCGCGGCGCACCGTCATCGTTGATTCCAGGCAGCCAGATTGCGCCGCCGACAATGACGAGTGCGCTCGCGGCGGCGACCAGGGCCGCGCTGGTGGCAACGCGTCGGCGTCGGCGTCGCAGGCTCCGCCGGTACAGCTGGGCGCCATCCGCGCTGCCGTCCGCCGGGACAGCGCTGGCCAGCCGGTCCAGCCGTTCCCGCAGCTCTGTCTCTCGGTGGTCTGCTGGATAGTTCATCGAGGATCTCCGTTCACCATCGCCGTGTCGTTCGTCATCGAAGCGTCGTCGGCCCAGCCCAGCTCGTCTCGCAGCTGGGCGTAGGCCCGGCTGGCACGGCTCTTGACCGTGCCCTGCCGGCAGCCGAGCAGCTCCGCGATCTCGGCCTCGCTGAGGTCCTGCCAGTACCGCAGGACCAGCACGACCCGCTGTTGCGGCGGCAACCCGCTGAGCGCCCGTCGCAGGTCGGACTGCTCGGATGACGCGTCGGCGAAGTCCGCCGTCGTGGGTTCAGGCTGGCCGGGCGACGAGGACATCCTGAGGGGATGGCGGCGCGCCTTCCAGGCGAGTCGCGCCATCACCTTGCGGACGTAGGCCTCCACCCCCCGTGGATCGAGTCGACCCCACGACGGCAGACATCGGAGCAGAGCCTCCTGGACGAGATCCTCCCCGGTGGCGCGATCCCCGGTCAGCATGAATCCGTAGCGCACCAGGCCCTGCCACCGCGCCGCGACGAACGAGGCAACGTCGTCCTCGGAACCCGTCACGGCACCCCCTCACGCAGGCAGTATCGGCGCTTCTTGTCTACCAATAGCCGATCTCGCGGCGATGGGTTCCGTCGGCGCACGAGAATTCTCGGTCGACGATCCCCAGCGCCGGTTCGGAACGGACAGACCGCGGCCCCCCACACACTGGATCGCAAAGCATCCGAAGTAGCTGTCACCCATCAGGCGAAGTGATAAGAAGGCGTCGGCGCCCCCGCCAGGATTCCACGCGCGCCGGGTGTGGACTCCGGCCGGAGACGGACCTCGAGCAACCAGATCACCGACATGAGCGTGCGTCTTCGGCCGCAGGTGGGTGCTCGCAGTCTCCCCGATGGCGGCAGCGATCTCGATGACCGTCGCACCACCATGCCGCGCTGGGGACTCCGCCCAACACCTCACCGCGAGGCTGCTTCTTCTACTTGTTCGTCTTCTTCATGATCTTCATCATCACCATGATCTGCCGCTGGTGGTACCGCTGGGGTGGGGGTTGTGCCGGCGGTCGTCCTCCTGGTGCCCCTCATGCTGCTGCATGGGCGGCCGCGCCGATGCGAACGCTGAGGTCGTCGAGCTCGTCGAGCATGTCACCAACCCCCCAAACTTGGTTCCGCTTGCGGTCGGTCAGCGGGCGGAGAACTCCGGCGTCAACCAGGCGATCTAGCCCGCGGTACAGCGCGCTCGGCGCCACCCCGATCACGTCCTCGGCCTCGTCGGCGGACAGGACCGGCATGGTAGGAAGCGCGTCGAGCAGCCGCGCGGCCGCACTATCGGCACGGACCCTCCCGACTGCCTCGCGCCACATCTCCGGAAAGGTCGCCATCCGTGCCGCCGTCACCCGAGACTCCTGGGCGGCCAAGCGTGAGGAGGTGGCGAACGCCGACACAAGGGGCGTGAGGTCGCCCTCGCGGTACCTGGTCAGCAGCGCGAAGTACGCCTCGCGTCGGGCCACCAACGCCGAAGCCAGCGGAACAACCACCGTTGAGGTCACCCCCCGCCTCCTGAATCAGAAAGAGGCGGCTTCAAACCCGTGATGGTTCAGACACCCTCATCGATCCGGAAGCGGGCATCCGATCGGAGCGGAAGCGCGGTTGGGAATGGCCCCCACGGTCTGGTCGTGGGTTCGATCCACTCGCTGTGCGGCATGAGAGGTGTTGCACCGTCTCCTGAGCGCTCCGGGGTATCCGATGGTTCGCGGGTCAGCCGCGGCACGCCGGTTTCAAGCGTTATCTCCGCGCCACGTCCAGTTGGCGATGTCGGGGAGATCTGCGAGGTGCTCGCGGATGTAGCGGGCGTGGTCGTCCAGGCGCTCCTGGCAGAGCCGGTTCAGGGCGTCCCAGCCGGCCGGTCGGCGGCTGGCGCGGCGGAGCACTTCCTGCGCGAGGTGGAAACGGCTCATCCGGTTGAGCACGACCATGTCGAAGGGCGTCGTGGTGGTGCCCTGCTCGCTGAAGCCGCGGACGTGGAAGCGCCCGGGGTTGCTGCGGCCGTGGATGAGCTGGTGGATGGCCCGGGGATAGCCGTGGAAGGCGAAGACCACGTGCCGGTCGGCGGTGAAGAGGTCATCGAACTGGCTGTCGGCGTAGCCGTGCGGGTGGTCGTTCTCGGGCAGCAGCGCCATCAGGTCCACGACGTTGACGAAGCGGACCTTGAGGTCGGGCACGTGGTCGCGCAGCAGCTCGGCCGCGGCCAGCGCTTCCTGGGTCGGCACGTCACCGGCGCACGCGAGCACGATGTCGGGAGTCTCGTCGTCCGCGCAGGTGCCGGCCCACGACCACACGCCCGCGCCCGCCGCGCAGTGGCGGTTGGCCTGGTCGAGGGTGAGGTATTGAAGGTGCTGCTGCTTGTCGACGACGATCAGGTTCACGTGGTCGGTGCTGCGCAGGCAGTGGTCCACGATTGACAGTGTCGTGTTGGCGTCCGGCGGCAGCCACACCCGCACGACCCCGGGTGAGAGCGGCAGCATCGAGTCGATCAGGCCGGGGCCCTGGTGGGAGAAGCCGTTGTGGTCGTTGCGCCAGCACGTGGAGGTGAGCAGCACGTTGAGGGAGGACACCGACGCGCGCCACGAGAGGTCCTGGGCGTGCTGGAGCCACTTGACGTGCTGGATCGCCATCGACGCCGAGACCATGGCGAAAGCCTCGTACGTCGCGAAGACACCGTGCCGGCCGGACAACGTGTAGCCCTCGAGCCAGCCCTGGCACAGGTGCTCGCTGAGCACCTCCATCACCCGGCCATCGGGCCCGAGGTGGTCGTCGGTCGGCAGCAGCGGCCCCATGAAGCACCGGTCGGTGGCCTCGAAGACCGACTGCAGCCGGTTGCTGGCCGTCTCGTCGGGCGAGAACAGCCGGAAGCTACCGCCGCCATCGGGCCGCGCCGTGGCGGCGTACAGCTCACGCATGAGCTCCCCCGAGGACTTGGTGTTCTCGACGAGGCTGCGGCCGGGCGCGTCGACCGGCACCTCGAACTGCGTCAGGTCCACAGGTGGGAGCGCCTCGCGCAGCCGCCCCCCGTTGGCGTACGGCGTGGCCGACATCCGGCGGTCCCCAACTGGCGCAAGGTCCCGCAGCTCCGGGACCAGCCGGCCCTCATCGTCGAAGAGCCGCTCGGGAGCGTACGACCGCAGCCAGTCCTCCAGCATCCGCAGGTGTTCCGGGTTGTCCGCGATGCCGGACAACGGCACCTGATGGGCACGGAAGGTGCCCTGCACCTGGACACCGTCCACGATGTCGGGGCCGGTCCAGCCCTTGGGCGTGCGCAGCACGATCGCCGGCCAGGCGGCGCGGGCCTGCCGAGATGGTCCGCGACCGGACCGGGCCGCGGCCTGGAGGGCGCGGATCTGGTCCTGGGCGTCGCGCAGGGCGGCGTACAAGGCGGGGAACACCTGGACGGGGTCGTCGCCGGACACCGTGACCGGCGCCCAGCCCTGGGACCTCAGGTAGCCCTCGACCTCCTCGTCCGAGCTCCGGCCGAGCACGGTGGGACCGGCGATCTTGTAGCCGTTGAGGTGCAGTATCGGCAGCACCGCCCCGTCGCGTCGCGGGTTGAGGAACGTCGGCAGCCGCCACGACCCCGAGAGCGGGCCCGTCTCGGCCTCGCCGTCCCCGACCACGCAGGCCACGGTCAGGTCTGGGTGGTCGAAGGCCGCACCGGCTGCGTGGACCAGGGCGTACCCGAGCTCGCCGCCCTCATGGATGCTGCCCGGCGTCTGCACGCTCACGTGGCTGGGGATGCCGCCGGGCGAGGAGAACTGGCGGAAGAGCGTGCGGACGCCCTCGGCGTCGTCCCCGACGTGCGGATAGACCTCTGAGTACGTGCCCTCCAGCCAGGCGGCCGCCACCAGGGCGGGGCCGCCGTGGCCGGGGCCGGTGACGTAGAGCCAGTCGGTGTCGGTATTCCGGATCACGCGGTTGAGCAGCGTGTAGAGCATCGAGAGCCCGGGGCTGGTGCCCCAGTGCCCCAAGAGCCGTGGTTTGACGTGGTCGATGGTGAGCGGGTCGCGGAGCAGCACGTTGTCCCGCAGGTAGATCTGGCCGACCGTGAGGTAGTTGGCGGCGGACCACCAGCGCAGGTCGAGGTCGAGAGCTTCTGCGTCGTACGACGCGAAGGTGAGAGGCGAGCGCGCAGGCCGGGTCGCTTTGTGGTTGGGCACGGCGACCATGGCACCACGATCGGATGCCGCCGGTCACTGTTGTCTCACGGAGCCTGTGCTGTGGGTCAGGGCAGCAGGTCCGCGGATGGGCCGACCAAGGCCAGCTGGCGCGAGGGGTGACGCATCGCGACGACGCGGCCGGCGGCCCACCCGGGTGCCCGTCCACCGGCCGGCGGAGCGATCGCGGCGAGATCGTGACCGCTGCGCACCAGCAGCCAGGCCACCAAGGAGTTGGAGTTCCACATATCGCCGGTGTGCTGTCCGTCGGCGCCCCACGTGGCCGTCGGGAACTGAGGAACCAGCTCCAGGACCCGCCGCGCGACATCGTCGTTCTGGCTGACTCGCACCGGGCTGTCCACTGCTTCCTGGATGTCAGGGATGCGCCCGCCGAACCAGCACCGCACCTCGTAGCGGAAGAGCCTGAGTCGTCCGAGAGGTCGAAAGCCCACGGGCCCTTCACAGACGACGCCGCGGTGGGGATCGGGAGTGTTCCACACCGGCGCCATCTCGATCACGAAGCGCTCGCCGTCGAGGCAGACCTCCAGCGCGGAATGGTAGAGGTCGCGACGTTCTCGACCAGCCAGCCGAGCCGACATGGCCTCGTACACGTGCCCGTCGGCCCGCACGCAGCGCCCTCCCGCACCCAGTGGGAGCCAGTACAGGTCTACGCGCCCATCGTTCATCGGCCTCTCCCTCGCTGCGCTGTGTCTTGGTTCAGGAAAGGTCGAAGACGAGCCGCCCCGGCACGTCGCCGGCGAGTACCTCGTCGAAGCAGGCGTTGACGTCGTCGAGGTTGCGTCCCTCGGCGACCACCCGGGTGCGGCCCTGGGCGTGCAGAGCGAGGGTGTCGTGGAGGTCGTTGCGGGTGCCGACGAGCGAGCCCATCACGCTGATGCCCTTGAGCACCGTCTCGAAGACGGGGATCTCGAGTCGGTTGTCGGCCGGGAGGCCGACGATGACGAGTCGGCCGTTGGGGTTCAGCGCCGCGTGTGCGGCGCGCATGGCCTGCGGTGACGGCACGGTGACCAGGGCGACGTCGACGCCCCCGATCGCGGCCAGTTGGGCTGCCTGGTCGCCCCGGGCGTCGACGACGTGGTCGGCGCCGAGGTCCTTGGCGAGCTGCAGCTTGGCGTCGTCGACGTCGACGGCCACGGTGGTGGTGCCGAAGATCTTGGCGTACTGCAGGCCGAGGTGGCCCAGGCCGCCGATGCCGACGACCATGGCGGTCTCGCCGGGCTGGGGTTGGGCGACCTTGATGGCCTTGTAGGTCGTCACGCCGGCGCAGGTCAGCGGTGCGGCATCGAAGGACGACACTCCATCGGGCACGCGGACGACGTGGGAGGCGTTGCCGACGGCGTACTCCGCGTAGGCGCCGTCCATCGTGTAGCCCATGAACTGCGGGCTGGTGCAGTAGGTCTCCCAACCTGCGACGCAGTAGCGGCAGTGTCCGCAGGCGTCTCCGAGCCACGGCAGGGCGACCCGGTCTCCCATGGCCAGCGTGTCGACATCGTCCCCGACAGTCTCGACGAGGCCCACGCCCTCGTGACCCGGGATGAGGGGGATCTTGGGCTTGACCGGCCAGTCGCCACGTGCGGCGTGGATGTCGGTGTGGCACAGCCCGCTGGCCTCGATCCGGACCAGCACCTGGCCGGGACCGGGTTGGGGGACGGGCACATCGCGGATCTCGAGCGGAGCTCCGAGCTGGGGGACGACGGCGGCCTTCATGACATCTCCTTGGCAGTGGGTTCTCATCCATTCCATCGGCGTCGGCCATTGACGGGCAGATGCTCTCGTCCCAGCGAGAGAGGTAGAAAGTCCCAGATAGCAAGTGGGCGGCTAGGCCAGGGGTGTCGGCCTCACGCCTCCAGGAGTCGGCGCCCCGTGACGACCTGGGACGTCAACCGCAGGTGCAGGGTGCGCTGACCCTCGGGCCACGGCGTGGGCCGGGCCTCGGGGGCCGGGAGGTCCTCGGTGTCCACGGCCTCGACACTGCCGCGGATCACCACGCTCCAGCCGGAGCGGGTGTCGTAGTCGATGTCGTCGACCTCCAAGGCCACCCGGGCGCCGGGCAGCTGCCGGGCGACTTCGCTGTACGGCGCGACCCGGAACAGCACGGAGTCCTCGCCGACCGCGAAAGTGATCGGAACGACCATCGGGCCGCGTTCATCGGTGTACGCGACCCGGCCCACTTTGCGCGACCGAAGCAGCTCCCAACATTCTGCTTCGTCGACCTCGCTCAGGCGTTTCTGGAACCATCGCTCGTCGGCATTCATCACGTCCTCCTCATGTCCGTTCATCGGCGTTGCTCGCACTTTCCGAGCCCACACTCAGGTTCCAACGTCGACCCGGCCGCCGGCAGGGTCCAAGGTCGTCCGCTGCGGGACCGCAGTCCCGATCGGTCCGACGCCTCGGAGCAGAACAAACCCCCGGACGCCGAGCCGTCCGGGGTTGTGGGGTTTGTCGCCGGGAGCTACCGGAGAACCGGGTTGTCCTTGACGATCCTGTTGGTGGCCCAGAGCTTGCCGAAGCCCCAGGTGTCTCCGGCGTAGAAGCCGGCCAGCACGACCATGCTCAGGGCGCCGAGGAGGTGCTCGTCGATGACAGGGTTGTTGGCGGGCGGCATGACGACCGACCACATCATCAGGTAGAGGACGACGCCGGCGGTGGCGGCGATCCGCATCCCGATCCCGAGGGTGAGAGCCGTGCCGATGAAGAGCAGGCCGAGCATGAAGGCCCAGTCGGCCCACGCGGCGCCGGCGATCGAGTGGTAGAAGCTGTCGAACGGGCCATCGGCGCCGAACTTCAAGAACCCCTCGGTGGGGCTTGCGCCGTTGATCCAGGCACCGTCTCCGAAGCGGTCGAGGTTGCCGGCCTGGTCGTAGCCGGTGTGGAAGCCCAGGGCCAGCAGCTTGTCGAAGAACGCCCACAGGAACGTCAGTCCGAAGCCGATGCGGAGGAGGGCCAGGGCCCGATGCGCGAGGGTCGTGGGGGTGGTGCTCTCAGTGGTGGTTGCGGTGGAGACCGCGTCCCGGTTGGTGACGGTCATGGCGATGACCTTCCTTTCTGTCTCTTCTTGGTGGTTTCCTTGGTGCTTTCAGCCTTGTCCTGTGGCGGCTGCGCGGTCAGGGGAGATCGTCACCGCGAGGTTGGGCCAATGGTCCTGACTCACCGGGCTGTCCGACCCGCGCCTGCGGGGACCAGCCGGGTCAGGGCAGGAGCACGTCGTCGAGCGGACGCCGGCGTGTGGGCTCGAGCTGGCTGCGACTGATGGCCTGCCAGCCAATGCGCACCAGCATCAGGGGCACGGTCATGCCGCCGAGGATCTGGTGCTGCAGCGCGTCCCTGGTCTCCGCGACCTCGACCACTTGGCTCAATGGCACCACGGACATGCCCTCGCGTGCGGCGCGAAGCCACAGTGCGCTCAACGACTCTCCCGCCCGGAGCCAGGCCGCTGGGGTGTCGTCGGAGTCGTAGACGATGACCAACCCGTCGCCGTTCTCCACGTGGCACCCTTCGTCCTCCAGACCTCCGGGAGCAAAGCTGCTGTTCGCGGGGACGACGTGGGCGTCCCGCACGTGGGCGGACGGAACCCCGTCGTACGCGCCGTGGTCGGTCCACCGGGCTGCCTCAGCGGCAACCAGGGCGTTGCGTTGCTGCACCCGGTGCGCGCGAATGACCAGCATCTCGACCCTGAACCGGTCGGACACGTCCACCATCGTGGCCGCCTGACCACCCGCTTCTTCCGCAGCGGCAACGAGAAGGTGCAGCCTCTCCGCAGGCACCGGCCACGAGGTGAATCGTCTGCGGTCGGTGCAGCGTTCCCTGATGGCGCGCAGGTCGGCTCCTGCAGTGCGGGACGGAGGATTCGGGGAGAGCCGGACCTGAGCGAGCAGGCTCGGCTGCGCGGTGTCGTCGATGCGGGTGACGGCCGGGCGCCAGCCGCTAGCGCTCGCGGCTACCTGAAGGTGGTGCAGGGCGGCACCGCAGCTGATGACCAGGTTGCGGCCATCGGGGTCAGCGACCTCGAGACGGCGGCTCCAGTCGGCGTGCAGCTCGAGCCGGTCATCGCGAAGGCGCCACGACCACGGCTGGGTGTTGTGGACGCTGGGTGCACGACTGGCCAGGGACACGAGGCGGCGGGCGACCTTGACGGGAACCCTCGTGGTCGACGCAATCGAGGAGGTCGAGCTGTTCATGGTTGTCTCCTTGCGTCCCCGTCAGGTGTCGGCGCCCTCAGGCTGTCTTCCAGCGTGGGATCCGACCGCGACGGCGCGTAGGGAAGGAGGTCCCATGTCCGATGGTCCACGGCCCTTGAGCCAGTCCACGAGATCCGAACTCGGGAGCCAACAGACCGCGTCGGACTACGCTGGCCACGTGGCCGAGTCCAGCTCAGAGTCCTCGATCCCCCAAGGGGCAAATCAGATTCGGGTATTCCTGCTCGACGACCACGAGATCGTGCGGGTCGGCCTCAAGGAGCTGCTGGAGGCCGAGCCCGACATCGTGGTCGTCGGCGAGTCCGGCCTCGCGGAAGAGGCAGCCCGACGGATCCCGGCGCTGCGGCCCGATGTGGCCATCCTGGACATCAGGCTGCCCGACGGGTCGGGCATCGACGTGTGCCGCGAGATCCGGTCGCGCGACCCGAACATCAAGGCGCTGATCTTGACGTCGTACGACGACGACGAGGCGTTGTTCGCCGCCATCATGGCCGGCGCCGCGGGCTACACGCTCAAGCGGGTGCGCGGCAACGACCTCGTCGAGGCCGTACGCCGCGTCGCTGCCGGCCAGTCGACCATTGACCCTGAGGTGACCACGGCGGTTCTCGATCGCATTCGCAACGGTCCGCCGGTGGACAAGGAGCTGGAGCGCTTGACCGACCAGGAGCAGCAGATCCTGGACCTGATCGGTGAGGGCCTGACGAACCGCGAGATCGGAGAGCGGATGTTCCTGGCCGAGAAGACGATCAAGAACTACGTCTCGTCCATGCTCGCCAAGCTCGGATTTTCCAGCCGGACCCAGGCCGCCATCTTCGCCACCAAGCACCAACGCTAGGCGTCGCGTCCAGCTTGTCGGCGGAGACGCCACGATCGTCGCGACCAAGAGCCAGCACCGTTGGTTCGCAGATCGCGGCCCCGGCAAGTGGCCCGGTTCTTGCTAGTTTGAGCCAACCCGCGGTCGACAGGCCGAGGAGGGGGAGGCGTGGAAGACAGGGACGAAGTGGTCAGCAGCTCCACGCCCGCCGAAGGTGTGCGAGACCTGGACTTCGACGAGCTGCTGCGTGAGGTGCTCGACCGGGTGCACGGCGTCCTCGACGAGCAGGAACGGCTCCGGCTGCTGCTCGACGCCGTCGTGACGATGGCTGCCGACCTCACTCTCGACGGCGTGCTGGCGCGCATCGTCACCATCGCCAGCACCTTGGTCGACGCCCAGTACGCCGCGCTGGGGGTACTCGACGTGGGTGACGAACGCCGCCTGCGGACTTTCGTCCACCACGGGATGACTCCTGTCCAGGTCTCGGAGATCGGCGACCTGCCCACGGGGCACGGACTCCTGGGGCTGTTGATCGACGATCCGCAACCGATTCGGCTGCACGAGATCGCCGCCCACCCCGCGTCGTACGGCTTCCCCGAGCATCACCCACCGATGACGTCGTTCCTCGGAGTCCCGGTCCGGATCCGCGACCGCGTGTTCGGCAACCTCTATCTCACCGAGAAAGCCGGTCCCGGAGACTTCACCAAGCAGGACGAAGAAGTCGTCATCGCGCTCGCCGCCGCGGCTGGTGTTGCGATCGAGAACGCACGACTCTATGAAGAGGCGGCGCACCGTCAGCACTGGCTCTCGGCGACCGCGGAGATCACCGCAATGCTCGCCGACGCCGCCGCTGACGGTGACGCGCTCCAGGCGGTGGCTGATCGAGCGCGAGAGGTCGCCCGCGCCGACGTCTCGTGGGTCGTGGTCGGGGCGGACGCCGACAACCTGCTGCTGGCCGTGGTCTCCGGCATCGACGCCGATCTCACGGCGATGCGATCGCTTCCCATGGAGCGATCCCTGGCCAGCACCGTGGTGCGGACGGGCGAACCACTCTCCGTGCGCTCCATTGCCGAGGATCCCCGAGCCACTGATCCCGGACCTGCGCTCGGATGGCCGAGGCTCGGTCCGACACTCGTGGTGCCTCTCAGCTCCGGCATCCGTGTCGAGGGTGCCCTGGCCCTCGCCTGGTTCCCCGAGCACGCGTCTCTCTTCGACGCCGTCGATCCGGCACTACCGGCCGGCTTCGCCGAGCAGGCGGCCATCGCCCTTCAACTGGCCAGGGCGCGCGAGAACCAGCAGCGCCTGGCCGTCTTCGAAGACCGGGACCGCATCGGACGTGACCTGCACGACCTGGTGATCCAGCGGCTCTTCGCGCTGGGTCTCAGGATGGAGGGCGCCGGACGTCGGGCTTCCGACCCGGATTCGCGAACTCGATTCAGCGACGCGGTCGACGACCTCGACGACACCATCAAGGACATCCGCCGGACGATCTTCGCCCTCGGGACCATGGACGACGCGGCAGACATCCAGGCGGAGGTGACCAGACTCGCCGACCGGGCGGCCGCCACCATGAAGTTCAGGCCCACCGTGCACTTCGACGGGCCGGTGCGAACCCTGATCCCCGCCGACGTGGCCCCCGACATCCTGGCCGTGCTGGGTGAGGCGCTGTCGAACGCGAGTCGCCACGCAGAGGCAGCGACCGTCGACGTACACCTCGCTGTCAGCGACGCCGTCACCTTGACGGTGTCCGACGACGGTCGCGGAATGGCGGAGGACGTCACCGAGAGCGGCATGGGAAACATGCGCGAGCGGGCCGAGAAGCACGGTGGCACGTTGACGGTGTCTTCGGTCCCGGGACGCGGCACCACGATCTCTTGGTCGGTGCCACTCGACGTCGCCGCGCCGCGACCCTGGTAGTCGCGCCTTTGGCGGCCTCATGGGAAGTCGGTGTCCCGCCAGGATGCGAACCTGTGACCGGCGGATCCCGGCCACGTCCTCAGTGCGACTTGCTCGTGCGCCCGTCGCCCCGGGACCTAGGTCCCGATGGTCCGGGTCGGATGACCGATTCGCGAGTGGTGATGGCTGGCGGATCCTGAGGTGGTCCGATGGCGATGCGGCACTCGAGTCGCCGTGCGCCACGGACAGATCGAGCCCAGACCACTCAGCGATGCCAAGACTGGGTGCACAGCCTCCACCGAAAGGTTGCCTGACATGAGCACCTGCCACTTGGCACGCGGATCGCAGGGAGTCATCGTGGTTTCCATGACACCCGCATGAAGGGCACGGCAGCGATGGCGCCGTTGACTTCGCATCTCAAGAGCCGCGTCGCGGACAGATCGCCGTGGCTGATGTTGACCCTCGCAACAGTGGGCTTCGCGGTGAACTTCTGGGCGTGGGCCCTGATCAGCCCGCTTGGACCCATGTTCCGGGACTCGGGGGCGTTGGGCAGCCTGAGCGAGTCCGACGTGGCGCTGCTGGTGGCGGTGCCGGTGCTGGTCGGGTCGCTGGGCCGGATCCTGGTCGGCGCGCTGACCGATCGCTACGGCGGCCGCATCATGTTCCCGATCATCTCCGCCGTCACCATCCTGCCGGTGCTGTTCATCGCGTTCGTTGCCCTCGATTCCTACGCACTGTTGCTCGTGGGCGGGTTCTTCCTCGGCATCGCCGGCACCGTCTTCGCCGTCGGTGTCCCGTTCGTCAACGCCTGGTTCCCGCCCGCGCGGCGAGGGCTGGCGATCGGGATCTTCGGTGCCGGTATGGGCGGCACCGCGATCAGCGCGCTCACCACCGTCAAGCTCTTCAACGAGAACGAGAGGGCCCCGTTCCTGATCACGGCGGCCGCGCTGGCGGTGTATGCCGTGGTCGCCTGGCTCTTCCTCCGAGACGCACCCGGACGAGTCGTGCCGACGACCAGCCTGGCGAGCCGCCTCAACGCCAACGCGCGGCTCCCGATCACGTGGCAGGCCAGCATCCTCTACGCCGTCGCCTTCGGCGGTTACGTAGCGTTCTCCGTCTATCTGCCTGCCTACCTCAAGACCGCCCATGGGCTGACCCCGGCGGACGCCGCCAACCGGATGGCCGGCTTCGTGGTGGTCGCGGTGATCATGCGCCCGATCGGGGGCTGGCTCTCGGACCGGTTCGGCCCGATCCCAGTCCTGTCGGCGGCGTTCGCCGTAGTGGTCGTGGGTGCCGGTATCTCAGCGGGCGCTCCGCCTCTGGACGGCATCGGCACGGTTGCCTTCCTGGCGATGGCTGCCGCGCTCGGGGCCGGCAGCGGCGGGACGTTCGCTCTGATCGCCAAGGTCACCGACCCGGGCCGGGTCGGGGGCGTGACCGGACTGGTCGGAGCCGCGGGCGGCCTGGGTGGTTTCGTGCCCCCGCTGATCATGGGATGGGTCTATGGTCGAACGGAGTCGTACTCGATCGGCCTCTGGATGCTGTCGGTGACCGCGGCTCTCACTCTGGTGCTGACCCTGACCCTTGTCCGCCGGACGGCACTGGGACAGGAAATCCATTGAGCAAAGACATCGGCATCGACGGCCAGTTGGCCGACGCGCTGGTGCGCAGTCGCCGGTTCTTCACCAAGGGGACGGTCTCGGCCGACCTGAGGACGTTGTCGAAGGTCGGCGGGCGCGAGGCCGACGACTTCTACCGCGACCGGTGGAGCCACGACAAGGTGGTCCGCTCAACTCACGGGGTCAACTGCACGGGCTCGTGCTCGTGGAAGGTCTACGTCAAGGACGGGATCATCACCTGGGAGACCCAGCAGACCGACTATCCGTCGGTCGGCCCGGACTCCCCGGAGTACGAGCCTCGCGGCTGCCCTCGCGGGGCGGCCTTCTCCTGGTACACCTACTCGCCCACGCGGGTCCGCTACCCCTACGTCCGCGGGGTCCTGCTGCAGATGTTCCGCGAGGCCAAGGCACAGCACGACGGCGACCCGGTGAAGGCGTGGGAGCACATCGTCGAGAACCCCGCGCGGGCCAAGGCCTACAAGTCCGCGCGCGGCAAGGGTGGGCTGGTCCGTGCCACCTGGGACGAGGCCACCGAGATCATCGCGGCAGCGCACGTGCACACGATCAAGAAGTACGGCCCCGACCGGGTGGCCGGCTTCTCGCCGATCCCGGCCATGTCGATGGTCTCCCACGCCTCCGGCGCGCGATTCGTGAACCTGATCGGCGGCTCGATGCTGAGCTTCTACGACTGGTACGCCGACCTGCCGGTGGCGTCACCGCAGGTCTTCGGCGACCAGACCGACGTCCCCGAGTCCGGGGACTGGTGGAACGCCGGCTACCTGATCATGTGGGGCTCCAACCTCCCGGTGACCCGCACGCCCGACGCGCACTGGATGACCGAGGCGCGCTACCGAGGCCAGAAGGTGATCGCGGTCGCCCCCGACTACGCCGACAACGTGAAGTTCGCCGACGAGTGGCTGCCGGCCAAGCCGGGCACCGACGCCGCCTTGGCGATGGCGATGGGTCATGTGGTGCTCAAGGAGTTCTTCGTCGATCGCGATACGCCGTACTTCACCCAGTACGTCAAGACCTACACCGACCTGCCCTACCTGGTGCGTCTCGACGAGGCGGCGGACGGCGAGTACACCGCCGGCAAGTTCCTCACCGCGTCAGACCTGCCCGGACCGGGCGGAAGACGAGAACGCTGCGTTCAAGACGGTCCTCATCGACGCCCGCACCGGAGAGCCGACGGTGCCCAACGGCTCTCTGGGCCACCGCTACGGCGAGGCTGGGGTGGGCCAGTGGAACCTCGAGCTCGGCGACGTCGATCCGCAGCTCTCATTGCTCGACGGCGCGGAGGAGACCGCGTTGGTGCGGATGCCGCGCTTCGACACCCCCGACGGCGCGGCCGCAGACCTGCCGCGCGGGGTCCCGGTCCGCCGGATCGACGGGTCACCTGGTCACCACGGTGTTCGACCTCCTGCTCGCGCAGTACGGCGTCGGCCGCGACGGGCTGCCGGGGGAGTGGCCCCAGGGGTACGACGACGCCGACTCGCCCTACACGCCGGCATGGCAGGAGGCGATCACCGGCGTCCCGGCCTCGACCGCCGCCCGGATCGGCCGCGAGTTCGCGGCGAACGCCGAGGAGTCACACGGCCGGTCGATGATCGTGATGGGCGCCGGCACCAACCACTGGTTCCACTCCGACACCATCTACCGCGCGTTCCTCACCCTGACCAACCTGACTGGCTGCCAGGGCGTGAACGGCGGCGGCTGGGCCCACTACGTGGGGCAGGAGAAGGTCCGGCCGATCACCGGCTACACCCAGATCGCCAACGCGCTGGACTGGAACCGACCGCCGCGCAACATGATCCAGACCGCCTTCTGGTACCTCCACACCAACCAGTTCCGCTACGACCAGTTCGGTGCCGACACGCTGTCCGCGACCACCGGGAAGGGCCAGCTCGCCGGGAAGTCGACGGCCGACGTGATCGCCCAGAGTGCACGGATGGGCTGGATGCCGTCGTACCCGACCTTCGACCGCAACCCCCTCACGATCAGCGACGACGCAGCCGCGGCCGGAAAACCGGTGGCCGAGTACGTCGTCGAGCAGCTCAAGGCCGGCGATCTGGACTTCGCCGGTGAGGACCCCGACGCGCCCCAGAACTACCCGCGCATCCTGTCGATCTGGCGGGCCAACCTGCTGGGTTCCTCCGGCAAGGGCAACGAGTACTTCCTCAAGCACCTGCTCGGGACCGACTCGTCGATCCGCGCGACCGAGACACCGGAACTCCAGCGCCCGGTCGACGTCACGTGGCGCGACGAGGCTCCCGAGGGGAAGCTCGACCTGCTGATGACGATCGACTTCCGGCAGACGAGCACCACGATCTTCTCCGACGTCGTCCTGCCGGCGGCGACGTGGTACGAGAAGCACGACCTCAACACCACCGACATGCACCCGTTCGTGCACTCGTTCAACCCGGCCATCGCCCCGCCATGGCAGACCCGCACCGACTGGGACGCGTGGCAGACCATCGCGGCGAAGTTCAGCGAGCTCGCCGCGACACACCTCGGCGTCCGCAAGGACGTCGTGGCCGTCCCGCTCACGCACGACACCGCCGACGCGATGGCCAACCCGCACGGCGTCGTCCGCGACTGGAGGAAGGGCGAGTGCGAACCGATCCCGGGCGTCACCATGCCCACGACTGGTCGAGGTGGAGCGCGACTACGGCGCCATCGCGGAGAAGATGAACGCCCTCGGGCCACTAGTCGACACTCTCGGAGCAACCACCAAGGGCGTCACCTTCGAGCTTGGCAAGCAGGTCGACTACCTGCGCCGCAAGAACGGGCCGGTCCGGGGCGGTGTCGCCGACGGCCGGCCGTCGCTGAAGCGGGACATCGACGTCTGCGAGGCGATCCTGGCGCTCTCCGGGACCACCAACGGCGCCCTGGCCACCCAGGGCTTCAAGACCCTCGAGAAGCGCACCGGCGTCCAGCTGGCCGACCTGGCCGAGGAGCACGAGGGCAAACAGATCACCTTCGCCGACACCCAGGGGCCGCCGGTCCCGGTGATCACCTCGCCGGAATGGTCCGGCTCCGAGACGGGCGGCCGGCGCTACTCGCCGTTCACGATCAACGTGGAGCGGAAGAAGCCGTGGCACACGCTGACCGGGCGGATGCACTTCTACCTCGACCACGACTGGATGACCGAGCTCGGCGAGGGGCTGCCGGTCTATCGCCCCCCGCTGAACATGGCGGCCCTGTTCGCCGAACCCGCGCTGGGCAACGTCTCGGACGGCTCGCCGGGCCAGGGGGTCGAGGGGCTGACGGTGCGCTACCTGACCCCGCACAGCAAGTGGTCGATCCACTCGGAGTACCAGGACAACCTCTTCATGCTGTCGCTCTCTCGCGGCGGCCAGAACATCTGGATGAGCGACCGGGACGCCGCCAAGGTCGGGATCGTGGACAACGACTGGATCGAGGCGGTCAACCGCAACGGCGTCGTGGTCGCCCGGGCGATCGTGTCGCACCGGATGCCGGAGGGAACGGTGTACATGTACCACGCCCAGGACCGGCTCATCGACGTACCGATCGCGGAGACGTCCGGCAAGCGCGGCGGCATCCACAACTCGCTGACCCGCCTGCTGGTCAAGCCGTCTCACCTGATCGGTGGCTACGCCCAGCTCACGTTCGCCTTCAACTACCTCGGCCCCACCGGCAACCAGCGTGACGAGGTCACCATCATCCGAAAGCGATCACAGGAGGTGACCTACTGATGAAGGTCATGGCGCAGATGGCGATGGTGATGAACCTCGACAAGTGCATCGGCTGCCACACCTGCTCGGTGACCTGCAAGCAGGCGTGGACCAACCGCTCCGGCACGGAGTACATCTGGTTCAACAACGTCGAGACCCGGCCCGGGCTCGGTTACCCGCGCACCTACGAAGACCAGGAGAAGTGGCAGGGCGGCTGGAAGCTCGACAAGCGGGGCCGGCTCGACCTGAAGGCCGGCGGGCGGTTCAAGAAGCTGCTGACGATCTTCTCCAACCCCAAGCTGCCCTCGATCGGCGAGTACTACGAGCCGTGGACCTACGACTACGCGACGCTGACCGACGCGCCCGCGCAGGAGCACACCCCAGTGGCGCGGCCCAAGTCGCTGATCTCGGGCCAGAACATGAAGATCGAGTGGTCGGCGAACTGGGACGACGACCTCGGCGGCTCAACCGCCAACACCCACCGCGACCCGATGCTCGCGAAGATCGCGGAGAAGGTGAAGTTCGAGTTCGAGCAGACCTTCATGTTCTACCTGCCGCGCATCTGCGAGCACTGCCTGAACCCGTCCTGCGCCGCGTCGTGCCCGAGCGGCGCGATCTACAAGCGCGAGGAGGACGGCATCGTCCTGGTCGACCAGGAGAAGTGTCGCGGCTGGCGGATGTGCGTCTCGGGCTGTCCCTACAAGAAGATCTACTTCAACCACCGCACCGGCAAGGCCGAGAAGTGCACGTTCTGCTTCCCTCGGATCGAGGTGGGCCTGCCGACTGTCTGCTCCGAGACGTGCGTGGGACGGCTGCGCTACATCGGCCTGATGCTCTACGACGCCGACCGCGTGCTGGAGGCCGCGTCGACGACCGACGAGCAGGGGCTCTACGAGGCCCAGCGGGACGTCTTCCTCGATCCGTTCGACCCCGAGGTGATCCGAGAGGCGGAGCAGGCCGGGATCGCCCGGGACTGGATCGACGCCGCCCAGCGCTCCCCGATCTACGCGCTGATCAACACCTATCGGGTGGCACTGCCGCTGCATCCGGAGTACCGCACGATGCCGATGGTCTGGTACATCCCGCCGCTCTCACCCGTCGTGGACGTCGTCCGCGACACCGGGGAGGACGCCGAGGACAAGGGGAACCTGTTCGCGGCGATCGACGCCCTGCGGATCCCGGTGGAGTACCTCGCCGAGCTCTTCACCGCCGGTGACGTCGGGCCGGTGGACGCGGTGCTCAAGAAGCTCGCCGCGATGCGCTGCTACATGCGCGACATCAACATGGGCCGCGAGCCGGACGGCGCAATCCCCGCGGCCGTGGGGATGAGCGAGGAGGACATGTACGACATGTACCGCCTGCTCGCGATCGCGAAGTACGACGAGCGCTACGTCATCCCGCCCGCCCACGCCGAGCAGGCGCACTCACTGGAGGAGCTGGCGACCGAGTGCTCGGTCTCGGAGTACGGCGGCGGGCAGCAGGACCTGTTCGGCGAGGGTTCGGGCGCGCCGACGCCGATCGCGGTCGAGAACTTCCAGATGCTCCAGGCCCGGCAGACCTCCGACAGCCTGGCCGGCCCCGAGAACAAGGCCGGCCGCGTCAACCTCCTCAACTGGGACGGCAAGGGCTCACCAGCCCGGCCTGTTCCCGACGAGGGAGGACTCGTGAGCGGCCGCCGGACGAGGTCGGCGCTGCCCCCGGCCCAGCTGACGATCGTGTGGCAGTCGGTGTCCCTGCTCCTCGACTACCCCGACGAGGCGCTGCTGGCGCGGGCCGAGCTGATCCGGTCGGCATGTCGGGTGCTGCCGCCTGGCATCGGCGACGCGATCCGCCGCTTCCTCGACCACCTCGAGGCGACGCCGCTGCCCGAGCTCCAGGCCGACTACGTCGAGACCTTCGACAGCCGTCGGCGCTGCAATCTCTTCCTGACCTACTTCGCCCACGGGGACACTCGCAAGCGGGGGATGGCGCTGCTCCGTTTCAAGCAGACATTCCTCGGGGCCGGCTTCGAGCTCGATGACGCAGAGCTGCCCGACCACCTGTGCGTCGTCCTGGAGTTCGCTGCGACCGTGGACCACGACCTCGGCAGGGACCTGATGCTCGACCACCGGGCCGGGCTGGAGCTGCTGCGGCTCTCGCTGCGCGACATGGGGTCGCCGTGGGCGAGCCTGGTCGACGCGGTCACGCCACCCTGCCGCCCTTGCGCGGCGACGAACGTGACGCCGTACGCCGCCTGGCTGCCGAGGGCCCACCGGAGGAAGAGGTGGGGCTGGCGCCCTTCGCGCAGCCGCAGTTCAGTCCGGGAGCTGCCGCCGCCACGACCCTGCTGCCCATGCCGTCGTTCCCAGGAGCCCGCGGATGAACGAGTTCCTGTTCGTCGTCGTCCCCTACATCTGCCTGACGACGTTCGTCGTGGGGCATCTGTGGCGCTACCGCTACGACAAGTTCGGGTGGACCACGAGGTCTTCCCAGCTCTACGAGAACAGGCTGCTCCGGATCGGCAGCCCGCTGTTCCACTTCGGCATGCTCGGCGTCGTCGGCGGCCACATCGTCGGTCTGCTGGTGCCGCAGTCGTGGACGGACGCGGTCGGGATCAGTGAGCACGCCTACCACGTGGTGGCCGTCGCGGGCGGGCTGCTGGCAGGGGTGATGACGGTGGTCGGGATGGCGATCCTGATCTACCGCCGACGCACCGTCGGCCCCGTCTTCTCCGCCACCACGCGGATGGACAAGGTGATGTACGCGTTCCTCGCGGTGGTGATCGTGCTGGGCATGTGGAACACGATCGCCGGCTCGATCATGACGATCGGCGGGGAGTACAACTACCGCGAAGGCGTCTCGGTCTGGTACCGCTCGTTCCTCGCGTTCCAGCCCGATCCCTCCCTGATGGCGGCCGCGCCCCTGGGGTTCCAGCTGCACGCGCTCGTCGCCTTCGGGCTGTTCGCGCTGTGGCCGTTCACCCGGCTCGTGCACGTGTTCAGCGCCCCGCTGGGCTACCTCACCCGCCCTTACATCGTCTACCGCAGCCGCGACGACGACCAGCTGGGCAGCCACCGACCCCGTCGCGGTTGGGACCGGGTGGGCTAGATGTGTGACTACTGCGGGTGCCGAGGCGTGCCGGCGATCGCCGACCTGATGGCGGAGCACGCAGCCCTCGTCGACCAGGCGGGCCACGTCCGAGGGGCGCTGAGATCGGGAGACCTCGCGGCCGCGATGTCGGGCGTGACCAGCCTGGTGTCGAGGCTGACCGGTCACGTCCGGACGCGAGGAGGACGGCATCTTCACGAGCGCTGAGGAGCACTGGGGAGTACGTCGAGGAGGTCGACGCCCTGGAGGACGAGCACCGTGACCTCGAGGCGATGATCGCCGGGCTCGACATCGACGCTCCGGACTTCAGAGAGAAGGTCACCCGGCTCCTCAACGACCTGGATGTCCACGTCCAGCGGGAGGAGCTCGGGATCTTTCCGGTCTCCGTCGTCACGCTCGGAGCGGCGGGCTGGGACGGTCATCGACGAGGCCCACGCCAGGACTCCCAGCTTCCTGCTTGACCCGGACGCCGCGAGCCCGGATCCGGCTCCGGTCTGACACCCACGGCCCCATCTGCCCCCACCAACGAAGACGAGGACACCATGCAGAAAGAGTCACTGACCGCCTTGGTCCGACACCACCTGGAAACGGCCTCGACCGCGTCGAGCGGCCGCAGCGCGCACACCATCTGCGGGCGGGCATGAACGCGTGCTGCGCCAGACCTTGATCGCACTTCGGGCAGGCTCGAGCCTGGACGAGCACGAGAACCCCGGGGAAGCCACCGTCCAGGTTCTGCACGGACGAGTAACCCTCATCGCGGGAGACAACCGGTGGAACGGGTCGCCCGGCGACCTGATGTTCGTGCCTGACTCGCGGCACGCACTGGACGCGGTGGAGGACTCTGTCGTGCTTCTCACGGTCGCCAAGGGGACATGATCGCGGCCGGACACTGGCTGCAGCCAGTTCTCGGCTCCTCCAGCTGGGCGCCAGGGAAGGAATCTGACTTGGATGCATCATCACGAGGATTCGGCGGCCAACGTCGGCGCCCCCGCCAGGATTCGAACCGGGACCCGCGGAGTAGAAGTCGAAAAGCGGGGGGCTTGCGATGTCCGAAATCCGCTCGTTCACGCTCAAGTCCTTGACAGTGATTGAGCCCCAACGAGCCCCATTTCCAGCCTGGTGTGCCACATTTGTGCCACAAGCGGGGCCGCATCAGGGGTGTCTTCCTGCGTCACGACGATCCTCAAGGGCCGACCCCACCCGGTCGGCCCTCTCAGGCTCGAGGGGCCCGGCGAAGTGATGCCCATCGCGTCCAAAGCGGCGGTGTGATGCGTAGCCGTGTGTCTAGGTCGAATCTGCGACGTACCAGGTACGTCGCGCCTTCGACCTAGTGACCGCCAGGAACGGCTGCGTCTATGTGGGCGGTGTGCAGCAGTGCCTGGTCCTCTCGCGAGACACACTTGGCGCCGCCGGTTCACCTCTTAAGGGCTCGAGGCGCCGGGCTCCGCCGGCGCCGACCAGCGGACGGCGCTGGTACGCCGTCCTCGATCCATCTCACGCGCGCTCAAGTGGCGTCCCTAGCCACCCAGGAGCTTGCGCTTTTGCGCGAGGAATTCCTCTTCGGTCAGAACGCCAGAGTCACGCAAACTGGCCGAGCTTGACCGTCGTCGATGGTCGACGACGAGCCGGCCTCCGTCGCGGTTGATTGGTTGCCGCCGAAGTCGGGGTGATCTCGGAACCAGGCATCCAACTTGACTGCCGTGTTCATGTTGGCCTGACACGACAGCAACTCACCACCACGACCAAAGATCGGTCATCTGACTCTCAACTGCTGCCGGACGATGCTGTCCGGCGCCGCTTCTCAAGGGTGGACGCGAATTTCCTGTGCCACATGTGTGCCGCAACTGCTGATCTGGCTGCGTTGGGGACTCGGATGGGGATACCGAAAATGGCGTCTGACTTGGGAAAACGTCGGCGCCCCCGACAGGATTCGAACCTGTGACCGGCGGATTAGAAGGCCGCTGCTCTGTCCAACTGAGCTACGAGGGCTGGGCGGTGCCCATTGTGGCTGATGCGCCGTGCTGATCCGACAACGTCGGCCGAATCGAGGGTTGGCGCCGCGGACCGGGTCGCGGAGCGCGGCCGATTCGGGAACCTCATTTCACCCGCTGGGGTACGACGGGTGACCCGGGCGGACGCACGTGCCCGCCGGGGTCCTGAGGATCGTCAGCAAGGCCCGACTCAGCGCCGGTGCTCGGCGAACCAGGCTTCGACGTCGGCGGAGGTGCGGGGGAGCGAGGCGGAGAGGTTCTCGGTGCCGTCGGAGGTGACGAGCACGTCGTCCTCGATGCGGATGCCGATGCCGCGCAGCTCCTCGGGGACGAGCAGGTCGTCCTGCTGGAAGTAGAGGCCGGGCTCGACCGTGAGCACCATGCCCTCGGCGTACGTGCCCTTGGCGTAGGCCTCGGGTGCGGCCTGTCCGCAGTCGTGGACGTCCATGCCGAGCATGTGGCTGACCCCGTGGAGCGTCCAGCGGGCGTAGACCTTGGACTCGGGGTCGAGCGCCTCGTCGGCCGAGACCGGGAGGAGCTTGAGGTCCTCGAGGCCGTGCGCGAGCACGTTCATCGCGGCCTTGTGTGAGGAGTCGAACGGCTGCCCGGGCTGTACGGCGGCGATGCCGGCCTCCTGGGCGGCGTAGACGAGGTCGTAGAGCTCGCGCTGCAGCGGCGTGAACGTGCCGTCTACGGGGAGCGTGCGGGTGACGTCGGCGGTGTAGAGGTTGTGGCTCTCGACGCCCATGTCGAGCAGGACCAGCTCGCCCGGCGTGATCGGGCCGGTGTTGTCGATCCAGTGCAGCGTGGTGGCGTGTCGGCCGCCGCCGACGATCGAGTCGTAGCCGATGTCGTTGCCCATCGCGCGGGCGCGGCGGAAGAACGTGCCCTCGATCCAGCGCTCGCCGAACTCGAGCACCCGGTCCCACTCGGCGACGCAGTCGCTGAAGCCCAAGGCGGTGTTGTCGCACGCCTCCTGGAGCTCGGCGACCTCCCACTCGTCCTTGATCAGCCGCATCTCGGAGGCGACGCGAGCGAGCTCGCCGTCGCGAGTCTCGTCGCCCGGCACCAGCGCGTCGACAGCCGTCGAGACACCGCGGTGCACGCGGGTCTTGCCGGTGCCACCCAGGACGCCGGCCAGGTCGTCGATGTGGCGGACCTCGAGGCCGAGCGAGGAGGAGATCTCGTGCAGCGACGGCCGGCGGCCGACCCACAGCTCGCCGTACTGGCGGTCGCGGAAGAACTCGTCGGTGTCGCGGGCCGACCGGGGGCGCGCGTAGAGAACGGACTCACCGTCGTCGATCACGAGCACGGCGTCGCTGGTCTGGTTGCCGCTGAAGTAGGTGTGCGCCGTGTCGGGGCGGAAGCGATAGTCGGTGTCGTAGGACCGCACCTTCCACGTCCCGGCCGGGAGCACCAGCCGCTCGCCCGGGAACGCCTCGGCGAGCTTGCGACGTCGCTGCTCGGCGTACGCCGTGATCGGGTGCGGCGGCAGGTCGAGCTCGCGGTCGCCCCAACCTTCACGCATGAAGCTCGAGTAGGCCTCGGGCACGGAGGGGTCGTGGGATTCGGTCTTGAGTTCCTTCTCCTCGTTCACGGAAATCACCCTACGCCGTCGCTCCCGCGTTCACACGTGGGCAGCAGTTAGGCTCCCGCCATGCCCCGGCAGCGCCGCGACACGATCGCCTTCACGGTGGTCGTGACGATCCTGGTGCTGCTCGGTGCGGTCGGCATGCTGCTCGTGCTGTACCTCTACGGAGCCCCGCGAACCCTGTTCGTGGCCACGGTCCTGGCGACGGTTCCAGTGATCCCGCTGGTCGCCTGTTATCTGTGGCTGGACCGCTACGAGCCCGAGCCCCGCCGCCTGTTGGCGGCGGGCCTGTTGTGGGGCGGCTTCGTCGCCACGGCCGCTGCGCTGATCCTCGAGGGCATCGGCGGCATCTTCGTCGGTCTCGACAGCGACGCCAGCCTGGCGATCGTCGCGCCGGTGTCCGAGGAGGCCACCAAGGGCGCCTTCCTCCTGCTCCTGCTGTGGTGGCGCCGGGCCGAGCTCGACGGCGTCCTCGACGGCATCGTCTACGCCGGCATGATCGGCATCGGCTTCGCCTTCGTGGAGAACATCCTCTATCTCGCCGCGGCCTACAACGGCACCGACGGCAACGGCCCCGGCGGCACCTCGGCGCTGACCGCGACGTTTGTGGTGCGCTGCTTGTTCAGCCCGTTCGCGCACCCGTTCTTCACCAGCTTCATCGGCATCGGCGTCGGCATCGCCGTCGCCTCTCGCTCGCGCGGGGTCCGGTTCCTCGCGCCACTCCTCGGGTACGTCGCGGCGGTGACGGCCCATGCGATCTGGAACGGCGCCACGATCTACAGCGAGAACTTCATCCTGGTCTACGTGATCCTGATGGCGCCGGCGTTCCTCGCCGCGGTCGGCTTCGCGGTCTGGGCCCGTCGTTCGGAGCGCCGGATGCTTGCCGCGGCCCTGGGCGACGCCGCCGGTCGCGGCCTGATCCCCGGCACCGACATCGGCTGGGTCGTCGACCTCGACGCCCGCCGGCAGAGCCGGGCGTACGCCAAGCAGATGGGCGGCGACCAGGGGCTGCGTGCCATGCGCGACTACCAGCAGGCGGTCATCGAGCTCGGATTCCTGCACAACCGCTACCTTCGTGGCACCCCCCCGCCGGACTTCGCTGCGCGCGGCCAGGAGTACGTCGCCCGGATCGCCGCCGTGCGTCCGTCGATCGCGTTCCCCGGACAGGTGGTTCCCCAGCGATGAGCCCCGAGACCGTGCAGGGCACCAAGATGCTGACCGCGCTCGTGCGGCTGCGCAGCGCCCTCCAGTCGGCGGCCTTGCCGCTCGAGATGCCGGGCGTCGCCGACAAGCGCACCAGTCACCGCGAGATGGTCGACCAGGTCGAGGACTACATCATCCCCCGCGTGATGGCCCTCGACGCGCCGCTGTTGGCGGTGGTGGGCGGCTCGACCGGTGCCGGCAAGTCCACGCTGGTCAACTCTCTCGTCGGCACGCGGGTCACCGAGACCGGGGTGCTCCGCCCGACGACTCGCTCACCCGTCCTGGTGCACAACCCTGCAGACGGCGGCTGGTTCGGCCAGGACCGGTTGCTGCCCGACCTCGAGCGGGTGCAGCGCGCGACCACCGACCCGTCGGCCCTCCAGCTCGTCTCGGCGCCGTCGGTGCCCGAGGGGCTGGCCATCCTCGACGCCCCCGATGTCGACTCGGTCGAGGAGCAGAACCGCACGCTGGCCGCCCAGCTGCTCGCCGCGGCCGATCTCTGGATCTTCGTCACCTCTGCCGCGCGGTACGCCGACCACGTGCCGTGGGGCTTCCTGCGCCAGGCCGCCGAACGATCTGCCTCCGTGGCCATCGTGCTCGACCGCACCGCGCCGGAGGCCGTCGACACCGTCGCTGCCCACCTGGCCCGGATGCTCGCCTCGCGAGGACTCAAGGACTCGCCGCTGTTCATCGTCCAAGAGGGACCCGTCTCCGACGACGGGCTGCTGCCGCCCGAGGCCGTGGCCGACATCCGCAACTGGCTGGTCGAGCTGGCTGCCGATGCCGACGCCCGCTCGGCCGTCGTGAAGCAGACCCTGGACGGTGCGATCAGGACGCTCACGCGGCGTACGCACGACGTGGCGGACGGGGTGGCCGAGCAGGTCGCCGCCGAGGCCCGGCTGCGCGACGACGCCAACAAGGCCTACGACCGGGCGATCGCCGACATCGTCGATGCGACCGCCGACGGCACCCTGCTGCGCGGCGAGGTGCTGTCGCGCTGGCAGGAGTTCGTCGGGACCGGCGAGCTGCTCCGGACCCTGGAGACCAAGGTCGGCTGGCTGAGAGACCGGGTGGTCAACGCCATCAAGGGCAAGCCCCAG
Source organism: uncultured Actinomycetota bacterium (assembly GCA_963769755.1). Lineage (GTDB taxonomy): Bacteria > Actinomycetota > Actinomycetes > Propionibacteriales > Nocardioidaceae > Nocardioides. The sequence continues at coordinate 109,070 of CAVYMY010000009.1, forward strand.
CAGGCCGAGCGGCTGACCGTGGCGGTCGAGTCGGGGCTGGAGACGCTGATCCTCGAGCACGCCGAGGCCGCCGCCGAGCGGGCCGAGGCGTCCTGGCAGACGCTCGCCCCGGGCCAGGCGCTGCTGGCCGGCGCGGGCGAAGACCTCGGCCGGGCCTCCCGCGACCTGCGTCATCGGGCCGAGCGCGCGGTCCGCGACTGGCAGCAAGACGTCCTCGAGATGGTCCGCACCGAGGGCGCCGACAAACGCAGCACGGCACGCTTCCTGGCCTTCGGCGTCAACGGCCTGTCGGTGGCGCTGATGGTGGTGGTGTTCTCCCACACCGCCGGCCTCACCGGCGCGGAGGCCGGCATCGCCGGTGGCTCCGCTGTGCTTGGTCAGAAGCTCCTCGAGGCGGTGTTCGGCGACCAGGCCGTGCGCGACCTCGCCGAACGCGCGCGGCGCTCGCTGAGCGCCAGGATCCGCGAGCTGATGGACGCCGAACGCGCCCGCTACCTCGGTCTCCTCGACGGCCTCGGGCTCGACGCGCAGTCGCCCGAACAGCTGCGCACGGCGGCCCGTCGGGTCGACGACCTGCGCTACGAGTCGGTGCGGGGAACTGATCCTCTCGCCCACTAGGCTGAGGCGGCACACCCCCCGATACTTCTCGACACTTCTCGAGGGAGAACATGACGTCCTTGCTGGAGGGAGCCAGGAAGCTCGTCACCCGGAGCACCGACCTCGGTGCCCGGATCGACGGCCTGGACGCTGCCCTCGCGGCCTCGCGAGGGCATCTCCCCGACGAGCTGATCGCTGAGAGCCAGGCGGTGCTCGACCGGGCGACGAGCCGGTTGCGGCTCTCCGCCGACCACACGGTGGTCGCCATCGCGGGTGCGACCGGCTCGGGCAAGTCGTCGACCTTCAACGCGCTGGCCGGCCTGGAGCTGGCGGCGGTCGGCGTACGCCGTCCCACGACGTCGTGGGCCACCGCCTGCGTGTGGGGCAGCGACGGCGCCGCCGAGCTGCTCGACTGGCTCGGCATCCCGCCGCGGCACCAGGTGCTGCGCGACTCGATGCTCGACCACGGCCAGCCGGAGGACGCCATGCGGGGCCTGGTGCTGCTCGACCTGCCCGACCACGACTCCACCGAGGTCTCCCATCACCTCGAGGTCGACCGGCTCGTGCAGCTCGCCGACCTGCTGGTGTGGGTGCTCGACCCGCAGAAGTACGCCGACGCGGCCATCCACGACCGCTACCTGGCCCCGCTCGCCACCCATCGCGACGTGATGCTCGTGGTGCTCAACCACGTCGACACCGTGGCGCCCAACCGTCGCCAGTCGATGCTCGCCGACATCCGGCGGCTGCTCGACGCCGACGGCCTCACCGACGTGCCAGTGCTCGCCACCAGCGCCAAGACCGGCGAGGGGATGGCCGAGCTGCGCAAGGAGATCGTCTGGCGGGTCAACGCCAAGAAGGCCAACCGGACCCGCCTGGAGGCCGACCTGCGCGCCACCGCGCAGCGGCTCGACGAGGCCACGGGCTCGGCCCGCACCCCGTCGCTGTCGCGCGAACGCGTCAAGGCCCTCGAGGACGCTCTGGCCGAGTCGGCGGGCGTGCCGACGGTGGTGGAGGCCGTCTACGCGTCGACCCGGATGCGCGCCAACCGCGCCACCGGCTGGCCGATCACGGCCTGGCTCTCCAAGCTGCGGCCCGACCCGCTCAAGCGGCTCCATCTCGACCTCGGCTCGTCGGGGCGCCACGTCTCCGGCCGGGCCCGCACGTCGATCGCGGCGCCGACGCACGTCGAGCGCGCCCGCGTCGACACCGAGCTGAGGGCGCTGGCCGACGACGTGTCCAAGGAGCTGTCGCGGCCGTGGGCGGGCGCCGTACGGCAGGCGTCGCTGGCGCGGCACGACGACCTCAACGACCGGCTCGACCGGGCTCTTGGCGAGACCGACCTCAAATCCGACCGGATCCCGGTCTGGGCTGGCCTGGTGCGGGGGCTGCAGTGGCTGCTCATGCTGACCGCGATCCTCGGTGCCCTGTGGCTGGGCGCGCTGTTTGCCGTGCGCTACCTCACCGTCGAGCTGCCCGAGACGCCCGACGTCGCGGGCTACCCGCTGCCGGTGCTGATGCTCGTCGGCGGGATCGTCGCCGGCATCCTGCTGGCTCTGGTGTGTCGCCTCCTGGTGCGCGGCACGGCACGGTCGCGGGCGCGGTCGGCCGACCGGCGCCTCCGGTCGGCGATCTCCGAGGTCGCCGACTCGATGGTCGTCAAGCCCGTCCAGGACCAGCTCGTCGCGTACGCCGCGGCCCGCAAGGGCATCGAGCAGGCGCTGAAGTAGCCGAGCGTGCCGGGTTCGGAGCCCGGCAGCCGTCCACAGGCCGGCCGCCGGCTCCTCTCCCTCACAGCCCTGGCGCGCCGGACGGCTTCCTCGTCGGCGCCGCCGGGTTGCCTCGTGGTGACCGCAGCTCGCGGTCGGCGAGACGAGGAGGACAACGCATGTACGAGACGACCGTGACCCTGCAGGGCTGGCTGGGCGGCAACGTGGCGACCCGGATGGCCGGCGACACCCTGGTGGCCAACTTCCGGGTGGCCAGCACCCCGCGCCGCTATCAGCGCAAGAGCGAGTCCTGGGTCGACGGCGCCACCCAGTGGTACTCCGTCAGCGCCTGGCGGGCGCTCGCCGAGAACTGCCAGCAGTCGTTGCGCCGCGGCGACCCGGTGGTCGTTCACGGCCGGCTGACGGTCAACACCTGGACCAACCAGCAGGGCGTCGAGGTGAGCTCGCTCGAGATCGAGGCGATCCACGTCGGGCACGACCTGACGCGTGGCACGAGCGCGTTCACCCGGACGCCGCGACCGACAGCCGTCGAGCCCACCCAGCCCGAGCCCGGCGAGGCGCCCGAGTCAGGGGAGGCCGGGCAGACGGCGGCGTGATCGTAGGCCGAGGCCCCTACGACGACGCCAGCTCGATGGTGACGTCGTCGTTGGTCAGCGTCAGCGTCGAGCCGTCAGAGGTCGCGGTCACCCCGCCCTGGAACAGCTCGATCAGCCATTGGTCTTGTGCCATCAGGTCGTCGGCGCAGGCCATCATCGTGGCCGCCGGCTCGCCGGTCCACGCAAGGCTGCCGTCGGTGACGTCGTACGCCGCGGACATGATGTTGCAGCCGGCCGACACCTGCATCCGGGGGCCGTCGAAGCTCAGGTTGATCGTCGATCCCTCGGCGAGGTCGTGTCCCGTCACGCTCGTCGAGACATAGGTCGAGCCCTCGAGGTCGTCGGCAGTCACGGCCGAGCCCGACGCCGACGTCGATGAGTCGTCGGTTGCCTCGGAGCTGTCGTCGGAGCCGCACCCCGCGAGCCCCAGGGCCATCAGGGCCATTGTCACGGCGACCGCGGCGGACCAGCGGGTGCGGAGGATCGAGGTCCTCATGGGCTTCTTCTCCCGTCTCCCGGGCGGTTGCCCAGGCACTGGACCGCATCATTCCGGACGTCTCCTGCGCCCCGCATCACCCGGTTCGGAGGAGGCTCGGGCCGGGATCAGGTGGCGGTGATGCGAAGGACGATGGCAGGCACGAGCGCGCCTGGGTCAAGGCAGGGGTGAAGTCGGTAGACCGCCTCGAGAGCCACATGAAACATTGAGGGGCATGGCGCGGGTGCTGTTCACGTCGTGCCCGGCGTACGGGCACGTACTGCCGATGCTGCCCTTGATCCGGGCGGCCGAACGTGCCGCCCACGACGTGCGCGTCGCCACGGGCCCGGACTTGCTCCCTCAGCTCACCAGTCGCGGGCTGGATGTCCACGCCGTCGGGCCGGCATGGGAAGAGGCGTGGGCTGCACACGAAGCGGTGTGGGCGGATCCGGGGCTGCCCGAGGAACAGAAAATGATGGACGGGGTGGTGGCTCTGTTCGGCACGCCCGCGCTCGCGAGGCTCGCCGATCTCGTCGCGATGGCGCAGGAGTGGCGCCCCGACATCATCGTCCACGAGGTACTGGAGTCTGCTGGACCCCTGCTGGCCCGGAGGCTCGAAGTGCCGGGGATCGTGCACGGCATCGGGCCCATGTTCCCGTTCTATGCACAGCTCATCGGCCCTGCGGGTGCCGCGATAGGCGAGCCTGAACTGTGGGTGCAAGCCTCGTCCGAGCAAGCCCTGGACATCTGCCCGCAATCGCTGCAGCCCGACGACGGCCCACCGCCATGGCCAGTCGTGACGCCTTTACGACCTACCGCTGGCGAGCCAGGGCAGGTACCCCGCCGGGTGGCTGATGCGCTCGCAGCCGACACGCACGTTGCGTACTTCACTCTCGGCACGGTCAAGAACACCGAGTCCGCCGACTTCAGGGCCGGGCTGACCGCCCTGGAGGAGTTCGACGGCGTCGTGATCGCAACAACGGGCCGTCGTCTTGATCCCGAGGAGCTCGGATTCGTACCGACGAACGTCATCGTCGCGGAGTTCGTCCCACAGGACGCCGTCCTCGAGCGTGCCGACCTGCTGGTCTCCCACAGCGGGTCGGGCACCATGCTGGGCGGCTTGGTGCACGGCGTGCCACAGGTCGCCCTGCCGAGGGGAACCGATCAGCCCCAGAACGCCGCCCTGCTAGCGCGCGCCGGCGCCGGCGTAGTCGTCCAGCCGGAGGACTACGCCGTGGAAACGATCCACACTGCCGTCAGGGAGGTGACCGGCGACCCGTCGTTCAGGGCGGCAGCCCTTCGCGTGCGCGACGAGATCGCTGCCATGCCTGACGCCGACGCGGTGTGGGCCGGTATCGCAGTCTGACCCCTGCGTCGCGGTTCGACGCACCTCGTTGCGGCCGCGGAAAGCTCAACAACGGTGCCATACGCTTCGGAGCATGGGCGGATCGGGAGTGGACCCGGCCCGGGTGGCGATGCTCAAGGAGCGCGAGGACGCCGACTTCGTGCGGATGCGCCCGCGCAGCCAGGCGCTGTGGGCTGCCGGGCAGGCAGTGATGCCCAACGGCGTGCCGATGAGCTGGCTGCGCACGACGTACGACCACCCGCCGCTGTTCATCGAGTCGGCCGCCGGATCCCGGCTGCGTGACGTCGACGGCCACGAGTACGCCGACTTCAACATCGCCGACATGTCCATGTTCACCGGCTACGGGCCGGCTCCCGTGGTGGAGGCGGTCAGCCGGCAGGTGCGTCTTGGTTCGCAGTACCTGCTGCCGACCGAGGACTCGATCTGGGTCGCGGGCGAGCTGGCGCGGCGCTACGGCCTGCCGATGTGGCAGTTCACGCTGGCGGCGACGAGCGCCAACACCGAGGTCATCCGGATCGCCCGGTCCGTGACCGGCCGGGAGAAGGTGCTGTTCTTCGACGGCAAGTACCACGGCCACTTCGACGAGGTCCTGGTCGAGATCGAGGACGGCCGCCTGGTGCCGGAGGAGGACGGTCTGCCGCATGACGTCACCTCGAGGACGCTCGTGGTGCCCTTCAACGATCTAGAAGCTTTGGAGCGCGCGCTCGCGCGCCGCGAGGTCGCCGTGGTGATCACCGAGCCGGCGCTCACCAACAACGTGGGCCTGTTGATGCCGGACGACGGCTTCCACGAGGCCCTGCGTGAGATGACCCGGGCGACGGGCACGTTGCTGGCTTACGACGAGACTCATACCCAGGTCGTCGGTCCCGGCGGACTCACGCGGCGGTGGGTGCTCGCGTCCGACTTCGTGACGGTCGGCAAGTCCATCGCCGCGGGCATCCCGCTCGGTGCCTACGGGATGACCGACGAGGTGGCCGCGGTGCTGCAGCGCCCCGGTGGTCGCGACGACGACAAGCCACAGGTCGCGGTCGGCGGGACCCTGTTCGGCAACCCGCTGTCCATGGCCGCAGCGCGGGCGGCGATGAGTGAGGTGTTGACCGACGACGCCTACGCACACAGCCAGCGTCTCGGCACCCGGCTGGCGGACGGGCTGTCTCAGGTGGTGGCCGCGTCGGGGCTGGCGTGGACGGTCCACCGGTTCTGGCCGCGAAGCGGGTTGTCGTTCAGCCCGGCCATGCCGCGCACGGCCGCTGAGTCGATGGAGACCTTCGACGTGCCGTTTCGCAGGCTGATGCGCGTCTACCTCGCCAACCGTGGCGTCTGGGATGCCATCGTCGGCGCCGGGCCGACCTGCTCGGTCGCAGCGACCGACGACGACGTCGACGCCTACGTCGCTGCCTTCGCCGACCTCATCGGCGAGCTGGGTCTGACCCGCGGGTGACCCTAGATGGGTCGTGTGCCTGAGAGAGCGCTATGGCGCTCCCTGGGGCACACGACCCGCCGACGCCTGTGCCACTTCGGGGATTGGGGTGATGTCGCCCGCCCCCGTAGGGTTTCGAGACATGGCTGAGTACGTCTTCACACTGCGCAATGTGCGCAAGGCCCACGGCGACAAGGTGGTCCTCGACAACGTGACCTTGTCGTTCCTCCACGGCGCCAAGATCGGCGTGGTCGGACCCAACGGAACGGGCAAGTCGACGCTGCTCAAGATCATGGCGGGCCTCGAGCACGCCAACAACGGCGACGCGATCATCGACCCCGGCGCGACCGTGGGGATGCTGCAGCAGGAGCCCCCGCTGACCGACGGCACCACGGTGCTCGACAACGTCGAGGAGGCCGTCCACGAGATCAAGGGCAAGCTCGACCGCTACAACGCGATCTCCGACGAGCTCGCCAACCCCGACGCCGACTACGACACGCTCCTCGCCGAGATGGGCGATCTCCAGACCGACCTCGACCACGCCAACGCCTGGGACCTCGACAGCCGCCTCGACCAGGCCATGGACGCGCTGCGCTGCCCGCCGCCCGAGGTCCTGGTCGACAACCTGTCCGGTGGCGAGCGTCGCCGGGTCGCGCTGTGCAAGCTGCTGCTGCAGCAGCCCGACCTGCTGCTCCTCGACGAGCCCACCAACCACCTCGACGCCGAGTCGGTGCAGTGGCTGGAGAACCACCTGGCGTCGTACCCCGGCTGCGTGCTGGCCGTGACCCACGACCGTTACTTCCTCGACAACGTCGCGCAGTGGATCCTCGAGCTCGACCGCGGCAAGACCCACCCCTACGAGGGCAACTACTCCACCTACCTGGAGACCAAGAAGGACCGCCTCAAGATCGAGGGGCAGAAGGACGTCAAGCGCGCCAGGATGCTCGAGCGAGAGCTCGAGTGGGTGCGCTCCAACGCCAAGGCCCGCCAGACCAAGAGCAGGTCGCGACTGGCCCGCTATGAAGAGATGGCGGCCGAGGCCGACCGGATGCGCAAGATCGACACCTCTGAGATCAACATCCCCGCCGGGCCGCGCCTCGGTGACATCGTGCTCGAGGCAGACCACCTGACCAAGGGCTTCGACGACCGCATCCTGATCGACGACCTGTCGTTCACGTTGCCCCGTGCCGGGATCGTGGGCGTGATCGGCCCCAACGGCGTCGGCAAGACGACGCTGTTCCGGATGATCACCCACCAGGAGGAGCCCGACAAGGGCGACCTCAAGGTCGGCACGACCGTGAAGATCTCGTACGTCGACCAGGGCCGCGGCGGCATCGACCCCAACAAGAACGTCTGGGAGGTCGTCTCCGACGGGCTGGACTTCATCAAGGTCGCCAACTTCGAGATGAACTCGCGCGCCTACGTCGCGTCGTTCGGTTTCAAGGGCCCCGACCAGCAGAAGAAGGCCGGCGTGCTGTCCGGTGGTGAGCGCAACCGCCTCAACCTGGCGCTGACGCTCAAGATGGGCGGCAACCTGCTGCTGCTCGACGAGCCGACCAACGACCTCGACGTGGAGACCCTGCAGTCGCTGGAGGACGCGCTCCTCGACTTCCCCGGTTGCGCCGTGGTCACCTCCCACGACCGGTGGTTCCTCGACCGGGTAGTCACCCACATCCTGGCCTGGGAGGGCGACGCCGACGACCCCGCGAACTGGTTCTGGTTCGAGGGCAACTACGCGTCGTACGAGGAGAACAAGGTCGAGCGGCTCGGCATCGAGGCGGCCCGCCCGCACCGCGTCACCCACCGCCGCCTCACCCGCGACTAGCTCCCCGACGGCATCAGTGGGCCGTCAGCGGATCTCGGCTTCGGGGTGCGTGACGACGAGCTTGTCGGCAACGGTGTTCATCACCCGGCCGAGTGCCTCGAAGTCCTCGGCGCTGGCCAGGTCGACCAGATAGTCGCGGACCCCGTCGACGTGGATCGGCGCCATGGCCGTCAACAGGTCGAATCCGTGCTCGGTCATCCCGCACACGATGCCGCGGCCGTCCTCAGCAGAGCTGCTCCTGGCCACCAGGCCGGCCTTCTCCATGCGAGCGACCGTGTGGGTCACGCGACTGCGGCTGTGCGCCATCGCGTCGGCGAGCTGGGCCATCCGCAGCTGCCGGCCCGGCTTCTCGGAGAGCCTGACGAGGATCTCGTACTCCGCGAGGGACACGTCGAAGTGTCGCCGCAGGTCGGCGTCGAGGCGGTCCAGGAGCAGGGTCATCCCCATCACCAGGGCACGCCACGAATGCTGCTGGGGCTCGTCGAGCCAACGCTCCTCCGAGACATCGGGCATGAGGGCAGCCTAGGGTGAGCAAGGCGCGATCCGGCAGCAAACCCGCCAGTCAGCCGAGTCGTTCGAGAATCAGCGCCATTCCTTGGCCACCGCCGACACACATGGTGATCAGGCCGGTGGTCTTGTCGTGCCAGTCGAGCGAGTTGAGCATCGTGTTCTGCAGCCGGGCGCCGGTCATGCCGAAGGGATGGCCGACCGCGATGGCGCCGCCGTTGACGTTGAGACGATCGATGTCGATGCCGAGGTCCTGGTACGACGGCACCACCTGCGCCGCGAAGGCCTCGTTGATCTCGACGAGGTCGATGTCGCCGATCGACATCCCCGCGTGGGCCAGGGCGCGCTTGGTGGCCTCGACCGGCCCGAGTCCCATGATCTCGGGGGAGAGCGCGCTGACGCCGGTGGCCACGATCCGGGCCAGCGGGGTGACCCCGAGCTCGGCGGCCCGGGCGTCGGACATGATCACCACGGCGGCGGCGCCGTCGTTGAGCGCGCAGCAGTTGCCCGCCGTGACCAGCCCGTCGGGCCGGAACACCGGCTGCAGCTGAGCCACGGCCTCGTAGGTCACGCCGGCGCGCGGACCGTCGTCGGCGTCGACCACGGTCCCGTCGGGCGTGGTCACGGGGGTGATCTCGCGGGCCCAGAAGCCGTCGACGATCGCCTTCTCGGCGAGGTTCTGGCTGCGTACGCCGAACTCGTCGAGCTCCTTGCGAGAGATGCCGCGCGACTGCGCGAGGTTCTCGGCCGTCTGGCCCATCGCCATATAGATGTCAGGGACGGCGCCGTCCTGCCGTGGGTCGTGCCAGTCGACGCCGCCCTGGGCCGCGGTGGCCGTGCGCGCCTCGGCGTCGGCGAATGTCGGGTTGTGGGTGTCGGGCCAGCTGTCGGACGTGCCCTTCTCGAACCGGGAGACCGTCTCCACGCCCGCGGAGACGAACACGTCACCCTCGCCGGCCTTGATCGCGTGGAAGGCCATCCGGGTCGTCTGCACCGAGGAGGCGCAGTAACGGGTGACGGTGGCGGCCGGTACGTCGTCCATGCCGTTGAGGATGTTGACAACCCGGCCCATGTTGAAGCCACTCTCGCCCCCGGGCAGGCCGCAGCCGAGGTAGACGTCGTCGACGGTGTGCGGGTCGAGCGCGGGCACCTGGTCGAGAGCGGCGCGCACGATGGTGGCTGCCAGGTCGTCGGGCCGCAGCTCCTTCAGCGACCCCCGGCCGGCCCGGCCGATGGGGGAGCGGGCGGCACTGACGATGACGGCCTCGGGCATGAGCGGACTCCGATCTCGGGGCGATGCGGGAGGGAAGCCCCGCTTGCCAGCCTAGTCGGCGGCCGGTCGGTGGGACGTCCCGGATCCGAGCCCGACACCGGGCCGTTGCCCCTCGATCGCGGGCGGCGATACGTTGGCGAGGCGTGCCGTTCCGGCGCGCGAGGGAAAGTGGGTAAGCCCATGGCCGCGGACCAGGAGATCGTCAGCGCGCTGAACCAGACCGACCTCTTCAGGGGCGTCAGCAAGAAGGGCATCACCGCGATCGCCAACCAAGCGCGCGTCGTGAACCATCCCGCCGGCAGGGAGATCGTCGAAGAGGGCGGCGGGGCGGCAGCCTTCCACCTGATCCGCTCGGGCACGGCCTCGGTCCGGGTCGGCGACAAGAGCCGGCCGGACCTCGGGCCGGGCGACTACTTCGGTGAGATCTCGCTGATCGACGGCCTGCCGCGGTCGGCCACGGTGAAGGCCGAGACGCCACTGACCACCATCTCGCTGCCGTCGTGGCATCTGCATTCGCTCCTCGACGAGCACCCCGAGATCGCCAGGGAGCTGCTGAAGGTGATGTGCGCGCGGCTGCGTGCTGCCGAGCGCTGAGCCGCGTCCGGCGTCTGGCAGCATCGAGGAGTGCGCCACGTCTACGAGTGCCCGATGCGGTGGGCCGACATGGACCTGCTCGGCCACGTCAACAACGTCGTCTACGTGGACTACCTGCAAGAGGCCCGGGTCGACATGCTGCGCACCCACGGCCAACGTGAGGCGACCGGCGACCTCGCCGAGGGGCTGGTCGTGGTGCGCCACGAGGTCCACTACCTGGCCCCGCTGACCTTCCGGTTCGAACCGGTCAGCATCGAGTGCTGGGTGACCGACATCAAGGCGGCGTCGTTCACGATGGCCTACGAGGTCTTCCACGAAGTGCCCGACCACGCCGACGGGCGCCGGGTCTATCTCCGGGCCACCACCGTGCTCACCCCGTTCGTCTTCGGGGCCGAGCGACCGCGTCGGGTCTCCGCCGACGAGCGGGCCGTCCTGACGGCGTACCTGGAGGACTCACCTGACTGGAGCCATCCCACCCGAGGGCTCGGGCGTGGTACGCCGGGCCGCCGCGACAAGGTGGGCCACTACCCCGTGCACGTCCGATTCTCAGACGTCGACGTCTACGGCCACGTCAACAACGTGGAGTACTTCACCTACTTCATGGAGGCGCGGCTGCTGTTCACCGCCCGCCTCTGGAAGGACCTCCCGGAGGGCACGCCCCCGGTGCACATGGTCGTCGCGCAGGCCGACGTCGACTACCGCCTGCCCATCCTCTTCCGGCAGGAGTCGTACGACGCGTGGTCCTGGCTCACGCGGGTCGGCGACCGGTCGATGACGATCGAGTCGGAGATCTGTGACGGCGACACCGTGCTCTCCCGAGCCCGGGTGGCGATGGTCTTCGTCGATGCCGAGACCCAGCGACCAGCGGCTCCGGCCCCCATCCTCCGGGAGCGGCTGCTCGCGGCGCCGAGGGACTGAGCGAGCGCCCGCCGAATCTCACTCGCTTGCTACATCAGTGCTACCTCAGCGCTATCGGGGCCGGACGTTCAATTGGTCCCGCGCGTCAACCTCACAAGTGCCCGCCGCCGCCGCCCGGGTTGCCCCAGCGGTTCTGCGGCTTGTCGCCATGCCGGAGACGGCCGACCGACCCGCTCAGAACCAGCCGGGCCAGCAGAAAGAGGGCGATAGCGACGCCGATGACGATGATTCCCGCCCACATGGCCCACACCTCCTCCCTTCCGACCTAGCCCGGGCCGCCGCTATAAAACCCGCCGTCTGACCCGTTGGGGCCGCCGTAGCCACGTGGCGGGGCGGCTTTCACCGGCTTCACCTTGCCGCACTGCTCACACTCCTGGCGTGCGTCGGAGATACCACCAAGGATCGGCCCCCAATCGTGATGGCCGAACTTGCAGCGAATCTCCTGCGTCATGCCCATGACCCGCTCCTCCCGCTGACGTAGCCACACATGTTTACGTTCACGTCCCCAGCGTCCGCCGGCCCACTGTCGCTGTCTGTCGGCTCGCCAACACTTGGGGATCTTCAGTCGGTCCAGCCAGTTTTCCGCCACGGGTCGATGAGCCGACCCTCTTCGGCCTCATGCCCGCCGTGCGTGACGACGTCAATCCTCGGGCGTCGTGAAACTGAAGGTTCGCCTTGACGGGCAGAGACGAGCCATGGGTGCTCGGCAAAACGCCGTTGGGGTCGGCGAGACTCGGAGTTTCGTAGATGAAAAACGGCAACGCCTCGGCGGCGGTCACCTGCGCGGCGACCGCCCACGCCGCCGCGCGCAGCACGTCGAGCGACAGGGCGTGTGGCTTTTCTGCGCGGGGACTTCTCTACCCACCACCACCCCCACCACCCGGGTCTACGAAGCGGTCTCCTGCAGTATTGGTGCTCCCGGCGTCGTCCTTGCCGCACCTGCTGCAACGTCTGTACCGCTGGTTGTCTTCGTTCCACTCAACGACGAACTCATGCATGCCTAAGCGGCAGCGCCAAGGCTTGTTGCTCATGGTCGCCTCCTTGTTCGTATGGCGAATCGGTCGAACTGCGGGACTCGCGCGGACAAACGCGCGGTTCCGCCGAGCGCGAGAGGTACGACGTGGTCGAGGGCCCACGGTTCGCCGGGGTGCACGAGCTCGCCGCATCGGGTGCAGGGCAGGGGCAGGAGCAACGCCCAAGCTGTGCGTAGCCGTTGCGAGGGCCCGCCGGAGTACGGGTGCACGGGAGTCTTCTTCCGACCTAGAACGACCCGCCGTCCCCGCCGCCGCCGCCGCCGTCCGGGCCGCCGCTATAAAGGCCGCTGCCGGACCCGTTGGGGCCGCCGTAGCCGCGTGGCGGGGTGGCTTTGACCGTCTTCACCTTGCCGCATTGCTCGCACTCGTGACGTGTGTGCTCGATGTCGCCAGTGATGGGCCCCCAATCGTGGTGGCCGGACCTGCAGCGAATCGCCTGCATCATGCCCATGACCTTGCTCCTCCCTCTGCCTTGGGCCCCAGCGTCCTCCGGTCCACTGTCGCTGTCTGTCGGCACGCGAACACTTCGGGGACCTTCAGTCGGTCCAGCCGGATTGCCGCCAGGAGTCGATGAGCCGGTCGACGGCGGCGGGGTCGGGGCGGGGTGTCGTACTTGAGCGCGAGCCGGGAGAGTCGCACCTCGCCGTCGCCGTCGCCGTCGCCGTCGCCGTCGCCGTCGCCGTTGCGTCGGGCGGTCGCCGCCCGGGTGGGGTCGTCGACGGCGGCGAGACTTTGGCCGTACGTCGTCGCGCCCGCCGGGCTTGTCGTCGGGCAGTGCCAGTCATGCTCGCGCCAACCGGCGATGATCCACCCGGCGTCGACGGGGTGTGGAAACCCGCCCTCGAACGCGCCGGGGTCGAGACGACCGCGAGAACGGCATGCACGCCCTCCGTCACCACCACGCGAGCGTGCTACTCCACGCGGGCGAGAGCATCAAGGCAGTGAGTGAATACCTCGGCCACGCCGACACGGGATTCACCCTCCGCACCGACACGCATCTCATGCCGTCAAGCGCGGAGAGGACCGTCGCGCGGTCGACGACGCTTTCGCGTGCCATTTCAGCGCTACATCGTGGCTCGGCGGCGAAGGCAATTCACGCGCTGATGCGATGTAGGAGCGGGGCCTCCGCTCCTCGCGCGTCCCCGGCGGATGCTGGGGGTGTCTCACGTCTACGACGAAGGAGGCCCCTTATGTCAGAGTACGCAGGGCAACAGTTCGTGGGTATCGATCTGCATCGACGCCGCACGGTGTTGGTGCGGACGACCGATGCCGGTGAGGTGTTGGAGTCGGTGCGGATCGTCGAACGACGTCGACCGCTTGAACCGGGTGATGGCCCGGGCCGGCGTCGACCCGGAGGTCGTTCTCGAGGCGACCTACGGCTGGTACTGGGCGGTCGATGCTCTCCAGGCGGCGGGCGCCCGGGTGCATCTGGCGCATCCGCTGGGGGTGAAGGCTTTCGAGTACCGGCGAGTCAAGAACGACGAGCGCGACGCCAAGGACCTGGCGGACCTGCTGCGGATGGGTCGGCTGCCGGAGGCGTGGATCGCACCACCGGCGACCCGGGAGCTGCGCGAGCTGGTCCGGCACCGGGCCAAGCTGGTCGGGCTGCGTTCGCACTGCAAGGCCGAGGTGCACGCCGTGCTTGGCCAAGTGCGGGGTCCCGGTGTCGCTGTCAACGACCTGTTCGGGGTGGCCGGTAACGAGGTGCTGGACCGGCTCGTCGACGCGGCTGCCGGGCCCGTATGCGGCCCGGATCGCGTTCGCTGCGCCGGCTCATCGAGGACCTGGACTTCGAGATCGACCTGTTCGCCGGCATCGTCCGCGGCCGGCTGGCCCGCGACCCCGGTTATGTGGCCGTGCAGCAGATCCCCGGGATCGGGCCGATCCTGGGCGCGGTATTCGTGGCCGAGGTCGGCGACGTCACCAGATTCGACACCGCCGCCCAGCTGGCCTGCTGGGCCGGGCTGACCCCGAAGCACCGCGAGTCCGACACCCACGTCCACCGGGGCCGGATCACCAAGCAAGGCTCCCGGCTGGTCCGCTGGGCCGCGGTGGAGTCGGTGCAGATCCTGCCGGCCCACACCAAGATCGGTGCGGTCCGGGACCGGGTCGCTGCCCGCCGTGGCCGCAACATCGGGGTCGTGGCCGCCGCCCGCGCCCAGATCGAGCTGGTCTACTACGCGCTGCGCGACCACCACGTCCGAGCACTCCACCGGCCCCAGACCGCGGCATGAGACCGCATGAGACTCCCGAACCCTCGGTCGGTCGCGGGTCGTGCAGGTCATGACCCCGCCGCGTCCGCGGCGAGGTCGAGCGTTCTGATTGACCCCGACCGACCGAGTCCCCACGACGGCGCGCACCCCATCATGCGACCCCGACCCACTGCCCGGGCTGGGCGTCGCGAAGGGATGACCGAGCGGCACCACGCCTTGACCTGCGGCTTTTAGACTTCCTCGAAGCTGTTGACCATGAACTGCGCGGCGTGCGTGACGTACTCCCAGAATTGCGCGTCCTGCTCCGGAGTCAGGTCGACCGAGTCGAGCCCCTCGCGGAAGTGCACCAGCCAGCGTTCCTTGGCAGCCGGCGTGACGGCGAACGGCGCGTGCCGCATCCGCAGCCGCGGGTGGCCGCGGGTGTCGGAGTAGGTCGTCGGGCCGCCCCAGTACTGCACCAGGAACAAGCGGAAGCGCTCCTCGGCCGGACCCAGGTCCTCCTCGGGGTAGATCGGGCGCAGCAGCTCGTCACCGGCCACGCCCTTGTAGAAGGTCGCGACGATCCGCTCGATGGTCTCGTAGCCACCGATCTCGTCATAGAAGGTCGTCACCCGGCCATTGTCCCAAGGCGGTGCGGCTCCCGCGGCGGCGGGATCAGCGCGGCGGCTCCGCGGCCGCCTCGGCGTCGTCGGCCTCCTGGTTGACCACGACGGTCTGCGTGTCCGTGCCGATGCCCTCCGCGTCGAAACGGGCCTTGATCCGGGCCCGCATCTCGCGCGCCACCCGCCACTGCTCCATCGGAGCGGTCTTCAGCGTCACTCGCATGGTGATCTGGTCGGCGGTGACGGCCTCGACGCCCCAGATCTCCGGCTCCTCGATGACCACGCCCTCGAAGTCCTCGTCGCGCCACAGGTCGCCCGCGACGTCGTTGAGCACGGCCCGCACCCGGGCGACGTCCTCGCGGTAGGGGAAGGTCACGTCGAGCACCGCGCGCGCCCAGTTCTGGCTCTGGTTGCCGACCCGGAGGATCTCCCCGTTGCGGACGTACCAGACGGTGCCGTTGACGTCGCGCAGCCGCGTGACCCGCAGGCTGACCGCCTCGACAGTGCCGCTCGCTGGACCCAGGTCGACCACGTCGCCGACCCCGAGCTGGTCCTCGAAGATCATGAAGATGCCGGCGAGGAAGTCCTTGACGAGGTTCTGCGCACCGAAGCCCAGCGCCACGCCGGCGATCCCCGCGCTGGCGATGATCGGGCCGATCGCATAGCCGAGCTCGGACAGCATCATCGTGACCACGACCGCCACCACGACGCCGGTGATGACGCTCTTGAGCAGGTCGCCCATGCTGCGGGCCCGCTGCATCCGCCTGGCTCGCGCGCTCCCGCCGTCCTCCGCTCCGCGGCCCACGGACATCCGGTTCAGCCGGTCGGGCAGCACCCCCTCCTCCGCCCGGCGCACGATCCGGTCCACCCCCCGCTGCAGCA
The DNA here is from genome assembly GCA_963769755.1 of uncultured Actinomycetota bacterium. Classification (GTDB taxonomy): domain Bacteria; phylum Actinomycetota; class Actinomycetes; order Propionibacteriales; family Nocardioidaceae; genus Nocardioides. Next base: position 125,099 of record CAVYMY010000009.1, read on the forward strand.
GCCAGCGGGTGATCAGGCCGATGATGACGATGAGGAGGAGCGAGAACGGCGTACCGATGAAGGAGCTCGCAAACCGGGCCGCCTGCTCGTTGCTGGTCCAGTCGTAGACCGTGTCACAGAGCTGCTCTGAGTCCGCGCACGGGTTGCTCATGGCGAGGTCCGCCATCGCACCGATCAGGGGGAGAGCCATGGCGCCAGTATGTCGGGGGCGAGATGGCGATATTCTCGACCCCGTGACCAAGACGCTGATGCGCTGCCTGGCCGTCGTGACCGTCGCCGTCGTCCTGCCCCTGACGTACGCCGCTGCCGCGAGCGCCGACGTACCCGAGCACTGGAGCGACCCCGAGCCGGTCGACCCGCTGCCTGCGATCCTCATCTTCGTCGGCATTCCGCTGCTGACGACCATCCTGCTGGCGCTGGCGGTCTACCTGCCGTCGGTCGTTCGCGGCGAGTCCCTCGCCCCCGCTGGGGCACGGGCCGAGGACCAGTGGTTCGGCGGCCGACGAGACGCCGACAAGGCGCTCAGCGCGGGTCCTTCGGGCCGCCCGGCTGGCGAGCCGGGCTCGGCCGAGGAGACGGGTGGGGCCAGTGGCGGCTGGTGACTTCACCGCGAGCGACCGGTTCGAGATCGACCGGGCGATCCGCGCTGCCGAGCAGACCAGTCGCTGCGAGTTCTCGGTGTTCGTCGGCCGGGCCGACGGCGAACCGCGCGACTACGCCGTCCGCCTCCACGGTGCGCTGGTCGCGCCGTCGCGCAGCGTGTTGTTGATGGTCGACCCCGTCGCACGTGCCATCGAGGTGGTGACCGGCGCCGTCGTACGCCGCACGCTGTCCGACCGCGAGGTCCAGCTGGCCGTGCTGGAGATGCAGACGGCCTTCACCGAGGACGACCTCGTCGGCGGCCTCAAGCGGGGCATCGCCATGCTCGCCCAACACGCCCGCGCTCCCCAGACCCTGCACGCGGAGGCATAAGCGCCAGGGGTTGCGGTTACTGCAGACCCCTTGTGGTCGCGGTTACTGCCAACCCCCTGTGGTTGCGGTCGGCGAGTCGCAAGCGGACCTTGGTCACCTCGCCGAGTCGGCGCCAGTTGCGGCGTTGGCGGTCAACTCACGGTGGCGGCGAGGACAACTGGCGCCGACTCGGCTCTGTCGCGTGGCTGATCTGTCTGCTTACTCCGCATCCTTGGCTTGCGCGCGCAGGGCGCGGGCGACGTCGTCGCGGCCCTCGCGCACGAAGCGCTTGGCGGCGGGGTTGGCCTCGGACGAGCTCAGCCAGGCGTCGAGCTTGTCGAGCATGGTCGGGCTGGCCAGCGGCTTGGGGAACATGTATTCAAGGGCCGTCGAGGCCTTGTGGGTGCCGAGCCGCTCCCAGATGGTGTCGGCCGCCTCGAGGTACTTGTCGAGGTACGGCGCCAGCAGGTCCTCCTGGCCGAAGCGCATGAACGCCAGCGTGATCGACCGGTGGGTCTCGTTGGGCACGTTCTCGAGCACCATCGCCTGCTCCCACGCCTCGGCCTTGGCCTCGGCGGTGGGTCGGGAGGCGAGCGCGGCGGCGGCGTTCTCCTGGCCGGAGATCGTGTTGTCGCGCTTGAGCTCCTCGTCGATCCGGTCGGCGTCGGCGCGACCTTCCTTGGCCAGCGCCGTCACCAGCCCCCACCGCAGGTCGGTGTCGATGGCCAGCTTGTCGATCACGGTGCTGCCGTCGAGCAACCCCTCGAGCTCGGCCAGCGCCGCGTCGCTGCGCGCGGCCCCGGCGAAGGCCCGGGCAAAGGTCAGCTGGTGGTCGCTGCCGGCCTCGGCCGACCTGAGCAGCTCGCGCATGCCCTGCTCCCAGGTCGTGCGGAGGGCGTCGCGGTTCTCCGGTGCGGAGAAGGAGTTGATCGCCTGGGCGGCGTAGCCGGGGATCCGGCTGGCGCCGAAGGCGTCGGTCTCGGTGCCGATGTTGGCCAGCACCAGGGTCACGAAGTCGGTCGCCGACATCTCCGCGTCGCGGGTCATGTCCCAGGCGGCGCCCCAGCACAGGGCCCGGGCCAGCGAGTCGTCCAGCAGTCCGCAGGCCGCCGACCAACGTGGCGAGCGAGCGCTCGTCGAGGCGGATCTTGGCGTAGGTCAGGTCGCCGTCGTTGAGCAGCAGCAGGTCGGGCTGGCGCTGACCGACGAGCTCGTCGACGACGGTGTGCTCGCCCTCGATGTCGGTCTCGACGTTGGTACGGCGAACGAGCCGGCCGTCCGCCTGGTCACCGGTCCAGTCGTACAGGCCGATGCCGATGCGGTGCCGACGCAGCGTCGGGTAGTCGGTGGCGGCCGACTGGCGGACGGCAAAGGAGGAGTAGTTGCCGTCGGCGTCGAGCTCGAACTCGGCCGCGAGGGTGTTGACGCCTGACGTCTGCAGCCACTCCTTGGCCCACGAGTCGAGCTCGCGGCCCGAGGACTTCTCCAGAGCGGTGAGCAGGTCGGTGAACTCGGAGTTGGCGTACTGGTGGTCCTGGAAGTACTGCCGCAGGCCGGCCAGGAAGGCGTCCAGCCCGACCCAGGCCACCAGCTGCTTGAGCACCGAGGCGCCCTTGGCGTAGGTGATGCCGTCGAAGTTGACCTCGACGGCCTCGAGGTCGTGGTTGTCGGCCGCGATGGGGTGGGTCGAGGGGAGCTGGTCTTGGCGCAGCGCCCAGTTCTTGCGGGCGTTGGTGAAGCCGGTCCACGACTCGGTGAACTCGGTGTTCTCCACGGCGGCGTGGTAGCAGGCCCACTCGGCGAACGACTCGTTGAGCCACAGGTCGTCCCACCACTTCATGGTCACCAGGTCGCCGAACCACATGTGCGCCATCTCGTGCAGGATCACCGAGGCGCGGAACTCGTAGAACGAGCCGTCCTGGCGGCTGCGGGGGAGGTACTCGTCGCGCAGCGTCACGGCGCCGGCGTTCTCCATCGCGCCCATGTTGTACTCCGGCACGTAGAGCTGGTCGTACTTCTCGAACGGGTAGGGGAAGTCGAAGGCCTCCTCGAAGAACTCGAAGCCCTGCTTGGTGATCTTCACGATCTCGTCGCGGTCGAGGTAGTCGACCAGGCTCTGTCGGCAGTAGTGCCCCAGCGGGATCGTGCCGTTCTTGCCTTCGTAGACGTCCTGGACCTCGTGGTACTCACCGGCGATCAGCGCGGTGATGTAGGTCGACATCGGCTTGGTGGCGGGGAAGTGCCAGACCGACTTGTCCGCGTCGACCTCCTCGGGCGCCGGCGTCGGGGCGTTGGAGACGACCTTCCACGCCGAGGGTGCCGTCACGTTGAAGGTGAAGACGGACTTGAGGTCGGGCTGCTCGAAGGTGGTGAACACGCGCCGGGCGTCGGGCACCTCGAACTGGCTGTAGAGATAGACGCGCCCGTCGGCCGGGTCGACGAAGCGGTGCAGGCCCTCACCCGTGTGGCTGTAGGGCAGCTCGCAGGAGACCCGCAGCTCGTTGTCGGCGGCCAGGTTGTCGAGCCGGATCCGGTGCTCCCGGTAGACGTCGAACTCGTCGAGCTTCTCGCCGTTCAGCCAGATCTCTCGGATGGTGGCGCCGACGAGGTCGGCGAAGGTGCTCGCGCCGGGCTCGGAGCAGGTGAACTTGAGCACGGTGGTGCTCTCGAAGACCTTGTCGGAGACGGTGAGGTCGAGGTCGATGGTGTACGACGCGACGCTCAGCAGTCCGGCGCGGGTCTGCGCCTCTTCACGGGTCAGGTTGGTTCCAGGCATGTCTGGCATCCTGCCATCCGGCCAAACAGGGAACACCACCGGATTCGGAGGTGTTATCGAGTCATGACCTCAGTCTCGGAGACATCTGACCGCGCCCGCACCAACGCCGATTTCTGGTTCGACCCGATGTGTCCCTTCGCGTGGATCACCTCACGCTGGATCCTCGAGGTGGAGCAGGCGCGTGGCATCAAGGTCGACTGGCACATCATGAGCCTGGCCTACCTCAACCAGGACAAGGACATCTCCGACGAGTACCGCGAGATGCTCAGGCCCGGCTGGGGCCCGGTGCGCGTGCTCGCCGCCGCCCAGGAGCGGCTCGGTGACGAGGTGCTGCTGCCGCTCTACACGGCGATGGGCACCCGCATCCACCACGACAAGACCGGCATCACGATCAAGATGGCGACCACGGCGCTGGCCGACGCCGGACTGCCTGCCGACCTCATCGACGCGTGGGACGACACGGCGTACGACGAGGCGGTCGTGAAGTCCCACCACGTGGGCATGGACCAGGTCGGCAACGAGGTCGGCACGCCCACCATCGCCTTCGAGGGTGCAGCGTTCTTCGGCCCGGTGCTGAGCAGGATCCCGCGCGGCGAGGAGGCCGGCCAGGTGTGGGACGCGTGCGTGACGCTGGCCAAGGTGCCGTACTTCTACGAGATCAAGCGCTCCCGCACCGGCGACCTCGACTTCAGCTGAGGCCTCCCGCCCGGGAAATCGGTGGCGGCAGGTCAATAGGATCGGCGGCATGACTCATGTCCTGTCCGCCGTCGCCTGGCCGTACGCCAACGGCCCGCGCCACATCGGCCACGTGGCCGGTTTCGGTGTGCCCTCCGACGTGTTCAGCAGGTACATGCGGATGACCGGTCACGACGTCCTGATGGTCTCGGGCACCGACGAGCACGGCACCCCGATCCTGGTCGCGGCCGACGAGCAGGGCGTCCAGCCGAAGGACCTCGCCGACAAGAACAACGCGTTGATCGTCCAGGACCTCGTCGACCTCGGCCTGTCCTACGACCTGTTCACCCGCACCACGACGGGCAACCACTACCGCGTGGTGCAGGAGATGTTCACGACGGTGCTGGCCAACGGCTACATGGTCGAGCAGACCACCAAGGGGGCGGTCAGTCCCACCACCGGGCGCACGCTGCCGGACCGCTACATCGAGGGCACCTGCCCGATCTGCGGGTACGGCGAGGCGCGCGGAGACCAGTGCGACAACTGCGGCAACCAGCTCGACCCCACCGACCTGATCAACCCGCGATCCAAGATCAACGGCGAGACGCCGAGCTTCGTGGAGACCCAGCACTTCTTCCTGGATCTGCCGGCGCTGGCCGACGCGCTCCAGGAGTACCTGGGCGGCCGAGAGGCGTCGGGCACCTGGCGTCCCAACGTCATCAAGTTCTCCCTCAACCTGGTCGAGGACCTGCGTCCGCGGGCGATGACCCGCGACATCGACTGGGGCATCCCGGTGCCCGTCGACGGCTGGCGTGACAACCCGACCAAGCGGATGTACGTCTGGTTCGACGCCGTCATCGGCTATCTCTCCGCCTCGATCGAGTGGGCCAGACGCACGGGCGAGCCGGAGCGCTGGCGCGAGTGGTGGAACGACCCGGAGGCGCTGTCCTACTACTTCATGGGCAAGGACAACATCGTCTTCCACTCCGTCATCTGGCCAGCCGAGCTCCTGGCGTACGACGGGCGGGGCGACCGCGGTGGCGAGCCGGGCGGTTACGGCGACCTGCAGCTGCCCACGGAGGTGGTCTCCAGCGAGTACATGACGATGGAGAGCCGGCAGTTCTCCACCAGCCGCGGGCACGTGATCCTGGTCGGCGACATGCTGGCGCGCTACCAGGCCGACGCGCTGCGCTACTACATCTGCGCGGCCGGCCCCGAGACCTCCGACGCCGACTTCACCTGGGCCGACTTCGTCCAGCGGACAAACTCCGAGCTGGTCGCCGGCTGGGGCAACCTGGTCAACCGGACCGCGACCATGATCGCGAAGAGCTTCGGCGAGATTCCGCCGGCCGGGCCTCTCGAGCCGGTGGACGAGGCGCTGCTGGCCGTCGTACGGGGTGGTTTCGAGACCGTCGGCGACCTGATCGGGCGGCAGCGCCTGCGCGCCGCCATCGCCGAGGCCATGCGGGTGGTCGGCGAGGTGAACAAGTACCTCACCGCCACCGAGCCCTACAAGATGAAGGACGAGTCGCAGCGCGAGCGGCTCGGCACCGTGCTCCACGTCGCGGCGCAGTGCGTGCTCGACTGCAACACGCTGCTGGCGCCCTTCCTGCCGTTCTCGGCCAACCGGGTCTGGCTGGCCTATGGGGGCAAGGGCGTCTTCATGCCGATGCCCGTCATCGAGCACGTCGAGGACCTCGACCCGGACGACGGCGCCTACCCGGGCGGGCTGCACGTCTACCCGATCATCACCGGCGACTACTCGGCGACGCCCCGATGGGAGAGCCGCCCGGTGGCCGTGGGCGCGAAGGTCGAGAAGCCGACCCCGATCTTCACCAAGCTCGACCCGTCCGTGGTCGACGAGGAGCGGGCCCGGCTCGGGGTGACGACGTGAGGGTCCTCGTCGTCGGCGCCTCGGGCCGGCTCGGGTCGGCCGTGGTCGACGCGTTGGCGGACCGGCACGAGATCGTCACGGCGTCGCGCTCGGGCGACGGTCACTTCGTCGATCTGCGCAACCCGGCGACTATCGCCGGGCTCTTCGCGTCCGTGGGGCCGGTCGACGCCGTCGCGTGCACGGCCGGCAAGACGCCGTACGCCGCCCTCGACGAGCTCGGCTCGGACCAGTTCGCCGAGGGGGTCCGCGACAAGCTGCTCGGCCAGATCGAGCTGGTGCGCCAGGGCGCTCGGCACCTGCCCGACGACGGCTCGTTCACCCTGGTCAGCGGCGTGCTCGGCGTCGACCCGATCCGCACGGGAGCGGTGGCGAGCACCGTCAACGGCGGGATCGACTCCTTCGTCCGCGCCGCCGCGATCGAGCTGCCGCGCGGGCTGCGGGTCAACGCCGTCAGTGCGACGGTGTTCGCCGAGGCGTGGGACGTCTACGGCCCCATGTTTCCGGGGTTCAAGCCTGTGCCGGTGGCCGACGCTGCCCAGGCATTCGTGAAGTCGATCGAGGGTGCGCTCACCGGCCAGGTGTTCCGCGTCGGCTACTGAGGTTTCCAGCCGCCCTGCCCGTTACGCTGGATGGGCAAAACCTGCACTTAGTGGGTGTTGCAACGCCCGTCCAGTGTCGGTTTCACCGGCTAGCCGGTGAAACCGACAAGGCCCTTAGTCCACCTGCGCGAGCAGATCCCACGTGGCTGCGACGAGGTCGGCCTCGGAGAGGTCGAGCTCCCGGCGAAGGACCTGGTCGGTCTTCTGGTCGGGGTCGTCGGTGGGGATCCGGCGGTAGCCCTTGGCCAGGTCCAGGACGCGGTCCATGCCGTAGGTGTCGACGAGGTAGCTCACCGCCGCCCGCGCGATGAGGTAGTCGGCGTCGGGGTCCAGGCCCCAGCGAGCGGTGGTCGGCAGGGCGCGCCGTACGTCGAGCACGTGACCGGCGACCTGGCCGTCGACCGGCACCTCGGCGAAGTCCGCCGGCTGCGTGGAGACGTACTCCGCCAGCCCTTCCTTGAGCCAGGTCGGCGCGCCGAGCAGCGGTCGCAGCATCAGGTAGTGGGTCAGCTCGTGCCGCAGCACGTGGGAGTCCGCGGCGACGGAGGTCGCTTCCTCGGGGTTGACCTTGATCCGGACGCCCGCGAGGCCCGTGTAGCGCCCGTCGCCATCCATGCTGAAGACCGGCATGGTCACGGCCGCGGCCTCGCGGTCGTCGACGGTGTTCATCTTCGTCACCTCGCCGACCGAGGTGGCGTCGACAAGCACGTCGTACGCCGGCGCGACGCCGAGGACGTCGGCGTCGAAGCGGATGTCGCTCGCGACGCTCTGGGCGAGAGCGTCGGCCGCGTCGGACTGCTCCTGGTCGACCACGACCAGCAGGTCGCCCGAGCGCGCCACCTCGATGGGCACCGAACCCGCCCACGGCCGCGACTGCGGCTCCGGGGAGTCGGCGTAGGAGCCGGGCAGGCTCTCGGCGCCGAGCAGCCACTGTCCCTCGCGTCGCACGAAGGTGTCCTCCAGCGCGTTGGCGACGGCCGACCGGTCCACGTCGCGCAGGCGGACCTGCTCCACCACGGTCGGCCGGAAGACCGGGTCGTCACCGTCGACCTTCGCCGGCGGCAGGCCCGAGGCGTCGTCCACGGTGTAGCGCATCGACCCCACCGGCAGCTTGCTCAGGTTGTCGTAGAGGGTCTGCTGGGTCGCCACGAAGTCGTCGTCGGCCGGGTCGACGGTGGCCAGGAAGGCCGTGCGGTCGTGGTCGAGGACCGCCTGCGAGCGGGCCTTCAGCAGGTCGCGGATCTCGGAGCGGTCGTCGTCGGTGGGCTGGAACGGCCCGTCGGCCTCTTCGGACGCCGACGACGACGTCGACGCGGACGCGGGTCCGTCGGCAGGCTCCGAGCTCGAGTCGCTCGCGCAGCCCGCAACCAGCGCCAGCACGGCGAGGAGAGCGGCGTACGCCGGTGCCCGGACCACGCCTCGAGCCTACGGGTGACCGATCGTGCCGGGGTGAGGTCCTACCACCCCGGCACGATCAGGGACGGGTTAGCGCGTTCCTCCAGCGTTGGGAGCCGGGTTGTTGACCCCGCCCGCGCTGCCGGGCTTCGCCGGCGTTGTCACCGTCACCGGTCGGACGGCCCAGGATCCCTGGATGTATGCGGGATTCGCGGGGGTCGTGATCGATCCGATGAGCGCTGCGCCGAACGCAGACGTGCCAATACCGTTTGCGGGGGTTGCAAAGAGGACGCTGGTCACATTGAGCTTCCCACCTTCGAAGACGCACAGGTGTCCGGGCAAGGCGTCGGGCGCCGATACCGTGCCCAAGCAGCCAGCCGGCACCGCGCCGGCCAGAGGGATGTAGTGGCCGATAGGTGCGGCCGACAGCGTCTCGCCGAACGAGATCGGAACGCTCAGGTTGCCCCCGCTCGGGACGTCAATGACGTAGACGCCGCGGATCAACTTGGGGTACGGAGCGTACTTGGCGTCGCCTTGAGCCTTGGTGTAGTAGTTCGCGTCGGACTGGGTCTTGGTGTAGTAGTTCGCGTCCGACTGTGCCTTCGTGTAGTAGCCGGCGAGGGCTCCCACCAGTTCCGGCGTGTCGACGTAGGGGCCAAGGAGCGTAGCGACCTGCGTCTTGGTGTAGTAGCGCTGGTTGGACTTCTTCTTGGTGTAGTAGCGCTTGTCCGCGCGCGGCTTGATCTCAGACTTCCAGACCTGCTTCCAGTCGATCGCTGCGGCCGCGCCTTGCACGGCTGCCCCGGCCGGCGTCACCAACGCGATGCCGCCGCCGATCAGAGCCCCGGCAAGCAGCCCGGCCCCCCATGCCTTGCCACGCTTTGTCACACTCATGAATTCTCCCTGTAGTTGGACGCGCCGTACCCCAAGAATTTCGCGCGCTCCGGCACATCCTGCACTGATTGCTTTTCTCGAGCCCCCTCGTCTAGACCACTGATTCGAGGGACCCCGCCCCGTTCACTGGACCCCCTTCAGGGCTGGACGCCAACCCAAACAGGACCAGGTGACGGCAGCAGCGCTACCGTCCCCCTGAATCGTGACCGTCACCGAAGGAACGGGCCGCTCTTGTTCGGCGGGAGCTTTCTTGGAGGGGCATCTGCCCCTCCATAGGGCCCTCCTGACCGATGGGCGGATTGGGCGTCGAGAGGCAGAGCGCGAGGTCCCAGAATCGGCGCATGGCGTTGCATCCCCAAGCCCGTGCGGCCGTCGAGGCCGCGGCCGACACCCTCCAGTCGTTCGAACCCGGCTTCGACATCGCGGCCGACCGCGAACGGGCCAGGGCCGAGGCGGCGGTGGCCGATCGTGAGGCCGTTGCCGCGGTGCGCGACGTCGACGCTGGCGGCGTACCGGCAAGGCTCTACACCCCGGCGGACGTGGCGCCCGGGGTCGTGGTGCACGTGCACGGCGGCGGGTTCGTCTTCCACGACATCGAGGTGCACGACGCGCTGGCGCGCAGCCTGGCCAACCGGTCGCGGCTACGCGTGCTCAGTGTCGACTACCGGCGCGCGCCCGAACACCGCTTCCCAGCTGCCGTCGAAGATGTCGATGCGGCGTTGGACTGGCTGGAGGAGCAGCCCGACCTGGCAGGGCCGTTGCTGCTGCACGGCGACAGCGCAGGCGGAAACCTGGCCCTGGTGGCCGCGCTGCGGTTGCCGGAGCGGGTGACCGCGCTGGCGCTGGTCTACCCGTTCCTCGACCCGACCGCGTCGTTCGACTCCTACCGCACCCACGCCGACGGCTTCGACCCGCGCGAGGCTGCCTGGTACTGGCAGAAGTACGCCGACCCGGCGGACCTCGAACACCCCGACCTCGCGCCGCTGTTCTCCGACCGGCTCGCCGACCTGCCCCCGACCCTGGTCGTCACCGCCGAGCACGACCCGCTGCGCGACGAGGGCGAGGAGCTCGTACGCCGCCTGGCCGAGGCTGGCGTGCGGGTCGCCGGCTTCCGCAGCATCGGCCAGATCCACGGCTACTACCGCAACCCGGCCTTCGACGCCGCCGACCCCACCCTCCTCGCCGTGGCGGCGTACCTCGCGGCGGCGGCGGCCGCAGACCCTGGGGGCAACCGTCCCTAGACTCCCGCCATGCGCGTGCACATCGGCTGCGACCACGCAGGTCTCGACCTCAAGGCCCACCTCGTGGGTTGGCTGACCGAGCATGGCTACGAGCCCGTCGACCACGGCCCCTTCGTCTACGACGCCCTCGACGACTACCCCGTCTTCTGCCTCCGCGCGGCCGAGGGGGTGGCCGCCGACCCGGGCAGTCTCGGCGTGGTCATCGGGGGCTCAGGCAACGGCGAGCAGATGGCGGCCAACAAGGTGCGCGGCATCCGCGCCGCGCTGGTGTGGTCGGAGGAGACGGCCGAGCTGGCGCGCCAGCACAACGACGCCCAGGTCATCGCCGTGGGTGGCCGGATGCACTCCGTGGACGAGATGACCCGCTTCGTCGAGGTCTTCCTGGCCACCCCGTTCAGCGAGGAGGAGCGGCACGCCCGCCGGATCGGCATGCTCAGCGACTACGAGGCAACCGGCGACCTGCCCCCGCTGCCCGCGTCCGCCCAGGCACCCACAGTCCCCGATGCCTGAGGGGCACACCCTCCACCGGCTGGCCAGTGACCTGCAGACCGCCTTCGGCGGCCGGGTGGTCCGTGCGTCCAGCCCCCAGGGGAGGTCCGAGCAGTCGGCCGCGCTCGTCGACGGCACCGTGTTGGTGCGTGCCGAGTCGGCCGGCAAGCACCTGTTCGCGGAGTTCGAGGCCGAGCGAGTGCTGCACGTCCACCTCGGCCTGATCGGGTCCTTCGACGTGCACACCGGCGTGAGCGCCGTACCTGCCCCCGTGGGCCAGGTGCGGCTGCGGTTGACCAGCGCCGACGCGTACGCCGACCTGCGCGGCGCCATCTTGTGCGACCTGGTCACGCCCGAGCGTCGCGACGAGATCGTGGCGCGCCTCGGGCCGGACCCGTTGCGGCCGGACGCCGACCCGATGCGCGCCTGGCGACGGATCAGCCGGAGCAGCCGCCCGATCGGCGACCTGCTGCTGGACCAAGAGGTGCTGGCAGGAGTCGGGAACGTCTATCGCGCGGAGGTGCTCTTCAGGCACCGCATGCACCCGCTGCGGCCGGGCAGGACGTTGCGGATCGGACAATGGCGGGCGATGTGGGACGACCTCGTCGGGCTGATGGCCGAAGGGGTCCGCACGGGCACCATCGACACCGTGCGGCACGAGCACACGCCGGAGGCGATGGGCCGCGCGCCGCGGGACGACGACCACGGTGGCGAGGTCTACGTCTACCGTCGCACCGGCCAGCCGTGCCTGGTGTGCGGGACCCGGATCCGCACCGCAGTTCTGGTCGGCAGGAATCTCTTCTGGTGTCCGCGATGTCAGCCCCGGTTCCGATCCCGCGCCGTACAGTGATCGCCAACGACCGGACGGGATCACGACCATGAGTGGAGCGCCGAAGTCGCGATCCCGCGTCCCCGCGCGGGCCGCTCGCGTCTTCAAGTCGCTCGACAAGCCCGGGCGTTCTCCGCTCCTGGCGCTGGCGCTGCTCGTCGCGCTGGCGGGAGCCTGCGCGATCGTCCTGGTGTTCGTCCCCGACCTGTTTCCGATCACGCTCGTGGTGCTGCCGCTGATGCTGGGCAGCCTCTTCCTGAACCCACGCCAGCTGCCGCCGTTCGTCGGCATGATCGGCGTGATCACGGTGATCGCGATCCCCCGCATCGATCAGCCGACGACCCGCACCTTCGTGGCGATCTGCACGATCTTCGTCTTGTGCTTCATGGTCCTCTACACCTCCTACCGGCGCTCGGGGCTCGGCGTGGCCGGCGCCCAGGGCGAGACGATGCTCATCGACCTGCGCGACCGGATCCAGCGGCACGGCCAGCTGCCTACGCTGCCCGGGCAGTGGCTGGCCGAGTCTGCGCTGCGCTCGGCCGGCGGCACGCTGTTCGCGGGCGACTTCATCGTCGCCTCCGCCACCAACGACCGGCTCGACGTCGCGGTCGTCGACGTGTCCGGCAAGGGGGATGCCGCGGCCACGCGCGCGCTGTTGCTCTCCGGCGCGTTCGGCGGGCTGATCACCGCCGTGCCTCCCCATGAGTTCCTCACGGCCGCCAACGCGTACCTCCTGAGCCACCGCTGGGACGAGGGCTTCGCCACGGCCGTCCACGTCTCCCTCGACCTGGTGTCCGGCCACTTCGAGGTCTGGACCGCTGGTCACCCGCCGGCCGTGCACCTCGCCGCAGGCAGCGGGCGCTGGTCGGCCCTGCCGAGCGACGGTCCGGTGCTCGGACTGATCGAGGGCGCGGAGTTCGAGAGCGTGCGCGGCGTGATGCGTCCCGGCGACGCGATCGTGCTCTACACCGACGGCCTCGTCGAGACGCCACGTCGCGACATCGAGCTCGGCATCGACCGGCTCATCGGCGAGGCCGAGAAGGCCCTGCACGGCCAGGCGCCGGGCCGCGTGGAGCGCCTGGTGGAGCGGCTCGGCTCCAAGGACGACGACCGCGCGCTGCTGCTGATCCAACGCCGCTGAGTGCGCCCACGGGCAGTCCGCGGTTTGGGGTCGGCGCCCGCCCCTGTGGCACGATGACATCCGCTCAACCGGCGCCGATCCAGCGTTGGGCGGGCGTCGCGGATGTAGCTCAATGGTAGAGCCCCAGTCTTCCAAACTGGCTACGCGGGTTCGATTCCCGTCATCCGCTCTCAGGCGGTCAGCGAGCCGGTGAACACCGACTCGGGGGCCCGCCTGGCGGGGCGTAGCGTAGTGGCTAGCGCGCCTGCTTTGGGAGCAGGAGATCGCAGGTTCGAGTCCTGTCGCCCCGACCGAGCACCCCCAAGTAGCAGACCAAGAACCAGACACAGCACCTGACGTCAACGATTGAGGAGACACCCTGTGAAGAGCGCCGTCGAGACCTTGAGCCCGACCCGGGCCAAGCTGACCGTCGAGGTGCCCTTCGAGGAGCTCAAGCCGAGCCTCGACGCGGCGTACAAGAAGGTTGCCCAGCAGATCAACATCCCCGGCTTCCGCAAGGGCAAGGTGCCCCCGATGGTGATCGACCGTCAGGTCGGCCGCGGGGCCATCCTCGACGAGGCCATCAACGACGCGTTGCCCAAGCTCTACATCCAGGCGCTCCAGGAGAACCACCTCGAGCCGCTGGCCCAGCCCGAGATCGAGGTGACCCGCCTCGAGGACAACGAGGCGCTGGAGTTCACCGCCGAGGTCGACGTCAAGCCCGAGATCACGCTGCCGGCGTACGACGACCTCAGCGCTCAGGTCCCCGACGTCGCCGTCACCGACACCGACGTGGAGGACCAGGTCCAGGCGCTCCGTGAGCGCTTCGCCACCCTCAGCGACATCGACCGGCCCGCCGAGGACGGCGACTTCGTCGTCATCGACCTCACCGCCACCCAGGACGGCGAGCCCGTCGAGGGCGCCGAGCTGAGCGGCATGTCCTACAAGGTCGGCCGGGGCGGCATGCTCGACGGCCTCGACGAGGCGCTGGCCGGCATGAGTGCCGGTGACGAAAAGACGTTCACCTCCCAGCTGGTGGGCGGCGACCTGGTCGGCCAGGAGGTCGCGGTGTCGGTCAAGGTCAACCAGGTGCAGGAGCAGGAGCTCCCCGACTACGACGACGACTTCGCCCAGCTGGCCTCGGAGTTCGACACCGTCGACGAGCTGTCGGCCGACGTCCGGGAGCGGCTCGGCCGGGGCAAGCGCCTCGAGCAGGCCGCCGCCGCCCGCGACGCCGTCCTCGAGTCGCTGCTCGAGCGCGTCGACGTGCCGCTGCCCGAGACCATGGTCACCGACGAGCTCAACGCCCGCCGGCAGAACGTCGAGCAGCAGCTCGCCTACGCCGGGCTCACCATGGAGAAGTACCTCGAGGACGAGGGCCAGACCGCCGAGGAGTTCGAGGCCGACCTCGAGCGTCGCGTCCGCGACGCCGTCGTGGCTCAGTTCATCCTCGACGAGGTGGCCGACAAGGAGGAGCTCGGCGTCGACCAGAGCGAGCTCTCCCGGCACCTGGTGACGCGTGCCCAGCAGTCCGGCCAGGACCCGCAGGAGTTCGCCAACCACATGTTCGAGCACAACCACGTCCCGGAGCTGGTGCAGGAGATCCGCCGCGGCAAGGCGCTCGCCCGGCTGGTGGAGTCGGCGACCGTCACCGACGCCTCGGGCAACGTCGTCGAGCTGAAGAACCTGCGCCCCGACGGCACCATCGGCGAGCCGGAGGCTGAGGTCGACGCGACTGGCGAGGCGGGCGACGAGGGCGTCGACGCGGCCGTCGACCCGGCGCCGCCCAGCGGCGACGAGCCGACGCCGGCCGCGCGCCTCTGACGGTGCCGCGGCCTACGCTGCCCGAATGACAGAGGCGTACGCCAGCTCGATCAACCTCGGCTTCGACGAACCACAGGCCCTGCCGGCCGAGGACGCCGGCATGGAGCTGGCCGACGTGCGGCGTTTCGGGCGGCTGCTGGTCTCCCGGTTCGTCGACAAGGCCCGGGAGTCCGAGCGGCCGCGGTTCGCCACCATGCTGACCGAGCACCTCGGCCTGCCCGCCGACCAGCTGCCGGTCGCAGAGCAGCAGTGGGCGGCGTACGAGCATGTCAACGTGCAGGCCGCGCTCGACGCCTGGCTGGCCGAGCCCGGACGCGAGCACCGGGTCATCGGGGTCGCCGGCTACCGCCACCGCGGGTCGCTCGGCCTGGTCGACCTGCTGGGCGCGTCGTCGGAGGAGAGCAAGTACGGCCCACGCCCCGGCAATGTCTCCCGCGTGGCGTTGCCGACCGGCCCCGACGGCGAGACGAGCGAGTGCCTGCGGGTGGCCATCCTGCTGGTCGGCGACGCTGCTGGGCGCAGCGCCGTGCTCTTCCGTGGGCCCGATCCGGAGGAGGGCCGGGAGATGACGTCGGTGGAGGTGATCGCGTCCGCCGAGGGGCTCGGGGCCGAGATCGTGGCTCGGCTGCGCGACCTGACCGTCGAGCACAACGTCTATCGCGGGCAGGTGGTGTCGTTCGGCCGCAGCATGTTCGGCCACCACGGCCAGCACGGATCGATCCTGCGGTTCCACGCGCGGCAGCCGATGGCCGCCGATGAGCTGATCCTGCCGCCCGCGACGTTCGCCGACGTACGCCGCCAGGTCGTCGGGGTCGCACGGCACCGCGACCGGCTGCGAGCTGCCGGCCAGCACCTCAAGCGGGGGCTGCTGCTCTATGGTCCGCCGGGCGTCGGCAAGACCCACACGGTGCGCTACCTGGTCGGCGAGCTGACCGACACCACGATCGTCGAGCTGAGCGGCGACACCCTGCACGCCATCAAGCAGGCCTGCTCGATCGCCCGCACGCTGCAGCCGGCGATGATCGTCGTCGAGGACGTCGACCTGATCGCAGAGCAGCGCGACCACTACGGCGGCGACACGCCCCTGCTGTTCACCCTGCTCAACGAGATGGACGGCCTCGACGAGGACGCCGACGTGGTCTTCCTGCTCACGACCAACCGGGCCGACCTGCTCGAGCCCGCGCTCGCGTCGCGACCGGGCCGGGTCGACCAGGCGGTGCACATCGACCTGCCCGACCGCGATGCTCGTCGTCGCCTGGTCGGGCTCTACACGGGTGCGCTGGCGGTCGACGACAGCCGACTCGACGACGTGCTGGACCGCACGGACGGGGTGACGGCGTCGTTCCTCAAGGAGCTGCTGCGCCGTGCAGCGGTGGTGGCCGCCGACCACGACGGCGTGGCGGGACAGCCGCTCCGGGTCTCGGCCGACGACCTCGACGCGGCCCTGGACGACCTGCTCGACACCCGCAACCAGATGACACGCAGGGTGCTCGGGTACCAGGACGCCACGCCGGGCGTCGTACCACCGGACCTACCTGCGCGATGACCCTGAGATGACACAGTGACCCTCATGAGTGATCGGGCGGTGGCGGTGGGCCCGGGGCTGCTGGACGGCCTGTCGCTGCTGAGCGAGGTGGCCGACGAACTGGTCGTCCGCACCGTCAGAGACACTCATCTGGCGTGGTCGGGCAGGGTGTACGCCGCCATCCAGAGACGGACCGGCGGCGCGGTCGACGCTGCCGCGGGTGGTGCACCACGGCATCGCGGGCGCCGTCTACACAGGCATCGGCGCCGGTTTGCGGGTTGCCTCCTTCGGCCTGGGCGCCGTGGCGACCACCGGGCGCGGACCGCGACTCGAGGCCAGCCGGCCGGGTCGGTTCCTCAGCCGCGCGGTCATCGGCCTGATCGGCGACCGCCTGGCCCGCGAGCGGCCGACGCTGGCCTGGCCGATGTCGCTGCGCCGCGACGGCGCCGAGGTGTCGCTCGACGGCGCGTCCCTCAGGGCTGCCTACCCCGCTGCGGGAGCCGACCTCGTGGTGTTCCTGCCCGGCCTGTGCGAGGACGAGACGGCTTGGGACAGGCACGCCGACCGCCACGGGACGACGTACCCGGAGGCGCTGGCCGCCGCGGGCTGGAGCCCGCTCATGGTGCGGGTCAACACCGGACTAGCCGTGCAGGACAACGGCGCCCTGTTAGCGGCGCTGATCGCCGACGTCGTCGACGCCTGGCCGGTCGCGGTGGGGCGGATCGCCCTGGTTGGCCACTCGATGGGGGGTCTGGTCGCTCGGGTCGCCTGCGCGCTCGATGCCGCGGGACCGGAGCGGTGGTCGCCGCTGGTCACCGACGTGGTCACCCTCGGGACGCCGCACCTCGGGGCGCCGCTCGCCGGCTGGGCGCGTCAAGGAGCTGCTGGGCTGGCGAGGCTGCCGGAGACCTCTGCCTTCGGCCGGATCATCGACCAGCGCTCGGTGGGCATCCTCGACCTCGAGCGCGGCCTCGACCTGGCCACGGCGCCGGCCCTGCCGCACGCGCGGATGCGGCTGGTGTCCGGGTCGCTGGGTCGCGCGGACGCGCCCGTGGGCTGGCTGGCGACGCGGGCGTTCGGCGACCTGTTGGTCCGCCAGGTCTCGGCGACGGGCGGCGGGCGGTTGTTCCCGGGTGCCGACCTGCTGCACGTGCCCGGCGCCGACCACTTCGGCCTCCTCAACCATCCCGACGTACGCCAGGCGCTGTTGGACTGGCTCGACCGGGGTCCGGACTAGAGGTCGGACCGGAGGTTTGGCCGCATCCGCGAGACCGAATCCGCTGTTGGCGAACACCGACCCATATGCCGTGGAGATGTCCGTCGTGACGGCTAGGGTCGCTGACGTGAACCCGTACTCCAGCACTGTCCCCGTGCCCGGGCCGCAGCTCAACGGCGGCGCCTCGGGCTACGGCCTCGATGACCACATCTACCAGCGGCTCCTCAAGGAGCGCATCGTCTTCCTCGGGTCGGAGGTCCGGGAGCAGAACGCCAACGCGATCTGCGCGCAGCTGCTGCTCCTCTCGGCCGAGGACCCCGACGCCGACATCTTCCTCCACATCAACTCACCCGGCGGCTCCGTCGACGCGGGCATGGCGATCTACGACACCATGAACTACATCCCCAACGACGTCGCCACCGTCGGCATGGGCCTGGCCGCGTCGATGGGCCAGTTCCTGCTCTGCGCCGGCGCCAAGGGCAAGCGCTACGCCCTGCCCCACGCGCGGATCATGATGCACCAGCCCTCTTCCGGCATGGGTGGCTCGGCCTCCGACATCAAGATCCAGGCCCAGCAGTCGCTCTACATCAAGAAGGTGCTGCTCGAGCTGATCTCCGAGCACACCGGCCAGACGGTCGAGCAGATCACCACCGACGCCGACCGCGACCGCTGGTTCACCGCGCAGGAGGCGCTCGAGTACGGCCTGGTCGACCAGGTCATCAAGAGCGCGCTCCAGGCCGCCGACGAGGGCCGGCCGGCCCACGCCAACGAAGACGACTGAGGACACAGATGAACTACTACATCCCCCAGTGGGAGGAGCGGACGTCCTACGGCTTCCGCCGCATCGACCCCTACGCCAAGCTGTTCGAGGACCGCATCATCTTCCTCGGCACTCCCATCTCCGACGACGTCGCCAACGCCGTGATGGCCCAGCTGCTCTGCCTCGAGTCGATGAACCCCGACCAGGACGTGCAGATCTACATCAACAGCCCCGGTGGCTCGTTCACCGCGCTGACGGCCATCTACGACACGATGCGGTTCATCCAGCCCGACGTGCAGACGGTGTGCCTGGGTCAGGCCGCCTCCGCGGCGGCGATCCTGCTCGCGGCCGGCACGCCCGGCAAGCGGCTGGCGCTGCCCAACAGCCGGATCCTGATCCACCAGCCCTACACCGAGGGCACCTTCGGCCAGACCTCCGACATCGAGATCCAGGCCAACGAGATCCTGCGGATGCGCGAGCTGCTGGAAAAGATGATCAGCGACCACAGCGGCAAGAGCATCGAGGAGGTCAGTCACGACATCGAGCGCGACAAGATCCTCACCGCCCAGGGGGCCGTCGAATACGGCCTGATCGACGCCGTGCTCGACTCCCGCAAGAAGACCCCCGTCCTCACCTGAGGCCAGGGTCATGGTCAGGTGGACGTCTCGGCAGCCGGTCTGGACCCGACTCCGTGTCGCGGCCCGTCAGGGGGCGGCACGGGGTACGGTCGGAGGGTCGGTCTCCGGGAGGCTCCCGGTGGTCCGACGCAGGCACCACACGAGGCACCACACGACCGCACCCGCACGACTCGTTATCGCCGGAGATCCTCACTCCGGCCGAATCGGAGGATGACCGCCCGTGGCACGCATCGGTGACGGAGGCGACCTGCTGAAGTGCTCTTTCTGCGGAAAGAGCCAAAAGCAGGTCAAGAAGCTGATCGCCGGCCCCGGCGTCTACATCTGCGACGAGTGCATCGACCTGTGCAACGAGATCATCGAGGAGGAGCTCAGCGAGGGCGCCGAGGTCACCCTCGACGAGCTGCCCAAGCCCAAGGAGATCTTCGACTTCCTCAACTCCTACGTCATCGGCCAGGAGCACGCGAAGAAGTCCCTCGCGGTCGCGGTCTACAACCACTACAAGCGGGTCCAGGCGGGCGTCGTACCGATCGGTGGCAAGCACTCCAAAGAGGAGCAGGTCGAGGTCGCCAAGTCCAACATCCTCGTGATCGGTCCCACCGGCTGCGGCAAGACCTACCTCGCCCAGACGCTGGCCCGGATGCTCAACGTGCCGTTCGCCATCGCCGACGCGACCGCGCTGACCGAGGCCGGCTACGTCGGTGAGGACGTCGAAAACATCCTGCTCAAGCTGATCCAGGCCGCCGACTACGACGTCAAGAAGGCCGAGACCGGCATCATCTACATCGACGAGATCGACAAGGTGGCCCGCAAGGCCGAGAACCCCTCGATCACCCGTGACGTCTCCGGCGAGGGCGTCCAGCAGGCGCTGCTCAAGATCATCGAGGGCACCACCGCGTCGGTGCCGCCGCAGGGGGGCCGCAAGCACCCCCACCAGGAGTTCATCCAGATCGACACCACCAACATCTTGTTCATCGTCGGCGGTGCGTTCTCCGGGCTCGAGCAGATCATCGAGCACCGGGTCGGCAAGAAGTCGCTCGGCTTCACCGCCGAGGTGCGCGGACAGGCCGAGCGCGACGGCGAGGACCTGCTGGCACTCGTGCGACCCGAGGACCTCACCAAGTACGGCCTGATCCCCGAGTTCATCGGCCGGCTCCCGCTCATCGCCAGCGTCACCAAGCTCGACAACGCCGCGCTCGTGCAGATCCTCACCGAGCCCCGCAACGCGCTGGTCAAGCAGTACCAGAAGCTCTTCGAGATCGACGGCGTCGAGCTCGAGTTCACCGAGGGCGCCATCGGCGCCATCGCCGACGCGGCCATGGAGCGCGGCACCGGCGCCCGCGGCCTGCGCGCGATCATCGAGGAGGTACTCCTCCACGTGATGTACGACGTGCCCTCCCGCGGCGACGTCGGCAAGGTGATCGTCACCCGCGAGGTCGTCACCGACGACGTCGCCCCCACCCTCATCCCGCGCGAGTCCGAGGCGAAGAAGAAGAAGTCGGCCTGATCGGGGGCGCGCCAGCCGTCGACGAGTCGTGTGCTGAAGTGGCTGCCCGAGCAACCACCTGAGCACACGACCCGCTCAGGACCCCGCGTCGACCTCGGCCAGCTCGGTGACCACGGCGATCTCGGTGGCGGTGGCGGCGGGGGTGAAGACCAGGTCACCGGTGACGTGGCCGGCGCGGCGCAGGTCGTCGGCAGCCTGCGAGGCGGCCTCGACCAGGGCGGCCGGTCCGCTCACCTCGGCGCGGGCGACGGTGGCGCGCATCGAGACCTTGGCCTGCGACTTCGCGCCGCGGATACCGGCCAGCGCCGCCGCGACCGCGGTCAGCACGGCAGGCTCACCGACGCCTGCTCCGGCACCGTCGGGCACCGGCCACGGTGCCCGGTGGACCGAGCCCTCCTGCCACCACGACCAGACCTCGTCGGTGACGTACGGCAAGAACGGCGCCAGCAGGCGCAGCGATGAGTGCAGCGCGCAGGCCAGGGCGGCCTTCGCCGACCGCGTCCCCGGCCCGTCGGCCTCGTCGTACGCCCGCTCCTTGACCAGCTCGAGGTAGTCGTCGCAGAACTGCCAGAAGAACCGCTCGGTCACCTCGAGAGCGGTCGTGTAGTCGTAGGCGTCGAAGGCGCGGGTCGCCTGCTCGCAGGTGTCGAGCAGGGCAGCCAGCAGCGCGCGGTCGACCGGCTCGGTGATCAGCGCCGGGTCCGGGTCGGTGGCGCCGACGGAGCCCAGCACGAACTTCGAGGCGTTGAGCACCTTCATCGCCAGCCGCCGGCCGACCTTCATCTGTGACTCGTCGAACGGCGAGTCGGCGCCGGGGCGCGCCATCGCCGCCCGCCATCGCACCGCGTCGGCGCCGAACCGATCCAGGATGTCGTCGGGGATGATCGCGTTGCCCTTGGACTTCGAGAGCTTCTTGCGGTCCGGGTCGACGACCCAGCCCGAGATCATCGCGACCTTCCACGGCACGACGTGCTGCTCGTAGTGGGCACGGACCACCCGCGAGAACAGCCAAGTGCGGATGATCTCGTGGGCGTGGGTGCACAGATCCATCGGGAAGACCCGGGCGAAGAGGTCCTCGTCGGTCAGCCAGCCGCCGGCGATCTGCGGGCTCAGCGACGACGTGGCCCAGGTGTCCATCACGTCGGGGTCGCCGAGGAAGCCGCGGGGCTTGCCGCGCTGGCTCTCGTCGTACCCGCGCGGAGCGTCGGTCGACGGGTCGACCGGTAGCTCGGCCTCGCTCGGCAGCAGCGGGTGGTCGTAGTCGGGCTCACCGTCGTCGTCGAGCGGGTACCAGACCGGGAACGGGATGCCGAAGAAGCGCTGCCGCGAGATCAGCCAGTCGCCGTTGAGGCCACCGACCCAGTTGTCGTAGCGGTGCCGCATGTGCGGCGGCACCCACTCGACCTCCGAGCCCCGGGCGAGCATCTCGTCGCGCAGGGCGGCGTCGCGACCGCCGTTGCGGATGTACCACTGCCGCGTCGAGACGATCTCGAGCGGCTTCTCGCCGCGCTCGTAGAAGTTCGCCATCCGCTGGGTCGGCGTGGGCTCACCGTCGAGGTCACCCGACTCGCGCAGCAGGCCGACCATCGCCTCCCGGGCGGAGAAGGTCGTCTTGCCGGCGAGCTCGGCGTACGCCGCCGCGGCAGCCTCGCTCGACAGCCAGGCCGGCGTCTCGCGCAGCAGCCGGCCGTCGCGGCCGACCACCGTGCGCACCGGCAGCTGCAGCTCGCGCCACCACGTCACGTCGGTGAGGTCACCGAACGTGCAGCACATCGCGATGCCTGCGCCCTTGTCGGGCTCGGCCGCGTGGTGCGCGACCACGGGAATCTCGACGCCGAACACCGGGCTGGTCACGGTCGTGCCGAACAGCCCCTGGTAGCGCTCGTCGTCGGGGTGGGCGATCAGCGCGACGACGGCCGGCACCAGCTCGGGGCGCGTCGTCTGGACATAGACAGGCTCACCGTCGGGCCGGTGGAAGGCCACGCGGTGGTAGTGACCGGGATAGTCGCGCGCCTCCATCTCCGCCTGGGCGACGGCCGTCTGGAACGTGACGTCCCACATCGTCGGCGCCTCGGCCAGGTAGGCCTCGCCGCGGGCGAAGTTGCGCAGGAACGCCGTCTGGCTGACCAGCTGCGACTTCGGCCCGATCGTCGTGTAGTGCTCCTGCCAGTCGACCGAGAGGCCCAGCGTGCGCCACAGCTTCTCGAAGACGACCTCGTCCTCGACCGCGAGCCGCTCGCACAGCTCGACGAAGTTGGGGCGGCTGATCGGCACCTGGCGCTTGGGGTCCGGCTTCTCCGGCGGGGTGTAGTCAGGCTCGTACGGCAGCGCGGGGTCGCACCGGACGCCGTAGTAGTTCTGCACCCGACGCTCGGTCGGCAGGCCGTTGTCGTCCCAGCCCATCGGGTAGAACACCGACTTGCCCCGCATTCGCTGGTAGCGCGCGATCAGGTCGGTGTGGGTGTAGGAGAAGACGTGCCCGACGTGCAGGCTGCCGCTCACCGTCGGCGGCGGCGTGTCGATGGCGTAGACGTTTTCCCGCGGCTGGGTGCGGTCGAAGCGGTAGGTCTGGTGCTCCTTCCACACCCCGGCCCACTTGTCCTCGAGGCCCTCGAGCGCAGGCTTTTCCGGTACGACGACCGAACGCCGCTGGGCGCTCGTCGTGGTCCGGGCCTGGTCGTGGGTCTGAGTCATGCGGCCCAGGATATTGGGGTGATGGGGTCGCAGTCGCATCGATACCGTGCGGACGCATGACCTACCCCGTCGAGTTCACGGTCGAGTTCACCTCCGACCCCGCTGCCTTCCTCGCCCTGGCCGACGACCTGTTGGCGGCAGACCCGGTCATCACCACGGTGGTCTCGACCGTGACGAGCCGCCACCGTGACCAGGACGCCGCCGGCATCTCGCGCCCGCAGGACCGGCCACTGTGGTGGGCGGTGGTGCGCGACGATGACGGGGAGATCGCCGGTCTGGCGATGCGGACGGCACGCACTCCGCCGCACCCGCTCTTCCTGCTGCCGATGGCCGACGGCGCCGCCCGGGCCCTGGCCCGCGTGCTGCACGACCGCGGCGAGGAGGTCGGCGGCGTCAACGGCGCGCTGCCGGCCGTCCAGGCGTTCGCCGACGAGCTGGCCCGCCTGCAGGGCGACGTCGTCGAGGTCGCCCAGCACACCAGGCTCTTCGAGCTCGGCGAGCTGACGCCGCCCCGCGGCGTACCCGGAAAACTGCGGACGGCCACCGCCGACGATCTCGACCTGGCCGCCGAGTGGGTGGACCGCTTCATGTTCGACGCCGACGAGCAGGCCGGCCGCGATCCCGGTGCCCACGGCCGCGAGACCATCGCGCCGGAGGAGCTGAGGGGCCGCATCGAACACGGCGACTACTGGTTCTGGCTCGACGACTCGGGGGAGCGCGTGCACCTGACCGGTGCCAACCCGCCGAGCTTCGGCGTGGCCCGGATCGGCCCGGTCTACACCCCACCCGCGCAGCGCCGGAAGGGGTACGCCGGCGCCGCGGTCGCCGCCGTGTCTGCGCTGTTTCGCGACGCCGGCGCCCGGGTCTGCCTGTTCACCGACCAGGCCAACCCGACGTCCAACGGCATCTACGTCGCCCTCGGCTACCGCCCGGTCGTCGACATGGTGAACCTGCGCATCACGCCCCCTCAATAGAGTGGGGACCGAGATGACCGACCCCGTTGCCGCCCCAGATGACGCCGCCGAGGCACCCCGACTCGCCCAGACCTTCGACGAGGTCCAGGACGCCTTGTTGTCGCGGTGGCCGGAGACGCGCCTCGAGCCGTCGCTGGACCGGATCCGCGCGTTCACCGAGCTGCTCGGCGACCCCCAGCGCGGCTACCCCGTCATCCACCTGACGGGCACCAACGGCAAGACCTCGACCTCCCGGATGATCGACACCCTGCTGCGGGCCCTCGACCTGCGCACGGGC
Source organism: uncultured Actinomycetota bacterium (assembly GCA_963769755.1). Taxonomy (GTDB): domain Bacteria; phylum Actinomycetota; class Actinomycetes; order Propionibacteriales; family Nocardioidaceae; genus Nocardioides. The sequence continues at coordinate 149,374 of CAVYMY010000009.1, forward strand.
CGCTTCACCAGCCCCCACGTCGAGCGGATGACCGAGCGGATCTGCCTGGACGGCGAGCCGATGAGCGACGAGCAGTTCGTGCGCGCCTTCAACGACGTGGCGCCGTACACCCATCTCGTGGACGCCGACCAGGACCACCCGCTTTCGTTCTTCGAGACGATCGTCGCGATGGCGTACGCCGCGTTCGCCGACGCACCCGTCGACGTCGCGATCGTCGAGGTCGGCATGGGCGGCTCGTGGGACGCCACCAACGTCGCCGACGCCACCGTCGCGGTGGTGCTGCCGGTGGCCGTCGACCACGCGAGCTACCTCGGCAACGATCCGGCCGAGATCGCCGTCGAGAAGGCCGGCATCATCAAGGCCGGTTCCATCGCCGTCTCCGCAGAGCAGCGACCCGAGGTGGCCGCGGTGCTGACGGAGCGGGCAACCGAGGTCGGAGCGCGGCTGCTGACCGAGGGCCGTGACTTCGGGGTGGTGACGCGGGCCGCGGCGGTCGGCGGCCAGGTCCTCTCGCTGCAGGGACTGCACGGGCGCTACGACGACCTGTTCATCCCGCTGTACGGCGCCCACCAGGCGCAGAACGCCGCCGTCGCGCTGGCGGCCGTCGAGGCCTTCACGGGCAACGAGCCGCTCGACGCCGAGCTCGTCGCCGCGGCGTTCGCCGAGGTCACTTCGCCGGGCCGGCTCGAGATCATCCGGCGCAGCCCGACGATCGTGCTCGACGCCGCTCACAACCCGCATGGAGCGCGAGCCGTGGCCGAGGCGCTGGAGGACTCGTTCCAGTTCTCCCCGCTCATCGGGGTGATCGGCGTGATGGCCGACAAGGACTACGAGGGAGTGCTGGCGGCCTTCGAGCCGCACCTGGCCCACGTGATCTGCACCCGCAACTCCACCCACCGCGCGATGGACCCGGAGAAGCTGGCCGAGACGGCCCGCGAGATCTATGGCGAGGACCGCATCTCGGTGGCCGCCCTGCTGCCCGACGCGATCGACCAGGCGGCCGCGCTCGCCGAAGCCGGCGACGCGTTCGGCGGCCCGCTCGGCTCGGGCGCCGTGCTCGTCACGGGATCGGTCGTCACGGTGGGCGAGGCCCGGCAGCTGCTGCGGGGCCGGTCGTGAGCGATCCCGGAGCCGCACCAGCCGCCCCCGCACGTTCCCCGCGGCGCGGCATGTGCGCCGCGATCCTGAGTCTCGAGGCGATCACCCTCGGCCTCACCGTCCCGGTGATGGTGTCGATCTCCGGTGTGCCCCTCGCCACGGCGCTCTGGGTCGGGCTCGGCCTCACCGTCGCCTGCCTGCTGCTGGCCGGAATGCTGCGCAACGAGTGGGCCTACTGGGCCGGCTGGGCGATCCAGGCGGCGGCGATCGGGCTCGGCTTCGTGATCCCTCTGATGTTCGGGCTGGGCGCGATCTTCGCCGTGCTGTGGGGCACCGCCGACTTCCTCGGCCGCAAGATCGAGCGCGAGCGCGCGGCGGCGTATGCCGCCAACGACCAGTCGGCGCCATGATCGAGCCGCTGTCACCCACGCCCAGGACCGCCCTGGGCCGGCTGTCCGAGAAGGGCCGGACCGACCGGGAAGAGCTGCACGCTCTGCTCGACGAGGCGCTCTACGCCCACGTCGGCGTGGACGCCGGTGGCTACCCGCTCGTGCTGCCGACCGTGTTCGCCGTCGATCTCGACGGCCCCGACGCGGGTGGGACGCTCTATGTCCACGGGTCGGTCGCGGCCAAGTGGCTGCTGGCGGCGCGCAACCAGACAGTGTGCGTCACGATCACCGAGGTCGACGGCCTGGTCGTAGCCCGCTCGGGCTTCGAGAGCTCGATGAACTACCGCACCGCCGTCGTCATCGGCGAGGCGCGCGTCGTCGACGACGCCGACGAACGCCAGCACGCCCTCGACCTGATGGTCGACCACATGGTGCCCGGTCGGGCGGCGACGATCCGCCAGCCGACCCGCAAGGAGCTCGCGGCCACCCAGGTGCTCGCCGTGCCTTTGCACGAGGCGTCTCTCAAGGTGCGCGCGGGCGGGCCCGACGACGAGCCCGACGACGTCGCGCTGACCCCGTGGGGCGGCCACATCCCGCTGCACCGGGTGGCCGGGACTCCCGTCGCCGACGAGGGCTCCCGCGAGCCGGCGCCCGACGACGTACGCCGTCGCGCGGCCGCGCTCGGCGCCGACCTGCCCGCTGGATAAGGTGCCGCTATGGAACGCACCCTGGTCCTCGTCAAGCCCGACGGCGTACGTCGCGGCCTCACCGGCGAGGTGATCCGGCGGATCGAGGCCAAGGGCTACCGGCTGTCGCAGCTCGAGCTTCGTGAGGCGACGCCGGAGCTCCTCGCCGAGCACTACGCGGAGCACCGGGGCAAGCCGTTCTACGAGCCGCTGGTCGAGTTCATGCTGTCCGGGCCGGTGGCCGCCGTGGTCGTCGAGGGCGAGCGGGTCATCGAGGGCTTCCGGTCGCTGGCCGGAGCCACCGACCCCACCGTCGCGGCGCCCGGCACGATCCGGGGCGACCTCGGCCGGGACTGGGGGGTGGCGGTGCAGCAGAACCTCGTGCACGGCTCCGACTCCGCTGAGTCCGCCGAGCGCGAGATCGCGATCTGGTTCCCCGCTCTCTAACGCGAGTCGGCGCCAGTTGACGTGCAACTTGCGCCGAGTCGGCGTCAATGTCCGGCAACTGGCGCCGACTCGGCGTCAATCTCGGGTGACTGGCGCCGACTCGGCGTCAATCTCGGGTGACTGGCGCCGACTCGGCGTCACGGCGTGGCGTCCGGGTGAGCGGCTGACCCGCGCTTAGCCTCGGAGCAGGGTCGGGTGGGACACGCCTGCCCCTCCTTCCCCGGAGTACGTCGACCAGCGAGGCAGCGCGCGATGGCAGGCAGCTTGATCGGCCGCGACATGGCCGTCGACCTCGGCACCGCCAACACGCTCGTCTACGTCCGCGGCAAGGGCGTGCTGCTCGACGAGCCCAGCGTGGTGGCCATCAACACCACCACCGGCGAGATCCTCGCCGTCGGCCACGAGGCCAAGCGGATGATCGGCCGCACGCCCGACAACATCGCGGCGATCCGCCCGCTCAAGGACGGCGTGATCGCCGACTTCGACGCCACCGAGCAGATGCTGCGGTTCTTCATCCGACAGGTGCACCGACGCCGCTACTTCGCGAAGCCGCGGATGGTCATCTGCGTGCCGAGCGGCATCACCGCCGTGGAGCAGCGCGCCGTCAAGGAGGCGGGCTACCAGGCCGGCGCCCGACAGGTCTACATCATCGAGGAGCCGATGGCCGCCGCGATCGGCGCCGGGCTGCCGGTCCACCAGGCCACCGGCAACATGGTGGTCGACGTCGGCGGCGGCACGACCGAGGTGGCCGTCATCTCCCTCGGCGGGATCGTCACGTCGATCTCCATCCGCACTGCCGGCGACGACCTCGACGCCGCGATCGTGTCGTGGATGAAGAAGGAGTACAGCCTGATGCTCGGTGAGCGCACCGCCGAGGAGGTCAAGATGACCATGGGCTCGGCGTTCCCGCTGCCCCAGGAGACCGAGGGCGAGATCCGCGGCCGCGACATGGTGTCCGGGCTGCCCCGTACGGTCGTGGTCTCCAGCGCCGAGATCCGTCAGGCGCTCGAGGAGCCGCTGCACACCATCGTCGACGCCGTCCGCAGCACCCTCGACCAGACCCCGCCCGAGCTGGCCGGCGACATCATGGACCGCGGCATCGTGCTGACCGGCGGCGGCGCGCTGCTGCGCGGCCTCGACGAGCGGCTGCGCCACGAGACCGGCATGCCCGTCCACATCGCTGACGACCCGCTGACGAGCGTCGCCATGGGCGCGGCCAAGTGCGTGGAGGAGTTCGAAGGGCTCCGGCAGGTCTTCGTCGCCGAGCGCAGGCGCTACTGATGCCGCTCTGGATGCCCGGAGACCGCCGGCTCCGAGGCTCGGGCCGCCCCGCCCGCTTCAATCAGTCCAGCCGGAAGCCGAGCCGCTCGCTGCTCGTCGCCCTGCTGATGGCCTGCGCCACGCTGATCACCCTCGACTACCACGGCGGCACCGACTCGCCGATGGAGCCGGCCCGCCGCGCGATGGGCGAGGTCTTCGGCCCGGTCGAGGCTGCCGCCGCCCAAGCGGTGCGCCCCGTCACCTCGATCCCCGAGTGGTTCCGCACCCGCTCGTCCATGCGCCACGAGATCGCCACCTTGACCAGTCAGAACGCCGACCTGCGCGAGCAGGTCAACACCTCTGGCCTCGACCGCAACCGCCTGGCGGAGTACGACGGCCTGACCGCCGCCGCGAGCACGCTCGGGCAGGCGCTGGTGCCGGCCCGCGTCGTCGGGGTCGGCGCGACCCAGACGTTTTCGCGCACCGTCACGATCGACGCCGGGTCCGAGGCCGGCCTGGCCCCCGACCAGACCGTGGTCAACGCCGACGGGCTGGTCGGTCGGGTGCTGCGCGTGACGCGCACGACCGCCACCGTCCTGTTGGTCGTCGACGCCGAGTCGGTCGTCGGCGGGCGGATCGGCGAGAGCATGCAGCTCGGCTTCCTGCACGGTCGCGGCGACCTCGGCAGCAGCGGGCGTCTCGATCTCGAGCTGGTCGACGACTCCGTGGTGCCGGCCAAGGGCGACGTGGTGGTCACCTGGGGGAGCGAGGACGGCGCGCCCTACGTGCCCGGCGTACCCGTCGGCCGGGTCACAGCAGTCTTCAGCAGCCTGCGCCAGACCTCGCAGCGTGCGGTGATCGCGCCGTTCGTGGACTTCGGTGCCCTCGACGTCGTCGGCGTCGTGGTCCCCTCCGGCACCCGTTCCGACCGGTCCGTCGTCGAGGCCGACGGGAGCCTGCAGTGAGCCCGATGAACGCCGCCGTGCGCTGGACGGTCACGGTTGGCCTGGTCGCCGTCGCGCTGGTCCTGCAGGTCACGTTCTTCCCGCACGTCGCCTGGCACGGCGTGGTGCCCAACCTCTGCCTGCTCGTCGTCGTCGCGGCCGCGCTCGTCCGCGGACCGGAGCAGGCCGCCGTCCTCGGCTTCGTGGCCGGCGTGCTGCTCGACCTGGCCCCGCCGGCCGACCACGTCGCCGGCCGTTGGGCCCTGGCCCTGGTCATCGTCGGCTACGTCGCCGGCCGGATGCGCCAGGACACCAAGCCGACTGCCGTCGCGGTGGTGATGACCGTCGCCGCGGCGTCGTTCGTCGGCACCTCGGTCTATGCGCTCAGCGGTCTCCTGCTGCAGGACCCGGTCGTGTCGGTCTCCGACCTGCTGCCGGTGATCGCACTGGCGGTCGTCTGGGACGTGCTGCTGACGCCGTTCGTGCTGCCACCCGTGATGCGGCTGTTCACAGCGCTCGACCCGGCGCAGGCTCACGTCTGATGGTCTCGGCAGGCGCAACCGGCCGCGACCGGGGCCGGTTGCGGGTGCTGGTGATCCAGGTCCTGGTCTTCTCGCTGTTCGCCACCCTCTTCGTCCGGCTCTACTACCTCCAGGTGGTCAGCGGCGAGACCTACCACGCCCGGGCGGCCGCCCAGTCGCTGCGCGACATCGTCGTCCAGCCACAGCGCGGCCTCATCGTCGACGACCAGGGCCGGCCGCTGGTGGCCAACCGCACGTCCTGGGTAGTCTCCGTCGACCGCACCCTGCTCGGCAGGCTCGGCGAGCACGGCTCCGAGGTCGTCGTGCAGCGGCTCTCGCGAGTCCTCGACGAGCGTCCGGCGCGGATCCGGCAGCGGCTGGTGACGTGTGGCGAGGACGGCAGCAAGGTCGGGCTGTGCTGGAACGGGTCGCCCTACCAGCCGGTGCCGGTGGCCGCCGACGTCGGCAAGGCCGCGGCGCTGCGGATCCTGGAGCAGCCAGAGGACTACCCGGCAGTGCTGGCCGAGCAGCAGAGCGTGCGCAGCTATCCGCGGCCGTTCGGCATCAACCTGGCCCACGTGCTCGGCTACCTCAGCCCGATCACCTCCGACGAGTACGACGAGGCGCAGCGAGACAGCGACACGTCTGTCAACGGCGCCTCGGTGGTGGGCCGCGCCGGGGTCGAGCAGGAGTACGACCGCTGGCTGCGCGGGATGCCCGGCTACCGCAGCGTCGCCGTCGACTCGATGGGCCGCGTGCTCAGCGACGGCAGCGCGGTCGCCGGCCAGCCGGGCGACACCCTCGTCACCTCGATCGACGCCAAGGTGCAGGGCGTCGTCGAGCGGCAGCTCGCCGACACCATCAAGACCGCCAGAGCCACCCACGACGACGTCACCGGCCGCAACTACGCCGCCGACTCGGGCGCGGTGGTCGTCCTCGAGGCGCAGACGGGCCGCGTCGTGGCGATGGCCAGCCAGCCGACGTACGACCCCGGTGTCTGGGTGGGCGGGATCAGCAAGGCGCAGCTCAGCCGGCTCTATTCCGCACGGGCCGACAACCCGCTGCTCGGCCGGGCGACCCAGGGCCAGTTCGCGCCCGGCTCGACGTGGAAGCCCGTGATGGCCGTGAGCGCCCTCAACAACGGCTTCACACCGGACACCCGGCTCAACTGCTCGCCCGGCCTGCAGGTCGGCAACCGCTGGTTCAAGAACTACGAGTCGGCGTCCTACGGCTACATCGGCTTCGACAAGGCCCTGCAGATCTCGTGCGACACGTTCTTCTACCGCGTGGGTCTGGCCATGTGGCAGCGCTACGGCTCCGACCCGACCGACGTCGAGGCCAGGGACCCGCTCGTCGAGGGCGCCAAGAACTTCGGCTTCGGCCGCAAGACCGGCATCGACCTGCCGGGGGAGTCCGGCGGCCGGATCGCCGACCGGCACTGGAAGCTCGCCTACTTCAAGTCGATGAAGAGCTACTACTGCAAGATCGACCAGGCCAACACGGCCGGCAAGCGCGACTTCCTGCACGTCTTCGCCCACGAGTTCTGCCTCGAGGGCAACTACTACCGCGCCGGTGACGCGGTGAACTTCTCGATCGGGCAGGGCGACACGCTCGTCACGCCGCTCCAGCTGGCCCGCGCCTACGCCGCCCTGTCCAACGGCGGCACCCTCTACGAGCCTCGCATCGGCAAGGCGATCGTCAGTCCCGACGGCACGGTGCTGAAGCGGATCCCCCCGAAGGTGCAGGGGCACGTCAAGGCGACGCCCGCGAGCATGCGCTACGTCGACCAGGCCCTGCTCGGCACCGCCACGGTCGGCACCATGGCCTGGAAGATGATCGACTTCCCGCTCGACCGGGTGCACATCCGGTCCAAGACCGGGTCGGCCGAGGTCTACGGCAAGCAGTCGACCTCGTGGGTGGCGTCCTACGACGAGAACTACGTCGTGGTGATGATGGTCAGCCAGGCCGGCACCGGCTCGGGCACCTCTGGCCCGGCGGTGCGGGCGATCTGGGAGAGCCTCTACGGCGTCTCCGGCACCGACGTGGACCCGTCGCGGGCGGCCATCCCCGGCACCACACCCCCCGACGGGCTGCCGACCTTCCTCGGCGACGGCTCGATCCTGCCGCCTGGCCGGAAGGTGCGCTGATGACTCTGACCGCCGCCGCTCCGACTCGCAGCGGCCTGGCCGCTCGCACCCCTGGTCTCGACTGGCTGCTGATGCTCGCGGTGCTGGCGCTGGTCACCATCGGCAGCCTGCTCGTGTGGTCGGCCACGTCGCACCGCGACGACCTCACCCTCGGTGACCCGGCGGCGTACCTGAAGAAGCAGCTCGTCAACATCGGCATCGGCCTGGTGCTGCTCGTGCTGGTCTCCGCAACCGACCACCGGTGGGTGCGGATCCTGGCGCCGTTCGTCTACCTGGCCTCCATCGGCGGTCTGGTGCTGGTGCTGACGTCGGGCACCACCATCAACGGCTCGCAGTCCTGGCTGCAGCTCGGCGGGATGTCGGTCCAGCCGTCTGAGTTCGCCAAGCTGGCCGTCGTCATCGGCATGGCCCTGCTTGTCGCCGAGCGGGCCGAGGGGCGGCGTCGGCCGGTCGGTCTCGGCGAGGTGCTCGGCATGCTCGTGATCGCGGGCATCCCGGCGTCGCTGATCATGCTCCAGCCCGACCTCGGCACCATGCTGGTGCTCTCGGCCACCGTCTTCGGCGTCCTCGCCGTTGCCGGCGCCCCGCGGCGCTGGCTCGCCCTGCTGGCCGCCGGCGGCGTCACCGCCGCGGTGGCCGCGGTCTCGGCCGGCTTCCTCAAGGACTACCAGGTCGACCGCTTCCTGGCGTTCACGAACCCGGGGCTCGACCCGCGCGGGGCCGGCTACAACACCGAGCAGGCCCGCATCGCCGTCGGCAACGGCGGCCTCTTCGGCCAGGGCCTCTTCCACGGCTCCCAGACCCAGTCGGGGTTCGTGCCCGAGCAGCACACCGACTTCGTGTTCACCGTCGCGGGCGAGGAGCTCGGCCTGCTCGGGGCCGGCGTGGTGATCGCGCTGCTGTGCGTGGTGATCTGGCGGGCGCTGACGATCGCCGCGACCACACCCGACGTTTTCGGTCGGATCGCCGCCGCCGGGATCGCCTGTTGGCTGGGCTTCCAGACGTTCCAGAACATCGGCATGTGCCTGGGCATCATGCCGGTCACCGGCGTACCCCTCCCGTTCGTGTCGTACGGCGGGTCGTCGCTCTTTGCCGGCATGCTCGCCGTCGGCCTGTTGCAGAACATCGCCAGCCGTTCGCACGAGCGGGCGCGCGGGTCGCGGGCGATCGCGGTCAGGCTGTCCCGGGGCTAGCGCGGTCGCCGCGTCAGGGCTTGATGCTGAGGAAGATGTAGGCAGCCAGGATGGCGAGGTGGAGCCCGCCGTTGAGGGGCTTGGCCCGTCCCGGGACGACCGTCAGCACGCCCACGATCACTGACATCAGCAGGAGCACGATCTGGGTCTCCCCGAGGCCGAGGGTCAGCGGGTCGTCGAGCCAGATCGTGGCGACGGCGATCGTCGGGATGGTCAGGCCGATCGAGGCCATCGCGGAGCCGTACGCCAGGTTGAGGCTGGTCTGCACGCGCTGGCGGGAGGCCGCGCGGACCGCCGAGATCGACTCGGGCAGTAGCACCAGCAGGGCGATCACGACTCCGACGAACGCGTGCGGGAAGCCGACCGCCGCCACTGCGTCCTCGATGGACGGCGACTCGACCTTGGCCAGGCCGACCACCGAGACGAGAGCGACGACGAGCAGACCCGCGCTCACGATCGCGGCCCGGGGCGACGGTGGGTCGGCGTGCCCGTCGTGGTCGTCGTCGGGGATGCCGTGCTCACCCTCGACCGGCAGGAAGAAGTCGCGGTGCTGCACGGTCTGGGTGAACACGAACATCAGATAGACCAGCAGCGAGGCGACCGCCGCGAACGCCAGCTGGCCGGGGCTGAACTGCGGGCCGGGCTGGGTGGTGGTGAAGCTGGGGAGGACCAGCGTGAGGCAGGCCAGCGTGACGACGGTTGCCAGCGATGAGCCCGTCCCCTCGGCGTTGAAGACCGCAAGCCCGGTCCTCTTCGCACCCACCACGAGCGAGAGCCCGACGATTCCGTTGACGCTGATCATCACCGCGGCGAAGACGGTGTCCCGGGCGAGCTCGGAGGCGTCCTTCGAGGAGCTGACCATCAGCGTCACGATGAGCGCCACCTCGATGACGGTCACCGCCACCGCCAGGATCAGCGACCCGAACGGCTCACCCACCCGGTGGGCCACCACCTCCGCGTGGTGCACCGCCGACAGCACCGCCGCAACCAGCACGACGGCGATCAGCAGCGCCGGCAACCAGCCCAGGTCACGACCCCAGCTCGCGGCCAGCACGACGAGCGCCAGTGGTGGGGCGAGCGTGGTCCACCGCACCGCTGCCACCCGGCTGTCGCTCATGGCCGCCAGCCTAGGGAGCGTGCCCTCGCCGGGCGCCGCGGCGCCGACTTGTGACGCGAGCGGACGCTTTCGACGTACCGATCCCCGCCCGCTGCCGTCACAAGTGCCGCGTCACGGCAGCCGGGTGGGCACCACCCGAGGGTCGTCGCTGGGTGTCGGGTTCGGGCTCCGGGTCGGGAGGCGAGGCACGTGTGCCAACACGACCCACACGACGCACGCGAAAGCCACCGACCCCAGGACCCACACGCCCGTCGGCGAGAGGGGGAAGGTGTCCCACCACCACCCCTGTCCTCTGAGAGGTTCGATCTGCGTCGGCGGGATGCCTTGGGTGTAGCGCTGGATGTTGGTGAACAGGGCGACGCTCTGGGCGACCACCAGTGCGAGCCCGAGCCCGACCAGCTGGACCCGACCGAACGCCACGATCGGGCCGCGGCGGGTCAGCAGGCTGATGCCGACGAAGACGATCATGAGTGGAAGCAGGTATCGCGGCTGGACGCCCTGGCCGGCGAAGACGTGCGACTCCTGGAGCACGACCAGCGGGTAGACCATCAGAGCGAGACCCGTGACGCTCAGCGCCACGACCTTGTTCCACCACATCCGGCGCCATCCCGTGAAGGCGACGGCCGCGCAGACCGCGGTGCTTGCTGCCCCCACGACGAACGGCATCGGGGTGTCGAACCAGCCGAGGTTTGCCAGCGGACCGATGCCGAGGGCGCCGAACCACAAGAAGGGCACCTGGAGTGCGTTGGCGACGAGCAGGTGGAGGCCAGAGACGGGTGCCGGGACGTACCCCGGGATGCCACCGGAAAGCACGTCTGAGTGCCCGGCCATCAGGAAGATGAGCCCCGCCAGCGCCGCCGAGCCGGCGCCGGTGAGGGTGACGGGCCAGTCGCGACGCAGTCGGTCCAGACGCAGCCCCAGGGCAAGCGCGATCCCGACGATGGCGAAGAGAGCGGCGTCGGCCCGAGCACCGGCGCCAACCACGGTGGCGACCGGCACCAGGCCGAGGAGGGCAAGGCGGCGACGGCCCGTGGTCTCGAAGGCTGCGTACAAGGCCAGCCACAAGGTGCCCGCACTGAGGTTGGCCCACGCACTCGGGTTCACCGAACCTCCGACGAACAGCAGCAGAGGCACCGACGTGGCCAGGAAGGCGAGGACGAGCACCGGCCGAAGCCGCCGCGGCAGGAGGAGGAGCAAGAGCCCGATGAGTACCACGGCGATGACCGCGTTGACGGCGCGGGTCAGCAACACCCAGGAGTCGAGGTTGTCGAGCACGAGCCCGCTCATCAGCCAGTAGTAGACGGGCGGGTAGGCGCCGTTCCAGTTGCCAAGTGTCGACGGGAACGTCGGCTCCATGTGGTCGCCGAAACCGCCGGGGCGACAGCTCGCACTCTTCGCCGGGTCGCCGCTGAAGCACTGGGGGAGCACCAGCTCGGGCGGGACGACGCGCACCGCGGGGTCCTCCGTCGTGGCACACCCGCCCTGCGCGCACCAGATCGAGGCGAGGTGCAGCTGCTCGTCGGGGGCTGAGAACGGCGGCGACGCGGACGCCCAGCACAGCAGGCTCACCAGCGTCGCGACCAGGCCGAGGACGACCTTCCACACCCGAGCGAGGGCACCCACCGGTCCGCGAGCATCGCGACGAGGATCGGCAGGCACGAGGCGAGAGCGTAGCGGTCCGGGAACCCGCGGTTCGCGACCGGCCGTGGCCCGCTCGGCGCGCTCGCGACGAATTCGGTGCGCGCACCGATGGCGGCGTAGGCTGCGGTGTTCCCGTCAGTTGTGAGGTCCGAACCCGTGTCTGCGTCGTCCCAGAGCGTCTTCCCGCTTCTCGAACCTCTGCTTCCGACCGTCCAGAAGCCGATCCAGTACGTCGGCGGCGAGCTCAACTCCACGGTCAAGGACTGGGACTGCGCGATCGAGGGCGAGAGCGTCCGGTGGGCGCTGATGTACCCCGACGCCTACGAGGTCGGCCTGCCCAACCAGGGCGTCCAGATCCTCTACGAGGTGCTCAACGAGCGCGACTGGATCATCGCCGAGCGCACCTACGCCGTCTGGGCCGACATGGAGCAGGTGATGCGCGAGCACGGCATCCCGCAGTTCACCGTCGACGGCCACCGCCCGGTCGGCGACTTCGACCTGCTCGGGGTCAGCTTCTCCACCGAGCTCGGCTACACCAACCTGCTCAATGCCCTCGACCTGGCCGGCATCCCGATGCACGCCGTCGACCGCGGTGACGACGACCCGATCGTGGTCGCGGGCGGCCACGCCGCCTTCAACCCCGAGCCGGTCGCCGACTTCATCGACGCTGCCGTCCTCGGCGACGGCGAGGAGATCGTGCTCGCCATCTCCGAGGTCGTGCGCGAGTGGAAGGTCGAGGGGCGGTTGGGCGGCCGCGTCGAGCTGCTGCGTCGGCTGGCCGCTTCCCAGAACGTCTACGTGCCGCGCTTCTACGACGTGGCGTACGCCGCCGACGGCACCATCGAGGCGGTCGTCCCCAACAAGCCGACCGTGCCGTTCCGGGTCCGCAAGCACACCTTGATGGACCTCGACCAGTGGCCCTACCCCTCCAAGCCGCTGGTGCCGCTGGCCGAGACCGTCCACGAGCGCTACTCCGTCGAGATCTTCCGCGGCTGCACCCGCGGCTGCCGGTTCTGCCAGGCCGGCATGATCACCCGGCCCGTCCGCGAGCGCTCGATCGAGACCATCGGCGCGATGGTCGAGAACGGCATCCGCAAGTCCGGCTTCGAGGAGGTCGGCCTGCTGTCGCTGTCCAGCGCCGACCACAGCGAGATCGGTGAGATCGCCAAGGACCTCGCCGACCGCTACGAGGGTCAGAACGTCTCGCTGTCCCTGCCCTCGACGCGAGTCGACGCCTTCAACGTCACCCTGGCCAACGAGTTCTCCCGCAACGGCCGGCGCTCGGGCCTGACCTTCGCCCCCGAGGGCGGCAGCGAGCGGCTGCGCAAGGTGATCAACAAGGCCGTCACCGAGGAGGACCTGATCCGCACGGTCGCCACTGCGTTTTCGCATGGTTGGCGCCAGGTCAAGCTCTACTTCATGTGCGGCCTCCCCACCGAGACCGACGAGGACGTCCTCGAGATCGCCGACCTGGCCGCCAAGGTGATCGCCAAGGGCCGTGAGGTCTCCGGCCGCAACGACATCCGCTGCACCGTCTCGATCGGCGGCTTCGTGCCCAAGCCGCACACGCCGTTCCAGTGGGCCGCCCAGCTCGACCACGAGACCACCGACGAGCGGCTGCGCAAGCTGCGTGACGTCGTACGCGCGGACAAGAGGTACGGCCGGGCGATCGGGTTCCGCTACCACGACGGCAAGCCTGGCACCATCGAAGGCCTGCTCTCGCGGGGCGACCGCCGGGTCGGCAAGGTCATCGAGTCGGTCTGGCGCGACGGCGGCCGCTTCGACGGCTGGAGCGAGCACTTCTCCTACGACCGCTGGGTCGCTGCGTGCGAGACGGCCTTGGCCGGCACCGGCGTCGACCTCGACTGGTACACCGTCCGTGAGCGCGACTACGACGAGGTGCTCCCGTGGGACCACCTCGACTCGGGCCTCGACAAGGACTGGCTGTGGGCCGACTGGGAGGATGCCCTCGACCCCGACTCGGCCGAGATCGAGGACTGCCGCTGGACGCCGTGTTACGACTGCGGCGTGTGCCCCGAGATGGACACCGACATCCAGATCGGCCCCACCGGCAAGAGGTTGCTCCCGCTGTCGGTGATGTGAGCCGTCCGTGATGTGATCGGTGGGTGCCCGACTACCAACCCCTCCACCTCGACTGGCCAGGCCTGACCAACGCCCGTGACCTCGGCGGGCTCCCCGTCGACGGCGGAACCGTCCGCGACGGCGCGTTGATCCGGTCCGACTCGCTCACCAAGCTCGACCCGGAGTCGGCCGAGGTGCTGGGCGAGGCCGGGGTGAGCCGCATCGTCGACCTGCGTCGGCCCAACGAGTCGCCCGAGCCACATCCCTTCGCCGACGACCCGACCTACGTCAACCTGCCGGTCGAGGACCCGGCGGACGTCAAGAACCTCGGTACGTCGATGCTCGACCTCTACCTCGAGATGCTCGACGTGCGGCCCGACCTGTTCGCAGCCGCGGTCGGGGCGATCGCGGACGCTCCGCCCGGTGCCGTGGTCGTCCACTGCGCCGCGGGCAAGGACCGCACCGGTCTCGTGGTCGGGTTGGCGCTGTCGGCCGTGGGCGCCGAGCCCGACGTCATCGCCGGCGACTACGCGTTGACCGAGTCCCGGCTGGCCGCGCTGGTCGAGGAGTACCTCGCAGGCATCGAGGACGACGCGCGGCGCGAAGAGGCGCGTGGCTACCAGGCCACGCCTGCCGAGAACCTGCTCCGGGTCCTCGAGCACCTCGACGACCGCTACGGCGGCGCCGTGGCGTACCTGCGCTCCGGTGGCATGACCGACGAGCAGCTCAGCGCGCTGCGTCGCCGACTCGTGGCCTGAGCTGGTCCTCGATGAAGTGCGGTCGTGCGACGTAGGCCGCCAGGGCGAGCAGCGGCGCCGCCAGGATCGCGAGGAGCAGCAGCGGCACGGTCCAGCCGCCGGTGGCCTCGTAGAGCGCGCCGACGGTGAACGGGCCGGCCGCGGCGATCAGGTAGCCCAGCGACTGCGTCAGCGACGACAGCGCGGCCGTGCCCTCGGGAGTGCGGGCCCGCAGGCCGACCAGCGTCAGGATCAGCGGGAAGGTGACGGTGCCGATGCCGACGAGCACGGCCCACAGCAGCGCGAGTGAGTACGGCGCCACCATCAGGCCGACGAAGCCGACCGGGTAGCAGGCCAGCACCGTGAAGAGCAGCCAGCGCGGGTCCGGCGACTTCGCCAGTCTGGTCGGGGCCCAGAGCGACAGCGGGATCGCCACCGCCGCCAGCGTGCCGACCAGCAGCCCGGCCTGCCCCGCCGAGTAGCCCGAGTCACGCCACAGCTGCGCGAACCAGCCGAACACGACGTACGCGAGCAGCGACTGGAGGCCGAAGAACGCCGCCATGGCCAGCCCCAACGGGGTGCGGAGCACCTCGGCGTAGCGGATCGTGCGCCCTGACTCCTCGAGGTGCCGGTCGCGGCGGACCAGTCCCACCCACGGCACCAGCGCCACCAGGGCGACGCCCGCCCAGACGCCCAGGCCGGCGCGCCAGCTTCCGAAGGTGTCCGAGATCGGCACCGTCAGGATCAAAGCGGCCGTCAGCCCGATCGACAGAGACGTCGTGTAGATGGCGGTCACCAGGCCGATGCGGTCGGGGAAGTGCAGCTTGACGAGCGACGGGAGCAGCACGTTGGCCACGGCCATGCCGGCCAGGGCCAGCAGCGAGAGCGCGAGGAACTCCAGCTGCTCGGGGACCGCTGCCCGGCCGGCCAGGCCGAGGACCAGGCAGCCCAGCGCCAGCATCGTCACCCGGTGCAGGCCGACGCGGGCGGCCAACCAGGGCGCCGACGCCCCGAAGGCGGCGAAGGCGATCACCGGCAGCGAGGTGAGCAGCCCGGTCGTGGCGCCGGACATGCCGAGCCCGGCGCGCACCTCGGCGAGCACCGGCCCGACGCTGACTGCCGCCGGCCTGAGGTTGAGAGCCAGCAGCACCAGCCCCACCAGCACGAGGGTGGTGCGGAGTGCCGGCCCACTGGGTGATGGGGAGCCAGGCACCCGTCGATCGTCTCAGGGCGACCTACAGTCGGGGACATGGGGCCGTCAGGCGTGCTGGTGCGAGGGGCGGCGTCCGCCCTCGTGCTGGGGCTGGTCGCCGGGTGCTCGCCGGACGTGAGGGACGACTCCCGACAGGCTCCGCCGGTCGTCGAGACCAACGAGCCGGCGGTGGAGGCCAGCCCAACCCCGACACCCACACCCAGCGCCTCGGCCACGCCGACCGCCGAGCCGCCTCCCGCGCCCGAGCCGGTGCTGGCCTTCTCGACGGCGCGGGCGATGCGAACGGTGCGCGTGCTGGCCGGCGACATCGGCCCCCGGCTGGCGACCGCTCCGGCCTTCAGGCGGGCAGCGCGGTACGTCGCGGGGTCGTTCGCCGCCGCCGGCTACGACGTGCGACGCCAGCGTTTCCCCGTGCCGGCCGGCAGCTCGTGGGGCGTCCCGGTGCAGGCCGGCACTTCCCTCAACGTGATCGCGACCCCGGTCGGGTTCGACCCTCGGGCGCCGTACCTGCTCGTCGGCGCCCACCTCGACACCGTGGCGGTCGCGCCCGGGGCCGAGGACAACGCCTCGGGCGTCGCCGTCCTGCTCGAGACGGCCAGGCGGGCGGCGGCGACGCCTCCACGCCTGCCCACGGTCTTCGTGGCCTTCGGCGGCGAGGAGCCGCGCGGCCTCGGCGACGACATGCACCACTTCGGGTCGCTGCACTACGTCGCGCAGATGTCAGCCGCCGAGGGGCGCAACCTGCGCGGCATGGTCTCCCTCGACCGGGTAGGCGTGGGCCAGGTCGTCCCGATCGCGTCGGCGGGCGGCACGCCGATCGCGACCCGGGCGGCGCTCGTGCGGTCCGCTGAGAAGCTCGGGATCGGCGTTGCGATCGACCCCGACAACACGGCCAGCGACCACGAGTCGTTCGCAGACGCGGGCCTGCCGGCGGCACGGCTCGGCAGCACGCCGTACGCCGCCTACCACTCTGCGCAGGACGTCGTCGCCGTCGTCGACCCGGCTCAGCTCGGAAGGGTCGGCCGGGTCATCTGGGCGTGGCTCCGAGACCGCTGAACCGCCAGAAGTTGGCGAACATCCGGTCGGCGGCGGCATACGGGACGACGCGCGGCGCGTGGTCGGCGCCGATCCGGTAGGGCACGAACCGCACGCCCTTGAGCTCGTCGTCCCAGTACGTCGCCTCGAGCACCAGGCCCTCGTTGGTCTCGGGCGTCGTCATGTCGAAGGTGAAGTTGCCCAGCGAGTGCACGACCAGCGCGTCGCCGACGAGCGAGGCGCCCTGCACCCAGTGCGGATGGCCGCCGACGACGAGGTCGGCGCCGGCGCGGACGAGCCGGCGGGCGACGTACTCCTGGATCGGCTCGGGTCGCTCGGTGTACTGCTCGCCCCAGTGCGGCACCACCACCACCACGTCGACCAGCCCGGAGATGCGGCGGACGTCGCGGAGCATGCGGCCCAGCTCGGCCCGGTCGAGCGGCCCGGTGCGCGGTGGCATGCTGACCGAGCTCGCGCCCGGTGTCCGGGGACCCGCTTCGGGCGTCTCGCCGATGGCGTTGAAGCCCACGAAAGCAAACGACGTGCCGTTGGGCTCCAGCACGGCCGGGCGTCGCGCGTCGGCGAGGTTGCGGCCCGCCCCGAACGGTGGGAGACCGCCGAAGGTCAGTCGGCGCCAGGTCTGCACCAACGCGCGATCGCCGTAGTCGCCGGTGTGGTTGTTGGCCAACGAGACCGCGTCGAAGCCCGCCGCCCGCAGGCCGGCCACCACCCTCGGGTCGGCCGCGAACGAGTCGCCGCCCTGGGTGGGGGAGCCGTCGGTGGACAGCGTGCTCTCGAGGTTGCCGACGGTGATGTCGGCGGAGCGGAGCCGCGGCGCCATCGGCCGCAGGGCGTACGCCGGGTCGCCCTCCGCGGTGGCCCGCTCACCGACCCGGCGGCCGAGCATGATGTCGCCGACCATCGTCAACGTGGTGACCCGGCCGGGCTCGGGACCGGCCGTCCGCAACACGTAGTCGTCGGGGGACCGCAGCGGGTCGACGCCCGCCACCGACAACACCGCCACACCGGGACCGACCTCGCTGGCGCGCACCACGGCGACCGTGTCGGGCGCCAGTCCGACCAGGTCTGCGGGCTCGCGGGTCACGGTCAGGCGTCCTCCGGGCAGGCCGAGCTGGCGCCAGCGGGTGATGCCGCCGTCGAGGAGCAGGCCGGCCTGCTCAGGCGTCAGGTCCGCCGGCGGACGGCGGGCGTTGACCGCGATCACGAGCGGTTCGTCGGATCGGGGCTGCGGCGCCGGTGGGCTCGACGACGCGGGCGGGGGCGCGGAGCTGGATGTGGTTGGTTGCGGGCTGGCCGTGGGCTGGTCGGCTGCCTCGGGCGTCGTCGTACACGCAGCGAGCGTCAGCGCTCCCGCCAGCACACCGAAGCTCCGAGCCCTCATCCCGCAACCGTAGCCAGGGCGTTTGCGGGCGCTGTCCGTAGCCATGGGCAAGATGGTGGCCGTGCGACACATCGACGATGCCGAACGCCGCGCCCGACTGGTGACCCGACACGGCATCGCACCCGACACCCGATACCCCGACGCCGTCGCCGCCACTCGCGCGATGACGGTGCTCCATGCGACCGAGCCGGCCACCGTCTATCTGTCGCTGGTCGCTCGCGTCGACGGCCTGACCGTGGCCGCGATCGAGCGTGAGCTCTATGAGCGCCGCACTCTGGTCAAGCAGCTGGCGATGCGGCGCACGGCGTTCGTGTTCCCGCGCGACCTGCTGCCGGCGGCGTGGGGGAGTGCGTCGGCCAGGGTGGCTGCCCAGCTGCGGCCGCGGCTGGCCAAGGAGATCGAGCAGGGCGGCCTGGCCGACGACGGCGCCGCGTGGATCGATCGCGCGTGCGCGGCGGTGCTCGAGCGGCTGGCCGACGGCAGCGAGCTGTCGGCCCAGGCCCTGCGCGAGCAGCTTCCGGAGCTCGAGGGCCGGCTCGACCTCGCTGTCGGCAAGAAGTACGCCGCCAACGTCTCGATCTCGCCGCGGGTGCTGACGCAGCTCGGCGTCGAGGGGCTGCTGGCCCGCGGTCGCAACGGCGGGCACTGGCGGATCTCCCGGCCGCAGTGGACCACGATGCAGGCCTGGCTGGGCGAGGCCGAGGAGCACTGGAAGGCCGACGAGGGCTATGCCGAGCTGGTGCGCCGATGGTTGTGGACCTTCGGACCCGGCACGGCCGCCGACATCCAGTGGTGGCTCGGCGGCACGGTCGGGATCGTCAAGCAGGCCCTTGCCTCGCTGGCCGCTGAGGAGGTGTCGCTGGACGGTGGGCAGGTCGGCTGGGTGCTTCCCGACGACCTCGACCCGGTCACCCACGACGAGTCGTGGGCCGCGCTGCTGCCCGTGCTTGACCCGACCGTGATGGGCTGGAAGTCGCGCGACTTCTACCTCGGCCCGCACGCCCCACTGCTCTTCGACGTCAACGGCAACGCCGGCACCACCGCCTGGTGGGGCGGGCGCATCGTCGGCTGCTGGGTGCAGGACGAAGCCGGTGTCGTGGAGGTGCGCTACGTCGAGGACGTGCCGAAGAAGGGCCGGGCCGCCCTGGCCGTCGAGGCCGACCGGCTCACGGCCTGGCTCGAGGGCGTCCGGGTCAGCACCGTCTATCCCTCGCCGGCCATGAAGGCCTGAGGTCAGCCTGTCTGGGTGAGCTGCGCGTCGATCCAGCCCTGCAGCGCTGCGATCCCGTCCTCGAGCGACCAGGCCGGCCGCCACGCGAGCTCTGCGGTCGTCGCGTCGATCGAGCAGGAGGCGTGCCGCACGTCGCCGTCGCGGAACTGGCCGGTCACGTTCGGGTCGGGTGCCCCGTGGAAGCGCGCGACCGTGGCTGCCAGGTCGCTGATCGTGGTGGCGACGCCGGTGCCGACATCGAGCGTGCGCCGATCGGGCGGCGGGTCCGCCAGCGCCGCCGCGACCGCCGACGCCACGTCGTCGATGTAGACGAAGTCACGGGTGATCTGGCCGTCCTCGTAGACCGGGATGGACTCTCCCGACCGGGCGAGCTGGGAGAACAGGGCGACGATGCCGGTGTAGGCGTTGGTCAGAGACTGGCCGGGACCATAGACGTTCTGTAGCCGCAGCACCGAGAGCGGCACGTCGCGGGCCCCCGCCCACGCGGCGAGCACGTGCTCCTGGGCCAGCTTCGTCGCGCCGTACACGCTCGACGGGGCGGGCGGTGTGGTCGCGGCGGCACTCGGCATCGACGTGCTCTCGGGGAAGTCCCAGGTGCCCGCCTCGAGCTGCGCGTGGGTGCGCGGGCCCGGCTGGAACAGCGTGCCGTCCGTACGCCGCCAGGTGCCCTCGCCGTAGACCGCGCGGCTGCTCGTGAGCAGCAGGTGGGCAGGGCGGTGGCCGGTGCGGGTGAGCGAGTCGAGCAGCTGAGTGGTGCCGACGACATTGGTGCGGCCGTGCCGGGTGCTCTCGTCGAGCGACTGGGCGGTGCCTGTCTCGGCGGCCAGGTGGATGACGACCTCGGGCCGCAGGTCGGCGACCAGGTCGTCCCACCCATCAGAGGTGGAGATGTCGTCGACGACCAGCTCGGCGGCCTCGACGAGCTCGCCGGGTCGCTCACGCCGTGGGTGCACCTGCGGGTGCAGCGAGTCGACGACGACCCACCTCTCGGCGCTGTGGGCGACAGCCCGGGCAACCGCACAGCCGATGAACCCGGCGCCACCGGTCACGAGAACGGTGCCGAGGGGCGAGGTCATGGCGGACATCCTTCTCGTGTTGCTGATGGATGAGGGCACGGTGTCGCTGGATGGCCCTGCATGGCCCTGGACGGCCCTGGACGAGCGGGTGACCGCCGGCCGGCTCATGCTAACGCGTGCGACCACTCCGGGCGGCCGTGGTTCGTCATCCCGACCGGCGCGGCAGCCGCCCGACCACGGGTTCGCCGGGTGCGGGTGGGCACGTGCCGGTGGGTTACGATTCGGCCCGTCGCCGCCCCGGGCTGGCACGAGGCCGGAATGCCTTCGCTGGAGAGGAAACGATGGCCGCACAGGAAGCACATGCTCCCGTCGGGGGCACGACGTCGGAGGACTACACCGACTGCTACTTCACGGCCGCTCATCTCGGCGGCTACGACGACTACCGCTGGGAGAATCCCCAGTGGCAGCAGTTCTTCGCCAACGTCGCCGACCGCATCATCGCGATCACAAACCCGCACACGACGCTCGACGTCGGCTGTGCCAAGGGCTTGCTCGTGCAGGCGCTGGCGGATCGCGGCGTCGACGCTCACGGTCGGGACGTGTCGACCCACGCCATCGCCAACGCCCACGAGGATGTGCGCGACCGGCTCAGCGTCGCCTCGGCGACCGAGCCCATCGAGGGTCGCTTCGACCTGATCACCTGTCTCGAGGTGCTCGAGCACATGTCCCCGGCCGACGCCCAAGCCGCGATCGACAACATGTGCGCCGCTTCCGACCGCGTGCTCTTCTCGTCGAGCCCGGGTGACTTCGACGAGCCGACCCACGTGAACACCCAGCCCGGCCCCACCTGGGCGGCCGGGTTCGCCGAGCGTGGCTTCTTCCGTCGCACCGACGTCAACCTGGACTTCCTCACCCCCTGGGCGGTGCTCTTCGAGCGCGCCGACGTCGACACGCGCTCGCTGGTCCATCGCTACGAGGCGATGGTGGCGCCACTCAACCTGCAGGTGCGTGAGAAGACGGCGGCACTCCTGTCGGCCCACCGGTCGCTGAGCGATCTCCACGACCAGGTCAACGAGCTCAAGTCGGGCATCGACGGTTCCGTCCAGGAAGAGATGGCCGGGCTGCGCAAGGAGGTGCTCCGAGCCCAGCACGACCAGCTCACGGTGAGAGACCACATCATCGGGCTCGAGGCCGAGGCCGAAAGGCTCACCAAGGAGCTGCGAGTCTCGCGCAGCCGCGCAGCGAGGCTTCTCAGGCGGCTCACCCACCACAAGAAGCTGCTCAAGCGACAGCGCAAGAACTCCAAGCAGCAGATCGAGGAGCTGAGGAAGCGGCTGGTCGCCCAGCGGGGCCGCGCCGACGCGCGCACCCGTGAGCTGGCTGACCTGCACGCGTCCCGCAGTTGGCGGCTGGGTCGCGCACTGACCCGGCCGTTCTCCGCATTCCGGCGGTGACCTCGATGCCGCCCTTGTTCTCCCTCGTCACGCCTGTCTACGCCCCGCCGTTGGACGTCCTCGACGACACCGTGACATCGGTGCTCGACCAGGACTTCGACGACTGGGAGCTGATCCTGGTCGACGACTGCTCGCCCGACCCGGCGGTCCGCGAGCTGCTGCGGCAGTTCGTCGCCCGCGACGAACGCGTCAAGCTCATCGAGCGCGCCGAGAACGGCCACATCGTGGTCGCGTCCAACGACGGCGTGGCAGCGGCAACGGGCGACTTCATCGTCCTCCTCGACCACGACGACCTGCTGGTCCCCACGGCGCTCTCGCGCGTCGCGCGCGCAGTCGAGGAGCACCCCGACGCCGACTACCTCTACTCAGACGAGGACAAGGTCGACAACGACGGCAACCACTACGACGAGTTCCGCAAGCCGATCTGGTCGCCAGAGCGCCTCCGCGGACAGATGTACACCGGCCATCTGTCCGTGCTGCGCAACGAGGTCGTTCGCCGCGTTGGTGCCTTCCGGGAGGGCTACGAGGGATCGCAGGACCACGACCTCGTGCTGCGGGTCACCGAGGTGGCCCGCCGGGTCGTGCACATCCCTGAAGTGCTCTACCACTGGCGCACGATCCCGGGCTCGGCCGCTGCCGACAGCAACGCCAAGCCGTACGCCGCCATCGCCGGCCGTCAAGCCGTCCAGGACCACCTCGACCGGCTCGGCATCGACGGCACGGTGGATCACGGGCCCTCCACCGGGCTGTATCGCACGAGCCGTCCTCTCGATCCCGCCCGCCGCGTCTCCATCGTCATCCCGACCATCGGGTCCGCCGGCTTGGTCTGGGGGACGAGCCGGGTGTTCGTGGTGGAGGCCGTCAAGTCGCTGCTCGACCACACCGAGCACGACAACCTCGAGGTCGTGGTCGTCTACGACGAGCCCACTCCGTCACAGGTGCTCGACTCCCTGCGCGAGATCGTGGGCGACCGCCTGATGCTCGTGCCCTTCGACGAGCCGTTCAAC
This sequence comes from uncultured Actinomycetota bacterium, assembly GCA_963769755.1. Taxonomy (GTDB): domain Bacteria; phylum Actinomycetota; class Actinomycetes; order Propionibacteriales; family Nocardioidaceae; genus Nocardioides. The sequence continues at coordinate 171,994 of CAVYMY010000009.1, forward strand.
TACAGCCGCAAGATGAACGTCGGCGTCCTGCACTCCACTGGCGATCGCCTCGTCCTGCTCAACGACGACGTGGCGGCTCGGTCCGACCGTTGGCTCGAAGAGCTCGTGGCACCCCTCGACGAGGTCGACGTCGGGATGACCGGGGCCAAGCTGTGTTTCAGCAGCGACACCATCCAGCACATCGGCCACCTCTACTCCGGTGGTCACTACCTGCACATCGCCATCACCGAGCCGTCGTCCTCCCTCGGTGAGTTCGGTGTGCTCGGGATCAGTCGCGAGGTCAGCGGCGTCACTGCCGCATGCGCCGGCATCCGCCGCGACACCTTCGACGAGGTCGGCGGCTTCTGCGAAGTGCTGCCGGTCAACTTCAACGACGTCGACCTCAGCTACAAGGTGCGCCGCTCCGGCAAGCGGATCGTGGTGCTGCCCCACTGCGAGCTCTTCCACTTCGAGTCGCGCACCCGCGAACGCGTCGTCGACGACTGGGAGCGGATCGCTGTGCAGCGGCGTTGGGGCGTGCCCCGTGTCGATCCCTACGTGCCTCGCCGGATCCGCCCGACGCCTGCTCAGCGCTCCCCGCGGACCTCGAAGACATAGTTCGGCACGCCCGACCAGGTGAACCGTCCGGCGGGCCGCAGGCAGTCGTTCGTCAGGTCCGCCTGGCTGACCACATAGCTGACCTCGAGACCGTCGACGCCCAGCTCGCACGGGTCGACGCTGACTTGGATGATGTCGGGGTTCGGATTGGTCATGACCGGATCGGCGCCGGGCTTGCCATCGAAGGTCATCCGCAGATAGCTGGCGCCGCGGTTCCAGCTCTCCTCGTATCGCCCGTCGGGGTCGAGCAGGTTCCAGCGGTCGATGTCGGGCCCGCTCGTCTGGTAGCCCGTGAGGGTGGGCGCACCGTTGGCGACGAGGAGGGCCGAGACGAACTCGGAGTCAGCCGCGATCGAGCCGTCCTTCTCCCGAGCGAGAGCGCCCAGGTGGCGGGCGAAGCCCGCCGAGGGGCTGGCGCGTAGGTCGCCGAGACCGAAGTTGACCGGGTTGATCTTGTAGCCGCCCACCAGCAGGACGGCGACCACGAGGGCCACCGGCGCCCAGTGGCTCGGGAATCGCGTGACCAGCCAGACGACCGCACCGCACCCGAACGCGGACAGCCACACCGGCCAGGACCCCAGCGTGGGCACGGCCGACTGCAACGTGCTGACGCCGTACGCCGTGACCAGGCCGCACAGGCCGGCGACGGCCAGCAGGTGGTAGCCGCGCGGTGTCGCGGCCTGGGAGACGACGATGCACAGCACGAGCGCGGCGCCGTACCCGACGGTCTGCGCCGCTCGAGGAGCCGAGACCAGGCTGACGAGCGGGATGCTCGAGCTCCAGGGACCCCAGGAGACCACGCACCAGAGCAGCCAGAAGGTGGTCACGCCGGCGAGCGCCGTCAGGGCGGCCCGTTGCCCCCGGAAGTCCGGCTGTCGGAGTCGGGCCATCAGACCTGGAAACAGGAGGCCGGCCCAGGCCAGGCAGACGAGGTAGGCGGAGGCGATCTCGCTCTGGTTGGGGATCGCCGCCACGGTGGGGTCCTGTAGCCGGTAGAGCCCCGGCGCCCCGAACAGGTGGAACGGCGGCATGGCTGCCGCCGCCGATCGACGCGTCCCCGGGTACGCGGTGTCGAGTCCGGCCTGGACTGCCGTCAGGTTCTCCCAGAAGGTCGCGCCCAGCAGGAGCCCACCGGCGACGGCACCACCGGCCAGCACGATGAGCCCGGGCCTTCGCGGCGATGACCACACCAGCCAGGCGGCCGTCGCAAGCACGAGCGGGAGCCCGATGGTCAGGGACCAGGGGACGTAGTAGGTGCCGAGCCGGGCGATGAGCAGGCCGCCGAGCACGGTCAGGGCGACCGCTGCGGCCCGCCCCCAGCGGGGCGACCCGGTCAGCAGGCGGTCGCGGGCAAGCACGAGCAGATAGCTGCCGGCGCTGGCGAACGCCAGGATCCGCACAGGCGTGAAGGACCACCAGAGGGTCGTCGGCGCAAGCACGACGAGCGCGACCGCAAGCCACGACATCGGCCGGTTGGCCCCGAAGCGGCGCAGGAGTGGCGGCAGCATCAACAGCAGGGCCAGCAGTGGCAGGGCTCGCCACGCGGCGAACAACATCGCGTCGGGCAACCAGGGTCCGAGGCGCAGCAGTGTGCTGTCGAAGAAGAAGAGGCTCTCCACCGGCTGCCCGGAAGCGACCTGGAAGATCAGGTCGGGGGCCTCTGCGAGTGGGGAGCTCGACGAATGGCCCAGGCTGAGGACGTTGAGCTCGATGGGGGTCTGGGTCAGCCACTCGTCCGAGCGGACGCCGTTGGGAGTGCCCCAGAGGGTGCCCATCGGGTGGGTCGGGTCCTGGCGCAGGGGGCCGGCACCCAGCGACGACGTGGTGGCTCCGGACAGCACGACCGCGGCGTACCCGACGATCGGCAGAAGGACCTCGAGGCGGTCCGCCAGGCTGCCCCGCAGCCGGTTCCTTGGCGGCGTTGACCCGTCCGGTGTCTGGCTGGTCACGCCGCTCCTCGCCCGCTCGTCCCCGTCTCCATCTGCAGGTGCGCAGGCACTCTATCGACCGGCAGACTGAGCCAGTGCGCGTGCCCCGCGCATGGTCTGATCGTCACCGGAGTTACCGTCGGCGAGGATGGCGGCACACATCGAAAGTGGGTGACGGTTCGCAGTGATCTACGACCACGTGGTGGTAGGCGGCGGCATCGTGGGCGCGTCCACCGCACGCGAGCTGCTCGCCGCGGCGCCGGGTGCCAGCGTCCTGCTCGTCGACAAGGAACCCACCTTCGGCGTGCACCAGACGGGCCACAACTCGGGAGTCATCCACTCCGGCATCTACTACGCGCCCGGCAGCCTCAAGGCCGAGATGTGCCGGCTCGGCGCACGGCTCACCGAGGAGTACGCGAGGGCCCACGGGATCCCGGTCCTACGCACGGGCAAGCTCCTCGTGGCGACCACCCCTCGCGAGCTGCAGGGCCTCGAGGCTCTGCGCGAGCGGGCCGCGGTCAACCGGATCGACACCGAGGTGCTCGACGCTGCCGGGCTGCGCCGCAGGGAGCCGCACGTGAGTGGGCTCGGCGCCCTGCACGTCCCCTCTACGGGGATCACCGACTTCCGGCGGATCAACCAGGCCTTCGCGGACGACGTCCGGAAAGGGGGTGGCGACCACCGGACGTCGACCATGGTCACCGGGGTGTCCGAGTCCGCCGACGAGGTGCTGCTCGAGACGACCACGGGCGAGGTTCGGGCTCGTCACGTGGTGTTCTGCGCGGGAGTGCAGGCGGACCGGATGGCTCGGCTGGCCGGCATCGAGACGGACGCCAGGATCGTTCCCTTCCGCGGCGAGTACTACGACATCGTGCCTGAGAAGGCGGACCTGGTGACGCACCTCATCTACCCGGTGCCCGACCCGGACCTGCCCTTCCTCGGCGTTCACCTGACCCGGAGCGTCGACGGCGGCCTCAACGTCGGTCCGAACGCGGTGCTGGGCCTGGCGCGCGAGAAGTACCCTCGCTTCTCTTTCGACCGCCGCGACGCCCTGGACGTCGTCCGGTTCCCGGGAATGTGGCGGGTCGCCCGTCAGCACGCCCGCACCGGTCTCGGGGAGCTGCGCAACTCGGCGTCCAAGCGCGCCTACCTCAAGCTGTGCCGGCGCTACTGCCCCGAGCTCGAGCTCGCGGACCTGATGCCCCGGGAGGCCGGCATCCGCGCCCAGGCCGTGCTCCGGGACGGCTCGTTCGTGCACGACTTCCTGCTGAGCAGCACGCCACGCACGCTGCACGTCCTCAACGCGCCCTCGCCGGCCGCGACCTCCGCGATGCCGATCGGCGAGGAGATCGCCCGGCGGGTCACCTCGGGTGCTTCACGCCAGGCTCCTTGACGTTAGGCTCGCGGCCAGCCCGGCCGAAAAGGCCTGAAACAGCACACGAACGTCTACCGAACCAGGAGCCTCCCCCTCGATGTCCAAGCGCCTCAAGCTGGCTCTCGTCGGGTGCGGCTCCATGGGTCTGAACCATGCGCGAACCATCGCCACCGGCCCGCGCACCGTGCTGAGCGTCGTGATCGACCCCGCCGAGGAGATCGGCCGCGCCACGGCCGAGCAGTACGGCAGCCGATGGTCACCGGACCTCGACACCCTCCACGACGTGGACGCCGCGGTCGTGGCGGCGCCGAGCGAGCACCACAAGGAGCTGGCGCTGGCGGTGATCGCCGAGGGGCTGCCGCTGCTCGTGGAGAAGCCCGTGTGCCCGTCGCTCGCCGATGCCGAGGCCGTGGTTGCCGCCTCCGCGAGGGCCGGCACACCGCTGATGTGCGGGCTGTTGGAGCGGTTCAACCCGGCGTTCATGGTCGCGATGGCGATGCTGGAGCAGCCCCGATATGTCCGCGCCGAGCGCCACTCGCCGTACGCGCCGCGCATCAAGACCGGAGTGGCCTGGGACCTCCTCGTCCATGACGTCGACCTCGTCGTGCGCGCCTTCGGCGGCCGGCAACCGGTCGAGGTCGACGTCAAGGTCGGCGAGTTCAGCCCTCAGTCCGTGCCGGGGGCCGAGGACGTCATCGAGACCACGATGCGCTTCGACGACGGCGGGATCGCGTCGGCCTCGGCGAGCCGCATCGGCCAGCGCAAGATCCGCTCGATGGTCATCCACGAGCTCGACCGGATGATCGAGGTCGATCTCCTGCGGCGCGGCGTGACCGCCTACCGCCACACCACGATCGAGGGCGACGCGGGGCACGCGGGGTTCCGGCAGATGACCGAGATGGAGGTGCCCGAGATCATCGGTGCCGAGCCGCTGGCCACCCAGCTCGAGCACTTCGTCGACCTGGTCCGCGGCGAGGTCGACATCGATGCCGAGCGGGACTCCATCCTCCCGGCGCACCGCGTCGTCGACCGGGCGCTGTCGGTCAGGCTCGGTTGACCGGGTCTCCGGGCCCATCAACGGGGACGAACACCGGCGTCCCGTCATCCTCGAACTCCACCCGCGCCACCACCGTCGCGGGCACGCCCGTCACGACGGTGCGCGGCGGCACGTCGCGGGTGACGACCGCTCCTGCCCCCACGACGGCCTCGTCGCCGATGGTGACGCCCATGTTGACCACGGCGTTGGCACCGAGGAAGACGCGGTCACCGATGACCACCGGGCTCCGGTCCACCGTCGCGTAGCGCCGTCCGCTGACGCACCGCCTCGCCGTGGAGTGTGTGTAGATCTGGACGCCGCTCGACACGTCACAACCGGCGCCGATGCGCAGTCCACCCGACCCGTCGATGACCGTGAAGGCGCCGATCCAGGTGCCTTCGCCGATCTCGACCTCACCCAGCACCCACGCGTGCTCGTTCCACGAGTTCGCAGGCAGCGAGCCAGGCGTCGGCGCCATCACGCAGAGCGGATCAGGTCGGCCATGCCGTCCTCGACCTTGATGCTGGGCTCGAAGCCGAGCACCTCCTGGGCGCGGGTGATGTCGGCGGCGCGCCGGCTGACCAGCACGTCTCGCGGGTTGAAGATCGGCTCGACGTCGGCTCCGATCGCGTCGATCAGGATCCGAGCCAGCTCTGCGATCGAGGTGTCGATGCCCGTGCCGATGTTGACCGGGAGGTTGTCGCGCTCGCAGTCCAGGGCCAGCACGATCGAACGGGCGATGTCGTGCACGTGGATGAAGTCCATCGACTGGTCGCCCTTGCCGTCGATGATCGGGGACTCGCCGTTGCGGATGCGGTTGACGAAGTGGTTGATCACCGACGTGTAGTAGGCAGTGGTCTTCTGTCCGGGCCCGTAGACGTTGAAGAACCGCAGGGCGATCCACGACAGCGCGTCGCGCCGCTGGTAGTAGCCGAGCAGGTCCTCACCGGCGCGCTTGGCGATGCAGTACGGCGTCAAGGGGTCGAGCCGGTCGTCCTCGTGCATGGGCAGCTTCTCCGGGTCGCCGTAGACCGAGGCCGAGGAGCAGTAGACGAGCCGGTCGACGCCGTGGTCGGCGGCCGCGGCGAAGACGTTGTGGTTGCCGATGAGGTTGATGTCGAGCGACTCGTAGGGGTCGGCCTGGCTCTTGTTGATCGACACGGCCGCCGCGTGGATGACCTTCGAGCACCCCTTCATCGCGGCGTGCACGGCGCCGCCGTAGCGGACGTCCTGGTCGATGAGCTCGACGTCACCACCCTCCACGAGCTTGGCAACGGCATCGCGATCGCCGCGAAACATGTTGTCGAAGATCCGGACGCGATAGCCCTTCGTCAACAGCTGTGGCACCACATGCAGGCCGATGAAGCCGGCGCCGCCGGTGAAGAAGACGGTCTCGGTGGTGGTCATGAGGCTTCCTTTGGTCGGTCGGGCGTGGCGAGGCTATCAACCGGGAGTCGGCGTGCTCCGGGCGCCGGTGAGAGCGCTGAGCTCGTTGACGTGGCGTGCAAGAACCCGGTCGAGGGAGAAGTGGCGGTCGACCAGCAGCCGCGACCGGTCGCCGAGCGCTCGACGGTACGCCGGGTCGTCGAGTGCTGCGCACAGACGGTCGGCCAAGCCGTCGACGTCCCCTGGCGCCGCGAGCAGCACGTCGTGCCCGTCGACAAGTGGCACGTCCGGGAAGTTGTCGACGCGGCCCCAGCCAACGACCGGCAGGCCGGCCGCCATGGACTCCAAGGTGGCCGTGCCGAGCCCCCAGCCCTGCTCGTGGCTCTCCACGTCGCCGGCGGCCATCAGGTGTGGGATCGCCGACTTGGGCACCTCGCCGAGGACCTTCACGGATGAGGTCACCCCGAGCTCTTCGGCGCGACGCTGGAACGCGTCGTAGTAGACCCGACCGGCGACGACAAGGACGGTCTCGGGATGCTTCGCGAGCACCTGTGGCATCGCCTCGACGACGTTCAACCGGTCGCGCAGCGGGATCACGTGCCCGACGGAGAGGATCACCGGGACGTCGTCCGGCACCCCCATCAACCGTCTGCCCTCGGAGCGCGAACCACCACGCACCCAAGTGGGGTCGACGCCGACCGGAATCGGCACGAGGTCGCGGTAGCAGCCGCTGTAGCGGTCGGTGATGTAGTCGCGCATGTAGGAGTCCATCACCACCATGGACGGCTTGTACCACCGCAGCCGTGGGGCCACGACCACGGCGTCGAGGCCGCGGAACGCGTGGCTGTAGTGCGCGGCGGGGTTCTCCAGCCGGGTGTGGATGCTCAGCAGAGCCGGCACTCCCCGGCGACGCGCGTAGGCGCCCGTGGCCCACGTGAGGTCCATGAACTGCCCGTGCTGGTGGAACACGTCGGGGCGGAAGTCGTCGAGCAGCCCGCGGAGTCGTGAGCGGAGCCCGGGCCGGGTCGCAAACGACAGGTCGAAGCTGACGTTGATCCGACTCTCGGGGAGCGTGTACGCCGGCACGCGTACCACCCGCACGCCTTCACGTTCCTCCTCGGCCGGAGCGCCCTGGTAGGCCGTCGTGACGACGAGAACCTCGTGGCCGAGCCGCGCATAGCCGCGGGCCAAGGCGTCGGACAGGTGGGAGCTTCCGCCCACCCGCGGCGGGAAGAAGTTGTTGACGACGACGATGCGCACGTGGCCTGATCCGATCGATGGTCTAGTTCCCCTGCCGGACGGATGCCCGGCCGGGAGCGGGGGAGGGAGGCTCGGGAGCTCGTGGACCGACAAGGCGCCTCACGAGGCGCCGGACGCGGTCGAGAGCGCCACGCCACGGATTTTGCAGCCCCACTGCGGCACGGTCCAAAACCGCGTAGTCGCGGGCGTAGAGCTTCAGCACCAAGACCACGAACACCAGGAGCAGCACGGCCTGCACGATCAACAGCGTGAGTGCTCCCAAGGGAGGCTGCCACACGCCGCTCAGGACGGTCGGGCCGTTGAGCCCGCTGGCGTTGCGCCGCAGCTCCACCACGAGCCCGCGGAAATGCGCGCTCGCGAGGACGATGACGGCGAGTGGGTAGGTCCAGGCCACGTGCCACACCAACATCCGATCGGGGGTCGCCCGCCACCGCGGAGCGGCGTACATCATCAAGAAGATCGGCACCATCACCGTGAGCGGGAGGGTGTATCGGCCCTGCCACACGGGCCCGTTGGTGTTGTACTGCACGGCCTGGAGCACCACGGGAATGACGTACTGCGCGACCGACAACCAGACCACCACCAACGCCTGGCGCATTGTCAGCCTCAGGACCGAGGTGAAGGCCAAGAACATCACGACCATCAGCACCTGGATGTAGACACCGTTGGGCATCGGGGTGTCCAGCCACCCGAAGATGCCGATCTGCTGTCCGAGCGTGATGCTGTCGATCTGGTCCTTGGACAGTCCCAGGTTGGTGACAAAGCTGTAGGCGAACCTGGGCTGCGCCTGGAACTCGGTGATCCCCGAGGTGATGGTCCACCCGACGTCGAAGAGGGCTCCCACCACGGGCAGGCAGAACCACGGCAAGCCGCGACGTGAGAAGACGTAGGCCCAATGTCGTCTCGTGGCCAGCAGCGCGAACGCGACTACCCAGGCAAGCACCCAGACGGGCGCCAGCATGCGGATCGACACCATGACGGCGGCAGCGATCATGGTGTTGCGGTACATCGCCCGGCCCAGCCAGCTCTCCGGGCCGTCCTGGAGGAAGACCACGCTGCAGGCCGCGATGGCGAGCCCGGTGGTGATCTCGAGCGTGTTGGGGTTGACGGACCCGCCGAGGTACATCGTCATCGGGGTCACGGCCATCGCGAGACCGGTGACGGCGACCGACCTCCGGGTCCGGGTCATCACCGCTCCGAACGCCAACGCCACGAACAGGGAGGCCAGCGCGGCCGCGGCGACCCGGTCGGCCCAGACGGCCAAGGTCACCGGGACCAGCAGCGAGGGCCAACCCGTCGCCAGGTAGTACGTCGGAAGGTTGCGACCCGCCGGGTTGACGTAAGGAACGAGGGTCATGTCGTCCGTGGGTGCGACGAGGCAGTCGGCCGGCCCGATCATGAAGGCGTAGCAGCCGGAGGAGTCCGAGCTGTCCTTGAGCCCCTTCGGGACGTCGGTGATGGCGTTGGACGTCACGCCGTTGGCGAAGACGTCCGTCTTCTCGATGCTCAGGTCGCGGACGGCGTGGTAGGCCATCAGGTCGTGGGCGGGGGCGTCGGGGCTGGTCCACAGCGGGGTGGCGAGGCTCCACACCATGAACGAGGCGAAGCACCACACCCAGGCGAGCAACGTCAGGCGGCGCAGCCGGCCCTTGGTCATGGGCGGGGCCTCCGGCGCCGCTGGGTTCGCGGCGGGGTCGACAGCGGATGTCGTCATCGCTCAGCTCCCCGCCGCGGCCAGCTTGTTGACCGCCTCGACGATCCTGCCAAGGTCCGACTCCGTCAGCGACGGGTGCACGGGCAGCGAGATCACCTCGGCCGCGGCCCTGTCGGTCTCGGCGAGGTCGTGGTCCGGAGCGAAGCGTCGCAATGAGGCCAGAAGGTGGTTCGGGATCGGGTAGTAGACGCCGGAAGCCACCTGGTAATCCTCGCGCAGCTGCGTGACGATGCGGTCCCGGTCGGCAGCCTCCACTCGGATCGTGTACTGGTGGTAGGCGTGCTCCGCCCCTGCGGCAACCGGCGGCACGACCACGTTCTCGAGGTGTGCGTCGAGGAACGCCGCGTTGTCTCGTCGAGCGTCCGTCCAGGCCGCCAGCTTGGTGAGCTGCACGCGGCCGATCGCGGCGTGCAGGTCGGTCATCCGCGCGTTGAAGCCGATGACCTCGTTGGCGTACTGGCGCTCCATCCCCTGGTTGCGCAGCAACCGGACCTGCCGGACGACTTCTTCGGAGGCACACGCCACCATGCCGCCCTCACCGGACGTCATGTTCTTGGTCGGGTAGAGGCTGAACATCGCGAACTCGCCGAACGTGCCCACCTGCTGCCCCTGCCAGGTGGCGAGGTGCGCCTGCGCGGCGTCCTCGAACACGCGAAGGCCGTGCTGGTCTGCCACCCCCTGGATTGCGGTCATGTCGGCGGGGTGGCCGTAGAGGTGCACCGGCATGACGGCGGCCGTGCGGTCGGTCACCGCGGCGCTCACGCTCTGGGCCGAGAGGCAGAAGTGGTCCGGCTCGATGTCGGCGAACACCGGCGTGGCGCCCGTGAGAGCGACGGAGTTAGCCGTCGCCGCGAAGGTGAACGACGGCACGATGACCTCGTCTCCCGGACCGATACCGGCAGCGAGCAGGCCGAGGTGCAGACCCGAGGTGCCCGAGCTGACGGCGACGCAGGTGCGGCCCGACGTGAGCGCCGCGGCGAACTCGGTCTCGAACGCCGCGACCTCGGGTCCCTGCGCGACCATCCCCGAGCGCAGGACGCGATCGACGGCCTCGCGTTCCTCGTCGCCCAAGATCGGCTTGGCGGCGGGGATGAGCGACTTGGACATGCGTGAGCCTTTCGGGTCCGGCTGGGGAGATCAGTGCTCGAGGCCTTGGCGTTGCCACCAGGCCTCGATCGCTGGCATGAGACGTTCGGGCAACCCGTCGGCGTCGCGTGAACCCTCGATCACCACTCTATGGAGACGAGGATGCAGTTCCTGCGGAACGTCGAGCTTGTCGAGGCGAAAAGTATTGAGGCGGCTCGGCTTCGCAGGGGCCCCCATGCTCACGGCGTACGGCGGGAGGTCCCGCGTGACAGCCGCCTGCATCCCGACCATGGCGCCGGCCCCGATCACAAGCTTCTGGTGCACGGCCGCTCCGAGCCCGATCGTCGCGTGGTCCTCGACCACCGTGTGTCCCGCGATCAGGGCGCCGCAGGAGATGGTCACCAAGTTGCCGATGATCGCGTCGTGGCTCACGTGCACCGAGCTCATGAACATGCAGTCGTCGCCCACGACGCTCTGCTGCTGCCAGCCGGTGTCCAGGCTGACGAACTGCTTGAAGATGTTGCGGGAACCGACGACGACCCCGCCCTCCTCGGACTCCTCGCGCCAGCTGGGCACGAACAGGTGGCCATGCACCTCTGCCGCGCCGCCGATCGACACGTGCGAGGAGAGGAAGTTGTCGTTGCCCATGCTCAGGGGGCCTTGGAGGACGCAGTACGGGCCGATGACGTTGCCGTCGCCCAGCTGGACCTGCGGCCCGAGGACCGCGGTGGGGTGGATGTCGTTGCTCATCGGGTGCCAGCGCTCCGGAACTGGGACGACGTGAGCATCTCGACCAGCTGCTCTGCGACGTAGTCGAGGTCGTCCTCGACCAGGTTGGCGTGCATCGGGAGCGCGACCTGGCGCTCGAAGAGGTGCAGCGAGACGGGGCAGCGCTGCGACGAGGCGTAGACCGGTTGCACGTGGCTGGCATAGGTGCCGAAGTTGCTGCCGACGCCGCGCTCGCGCAGCCCCATCACCACCGCGTTCCGATCGACGGACTCGTCGGTGGTGACGAGGTAGGACTGCCAGGGGTGGGTCCGGTCTGAGAGCGCAACGGGGAGCGTGATGCCTTCCACGCCATCGAGCCGCTCGGCGTAGCCCTGCGCAGCGGCCGTCCGGGCCGCCAGCAGCTCGGGCATCCGCTGGAGCTGGACGCGCATGATCGCCGCTTGCACGTCGGACATCCGATAGTTGTGCCCCGCGTCTTCGAACGTCGGCACGGCCAGCCCGGCGCCTTCGCGGGAGATGGCCGGGGCGATGCCGTAGGTGTGCAGCCTGCGAGCCAGGGCCATCCGGTCGTCGTCGTCCCCGACGAGCGCGCCACCCTCACCGCTCGTGATGCCCTTGCGGCCATGGAAGCTGAACGCCGCCAGGTCGGCGAGGCTGCCAGCCGGCCGACCCTTGTAGGTCGCCCCGGCAGCGCAGGCCGCGTCCTCGAGCAGCCACAGGCCATGACGGTCGGTGATGGCGCGGAGCTCGTCGTAGTCGGCCGGCTGGCCGACCAGGTCGACGGCGACGACGCCGACGGTCCGTTCACCCACGAGCGACTCGACCGACTCGGGGGAGATCGTGCCGATGTCGGGGCGGACGTCGGCGAAGACGGGTGTCGCGCCCGTCCACACCACTGCGTGACCAGTCGCCGGGAAGGTGTAGTCGGCGACGATGACCTCGTCGCCGGGCCCGGCGCCCAGGACCTGGAGCGCCAGGTGCAGGGCGGAGCCGCAGTTGGACGTAGCAAGCGCGCCGATGGTGCCCATGGCCGCCGCGAGCTCGGCTTCGAAGGCCACGCAGGTGGGACCTGCACCCGAGAGCCACCCGGACTCGAAGACGGCGCGCACCGCCTCGAGCTCACGCTCGCCGACGGTGGGCTGGCCCAGCGCGACCTCGCGCCGAGCCAGTCGGCTTGCACTCATCCTGGATCCTCGTCCTTCTCGCAGCTGGGCTCCGTCGACCCCGGAGCGGCGTCAGGCTAACCCGTGGGTGACTCGTGCCTACGCATCGGCGCCGGGGGTCAGCACCCAGGCCGCCTGGTCACCGCGGCCCCGCGCGTTGAGACCGCCGGCCTCACGCTCCCAGGTGCGCACCTGGCGGTTGCTGAAAGGTGACCGCTTCGGGTCCACCAGACGTGACTGCGCCGAGGCGAAAGGGATCCCTAGCTGGTTCTGGGCGCTCGCCCAGAACTGGACGGCAGTGGAGTCGTCCACGACCTTGAGGACGTCGAAGCCGGCCTCGCTCGCAATCCGGCTCATCCCGTCGCGAGAGAACAGGGTGAAGTGCCGGGGTGGGTCGAGCTGGAACCAGTGCCGGCCGTAGTCGTCATAGGCCTGAGAGGAGACGGTCGGGATGCGCACCAGCACCCGTCCGTCGGGAGCGACGAGCTTGCGGACCTGGCGCAGGGTGTCCAGCGGGTCGGGCACGTGTTCGAGGGAGTGATGCAGCATCACGAGGTCGAACTGACCCTCGACGTCGGCAAGGTCACGCTTGAGCAGTCGGGCCCCGTTGTCGAAGGTGCGGTCGCGCTCGGCGAACGGGTCGGTCCCGACGACGTCGCGGAGACCGGCGAGCACGAGCAGGTAGGGGAGCACGCCGGCGCCGGTGCCGACGTCCAGCACCCGGGTCTCCAGACCCTTCGACAGCCCTGCCACGGTCACCGACCGGTACTTGCTGACCAAGGCCCGCACCCGGGCATCCGACAGCCTGTCGAACGCGTCGCCGACGACACCACGCCCCATCAGGATCGACCGCCCGACGGCGGTCACGGCCTGGCGCACCCCAGGACGCCCGAGGACGTCCTCCGGGTCGATGTCGAACGAGTAGTACTTCGTGGAGTAGTAGTCGGCGACGTCGTCGGGGAACGCAGCGATGCGCAGCGACGCACACGTGGGGCACACGACGTACTCGAAGGACTCGCCGAGCCCGAACATCATCTCGTCGAGCGTGAGCCGCTCACCGTCGTCGGTGTCGGCGCACGCAGGACAGGGACGGACCGGGGCGGACATGCGCGGCAGCATAACCGTCGGCCCCTGCCCGGATTTCCGAGATCACCGGCCCGACGTGGCAGGATGCTGGTGCCGTTGAACAGCGGCGTCAAACGGAGAGGACCAGCACAAGCCGATGGCGAAGTCGCAGGACATCGACACGCTCGAGCTGACGATCCTGATGCCGTGCCTCAACGAGGCCGAGACGCTGGAGACCTGCATCACCCAAGCGCGCGCCTTCCTCGACAGCGCCGGCATCGACGGCGAGGTCCTGATCGCCGACAACGGCAGCACCGACGGCTCCCAGGAGCTCGCCGAGCGCGCGGGCGCCCGCGTGGTGCACGTCCCGCAGAAGGGCTACGGCGCCGCGCTGATCGGCGGCATCGCGTCGGCGCGCGGCCGCTACGTATCATGGGCGACGCCGACGACAGCTACGACTTCGGCACCCTCGGTGCCGTTCGTCGAGAAGCTGCGCGAGGGCGCCGACCTCGTGATGGGCAACCGCTTCCAGGGCGGCATCGCGCCCGGCGCGATGCCGTCGCTGCACCGCTACCTCGGCAACCCGGTGCTCACCTTCGTCGGCCGGCTGTTCTTCCAGGCACCCGTCGGCGACTTCCACTGCGGCCTGCGCGCCTTCCGCCGCGACTCGATCATCGAACCTCGACCTGCGCACCACCGGCATGGAGTTCGCCAGCGAGATGGTCGTCAAGGCCTGCGCTGCGCGGAGCTCGACGTCGCCGAGGTGCCGACCACGCTCCGCCCGGACGGCCGCAGCCGCCCGCCGCACCTGCGCAGCTGGCGCGACGGCTGGCGGCACCTGCGCTTCCTGCTGCTCTACAGCCCGCGCTGGCTGTTCCTGTACCCCGGCCTCCTCTTCATGGTGCTCGGCCTGGTCTCGACGATCGCGCTGGTCGTGGGTCCGGTCACCGTCGGAAGCGTTGGCTTCGACGTCGGCACGCTGCTGTTCACCCTCGCCGCCACCATCGTGCGGCTACCAGGCCGTGCTGTTCGCCCTGCTCAGCCACGACTACGCGGAGCAGGAAGGCTTCTTGCCGCGGGCCCGCTTCCACAAGTTCCACGCCTGGCTCGACCTGGAGAAGAGCATCGGCGCCGGCGTCGGCATCCTCCTGGTCGGCGTGGTGCTGTCGTTCGTGTCCCTGTGGCAGTGGCGTGACGCCGGCTTCGGCAGCATGGCACCGGAGGACAGCGTGCGCTCCGCCGTACCCGCGGTGCTGGGCCTGGTGCTCGGCAACCAGACGGTGCTGTTCGGCCTCTTCTTGTCGTTCCTACGCATCCGTGTCGTGCGGCCGGCCCCGGAGGTCCCTGTAGAGGACGCGGCCCTTGACCCGGGCAGCGCCGACGCGACCGTGGGCGAGGTCCACGAGCAGCTTCTGCACGATGTGGCCGCGGACGCTGATGCGCCGGCGGGCGGCGCGCTCCGACGCTGACCAGCCGAGGGCGGCCGCCCGGTCCGCCATCTCCTCGAGGAACGCGATCTCCTCGAGGAAGCGCGACGCGTCGATCGTCAACACAGACGTCTGGCTCGAGGAGTGCCGGCGGTACTCCATGAGCGGCGTGCGGATGCTGTGTAGCGTCTCGCCGTCGAGGAGCCGGCCGACGGTGAACGCCCAGTCGGGGACGAACCGCCAGCGCTCTTCGAACGGTGCCGGGCCGACCTTCTCGCGGTTCAGGCACAGGGTCGGGCAGAGGATGTAGTTGCCGGCGAGCAGTACCGCCGTCGCTGCGTCGCCGCGCAGGTCGTGGTCGGTCTTGGGCCGCGGGAAGAACCGCTTGGCGAAGTCGGCGGCCGTCGTGATCGGCGCGCCGGTGGGGCCGATGGTCACCACGTCGGTGAACACGGAGACGAGGTGCGGGCGTGCCTCGGCAACGGCGAGCACGCGCTCGGCATACGTCGGGAGCAGGCGGTCGTCGCCGTGCACCAGCGTCACCCACGGCCCACGCGCCAGCCGCACGCACTCGTTCCAGTTGCCGCTCAGGCCCAGGTTGCGGACGTTTCGGACATAGGTCACTCGCGGGTCTCCGAGCGCGGCAACCAGATCGTGCGCCGGCTCGGGACCGCAGTCGTCGACCACGGTCAGCTCCCAGTCCTGCATCGTCTGCGCGCGCACGCTGGCGACGGCCTCCGCGAGATACGTGCGGTTGTCGTAGTAGGGAATGGCGAAGCTGATCCGGGGCGACACGCCGGGCAACCTATCGCGCGGATACGGTGGACCGGTGCGCGAGCAGCCCGAACAGCAAGCTCCGCCAGTGCAACGCCTCCGCGTCCGCTACGCCAAGCGCGGCCGGCTTCGCTTCACCAGCCATCGAGACTTCAGCCGTGCCTTCGAGCGCGCGGTGTTCCGGGCCAAGATCCCGATGGCGTACTCGTCCGGATTCCACCCGCACCCACGGATCTCCTACGCCGGCGCCGCGCCGACGGGGGCGGCCAGCGAGGCGGAGTACCTCGAGCTCGCGCTGGCCGAGGTCGTCGACCCCGAGGGCGTACGACGTGCGCTCGTCGAGGCGCTCCCCGTCGGCCTCGACGTGGTCGAGGTGGTGGCCGACGGCCCCGGTTCCCTGTCCGAGCGGCTGGAGGCCAGCCGGTGGATCGTGGTCGTGGAGGCGCCCGCACCCGAGGTCGCCGAGGCCGTCGCCGCCTTCCTCGCCGTCGACTCCGTGCCGGTCGAGCGGATGACCAAGAAGGGTCTGCGCACCTTCGACTGCCGCGCTGCGGTCGTCGAGCTCGCCGCACGCGAGCACCCGGCCGGCGCGGAGCTCGATCTCACCCTGCGGCACACCGTGCCGGCCGTGCGGCCCGACGACGTGCTGAGCGGCCTGGTGCGTGTCACGGGCCTGGAGGTGACCGGCGCGCCGCTGCTGACCCGCACCCGGCAGGGCCCGCTCGACCCCGAGACGGGGGAGGTCGGGGACCCACTCCACCTCGCGTAATGACGGACGGGCCCTCCGTTTGTGCGATACTGGCCACGGCCGACCGGGCTCGTGGGAGCCAGGCCGACCCGACGACGTTCTCGCCGGTCCCGCACCACTGGGGGCAGGCACACCGGGAACCGATCGTCACCAGCACCGCGACGCGCCAAGCGATTTGGGTGACAGCCACTTCGTGCGGGCCATGCGACCGCGGCTGGCGGCGGACGGGCTTCTGTGACGCACCGCGGAGGGTGTCGCCGCCACTTGAAGGCTTTGCGTCGCCTCCCTGTCCATGCGGGTGGCGCCGCCGGACACGCCGGGTCGGTACGCCGACCGGGCGGAGGAGAGCAGATGCTCGAGGACGAGACGCCCACCGTCGAAACAGGCCAAGCAGCCGAGTCGGACCCGCCGGCCGAGAAGCCGAAGAAGTCCACCGCGCGCAAGCGGACGACCAAGAAGGTCGCCGCCGCCCCGATGAGCGAGTCGGCCGACGAGGGCGCAGCGGTCGAGGATGCCGGCGAGCCCGCCCAGCCGGCCAAGACCGCCAAGAAGACCGCGACCAAGAAGACCGCCGCCAAGAAGACCGCCGCCAAGAAGACCGCGGCGAAGAAGACGACCGCCAAGAAGAGCAAGAAGAGCGCCGAGGCCACCGAGCCGGCCGCCGAGGTCGCGGCCGCCGAGGTCGCCGGGGTCACGGGGGCCACTGAGGTCTCCGGGGCCGCAGCCGAGCCGGCCCTGCCGTCCGTCGCCCCCCTCTTCCAGGCACCCGAGGCCACCAAGGTCACCCGTCGTACCCGCGGCTCCGCTGCCAAGAAGGCCGCCGAGAGCAAGAGCGCCGACGAGGCCGAGACGCCGGCCGACGTCGCCGGCGAGCCTGCCGACGCGAAGGCTTCGGAGACTCCCACTTCTGACGAGACCGACGACTCCACGGACGAGGCCGGCGCCGGCCGTCGCAAGCGTCGCCGGGGTGGCCGCCGCCGCCGCAAGTCGAGCGAAGGGGGCGAGTCCGCCGACGCCGAGACCGAGGCGTCCTCGGACGCCGAGCCTGACGACGACAGCACAGCCGCCAGCGACTCCGACGAGCCGGCCGAGGGCACCTCGCGCCGTCGCCGTCGTCGTCGCCGTACTGGCGATGACAACGGCGATGCCGGAGACGACCCGCAGAACACCGTCACCCGGGTCCGCCGCACCCGCAGCGCCGAGGACGAGATCACCGCGGTCTCGGGCTCCACCCGCCTCGAGGCCAAGAAGCAGCGTCGGCGCGAGGGCCGTGAGGCCGGCCGCCGCCGGGCGCCCATCGTGAGCGAGGCCGAGTTCCTGGCCCGTCGCGAGTCGGTGGACCGGGTGATGGTCATCCGCCAGCGCGACGAGCTCACCCAGATCGCCGTGCTCGAGGACAAGGTCCTCGTCGAGCACTACGTCGCCCGCGAGTCGCAGACCTCTCTCATCGGCAACGTCTACCTCGGCCGGGTGCAAAACGTGCTCCCGTCGATGGAGGCGGCGTTCGTCGACATCGGCAAGGGCCGCAACGCGGTGCTGTACGCCGGCGAGGTCAACTGGTCGTCGCTCGGCCACAAGGACGGTCAGCCCCGCAAGATCGAGTCGGTCCTCTCCTCCGGCCAGCCGATCCTGGTGCAGGTCACCAAGGACCCCATCGGCCACAAGGGCGCCCGACTCACCAGCCAGGTCAGCCTGGCCGGCCGGTTCCTGGTCTACGTGCCCGACGGCACCACGAGCGGCATCTCCCGCAAGCTGCCCGACACCGAGCGCAACCGCCTCAAGACGCTGCTCAAGGAGATCGTCCCGGACACCGCCGGAGTCATCGTGCGGACGGCGGCCGAGGGCGCCAGCGAGGACGAGCTGACCCGCGACGTCGAGCGGCTCAAGGCTCGCTGGGAGGACATCGAGAAGAAGGCCAAGGGCCAGGCGCCGCAGCTGCTCTACGGCGAGCCCGACCTGACCCTCAAGGTCGTCCGCGACCTGTTCACCGAGGACTTCAACAAGCTGGTCATCGAGGGCCAGGACGCCTGGGACACCGTGCAGGGGTACGTCTCCCACGTGGCGCCCGACCTCGAGTCGCGGCTGGAGCGCTACGAGTCGGCCGATGGTCGCGACGCCTTCACGTCGTACCGGATCGACGAGCAGATCCACAAGGGCCTCGACCGCAAGGTCTGGCTGCCCTCCGGCGGCTCCCTGGTCATCGACCGCACCGAGGCGATGACCGTGGTCGACGTCAACACGGGCAAGTTCACCGGCTCGGGCGGCAACCTCGAGGAGACCGTCACCAAGAACAACCTCGAGGCGGCCGAGGAGATGGTGCGCCAGCTGCGGCTGCGCGACATCGGCGGCATCATCGTCGTCGACTTCATCGACATGGTGCTCGAGTCCAACCGCGACCTGGTGCTCCGCCGCCTCGTCGAGTGCCTCGGCCGTGACCGCACCCGCCACCAGGTCGCCGAGGTGACTTCACTGGGCCTGGTGCAGATGACCCGCAAGCGGATCGGCACCGGCCTGCTGGAGTCGTTCTCCCACGACTGCGAGGCCTGTCACGGCCGCGGCGTCGTGGTCGAGGACGCGCCGGTCGCGCCACGCCCTGTCGAGGAGGAGGGACGCCGGGGTCGGCGCAGCCGTGGCGGCCGCGGCGACCAGCAGCCCGCCGCCCGCTCGTCGGCTCCCTCGCCGCGCGACGTCGCCGCCGTGGCGAAGCCGCACCCCGAGACCGACGAGCCCGAGGGCCACGAGGACCCAGACGACACCGACGAGCTCGAGGACCTGCGCGACGGTCCGGTCGAGACCCCCATGGTGCACGCCGACGACACCGCCGAGCCGGCTGCCGAAGTTGACGAGGCCGCCGATTCCGACGACACCGCCGAGTCCGACGACCCCGCCGAGTCCGCAGAGGAGTCAGAGACGGCGGAGACGCCGGAGGACGAGACGGACCGCGATCCGAGCGTTCCCGAGGCCGAGGCACCGCCCGAGCCGGACGCGCCCGACGACGACGCAGGGTCGTCGGCGCCGCCCGCCCCGCCGGAGCCGCCGCGCGTCGTCACCCGCAGCCGACGCCGGGCAGCCAGCCGGCCGGCTGGGCCGCCGGCCGCCCTGGGCGACACCGCCGAGGGCGCCGAGCTGGTGGCGGCCCGGGAAGCCGGCGCCGTGCTGGTCGCCAACGACCACGCTCACGACTCGGGGACGCCGGCGCTGCACGTGCCGGTCAAGAGGCGCGGCCGCAAGCGCTGACGACCGCCCGGCCCGATCACGTTTTGCGCATCGGGCGGGCGGGTCCGTACTATTGACCCTCGGTGCGCTCAGGCGTGCCCATTCCGTGTGACAGCCCTCCTCGAGCCCTGCTCCCTGGCGTGCGCCGACCCGGACCAGACGTGTGAAGAATCGACGAAGGAGACCGCGGTGTACGCGATCGTGCGCTCAGGCGCCATCCAGCAGAAGGTCGCTGTCGGCGACGTCATCGAGATCGACAAGGTTTCGACCAAGGTCGGCGAGTCGCTGACGCTGCCGGTGGTCATGGTCGTCGACGGCGAGAAGGTCACCGCGACCGGCCTCGACAAGGCGGGCGTGACGGTGCAGGTGCTCGGCGCCACCAAGGGCCCCAAGATCATCATCCAGAAGTACAAGAACAAGACCGGCTACAAGAAGCGCCAGGGTCACCGCCAGAAGTACACCCAGGTCAAGGTCACCGACATCTCCCTCTGACAAACAACCGGGCCCTGGCTCGCGGCAGCGAAGGACAAATCTCATGGCACACAAGAAGGGTGCGGCCTCGACCAAGAACGGTCGGGACTCCAACTCCCAGCGCCTCGGCGTCAAGCGCTACGGCGGCCAGCTCGTCAGCGCCGGCGAGATCATCGTCCGCCAGCGGGGCACCCACTTCCACCCGGGCACCGGCGTGGGCCGCGGCGGCGACGACACCCTGTTCGCGCTCGTCGAGGGTGCTGTCGAGTTCGGCCGGCGGCGTGGCCGTCGCGTCGTCAACATCGTCCCGGGCGAGTGACCTGACGCTTCGACACCACTGACTCTTCGAAGGGCGTCCCGGACAGCTTCCGGGGCGCCCTTCGCCTTTCCTCCCATCTGTTGGATCTCGACAAGCTCGATCGGCGGTGCTCTTCGTGGCAGTTCCCACGTTCGTCGACCGGGTGACGCTGCACATCAGCGCCGGCCGGGGCGGCAACGGCATCGCCTCGGTGCACCGTGAGAAGTTCAAGCCGCTCGGCGGCCCCGACGGTGGCAACGGCGGCCCCGGCGGGTCGGTGATCCTGCGCGTGGACCCCGACGTGACCACGCTCGTCGACTACCACCACAGCCCGCACCGCAAGGCCGAGGTGGGCGGCCACGGTGCCGGCGGGCACAAGAACGGCACCCACGGGCACGACCTGGTCCTTCCCGTGCCCGACGGCACGGTCGTCAAGGACGCGCAGGGTGAGGTGCTGGCCGACCTCGTCGGCGCCGGCACCGAGCTGGTGATCGCTCAGGGCGGCCGCGGCGGCCTCGGTAACGCGGCGCTGGCCAGCGCCAAGCGCAAGGCGCCCGGCTTCGCCCTGCTCGGCGAGCCGGGCGACGAGCTCGACATCCGGCTCGAGCTGAAGGTCGTGGCCGACATCGGCCTGGTCGGCTTCCCCAGCGCCGGCAAGTCCAGCTTGATCGCGGCCATCTCGCGTGCCCGGCCCAAGATCGCGGACTACCCGTTCACCACGCTGGTGCCCAACCTCGGCGTGGTCACGGCCGGCGACACGACGTTCACCGTCGCCGACGTGCCGGGGCTGATCGAGGGGGCCAGCGAGGGCCGCGGCCTCGGCCACGACTTCCTGCGCCACGTCGAGCGGTGCGCGGCCATCGTGCACGTCGTCGACACCGCGACCATGGAGCCGGGCCGCAACCCCGTCGAGGACCTCGACATCATCGAGAACGAGCTGAGCCGCTACGGCGGCCTCGAGGACAGGCCGCGGCTGGTCGCGCTGAACAAGATCGACGTGCCCGACGGCTCCGACATCGCCGACATGGTCGTCGACGACCTGCGGGCCCGAGGCCTGGACGTCTTCCCGATCTCGGCGGCCAGCGGAGCCGGCCTGCGCGAGCTCACCTTCGCGATGGCCGGCATCGTGCAGACCGCACGCGACGAGCGTCCGGCCGTCGAGGCCCAGCGCATCGTGATCCGCCCGCCGTCTGCCGACGGCGCCGACGACTTCAGCGTGACCCAGACCGACGAGGGCTGGCGGGTGCGGGGCGACAAGCCCGAGCGCTGGGTGCGCCAGACGGACTTCACCAACGACGAGGCGGTCGGGTTCCTCGCCGACCGGCTCAACCGGCTCGGCGTCGAGGCGCGCCTGCTGGGGCTCGGCGTGCAAGAGGGCGAGGCCGTGCTCATCGGCCCTCCCGACAACGCCGTCGTGTTCGACTTCAAGCCTGGCATCGACGCCGGTGCGGAGGTGCTGAGTCGGCGGGGCGAGGACCACCGCTTCGAGGACCAGCGTCCGGCCGCCCGACGGCGCCGGGCCATCGACGAGGCCATGCCCGAACGCAGCGAGGAAGAGACCCGCGCCGACGTGGCCCGCCGGATCGACCAGGCTCGTCGGATCGACGACAAGATCGTCAAGGCCTCGCGGCCACAGACCGGGCCGATGGCCTATGAGATCGGGTCGGCGGACGACCCCGACCGCCGCGACGAGGACATCGACAAGTGACCCGGGCGGCGGTGGTCGCGGCCCGCCGCGTCGTGGTCAAGGTCGGCTCGTCGTCGCTGACGACGGCCGGTGGCGGGCTGGATCCCGACCGCCTGCGCCGCTTGGTCAACGTACTGGCGGCCACGCGGGAAGGCGGCACCGAGGTGGTGCTGGTCTCCTCCGGCGCCATCGCTGCCGGGCTCGCACCGCTGGGGCTCAAGCGTCGCCCTCGGGCACTGGCCGCGCAGCAGGCCGCGGCTTCGGTCGGCCAGGGGTTGCTGGTGCACCGCTACACAGAGGAGCTCGCGCGGCACGGGATCGTGGTCGGGCAGGTGCTGCTCACCGTCGACGACGTGACGCGGCGCGCGCACTACCGCAACGCCCACCAGACCTTCGCCAAGCTCCTCGAGCTCGGGGTGCTGCCGATCGTCAACGAGAACGACACGGTGGCCACGACCGAGATCCGCTTCGGCGACAACGACAGGCTCGCGGCCCTGGTCGCCCATCTGGTCCATGCCGACCTGCTGGTCCTGCTCAGCGACGTCGACGGCCTCTACGACGCCAACCCGGCCGCCGGTCCCGCCGCGCTCGTGTCCGACGTGGCCTCGCCCGCGGACCTCGACCGCGTCCGGATCGGCTCCGCCGGCGGCGCCGGACTCGGCTCCGGCGGGATGGTCACCAAGGTCGAGTCGGCCCGGATCGCCACCGGAGCCGGCATCCCCGTCGTGCTCACGTCCGCCGGCAACGCCGCGGCGGCCCTTGCAGGGGAGGACGTCGGCACGCTGTTCCACCCCACTGGTCGGCGGCGTCCGATCCGGCTGCTGTGGCTGGCCCACGCGACCGACCCGCGGGGTCGGTTGGTCCTCGACGCGGGCGCCGTACGCGCCGTCGTCGAGCGACGGGCCTCGCTGCTCGCGGCCGGGGTAACGGGCGTCGAGGGCGACTTCGCGGCCGGCGACCCCGTCGACCTGACCGACCCCGAGGGCCGGGCGGTCGCCCGCGGCCTGGTCAACTTCGACGCGGCCGAGCTGCCGGCGTTGTTGGGGCGCTCGTCGCACGACCTGAAGCGGGAGCTGGGGGCGGCGTACGAGCGGGAGGTCGTGCACCGCGACGACCTCGTGCTGCTCTGACCCTCACCTAGGGTGACGGGCGTGGAAGAGCTGATGCGCACGCCCGCCGAGCGCGCCGAGGACGACTACTGGGAGGCGCTCTACGGTCTGTGGGAGCCGCTCGACCCTCCGGGCGTCCGCGACTTCTTCGCCGGCTTCGACCGCCCGTGGTGGATCGTCGGCGGCTGGGCCATCGAGGCCTTCACCGGAGCGCCGCGCGGCCACGAGGATGTCGACGTCTCGATCCTGGTGTGTGACGTTCCGGCCCTGCGCGAGCACGTGGGGGAGCGCTGGCAGCTGTGGAACATCGCCGACGGCGCGCTGCGGCCGCTGACCGACCACTGGCCAGACGTGCAGCACCCCGAGAGCCAGATCTGGGTACGCCGCGAGGCGACGTCGCCGTGGGTCTTCGACCTGCCGCTGACGCCCGACCGCGACGGCGCGTGGACCAACAAGCGGCTGCCCGACCACGTCGCTCCGGTCGAGGAGGTCACCTGGGTGGCCGACGACGGCATCCGCTACCTCAAGCCCGAGATCGTCCTGCTCTACAAGGCCCGCCTGCAGCGGCTCAAGGACGGCCGCGACCTCGACCGCACCTGGCCGCTGCTCGATTCCGCCGCGCGCGAGTGGCTGGTGCGTCAGGTGGCCGGGCTCTGGCCCGAGCATCCCTGGCTCGCACGGATGGTCTGACCTGGGAACCGCCGGACGACGTGGCCCGTCCGATGTGCGACCCACCGAGTCCCGGGAGGAACCCATGAACCCTCGACTGTTGCCCGCCGCCCTCGGCCTGGCCGCCGTGCTTGCCCTGGCCGGCTGTGGCCAGGGGACCGAGACCGCCGACGACCCGACCACCACGTCTGCGTCGGAGTCGACCTCGTCGGCCATCGCCTCGACCGGGGCCGCCGCCCCGCAGGCCGTCGACGCGACCTGGCCGGAGACCGGCTGCGACAGCCACTCGATGCTGTCGATCGACTACGGCCGGGAGCCCCAGGGGTTCGGCAGCCCCGAGGAGGCCGCCCTCGACTGGGCCGCGACGGAGCTCGACGGCGTCGTCACGATGGTCGTGCCCGCGAAGGCCCACGCGCCGACCGGGGTCGCCCTCGTCGACCCCACGACCAACGAGATCCAGGTCCAGGTCACCGTCATCAAGGGCACCACCGGCTGGTGGGTCGACGGCGTCGAGAGCTGCAGCTGACCCGGCCGACCCGTCCGACCCGTCCGCTCGGCGGCGCGGTTCGCGGGGGCGCGGGGGTGCGCCGTACGCTTGCGGATGCGATGAACGATCCCTCCCTTGCGACGCCGGTGCAGCAGCCGGTCTACCTGGACCACGCCGCGACCACGCCGATGCTGCCCGTGGCCATCGAGGCGATGACCCGCCACCTCTCCGACGTCGGCAACCCCAGCTCGCTGCACGCGAGCGGTCGGCGGGCCCGTCAGGTGGTGGAGGAGAGCCGCGAGACGATCGCCCAGGCCCTCAACTGCCGGCCGGGCGACGTGGTCTTCACGTCCGGCGGCACCGAGTCCGACAACCTCGCGCTCAAGGGCACCTACTGGGCACGCCACGACGCCGACCCGCGCCGCACCCGCATCATCTCCACGGCGATCGAGCACCACGCCGTCCTCGACCCGCTGATGTGGCTGGCCGCCGAGGACGGTGCGGAGGTCGAGCTCATCGGCGTCGACGGCCGGGGTCGCGTCGACCTCGAGGCCATCCGGGCGACGATCGAGCGAGATCCGGGCAGCGTGTCGCTCATCTCGGTGATGTGGGCCAACAACGAGGTCGGCACCCTCCAGCCCATCGAGGACATCGTCGCGCTCGCCGCCCCGCATGGCATCCCGGTGCACACCGACGCGGTGCAGGCGGTCGGTTCGGTGCCAGTCGACTTCGCGGCCTCGGGCGTGGACCTGATGACGCTGACCGGCCACAAGGTGGGCGGTCCCTACGGCGTCGGTGCCTTGCTCGTACGCCGCGAGCTCGAGGTCACCGCGATGATGCACGGCGGCGGCCAGGAGCGCGACATCCGCAGCGGGACTCTCGACCCGCCCGCCATCGCCGGCTTCGCCGCCGCTGTCGAGGCGGCCGTCAAGGTGCAGGTCGAGCACGCGGAGCGGGTGTCCGCGCTGCGCGACCGGCTGGTGCGCGAGGTGCAGCAGGTGGTGCCCGACGCGATCGCCAACGGCGACCCCACCGATCGGCTCCCCGGCAACGCCCACCTCCGCTTCCCGGGCTGCGCGGGCGACTCGCTGCTGATGCTGCTCGACGCCCGCGACATCGAGTGCTCGACCGGATCGGCCTGCTCGGCCGGCGTCGCCCAGCCCTCCCATGTGCTGATCGCCATGGGCCTCAGCGAGGAGGACGCCCTGAGCTCGCTGCGGTTCTCGCTGGGCCACACCAGCACCGACGCCGACATCGACGCGCTGGCCGCCGCGATCGGACCGAGTGTCGAGCGGGCCCGCGCGTCGCGCAAGCCCGTCGCCCGGTGACGCGGGGGTGATTTCGCGATGAGGGTGATCGCCGCGATGTCCGGTGGGGTCGACTCGGCAGTCGCGGCCGCCCGGGCCGTCGACGCGGGCCACGACGTCACCGGCATCCACCTGGCGCTGTCGCGCAACCCGGCGTCGTACCGCTCGGGAGCCCGTGGCTGCTGCACGCTCGAGGACGCCAACGACGCTCGCCGGGCCGCCGACGTCATCGGCATCCCCTTCTATGTCTGGGACCTCAGCGAGCGGTTCCACGACGACGTCGTGGTCGACTTCATGGACGAGTACGCCGCCGGGCGCACGCCCAACCCGTGTCTGCGCTGCAACGAGAAGATCAAGTTCGCGGCCGTCCTCGACCGCGCGATCGGGCTCGGGTTCGACGCCGTGGCGACCGGCCACTACGCGCGGCTGCGGACCGGTCCCGCCGGTGAAGGGAGCCTCGTCGAGCTGCACCGCGCGGAGGACCATGGCAAGGACCAGTCCTACGTGCTCGGCGTGCTGACCCAGGACCAGCTGCGGCACTCGCTGTTCCCCCTGGGGGACACCCCCAAGCCGGAGGTACGACGCGAGGCCGAGCGCCGCGGCCTGCGGGTGGCGGCCAAGCCCGACTCCCACGACATCTGCTTCGTCGCCGACGGCGACAACGCCGGCTGGCTGCGCGAGAAGCTCGCCGACCGGGCGCCCAACCACGGCGGCGACATCGTCGACGACGCCACCGGCGACGTGCTCGGGCAGCACGAGGGCACCTACGCGTTCACCGTCGGTCAGCGCAAGGGCCTGCGGATCGGGCGCCCGGCAGCCGACGGGAAGCCCCGCTTCGTGCTCGACATCGAGCCGGTCTCCGGCACCGTGAGGGTCGGTCCGCGAGAGGCGCTGACCGTCGACGGGCTCGAGGCCGCCGGCGGCCGATGGTGCGGCACCGTCCCCGATCGGCTGGAGGGGACCGTCCAGCTCCGCGCCCACGGGGCCGAGCACCGCGCGGTCGTCGTCACCTCAGACGGCGGCGCCCGGGTGCACGTCGACCTGGTGGACCCGGCCCAGGGCATCGCTCCCGGCCAGGCCGTGGTCGTGTACGACGGCACCCGCGTCGTCGGCTCGGCGACGATCACCTCCACCTCGAGCGCCGCACGCGAACCGTCTCGAACGCCCGCGTGACGCTCGCGACCGGCATCGGCTCGCTGCCAGGGACCGACCCCGTCGAGGCGATGCGCCTGGTCGTCGACGAGCTCCCCGACTTCGCCTACCTGCCCGAGCTCCCCGATCGCGGTCCGACGGCCTCGATGACCGGTCGCGCGCTGGCCCTGGTCGCCGAGCTCGGCTTCGACGTGCAGCCGTCGGGCTGGCGGCTCACCGACGCCCCCAGCCGCGACCAGCGCCGCGCGCGCAGCTTGATGGGCGAGGACCTCGACCGGCTCGAGGAGGAGCTCGACGGCTACACCGGCCCGCTCAAGATCCAGGTCGCCGGCCCGTGGACGCTGGCCGCGACGGTCGAGAAGCCCCGGGGCGACAAGGTGCTCAGCGACCACGGCGCCCGCCGCGAGCTGGCCGAGGCCCTCGCCGAGGGACTCCGCGACCACGTCGCTGACGTCCGCCGGCGGGTACCCGGCGCCGCACGCCTCGTCGTACAGGTGGACGAGCCCGCCATCACCGCGGTGCTGCAGGCGCGGGTGCCGACGGCCTCGGGCTTCGGCCGGCACCGCGCCGTCGACCGCCCGCAGCTCTCCCAACACCTCGAGTGGGTGCTGTCCGCGATCGCCGACGCCGCCGAGCCGTGGGTGCACTCCTGCGCGCCAGAGACCCCGTGGGACCTCGTCAGAACTGCCGGTGCTCGCGGTCTCTCGGTCGACTTCGACGTCCTCGCGGCGGCCGACCACGACGAGCTGGGCGGGGCCCTCGAGGCCGGCCAGACCGTCGCCCTCGGCGTCGTCCCCTCGACCGACCCAGGCACGCCGCCCACCGACCGCGCGCTGACCGAGCGCGTGCTCGGCTGGTTCGAGATGCTGGGGATCGACCCCGAGGAGACGGGTGACCGCCTCGTCATCACCCCGGTCTGCGGCCTCGCGGGCGCCACCCCGGAGTGGGCGAGGCAGGCGATGGCGTCGGCGGGTGCAGTGGCCGGTCACCTCACCGGGACCTGAGCGAACCTTTCCCGCCAGTCCGGCATCCGACTCGTCGGATCCGGGGGAGAGGGTCCGAGGGCCCGGCCACGCCCGACAGTGACGGCGGCCGGGCCCTCGCGACCCCCACACTCGAAACGCCACTACGGCGTGTAGCCGGGCGCCTGCCAGAAACGGATCCAGTCCACGCTCATCGTCTGCGGCAGGTTGCCCTCGCCCTTGAGCTTCTTGAGCTCGTAGTCGGAGCTCAGCAGGCTCAGGATCGGGAACTGCGGCACCCCGGAGATGCCCTTGGTGATCCGAGCGGTCTCACGGCCGTCGATCCGGAAGACGTAGGCCGTCGGCGACCACTCCACGGAGAACACGTGGTAGCGCTTGGACCAGCCGTCCTTCTTGCTGGACAGGTACCGCTCGGGCTTCTTGATCCAGCCGCCGATCTTCTGCGGCACCCCGCTGGGCGTCGGGTTGTAGATGAAGCTGGTCAGGCCGCCGTTCTTCACCCCGTCGCCGAAGTACTCGATGATGTCGATCTCCGCGCCGCCCTGCAGGGCGTTGGGGATGTAGGTCGGGTTCTGCGGCTGCATCCACAGCGAGGCGTGCTGACCCTGGCGCGGCTGGAACTTGATGCGCGCGGCCACCACGCCGTACTTGAGGGAGGCGTGGCCATCGGTCGAGACGTGACCGTTGAGGCGGTAGTCGTACTGGCCGATGACCGAACCGTCCTGCTTGTACGCCGTGCAGCTACCGGCCGGCATCGAGGGGTCGCGGACGACCATCAGCTTGAGGGTGCCCGAGCTGACCCGCGTGGCGGCGGGGTCACCCTTGGAGCAGTTGCGCATCGAGTCGGGCTGGTAGAACTGCATGCGGTGCACCCAGTTGCCGCTGAGAGCAGTGCCCAGGAACTGGTCGGTGAAGGTTGCCGGACCCCAGGTGCCCGTGCCCACCGAGCGGCTTGCGACGGGCTTCAGGCCGGAGCTCTTCGCGGCGACGGCGCGGTAGGTGATCGGCGAGGTAGACGAGCCGGTAGGGGCGGCGAACTCGACCCTGCCGCGGCTGTCCTGCACGCCGGTGGCGACCTTGACCCACTTGGAGCCGGACTTGCGCTGCAGGACGACCGCGCGGCCCTTCTTGGCCGGGGCGAAGGTGGCGACGACGGCAGCGAGGGCGTCGTCGGGGTTGGCCACGCTCCTGCCGGGCTGCACGATGCCGGGAAGCACGGTGATGGTGGCGCTCTGCGAGGCGGCCTCGGACGTCTGGCTGATGCTGGCGAGCGCGGCGCTCACGGTCAGGGCGGCCAGCGCGGCCGTGAGGGTGCGTAGGGACGACACGGGGGGTCCTCCAGGTCGGTTTCGGGGGGGTGGGTCGACCTCAGGAGACGCGTCTCCTTAACCCGATCGCGAGTGTGGCATCACGAAGGCGCACCGTCCCAGAATCGGCGCAAATCCGGCCGGGAGGACGACGAGGCCCGGCCACCCTCGCGCGGGGTGACCGGGCCTCACCGGTTTGGTCGTCTAGACCGTCAGGGTGCCGGCGTCGCCGTCGGGACGATCTGGGCGGGGTCCTGCCACGTGCGGATCCAGTCGACGTACATCGTCTGGGGCAGGCTCGACTTCTCGTTCTTGCCGGGCAGCTTGGCGAGTTCGTAGTCCGAGCTGAGCATGCTCAGGATCGGGTACTCGGGGACGCCCGAGACCCCCTTGTTGATCCGCCCCGTCTCCTGGCCGTCGATCCGGAAGATGTAGCTCTGCGGCGTCCACTCGACCGAGAACACGTGGTAGCGCTTGTACCAGTCGTCCTTCTCGCTCATGAGGTACTGCTCGGGGTTCTTGATCCAACCGCCGTTGCCGCCGAGGTCGATCTTCTCGGGGCCCTTGGGCGTCGGGGCGTAGACGAAGCTCGTCAGGCCGCCGTTGGGGACGTCCTTGCCGAACCACTCGATGACGTCGATCTCGGTGCCGGCCTCCTTGGCGTTGGTGGCACCGCTGAGCTTGATCGGCTGCATCCACAGCGAGGAGTGCTGGCCCTGCAGCGGCTGGAACTTCATGCGGGCGGCCATCACGCCGTAGGTGATGGAGTGCGTCCCCAGCGTGCCGATGTTGGCGTTCAGCCGGTACTTGAACTTGCCGAAGATCTTCTTCTTGCCGGGCTTCTTGGGCTTGCAGAGCGAGTTGCGCTTCTTGTCGATGAGCACGCTCAGCTGGGCGGTGCCCTTGCCGACCTTGACGGCCTTCGGGTCACCCTTGGAGCACTCGCGCTTGGAGGCGGGCTCGTAGAAGCTCTGCCGGTATGACCAGGCGGGGCCGAGCTTGGTGCCGGTGAAGTCGTCGCTGAAGTCCTGGTCGCTGCCCCAGCGGTCGGTGCTCACGGGGAGGCTGGCCGAGCCGAGTCCGAAGACCCGATAGGTCACCGGTGCTCCCGGGACGCCGGCGGGGATCGGGAAGACCACATTGCCGTTCTTGCCGATCTCGCCCTTGGCGGCGGCCGACCAGGTGGTGCCCGAGAGCCGCTGGAGTTGGACCTTCTTGCCCTCCTTGGAGGCGCTGAACTTGCCGATCACGGCCCACTTGGCGCTGGAGGAGGTGGCCAGGCCCGATCCGGGCCCGATGATCCCCGGCAGGATCGAGATCCCCACCGTGGCCTTCCGCTGCTGCTCTTTGGCCGGGGGCGAGGACTGCGCCGATGCGGCGACGCCAGTGGCCGCGAGGAGCACGGCCACGGTCACGGCGATCTTTTTGCGAATGGACAGCATTGCGTTTCCTTCACTCGATGGACTTCTCGGTGGTCTAGATGGGCGCGGTGGTTGAGTTTGCTTCGGGACGTTGTCGCCAGGGCGGCACCATCCCGGAGAGCACGGTCCGACGGCCCGGATGCGGCAGTCTCTCACAGGGCGGGAGCCTTTCCCGGCCAGCTGGTCAGGCCTGCCAGTAGCGGACCCAGTCGACGGACATGGTCTGGGGCAGCTTGTCCTCGCCCCCGAGGTGCTGGAGCTCGTAGTCGGAGCTGAGGATGCTCAGGATCGGGTACTCCGGCTGGCCCGAGATGCCTTCCGTCGTACGCCAGGTCTCCTGGCCGTCGATCCGGAAGATGTAGGCGTCGGGAGTCCACTCCACCGAGAAGACGTGGTAGCGGGTGAACCAGTCGTCGTCCTGGGCGGCGAGGTACTGGTCGGGGTCGTCGAGCTGGCCGCCGACCTTCTCCGGACCGTCGGGAGTCGGCGTGTAGATGAAGCTGGCCAGCCCACCGTTCTTCACCTCGTCGCCGAACCACTCGATGACGTCGATCTCCGCTCCGCCCTTCGCCGGGTCGGTGGTGCTCTCGGAGATCGCCGGCTGCATCCACAGCGAAGCGTGCTGGCCCTGGCGCGGCTGGAACTTGATGCGCGCTGCCAGGACGCCGTACTTGAAGTAGTGCCCGTTGGTCATCACGTGGCCGTTGAGTCGGTAGTCGAACTTGCCGGCGGGGGAGCCGTCCGCCTTCGTCGCCGCGCACTTCTCACCGGCACGTTCGGGGTCGGACAGCACGCTCAGCTGCATGGTGCCGCCGCTCACCTCGACCGCGTCGGCCGAACCCTTGGAGCACTTGCGCAGGCCCTCGGGGTTGTAGTCGCCCTCGCCTCGGTTGACCCAGAGGTCGGACATCTCGGTGCCGTCGAACTCGTCGGAGAACTCGGGCTCGCCCCACTCCTCGGCCGGCACGGCCTTGGTGGCGACCTCGTCGAGCCCGTCCGAGCTCGGCGCCGTCACCCGGTACGTCGTCCCCGACGCGGGCGTCCCCTCGGGCAGCACGAACTCGGCGCGACCGTCGGAGTCCTGCTCGGCGGTCGAGACCGTCTGCCAGCCTGCGCCGGACCTCTGCTCCAGGACCGCCTCGCGGCCCTCGGACACCGGCGTGAAGGTCGCCGCCACCACGCCCGCCGCGTCGTCAGAACTGGCGACGTCCTCACCTGCCTGGGCGATGCCCGGGAGCACGCTGATCTGGGCGCTCTGATCGGTGCTGCGGAAGAACTGGAGGTAGACGAAGGCTGCGGTGGCGACGAGCACGAGGAGGACGAGCGCAACGGTCAGCTTGGCTGTTCTGCTCAACGGGGGAAATCCCTCTCCGGGTGGCCACCGTCATGGTCGGGGCCGACGGGGAGACCCTGTCCTGCCCTGCCTCACGAGGAGGGGGCCGAACTTCCTGGCAGCCCGAGCGCCCGGCCTGACGGGGGCCTCGGGGGTCGCCAGCGAGTGTTGCACAGGGCCCCCAGGTCGGATCAAACTCGGGGGCCCTGCGCCGTCGTCGTGACGGTGGTGCCAAGGTGCCGTTGTCAGCCGACGTGCAACGGGCTCTCCGGGCCGTCGGTGGCGAGCTCCTCGTGCTTGACGTCGAGGAAGATCCACACCACCGCTGAACCGGTCAGCATCAAGAACACGCCGACCAGGAACGCGGCCGTCGCGCCCTCGGTGAAGGCTCCGAGGTAGGCCACCTGAGCCACCAGGTCCGGGATCGAGGTGGCGTTGAACGCCGTCATCAGCTGGTCGATCATGCCCGGGTCGGCCTCGGCCAGGCCGCGCCCGACACCCGGTGCGATCTTCTCGATGTGGGCGGTGGAGTAGTGGCTGGCCACCGTGCCAAGGATTGCCAGACCGAGCGCGCCGCCGATCTGCTGCATCGTGTTCAGCACACCCGAGCCGATGCCCGAGTCCTCCGAACGCACGTGGTGGACGGCCGTCAGTGTCAGCGGCACGAAGACCGCGCCCATGCCCAAGGCCATCAGCACGATGAACGGGAAGACCTGGGTCCAGTAGTTCACGTCGGCGCCGAGGTGCTGCCCGTTCAGCACCGCGTGCAGCACGTCAGTGTCGAGGTCGGGCACGGTCAGACGAGAGAACCCGAACAGCGCGGCGGCGGCCGTCAGAGTGCCGATTCCGGCGATGTAGCGCGCGTCGATGCGGTTGACCAGGTTGGACACGATGCCGGCGCTGATCACGATGCCGACGCTGAACGGCAGGAACGCGACGCCGGTCTTGAGCGGGCTGTAGCCCATCACGTTCTGGATGAACAGGCTCAGGAAGAAGAACATCGCAAACATCGCCGCCGGGAGCAGAGCCATGGCCACGAAGCTCGCGGCCCTCGTCTGGTTGGCGAAGATCCGGAAGGGCAGCAGCGGGTGCTCCACCCGCGTCTCGACCAGGACGAACAGGGCGAGCAAGATCGCGCCAGCCGTCAGGCTGGTGATCGTCCACGGGTCACTCCACCCGTACGCCGGGTTGCCGGCGTGGGTGAGGCCGTAGACGATCGCGAGCAGGCCGGCGGTGCCGGTGATCGCGCCGGGGATGTCGAGCTGGCCCTGGCGGCTCTCGGACTCGGGGAGGATGCGCGGCGCCAGCAGGGCCGCGATGATGCCGATCGGCACGTTGATCAGGAAGGTCAGCCGCCAGCCGTGGATGTCGAAGCCCAGCACGTCGAGGTTGGAGCCGGTCAGCCAGCCACCCAGGATCAGACCGACGGCCGCGCCGGCACCGGACATGGCGGCGTAGATGGCGAACGCCCGGTTGCGCGCCGGGCCCGCGGGGAACGTCGTGGTGATCAGGGCCAGTGCTGCCGGAGAGGCCAGTGCGGCGCCGAAGCCTTGGATGCCTCGGGCGCCGAGCAGCAGCAGCTCACTTTGCGCGAGACCACCGAGCAGCGATCCCACGGCGAAGACGGCGAGGCCGATCATGAAGATCTTGCGTCGGCCATAGAGGTCGGCGAGCCGACCGCCGAGGAGCAGGAAGCCACCGAACACGAGCGTGTAGCCGGTGACGATCCAGGTCAGGTTGATGCCGCTGATGTCGAGGTCCTTGCCGATGAACGGCAAGGCGATGTTGGCGATGGTGGCGTCGAGCACGACCATCAGCTGGGCGATCGAGATCAGCACCAACGCCCAGCCCAGCTTGACCTCGGGCTTGGTCGTCGGCCGCTCGATACTCGCGGTGTTCTCGGGCATGGCGGGATTCCTTGTCGGTCGTGGAGATCGGTCGTTGAGATCGGTCGTTGAGGTCGGCGCGGGGCCGGGTCAGGGTCGGCTACCGGTCGTCGGGGCCGGTCGGCTTCAGTGCGGCGGGCAGGATGATCTGGTCGACCACCTTGCGGATGATGTCCTTGTCGGGCGGTAGGCCCATCAGGAACAGGCGGTGCAGACAGATGCCGGCCAGCGCCGGCGCGATCAGGTCGATGTCGATGCCCTCGCGGAGCTCGCCGCGCTCGCGGGCGCGCTCGAACACCAGCCGGCCGGCAGCCGCCTTGGGACCGATGACGCGCTCGCGGAACGCCGCGGCGAACTCTGCGTCGCGGCTGATCGCGGTGAGGACGCTGGCGAAGGTGGCAACCGCACTGTGGTCGGTCAGGCCACCGACTCCGCAGAATGTCTCGAGCAGGTCGCCGCGGAGGCTTCCGGTGTCGGGCACCTCGGGTGCGCCCTTCTGGGACAGCAGCGCGTCGATGACGAGCGCGACCTTGCCGTTCCAGCGTCGATAGAGCGTCGCCTTCGAGGCGTGGGCCGCGCCGGCCACCGCGTCCATGGTCAGCCGGTCGTAGCCGACCTCCTCGAGGACCTGCAGGGTCGCGTCGAAGATCTCCTGCTCGCGGTCGCCCTCGACGCGGGGGCGGGTGCCCTCGCTCTGGCCAGCCGGTTGGCTGGCGGCGGTCGAGATGGGGGTCAAGGGTGGCTCCTGGCGGGACGGATGAAACGAAACGGTTTCGTTTCGTCAGACCGTACAACCACCGACCCCGATGAAACAATTCCGTTTCATCCAAACTTTTTTCCGGGAATCTTGAGACCAGCCTCTCGAGGGTGGCCGACCCCGTTGATTCCCACCCGCCGGGGCAGAGGCGGCGGAGCGGGAGGGGCCCCTCCCGCGAAGCCGCCGCCGACCGGGCAACCCCCGCCGGAGGCGATAGCGCCTTCCTCAACCAGCGGGAGCAGCGAGCACGTCTAGTGCGGAAGTGAGGGCCCAGTCGTTCCAGGCGGTGCGGCCCCGGAGCAGGTAGTGCCCGACGGGACCCATGTCGTGGAACTCGGCGGACCGGGCGACCTTGGCTGCCCGTCGTACGTAGGCGGCGGTGGCCTTGGCGGAGGTGATGCGGTCGCCGGTGCCGTGGGCGGCGAACAGCGCCTTGCCGGCGAGCTGGTCGACGCTTTCACCCGGGGGGAGCCAGGGAGCGAGGGCGACCACGCCGCGCACGTTCGGGTCGTCGGCGACGTGGACCGCGGTGCGGGCGCCCATCGAGTGGCCGAGCAGGCAGATGGGGACGTCGCCGAGCTCGCGGCGTACGTCGGCCAGCGCGTGGCGGGCGTCGGAGATGCGACCGGCGCCGCCGTTCCAGCCGCGCCGGGTGAACCGCATCAGCCAGATGCTCGTCCCAGCCTCTCGCGCGCGGCGGCCGATCTCGCGCTGCATCGCTGCGGAGCGGTGCCACGACAGGCTCCGGCTGCCGACGACCTGGTCGGAGTGCTCCTTGCCGCCATGCAGCATCAGGATCAGGGCCTGGGGCCGGACGGAAGCGTCGTACCGAGTCCAGAACGGATCGGCAGCACTCACGGTCATCGTCGGGTCATCCTCCATTGTCGGCCACTGTAGGTTCGCAACCACGAGTCTGGCGGATGGCGCCGTCGGCGGGACCGGGCAAGATGTCGGTGTGAGCATCCCCGAGCCGACGCCCGCCGAGGCGCGGGCCGAGCACCAGCAGCTTTCCGAGCAGATCGAGGACGCCCGTTGGCGCTACTTCGTGCTCGACCAACCGACGCTCGACGACGCCGACTACGACCGCCGGCTGCGAAAGCTGCAGGAGCTCGAGGAGTCCTACCCCGAGCTGCGCACCCCCGACTCGCCGACCCAGAAGGTCGGCGGCGCGGTCTCCACGGAGTTCACCGCCGTCGACCACATCCGGCCGATGGAGAGCCTCGACAACGCCTTCACCGACGAGGAGATGGCGTCGTGGTACGCCCGGCTGGGTCGGGAGGGCGTCGAGGCGCCCGCCCTGCTGTGTGAGCTCAAGGTCGACGGGCTGGCGATCAACATCCTCTATGAGGAGGGCCGCCTGGTGCGGGCGCTGACCCGCGGCGACGGCCGGACGGGCGAGGACGTCACGCCCAACGTCAAGACGATTGATGCGGTGCCGCACCGGCTGACCGGCACCGACGAGTTCCCCGTCCCGCGGCTGGTCGAGGTCCGCGGCGAGGTGTTCTTGCCGACCGAGGCGTTCGAGCGGCTCAACGTGTCGATGAGTGAGGCCGGCCGGCCGGTGTTCGCCAACCCGCGCAACGCCGCCGCCGGCTCGTTGCGCCAGAAGGACCCGCGCGTCACGGCCACGCGAGACCTGGGCATGGTGTGCCACGGCATCGGCGCGCGAGAGGGTTTCGAGCCGACCGCGCAGTCCGCGGCGTACGACGCGTTGAAGGCGTGGGGTCTGCCCACCAGCGACCGGGTGCGGGTGCTCGGGACGCTGAAGGAGGTGCGCGAGTTCATCGACTACTACGACGAGCACCGCCACGACGTGGAGCACGAGATCGATGGCGTCGTGGTCAAGGTCGACGAGGTCTCGCTGCAGCGGCGCCTCGGCTCGACGTCGCGGGCGCCGCGGTGGGCGATCGCGTTCAAGTACCCGCCCGAGGAGGTCAACGCCAAGCTGCTCTCGATCGAGGTCAACACCGGGCGGACGGGCCGGGTGACGCCGTTCGGGGTGATGGAGCCGACCCGGGTCGCGGGCTCCACCGTCGAGCGGGCGACGCTGCACAACGCCCACGAGGTCAAGCGCAAGGACGTGCGCCCCGGCGACACGGTGGTGCTGCGCAAGGCCGGCGACGTGATCCCGGAGATCGTCGGGCCCGTCCTGGGTCTGCGGCCCAAGGGGCTGAAGTCGTGGGTGATGCCGACCGAGTGCCCGGCCTGCGGCACGAAGCTCGCGCAGGAGAAGGAGGGCGACAAGGACCTGCGGTGCCCCAACCACCAGTTCTGCCGCTCCCAGGTGCTCGACCGCATCTTCCACGTGGCCGGGCGGGGTGCCTTCGACATCGAGGGGCTCGGGTCGGAGGCTGCATACGCGCTGTGGTCGGCGAAGGTGATGGCCAACGAGGGCGACGTCTTCGGCCTCGACGAGGCCAAGCTGCTGACTACCGAGCTGTTCACGCGCGCCGCGAAGAAGGCCGAAGCCGACCGCGCCACCGACGGCCGGGTGCTCTCGGCCAACGGCGAGCGGCTGCTCGCCAACCTCGACCGGGCGAAACAGGTGCCGCTGTGGCGGGTGTTGGTCGGCCTCTCGATCCGCCACGTCGGACCGACCGCTGCGCGGGCGCTGGCCACCGAGTTCGGCTCGATGGCCGCGATCCGTGCGGCGTCCATCGAGGCGCTGGCCGCGGCCGAGGGCGTCGGCCCGACCATCGCCGACTCTGTGCGCGAATGGCTCGACGGCGACGAGTCCGGCTGGCACAACGAGATCGTCGAGAAGTGGGAGCGCGCCGGCGTCTCGATGGCCGACGAGCGCGACGAGTCCACCGATCGCACGCTCGAGGGCCTCACCCTGGTGGTCACCGGTTCACTGGTCGACTTCAGCCGCGACGGCGCCAGGGAGGCGATCCTGGCCCGGGGCGGCAAGGCCGCATCCTCGGTGTCGAAGAAGACCGACTACGTCGTGGTCGGCGACAGTCCCGGCTCCAAGGCCGACAAGGCCGAGCAGCTCGGCGTACCGATCCTCGACGAGACCGCCTTCAAGGTGCTGCTGGAGGCGGGTCCAGCCGGACTCTGAGGGTCGGTCCTCGCCGCGATCCGGGAACATCCTCGGCACCACGTGCCGGAAAGTTACCCGGATCCGCGCTCGCGTCCACAGGCGTCGGCAGTCGTCGTGGCATAGCGCGGCGAACCCGGCAACGGTGCCGGCATGGAAGCGCTCGCCAGCCTCGCCCGAACGCTCGGCCAGCAGGACGGCGTCGTCTCGCGAAGTCAGGTGCTCTCTGCCGGCGGCGACGATGTCCTCATCGAACGGATGATTCGCCAACGTCGCTGGGCGCGGGTGCACCCTGGTGTCTACATCGACCACACGGGTCCGCTCGGCTGGGACCAGCGCGCCTGGGCCGCAGTCCTGTACGCCGCGCCCGCGGCCCTCAGCGGCAGGTCGGCACTGCGCGCCCACGGGGTGCGTGGCCACGACGCGAACGGCGAATCCCAGGTAGAGGTCGTGGTCGACCATCGACGCCGGGTCCGGTCGGTTCCCGGCGAGCGGATCGATCGGCTGGTCGGATTCGACCGGGTGGTCCAGTCGCACCTGAGCCCTCCGCGCGTCACGGTCGAGTACGCACTTCTGCGAATCGCATCCACCGTGGCTTCCGAGGACACCGCTGTTGCGGCGCTCGCCGACGGCTGTCAGTGCCGGCGCACGACGACAGCTCGCCTCGCGGCCGAGCTTGACCAGACGGTGCGGATCCCTCGACGCCGACTGCTCTCCTCCGTCCTCGACGACGTAGACGCGGGCGCGAACTCAGCACTCGAGCGGCGCTACCTCAACCACGTCGAACGCGCCCATGGCTTGCCCCGCGGGCAACGGCAGCGACGGGATGCGGGTGCCGGTGGCCCCTTCCGAGACGTTGTCTACCCGCGGCAGGCCGCCATCGTCGAGCTCGACGGACGCCTGGGTCACGAGTGGGCCGTGGAGCGCTGGGACGACCTTGACCGCGACATCGACAGCGCTGCGACGGGGCGACTTACCGTCCGAGCCGGCTGGCGCCAGGTGCTGCAGCCCTGTCGGCTCGCGGCCGGCGTCGCGCGCATCCTGGTGGCCCGGGGATGGGATGACAGGCCCCGGCCGTGCGGACCGAACTGCCCCATCGCCTGAGCCGGGAAACTTCCCGGCACCTGGTGCCGGAGAAGTTCCCGCATCTCACCCGCAACGTGCGCTCAGGAGCCGTCGCTCAGCGGATGGCGGTGCAGGCGGGTCGTGAGCAGTCGTCGCTCGGCCTCGTTACCGGTCAGGACCAGGGCGCGGGAGTTGGCGGCGTCGGCCTCGTCGTCGCGGCCCAGGGCGGCGAGCAGCTCGGCGCGGGTGGCGTGGAAGAGGTGGTAGCCGTCGAGCCGGTCGGCGAGGGCGTCGACCTCGGCCAGCGCGGATGGGACGTGGTCGGGGCCGAGCCGGGCGAGCGCGATGGCGCGGTTGAGCCGGACGACGGGGGAGGGGTCATAGCTGCCGAGCACGTCGTAGAGGGTGACGATCTGCAGCCAGTCGGTCTCGGCCCACGACGGGCTGGTGGCGTGACAGGCGGCGATGGCGGCCTGGATCTGGAGCGGCCCCGGCGCATGCAAGGCGGCCGCGCGCTCGAGCATCTCCTCCGCGGCCCGGATCGTCGCGACGTCCCAGAGGGTCCGGTCCTGGTCGGGCAGCAGCACCAACGAGCCCTGGTCGTCGAAGCGCGCGGACGCCCGGGCGTGCTGGAACGACAACAGCGCGGCCAGCCCCCAGGCCTCGGCCTCGGTGGGCAGGCTGGTCGCGACCACCCCCGCCAGCCACACGGCGTCGCCGGCGAGGTCGCGGTCCTGGGTCGGGCCGTCGGAGGAGACGAACCCCTCGTTGTACATCAGCGCCACCACCGCGAGGACGTCGGTGAGCCGTTCGGTCAGGGCGTCGGGAGGCGGCACGGTCAGGGCGATGCCGGCCGTGACGATCTTGCGTTTGGCCCGGACGATCCGCTGGGCCAGGGTCCGCTCGTTGACCAGGAAGGCGCGGGCGATCTGCGGGGTCGTCATGCCCACCACCGCGCGCAGCGTCAGGGCCAGCCGGGCCTCGGGGGCGAGCGCCGGGTGGCAGCACGCGAAGAGCAGCGCCAGCCGGTCGTCCGTGCCGCCGTCGTACGACGCCTGGTCGGGGTCGACCGCCGGCTCTCCGACCCGGCGGGCCAGGGCATCCTGTCGGCCACGACGGCGTACGAGATCGAGCGCGTTGTGCCGGGCGGCGACCTGGAGCCACGCCGCCGGCTTGTCCGGGGGACCGACGCGCCGCCAGGCCTCGAGCGCCTCCACGACGGCGCCCTGCACGGCCTCCTCGGCCAGGTCGAAGTCGTGGAACTCTCGCGCCAGCCGGGCGACGAGCGGACCGGCCTCCTCGCGCAGGGTCTGCGCGAGGAGCCGGTCCGGCGCGTCACTCGTGGGGGCGGTCACTCGAACTGGGAGTAGTCCTCCACCATCGGACGGATCTCCACGGCGACTCCCGGCAGAGCCAGGTTGGGCCAGGTCTTGGTGAGGGCGATCGCGGCGTCCATGTCGGCCACGTCGATGACGCTGAAGCCGCCGATCACCTCCTTGGCCTCGTTGAACGGGCCGTCGACCACCACGGGGCCGTCGTCACCGAACCGCACGGTCGTCGCGCTGCTGACCGGGTGCAGCTCGGCGCCGCTGTCGGCGAAGACGGAGCCGTTGGCCGCGAACCAGTCGTAGACCTTCTGGTAGACCTCCTTGGCCCGGTCTGGGTCGACCGTCGCGTCGAGGTCGGGCCGGGAGGTGAACATCAGGACGTACTTCATGCTGATCCCTTTCGTCAGGCCCCTGTCGGGGCAAGTGTTCACCACGTACGGCGCTGGTGGCTGCCCGAAATCGACAGGGCCCCCGGAATTTCTTCCGGGGGCCCTGTCGCTGGTGTTCAGCTCTCGTAGATCGTGCCCGCGAGGCGCACGAACTCGTCCTCGGCGAAGGACAGTCCGTCCGGCAGTGGCTGCTGCGAGCAGTCGCCTGTGCTGGGCGAGCACACCTTGAGGTCGTCTCCGGAGACGCTGAACAGCCGGCCGTCGGCTGTCCAGCCGTAGTGGGCAGCCTGACCACGCAGGCTGGTGACGGCGCCCGAGTCGACGGCGTAGACGTCGAAGCCCTGACGTTCGTCCCAGGGGGCGACCTTCACGTAGCGACCGTCGGGCGAGAGCTGCAAGTAGCTCTCCGCGGCGTCGGGCACGGTGAGCAGCGTCGCGCCGCTCGCGAGGTCGACCACGTCGGCGGACTTGTCGTGGGAGAGCACGGTCCGTCCGCCGTTCACGACGGGCATGCCCTGCGGCAGTGCGCCGGTAGTGGCCACGTCTCCGGTGCGCCAGTTGACGGCCACGGGCGTGTCGTTGCCGACGAAGACCAGGTCACCCGAGAGGGCCACGGGAGCGGCGTCCCAGCCACCCCACGTCATCTGACCGGGGACGTCGAAGCGGGCGACTTCCTCGTCGGTGACCAGGTCATGGACGACCACCTGCTCCGTGTCGCCGGCCATCTCGGCGTACGCCACGACGGACTGTGTCGGGTCAACACCGGGGACGATCTCGCCCAGGGTCAGCCCCAGCTTCGAGGTCGTTCCGTCGGGAGCGACCAGCACGAATTGAAAGGGTCCACCGCCGTCGGAGGCGCCGTCCTTGTTGGTGCGGACGAGTAGCCCCGCGGACGTGTAGTAGATCTGCTGGACGACCTCGTCCATCTGCACGGGCGTAGCGCCGCCGTCGAGGTAAAGGGTGTTGCCGGCGCCGAAGACCGGCGGGAACTCCTGCTCGGGAACGACGGCCTTGTCGCCCGTGTCGTCAGCCACCGTGGTCCGGTCGTCGGCCGCTCGTTCTGGCGAGCCGCCGAAGGCGAAGGCGGCACCGACACCCACCACGGCGACCACCGCAACGGTGGTCAGACCCTGAGCCAGTCGGCGCCGACGGCGCAGCCCCCGGCCGCGAGCCAGGACCTCGGCAGCGTGGGCAGGCGAAACGGTGAGGTGCTGGGCCTCCTCGTGCAGGAGGGCAGAGAGTCGGTCAGTCATGGTGTGCTCCAGAGGTCTCAGGGATGACGGAGTCGCCGAGAAGGACACGCAGCTTGGCCAGCGCGTGGGAGGTCTGGCTCTTCACCGTGCCCTCACTGCAGCCCAGGGCACGCGCAGACTCGGCGACCGAGAGGTCTTCGTAGAACCGCAGCACGATCACCGCCCGCTGACGTGGCGGCAGCTGGGCAAGCGCCGCGACGACCGACGGACGCAGCGTCGGGTCGAGGTCGTGGACCCCCTGGTCGGGCAACGACTCCGTGGGCAACTCGTTGCGCCACGAGCGCCGGCGGAACCACGACGCGGCGGTGTTGACCAGCGTGGTGCGGGCGTAGCCGGGCGCGGCCTGCACGTCGCGGACCTTGGGCCACGCGGCGTACGTCTTGGCCAGTGCTGTCTGCGCGAGGTCCTCGGCCAGGCCGCGGTCGCCGAGCAGCAGGTACGCCGTGCGCACCAGGCCCGGCCAGGCCACGTGCACGAACTCGCTGAACTCCTCGTCCGACGGATGTCGGGACATCGCACCTCCTGTGGATCGCCGATGGTCTCACCCGGACAGATGCCCCGACGGACCGATCGGTTGCCTCTCCTAGGATCACGGCATGCCCGAAATCAGCAGGGACGAGGTCGCGCATCTGGCGAACCTGGCCCGGATCGACCTCACCGACGCCGAGCTCGACCACCTCGCGCCGCAGCTCTCGGTGATCCTCGAGTCGGTCGCGTCGATCAGCGACGTGGCCGATGACGACATCGAGCCGACGTCCCACGCGCTGCCGCTGACCAACGTGTTCCGGGCCGACGTCGTGGTGCCCTGTCTGACCGCCGAAGAGGCGCTCTCCGGCGCCCCGGCCCGAGAAGGCCAGCGCTTCTCGGTGCCGCGCATCCTGGGGGACGAGCAATGACCTACCGCGGGACCGCCGCCGAGCTGGCCGAGTCGCTGGCCGACGGTCGCACCACTTCGGTCCAGGCCACCCAGGACCACCTGGACCGCATCTCTGCGATCGACGGTGAGCTGCACGCGTTCCTCCACGTCGACGCCGAGGGCGCCCTCGAGCAGGCGGCCGCCTCCGATGCCCGCCGCGAGGCAGGGCAGTCGCTCTCGCCGCTCGACGGCATCCCCATCGCGGTCAAGGACGTGCTGGCAACCCGGGGGATGCCCACCACCTGCGGCTCCCGGATCCTGGAGGGCTGGATCCCGCCGTACGACGCCACGGTCGTCGCGCGCCTCCGGGCCGCGGGCCTGCCGATCCTGGGCAAGACCAACATGGACGAGTTCGCGATGGGCTCCTCCACCGAGCACTCGGCGTACGGCCCGACCCGCAACCCGTGGAACCTCAACCGGATCCCAGGCGGATCTGGCGGCGGCTCGGCAGCCGCGGTGGCGTCGTTCGAGGCGCCGTTGGCCATCGGCACCGACACCGGAGGCTCGATCCGCCAGCCCGGTGCGGTCACCGGCACGGTCGGGTTCAAGCCGACCTACGGCGGGGTCTCGCGCTACGGCCTGATCGCGCTGGCCAACTCCCTCGACCAGGCCGGTCCGGTCACCCGCACGGTCCTCGACGCGGCCCTGCTGCACGAGGTGATCGGCGGCCACGACCCGCTCGACTCGACGTCCATCGACCAACCGCTGCCCGACCTCGTCGGGGCCGCCCGCCGCGGCGCCGACGGCGACCTCACCGGCGTGCGCATCGGCGTGGTCAAGGAGCTCGGCGGCGAGGGCTACCAGGACGGCGTGCTGGCCCGCTTCCAGGAGTCGGTCGACCTGATGGTCGCGGCCGGCGCCGAGCTCGTCGAGGTGTCCTGTCCGCACTTCGTGCACGCGCTGGCGACCTACTACCTCATCCTGCCGGCCGAGGCGTCGAGCAACCTCGCGAAGTTCGACGCCATGCGCTACGGCCTGCGAGTGCTGCCGGAGGGGGTCGACGACCCCAGCGCCGAGGAGGTGATGCGGGCGACCCGCGCCGCCGGCTTCGGCGACGAGGTCAAGCGGCGGATCATATTGGGCACCTACGCCCTGTCGAGCGGCTACTACGACGCCTTCTACGGCAAGGCCCAGAAGGTGCGCACCCTCATCAGCCGCGACTTCGACCAGGCCTTCACCCA
Organism: uncultured Actinomycetota bacterium; assembly: GCA_963769755.1. Taxonomy (GTDB): domain Bacteria; phylum Actinomycetota; class Actinomycetes; order Propionibacteriales; family Nocardioidaceae; genus Nocardioides. Next base: position 215,537 of record CAVYMY010000009.1, read on the forward strand.
TGCCGACGTGCTGCTCTCGCCGACGGCGCCGACCACGGCCTTCGAGCTGGGCGAGAAGCTCGACGACCCTCTCGCGATGTACCTCAACGACCTGGCCACGATCCCCGCCAACCTGTCCGGCGTCCCCGGCATCTCGGTGCCCAGCGGCCTGGCCGACGAGGACGGGCTGCCCACCGGCGTACAGATCCTCGCCCCGGCGATGGCAGACGACCGGGTCTACCGGGTCGGCGCTGCCCTCGAGGCAGCGTTGCTGGAGCGGTGGGCCGGCCCGATCCTCGACCGGGCCCACGGCCTGGACCACTTCGACGGGCCCGAGGAGGCGTCGGCATGAGCGAGCAGCTGTTGTCGTACGACGAGGCGCTCGAGCGGTTCGACCCGGCGCTGGGCCTGGAGGTCCACGTCGAGCTGAACACCGCCTCGAAGATGTTCTGCGGCTGCCCGACCGAGTTCGGCGCCGAGCCCAACACCCAGGTCTGCCCGACGTGCCTGGGCCTGCCCGGCGCGATGCCGGTCGTCAACGAGATCGCCGTCGAGTCGGCCATCCGCATCGGGCTGGCCCTCAACTGCGAGATCGCCGAGTGGTGCCGCTTCGCCCGGAAGAACTACTTCTACCCGGACATGCCGAAGAACTTCCAGACCTCCCAGTACGACGAGCCGATCGCCTTCAACGGCTTCATGGACGTGCAGGTCGAGGGCGCCGACGGACCCGAGACGGTCCGCGTCGAGATCGAGCGCGCCCACATGGAGGAGGACACCGGCAAGTCCCTCCACGTCGGCGGCACCACCGGTCGCATCCACGGCGCCGACTACTCGCTGGTCGACTACAACCGGGCCGGCATCCCGCTCATCGAGGTCGTCACCAAGCCGGTCCTCGGCACCCGCGAACAGGCGCCGCTGGTGGCCAAGGCGTACGTCGCCCAGCTCCGCGACCTGCTCCTCGGCCTCGGCGTCAGCGACGTGCGGATGGAGCAGGGCTCGCTGCGCTGCGACGTCAACCTGTCGCTGGCCCCGCGTGACACTGGCGCCGAGCCGGGGCAGCACCGGCTCGGCACCCGCACCGAGACCAAGAACGTCAACTCGCTGCGCTCGGTCGAGCGGGCCGTCCGCTACGAGGTGCAGCGGCACGCCGCCGTGCTGATCTCCGGCCGGCCGATCCTGCAGGAGACCCGGCACTGGCACGAGGACACCGGCGTGACCACCTCGGGCCGGGAGAAGTCCGACGCCGAGGACTACCGCTACTTCCCCGAGCCCGACCTGGTGCCGATGGCGCCGGACCGGGAGTGGGTGGAGCGGCTGCGGGCCACGTTGCCCGAGCCCCCGCACGAGCGCCGTACCCGGCTGCAGCAGGCCTGGGGCTTCTCCGACCTCGAGATGCGCGACACCGTCGGCGCCGGCGCCTTGGGGCTCGTCGAGGAGACGATCGCCGCCGGCGCGCCGCCGCAGGCCGCCCGCAAGTGGTGGCTCTCCGAGCTGGCCCGCCGGGCCAACGAGACCGACTCCGACATCGCCGCCCTCGGCGTGACGCCGACCGACGTCGCTCGGGTGCAGGCCCTGGTCGACGAGGGCCGGATCAACGACAAGCTGGCCCGCCAGGTGTTCGACGGCCTCGTCGCCGGCGAGGGCACGGCCGACGAGATCGTGGCCGCCCGTGGGCTCGCCGTCGTGTCCGACGAGGGCGCACTGTCGGCCGCCGTGGACGCGGCGATCGCGGCCAACCCCGATGTGGCCGACAAGATCCGCGACGGCAAGGTCGCGGCGGCCGGCGCGCTGATCGGTGCGGTGATGAAGGAGCTGAGCGGCCAGGCCGACGCCGGCCGGGTTCGCGAGCTGATCCTCGAAAAGCTGTCCTGAGGCGGGTGCCCTACGGGTGGCCGTAGGGGACCGGAGTGGTCGGGGTCGGATCGGTCAGGTGCCGGACGAGGTCGTCGAGCTCGGCGGAGATCTGGTCGTCGGTCTGCTGGAAGTCGTGGACGACCAGCACCATCCTGCCGGCGACGTCGTCCATGGCCTGGGCCGAGCGCCGGACTACGCGGTCGAGGAGGTGCAGCAGCTCGTTCCACTGCGGGTAGAAGCCCACGCGGCCGAGGTGACCGAGGAGGGCGTCGCGCTCCCAGGGAGCTTCGCCGGTCGTGGATAGATCGGCCCCGATCGCGCTCAGGGTCCCCGAGATCGCCTCCAGCTTGGTCGCGGCGGCGAGCAGGTCCTCCTTGACCAGCTGGATGTTCTCGGCGGCGTCGAAGAGCTGCGGCGGGCGGTTCTCTCCGAGAAAGTCAGAGGGCGTCCCGAAGTCGAAGTAGTCCGTGGACGCGGTGACGATGTCGAGGACGTCCAGGATCGCGAGGTAGAGCGCCTGCTCCTCCTGCTGCACCGCCGAGACCGTGTCGCTCGCCGCGAGCAGCAGGTTGGCATGGATCTCCTCGACGCTGCCGCCACCGAGCTCCAGCTCCGGCTCGGTCTCGGGAGCAGGGATGAGCAGCGTGGCCAGGCTGTTGGCGGTGCCGAGCGCACCGAGGGCGATCGCTGCTCCGCCGCTGGCGAAGATGCCGGCCGCCGAAAGCGCGACCCCGACCAGAGACAGGAAGAAGGTGAGGCCTTGGCCGTTGCCGTCGGCGTACGCCTGAAAACCTTCGCGGGCCTTCTCTGCCAGGTCGACGATGTCGGTGCGGGCGTGGCGCCAGAGCTCCTGCTCGCCGACGAGGGTGGTGCCGAGCACGACGGCCAGCGCGTGCTGCCCGTTCAGGACCGGCGCGAGGCGGCCGATGTAGGCGTCGTACAGCGCCTCGAACGCGTCGCCCTCGCAGGAGCCGACCTCGTTGACGACGTCGGTGACGTAGCTGTGAAGGTCGAGGTTCCCGACGGCGACCTCGACGTCCCCGCCCTGCCCGACCACGGTGGCGCCGCCGGTGGCCAGGCCCGCGGCGATCGCGCGCAGCCGGTCGATCTTCGCGTCGAAGTTGGCGGGGTCTGGGAGCTCGGCCCACCGGTCGAAGACCTGCTCGATGTTGTGCCGCCACCTCGCGTAGACCTCGGGCGCGTCGATGACCGGGGTCAGCGACTCGTCGGGATACTCGCCGTAGGCCAGCACCTGGCCGTCGGGGTAGGTGACGAGGATGTCTGGCGGCATGGGGTTCGCCTCGGTGGCCTGAGCGGTGCCGTGGAAACCTTCCTCACAGCTTCCGTACCAGCCGCGCTCGAACATCTCCGCGTTGATCGCGGCCTTGATCACCTCTTGCACCTTGTCGGCCAGGCCCGGGACGGTCGTCGGCACGAGAGACTCCTCGGCAGTAGGGGATTGTCCACCCGTCTACCCGAGGTTTCGCTGCGGCAAACTCCGGGAGTAGATTGACCCCGCTCCCGACCGGGAGCACACCACAGCGCCCGTGGTGGGGGAAGCCGGTCCAACTCCGGCGCTGACCCGCAACCGTAGGCCGCACCCGTCGACGTACTGATGGGAGCGGCGAGCCGGAGCACCCGCAGCGGAGCGTCCTGAACACACGCTGTCGAGGAACGCAGCGGGTGGAACCTTCGGGTCGACCCGGAGTCCTGCCCGCTGTCAGCAGCGGGAAGGAATCATGCACATCTCTCATCGACGTCATCGACGCACGGCGCTCGCCGCTGGAACCACGGCCCTGACTCTTCTGGCGGGCGGCCTGCTCGCCCCGGCCCAGGCGGCCGCGTCATACGACCCAGCACCGACCGCCGACGGCGCCAGCTGGCTCTCCGACCAGGTCACCGAGGGCCTGGTCCACAACGAGCAGTTCAACTTCGACGACGTCGGCCTGTCGATCGACGTCGCCCTCGGCCTCGATGCCGCCGGCAAGAAGCCGTCCGTCGTCAAGGCGATCACCAAGGCCGTCGCCAAGAACGTCGGTTCCTACACCGCCTTCCCGCCCAGCGTCTACGCCGGCGCGACCGCCAAGGCAGCGGTGCTCGCGTTCGAACAAGGCAAGAACCCGCGTTCGTTCGGCGGCGTCAACCTCGTCACCCAGCTCGAGGGCCGGGTGGCCACCGCCGCGCCGATCACCGGCCGCATCGAGGACGCCTTCGACCCGGCCGACCAGTTCGGCGGCGACTTCGCCAACGTCATCGGCCAGGCGTACGCCGCGTCCGCGCTGAGCCAGGCGAAGAGCCCGAAGGCCGCCTCCGCTGTGTCGTTCCTGATCCAGCAGCAGTGCGCCAAGGGCTTCTTCCGGCTGGGCTTCACAGCCGACAAGTCGGACGCCGACCAGACGTGCGACGGCGCGGCCAAGTCGGAGAGGTCGCCCGACACCGACGCCACGGCCATCGCGGTGCTCGCCCTGCAGCACGTGAAGGGTGCAGCCGCGAAGGCGGCCTTCAAGAAGGCCACGGCCTGGCTCGTCGACAAGCAGAAGGCCGACGGCTCGTTCGGTGGGGGCACCTCCACCGAGACCGCCAACACCAACAGCACCGGCCTCGCCGGCTGGGCACTGGCCGTTGCTGGCGCGACCAAGCCGGCCGTCAAGGCGGCGGTCTGGGTGCGGACCTTCCAGGTGGGGCGCGCGAACCCCTGCTCGGGAAGTCTGGCCAAGCAGGTCGGCGCCATCGCCTACGACCTCGCCGGCTATGAGGCGGGCTGGACGAAGGGCATCACCAAGAAGACGAGCGACCAGTGGCGGCGGGCGTCGGCCCAGTCGCTGCCGGTGCTCCAGTGGGCGCCACGCGCCGAGGGTCCCTTGACGGCGACCGCTCCGGCAACGGTGCCGGCCGGCACGTCGTTCAAGATCACCCTCGGCGGCGTCGCGCCGGGTCAGCGGGTCTGCGTCGCCCGTGCCGGGCAGGCGTTCGAGTACGTGCCCGGCCGCAACGCGCTGTCCAAGGTGACCCTCCAGGCATCGGGCCCGGCCGGTGTGCGCACCTACACGGTGTACGCCGGTGGCAAGACCCGCGACGTCACGGTCCGGGTCACCAACTGACCGTGTCGCTGCACTCCCTGCTCCGTCCGGCCGCCGCGGTCCTCGTGACCGTGGCGGCCGGCGGGCTGGGAGTCCTCTCGTCGACCAGTGCTGCGTCAGCCGCGCCCTGTCCCGGCAGCAGCGGCGTCAGCGTGGTGGTCGAGTCCAACGAGCTCGGTGCCGGCAGCAGCCAGTCCTGCGTGACCGACGGCAGCGGGCACACGGCCGACCGCCTGCTCAAGGACGCGGGACACTCGCTCACCTACGTCCAGCGCTTCCCCGGCTTCGTCTGCCAGATCGACGACCTGCCCGCTGACGACCCGTGCGTCAACACACCACCTGCCGACGCCTACTGGGGGCTGTGGTGGTCGGATGGGACGACCGGGAAGTGGACCTATTCGTCCCTGGGTGCGGGCTCGTTGTCGATCCCTGCCGGCGGCTACGTCGCGATGGTCTGGGACGGCTCCTCGGGCGACGTCCGACCCTCGGCAGACCCGACCGTGCACCCCACGCCCTCGCCCTCGGCCACCCCCACCCCGTCACCCACCAAGAAGCCGACGCCGACACCCACGCCGACCCTGGTCCCGACACCGACTTCGAGCGTCGCCAGCTCCGGTGCGGCGACGAGCACCCCGACCGCGAAGCCGAGCCCCACCAAGACCCCGAAGCCGTCACGGACGCCGTCGCCCACCGAGGAGACCACCACGCCAGCACCACCATCGGAGTC
>CAVYMY010000010.1:0-893160 GCA_963769755.1 uncultured Actinomycetota bacterium
CCATCCGAGTCACCGTCGGACCAGCAGACCGAGGCAGGTGGGCCGCTCGTGGCCCCGGCCGGCGGCGACGATGACGGTGATGGCGGTGACGACAGTGGCCTGCCCGGCTGGGTGCCGCCCGTGCTGATCGTCGTGCTGCTCGGCGCGGCCGGCGGGGTCGCCGTCGTCCGGCGCCGGACATGACCGGCCGCCTGCCCCGCGACCTGCACCCCATCGCCTGGTGGGGCTGGGCCCTCGGTCTGGCCGTGGCGGCCTCGTCGACGACCAACCCGTGGGTGCTGCTGCTGTACGTCGGGGTGGCAGCCCTGGTGGTTGCCGCCCGGCGGGGTGAGCATCCCTGGTCGGGCTCGTTCCGTCTCTACGTGATCCTCGCCCTGGTGATCGTCGCGGTCCGGGTGGTCTTCCGGGTGATCTTCGGCGGCGGTGACCTCGGCACCGTGCTGGTCGACCTGCCGGAGGTGCCGCTCCCAGGTTGGGCCCTCGGCGTCCACCTGCTCGGCCCGCTCACCCAGGAGTCCCTGCTCGCCGCCCTCTACGACGGCATGCGGCTGGGCACCATCGTGATCTGCGTCGGCGCCGCCAACAGCCTGGCCAACCCCAAACGGCTGCTGCGGTCGATGCCGTCCGCGCTCTACGAGATCGGCACGGCGATGGTCGTGGCCGTGACGGTGCTGCCCCAGCTGGCCGACAGCGTCCGTCGGGTGCGAGCCGCCCAGCGGCTGCGGGGTGGCGAAACCAGCGGCGTACGGCGGCTGCGCCGGCTGCTCGTGCCGGTCCTGGAGGATGCCTTCGAGCGCTCGCTCGCGCTGGCTGCGGGCATGGACACCCGCGGCTACGGCCGGACGACCGGCCTGACGCCGGGTCGTCGCCGGCTGACGGGTGCTCTGATGCTGATGGGCCTGTGCGGCCTGTGCGTCGGCACCTACGCCGTCCTCGACCAGACCGCGCCCCGCATCCTGGCCCTGCCCATGCTGGGCCTCGGCGTGCTGGCGGCACTGCTGGGCATGCTCGGTGCCGGCGGGCGGGTCCGGGCCAGCCGCTACCGCCCCGACCCGTGGCTCGCGGCCGAGTGGGTCGTGCTCGCGGCCGGTGTCTTGACCGCGACCATCGGGGTGCTGACCGCGCACCGCGACGTCGCGCTCTCCTATCCCGCCCTGACCACGTGGCCGCAGCTCGGCGCGGCGCACCTGGCCGCAGCCGCAGTCGCGCTCGCAGGAGGCATGCTGTCGCCGCCACCGGCCGGCCACGAGGAGCCGGCGGCCGCGGACGCCGTACCGGTGGGGGCGTCGTGATCGAGCTGAGACGCATCGGCCTGTCGTACGCCGACCGGGCAGCCGGCCCGGTGCTCGACGGCGTCGACCTGACGATCTCCGAGGGCGAGCTGGTCCTCGTGACCGGCCCCACCGGGTCGGGCAAGTCGACGCTGCTCGGGGTCCTCACGGGCCTGGTGCCGCGGTTCAGCGGCGGCACGCTTTCTGGCGACGTGCTGCTCGACGGCGTCAGCATCATCCGTACGCCGCCTCGTGAGCGCGCCCACCTGGTCGGCTACGTCGGCCAGGACCCGGCCGCCGGCTTCGTCACCGACACCGTCGAGGAGGAGCTCGCCTACGGCATGGAGCAGCTGGGACTGCCCGGCGACACGATGCGCCGCCGCGTGGAGGAGACCCTCGACCTGCTCGGCATCGCCGGCCTGCGGCACCGCGACCTGCGCCGGCTCTCGGGCGGCGAGCAGCAGCGGGTGGCGCTGGGCTCGGTGCTGACCATGCATCCGCGCGTGCTCGTGCTCGACGAACCGACCAGTGCCCTCGACCCGACGGCCGCCGAGGATGTGCTGGCCACCCTGACCCGACTCGTCCACGACCTCGACGTCTCTGTTGTGCTGGCCGAGCACCGACTGGAACGAGTGGTGCCGTTCGCCGACACGCTGGTCGCGCTGGCCGGCGACGGGACGCTGCGATCCGGCGCCCCGGTCGACCTTCTCCAGGACTCGCCAGTCGCTCCGCCACTCGTTGAGCTCGGCCGGTCTGCCGGCTGGCAGCCGCTGCCGCTCACGGTGCGCGACGCCCGCCGACTCGCACTCGACCTGCGTGACCGGCTGGGCCCGCCCCCCGAGGACGCACCGCTCGAGGCAGCCACGGGTGGGCTCGAGGCGACCGGGGTCACCGTCCTGCACGCGAAGACCCTCGCGGTCCGCGGCATCACCCTCGCCCTCCGGCCCGGCTCGGTCACCGCGCTGATGGGCCGCAACGGGTCGGGCAAGTCATCCCTGCTGTGGGCGTTGCAGGGCTCGGGTGGGCGCCTCACCGGCCGCGTCGCCGTAGCCGGGCAGGACCCGGCCGCCCTCGAGGACGACGTCCGCCGCCGGACCGTCGGCATGGTCCCGCAGAACGCCGCCGACCTGCTCTACCTCGAGACGGTCGCCGACGAGCTCGCTGCGGCCGCCCCGGCCTCGGCCGCGGAGGCGCGCGCGATCCTCGACACCTTGGTCCCCGGCATCCCCGACGACACCCACCCGCGCGACCTGTCCGAGGGCCAACGGCTCGCCCTGGCGCTCACGGTGGTGCTCGCGGCCGCCCCTCCCATCGTGCTGCTCGACGAGCCGACGCGCGGTCTCGACTACGCCGCGAAGCGGGCGTTGGCGGAGACCCTGCGCCGACTGGCCACCGACGGGCACGCCGTGCTGGTCGCCACACACGACGTCGAGTTCGTGGCCCAGGCGGCGGGTTCGGTGATCGTGCTCGCCGACGGCGAGGTCGTCTCCTCCGGGCCCGTACGCCGCGTGGTCGCCGAGTCGCCCGCCTTCGCACCCCAGGTGACCAAGGTGCTCGGGGCGCCCTGGCTGCGCGTCGACGAGGTGGTGGCCCGACTATGACCACCGCGACCACCCGGCCCCCCAAGGCGGTGCCGCTCACCAAACGATCGGTTGCTGTCCTCGCCATCGCCTCAGTCGCGGGCCTGATGATGCTCTGCTGGCCGCTGCTCGTGCAGGTGCCCGACGGGGGCACGGTGAGCCCGCCGTTCCTGTTCCTGGCCCTGCTGCCGGTCGTGATCGCCGTGATGCTGGCCGAGGTGTCCGAGGGCGGGCTCGACCCTCGGGTGCTGGCGATCCTCGGCGTGCTCACGGCCTGCAACGCCGTGCTGCGCGGCCTGTCGGCGGGCACCGCCGGCGTGGAGCTGGTGTTCTTCCTGCTGATCCTCGCGGGACGGGTGTTCGGCCCGGGCTTCGGCTTCGCGCTCGGGTGCACCTCGCTGTTCGCCTCGGCCCTGGTCACCGCAGGAGTCGGCCCGTGGCTGCCCTACCAGATGCTGGTCTCGGCCTGGGTCGGCATGGGCGCGGGATTGTTGCCGCGGCGCTACACCGGTCGGGCCGAGATCGTGCTGCTGGCGTCGTACGGCGTGGTGTCGGCGTACGCCTTCGGACTGCTGATGAATCTCTCGAGCTGGCCCTTCGTCTTCGGCATCGCCGTGCCCGGCCACGAGGGAGCACTGGACTTCGTGGTCGGGGCGCCGATCGAGGAGAACCTGCAGCGGTTCGCGGTCTACACCCTGCTGACCTCGACGGGCAGCTTCGACACCGGCCGCGCGATCACCACCGCGGTGGCCATCGTGGTGCTCGGCCCGGCGGTGCTCACCACACTGCGGCGGGCATCGCGCCGGGCCACGTTGTCGTCGTAGCAACCGCCCCTAGAAGTGGTAGCGGAGCACGAACCTGCCGTCGGCGCCCTTCACGCCGGCCACGCAGATCCGGTAGGTCTGGCCCTTGCGGACCCGGAAGGAGAGCCGGCTGCTCTTGCCCTTGCCGCCGTTGTCGTTGGCGGCGATCTTGTGCAGCTTCTTGGCCTTGCTGCCCGTGTAGACAGCCAGCAGCGTGTTGAACTTCGAGCCCGACAGGTCGAGGCTCACCCGTCCCGCGCGCTTGGCCCGGAACTTGTACCAGACACTCTTGGAGGCCTTCTGGCCCGCGATCTTGCGGGGCTCCTTGGACTCTCGACCGGCGCCGGCGTTGGAGCTCGCCAGCTTGTGCTTGCTGCGCTTCAGCGCGGTCGCCTTCTTCAGGTCGTCATTGACCGGCGTGTAGCGGTAGGCCAGCGCGATCGGGCCCTGACCGGGACCCGCGCCGACGTTCTGCCCGTCGACGGCGATCCGGTAGGTGACACCGCGGATGACCTTCGCGACCAGCGCGCTGGTCCCGTCGGTCGGTGCGACGTCGTCGTTGGCCGCGATCTCCTTGGCGGAGGCAACCGCTGAACCCCGGTAGACACCGAGCAACGTGTTGAGACCGGACCCGGCGGTGCTCAGCCTCAGCCGGCCTGTCGCCGGCGCCTTGAACTTCCACCACACGGACGCCCCGCCCGCGTTGCCGGCGACGGCCGGCTCGCTGGCCTCCTTGGTGGCGCCGTTGTTGCCGCCGGTGACCCTGCCGAGCGTGCTCGTGAGCGGGGTCGCCGCGGCGTACGAGTCGTTGACCAGCGGCACGAAGAGGTTGGCGCTCATCGTGTCGGCGCAACCGGTGTTGACGTGCACGCCGACTCCGGACGGGTGACCGCTGTAGAGCGCGGCGGAGGGTGCGGTGGCGTCTGTGAAGTCGAGCTTGCCGGTCGAGCCCGGGAACGGGTCGGACGGCGAGCCGCGGTAGCTGTAGTCGTCCAGCGGATTGGTGCCGCTGGCCTCCTCGACGTCGATCAGACGGTGCGTGTCGTTGGTGTTGGCGTCGTTGGTATTGGTGACGGTCTCGTCGACGTGATAGATCAGCAGGCCGCAACCGGGCAGGCCGGCGTCGAAGCCGACAGGCTCGCGGTTCTCGACCAGGAAGTACTCGCCCTTGCCGGAGTGGTCGTAGAACTTCCAGTCCACGCCGTGGGGGTTGTCGCGCAGCCGGTACGCCGAGGGGCTGGTCGCCGCGGTCGGCACGGGCACGCCATTGAGCAGTCCGACGACCGGCTGTGGCGTGATCCAGCCCTGGTAGGACTTCGACCACGCGTCGGGGAGCGTGGGCGTGCTGCCCGGGAAGGTGTTGGGTGCGGCGGCGTAGCTGCCGTCGGCCATGATGCTCCAGTCGCCGATGCCGGAGCTGCTGAAGTCGATGTCGTAGAGGTCGGGGAAACCGATGTCGTGGCCGAGCTCGTGGACCTGCAGGCCGATGGTGGACATCTGGCCGGGCGGGGCGGCCGACTGGCACATCCACTCGCCGAACATCATCCCGCCGTCGCGGTTGACCTTGACGCCGTCGGCCGTGGCGGCCTGCTGGTGCTGGCCGCCCTCGTGGCCCCACACGCTCGGGCCGCAGTTGGCGCCTTCGCCGCCGAAGGACGTCTCGTAGCCGGCGGCGATCACCACGACGTGCAGCTCGGTGGGGCTGAGCACGCCATTGCTGTTGGTGTCGAAGGCGTGGTAGTCGACGTAGGGGTCGGCGGCCTTGACGGCGTCGTTGGCGAGCTTGGTCTCGCGGGCGTCGTAGTCGTTGCCGAAGTCGGGGTGGTCGTAGGGCAGCTGCAGCCAGCCGACCACACCGTTGTTGGCGCCGCCGGCGCTCTCGGGTGCCGGGGTCAGGGAGAACTTGCCGAAGCTGGCCTGCTGGTAGAACCCGTTGACCGTGGCGCCGGCTCCGAAGTAGGTGGACGACCACATGTCCTCGGTGCTGCCGACAGGAGCCTGGTTGGCGAAGGAGACCAGGATGACCAGCGTCGGCTGGGCCCCGACGCCGGTGCCGGGGCCGCGGTCGAGGTCGTCACGCGTCGACTGCGACCGGGCCGCGACCTCGCTCCGGAGGCCGAGCGCCGACGCCGGTGGAGCAGACTCGCCGACCTCGAGGGGCGAGGCGACGGCGCGTCCGGCGGCGTCCAGCCGGGTGGCGTACCGCCACACGCCGGCGGCGTCCTTGACGACGCTGTAGCCACCCTTGGTCTGGTAGCCGTAGGTCTGGGAGTCGCCCCACGCCGTCACGGTGATGGCCGTGCCGTCGGGCTGCTCGAGCCGGTAGGGGCCGCGGTAGACCGGGGCACCTGGACCGTGCGCCACGCCGGCCTCCGGGAGCGGGGTGTCGGTCGTGACCTCGATGACCTCGGGGCCGGGCGAAGCGGTCGCGCCGGCCGCCGGCCCGCTCGTCGCCAGAGCAGACGTGCCCGCGCCGGCGGGCACCAGGGCCAGTGCCAGGGCGGCGAGTCCGACGCGCGTGGTGGTGCGACTCAATGGGTCCCCCTCGAGAAAGTGACCGGTCCGGCCGGACGATCGCGGGCAGGCGCTGCCCTCCCGCGCACCCTAACTCGGGTGTCCTCAGGCCGCGGAGGCGTCGGCGACGTCTGTGAGGAAGTCGACGAGGAGCTCGTGGACCGCCTCGGGCTGCTCCATCTGGATGAAGTGGCTGCCGCGCAGCTCGACGTACGTCGCGTCCTCGAGGCGGTCGTAGGCGCTGCGCATGTCGCGGGCCCCGGCCAGCACGTCGTAGGTCGCCGCGACGAACATGACCGGCACCTTGACCCGGCTCAGCGACACCCGGGCGTGCTCGGAGGATCTCAGCGCCAGGTGGAAGAACCACTCGACGGGCGTGCTGAGGAACTCGCCGACCGCGCGGGCGGCCAGCGCGGGGTCTGGCACCGGCAGCATGAATCCGCTGTGGGTCAGCACCGCGATGGTGCGGCTGCCGATCGGGATCCTGGTCGAGATCGGGCTGATCGCCCGGCCCGGTCAGCCTGAGCAGCCGCGACAGGGCGACCGTCACGTTGCGGGCGACGCCGTGGGGGAGGCGCAGCGGCCCGAGCATGGTGGCGAACGTGTCGCCCGGCACGCCGGCCACCGCGAAGATGCCGGAGACCCGCTCGGGGTGGCGCAGTGCCAGCTCGAACGCGGTGTTGACGCCCATCGACCAGCCGAGCAGGACGGCCTTGTCGATGCCGAAGTGGTCCATCACCGACAAGGCGTCCTCGACGAACTCCTCGATGCCGCACCGGGTCGGGTCGACCGGCCGGGCCGACCCGCCGGTGCCGCGGTGGTTCCAGGAGACCACCCGGACGCCGCAGTCGGGGTGCAGCAGCGCGGGCCAGGTCCAGGGGCTGACGCCGAGGCCGTTGCACAGCAGGACCGTCGGGACCTCGCTGCGTCCGGCCGTGTCGTTGGTCCAGGCCCGGAGGCGGGTGCCGTCGTCGCTGAGGATGTGGTGGAACTCGACCACCGACTCGGCCCCACGTCGAGGTGATCCGCGTCGAGGAGCTCCGGGCCTGGCCTGGGTGGTCATGGCTCGATTGTCGCGCAGCGTGTCGTGTGAATCGGTCAGTCGGCCACGGGTTCGCTCAACGTGTCGCGCGTGCGGGTGGCGCCGACGCTGGCCACCATCACGCTGGCCACCGCAACCCACTGAAGGGGCGTGAGGAACTCGTGCAGCACCACGATCCCCGCGAGCGCCGCCGCGGCCGGGTCGAGGCTCATCAGGATGCTGAAGACGCCGGGCCGGATGCTGCGCAGCGCCATCAGCTCCACGCTGTAGGGGATCACCGAGCTCAGCACTCCCACGGCCACGCCGACCATCAGGATCTTCGGGTCCAGCAGGTCGCTGCCGCCCGCCGGGATCGCCCACGGCGTGAGAATCAGCGTCGCCACCACGCTGGCCAGCGCCAGCCCGTCGAGGCCCGCCCACTGGCTGCCCGTCCGGGCGCTCAGCAGGATGTACGCCGCCCAGGCCGCGCCCGAGAACAGCGCGAAGCCGACGCCGACGGGGTCGAGCTCGGTCTTCTCGAACCCGAGCATCGCGACCCCCAGTGCCGCCAGCGCCACCCACACCAGGTCGCGCCGGCGCTTCGACATGACCACCGCCAGCACGAGCGGACCCGCGAACTCGAACGCCACCGCCAGCCCCAGCGGGATCCGGGCGAACGCCTGGTAGATCGACCAGTTCATGAGCCCCAGCGTCAGGCCGAAGGCCACCATCGTCACCCAGTCGGCCTTCGCCCTCCCGCGGGTCCGCGGGCGGGCGATGAGCATCAAGATGACCGCGCTCGTGACGAGCCGCAGCCACACCAGCGCAGTCGGGTCGATCTCGTCGAAGAGATCCTTGGCGAACGCCGCGCCCAGCTGCACCGACGCGATCGCCGCCAGCACCAGCCACACGGGGGAGAGCGGCCGCCTGGTCACCCCAGCAATCTAGGGTGGCGACCTCCGGAGCCGGACAGTGGAGGATCCCCGGCACCAGGCGCCGGGAGGACTCCACTGATGGACGCTCCCATCCATCGTGGCCACCGACCGGCATGGACGGAAGCGCAGCCGACGGCCACGGTCGTTGCGTGGAACCACCCGACCTGCTTCCAGACCCTCGGCACCGACGATCCCGCCGTAAAGAGCGATGAATCGGTGTCCGTTTCCGGGTCTACCATGCGAGACAGGGTCGTCGGAGGAGAGGACGAGGACGTGGCAGGCAACACCATCTTGATGGTCGGCACGCGCAAGGGGATGTGGATCGGGCGGTCCGACGAGGCCCGCGAGGAGTGGACGTTCGACGGTCCGCACTTCGACATGGAGGAGGTCTACTCCTGCTTCATCGACACCCGCGGCGACCAGCCACGACTCCTGGGGGGTGCGTCGTCGAGCTGGCTGGGTCCCCAGGTCTGGCGCTCCGACGACCTCGGGAAGAGCTGGCAGGAGACCCCCAACGGCGCGATCAAGTTCTCCGAGGGGACCGACGCCACCGTGGCCCGCATCTGGCAGTTGGTCGCCGGCCCCGAGGACGGCGTCGTGTACGCCGGCACCGAGCCCGGCGCCGTCTGGAAGTCGGCCGACGGCGGCGAGACCTTCGCCCTCGAGCAGGCCCTCTGGGACCACCCGGAGCGCGAGCAGTGGGGTGCCGGCTTCGGCGGCCAGGCGTTCCACACGATCCTGCCCCACCCGACCGACCCCGACTCGGTGACGGCCGCCATCTCCACGGGCGGCGTCTACCGGACCATCGACGGCGGCCAGAGCTGGGAGGCCCGCAACCAAGGCATCAAGGCGGAGTTCCTGCCGGAGGGCGAGCAGTACCCCGCCTTCGGCCAGTGCGTGCACAAGGTGACCCGCCACCCCGCCCGCCCCGAGCGGCTCTACCTCCAGAACCACGGCGGCGTCTACCGCTCCGACGACGAGGGCGGCGTGTGGAAGTCCATCGCCGACGGTCTGCCGGCGGAGTTCGGCTTCCCGATCGTGGTGCACCCCCACGAGCCCGACACCGTCTACGTCTTCCCTCTCAACGACGGCGCGGGCCGCTACCCGCCCGACGGCAAGGCCCGCGTCTGGCGCTCGCGCGATGCGGGGGAGACCTGGGAGGAGCTCGGCAACGGGCTGCCCGAGGCCTTCTACGTCGGCGTCATGCGTGACGGGATGAGCGCCGACGACCACGAAAGTGCCGGCCTCTACGTCGGCACCCGCAACGGCGCCGTCTGGGCCTCGTCCGACTCCGGCGACTCCTGGCGGCAGATCGTGGCCGACCTGCCCGACGTGATGGTCGTCCGCGCGGCAGCGGTCTGAGCGGCGGCACCCTGATGGGCACCTTCGAGGTGAGCAGGTCGACGACCATTGCGGCCGACCCCGGACGCCTGCACGATCTCATCGACGACTTCCACCAGTGGACCAAGTGGTCACCATGGGAGGGGCTGGACCCCGAGATGAAGCGCACCTACTCCGGCCCCACCGCCGGCAAGGGCGCCCGCTACTCGTGGCTGGGCAACCGCAAGGCCGGCGAGGGCAGCATGGAGATCACCGGCATCGGCCCCGACGGCATCGACATCGAGCTGCAGTTCATCAAGCCCTGGAAGTCCACCAACCAGGTCCGCCTGAGCCTGGCGCCCACCTCCAAGGGCACCGACGTCACCTGGACGATGACGGGCGAGCAGACGGGCCTGATGGCGGTCTTCGGCAAGGTCGTCTCGATGGACCGGCTCGTCGGCAAGGACTTCGAGAAGGGACTGGCCCGGCTCAAGGCCGTCGCCGAGCAGGCCGGGTGAGCGAGGCAGTCTTCGAGGCGGCGTCGGCGGCGCTCGGTCGACCGCTCGACGACCTTGGTGGCCTCGGCGGCAGCGACCGCTCGGGCGTGCACCGAGCGACTGACGGCGCCACCACCGTGGTGGTCAAGTCGTACGCCGCCGCGAGTCGGACCTCCTGGGCCCGCGAACGCGTCGGGCTGGCAGTCGCCGGACCGCTCGGCCTCGCGCCGCGGCTGCTCGCTGCCGCCGACTCACCGCACCTTGTGGTGATGGAGGATCTCGGGGGAGCGCCCAGCGTCGCCGACCGCCTGCTCGGATCCGACCCCGCCAGCGCCGACGCGGCCCTGGTCGCCTGGGCCACGACTGTCGGACAGCTGCACGCGCGGACCCATGCCGACCGAGTGCGCATCGCCGACACGTTCACCCAGGCGGAGGCTGGGGCGGCGGGCGACGAGCCCATCGACCGGTTCCACGCCGGTGTCAGCGGCAGCCTCGACGAGGCGACCATCGAGTGGGCGAAGAAGGCCGACCTGCTGGGTGTGTCCGGGCCACCCGACGTCCGGGCCCTGGCCGCACCCCTGAGCGATGTCGACCACCACGCGATGAGCCCGGCCGATGTGTGCCCCGACAACAACCTGCTCACCGAGGGCGGCTGCCGCCTGATCGACTTCGAGTGGTCCGAGGTGCGCCACGCCGCCTGGGACGCCGCCTACCTCGCCGTCCCGTGGCCGACCTGCTGGTGTTCCTGGCTGATCCCGGACGCGACGGCCGATCGGGCGCTCGACGCCTACCGCGCGGCTGCCGCCGAGGGCATTCCCTACGTCGCCAGCGACGCGTTCTCCGCCGATGTCGCCACCGCCCGCGTGTGCTGGGCGCTCGTCACGGTGTCGTGGTCGCTGACCTCCGCCCTCAGGGAGGAGCAGACACCACACCCAGCGAGCCCGGGCACCCGGCCTCGCATGCAGCACCGCCTCGGCCTGGTCGCGGCGTCCGGCACGCCCGCAGCACAGTTCGCCGGCGAGGTCCTCGAGCACACCCGCCAAAGCTGGGGCGATCTCGCGCTCGCGCTCGCCCCGGCGTACCGCTGAAGCCCGCAAGTAGGCTCGCGCCCATGACCCAAGCGCCCGACATCAAGCCTCGCTCCCGCGATGTCACCGACGGTCTGGAGAAGACCGCGGCCCGGGGGATGCTGCGGGCGGTCGGGATGGGCGATGAGGACTTCGCGAAGCCGCAGATCGGCGTCGCGTCCTCGTGGAACGAGATCACCCCTTGCAACCTCTCCCTCGACCGGTTGGCCAAGGCCGTGAAGAACGGCGTGCACGCCGCGGGCGGCTATCCGCTGGAGTTCGGCACGATCTCGGTCTCCGACGGCATCGCCATGGGCCATGAGGGGATGCACTTCTCGCTGGTCTCGCGCGAGGTGATCGCCGACTCCGTCGAGACCGTGATGATGGCCGAGCGGCTGGACGGCTCGGTGCTGTTGGCCGGCTGCGACAAGTCGCTGCCGGGCATGCTGATGGCCGCTGCCCGGCTCGACCTCGCGAGCGTGTTCCTCTACGCCGGGTCGATCATGCCCGGCCAGGTCGACGGCCACGACGTCACGATCATCGACGCGTTCGAGGCGGTCGGCGCCTGCCTCGCCGGCAAGATCACCCGCGAGGAGGTCGACCGCATCGAGCGGGCGATCTGCCCGGGGGAGGGCGCCTGCGGCGGCATGTACACCGCCAACACGATGGCCGCCGTCGGCGAGGCGCTCGGCATGTCCCTGCCCGGTTCGGCTGCGCCGCCAGCCGTCGACCGCCGCCGCGACGGGTTCGCCCACCGGTCCGGAGCCGCCGTCGTCGAGATGCTGCGCCAGGGCATCACCGCCCGCCAGATCATGACCATCGAGGCGTTCGAGAACGCCATCGCCGTGGTGATGGCGCTCGGCGGCTCCACCAACGCCGTGCTGCACCTGCTGGCCATCGCCCGTGAGGCCGAGGTCGACCTCCAGCTCGACGACTTCAACCGGATCGGCGACAAGGTGCCCCACCTCGGCGACCTGAAGCCTTTCGGTCGCTTCGTGATGAACGATGTCGACAAGGTCGGCGGCATCCCCGTGGTGATGCGTGCCCTGCTCGACGCCGGGCTGCTGCACGGCGACGTCCTGACCGTGACCGGCAAGACGATGGCCGAGAACCTCGCCGACCTGGCCCCACCCGACCTCGACGGTGAGGTGCTGCGGCCCCTCGACCGGCCCATCCACAAGTCCGGCGGGCTGACGATCCTCACCGGCTCGCTGGCTCCGGAGGGCGCCGTGGTCAAGAGCGCCGGCTTCGACGACGACGTCTTCACCGGCACCGCCCGGGTCTTCGACCGCGAGCGGGCGGCCCTCGACGCGCTGACCGCCGGCGAGATCAAGCCGGGCGACGTCGTGGTGATCCGCTACGAGGGCCCCAAGGGCGGCCCCGGCATGCGCGAGATGCTCGCCATCACCGGAGGCATCAAGGGCGCCGGTCTCGGTAAGGACGTGCTGCTGGTCACCGACGGCCGGTTCTCCGGCGGCACGACCGGCCTGTGCGTCGGGCACATCGCCCCCGAAGCTGTCGACGGCGGCCCGATCGCCTTCGTCCGCGACGGCGACCAGATCACCCTCGACGTCGCCAACCGCACCCTTTCGGTGGAGATCGACGACCTCGACGAGCGCGAACGCGGCTGGGAGCCCTTGCCGCCCGTCTACACCCGCGGCGTCCTCGGCAAGTACGTCAAGCTCGTCCAGTCAGCGGCCCACGGCGCCGTCTGCGGCTGACGGATCGCTCCGATTCCGTAGCTCTTTGGCGGTTCGGCGGCGAGATCGCGTGGCACCGCCTAGGTTCATCGCGCGGCCACGTCCCCGCGATCCCGCGGAACGGCGTCCATCGCCGCATCGGCTATCCCGGGAGTCACACCTTGCGCGCTGCGCGAATGCTTCTCGTCGTCATCGCGGCCGTGGTCGGTGCCACGCTGCCCGGCATTCCGACAGCGGGGGCCTCGGCTCCGCCCAAGCTGCTCACCTCGGTCTGCGTCGACAACGGCGACGGCGCCGTGCGCGCCAGCGTGCCCTGCGGCCCCGGTGACAGCCGGCGGCCCCTGCGCCTCAACCGCCGCAGTGTCTTCTGCGTGGCCGCCGATGCCTCGGTCCGCAAGCTCCCGTCGGGCTACTGCACGGGCCAATCCATGAAGCTGCCCAAGGTCGCGCCGACCTACTTCTGCGCGCAGCCGCCGCTCGGCACGTTGCGGTTGGTCGCCCATCCTGCAAGCTGCTCGTCTCGCGAGAAGCGCTTCGTGGTCGTCGACCGGGCCCCGAGCGCCGCATCGCTGTCCGACACCTCCGTCCCCGAGAACTCGCCGGCGCGCACGCTGGTCGGCGACCTGTCGGCCGCGGACCCTGACCTGGGCGACCGCGTCCGCTTCCGGCTCGTGCCGGGTGCGGGTGCAACTGACAACGCCCAGTTCGTCGTCCGCCGGC
Organism: uncultured Actinomycetota bacterium; assembly: GCA_963769755.1. GTDB lineage: Bacteria > Actinomycetota > Actinomycetes > Propionibacteriales > Nocardioidaceae > Nocardioides. Next base: position 13,429 of record CAVYMY010000010.1, read on the forward strand.
ACCGGCTCTACCTGCTCAACGGCGTCGACCACGAGACCCGTCCGACGCTTCAGCTGCGCGTCCAGGCGCGGGATCGCCGCGGCCTTGCCGTCGAGCACGCGCTCGTGGTCAACGTCTCCGACGTCAACGAGGCGCCGACGGCCCTCGCCCTCGACGGCACCTCGATGAGGGCGGACGTCGTGGAGCGGGTCGCCACCCTGACCTCGACCGATCCCGACGTCGGCGACCAGGCCACGTACGCCGTGATGGCCGGCGGCGGGTCGTTCCAGGTCCGCAACGCCGTCGAGCTGTGGAGCAAGGCGGACGTGACGGCGAACACGCCCGTGACTGTTCGGGTCACCGACGCCGGTGGTCTCTCGTTCGAGAAGACGTTCGTGATCACCGTGACCGACCAGAACGACGCGCCGTCCGCGCCCGTGCTCGGCGACGACCACGTCGACGAGAACCAAGCCGCCGGTTCGGTCGTGGGTGGGCTCTCGTCCACCGACCCGGACGCCGGCGACACCCTGAGCTACTCGCTCGCGGCCGGGTCAGGGGACGCCGACAACGCTGCGTTCGCGATCTCCGGAACCGACCTCGTGACCGGGTCCCCGTTCGACTTCGAGACCAGGGCCAGCTATTCGGTCCGGGTCGCGGTGACCGATGCCGGGGGACTCAGCCGCGAGGCGGCGTACGTCATCCACGTCGACGACGCCAACGACAACCCCACCCAGGTCACCTTGTCCGACAGCCACGTCCTGGAGCATGCGCCCGCCGGGACCACGGTCGGCACCCTCGACGCGGTCGACCCGGACGCGGGGGACACCCATGACTTCACGCTGGTCGCGGGGGCGGGCAGCGACGACAACGCGTCGTTCACGATCGCCGGCGACGTCCTCGAGACGGCAGTGACCTTCGACTACCTCACCGACCCGACCCAGCTCATCCGGGTGCGGGCCCAGGACGCTTCGGGCGCGACGGTCGAGACCCAGCTGACGGTGACCGTCGACAACGTCAACGACCCGCCGACCGCGCTGGCGCTGGACAGCACGTCGGTGCCCGAGGGCTCCGCGGTGGGCACGACCGTCGGCACCTTCTCGACGACCGATCTCGACGGCGTCGCGCCCTACGGCTACGCCCTGGTCACCGGCACCGGAGACGACGACAACGCCAGCTTCGCGGTCAGCGGCGGCACGCTCGCCTCCGGCGCGGTCTTCGACGTCGACACCAAGTCGTCGTACGCCGTCCGGGTCAGGGTCACCGACGCCGGGGGCCTCTCCTTCGAGCGCGCCTTCACGATCACGGTGACCGACGTCAACGAGGCCCCGACAGGTCCCACCCTGAGCAACAGCCACGTCGACGAGAACGCCGCCGTGCCGACCCTCGTCGGCACCCTCGCCTCGGCCGACCCCGATGCCGGTGACGGCGCGACCTACACCCTCGTGTCCGGATCGGGGAGCAGCGGGAACTCCTCGTTCGCGATCAGCGGATCCAGCCTCAACACGGCGGCGGTCCTCGACTTCGAGACCCAGCCGGCGTACGACATCCGGGTCCGAATCACCGACACCCGCGGCCTCACCAGCGAGGCCACCTTCACGATCACCGTCGACGATGTCAACGACGCCCCGGTCGCCGTCACGGACAACTACTCGGGCGTCATCGGCAATACCAAGGCGACCGTCGGCACCGTCACGACCGCCGCTCCCAAGGTGGCGCTCACCGGCAGCGTGCCGCTGGCCAACGACACCGACCAGGACGCCGGCTCCGCGCTGAGCATCGTGGCCGCCACGGTGGCTACGACCGGCGGCGGCTCCGTGACGATCGACGCCGCGGGCAACTTCCTCTACGTGCCCCAGACGGGCGACAAGTCGCAGACCGACAGCTTCAGCTACTCCGTCACCGACGGGATCGCCACCGTGGTCGGCACCGTCAACCTCGGCATCGGCTCCGACCTCGTCTGGTACGTCGACCGGTCCGTCGCGACGGCCGGCGCGGGCACCTCGACCAGCCCGTTCAAGTCGCTGGCCAGCCTCGGCGGCGCCTCGGACCCCGACACGGCAGGTGACACGATCTTCGTATACGGCAACGCCACGGCGTACGACGTCGCGCTGACCATGGAGGCGGGCCAGCGGCTCGTCGGCCAGTCGGTGGGGCTGTCCTTCGGCGCCGCGGTGCTGGTGCCTGCTGCGGGGTCCAACCCGACCATCACGACGTCGGCGGTTCCCGGCCTCAGCCTCGGCGAGGGAAGCTTCGTCGATGGGATGACCGTGCGGTCCGGGACGAGCGCCACCGGCGTCGACAGCGCGACCCTGGAGTCGGCCACCCAGCTGACGGGCTACACCGGGGTGTACGCACTATCGGTCACCGGCGGAGCGGGCACGATCACCGTCAAGGCAGCCATCGCCTCCGCCTTCAACTCCAGGGCACTGAGCGTGACCGGCCGCACCGGTGGCACCGTCGACGTGACGGGCGCCGTGACGGGCAGCGGGGTGGCCCTGACCGACAACGCGGGCTCCACCGTCCGGCTCTCTGGCGGCCTGGTCCTGACCTCCACCGTGGACACGGCCTTCGTCGCCACCGGCGGCGGCACCGTCACGGTCACCGGCGCGACGAACACCATCGCCACGAGCGGAGTCGCGGCGCTGACCGTGACGGACACCACGATCGGTGCCGACGGCCTGACCTTCAGGAACATCTCCTCGTCCAACAGCGGGATCAGCAGCCCGACCAATGCCATCGTGCTGGTGAACACCGGTGGCCTCGGCGGCCTCACGGTCACCGGGGTCCCCGGCGTGACCCCCGGGGCACCGAACTCCTGCGGACGTGGCACCGGCTCGGACTGCTCGGGTGGGATCATCGGCGGCACGGAAGGCCCGGCCATCGTGCTCAACGCGACCCGCGCGCCGAGCTTGTCGCGGATAGCCGTCAGCGGGGCCGACGCCGATGGCATCAGCGGCACTGCCGTCGACGGCCTGACCATCGACAACTCCTACATCTCGAGCAACGGTGACGCCGCCGGGGAGGACAACATCGACCTCGGTGGCTCGGCCAACGCCGCACCGCACGGCTGGAGCGGCACCGCCACGATCAGCAACAGCTATGTCGCGTTCGGCTACGACAGCAACGTGGTGGCCGGCAACTCGTCCGGCAGCGCGGCGCTCGTGGTCAGCAACAGCTGGCTCTGGATCGCCGGGCCCTCGAGCTCGGTACCGTCCAGTGACGCCCTCGCCGTGCGGGCGCTCGGCACCGCCCACCTGGCGGTCGACGTGACCGGGTCCGTCTTCAACAACAACAAGGGCGGCCACCTCCGGGTGGTGGCCGGCGAGGACGCGACCCTCGACCACGTGACGATCACGGGCAACCAGCTCGCCGGCATTACGACCCAGGCCGCCCAGGGCATCGTCATCTCGAGCGTGGGGCCGTGGACGGGATCGGCGACCTTCACCGTCTCGGGCAACACCATCAACGACACCCGCGGCGGGGCGATCATGGCCACTGCGGTCGGCACGTCCTCGGGCTCGCTGTTCACGGGCACCATCGCGAACAACACCATCGGGGTCACGACCCGGGTGAGGTCCTGCTCGCTCACGGCGAGCGGCATCAGCGTGGCCAGCCATGACGGGGCTGGCACCGCGACCGTAGCGGTCACGGGCAACACGATCAACCGCTGCGCCGACCGGGGCATCGACGTCGCCGCCGGCGCGGGGGCCAACGTGCTCAACCTGACGGTCACCGGCAACACGACGACGACCAACGCGGCAGACACCAACACCCGGCAGGGCTTCTTCGCCCTGATCGGTCTGGCGCCCTCGGACACATCGACGTCGTGCCTCGACGTCCGCGGCAACTCGTTCCACAAAGGCACCCTGGACACCGCGGGACTCGCCGTGCAGCACCCCTACGGCGGACTGGTGATCCCGGGCTACTCCGGCTCGGGCACGTCGGGGAGCGCCGTGGCGGCGTACGTCGACGGCCTCAACCCGCTCACGAACGTAGTGACCGCCACCGACCCGCTTTCAGGTGGCTCGTACGCCGGTACCGGCACCACGTGTGCGACCCCGTGACCCACGGCTGGTCCAGTCCGCCAAGGCGTCCAGCCTGGTCAATTCGGGCGGTCTTGCCGCGTTCTGCCTCGTGGATCCCCCCACTCCCATAGCGTGATGGAGCGGTCACCCTCCCCCCACACGGCCGCTGGATCGTGGAGTACGACGTGTCCCCAGCGCGCCTCGAGTTCGATGTCGACCCCCGCACCGCCGTGATCGGCGTCCTCCTGTCGAGCAGCCTCGGCCATGAGCTCGCGGGGGACCATCTGCTCGCGGGGCTTGCCCTCGGCCTGCGTCGCGCTCCTTCCCTCGACACGACCGTCCGTACCGCCCACACGTCCGAGGACGACGTCCTCACGGCTGCGACCGGCCTCATCGACGACGGCGCCGAGATCATCGTCGCCGGCATCGCGCAGCCGACCGTGGCCGCGCTTGCCGACTTGTGTCGCGACCGAGGCGTCGCCCTCGTGGTGGCCGGGCTCGGCGGGCACGTCCAGGAGGACCGCCTCCCCGGAGTCCTGCACTGCACCCAGCAGCAGTGGCAGGCGTCGTACGTCATGGGCGCCTGGGCTGCCCGGCACCTCGACGGCGACCTCTTCCAGATCGTGGCCGCGTCGCACACGGCAGACGACACGGTCGACGCCCTGCAGTCCGGCTTCCTGTCGGTCGGCGGGTCGGTCGTCGGCAGAGCCACCACACATCAGCAACCGGACGCCAACGAGGTCGACGACGCGATCCTGGCCGCCTGGCTCTCGGGCGCCGGCACCGTCGCCGTGCACGCCTCGGGCCAATGCGCCGTCGACATCGTGCGCGCCGTGCGTTCCACCGGACTCCACGTCGACCTGGTGGTCGACGGGCTCGGTGCCGAAGACTTCGCCCTGGCCGACCTCGACCGAGGTGTGGGCGGCATCTACTCGGCATCCTCGTGGTGCCGCGCTGACGCCGGTGCGTTCGGCCAGGACTTCCGTACGGCGACCGGAGACGCCCCCGACCCGTTCGCGGCCGTCGGCTACGACGCGGCCGTGCTGCTCATCGAGGCTGCCCGCCGGCTCGGCCACGATCGTCCGTGGTCACTGCTGGCCGACGTGCTGTCGGGGTTGTCGGTGACCGGCGCCCGTGGCCGGATGACCGTCGACGTGGAGACCGGGTCCGCCAACACCCCGATCGTGGTCCGCCGGTCCCGAGCCAACCGCAACGTCGTCGTGGCCCGCCGGCCGCTCGTGTCCGCACCGCCGCCGACGATGGCCTACACGTTGGTCGGCCGCAGCCCCGTGTCGTACTCCGACGACGCCTCGGACGCCTGACCCGAGCACCACGCTGTGTGGCTCCCCAAGAGAGCACCACTCCGCCCATACGGTGTGGCCATGAAGCCTGTCGGGGGGTCGCCGTCGCGGCGCTTCCTTCTGGCCGGTCTTTGCGCGGCGGCGGTGGCGGCCCTCGCCCTGACCGGCGTCGGCAACCCCGATGACCGGTCGCCTGCCGGCTCGAGCGAGAGCGCCCTCCTGGTGGCGGCGGACCCGGCTGCGGCGATTGCCGAGCCGGCTCCCGGAGCCGAACTCGTCCACGCCGCCCGCCCCCAGCTGCCCGGAGGCGGCACCCGGGTGTTCGGGCACCAGCGCTTCCTGGTGGCCTACTACGGCACCGCCGGCACCGGCTCCCTCGGGGTGCTGGGGGAGGCGCCCCCGGACGAGATCCAGCACCGCCTGCACCTCGCCGCCCAGCCGTTCAAGCGCAAGGGCGACCAGATCCAGACGGTCTACGAGCTGATCGTCACGGTGGTCGACCCGCACCCGGGCCCCGACGGCGACTTCAGCCACGACATCGCGACCGACCACGTCCGCGACTACATCGAGGCCGCCCACCGCAACGGGGCGCTCGTCGTGCTCGACCTCCAGCCAGGGCGGGCCGACTTCCTGACGGTGGCCAAGCGCTGGGCCTGGGCGCTGAAGGACCCGTGGGTCGGCCTCGCGCTCGACCCCGAGTGGCGGATGGGCCCCCGGCAGGTGCCGGCCCAGCAGATCGGCAGCGTCCGAGCAGCCGAGGTCAACCGGGTCTCACGCTGGCTGGCGCGACTGACCCGAGACCATCGACTGCCCGAGAAGGCGTTCGTGCTGCACCAGTTCCGGAGCACGATGATCCGCAACATCGAGTCGATCGTGGACCGGCCGGGGCTGGCGATGGTCCAGCATGCCGACGGCTTCGGCAACCAGGCGCAGAAGCTGGCGACGTACCACGCGATCGCGCGGCCGGAGCTGTTCACGATGGGCTTCAAACTGTTCTACGACGAGGACGTGCACCGCTTCACGCCCGCCCAGGTCCGGCGGATCCGGCCGGCGGTCAGGTTCGTGAGCTACCAGTGACCGGTGGTCGACTGCTCGCCGCCGCCGCGGTCCTCGCGGCCACCCTGCTGGCGGCGGCGGCGCTCGGAGAGCAGCCCGAGCCGCTCGACCGCGCCGAGCTCAGCGCGGCGCAGCCCTCGGCCGGCCGGCGCGCCGTCGCCGAACGCGTGCCGGCCCGGGTCGAGCGGCAGCAGCTGCCCGGCGGCGGCACCCGGATCTTCGGACAGGGCCGGTTCCTGGTCGCCTACTACGGAGCCGCCGAACCCGGTGCGATCGGCGTCGTGGGGACGACGCCGCCGGCGCGGATGCAGCACCAGGCCCGGCGCGCGGCCCGCCCGTTCCGTGCCTTCTATCCCCGCGTGCAACCGGTCCACGAGCTCATCGTCACCGTCGCCGACCGCAGGCCCGGCCGCGACGGCGACTACAGCCACCACATCGCGGCCGATCAAGTACGCCGCTACGTCCGGGCCGCCCACCGGCACAGGGCACTGCTCCTGCTCGACGTACAGCCGGGCCGGGCGGGTTTCCTCGACTCCGTCCGCCGCTGGGAATGGGCGCTGCGCGACCCCTGGGTCGGGCTGGCGCTCGACCCCGAGTGGCGGGTCGGGCCGCGGCAACGGCCGGCCGGCGTGATCGGCAGCGTCGGGGCGGCCGAGGTCAACCGCACCTCGCGCTGGCTGGCTCGACTGGTGCGGCGTCACCACCTGCCGGAGAAGCTCTTCGTGCTCCACCAGTTCACCCCGTCGATGATCCGCGACATCGGCCGGATCCGGAGCCGCCCTGGCCTCGCGATGGTGCAGCACGCCGACGGGGTCGGCACCCGGCCGGAGAAGCTGTACTCGTTGCGCGCGATCGCCCGTCCCGGCCAGTTCACGATGGGACTCAAGGTCTTCTACTTCGTCGACACGCACCGGTTCCGGCCCGCCGACGTCCGCGGGATCCGGCCCCGGATCCGCTTCGTCAGCCTCCAGTGAGCCGCGTGCGGGCCCAGGTCGTAGGTTGCTGTCCGTGCTCCTCCCGGCCTTCACCGACCACCACGTCCACCTGGGGTTGATCGACCCGACCGGGCTCGCGGCGTCGGGGATCGGTCGCGTCGTCGACCTCGGGTGGTCGGACGAGGTGCAGAGCCTGGCCGCGGCGGCGCCGGTGGCCGTGCAGTACGCCGGCCGCTTCGTCGCCGCGCCCGGCGGCTACCCCAGCGCCAGCCGGTGGGCGCCTCCCAGGTGCACGACCGAGGTCGCGGAGCCGAGCCAGGCCGACGGCGCGGTGTCGGCCCAGGTAGCGCTCGGCGCGTCGGTGATCAAGGTGACGCTCAACCGGGACGCCGGTCCCGTGCCCGACCTGGCCACCCTCGAAGCCGTGGTGGCCGCCGCGGCCGTCGCGGGGCTGACCGTGGTCGCACACGCCCAGGGCCCGGGGATGGTCGAGCTGGCCATCGCCGCCGGGGTCGGGGCACTGGCGCACACGCCGTGGACCCACCGGCTCGACGACGCGGTGGTGGCCGAGGCGGTCGATGCCTCCCAGGTCTGGCTCAGCACGCTCGACATCCACGGCCACGGCACGAGCACACCCGACCAGGAGCGCGCGGTCGACAACCTGGCCCGCTTCCATGCGGCCGGCGGTCGCGTCCTCTACGGCACCGACCTCGGCAACGGGCCGCTGCCCGAGGCCCTCAACCTCCGCGAGATCGACCTGCTGCTGACCGCCGGTCTCGACGATGACGCCGTGCTGGCCGCGCTCACCGACCCGTGGCCCGTCTCGGAGTCGGAAGCGAGCCCGGGCATGACGACGTTCCTCCCTGACGACGGCACGTTCACGGAGCGGCTCGGGCTCGCCCGTGTCGTCGAGGAGGAGGGAGCCTGATGACCCACGACGACCCGCTGGCGGCGTACCGGGACCGCTTCGTCGGCACCGACACCGACCTTGTGTACTTCGACGGCAACTCCCTGGGCCGGCCGCTGACCGTCACCGCCGAGCGGCTGCGCGACTTCGTCCTCGACGAGTGGGGCGGCCGGCTGATCCGGGGCTGGGACGAGCGCTGGTTCGACCTGCCGCTGACGCTGGGCGACCAGCTCGGCCGGATCTGCCTGGGCGCTGCGCCCGGCCAGATCGCGGTGGGCGACTCGACCACCGTGCTGCTCTACAAGCTGATGCGCGCCGCCGTGGCGGCCCGGCCCGGGCGCACCGAGATCGTGATCGACCGCGACAACTTCCCGACCGACCGCTACGTCGCCGACGGGGTCGGCCCGCGAGTGCGGACTGACGCTGCGCTGGGTCGACGTCGACACGTCGGCCGGCATCACCCCCGAGCTGCTGGACGAGGCCGTCGGCGAGCAGACGGCGCTCGTCGTGCTCAGCCACGTGGCGTACCGCTCGGCCTGGATCGCCGACGCCGTCGCCTGCACCGAGATCGTCCATGACGCCGGCGCGCTGGTGCTGTGGGACCTGTGCCATTCGGGCGGGGCGGTGCCCGTCTCGCTCGATTCCTGGGGCGCGGACCTGGCGGTGGGCTGCACCTACAAGTACCTCAACGGCGGGCCCGGGTCGCCGGCCTACGCCTATGTCGCCGAACGTCACCTCGCCACGTTCACCCAGCCGATCCAGGGCTGGATGGGGGCGACCGACCCGTTCCTGATGGGGCCGGACTACCGCCCGGTGGCCGGCATCCGCCGGTTCCTGTCCGGCACGCCGGCAGTCGTCGGGATGCTGGCCGTGCAGGACATGCTCGAGCTGCTCGACGAGGTCGGCATCGAGGCGGTCAGGAAGAAGTCGATCGCGCTGACCGAGCGGGTCATCGCGATTGCAGACGAGACGCTGGTCGACCGGGGGGTGACGGTGGCCTCGCCCCGGGACAGCGCTCTGCGTGGCGGTCACGTCACGCTCGTCCACCCGGCGATGCGGGAGGTGACGGCCGCGCTCTGGAAGCGCGACGTGATCCCCGACTACCGCGACCCTGGCGGCCTGCGGGTGGGGCTGTCGCCGCTCTCCACGTCGTACGACGAGGTCGACCGCGGCCTCGCCGCCGTCGCCGAGCTGCTCCCGTGACGCCGGACGGTCCGCGGGTCAACGAGCATGGCCAGGCGATCGGCGAGCCCGTCGAGTGGGAGCCACGTGAGGCCCCCGTGCCGGTCACGCTCACCGGGCGCTACGTCACCGTGACCGGGCTGACGCACGCCCACGCCGACGATCTGTACGACGCGCTGTGCGGACCCGACGACGCGCCTTTGTGGACCTATCGCTCGGGCCAGCCCGGCTCGACGCAGGGGATGCAGGAGCTCGTCGGCGAGCTGTGCGCCGAGCCGGTCATGGTGACCTTCGCGATCGTGCCCCACGGGCGCGTGCCGGAAGGGATGGCGTCGTTCATGCGCGTCGACCCGGCCAACGGCTCGGTCGAGGTGGCCGCGATCATCCTCGCGCGCACGCTGCAGCGGACCCCCGCGGCCACCGAGGCGATGTACCTGCTCGCCCACCACGTCTTCGACGCCCTCGGCTACCGGCGCTACGAGTGGAAGTGCGACTCCTGCAACGAGCCGTCGCGGGTGGCCGCCGCCCGGCTGGGCTTCACCTACGAGGGCCGGCACCGCAACGCGATGGTCTACCGCGGCCGCAACCGCGACACCGACTGGTTCTCCATCACCGACGCCGAGTGGCCCCGTCTCCGCGCCGCCCACGAGGCCTGGCTCGACCCCGCCAACTTCGACGAGTCCGGTCGTCAACGCACCCGCCTCTCCGACCTCACGCGCGAGTCGGCGCCAGTTACCCCGTGAACGACGCCGAGTCGGCGCCAGTTACCCCGTGAACGGCGCCGAGTCGGCGCCAGTTGCCTCCCGTCGCCTGCGCTCCCCACGGCAACAAGCGCCGACTCGGCATGGCAGGGTGGACGGCATGGAGGCACGGGTCAGCTTCATCACCTTGGCGGTGCCGGATCTCGAGGCGGCGTACGCCTTCTACGTCGATGGACTCGGCTGGGAGCCGGCGATGCACGTGCCCGGCGACGTGCTGATGATCAAGGTCGGCGACAAGCTGCTGCTGTCGTTGTGGGTCGAGGCGGAGTTCGAGGGCGAGGTAGGTCCGATCCGTCGAGGCGAGGGCCACGTCCCGATCACCCTCGCCCACAACCTGCCCACGCGCGACGAGGTCGACGCCGTTCTCGAGCAGGCGCGCGCCGCCGGGGCGTCGTACGTCGGCGAGCCGGTCGAGCGCGAATGGGGCGGCTACACCGGCTACTTCGGCGACCCGGCCGGCTACCGCTGGGAGGTCGCCTACAACCCCGGTCCCATCGGGCAGACAGTGCTGCCCTGACCAAGCCGAACAGAGCCCGACCACAGGAGGAAACACGATGCCCGACACCCTCAAGCGCAGCGAGGTCCTCGAGCGTCAGCCGGAGGGCTGGCAGGTGCTGCTCGGCGCGATCGAGGCGCTCTACGCCACCGGCGACTTCGCCAAGGGGCTGGAGTTCGTCGGTCGGGTCGGTGAGGTGGCCGAGGCGGCGAACCACCACCCGGACGTCACCCTGACCTATCCGACCGTGCACATCCGGCTGCTCAGCCACGACGCCGGTGGGGTCACCGAGCGCGACCTCGCACTGGCCGGCCAGATCCGCGACATCGCTGCCGAACTCGGCATCGACGCGACGCCCGACAAGCTGAGCCGCATCGAGTTCGGTCTCGACGCCCACGACAAAGCGGCCGTCGGCGCGTTCTGGGCGGCGGTCCTCGGCTACGACATCGACGACCTGGACATCGCCGACCCCCAGGGCCGACAGGTCACATTGTGGCTCCAGCACACCGACGCGCACGACGAGCCGCGCCAGCGGTTCCACGTCGACATCACCGTGCCGCCCGACCAGGCGCAGGTGCGCATCTCGGCGGCGCTGGCGGCCGGCGGCACCCTGGTGAGCGACGAGCGCGCGCCCGCGTTCACGGTGCTCGCCGACCCGGAGGGCAACAAGGTCTGCGTCTGCACCTCGCTCGGGCGGGACTGACTCGCCAGCATCCGGGACCGCCGTCCCGGATGCTGGGACGCCTGGCAGACTCGGCAGACGGATCGTCGGCCCGATGGCTACCGTGGGCGCATGAGCACGACGCTTGTACGCACCCGACGCGAGGACTGAGCACCAGCCGGTCTCGACCTCGCGTCACCCCTCGTCGCCGATTCGGCCGAGGGGTTTTTTCATTTGGTCATCCACCCGCACACACAGGAAGCCACGGACATGGGCGAGCAGGACACCACCGTCACCGGTGCGCAGAGCCTGATCAGGTCGCTGGAGGCGGCTGGGACCACCGACATCTTCGGCATCCCCGGCGGCGCCATCCTGCCGGCGTACGACCCGCTGATGGACTCCACGATCCGGCACATCCTGGTCCGCCACGAGCAGGGTGCGGGACACGCGGCCCAGGGGTACGCCGCCGCCACCGGGCGGGTGGGCGTGTGCATGGCCACCTCCGGGCCGGGCGCCACCAACCTGGTCACCCCGCTGGCCGATGCCCACATGGACTCGGTCCCGATCGTGGCCATCACCGGCCAGGTCGGGGCGGCGTTCATCGGCACCGACGCCTTCCAGGAGGCCGACATCCGCGGCATCACGATGCCGATCACCAAGCACAACTTTCTCGTCACCGACCCCGACGAGATCCCGCGCATCATCGCCGAGGCCTTCTACATCGCCTCGACCGGTCGTCCCGGCCCGGTGCTGGTCGACGTGGCCAAGTCGGCCCTCCAGGCCCGGACCACGTTTGACTGGCCGACGCAGATCTCGCTGCCCGGCTACCGGCCGATCACTCGTCCGCACGCGAAGCAGATCCGCGAGGCCGCCCGGCTGATCCTGGAGTCGCGCCGGCCGGTGCTCTACGTCGGCGGTGGGGTGATCCGGGCCCGCGCGTCCGCCGAGCTGCGACAGCTCGCCGAGCTGACCGGCATCCCGCTCGTGACCACGCTGATGGCCCGCGGCGCCTTTCCCGACAGCCACCCCCAGCACCTCGGCATGCCCGGCATGCACGGCACGGTGGCTGCGGTCGCAGGCCTGCAGCGCAGCGACCTCATCATCAGCCTCGGCGCGCGCTTCGACGACCGCGTCACCGGCAACCTCGACTCGTTCGCCCCGGGCGCCAAGGTGATCCACGCCGACATCGACCCGGCCGAGATCGGCAAGAACCGCTACACCGACGTGCCGATCGTCGGCGACTGCCGCGAGGTGATCTCCGACCTGGTCGTCGCGCTGAAGGCTGAGGCCGACGCCGGCGAGACCGGCGACTACGAGGCGTGGGTCGACTTCCTGGCCGGGATCAAGAAGCGCTACCCGTTGGCGTACGACACCCCCGCCGACGGCGCGCTCGCCCCGCAGTACGTCATGGAGCGGCTCGGCGCCATCGCCGGGCCCGAGGCGATCTACGTCGCCGGCGTCGGGCAGCACCAGATGTGGGCGGCCCACTTCGTCGGCTACGAACACCCCAACACCTGGATCAACTCCGGAGGCCTCGGCACGATGGGCTACTCCGTGCCGGCGGCGATGGGCGCCAAGGTCGGCCGCCCCGACGCCACCGTCTGGTCGATCGACGGCGACGGCTGCTTCCAGATGACCAACCAGGAGCTGGCCACCTGCGCGATCAACGACATCCCCATCAAGGTCGCGATCATCAACAACGAGTCGCTCGGCATGGTGCGGCAGTGGCAGACGCTCTTCTACAACGAGCGCTACTCCAACACCGACCTGCACACGGGAGCCGACCGGCGGATCCCCGACTTCGTCAAGCTGGCCGAGGCCTACGGTTGCGTCGGCCTCGCCTGCGACTCGCCGGACTCCGTCGACGCCACCATCGAGAAGGCGATGGCCATCGACGACCAGCCGGTCGTCGTCGACTTCCGCGTGCACCGCGACGCGATGGTCTGGCCGATGGTCGCCGCCGGCACCAGCAACGACGACATCAAGTACGCCCGCAACCTCGCCCCCGAGTTCGACCAGGATGATCTATGACCACCCCACGACGTTGCTCGGCCCCCCTGGTTCGCTGCGGTCAGTCGATCAGGGCCTCACAACGCCGCGGGGACCCCGGTTCGCCCTCGGGGTTGGACGGTCTGGACGGCAGGCCGATCGCATGAGCCGCCACACCTTGTCGGTGCTCGTCGAGAACAAGCCCGGCGTGCTCGCGCGCATCGCCGGGCTCTTCAGCCGCCGCGGGTTCAACATCGACTCCCTCGCCGTCGGGCCGACCGAGCACGACGAGGTCTCCCGGATGACCATCGTGGTCAGCGTCGAGGATGCCGCGCTCGAGCAGGTGACCAAGCAGCTCAACAAGCTGGTCGAGGTGATCAAGATCGTCGAGCTCGACGGCTCGGCCTCGGTCAACCGCGAGCTGTTGCTGATCAAGGTCCGGGCCGACGCGTCGACCCGCGGCCAGATCCTCGACGTCGTCGAGCTGTTCAAGGCCAAGGTCGTCGACGTCTCCAACGAGAGCGTCACCGTCCAGGCCGTCGGCAACGTCGACAAGCTCGCCGACCTGCGGCGGATCCTCGAACCCTTCGGCATCCGCGAGCTCGTCCAGTCCGGCATGGTGGCCATCGGCCGCGGTGGCCGCTCGATCTCCGAGCGCAACCTGCGCCCGGTCGCCGTACCGTCACCGTCGCAGGCTGGCTGAACACCCGGTCGACCGGGTATCCCGCCCCTTTGCGCTCGTTGCAACCACCGCTAACCGACCGAAACGCCCACGAAGTTTTCCGAACCACCACCCAAAAGGAGCGCCCACCGTGGCCCAGATGTTCTACGACGACGACGCCGACCTCGGCCTGATCCAGGGCAAGAACGTGGCCGTGCTCGGCTACGGCAGCCAGGGCCACGCCCACGCGCTCTCGCTGCGCGACTCGGGCGTCGACGTCCGGGTCGGCCTGCTGCCCGACTCGAAGTCGCGGGCCAAGGCCGAGGCCGAGGGGTTGCGCGTCCTCGACCCCGCCGAGGCGGTGGAGGAGGCCGACGTGATCGTGATCCTGGCCCCCGACCACAGGCAGCGGCAGCTCTACACCGAGGCCGTCGAGCCCAACATCACGCCGGGCGACACCCTCGTCTTCGGCCACGGCTTCAACATCCGCTTCGGCTACATCACCCCGCCCGACGGCGTCGACGTGTTCATGGTCGCGCCCAAGGGCCCGGGACACCTCGTCCGTCGCGAGTACGTCGACGGGCGCGGCGTACCCGTGCTCGTCGCGGTCGAGAAGGACTACTCCGGCAAGGCCTGGGACCTCGCGCTGTCGTACGCCAAGGCGATCGGCGGCCTGCGCGCCGGCGGCATCAAGACCACCTTCACCGAGGAGACCGAGACCGACCTGTTCGGCGAGCAGGCCGTGCTGTGCGGCGGCGCCAGCCAGCTGGTCATGTACGGCTTCGAGGTGCTCACCGAGGCCGGCTACCAGCCCGAGGTCGCCTACTTCGAGTGCCTCCACGAGCTCAAGCTGATCGTCGACCTGATGTATGAGGGCGGCATCGCCAAGCAGCGCTGGTCGGTCTCCGACACCGCGGAGTACGGCGACTACGTCTCCGGCCCGCTGGTGATCACGCCGCAGGTGAAGGAGAACATGAGGGCCGTGCTGGCCGACATCCAGAACGGCAAGTTCGCCCAGCGGTTCATCGACGACCAGGACGCCGGCGGCCCCGAGTTCAAGGCGCTGCGCGCCCAGGGCGAGGTGCACCCGATCGAGGAGACCGGCCGCGAGCTCCGCAAGCTGATGGCCTGGGTGAAGTCGCACGATGACGACTACACCGAGGGCACGGCCACGCGCTGACCACCCGGCATGACCACCTACACGCACGGTCATTCCGAGTCCGTGCTGCGGTCCCACCGCAGCCGGACTGCCGCCAACTCCGCGGCGTACCTGTTGCCGCACCTTCACAGAGGCCAGCGGCTGCTCGACGTCGGCGCCGGTCCCGGCACGATCACGGCCGACCTGGCCGGCCTGGTGGCCGAGGTCGTCGCGCTCGAGGTGAACGAGGAGGCGGCCGCGATCACGCGCGCCGGGGCTCCCGGCACCGACGTGCGCGTGGGTGACGTGCACGCGCTGCCGTTCGATGACGGCGAGTTCGACGTGGTGCACGCCCACCAGGTCCTGCAGCACGTCGCCGAACCGGTCACGGCACTGCGGGAGATGGCCCGGGTGACCCGGGCCGGAGGAGTGGTCGCCGCAAGGGACGCCGACTACGCGACGTTCGCGTGGTGGCCGCGGTTGCCGGAGCTCGACCGGTGGCTGGAGCTCTACGACGACGCCGCGCGCGCCAACGGCGGCGAACCCGACGCGGGCCGCCGCCTGCTGTCCTGGGCACACGCTGCCGGACTTGCCGACGTCACCGCGTCGTCCTCCACGTGGTGCTACGCCACCCCCGGGACCCGTGAGTGGTGGGGCGGCATGTGGGCCGAACGCATCGTCGACTCCGCCCTCGCCGAGCAACTGGTGCGCGAGGGCCGTGCCACCGCCGACGACGCTGACCGTCATCGCCGACGCCTGGCGTCGCTGGTCCGCCGATCCCGACGGCTGGTTCTCGGTCCACCACGGCGAGATCCTGGTCCGCGTCTGACAGTTGAGGTTAGGCAAACCTAATTTAGGTGGTCTATCGTGGCCGCGTGCTTGCGAACTATCTGATCGGCCTGCGCGAGGGCCTCGAGGCGGCGCTCGTCGTGAGCATCCTGGTCGCCTACCTCGTGAAGACGGACCGCCGTCACCTGCTCGGCCGGATCTGGCTCGGCGTCGCGGTTGCGGTCGCGGTCAGCCTGGCCTTCGGCGCGCTGCTCACCTACGGCCCACGTGGCCTGAGCTTCGAGGCCCAGGAGCTGATCGGCGGCTTGCTGTCGATCGTCGCGGTGGTCTTCGTGACCTGGATGATCTTCTGGATGGCCCGCGCCGCGCGCGGCATCGCCGGCGAGCTCCGCGGCCGCGTCGACGACGCCGCCGATGGCACGGTGTGGTCGCTGGCGGTCGTCGCGGTCCTGGCCGTCGGTCGCGAAGGCCTCGAGACCGCGCTCTTCCTCTGGGCGGCCACGCAGGCCGGCACCCGTGACGCCGCCGGCGCGGCCACTCCCACGTGGGAGCCGCTGCTCGGCGCCGCACTCGGCCTGGCCACGGCCGTGGTGCTCGGCTACCTGCTCTATCGCGGCGCGATCCGGATCAACCTGACCAGGTTCTTCACCTGGACCGGCGCCTTCCTCATCGTGGTGGCTGCCGGCGTGTTGTCGTACGGCGTCCACGACCTCCAGGAGGCCGGCTTCCTGCCCGGCCTCAACAACATCGCGTTCGACGTCTCCGGTGCGGTCGACCCGACTACCTGGTACGCCACCGTGCTCAAGGGCGTCTTCAACTTCTCGCCCGTCACCACCAAGCTCGAGGCCGCCGCCTGGGTGTGCTACCTCGTGCCCACGATGGTGCTCTTCTTCCGCAGCGTCCGTCGCCGCCAGACCCCATCGGGCGTGGCGCCGCCACGGGTGCCCACCCCGGCCAGCTGACGCGTCGCTCCGACACCAACCCACCAGCACACCCACGAACACCAGAAGGAAGCCTTCGTCGATGAACCTGCGCCCAGCCTTGCTCCTCACGCTCGTCCTTGGCCTGCCCGCCCTGGCCGCCTGCACCGAGAACGCACCATCGGGCGGCGGTGAGGAGGCCGGGTCGCCACGTTCGGTGACCGTGAGCTCGACAGACTCCGCGTGCGACCTGTCCGCCACCGAGGCGCCCGCCGGCACCTTGAGCTTCGACGTCACCAACACCGGCTCGCAGGTCACCGAGTTCTACCTGCTCGGCGAGGACGGGCTGCGGATCGTGGGCGAGGTCGAGAACATCGGCCCCAACCTCAACCGTCAGCTGGTGGTCAACGCGCCGGCCGGCAGCTACGTCACCGCTTGCAAGCCGGGCATGAAGGGCGAGGGGATCCGTGCCGACTTCACCGTCACCGAGTCCGACGAGCAGCAGACCGTCAGCGCCACCGACCAGGAGCTGATCGACCAGGCGCAGACCAACTACGCCGCCTACGTGCAGGACCAGTCCGACCAGCTCCTCGTCAAGACCGAGGCGTTCGTCGACGCCTACAAGGCCGGCGACGACGACGCGGCGCGCACCATCTACGCCGACGCGCGCACACACTGGGAGCGCATCGAGACGGTCGCCGAGTCCTTCGGCGACCTCGACCCCAAGATGGACGCCCGCGAGGCGGACCTCGAGCCAGGGCAGAGGTGGACCGGCTGGCACCTCATCGAGAAGGACCTGTGGCCGGCCCGCGCCGAGGACTACACGGCGCTGACGGACGAGGAGCGGGCGACGTACGCCGACGACCTGCTCGCCAACACCGAGACCCTCGACAAGCGGATCGGCAACCTGGAGTACACCGTCGACCAGATCGCCAACGGCTCTCGCGGGCTCCTCGAAGAGGTCGCCACCGGCAAGGTCACCGGCGAGGAGGAGTACTGGTCGCGGACCGACCTGTGGGACTTCCAGGCCAACGTCGACGGTGCCCGGGTCGGCTACGAAGGGGTCCGTCCGATCCTGGAGCAGAAGGACCCCGAGCTCGCTGCCACCCTCGACGCGCGCTTCGAGGAACTGCAGACGCTGCTCGACCAGCAGCGCACCGACGACGGCTTCCGCTACTACGACGAGATGACCCCCGAGGAGGTCAAGGCCCTCTCCGATGCGGTCAACGCACTGTCCGAGCCGTTGTCCCGCCTGACCGCCGCCGTGCTCGGCTGACGCGGAGAGACGACCAGGACCACATGAAGGTCAGCAGGCGAGGGCTCATCGGCGGCGGCGCGGCCGCCGTCGGGGTGGCGGGCGCGTACGTCGTCGGGCACGAGGCCGCGGGCACTCCCGGGCCCGCGGCCGCGCCGGGCGGCGATGCCGTCGCATCGTCCTACCCCTTCCGCGGCGAACACCAGGCCGGCATCGTCACCCCCGCGCAGGACCGGCTGCACTTCGCGGCCTTCGACGTCACGACCGAGTCGCGCGACGAGCTGATCGCCCTCCTCCAGGCCTGGACGGAGGCCGCTGAGCGCATGACGCAGGGCGACCCTGCCGGTCCGGTCGGACCGACCGAGGGCGCGGCCAACCTGCCGCCCGACGACACCGGCGAGGCGATCGGGCTGCCGTCCGCCGGGCTGACCATCACCTTCGGCTTCGGGCCCGGCCTGTTCGTCGACGCCGATGGCAACGACCGCTTCGGGCTGGCCGACCGCCGGCCCGCAGCGTTGCGCGACCTGCCGCACTTCCCGGGCGACCTGGTCGAGGACGCCCGGTCGCGCGGCGACCTGTGCATCCAGGCCTGCGCCCAGGACCCGCAGGTGGCCGTGCACGCCATCCGCAACCTGGCGCGCATCGGCTTCGGCACCGTCGCGGTGCGCTGGTCACAGCTGGGCTTCGGGCGTACGTCGTCCACCTCGACGTCGCAGTCCACCCCGCGCAACCTGTTCGGCTTCAAGGACGGCACCGCCAACGTCAAGGCCGAGGAGACCGAGGCGCTCGACGACTTCGTCTGGGTGCAGGACGGGGACTCCGCAGAGGGCGCCGGCGACTGGCTTGCCGGTGGCTCCTATCTCGTGGCCCGCCGGATCAACATGACCATCGAGGTCTGGGACCGTCAGCCGCTGGCCGACCAGGAAGAGTTCGTCGGTCGCACCAAGGCGTCCGGGGCGCCGCTGTCGGGCGGCGAGGAGTTCACGGAGCCCAACTTCAAGATGCCCGGCCGCGAAGGTCCGGTGATCCCGGTCGACGCGCACGTGCGGATGGTGCACCCCACCAAGAACGACGGAGCCCGGATGCTGCGCCGCGGCTACAACTTCGTCGACGGCTCCAACGCGCTCGGCGGTCTGGACGCCGGCCTCTTCTTCATCGCCTTCGTGCGCGACCCCGACCGTCAGTTCATCCCGATTCAGAACCGGATGGCCAAGAACGACGCGCTCGTGGAGTACCTGAAGTTCACCAGCTCGGCGATCTTCGCCGTGCCCCCCGGCGTGGGCCCGGGGGAGTACGTCGGCCAGGCGCTGTTCGCCTGAGGCCCCGGGAACACCACCCTCCGACTGCTGGTTGAAAGTTGCATGAAGATCGAGATCTGGTCCGACGTCGTCTGCCCGTGGTGCGCCATCGGCAGGAAGCGCCTCGACGACGCGCTCGCGGACTTCCCGCACGCCGCCGAGGTGGAGGTCGTGATCAGGTCCTTCGAGCTGGACGCGACGGCGCCGGTCGGCGGGTCGGAGCCGATGGTCGACGTGCTGGGCCGCAAGTACGGCGTCGGCGCAGCCGAGGCCGCCACCATGATGGGCCGGGTCGAGGGCATCGCCGCCGAGGAGGGCCTGGTCATGCACATGGCGACCACGATCCACAGCAACACCCGCGACGCACACCGGCTGCTGCACCTCGCGTTGGACACCGGCGGCCGCGACCTACAGGCCCGCCTGAACGCAGACCTGATGGCCGCCCACTTCGAGCACGGCGCCGACGTCGCCGACCACGAGGTGCTGCGATCCGTCGCGCTCGAAGCCGGCCTCGATGCCGAGGCGGTCGACGAGGTGCTGGCGGGTGACGCGTACGCCGACGCGTTCGGGGCCGACGTACGCCTGGCCAGGGCCTATGGCGCCACCGGTGTGCCGTTCTTCGTGATCGACGAGAAGTACGGCGTCTCCGGCGCCCAGCCGCGCGAGCTGTTCACCCAAGTGCTCGAGCAGGCCTGGGCCGAGGCAACACAGGTCTGAGGTCTCGACACGGGCTCGCCCAGAGGCTCGCCCGGCTCGACCAACCCGGTTCGGTGGTCGAGCCCCCGAGCGTCAGCGAGCGGTGTCGAGACCCGGCGCCGGCCACTCGCCGGCCCGCACGATGAAGTGGCAGGACGGCTCGTCGTACCAGTCCTCGGTCTCGCCGAGGTCGGTCATGCCGAGGCGGCGGCAGACGGCGATCGACGGGTAGTTGTCGGTGTGGGTCAGCGCGCGGATCTCCGTCAGACCGTTGGCGAGGCCGAACAGCAGCGCTGCTCGCGCGGCCTCCGTGACGTAGCCGTGGCCGACGGAGTCCGGGTGGGCGTAGTAGCCGACCTGGACCAGCCCGTCGGACTTGGGGATCGGCACCAGCATGATCGCGCCGGCGACCACGCCCGTCTCGGCCACCTCCATCGCCCACTCGCCCTGCGGCAGCTCGAGGTCGCCCGACATCTTGGCGATCTTCTCTTCCGCCTGCTCGACCTTCTCCATCAGGCGCGGGGTTCCCAGCCAGCGCACGATGTCCTCGCGGCTGAGCATCTCGAACAGCCGTTGCGCATCGTCGTGGCGCCAGGGGCGGATCACCAGGCGGTCGGTGCGGATGGGGGTCATGGTCTGGGCGTCGGTCACGGCGGCAGCATGCCAGGCAATCCCGGCCAGGGTCGCCTGAAATTTCGTACGTCGTCGCTCGCCGCCCTGGCCGAGACGCGGCCGGACGGCCGTGCACGGTCGGGTAGAGTTCTGCGGGCACAGCGTCGTGCTCGACCGCCGCTCCGGCAGGCCGGTCCACCACCCACCTGACTGACATACAGACAGAGGTCCTCGCTGTGACTGCGCTCCCCACCCGGCCCGTCGTGCTGATCGCCGAGGAGCTGAGCCCGGCCACGGTCGACGCCCTGGGGCCGGACTTCGACATCCACTACTGCGACGGCTCCGACCGCGACGCGCTGCTCGCGGCGATCGCCGATGTCGACGCGATCCTGGTGCGCTCCGCGACCAAGGTCGACACCGAGGCGCTCGCGGCCGCCAAGCGGCTCAAGGTGGTGGCCCGCGCCGGCGTCGGCCTCGACAACGTCGACGTCAAGGCCGCGACCCAGGCCGGCGTGATGGTCGTCAACGCGCCGACGTCCAACATCGTGTCGGCCGCCGAGCTCGCCGTCGCGTTGATGCTGGCCGCGGCCCGCCACCTGTCGCCCGCCCATGCTGCGCTGAAGAACGGAGAGTGGAAGCGGTCGAAGTACACCGGCATCGAGCTCTATGAAAAGACCGTCGGCATCGTCGGTCTCGGGCGGATCGGCGTCCTCGTCGCGCAGCGACTCTCGGCGTTCGGCATGACCGTCATCGCCTACGACCCCTACGTCCAGGCCGGTCGCGCCGCGCAGATGGGCGTCCGGCTGGTCGACCTCGACACCCTGCTCGCCGAGTCCGACTTCATGTCGGTGCACCTGCCCAAGACGCCGGAGACCGTCGGCCTGATCGGCGCCGACCAGCTGGCCGCCGCCAAGCCCTCGCTGGTGCTGGTCAACGCCGCCCGCGGCGGCATCGTCGACGAGGACGCGCTCTTCGCCGCCCTCAAGGAGGGCCGCATCGCCGGCGCCGGCCTCGACGTGTTCGCCTCGGAGCCCTGCACCGACAGCCCGCTGTTCGAGCTCGAGAACGTCGTTGCCACACCGCACCTCGGTGCGTCGACCGACGAGGCCCAGGAGAAGGCCGGCGTCGCCGTGGCCCGCTCGGTGCGGTTGGCGCTGTCGGGCGAGCTGGTCCCCGACGCCGTCAACGTGCAGGGGGGCGTGATCGCCGAGGACGTGCGCCCCGGCATCCCCCTCACCGAGAAGCTCGGTCGCATCTTCACCGGCCTGGCCGGCGAGGTCGCCCAGCAGATCGACGTGGAGGTGCGCGGCGAGATCGCCGACTTCGACGTCAAGGTGCTGGAGCTGGCGGCCCTCAAGGGTGTCTTCACCGACGTCGTCGACGACCAGGTCTCCTACGTCAACGCCCCGCTGCTCGCGGCCGAGCGCGGCACCGCCGTACGCCTGATCGCCGACCCGGAGAGCCCCGACCACCGCAACCTGATCACCTTGCGCGGCACCCTGGCCGACGGTTCGCAGGTCTCCGTCAGCGGCACGCTCATCGGCCTCAACCAGCGCGAGCGGATCGTCGAGGTCAACGGCTTCGACGTCGACCTCGAGCCCACCGACCACCTGGCGTTCCTCACGTACGTCGACCGGCCCGGCATGGTGGGCACGGTCGGGCGGATCCTCGGCGACGCGGGCGTCAACATCGCCGGCATGCAGGTCGCGCGGAACGAGAAGGGCGGCTCGGCCCTGGTCGCGCTGTCCGTCGACTCGGCCATCGGCGCCGAGGCGCTCGCCGAGATCGAGACGGCCATCGACGCCGACTCGGTCCGCGGCATCGACCTGGGCTGACTGTTCAGCGGCGGGTGGCGATCACGGCGGACGCGTCGGCGGCGATCATCACCTCGACGGCGGTGAACCGCTCGTCGCTGAGCCACTCCTCGCGCAGGGTGTCGACCCGGCCGGCGTAGGTCGGCGGCCACACCTCGCAGGGCGTGAAGTCGTCGAGCACGACGATGCCGCCCTCCTCCATCAGGTCCCACACGGCGTCCGGCCCGACAGCCTTGGGCTTCCCCGAGTCGAGGAACAGCAGCGAGAACGGTCCCTGGTCGAGCAGCGTCGACCAGTCCGCGGCGAGCACCTCGACCTGCGGGTCGTCGGCGAAGATCTCGGCCGCCGCCTTGGCCAGCTTGGGGTCGAGCTCGGCGGAGATGATGCGGGCGTCCTTGCGAACCCCTGAGCGCAGCCAGGCCGTGCCGACCCCGCAGCCGGTCCCGAACTCGGCGAGAGTGCCGCCGCGGGTGGCGGCCAGCGTGGCCAGCAGTCGCCCCGTCTCGTTGCGGCAGAACGAGACGTAGCCGGCCTTCCTGGAGACCGCGAACGCACGGTGCACGACGTCCGGGAGATCGGGAGGGGCGGACATGCGGGCAGTCTCTCATGGTGGGCTCGCCGTCTCGGATGCTGAACGCTTCGGCAAATCCGGATGCGACCCCCAAGGTCGCGGCGTACGGTCGCCTCATCATGCGGAGCGTGTTCGTACTCATCGACTGCCGCGGCGGGGCCTGACAGCAGGGCCACCTCGCCGCGGAGTTCGGCGTTGCGGCCCTTGCGAAGAGCGTCACCCGCAGACCCGCGACGGGCTCCTTCGAAGCCCGCGTGATCCGCTGCCCCAGGTCGATGACGGCCCGACTCCCACGTGATCCGTGGGCGCAGGTCTCATCCCCGTCGCGGTTCTGCTCGCTCGTCCAGGCAGCAACACGACACGACACGAACGGAGATGGACCGATGTACGACATGTATCCCGACTGGGGCCCCGCGAACCACCAGCCCGAGAACCCGCGCAGCCACGAGGCCGTGCAGGCCTCGCTCGATCTGCGGGACAACGGCAGCGAACGCCCCGACGACAACTAGCCTCGAGCCTGATGCCGCCCACGACCCCAGACCTGACACCCGCACCCGCGCCGGCCACGACGCCCGGATCGCTCGCCCTCGCCGTCATCCCCGGCGACGGGATCGGGCCGGAGGTCATCGCCGAGGCGCTCAAGGTGCTGGAGGCGGGCGCTCCGGCGGGGGTGAAGTTCGAGCCCACCCACTTTGACCTGGGTGCCGAGCGCTACCTGGCCACGGGCGAGGTGCTGCCCGACAGCGTGCTCGCCGAGATCCGCGAGCACGACGCGATCCTGCTGGGAGCAGTCGGTGGCAAGCCGGGTGACCCCCGGCTCCCGGCCGGCATCCTCGAGCGCGGGCTGCTGCTGCGGCTGCGCTTCGAGCTCGACCACTACGTCAACCTGCGGCCCTCCCGGATCTTCCCGGGAGTGGTCTCGCCGCTGGCGAACCCCGGCGAGGTGGACTTCGTCGTCGTCCGCGAGGGCACCGAGGGCCCCTACACCGGCAACGGCGGCGCCATCCGGGTCGGCACGCCTCACGAGGTGGCCACCGAGGTCTC
This sequence comes from uncultured Actinomycetota bacterium, assembly GCA_963769755.1. Classification (GTDB taxonomy): domain Bacteria; phylum Actinomycetota; class Actinomycetes; order Propionibacteriales; family Nocardioidaceae; genus Nocardioides. The sequence continues at coordinate 37,519 of CAVYMY010000010.1, forward strand.
GCTCAACACGGCGTACGGCGTCGAGCGCGTCGTCCGCGACGCCTTCGCCCGCACGTCCCGACGTCCGCGCAAGAAGCTGACGTTGGTCCACAAGACCAACGTGCTCGTGCACGCCGGTGCCGTCTGGTCGCGGCTGGTGACCGAGGTGGGGGCGGAGTTCCCCGACGTCACCGTCGACTACCTGCACGTCGACGCCGCCACCATCTTCCTGACGACCGACCCGGCCCGCTTCGACGTGATCGTCACCGACAACCTCTTCGGCGACATCCTCACCGACCTCGCCGCCGCCATCACGGGCGGCATCGGCCTGGCCGCGTCCGGGAACATCAACCCCGACCGGACCACGCCGTCGATGTTCGAGCCGGTGCACGGCTCAGCGCCCGACATCGCCGGCCAACAGATCGCCGACCCGACCGCCGCGATCCTGTCCGCGTCGCTGCTGCTCGACCACCTCGGGCACCCCGACGCGGCCGCCGCCATCGAGTCAGCCGTGCTCGCCGACCGCGCCGCCCTGGCCTCCTCGGGTACCGGCGCCACCCCGCGGCGTACCTCTGAGGTCGGCGACGCGATCGCCGCCCGAGTAGCCGGGTAGGCCCCGGGGCGGGATACCCGGTCGACCGGGTATCCGGGACGTTCGGGGCCGTTGCAACCTCCTCAAAGGGGCAGGAACCCTCACTCAGTTGGACGTCCTACTATCGACCCAGGACCCGAACAGATCGGTGGAGATCTCCATGGACATCAGCACCACCCGTACGTCGTCACCGATGAGCGACGAGCGCCTCGCCGAGATCCTGGCGAACCCCGGCTTCGGAACCCACTTCACCGACCACATGTTCACGGTCGAGTGGACGCCTTCCGGGTGGAGTGGTGCACGGATCACGCCGTACGGTCCGCTGACCCTCGACCCCGCGACCGCGGTGCTGCACTACGCGCAGGAGATCTTCGAGGGGATGAAGGCCTACCGACACGAGGACGGGTCGGTCTGGACCTTCCGTCCCGAGGCCAACGCCGAGCGGATGGTCCGCTCCAGCCACCGGCTCGCGCTGCCCGAGCTGCCCCCGGCGGACTTCGTGGAGGCCGTGGACGCGCTCGTCGAGGTCGACCAGCGCTGGGTGCCGGACGCGGCGGGGGAGAAGAGCCTCTACATCCGGCCGTTCATGATCGCCACCGAGACGTTCCTCGGCGTCCGGCCGGCCCAGCACGTCACGTTCATGGTGATCGCCAGCCCCGCTGGCGCCTACTTCAGCAAGGGCGTCAAGCCGATCACGCTCTGGCTGACCACCGAGTACACCCGCGCCGGCCGCGGCGGCATGGGCGCGGCCAAGAGCGGCGGCAACTACGCCTCGTCCCTCGTCGCCCAGCAGGAGGCCACGGCCCGCGGCTGCGACCAGGTGGTCTTCCTCGACTCGCAGGAGGGCCAGTACGTCGAGGAGCTCGGCGGGATGAACATGTACTTCGTCTTCGCCGACGGCCGCATCGTCACCCCGGCCACCGGCACCATCCTCGAGGGCATCACCCGGTCGAGCATCATGGAGCTCGCTGGCAAGCTCGGTCACCAGGTCGAGGAGCGCAGGTTCTCGATCGACGAGTGGCGCGACGGGCTGACCAGCGGCGACATCGTCGAGGTCTTCGCCTGCGGCACGGCCGCCGTGGTCACCCCCGTCGGCCAGCTGCAGTGGGACGGTGGCCAGGCCGGCACGTCCGACGTCCCGGCGGGCGAGCTGACCATGCAGATCCGCCAGGCGCTGGTCGACATCCAGTACGGCCGCGCCGACGACACGTTCGGCTGGATGCACAAGGTCGTCTGAGGCGGTCTGGTCGTGGGCCGCATCGTCGACCGGGACTGGGAAGCGTTCTACGCCTACCAGCAGACCCGCGCGGAGGTGCGCCCACTCCTCCTCAAGGCCATCGCGTACGCCGACCCCGCCGGAGGGCGGGCCGCAGTCGACCTGGGCTGTGGCCAGGGCTTCGAGACGATCGCGCTGCTCGACGCCGGCTGGACGGTGACGGCGGTCGACAGCTCGGCCGCGGGCCTGGCCCTGGTGCGGGAGGGTGCCGGCGACCGTCCCGGGCTGAGTCTCGTCGAGGGGTCGATGGCCGACGTGCCGATCCCGCCCGCCGACCTCGTGCATGCGTCGTTCGCGCTGCCGTTCTGTCCCCCGGAGCGGTTCCCGGCGATGTGGGAGCACATCCGCGCGGCGCTGCGCCCCGGAGGCATCCTGGCCGTCAACTTCTTCGGGCCCCACGACACCTGGGCGGGCGAGGAGGGGATGACCTTCCACAGCGAGACCGAGGTGCGCGAGATGCTCGACGGGCTGGAAGTCCTCGAGCTCACCGAGCGCGACGAGGACGGCATGAGCGGCGCCGGCCCCAAGCACTGGCACGTCTTCGACGTGCTGGCCCGGCGGCCCGAGCGCGCGCCAGACCGTTGATCCGGGGGCCGCGCAGGTAGCATTTCGCGCGTGTCGACGTTGCCGCGTCCGAAGGCGCCGCCGGGCCTGGTGGTCGGCGGCTACACGCTGCTGACCCGGCTCGGCGAAGGCGGCATGGGCGTGGTCCACCTGGCCCGCGGTCCCGGTGGTGAACGCGTCGCGCTCAAGGTGCTCCGGCCGCACATCGTCGGCGACGACGAGGCGCGGGCCCGGCTGGCCCGCGAGGTCAGCTCCCTGAGCCGGATCCGCAGCCCGTGGGTGGCCGAGATCGTCGACTCCGACCCGTGGGGCGAGATCCCGTTCGTCGCCACCCGCTACGTGCCCGGCTTCTCGTTGCACGACCTCGTGCAGGAAGAAGGCCCGGTCACCGGCGCCGACCTGATCTGGCTTGCGCGCGGACTGGTCGAGGGCGTCGCGAGCGTGCACGCCGCCGGCGTCCTGCACCGCGACGTGAAGCCGTCCAACGTGCTGATGGAGGGCCGGACGCCGATCCTCATCGACTTCGGCCTGGCCCGGGTCGCCGACGACCCGAGGATCACCCACACCGGCTGGCTGCTCGGCACGCCCGGCTACCTGCCGCCGGAGATCCTGTACGGCGAGGACGCGACGCCGGCGTCCGACGTGCACTCGTGGGCGGCGACGGTCGCCTACGCCGGCACCGGACGGTCGCCCTACGGCACCGGCCCCTCGATGGCGATCATGGACCGCGTCCGCCGCGGCGACCACGACCTCACCGGCCTTCCCGACGCGCTGCGCAGCATCGTGGCGTCGGCGCTCGACCCCGAGCCGGCCCGCCGGCCCAGCCTCGACCGCCTGCGCGAGCTGTTGAACCCAGACGCCGAGGCCCACACCATCAGCCTCGAGGTGCCGCCCGAGGAGCCCGAGGACCTGTTCACGATGCCGCTGGCCATCGCCGCCCAGGCCGGGCTCGCGCCCGTCGCCCCGCTGCGACCGACCCGCGTCGAGCCCGGGGCACCCGGCACCTGGGTGCTGCCGGACCACCCCGACCACCCCGGCCCGCCGAACCCGGCTTACCTGCCCCAGCAGGGCTGGGTCGGCCCGCCCGTGGCGCCCCGCGCGCCGGGTCCCGAACGCGCCCGCCGCGCCGCCCTGCTGGTCGCCACGGGCGTCGCCGCGGCGGCCGGCATCACGGCGTACCCCTATCTCGCAACCGCGCTCGTTCTGGCGCTGGTCTGGCTGCTGCGCAGCGGGTCGTTGACCGCCCAGGCGACCGGCGACCGGCAGCGGCTGCGTGGCCGGGCTCGGTGGTGGGACGTCGTCGTAGCGCCGCTCTCGGCCCCGGTCCACCTCATCCGCGCGATCCCCGGCACGTTCATGCTGGTGTTCTGGGCCGGCGGCCTCGCCGTGGCCGGGGCGCTGCTCTGCTACGCGGCCTCGGCAACCGCCGAGATCACGCTCTTCGTCAGCGGGGCGCTGTTCGTGGCGGCCCTCTACCTCGGCCCGGGCGGCTCGCGGGTCAGGCGGCCGCTGTCGCGGCTGGTCAACCCGCTGGCCCGCCGCACCCGCACGTGGCTGGTGGCCATGCTCGTCGTGGTGGTCGCCGCGATCGGCCTGGGCCTGGTCGCCGAGGCCGGCGTCAACTGGGACCCGGGGAGCGGTCAGCCCGGATCCGATTTGCAGTTCCTCGGCCGCTGAGCCCGGATCGCGAGACTTCGCCGCGCCCTGCTGTCGCCCGTGGCACGATGGCCACGTGCAGCACCTCAGCATCATCATCACCTAGCGCGTCGGCACCCCCGGCGCGCTGACCTCTCGTTCCTCGAGAGGTCTTTTGCATTTCAGCCCCACGAGCGAGAGAACACCCATGGACCTGCAGGGCGACTTCCACGTCTACGACACGACCCTGCGCGACGGCGCGCAGCAAGAGGGTCTCAACCTCTCAGTCGCCGACAAGCTCGCCATCGCGCGGCAGCTCGACATCCTCGGCGTGGGTTACATCGAGGGGGGCTGGCCGGGCGCCAACCCCAAGGACACCGAGTTCTTCCGCCGGGCCCAGGACGAGCTCGACCTGCGGCACGCGCGGCTCGCCGCGTTCGGCGCTACCCGCCGGGCCGGGATCGCCGCGGCCGACGACCCGCAGATCGCCGCGCTGCGCGACAGCGGCGCCGGCGTGGTCACCCTGGTCGCGAAGTCTCACGAGCGGCACGTCGAGCTGGCCCTGCGCACGACGCTGGACGAGAACCTCGCGATGGTCCGCGACTCGGTCGCGCACCTCACCGCCGAGGGCCAGCAGGTCTTCCTCGACGCCGAGCACTTCTTCGACGGCTACCGGCTCAACCGCGACTACGCACTCGAGGTGCTGCGCGCGGCCACCGAGGCCGGCGCTTTTGTCGTCGCACTCTGCGACACCAACGGCGGGATGCTGCCCGACTGGGTCGCCGAGGTCGTCCACGACGTGGTCGAGACGACCGGCGCCCGGGTCGGCATCCACTGCCACAACGACACCGGCTGCGCGGTCGCCAACACGCTCGCGGCCGTCGACGCCGGCGCGACCCACGTGCAAGGCACCGTCAACGGCTACGGCGAACGCACCGGCAACGCCGACCTGCTCGCGGTGGTGGCCAACCTCGAGCTCAAGCTCGGTCGCCAGGTGCTGCCCGACGGCCGGCTCGCCGACGCCACCCGGGTCGCGCACGCCGTGGCCGAGGTGACCAACGTGCCGCCGGCGTCGCGGCAGCCGTACGTCGGCTCGTCGGCGTTCGCCCACAAGGCCGGCCTGCACGCCAGTGCCATCAAGGTCGACCCCAACCTCTATCAGCACATGGACCCGGTCGGCGTCGGCAACGACATGCGCCTGCTGGTCAGCGACATGGCCGGCCGGGCCAGCATCGAGCTCAAGGGCCGCGAACTCGGGTTCGACCTGTCCGATGACCGAGAGCTGGTCACCCGCGTCACCAACCGCGTGAAGGAGCTGGAGGCCAGCGGCTTCACGTTCGAGGCGGCCGACGCGTCGTTCGAGCTGCTGCTCGCCGAGGAGGTCGAGGGGGCCCGCCCGGCGTACTTCGACGTCGAGTCGTGGCGGGTCATCACCGAGACCAGGCCGGGGGACGAGGCGGTGTCGGAGGCGACGGTCAAGCTGCGTGCCGAGGGTGTGCGCTACGTCGTCACCGGTGAGGGCAACGGCCCCGTCAACGCCCTCGACCATGCGCTGCGCGAGGCGATCGGGCAGGCCTTCCCCGAGGTCGCCAAGTTCGAGCTGATCGACTACAAGGTGCGCATCCTCGACCAGGGACACGGCACCGACGCCATCACCCGAGTGCTCATCGAGACCTCCGACGGGGCGTCGACCTGGGTCACCGTCGGCGTCGGCCACAACGTCATCGAGGCGTCGTGGGGGGCGCTCGTCGACGGGTTGACCTTCGGGCTGCGCAAGCACCACAAGGGCTGATCGGCACCGGGCTACCGTGGCCGGGTGAGCGACCTCCACGACCTGACCGCGCTCGAGCAGGGGGCCGCCGTACGCCGCGGCGAGGTGTCGCCGCTCGAGCTGGTCGACCACTACCTCGGCCGGACCGACGACGTGGGGGCGTTCGTGACCCGCACCCCCGAGCTCGCCCGACAACGCGCGTCGGCCTTGGGGGAGCGGCCCGACGACGCCGGCCCGCTGTTCGGCGTACCGACCGCGATCAAGGACCTCAACCTGACCGCCGGCATCCGCACCACCTTCGGCTCGCCGGTCTTCGCCGACTTCGTGCCTGAGGTCTCCGACGCCGTCACGCTGGCGACGGAGGCCGCCGGCATGGTCAGCCTCGGCAAGACCTCGACTCCCGAGTTCGGGTCGCCCTGCTACACCGAGCCCGAGGGTCTGCCGCCGGCCGTGACGCCCTGGGACCGGACCCGGATGGCGGGCGGCTCGTCCGGTGGCGCGGCCGCCGCCGTGGCGGCGGGCCTGGTGCCCGTGGCCCAGGGTTCCGACGGCGGTGGCTCGATCCGGATCCCCGCGTCGTGCTGCGGACTTGTAGGGCTCAAGCCGACGCGTGGCCGGATCTCGGGTGCCCCGATGTATGGCGACCCGGTGGGTTTGGCGACGGCCGGGGCGATCTCCCGGACCGTGCGCGACGCGGCGGCGATGCTCGACGTGCTCGCCGGTCGTGGGGTCGGTGATCCGTCCTGGGCGCCACCTCCTTCCGAGACATTCCTGGCGGCGTGTGATCGGAAGCCGCCACGGCTCCGGATCGCGAGATTCATCGAACCAGTCATCGCCGACATCGCAGTCGACGCCGAGTGTGTGCGTGCGTGGGAGGACGCCTCGGCGCTGCTCGAGTCGCTGGGCCACGAGGTGGTCGACATCGACGTCCCGCTGACGGCCGACGCGGTGCCGGTGTTCGAGACCTGCTGGTCGGTGCTGACCGCCCTGTCAGTCACCCCGCCCGAGGCCGAGGCGATGCTGCGGCCGCTGACCCGGTGGCTCACCGAGCGCGGCAACGCAGTGTCGGGGCCGGAGTTCGGGCTCGCCATCGGCGAGCTGCGGCGGGTCGCCGCCGGCGCGCTGGTCGCCCTGGCGCCGTACGACGCGGTGCTGACGCCGACCCTTGCCGTGCCGCCGCTGCCGGTCGGCGCGATCCGCAACGACGCCGACCCGGCCGCGGACTTCGAGGCGCAGAAGGCCTTCACCCCGTGGACCTCGGCCTGGAATGTGACCGGCATGCCGGCCGTCTCGCTCCCGCTGCACTGGTCCCCCGACGGCCTGCCCGTCGGCGTGATGCTCGCCGCCCGCCCCGCCGACGAGGAGCTGCTCCTGTCCCTCTCCGCCCAGGTCGAAGAAGCCGTCCCCTGGTCCGACCGGCGCCCGCCCGGCTGGTGAGGCGATAGTCACGCACTACCCCGAGGTCGGCGGTTCGGCGTGCCCGTCGTAGCAGACCACCCGGCGCACCAGGTCGTCCCAGCCGGCGGTGATCCGGTCGAGCGGGATCTGGTCGATCCTCGTCTGCTGCACCAGGACGATGACGTCCAGCGGCGCGAGCAGCGCGGTGGCGAGGATGGCGATGTCGCCCTGGACGCGGAGCTCGGTCAGCAGGTAGCGCACGTGCATGGCGGTGAACGCGGCGACGGCGTATGACCGCACGACGGCCTGTCCGGCGGCCCGGATCAGCTCGGCGTGGGCCAGGTTGAGCTCCATCCGCGAGTGCCCGAAGGCGAGCAGCCTCTCCAGCGGTGGCGCCCCGGGGCCGAGCGGTGGCGGGCCCTCGAGCAGCAGACGCTGCCACTCGGTCTCGGAGCGGTTGAGCAGTGCCCCCATCAGGCCTTCGCGACTGTCGAAGCGGCGGAACACGGTGCCCTTGCCGACCCCGGCCTCGGCGGCGACAGAGTCCATGGTCACGCCGTCGACCCCGTGCCGCTCGACCAGTCGCGCCGCCGCGGCTAGCAGCGCCTCGCGGTTGCGCGCCGCGTCGCTCCGCTCCCGAGGCGGCTCGTCGATGATGGGGAGCGGGTCGAACACGCGCTCACCCTAGTTGTGACCCGGCTCTCGCCTCGATGGGAATACAACCGGACCACAGTCCGTTTTGCGTTCACCGCACCACCATGACCCATCGAGGAGCCCCATGTCCGACACCCGCGTCGTCGTCCTGATCGGCAGCCTGCGCGCCGACTCCCTCAACCGGCGCATCGCCGAGACGCTGCGCGACCAGGCGCCCGCCGGCACGGTGGTCGAGATCGCCGAGGGGCTCGGGGAGATCCCGTTCTACAACGAGGAGCTCGACGGCATCGACGGCGCTGTGCCCGCGGCGGCCCAGCGGCTGCGCGACCAGGTCGCCTGCGCGGACCGAGTGCTCGCGGTGACCCCGGAGTACAACGGCACCATGCCCGCCGTCCTCAACAACGCCATCGACTGGCTCTCGCGGCCCTACGGCCAGGGCGCGCTCACGGGCAAGCCGTTCGCGGCCATCGGCGCGACCCCCACGCCGTACGGCGGCAAGTGGTCGCACGACGACGCCCGCCGCTCCGCCGGCATTGCCGGCGCCCTGGTGCTGGGCGACGTGGTCGTCTCCCAGTCGGCGCTCGGCGGCGACATCCTGACCGACCCCGAGGTCGTGGCCCGGTTCCTCGGCGCCTTCGAGGCCCTTGTCCAGCACGAGATCGCCCCGGCCGCGGCCTGACCCTTCCCCTCGCGCCCCGGCCGTGGTGGGCTGGCAGCCATGACCGAGCTCACGCCGTACATCTGCGTCGCCGACTCCCGCGCAGCCATCGACTGGTACGGCGACGCGCTGGGCGCCGAGGTCGTCTACGCCCCGATCGTGATGGAGAACGGACGGGTCGGGCACTGTGAGATGGCGGTGGACGGGGCTCGGTGGATGATGTCCGACGAGTTCGAGTCCGCCGGCGTCGCGCCCCCCGACCCCGCGCGTGGCTCCTCGGTGACGTTGCACCTGACCGTCGACGACGTCGACGCCGTGGCGGCCAGGGTCACGGCCACCGGTACGCCGATGACGCGCGGCCCGGAGGACAGCCCACCAGCCGGCCGGGTCGCGGTGTTCACCGACCCGTTCGGCCACCGGTGGTTCCTGACCCAGCCGATGGACTGACCCGGCTCAGCGGAACCAGCCCGGCGCCAGCCGCCGGAACTCCTCACGGGGCAGCGCCCCTGCGCCCTCCGGCAGGACCGCGAGCAGCGGCGTGCCGGTGACCCGCGGTAGGTCGTCGAGGTTGCACTGCTCGGCCAGACCCGGCTCGGCCGGCCACGAGCCGACCACCAGGCCGACCGGTGACAGCCCTCGCGCTCGCAGGGCGTCGACGGTCAGCTCGGTGTGGTTGAGCGTGCCGAGCCCCGCGGCCACCACGACCACGACGTCGGCCGCCAGCGCCGCGGCGAGATCGAGCAGCGTGCCGCCGTCGGTGTCGAGGCGGACGAGCAGGCCGCCCGCCCCCTCGACGATCACCGTGTCGTGCGACCGCGCCAGCACCAAGATGTGTTCGACGTACTTCGTGACCGGCGGGATGGCCACGCCGCGCAGCCGGGCAGCCGTGTCCGGCGCGAGCGGGTCGTCGAGGCTGGTGACCTCCTGGACGGCGCAGCCGGTGAGCGCGTGCACCACCTCGGCGTCGGTGGCCTCCGGTGAGCCAGAGCCGACGCCGGTCTGCACGGGCTTCACGACGACGACCGACCCGGCGGCCGCGGCCCGGACCGCCAGCGCGGCGGTCGCGATCGTCTTGCCGACGCCGGTGCCGGTGCCGGTCACGACCATGATGCGGCTCATCCGGCGCCCGGCGCCGCGTCGTACTCCTTGACCACCTGGCTCAGCACCGCCGTCGCCCGCGCCCAGTCGGCATCGGCGATGCCCGCGCTCGTGGTGATCCGCAGACGGGAGATGCCGTCGGGCACCGAGGGTGGCCGGAAGCAGCCGACGAGCACCCCGTCCTCCCGCGCGGCGGCCTGAGCATCCAGGGCCACCTGCGGCGACGCCATCGGCACCGACAGCACGGCGCCGGCCGGTGCGTCGACGCCGAGCGCGGCGGCCAGTGCGCGGACCCGCTCCCGCACCAGGGCAGGCCGCGACGGCTCGTCGGCCAGCAGCCGAAGCGCGGCGAGGGCAGCCCCCGCAGCAGCGGGGGCCAGGCCGGTGTCGTAGATGAAGGGTCGCGCGTGGTTGACGAGGTGTTCGACGACGGCGGCGCTGCCGAGCACCGCGCCGCCCTGCGCGCCCAGTGACTTCGAGAGGGTCGCGGTGACGATGACGTCGTCGCGACCGGCCAGCCCGAGCTCGTGCACGAGCCCTCGCCCACCGACGCCGGCGACGCCGAGTCCGTGAGCCTCGTCGACGACCAACAACGCGTCGTACGCCGCGCACACCGCTGCCAGCTCGGCGAGCGGCGCTGCGTCGCCGAGCACGGAGTAGACCGACTCGACCACCACCAGCGCGCGCCTGCCGGCAGTGCCATCGAGGGCAGCCGACACGGCCGCGACGTCGTTGTGCGCCACGATCGCGACCTCGGCCCGGCTGAGGCGGACGGCGTCGACGAGCGAAGCGTGGACGTGGGCGTCGGAGACCACGAGGCAGTCGCGGTCGGCGAGCGCGGCGACCGCCGACAGATTGGCGTGGTAGCCCGTCGACATCACCAGTGCCGCAGGTTGGCCGAGGAAGGAAGCGAGCTCGACCTCGAGCTCGGCGTGCAGATCGAGCGAGCCGGTGACCAGCCGCGAAGCGCCGGCCCCGGCACCCCACCGGCGAGCCGCCGCAGCGGCGGCCGCGACGACGGCCGGGTGCCGAGCGAGGCCGAGGTAGTCGTTGCCGGCCAGGTCGAGCGCGTCGTCGTCGGCCGCCCGGGGCCGCAGTCGTCGGCGCAGCCCGTCGGACTCACGCCGAGCGGCCCGCTCCGCCAGCCAGTCGCGCCAGGTCATCGGCGCCTCACCCCACCACGACGGCCGACTCGACGGCGGCGCACACGAGCGCGACGTCGTCGTCGGTGCAGGTGTAGGGCGGCATCGTGTAGACGAGGTTGCGGAACGGCCGCAGCCACACGCCCTGGTCGAGCGCCGCCTCCGTGGCTTTCTCGACGTCGACGCGATGGTCGAGCTCGACCACGCCGACGGCGCCGAGGGTGCGCACGCCAGTGACCTGGGGCAGCTCCCGACAGCCGTGCAGCCCGTCGGTCAGGCCCCGGTTGATCCGGGCCACGTCGTCCTGCCAGCCTCCGTCTGCCAGCAGGTCGAGGTTCGCCAGGGCAACCGCGCACGCGAGCGCGTTGCCCATGTAGGTCGGCCCGTGCATCAGCACCCCGGACTCCGACCCGGAGAGCCCGCGGGCGACCGCGCTCGTGCAGAGGACAGCCGCGAGCGTGAGGTAGCCGCCGGTCAGCGCCTTGCCGACACACATGATGTCGGGAGCAACCCCCGCCGCCTCGGCGGCAAAGAGCGTCCCCGTCCGCCCGAACCCCGTCGCGATCTCGTCGAAGACCAGGACCAGACCGTGGTCGTCGGCCACCTCGCGCATCACGCGCAGGCACTCGGCGTCGTAGACATGCATGCCGCCGGCCCCTTGGAGCAGCGGCTCGACGACGATCCCGGCGAGCTCGTGGGCGTGTGCCGCGGCCAGCGCCCGGAACCCCGCCGCCCAAGCGGGTACGTCGCCCGCGACGGCCGGCGGTCGGTCGGCGAACACCTGCGGCTGCAGGACGCCGCTGAACATCGTGTGCATGCCGCCCACGGGGTCGCACACGCTCATCGCGCCGAAGGTGTCGCCGTGGTAGCCGCCGCGGACGGTCAGCATCCGCGTGCGCTCCGGACGACCGACCCCGCGCTGGTGCTGGAGCACCATCTTGAGGGCGACCTCCACGCTGACCGAGCCCGAGTCGGCGAGGAAGACGTGCTCGAGCCCGGCGGGGGAGATCTCGACGAGCCGCTCGGCCAGCCGCACCGCCGGGACGTTGGTCAGGCCGCCGAACATGACGTGGGCGAAGACGTCGACCTGCGCGTGCAGGGCGGCGTCGAGTGCGGGGTGGCGATAGCCGTGGATGGCCGCCCACCACGACGACATGCCATCGACCACGTCGCGGCCGTCGGAGAGGCTCAGCCGGACTCCCTCGGCGCCCGTCACCAGCCGGGTCGGCACCGGATCGGTCATCGAGGCATACGGGTGCCAGACGTGCTCGCGGTCATACGCGAGCAGGTCGTCGGCGTTGGGCAGGGACATCGCGGCTGAGTCTACGGACGGCATCGGGCCTCGGCGCGGCGCTCGTCCGGTGACCGACCGGCACGCCCGACGCGGGGCGGCACGGGCTATCTTGCTGCGCGTGACCGACATCCTCGCCCGAGCCCGCAGCAAGGTTCTCGACGGCGGCGAGGGGTTGTCGTACGACGAGCTCGTCGAGGTGCTGAGCCTGCCCGACGAGCGCGTCCCCGAGCTGCTCGACCTGGCCCACGAGGTGCGGATGGCGCACTGCGGACCGGAGGTCGAGGTCGAGGGGATCATCAGCCTGAAGACCGGTGGCTGCCCCGAGGACTGTCACTTCTGCAGCCAGTCGGGACAGTTCACCTCGCCGGTGCGCTCGGTCTGGCTGGACATCCCTCAGCTGGTCAAGGCGGCCGAGGAGACGGCGGCGACCGGGGCCACTGAGTTCTGCATCGTCGCGGCGGTCCGCGGCCCCGACGAGCGGCTGATGTCCCAGGTGCGCGACGGCGTCGCGGCGATCCGGGCTGCCGTCGAGATCAACGTGGCGTGCTCGCTCGGGATGCTGACCCAGGAGCAGGTCGACGACCTCAAGGCGATGGGCGTGCACCGCTACAACCACAACCTCGAGGCCGCGAGGTCCTACTTCCCGTCGGTGGTGACCACCCACTCCTACGAGGAGCGGTGGGAGACCTGCGAGATGGTGCGCGAGTCGGGCATGGAGCTGTGCTGCGGAGGCCTGGTCGGGATGGGCGAGACGCTGGAGCAGCGGGCCGAGCTGGCCTCCCAGCTCGCGACGCTCGACCCCCACGAGGTACCGCTCAACTTCCTCAACCCGCGGCCGGGGACGCCATTCGGTGACCTCCCGGTGATGGGCTCCGCCGACGCGCTGCGCACGATCGCCGCGTTCCGGCTCGCGATGCCCCGCACCGTGCTCCGCTACGCCGGCGGGAGAGAGCTCACCCTCGGTGACCTCGGCACCCGCGACGGGCTGCTCGGCGGCATCAACGCGGTCATCGTCGGCAACTACCTGACCACGCTCGGCCGGGACGCCGACGAGGACCTGGCGTTGCTCGCGGACCTCAAGATGCCGATCAAGGAACTCGCGAAGACCCTGTAGTGACCGTGCCAGTGGAGACGTTCTGCGGTCACTGCGGGCTCCCGCTCGAGGATGGCGACCACGCCGACTGCCGACGCAAGCTGGAGCTCGAGCCCCCGCGCTACTGCCCAGCCTGCCGTCGGCGGCTCATGGTCCAGGTCACGCCGCGCGGTTGGTCGGCGACGTGTGTCGAGCACGGCACCAGCGCGTCCTGAAACCCTGTCAGGGCTCGACGAGCGCTCCGTGCAGCTCGGCCAGCAGTACGGCGCCGGCCAGGTCGAGCTTGGTCTCGTTGAGGGTCGCCTCGTGCAGGTTCATCCCCCCCAGCGAGGCACCGCGCAGGTCGGCCTTCGTCAGGTCGGTCTCGCGGACGGTCGCGCCTTCGAGCCGGGCGTCGCGGAGCACCGCCTCGGTGAGGTCGGCCATCGACAGGTCGGCCTCGCGCAGGTCGACCTTGCTGAGGTCGATCCCGGCCAGCTTGGCGCCCCTCATCGTGACGCCGCGCCACTGACCGCCCATGACCCGCATCGGCCGCATCGTGCAGTCGGAGAACACCGAGCCGTCGAGCTTGCAGCCGTCGAGCGTCACGTCGAAGAAGTTGCAGCGCCGGAAGTCGCCGGCGACAAACGCCGAGGACACGTGTGTCGAGGCGTTGAACCGGCAGTTGTGGAAGGTGCACTCGCGAAAGATCGCGTTGCGCGTGGTCGACTCGGTGAGGTCGACGTCGGAGAAGGTGCACTTCTCGAAGACCACGTCGACCAGCTCGTCGCCGTACCAGTCCTCGCCTTGGTAGGAGTGCCCGCTCGTCGTGGTGCCCGGCTCGGGCGAGCTCAGACATCGACGCTGCCGCCGCTGCGCCAGTAGACGTTGTCGGACCGGTCGAGGAAGCCGTTCTCGACGAGGTAGCGCCGGAGCGCGGCGTAGTCGGGGTGGAACTCCGTCAGGATCTCGTTGACCTGCGCCTCCGGGTAACGCACCCCCGGTTCGAAGGACTGGGCCAGGAAGTCCAGCACCACCAGCAGCTTCGCGTGCTTGGTGGGGATGGTGTGCAAGCGGCCGTTGACGTCGAGGAAGTTGCTGAGCACGCGGTCACCCATGAGATCCACCGTATGACGAGCTCGGTCAGCTCGGAGCGGCCAGGTCGAGCAGGCCCTTGGGCGGCATGGCGGTGTCCAGGGCACCGCCGGGGGCGCGTTTCTCGAAGTGCAGGTGGCAGCCGTCGGGCGCGCCGTTGTCGGAGGCGAGGGCGATGAGCTGCCCCGGCTCGACGGTGTCGTCGGTGCTGACATAGACCTTGCGGGTGTGCCCGATGACGAGGTCCCAGCGGTCGGTGTGCAGGACGATCGGGTTGCTGCCGTACGCCGACCCGAGCGGCACGTGCGTCACCACGGTCGCCCTCCGGGCGGCGAACAGCTTGGTGCCGCACGGCATCGCGATGTCGATGCCGTGGTGAAAGCCGCGCTGCTGGTCGCCCACAGTGCAGCGCGGGTCGGGGGAGTAGTACGGCGCCCGCGTGCAGCCGAACGGGATCATGATCCGGTGCCGCCCGCCGAACCACGGCGAGGAGTAGTAGGTCTTGTCGTTGCTGTAGAACACCCACCGCGGGTCCGGCTTCGCGGCTGCAATCTCACCGGGTCTCGACACGGCCTCGCTTAGCGGCTCGCCCGGCTCGACCAACGAAACTTCGGTGGTCGAGCCCGCGAGCGCAGCGAGCGGTGTCGAAACCCAACCGAGCACGAGTACCAGGAGCAGCAGCCGGCGCATCGGGCCACGCTAACCCGCTGGCGCGGCCTCCGCGACGACCTCGACCTCGAAGCCCTCGGAGTTCTCCAGATACAGCGCCGTGTGGTCCTCGCCGCCGGCGTGGGGGTACTTCTCGGCGTAGAGCTCCGACCACCCGTGCTCGGCCGCCGCGGCCCGGACGGCGTCGAGCGCCGCGGCGTCCGCGACGGTGAACGCCAGGTGGTTGATCCCGGGCCGGAGCCGGTCGTGCCGCTCGTCGACGAGGTCGGGGGAGCGCTCGAGGAACGTGTAGGTCCCGTCCGGGTGCTTCCAGGCGCCGCTGTTCTCCTCGACGAAGTCGACCTCCCACCCGCAGGCCGTGAACAGCCAGCTCCACTCGGGGACGGCCGTGACGGCGTCCTGTACCCAGAGGTCGAAGTGGTGGATCGCGCGCATCACGCGGTCAGTCAACCGCAACCAACAGGCGGTTGCACTCGGCGACCAGCGCAGCCCGCAGGGGCGCGGCCCGGTCGGCGAAGGCGCGCTGGTGCGCGGCGTACGCACGCTTGCCCTCGGCCGTCTCGATCTTGATCGGCTCGAAGCCCCACGAGGCGAAGTCGTAGGGCGACGCACGCATGTCGACCTCGCGGACGTCCCACGCGAGCACGAAGCAGTCGGCGACGAGGTCGGAGCCGACGAGCGGCCAGAGCCGGAACGCGTGCTTGTAGAGGTCCATCGTCGCGTGCAGGCAACCCGGCTGCTCGTACGCCGCCCGGTCGTCGCGGCCGGGCGACAGCGCGTTCATCGGGCCGCGCCGTCGGGGTGAAGAAGCGGAAGGCGTCGAAGTGCGAGCAGGCGATCCGGTGCGACTCGACGACCTCGTCGGTGGCCGCCCCACCGAGCCGCAGTGGGACGTCGTGGCGGGTCTCGTCGGTGCGGTGCACCATCGCCCACTCGTGCAGTCCGAAGCAGCCGGTGTGCGCCGGCCGCGAGGCGGTGGCCACCAGGAGGGTCCTGATGCCCCTGATCAGGGGGCGCAGCCGGTCGAGGTCCTCGACCGTCCCGCTCTGCGGCCAGCCGGGCTGCCAGGTCATCAGCTTGGCGGGGCTGAACGAGTAGTAGGTGAAGAGGAAGTCGTGGACCGGGTGCTTCTGGCCAGCCCGCCGCCGGGCCAGGTGCGGGTCGACGTACGGCGCCAGGCGCAGCCGGTGCGCCTGCGCGCGAGTCGTCGTCACCGGCATGTGTCGATGGTAGGTGCCGACTTGTCAGCCCCTTCCTGAACTTGTCGGCCCGTGCAGAGGCTGACATGTTCAGGGATCCCCGGTCAGCCGGGGATTCCTTCGCCTGCCGACCCCGTCGGTAGGGTCGGGACGTGCGTATCGCCAGGTTCACGACGGGTGAGGACCCCCTCTATGGAGTCGTCACGGGCGAGGTCGACGAGTTCGGCCAGCCGGCCGACGACAGCATCGTCATCACCCTCGCCGGCGACCCCTTCTACGTCGGCGTCAAGCCGCTCGAGGAGCAGCACCGGCTCGCCGACGTGCGGCTGCTCGCGCCCGTCATCCCGCGCAGCAAGGTGGTGGCCATCGGCAGGAACTACGCCGCCCACGCCGCCGAGATGGCCAGCGAAGTGCCGAAGGAACCGCTGATGTTCCTCAAGCCCAACACCAGCGTGATCGGGCCGAACGACCCGATCTTCTACCCGCCGCAGAGCAAGCGCGTCGACTACGAGGGCGAGCTGGCCGTCGTGATCGGCCGGATCTGCCGCGACGTACCGGTCGAGAAGGCCACCGACGTGATCTTCGGCTACACCATCGCCAACGACGTCACCGCGCGCGACCTCCAGAAGTCCGACGGGCAGTGGAGCCGGGCCAAGGGCTTCGACACCTTCTGCCCGCTGGGGCCGTGGATCGAGACCGACCTCGACCCGCACGACTTCGACGAGGGCCGCTCTGTGCAGACCCATCTCAACGGGGACCTCAAGCAGGACGGCTCGACCCGTGACCTGATCTTCGACATCCCCACCCTGATCGCCTACATCACCAGCGCGATGACGCTGCTGCCGGGCGACGTGATCCTCACCGGCACCCCTGAGGGGATCGGTCCGATGCAGGTCGACGACGAGGTCGAGGTCTCGATCGCCGGCATCGGCACGCTGACCAACAAGGTGAGTCTCCGATGAGCGACGCCACGACCGACCGGGTCCGGGTGCGGTTCTGCCCGTCACCCACCGGAAACCCCCACGTCGGCCTGGCCCGCACCGCCCTGTTCAACTGGGTGTTCGCGCGGCACCACGGTGGCGACTTCGTGTTCCGCATCGAGGACACCGATGCCGCGCGCGACAGCGAGGAGTCCTACGAGTTCCTTCTCGAGGTGATGCGCTGGCTCGGCTTCGACTGGGACGAGGGCCCCGAGGTCGGCGGCCCCTACGGCCCGTATCGCCAGTCCGAGCGGTCGGACATCTACGCCGACGTGCTGGGCCGCCTGCGCGCGGCGTCCTACACCTATGACTGCTACTGCACCAACGACGAGGTCGAGGCGCGCCGCAAGGCGTCGGGCTCCAAGCTGATGGGGTACGACGGCTTCTGTCGCGAGCTGACCGCCGAGCAGATCGCCGCGTTCGAGGCCGAGGCCCGCCAGCCCGTCAGCCGGTTCCGGATGCCCGACGGCGAGCTCACGTGGGACGACCTGGTCCGCGGCGAGATCACCTTCCAGACCGAGCACGTGCCCGACTTCGCGGTCGCCCGAGCCAATGGCCAGCCGCTCTACACGCTGGTCAACCCGGTCGACGACGCGATGATGCACATCACCCACGTGCTGCGCGGCGAGGACCTGCTGTCCTCCACCCCGCGGCAGCTGGCGCTCTACACCGCGCTGGTCGACCTCGGCATCGCCGAGCGCACGCCACGCTTCGGCCACCTGCCCTACGTCATGGGCGAGGGCAACAAGAAGCTGTCGAAGCGCGACCCCCACGGCAACCTGCTCAACTACCGCGAGGAGGGCTTCCTCCCCGAGGGGCTCCTCAACTACCTGGCCCTGCTCGGCTGGGCGATCTCCGGTGACCGCGACATCTTCACCATCGACGAGATGGTCGATGCGTTCGAGATCGGCGACGTCAACCCCAACCCGGCCCGCTTCGACATGAAGAAGGCCGAGGCGATCAACGCCGCCCACATGCACCTGCTCCCGATCGACGAGATGACCAGCCGCGTGCTGCCCTTCCTCAAGCAGGCGGGCGTGGTCGGCGACCCGGTCGGCGACGCCGACGCGCAGCTCCTCGAGCTGGCGATGCCCCTGGTGGCCGAGCGCATCAACAAGCTCACCGAGGCCGTCGACATGTTGGGCTTCCTGTTCGTCGATGAGAGCGCCTTCACCCTCGCCGACGACATCGACGATGCCGGACGCGACGTGGTCAAGGCGGCGTACGACGCGCTCTCCGGGCTGTCGGAGTGGAGCACGGCCGCGATCGAGGAAGCGTTGCGGGTCGCACTCGTCGAAGGGCTCGGCCTCAAGCCGCGCCTCGCGTTCGGGCCGGTGCGCATCGCCGCCAGCGGCCGCAAGGTCTCGCCGCCGCTCTTCGAGTCGCTGGAGCTGCTCGGCCGCGAGCGGAGCCTCGGCCGGCTCGCCGCCGTCGCGGGGTGAGCGGGCCAGTGATTGGACCGGCGGGGCTGCCCTACCACCTCATCCTGCTGGGCGGTCGCCGCGGCTGGTGGCGCTTCCTCGTGGGCATCGCGGTGCTGGTTGCCGGGCTGATCCTCGTGGCGCCGCTGCTGCTGCAGCTGCCGTTCGCGCTGTGGTTCCTCGCCGACGGGCAGCCGGTGCTCGACGGCATGAGCGACCTGCTCGACCTCGACGACCCGACGCCGCTCGGCCTGGCCTACCTCAACCTGACGCTGGCCGCCGCGATCCCGATCGCCTGGTTCGTGGTCAGGGTCGTCCACGGTCTGCGGCCGGCCTGGCTGTCGTCGGTGATGCCGCGGCTGCGCTGGCGGTTCCTCGTTGTCTGCCTGGGTCTCTCGGTCGTGGCCCTGATCGCCACGCTGCTCGTCTCGGCATTGCTGCCGGCGCAGGAGCAGGGCGCGGAGATCTCCGGCCACCTCAACGACTTCACCTCGACCACCCGCGACTTCCTCATCGTGGTCGCGGTGCTGACGCCCCTGCAGGCCGCGGGGGAGGAGTACGCCTTCCGTGGCTATCTGACCCAGGCGTTCGGGGGGCTGTTCCGGTCGCGTTGGGTGGCCGTCGTCGCCTCGGCGTTCATCTTCGGGCTCGCCCACGGTCTCGGACAGAGCATCCCGATCTTCTTCGACCGCTTCGCGTTCGGGCTGGTGGCGGGCGTCCTGGTAGTGCTGACCGGCGGGCTCGAGGCGGGCATCGCCATGCACGTGCTCAACAACTGGCTGGCCTTCGGCCTCGCGCTCGCCTTCGGCGACATGGCCTCGTCGCTCAACCCCACCGGTGGCACCTGGTGGAGCATCCCGGTGACCCTGACCCAGTCGTTGGTCTACCTCGGCCTGGCTCTCGTGGTGGCGCGACGGATGGGCCTGGCCGACCGCACCGACCCAGCCGAATTGGTTGCCTCCGGCGCCCGCGTGTAAGGTTTCCCGGCGGCCAGGGGTCCCGGTTCCAGAGCATCATCGGGGTCTCAAAAGGCCCGCTCACCTTGGGATATGGTGTAATTGGCAGCACGACTGGTTCTGGTCCAGTTAGTCTAGGTTCGAGTCCTAGTATCCCAGCAAAGCAGTTCTGAGATCGCGGTCGTCGGTTCCCTCCGAGGCCGCGATTTGTTCGGTCCAGAGCCGGTTCGCTAAGGTTTCACCTCGTTGCTCCGGGCTGTGTGGAGCAGACTCGCCCCCGTTGTGTAGCGGCCTAGCACGCCGCCCTCTCAAGGCGGTAGCGCCGGTTCGAATCCGGTCGGGGGTACTCCCGAGGCCAGGTCCCGCCAGACCTGGCCTCGTGTTCATTTCCGGGCAGTCGGCGGCCCTGGTGCCGGCGGGCGGTGGGCAATTCACCTAAGCGAGCCGGCCGATGGCGAGTTCACACCGCGCAACGGTCGGCCCGTCCCCACGACGGCAGTGTCCGATTCCCGCTAGAGACTGTCGGTGGTGCAGGGCAGGATGGTCCCATGACCACGGCCACCCGATCCCGGCTCGACGCGGAGGCGTGCTACCGCGCCGTGAGCTCGCGCGACCGGCGTTTCGACGGGGTGTTCTACACCGCGGTGCGCACCACCGGCATCTACTGCCGCCCCTCGTGCCCGGCCCGCACCCCCGCCGCGCGCAACGTCGAGTTCCACCCGACGGCGGCGGCCGCGCAGACGGCCGGCTTCCGGGCCTGCAAGCGCTGCCTTCCCGACGCCACGCCCGGCAGCCCGGAGTGGGACGTCGCGGCCGACGTGGCCGGCCGCGCGATGCGCCTGATCTCCGACGGCGTCGTCGACCGCGGTGGCGTCGAGGAGCTGGCGTCCCGCGTGGGCTACACGCCACGTCACCTGAGCCGCCTGCTGACCGCGGAGCTCGGCGCCGGTCCACTCGCCCTCGCGCGAGCTCGCCGGGCCCAGACGGCGCGGGTGCTGATCGAGACCACCGACCTGTCCTTCGCCGACATCGCCTTCGCGGCCGGGTTCGCCAGCATCCGTCAGTTCAACGACACCATCCGCGAGGTCTACGACGTCTCCCCGACCCATCTCCGCGGGCGCCGCGGCGGTCATCCGTCCACGGGCACGGTGAGCATGAGGCTCGCCGTCCGGACGCCGTACGCCGGCCGCGCGCTGTTGGCGTTCCTCGCGACCCGCGCGATCCCGGGCGTCGAGGCGGCCGGCGACGGCTGGTATGCCCGGACCCTCGCCCTCCCGCACGCGTCCGGGACGGTCCGACTCGACATCGACGACCACGACGAGCCCGGGCAGACGGCGTTCGTGACCGCGACCTTTGCTCTCGAAGACCTGCGCGACACGGCCGCCGGGGTCGAACGCGTGCGCCGGCTCCTCGACGCCGACTGCGACCCGACGGCCGTCGACGACGTGCTCGGCAGTGACCCGTTGCTGGGCCCACTGGTGGTGCGCCGGCCGGGACTCCGCGTGCCCGGGCACGTCGACGGCAACGAGCTCGCCGTTCGCGCTGTGCTCGGCCAGCAGGTCACGGTGGCCGCCGCTCGCACCATCGCTGCCCGTCTCACCCAGGAGCTGGGCCGGCCCGTCGCGCGGCCCGACGGGACGTTGACCCACCTCTTCCCCGACGTCGAGACGCTGGCCGCGCTCGCGCCCGAGAGCCTGCCGATGCCCCGCTCCCGCGGCCGAGCCCTGGTCGGCCTTTGCCGGGCACTCGCCGACGGCGACATCGTGCTCGACCGCGGCGCCGGCCGCGACGACACCCGCCGGGCCTTGCTCGCGCTGCCCGGGATCGGGCCCTGGACCGCCGACTACATCGCCCTGCGGGCGCTCGGCGACCCCGACGTCTTCCTGCCGACCGACATCGGCATCCGCGACGCCTTGAAGGGTTTGGGCCGCGACCACGCGGACGCCGTCGACCTCGCCCACGACTGGCGGCCCTGGCGCTCCTACGCCCAGCTGCACCTGTGGCAGACCCTCAGCGACCCGAACCCGACCCCCACCGCAATTGGAGACATCTGATGTGGACCGTTATTGATTCACCCGTAGGTGACTTGCGCATCGTCGAGAACGCCGGCGCGATCACCGCCATCGAGTTCTCACCGTTCCGCGACCACGACGGCCGCCCGCGCGGCGCCCGCGCCGACGACGTCACCGACAGCCCCGTCCTCGCCCGCGCCGTGATCCAGCTGCGGGCCTACTTCGACCGCGACCTCAAGGAGTTCGACCTCCCCCTCGCACCCGCCGGCACCGAGTTCCAGCAGGCCGTCTGGCGTCAGCTGATCGGCATCGGCTACGGCGAGACCGCGTCGTACGGCGAGATCGCGCGGCGGCTCGGCAAGTCCAACGCTGCCTCGCGCGCGGTCGGCCTCGCCAACGGCTCCAACCCGATCCCGATCGTGATCCCGTGTCACCGGGTGATCGGTGCCAACGGCACCCTGACCGGCTACGCCGGGGGCATCGAGCGCAAGCAGGCCCTGCTCGAGATCGAGCAGGACGCCCTCTTCTGACCGAGCCCCACTCGTTGAGGAGGGCCGTCAGGCCCGTCTCGAGACCGATGCTCCGCTGGTTGGGGAGGGCCGTCAGGCCCGTCTCGAAACCCGGTGAGATGACTAGGACCGTGACCGCGTTCAGCCGCAGCCACGGCGATTCGGGCCTACCTTGAGCGTCCGACTACGTACCGAGGACCCCATGAGCCAGCTCGACCCGCCCGACACCCCCGACGTTCCCTACGGCCAGCCGCCCCACGTCGGGGAGGACGCCCCCACGCCCTACCCGGCGCCGGTGGGGCCGCCGATGCCTCAGTACTACGGCGCTCGTGCCGCTGGTGAGGTCGGAGTGACCCGCGACACCGCTGTCTGCATCTTGCTGACGTTCGTGACGCTGGGCATCTACACCCTCTACTGGTTCTACAAGACCCACGACGAGATGAAGCGGCACACCGGCCAAGGTCTCGGCGGTGGAGTCGCGTTCTTGCTCGCGTTCTTCGTAGGTTTCGTGATGCCCTACCTGACGTCCAACGAGGTCGGCGACCTCTACGGCCGCGCAGGTCAACGGCCGCCGGTGACCTGGGCGACCGGCCTGTGGTACTTCCCCGGAATGCTCATCCTGATCGGACCGTTCATCTGGTTCATCCAGACCAACGGGGCGCTCAACTCCTACTGGCGCTCTCAGGGGGCCGCCTGACGAGCTACTCCGCAGCGGCCCGGCGCAGCGACTCGGACAGTCGCTCGGCGGCGGCCAGCACGGCCGGCGCGTGCATGCGGCCGGGCTGACGGGACAGGCGCTCGAGCGGACCCGACACCGAAACGGCAGCGATCACTTTGCCACCGGGGGACTTGATCGGGGCCGACACCGACGCCACGCCCTGCTCGCGCTCGCCGACCGACTGGGCCCAGCCGCGGCGGCGGATGCCCGACAGCGCGGCGGCCGAGAAGGCGGCGTTCTGCAGGCCGCGGTGCATCCGCTCGGGGTCCTCCCAGGCCAGCAGCACCTGGGCGGCCGAGCCCGCGCGCATCGTCAGCTGGGAACCGACCGGGATCGTCTCGCGCAGGCCCGAGGGTCGCTCGGCGGCGCCCACGCAGACGCGGTAGTCGCCCTGGCGTCGCCACAGCTGGGCCGACTCGCCGGTGATGTCGCGCAGCCGCGCCAGCACCGGACCCGCGGTGGCCAGCAGCCGGTCCTCGCCGGCGGCGGCGGACAGCTCGCCTAGCCGCGGGCCGAGCACGAAGCGGCCCTGCATGTCGCGGGCAACGAGACGGTGGTGCTCCAGGGCTACCGCGAGCCGGTGTGCGGTGGGCCGGGCCAGGCCCGTTGCGGTGACCAGGCCGGCCAGGGTGGCCGGCCCGGCCTCGAGGGCTGTGAGCACGAGGGCGGCCTTGTCGAGCACGCCTACCCCGCTGGTGGTGTCCATATGGCAATACTGCCGTCTCATTATCTGGATGGCAAGCCTATGCTGAACCTGATCGAGCCGATCGAGCGCAAAGGAGCACTCCATGGGCAAGACCCTGGCCGAGAAGGTCTGGGACGAACACGTCGTACGCCGAAGCGACGGTGAGCCCGACCTGCTCTACATCGACCTCCACCTCATCCACGAGGTGACCTCGCCGCAGGCGTTCGACGGCCTGCGCCTCGCCGGGAGACAGGTGCGCCGCCCGGACCTCACCATCGCCACCGAGGACCACAACGTGCCCACCATCGACTGGGACAAGCCGATCGCCGATCCGGTGAGCCGCACCCAGGTGGAGGCGCTGCGCCGCAACTGCGCGGAGTTCGGAGTCCGGCTGCATCCCCTCGGCGACCTCGACCAGGGGATCGTCCACATCATCGGCCCGCAGCTGGGACTGACCCAGCCAGGCATGACGATCGTGTGCGGCGACTCCCACACCAGCACCCACGGCGCGTTCGGCGCGCTCGCCTTCGGCATCGGCACCAGCGAGGTCGAGCACGTGCTCGCCACGCAGACCCTGATGCAGGCCAAGCCCAAGACGATGGCAGTGACCGTCAACGGCAGCCTGCCCGACGGCGTGACGGCCAAGGACATGGTGCTCACGCTGATCACGCACACCGGCACCGGCGGCGGCCAGGGGTACGTCGTGGAGTACCGCGGCCCCGCCATCGAGGCGCTCTCGATGGAAGCCCGGATGACCGTGTGCAACATGAGCATCGAATGGGGCGCCAAGGCCGGGCTGATCGCCCCCGACCAGACGACGTTCGACTACCTGGAGGGCCGCACGGAGGCCCCGAAGGGTGCCGACTGGGATGCCGCGTTGGCCTACTGGCAGACGCTGATCACCGACGACGACGCGGTCTTCGACGAGGAGATCGTCTTCGACGCGAGCACGATGACGCCGTTCGTCACCTGGGGGACCAACCCTGGCCAGGGCGTGCCGCTGGGCGGGAGTGTGCCAAGGCCCGAGGACCTCGAGGACGCGACAGACCAGATCGCGGCGCAGAAGGCCCTTGAGTACATGGGTCTCGTGGCCGGCACGCCGATGCGTGAGATCAAGGTCGACACCGTCTTCGTCGGCTCGTGCACCAACGGGCGCATCGAGGACCTGCGGGTGGCCGCCGCGATCATCGAGGGCCGGCAGGTCGCCGCGGACACGCGGTTGCTGGTCGTACCGGGGTCGGTGCGGGTGCGGCTGCAGGCCGAGGACGAGGGCCTCGACGTGATCTTCAAGGAGGCCGGTGCCGAGTGGCGCGGGGCCGGCTGCTCGATGTGCCTGGGCATGAACCCCGACCAGCTCGAGCCCGGCGAACGCAGCGCCTCGACCTCCAACCGCAACTTCGAGGGACGGCAGGGCAAGGGTGGCCGGACGCATCTCGTCTCCGTGCCCGTGGCCGCCGCAACGGCCGTCCGCGGCACGCTCTCCTCTCCTGCAGACCTCGACCCCACGCCGGTCAGGCCTGTCGAGACCCCAGAAGGCAGGCCCTGATGGAGTCGTTCACCAGCCACACCGGCATCGGCGTCCCGCTGCGCCGCAACAACGTCGACACCGACCAGATCATCCCCGCGGTCTACCTCAAGCGGGTCACTCGTGACGGCTTCGAGGACGGGCTGTTCGCGGCCTGGCGCAACGACCCGACCTTCGTGCTCAACCGGGCGCCGTACGACGCGGGCTCGGTGCTCGTCGCCGGCCCCGACTTCGGCACCGGTTCGTCTCGCGAGCACGCCGTCTGGGCCCTGCAGAACTACGGGTTCCGCGCGGTGGTCTCGCCACGCTTCGGCGACATCTTCCGCGGCAACGCCGGCAAGTCGGGACTCGTCGCTGCGCAGGTCGACGACAAGGTGGTCCAGCGCCTATGGGACCTGCTCGAATCCGACCCCGGTGCGACCGTGTCCGTCGACCTGGAGTCGCGCACGGTGCGTGCCGGCGAGGGTGTGGACGCCATCGAGGACTCCTTCGACATCGACGACTACACGCGTTGGCGGCTGCTCGAGGGTCTCGACGACATTGACATCACTCACTCCCACGACGACGACATCGCGACGTTCGAGAAGACGAGGCCGATCTTCAAACCCTCAACCCTGTAAGGGTTTCCGGCTCTTTGCGGATCCACTGGGAGCCGTTTTTGCCCGGATTTCCTGGGGATTCCCGTTCGGCCGGCCGTCGGGCGCGCCGAAATACTTCCCAGAAACACCGGCGTGGCGATTGTGGGTTGCGCCGCGAATACCTAGCGTGCGTTGAAGAAAGTCGGGCAACGGCCCGGCCCCGGGATTCATGTGGAAGGGAAGCTAGTGAACAAGTCACAGCTCGTCGACGCTCTGGCGTCGCGTTACAACGGGAACCGGAAGGCCGCGTCGCAAGCGTTGGAGGCCGTTCTGGACACCATCACTCGCGAGGTCGCCAAGGGCGAGAAGGTCGCGATCACCGGCTTCGGCTCGTTCGAGAAGCGGATCCGCGAGGCGCGTTGGGTGCGCAATCCCCAGACCGGCGCGCGGATCAAGGCGAAGAAGACCGCGGTGCCGAAGTTCACCGCGGGCGCCGACCTCAAGAACGTCGTCTCGGGTGCCAAGAAGCTGCCCAAGCTGACGTTGGCTACGGCTACAGCAGCGGCGGCCAAGGCAACGCCGGCCAAGAAGACGACGACCAAGTCCGTCGCCAAGAAGTCCACGGCAAAGAAGACGACGGCCAAGAAGACCACGGCCAAGAAGACCACGGCCAAGAAGGCGCCCGCCAAGAAGGCCCCGGCCAAGAAGACCGCCACCAAGAAGGTGGCCGCCAAGAAGGCCCCGGCCAAGAAGACCGCCACCAAGAAGGTGGCCGCCAAGAAGGCCCCGGCCAAGAAGACCGCCACCAAGAAGGTGGCCGCCAAGAAGGCCCCGGCCAAGAAGACCGCCGCCAAGAAGGCGCCGGCCAAGAAGACGGCCAAGAAGTCGACCGCCAAGAAGACCGCCAAGAAGTCCTGACGCATCAGTCCTCGTTGATGGTGGGTCGCCGAGAGGCGGCCCACCATCACGGCATTTCGAGCAGCTCCGGCACGAGAGCAGAGACGGCCGCGGCAGTGTGCTCACCGAGGCCGAGCCGGACGGCCGCGACGAGGTCGGCCAGGTCGTCGACGTCGTGCCGCAGGCCGGCAAGGTCGCCCGGCACCGGCCAGGCTCCGCCGTCCTCGTGCAGCGCCGCCGACTGCGGGCCGAAGCGCGGTGCGAACTCTTCCAGCGGCGCGGTGTAGAGCGTCGTCCCGATCCCGGACGCGTCGGGCACGAACCGCGGCCAGCCTTCGCGTTCGGCCAATGCGGCGTCGAGCTCGGACGGCCGCAGACACGGCAGGTCGGCGCAGATAGCTACTGGTGTCAGGTCGGGCCAGCGGCGGGCCGCCTCCATCGCGGCGAGGGCGAGGCTGGCGTTGAGGTCGCCCGAGACACCATCGGGGATGGCGGCACAACCGAGGTCGGACAGGGCGCTCGCGAACCCGGCGTCGTCGGTGAGCGAGAGCACCCGAGCCACCACCGAGGAGGCCAGTGCGGCGGTCGCGGTGTCGAGCGCGAAGGCCCGGGCGAGCGGCTCGCGCGGCAGCCCCTGGAGCCGGGTCTTGCCCACGCCGGGAGGCTTGACCGGCAGCAGCACGACGTACGAGCCGGCTCCCATCCCGCGATCCTTGCAGGGGGTCCAACGCCTGCGCGAACCGAGTAGCCTGCACTCGACCCGAGGCGGTGGGCACCGGCCTGTCGGCAACGTAGAGCGACGAGAGGCGAAGGACGCGCGTGAAGGTTCGCGAGCTACAGCAGCCCCGTGGCTGGGCGTTCGACCTGGCCGTCGTCGTCGTGAAGCCGACGCTGCTCGCCACCACCACACGCACCTGGCTCGGTGGTGAGAACATCCCCGCGAACGGCGGTTGCATCGTGGTGTTCAACCACATCTCCCACCTGGACCCGCTGACGGCCGCGCACTTCCTCTATGACCACGGCCGACTGCCTCGCTACCTCGCAAAGTCCGGACTGTTCAAGAACAAGGCACTGGGCAGCTTCCTCCGCGCAGCCGGCCAGATCCCCGTCGAGCGGCTCGGCAAGAACGCCAAGGGCGCGTACGACGCCGCGGTCACTGCGGTCCGGGCCGGCGAGTGCGTCGTGGTCTATCCCGAGGGCACGCTGACGCGGGACCCACACCTGTGGCCGATGACGGGCAAGTCCGGTGCCGCGCGGATCGCGCTGGAGACCGGCTGCCCGGTGATCCCCGTTGGTCAGTGGGGAGCCCAGGAGCTGTTGCCGCCGTACACGAAGACGCCGCATCCCGTGCCGCGCAAGCACATCCAGATGATCGCCGGACCGCCCGTCCCGCTCGACGACCTGATGGACCTGCCACGCACGCCGCAGGTCTTCAACGAGGCGACCGCCCGGATCATGGCCGCGATCACCGAGCTGGTGGAGGAGGTGCGCCAGGACAAGGCGCCCACCGAGCGCTATGACCCACGCAAGGCCGGCGACCGGCTCACCGGTGACCCTCGGAAGAAGGAGGACCAGCCGTGAACTCTCACCAGCGGATCGCGGTCTTCGGCGCCGGCAACTGGGGAACGGCGTTCTCCATCGTGCTGGCCGACGCCGGCAACCAGGTCACCATCTGGGGCCGTCGCGAGGAGCTCTGCACTGCTATCAACGAGCAGGGCGAGAACCCCGACTACCTGCCGGGCATCAAGCTGCCCGAGCAGATCTCGGCGACCCACGACCCTGAGAAGGCCGTGGAAGGCGCTGACATCGTGGTGCTGGCCGTGCCGTCGCAGACGCTGCGCGCCAACCTCGAGGACTGGGCCTCGGTGCTGCCCGACAACAGCGTGCTCGTCTCCCTGATGAAGGGTGTCGAGCTCGGCACCCTGAAGCGGATGAGCGAGGTGATCGCGGAGGTCACAGGCGCGGGCCCCGACCGCATCGCCGTGGTCAGCGGACCGAACCTGTCGAAGGAGATCGCCCGGCGCGAGCCTGCGGCGTCAGTCGTCGCGTGCGAGGACGAGTCCGTCGCCCAGCTGGTGCAGGACCGCATCCACGGCTCGATGTTCCGGCCCTACACCTCGGTCGACGTGGTCGGCTGCGAGATCGGCGGCGCCTACAAGAACGTCGTCGGCATCGCCGTTGGCATGGCCGTCGGTCTCGGCTTCGGCGACAACACCACCGCCTCCCTCATCACCCGCGGGCTCGCCGAGACCGCGCGGGTGGCGAAGGCCTTCGACGCCAACCCGATGACCTTGATGGGCCTCGCCGGCCTCGGCGACCTGGTGGCCACCTGCTCTTCGCCGCTGTCGCGCAACCGGTCGTTCGGGGAAAAGCTGGGCAAGGGCATGACCACCGCCGACATCTACGCCTCCACCCGCGAAGTGGCCGAGGGCGCCAAGTCGTGCGCCTCCCTGCACGCGTTGGCCCGGCGCGAGGGCGTCTACGTGCCGATCGCCGAGGCCGTCGACGCCGTGGTGGCCGGCAAGATGACCGCCGCCGACACCATGGAGTCCTTCATCGCCCGCGACACCAAGGCCGAGACCGACTGAGCGAGGCGGCCCTCCTCAACCAGCGATCAAAGCTGGTCGAGCGCCTGCACGAGGTCGGCCCACAGGTCCTCGACGTCCTCGATGCCGACCGACATCCGCACCAGCCCCTCGGGGATGGTGGCGGCCTCGGTCTTCCAGCGCCGCCGGCGTTCGAACGTCGACTCCACGCCACCTAGCGAGGTCGCGTGCACCCACAAGCGGGTCTGGTGGGTCAGCAGGTCGGCGGCCATCGCACCCTCGGCCAAGACGATCGCGGCGATCGCACCGAAGCCGGGGTAACGCACCTCGCTGATGGCGGGGTGGTCGGCCAACCGGCGCACGAGCTCGGCGGCGTTGGCCTGCGCCCGCTCGAGACGCAGGTGCAGGGTGCGCATCCCGCGCAGCGCCAGCCACGACTCGAGCGTCCCGGGGATGGCGCCGATCAGGTCCCGCCGCCCCTTGAGGGCGTCGTACACCTGGTCGTCGCGGGTGACCAGGGCGCCGAGGAGAACGTCGCTGTGACCGGCCAGGAACTTGGTGGCCGAGTGCACGACGATGTCGGCGCCGAGGTCGAGCGGGCGCTGCAGCAAGGGCGTCGCGAAGGTGTTGTCGACCACCACCGACGCGCCCGCCTCGTGGGCCGCCGCGGCGAGCGGCTTGATGTCGGCGACATCGAGGGCCGGGTTGGTCGGCGACTCGATCCACAGCAGCGCGGCGTCTGCGCAGGCGGCGATCACCGCGTCGGTGTCGGCGATGTCGACGAGCGCCACCTTCAGCCGGCCGCGCGACTCCAGGTCGGCGAGCTGCATCACGCAGCCGTGGTAGGCGTGGCGCGGCGCGACGACGAGCGCATCCTGCCCGACGAGGTCGAGCACGGTGGCGACCGCGGCCAGCCCGGAGGAGAACGCGAGGCAGCGACCGCCCTCGAGCTCGCCGAGCGCGTCCTGGAAGCCGGTCCAGGTCGGGTTCGCGTAGCGGCCGTACTCGAGGTCGCCGCCGGCGACGTACGTCGAGGCCATCGTGATCGGCAAGTTCAGCGGCTGGTCCGGCTCGTGCGGCGGTCGGCCGGCGTGCACCACCACCGTCGCGGGGGACAGCGCGGGCGCGCGGGTGTCGTCAACCATGCCCCTCAACCTAGGCCGCTAGGGTCGGGCCCGATGAGCCAGTCCCAGTCGAATGAGTCCGGGCGAAAGCGCGTAGCCGTCGTCTTCGGTGGGCGGTCCAACGAGCACGCGATCTCCTGTGTCACCGCCGGCAGCGTGCTCAACGCCATCGACCGTGACAAGTACGACGTCGTGCCGATCGGCATTGCGACAGACGGCCGCTGGGTGCTGGAGTCCGGCGACACCGAGCGGCTGCAGATCACCGGTCCCGACGAGCTGCCCGCGGTCGACGGCGACCGCGCTGCGGTGTCTCTCACGCGGGACGCCAAGGTCACCGACCTCGTCGTGCACGAGCCCTCGCAGCCCCCGCAGACCCTCGGCGAGGTCG
Source organism: uncultured Actinomycetota bacterium (assembly GCA_963769755.1). Lineage (GTDB taxonomy): Bacteria > Actinomycetota > Actinomycetes > Propionibacteriales > Nocardioidaceae > Nocardioides. The sequence continues at coordinate 67,954 of CAVYMY010000010.1, forward strand.
ACGTCGTCTTCCCGCTCCTGCACGGGCCCTGGGGCGAGGACGGCACCATCCAGGGGATGCTCGAGATGGCGGGCGTCCGCTACGTCGGCGCAGGGGTGCTCGCCAGCGCTGTCAGCATGGACAAGGCCTACATGAAGGTGGTGCTGGCCGCCGCCGGCCTGCCGCTGATGAAGTCGATCGCCGTGACCGCCCGGCAGTGGTACCGCGACCCCGACGGCGTCACCCATCGCGTGGGCGAGCTCGGCTACCCGGTCTTCGTGAAACCCGCACGCGGCGGCTCGTCGATCGGGATCTCCAAGGTCCACCACGCCGGCGAGCTCGCAGACGCGATCGAGGAGGCCCACCGCCACGACCCCAAGGCACTGGTCGAGCTGGCAGCCGAGGGCGCGCGCGAGATCGAGTGCGGCGTCCTGCAGGCTCTCGACGGCACGCCGGAGCCCAGCCTCCCGGCCGAGATCCGGATCTCGGGAGAGCACGAGTTCTACGACTTCGCGGCCAAGTACCTGCCCGAGGAGCACACCGAGCTCGACGTGCCGGCCGACCTGCCGGACGAGGTCGCCACCGAGCTGCGCGAGCTGGCCGTGCGGACGTTCGAGGCGGTCGGCTGCGAGGGTCTCGCCCGCGTCGACTTCTTCGTCTTCCCCGACGGCTCGGTGGTCGTCAACGAGATCAACACGATGCCCGGGTTCACCCCGCTGTCGATGTTTCCACGGATGTGGGCGGCGACGGGTCTGGACTACCCGGCCCTGGTCGACCGGCTGATCACGCTGGCGCTGACCCGCGACACCGGACTGCGTTGACTACTCACACCCATTGACCTCGCGGAGATGGTCGGTGACCGGCTGCGCGAGCTCGGCGATGGCGTCCGCCTGGCCCTCGGGCCGATATTTGCCGGGTACGTCGACCTCGACGATCGGCCGGTAGCCGACGGCCGTGAGCACCACGTCGGCGTCCTGGTCGTCGATCTGCTCCTCGGGAACGAACCAGCCCACTCCGTTTGCCTCCTGGCACGACGACGTCACGTCGAAGTCGGCGGGTACGTCGACCCCGCAGCGCACCACGATGGCGGGATCGCCCCAGGCGCGGCCGAGCGCGGCCGCCGGGTTGACCTTGCGCCGTTCGTGGTCGGCCAGCCGGTCGGGCAGGTCCGCGAGGAACTCGTTGCAGGTGGCCAGGTCCTCTGCCGACATCTCTGGCGAGGTGATGGTGACCGGCTCGTCGGCGCAGCCACCCAGGGCCGCGACGGCGAGCAGCGTCGTACCGAAGCAGACGCCCCGGACCCAACGGGGTCCAGGGCGTCGGCGGAAGGTCGGGTGCACGACCTTGGCTGCAGAAAAGGGTGGCTAGATGTGCACGACGGGGCACGTGAGCGTGCGGGTGATGCCGTCGAGGTTCTGCACCTTGGAGACCACCAGCTTGCCGAGCTCGTCGACGTTGCGGGCCTCGGCGCGGACGATCACGTCGTAGGGACCGGTGACATCCTCGGCCATGGTGACGCCCTTGACCTGGGCGATGGCGCGAGCCACGTCGGCGGCCTTGCCCACGTCGGTCTGGATCAGGATGTAGGCCTGGACGACCATCGGTGACTCCTCGTTCTCGGGGGGCCCGCGCGCCGGCGGCTTGCCGTCTTCCAACCTACAGGTCGCTCGCGCCGCCCGAACAGGCCCGCTGACGGTGGTCTGGTGAGATGGGCACATGAACCTGCCGCCGGACGCGACCCTGGCCGACGTGGGGGAGTTCGGGCTGATCGCCGAGCTGGTGGGGCTGTTCCCGCAGGGTGAGCAGGTGATCGTGGGGCCGGGGGACGACGCGGCCGTGCTGCGGGTGCGCACCGGTCACGTGGTGGTGTCGACCGACCTGATGGTCGAGGGCCGGCACTTCCGCCGCGACTGGGCGTCTGCCGACGACGTCGGCCACCGCGCGGCCGCGCAGAACCTCTCCGACATCAACGCCATGGGCGGCACCGCCCACTCCCTGACCATCGGGCTGGGCGCACCGGCCGACCTGCCCGCGGCCTGGGCCCTCGACTTCGCGCGCGGCTTCGCCGAGGAGTGCGCACTCGTCGGCGCCTCGGTCGTCGGCGGCGACCTGACCCGCGCGAGCGAGGTGGTCATCGCGGTCACCGTGATCGGTGCGTGCGCCCAGGCGCCGGTCCTCCGGTCCGGCGCCGAGGCGGGTCAGGTGGTGGCGCTCGTCGGCCGCCAGGGCTGGGCCGCGGGCGGGCTGGCCGTCCTGGGCCGCGGGTTCCGCTCGCCACGGGTGCTGGTGGAGGCCTACCGCCGTCCCGAGCCGCCGTACGCCGCCGGGCCGGCCGCCGCCGTCGCCGGCGCCACCGCGATGATCGACGTCTCCGACGGCTTGGTCGCCGACGCCGGTCACCTGGCCACCCGCTCCGGCGTGCGGATCGACCTGCGCAGCGAGGCGTTCGAGGTGCCAGAGCCCCTGCACGCCGTGGCCGCCGCGACGGGCTCGGACCCGCATCACCTGATCCTCGGCGGGGGCGACGACCACGCCCTGCTCGCCACCTTCGACGAGGCCGCCGTCCCCGACGGCTGGACCGTGGTCGGCACGGTGAGCGAGGGGGAGGGCGTCACCGTCGACGGGGCGGCGTACGAAGGCCCCTCCGGGTGGACTCACTACTGATTTCACGTGCCCGCCCACCGTCGGCTAATCTGTAGCGGTTGCCCGAGTATGGGGTGACCCCCTTTCATCGATTCCCAGGAGCACTCCCGTGGCTGCCGTCTGTGACATCTGCGCCAAGAAGCCCGGCTTCGGCAACAACCGTCCGTGGTCCAACAAGGCCACCCGCCGTCGTTTCGACCCCAACATCCAGCGCGTCCGCGCGATGGTGAACGGGACGCCGAAGCGTCTCCACGTGTGCACCCGCTGCCTGAAGGCCGGCAAGGTCACCCGCTGACACCCGCGACACCACGACGAGCCCCCGGACAACGAGTCCGGGGGCTTTCTCGTTGACTAGGGTTCCCGGCATGGAGCAGGTCCCCCGCGGCAGCGGCACCATCGAGCTGGCCGTGGTGCTGCGCTTCGTCGACATCGCGGTCGACGCGCTCGAAGAGGCCCGCGAGGAGATCGACGCCCTCAACGTCTACCCGGTGCCCGACGGCGACACGGGCACCAACATGTACCTGACCGTCTCCGCCGCCCGCGACGCGCTCCGAGAGGCCGTGGAGCAGGGCGGCGGCCCAGACGCCGACCTCGCGACCGCCCTGGCGGCGCTGCGAAAGGGTGCACTGCTCGGAGCCCGCGGCAACAGCGGCGTGATCCTCAGCCAGATGCTCGGTGCCCTGGCCACCACGATCTCCGGCGCCGCCGGCGAGGAGCGCAACGCGCAGATCATGGCCCGCGCCCTGCGCGAGGCCACCGACGCCAGCTATGCCGCGGTCGGACAGCCCGTCGAGGGCACGATCCTCAGCGTCGTACGCGCGGCTGCGGACGCTGCAGAGAAGCGCGCGACCGAGCCGGGGGCGCGGGCCCGCGACGTCTTCACCTCGGCGGCGGCCGCCGCTCGCGAAGCCCTGGCCCGCACGCCGGACCAGCTGAAGGTGCTGCGCGACGCCGGTGTCGTCGACGCCGGCGGCCGCGGCCTGAGCGTCATCCTCGACGCCGCCGAGACGGTGCTGACCGGGCGGCGGCCGATCCCCGTCACGGCGCCGATCGGCGCCCGGCGCATCCCCATCCCGGCGACCGGCGAGGACCTGACGGAGGACGGGCCGGCGTACGAGGTGATGTACCTCCTCGATGCCGACGACGCCGCCGTCCCGGCGCTCAAGCACGCCCTCGGCGGGCTCGGCGACTCCCTGGTCGTCGTTGGCGGCGACGGGCTCTGGAACGTCCACGTGCACGTCGACGACGTCGGCGCCGCCGTCGAGGCAGGCATCGAGGCCGGCCGCCCGCACCGCATCAGGATCACCCACTTCGCCGAGCAGGTCGCCGAGGCGCGCTCCAAGGTCGCCACCCGCAGCGGGCGCCAGGTCGTCGCGGTGGCGGCAGGCCCAGGACTCTCGCGGCTCTTCGGCGAGGCGGGTGCCACCGTCGTGATCGGCGGCCCCGGCAACCGGCCGTCGACGGGGATGATCCTCGAGGCCATCCACGCGTCGGGCGCGCAGGAGGTCATCGTGCTGCCCAACGACTCCGACTCGGTGCGCGCGGCGCAGGCGGCAGCGCGCACGGCCGAGGGCGACGACGGCATCCGGGTCGCCGTCATCGCGACCGAGGCGCAGGTGCAGGGACTGGCCGCGCTGGCGGTGCACGAGCCGGGACGGCCCTTCGACCAGGACGTGCTCGAGATGACCGCGACCGCCCGCCATGCCCGCCACGGCGCGGTCACCATCGCGGCCCGCCAGGCCATGACCATGGCCGGTCCCTGCGAGCCCGGCGACGTGCTGGGTGTGATCGCCGGCGACTTCGCGGTGGTCGGCTCCGAGCTCGACACGGTGGCGGCCGAGGTCCTCGAACGGCTCCTTGCCGGCGGCGGCGAGCTGGTCACCATCGTGGCCGGCGAGGGCGGCGAGGAGCTGGCCAGCCAGACGGCCGCCTCGGCCCGGGAGCGGCACGCCGCTGTCGACGTGATGGTGTACGACGGTGGGCAGGAGCGATACCCACTCCTCATCTGCGTCGAATGACTCGTCGAACAGGCACCCCATCGTGATCGATCTCGACTCGCCGCTGACCACCGTGGTCGGCGACAAGGCCACCAAGCGCAAACGGATGGCCGAGGGCCTCGGCCTGCAGACCGTCGGTGACCTGCTGCGGCATTTCCCGCGGCGCTACGTCAAGGCCGGCGAACTCACCCGGGTCGCCGATCTGCACCCGGGCGAGATGCTCACCGTCGTCGGCGAGATCGTCGAGAGCGACCTCAACACCTACCAGGACCGCCGCACCCACCGGCCGGCGTACCGCCTCGACACCGTCCTGGAGACCGACGGCCCCAAGCTGCGGATGTCGTTCTTCGCCAAGAACTCCCGCATCGCGCAGTGGAACGCCGCCCGCCTGTCGGTGGGCCGGCGCGGCGTCTTCGTCGGCCAGGTCAGCACCTTCCGCAACCAGTGGCAGCTCACCAACCCACGGATGGTCCTCTTCGGCGTTGCGGCCGGCGACGAGGGCGCGGACGGCGGTGTCGTCGACTCCTTCGGCGCGCTCTACCCGCTCTACCCACAGACCAAGGGCGTCGACTCCTGGGACATCCAGCGCGCCGTGAGCTTCGCGCGCGGCGTCATCGACGACGTCCCCGAGCTGCTGCCGGCCGGGATCCGCGCCGAGTACGACATCCCCGACGCGCGCACCGCGATCGACCTGATCCACGCGCCCGACACCTGGGACCAGGTCCAACGGGCCCAGCGGCGCTACCGGTTCGAGGAGGCGCTCGTCACCCAGCTGGTGCTGGCCCGGCGCCGGGCCTTCCTGCGGGTGCTTGGCGCCCAAGCCCGCACGGGCGGGGGCGGGCTGCTCGCTGCCTTCGACGAGCGGCTCCCCTTTGAGCTGACCCAGGGGCAGCGCGAGATCTGCGCCCAGATCGAGGAGGACCTCGCCCAGCCGCACCCCATGAACCGCCTGCTCCAGGGCGAGGTCGGCTCGGGCAAGACCGTCGTCGCCCTGCGCGCGATGCTGCGAGTGGTCGACTCGGGCGGCCAGGCCGCCCTGCTCGCGCCCACCGAGGTGCTGGCCCAACAGCACTATCGCTCGATCACCGCGATGCTCGGCGACCTCGCGGCCGGCGGCATGCTCGGTGGCTCCGCCGACGGCACCACGGTCGCGCTCTTGACGGGGTCGATGCCCCGAGCCGCTCGGGCAGAGGCGATGTCGCGGATGGCGACCGGCGAGGCCGGCATCGTCATCGGCACCCATGCCCTGCTCGAGGAGAAGGTGATCTTCGCCGACCTCGGCCTGGTGGTCGTCGACGAGCAGCACCGGTTCGGCGTCGAGCAGCGCGCCGCCCTGACCGACAAGGCGGGCTGGCCGCCCCACGTGCTGGTGATGACCGCGACGCCGATCCCGCGCACCGTGGCGATGACGATCTTCGGCGACCTCGAGGTGTCGACGCTGACGGAGCTGCCCGCCGGGCGCGCCCCGATCCAGACCAACCTCGTGCCGCTCATCGACCAGCCACGCTGGATCGAGCGGGTCTGGCAACGGGTCCGCGAGGAGGTCGACGCGGGTCACCAGGCCTACGTCGTGTGTCCCCGCATCACCGGCGACGAGCTCGAGGAGGGTGAGCGCGACGTGATCGAGGCTCTCGAGGAGGAGTTCGACGACACCCCGCTCGCCCGCGACGCCAACGAGCGGCCGCCTCTCGCCGCCGTCACCGAGCTGGTCGAGCGGCTGCGGGCCAAGGGCCCGCTCGCCGGCGTCCGCGTCGAGATGCTGCACGGCAAGATGCCGCCCGACGACAAGGATCGGGTGATGCGAGCCTTCGCCGCGGGCGAGATCGACGTACTCGTCTCCACCACCGTCATCGAGGTCGGCGTCGACGTCGCCAACGCGACCACCATGGTGCTGATGGACGCCGACCGGTTCGGCATCTCCCAGCTCCACCAGATGCGCGGCCGGGTCGGTCGCGGCGGGCTGCCCGGGTTGTGCCTGCTCGTCACCTACGCGCCGGGCGACACGCCTGCGCGCGAGCGGCTCGACGCCGTGGCGGCCACCACCGACGGCTTCGAGCTCAGCCGTCTCGACCTCGGCCAGCGCCGCGAGGGCGACGTCCTGGGCCGCTCCCAGTCCGGCTTCCACTCCAGCCTCACCACGCTGCGGGTGCTGCGCGACGAGGACACCATCGTTGCCGCGCGCGCCGCTGCGACCGGTCTGCTCGAGCGCGACCCCGACCTCGCCGAGGCTCCCGAACTAGGGGCTGCAGTGGCAGAGATGGAGAGATCACGGCAGTCTGACTTCATGGAGAAGTCCTAGATGCCCGGCGCGAGCCCCGATCGGCACGGGGACACGAGCGCGGCATGACGCGGATCATCGGGGGGACAGCGGGAGGACGTCGCATCGACACGCCCCGTGGCGTGACCACGCGCCCGACCACCGACATGGTCCGCGAGGCCCTCTTCTCCGCTGTCGAGGCGTGGTGCGGCTCGCTCCAGGGCTTGCGCTTCCTCGACCTCTACGCCGGCTCGGGCGCGGTCGGCCTCGAGGCGTGGTCGCGCGGAGCCGGCGTGGTCACCCTCGTCGAGCAGGACCGCAAGACGGCGGCGATGATCACCGCCAACGCCAAGTCGCTCGGCTTCGCCCGCGCCCATGTCGTCGTCGGCTCGGTAGCGCTGGCCCTCACGCGGCCGCCCAACGCGCCGTACGACGTCGTCTTCCTCGACCCGCCCTACCCGACCGCCGACAGCGACGTCGGCGACAACCTGTCGCGGCTGAGCTCTGACTGGCTGGTGCCGGGCGCGATGGTCGTCGTCGAACGTTCCTCGCGCAGTCCCGGAGCCGACCTGGCCGGCCGGGTTCACCGACACCCGCGAGCGCAACTACGGCGAGACCACGCTCTGGTACGGTCACGCCGCCCGCCAGCCCTGAGCGCCCCCAGGCACGCACGGGCACCGACCGAGACCCCGACGACCGAGGAGATCGAAGTGCGCCGAGCCGTCTGCCCCGGTTCCTTCGATCCGGTGACCCTGGGCCACCTCGACATCGTCGGCCGGGCGTCCCAGCTCTTCGACGAGGTCGTCGTCGCGGTCGGGGTGAACCAGTCGAAGAGCCGCCTGTTCTCCGCCGAGGAACGCATCGCCATGCTCGAGCGGGCCTGCGCCGGCTTCGAGAACGTGACGGTGTCCTCGTTCAGCGGTTTGCTGACGGAGTTCTGCCGCCGCGAGGGCATCCACGCGATCGTCAAGGGACTCCGCGCCGTCAGCGACTTCGACTACGAGCTGCAGATGGCCCAGATGAACGCATCGCTGGCCGCCGAGGTCGAGACGGTGTTCATCCCGACGGCCCCGGAGTACTCCTTCCTCGCCTCCAGCTTGGTCAAGGAGGTGGCCAGCCTGGGCGGCGACGTGTCCGCGCTGGTGCCCGACTTCGTCCTCGAGGCGCTGGTCGCCCGGCTGACCAGCGGCGATGCCACGGCGCGCGAGCCTGGCGCCACCTGACGCGGTTTTGCCCGAGCGGTGCCCTGCCGGATACCCTTCACGCTGATCTGTGTGTGCCCAACCGGAAGTGATCACCCTGAGCAAACTGGACCCGAGAGCGCCGCTCGTGCTCGACACTCGCGAGCTCGGCCGCCGCCCGGGGTCCCAGCGCGAGGTGTCACGGTCGGCCCCGGCTCCCGCAGATCTGGGCATCGAAGTCCTTGCTGTCCCCGAAGGCTCACCGGTCGAGTTCGACCTGCGGCTGGAAGCGGTCATGGAAGGGGTGCTGGTCACGGGCACGGCGCGAGCCGCGCTCGAGGGCGAGTGCGCACGGTGCCTGGGGCCGATCCACGACGAGATCGAGGTCGAGCTCCAGGAGCTGTTCGTGTACGACGACCGCGACCACGACCCGGATGAGGACGACGAGGTCAGCATGCTCCAGGACGACCTGCTCGACCTGGAACCCCTGCTGCGGGATGCGGTGGTGCTTGCACTGCCGTTCCAGCCGCTGTGCGAGGACGACTGTCCCGGTTTGTGCGTCGAGTGCGGCGCGCGGCTCGCGGATGACCCCGGCCACGCGCACGAGGCGGCGATCGACCCGCGGTGGGCCGGACTTTCCGGGCTGACCGAGCTCGCGCGAGACGAATGACCATCGGATCCGGACACATCCGGATCCACATCGGAGGAGAGAACAGTGGCTGTCCCGAAGCGGAAGATGTCGCGGAGCAACACGCGTCACCGTCGCTCGCAGTGGAAGGCCGTCGCGCCGTCCCTGGTGACCTGTGCCAACCCGGCCTGCGGTGCCAAGCACCTGCCTCACCGCGCGTGCGGGACGTGTGGCCAGTACGGCGCCCGAGCCGACCGCCGACAGGTGCTCTGATCGCGTCACCGGTCCGCTGAGCGACTACGAGGACCTCCGCACCGCGCTCGGGGAGCCAGTGCTCGACCCCGGGCTGCTCGACCGCGCCCTCACGCACCGTTCGTTCGCCTACGAGAACGGCGGTCTGCCGACCAACGAACGGCTGGAGTTCCTCGGTGACTCCGTGCTCGGCGTGGTCGTCACCGAGACGCTCTACGTCATCCACCCCGACCTGTCCGAGGGCCGGCTGGCCAAGCTGCGCGCGGCGGTCGTCAACGCCCGCGCGCTGGCCGTCGTGGGCCGCGAGATCGGGCTCGGTGAGCACATCAAGCTCGGCCGCGGCGAGGAGTCGACCGGCGGCCGCGCCAAGGCCTCCATCCTCAGCGACACCGTCGAGGCCGTCATCGGCGCCGTGCACCTCAGCGGCGGCTTCGACGCCTCCGGCCCGCTGGTGCACCGGCTCTTCGACCCCCTGATCGCGGCCGCGTCCGAGCTCGGCGCCGGGCTCGACTGGAAGACCTCGCTCCAGGAGCTGGCCGCCGAGCGCTCCCTCGGCGTCCCCGAGTACGTCATCCAGGACGAGGGGCCCGACCACATGAAGACCTTCACCGCCCAGGTCCGCGTCGGCGACGACCTCTACGGCAACGGCGTGGGTCGCTCCAAGAAGGAAGCCGAGCAGGCCGCGGCCGAGACGGCGTACGGCGAGCTGGCGGGGCTCGGTCTCGCCGGCACCTCCGACGACTGACCGGCTGTTTCCTTGCCCGAGCTGCCCGAGGTCGAGGTCGTCCGCGCCGGCCTGGAGCGCCACGTCGTCGGCGCCCGGCTGGCCGAGATCGAGGTGCTGCACCCGCGGCCCGTCCGTCGCGACCACCGCGGCCCCACCGGCTTCGTCGCAGCGCTGACCGGTCGCCGGGTCGAGGCGGCCCGCCGGCGTGGCAAGTACTTCTGGCTGGCCCTCGACAACGGCGACGCCCTGCTCGGCCACCTCGGCATGAGCGGCCAGATGCTCGTGCAGCCGGCCGACGCAGAGGCCGAGCGGCACCTGCGGGTGCGCTTCCGTCTCGAGCGGGACGGCAACGAGGGGCCGGCGACCGAGCTGAGGTTCGTCGACCAGCGGATGTTCGGCGGCCTGATGGTCTCCGAGGGCGGCGCTGAGCTGCCCACCGAGATCGCGCACATCGCCCGCGACCCGCTCGACCCCGAGTTCGACGACGACCTGTTCGTTCGCCGCGTCCGCAAGCGGGTCTCCGGGGTCAAGCGGCAGCTGCTCGACCAGACGCTGATCTCCGGGGTCGGCAACATCTACGCCGACGAGGCGCTCTGGCGGGCCCAGATCCACGGCGAGCGCAGGGGTGACCGGCTGACGACAACCCAGGTGCGCGAGCTGCTCGGCCAGGCCCGCGGGGTGCTGGTGGCGGCGCTGGGGGAGGGGGGCACCTCCTTCGACGCGCTCTACGTCGACGTCAACGGGCAGTCCGGCTACTTCGACCGCTCGCTGCACGCCTACGGGCAGGAGGGACGGGCCTGCGACCGCTGTGGCACCGCCATCCGCCGGGTCGCCTTCATGAACCGGTCGTCGTACTTCTGCCCGGTCTGCCAGCCGGTGCCGAGACGCCCTCGAAGGAATCCCCGGTCGAGCCGGGGATTCCTGAACTTCGATGGGCACTCCAGAGGCTGAGCAAGTTCAGGGACCGCCGGTCAGCCGGGGATTCCTCGCCCGTTCGGCGCCGACCGGTCTGAACCAATTCGAGACCTCACGGGTTTAGGGAGGGCCGCCGCTACGAGCGCAACCCTGTTGCGGGCCCACGGCTCTTGGACGACCTCCTCGATCGGCGAGAAGTACACCGGCTCACTTGCCGCGAGCATGGCCGTCATGATCGTCGGGACGGGTTCGGCGAACCGGCAAAGAGCTGCTGGCCAGCGCTGTCCGGTCGCCGTCGTACGGGTCGACCGGCTCGGCCGCATCGAGATCTGCGTAGCAATAGATCCGACCATCGCTGAGAGGCATGGCCAGGAAACCGTACCGTGCCCGAGCCATACCGTCCACGTGGCAACTCCGGGATTCCGTCGACGAGGAAGCGCCAGCCACCTGTCCCAGGTAGACGGGATCGGAACCGCCGAAAATCGTCGTACGCACCCACGAGCGCAGGCCGTCGGCGCCCACGACGACGTCGTAGTCGGCGTCCGTGCCATCGGCGAAGCCGGCGTGGACACGCGGACCTTCCTCGCGCAGGGCGGTGACGGTCATGGCCTGGCGCACGGCGATGCCCTCACGAAGCACCTCGTGCAGCTCCCGACGCCCGAGGGCGAGGCACGGCCCGGTCGGGCCCCACAGGCCGGGCAGGACGCGCGTCGTGGAGCAGACGGCGCGGTCGTAGAGGAACCGCTGTCGATTGATCTCCCGGGCCCGTTCCATCACGGGCGCCCGCAGCCCGAGCGCTGTCGAGTGCCCGGACGGAGTTCGCCGGCAGGTACATCCCGGCCCCCGGGTGCTTCCACCCATCGGCACGCTCGACGACGTCGCACTCGATGCCGTACAGGTGCATTGCTCTGGCCGTGGCGAGGCCGGCGATTCCGCCGCCGACCACAAGGACGCGCGACCGGTCGCCTCGAGTACGTCATCTCCCGCGGCGCCGTTCGTGCTCCGAGGTCTCACCGACGCCGTAGCCGGTAGAACAGCTCATCGAACCTGAAGGCCCGCGCGATCGGATCGGGGTCGGTGTCGGCGTCGACGACAGCCGTCACCGCCCAGCCCGGGAACGACGCCTTCGACGTCGCCTGTGTGCAACCGCGCGGCAGTGGACCTCGCCGCCTACGGCGCGAAGCAGTCAAGGATCACAGTGGATTCCGGCGCGGTGACCTCGGACGACTTCGCGGCCCATCTCCAGGCGTTGCGCCGGGGTCAGCCCATGGAACGTTCCGGTGTCGAGCACCAGGTCGTACCCCACGCCCACACCGGACTCCCGCAGCCGGGTGACGTCACCTTGCACGAGTCGCATCTCGACCCCCGCATCGCGGACTCGGTCTCGTGCCCGGCGCAATGCCCGGGCCACGTTGTAGACACCGGTCACGCTCCAGCCTCGCGACGCGAGCCGGACGCCCCAAGTGGCGCTGCCGCAACCGAGGTCGAGCGCCTTGCCGTACGGCGGCGTGCGGCCCTCCTCCTCCTCCTCGACGAGCGCGAGCAGGGCTTGCCGCGAACGGCTAGATGGTCCGCAAGGTCCTCCCACGGGTGGAAGCCCACGGCGTACGAACGCCTTGTAGAACGCACTCATCGTGCTCCGGCCCCCGACGACAAGCTTGGAAGGCGTGCGCCTCGCTCGACGTTGGCCATGAGGACGCCGACGGCCTCGCTCAACTGCTCGGTCGGGCTGAACTCGACGATGCGCGCGCTTGCATGTTGAAGCGGGACGTGTCCGGGCGGCACGTAGTAGGCTCGCCGGCCGAGAAGGTCTCGATGCGATCATCGATGCGGAAGGCCACGGTGCCTTCGAGGACGTACCAGAGCCGGATGAACTGGCACGCGCCGTCGGGCAGGCCGTCGAAGAGCGGGCCGAGGTCTTGGTTGTTCGAGTGGGACTCGAAGCAGACGGTGTAGCCGCCATCGAAGTTGGTGAGCTGGACGTCGATGCCAAACAGGGAGATCGACTCGTCAGCCGTATGCGGGGGACACGTGGGGCATGGCGACTAATCGCTTAGGGTCCAAAGGGATCGGGAACGTCAGCACACTAGGAGCGTCGCCATCGGCGCGGCATCGGCGAAATCACCCACGACTTTGACAGGCTGGACTGGGTAAGGACGCCCTCAAATGAGCCGGGACTGGTACGCCAGAAGCTGTCGCGGCCGCCCGCGAAGAGACTCCAGCTTCGCGAAGATGTTGCTGACGTGACGATCCACGGTGCGCTCGCTCAGCGCTAGCGTCGTGCCGATTGACGCGGTTCGTCGCCCCCTGGGCGACCTGCTGGAGAACCTGGACCTCTCGAGCCGTCAGGCCGGCAAAGGTCTGCCCGGGCACGCGAGACAGGTCGGGCCGTGCACCAAGCCGCTCGAACGTCGTCCGCGCCGCATCGAACTCGAGCGCTGCACCCTCCGCGTCAACCAAGCGCTGCCCGCGCCGTGCCGATGAGCAGCGCAGTGCAGGCCACCTCGTACGGCGCGTCGAGCTCGCGGAAGCCGTCGCTCGCCCTGCGCAGGTCGGACGAGCGCGCCGCGAGCATCGTCCTCGGCCAGCCGGACCCAGCCTGCGGCGCGAGCGGCTGCGGCGGCGAGCATCGGGGACTCGAGGGTGGTCGCGACGACGACAAGCTCAGACGCAGTCGTCTTCGCCTCAGCCACGCGGTACTACGGCAAGCATGATCTCGACGTTTGCCGCTAGGAGCGCAGACACGGCGCACCGGATCACCGGCCTCGGACATCGCCCGGTCGATGGCCTGAGCCGCATCGTCGGCGCGCCCTGGCGTAGGCGCAGCAACGCCAGCGCGGGCTGTGGGTCGCGACCGGCGGCGCTGGCGTCCCGGTAACACACCTCGGCCTTGTCTGATTTCGCCGAGCAGCCGGTGCAGCTCCCCCTGCTGATAGGCGGCGGCGCCGTACGCGAGCTGCCGGAACGGCCGCGTCAGCCGCTCCCTTGCCAGGCCCGCCTGGGCCATGGCCTCCACCCATGCGCCTTTGAGCTGCAGGAACTCGGCGCGATGGACCTGGCAGACACCGGCGAACGGCACCAGGTCGGGCTGCTTGCCACACCACCGCGACAGCGCGTCGGTCCACGCCTGTCCGCGGCGAACGTCGTGCAGATCATGGCAGGCGTCGATCGCGGTGCAATAGCTGTCACCGACCGCGATGGGAGAGATGGGCTCGGATGCGACAACGAGCATCGCGTCGTCGAGCAAGCGGACACCAAGGGTGATCTGACCGAGAAAGATTCGCACCCGCCCCAGGGAGAGCCTGGCGAGAGCAGCCAACTCCTCGTCGCCCCGACGGGTCGCGATCGCGGCGGCATTCTCCAGGTGTTCGGTCGCAGTGCCGAGGCCGCCTTCGAAGGCGGCACGCAGCCCGGTGAGGTAGTCGAGCCGGGCGCGGGCCAGGGAGTCGTCGGGGGACGCGGTCACGAGCCTCTCGAGCCGCGCGATCCACGCGTTCGCCTCCGAGCGCTCGAGAGCGTTGACCAGTCGGAACCCCAGCCAGAAGGCGCAACGGATCGCCCCTCCGACGTCACCCTCGTCCGAGTATCGGCGGTGCGCGAGTGCCCAAGCATCGTCGCTCTCGGCGTTCCTACCGAGGAGATAGGCACTCACCGCCAGCCGCTCGAGGTCATCGGCACCCAGCTCGCCCGCCAACGCGCTCAGAGATTGACCGGAGCGGCCCGGAGTGTCACTCTTGAAGACGGCCCCGTTCTTCGGGCCGTCAACCGTGTTGGAAGGCATCACTACATGGCCAAGGCGCTGCTCGGCACCTTCAACAGCGACCTGCGGACCCCCGCCCGACTCGTGTCGGAGAACACCCGGCTGCGGGTGCGCGTGGGCGAGCTGGAAGCCCTCGTCTCTCGGCTCCTGGAGGAGAACGACAGGCTGGCCGCGGCCGAGGCCGTCGCCCTCCTCGAGCTTCACCAGACCGAGGCGCTGCAGGAGATGCAACCCGCCTGATGCAGGACCGGGCTCGGCGACCCGCCCAGGGCCGCCGGGGGTAACGAGGCGCGCCCAGTGCCGCGCCCGCAGGTCAGTCCGGCTGCCCGGGGTCGTTGACGTCCGACGGCATCGCTCGGGCGGCGTACCGCTGCCAGTTGCCCTCTAGCGCCTCCATCAGCTGGGTCACCATCAGCGGGGACAGGTTGACCCTGGCCACCACGTTGCCGGGAGTCTGGCCCTCGTGGGTGCGGGCGAAGTCGAGGCGCACGAAGTCGATGGTGAACTCATAGGGGCTGTGCGAGACCGCGGCGAAGTTGGCCCACACGCCGCCGGCCTGGTCGTCGGGCAGAGCGATCTGGAAGTTCTGGTGCGGCTGGCCCTCGGCAGTCATCCCGCGAGGCTACCTGCGCGCTCAGACACGCCGCCCGGGTCACGGCGCCAGGCCCCCGCCCGACTAGGCTGAGCGGGCTGCTTCCCCCGGCCGGTCCTTCCCCGGGCGCGACCTGTCCCAGGCGCGCTCGCCCTGCGAGCCGACCGTCAGCGTGCGGAGCAGTGTCGCCTGAGTGAGGAGCCCTCGTGTACCTGAAGAGCCTGACCCTCAAGGGGTTCAAGTCCTTCGCGTCCTCGACCACGTTGCAGCTCGAGCCGGGCATCACCTGCATCGTCGGTCCCAACGGCTCCGGCAAGTCCAACGTCGTCGACGCGCTCGCCTGGGTGATGGGCGAGCAGGGGGCCAAGTCCCTGCGCGGCGGCAAGATGGAGGACGTCATCTTCGCCGGCAC
Organism: uncultured Actinomycetota bacterium; assembly: GCA_963769755.1. GTDB lineage: Bacteria > Actinomycetota > Actinomycetes > Propionibacteriales > Nocardioidaceae > Nocardioides. Next base: position 83,297 of record CAVYMY010000010.1, read on the forward strand.
GTCCGGCCGCCCTCCGCTGGGGCGCGCCGAGGTGCTGCTGACCATCGACAACTCCGACGGCGCACTGCCGATCGAGTACGCCGAGGTGACGATCAGCCGCACGATGTTCCGCAGCGGTGGCTCTGAGTACGCCATCAACGGCACGTCCTGCCGGCTGCTCGACGTGCAGGAGCTGCTCAGCGACTCCGGCATCGGCCGCGAGATGCACGTCATCGTCGGCCAGGGCCAGCTCGACACGATCCTGCATGCGACGCCGGAGGACCGGCGCGGCTTCATCGAGGAGGCCGCGGGCGTCCTCAAGCACCGCAAGCGCCGGGAGAAGGCGCTGCGCAAGCTCGACGCGACCGACGGCAACCTGACCCGGCTCGGCGACCTGCTCCACGAGATCCGCCGGCAGCTCAAGCCGTTGGGCCGTCAGGCCGAGGTGGCCCGCAGGGCCGCCGGCGTCCAGGCCGACGTGCGCGACGCCCGGGCCCGGCTGATGGCCGAGGACCTGGTCATCGCCCGCACCGCGCTGGAGCAGGAGCTGGCCGACGAGTCGATCCTGGTCGAGCGGCAACAGGAGGTGGAGGCGGCGCTGCAGTCCGCCCGCGAGCAGGAGACGGCGCTGGAGGCGTCCCTGCGCGAGGACCTGCCCGCGCTGGCGCGCGCCCAGGAGACCTGGTTCGCGCTGTCGGGGCTGCGCGAACGCCTGCGCGGCACGCAGTCGCTGGCAGCCGAGCGGATGCGCAACGCCGCGAGCGCCGACCTCGGCCCGGTCGACGCCGGCCGAGACCCCGAGCGCCTCGAGGCCGAGGCGGCCGAGGTGCGGGAGCAGGAACAGGCCATTGCCGGAGAAGTAGCGACGCAGCGCTCGGCGCTCGAGGCTGCCGTCACAGCGCGGCGTACGGCAGAAGAAGCGGCGGCCGGCGAGGAACGACGGGTGGCCGGGCTGCTGCGTGCCGCCGCCGACCGGCGCGAAGGGCTCGCACGGCTGCACGGCCAGGTCAACGCGCTGCGCACCCGCGCCGCGGCGGCCGACGACGAGATCGGCCGGCTGCGGGTCGCCCGCGAGGAGGCGGTGGCCCGAGCCGACCGCGCCCAGCGCGACTTCACGGCCCTGGAGACCAGGGTCGCCGGCCTCGACGCCGGCGAGGAGGGCCTTGACGCCGAGCACGAGTCGGCGGTGGCCCTGCTCGACGACATCACGGCGCGGCTGGAGAAGTTCCGCGACGAGATCCAGCGCGCCGACCGCGAACGATCGGCGCTGGCGGCGCGCAAGGAGGCGCTGGAGCTGGGCCTGGCCCGGCCCGACGGCGCCGGCGCGCTGCTGGCCGCGACCGACCAGGTCTCCGGCCTGCTGGGCTCGGTCGCCGCGCTGTTGTCGGTGCGCTCCGGTTATGAAACCGCGGTCGCCGCGGCCCTCGGCTCGGCCGCCGACGCAGTCGCCGTGGCCGACGCCGACGCGGCTGTAGCGGCCATCGGACACCTCAAGACCCACGACCTGGGCCGGGCCGGGCTGGTGCTCGGCGGCGGTCCCACCGACACGACGACCGATGGCGACTGGCCCGGGCTTCCCGGCCACGCGGCGTACGCCGTCGACAGCGTGGACTGCCCCGCCGACCTGCGCCCGGCACTGGCGCGGCTGCTCTTCAAGGTCGCGGTCGTCGACGACCTCGAGGCCGCACGTGCGCTGGTCGCCGACCTGCCCGACGTCACCGCCGTGACTCGAGACGGTGACCTGATCGGGCCACACCTGGCCGCCGGCGGCTCGAGCTCGCAGCCGAGCCTGCTGGAGATCCAGGCCGCCGTCGACGAGGCCACCGACTCCCTCGCCGAGGCCGTCGCCGTCAGCGAACGGCTCGGCTTCGACATCTCCCGCCTCGAGAGCGAGCGGCTCGACGCCCAACAGCGGGTGGACGTGGCGCTGGCCAAGCTGCACGAGTCCGACGCCACCTTGGCTGCCGTGGCCGAGCAGCTCGGCCAGCATGGCTCGCAGTCGCGCTCGGCGCGCGCCGAGGCCGAGCGCGTCACCGCCGCGATCACCACTGCCGAGGCCGCGCGCGACCAGGACCTGGCCGGCCTGGCCGACCTCGAGAGCAGGCTGACGGCAGCCGAGGACGCCACCGACGAGGAGCCCGACACCAGCGAGCGCGAGCGGCTCGTCGAAGCGGCTCGCACGGCCCGCGCCAGTGAGATGGACGGCCGGCTGGCGCTCCGCACGTCCGAGGAGCGCGCCCGCGCCCTCCACGGCAGGGCCGACTCCCTGCTCGCCGCGGCCGAGGCCGAGCGCGAGGCCAGGGCGCGCGCCGCCGAGCGTCGGGAGCGGCTGCTGCGTGAAGGTCGTGCGGCCGAGGCGGTCACCGCCGCTGTGGTGATGGTGCTCGCTCGGCTCGAGGTCTCGATCCACCTGGCCGCCGAGGCTCGGGCGGCGGTCGAGGAGACCCGGCAGGAGAGGGAGCGCGACCTGCTCGGCACACGTGCCCGCCTCCGTGAGCTGGCCCAGGAGCACGACGAGCTGGTCGGCTCGGTGCACCGCGACGAGCTGGCCCGCACCCAGCAGAAGATGCGCATCGAGCAGCTGGCCGAGCGCGCCATCGACGAGCTCGGCCTCGACGTCGACGCGCTGGTCGCCGACTACGGACCCGACAACCTCGTGCCGGCGACCACCCCCGACGACGACGGCAACCTGGCAGAGCCGGTGGCTTACGTGCGTGAGGAGCAGCAGAAGCGGCTGCGCACCGCCGAGCGCTCGCTGGCCATGCTCGGCCGGGTCAACCCGTTGGCGCTGGAGGAGTTCTCGGCGATGGAGGAGCGGCACAAGTTCCTCACCGAGCAGCTCGAGGACCTCAAGCGGACCCGCAAGGACCTGCTCGACATCGTCCGCGAGGTCGACAACCGCGTCCAGCAGGTCTTCGCCGAGGCGTACGCCGACGTGGCCGCCGCCTTCGACTCGACATTCTCGCGGCTGTTCCCCGGTGGCGAGGGCCGGCTGGTGCTGACCGATCCCGACGACATGCTCAACACCGGCGTCGAGGTCGAGGCGCGCCCGCCCGGCAAGAGGGTCAAGCGGCTCTCACTGCTCTCCGGTGGCGAGCGGTCGCTGGTGGCGGTGGCGTTCCTGGTCGCACTGTTCAAGGCCCGGCCTTCGCCGTTCTACATCCTCGACGAGGTCGAGGCCGCTCTCGACGACACCAACCTGAGCCGGCTGCTGGAGATCTACGAGGAGCTGCGCGAGTCCTCCCAGCTGCTGGTCATCACCCACCAGAAGCGCACGATGGAGGTCGGCGACGCCCTCTACGGCGTGGCCATGCGGGGTGACGGTGTCTCGACCGTGATCAGCCAGCGGCTCAGGGAGGCCGAGCCCGCGTGACGACCATCGTGATCGCGATGGTGGTGATCGTGCTGGTGGCGGGCGTGTTCATCGCCTACGTCGCCTTCCCGCACCGTGGCGAGGACCTGCCCGGCGCGCCCTGGCTGGGGCGGCTGATGCGCCGGGGCGCCGAGGCGCTCCCCACCGTCGAGGACGAGCCCACCGTGCCTGCAGTGCCTGCCGAGCCCGCGAGCGCTACCGGCCCGCAGCCCGAGACCGTCGTACCGACCGAAGTGATCGAGCCCGTCGAGCCGGTCACGCATGCCGAAGCCGTTGAGCCGGCCGCGCCGGTGGACCGGCCGACCGGGCCGGGGCGACACCGGGGCGAACCGACCGCCTGATCCCTCGGCTGGTTGGATGGTCGCCATGGGTGACTGGCTCTACCTGATCATCGCCATCGTCGTACTGGCCGTCGGCGTGATCGTCGGCTTCGTCGTGGCGGGACGCCGGCGGCGGCAGCACATCGCCAACCACGCGCCGGTCTCCACGGTGACCACGGCGCCGGAGGCGACCGCGGTCGACGCACCGGTCGAGGCACCCGAGGCACCCGCCGAGGTGCCTCTCGAGAAGCCCGAAGGCACGGCGTCGCGGCTGGTGCGGCTGCGCCAGCGGCTCGCCGGCTCGCAGGGCGGCTTCGGGCGCGGCCTGCTCTCGCTGCTCTCCCGCGAACGCCTCGACGAGGACACCTGGGAGGCGATCGAGGACACCCTGCTGACGGCCGACGTCGGTGTGAAGCCGACCCAGGAGCTCGTCGACGCCTTGCGGACCCGCCTGCGCGTCGACGGCAAGGAGTCCGGCGATCCCCGCTCCGTCCTCCGCGACGAGCTGATCAACCTCGTCGGACCGGACATGGATCGGCGTCTCCAGGTGTCCGGGAGCGACGGGCACCCCGGCGTCGTCCTCGTCGTCGGCGTCAACGGCACCGGCAAGACCACCACCGTCGGCAAGCTCGCGCGGATCCTGGTCGCCGAGGACCGCTCGGTCGTGCTGGGTGCCGCCGACACGTTCCGGGCCGCCGCCGTCGACCAGCTCGTGACCTGGGGCGAGCGGGTCGGCGTCGACGTCGTCCGCGGGCCCGAGTCGGGCGACCCGGCCAGCGTTGCCTTCGACGCGGTCAAGGCGGGCCTCGACCGTGGGGTCGACACCGTCATCGTCGACACCGCCGGTCGGCTGCAGAACAAGGCCGGGCTGATGGACGAGCTCGGCAAGGTCAAGCGGGTCATCGAGAAGGTCGCCCCCGTCACCGAGGTGCTGCTCGTCCTCGATGCCACCACCGGCCAGAACGGCATGACCCAGGCCCGGGTGTTCGCCGAGGTCGTCGACGTCACCGGCATCGTGCTCACCAAGCTCGACGGCTCGGCCAAGGGCGGCATCGTCATCGCCGTCCAGCGCGAGCTCGGCGTCCCCGTCAAGCTGGTCGGACTCGGCGAGGGCCCCGACGACCTCGCCCCCTTCGATCCCGCCGCCTTCGTCGACGCGCTGCTGGGCTGAAGAATTCTCCGGTCAACCGGGGAAATCTCGTCAACGCGCGAGCAACCGCGCGGCGTCGTCGAGCAGCACCTCGGCCCGGTGGTCGAAGGAGTGCTCGCGCATCACCGTCTCGGCCAGCCGCAGGCGAGCCGCGCGGTCGGGGAAGGCCGTCTGCGGGTCGTGCAGCAGCGGGCCCATCTCCTGCTCGTCGTGGAAGGTGCGGACGACGTCGCCGAAGGTCTCCTCGAGGCCGACGATCTCGTCGGTCGACCAGCCTGCCCGCGCAGGCCGTCACGTCGAAGAGCCGGTTGGCCAGGAAGCCGTCGCGGCGCATGTCGTCCCAGTGGTCGTTGAGCACGACCCCGGCCGAGGCGTAGAGCGCGCCGAGGTCCTCGTTGGCCACGATCCGCGACGAGATCAGGTGCGGGGGCAAGAAGGCCTCCCAGTCCGAGCCGTGCACCTCCACCTCGACACCGACCGCGAGCGCCGAGCGCACCGACCGGCGATAGACGTCGCGCGAGTTGCCGACGAACAGCACGGCCGGCCCGGTGTCCGGCTCGGCACGGTCGGGGTTGAACAGTCGCGGGTCGGTGCACTGCAGCAGCGGGGTGACGGTGATGCCGGTGGCGGCGGTGGTGGCCGTCGACCAGGCGGTGCTGGCGGCGTACACCCGATCGTACGACGCCAGCTCGGCCGGCCCGACGAGGTCGGGGTGGCTGATGACCCACTCGAGGTTGACGCGGCCCGGCCGGGGTGCGACCTGGTCGAGCCCCCGCAGCACCAGGACGACGTCGTCGAGGTCGCGGGACTCACGATGCCGCAGGTCACGGGTGTCGATGGTGACCCGCTGCCCCAGCCGCTCGAGGGCGTCGGCCATCGACCGCGCGAAGTAGCTGTCGCCCCAGCGCTGCCCGCGACGCCCCGAGGGCGCGGCGATGTCGAGCGCCCAGCGCAACACCGGCGGGGCCTCGCGGACCTCGGAAGCAATGGGCGTGGACCGGATCGGCCGGACCAGCGTCCGCGGCGTCAGGGCCGGCGCGTCGAGCGGGTCGTGGTCGGCGGTCGGCGACCGACTCTCCCAGCGACGGCCCACCACCTCGAACCCGGCGTGCTCCCACGCCGCCTCAGAACCATCGGGTGGGACGGGGCACAGCTCCTGCAGCGCCTGCACGCCCTCAGACCCGGAGTCCAGGCGCGCGAGCTGGCCGGCCTTGAGCACCATGCTCACCTGCGGTGTGACCACGGTGCGGCCGGCGCCGCGGGCGGCCATCCGGATGCCGAGCTCGACCTCCGGCAGGGCGTCGCCCGCGCGGGCGTCGAAGCCGCACAGCCGCAGCAGCGTGCTGGCACGGGCGGCCACGATCGGCGACAGCGGCGCCGGCACCTCGTCGGAGGTGAGCGAGAGCGCGTCGCGGACGGGATGGCCGGCCAGGAACGGCTCCGGATGCGTGCGGCCCGGCCCGAACACCGCGCCGGCACTGACCACGAGGCCGGCCCGGTCGACGAGGAGCGGCTGCGCCAGGGCGACGCCGTCGTCGGCCAGGGCCGTCACCAGTCCACCGAACACGTCACGCGGCGGGGTGGCGGTGGTGCGGGCGAGCACGACCACCTCGCCGGTGGTCGCGACCACCCCGAGGTTGGTGGCGACCGTCGCGCCGATCCGCGCCCAGGGGGTGAGGAGCTGGGTGCGCGGGAAGGCGGCCAGCAGCATCGCCAGCGGGAGCTCGACCGCCCGCGGCATCCGTACGCCGACCACGACGAGCTCCACGTCGGCGTCGGACTTGACCCGCGACAGGGTCCGCGTCACCCACCTCGCCGTGCGGCCGAGGTCGGTGCCGGCGTGCAGCACGATGCTGAGGCGACGGTCCTCCCGCGGCACGTGCTGGGCCGTGGCCCAGTCGACCAGGTGGCGTTCCAGCACCAGCGCCGTCCACCGTGCCTCGGCGACCGGGTCGTCCTCCTCGCGGGCATCGCGCCGGAACTCCACGCCGGCCCCGGGGACGAGATGGAGGTCGGTCTCGGCCGCGAGCTTGAGCACCAGGTCGAGGCCCTCGGCCGCCTCGAGCCGCTCGTCGAAGCCGCCGACCCTGGCCACCAGGTCACGGCGCGCGACCAGCATCGCCAGGTTGACGTGCTCGTGAGCGAGCAGGTGGTCGCGATCGCCCTCGAGGGCCCGGTAGTAGGTGCCGTCGGCACCGTCGAACCGCAGCGCGGCGTGCGCCATCTCCCAGCTGTCGTCGTCCTCGAGGTGACCGAGCAGGACGCTGAGGAAGTCCGGGTCCCACACGTGCCGGGTGTCGACGAAGGCGACGTAGCGCCCTCGGGCCTTGTCGAGCGCGGCGTTGCGGGCCCGGCCGGCGCCGCCGCGCGGGATCGTCACCGTCACGACCCGGGGTTCGAAGGCCGTGATGCCCGCCAGCACCGCCGGGGTGTCGTCGCCCGACCCGTCGTCGACGACGATCAGCTCCCAGCCCTCGAACGTCTGGGCCTGCACGGCGTCGACGGCGCGGCGGAGTCGGTGCGCCTCGTCGTGAACGGCCAGCACCACGGTCACCAGCGGCTCGGCGTCGCGGGCCTGGCGGGGGAGTGGAGGCGTCTCGGGTCCGGCCTCCGGCCGGGTCTTCGTACGCCGCTGGGCCAGCCGGACCCCGCTGCCCTCGTCGCGTCGGTTAGCTGCATCGAGCGCCGCGGCGCGCAGGCGGCCCCACGAGATGGCGGGTACCCCGGCGGGTACCGGCACCGGTGAGTCCTCGTCGGCCGAGGCCACCCACCAGGCGAGCGGCCCGAACGGATGGGCCCGTGACTCGGGGTGCTCGTCGACGATCTGGGCCAGGTCGACCATCGGGTGCGGCGAGACGGTGCGGCGCCGGCGCTCGTCGCCGACGTACCACGACAACGCGTCGATCCCCTCGCCCCGCCACGGGGCGGTGACGTCGCACCACAGCCCCTCGAAGAGCGGGTGCGGCGAGCAGTCCTCGCCGTCGAGGTAGCGGTCGGCGGCGGCCTCGTCGGTGGCGAAGGCGGTGCCGAGCTGGACGCCGATCCAGTCGCGGTCGACGAGTCCGGTGGCCAACAGTTGCTCGCGCGCGGCGGCGCGTCGCCGGCGCGGCGGCTCAGGGGACACGGCGGTACTCCACCTGTCGGCGCAGGGGCTGGAGGGCGGCGGGGGTGGGCCGGAGCCGCTCGGTCGGGCGTGGCGGGTAATAGACGGCCGTGTCCTCGAGGAAGGCGCGGACCCCGGCGAACGCCTGCGGCAGCTCCTCCTCGCAGTAGCCGAGCAGCTTGTCGGCGCCCAGCCCGTAGGGGTCGAAGCGCAGGGTGTCGAGCTTGACGTAGGGGAGCCGGCCGTGGTCGAGGGCGCGGTCGGCGAGCGCCGCCGCGGGGTTCCATGGCTCGCGCGACCGCTCTCGCAGCGTGTTCAAACCGGCCCGGTCGCGGCTGGTGCCTTGGCGGTGTGCGGCCCACCAGCGCACCCGGCGGCGTGCCAGGCGGCGGTCGGCGGCGGTCTCCTGGAAGAAGGAGCCAGAGCGGAAGCCCGCGCAGTGCAGGCCGCCGCTGAGGCCGACCTCGTGCTGCATGATCACCTGCCGGCGGCTCGAGAGCGGGTCGAGGCCGGTCCAGAACCGGCGGAAGGCGGCCGAGCCGACCACCCACGGGCGGAACGCGACGAAGAAGCTCTGCACGTGTGGCGCGATGCGCTCGGTGCGGGTGAGCCCCCAGAAGTCGACCGGCTCGACGGCCATCGCCGCGAAGATGTCGGTGTAGGGCAGCACGGGCACGTAGGTGTCGTTGCAGATGACGACCTCGTCGTAGCCGTCGAGGTCGCCGGCCCGGTGCAGGCCGACCTGATAGCTGGTGAAGTCGTAGCCGTAGTTGGGCCGCTCGGCGAGCTCGGCGTGCTGGCCCAGCCAGCGCCGCGACTCGTCGGTGAGGTCGGCGGTGGAGACGACGAGCAGCCGGTCGACTGCCGCGGCCACCTGCTCGACCTGCCGCCGGACGTGCGGTCCGACCCCGCCCCGGTGGTCGTAGTGGGCCATCACGGCCAAGCGTCGGCTCACCCGCCTGAGGCTACCGAACCGACCGCCCGTGCCGTTCACACGGATGTAACACGTGCGGGCGTGTTCTTTTCCTGCCCGAAACGTGTCGCGGCGCGGTCCGAAACCTCGTCTGGTGAGGCTGCTCTCCAAGTTGGGTGGGTGCTCTTCGACAGCGCGGTCGCGGGACACCGGGCCCTCCAACGCATTCGCTCAATGGAGGTTTCATGGACGGCTACTACGCCTTCATGCTGGTGGCATCCTCGCTCGTCTTGATGATGACCACCCCAGCGCTGGCCCTCTTCTACGGCGGTATGAGCCGTTCGAAGTCCGTGCTCAACATGATGATGATGTCGTTCGGCGCGATGGCCATCGTCGGCATCGTCTACGTGCTGTGGGGCTGGTCGATGTCGTTCGCCGGCACCGACGTGGGTGGCCTGTTCGGCAACCCCTTCACCGCCTTCGGTCTCGAGGGCGTCGGCTTCGACAGCTATGTGTACGTCGCGTTCCAGATGACCTTCGCGGTCATCACCGCGGCCCTCATCAGCGGCGCCATCGCCGACCGGGTCAAGTTCTCGGCCTGGCTGGTGTTCGTCCCGCTCTGGATCACGCTGTCGTACTTCCCGCTGGCCCACATGGTGTGGGGCGGCGGCTTCCTCTCGGGCCTCGATCCCGACGGACTCTCCGCCAGACTCTTCGGCGTCGCCGACGGCGTCGCGAAGGTCTTCCCGCAGGACTACGCGGGCGGCACGGTCGTCCACATCAACGCCGGCATGGCCGGCCTGGTGCTCGCCCTGGTCATCGGCAGGCGTCTCGGCTTCGGCAAGGAACCCACCCGCCCGCACAACCTGCCGCTCACCATGATCGGTGCCGGCCTGCTGTGGTTCGGCTGGTTCGGATTCAACGTGGGCTCGATCGTCTTCGTGGCCGGTGACGGCGGCGAGAAGGACATCGCGCAGTTCATGTCGGAGACCGGTGTCACCTGGATCAACACCACCCTGGCCACCTGTGCGGCGATGCTCGCCTGGCTGCTGGTGGAGCGGATCCGCGACGGCAAGGGCACCTCGCTGGGCGCCGCCTCGGGTGTGGTGGCCGGCCTGGTCGCCATCACACCGTCGTGCGGTGCGGTCGACGTCTACGGCGCGATCATCATCGGCGTGGTCGCCGGCGCCGCGTGCGCGTACGCCGTGGGCCTGAAGTTCCGGTTCCGGTTCGACGACTCGCTCGACGTGGTCGGCGTACACCTCGTCGGCGGCATCGTGGGCACCGTGCTCATCGGCTTCCTGTCGACGGCCTCCGCCCCGGGTGGGATCGACGGCCTGTTCTACGGCGGCGGCGTCAAGCCACTCGTCATCCAGACCCTGACGGCTCTGTCGGCCATCATCTGGTCTGGTCTCGCCACCCTGGTCATCGCGCTCGCCATCAAGTACACGATGGGTTGGCGGATCACCGAGGACGAGGAGGTCGACGGCGTCGACTTCGCAGAGCACGGCGAGTCGGGCTACGAGCTCGGCGGCGCGGGCGGTGTCCGCACCCCGACCGGGGTCCTCGGCACCTCCAAGGGATCCGTCAAGGAAGGAGCGAACGCATGAAGCTCGTCACCGCGGTGATCAAGCCGCACAAGTGGGACGACGTCCGTGAGGCCCTCGAGACCTTCGGCGTGACCGGCATGACCGTGAGCGAGGTCAGCGGCTACGGCCGGCAGAAGGGCCACACGGAGGTCTACCGTGGCGCGGAGTACGACATCGCGCTGGTGCCCAAGATCCGCATCGAGATCGTCTGCGACGACGCCGACTCCGACGACATCGTGGGCATCGTGGTCAAGACCGCCCAGACCGGCCGGATCGGCGACGGCAAGGTGTGGGTCAGCCCGGTCGACACGGTGGTCCGGGTCCGCACCGGTGACCGCGACGGAGAGGCGATCTAGGACTGCCATGGTGACCCGCCCGGTGACCCGTGAGGAGCCGGGCGGGTCAGGTCCATGACCGCGACCGAGCGCCGGGAACGGACCGCCGCAGCCGACCAGCTGTGCTGCGACGCGTACGCCGCCGCCGGGCTGCCCGAGACCGGGGCAGCCCTGCTGGCGGTCGGCGGCTACGGGCGCGCCGAGCTGGCGCCGTACTCCGACCTCGACGTGGTGCTGGTCGGCGACGACCACGTCGACCTCGGCCCCGGCGCCGAGCAGCTCTGGTACCCGTTGTGGGACTCCGGCGCCAAGCTGGACCACTCGGTCCGCACCGTCTCGGGGATGCTCGAGGCCTCGGCCGGCGACCTGCGGGTCGGGCTCGGGCTGTTGGACATCCGGCATCTCGCCGGCGACCCCAACCTGACGCTGCGGCTGCGGACCAGGGTGCTGACCCAGTGGCGGCGCACCGCGCGCGACCGGCTGCCCGAGCTGCGACGCCTGGTCGACGGCCGGCACGAGCTGATGGGCGAGCTGGCGCACGTGTCGGTGCCCGACATCAAGGAGGCCGAGGGCGGGCTGCGGGACGCGACCGTGCTGAAGGCGCTGGTGGCGACCTGGCTGGTCGACGTCCCGCACGCCGACCTCGAGCGGTGCCGGCTCGCCATGCTCGACGCCCGCGACGTCCTGCACGCGGTTGCTGGCCGGGCCACCGACCGGGTCGGCCCCGACCTGTGGGCCGAGCTCGCTCCCGGCCTCGGGGTGGCCGACGCCGGTGCCGCGCAGCGACACCTGCGCGAGCTCGGTCGGCGGATCTCGCACCTGTCCCGGCTGACGTGGCGGCGTACGGAGTCGTGCTGGCGGGGCCGGCCTCCACCGTCGGGCCACGGCGCCCTCAGCTCGAGCAGCTGGCGCCCGGCGTCGCCCTGGCCGCTGGCGAGGTGGTGCTGTCCGCGGACGCCGATCCCGCCCACGACCCGCTGCTCCTGCTGCGCGCCGCGGCGGCGGCCGCTGAGCGCGACGCCGAGCTCGCCCCCGCCACCGCCGCGCGGCTGGTGCGGGAGAGCCCGCGACCTGCCCGATCCGTGGCCCGACGGGGCGCGCCAGCTCTTCGTGCGGCTGCTGGCGTCGGGCCGCGGCCTGCGGGCGGTCTGGGAGACCCTCGAGGAGACCGGTGCCCTCGACCGGCTGCTGCCCGAGTGGGAGCGGATCCGCCTGCTGCCGCACGCCTCGGTCATCCATCGCTTCACCGTCGACCGGCACGTCGTCGAGACCTGCATCGAGGCCTCGTCGCTGATCCGCCAGGTCGCCCGGCCCGACGTGCTGATGGTGGCCGCGCTGCTGCACGACATCGGCAAGGGCGGCCTGACCGAGCACAGCGTGGGCGGCGAGCCGATCGCCCGCGTCCATCGCCACCCGGATGGGCTTCGACGAGCACACGGTCGACCTGGTCGGCACCCTGGTCCGCTGGCACCTGCTGCTCGCCGACACCGCCACCACACGTGACCCCGACGACCCGGCCACCACGCAGCACGTGGTCGACCGGCTCGGCAGCGAGGAGGCACTGTCGCTGCTGCGGGCACTGACCGAGGCCGACGCCCGCGCCACCGCACCCAAGGCCTGGTCGACCTGGCGGGCCAACCTGATCGACCTCGTCGCAAGCCGGGCGGCCGACTCGCTGGCCGGTCGGGGCGGCGCCGACCTCCCGGCGCCGGAGGCCGACGAGATCGAGATCCCCCGCGAGAGTCCGCAAGGGCGGGATCTGCATCGACGTGGTCGCCGGCGACGACGGTGCCCGGGTCACCGTCATCGCCCCGGACCGGGTCGGGCTGCTCGCCGACACCGCCGCCCTCTTCGCCATGCAGCGCGCACCGGTGCGGGCCGCGCGGGCGTGGGCCCAAGGGCCGTACGCGCGTCTCCGTGTGGCAGGTCGCCGAGGAGCACCTGGACCCCGCCGTGCTGCGCCAGCGCTTCGACGCGATCACGTCAGGGCGCGTCGACCCGTCCGCCCGGCTGCGTCGGACCCCGTCGTCCGGGTCTGGCTCCGACGGTGGTGGTGCGTCCCGAGGCGTCGGCGCACTCCACCGTCATCGAGGTGCGGGCGGCCGACCGCACCGGTCTGCTCTACCTCGTGTGTGCCGCCCTGGCCGCCCAGGGCGTCTCGGTGCGCTCCGCCCACGTCGACACCTTGGGCCCGCAGGCCGTCGACGTGTTCTACGTGCAGGAGTCCTCGGCCGGCGCGCTCGGCGACCTGCGCGCCTCCGAAGCCGCCCACGCCATCCGCAAGGCCCTCACGCCGGCCGACTGAGCCGCTGATCTCGACGGCCCGGTTCACCCAGCCGAGTCGGACGGGCCGGGCAGCGGCCTCGGCGTCCGGATCCGCACGGCTCGCGGCCGGCCATCGGCGCCTTTGAGGAGGCGGACCGGGTCGTCCTCGTCGTCCGGGCTCGGCGTCACCGGGACCCTGTGCTCCTCGTGCTTGAGGTCTCGCTGGGCGCGCGCCTGTCCCGGGTCGAAGACGTCGATGAAGTTGCCGAAGGCGTCGCCGATGCCGCCCAGCCCGTCGCGGCCGCCGGGCTTCGCGAACCCGCCCCACATCCGGACGACGGCGATGACCGTGAGCAGCATCATCGCCAGCCCTGCGCCCACCATCACCACCAGCGTCGTCACCTGTCCAGCGTCCCCCCAGAAGCCCGTCTCTCAAGGGGTCATGACCTACCCTGGGAGGTCGTTGCCCCGCCCCACCCGAAGGACCCTCCTTGTTCGCCACCCTCTCCGACCGACTCGCCGACGCCTTCAAGAACCTGCGCGGCAAGGGCCGGCTCTCCGACGCCGACATCGACGCCACGGCCCGCGAGATCCGGATCGCCCTGCTCGAGGCCGACGTCGCGCTGCCGGTGGTCAAGGAGTTCGTGGCCGCGGTCAAGGAGCGGGCCCGGGGCGAGGAGGTCAGCCAGGCGCTGAACCCGGCCCAGCAGATCGTCAAGATCGTCAACGAGGAGCTCGTCACCATCCTCGGCGGCGAGACCCGCCGGCTGCGCTACGCCAAGACCGGGCCGACCGTGATCATGCTGGCCGGCCTCCAGGGCGCCGGCAAGACGACGCTGGCGGCCAAGCTGGCGCTCTGGCTCAAGGACCAGGGCAAGACCCCGCTGCTCGTGGCGGCCGACCTCCAGCGCCCCAACGCCGTCGGCCAGCTGCAGGTCAACGGCGAGCGGGTCGGCGTACCCGTCTTCGCGCCCGAGCCCGGCAACGGCGTGGGCGACCCGGTCGCCGTGGCCCGCGAGTCGGTGGAGGAGGCCAAGCGCAAGCTCTACGACGTCGTCATCGTCGACACCGCCGGCCGGCTGGGCGTGGACGCCGAGATGATGTCCCAGGCCGCGGCCATCCGCGACGCGGTGAAACCCGACGAGATCCTCTTCGTCGTCGACGCGATGATCGGCCAGGACGCCGTGACCACGGCCCAGGCGTTCCTCGACGGGGTCGGCTACGACGGCGTCGTGCTGACCAAGCTCGACGGCGACGCGCGCGGTGGCGCCGCGCTCTCGATCGCCTCGATCACCGGCAAGCCGGTCATGTTCGCCTCCGCCGGCGAGAAGCCGACCGACTTCGACGTCTTCCACCCCGACCGGATGGCCTCGCGCATCCTCGACATGGGCGACATGCTCACCCTGATCGAGCAGGCCGAGAAGAGCTTCGACCAGGACACGGCCATGAAGGCCGCCGAGAAGCTGACCGGCAAGGGCGGCGACTTCACCCTCGACGACTTCCTCGAGCAGATGCAGCAGGTCCGCAAGCTCGGCTCGATGCAGAAGATCATGGGGATGCTGCCCGGGATGGGGCAGTTCCGCGAGCAGATGGAGAACTTCGACGAGCGCGAGATCGACCGCATCCAGGCGATCATCCAGTCGATGACTCCGGCCGAGCGGGCCAACCCCAAGATGATCGACGGCTCCCGCCGGGCTCGCATCGCCCGCGGCTCGGGGCGCCAGGTCGCCGACGTGAACAGCCTCGTCGACCGGTTCTTCGAGGCGCGCAAGATGATGATGTCGATCGCGCGGGGCGGGATCCCTGGACTGCCCGGCATGCCGGGCATGGCCGCCAAGAAGCCCAAGGCAAAGCCCAAGCCGGGCAAGGGCCGCCGGGTCTCCGGCAACCCCGCCAAGGCCGCCCAGCAGGCCAAGGCCGCACGCGAGAAGTCCGCCGCAGCCCCGGGGAACCCGTTCGGCAACCCCGACGGCGAGGCCGTCGACTACGAGAAGGCCGCCGCGGCCCTCGACCTGCCGAAAGACTTCTCCAAGTACCTGAAGTGACCGGCCCTCAGGTCAGCACATGAGCAGGGTGCTCGTGGTCGATGCCGCCAACGTCGTCGGCAGCCGGCCCGACGGCTGGTGGAAGGACCGCGCCGGTGCGGCCCGGCGGCTGCACGAGCGGCTGCTGGTCGCGGACCTGTCGTACGACGAGGTGGTGCTGGTCGTGGAGGGCCAGGCCAAGGGCGGCGTACGCCGTGGCCGGGACGGTCACCTGCGCGTGGTGCACGCCGCGCGCGAAGGTGACGACGCGATCGTCGCCGAGGTCGCCAGCGCCCGCGAGGCGGGTGACCTGGTCACCACGGTGACGGCCGACCGGATGCTCCGCGCGCGCGTCGAGGGGCTCGGTTCGCAGGTCGTGGGTCCAGGCTGGTTGCTCGGCGAGCTCAGTGACTGAGGGAGTCCATCCTGGCGCTCTCGCGCTCCTCGCGGTGCAGCCCGCGGACGGCGTTGAAGGTCCAGACCTTGTTGAGCACGAACGACAGCGGCGTGACCAGCCCGATCACGATCAGCTGCGCCCAGTAGAGGCGGGTCCGGAAGCCGGACGAGTCGTCGAAGACCGCCGTCGACAGCGAGAACGGCGAGCCGGGGTGCATGAGTAGCGTCAGCACCAGCAGGCCGATGGCCTGACCCAGCAGCCCGACGGCCAGGAACGGGCCGTACTCCTTGAGCCAGCCCGCGTGCTGCGAGGTCTTGAAGGTCCAGGTGCGGTTGAGCTGGAAGTTCCAGAGGTTCGCCACCAGGAACGCGATGGTCGAGTAGACGTGGTACCAGCGCACGTTGAAGTCGGTCAGCGGGAAGCCCAGGACCGCCTGCTCGTGGGGCGGCCCCAACTTGTTGATCACGATCAGCGCGATCATGTTGACGACCACGCCGGAGAGGCCGACCAGCGCGAAACGGGCGAGCAGGATCCAGTTGCGACGGTGCCGCACCAGGACGGTCTCGCGGAGGCTGCTCACCCATGAAGGCTAGCCCGCCCCCGGCGGCGTGGGCGCGATAGCGTCAGGTTCATGGCTGGGCAGAAGACCGGCGGCCCCGTGCCGAGGTTCCGTGGGCCGGTGCTCCCCGACGGCGAGGTCCGCGACGTCTACGTCGTCGACGGGCGGGTCACCTTCGAGCACCAGGCCGGCGCGGAGACGGCCGCCGAGGGCTGGATCGTTCCCGGCCTGGTGGACGCGCACTGCCACATCGGGCTCGACGACGACGGCGCGGTCGGCGACGACGAGGCGGAGGCCCAGGCCGTCGAGAACCGCGACGCCGGGGCGTTGCTGATCCGCGACGCCGGCTCGGCCGCCGACACCCGGTGGATGCACGACCGCGACGACCTGCCGCGGCTGATCCGGTGCGGACGTCACCTGGCCCGCACCAAGCGCTACATCCGCAACTACGCCGACGAGGTCGAGCCGCTCGAGCTGGCAGCGGCGGCTGCCCGGGAGGCCCGCGACGGCGACGGCTGGATCAAGCTCGTCGGCGACTGGATCTCCCGCGAGGACGGCGACCTCGCCCCGTCGTTCCCCGCCGACGCCTTCGCCGACGCGATCGCGGCCGCGCACGAACACGGTGCCCGCGTCACCGCGCACTGCTTCGGCGAGACCGTGCTTCCCGGGCTCATCGAGGCGGGCATCGACTGCATCGAGCACGGCACGGGCCTGAGCGCCGACCTGATCGACGCCATGGTCGAGCGCGGCACCGCTTTGGTGCCGACGGTGATGCAGCTGGACAAGTTTCCCGAGTACGCCGAGGCGGGGGCCGCTCGCTTCCCGGTGTACGCCGCCCACATCACCGACCTGCACGCCCGCCGCCGGGCGACGGTGATGGCCGCCTATGACGCCGGCGTCCCTCTCTATGCCGGCTCCGATGGTGGGGGAGTGAGCCGGCACGGCAACATCGCCGGCGAGATCGTCGCCATGGCCGAGCTGGGCATGCCGGCGGAGTACGCGCTGGGCGCCGCGTCGTGGCGGGCTCGTGAGTGGCTCGGCTGGAACGCGACCCTCGACGAGGGCGCCCCGGCCGACTTCGTCGTCGTCGACCGGGACCCCCTCACCGACCTGTCGGTCCTGCACACGCCCACCCGGGTGGTGCTGCGCGGCGCCGTCGTGGCCTAGGGACTAGGTCCGGCTCCGGTAGTGCCGCACGCCGGTCACGCTCAGCACGATGGCGCCGGCGAAGCCGAGGACGATCGGCGTGAGGACCGCTAGCAGGATCGTGACGACGAACGACGCCCCGCCGAACACCTTGCCGATCCGCACCTCGCTGCTGACGCCGCTGCAGGTGAGCTCGACGTGCCCGCTGCCCGTGGGAAACGTGCCGACCCCGACCCACTCGTCGCCGTTGATGCTGATGCTCACCGATCCGGACGGCTCCAGGGGCAGGGCGGAGCCGTCGGCGTCGGCGAACGTGCACGCCGGGTCGGCTCCGGGCCGGGCGTAGAGCATCCGCTCGTCGTCGGCCGGCAGCTCGATCGTGACCTGGCGGGGGACGGATACCTCGATGCCGTCCTTGAAGACGGTGACGCCCTGGAAGACGGCCAAGAAGATGAACGCGATCATGGCGACCACGCCCGCGGCGATCAGCCCGACACCCACGACGTACCACCAGCGCGAGGGCTTCCGTTTGCCCGCCGCGTCCTCGTCCCCGGTCGCTCCGCTCGGGGGTACGCCGCCCGCTGGCGGTGGCGGGTCGCCGTACGGCCATCCCGGCGGCGGCTGGGCCGAGGGCTGGCCTTCGGGGACTTCCTGGGTCATCGTCGGGCCCTCTCGGCTCGGGGGCCTGCTCGGCTGCGGTCAACCGGGACGCTAGTGCCGGTCCCGGTGTCTGCGGAAGCCGAACCCGGAATCGCTTTGGTGCTGGGGCGGTCGCCCGGTCAGACTCGAGAGATGACCGGCCCCCTTGACCCCCTTGACCTGGCCGACCTGCACCCGGCCCTCGGGCTCGTCGTGCGCGCGGGTCCGGTCGAGCTGCGGGGGATCACCGACGACCTGCTGCCCCGGCTGGCCGACCTCGCGGCGGCCGGGATCCACGACCCGGCCTCGATGCCGTTCTCGGTCCCGTGGACCGACGTCGAGGCGGCCAGCTTCGCGCCCAGCTTCGCGGCCTACCACTGGCGCTGCCGGGCGGACTTCTCCGTCGCTGAGTGGAGCCTCAACCTCGCCGTCTTCTACGAGGGCGACCTCGTCGGCACCCAAGGGCTGGCGACCAAGCACTACCTGGTGACGCGGACGGCCGAGACCGGGTCCTGGCTGGGGCGGGCCCACCAGGACCACGGCATCGGGACGGCCATGCGCCAGGCGGTGTGCGCCTTCGCGTTCGACCACCTCGACGCCGCCGAGCTGACTTCCGGGGCCTTCCTCGACAACCCGGCGTCGCGCGCGGTCAGCCGCAAGGTCGGCTACCGACCCAACGGCGTGCAGCGGTTGCAACGACGCGAGGGAGAGCTGGCCGAGCACCAGAGCCTGCTGCTCGCACCTCACGATCTGGTCCGGGGTGAGCACCCCGTGGAGGTCGACGGACTGGCGCCGTTCCGACGCTCCATCGGCCTGGATTCGTAGCCTGCCCCTGCGCATGGCAGAATCGCGGGCTGAGTTCCGTACCGCTTCCGGACCCTCTCATCCTGGCGGCACGGCACCCGAGTTCTCCGGCGTGGAACCCCACCCCGTCCTGGAGCCCTCATCGACAACAACTTCCGAGGAGACACCACAGACGTGGCCGTCAAGATCCGTTTGAAGCGCCTGGGCAAGATCCGGGTGCCGCAGTACCGCATCGTCGTCGTCGACTCGCGCAAGAAGCGCGACGGCAGGGTGATCGAGGAGATCGGCAAGTACCACCCCAAGGAGGACCCGTCGTACATCGACGTCGTCGCCGACCGGGCGGAGTACTGGCTGGGCGTCGGCGCGCAGCCGACCGAGGCCGTCGAGAAGATCCTCAAGATCACCGGCGACTGGCAGAAGTTCAAGGGCCTGCCGGGCACCGAGGGCACCCTGAAGGTCAAGGAGCCCAAGCGCGACAAGCTCGAGATCTTCAACGAGGCTCTCAAGGACGCCGCCAAGGAGCCCAAGAGCGAGGCCGTCACCCGTCGGCCCGCCAAGAAGGCTGCGCCCGCCGCGGCTGACGCTCCCGCTGCCGAGACCGCGACCGAGGCTCCGGCTGACGCTCCGGCCGAGGCCGCTGCCGACGCTCCCGCCGCCGACGCCGCGACCGAGGCTCCGGCCGAGGCCCCTGCCGAGGCCCCTGCCGAGACCCCCGCCGCCGAGGAGGCCCCGGCTCCGGTCCCCGCCGACGAGACGCCTGAGGGCGCCGCCGAGGCAGCCGAGATCGCCGAGACCGCCGACGGCGAGAAGGCCTGAGCATGATGCTGGCCGAGGCGCTCGAGCACCTGGTCCGCGGTGTCGTGGACAACCCCGACGACGTGGTGGTGCGCGACAAGCAACTGCGTCGTGGGTCGGTCCTCGAGGTGCGCGTGCACCCCGACGACCTCGGCAAGGTGATCGGCCGCAACGGCCGCACCGCGACGGCGTTCCGCACCGTGATCTCGGCCCTCGCGGGCCGCGGTGGCGCGCGCATCGACTTCGTCGACGTCGACCGCGGACGCTGACCGCTATTCGTCTGACAACGACCGGGTGTCACCCCACGGGTGGCACCCGGTCGTCGTCGTGCCTGGCTCTACGCTGACCGGCGTGGAGAGCGTGGACACCGTCGAGGTCGTCGTCGGCCGGGTCGGCAAGCCGCACGGGCTCCGGGGTGAGCTGACCGTCGAGGTGCGTTCCGACGAGCCGGACCGCCGCTTCGCCCCGGGGACAAGGCTGGCTGCCCGCCCGCCCGCCGGCTCCGCCAACAGGCTGACGTCGCTGGAGGTGGTGGCCACCCGTTGGCACCAGACGACGCTGCTGGTGCGCTTCGCCGAGGTCGCCGACCGCAACGCGGCGGAGGCCGCCCGTGGCACGCTGCTGGTCGCGCAGGTGCCGGTCGCCGAGACGCCGGAGGACCCCGAGGAGTTCTACGACCACCAGCTGGTCGGGCTACGCGTCGACGACCTGGCGGGCGAGCACCTCGGCGAGGTGACGGGCGTGGTGCACGGCGCCCAGGACCTGCTCCAGGTGCGCAGCGTCGACGGTCGCGACACCTTGGTGCCGTTCGTGGCGGCCCTGGTGCCCGAGGTCGACGTGCCCGGTGGCCGGCTCGTCGTCGCCGACCGACCGGGGCTGGTGGCTCCGTTCGAGGACGACTCCGCATGAAGATCGACCTCTTTTCGATCTTCCCGGCCTACTTCGACGCCCTCGACCTGTCGCTGACGGGCAAGGCCCGCGAGGCCGGCCTCCTCGAGGTCGCCGTGCACGACCTGCGCGACTGGGCGCGCGACCGGCACCGCACCGTCGACGACACGCCGTACGGCGGCGGGGCCGGCATGGTGATGAAGCCCGAGCCGTGGGGCGAGGCGCTCGACTCGCTGGAGCTGGGACCTGCCGGCGCGACGCTGGTCGTGCCGACGCCGGCGGGAGTCCCGTTCACCCAGGCGCTGGCCCGGGAGCTGGCCGGCCGCGGGCACCTCGTGTTCGCGTGCGGTCGTTACGAGGGCATCGACCAGCGCGTCGTCGACGACGCGGCCAGCCGCTTCGAGGTGCTGGAGGTCTCCCTCGGCGACTACGTGCTCAACGGCGGTGAGGTGGCGGCACTGGCCGTCTGCGAGGCCGTGGTGCGGCTGCTGCCCGGCTTCGTTGGCAACCCCGAGTCGCTGGTGGAGGAGTCCCACGAGGAGGGACTGCTGGAGGCCCCGGTCTACACCAAGCCGGCCTCGTGGCGTGGGCTCGACGTGCCGCCGGTGCTGCTCAGCGGCGACCACGCGGCGATCGCCCGGTGGCGCCACGAGCGCGCCGAGCGGCGTACGGCGGACCGTCGGCCCGACCTCCTGCGACCGACCTCCCTGCTCGACGAGTTCGTGGCCCGTGCTGTCGTGCCGTCCGACGCCGGCGAGCTACTCACTCTGCAGCGGGCGTGCTGGGTCACCGAGGAGCGCGACAACCCAGGCGTCCCCATCGACGCGCTCGCCGAGGAGCTGACCGACGTCCAGGCCTGGATCAAGGAGGGCCGGGTCCTGGTCGTGCGCAGCGGGGACCGACTGGTAGGGGCGGTGCGTGGCGTCCAACACGACTCGACGTGGCACATCGGTCGGCTGATGGTCGCGCCCGACCTGTGGGGCCGCGGGCTGGGCCGGTGGCTGCTCGCCCGGATCGAGGAGGAGGCGCCGCCGGACGTCACGGCGTACGCCCTGTTCACCGGCGCCGGCAGCCTGCGCAACCAGCGGATGTACAAGAAGGCCGGCTACCGGCTGGGCGGGCAGGCGCCGACGGGCGCCGTGGCAATGACCAAGCGCCGGCGCTGATTTCCCACGTTGCTCGCCCGTCTGGCAGACTTGCGAGTCGGCCCAGTCGGCCGAAGGACCGCTCCGGAGAAACGCCCGGGGGATCCGCGTCGGGCTCCTGCCACAGGGGGAGCATGACGCCGCCGGCCAACGTGACGGGGCCACCAACTTCACAGCATCGATCCGCGGCTGACCTGTGGCACCCGTGAGGAGAGACATGACCAACGCCATCGCCGATATCGGCAACGCCATCAAGCGTGACGACGTCCCGGCCTTCCGCGCCGGTGACACCGTCAAGGTCCACGTAAAGGTCGTCGAGGGCTCCCGCGCCCGCGTGCAGATCTTCCAGGGCGTGGTGATCCGCGTGCACGGCTCCGGTGTGGGCCGCACGTTCACGGTTCGCAAGGTCTCCTTCGGCGTCGGTGTCGAGCGCACCTTCCCGCTCCACTCGCCGATCTTCGAGCAGATCGAGATCGTCACCCGCGGTGACGTCCGCCGCGCGAAGCTCTACTACTTGCGCAACCTGCGCGGCAAGGCCGCCAAGATCAAGGAGCGGCGCGAGGGCTGAGCCGGCTACGCCCACCCCCTCGCTACCCTCACCAAGTGACAACCGAGCGCTCGGACGGATCCGTCGAGTTCGAGAAGCCGCGCAAGAAGCAGCTCCCCCTTTGGCAGGAGACGATCCTGCTGCTCGTGGTGGCGCTGGCGCTTGCCATCGTCATCAAGGCACTCCTCGTCCAGGCGTTCTACATCCCGTCGGAGTCCATGGAGCCCGGTCTGGTCCGCAACGACCGGATCCTGGTGCAGAAGGTGTCGTACTGGTTCGGCGGCACGCCCGAGCGCGGTGACGTCGTCGTCTTCAAGGATCCCGGTGGCTGGTTGACCGGGGCCGAAGGGGTCGGCCCGCCCAACGCCATCACGTCCTTGATGGCCAAGATCGGCCTGTACCCATCGGGCGGCCACCTGGTCAAGCGGGTCATCGGCGTGGCCGGCGACACGATCCACTGCTGCGACGAACAGGGCCGGATCGAGGTCAACGGGGTCCCGCTCAACGAGAAGGACTACGCCCGCAAGGGCGGTGGAGACTGCTTCGGCCCGATGGTCGCCAACTGCGACTGGACCGCCGGGCCGGTGCCAGAAGGGTCCGTCTTCGTGATGGGCGACAACCGCTCCCACTCGGCAGACTCCTCGGTGCACCTGTGCAGGGAGTCGACCACCGACTGCGTCCCCGGCGACGAGTTCGTGCCGGTCGACCTCGTCGTCGGCAAGGTGATGGTGCTGCTCTGGCCGCGCCAGCATTTCCGGTGGCTGCACCGCCCCGACACCTTCGCGGACGTGCCCGACGCGCCATGACGCCGGTGGTGACGACCTCGTGAGCGCGCTCCCGCGCGGCTCGACGGTGCGCAGCGACGCCGGCCTCTACGGCTACGAGCGCGCCCTACGCCGCACGGGCCTGGTGCGGATCGCGGGTGTGGACGAAGCGGGTCGCGGCGCCTGCGCCGGCCCCCTCGTCGCCGGCGCGGCGATCCTGCCCGACACCAAGGCCGGCATCGTGCCTGGCCTGGCGGACTCCAAGCTGCTCACCGAGAAGGCCCGTGAGCGCTGCTACGACCAGGTCGTACGTCGTGCGCTGGCCTGGTCGGTCGTGGTGATCGAGTCAGAGGAGTGCGACCGGCTCGGGATGCACGTGGCCAACGTCGAGGCGCTCCGTCGTGCAGTCGCGCTGCTCGACGTCCCGCCCGACTACGTGCTCACCGACGGCTTCCCGGTCGACGGGCTGGGCGTCCCCGGCCTGGCGATGTGGAAGGGCGACCGGGTGACGGCCTGCATCGCGGCCGGCTCGGTGCTGGCGAAGGTCACCCGCGACCGCATCATGTGCGAGATGCACGAGCAGTGGCCGGCGTACGACTTCAGGACCCACAAGGGCTACATCACCGACGGTCACGCGGCCGCCCTGCTCGAGCACGGACCCTCTCCTGTGCACCGCAGGCGCTTCATCAATGTCCGCCGGGCAGCGGGCCTGGAACCGATGCTGGACCCCTCGCTGGCCGATCTTGTCGAGACCACTACCGTCGGAGTCAACGCGCCGCGAGGGGAGTCAGCATGAGTGCCGAGGATCTCGAGAAGTACGAGACCGAGATGGAGCTCACCCTCTACCGCGAGTACCGCGACGTCGTCGGGATCTTCAAGTACGTCGTGGAGACCGATCGCCGGTTCTACCTCTGCAACCAGGTCGACGTGAAGGCCCGCACCGAGTCCGGAGACGTGTTCTTCGAGGTCTCGATGACCGACGCGTGGGTGTGGGACATGTACCGCCCGGCCCGCTTCGCCAAGAACGTCAAGGTGCTGACCTTCAAGGACGTCAACGTCGAAGAGCTCAGCCCAGCGGAGATCGACCCGCCGAAGGTCTAGGGAAACGGTCTAGACCAAGCCTAGAGACCTGCGGGACCTGTCCTCTACGATCCGAGAGGCGGAGGTCCCTTCCAGGCCCTGCGCTACGCGGGGTTCGGGGGGACCAGTGACGCGACACAAGGTTGATGTGCGGCCTCGTGATGGCGAAGCGGGGAGCCGCGGCGGTCGAGTTCGCCCTCGTCGTGCCCCTCCTCATCATGATGATGTTCGGGATCATCGGGTTCGGCATTCTGCTGGCCCAGACACTGGCGCTCGGCAACGCTGCCAGAGAAGCGGCGCGCTATGGGGTGGTCGATGGAAGGACTTGCGCCCAGGTGATCGCAGCCGCGAAGTCCGCATCGAACAGCATCTCCATGCGGGGTGCCAACGTCACGGTCACCGTGAGACGCGGCCAGACGGCCCCCGGAAGCAATGTGTGCGCGAGCTCCACGAACAAGCCGTGCACGGGTTCGGTTGCCGGCGACTCGGTGTACGTGCAGGTCGCGTACACCTCTAAGTTGATCATCCCGCTTGCCTTGGTTGATGACTCCGTCGACATCAAAGGTTCGGGGGTGTTTCGGTGCGAGTTCTCATGAGGTCGACGCGGCGAACCGAGGAGTCCGGTGCGATCGCCATCATTTCCGCGCTCCTGGCCGTCGTTATCTTCGGCATGGCAGCCTTCGTCGTCGACTTCGGCATCGCATACAACTCCAAGCGCCAACTGCAGACCGCGGCGGACGCGGGGGCCCTCGCCGCTGCGCAGGTCTACAAGTCGCAGACGGGAGTGCCCTGTGCCACGCTGCTGGGCAACCTGACGCTCAAGGCCCAGGCACAGGCTGCCGCCGACAAGTGGGCAGAGTTGAACCGTCCGGCCAAGGAGGGGACGGCGATCACGCTCAGACTGCTCCGCGAGTGGACTCACGGTCACCGACGGCACGGCCGGCTGACACGGCAACGGTGTTTGCCGGCGTGCTGGGGCAGGCGGGGCTGATCTCGACGTCTCGGACCGCTGCAGCCACCATCGGAAACTCCACCGTTGCTGGTGGCCTGCGTCCATGGGGGCTCTGTTCCGCAGTCGCGTCGACCAGCGGCACCGTGGTGTTCGTACCCATGGAAGGCTCATCGACCACCCTTCAAGACGCCGCAACTCTCTGCGGCCCAGAAGCCCCGCCGGGTGGTTGGTGGGTTGCCCAGTGCACCGGGCAGAGCAATGCCAACGGTGCGACCGAGGCGGCCGTGCTCAACGGCTGTCCGACGTCTGGCTACCAGTCAGTGCCTGGGCAGCTGCCTGGCATGAGCCCTCTCGAGTTGTACACACACCTCACCACCGCCTGCCCCTCCAAGGCGGAGAACAACACCTGTCTGGCCTCGGACAACGGCAACAATTTCCACAACGCCACCGAGGAGTGGCAGACGTTGGTCGGCAAGACCTTCACGATGCCGGTCTTGTGCGTACGCACGAAGTGCTCGGAGTTGGCGGTCAAGGGGTCGGGAGCAAACGCGTCGTACGCGATCCAGTCGATCGCGACCGTCGAGCTTTGCGGGTTCAAGCTCAACCCCCGACCGGCATCGACCGGCTGGCCAACGACTGGCCCGTGCGCCACAAGTAACCCGCGCAACTACACGCCGACTTCGGTCATGTCCGGTGGCGGACTATTCGTGGTGGTCAAGGGCCTGAGCGCGAGTGACTCGCCCGCCTGGACTCTCACCGAGTACAAAGATGTCCAACTGACGAAGTGAGCGAGTGACGGCACGGTAGAGGGCGTCACTCGCGGGCCCCTGAGCGTCCACAGTCGTCCCCGCCGCCAACCTCCTCCACACGACGAGCACCACCGCACCGCGTTCGTCGCCGCTCCCCGGCAGGCTGCTTCGCGAGGAGGTGGCCGATGGACACGACCACGGACCGCGCCCGGCAAGCACTCGGGGGCTACGGCGAACGGCTGGCGGCACGTGAGCTGACACGCGACGGGGCGATGGTGCTGCTCGCACACAACTGGCGGAGCACCACGGGCGAGATCGACTTGCTGCTCCGCGAGGGCGACGTGCTGGTCGTGTGCGAGGTCAAGACGCGCACCAGCGACGCGTGCGGCACCCCGCACGAGGCCGTGGGCGCCGAGAAGGTGGCGCGGCTGCGCCGGGTCGCCGAGGAGTGGGTGACCTGCCACGCGGCCGAGCCGGCGGAGATCCGGGTCGACCTGGTGGCGGTGCTGCGCGCTCCCAAGGGTCCGGCAGTGGTCGAGCACGTGCGGGGGATCGGCTGATGCCGGTCGCCACTGCTCACACCATGTCCTTGTCCGGTGCGGTCGGCCACCTCATCGAGGTGCAGGCCGACGTGTCGAGCGGAATGGTCGGCACGACCGTCGTGGGGCGGGCCGACGTGGCCATCAACGAGGCTCGCGACCGGTGCCGGATGGCCATCATCAACAGCACCCTGCGCTGGCCGGCGACCAAGCGCATCACGATCCTGCTCTCGCCGGCAGACCTGGCCAAGCGCGGCACCCACTTCGACCTGGCGATGGCGGTGGCCGTGCTGGCCGCCGACGGCACGATCCCGGCGGCCGCGCTCAGCGACAGCCTGTTCGTCGGGGAGCTCACCTTGGCCGGCGGGCTGCGGTCCGTCGCGGGCGTGCTCCCCATGGTGCTGGCCGCGTCGCATCGAGGAATCCGGCAGGTCTTCGTGCCCGAGCCGCAGGTGCGCGAGGCGGCGATGGTGCCCGGCACCACCGTCTTCGGGATGAGGTCGCTGGCCCAGGTCGCTGCCCAGCTCTGCGGTCAGGAGGTGCCCGAGGCGCCACCGGTGGCCGGGCTCTCGGGCGGCAGCCTGCTCGCCTGGCGCGGACAGAGCCGCCTCGACGAGCTCGACATGGTCGACGTCGACGGGATGGTCGAGGCGAAGTACGCGCTCGAGGTGGCGGCGGCCGGTGGCCACCACCTGATGCTCACTGGACCCAAGGGTGCCGGCAAGACCACGCTCGCCGAGCGGATGCCCGGCATCCTGCCCGACTTGACGGCAGAGGAGTCGCTCGAGCTGACCGCGATCCACTCGCTCGCCGCAGCGCTGACCCCGGGCGACGACCTCATCGTCCGACCACCCTTCTTCGCACCCCACCACGACGCGAGCAAAGTAGGCCTCCTCGGTGGTGGCACCAACCGGGTCCGCCCCGGTGACGTCAGCCGTGCCCACAACGGCGTGCTCTTCCTCGACGAGTTCCCGCTCTTTCGCTCCGACGTCATCGAGGCGCTCCGCCAGCCGCTGGAGAGCGGTGAGGTGACCATCACGCGGGGTGAGGAGTCGGCGACGTTCCCCGCGCGCTGCCTCGTCGTGATGGCCTGCAATCCGTGCCCGTGCGGCAACTTCCACGTGGTGGCGTCCCGCAACAAGTGCGACTGCCTCGAGCTGCGGCGGCGTGACTACCGCCGCAAGCTCACCGGCCCGATCACCGACCGGGTCGACATCACCCGCAACGTCGAGCCGGTCACGCCGCACGAGCGTGACGACCGCTTCGCCCCTCGGGAGACCTCGGCCGTCGTCCGGGCCCGGGTCACCGCGGCCAGGCTGCGGCAGGCCGAGCGCTACGCGGGCCGGAGCTGGCGCCTCAACGCCCAGGCGCCGGGCCCGGCGCTGCAGCAGGACTGGCCACTTGCCGCCGACCTGCGCGAGCGTGTCGACAACGAGATCTACGCCGGGCGACTCACTCGCCGCGGCGCGACCCGGGTGCATCGGATCGCCTGGACCGTGGCCGATCTGTGCGGCGCCGACGAGCCCGGCTACGCCGAGCTGGACACCGCGCTCCGGCTCCGCACCGGCGAGCCGCTCCTCCAGTCGAGCGTCACCCGGCGGGCCGGATGAGCGGCACGCGACGACGACCGGCTCGCCAGGGTGGCGCTGGGCGCGCTGGGCGAGCCCGGAGACCCCAGGATCGTCTCGCTCGTGGCCGAGCTGGGCGCTGTGACGGTCCGCGACGAGCTCGCGGCCCACCGCGACCTCAACGGCCTGCGGACCGACGTCGCGTCCCGGCTCGAGGCGATGAATCCCGAGCGCGACCTCGAGCACGCCCAGCGCCTCGGCATCAGGTACGTCGTGCCCGGCGACGACGAGTGGCCCGCTCAGGTCGACCAGCTCATGGCCGCCGAGAGCCTCAACGAACGCGGCGGACCGCCCCTCGGGCTGTGGGTGCGGGGTCCCGCCCGCCTCGACGACCTCGGTGAGTCCGTCGCCGTCGTCGGCTCCCGGTCGGCGACCACTTACGGCACCTCCGTCGCGGCCGAGATCGGCGCCGTCACGGCCCGGGCGGGCTTCACCGTCATCTCCGGGGCGGCCTTCGGCATCGACCAGGCGGCCCACCGGGGCGCGTTGGCCGCCGGCGGCCGCACCGTCGCGGTGCTCGCCTGCGGGGTCGACCGTGCCTATCCCACCGCGCACCGGGCCCTGCTCGACCACCTCGGCGAAGCCCACGCCGTCGTCTCCGAGCTCGCCCCGGGGCGATCGCCGACGAGGGTCAGGTTCCTGAGCCGCAATCGTGTGATCGCGGCGCTGACCCGCGGCACCGTGGTGGTCGAGGCCGCCCTTCGCAGCGGGGCTCTCAACACGGCCGGCTGGGCCAGCCGCCTGCACCGGCCGGTGATGGGCGTCCCCGGCCCGGTCACGGCCGCCCAGTCCGAGGGCGTGCACCAGCTGATCCGGCGTGGTGCCGCCTTGCTCGTGACCCGCGGTGACGAGGTGCTCGAGCTGGTCGGCACCAGTGGAGAGCACCTCGTGGAGGTGCCGCGCGGTCCGGTGCTGCTGCGCGACCGCCTGTCGCCTCGACGCCAGCAGGTCCTCGACGCCGTTCCGGTCTCCCGGGCCGCCGGCGCCGACTCGATCGCCCGCACTGCAGGCATCGGCCTCCTGGAGGTTCAATCGACGCTCACGAGCCTGCTGAGGCTCGGTCTGGTCGAACAGGCCGAGCATGGATGGCGCGTGCGCAACGCCAATCTGGCCGAATCGCCTGACAGTGGGCTAGATATCCCTACGATGAGCGGGTGACCTCACCGCTCCCCCCCCGAGCACGGTCCGCGTATGTCGCCACCGTCCTCGCAAGTAGCCTCCCCCAGCACGCTGCGGAAACCCCCCAACGGTCCGGTCTGCTCCGCAGGCAGGCCGTCCGGGCGGCGCTCGGCACCGTGAAGTCTGCCACCGCCCGGATGGGCTGGTGGTCCGACAGCATCGGCAAGCTGGCCGTCATCCGCCGTGCGGATGGCGCCTTCGTCGTCAGCGTCGACGCTGGCTCCCGCGAACACGCCGAGGGTCTCCTCGGCCTGGTCCGCGAGCAGCTCGCCACGATGACCATCGACCAGTTCGAATTCGCCTGGGGCATCGACCCGGCGTCCTCGATCCCGCGGGTCCGGAGACTACCCTCTGTGGGGTGAGCTCACCGGGCAGCGGCTCCACGGACGACCTGTCCGAAACGATGGTCGATGCCCTCGCCGACTTCGAACGCCATCTCGGGGTCGAGCGTGACCTCAGCGTGCACACGGTGCGCGCCTACCTCGCCGACGTGACCGGTCTGGCCCGCCATGCGTGCCGCCTGGGCCACCACGAACCCGCCGCCCTCGACCTGCGAACCCTGCGCAGCTGGCTCGCCAATCAACAGGTCACCGGGCACTCACGCACCACCCTGGCGCGACGGGCCACGGCCGCCCGGGTGTTCACGGCCTGGCTGGCCAGGACCGGACGCACGCCGACAGACGCGGGCGCCAGCCTCGGCTCGCCGAAGGCTCAGCGCACCCTGCCCGCCGTCCTCCGCGCCGACGAGGCCGCCGAGCTGGTCAGGGGCGCCGCCGAGTCGGCCGACGACGGCAGCCCGATCGGGGTGCGCGACGTCGCGATCCTGGAGCTGCTCTATGCGACCGGCATCCGCGTCGGCGAGCTGGTCTCGCTCGACGTCGACGACCTCGACCGCGAGCGCAACGTGGTCCGGGTCTTCGGCAAGGGCCGCAAGGAGCGCACCGTGCCGTTCGGCCATCCCGCCGCCCGGGCGCTGGACCGGTGGCTCGTCGAGGGCCGACCGCAGCTGCGCGCAGAGGGAGCGGGTGGCGCGTTGTTCGTCGGCGCCCGAGGCCGCCGGATCGACCAGCGCGCGGTGCGGACGCTCGTGCATCGACTGATCGCCGACGTGCCGGGCGCGCCCGACATCGGCCCGCACGGTCTTCGGCACACCGCCGCGACCCACCTGCTGGAGGGCGGAGCCGACCTCCGAGCGGTGCAGGAGATCCTTGGGCATGCGTCGTTGGCGACGACGCAGCTCTATACCCACGTGACCACCGACCGGTTGCGCCGGGCCTACGAACAGGCGCACCCGCGGGCGTAAGGCGGCGAGCGACCGAGCCCACCGACCCAGCCCGACCGCGTCAGCCGGTCGAGGCGCGCCAGCACGGCGGCGTACGGACTGAAAGATGGAGCCGGCAGCGACACCCCCAGCGGCACCGGGTTGTCCCGCCACAGCGGCAGCAGGCGGACCGGGCCGCCCGCGATGAGACCGAGGGGGTCGAGGTAGACCTCGCCGCGCAGCCAGCCCCAGTGCAGGCAGGCCTGCGGCGGACAGTGGGATCCCACGGTTTGCAGATCGCCGATCACGGCGCCAACGGTGAGCACGTCTCCCACTGCGACGACGGCCGCGACCGGTTCGTAGGTCGTGCGGGTCTCGCCGTGGTCGACGACCACGACGCCGCGGCCGGCCAGCAGGCCGGCATAGGCGACCCGACCCGCCAGCGCCGTGTGCACCTCCTGGCCCGGGACTCCCAGCAGGTCGACGCCGCGGTGGCCGGCGC
This sequence comes from uncultured Actinomycetota bacterium, assembly GCA_963769755.1. Taxonomy (GTDB): domain Bacteria; phylum Actinomycetota; class Actinomycetes; order Propionibacteriales; family Nocardioidaceae; genus Nocardioides. The sequence continues at coordinate 113,922 of CAVYMY010000010.1, forward strand.
CCCACGGGTCGTCCGGAGGGTCGAAGCCGGCGACCACTTCGGGCTGCGGCTGCAACGGCCAGACACCCACGGGGTCGGGCTCGGTCGCCCGCGCCGCTTCGGACAGGACCACAAGAGCCGACAGCGCGCCGAGAAGCACCAGGAGACGCTGGCTCCTTCCTGGGATCGGCAGCAACGAGGTCATGACCGCAGGATCGTCGGCCCGGGCGTCGGCGACCCGCGTCGGGCGCTCGGTTGGGGACGATCGGGGCCGGGAACCGCGCTGTGGACGACCCCTGGGCCCGCGCAGGCCGATTTCGAGACGCTTCTCGCACCCCGTCGCTTCGCGGAATTTCCCGCTCGCCCAGGCGTGGACTACCCTGATTGCAGCGGCTCCTCCGGGAGCTGACTTCGCACGTCCGCAGACCACGACGGTGCCCGGCTACCTGGGGCACCGGCCGCCCGTGGGCGAGGCTCCTCGGTCCCGACCAAGCTTGGCCGGGTTGGACCTCGCGCAGGCGTCAGGGCAACCGGCACCCGCCGGTTGCGGCAACTGAAAACAACCGGAGCGCGCGCTCGGCCCGACCTGACTCAAGGTCGGGCACACGTGGGCGCCTCCTGACCCAGGAGAACACCTTCATGGCAGTCGTCACCATGCGCCAGCTCCTCGAGAGCGGCGTCCACTTCGGTCACCAGACCCGTCGCTGGAACCCGAAGATGAAGCGCTTCATCATGACCGAGCGCAACGGCATCTACATCATCGACCTGCAGCAGTCGCTGGCCTACATCGACCGCTCCTACGCCTTCATCAAGGAGACCGTCGCCAAGGGCGGCACCGTGATGTTCGTGGGCACCAAGAAGCAGGCCCAGGAGGCGATCGCCGAGCAGGCGATCCGCGTCGGGATGCCCTACGTCAACCAGCGTTGGCTCGGTGGCATGCTCACCAACTTCCAGACCGTGCACCAGCGGATCAACCGCCTCAAGGAGCTCGACGAGATCGACTTCGACGACGTCGCCGGCTCCGGGCGCACCAAGAAAGAACTGCTGGGCATGAAGCGCGAGCGCGACAAGCTCAACAAGTCGCTCGGCGGTATCCGGGAGATGGTCCGCACGCCGGCCGCTGTCTGGATCGTCGACACCAACAAGGAGCACCTCGCCGTCGAGGAGGCCCGCAAGCTGCGGATCCCGATCATCGGCATCCTGGACTCCAACTGCGACCCCGACCTCGTCGACTTCCCGATCCCGGGCAACGACGACGCGATCCGCGCCGTCGGCCTGCTCACCCGCGTCGTGGCCGACGCCGTCGCCGAGGGCCTGATCGCCCGCTCCGGCGTGAAGGTCGAAGGCGCCGAGGCAGGCGCTGAGGAGCCACTGGCCGACTGGGAGCGTGAGCTGCTCGGCGCCGACGCCGACAAGGCCGCCGTCGCCCCCACCGAGCCGGCTGCGGAGGCTGTCACCGAGGTGCCGGCCGTCGAGGCTGTCGCCGAGGAGCCGGCCGTCGAGGCTGTCGCCGAGGTGCCGGCCGTCGAGGCTGCCACCGAGGAGCCCGTTGCGGAGGCTGTCGCCGCGGAGCCGGCCGTCGAGGCCGTCCCCGAGGAGCCGATCGCGGAGGCTGTTGCTGCCGACCCGGCCGTCGAGGCCGTCACCGAGGAGCCCGCCGCCGAGGCTGCCACCGAGGAGCCCGCCGTCGAGGCTGCCACCGAGGAGCCCGCCGCCGAGGCTGCCACCGAGGAGCCCGCCGCCGACGCTGCCACCGAGGAGCCCGCCGCCGAGAAGTCGGCCGACGAGCCCGAGGCGAAGGCCTGACGGCTCCCGACCCCCGCTCCACCCCCGAATCCTTAAGAACAGAGGTTGTGACACGCATGGCTAGCTTCACCGCCGCCGACGTCAAGAAGCTCCGGGAGATGACCGGCGCCGGCATGATGGACTGCAAGAAGGCGCTCGAGGAGGCCGACGGCGACTTCGACGCCGCCATCGACATCCTGCGCACCAAGGGCGCCGCCAAGGCCGCCAAGCGTGGCGCCGAGCGCGAGGCTTCCGCCGGCCTCGTCGCCCACGCGCCGGGCGTGTTGGTCGAGCTCAAGTGCGAGACCGACTTCGTCGCCAAGAGCGGGGACTTCGTCGCCGCCGCCCAGAGGATCGCCGACGCCGCGTCCGAGGCCAAGCCGGCCGACGTCGCGGCGCTCAAGGCCGTCAGCCTGGGCGACCAGACCGTCGGCGAGGTCGTCGAGGGACTGGCGATCTCGATCGGCGAGAAGATCGAGCTCGGCCAGTACGTCCACTTCGACGGCCCGGTCGTGGCCTACCTCCACAAGCGGGCGGCTGACCTTCCTCCCGCGATCGGCGTGCTCGTGGCGTACGACGGCGATGCCGAGGCCGCGCGTGGCGCGGCCAAGCAGGTCGCCGCGATGCGCCCGCAGTGGCTCACCCGCGACGAGGTGCCCGCCGACGTGGTCGCCAAGGAGCGCGAGATCGCCGAGGCCACCTCCCGCGAGGAGGGCAAGCCCGAGCAGGCGATCGCCAAGATCACCGAGGGCCGGATCAACGGCTTCTTCAAGGACGTCGTCCTGCTCGAGCAGCCGTCGGTGACCGAGAACAAGAAGACGGTCAAGGCCGTCCTCGACGAGTCGGGCACGACGCTCAAGCGTTTCGCCCGTTTCGAGGTCGGCGCCTGATCGGATAGGTTTCGCCCTGACGTTGAGGAGGCCGGTTGCGATGACTCGATCACGAGCATCGCGACCGGCCTTCTCGCACGATGGCGCACCGACGGAAGGAACCACCGCGTGACGACGTACGACCGTGTCCTGCTGAAGTTGTCGGGGGAGGAGTTCGGCGGAGGCAAGCTCGGGGTCGACCCCGACGTCGTCGCCCGGGTCGCCGGCGAGATCGCCGGCGTCGCGCGGGCGGGTGTGCAGATCGCGGTCGTCATCGGCGGCGGCAACTTCTTCCGCGGGGCCGAGCTGCGCCAGCGCGGCATGGACGGCGTCCGCGCCGACTACATGGGCATGTTGGGCATCGTGATGAACTGCCTGGCCCTCCAGGAGTTCCTCGAGCAGCGCGGCGTCGTCACGCGCGTGCAGACGGCTATCACGATGGGGCAGATCGCCGAGCCCTACATCCCGCTGCGAGCCATCCGCCACCTCGAGAAGGGCCGCGTCGTCATCTTCGGCGCCGGCATGGGCCTGCCGTTCTTCACCACCGACACGGTCGCCGTCCAACGCGCACTCGAGACCCACTGCGACGCGGTGCTCTTCACCAAGAACGGCGTCGACGGCATCTACTCCGCCGACCCCAAGCTCGACCCCGACGCCACCCGCTTCGACGAGCTGACCTACGACGAGGCGATCAGCCGCAACCTGCGCGTCATCGACCAGACCGCCTTCACGCTGGCCCAGGAGAACAAGCTCCGGCTGGTGGTCTTCGGGCTCCAGCCCGAGGGCAACATCCTCCGGGTCGTCCAGGGTGAGAAGATTGGCACGCTCGTCAGCGCAGGCTGACCACACCGACGAGATGGAGCACCCGGTGATCAACGAAATCCTCAACGAGGCCGACGGCAAGATGGACAAGTCGGTCGAGGCGACGCGCGAGGAGTTCTCGACGATCCGGGCCGGGCGTGCCAACCCGAGCATGTTCGCCAAGATCATGGTCGACTACTACGGCACCCCGACGCCGATCCAGCAGCTGGCGTCGTTCACGGCGCCCGAGGCCCGCATCATCCTGATCTCGCCGTACGACCAGGGTGCCATGGCCAACATCGAGCGGGCCGTCCGCGACTCCGACCTCGGCGTCAACCCGTCGAACGACGGCAAGCTGCTGCGCTGCGTCTTCCCAGAGCTCACCGAGGAGCGGCGCAAGGAGTACATCAAGGTCGCCCGCACCAAGGCCGAGGACGGCCGGGTGGCCGTGCGCAACCTGCGCCGGCACGCCAAGCAGGGCCTCGAGAAGCTCGAGAAGGACGGCGACGCCGGCAAGGACGACGTGGCCAGCGCCGAGAAGCGGCTCGACGCGATGACCAAGACGCACACCGACACGATCGACGAGCTGCTCAAGAACAAGGAAGCAGAGCTGATCGAGGTCTGAGCCTGGGCTCCCTCACAGCCGACGCCGATGACCGACAGCACGCCGCCGCCGGCGTCCCCGCCGCAGAAGGACCACGGCCGTGCGGGTCGCGACCTGCCTGCCTCCATCGGCTCCGCCGTCGTGCTGTTGGCGGCGATCGCCGTGTCGCTGGCGTTCTGGAAGACCGCGTTCATGGTGATCGTGGCCGCCGCTGTCGTGGTCGCTGTCTGGGAGCTGCACCGTGGCCTGATGGCCAAGGACATCGACGTGCCCGAGCAGCCGCTGATGATCGGCGGCGTCGTGATGGTGGTCGTCGCCTACTTCTTCGGGGCACCGGCGCTGGTGACGGCCACGGCCGTAGCCGCGCTGGTCACGATGCTGTGGCTGCTGCGCCGCGGGGTGGAGGGCTACGTCCAGAACGCCACCGCGTCCGTGTTCGTCCTGATCTACGTGCCGTTCCTCGGCTCGTTCGTGGCCCTGCTCTTGGCCGAGGGTGGGGCGTGGGACTTCGAGCGCTGGGACGACGGCGTCAAGGGCGTCCTCGTCTTCATCCTGGTCACGATCGCCTCCGACATCGGCGGCTACATCGCCGGTGTGCTGTTCGGCAAGCACCAGATGGCGCCGGTGATCTCGCCGAAGAAGTCGTGGGAGGGCTTCGCCGGGTCGGTGCTGTTCTGCGTGGCCACCGGAGTCGCGCTCGTCGTGTGGCTGCTCGAAGGCGGTTGGTGGGTCGGCGTCGCCCTCGGCTTGATAGCGGCGGTGATGGCCACCCTCGGCGACCTGTGCGAGTCGGTGATCAAGCGTGACCTCGGCATCAAGGACATGAGCCAGGTGATCCCCGGCCACGGCGGCTTGATGGACCGGCTCGACTCTCTGCTCGCGACCATCGCGCCGATCTGGCTGCTGCTGCACTACGCCGTGTTCTGAGGGGTCCGTCGTGCCCTCGCTCCACCTCGTCCGCCACGGCCGCCCGCTGATCGACCGGTCGCGCCCAGCCCACGAGTGGCCGCTCGACCCGGCGTACGCCGACGACGTGCGGGCGCTGCGGGCCCGGCTCCCGACCGACGCTCTCTGGTTCAGCTCGCCGGAACCCAAGGCGCTCGGCACGGCCGCCCTGCTCACCGAGGGCCCCGTGTCGGTCGTCGACGACCTCCGCGAGATGGTCCGCGACAACGCCGACTGGATCGACGACTTCGAAGCTGTCGTGCGCAGCTGCTTCGCCGACCCCGACCACCCGGCGTACGACGGGTGGGAGCCGCTGGCGGACTGCGAGCGCAGGGTGACCGGCGCGGTCAGAGCGCTGATGGCCGACCACCCCGGCGCCGACCTCGTGCTGGTCGGTCACGGCACGGCCTGGACCGTCCTGGTGGCCTCGCTGACGGGGGAGCGGCCCGACCTGGACCGCTGGGCTGCCCTGGCCATGCCGGACCTGATCAAGGTGTGGTGATCCCCACGGCGCGGCCCGCATCGGCCTAGTCTGGAAGGGCTATGGCCCCCCAGACCGAAGACCTGACCCGCGAAGCGGCCGACGACGAGTCCCGTCAGCCGGACTGGTGGCACAGCGACCACCCGACGTTCACGGCCCTCACCGGCTTCTTCTCCGGGATCGTGTTCGTCGTGCTGGTGCCGGCGCTGTTCGCCGGGCTGATGCACCTGGCCTTCGAGGACGACACCGCCGAGAGCCTCTTCCCGTTCGTCCTGGTCAGCCTGCTGCTGCCGCTGGGCCTGGTCGCCGGGCAGCGCACCCGGCGGTTCGGCATCTACATGCTCATCGGGATGCTCGTGACCCTGCTCGTGGTGGTCGGCGTCGCTGGCCTGGTCATCTGGTTCATGGTCAACCGCGACCGCTAGCCCGCTCGCACCGCCGTTTTCGCCCGAGCCCCGTGGCCGCGGGATACTCGACGCGATGTCCGACGAAGCCGCCACCCCCGCCACCGAGACCGAGCGCGCCCCGCTGCCGCTCGTCTTCGACGCGCCCCGGGGCCGGGCCAAGCCGCCGCGACACCTCGCCGACCTCGACGAGGCGGGCCGCAAGGCGCTGCTCGAAGAGATGGGCCTGCAGGGCTTCCGGGCGCGCCAGCTCTCCACCCACTACTTCGGCCGGCTCGTCGCCGACCCCGACGAGATGACCGACCTGCCCGCCGACCAGCGGGCCGAGCTGGTCGCCGCCCTGCTGCCGACGCTGATGACGCCGCTGCGCACCCTCGAGGCCGACCGCGGCACCACCCGCAAGACGCTGTGGAAGCTCTTCGACGGGGCGCTCGTCGAGTCGGTGCTGATGCGCTACCCCGACCGCGCCACGGTGTGCGTCTCCAGCCAGGCCGGCTGCGGCATGGCCTGCCCGTTCTGCGCCACGGGCCAGGGCGGCCTGCAGCGCAACATGTCCACCGCCGAGATCGTCGAGCAGGTCGTCGCGGCCGCGCGGTCGATGGCCAACGGCGAGGTGCCGGGCGGACCCGGCCGGGTCTCCAACGTCGTCTTCATGGGCATGGGCGAGCCGATGGCCAACTACAAAGCCGTGATCGGCGCCGTACGCCGCCTGACCGACCCCAGCCCCGCCGGCCTCGGGATGTCGGCTCGCGGAGTGACCGTGTCGACCGTCGGGCTGGTGCCGCGGATCAACCAGCTGACCGAGGAGGGCATCCCGGTCACGCTGGCGCTGAGCCTGCACGCGCCCGACGACGAGCTGCGCAACGAGCTGGTGCCGATCAACACCCGCTACTCCGTGGCCGAGACCGTGGCCGCCGCGTGGAACTACGCCAAGGTCACCCGGCGGCGTGTCTCCATCGAGTACGCCATGATGCGCGGCATCAACGACCAGGGCTGGCGGGCCGACCTGCTGGCCGAGGTGCTCAACGGTTACGGCGACTGGGGCTGGGTGCACGTCAACCTCATCCCGCTCAACCCGACCCCCGGGTCGAAGTGGACCGCCTCCGACCCGGCCGACGAGCGCGAGTTCGTGCGCCGGCTGGAGTCCCACCGCATCCCGACCACGGTCCGCGACACCCGCGGCCGCGAGATCGACGGGGCCTGCGGGCAGCTGGCAGCGCTCGACTCCTGAGGCTGACGGCGAGGTCCGTGGGATCCGGGTCGTGTGCCTGAGGACGCGCTATGGCGCGGCGAGAGGCACACGACCCGTCACGCGAGCTCAGTGAACAGCGCCGCGGCCTCGTCCACCGAGTCGACGAGGTGCACGTGCGACTCCATCGGCCGCCCGTGGGCCAGCTTGCGCAGCAACGGCCAGACGGGCAGCTCCTCGGTCCAGTACGACGCTCCGACCAGCACCATCGGCGCCACCGAAGAGACGTCGGCGTAGTAGTTCTCGCAGGCGTCCTGGAACACCTCCTGCACCGTGCCGCCGGCGCCTGGCAGGAAGACGATCCCGGCCCGGCAGACCTCCAGCAAGATGGCCTCGCGCTGGGCGTTGCGGACGTACTTGGCGATCGCGGTGGCCAGCACGTTGGGCGGCTCGTGCCCGTAGAACCAGGTCGGGATGCCGAGCGTCGGCGCCCCACCGGGGAAGCGGTCGGTGACGGCGAAGCCGGCGCCGACCCACGCGTCCACCGACGGACGGTACGACGGCGCCGCGGCCAGCAGTGACAGCGCCTCGTCGAGCGCCGCCTCGCCGTCGTCGAGCCCGGCCAGGTAGCCGCCCAGGTTGGCCGCCTCCATCGCGCCGGGGCCCCCACCGGTCGCGACGACGTACGGCGCCCCCAACGCGCCCAAGCGCAGCCCGAGCCGCGCGGCATCGCGGTAGCCGGTGCTGCCGCGTTCGAGCGCGTGGCCGCCCATCACGCCGACCGGCCGGCGGTCCCGGACCCAGTCGGCCAGCGCGCCGTCGATCGCGTGGTCGTGGAGGGCCTTGGCCAGCGAGGCGTCCCGGTCGCGAGTGTTCTGCGACCAGGCGTAGGTCCGAGCGTCGAGGCTGTCGGCGTAGGTGGACGTGTCGTAGAGCTCGCGCGGCGCATAGAGGTGGTCGCGATGCACGTCGACCGGCGCCGTTGGGAGTTCCGGGAAGACGATCGCGCCGGCCTGCTCGGCCCGCTCGGCCATTCCCGGCGCGAAGTTGCAGCCCAGGAACAGCGCCCCGGCCAGCCGCACCTGGCCAAGCACCTCGGAGCGTTCGGTGAGGTCGACGCCGCGCAACCGCCAGCCTCGCAGCGAGCCGGCGCCTGCGGCGATCCTGCGGTCGAAGTCGGCCAGCGTGTCGACGTCGACGCCGCGGCCCCGGGTGCGCCTCACCGGACGAACGTAGCCGGGGCGCTCGGAACCCTAGGGTCGCCTAGTCCGAATGGGTGAAAGGTGACCCGAACGGGTCATGCTCACAGGCTCCCGGAAGGACCATGCTGGGGGAGGGTTCGCCGGTCGACAACGTGTCTCTCCTACGCGTGGTCCCCGGGTGCGACGTGGGGTGCTCCGCATGAGTGGACGGGGGTATGTCGCACCCGGCCGGTGCACCCCGAACGCAGGCCGGCGCCAGTCACCCCGCCGGCCAGTCATCCCGAGGGCCAGTCGTCTGCGCTCCGTCCGTCGTTCGGGCGGGCTACCAGGCGTGCGCCATCAGCTCCCCGAACAGCTCCTGCTCGTCGACCTGGAGACCCCGCGCGCGGAACCACGTGCAGATGTTGGTGCAGTCGCGGAGCAGGAAGTCCATGCCGGTGGGGTTGCCGACCAGGTCGACCATCTGGGGCAGGTCGATCACCACGAGGCGTTCGCCGGCGGCCAGGATGTTGTACGGCGACAGGTCACCGTGCACGATCCCGTTCTGCGCCATCGTGGCGAGGAAGTCGCTGACCTGTTCGTAGTAGAACGCCAGCAGCTCCGGCTCCGGACGCGTCTGGGCCAGCCTGGGCGCGGTCTCCCCGTCGTGGGTGATCCATTCCATCAGGATCTCGTGGCCGTCGATCTGCACGGGGTAGGGGACGGCCAGCCCGAGGGACCACAGCCGCTTGAGCGCGTCCCACTCGGCGATCGTCCACTCGCCGGCCGCGACGATCTTGCCCCACGTGCTCTTGCGCTTGAGGGCCCGCTCGTCGCGGGACCGCTTGACGCTGCGCCCCTCGGCGTACGTCGCGGAGCGGTGGAACGTGCGGTGGTCGGTGTCGCGGTAGCGCTTGGCCGCCATCACCACGCCGCCGGTGGGGTCATAGGGGTCGGCGCGCTCGAGCAGGAAGACGTCGGCTTCCTTGCCGGTCTTGAGGATGCCGAGATCGGTGTCGACGGCGCCCTGCGAGGTCACGAGCCAGTCGGGTCGTGGCTCCGGCCCGCGGCACAGCGGCTCGACCTGCGTCCACGTGGACCAGCGTTGGCCGTCGGCGAGGTCGTCATACGATCGGAAGTCGAACTGGAACTTCGGGTCGATGCCCGCGAGCGGGTCAGCGACACGTACTGCGTCAGGCCAGAGGTCCGGCCCGGAGAATTCGGAAGACATCGGTGTTGGTGCTCCAGAGGTGAGAGGGATGACCGGTCGAGGACAGGTCAAGGACAGTGATGGACATGTCACGTCTCCTCTCGTCTCGGGCAGCGCGGAGTGCGCCTTCCGGAAGCGAGTGTGACAGGTCATCTAGCCCTGGGCGACCGAATTACCGACTGCCACCCGCTCAGGACTGCTGGGCTAGGGTCCCGGCGTGAGATCTCGCCGCGTGCTGATGGCCGTCGCCTTCGTCCTTGCGGCACCGGTCGCCCTCGCTCCCGTCGCGGAGGCAGCCCCGGTCCGTGGCGCGGCCGGCATCGGCGACGCCTACTTCCCGCTCGACGGCAACGGCGGCATCGACGTGCTGCACTACCGGATCCACGACACCTACCGGTTCGCTGACCGGCACCTTCGCGGTCGCACCCGGCTGACCGTCCGGGCCACCGAGGACCTGAAGTCCTTCCACCTCGACTTCCTGCTCCCGGTGCACCGGGTCTCGGTCGACGGGCAGCACGCCGTCTACGACCAGGCGACGCAGCCGCCACGAGCTCGTGGTCGTGCCGAAGGAGCCGGTCCTGGCCGGCGAGACGGTCGAGGTCGTCGTGGCGTACGCCGGGTTCCCCGGCCGCTACGGCTACCGCGGCGAGCGCAACTGGCTGGCCAACGACCATGAGGTGGTGGCCATGAACCAGCCGCACATGGCGCCCTGGTGGTTCCCCGCCAACGACCACCCGCGCGACAAGGCGCTGGTCGACATCTCGATCACGGTGCCGCGCGGGCGCCAGGTCATCGCCAACGGCCGGCGGATGGCGCACCACGTCGACGGCAACCAGGCGACGTACCACTGGCGGGCCGACGAGCCGATGGTGCCGTACCTCGCCTTCTTCGCCGCCGGCCGCTTCCGCGTCTCCCAGGGCACCCGCGACGGGCTGCCGTGGCTGGTCGCCGTCTCGCGCGGGCTGCCGGCCGTCGCAGCAGCGGACCTCGATGAGGCTGATGAAGAAGACGCCGGCTGTCGTGGCGTGGCTCGCGACCCAGCTCGGTGACTACCCGTTCTCGCAGACCGGCGGCCTGACCACGAGCCTGAACCCCGGCTTCGCCCTGGAGAACCAGACCCGCCCGACCTACCCGGCGCTCGGCTCCAGCGGCTCGGGCATCGTCGTGCACGAGCTGGCGCACCAGTGGTTCGGCGACTCGGTCGCGGTCGAGAGCTGGCGCGACATCTGGCTCAACGAGGGTTCGGCCACCTTCATGGAGGTGCGCTACGACGAGACGCACGGCGGCCAGGACGCCCAGGCGTGGCTGGAGTCAGTCGTGGAGCTCCTTCGGCGCCGACGACCCGTTCTGGCACCTGGTCGTCTCCGACCCGGGTCCGCACAGCATCTTCGACTGGCCGGTCTACCAGCGCGGGGCGATGACGATGCAGGCGCTGCGCCACCGGGTGGGTGAGGACGCGTTCTGGACGATCGTTCGCAACTGGCTCGCCTCCCGGGCCGGCGGCAACGGCAGCACCGACCAGTTCACGGCGCTGGCCGAGCAGGTGTCCGGCGAGGACCTCGACGGCTTCTTCCACGCCTGGCTGGTCGCGCCGACCCGGCCCGAGCACACGGCCGACAACGGCCTCGGCTGACCTTCGCCGTTCCGGAGGACCAGGTTCAGCGCAGCCGGACCGACAGACAGGTCACGCAGCCCTCGAGCTTCTCGAACTCCGTGATGTCCACCGGTACGACGGCCAGGCCGCGCCGCTCGAAGAGCGCCCGGCTGCTCGGGGCGCTCGCCGCCATCAGCACGGTCGCCTCGTCGAGCACCACCACGTGAGCGCCCGGCTCCTCGGGGACGGGCACGAAGTCCGCCCAGGTGGCCGGGTCGTCGACGAGAGGCAGGTGGCCGACGACGGCCCCGTCGGGCAGCGCGGTGACGGCCGACTTCAGGTGCAGCACCTTGCTCACGGGCACCGCGTGCACTCGGGCGCCGAGCGGAGCGAGGTGGGCGCCGAGCTGGTCGACGGCGTCGGGCGAGGTCCGGCCGCCGACCCCGACCCACACGTCCGAGCCGTGCTTGAGCACGTCGCCACCGTCGAGAGTGGCGGGGGCTTCGATGTGCGCGATGCGGTAGCCCAGTCCGCGCAGCACCTCCTCCGTGCCGGCCGTCTCCGGCTTGCGCTCGTCGGCCCCCGGCCGGGTGACGACGGCCAGGTCGCCGTACATCACCACCGTGTCCTCGACGAACACCGCGTCGGGGCACTCGTCGGCGGGCGGCACCTCGACCGTCTCCCAGCCGAAGTCGCGCAGCGCGGCGACGTAGCCCTCCCACTGCCGCAGGGCCAGGTCGGCGTCGACCGGAACCCGGTCGAGATGGGTGAGCAGGCCCTCCGCCAGGCGCGGACCGGGGCGTCGGACGAGTGCTCGAGTCACGGGCCCATCCTGCCCGAGGCCGCGAAGCGCGAGTCGGCGTCCACGATCGTGATCGTCGCCCTCCTCGTCGGTCGGGCGTGCCGGGCACCCTCGACCACCAGGCGCACGGTCTCGGGCCCCTCGACCACGTCGTCGGACAGCACCTCCACGCTCACCACGTGGCTGGTCTCGCCGGGGGCGAAGACGACCGTCGGGTGCAGCGGCACGAAGTCGCCGACGTCGGCGCTGCCCGGTCGGGTCCCCAGTGACACCACCACGCGACGGCCGCTCGGCGCGGACAGCCGCACCTCGGTGAACCCCAGCCGGTGCCCCAGCACCGGTTCGTCGACAATGGCGTCCTGCGGCGCCACGCCCGGCAGCGGATCGGCGTCGCGGACCTCGACCGTGGCCCGGTCGACGTCGAGCACCGCGTGCCGCGGGTCGGTGATCCGCACCCGGAAGGTCTCGTCCGGCTCGTCCAGACCGTCGGCCACCGTCGGCACCGGGACGACGACGCGGGTCTTCCCGACGGGGATCTCCACCACCTCGTGCACGGGTGCGTAGTCACTCGTGCCGCGAGCCGTCAGCCGACGGGTGTCGAGCCGGACCTCGACCGACCGGGCGGCCGCTCGGTCGAGGGTGAGCACGACGCGCGTCGTAACACCTTCGGCGACGGATGCCGCCGCGATCGAGACCCGGGGGAGCGGGCGCTCCGCAGACGCGTGGCCGACGGGCACGAGCAGCCCGGTCGCGAGCGCCAGGACGACGGCCAGCCGACGCACGTCAGTGCCCGCCCATGAGCGGGCTCAGCGCCCGGGCCACCACGCTCGGCCGGCGGGTCAACCGCTCCTCCCGATCGGCGAACCGCATCGCGCGCAGCCCGCCGTTCACGCCGAGCCACCGCAACGGCTCGGGCTCCCAACGCCGGGAGCGGTGGCCGACCCACGGCAGGTGCGTCAGCTCGGTGTCGTGGCCGAGCACCAGGTCGCGCAGCGTGCGACCCGCAAGGTTGGTGGTGGCGACGCCGTCGCCGACGTAGCCGCCCGCCCACGCCAGCCCCGTCGACCGGTCGAGCCCGACCGACGCGCACCAGTCGCGCGGGATCCCGAGCGCGCCGCCCCAGGAGTGGCTGATCCGCGTAGTGGCCAGGACCGGGAACAGCTCGACCAGAGAACGGCGCAGCGCCGCGAACACCCGTTCGTCGCGGTCGAAGCCCGGCCGGATCGCCGAGCCGAAGTGGTACGGCGCTCCGCGGCCGCCGAAGACCAGTCGGTCGTCTGCGGTGCGCTGCCCGTAGACGATCACGTGCCGCTGGTCGGAGAAGGTCTCCCGACGGCGCAGCCCGATCTCGTCCCAGACGTCGGCCGGCAGCGGCTCGGTGGCCACGATGAGGGAGTAGACCGGCACCAGCTCTCGCCTTCGGCCCTCCAGTGACCGCGTGTAGCCCTCGGTCGCGCGCACCACCACCTCGGCCCGCACCGTGCCGCGGTCGGTGCGCACAACGCCGGGCTCGATCGCCAGCGCGCGCGTCGCCTCGTGGAGCACCACGCCGTGGCTCTCCACGACCCTGGCCAGGCCGGCAGCCAGCCGGGCGGGGTGCACCGCCGCGCAGTCCGGGGTGTACGTCGCGCCCAGGACGTCCGTGGCGCCGAGCATCGACCTGGCCTCGCCGGCGCCGAGCAGGCGCAGGTCGTCGTCGCCGCGGCCCCACTGGCGGGCATCGTCCACCTCGGCCCTGGCCCGCGTCAGCTGGGCCGGAGTGCGCGCCACCACCACGGTGCCGCCCTTGGCGTAGTGGGCGTCCACCCCCTCGGCGGCCAGCACCCGGCCGACCTCGTCGACCGTGTCGCGCATCGCGGCGTGCTGGGCGAGGGCGCGCGTGCGGTCGGCGTACGACGCCATCCCGTCAAGCGACTTCGGGAACAGCGCCGAGCACCAGCCGCCGTTGCGTCCCGATGCGCCGAAGCCGGCCACCTCCGCCTCGAGCACGACGATCCGCAGGGACGGGTCGGCGCGGGCCAGGTAGTACGCCGTCCAGAGCCCGGTGAAGCCGGCGCCGACGATCGCCACGTCGGCGTCCCGGTCGCCGGGCAGGGGTGGTCGGGGCGCCCAGTCGGTGTCGGCGGACTCGTGCCACCACGACAGCGCGCGGTACCCCCGAGGGTCGCCCTGGGTCAGCGAACGCCCCAGGAGTAGGTCTGCTTCTGCAGCTTCAGGTACATGAACGTCTCGGTCGTGTGCACACCCTCGATGGTGCGGATCCTGGTGGAGATCAGCTCCAGGAGGTGGTCGTCGCTCTCACAGACCACCTCGACGAGCAGGTCGTAGCTGCCCGCGGTGATCACGACGTAGTCGACCTCGTCGAGCTTGGCGAGCGCCTCGGCCGGGCCCTCGACCTCGCCGTGGACCCCGATGCCGACCATCGCCTGTCGGGCGAAGCCGAGCTGGAGCGGGTCGGTCACCGCCACGACCTGCATCACGCCGCCGTCGGTGAGCCGTTGCACGCGCTGGCGCACGGCGGCCTCGGACAGGCCGACGACCTTGCCGATGGCGGCGTACGACTTGCGGCCGTCTTGCTGGAGCTCGTTGATGATGGCCTTGGAGACGTCGTCGAGAACGACCTGGTTGCGCTTGGCCCGGCTCATGCCGGAGCGCCGGCGCGCAGCGGGGCGGAAGGCGCCGAGACGCCGGAGAAGTCGGTGGCGGTCGCGGGGGGAGCGTCCTCGGTGGGTGTCCATCGCCCCAGCGTGGCATCCACCATTCCCCCGGGCAAAGAGGGTCGTCGGGGTGTCGGGCCTGGACTGGACAGATTTCCGGAAGTTCATTCGGGAATGTGGAGCTCTGGGTCAGGATTCCGTCGTTTACCCAAGGGCGCACCGACGGGATCGCTTGTCGTGAGCCGTCCGGTCTGACACGATCCGAACCGACCGACGCACCGCCTGGAACGCCTCGGGACCGAGACAGGACGAGAAGGGGGCCCATGCCGGACTTCGCCGAGCCGACGAGGCCACCACGCTTCGGCCGGCGGACGTTGATCAAAGGCGCCGGTGGCGCCGCGTTCGGCGTCGCGAGCATCGCCGTACTCCCGCTGTTCGGCACCGACGGCGCCGAACAGGACCCGCTGACCTGCTACGCGCAGGATCTGTCGGAGACCGAAAAGCTGCTGATCGTCAGCAACTGGCCGGCGTACATCGATCCCCGAGCCGACGGGCCGACCAACACCCGAGACGTGTTCGAGGACCGCACCGGCATCACCGTGAAGTACACCGACGACGTCAACGACAACGCCGAGTTCTTCGCCAAGGTCCGCAACCAGCTGGGCTCCTGCGAGACGGTCAAGCGCGACATGTTCATGCTGACCGACTGGATGGCCGCCCGGATGATCGCCCTGGGGTGGATCCAGCCGCTGGACGCCGCCAGCGTGCCCAACCTCCACAACGAACCTGATCGAGCCTCTGCGGGGCAAGGCGTGGGACCCGGATCGGACCTTCTCCGCGCCGTGGCAGAGCGGGCTGACCGGCATCGCCTACAACGCCGCCGCGACCGATGAGGTCGGGTCGTTCGAGGAGCTGCTGACGCGGCAGGACCTCAAGGGCAAGGTCACCCTCCTGTCCGAGATGCGCGACACCATGGGCTTCATGCTCAAGGTCACCGGCTCCGACCCGAGCGACTTCACCGAGGACGAGTGGGCGAACGCCATCGACCGGCTGGCGGTCGCCGTCGACGCGGGCCAGGTGCGCGCGTTCACTGGCAACGAGTACATCCAGGACCTGGCGGCAGGCAACATCCTCGCTTGCGAGGCCTGGTCGGGCGACGTCATCCAGGCCCAGTTCGACAACCCCGACATCAAGTTCGTCACGCCGGAGGAGGGGTTGTCGATCTGGAGCGACAACATGCTCGTCCCCAACCTCGCGACCCACCAGGCGAACGCCGAGAAGTGGATCGACTACTACTACGAGCCCGAGGTCGCGGCAAAGCTCGCCGCCTGGGTGAACTACATCTGTCCCGTCAAGGGCGCCCGCGAGGAGATGGAGAAGATCGATCCCTCCCTGGTCGACAACCAGCTGATCTTCCCCGACGACGAGACGCTGAGCACGACGTTCGACTTCATGGCTCTCGACGAGAACCAGATCAAGCAGTACGAAGGAGACTGGTCCGATGTCACAGGTGGCTGATCCCAGTACCGACAGCGACCCGGCCGGCTCGTCGGGGTCCTCGACTGGTGGCTCGGGCCTCGAGCTCCGCCAGCTGACCAAGGAGTTCGCGAACTTCACGGCCGTGAAGTCGCTCGACCTCGACGTCCCGGCCGGTGCCTTCTTCGCCCTCCTCGGGCCCTCAGGATGCGGGAAGACCACGACCCTGCGGATGGTCGCCGGCCTCGAGACGCCGACGTCCGGCACGATCACCCTCGCCGGACAGGACATCACCTTCGCCAAGCCCTACCGGCGTCCGGTCAACACGGTTTTCCAGAACTATGCGCTGTTCCCGCACCTCGACATCTTCGAGAACGTCGCCTTCGGTCTGCGCCGCCGCAAGAAGAGCGACGTCGACAAGCAGGTGAACGAGATGCTCGACCTCGTCGAGCTCGGCAGCCAGGCCCGCAAGAGGCCCGCCCAGCTCTCCGGTGGCCAGCAGCAACGGGTGGCGCTCGCCCGGGCGCTGATCAACGAGCCCGAGGTGCTGCTCCTCGACGAGCCCCTCGGCGCCCTGGACCTCAAGCTCCGCCGCGCGATGCAGATCGAGCTCAAGCGGATCCAGACCGACGTCGGCCTCACGTTCATCCACGTCACCCACGACCAGGAAGAGGCCATGACGATGGCCGACACCATCGCGGTGATGAATGCGGGGATCATCGAGCAGATGGGTGCCCCCGAGGAGCTCTACGAGAACCCGCGCACCACCTTCGTGGCCAACTTCCTCGGCCAGACCAACCTGATCGAGGGCAGGATCACCGGTCGGGCCGGCGACATGGTCAGCGTGGAGATGCACGGCATCAGCGTCTCGATCCCGACCGGCCGGGCCCACACCGACGGCGGCGAGGGCTGGGTCGGCATCCGTCCCGAGAAGGTGCTCATCGGCGACGTGGGCGAGGCGCTGGACGCCCCGGGCAACACCATCCCCGGAGGCGTGGTCAGCGACGTGAGCTTCACGGGCGTCAGCACGTCGTACCTCGTGCGAATGCCATGGGGCCAGGAGCTGATGGTCTTCGAGCAGAACACCGGACGACGCAAGCTCTTCCGCGAGGGCGACAAGGTCGAGCTCTCGTGGCGACCCGAGTACGCCTTCCTCCTCGACCGGAGCCAGGACGCCTCCGCGGGCGCCCAGCTCGGCGACGACTGATCCGCCGTGGCTGACTACGCCCGCCGACGCGGGCGCACCGGATACATCCTGCTGATCCCGGGCATGCTCTGGCTTGCGCTGTTCTTCGTCGTCCCGTTCTACTCGCTGGTCGCGACCAGCCTCTACGACCCCGACGGGTCCGTGTTCGCCGGCTACGAGATGACGTGGCAGTTCAGCAACTACACCCAGGCCCTGCAGGACTACTGGCAGCCGCTGCTGAGGTCGCTGTTCTACGCCGGCCTGGCAACGCTCTTCTGCCTGGTGCTCGGCTACGTGTTGGCGTACGCGATCGCCTTCAAGTCCGGGCGCTGGAAGAACCTGATGCTGGTGCTCGTGATCGCGCCGTTCTTCACCAGCTTCCTGGTCCGCACCCTGTCGTGGAAGCTGATCCTGGCCGACGACGGCTTCATCGTGAACTCGTTGCAGTTCTTGCACATCCTGAGCGCCGATGGCCGCCTGCTGGCCACCCCGGTCGCGGTGATCGCCGGCCTCACCTACAACTTCCTGCCGTTCATGGTGCTGCCGCTGTTCGCCAGCATCGACAAGATCGACCACCGGCTGATCGAGGCGGGCGGTGACTTGTATGCCTCGCCGTTCGTGGGCTTCTGGAAGGTCACCTGGCCACTCTCGCTGCCCGGCGTGGTGTCCGGCACCCTGCTGACCTTCATCCCGGCGGCCGGCGACTACATCAACGCCGAGCTGCTCGGTAGCCCCAACCAACGCATGGTGGGCAACGTGATCCAGAACCTCTTCACCGACGCCAACGACTATCCGGCCGCCGGCGCACTCTCGGTGATTCTGATGGGGATCATCGTCGTGATGGTGCTGTTCTACGTACGACGTGCCGGGACGGAGGAGCTGCTCTGATGAGGTGGTTACGCGGCAACCTCGTGCTGATCCTCGGCCTGGGCGTGCTGGCCTACACGTTCGTGCCGATTGCGATCGTGGTCCTGATGAGCTTCAACGACCCGGACAGCCGGCTCATCTACAAGTTCGACGGCTTCACCCTGGAGAACTGGAAGAACCCCTGCGCGGACCCCGGGATGTGTGAGGCCGTGGCCCGCTCCATCGAGATCGGCCTGGCGGCCACGGTGGTCTCGACGATCCTGGGCACGCTGATGGCCTTCGCGCTGGTGCGATACGAGTTCTCCGGCCGGTCGAGCACGAACCTGCTGATCTTCTTGCCGATGGCCACGCCCGAGATCGTGATGGGCTCCTCGCTGCTCGCCCTCTTCGTGGCTTCCGGATTCGGCGGTGCCCTCGGTTTCGGGACGATCCTCATCGCGCACATCATGTTCTGCATCTCGTTCGTCGTGGTGACCGTGCGCGCCCGGCTGGCTGGCATGAGCGACACCCTCGAACAGGCGGCCGCCGACCTCTACGCGACGCCGTCGCAGACCTTCTGGAAGGTCACCTTCCCGTTGGTGTTCCCCGGCATCCTCGGGGCCGCGCTGCTGGCCTTCTCGCTGTCCTTCGACGACTTCATCGTCACCAACCTCAACTCCGGCACCACCACGACCTTCCCGCTCTACGTGTGGGGCGTCGCCCAGCGCGGGGTACCCATGCAGGTCAACGTGGTCGGCACCCTGATGTTCGCCATTGCCATCGTGATCGTGGTCGGCGGCGAGCTCAACAACCGCCGTCGCGCTCGCGCCCTCGCCTGATCCACCTCCGCTGGTTGGAGGCGCGCGTTTCGCTGATCGAGGAGGTTGCGCGCCCTTCGTTGGTTGAGGAGGGCGCGCTAGCGCCCGTCTCGAAACCCGGCGAGAGACAAGCCGGGCTTGCCGCCTGCGGGTTACTCGCGGTCCGCTGCGGTTGCGGCTGCTTCACTACCGGATTACGTGGTCGCCGTCCGCGCGGGTTGCGCTGGCCACTTGCAGGCTGCCTCGCGAGTCGCGGTCGCTTGTGGCTGACCGCTGTGGTGCGGACCGAGAGACTTGTAGGTAACAAGTGTGTCTCGAAGCTGGAATCCCTTGTGGATAAGGGGTTCTGAGCGCATCTCAGTGTCGGTGGTCGATGGTTGAGTTGATCCCATGAGCAAGGTGGACGACCTCGACCCGAGCATGGTGCTCGCGGCCGCAGCCACCACCGAACGCGAAGCCCGGATCGTCGAGCTGCGACGTCTCGAGCTCGCCGTGCACTGGTGCGTGCTGCACCCCGCGACCGCCGAGACGGGGGTCGCCACCCACAACCCCGACACCACCCTGCCCGGCGTCCTCGGCCTCGACGAGTCGCTCGGCGGTGACGGCACCCCCGCGGTCGCGGCGTTCACCCCAGAACCATTCGCCGCCGCCATGGGCATGTCCCCTGCGGCCGGTGCGCAGCTGCTGGCCGACGCCCTCGACCTCACCCACCGGTTGCCCAGGTTGTGGCGCCGAGTCCAGGACTTGGAGATCCCGGCGTGGCAGGCCCGCCGAGCCGCCCAACACACCCACCAGCTGTCCCTCGAGGCGGCGCGGTGGGTCGACGCACCGGCTCGCCGACCGCGCCGGCTGCGGTCCGATCACCGTGGACCGGCTGGTCGCCGACGCGATCGCGCGGTTCGACCCCGAAGAGCACGAGCGGCGCGAAGACAAAGGCAAGGCGTCCTGGGACGTCGAGCTGGTCCACCCGAACCCGACCGAGTTCACCGGCACCAGCGAGCTGCACGCCCGCGGCGACACCCTGGACCTGGCCAAGTTCTACGACCTGGTCTGCGACACCGCAGCCCAGCTCAAGACCCTCGGTGACCCCGACGACCTCGGGGCCCGCAAAGCCAAGGCCCTCGGCGTGCTCGCCGACCTCGCCTGCGGCCAGGCCGCCCTCGACCTCGCGGCCATGTCTCCGGCGACGCGGCGGGCCGGGAAGGTCCGGCTGTACGTCCACGTCGACGCCGACGACCTCGACACGGATCGGGCGACTGTGGGCGACGTGGAGCGGCTCGGGCCGGCCACCATCGCCAAGATCAAGGGACTGGGTCGGCCACGCCCAGGTCACCATCCAACCCGTCCTCGACATGGGACGCGGCGACGCCGTCGACGAACACGACCCCCCGGCGTGGATGCGGGAGATCGTCATCCTCCGCGACCGGCACTGCGTGTTCCCCGGCTGCCGGGTCGACGCGAGATCATGCGACCAGGACCACATCGACCCCTACCTCGACCCCGGCGACGGCGGACCACCCAGCCAAACTCACCCAGCGAACCTCGCCTGCCTCTGCAGACGGCACCACCGAGCCAAGACCGCCGGCGTCTGGCGATACCAACGCGCCCCCAACCAGGGCGGCTACCTGTGGCGCGGACCGCACGGATCCGCATGCCTCGTCACGCCCATTGGCACCATCACCCTGCCCACCAGCTGACGAGCGACTCACCGTCGCCCGGCCCGGAGGGAAGAGCGGCCGGGGCCCGCGTTCTCGGGACACGGTCCCCGGCCACAATCACCCTCCCGGGCGTCTAGAGGAGGGTCGCCGCCTTGTCGAGGACGACCCTCAGGATCTGCTCCATCTCGTCGAAGTGCGACTGGTCGCAGATCAGGGGCGGGGCCAGCTGGACCACCGGGTCGCCCCGGTCGTCGGCCCGGCAGTAGAGCCCCGCGTCGTACAGCGCCTTGGACAGGAACCCGCGCAGCAGCCGCTCGGACTCCTCGTCGTTGAACGTCTCCTTGGTGGCCTTGTCCTTGACGAGCTCGATGCCGAAGAAGTAGCCGTCGCCGCGGACGTCGCCCACGATCGGCAGGTCCTTGAGCTGCTCGAGGGTGGCGCGGAACGCGCCCTCGTTGTCGAGGACGTGCTGGTTGATCTTCTCGTTCTCGAACACGTCGAGGTTGGCCATCGCTACCGCGCAGGAGACCGGGTGGCCGCCGAACGTGAAGCCGTGGGCGAACGACTCGTGGCCCTTGAGGAAGGGTTCCATCAGGCGGTCTGTGGCGATCATGGCGCCGAGCGGGGCGTAGCCGGAGGTGAGCCCCTTGGCGCAGGTGATCATGTCGGGCTGGTAGCCGTAGCGCTCGGCGCCGAACCAGTGGCCGAGCCGGCCGAACGCGCAGATGACCTCGTCGCTGACCAGCAGCACGTCGTACTCGTCGCAGATCTCACGGACCCGCTGGAAGTAGCCGGGCGGCGGCGGGAAGCAGCCGCCGGAGTTCTGGACGGGCTCGAGGAAGACGGCGGCGACGGTGTCGGCGCCCTCGTTCTCGATCGCGACCGCGATCTCGTCGGCCGCCCAGCGACCAAAGGCCTCGAGGTCGCCGTCCTGGCCCGTCTGGAACCGGTCGGGCGCGCGGTAGAAGTTGGTGTTGGGCACCCGGAACGTCGACGGCACGAGCGGCTCGAACTGCGCCTTCATGCCGGGCAGACCGGTGATCGACAGCGCGCCCTGCGGGGTGCCGTGGTAGGCGATCTTGCGGCTGATCACCTTGTGCTTGGTGGGCTTGCCGGTCAGCTTGAAGTAGTTCTTGGCCAGCTTCCACGCGGTCTCGACCGCCTCGCCGCCACCGCTGGTGAAGAAGACCCGGTTGAGGTCTCCCGGTGCGTACGACGCGATCCGCGCGGCCAGCTCCATGGCGCCCGGGTGGGCGTAGGACCACAGCGGCATGAACGCCAGCTGCTGGGCCTGCTTGGCGGCGGCCTCGGCGAGCTCGGTGCGGCCGTGCCCGAGCTGGCTGACGAACAGGCCGGCCAGGCCGTCGAGGTAGCGCTTGCCTCGCGCGTCGTACAGATAGGCCCCTTCGCCGCGCACGATGACGGGCATCTCGCCCTGCTCGTAGACGGAGTGCCGGGAGAAGTGCAGCCACAAATGGTCGCGGCCCGCGGCCTGCAGCCGGGCGAACTCCTCGTCGGAGTACGGAGCGGTCGCATCGCTAGACATGGGTATCGGTGTCCTCAGGGCGTGGGCGGATGTCACCGGCGTGACCATCGTGAGTGATGACACCATCTTGCCCCGGCAACTTCGCCGCCCGCAAGCGAATCAGTGGTGTCCCGCCCGCTATTACGCGGAATCCGTAGGCTGCGCCCGCTGGTCTAGTACTGGTAGGAACACGTCATGACTCGCTACGGCGCCCAGTTCGGCCCCGACATCACCTTCCTGGGCGTCGACCCGGTCGACCTCGACGATGCGGAGGCGCTCGCGGAGGCCGACGTCGTGATCGTCGGGGCGCCCTTCGACGGCGGCACCTCGCATCGTCCGGGCACCCGGTTCGGACCCGGAGCGATCCGCCAGACGTGCTACCTGCCCCACGACGGCTCCCGGCCGCACCTCGCACTGCGCGTGGATGCTTTGAAGGACGTGCGCGTCGTCGACGCGGGTGACGTCGAGATGCCGCCCGGCGAGATCGAGCGTGCGCTGGGGGCACTCGAGGAGGCGGTGTACGCCGTCGCGTCGGCCGGCGCGATCCCCCTGGTGCTGGGCGGAGATCACTCCATCGCCCTGCCCGACGCCAGCGGCGTGGCTCGCCACCTGGGCTACGGCCGGGTGTCGATGATCCACTTCGACGCCCACGCCGACACCGGCGACATCACCTTCGGGTCGCTCTACGGCCACGGGCAACCGATGCGCCGGCTCATCGAGTCGGGTGCGCTGCGCGGCGACCGGTTCCTGCAGCTGGGACTGCGTGGCTACTGGCCCGAACCCGAGACCCTCGACTGGATGGCCGCCCAGGAAATGAGGTCCTTCGAGATGACCGAGATCGGCGCCCGCGGACTCGACGCCTGCCTCGACGAGGCGTTCACGATCGCCCTCGACGACTGCGACGCCGTCTTCTTGTCCGTCGACATCGACGTCTGCGACCCCGGCCACGCGCCCGGCACCGGCACGCCCGAGCCCGGCGGGCTCTCCTCGCGGCAGCTGCTGGACGCCGTACGACGCATCTGCCGCGAGCTGCCCGTCGCCGGCATCGACGTGGTCGAGGTCTCGCCTCCCTATGACCACGCCGAGATCACGGCCTACCTCGCCAACCGCGTGTGCCTGGAGGCGCTCTCGGGCCTGGCGGCGCGCAAGGTGGGCATCACCCACGATCCGGCCGGGCCGCTGCTGGAGGGACGCTGATGCCCACCATCGCGTTCGTCAACGGCGCGGTGTTCGACGGGCATCGATATCTCGGGCGGGCCGACGTCCTGGTCAGGGATGGACGCGTTCTCGAGGTTCGAGGTCTCGAGGCTCAGGCGCCAGGGCGCCTTCGCACCTCGACCGCCGATGGGGTGGACGAGGTGGTCGATGTCCGAGGCGGGCTCGTCAGCCCAGGCTTCACGGACGCGCACGTGCACCCGATCCAGGGCGGGCTGGAGCGGCTGCGGTGCGACCTTTCCGAGCACAGCACGCGCGAGGAGTACCTCGCGGCGATCCGTGCGTACGCCGACGCCTACCCCGAGCGCGATTGGATCCTCGGGGGCGGCTGGGCCTTGGCGGCCTTCCCCGGCGGCTGTCCTATCGCGGCCGACCTCGACGCCGTCGTGCCCGACCGGCCGGTGTTCCTGCCCAACCGCGACCACCACGGTGCCTGGGTCAACAGCCGCGCGCTCGAGATCGCTGGGATCGACGCAGGCACGCCCGACCCGCCGGACGGCCGGATCGAGCGCGATGCGGAGGGCCGCCCGAGCGGCACGCTCCACGAGGGTGCGACCGCGCTTGTCTCCCGCTACCTGCCACGGACCTCGGGGGAGGACTACTACGCCGGGCTGATGGAGGGTCAGCGCTACCTCCACTCCGTGGGCGTCACCTCCTGGCAGGACGCCATCGTCGGCGCGTACTCCGGCATGGACGACCCGGGCTCGACGTACGTCAAGGCGGCCGCGAACGGCGACCTGCGATCTCACGTCGTCGGCGCCCTGTGGTGGGAGCGGCGCCTCGGCGTCGAACAGGTCGACGACCTGGTCGGGCGCCGCGAGGCCCTGAGCGGCGGACGCTTCCAGGGGCGAGCGGTCAAGGTGATGCAAGACGGTGTCGCGGAGAACTTCACGGCCGCGATGCTCACGCCCTACCTCGACGCCGCCGGCGGCGAGACCACCAACCGTGGACACTCGTTCGTGGAGGCCGGTGCCCTGCGGGACGCCGTGACGGCCCTGGACGCGGCCGGCTTCCAGGTCCACGTGCACGCGATCGGCGACCGCGCGTCGCGAGAGGCGCTCGACGCGTTCGAGGGGAGCGCACGCGAGCGACGGCACCACATCGCGCACATCCAGGTCGTGCACCCCGACGACGTACGACGCTTCGCCGAGCTCGGTGTCGCCGCCAACGCGCAGGCACTCTGGGCCTGCGAGGACGAGCAGATGACCGAGCTGACGCTGCCGTTCCTCGGGCCGGAGCGGTCGGCGTGGCAGTACCCCTTCGGCGATCTGCATCGCGCCGGCGCCCGTCTCGTGATGGGCAGCGACTGGCCGGTCAGCACGCCCGACCCGTTGCAGGCCATGCATGTCGCGGTCAACCGCACGACGTACGGCGAGGACGCCGAGCCGTTCCTGCCCGGCCAGGCGCTCGACCTCGAGACCGCGTACGCCGCCTACACCTCGGGCTCCGCCTGGATCAACCGCCGCGACGAGCTCGACGGCGCGGGCGAGCTGGCTCCAGGAGCCGCGGCCGACCTGGTCGTCCTCGACCGCGATCCGTTCGCCGGGCCTCAGGACGAGATCGGCGCGACCTCGGTCGTGTCGACCTGGATCGACGGCGAGCTGGTCTTCTCCGTCGCCAGTGATCGGTAACGGTGGCCTAGCGCACGTCGGTCGGCTCGGGCAGCGCGTCCTCAGGGTGGTCCTTGAGGTACTTGGCGACCCTGTCGTCGAGCACCGCCTGCCACAGGCGCTTCGCGGCTTGCATGTCGATGATGTTGGAGGAGCCGACGCCGGGGATGTCCTGGTATCGCAGGAGCGGCAGCGTCATGAAGTGGACCTTCTTGCTGTCGATCCCGCGCAGGCCCAGCGCCAGCCCACGGATGTCGCCGGTCGACCAGCTCGAGTCGACGGCCAGGTGGTCGGTGATCGCGCCGAGGACCCCGTTGAGCTTGAACGGGTCGCCGATGGTGCCGTCGGACAGCGTCTTCTGCAGGACAGCGCGCAGGAAGTTCTGCTGGCGGTCGATCCGGTCGAAGTCGCCCTCGAGCAGGCCGTGACGCATCCGCACGTACTTCAGCGCCAGCTCGCCCTCGATGTGATGCCAGCCCTTGGTCCACTCCTGGTCCTGCTGGCTGTCGTAGACCGTCTGGGGGACGTAGACGTCGACGCCTCCGACCGCCTCGGTGAGCTCGTTGAAGCCGGCGTAGTCGATGACCATCATGTGGTCGAGCCGGACCTGGCTGAGGTTCTCGATGGTCCGCCAGGTGCCGAGTGGTCCATAGGCCGAGAAGGACTCGTTGATCTTGTTCTGCCCGTGCTGCTGGCCCTCCTCGTCGTAGATCGGCACGTAGGAGTCACGCGGCACGGACACGACGTACGCCGACTTCCGGTCGGCCGGGATGTGCACCACCATCATCGTGTCGCTGCGGTAGGCACCGGCGTCCCACTCCCCGTCCTCGAGGAGCTGGGCGACGGTGGGCTGCTTGATCAGGCGATGGGGGTTGTCGGCCCCCATCAGCAAGATGTTGACCGCCTTGTTGGGCGCCTTGGGCGGTCGGCTGCTCTCGTCTCCGGTGATCGCCGAGACGTCGACGCGGGGGATCAGCGCGATCTTCTTGTTCAGTGTGTAGCCGTACCAGCTGGTGGCAGCGACGATGACGAGTGCCGCCGCGACGAGGATCGCGGTCGTCCGGCGGTGCCCTCCTCGCCACTGCCAGATGCCGAGGCCCAGCAACGCGACGACGGCGAGCAGCACCAGCCACACGGCCGTGTCGATGTGGCCGTGCAGCATCAGCCAGCCGACCAGCACGACGTACAGCACCGAACCGGCGACGGCCGCGAGCGGCACGACCCATGACCTGCGCATCAGACTCCCTTGGTCCCTGCTTCGGGATCCGCCGTCTCGACGCGGGTCGATGTGCGGTTCTCGTCCTCACCTGTGCATGCGGCGAAGGATTTCGTCGCGATGCGGCCTACAGAATCGTAGGTTGCCTCGCTAGGCTCCCAGCCATCACTTAAGGCTTCCTGAGGGGATACAGCATGGCTGACCTGGCTTTCAAGAACGTCGTCAACGGCAAGCTCGTCGACAGCGTGTCGGGCGAGCGGTACGACGTGATCGACCCGACGACCGGCGAGGTCTACGCGACCGCGCCGATGTCGAGCGCCGAGGACGTCGACCGGGCGTACGCCGCTGCCGCCGAGGCGTTCGAGTCCTGGGGCGACACCACGCCCAAGGACCGCGCGACCGCGCTGCTCAAGATCGCCGACGCGATCGAGGCGCGGGTCGAGGAGATCAACGCGGTCGAGTGCAAGGACACCGGGAAGCCGCTTGGCCTGACGATGTCGGAGGAGATGCCCTACGCCTCTGACCACTTCCGGTTCTTCGCCGGCGCCGCGCGGGTGCTCGAGGGCAAGTCGGCGGGGGAGTACATGGAGGACCACACCTCGTGGATCCGCCGTGAGCCGGTCGGTGTCGTCGGCCAGGTGACGCCGTGGAACTACCCGCTGATGATGATGATCTGGAAGATCGCGCCGGCCCTCGCTGGCGGCAACACGATCGTGCTCAAGCCGTCTGACACCACGCCCGCCTCGTCCACGCTGCTCGGCGAGCTGGCCCAGGAGTTCCTGCCCGCGGGCGTGCTCAACATCGTCTGCGGTGACCGCGACACCGGCCGGGCCCTGGTCCAGAACAAGACGCCCGCGATGGTCTCGATCACCGGGTCCGTCCGTGCGGGCATGGAGGTCGCCGGCTCGGCCGCGGCCGACCTCAAGCGGGTGCACCTCGAGCTCGGCGGCAAGGCGCCGGTGATCATCTTCGACGACGCCGACATCGAGGGCGCCGCGCAGGCGATCGCCGAGGCGGGGTACTTCAACGCCGGCCAGGACTGCACCGCCGCCACCCGCGTGCTCGCCGGCCCCGGCGTCCACGACGACTTCGTGGCCGCCCTGACCGACGTCGCCAAGGGCATCAAGACGGGCATGCCCGATGACGAGGACGTGCTCTACGGCGCGCTCAACAACGAGAACCAGCTGACCCGGGTGACCGGCATGGTCGACTCCCTACCCGACCACGCCACCCTCAACACCGGCGGCACCCGCCAGGGTGACAAGGGCTACTTCTACACCCCGACCGTGCTGTCCGGCCTGAAGCAGGACGACGACCAGATCCAGACCGAGATCTTCGGCCCGGTCATCACGGTGCAGAGGTTCACCGACGAGAAGGAGGCCCTCGCCTGGGCCAACGGCGTCCAGTACGGCCTCGCCTCCTCGGTGTGGACCAAGGACCACGGCCGCGCCATGCGGATGTCCAAGCACCTCGACTTCGGCGTCGTCTGGATCAACACCCACATCCCCTTCGTCTCCGAGATGCCGCACGGCGGCTTCAAGCACTCGGGCTACGGCAAGGACCTGTCGATGTACGGCCTGGAGGACTACACGCGCATCAAGCACGTGATGTCCTACATCGGCGAGTGACGTGAGGATCCTTCTGGTCGGCGCCGGCGGCGTCGGCGCTGCCTTCGCCGCGATCGCGGCCCGCCGCGACTTCTTCGAGCAGATCGTGGTCGCCGACTACGACCCGGCGAGGGCGGAGAAGGCCGCGGCGGCCGACAAGCGGTACGTCGCCGCGCAGGTCGACGCCTCCGACGCGTCGTCGGTGACGGCGCTGTGTCGCGAGCACGGCATCACCCACGTGATGAACGCCGTCGACCCGGTGTTCAACATGTCGATCTTCAACGGGGCCTTCGAGGCGGGCGCCGACTACCTCGACATGGCGATGTCGCTGTCGAAGCCGCACCCCGAGGCGCCGTACGAGAAGACCGGCGTCAAGCTCGGTGACGAGCAGTTCGCCGTTGCCCCCGACTGGGAGACGGCGGGCCGGCTGGCGCTGGTCGGGATCGGCGTGGAGCCGGGGCTCTCCGACGTCTTCGCCAGGTACGCCGCCGACCACCTGTTCAGCGAGATCGACGAGCTCGGCACCCGCGACGGAGCCAACCTCGTGGTGACCGACGACGACGGCAACGAGATCTTCGCGCCGTCGTTCTCGATGTGGACCACGATCGAGGAGTGCCTCAACCCGCCGGTGGTCTGGCAGGACGGCGAGTGGCACACCACGCCGCCGTTCTCGGAGCCTGAGGTCTTCGACTTCCCCGAGGGCATCGGGCCGGTCGAGTGCGTCAACGTGGAGCACGAGGAGGTGCTCCTGATGCCGCGCTGGGTCGACTGCAAGCGGGCCACGTTCAAGTACGGCCTCGGCGACGAGTTCATCAACATCCTCAAGGTGCTGCACACGCTCGGCCTGGACCGCACCGACAAGGTCAGGGTCAAGGGCGTCGACGTCAGCCCCCGCGACGTGGTGGCGGCCGTGCTGCCAGACCCGGCGACGGTCGGCCCGCGGATGAAGGGCAAGACCTGCGCCGGGCTCTGGGTGACGGGCAAGGGCAAGGATGGCGAGCCGCGGTCGACGTACCTCTATCACGTGGTCGACAACGAAGAGACGATGGCGGAGTACGGCCACCAGTGCGTGGTGTGGCAGACCGCGATCAACCCGGTCGTCGCCCTCGAGCTGCTGTCCAAGAGGACCTGGACCGGAGCCGGCGTGCTCGGGCCCGAGGCCTTCGACGCGGTGCCGTTCCTCGACCTGCTGACCGAGTACGGGTCGCCGTGGGGGCAGCAGGAGCTGTCGGTCGGCTAGGGCTGGATGGGGGCTCGCACGTTGCGGAACGAGGTGGCGCCAAGCCCGAGCGCGACGAGCGCGAAGATCACGGCCGCCACGACCAGCATGAGCTGGATCCCGAACGCGTCGGCGAGGATCCCCGCGATCGGCGCGACGATCACGACGACCCCACGGTTGAGCGAACGCATGGTGGTGTTGGTGCGCGCCTGCAGCTCGTCCGGCGTGACCAGCTGGCGATAGCTCGTCTCGTGGGAGTTGCTCATCCCCATCGCCAGACCGTAGAGAGCCTGCCCGGCCACCAGGGCCACCATCACCCACGCCGGCGCCGTCTGCTGCCCGGCGAGCACCATCGCGACGACGCCGAGAGTCGTGACGAGGTGGCACGCGATGATCGTGCGACCAGTTCCTAGTCGTCGCCCCACCCACGTGGTGATGACGGCGCCGACGACCGCACCGACCCCGCCAGCCGCACCGATGATGCCGAACCGGAAGGCCGTGAGGTCGAGAGTGGTGAGGACGTAGGGGGCGACCACGACCCCGACGATCGCGTTGCCGACGAACCACGCATGAGTCGAGAGCGCGAGCGCGGCCAGGCCGGAGCCGCGGTAGACCCAGCGGACGCCCTCGACGACGTCCCTCAAGAGTCCCCTTGCGGTGACACCCGTGCGCGGTGGCGGTTCGTCGAGGTCGATCTTGCGCAGCGTGAACGCCGAGTAGACGTAGGTCAGGGAGTCCACGAGGACGGTCACTGGAGCACCGACCGCGCTGACGATCAGCCCCGCGAGCGCGGGACCGGCGATCGCGGCCACCGCGTCGGTGCCGTCGGTGCGGGCGTGGGCCGGTTGGAGGTGCTGCGCCTCGACGAGGCGCGGAAGCAACGACATCGCGGCAGCGACGTTGACCACGGAGGCGGTGCCGTAGGCGATCACGATCAGCATCAGCACCGGCAGCGACAGCAGACCGAGCCACCACATCACGGGGATGGTCACCAACAGCGCGGCCTGCACCAGGTCGGCGCTGACCATGAGCGGAAGTCGGCGCCGGCCGTCGACGATCGCACCCACGAGAAGCCCGAAGACGAGGTACGGCAGCCAACGCGCGGCGTTGAGCCAGCCGACGTCCGCCGCCGAACCGTTGAGCGTGAGGACCACCAGCGCCTGCAGTGCGAACAGCGTGATGTAGCTGCCGAAGCCCGACACCGCATCGGCCCGCCAATAGAGCAGGAACGGTCGCGAGATGAAGACCGAGCTCCTCGTCACGCTCGTCAGTCTCTCAGCGGCGTCCGCGACGCCCTCCTTGACACAACGAAGTGTGGCGGCGAGCGGTTCGCGGATGCCGCTGGAGGGGGCAGAAGGACGCACCCAGCGATGACCTTCAAGTAGCGGACCCGCAGCCTTGACAGGCGCTACCCTGCCGTCGAGGGAGGGAGCACCGCATGTCCGAGCTGGCCCTGCTCGTCATCGGCCTCGTCCTGTGCTTCGCGGGTGCGCGGTCGCTGCGGCTGACGGTACTGGTCGCCGGCTTCGGCTTGTGCTGGCTACTCGCCGACGCGTTCGGGGCCAGCGTCGCCACGACGTTCCTGGTGGCCGCCGCAGGGGCGCTCGCCTTGCTGGTGTTGTCGATCGTGATGTCGAGGTTCGTGATCTTCCTGGTGGGCGCGGCGGTCGGCGCCGTCATCGGCGCCCGCCTGTTCGCGCTGCTCGGCGGCGACGACCCGAGCTGGCTGCTCGCTGTCCTGTTCGTGCCGACGTTCGGCTTCGTCTCAGGCTTCCTGGCCCAGAGGATGGGAATCAAGTTCC
This sequence comes from uncultured Actinomycetota bacterium, assembly GCA_963769755.1. Lineage (GTDB taxonomy): Bacteria > Actinomycetota > Actinomycetes > Propionibacteriales > Nocardioidaceae > Nocardioides. The sequence continues at coordinate 144,601 of CAVYMY010000010.1, forward strand.
TACGCTGGGCCACCGCCATCGCCGGCGCCGCCCTCATCCTGTCGGCCGTCGGCTCGATGTTCAGCGATGATCTCGGGCTCCTGCAGACGCCCGACGACCCCGGGCAGTCGACCGTGCACACCATCGTGTGGGTCGCGCTCGCGATCGTCGGCCATCAGGTCCAGCGCGCCCAGGCGCGCCGGGGCGACGCCGCGTAGACCGATGCCGAGGCCGACTGACGCGGCCCGGTGAGTCACGGGGTCCACAAGGTCCGGCCCGTGGGCACCTGAGCGCCTTCAGCAGAAGCGTTCCTGGGCCCTCGCGACGGCAACCCTCGCCGGAGGCGTCAAGCAGTGCCTGAAACCGAGATCGCCACTGCCGACGTGGTCCTAAAGGATCGCCGCTCCGGAAGCGAGACCTTCGAAATCTCACCGACGCGGACTCACACGGGGTGCCGATACGCGCCTGATCAAGAACGGGACCCATCGCGGCGGTATGACGCACGTCCATTCTCGAGGCCTGCGCGGCCGTAGCGGCCTCGTCTTGCTGGATGCGGCCTGTCATGCGTGACTGCGTCCGGGGACGATCACCCTGACTCCACTCCACTCAGGGACGCTCCTTGTAGGCGGGTCCCGACGGGGGAGCCCAAGCGGACAGTCATCAAGGCTCGGAATGCTGCTTCAGCGGGAGGAACAGCGCCGTCAAGGCGGCGGCTACACCCGACGCGGCCAGGACGGCGGTCGACCAGGGCGCTGTCCAAAGCTATTCCAGGACGATCCATGGCTCAAGGTGGGGATCGTGGCAGAGATGCCGTTCGAGGTTCGCATGCACGAGCGATCTCAGCCGTCGCGCGTTGGTGCCGCGCAGTCGGGCAAGCTCGGACTCGATGCTGTGCAGCAGACGAGGCTGCCCCCGTTGTCCTGTGAGCCAGTATTGGCCGCCCGGGTTGTCGGTCTCGGTCAGGAGTTGATCGTCGGGAATTCTGGTAGCGATGTCGCGGATATGGGCAGAGTGCAGGACTGCCGCACCGACGGTGAACAGCAGCCCGCGGTCGATCAACGTCATGAGCGTCTCGAGGTCACCTGCATACCAGTGCATGACGGCACGATCGATTCGCCGTGACCCCAGCATTGCCGCTGTCTCGGCCTCCGCGCCGATGCTGTGGACATTGACCATCTTGTGCTGCTCCGCCGCGATGTCGAGCAGAGAGGCAAAGACGATACGCTGCGCAGCTCGGCTCTTCGGATCGCTGACGAAGGTGTGGTCCAGCCCGATCTCGCCGATCATCGGGCTCGTCGCACAGAGGGCTTCCAACTCATCGAGGACACCGATGAAGTGTGGTGCCTCCCAAGGATGAATGCCGAACGTCGGCACGACGAGTCGGCATCGATCCGCGATCGTCCGTGCCCGAGCGAACGATGGCGGATCGACCGACACGCTGATGGTGAGGATGTGTTCGGCCTCGATCTGGCCGACGACCAAGTCGAGCTCGTCATCGCCGTACTTGTCGAGGTGGGCATGGGCATCGACGCCTTCGACCCGGCGATCGAGATCAGTGCCGTCCGACACTCGTGCTCATCCAGATGTCGCCAAGCCGTCCGAAGTAGAGACGCTCGCCATCGGCAGACATCGTGGCCCGTGTCTCTCCTGCACTGCTGTTGACATTCGGTCCTAGGTTGACCGGCTGGGACCACGGAACGCAGGTGCACCACCGATGCGAGACGTAGACGTCGAAGCTGCCCTGTTCGCCTTCGAGGTCGGTTCGGTCGGAGCTGAACACCATCTTCAGCCCGTCAGCGCTGACATTCGGCATCCGATCATCGCCGGGCGTGCTGAGCTCCTCGAGCTTCGTCGGTGCCGCGAACTTGCCGTTGTGTCGGAGTCGGCTGACGTAGATGTCCATATTGCCGTCGTAGCCGGTGCTCGAGAAGTACAGCCAGGTGCCCCTCCAGGTCGTGACGAGCGACGGGCTGAACTCCGGGCCGCTGAAGTTTGGACCGGTACCGTCGCTCACGCATCCCAGATGCTGGGGCACGCGAGGTTCACGGCCATGGCGCAGCCGGGTGATGTACATGTCGCCGAATCCTGGCCCGGCGTCACAGGTCTCGGCGCCGGGACGCTCGGAGACGAACAACAGCCCGCCGAAGGGAAGCGGCGTGGGGCAGAAGTCGTTCGCCTCGCCATTGACCGGCGCACCAACATTCACCGGGGCGCTCCATGGCGACGTCTTGCTCTTCCGATGTGCGACCCAGATGTCGTTGCCGCCGAGCGTGCCGGTGCGCGTAGACGCGATGTACAGGCTGCGCCCGTCGGGCGACTCGATGGGGCAACCGTCCGCGTCCACCGAGTTGACCTCGGAGACAGGGGCGGCCGGCCCCCATGCGTCGCCGTCGAAGGGTGCGGCGCTGGTCGTGGCTGGTGCGGCGATCGTCAAGACCGACATGGCGGCAACGATGGCCACGGCAATTCGCAGGTGATTCATCATTCCCACGACGTTTCACCCAGGGGGGCAGCGGTACATCCTCCAAACGGCGGACGAAAACGCAACCTGTCCGCATCTGCGAGCAAGCCAACACCCCTTCATGCGGACGGGGTCCGTCGCGCGTAGCTGGCGGCCACCTCGGTGCGCGAGTGCACGTCGAGCTTGGTGAAGATGTGATCGAGGTGGCTCTTCACGGTGGTAGGGCTGATCATCATCCGATCGCCAATGCGACGGTTCGTGAGGCCGTTGGCGACCGCCTCGGCAACTAGGAGCTCGGTGGGGGTGAGGCTGTTCCAGCCAAGTCGGGGGCGCCCGCGGCGGCCATGCCCGCGTAGTGCGAACGCCGTGGCAGCCTCCGAGGTCATGCCAGCGCCGTCAGCCAACGCCGCGGCCGCGTCGTGGTCGCCGAGCTCGGCGACGCTTCTGCTGATGGCCGCCTCGACCTCCGTGCGCCGGCCCGGAAACTGCCAGCGATACTGCAGCTCGTCGCGGCGCTTTCGCGCGGCCGCGGTCAGTCGTAGGCAATCGACCCAGTTCCCGACGGACGCGCGATGCACCGCGATCCCTTCCAGCGACTCGACGACCATCGGCTCGAGCCCCAGCCTTCGCGCCATCGACAAGGTGTCATACCAGCGTCCGGCCTCGCCGGCCAGCGCCTTGACGGCCGAACGCACCGCATCGAGCAGCGGTCCCTCGGGGCCGGCGGCAGCAGCCACCCGTTCGGCCAACTCTGCATGGCCGGCGTCGGTCGCCTCGAGAGCACACAGCCACAAGGAGCCCGGCGTCATCGGTTCGTGCCCGAACTCAGGATCAACCCGGCTGGCCGACTTCTGGTCGAGATAGGCAACATGCGTACGCGCAACCTCACCCTCGGCGATCATTCGAGCCGTCGCGATCGGCGTGGCGGCGGCGCTGACAGCCGCATTCAACGCATCCCGGGAACCGGTCAGCAGCCCCGCCTGCACCAGCAGGATCATCCCGTTGAACACCATGTGGGCGGAACGATCCGCCACCAGACGGTAGCCAATCCCCAGACACGTTTCGAAGTCGCCGACATCGCGTGCGATTCGGCCGCGAACGAGCTCGGACCACGAGGCGAGGTACTCGCTTCCGCACGAGGCGATGACGGTGTCGTCATCCAACACCGACCGTGCAACCATCGGCTCGCGCTCGGCAAGGTGCTCAGCAGCGGTCAATGCGGTCAGCGCCTCGAGATACTCGTCCCCTCTGGCCCTGGCCAACTCGCGCAACGTCGCGCTGCGCTCGAGGTCGGACCGTTCGATCCAGCCAGCCGCGGCAGACGCGAAGGGATCGTCCAGCCGGTCCGCCATTTCGGTGGTGCTGCGCGCCAACTCGCGGATCGCGAGGCCCCCTCGCACGAACGCGTAGTGCACTGACATCGCCACCGCGGCATCCAGCCATACGTCCGGCTCGGCGGCCGCGTTGTCCTGCGTGAGGACACGGTCGGCTGCCAGCACGGCATCGACGCCATGGGTGCTCCCCTGCCATGCGCGAGCCGCATGTGCCAGCAGCGTCAGACCCCTGCGTGGCTCGTGCGAGCTCCACTCGACGGCCGCACGCAGGTTCTCGGCCATCGATTCGACGGTCGACAGGGCGCCGATGACTGGGACATTGCTGGCTCGGGCGAACCACGAAAGCCACCAGTCGACATGCGCATCTCGCAACAAATCCAGCTCGCCAGCGGCGAACGCACGACCAGCGGCGTACAGGCGAAGCGTCTCCAACAGGCGATAGCGACGTGGTCCGCGCCTACCATCGATTGAGTCCACCAGGCCGCAGTCCACCAGCCGGCCGATGGACTCAATGGCTGGGGCACGTCTGATGGCGCCGAGAGCACCCACGACGTCAATGGCGAGATCCAAGGTGAATGGTCCCGAGAAGGCGCTGAGCCGTCGAAAGACCAATCGTTCCTCGTCGTCGAGACGATCGTGACTCCAGTCGATCGACGCCGACAGCGTCTGGTGCCGGCTGTGCTCATTTCTCGGAGCCTGGGTCAGCAGCTCGAATCGATTGTCGAGTTCGGCCAGTACGCGAGTGGGGCCGAGTTGGCGACAACGGGCAGCGGCCAACTCGATCGCGAGCGGGATCCCGTCCAGTCGCGCACAGATCTGTGCAACCGAAGCGGCGTTGGAGTCGTCCAGCTCGAAGGTTCGGTCGTGAGCACGAGCGCGATCGGTGAACAGTCGAACCGACGAACACGACCGCAGCCTCACGACGTCCACGTCGCCCCGCCACGACGGGAGGGCGAGCGAGGGAACACGCCACACCGTCTCACCGGAGACACCGAGTGGCTCACGGCTCGTCGAAAGAACCCGAAGGAACGGGTTTTGGTTGATCAGCTCGGCAACGAGACGCGCCGACGCCCGCGCGACCTGCTCACAGTTGTCAAGCACCAGGAGAGTCGGTGCCGCGACGGAATGCTCGTCCGGACCGGTCGTGGCGAAAACTTCGCGTTCCAACAAACCCTTGACGGCGCCGTCCACCGATCCGTCGTCGGAGATGCTGACAAGTTCAACCCACCACACGCCGCCCGGGTACTGCTCGATGGTGCGCGCTCCGACGGCCAGCGCCAAACGGCTCTTGCCCACCCCTCCGCTTCCGGTGAGGGTCACGCACGAAGTCTCGGTGAGCAGGCGTTCGAGCACCCGAACCTCCTCGTCACGTCCCACCAGCGACGAATGCATGATCGGCAAGTTATGGCGGAACGTGTCCAAGGAGCGCAATGCGGGGACCCCCTTCGCCGATCCCCGGATGGAGACGTGCCACACCCGCACCGGCGGACCGAGGTCTCGCAGTCGGTGCCAACCAAGATCGGTCATGTTCAGCGCGGTGGGGAACTCCGCGTCAAGCAGCGCCGCACCAACGTCGGACGACACGAACTGACCGGCTTGCACCACGTCCAAGAGATGTGCGGCGCGGTCGATCATCGGCGCTCCGTCGAAGGGAATCGTCACGTCTGCTGACAAGATGACGTCGCCGCCGCCGTGCATCGCAATCCGCCTCAAGGCGCCGGAACCCTCGACGGCGGCGGCAAGAAGCGGCACAGCGTCGGCCCATCGACGCTTGCCGTCCGCTCCGGTGAACACGGCCGCCCGCCTGACCAGGCTCGCCTCAGCGGAGCCGACGGGCCCAGGGAGATGAATCAATCCGACTTCGGAGCCGAGGACTGTCCTCAGCTGGTCGTCTGTGACAGAGCCGTCGCCCGTGCAGTCAAAGACGGCGACGCGTGCCGCGAGGTGCTCAGAAGCATCGGATCGAGCCGGCTCGGTCACCCGGTCTCCTTGCGGTGAGACGGACACCATTCACCAGCATGGCATGTCCAGGGGTTGCGGATCTCGTGGTGCGATGGCACAGCCCATCCTCGTGCGCCACCACGATCTCGCATTCGACCCCGAGCGCGTCCTCGACGGCGTCAAGGACCAGGTCAAGAGGCGGGGAGCCCCAGGCGGCCCCGCCAGCCCGTCGAGTTGGCCGAGCACCTCGTCCTCGGGCTTGCCGGGGACACCCCGACCAGCTCGAAGACACCTGCCTCGGCCCAGGCCCCGAGATCGGAGGGGTCGGGGCGGGACGCGATCATGACCCGAATGTCGGACAAGCCGTCGCGACCTGGCTTGGACAAGCCGCCGTCGCCGAGCGACCCTTCTTTCTGCAACAGGCGCGTGCCCACTCGCCGATCCGCTTGCGGGACGGAATGGAACAGAGCGTCCAGCGCACGGCGGCCGGCGCTTGACAGTCATACGCGGTGGTGTGATGCGTAGCCGTGTGTCTAGGTCGAATCTGCGACGTACCAGGTACGTCGCGCCTTCGACCTAGTGACCGCCAGGAACGGCTGCGTCTATGTGGGCCGGAAAGACGCGGGCACGGGCCTGAGGCGCGCGCACCTTTCGTGAGGGCGGCACAGGCCGATCTCAACCAAGCGCATCGGCCAGCAGCCGCAGGGTCTCTTCGCGAGCAGGCGAGCGGTCCGTCGGTGCGCCGGTGAAGGCACCGGCCACCGGGTGCACCATCACCTCGTCGACGGCGTACGTCTCGGCCAGCGCGGTCACCTGCTTGGCGGCCGAGTCCGGGGTGCCGACCACCCAGCGGCCGAGCATCGACGAGGCCAGCCCCTGGTGCTCCTCGGGGAGCCCGCGGGCCTCGGCCTCCTCCACGAGCGACTGGGCGGCCAGCCTGCCCCTGGTGCGCAGCGCCACCATGGCCAGCAGGTTGGGCAGCACGAGGCGGTCGGCCTCCTCCTGGGTCTCGGCCACCACGGCGTTGACGGTGAGGAAGGTGCGCGGCTCGGGACACGCCTCCGAGGGCACGAAGCCGGAGCGGTAGAGCTCCAGCGCCTCGGCGGTGCCGCTGCCCGAGAAGTGGTGGGCGAAGACGTAGGGCAGCCCCTGCTCCGCCGCCAGCCGGGCGGAGTAGTCAGAGGAGCCGAGCAGCCACACGGTCGGCGCCGAGACGGCGTGCGGGGTGGCGCTGAGCGCGTGGGTCGTGCCGCCGACGCGGAGCGCCGCACCGCCGGGCGACATCATCGTGATCACGTTGTCGACGTACGCCGGGAAGCGCTCGACCGCGTCGGCCTCGACGCCACCGGCCCCGTGCCGGAGCGCGAAGCTCGTCACCGGATCGGTGCCGGGTGCGCGCCCGATCCCCAGGTCGATGCGTCCCGGGTGGGCGGCCTCGAGGAGCGCGAACTGCTCGGCCACGACGAGCGGCGCGTGGTTGGGCAGCATCACGCCGCCCGAGCCGACCCGGATCCGCTCGGTGGCCGCGGCCACCATGGCGATCAGGACCGGCGGGTTGGTCGCCGCCACGGCCGGCATGTTGTGGTGCTCGGCCAGCCAGTAGCGGCGGTAGCCGAGCTCGTCTGCGACCCTGGCCAGCGAGCGGGTCGCCGCCAGCGCGTCGCCGGTCGTCTGGTCGGTGCGCACCGGCACCAGGTCGAGCACGGACAGCGCGGGGGAGGTCACCCGTGGTCAACGGTGCTGACGGGGACGGCTATTCCGTCACATCCGTTCGGGAGCGGCGATGCCGAGCAGGTCGAGGCCCTGGACGAGCACCGCCAGCGTGACGGCGCTGAGGGCGAGCCGCGACGCGCGGGTCTCGTCGTCAGCCGCCTTGAGGACAGGGCAGTTCTCGTAGAAGCCCGAGAAGTGCTGGGCCAGGTCGAAGAGGTAGCCGCAGAGCCGGTGCGGCTCGAGGGAGTCGCCGACCTGGGCCACCACGTCGCCGAACTCCAGCAGCGCCAGCGCCAGCGCCCGTTCGGCGGGCTCGGTGATGACGATCCCCGCGGTCGCGTCGTCGGGCGAGGTGCCGTTAGTGCGGAAGATCGAGCGGACCCGCGCGGCGGCGTACTGGAGGTAAGGCCCGGTGTTGCCGGTCAGCGCCAACATCCGGTCGAGGTCGAAGACGTACTCCGAGTCGTGGGCAACCGAGAGGTCGGCGTACTTCACGCCGCCGATGCCGACCTGGGGCGCGATCGCGGCCCGGAGGTCCTCGGCGAGGTCGGGCCGGGCTTCGTCGATGACGGCACGGGCGTGGTCGATGGCGTCCTCGAGGAAGGACATCAACTTCAGCGCCTCGCCCGAGCGGGTGCGCAGGATCTTTCGGTCGGGGCCGAGCACGTTGCCGATCTGCACGTGCACCACCTCGACGTCGTCGGGCAGCCAACCGGCGAGGCGGACGGTGTCCCAGACCATGTTGAGGTGCAGCGCTTGCGGTGCGCCGATGACGTAGAGGATTCGGTCGGCGTGGAGGTCGCGGACCCGGTGCCTGATGGTCGCCAGATCGGTCGTCGCGTAGCCGTAGCCGCCGTCGGACTTGCGGATGATCAGTGGCACCGGCTTGTCCTCACGGCCGGTGTAGCCGTCGAGGAAGACGCAGAGGGCGCCGTCGCTCATGGTCGCGATGCCGCGCTGCTCGAGCTCCTCGCAGATGCCGGCCAGCTCGTCGTTGTACATCGACTCGCCGGCCAGGTCGTTGTCGGTCAGCGTGACGCCGAGGACGCGGTAGATGCGGTTGAAGTAGCGCTTGGACATCTCCACGAGCTCGCCCCAGAGCCGGAGGGTGTCGGCGTCGCCGGCTTGGAGCTTCACGACGCGTGACCGGGCGCGGTCGGCGAAGGCCTCGTCACCGTCGAACTCCGCCCGCGCCGCGGCATAGAACGCGTTGGGGTCGGTCTCCAGGAGGTGGGCGTCGTCGGAGTCCTCGCCGACCACGAGCAGGTGCTCGATGAGCATCCCGAACGGCGTGCCCCAGTCGCCGACGTGGTTCTGCCGGATGACCGTGTGGCCGAGGTGCTCCAGGGTGCGGGCCAGCGCGTCGCCCACGACGGTCGTGCGCAGGTGGCCGACGTGCATCTCCTTGGCGACGTTGGGCGCGGAGTAGTCGATGGGCACCGTCTGCGCTTGTTGTGTTGGTACGCCGAGGCGCGGGTCGCCGCCCAGCGCACTGACCTGCTCGCCGACCCAGGCGTCGGTCAGCCGGACGTTGACGAAGCCCGGGCCGCTGATCTCCGGCGCCTCGGCGATCCCGTCGAGATCCAGCGCGCCAACCAGTCGTTCGGCCACGCCCCGCGGCTGCTCGCCGAGCCGTTTCGCCAGTGCCAGCGCCGCATTGGCCTGGAAGTCGGCGAACTGGCTGGGCCGGATGACAGGGTCCGCGGCGGCGTACTCCTCGCCGAACGCGTCTCCCAGCGCGCGCTGGAACCGCTCGGTCAGCACTGCCATCGGACTCGCCACGTCGGACAGGTTAGCGACGGGGTTATCGTCGGATTCCAGACCCGTCAGCCGAGGAGGACGTCGATGCCGATCGTGACGCAGGTGAAGGTGCGCCAGCCCGCCGACCACGACCTCGTGGGGAGCAGCTTCGTGGTGGCCGGCATCGGCTCCGGCTTCGAGGGGACGGTCGGCCTGCGGGTCGTCGACAACGGCGGCCGGGTGCTCGCGGAGGGGTTTGGCCAGTCGGCCGGCGGGATGGCCGGCGTGGGCGAGTTCTCCGCCGTGCTGACCTTCGCAACGCCTCCCCGTGCGGGCGCCAAAGTCACGCTCCAAGCCTTCGGTGACAACCCCGGCCTGCCCGACGAAGGGCCCGATCCGGGGTTCAACCTGCAGGAGGTCCCGCTCATCGTTTTCCCCGACCTCGCCGGCTGGATCCTCTACCGCGTCGCGTCCGGCGACACCCTGACGAGCATCGTGCGGAAGCTGCGCCCCTTCACCCGCGCCACCGTCGCCCAGGTCGTCGCCGCCAACCCGCGGATCAGCGACCCCGACGTGATCAAGGTCGGCTGGAAGCTCCGGATCCCCCAGCGCCCCTGATCGCCCAGGGCGGGGTGCCCGGTTTCGGGCCACTCTGGCTCGGTTCGTGTGGCACGGGAGTGCCGGGTATCGGGCCACCCTGGCCCGGTTCGTCTGGCACGGGGTGTCGGGTTTCGGACCACCCTGGCCCGCTACGCGTAGCACGGGGTGTGGGATATCGGGCCGCCCTGGCCCGGTGAATTCGCTGGCCGAGCTGTTCCCTGGCTGCCAAGGTCGATCTCGTGCGGGAGAACCACTTCGACGAGACGACCGCGGCGACCTACGATCAGGACTCGCCGGAGATGTTCGAGCCGGAGCTGCTCGACGCGACAGTCGACGTGCTGGCCGGACTGGCGGGCGAGGGTCGCGCCCTCGAGCTCGCGATCGGCACCGGACGGGTGGCGGTCCCGCTGGCCGCGCGCGGCGTTGGCGTCTCGGGCGTCGAGCTCTCGCCCGCGATGCTCGCCCGGTTGCGCGCCAAGGAGGGCGCCACCGACATCGAGGCCGTCGAGGGTGACATGACCAGCACGCGGGTCGACGGAGAGTTCTCGCTGGTCTATCTCGTGTTCAACACCATCACCAACCTGACGTCGCAGGACGAGCAGGTCGCTTGCTTCGAGAACGCCGCCGCGCACCTGGCGCCAGGCGGAGTGTTCGTGATCGAGGTGTTCGTGCCGATCCTCCAGAAGCTGCCGCCCGGCGAGCGGTTCCACGTCTTCACCGAGGAGCCCGGCTACGTCGCCTTCGATGAGTACGACGTCGTGACGCAGACCCTGTTCTCCCACCACCTCCGGCTGCGCGAGGACGGCACCTACCGCCGCGCCTCGGTGCCCTTCCGCTACGCGTGGCCGGCCGAGCTCGACCTGATGGCACGCATCGCGGGGCTGGCATTCAGAGACCGCTGGGCCGACTGGCGGCGTACGCCGTTCACCTCCTTCAGCGAGTCCCACGTCTCCGTCTGGCAGAAACCTGAGGCTTAGGTCGAGGATCCGACGCACCTGGTACGACGGATCCTCGACCTAGGCGCTCTCCACAGGTCCGCGAGCGACCGTGGCGCGCCGGCCTCCCCGGCATCACCCTGGAGGCGGTGGACGAGATCGCGCGGCTGTTACGCGACCAGGCGGGAGTCATCTCCCGTCGGCAGGTTCTTGCCCTCGGCGGGCGTCCCGCGGAGATCGAGCGGGCGCTTCGACGTCGCGAGTGGGTACGCATCATGCCGGGGGTCTTCCTCGACCACACCGGTCCGCCGACCTGGCTCCAGCGAGCCTGGGCGGGCGCCCTCCATCACGAGCCGGCCGCTTTGGCGGGCCTTTCGGCGCTGAGAGCGGTCGCTGGGCCGGCCTGGCGTCGCTGCCCCGACCACCTGCCCATCGAGATCGCCATCGACCTCGGCCGTACGGTCAATCCGGCGCAGGGCTATCACGTCCGGCGCTGCGCGGGGTTGGCCGAGAGAGTGCAGTGGAACGCCGGACCGCCGCGAATCCGGGTCGAGCACGCCGCGATCGACGTCGCCGCCCGAGCGGGCTCCGACTACGACGCCGTGGCTCTGCTTGCCGACGTGTGCCAGTCGCGTCGAACGACAGCCTTGCGTGTCCTCGATGCATTGGCCGAGCGGCAGCGGGTGCCGCGCCGTGCCTGGCTCGAGGACGTGCTGTGCGACATCGCCGAAGGCTCGTGCTCCGTGCTGGAGCAGGGCTACCTCCACCACGTCGAGCGGGCTCACCACCTGCCTCGGGCCGACCGCCAGGTCGGTGGCGAACCGGGGATGCCCAGCATCTACCGGGATGTCCGCTACTCCCGGTGGGGCGTCGCCGTCGAGCTGGACGGCCGCATGTTCCACGACTCTGCGGCCGCGCGGGACGCCGACCTCGACCGCGACCTGGTCGCAGCGCTCGAACGGCTGATGACGATCAGGCTCGGCTGGGGCCAGGTGTTCGACCGACCGTGCCTCACGGCGCGGCGCATCGGCGCGCTGCTGGCCCAACGTGGCTGGCCGGATCGTCCGATCCGATGCCGGCCTGCCTGCGTTGCCGCCTAGGCCGTCGCCGCGAACGCCTCGGCCACCACGTCGAAGGCTTCGTCGAGCAGCGCGTCGGAGATGGCGAGCGGGGGGAGGAAGCGGAAGACGTTGCCCCAGGTGCCACAGGTGAGGGTGACGACGCCGTGGGCATGGCAGTACGCCGACGCGGCGGCCGCGCGGGCGGCGTCCGGCTTGGTGGTGCCGGGCTCGCAGAGCTCGATCGCCTGCATGGCGCCGCGGCCGCGGATGTCGGCGACGACGGCGTGCTCGGCGGCGAGCTTCTCCAGCCGGCCGCGCGTCAGGGTGCCGATCGCGAGCGCCCGCTCGGCCAGGTCGTGCTCGCGCATCTCGGCGATCGCGCCAAGAGCGGCGGCGCAGGCGACCGGGTTGCCGCCGTAGGTGCCGCCGAGGCCGCCGACGTGCACGGAGTCCATCAGCTCGGCTCGGCCGGTGACGCCGGCGAGCGGCAGACCGCCCGCGATGCCCTTGGCCGTCGTCACCAGGTCGGGCACGACGCCCTCGTGGTCGCTGGCGAACCAGTCGCCCGTGCGACAGAAGCCCGACTGGATCTCGTCGGCGATGTAGACGATGCCGTTGGCGTTGGCCCAGGTCGCGATCGCTGGCAGGAACCCGGGCGCCGGCTCGATGAAGCCGCCCTCGCCCTGGATCGGCTCGATCACCACGCACGCCAGGTTGGCCGCGCCGACCTGCTTGTCCAGTACGTCGATGGCGCGCGCGGCAGCGTCGTCCCCGGACAGCCCGTCGCGGAACGGGTAGGACATCGGCGCGCGGTAGACCTCGGAGGCGAACGGTCCGAAACCCTGCTTGTAGGGCATGTTCTTGGCCGTCATCGCCATCGTCAGGTTGGTGCGGCCGTGATAGGCGTGGTCGAAGACCCCCACCGCGTCGCGGCCCGTCGCGACGCGGGCGATCTTGACGGCGTTCTCCACGGCCTCGGCCCCGGAGTTGAAGAGCGCCGACTTCTTCGCGTGGTCGCCAGGGGTCAGCTCCGCGAGCGTCTCGCAGACCTCCACGTAGCCCTCGTACGGCGTGACCATGAAGCAGGTGTGGGTGAAGGCCGCCACCTGCTCCTGCACCCCGCGCACGACCGACGGCGCGGCGTTGCCGACGGAGACCACCGCGATCCCCGAGCCCAGGTCGATCAACGAGTTGCCGTCGGCGTCCTGAATGACCCCGCCGCCCGCGGCTGTCACGAAGATCGGCAACACGGTGCCGACCCCGTCGGCGACGGCGGCCTTCTTGCGGGCCAGCAGCTCGATGGAGCGCGGGCCGGGGATCTCCGTGACGAGGCGGCGTTCCTGGGGCAGTGTCGGGCCGCCGGCGATGGTCGAGGTCATGGGCTCAATGTAGGGAATCGGCAGCCCCGGCCGACAGTCCCTGCGGATACGACAGGCTAGGCGGGTGGACATCGACTGGATCCGCCGTCCGTCGTCGCCCGATGGGGGAGACGGCACCCTCAACCTGTGCTTCAACGCGCTCGACCGCCACGTGGTGCACGGCCTGGCTGACGAGGTCGCGCTCCGCGTCGATCGCTACACCGCCGGGCGCACCGAGCTGACCTTCGCCCGGCTGCTGGAAGAGGTCGGCGCGTTCGGCGGGGTGCTGCGCGCGTTCGGCGTCGGCCCGGGGGAGCGGGTGCTGTCGCGCCTGCCCATGGGGACAGAGAGCCTCGTCGCGGCCCTGGCCACGACGCGGCTCGGAGGCGTACACGTGATCAGCGATCCGTACGCCGACCCGGTCGCGGCCCTCGCGACCCACCGCCCGGCGGTGGCGCTGGCCGACGGCTCGGACGCAGCGCTCGTCAACGCACTGGCCGCAGCCACCGACTCTCCACGGGCCACGATCTGGCGAGGGCAACCACCCGACGGGCACGACCTCGAGTGGGACGTGCTGATGCGGGCCGGCCGCACCGACCCGGCACCGACCGCCGAGCTGCCGGCGACCGCGGAGGCCTTCGTCGTCGGCGACCGCACCGTGACGGTCGCGCAGACGCTGGAGGATGACGGCAGCGCCTGGCCTCTCGATGCGATCGGCACCTTGCTGGCCGGCGGCACCGTGCTGCTGTCGATGCCGTGACGCAGACGGCCGTCTAGCCCTCGATCACCAACACGGGAGTGGGATCGATGCCCACCCGCACCCGGTCACCGGGGGCCAGGCCGACAGCGGCAGAGCTGGGCACCTGCGCCATCAGCGGCTGACCGTTGGGCAGGTCCGCGTAGATCCGCGAGATCGGGCCGAGGAAGCCGACCGAGGCGACCGTCGCCGTCCCGTTGGTGTCGGCCACGACCGTGACGGACTCGGGCCGCACCAGCGCCACCCCGCGCCCCGAGGTGATCGACCCGTCGATCGCCGGGACGGACGTCCCCAGCAAGGTCACGGACCCGCCGGCGACGTCTGCGGGCACCCGGTTGCTCAACCCCACGAACTCCGCCACGAACTTGCTGGCCGGGTGGGCATACAGCTCTGCGGGAGGAGCGATCTGCTCCAGCCGCCCGGCGTTCATCACGCCGACCCGGTCGGCGACGGCGAGCGCCTCCTCCTGGTCGTGGGTGACGAAGAGCGTCGTGGTGCCGACCTCGAGCTGCACCCGCCGGATCTCGTCGCGGAGCTGGGCGCGCACCTTGGCGTCGAGCGCCGACAGCGGCTCGTCGAGCAGCAGCACCGACGGCTCGATGGCCAGCGCCCGCGCGAGCGCGACGCGTTGCTGCTGACCGCCGGAGAGCTGGCTGGCGTAGCGGTTGCCGTGCTCCGCGAGCCCGACCAGCTCGAGCTTGTCCTGGGCCACCTTGCGGCGGGAGCCGCCGTCCTTGCCACGCAGCTTGAGGCCGAAGGCGACGTTGTCGAGCACGGTCATGTGCGGGAACAGGCTGTAGGCCTGGAACACCATGCCCATGTCGCGCTTGTTGGCCGGCACCCGCGTCAGGTCCTTGCCGCCGACCTCGACGCTGCCCGAGGTCGGCTGGTCGAGCCCGGCGAGGATGCGCAGCGCCGTGGTCTTCCCGCATCCGGACGGGCCGAGCAGCACCACCAGTTCACCGGGCTCGAGGTGCAGGGTGAGCCCGTCCAGGGCGTGGACGGATGCATAGACCCGGGTCAGGTCGGTGAGCTCGACCGCTAGGCCGCTCTTGGTCCCGGTGGTCACGGGGGTCGTGGTCATTCCTTCACTCCTCCGATGTCGGGGCCCTGGTTGCGGTTGAAGTACGACAGCCCGAGCAGCAGCAGCGAGATCAGCACGATCGAGGCGAACGCGCCCGCGACGGCGACCGAAGCCTCCTGCTTGTAGATCGCCGCCAACGCGACCGGCATCGTGTCGTAGTGAAGCAGCGATGCGATCACGAACTCGCCCAGCACCAGCGCTATCGAGACGAAGGCAGCGCTGAGGATGCCGCTGAGGATGTTGGGCATCACGATCCGGGTGATGACGGTCGTCCAGCCCGCGCCCAGCGAGCGCGCCGCCTCGGCGAGGGTGGTCACGTCGATGGCCTGTAGAGCCGAGTCGATCGCCCGGTAGGAGTAGGGCAGCACCAAGATGACGTAGACGAACACCAGCACTTGCGGGGACTCGCCGAACAGGTAGTTGACCCACGTGTAGACGTTGGAGATGCCAACCAGGATCACCAACGGCGGCACGGTCAGTGGCAGCAGACAGAGGAACTCGACGGTGCGCGACATCCCTGGCACGCGCAGCCGCACCCAGATCATGGTGGGCACCAGCAGCGCCACCATGAGCACCACGGTCAGCACGGCCAGCAGCAGCGAGGAGAAGATCGCTTGTCGGAGGTCCTCGTCGCGGAACAGCTCTTGGTAGTACTCGAAGGTGATGGTGCCGGCGAACTCGCCCTTGCCCCGGATGCTGAAGTCGAGCATCGCGTAGAGGGGGAGAAAGAAGTAGACCGCGAACGCCGTCATCAGCACGGCGCGAACGACTCGGAACTTGGTGGACTGGATCATTGCAGCCACCTCGACGTACGTCGGAGCAACAGCGCGTAGAGCGTCATCACGATCGCGACGACCACGATCATCTCGGCGGCCAGCGCGTAGGCGAGGTTCTGCTGGCCGAGCAGGATCTCACTGGTGAGGGACGCCTTGATGAGGAGCGGCACGATCGGGCTGCCCTGGCTGACCAGGACCGCGGCCGTGGCGTACGCGGCGAACGCGTTGGCGAACAGCAGCAGCATCGACCCCAGGAATGCGGGGAACAACAGGGGGATGCCGACCATCCGCCAGTACTGGAAGGGCGTTGCGCCGAGGTTGACCGCCGCCTCGCGGAGCTGTGGGCGCAGTCCCTCGACCGCCGGGGTGAAGACGAGGACCATCAGCGGGATCTGGAAGTAGACGTAGACCACGATCAGCCCGTTGAGCCCGTAGAGCCAGCCGGAGCCGACGATGTCGATGCCCGGCCACTCCTTCAGCGCCACGGTGAGCAGACCTGAGAAGCCCAGCACCGACAGCCACGCAAAGGCGAGCACCACGCCGCCGAACTGGGCGAGCACGCCAGTGAGCGCCAGCGTCGTGCGGCGGATGATGCTGCGCGGCCCCATCGACACGATCAGGTAGGAGAGAACGGCGCCCAGCACGCCGCCGATCAGTGCGGTGCTGCCGGAGAGCACGACGCTCTTCCACAGCGCGGAGACCGCGGCGTCGGAGCCGAGCGCCTTGATGTTGCCGAGGGTGAACGGGCCTCCCTCACCGTCTTGGAAGGCGCCGATGACGACGGTGATCGTCGGCACGAGCAGGAAGATGGTCAGGTAGCCGAAGAACGGCAGCAGCGCGAGGTACCGGCCGACGGAGATCCGTCGGCCGGTACGCTGCTGCTTTCGCAGCCGGCGCGGTCGTCGCGCTCAGCTGATCACCTTCGACCAGTTCGCGGCGAGGTACTCGGCGGCCGTGGCGGTCTGGGCGTCCGTCGGGATCACCGGCGTGCCGGCGACCTCGGGCAGGGCGCTCCACAGGGCCTCGTCGATGGTGCCGGCCTCGGCCATCGCGTCACCGCGGACCGGTCGGGCGCCACCCTTGAGCCACAGGTTCTGGCCCTCGTCGCTGTAGAGGAACTCCTCCCACAGCCGGGCCGCCGCCGGGTGCGGGGCGTCGGCGTTGATCGCCTGGAAGTAGTAGCCCGCGACGACGGCCTCGGCCGGCACGACGGTCTTCCAGGTGCTGACGTTGGCCGCGGCCGCGGCGCCGAGGTAGTCCCAGTCGATGACGACCGGCGTCTGGCCGGACTCGATGGTGGCCGAGTCAGGGTCGACGGGAAGGAAGTTCCCGGCGTCCTTCAGCATTCCGAAGAAGTCGACGCCGGGTGCGATGTCGTCGGCGGAGCCTCCGTTGGCGATGGAGGCCATCATCACGCCGCTGAACGCCGCACCGGCCTGGGTCGGGTCACCGTTCAGCGCGACGGCGCCCTTGTACTCGGGCTTGAGCAGGTCCTCGACCGAGGTGACGTCGGGCACCTTGGCGGAGTCGTAGCCGATGGCCATGTAGCCGCCGTAGTCGTTGACCCAGGCGCCGTTGGGGTCCTTGAACTCGGCGGGGATGTCGTCGAACGTCGCGACCTGGTACGGCGCGAACATCTCGACGTTGGCGAGGGCCACCGACTGGCCGAGGTCGAACACGTCGGGCGCCTTGTCGGTCCCCTTGAGGTCGTTGGCGGCGTTGATCTCGTCCTGGCTCGCGCCGGTGGGCTGGTCGGAGTTGACCTTGATGTCGTACTTCTCCGCGAACGTGTCGATGATCTCGCCGTAGTTGGCCCAGTCCGGAGGCAGGGCGATGACGTTGAGCTCGCCTTCCTCCTGTGCCGCCGCGATCAGGGCGTCCATGTCGCCGAAGTCGTCGACCGAGGTGGCCGCGCTCGCGTCCACCCCCGTCTCGGTCGTCGTACCCGAGTTGTCCTCTTCTGGTGCCGCACATGCCGCTAGCGCTGCGACCGTGGTCGCGGCGGTGACCAGGGCCAGGAGTCTGCTGTGCTTCATCGTGGTCATGCCTTTCTCGAGTGCCCCGAGCGGACTGTCCGCGACGGTCCAAACGCAACGTAATGCTCAACGGGCAGAAAAGAGAGGCCCCGCAGGCATCTGATTGGCAACGGATTGGGAGCATGGTGCGCATGACGCAACGCGACGTGGTCGTGCTGGGCTCCACGGGCTCGATCGGCACCCAGGCGCTGGACGTCTGCCGGGCCAACCCGGACCGTTTCCGGGTGGTCGGCCTGACCGCCGGCGGCGCCAACCCGGGGCTGTTCGGACGGCAGGTCGAGGAGTGGTCGGCGGCGTACCCGCGTCTGTTCCACGGTCTCGGTGAGGACGCCTCGGTCAAGGCCGCGGCCCTCGACTGCGACGTGGTCCTCAACGGCATCACCGGCGCCGTCGGCCTGCGCCCGACGCTGGCCGCGCTCGACGCCGGCAACACGCTGGCCCTGGCCAACAAGGAGTCGCTGATCATCGGGGGCCCGCTGGTCACCTCGCGCGCCCGGCCCGGCCAGATCGTGCCCGTCGACTCCGAGCACTCCGCACTGGCGCAGTGCCTACGCGGCGGCACCGCAGACGAGGTACGCCGCTTGGTGCTCACCGCCAGCGGCGGGCCGTTCCGCGGCCGCACGAGCGCCGAGCTCGGGGGCGTCACCGTCGAGGAGGCTCTGGCCCATCCCACCTGGGACATGGGTCCGGTGGTGACCATCAACTCCGCGACCCTGGTCAACAAGGGCCTCGAGGTGATCGAGGCCCACCTGCTCTTCGGGATCCCCTTCGACCGGATCGAGGTGGTCGTGCACCCGACGAGCGTCGTGCACTCGATGGTCGAGTTCGTGGACGGTTCCACGCTCGTCCAGGCGAGCCCGCCCACCATGCTCATCCCCATCGCGCTGGCGCTGGCGTGGCCCGACCGGGTCCCCGACACGGCGCCGCCGGTCGACTGGAGCCGTCCGGAGACCTGGGAGTTCCTCCCTCTCGACGACGAGGCCTTTCCAGCCGTCTCCCTGGCCCGTCGGGCGGGGGAGGCGGGCGGGACGGCGCCGGCGGTCTACAACGCCGCCAACGAGGTCGCGGTCGAGGCGTTCCGCGCCGGCAGGCTGCCGTTCACGAGAATCGTGCCCACGATCGCCGATGTCCTTTCCGCACACGACGTACTCTCGGGGGTGCAGCTCGGCGTCGACGACGTGCTCGCCGCCGACGGCTGGGCACGCAGCGAGGCCGCGCGCCTTGTCGGACCGTCGGAGCAGACATCGGAGACCCAGAGATGAGCGGCGTCTACTACACGCTCGGCGTGGTCTTGTTCTTCGGGGCCATCATGGCCTCGATCGGTCTGCACGAGCTCGGCCACATGATCCCTGCCAAGAAGTTCGGCGGGAAGGTCACGCAGTACTTCATCGGCTTCGGCCCGACCGTGTGGAGCACCCAGCGGGGCGAGACCGAGTACGGCCTCAAGGCGATCCCGCTCGGCGGCTACGTCAAGATCGTCGGGATGCTGCCGCCGACCGTCGACGGGCTGGCCGACGAGGTGTCCTACGACAGCCAGGGCAACAAGGTCGTCAAGATCCGCAAGTCCAACACCGGCATGTTCACGCAGCTGATCTCGGACGCGCGTGCCGCCGAGTGGGAGCACGTGAAGCCGGGCGACGCCGACCGTCTGTTCTACAAGATGGCGTGGTGGAAGAAGGTCGTGGTGATGGCCGGCGGGCCGACCGTCAACCTGGCCATCGCGTTCGTCATCTTCTCCGCCGTCTTCGCCACCTATGGCAACCCCGCGGATCCGATAACCAGCACCACGATCGAAGCGGTGCAGGACTGCGTCGTGCCGGCGGCCGAGGACGGCCGCGTCTGCCGCGCCGACGACCCGGTCGCTCCGGCGAAGGAGGCCGGGCTGCAGCCCGGCGACCAGATCGTCGCCTTCAACGGCACCGCCATCGACTCGTGGACCGATCTCCAGCGGCTGATCCGTGCCAACGACGACGGCGCCGCCGAGATCGTGGTCGTGCGCGACGGTCAGCAGGTCACGCTGAACACCAACACCACCGTCTCACTGCGGCCCACCGACGCCGAGAACCCCGAGAAGCTCACGGCGGTCGGCTTCCTCGGGCTTGTCCCGGTCACCACCTTGGCCACCGGCGGCCCGATCTACACGGTCGGTCAGATGGGCCACATGACGGTCACGACGCTCAAGGCGCTGGTCAGTCTCCCGGTGAAGGTCTGGGGCGTCGCCATGGCGATCTTGGGCGTTCAGGACCGTGCCGTCGACAGCCCCGTCAGCATCGTCGGTGGTGGCCGCCTGGCAGGCGAGACCGTCTCACACAGCGACTTCCCGGTGACGGACAAGGCGGTCTTCCTGCTCACGCTGGTCGCCGGCTTCAACTTCTTCATCGGCATGTTCAACTTCATCCCGCTGCTGCCGCTCGACGGCGGCCACATCGCCGGCGCGCTCTGGGAGGCCGTCCGCCGGGGCATGGCGCGGCTGCGCGGCCGCCCCGACCCCGGATACGTCGACGTCGCCAAGCTGCTCCCGGTCGCCTACGGCGTGGCCGCGCTGCTGCTCGTGATGGGCGTCGTGCTGATCGTCGGCGACCTCGTCGTGCCGCTGCACATCCCCGACTGACAGCCAACCAGCGGTGAGTAGCCTGAGCGGGTGACCGCGATCAGTCTGGGCATGCCCGAAGCGCCCCCTCCCGTGCTGGCTCCGCGCCGGCAGACCCGCCAGATCAAGGTGGGCAAGGTGGGGGTCGGCAGCGAGTCTCCGATCTCCGTGCAGTCGATGA
Organism: uncultured Actinomycetota bacterium; assembly: GCA_963769755.1. Lineage (GTDB taxonomy): Bacteria > Actinomycetota > Actinomycetes > Propionibacteriales > Nocardioidaceae > Nocardioides. The sequence goes on from CAVYMY010000010.1 coordinate 165,147, forward strand.
CGACCACGCTGACCTCCGACGTCAACGCCACGCTGCAGCAGATCGCCGAGCTGACCGCCACCGGCTGCGACATCGTGCGGGTGGCTTGCCCCAGCCAGGACGACGCCGACGCGCTGCCCGAGATCGCCCAGCACTCCCAGATCCCGGTCATCGCCGACATCCACTTCCAGCCGAAGTACGTCTTCGCGGCCATCGACGCCGGCTGCGCGGCCGTCCGCGTCAACCCCGGCAACATCCGCAAGTTCGACGACCAGGTCAAGGAGATCGCGGCGGCCGCCAAGGACCGCGGCACCTCGATCAGGATCGGCGTCAACGCGGGGTCTCTGGACAAGCGGATCTACGACAAGTACGGCAAGGCCACGCCAGAGGCTCTGGTCGAGTCGGCGGTCTGGGAGGCCGGTCTTTTCGAGGAGCACGACTTCCACGACTTCAAGATCTCCGTCAAGCACAACGACCCCGTCGTGATGGTGCGCGCCTACGAGCTGCTCGCGGCGGCCGGCGACTGGCCGCTGCACCTCGGCGTGACGGAGGCCGGGCCGGCCTTCCAGGGCACCATCAAGTCTTCTGTGGCCTTCGGCCACCTGCTCGGCCAGGGCATCGGCGACACCATCCGGGTCTCGCTCTCCGCACCGCCGGTCGAGGAGGTCAAGGTCGGGCTCCAGATCCTGGAGTCGCTCAACCTCAAGCCGCGTCGGCTCGAGATCGTCTCCTGCCCTTCGTGCGGGCGCGCCCAGGTCGACGTCTACAAGCTCGCCGAAGAGGTGACCGCCGGTCTCGACGGGCTCGAGGTGCCGCTGCGGGTGGCCGTGATGGGTTGCGTCGTCAACGGCCCGGGCGAGGCCCGCGAGGCCGACCTCGGCGTCGCCTCCGGCAACGGCAAGGGCCAGATCTTCGTCAAGGGCGAGGTCATCAAGACCGTCCCGGAGTCGCAGATCGTGGAGACCCTGATCGAGGAGGCCATGCGTCTCGCCGAGTCGATGGAGTCGGTCGACGGGTCGGCCGCCAGCGTCACGGTCTCCTGATGGTCACCGGGTCTCGAGACGGGCGCTAGCACGCCCCCCTCGACCAACGAGGGGGCTCATTCCTCGCTGAGCTCTGCCTGGTCGATGAACCGGTCGGCGGCGACGGCTAGGCGGTAGTGCCGGCTCGCGAGTGCGGCTTTCTCGACACTCGCCACGAACGCGTCGACCTCGCGCCACTGGCCCGCCGGCACGTCGGCGACTCCGGCCAGCGCGGGCGCCAGGTCGGCGTACGACCGCGGTGCCTGGCGGCGCAACCGGTGAAAGGCGTCCTGGAGCTCAGGTGACAGCACGCCGGACCCGCCCTGGGACTGCTGGAACTCGATCCAGTGGTGCCGGTCGCCCTCGTCGATGAGCCGCTGCAACGGCATGTCGAACGGGTGCAGGTCGTACATCAGTCTCTCGAGCCCGTCCCACTTCCGCGCGAAAGTCGCGATCACCGAGCCGCAGTCTGCGGGGCTCGCGGTCTCGGCAAGCTGCCAGGCCAGCTCGTACGTCGCGTCCCAGCGCTCCACCAGCACGGTCGCCGACCCCTCGGGGTTGCCGTTCTCGCCGTGCAGGGACGCCAGGTCCACCCACTGACTGCGGCAACCGTCGGCGGCGTCGGCGGGGGTCGACGCGCCGCTCGCGCCGAGCAGCGCGGCCACGGCGAGCACCATCCCGAGAGTCCGCATGCTTTCGAGCATAGGCTCGCGCCGTGACCAAGGTGATCGTGCTCGGGCTAGGGGGCATGGGCAGTGCCGCGGCTGCGCACCTCGCCCGCCGGGGCGCCGACGTGGTCGGAGTCGAGCAGTTCACCGCCGCTCACGACCGCGGCTCCAGTCACGGCGACTCGCGGGTGATCCGGCAGGCCTACTTCGAGGACCCGTCCTACGTCCCGCTGCTGCTGCATGCCTACGACCTCTGGGCCGACCTCGACGCGTCGGACCCAGGACTACGCACGCTCACTGGCGGACTGATGCTGGGTCGGCCGGATGCCGAGACCGTCGCCGGCTCCCTGGCCAGCGCCCGCCAGCACGGACTGGACCACGAGACGCTCGACGCGGCCGACATCCGCCGACGGTTCCCGATGTTCGCGCCCGACGACGACGAGGTCGGTGTCTACGAGACCGCGAGCGGCTTCGTCCGGCCCGAGCGGACGGTGCGCGAGCACGTACGCCGCGCGGCAGCGGCGGGCGCCGACCTGCGGTTCGAGGAAAGGGCCACCGGCTGGGAGGCCGACGACCGCGGGGTGCGGGTGACCACCAGCAGGGGCACGATCGAGGCTGACCGGCTGGTGGTCTGCCCCGGCGCATGGGCGCCGACGGTGCTCGCCGACCTGGGCGTGCCGCTGCGCGTGACCCGTCAGGTCGTGTTCTGGTTCGCCCCGTCGGGCGACGCGGCGCCGTACGCCGTGGGGCGGCAGCCGGTCTTCATCTGGCAGCGCTCCGACATGGCGCCCTACGGCTTGCCCGCGCTCGACGGGCCCGACGGCGGCTTGAAGGTCGGTCTGCATCACCACGGCCGCGAGACCGACCCCGACCAGCTGGACCGCGTCGTCACGGGGGCGGAGGTGAGTGAGGCGGCCGACGTGCTGCGGCCGATGCTGCCGACTCTTCCCGGCCGGTTCCTGCGCGCGGTCGTGTGCCTCTACACGACGACGCCCGACCAGCACTTCGTGATCTCCCCGCATCCCGGCCATGCCAACGTGATGGTGGCGGCGGGCTTCTCCGGGCACGGCTTCAAGTTCGTCCCGGTCGTCGGCGAGATCCTGGCTGACCTGGCCCTGGACGGCTCGACGCGGCACCCGATCGGGCTGTTCGACCCGGCCCGTCTCGGCTGAGCGTCAGGTCGTCTGATCGGTCGACACCCTGCGCGGGATGATCAGCACGGTCAGCACCACCAAGATGGCGAACACCGCCGAGGCGACGTAGACGTCGTGGATCGCCGGGGCGAGCACGGCGGCCGGCAGGTGCTCGAGGTCCTCGTGGGCGCCGCCGATCCGGGCGGTGACGGCGGCGTTGGCGATGGCCCCGAACACGGCGACCCCGACGGCGCTGCCGACCGACCTGGCGAACAGGTTGGTGCCCGTGACGACCCCGCGCGTCTGCCAGTCGGCGGACTGCTGGGCCGCGATCAGCACGGGCGAGGCGATGAATCCCATGCCGAGGCCGATCACCCAGCAGGCGAAGGCGATCCGCCAGACCGAGCTGCCGGGGCCGACGCTGACCAGGAGGGCCGAGCCGGCGATGGCGAAGATGGTGCCGAAGAGTGCGCAGTTGCGGAACCCGACGCGCAGGTAGATCCGTCCCGACAGGGAGGCGGCGATCGGCCAGCCCAGCGTGAGGGCGGCGACCGCGAAGCCGGCCACCACGGCACCGTGACCCAGCACGGCCTGCGCGTAGAGCGGGACGTACGACGTCAGACCGATGAGGATGACACCGACGCAGAGCGCCGTGGCGTTGGCGCCGATGAGCACGCGTTCCCGGAAGATCCACATCGGCAAGATGGGCTCGGCGGCGCGCGACTCGACGTACGCGAAGACCACGAGCAGCAGCACGGCGAGGCCCAGCACGGTGATGCTGGTGGGGGAGTCCCAGACCCAGGCGACGCCACCCTCGAGCAGGCCGAGGACCAGCAGCGAGCCTCCGATGGCGAGCAGGGCAGCGCCGGCGTAGTCGACGCGATGCCGCTTGCGCTCCACCGACTCGTGGAAGCTGCGCTGGAGCACGACCATGGCTGCGATGGCGATGGGGATGTTGACGAAGAAGATCCAGCGCCAGGAGACGTAGTCGGAGAAGATGCCGCCAAGGGTGGGACCGATGACCGACGAGGCGGCCCAGACGCCGGCGACGTAGCCGGTCACCCTGGCCCGCTCCGCGACCGAGTAGATGTCGCCGATGATCGTCTGACCCATCGGCAGCACGGCGCCAGCGCCTACTCCCTGGAGGGCGCGGAACACGATGAGCGACACCATGCTCCAGGCGAGGCCGCACAACACCGAGGCGACGAGGAAGATCGCGATGCCCAGCATCATCATCGGCTTACGGCCGACGAGGTCGGCGAACTTTCCATAGAGCGGCACGGTGACCGCCTGCGCCAGCAGATAGATCGAGAACAGCCACGGGAACTGCGAGAACCCACCCAGGTCGGCCACCACCGACGGGACCGCCGTGGCCAGGATCGTGGAGTCGATCGCGACGAGTCCGGTCGCCAGCATCACCGAGAGCAAGATGGGGCCGCGTTCGGAGCGCAGCCCGACCGCCGACCGTTCGATCTGGGGAGCCGTCACAGTTCCTTTCCCAACCGGCGCGACTGAGGCGGCATTCCCCGCCGCGAGCTCATTCTCAAAGCCCGGCCAGCACCTCGCGGAGGAAGACGCCCTCCCGGTCCGGGTCGAAGGTGAAGTCCGACTGGTAGGACCGGTTGGAGAACCCGCGCCCCGTCTTCGGCACGTCCGGACGGCAGAGCACCAGGTCGAGCCGGTGGCCGACGGCAGACGAGATCAGGTACTCGTTGCTGGCCGTGTAGGACTCCGAGCCGACGAGGATCACGTGCTTGGGCTCGCCGGCGAAGGCGATCTGGAACATCCCGCTGCCCGCGAAGCCCGCCACCACGTCGGCCCGGCGCACCATCCGCACCTGGTCGGGCAGCGGGTGGTCCTCGGGGAAGACGACCGTGAAGCCGTGGGTGGCGAACAGATCCTCGACGTCGCCGGCGTTGTGGCACGATCGCTTGCCGGGCCGACGCGAGCAGAAGAGCCGCCGGTACGCCGCGTCAGACCCGGCCCGCGCGTCCAGCGCCGCTCCCACGGCGGCGTACGTCTCCGCGATGGCCGGGTGCACGAACGCCGGCATGCCAAACATCGGCGACGTGGTGACCAGCCGCTCGACCCGGGTCGGTCCGGGGGCGACCGTGACCCGCGAGGCATCGATGGCGGCAGCGCCGAGCAGGTCCCACTCCCACGTCGCCAGGCTCTGGCCGGGCGGCGCGAAGACCAGCGCCCGCAGGTCGGGGTGTCGCTCCAGGGCCGGGGCCCAGCCCCACAAGTGGGCAACCTGCTCGGTGAGCGCATGCCCGAAGTGGCCGCGCACATAGCTGTCGAGGTGGAAGTAGGTCCCCTCGAGGAGGTCCGCAGGCCTCTCCGGCTCGCGCACGAAACGCGGTGCCCACTCGGCGAAGGCGACGTTGCGGAGCCGTCGCTTGAAGTGGTGCCGATAGCTCTCCGGCAGCACGAACCCCTCGCCGTACGCCGCCTGGCGTGGCAGGCAGGTGACGTCGTCGTACTCCCGCAGCGAGACCGGGGGCGCGTCGTAGGAAGGCGGCAGGTCAACCGGGCCGCTGGCTCGCAGCTCGCAACGGGAGTCGAACCGCTCGCCCGGCAGCGTCGTCAGCACCCGGCCAACGTCGGGGCGGAGGTCGAGGAACCGATCCAGGTCCGCCTCGGGGACCTTGGCCAGGGTGGCCACCAGGTTCGTCGCCAGCAACCAGCCGTCCTCGATCCTCAGGTCGCCCGCCGACGTCGCCAGAGCGGCCAGGTCGCGTTCCCGGTTGTCGCGCGGGTCGCGACCGGGCGTCGGTGCCGCCACCTCCTGAGCCTGCGCCGCCCGCACCCGGGCCACCGCCTTCTCGAGGGGACGAGGCCGGCCCGGCAGTGCGACCGCGAGGGTGCCCCCAGGAGCCAGCTGGTGGAGCAGGCCCGGCCAACGCCGCGCGGCTCCGCGGCCGCGAGCCAGGTCGAGGACGAGGTGGCAGGGCCGCCCGGCGGTGAGGGCGAGGTGGGTCGCCGCCATCCCCTCGCGCAGGTCGATCGTCTCGACCGTGGCGCCGGGGCAGGCCGCCACCAGCCGGTCGACGAGTCCGGGCCGGTCCTGCCGCGTCACGAGCGCGATGCGCGGGGCGGTGACGCCGGCCAGGCATTCGCGGGCGAGGTCGACGGGCCGGCGCACGCGGTCAGCGTAGGCTCTCGCCGTGCGTACGACGCGGTCCGGGGTGCGGTCCGGCGTGCGCCCCCTAGGCGCCCCGGACCTCGCCGACTTCCTCTCCCTCACCGAGCGCGCCCCCACGGTCAACGTCTTCGCGGCCTACCGTGCGCGCGCGACCCGGCTCGAGCCGCGGCTGCTCGGCGGTGAGGTGTGGGGGCGCTTCGTCGACGGCGACCTGGTGGCGGGCTGCCACGTGGGCGCCAACCTGGTCCCGGTCGAGACCGGCGACGACGACGCAGCGGCCTTCGCCGAGCGGCTGCTCACCCGCGGCCGCTCGGTCTCGACGGTGGTCGGCCGTGAGGCGGCCGTGCGCGCCTTGTGGAAGGACCTCGCCGACTCCTGGGGGCGGCCGCGCGAGCAGCGCTGGCAGCAGCCACACCTGGTCATCGAGGGTCCGCCCCTCATCGAGCCCGACCCGCTGGTCCGGGCCTCGCAAACCGACGACCTCGACGTGCTCTACCCCGCCTGCGTGGCGATGTACACCGAGGAGCTCGGCATCTCGCCCGAGCTGACCGGCGGCGCCGACACCTACCGGGCACGGGTCCGCCAGCTCATCTCCTTCGGCTGGTCCTTCGCCCGCTACGAGGAGGGCCGCGTGGTGTTCAAGGCCGAGGTCGCGTTCGCGACCGCGGCGAACGCCCAGGTGCAAGGCGTCTGGGTCACTCCTGACCGCCGCGGCCAGGGTCTGGCCGCGGCAGGCATGGCCGCCGTGGTGGCCCAGGTGCGCGCCACCATCGCCCCGTGCGTCTCCCTCTACGTCAACGAGTGGAACGAACCCGCCCGCCGGGCCTACGAGCAGGTTGGCTTCCGCCAGACCGACGTCTTCTCCACCCTGATGTTCTGAGGGGTCTCGACACCGCTCGCCAGCGAGCCCGTGTCGAGACCCCGCTAGCGTGACCGGCATGCGCCTCCCGTGGGACTCAGCGATTCTCGTCGGCATCTTCGGCGTGAGCGGCGTCGTGCACCTGACCAGGCCGCAGGTCTACGAACCGCTGATGCCGGCCTGGGTGCCGGCGCGCACGGAGGTGATCTACGGCAGCGGCGTGGCCGAGCTGATCTGCGCCGCGGGGCTGCTGCATCCACGCACCCGCCGCGCGGCGGGGTACGCCAGTGCCGCGCTGCTGGTGGCCGTCTTCCCGGGCAACCTCAAGATGGCCGACGATGCGCGCCGGACCCGCAGCACGAAGTTCAAGGCGATCGCCTTCGGGCGGCTGCCGCTGCAGCTGCCGATGATCCGGGCCGCCCTGAGGGCGACCCGGACCTGACTCGACGTACGCCGATCAGCCGGCGATCAGCCGACGAGGGCGCGTAGCTCCGGCGTCGGCTCGAGGTCGGTCGCCCGGTCGCAGACGGTGACCACGCAGCGCACGACGGCCGACTGCGTCTTGCCGTTGGCCCGCATCAACAGCGCCTTCGGCGTCTCGAAGGAGACCTCGCCGAACCAGCCGTTGATCGTGTAGTGCGCCAGCAGCTTGCCCTTGACGCTCCGCAGGCCGATGTCAGTCGGGCCGAGGCCGTCGCTGAGGAGTGCGACTGTCGCCACCCGCTTGCCGTCGGTCGAGACCGCCTCGATCCGCTCGTCGCAGTTGGTCCAGAGCCGGTCGGTCGGGTCGCTGAGGCGGGCCAGCACCTGGCAGCCGCCGTCGAACGGGTCTGCGCTGAAGTAGCCAAGCAGGTCGTGGGCCTTGCTGGCGTAGTTGCCCTGCTTCTTGTTCACGAAGACCACGTGGTCGGCGACGGTGTCCCAGGTGAAGGTGCGGACCTTGACGTCTGCGAACGAGGCGACGGCGAGGCCCTCATCGAACTCGAGCAGGGTAGGCAGCGACGAGAACCCGCGGACCGCGACCTCGTCCTTGAGTCCGAGGTCGTAGACCTCGAGTGTTGGCACCTGGGTCGCGTCGCCGAAGGAGTACGCGACCTGGTCGGCCTCGGCGTCGAGGACGGCGTTGAACGGGTCGATGCCCTCGCGCAACACCTTCACCGCGCCGTTCTTGGCCACCCGCGCGAGGCGGACGTTGCCCCACTGGGCGTTGCCGAGGGCGGCGATGTAGGCGTTGTTCCACTTGCCGTAGAGCAGCACGCGCTTGACGTCCAGCTTGATCCGGATGGCGCCGTCGACGATGGTCGTGCCGTCGAGGTGGGGGACCGAGATGTCGGCGCCGCGGGCGAGCTTGCCCGGCTTGATATCAAGCGGCGACGGCGCCTGCGCCGAAGCCGCGCCACTGATCAGCAGCGGTGCGGCCAGCGCCAGGCTGGCAATCGTGATCGTGAACAGTCGTCGCATCGTTCCCTCTCCCCGTCGGATTTACCCATTCGCGAGCTAGTCAGGCACACAAGTAGCCTCACGGGCATGATCCTGCGTCTGTCAAGCCTCTTCGTCCGCACCCTGCGCGAGGATCCGGTGGACGCCGAGGTGCCGAGCCACCGCCTCCTGGTGCGCGCAGGCTATATCCGCCGGGCCGCCCCCGGCGTCTACACCTGGCTGCCGCTGGGGCTGCGGGTGTTGCGCAACATCGAGCGGATCATCCGCGAGGAGATGGATGCCATCGGCGCCCAGGAGCTGCAGTTCCCAGCGCTGCTGCCCCGGGAACCCTACGACGCCAGCGGCCGCTGGACCGACTACGGCGACAGCATCTTCCGGCTCAAGGACCGCAAGGGCGGCGACTACCTGCTGGGGCCTACCCACGAGGAGATGTTCACGCTGGTCGTGAAGGACCTCTACTCGTCCTACAAGGACCTGCCGCTGTGGATCTACCAGATCCAGAACAAGTACCGCGACGAGGCCCGGCCCCGCGCGGGCCTGCTGCGCGGCCGTGAGTTCGTGATGAAGGACTCCTACTCGTTCGACATCGACGACGCCGGGCTCGAGCGCTCCTACCAGCTGCACCGCGACGCCTACATCCGGATCTTCGACCGGCTCGGGTTCGACTACGTCATCGTCAAGGCGACGTCCGGTGCGATGGGCGGCTCGAGGTCCGAGGAGTTCCTCGCCCGCGCCGACGTCGGTGAGGACACCTACGTGCGCTGCACGCAGTGCGACTACGCCGCCAACGTCGAGGCGGTCGCCGTCCGGCCGCCCGCAGCCGTGGCGTACGACGATGCGCCCGCCGCCCACGCGGAGCAGACGCCCGACACCCCCACCATCGAGTCGCTGGTCGACCACCTCAACCTCAAGTTCCCTCGCGACGACCGGCCCTGGGAGGCCGGCGACACCCTCAAGAACGTGCTCGTGGTCTTCAAGCACCCCGACGGGACGCGGGAGCCGGTCGCGATCGGTGTGCCTGGCGACCGCGAGGTCGACGCCAAGAGGCTCGACGGTCAGCTCGAGCCCATCGAGGTCGAGCCGATGAGCGAGGAGGAGTTCGCGAAGAACCCCGCCCTCGTCAAGGGCTACATCGGCCCCGGCGTGCTGGGGGAGAAGAACGCCTCCGGCATCCGCTACCTGGTCGATCCCCGCGTCGTCGAGGGCACCCGCTGGGTCACCGGCGCCGACGTCGACGGCAGCCACGTCATCGACCTGGTGGCCGGTCGCGACTTCACGCCCGACGGCACCGTCGAGGCGGCCGAGGTCTGGGACGGCGACCCCTGCCCGAACTGCCACGAGGGGACACTCGAGTCCGCCCGCGGGATCGAGATGGGCCACATCTTCCAGCTCGGCCGCACGTACGCCGACGCGCTGGGCCTCCAGGTGCTCGACGAGAACGGCAAGCTCGTCACGGTCACCATGGGCTCCTACGGCATCGGACCCTCGCGCGGGGTGGCCGCGATCGCCGAGAACACCCTCGATGAGATCGGCCTGTGCTGGCCGCGGGCCATCGCGCCCGCCGACCTCCACATCGTCGCCACAGGCAAGGACGACGCGATCTTCGACGCGGCTGGCAAGCTGGCCGACGAGCTGTCGGCGCGTGGCCTCACGGTGCTGTACGACGACCGGCCCAAGGTCAGCCCCGGCGTGAAGTTCAAGGACGCCGAGCTGATCGGCGTACCGACGATCATCACCGTGGGCCGCGGTCTCGCGGACGGCACCTTCGAGGTCAAGGACCGGGCCTCGGGCGAGCGCACCGAGGTGCCAGTCGGCGAGGCCGTCGACCACCTCGTCGCCGTCGTCCGCGGCTGATCCTCAGAGCATCCGGGCCAGCAGTCGGTCGCGGTTGACGACCTGGTGCTTGACCACCAGCCCCACATGCGCCGCCAGCGCAGCGAAGAAGACCACGTGGGCGGCCACGTGCAGCGGCAGCAGATCGTCGTCGCCCAGCACGAGGGTGAGCCCGGTGATCGGCACCGCGAAGAGCATGACCAGCAGGGTGCGTTCGGTGATGGTGGCCAGCCGGCGCTCGGCTGGGGAGAGCGTCTCGGCCCATGGCGGCAGGCCGTCGAGCCGGCGCCAGGCCACCCGGATGCAGGCCAGCACCACGATCAGCACGCCGAGGCTCACGTGCAACGTCAGCAACGACCACCCCCACTCGAGCACGTCGTCGTCCCCGCCGCGGCCGCGTCCGTGCCCGGAGCCCTCGCCGCGTCCCCTGCCGCGACCTCGGCCTGAGCCGCCCTCGTCGTCGAGGAAGTAGCCGACCGTGAACTGGCACGCGATCGCAAGCACCGTCACCCAGTGCAGCCCCTTGGCCACGGTGCCGTAGCCGTGGTCCCCGTTTCGCAGCACCGCGCAATGGTGTCATCCGTACGTCGCCTAGGTTGGTCCGCATGTCCGGGATCGACGCGGTGATCTTCGACTGGGGTGGCACGCTCACGCGCTGGCACGACATCGACTTCCACGCAGAGATGCAGGCGCTGGCGCACGCTGTGGTGCAAGCCGAGGACGGGCACGGACCCGAGCAGCTCGGGCCACGCCTGCTCCAGGCCGGCAACGTGATCTGGGGGCGCAGCCGTGACCACCAGCAGAGCGCGACGATCGCCGACCTCTTCTCCGAGGCCGGCCTCGAGCACGACCCCGAGCTGCTCTCGGCCTACTACGACTTCTGGGAGCCGCACACCGCCACCGACCCCGAGGTCGGCCCGATGTTCGCGGCCCTGCGCGCGGCGGGGATCCGGGTCGGCGTCCTCTCCAACACGATCTGGCCACGCGAGTGGCATCGCGGCTTCTTCGAGCGCGACGGCGTGCTCGACCTCATCGACGGCGACGTCTACACCTCCGAGATCGCGTGGACGAAGCCCTCGCCGCGCGCTTTCGAAGCCGCGATGGCCTCGGTCGGCGCCGCGGACCCCACCCGCTGCGTCTACGTCGGCGACCGGCTCTTCGACGACGTCTGGGGTGCCCACCAGGCGGGGATGCGGGCCATCCACATCCCACACAGCAACATCCCCCGCGAGCAGATGGGGCACACCGAGGGCGACCCCGACGCGGTGGTGCACAGCCTGGCGGAGATCTCCGAGGTCGTCGCCCGCTGGTGACAGAGGTCCCGGGATCTAACCGGTTTCTTTTACCGTTTTGTGCAACTTTGTGCACTGCACAAACATGAGGATGCGAAACGTTACGGGGTCCGTCCGTCGTATTGCATGATTTCGCACGAGGGCATTCTTCGGCTCACCCCCACATCCCGAGCCGGCCCTCCGAATGGAAGTTCAGGGCACAGGGCTGCGGTCCGCGCACTCCCGTTGTCGAGGAATATCTCGGGAATTCCTCGGTGACGGGAGGTCGCGGATCGCAGTCCTTCTTTGTGTCTGCTTCCTGGGGAGCTCAGCCCAGGTCGTCCGCACCCGGGAAGGCCGCCGGGGCGCCTCCCAGAGCCGTCTCGCGCACGGCCGTGCGGGTCAGCGCCGTGAGCGCCCAGCGCCGATCGTCGGCGACCGTCTCGGCAACGACGTACGCATAGGTGCGTGCGCAGGCCAGCTCGAGGTCGAGCGCCGCTCGCGCCACCGCGGCCGCTGTCGGGGTCGGCGGCGGCAGCTCGTAGATCGCGGCCGCCGGCGTCGGCTGGGCGCCGGCGTCGGTGAGACGTCGAGTGAGCTGGTCGCGCCAGGCCCGGTGGGTCGCGTAGGCGTCGGCCACCTCGGCGAAGAGCAGGGGGCTGGCCGACTCTGACGTACGGGCGCCGAGGGCGCCGTAGACGTAGACGGCCGCGTGCTCGGCCGCCAGCGCGGTCTGCAGGGCATCGACTGCCGTCATCGCGGCTCCCTCGCCGGCGCCGTCGCGGCCAGGTGGGCGGCCACGCCGGCGGACATGCTGGCCAGCAACCTTGCGAGCGAACCACTCGAGGCGGCGACACCCAACCGGGCGAACTCGCGCTGGGCGGCCAGCTCTCGCCGCCGGAGCCGGGCCACGTTCGAGCGCCTCTCAGGCTCTGTCGTGGGCGAGGGCGACGCCGACGACCGGCCGTCCGTGAGTACGGCGAGGTGCGCGGCGTGCATGGCCGCGAGCTGGCCGCCGGGGTCAAGGGCGGGACCGCCGGCGGCCAACAGGCCAAGCAGCTCCTGCGTGGTGGCGACGGCCTCGTCGACTGCCGCGGCGTCGGGGTCCTCGGAGGCCGCTGTCGGCCCGGTGCTGCCGGTCGAAGACGGGTTCGCGGCGGGGTCGTCCTGATCACCTTCGAGGTCCAGGCTGCATCCGGCCAGCGCGGCGACGGCGCCGCATGCGACGCCGACCGCGGCGCGGCGGCTGGTCGCGGGGGCCTTCACGCGGTGACCTTATCTCCGACCCGGCGGGCCTTCTCCGCCGCCGGACGCGCCCGCGAGCAGACCACGACGCAGCCGCTATCGTGGAGATCGACAACAGCACAGGAGGTCGGTAGCCGTGAGCCCAGGAAGCAACAGGGGCACCAAGGACGCTGCCGTGGACCGCGTCGAAGCCGTCCTCACCGACCCCCTGGCCGCTCTCGGACTCGACGTGGAGGCCGTGGAGCTCACCCCCGCCGGGAAACGGCGGGTGCTGCGGGTCGCGGTCGATCGTGACGGCGGGGTGACCCTGGACGCGATCGCCGAGGCCACCCGTGAGGTCTCGCGGGTCATCGACGATACCGATGCGATGGGCGAGTCTCCTTACACGCTCGAGGTGACCTCGCGAGGCGTCGAGAGCCCGCTGACGCTGCCGCGGCACTGGCGGCGCAACCACGACCGATTGGTCACGGTGACGACCCGCGAGGGCGAGAAGCTGACCGGTCGCGTCACGGCGAGCGACGACGAGGCCGTGACGCTCGACGTCGACGGCGCGGTCCGCACCCTGTCGCTCGACGACATCGCCAAGGCGCTGGTGCAGATCGAGTTCAACCGGCGCAAGCACGAACCAGAGGAGGCCTGATGGACATCGACCTGAGCATCCTGCGAATGCTGGAGCGCGAGAAGGAGATCTCCTTCGAGGTCCTCGTCGAGGCCATCGAGCAGGCCCTGTTGACGGCGTACCACAAGTCTCCCGGGGCCCAGGAGAACGCTCGTGTCCAGCTCGACCGCAAGTCCGGGCACGTGACCGTGCTGGCCACGGAGGTCGACGAGGAGGGCAACAAGCTCGCCGAGTACGACGACACCCCCGAGGGTTTCGGACGGATCGCGGCGACGACGGCGAAACAGATCATGTTGCAGCGGCTGCGCGACGCCGAGGACGACATCCGCTTCGGCGAGTTCTCGGGCAAGGAGGGCGACATCGTCTCGGGGGTCATCCAGCAGGGCCGCAACCCCGATGACGTGATGGTCGACCTCGGCAAGCTGGAGGCCCTGCTGCCGATGGGGGAGCGGGCCCCTGGCGAGCGCTACGAGCACGGGGCGCGCATCAAGTGCCTCGTCGTCTCGGTGCGCAAGGGGATGCGCGGGCCACAGATCACCTTGTCGCGGTCGCACCCCAACCTGGTGCGCAAGCTCTTCGCCCTCGAGGTCCCCGAGATCGCCGACGGCACCGTCGAGATCGCGGCCATCGCCCGCGAGGCCGGTCACCGCACCAAGATCGCGGTCCGCACCGACGCCCAAGGAGTCAACGCCAAGGGCGCGTGCATCGGTCCGATGGGCCAGCGGGTGCGCAACGTGATGGCGGAGCTGCACGGCGAAAAGATCGACATCGTCGACTGGTCCGAGGATCCCGCCGAGATGGTGGCTCATGCCCTGTCCCCGGCCCGGGTCACGTCGGTGACCGTCGTCGACGCCGAGGCCAGGTCGGCGCGAGTCGTCGTCCCCGACTTCCAGCTCTCGCTGGCCATCGGCAAGGAGGGCCAGAACGCCCGCCTCGCCGCCCGGCTGACCGGCTGGCGCATCGACATCCGCAGCGACGAGGAGACCGCCGAGGAGTCGGGCTGATCCTGCTCGCGCCCCAAGACGGCCGAGGGGCCCGGACCGCATGCGGTCCGGGCCCCTCGTCGTTGGTGCTCAGGGCAGGATGTTCACCACCGTTCGTCCCAGGGCGGTTGTTCCGTCGTTGTAGGTGACGGTGCCCAGGTAGCGGGCCCCGGCATCGAGGCCGCTCCAGGCGAGGTTCACCGTGGTCGGGACGCCCACCGTCACAGCCTGGCTGGCCGGGGTGGCGGTCAGGTTGCCCGACGCCGTCCCGGGGACGGCGAAGCTGTTGAGCTTCATGTCCAGGCTGGGCGTGGCGCCGTCGAAGTAGACGACGGTCACCACGTAGTCGCCAGCCACCGGATTGTTGAAGTTCACCGACTCCTCGGCGGTGGCTCCGCCGCTCGTCCCGACCAGGACGCCGCCGCGGCGGACCTCGAGGTCGACGTCGGTGCCGGCGGGGTAGTCCGCGTCATAAGTCGCGAACCGCGCCAGCGTCGTGCCGGCGGGGATGTTGACCGTCGCCGTGTTGGGCGGCTGGTTCTTCGTGCCCGGGACCGTGTTGACGACGGCCTTGGCAAGACCGGCGACGACCGAATTGAGCGTGCCGGTGTAGCCCGGCTGCACCGATACGGCCCTGGTCCCCGACGTGCCGTTGCCGGTCACGGCGGCAGGAACCGCCGCCCCAACCGGACGCACGGCGATGGGGCTGCGCACCGACTTGCCGCCCTTGCCGGTCCAGGTGATGGAACCGAAGGTCCACTGGTCCAACGGAGCCGTCGTGCGGGTGATCGTCAGCTGGTAGCTGACTGACCGACCATCGCGCACCTTGATTTCCCTGCGGTCGATCGTCACCCTCGTGCCGGGCGGTGCCTGGATCTGGGCCTTGTACGTGTCGCCCGATCCATGACCGTGATCATGACCACGGCCGTGACCGTGACCGTGACCCGTCTCCGTGCTGGTGACTGTGCGGGTGACCTTCTGGCTGCCGGCCAGTCCCGACACCGAGATGCTCGGGTAGTTCAGGTCACTCGGATCAATCGTGCCGATGGCGCCGCAGTCACTGGAGGGACCAGCTGCCACTGGCCGATCCCGCAGGCGTAGCGCGCCCACTCCAACGGAGTCGGAGCTGTAGACCAGACCGGGGTCGAACGACTTCGCCGGGACGACGTGGCCCGAGCCGTAGTCGAGCGGCGTGGCGTTGACCGCGCCCCGCTTGATCGGGTTCCCCCTGTTGGTCAAGGTGGTGGCGCCAGTCATCATCGCCGACTTGACCCACATCGGCGACCACGTTGGGTGCTTCTGCAAGATCAGCGTGGCGATGCCGGTGATGTGCGGAGTCGACATCGAGGTGCCGTCGTAGGAGTTGAAGTTCATGCCGGCATTGTTCGGTGGGGCCACCGCGGCGATGACGCTGACACCCGGAGCAGTGATGTCCGGCTTGAGCAGGTCGCCGCCGCCCGCGAGAGCGGGACCGAAGGACGAGAAGCCGGCCATCGTCGGCGCCTCGATCGGCGAGCTGTCGGTGGCCGAGATGCTGGCCGTCGGACTCGCGGTCGAGGCGACGTACGCCTTGATGGCGTCGCCGTTGACGTTGTTCACGTGGATGGTCGGCACCGAGTGGAAGTCGGCCGTCTGAGAGTTCGGGGTCGGGTCCGCCAGCACCATGCCGACGCCGCCGGCCTCCTTGACCGCCTTGCTCTTGTCGACGCGGTCGTTCACGCCGCGTGTGCAGACGACGATCTTGCCCGTGACCTTGGCCGGGTCGAGAACCGCGTGGCCAATCCAATCGGTCGAGAAACACAGGTCGGCCTCGGTGGGGTCCGCGCCCGCGAGCGCGCCGTCGGTGGATCGCACGAGCGGGCTCGACGCGACGGCAGGGCCCATTCCGACACCCGTGTACGACGCCCCGTTGCCGAGAGTCACGGTCTTGGTGGCGCCCCGGTCGTGGGTGCTGGCCGCGGTGGTCATCTCCCACGGTGCGTTGTGGGCCACGCTGCTGACGCCCACGGTGACACCGGAGTTGCCGGCCGACGTGGACACGAACACGCCTGCGGCTGCTGCGTTGAAGAAGGCCAGCTCGTCCGGGCTCACGATCGACGTCGACGACCCGGAGATGCTGTAGTTGATCACGTCGGCGCCGTCGGCGACGGCGTCGTCGACCGCGGCCACGATGCCGCTGGTGGTGCCGGAGGCGGTGCCCGCAGCGGTCTGCCAGAGCACCTTGTAGGCGGCGATCCGCGCCGCCGGAGCCATTCCCGAGGCGGTGCCGAAGTTGACCCCGTTGATGATCACCGGCACGTTCATGTTGCCGCCGGCGGTGGAGGCCGTGTGGGAGCCGTGCCCGTTGAAGTCACGGGGCGAGTTGAAGTCGAGGCTGATGTTGTTGCCGAACTCGGCGCCGTAGTAGCGGGCCCCGATGAGCTTGTTGTTGCACGCGATCGGCTCCTCGACACCCACGTCGCAGGTGCCGTGCCACTTCTTGTTGATCTCCCTCTGGTCCGGAGTCGAGTGCAGCGCGGCGAACGACGGGTTCTCCGCCCAGATGCCGGAGTCGAGGTCGGCGATGATCATGCCGCGGCCGGCCTTCTCCTGGCCCTTGAGCTCCTTCTTCCAGACCCCATTCTTGCCGTCGAGCCCGAGGAAGTGCGGGGTCGAGATGGTGTCGGTGGTGCGGAGCTCGTCCTTCCAGACTTTCAGCACGCCGGGCGTGCGCTCGAGGCGCGAGGCCTGCGCGGGCGTGAGCTTGGCTGCGAAGCCGTTGAAGGCGACCGAGTAGTCGTGCAGCCGGTTCTGGGCCGGGATGCCCGCGTTGGCCATCACCTTCCCGTGGCTGGCGACGAGGAAGGACCGGTAGGTCTTTGCGGCCGGCGTACGGACGTTGAGCTTGTGGCCGGCAGCGGGCCGGGTCTTGGCGAAGTTGCCGACACCGCCGCGGTAGCTGGCGAGGGGGGCACCCTTGGTCATCACGATGTAGCGCCCGGATACGGCGCGTGGCGCGGCGGAGGCTTCTGCTCCGCTCGAGGCCGGGGCGGAGACCACGGCCAGGGGCACGATCGACGCGATGACGGTGGCCATCGCAAAGAGGATCGGCCGCATCGAACTGCGTGAACTCTTCACATGAGCTCCTGTTGGATGGGACGGATGGCGCGGCCCCCCACCGAGAGCGGGCGAACGAATTCGTGGCCGCTCGGGCAACTTATGTCCGTCTCGACGCGTTGGGAAGACCTACCCCAGCAAACTTGTTGTCCGACTTGTTGTCCGGGTCTGTGGTGGTCACCGGCAGGGTGCCGGTTCGGTGGAAACCCCGAGACCGGCTAGACTCGCCAAGAGTGGTTCGCTCGTCGTTGTCCCCTGCCCCCGGTCCCGTCCGGACGTGCATCGGGTGTCGGCAACGGGCCGCGAAGGACGAGTTGTTGCGGGTTGTCGCAGGCTCGGACGCAGACGGCCTCCCAGCCGTTCGCCCCGATCCCGACGGCACGGCACCCGGCCGAGGGGCGCATCTGCACCCCACGACCGAGTGCTACGACCTAGCCGTTCGCCGGCGAGCGTTCACCCGGGCCCTACGGGCTCGGGCGGGACTCTCCGGCGAGCCGGTGCGGAACTACCTCGACAGCATCGCTCGACCCGCACCACCATCAGAACCTTCCTGACCGACCAGAAGACGGAGCAGCAGCTCATGAGCTTGCGATGAGTAACTCCCGATGAGCCCTGTACTACTGCACTAACGGTCGTTGAACCCCTGAACCGGGTAGCGGCCAAAAGGAGAGAAGTGGCCAAGACCCGAGTTCATGAGCTCGCCAAGAAATACGGCATCGAGAGCAAGGACGTGCTCGAGAAGCTGAAGGAGATGGGCGAGTTCGTCAAGTCACCTTCCTCGACGATCGAGCTCCCCGTCGAGATGAAGTTCAAGAAGGCGTACGGCGACGCCCTGCTCGCCTCCCAGGCGGCCGCCCCGGCGCCTGCGGTCGAGAAGCCCGCCGACCAGCCGGCCGCCAAGCCGGCCGCCAAGAAGGCTGCCGCGGCTCCGGTCGCGGCCGCGACTGCCGAGGCCCCCGAGGTCGCCGAGACCGCCGCACCCACGGCTCCCAGGCCAGGTCCGCAGCGCCCCGCGACTGCACCTGAGACTGCTCAAGAGGTTGTCGTCGAGGCCCCGGCTGCGTCCGCGCAGCCGGCCACCGAGGCTGCCGAGGTGGCCGACGACACGGCCACGCCTGGAAGCCCCCGGCCCAAGGCCCCGGCTCCGCGTCCCGTGGGTCGCGCTGGCGCGCCCCGTCCCGGCAACAACCCGTTCGCGTCCAGCCAGGGCATGGGCCGCCGGCCCGCGCCCCAGCCCGACCGCGAGGCCCTCCCCGAAGACCAGCGCGCACCGCGGCCCCCGGCCGCCCGCGACGGTGGCCGTCCCGGCATGCCTCGACCCAACCCGGCGATGATGCCCAAGTCCCCGGCCGCGTTCGGCGCCGGCTCCGGGGCCGGCCCCGGCGGCCGTGGTGCCGGCGGTCCCGGCCGCGGTGGTCCCGGCGGCCCTGGTCGCAGCAGCGCCCCCGGGCGTGGCGGCGCCGGTGCGGGCGCGGGAGCCGGCGCTCCCGGCCGTCCCGGCGGCTTCGGTCCGCCTGCAAGCGGTCGTCCGGGTGCCAACCGCGGAGGTCGTGGCCAGACCCAGGGTGCCTTCGGTCGCCCCGGTGGCCCGTCGCGCCGCGGTCGCAAGTCGAAGCGCGCTCGTCGTCAAGAGTTCGAGCAGATGGAGGCCCCGACGATCGGTGGCGTGCGCGTCCGCAAGGGTGACGGCGAGACCGTTCGCCTGGCGCGAGGTGCATCCCTGACCGACTTCGCCGAGAAGATCAACGTCGACGCCGCCGCACTCGTGCAGATGCTGTTCTCGCTCGGTGAGATGGTCACCGCGACCGAGTCGGTCAACGCCGAGACGCTCGAGCTGCTCGGCGAGGAGCTCAACTACGTCGTCCAGATCGTGTCCCCCGAGGACGAGGACCGCGAGCTGCTCGAGTCGTTCGACCTCGAGTTCGGTGAGGACGAGGGCGACGAGACCGACCTGGTCATCCGTCCGCCGGTGGTGACCGTGATGGGTCACGTCGACCACGGCAAGACCAAGCTCCTCGACGCGCTGCGCAACGCCAACGTCGTCGACAAGGAGGCCGGTGGCATCACCCAGCACATCGGTGCCTACCAGGTCACCACCGACGTCGACGGCAACGAGCGCCGGATCACCTTCATCGACACCCCGGGTCACGAGGCGTTCACCGCCATGCGTGCTCGTGGCTCGAAGTCGTCTGACATCGCGGTCCTCGTGGTCGCGGCCGACGACGGCGTGATGCCGCAGACCGTCGAGGCGCTCAACCACGCCAAGGCGGCCGGTGTGCCGATCGTGGTGGCGGTCAACAAGATCGACAAGCCGGACGCCGACCCGACCAAAGTCCGCGGCCAGCTGACCGAGTACGGCTTGGTGCCCGAGGAGTACGGCGGCGACGCGATGTTCGTCGACGTCTCGGCCAAGTCCGAGCTCAACCTCGACAAGCTGCTCGAGGCGATCATCCTGACGGCCGACGCGTCGTTGGACCTGCGGGCCAACCCGACGCAGGACGCCCAGGGTCTGGTCATCGAGGCCCACCTCGACAAGGGCCGCGGTCCCGTTGCCACCGTCCTCGTGCAGCGCGGCACCCTGCGGGTCGGCGACTCCATCGTCGCCGGTCCGGCCCACGGTCGCGTCCGCGCGATGATCGACGAGCACGGCGACCCGATCGAGCAGGCCGACCCGTCGCGCCCCGCGATGGTGCTGGGTCTGTCCGCCGTCCCCAGCGCCGGGCAGAACTTCATCGTCGTCGACGACGACAGGATGGCCCGCCAGATCGCCGAGAAGCGCGAGGCCCGCGAGCGTGCCGCCAACCAGGCCCGCTATCGCGTGCGTCGTACGCTCGAGGACTTCATGGCCTCCATGGAGAAGGGCGAGAGCCAGGAGCTCAACCTGATCCTCAAGGGCGACGTGTCCGGTTCGGTCGAGGCGCTCGAGGACGCACTGGCCAAGATCGACGTCGGCGAGGAAGTCTCGCTGCGCGTCATCGACCGCGGTGTCGGTGCGATCACCGAGACCAACGTCGACCTGGCCGCCGCCTCCGACGCGATCATCATCGGCTTCAACGTCCGCCCGCAGGGCAAGGCGACGGAACTGGCCGACCGCGAGGGCGTGGAGATCCGCTACTACACGGTGATCTACCAGGCCATCGAGGAGATCGAGGCCGCGCTCAAGGGCATGCTCAAGCCGGAGTTCGAGGAGTCGACCCTGGGCCAGGCGGAGATCCGCGCGATCTTCCGCTCGTCCAAGATCGGCAACATCGCCGGCTGCATGGTCATCGACGGGGTCATCCGCCGCAACGCCAAGGTGCGCGTCATCCGTGACGGCGCCGTGGTGGCCGACAACCTCGACCTGGCCTCGCTCAAGCGTGAGAAGGACGACGCCTCCGAGGTCCGCGAGGGCTTCGAGTGTGGTCTGGTGCTGCGGAACTTCCAGGACGTCAAGGAGGGCGACATCATCGAGGCCTTCGAGATGAAGGAAATTCCCCGCAGCTGACTCAACGCCCGAGTCGGCGCCAGTTGTCGCAAACTGGCGCCGACTCGACGGCATCCACGTGACAACTGGCGCCGACTCGGCGTGTGTGTGAAGTGAGAAGGAACGATGGCCAACCCCCGCGTCCGCAAGATCGCCGACCGGATCCAGGTGATCGTGGCGCAGATGCTCGAGCGCCGGGTCAAGGACCCGCGGCTCGGCTTCGTCACGATCACCGACGTGCGCGTCACCGGCGACACCCAGCAGGCCACCATCTTCTACACCGTGCTCGGCGAGGACGCCGACCTGACCAGCACGGCCGCGGCGCTTGAGTCGGCCAAGGGGCTGCTGCGCTCCGAGGTCGCCAAGCAGCTCGGCATGCGCCACTCGCCGTCGCTGACCTTCGTGCCCGACGCGATCCCGGAGACGGCCCGCCACCTCGAGGACGTGCTGGCCAAGGCCAAGGCGCTGGACGAGGAGATCGCGCTGCGGACGGCGGGGGCGGCGTACGCCGGGGAGCCCGATCCCTACAAGAAGCCGCACGAGGACGACGGGGACGACGAGGACGACGAGGACGACGAGGACGACGAGGACGACACCGTCCGGGACGGGTGAGGCGATGAGTGACGGGGCCTCCGGGCTGGTCGTCGTCGACAAGCCCGGCGGGTTGACCTCCCACGACGTCGTCGCCCGCGTCCGCCGGCTGGCCGCGACCCGCAAGGTCGGCCACGCGGGCACCCTCGACCCGATGGCCACCGGCGTGCTGGTGCTCGGCGTCAACCGGGCAACTCGCCTGCTGGGCCACCTGATGCTCACCGAGAAGGCATACGACGCCACGATGCGGTTGGGCGTGGCCACCACGACCGACGATGCCGAGGGCGAGGTCGTCGCGGCCGCCTCGACGGCCGGTCTCGACGAGGCCACGGTGCGCGCCGCGGCGGCCGAGCTGGTCGGCGAGCTCGACCAGGTCCCGACCGCTGTCTCGGCGATCAAGGTCGACGGCCGACGTGCCTATGCCCGGGTGCGGGCGGGGGAGGAGGTCACCCTCGAACCTCGCCGGGTCACCGTCCACGAGCTCACCGTGCACGAGGTGCGGCCGGGCTCGGAGACCTTCGACCTCGACGTCACGGTGCGCTGCTCCAGCGGCACCTATGTGCGGGCCCTCGCCCGCGACCTCGGCGCAGCCCTCGGCGTCGGCGGGCACCTGACGGCCCTTCGCCGCACGGCGGTCGGCTCCTTCGGGATCGCCGAAGCACACACCCTCGACCAGCTCGCCGACGAGTTCGCGATGGTGCCGCTCACCGAGGCCGCGCGGGCGACGTTCCCGGCCCTGGAGCTCGACGAGCGGGCGGCCACCGACGTCCGGTTCGGCCGGGCGCTCGAGCTCCCGATCACCAGACTGACGGCAGTCTTCGACCCTGACGGCGAGTTCCTGGCCCTCTACGAGCCGCGCGGCGACCAAGCGCGCGCAGTCGCCGTCTTCGTCTAGCTGGTCCCTGGCCCGGGCGGCGGCCGCCACTGCCGCCTCAGCAGGCCGTAGACCCACGAGTCCGACACGTCGCCGTTCACGACGCAGTCTTCTCGCAACGTCCCTTCGCGCTCGAAACCGAGCTTCTCCAGCACGCGGGCAGATGCCACGTTGCGCGTGTCGGTCTCGGCCTGGACGCGATTCAGGTCAAGCGTCTCGAATGCCCACCGCAGCAAGGCACCCGCGGCCTCCGTCGCGTAGCCGTGACCCCATGCCGCCCCGTCGAGGCAGTAGCCCATCGACGCGCTGCGAAAGTCCGGGTTCCACCGGGTCAGGCTGCACCATCCGATGAACGCCCCGTCGGAAAGGCGGTCGATGGCCAGCCGCGCCCCGCTGCCTTCCTCAGCCATCTGCTGGCAAGCCGCAATGAAGGTCTCGGCGCGGGCGGGGTCGCTCCACGGCGGCGAGTCCCAGTAGCGCAGGACGTAGGCGCTGCTGTGCATCGCGAAGAGAGCGTCCGCGTCCGTGCTGGTGACGGGGCGCAGCCGCAGGCGAGCGGTCTGCAGCGTGGGTGTGGGCAAGGACATGTGGGCCATGTTGGCTTGTTCGGGGTCCTAGGTCAACGTGCCATAGCGCAGGGCGTGAGGGTCGTAGTCGTCCCGGACGGGCAGCCCCATGGCGGCCAGCTCCGCCCGCGACGGCAATGCGTCGTTGAAGATCGCCATCGGACGGATCGGTTCCTCGTCGGTCCACAGCGGACCGCCGTGAAGCTCCGTGCGTAGCAGGCTCTCCACGGTTGCCTCATCGAGCCCGGTGTTGAGGCAGAAGTCGTCGAAGAGCAGAAACCTGCGGCCCAGAAGGAGCGGTTTGCGCTGCCGGTCGTCCATCGGTACAGGATGCCAGCGATGACAGCTCACGGGCACGAGCGAGCGGCCCGCCGCCAGGCGAGTTCATCACCTAGAGGGCGGATTCGGCTTCTTCCTCAGCGTCCGCAGCCTTGGCCGCGTCGCGCTTCTCCCCGAGATCGGCGAGGAAGGAGTCGATGGCAATGACACCGCCTCCGAGCACGATCGCACCGATCGGTGCCGGCAGTCTCGTGCGGCGCAGGGCTGTCGTCGCGGCCAGCATCACCGTCGACCAGGTCGAAACGGACGTCGCGAAGGGCACCGAGGCGCGTTTCCACGCTTCGTCCGTGTCGGGGATGACCATGAAGATCTGCAGTCCGGGCTTGTTCAGGAACCAGCCGCCGGTGTAAGCCGCAAGCAAGATGCCCGAGCGCATGGACCTGCCAGATGCGAGGTAGGCGCCAGCCACACCGACGCCTCGGACCACTGCCCCTGGTCGCACCTTCACTGACCCCACCTCCGGGTAAGTAGTCTGCCCTGCGTGCAGATCTGGCGCACCCCCGACGACGTACCGGCCGACCTGGGCCGCACCGTGGTGACCGTGGGCAACTTCGACGGCGTCCACCTCGGGCACCGACGGGTGATCGCCATGGCCCGTGAGGTCGCCGACGCCCAGGGCGTGCGGGTCGTTGCGGTCACCTTCGACCCGCACCCCATGGCCGTGCTGCGTCCCGAACACGCGCCGACCACGCTCACCTCGATCGAGGACCGGGCGGCGTTGCTGGGCGAGGCCGGCGTCGACGCGGTGCTTGCTCTCCCGTTCACCCGCGAGGTCGCGGGCTGGTCGCCCGAGGAGTTCGTCGACCGCGTCATCGTCGACCTGCTGCACGCCGCGGCAGTGGTCGTCGGTGCCAACTTCCGCTTCGGCCACCGGGCAGCCGGCGATGTGGTGATGCTGACGGCCGCCGGCGCCGAGCGCGGCTTCACCGTCGTCGGCGTGCCGCTCGACGGCGGACCTCAGGTGTGGTCGTCGACCTACGTGCGCACCTGCCTGGCCGCCGGCGACGTGACCGGCGCGGCCGAGGCCCTCGGCCGGCCGGTGACGGTCCGCGGCGTGGTCGTGCGCGGCGACCAGCGCGGCCGCCAGCTCGGCTACCCCACGGCCAACGTGCCGACCGGTACGGGCACGGCCACCCCCGCCGACGGGGTGTACGCCGGGTGGTTACGGCGGCTCGACACCGGCGAGCGCTTCCCGGCCGCGATAAGCGTCGGCACCAACCCGACCTTCGACGGCCAGCGCGACCGCCGGGTCGAGAGCTACGTGCTCGACCGCGACGACCTCGAGCTCTACGGCGTCGAGGTCGAGGTCACCTTCGTCGAGCGACTCCGCGGGATGGTGCGCTTCGACTCGGTCGAAGCGCTGGTCGCGACCATCAAGGACGACGTTGCCCGCACCCGCGAGCTGCTGGCGGCGTGACCAGCCCACCGGCGGCCGACCAGGTCCGCGCCGCCGAGGCGTGGTTCCTCGAGCACGGCCTGCCCTACTTCGTCGACGACGTCAGGGCGCAGGTGCGCGCCCGTCTCTCACGCCCGCGTGTGGTGCCGGTGCTGCTCGTCGCGGTCGCAGTCGCGGGCGCCGCGGGACTCACGGTCGGGCTGGCGAGCGGGTCCGTGTCCTTCGCGCTTGCCGTCGGCGCCTGGGTGCTGGTCGGGATGGTGGCGGCGTACGCCCTGTTCGCCCTGAGGATGCACGCCATCGCCGGCTGGGCGGTGCGCCGGACGTTCGCGAGCCTCGGCCTGCTCTTCCCGCTGGCGACCCGCGCGCTGCCGATGCTGCTGCTCTTCGTCACGTTCCTGTTCATCAACACCGAGGTGTGGCAGGTGACCTCGGCGATGCACGGCGGGGTGCTGTGGAGTGCCGTGCTGTTCTTCGGCATCGCCGCGGGCGGCTTCCTGCTCGCCCGGCTCGACGAGGAGCTCGACGAGTACGACGACGAGATCGACGCCACCGCCCTCCTCGCGGCGATGGCCGACACCCCGCTGGCCGCGACGGCTCAGCGGCTCATCGACGAGGGTGCCGATCTCCAGGCCGAGGCAGAAGTGACCGGCCTCCAGAAGGCCAACCTCGTGCTGGCACTCCTGGTTGCCCAGGCCGTGCAGGTGGTGCTGCTCGCGGTGGCGGTGTTCTGCTTCTTCATCGTCTTCGGTGTGGTGGCCATCCAGGACGAGGTGATCGAGTCGTGGCTCGGGAACGGACACCCGGTCTACCCCTGGGGCATCGACCTGGTCAGCCGCGAGCTGGCGCAGGTCTCGGTCTTCCTGGCTGCTTTCAGCGGTCTCTACTTCACGGTGTACGCCGTGACCGACGCCAACTATCGGCGGCAGTTCTTCACCAAGATCATGCGCGAGCTGGCCCGAGCGGTGGGTGTGCGGATCTGCTACCGCGAGCTGCAACGTACGCGGAAAGTGGATGGTCCCTGACGTGTGCGTTGGTCTCACGCACGAGAACCAACCCACTCGTCAGGGACCATCCCGCAAGCGCTAGCTCAGGCGTCGAGGTCCTGCTCGACCAGGGTGGCGATGGCGTCGACCGCTGCCTGGTCGTCGGAGGTGACCTCCACGCTGTCGCCCTTACCGGCGCCCAGCGTCATGATCATCAGCGCCGAGCTGGCGTCGACGGGGTCGCCGCCCGGCGTGGCGAGCGTGACCTCGACGCCGAGCTCCGAGGCGGCCTCGGAGATGATCGCGGCCGGGCGGGCGTGCAGTCCGACGGCGGAGCCGACGACGACGGTCTTGCTGGGCATGGTGCTCCTTCGATCGGTGGAGTGGTGCGGCGGCTGTAAGGGGTGGTCAGACGGTAGCGATCTGGTCGACGGGCTGCTTGTTCGTCGACTTCAGGGCGATCACCGCGACCGCACCGACAACGACACCCGCGACGAGGGCGATGAAGTAGCCGACGACGTTGATCACGGCGAAGAGCACGAAGATGCCGCCGTGCGGGGCGCGCACGCCCACGTCGAGCGCCATCGACAAGCCGCCGGCAACAGCGCTGCCGGCCATCATCGCCGGGATCACGCGCAGCGGGTCCGCGGCGGCGAAGGGGATGGCGCCTTCGGTGATGAACGACGCGCCGAGGGCCCAGCCGGACTTGCCGTTCTCGTGCTCGGCGACGGTGAAGAGCCCCGGGCGCAGCACGGTGGCGAGGGCCAGCGCGATCGGCGGCACCATCCCCGCGAGCATGACGGCGGCCATGATCTTCAGCTCGGGCGCGTCGTCGGAGAGGCTCGCCGCCCCGATCCCGGCGACGGCGAAGCTGTAGGCCACCTTGTTGAGCGGGCCGCCCATGTCGAAGGCCATCATCAGGCCGAGGACGACGCCGAGCAGGATGGCGTAGCCGCCGCTCATGTTGTTCAGGCCCTCGTTGAGCTGTTCCATCAACCAGCCGATCGGCTTGCCGAGGATGACGATCATCGTCAGGCCGCCGATGACGCAGGTGAACAGCGGGATGACGAGCACCGGCATCAGGCCGCGGGCCCAGATGGGCACGGTCCACGAGGCGATCCAGTGGGCCAGCAGCCCGGCGAGCACGCCGCCGAGGATGGCGCCCAGGAAGCCGGTGACCGGGATGGCGAGGCCATCGAGGTTGGTCACGTTGAACAGGTTGGCGGCCAGGCCACCCATCACGAAACCGGGTGCGATGCCGGGCCGGTCGGCGATGGCATAGGCGATGTAGCCGGCCAGCGCGGGGATGAAGAGCATGAACGCCGTCTTGCCGATGATGAAGAACAGCGCCCCGATGTAGGCGCAGAACCCCGAGTCGAACAGAGCGTGCTCAAGGCCCAAGGCCTGCGGGTCGGGAAGGTTGAAGAGGGTGTTGTTGACCGCGATCTCGCCGTACGCATTGTTGTTGGCGATCTCGTAGCCGCCGAACAGGAAGCCCAGGGCGATGAGCAGACCGCCGGCCGCGACGAACGGGATCATGTAGGAGACGCCGGTCATCAGTACTCGACGCGTGCGACCGCCCCAGGTCTCGCCGGCCCCGGCACCGCTCGACGCATCCCCGGCGCCGCCCGCCGTCCCCTCGACGCGTGGTGCGTTGGGATCGTCGGCGTAGCGCAGCGCCTCGGCGATCATCTTGTCGCCCTCCTCGATCGGGCGCTTGACGCCCGACGAGACAACGGGCTTCCCCGCGAACCGACCGCGGTCGCGAACGCCGACGTCGACGGCGAAGATGACGGCGTCGGCCGCTGCGATGGTGGCGGGGGGCAGCGGCTTGGAGCCGGCCGAGCCCTGGGTCTCGACCTGGATGTCGACACCTGCCCGCTCGGCCGCCGCCTCCAACGCCTCGGCGGCCATGTAGGTGTGGGCAATGCCGGTCGGGCACGCCGTCACGGCCACCAGCGAACGGCGACCACCGGTTGCGGCCGGTGCCGTCTCGACAGCGGCCGCCGGGGCAGCCGCCGCAGCGGTGGCCGGAGCGGTCGCCGGAGCGGCGGTGGGCGCAGGCTCCTCGCCGACGACCGCACCCACCAGGGCGACGATCTCGGCTGGCGTGGTGGCGGCGCGGAGGCTGTCGGTGAACTCGCTCTTCACCAGGGCGCGGGCCAGCTTGGCCAGCAGCTTGAGGTGGGACGCGTCGCCGCCGGCCGGTGCCGCGATCAGGAAGGCGAGGTCGGCCGGCCCGTCCTTGGCGCCGAACTCCACGGCGGGGGAGAGGCGGGCGAAGGCCAGGGTCGGCACCTCGACGCCGACGCTGCGGCAGTGCGGGATCGCGATGCCGCCGTTGAGCCCCGTCGCCGCCGTGGCCTCGCGGGTGAGCGCGTCCTCGGCGAGCTGGTCGGCATCGGTCGCGCGACCCGCGTCGTCGACCACCCGGGCCAGGGCCCGGATGACGTCGTGTTTCTCGGAGCCGAGGTCGGCGTCGAGGCGTACCAACTCTTCGGTGATCATCGGCTGCGGCATGGGCTAAGACTCCACCCGCTAAAGCGGGCGCACCAGTACCTGTTCGGGATGCGTCTGGGCGGGCCGGGGGATCGTCGTACCTGGTAGGGAGGCCGCCGCGCTGCCGTAGGCGACGGCCAGCGCGAGTCGGTCCGGGGCCGTCCCTTCGCGCACGTCCCCGAGCAGGTAGCCGAACAGGCTGGAGTCGCCCGCGCCCACCGTGCTGACCACGGTGATGGAAGGTGGCGTGGCGTGCCACGCGCCCTCGGCGGTCACCAGCACAGCGCCCGCGCCGCCCAGGGTGACCAGGACGGCGCCGACTCGCTGGTCGATGAGATGCCGGGCGGCCTCGGCGGCCTTCTCCGGCTGGGCCTCGTAGTCCTCCGCGTCGCCACCAACGAAGGAGGCCAACTCCTCCCCGTTGGGTTTCATCAGGTCGGGGGCGGCATCGGGAAAGGCCGCGACCAGGGCGGAGAGCGGGCCCTCACTGGTGTCGACGGCGACCCGAGCCTTCGTACGCCGCAGCGAGCGCACCAGGTCGGCGTACCAGCCGTCGGGTGCGCCGGGCGGGAGTGACCCCGCGAGCACCACCCAGGACGCGCCGGCCGCCCGGTCGAGCAGCGTGGCCGCGAGGTCGGCCAGGTGCGACTCGCTCATCGTCGCGCCTGGCGAGTTGAGCTTGGTGGTGGTGCCGTCGGGCTCGGTGATGGCCAGATTGATGCGGATGTCGCCGGCAGGCCGGGAGGGGCAGCAGGAGATGCCGGCCGCGGTCAGCTCGTGCACGAAAGGATCGTCGGGGTGGGCCGGGAAGACTGCCTCGGTGGCGAGGTCGGCGGAGACAGCCGCCCGGGAGATGTTCACGCCCTTGCCGCCGGCCTGCATCGTCACCGACAACAGGCGCTGGACGGCGCCGCGCTCGAGAGGTCCGGCCAGGGTCACCGTGCGGTCGGTGCTGGGGTTGGCGGTCAGGGTCAGGATGCTCATGCGGTCACCACCTCGAGCCCGGTCGCCTCGAAACTCCTGCGGTCATTGGCGCTGATCTCCCGATCGGTGACGAGCGTGTCGACATCGGCTAGCTCGGCGAACTTCATGGTGCGCTCGATGCCGACCTTGCTCGAGTCGGCGAGGACCACGACGCGGCGGGCCTGCGCGACGATCGCCTGCTTGACCGCGGCCTCGGTGCGGTCGGGCGTGGAGAAGCCGTGGTCCACCGTGATTCCGTTGGCGCCGAGGAACGCGATGTCGGCGCGGACCCGGCCCAGCGCCTCGATGGTCTCGGCGCCGACCGCGGCGTGCGTGTGTCGGCGGACCCGACCCGGGAGCAGGTGGAGCTCGATCTGCGGCTGGCCGGCGAGCTGGGCGGCGATGGGCACGGCGTGGGTCACCACGGTGATGCGCAGCGTGGCAGGCAGCAGTCGGCTGAGCCGGATGGTGGTGCTGCCGGCGTCGATGATGACGGTCGAGTCGGCGTGGGGGAGCAAGTCGAGCGCCGCGGCGGCGATCCGCTGTTTCTGCTCGATCCGGGCCACGTCGCGGTCGGGGAGGCCGGCCTCGATCAGGGTGAGGGCCTCGGCGGAGACGGCGCCGCCGTGGACCCGACGAATGAGGTGTCGGTCCTCGAGGATCGACAGGTCACGGCGTACGGTCTCCGTCGTGACGTCATAGCGCTGCGCCAGCTCGACCACTGACATGCGTCCGTGTTCGCGCACGAGCTGGGTCATCGCCTGCTGGCGCTCCGCTGCATACACGGGCCCTCCGTGATGGGTGGTGACGTCGGCATGTTGATTTCGGTCTGCGTTTGTGTTGTTCTACGCCCGAATGTGTTGACTGTCAAGCAGGGCGGGAGTTGAATGCCGCCATGACTCACTTGCAGGGGACGCCGGTGGTCCCGGGCGTCGCGCACGCGCCCGCCCTTCGCGTCCGGGGCGAGGTCGACCCGGCCGCCATCGAGAAGTACGGCGACGGCGGGTTCGCCGACGCCGACGCCGCACTGGCGGCGTACGACGCGGCGGCCGAGGGCGTGTCGACCGGCTTCGCCGAGAAGGCGGGCCGGACCTCGGGTCATGCGGCGGAGGTGTTGACGGCCAGCGCCGGCCTGGCCCGCGACAAGGGGCTGCGCGGCGCCGTTCGCAAGTCGCTCAACGGCGGGACGCCGGTCGTCGAGGCCGTGCACGCGGCCGTCGAGCAGTTCGTCGCGGTGTTCACCAGCATGGGCGGCCTGATGGCCGAGCGGGCCACCGACCTGCGCGACATCGAACGCCGCATCGTCGCATTCCTCGTCGGGGAGCCCGAGCCCGGTGTGTCGCTGCCGAAGTCGCCCTGCGTTCTCGTGGCCGAGGACCTGGCGCCGGCCGACACCGCCGGGCTGGACGCCGAGGTCGTGCACGCCCTGGTCACCGAGAAGGGTGGCCCGACGAGCCACACCGCGATCATCGCCAGACAGCTCGGCATCCCCTGCGTCGTCGGCACCGCCGGCGCCCTCGAGATCGCGAACGGCACGCCGCTTCTCGTCGACGGCACCGCCGGCACGATCGAGACCGACCCCGACCCGCAGGAGGCAGATCGACGCGTCGCCGCCGACCGCGAGCAGCGTGCCGCGCTGGCCTCCTGGAGCGGGCCGGGCCGAACCAAGGACGGCGCGCCGGTCAAGCTGCTGGCCAACGTCGCCGACGGCGAGTCGGCCCGCAAGGCCGCATCCCAGCCGATCGAGGGCGTCGGGCTGTTCCGCACCGAGCTGTGCTTCCTCAACCGGCAGGACGAGCCGTCGGCCGCGGAGCAGGCCGACATCTACGCGGAGGTGCTGGAGCCCTTCGACGAGGAGCGCTACGTCGTGGTGCGCACCCTCGACGCCGGCTCGGACAAGCCGGTCGCCTTCGCGACCCACGAGGGTGAGGAGAACCCCGCCCTCGGGGTCCGCGGCCTGCGGCTCTCGTGGTCCAACCCGGCGCTGCTGGAGCACCAGCTCGACGGCATCGCCGAGGCGGCCAAGCGCACCGGCACCCAGACCTGGGTGATGGCGCCGATGGTGGCCACGGTCGCCGAGGCGGCCGACTTCGCCGAGCAGGTGCGCGCGCGCGGCCTCAAGGCCGGGGTGATGGTGGAGATCCCGTCGGCGGCCCTGCTCGCGCACCGCTTCCTCGAGGTCGTCGACTTCCTCTCGATCGGGACCAACGACCTCACCCAGTACGCCATGGCCGCCGACCGGATGGCAACGGATCTGGCCCACCTGACCGACCCGTGGCAGCCCGCGGTGCTGCACCTCATCGCGATCACCGCCGAGGCGGGCAAGCAGGCCGGCAAGTCCGTCGGCGTGTGCGGTGAGGCCGCGGCCGACCCGCTGCTCGCCTGCGCGCTGGTCGGGATGGGCGTGACGTCGCTGTCCATGGCATCTGCCGCGGTCAAAGGCGTCGGCGCCCGGCTGGCCACGGTCACCACCGTGCAGTGTCGCGAGATGGCCGAGGCCGCGTTGGCCGCGGCCGACCCCGCATCGGGGCGCGCGGCGGTGCTGGCCCTCGCGGAGGGCTGAGTCAGACCCGCAGCCAGGCCAGCACGGCCAGCACCCGCCGGTTGTCGTCCGGCGCCAGCGGGAGGTCGAGCTTGGTGAAGATGCTGTTGGTGTGCTTGGCCACGGCCTTCTCGGTGACGTAGAGGGCGCTGGCGATCGCCGCGTTGGAGCGGCCCTCGGCCATCAGGGCCAGGACCTCGCGCTCCCGGGGCGTGAGCCGGTCGAGGGGCTCCTCACGTCGCCGCGCCATGAGGGCGGCCACCACCTCAGGATCCAGCACCGTGCCACCAGCGGCCACGCGGCGTACGCCCTCGACGAACTCCGTCACGTCGGCGACGCGGTCCTTGAGCAGGTAGCCGACGCCGCCCTCGCCGCTGGCGAGGAGCTCGCGGGCGTAGAGGTGCTCGACGTACTGGGAGAGCACCAGGACCGGGAAGCCCGGTCGCGCCGTCCGCGCGGCGATCGCCGCGCGCAGCCCCTCGTCGGTGAACGTCGGCGGCAGCCGTACGTCGACGACGGCCGCCTCGACCGTCGGGTCGGTCAGCGCCCGGGCGAGCTCGGGCTCGTTGTCGACCGCCGCCGCGATGGTGAAGCCGTGTGCCTCAAGGAGCCGGATCAGGCCGTCCCGGAGGAGGGCATGGTCCTCGGCGAGGACAAGGCGCACGGGACCTCCAGCGTCACGAGGGTTGGCCCGCCGGGCGGGCTGGACACCCTCATCGTGCCGTCGAACGCCGCCAGCCGCCGCATCACCCCCTTCATGCCCGTGCCGGCTGCGGGGTCGGCGCCTCCGCTGCCGTCATCGCCCACGATCACGCGGAGCAGCCCGGCGGTCGGGTCGTGGGTGATCTCGACCCAGCCGCGACGGGCCCCCGCGTGCTTGCCCATGTTGGCGAGGCACTCGGCGACGGCGAAGTAGACAGCCGACTCGACCGGAGCCGGTGGCCGTCCCGCCGGTCCGGCCGTCACCGACACGGGGATCGCCATGTCCAGCGCCAGCGCCTGCACGGCTCCGGTCAGCCCGCGGTCCGCCAGCACGGGCGGGTGGATGCCCCGCACCACCGACCGCAGGTCGCCGAGGGCCGCCCCGGTCGTGGCCCGCGCCTCGCGCAGGATCTGCTGGGCGCCGCCGGGGTCGCGGGCGAACATCTCCTCGGCCATGCCGAGGCTCATCCCCAGCGCGACCAGGCGGGCCTGCGCGCCGTCGTGCAGGTCGCGCTCGATGCGGCGCAGCTCGGTGGCGGAGTGGTCGATGGTCTCGGCGCGGGTCTCGGTCAGTGTCTGGACCCGCTGCTCGAGGACCTCGGTGTGTCCGTAGGCCAGCAACCACCGGTCCAGCGCCGACCGGGCCCGCATGATCGGCTCGATGCCGAACCACCACAGCGCCCCGGTCACGATCAGCACGAGGAGCAGCACCGCGAGGAGCGAGAGGACGAAGCCGAGGGTGGCGGAGACCAGCAACCAGGCCAGGTCGCGCCAGGTCATCGGGTCCCTCGCCCAGCCGACCACCCGTTGGATCGCCCCGTCGGACTGCTGCTCGCGGTATGGCGGAGGAACGGGTACGCCGAGCACCCGGCCGGCCATCGCCCGGTGCCGGTTGGCGATCCACCGGCACGCCGGGACCGCCACCAGCAGGAGCGGTAGGCCGATGACGACGACGGAGAGCGTGCCGCCGACCACCACGAAGACGAAGACCACGATCCCGGGCACCGCAAGCAGCAGCTGCAGGGTGGCGTACGCCGTCATCCGCAGCCGGCTCGGCCGCTGCTGAGTCGACGGGGGGCTGGAGGTCATGCCTCTCATCCTTGCCGATCCGGGACAGGTCGACAGGGGGGTTGAGTCCACCCCGGCAGGGGTTCTGGGACCCCTGACCAGGGCCTGCGCGATCCCGAGGCTGGAGTCATCACCGACCGATCTCGTCCGAAGGAGCCAGCCATGACCGCCAACCACCCCTTGTCCCGGATCCCGCTGCGGGCCGCCCGCTGGAGTGCCACCCATCCGTGGCGCGCCATCGCGGCCTGGCTCGGCCTGGTCGTCGTCGCGGTGGGACTCGCGATGGCGGTGCCGACGGCAGAGACGACGGACGCCGACTACCGGATGGGCGAGTCCGGCCGGGCCGACGCCATGGTGCAGGCCGCCGGGCTCGACGCCCCCGACGCCGAGAACGTGCTGATCACGCCCCGCGGGGACGGACCTCTGGACGCCACCTCGGCCGAGGCGGCGGCCCGCGACGTGCGCGCGGCGATGACCTCCGTCGACGGCGTCGAAGCGGTGTCGGGTCCGCAGTGGAACCCGGACCGATCGGCGGTCCTGATCGCCGTCCGGCTGGCGGCCGACCTCGAAGACCCGGCCGCCCTGGTGGCCGCGACGTCGGGAGTCCAGGACGCCTATCCCGGGCTGGAGATCCGCGAGGCGGGTGACCTGACGATCGACGACGCGATCAACACCCGCGTCGGGGAGGACCTCTCGGCCGCCGAGGGCTTCAGCGTCCCGGTCACGTTGATCCTGATGCTGCTCGCCTTCGGCGCCCTGATCGCGGCCGGCATCCCCGTGTTGCTCGCCGCCACCAGCGTCACCGTCACGATCGGCCTGATCGCACCGCTGTCCCACCTGGTCCACGCCGAGGGGACCGTGAGCAGCATGATCGTGCTGATCGGGATGGCGGTCGGGGTCGACTACTCGCTCTTCTACCTCAAGCGCGAGCGCGAGGAACGCGCCGCCGGCCGGACGACCCTGGACGCGGTCGAGATCGCCGCCCAGACCTCGGGCCACGCGATCCTCGTCTCGGGTGCCGCCGTGATCGCCTCGATGGCCGGCCTGTTCGTGATCGGCGACGCGACGTTCAACTCGCTGGCCACCGGCGCCATCGTGGTCGTGGCGGTCGCGGTGCTCGGCTCGATCACGGTGCTGCCCGCCCTGCTCGTCAAGCTGGGTCGATGGGTGGACCGCCCGCGCGTGCCGCTGCTCTGGCGCCTCAACCGGCGGATCGGCCGCGGCGGCATCAGCCGGCGGGTGCTGGCGCCCGTCGTACGCCGTCCCGTGGTCGCGCTGCTGCTCTCGGGTGTCGTCGTCGCGCTGCTGGCGCTGCCGGCGTTGGGCATGAAGATCCACCAGGGCAACCTCCAGACGCTGCCCGCCGACATCCCCGAGGTCCAGACCTTCACGCGACTGACCGAGGAGTTCCCCGTCGAGGGCGCCACCGCGCTCGTGGTCGTCAAAGCGCCCGCGGCTGACAGTGCGGCCGTGGTGTCGGCCCTCGCCGCCCTGGACGAGCGAGCCGTCGGCACCGACGACTTCGTGGAGTCCGGGCGGGAGCCCGTGCGGGTCTCCGACGACGGCCAGACCTCCGTGCTGGAGTTGGCCATCCCGTTCGAGGAGTCGGACCCCCGGGTGGACTCCGCCATCCTGACGCTCCGCGACGACCTGGTCCCGGACACCCTCGGCAGCCTCGACCGGCTCGGCGCGACGTACGCCGTCGGCGGTGGCGCGGCCGAGTCCCTCGACTGGGTCGAGCGGGAGCGCGCCGCGCTGCCGCTGGTGATCGGCACCGTGTTGCTGCTGACCCTGCTGATGATGGGCTTCGCGTTCCGCAGCGCGCCGATCGCGCTGGTGTCCACCGTGCTCAACCTGGCGTCGGTCGGGGTTGCCTTCGGGATCCTGACACTGGTGTTCCAGCACGGCTGGGGAGCCGGGGCCTTGGACTTCACCAGCCCGGGCTTCGTCATCGACTGGATCCCGCTGTTCGTGATGGTGGTCCTCGTGGGGCTGTCCATGGACTACCACGTGTTCGTGATCAGCCGGGTGCGCGAGCACGTGCAGGGCGGACTGCCGACGCGGCTCGCGGTCGAACGCGGGATCAGCGACACGGCCGGAGTGGTGACGAGCGCGGCCGCGGTGATGGTCTCGGTGTTCGCCATCTTCGCGACGCTCAGCATGATGGAGATGAAGATGATGGGCGTCGGGCTCTCGGCGGCCATCCTCGTCGACGCCACCTTGATCCGGCTCGTCATCCTGCCGGCCGTCCTGGTCCTGCTCGGCGACCGGGCCTGGTGGCCGACGCAGCCCGCCCGTCCCGCGGGCGAACGCGTCGTGGAGACCGACCCGGCCTACGAGCTGGCGGGTCGCTAGCCCCGTCGCATCAGCCAGGGTCCGGCGCGCTCGGCTCAGTCCGGGAGCGCCGGACCCAGCGGGACGGTGTAGGAGAGCTCGGTGGTGTCGTAGCCCGCGCGTGCATACAGTGCGGCGGCGCCGTCGTTGTGCCCGAACACGTTGAGCCCGAGCGTCCGCGCCCCGAGCTTGACGGCCGCCCTAGCGCCGGCGTCGAGCATCTCCTGGCCATAACCCCGTCGGCGCAGCTCGTCGCGGACCTCGATGTCGTAGATGAAGGCCTTCGCACCTTCCGAGTGGATCCAGAGGATGCCGACCACGGCGTCGCCGTCCATCGCGGACCAGAGGTGGTGGCCGGTGGACGCCGGTCCGTCGGGCAGCAGCTCCTGGGTCGAGCGCTCCGAGGCGGTCAGGGCGGTGGGCAGGTCGTCGAACGCACCGGCGTCGACCATGTCCTGCGCGTACGCCGTGACGAGGTGCTCGCGGTAGCCGGCGAACTCGTCGGCGGTCATGGGCCGCAGCGCCACGCGAGCCGGCGCGGGCACGGGCCGAGTGAGGTCGAGCAGCATCTGCGTAGACACGAGACGGGCGTCGAGGCCGGTCAGCGCCGCCGACATGACCGCGTGGCCCGTGGGCACGTCGACCGCCAGCGTGGCCGCGCCCCGGTCGCGCAGCGCCGCGCGCACGGCCCCGAACGCCGCGGGCGCCTCCTCGACCGGCACGTCGAGGGCGGTCAGGAGCTGCCCGCTCCGTCGGTGCTGGGTCCGGGCGGTCCCGACGATCGCGCCGTCCCGACGTACCTCCCAGGTCGCGGCTCCATCGTCGTCCTCGTCCCCGAGAACCGCGACGACCTCGCTCACGCGGACGCCACGGTGACGGGGACGCCGCTCAAGGCGGCGTTCCCGGAGACGTCGAGCAGCGAAGGGTCGGTCAGGTCGTTGATCGACACGCCTGCGACTTTGACCGCCCGGGTCAGCCGGGTGCCGTCGACCTGGTGGCCGTAACCGTGGGGCAGCGACACCACGCCGCGCATGATGTCCTCGCTGGCCTGCACGTCGACGGTGACGCTGCCGACGCGGGAGCTGACGGTGACCAGGGCCCCGTCGGCGATGCCGCGGTCGGCCAGGTCGGCGGGGTGCATGAGCAGCTGGTGGCGGGGGCGGCCGCGGTTGAGCCTGTCGACGTTGTGGAACCACGCGTTGTTGTCCTGCTTGTGCCGGCGCCCGATCAGCACGAGCGAGTCGGACCCGCTCGCGAACAGCTCGGCGAGCCAGGTCTCCAGCCGTGGCAGGTCGCCGACCACGAGCTCGGGAGCCAGGTCGATGCGGTGGTTCGCGGTCTGCAGCCGCTCGGGCATCGTCGGGCGGAGCGGCCCGAGGTCGATCCCGGACGGGTGTTGCCGGAGCCTCTTGAGTGTCGTGACGCCGTTGACGCGCAGCAGCCCGGCGAGCAGCTGGGTCGGGCTCAGCACGAGGCGGGCACGCTGCCGGAGACGGGTCCGCAGAGGCGGCCGTTGGACCAGCCGCTTCTGCACTCGGAGCGCGAGCTCGCGGTAGATCTCCCAGTCGTGCCGGGCATCCGGGGGCTTGGGCAAAACCGCGGGCGTGAACCGCGCGGTGTTGCGGACGGCCAACGCGTGGAACACGAGGTCGTAGTGGTCGCGCTCCAGCGCAGTGGTCGGCGGCAGGATCACGTCGGCATGGCGGGTGGTCTCGTTGAGGTAGATGTCGACCGCGGCCATGAAGTCGAGGCCCGCGAAAGCCTCGCCGAGCCGCTTGCCGTCGGGGGTCGACAGCACCGGGTTGCCGGCGATCGTGAGCATCGCCCGGATCTGACCATCACCTGGTGTCTCGATCTCCTCGCGCATCACGGCCGCCGGCAGCTCGCCGCCGTACTCCGGGGCGCCGCGCACGCGGCTGCGCCACGCGTCGTAGTGGCCGCGGCCGACGAGCTTGCCCGCTGTGATGTCGACCGCGGGCTCGGTGAAGAGCGCACCGCCCGGCTGGTCGAAGTTGCCGGTCAGGATGTTGAGGCACTGGATGCCCCAGTGCGCCAGCGTGCCGAACCCGGTCGTCGAGACGCCGATGCGGCCGTACGCCACGCCGCCGTCGGCCGCGGCCAGCTCGCGGGCGAGACGGCGTACGTCGTCCGCGGCGATGCCGCTGACCCGCTCGGCCACCTCCGGCGTGAACGGCTCGACGAGGTCGCGGACGCGGCCGACCTGGTCGATGTATGCCGCCGGCCTGGTCAGCCCTTCCTCGAACAGCGTCTGCAGCATCGCCAGGATGACCACGGCGTCAGCGCCGGGGCGGATGAACAAGTGCTCGTCGGCGACCTTTGCGGTCTCGGTGCGCCGCGGGTCGATGACGACCATCCGGCCGCCCCGCGCCTTGAGCGCGCGCAACCGGTTGGGGAAGTCGGGCGCGGTCATCAGTGAGCCGTTGGAGGCCATCGGGTTGGCGCCGAAGACCAGGAAGTACGACGTCCGGTCGAGGTCGGGGACCGGGAGCAGCGCCTGGTGCCCGTAGAGCTGCCACGACACCAGTTGGTGCGGCAGCTGATCCACCGACGTGGCGCTGAAGACGCTCTTGGTGCGGAAGGTCTTCACCATCGCGAGGCCGTGGGTGAGCGAGCCCAGGGCGTGCGTGTTGGGGTTGCCGAGGTAGACGCCGACGGCGTTGCGGCCGTGCTCGTTGACGGCCCGCGCCAGGCCGTCGGCCACCTGGTCGAGCGCCTCGTCCCAGCCGATCTCGACCCACTCGGCGTCGGCGCCCGTGCCCACGCGGCGTACTGGACGACGCAACCTGTCGGGATCGGTGTGCACGTCGGCCAGCGAGACGCCCTTGGGGCAGATGTAGCCCCGGGACAGCGGGTCGGCCGGGTTGCCCCTGATCGCGGTGACCCGGGCTGACGGTCCGGCGCCCTCGATGGTCAGCTCGAGGCCGCAGATGGCCTCGCACAGGTTGCAGACACCGATGCGCGTGGGCACCTCGTCATCCTGTCACGCCGCTGCCGGCTTCCCAGGTCGCGTTCGGGAGGGGTGATGAGAGATATCCTGCCTCGGACGCCGTCAGTCGGACGGCCACACTGAAGGGGACCCCATGGGATACGGATTGGGCGTATTTCTCCTGGCCCTGGGCCTGATCCTGGCGCTGGCCGTGCAGGACCGCATCGATGCCATCGACCTGACGCTGATCGGCTGGATCCTGGCCGGTGCGGGCGCCCTGGTGATCGTGCTGACCGCCCTCCAGCTCAACCGCTCCCGCGGCTCGGCCAGCGTGGCCACCACGACTCACTCCGACGGCACCCAGACCACGACCGAGCAGCGCAACCAGACCGACCCGCCGGCCGCGATCTGACCCACGACCACCAGATGGCCGGCACCCTCCGGGGTGCCGGCCATCGGCGTGTCGGAAGCTCGACTGCATTGTCTATAAAGTTAATCGTGTTAAATTGACGAAGCATGGTCGCCACCTCCCTTTCTCGTCGCTCCCTGCTCACGGCCGGCGCGGTCGCCGGCGTCGCCGGCCTCGTCGGCCAGGCCCGCCCCGCATTCGGCGGAGCGCCAGCCATCCTCAAGCCGCTGCCGCCCGACTGGTTCGTCGACTTCGGCACCAACGCCGAGATGCGCTGGAGCTCGGTCTCGCCGAAGCAGCTACCTGACCGACCAGGCGCGGCTCTTCGTCCGCAACCACACCGCGACGCCGACGATCGACCGCGACACCTGGCGGCTGCGGGTCTTCGGCACCGGTCTGCGCCACGCCGCGGCCGGAGACCGAGGCCTTGTCACTCTCGTACGCCGACCTGCGCAGGCTCCCCGTCACCCGGGTCACCGCGACCCACGAGTGCACCGGCAACGGCCGGTCGTTCTTCGCCACCCAGCAGGGCACTCCTGCCTCCGGCACGGCCTGGACGCTGGGCGCCGTGGGCGCCGTCACCTGGGAGGGCGTCCGGCTGGCCGACGTGCTGCGCCGGGTCGGCCTCGCGCGCGAGCGGTGTCGATCCAGGCGACCGGCCTGGACCCGAACTACGTGAGTGGCGGCGTCGACTACGGACCGGTCCGCCGGCCGTTCCCGGTCGCGAAGGCGCTCGACGACGCGTTGCTCGCGTGGGGCATGAACGGCGAGCCGCTGCTGCCCGACC
This sequence comes from uncultured Actinomycetota bacterium, assembly GCA_963769755.1. GTDB lineage: Bacteria > Actinomycetota > Actinomycetes > Propionibacteriales > Nocardioidaceae > Nocardioides. Next base: position 204,906 of record CAVYMY010000010.1, read on the forward strand.
ACGGCTTCCCGGTGCGTCTGGTGCTGCCCGGCTGGGTCGGCATCGGCAGCATCAAGTGGCTGGGCTCGCTCGAGGTGGCCGACACCGAGCTGACCTCACCGTGGAACACGAAGTGGTACCGGATGACGGGCGGCAGCTATCCCGCCGACGCGCCGCCGCTGACGGTCAACCCGGTGCGCTCCGCGTGGGAGCTCGCGTGGGGGGCGATCCTCGCCCGTCGACCCGCCCTCGAGCTGACGGGCCGCTCGTGGAGCGGCGCGGCGCCGGTCGCGCGCGTCGACGTCAGCGTCGACGGGGGCTCGACCTGGTCGCGGGCGCACACCTCGCCGTCCGGCCCCCACCGGGAGGCGTGGACGCAGTGGCGCTACACGTGGAAGCGGCCCGCCCGCGGCGAGCACGTGCTGATGGCGCGGGCCACGGACAGGCTGGGCCGCACGCAACCGCTCGTCACGCCGTACAACGACAACGGCTACTTCTTCGACGCCGTCGTGAAGCACCCGGTCACGGTCGCCTGACAAGTGCGGCTCACTCGCGAGTCGTGGCCTCGATCGCGTCGAGGTCGCGGACGGCGAAGCGTTGGTGCTCCCACTCCTCCTCGAGGATCACGTGCAGGCACGAGAGGGTGGTCTCCGGGTAGTCGGGGTCGTGCGGGTTCTTGCGCGTGGTGGCCAGCTCGTCCGGTGTGACGGTGGCGAGGAGGTCGCGCACCATGGCGACGCGCCCTTCGCGGGCCTCGAGCACCTCGGCGTACGACGGTCTGTCCGTCGCGGAGCGGACGCAGCCGTCCTCTTCGGCTGGCATCCCCCAGACCGAGCGGGTGGAAGGGCTGCTCGATCTCCAGGACCCCCGCCCCAGCCACATGTCCGTGGCATGGACCAGGTGCCGCAGCGTCTGCGCGAACGACCACTCCCCGCCCACCGAGACGTCGACGGTCCCGGCCGGCATCGCCGCGACCCGCTCGAGGGTGGCCGCCCAGCTGCGCTCGAGCGCGGCCCAGGCCGCGCGCAGGCCATCGGGATCCTTGGCCCGCCGGTCGGCGCGGCCGGGGAAGCGGCGGTCCAGCTCGGCCTCGACGAACGCGATCACGTCGACGCCGTTGACGCGGAAGAACTCGCCGTGGACGAGCCACGGTGCGTCGATGTCGGCCCTCGCGACCTCGACCCCGCGCATCACGACGCCGGACAGGTCGGACTCCACGAACCGGGCGCCACTGAGGTCCGCCTCGACGAACTCCGCTCCCTTGAGGTCGTCGGACTGGTGAAGGTTGCCATCGCACTCTCCTCGTTGAACGACCCCGGCGACCGAGGCTGCGCACCTGGGCGTGCTCAGTTTCGCGGCCCGCGCGAGATTCCTACCAGAGAAAGGGGACGAGCCGAGCACGACCTGTGGCGAAGGCGCGGTACCGGTCTCCGAGTACGGCAATGAGCGCGCGTTCCTCGATCCGAATGCGATACATGAGGGCGGCCAGCACCATCGCCACCGAGGACACGGCACTGAGCCAGTTACCACCCATCAGGCCGTAGCCGACGAAGGCGAGCAGCATGCCCGCGTAGCTCGGGTGTCGCAGTAGTCGATAGGGACCGCGGTCCACGACCGGCTGGTCCTCGCTCGTCTGGAGAACGACAGTGAAGTACTTCCCCAGGGTCACGAACGACCACCAGCGAAGCAGCAGCCCGAACCAACCGATGAGCACGCCGAGGGAGAAGATCCACACGCCGCCGCTGATCGCGGCGTCCGGTGCCACGACACGACCGATGGGGAACAGCAGGATCGCACCGAAGAAGCATCGCCCGGAACAACGCCTCCGCGACCAGGTTGGTGTGGGTGGCGCGACGTCGCACGCGCAACGCCTGCGTGAATCGCCAACTACGAATGCGCCCACGCTGATGTTGAGCACAAGGCGCGCGGCGTCCGACTGCTGAACGTAGGGCACGAGCACAACAGGGATCATCGCGGCTCCAGGTCTGACACCGGCATCATGCCCGACCTGAGCACTGGCGACCTTCGTAGGGTGTGGCTCGTGACCGACGAGCTCGTCCTCGACGCCGTCGACCAGCGCGTGCTGGGCAGCCTGATGGAGAAGCAGCGGACGGTGCCCGCGAGCTATCCACTGACGCTCAACGCGTTGCAGACGGCGTGCAACCAGACCAGCAGCCGCGATCCCGTCGTCGACTACGACCAGCCGCTGCTCACCGAGGCGCTGCGCAGCCTCAAGGAACGCGGCCTGGTGCGGGTGGTGTGGGCGGACCGTGGGCCGCGCACCCTGAAGTACCACCAGCTGCTCGACGAACGGCTCGCGCTCCAGCCCGACGAGCGGGCCCTGATGACCGTGCTCCTCCTGCGCGGCGCCCAGGCGCCCGGCGAGCTGCGGACGCGCACCGAGCGCCTGCACCAGTTCGCCGACCGCGAGCAGGTGGAGACGGTGCTCCGGCGAATGGCGGCGTTGCCGACACCACTCGTTCGCGAGCTGGAACGGCGGCCGGGCCAGCAGGACCGGCGTTGGGTGCACCTGCTGGGGCCGGTCGAGGCTGGGCCGGTCGACCAGACGACCGCCGCGCCTCGCGGCGCTCGTCGACCGCGAGGTGGTGCTGGCCGACGGCGCGGCCGCGCGCGACGCCAAGGTGCGGGCGGCGTACGACGCTGCTGCAGTCGCGTACGCCGAACACCTCGTCGACGAGCTGGACCACAAGCCCTTCGACCGCTGGCTCCTCGAACGCGTCGCCGGGCTGGCCGACGGCCTGCCGGTCGCCGACGTCGGCACCGGGCCCGGCCACGTGGCGGCGTACGTCGCGACCGCGGGGGCGGAAGTGACCGGCTTCGACCTCTCGCCGGGCATGGTGGCGCAGGCGCGCGAGCGGTTCCCGCGCCTGACCTTCGCCGTCGGCGACCTCAACAACTTGCTCCGGCCGCCCGCCGCCGTGGGTTGGGGCGCGATCACCTCGTGGTACTCCCTGGTCCACCTGGCCGGCTCCGAGCTCGAACCGGCCGTGGGTTCCATGACCCGCGTGCTGGCGCCGGGCGGCTGGCTCGCGCTGGCCCTGCACGCCGGTGCGGAGGTGCGACACCGCGACGAGCTGTGGGATCAGCCGGTCGACGTCGACTTCGTGCTGCACGACCCCGGCGAGGTGCTGGCCGCAGTCCGGGCGGCCGGGCTCGTGGACGTCGAGTGGTACCTGCGGGGGCCGCTCGCCGGCGCCGAGGTCGAGACCGAGCGGCTCTATGTGTTGGGTCGCAAGCCAGGGTGACAGCGGCCTAGAGGCGTCGCTGCATCTCTACCATCCGCTCCACGTCGCGGAATCCGAGCCGGTCGTTGACGGCGTTCATGGCGGCGTTGACCCCGGCGTTGGCGGTGAAGACGTAGCGGCAAGTAGGGAAGCGGGCCCGCGCGGCCGCGGAGTTGAGCAGCTTCACGGCCATGCCCAACCGGTGACCGCGGTGCGCGGGTTGCACGAGAGTCCCGCCCTGGAGGGCCCGCCAGTCGGCCGCCTCGTTGACGAACAGCTCGGTGGTCGCTGCGCAGGAACCGTCGGGGGCGTAGGCGAGCACCCCGAACTGGTGGCGCCCGGTCGCCACGAAGTGATCGTCACGCTTGCGCACGCGCTCGGCCGTCCACACTTCGCGCTCGTAGTCGAGGTCGCCCGTCGGGGCCTCGTCGACGAAGGCCTCGGCGAGGAGGCAGTAGCCCTCGACGAGCGGGTCGGGCACCCGGCTCTCCCACGCCTCGAGGCGGTAGCCGTCATGGTGGGCCGCTGCCTCGGCTGCCAGCGCGGGCCACTGGCCCTCGGTCGCCTCGAGGTCGCAGACCTTCTGGGTCTCCTCGATGCCGACCTCGAAGCCGTGGGCGGTGAGCATCACCTGGCCGGGGCCGTCGCGGTCGATGGGCGAGATGGGCGCGGCCATCAGCACCGTGCGGTCCGCCGAGCGAGCCCGCTCGACGACCGTGTCGAGCAGGGCGGTCCCGATCCCGCGGCGCTGGTGGTCGGGGTGTACGAGGAACTCCGTGGTCGCCGTGTGCTGGTTGTCGAGCAGCGGCAGCTCGACGTGGGCCATCCCGACGACCTGACCGGCCTCGACGGCAGCCCACATCGTCTCGGTGCGGTCGTTGCGCGGGTTGGTCCAGCTGACGTACGCCGTCGACCACGGCATGAACAGCGCGAACTCCCGGTCGGCCCGGGCCGCGGCGCCCGCCTCCCACATCGCACGCAGCGTCGGCTCGGCGCCTTCTGCCAGCGGGTCGACCTCGATGATGTCCACCTCTGGACCCTAGGGGTGGGCGTCCCCGGAGCGCGCCTCGATTTAGGCTCGTCCCGCGCGCGCTGATAATCTTCACCGGTTGCCCCATCGGGGCGACGACGCCGTCTAACGGCCGCGGATTCCAAGTGCCCGGGTGAACAGGCCCCGGCGCGCCGCGCAACGAGAACCGAGAGGAGCCCGCATGTCGATCGGAACCGACGCGGATACCAAGAAGAGAATCATCGCCGAGTACGCCACGACCGAGGGCGACACCGGTTCCCCCGAGGTGCAGATTGCTCTGCTGAGCTTCCGCATCGCACACCTCACCGACCACCTCAAGACACACAAGCACGACCACCACAGCCGTCGTGGCCTGCTGCTGCTCGTGGGTCAGCGCCGCCGGCTGCTGAACTACCTGCAGAAGACTGAGATCGAGCGCTACCGCTCGATCGTCGAACGTCTCGGCCTGCGCCGCTGACTCCGGGAGGGCTCACTTGTGTGAGCCCTCCGCTACATTTCACAACTGAACGACACATCACACCAGGAGCGATCCGCGAAACTCGGGCTCGGTCCTCGGTAGTGATCTTCAGGATCCCGCGTCTGCGGTGCGATCCTGCGGGTCTCTCTCGAAGACCGGCCACCCAATGCGGGTCAGTTCGCGGCATCGCTCCGCGAAGAGACAAGGAAATCCGTTGGCTCAGTCCCAGATCAACCAATCAGCCGAACCCGTCATCTCTGCCGTCGAGACCGTTATCGACAACGGCAAGTTCGGCACCCGCACCATCAAGTTCGAGACCGGCCTGCTGGCCCGTCAGGCGCAGGGGTCCGTCACTGCATACCTCGACGACGAGACGATGCTGCTGTCGGCCACCACCGCGGGCAAGACGCCCAAGGACCAGTTCGACTTCTTCCCCCTGACGATCGACGTCGAGGAGCGGATGTACGCCGTGGGTCAGATCCCCGGCTCGTTCTTCCGCAGCGAGGGTCGTCCCGGTGAGGACGCCATCCTCACCTGCCGTCTCATCGACCGCCCGCTGCGGCCGACCTTCAAGAAGGGCCTGCGCAACGAGGTCCAGGTGGTCATCACCGTCCTGGCGCTCGACCCCGCGATGCCCTACGACGTGCTGGCGATCAACGCCGCCTCGTTGTCGACCCAGCTGTCCGGCCTGCCGTTCTCCGGCCCGGTCGGCGGCGTACGCGTCGCCCTGATCGACGGCCAGTGGGTCGCCTTCCCGAGCCACGGCCAGCTCGAGGACGCCGTCTTCGACATGGTCGTCGCCGGTCGTGTCACCGAGACCGGTGACGTCGCGATCATGATGGTCGAGGCCGAGGCCACCGAGCAGACCTGGAACCTCGTGCAGTCGGGTGCCCAGGCGCCCACAGAGGAGATCGTGGCCACCGGCCTCGACGCCGCCAAGCCGTTCATCAAGCAGCTGTGCGAGGCGCAGTCGCAGCTGGCCGCCGAGGCCGCGAAGCCCGTCATGGACTTCCCGGTCTTCCTGGACTACCAGGACGACGTCCTCGCCGCGGTCGAGGCCGCTGCCAAGGACGACACCGCCGCGGCCCTCCAGATCGGTGGCAAGCAGGAGCGCGAGGCCCGGCTCGACGACATCAAGGCCGTCGTGCTCGAGAAGCTCGGCACCGACTTCGAAGGTCGCGAGAAGGAGATCGGCGCGGCGTTCCGCTCGCTCAACAAGTCACTCGTGCGCGAGCGCGTGCTGCGCGACAAGGTCCGCATCGACGGTCGCGGCCTGGCCGACATCCGGCCGCTGCACGCCGAGGTCGCCGTGATCCCGCGGGTGCACGGCTCGGCGCTGTTCGAGCGCGGCGAGACCCAGATCCTGGGTGTCACCACGCTCAACATGCTCACGCTGGAGCAGAAGCTCGACACGCTCTCGCCCGAGAAGACGCGCCGCTACATGCACAAGTACGTCTTCCCGCCCTTCTCCACCGGTGAGACCGGTCGCGTGGGCTCGCCCAAGCGGCGCGAGGTCGGCCACGGTGCCTTGGCCCGTCGGGCCCTGCTGCCGGTGCTGCCCACCCGCGAGGAGTTCCCGTACGCCATCCGCCAGCTCTCCGAGGCGATGGGCTCCAACGGCTCCACCTCGATGGGCTCGGTCTGCGCCTCGACGCTGTCGCTGCTGCAGGCCGGTGTCCCGCTGCGGGCTTCGGTCGCAGGCATCGCGATGGGCCTGATCTCCGGTGAGGTCGACGGCGAGACGTCCTACGTCGCGCTGACCGACATCCTCGGGGCAGAGGACGCCTTCGGCGACATGGACTTCAAGGTCGCCGGCACCAAGGAGTTCGTCACGGCGCTCCAGCTCGACACCAAGCTCGACGGCATCCCCGCCGAGGTCCTGGCCGCGGCGCTGACCCAGGCCCGCGACGCCCGCCTGACCATCCTCGAGGTGATGGCCGAGGCCATCGACGCGCCCGAGGAGATGTCGATCTACGCCCCGCGGATCATCACCATCAAGATCCCCGTGGACAAGATCGGCGAGGTCATCGGCCCCAAGGGCAAGATCATCAACCAGATCCAGGACGACACGGGCGCCCAGCTGACGATCGAGGACGACGGCACCATCTACATCGGTGCCACCAACGGCGAGGCAGCCGAGGCCGCCAAGAACGCCGTCAACGCGATCGCCAACCCGACGATGCCCGAGATCGGCGAGCGCTACCTCGGCACCGTGGTCAAGACGACCAACTTCGGCGCCTTCGTCTCGCTGATGCCCGGCAAGGACGGCCTGCTGCACATCACCAAGCTGCGGGCCCTGGTCGGCGGCAAGCGGGTCGACAACGTCGACGACGTCGTGTCGGTCGGCCAGAAGATCCAGGTGCAGATCGCCGAGATCGACGACCGCGGCAAGCTGTCGCTGGTCCCGGTCGTCGACGAGGACGACGCCGCCGCGGAGCCGTCGGTCGACGCCGACCGTCCCGTCGCCACACCGGACCCCGAGGCCGACTCGGAGTGAGATCGCTCAGCGGGCCGGCGGCCGCCAAGGCCGCCGGCCGTGCTGCGGCGACGTCCCAGCCGGCCGGGAGCACCCGGACCCTCCAGACGGTCCGCGACGCTGCCGGCCAGGTGACGTCGCGGGTGCGTCGTACCCTCCTGCCCGGCGGGCTGCGGGTCATCACCGAGCAGGTGTCCGGCGCGCGCTCGGCCAGCATCGGGGTGTGGGTCGACGTCGGCTCTCGTGACGAGACGCCGGCCCTGCACGGCTGCTCCCACTTCCTCGAGCACCTGCTGTTCAAGGGCACGGCCGAGCGAACGGCGCTCGACATCTCGGTGGCCCTCGACGCGGTGGGCGGCGAGTTCAACGCCTTCACCGCCAAGGAGTACACCTGCTTCCACGCGCGGGTCCTCGACAAGGACCTGCCGCTGGCCATCGACGTACTGGGCGACATGATCACCAGCTCGACGATCACCGACGAAGACGTCGAGGCCGAGCGCGACGTCATCCTCGACGAGATTGCGATGCACGACGACGACCCCGACGACGTCGTGCACAACCTGTTCGCCAGCCAGGCCTACGGCACCTCGCCGCTGGGCCGGCCGATCGCCGGCACCGAGGGCTCGATCGAGGCGATGAGCCCCGACCAGATCCGCCGGTTCTACCGCCGTCACTACACCGCTCCGCGGATGGTGGTGGCCATCGCCGGCAACCTCGACCACGCGGCGGCCGTGCGCGTCGTACGCCGCGCGTTCGGACGCAACGGCTTCCTCGCCGACCCCGGGGCCCGACCCGCCGAGGCCCGGTCGGGCAAGACCCGGCGGGGAGTGTCGGGCAACTCGTCGGCCAAGCGGCCGTTCGAACAGGTCAACCTGGTCCTCGGCGTCAACGGCATCCCGCGTGGCGACGACCGGCGCTACGCGCTCGGCGTGCTCAACACCGCGCTGGGCGGCGGCACCTCGTCGCGGCTGTTCCAGGAGGTGCGCGAGAAGCGCGGCCTGGCCTACTCCGTGTTCTCCTTCGCCTCCCACCACGCCGACGCCGGCCTCGTCGGCGTCTCGGTCGGTTGCCTGCCGGCCAAGCTCGACGACGTGCTCGCTGTCGTCCGCGGTGAGCTGGCCAAGGTGGCCGCCTACGGTCTGACCGCCGAAGAGCTCGTCCGCGGCAAGGGCCAGCTGCGCGGCGGACTGGTGCTCGGCCTGGAGGACTCCGGCTCCCGCATGTCGCGGCTGGGCAAGGGCGAGCTCGTCGACGACGAGCTGCTCACCATCGACGAGGTGATCGCCCGCATCGACGCCGTCACCCTCGAGGACGTCCGCACCCTCGCCGCCGACCTGTTCTCCCAGCCCGAGATCCTCGCCGTCGTCGGTCCCGCCTGATTTTCGCGCGGCCCATCGCGGCGGCGTACCCCATGTAACGCGGTGTTCGTAGGACTTCCTCCGTGTTCGAACGCTGGGGAAGTCACACGAACACCGCGTTACATGGGCGGTCGGCCGGCCTTCGCCTCCCGAGCCCAGGAAGCGTCCACCGATCCGTTCGCGGTGTGCCTCTTGCACAGCGTGGCTGGCGACTGGTGGGCGGAACGCCGATGCTGACGACCGTTGGTGGGATGAAGAAGTACGCCGGGTATCCGGACATCCAGGGGACCATCGCGCGACAGCATGGACTGATCACGCGTGGCCAGGTGCTCGACACCGGCATGAGTCCCGAACATCTTCGTGGGCTGCTGCGCACCGGCGCCTGGGTGCTCGTACGCCGGGGCGTCTACATGCCGAGTCATTTGTGGGAGGCACTCGACGCGTACGACGGTCCGCCGCGGATGCGCGCCAGGGCTGCCCACCTGACCATGCGGCGGGCGCACGTGATGAGCCACGAGTCGGCGGCACGAGAGCTGGCGATGCCGATCCTGAAGCCAGAGGTGGAGCTCGTCCATGTCACACGCCGAGGGGTCCGAGGCTCACGCACCGAGCACGGCGTCAAGCACCACCTGGCGCCGTTCCGCTCCGACCAGGTCGTCGTCGTCGACGCGATCCCCGTCCTCGGCCATGCGAGAACCGCCCTCGACATCACCCGCGAGCACGGCTTCGTCGCCGGGACGGTCGCCTGCGACTCGGCCCGGCAGGCAGGAGCGACACCCACGGACCTCTGGGATGCCGCCGCCCCGATGGCGTACTGGCCCGAGGTGACCGTCGTGCGCTCGGCCATCGACGAGTCCGACGCCGGCGCGGAGAGCGTGGGCGAGACGCTCATGCGCCTCTTCGTGCGAGAGCTCGGGCTCGGACCGATCGAGACTCAGTTCGAGCTGCGCGACGGCATCCGTTGGGCCCGCTGCGACCTGCGCGTCGGACGGCACGTGTTCGAGTTCGACGGACACAAGAAGTACCTGCGTCGCGACCGCGGCGGACTCGCCGTCCTCGACCCGGACCAGGTCGTCTGGGAGGAGAAGAGGCGTCAGGACTGGGTCTGTGGGTTCGAGCTGGGCATGTCGCGGCTCGTGTGGGCCGACTTCTGGGGTGCGGCTCGTCAGCGAGCCTTGGTGCGGGTCGCCCGCGAGTACGCCGCGACCGTGGCCCGCTTTGGCACCGACATCTCCGACCTCGGACACGTCATCGTCGCCCGCAGCGCCTGAGGACGCTTGCCCATGTAACGCGGTGTTCGAGGGGCCTTGCACGTGTCCGAACGCTGGGGAGGTCACACGAACACCGCGTTACATGTCGTACGCCGCCCGGACCGCCGCCGCCCGGAACGCCGCCCGGAGAGGCCTCAGTCGATCAGCGTGATCGCGATGGCGGCACAGGCGGCGGCCCACAGCACGCTGGTGAAAGTGCCGATGATGAAGCGCTCGGCGGTGGCGGTGTGCTCCTGGTTGCGCAGCTCGGGGTAGCGGCCCAGGCCCTTGAGACCGAGCACCACGGCCAGGCCCGTGGGCCAGCCGGCGACCAGGGCGGCGAAGACGGCTGCGCGTTCGAGCGCGCCGATCCATGCCCCGCCTCGCAACACGCTCGCGGCGCTGGTCACCGAGGTGGTCGAGCGGTGCGAGTCGCGGTCGACCAGCGCGAAGACCTCGGGCGTCAGCAGCCCTCCGCCGGCCACCGCGGCGAGGCAGGCGATGGCCACGACCAAAGCACGGCCGTTCTGGTCGATCAGGGGGCCCTCCGAGATGGCCGCGACGATCGCGGCCACACTCACCAACGCCAGGCAGACCACCGAGAGCGCGGCCCTCCCCTTGCCGGAGGCCCAGCCCGCCACGGCCAGCAGCCCGGCGGCCAGCAGCAACACCGGCACGATCACCTGAGCGGTGTCCATGTCCATGACGGGTCACTCCCTCCCGAGCAGCAGGCCGGTCAGACGTTCGGCGAGCTCGCGAGCCCGCCGCGACTCTACGATGCCGGCTGCCTGGGCGCGCTGGCTGACGGCCGACTGGCTGATCCCGAGCCGCCGCCCGGCCTCGTCGTACGACATCCCCTCGGCCACCAGGTCGGCTACGTCCCAGCCGCGCTCGGTCCGCCGCGACAGCACCGCCGCCCACAGCCACAGCGTGGTCTCCAGCGCGCGGGCGTCGGCGTCGTCGGGGTCACCCACGACGGCCAGCCGCCAGGGCGCTCGCTTGGCCGTGGTCACCGCCTTGCGCGCTCGCACGTACGCCGCCCCGCGCCCGGCCCGCGCGGAGTCGGGGAGTGGCTCGTCGACCTCGCCGAGGCCGATGCCGATGTTCCAGGTGTCGGCGCGCAGCAGCCGCTCGACGAGGGCCGGCAGCGCCACGGGGTCGTCGAGCACCCCCTGTGCCTCGTCGCCGGCGGTTCGCTCGAAGGGCAGCAGCACCGGGATGCCGTCGGTCGCGCGCACCAGCTCGGGCACCAGGTCGGGACCCGAGCGGCTGCCCCGCTGGTCGACGGTCAGCACCGCGACGCGCATGCTGCCTCCTCGGTCCTGACCTGATGAGTAACCAATATTAGATTAGAACCTAATCTATGGCAATCATTAGGTCTGAACCTTATCGTCGCCCGATCAAGCCGACGACAGGCGGTGCCTTCTGGTCGACCACCGAGACCCGGAACCCGCCGTCGGCCAGCGCGGCCGAGGCCTTCTTGACGATGTTGGGCACCAGGTGAGGCATCCCCGCCTCGTAGAAGAGAAACACCGAGCCACCGGGCAGCACCCGCTCGTGCAGCAGTGCCACCTCGTCGGCGCACTTGCGCACCCAGAACAGGTTCACGTTGAAGGCGAAGACCTTGTGCAGCCGCTTCACCGGCACCCGCAAGGTGGCCAGGTCGATCTGGCGCACCGTGAGCTTGCCGGCCTCGATGGCCTTGGCGTTGCGCCGCTTGGTGCGGTCCACGCCCGACTCGGAGCGGTCGATGGCGAACAGCTTGCCGGTCTCCAGGCGGGCGCAGATCAGCTCCGCCCCGGCACCGGGCCCACAGCCGATCTCCAGGACGTGGTCGGCCGGCTGGACGTCCATCAGGTTCACGGCCCAGACCATGCGCGGAGGAATCGGCTGCTTCGCCATGACCCCCAGCCTGCCAGACCGCGCGACGCCCATCCATGGAGGTCCGGAACGCTAGGTTGGGTCTCGTGAGCGCGACGATCAAGGTGGGGGTGATCGGCGCGCGAGGCAAGGTCGGCAGCGAGGTCTGCCGCGCCGTCGAGACGGAGCCGGGTCTCGAGCTGGTCGCGTCCGTAGACACCGGCGACGATTTGTCGAGCCTGGAGGCCGCCGGCGCCCAGGTCGCCGTCGACTTCACCCACCCCGATGCGGTGATGGACAACCTGCGGCACTGCGTCGCGGCCGGCATCCACGCCGTCGTCGGCACCACCGGCTTCGACGACGACCGGCTGGCGACGCTGCGCGGCTGGCTCGCCGACTCGCCCGCGACCGGGGTGCTGGTCGCTCCGAACTTCTCCATCGGCGCGCTGCTGATGTTGCGCTTCGCCGAGCAGGCGGCGGCTCACTTCGAGTCCGTCGAGATCGTCGAGCTGCATCATCCCGACAAGGCCGACGCGCCCTCCGGCACCGCGCGGCGTACGGCGCAGGTCGTCGCCGCGGCCCGGCGCGAGGCGGGCCTGCCGCCGGTGCCTGACGCCACGACGAGTGCGCTCGAGGGCGCGCGCGGCGCGGACGTCGACGGCATCCGGGTGCACGGACTGCGGCTGCGCGGACTGGTCGCGCACCAGGAGGTCCTGTTCGGCGGCCCGGGGGAGACCCTGACCATCCGCCACGACTCCCTCGACCGGATCTCGTTCGTGCCGGGCGTGCTGGCCGGTGTCCGCGGCGTGGCCGACCACCCCGGCCTCACGGTCGGTCTCGAGCACTACCTCGGCCTCGCCTGAGACCGCTCGCCCGGCCCGAGCGCTGAGACCTGCAACTTCCTGCGTTGCACGAACCTGGGGGTGACCTCGACTTCCCTCGCTCGTTGGGCCCTTGCCAAGGTGGAGGAGGACTCCACCACTCGTTCGGGAGAGAGGGAGACACATGCGCAGGACTGTGCGCACGACCTGGGGGCTCGCGGCCGCTGCCGCGCTCGCCGCCGGCACGCTCGGGATGCAAGCAATGACCGTGGGCGGCCAGGCGGCCCGACCGCAGGCCACGGACCGCACGGACGCGGCGACACTCAAGGCGCTCGCGGCACACCCCGCCGCCGCCCTGACCGCCCTCGGCCAGCGCTTCGTGGTCACCGACCGGGTCGTCGACCCCGACGGCACCCGGCACCTCCGCCTCGAGCGGACCTATCACGGTCTGAAGGTCCTCGGCGGCGACCTGGTCGTGCACCGCGCGGCCGACGGCGGCTGGCGCGGCGTGAGCCAGACCCTGCGGCAGCCGGTGCGCGTCGGCACCACCACGCGAGTCGCGGCGCAGGTGGCTCGGTCGGTTGCGCTGGCTCCCTCGAAGGCGACGCGCACCATCAACCACCAGCGGGCAGCAGGCAAACCGAAGCTCGTCGTCGACGCCACCAGCGGGAACCCGCGCCTGGCGTGGCAGGTCCAGTCAGTCGGCCGCCGCGCCGACGGCACCCCGAGCCGGCTGTCCACGTACGTCGACGCCCGCACCGGCGCGGTGATCCGGCGCGAGGAGGGTATCGAGACCGTCGACGGCTCAGGCCAGTCGCTCTACGGCGGCACCGTGCCGCTCCAGCTGACGCAGTCGGGCTCGACGTTCGAGCTCAAGGACCCCACGCGCGGTGGCACGTACACGACTGACATGAACAACCAAGAGGACTCGATCCTCTGCCAGATCCTCGGGATCGGCTGCTCGACGGGCACGCTGTTCACCAGCCCCGACAACGCCTTCGGCAACGGCTCGACGAGCAGTCGTGAGTCGGCGGCCGTCGATGCGCAGTACGGCACCAACGTGACCTGGGACTACTACAAGAACGTGCACGCCCGCAACGGCATCTTCGGGACGGGCGCGGGCTCGTTCAACCGGGTGCACTACGGCAGCAACTACGTCAACGCCTTCTGGGACGGCACCAAGATGACGTACGGCGATGGCGACGGCGTCGACTTCGGCCCGCTGGTCTCACTAGACGTTGCCGGCCACGAGATGAGCCACGGCGTCACCGAGCACTCGGCCAACCTGACCTACTCCGGCGAGTCGGGCGGGCTCAACGAGTCGACGTCCGACATCTTCGGCTCGCTGGTGGAGTTCTACGCCAACAACGCCAACGACCTGGGTGACTACCTGATCGGCGAGGAGTTCGACCTCACCAACCACGTCGGCTTCCGCCGGATGGACAACCCCTCCTCCGACGGCAGCTCGGCCAACTGCTGGAGCTCCGGCGTCGGCAACCTCGACGTCCACTACTCCTCCGGCGTCGGCAACCACTTCTTCTACCTGCTGTCCGAGGGCAGCGGCGCGAAGACCATCGGCGGCGTGGCCCACAACAGCACGACTTGCAACGGGTCGACCGTTGCGGGCATTGGCCGTGACGCGGCGGGCCAGATCTGGTACCGCGCGCTGACCGTCTACATGACGTCGAGCACCAACTACAGCGGGGCTCGGACCGCGTCGTTGAACGCGGCCCGGGACCTCTTCGGCGCCGGCTCGACGCAGTACAACGCGGTTGCGGCCGCCTGGAGCGCGGTCTCGGTGAACTGAACACTCGGCACCGCGGCGGCCCGGACGGCTCACGCCGTCCGGGCCGTTCCGCGTCGGAGCTCAGGGAACTACGACCACCGGCACGGGGGAGTGGCGCAGGATCTTGGCGCCGTTGGACCCCAGGAACAGCCGGGACATCAGGCTGGCCGACGACGAGCCGACGACGAGGACCTCGTCGCGCTCCCAGGTGAGTGCGTCGAGCGCGTGGGCCCAGGTGCGGGCGGCGGCGACCACCTGCGTCGTGGGATCGGGCAGGGGTCCCGTGGCGGCGATCTCGTCGACGGCGGCGTTCTGCAGAGCCTTGGCCTGCTCGGCCCAGGCCTCCTGGACGACGTCCTCGGAGGTCGTCGCCACCTCGGGCGGGTACATCGTCCGCCCGCGGACCGCGAACGTGGCGATCCTCAGCCCGGCGCCGACCTCACGGCAGATCTCGGCGGTCCGCACGAGGGTACGGCGGGACGGCCCGTCGCCGCGGAACGCGCAGGTCGCGCGGACCACCTTGCCGTGGTCGCTGGCCCGATAGCCGCGGGTGGCCACCGCCACGGGGACGGTCGAGGAGTGCAACAGGCGGTGCGCGGTCGAGCCGAGCACCACGCGGCCATAGCCTCCGTCGTGACCGGCCCCGACGACGATCATGCTCGCACCGATCCGCTCGGCCTCGGTGGCCAGTGTGCCGGGAGCTGACCGGCCCGCCACCCACGTCGCCGTCGCGGGCAGGTCGGGGCAGTGGTCGGCCAGCAGCGCCTCGGCTGCCCGGACGGCCTCGCGGCCCCGTTCCTGCGCCCAGTCCTCGAACTCGCGGTCGGTGTGCCCGGCGACCGGCGTCGGCCACGCGCTGGGCACCACGGTCACCAGCGCCAGCTCCTGCCCCGACGACCGCGCCAGGGTCGCCGCCAGCTCCAGCCCCGACCGGTCCTCGTGGCCGGTCGGGAACCCGACGAGCAACGTCATCGGACGTCGGCCTCGACCTGCGGGTCGTTCAGGCGCGAGCGATGCCGGCCGACGAGGAAGTAGTAGGCGAGCACGATCGACAGCCAGACCGCGAAGATCACCCAAGTGATCGCAGCCAGCCCCGAGAGCACGTAGACGCAGGCGGCGACGGTGAGGATCGGCAGGACCGGGAACAGCGGCACCTTGAACGGCCGGTGCAGGTCGGGCATGGTGCGGCGCAGCACGATCACGCCGATCGCCACCATCGAGAAGGCAACGAGAGTGCCGATGGACACGGTGTCCCAGAGGTAGTCCGAGGGAACGAAGCCGGCGATCAGGGCGACCACGATGCCGACCACGATGGTGTTGAACTTCGGGGTGAGCGTGCGCGGGTCGACCTCGGCGAACTTGTCGGGCAGCATCCGGTCGCGCCCCATCGCGAACAGGATGCGGGTCTGGCCGTAGAGGGTGACCAGGGTGACCGAGAAGATCGAGATCACGGCGCCGGCGGCCAGGATCGTGCCCGGCACTGCCGAGCCGGTGATGTTCTCCATGATCACCGAGAGCCCGGCGGACTGTTGCTCGTCGCTCGAGAACTCCTCCAGCGACTGGGCGCCGACGCCCGCGATCGCGACCAGGACGTAGACGGTCACGACGATGACCAGCGCGCCCATGATGGCGCGGGGGAGCGCCCGTTGCGGATCCTTGACCTCCTCACCTGCGGTCGAGACGGCGTCGAGGCCGATGAAGGAGAAGAAGATCGTGCCGGCAGCGGCCGTGATGCCGGCTGAGCCTGAGGCCCAGAAGTTGTCGAACCGATCGGCCTGGAAAGCCGTCAGGCCGATCACGATGAACAGCCCCAGGACGCTGAGCTTGATCAGCACCATGACCGTGTTGACCTTGGCCGACTCGCTGGCGCCGCGGATGAGCAGCAGGGTGCACAAGAACACCAGCACGATGGCGGGCAGGTTCACCAGGCCGGTGGTGCCGTCCTCGACGGGGATGGGCGAGTAGGACAGCGCGTCGGGCAGGCTCCAGCCGATGGTCTTGTCGAGGAGCTCGTTGAAGTAGCCGCTCCACCCGACGGCCACCGCGCCGGCCGCGACGCCGTACTCGAGGATGACGCAAGCGGCGATGACCATCGCCACCAGCTCGCCGAGCGTGTGGTAGGCGTAGGAGTAGGTGGAGCCGCTCACCGGGATCGCGCTGGCCATCTCGGCGTAGCAGACGGCCGAGAGTCCGGCCGCCAGGCCGGCGAGCAGGAACGCGACCACGACGGCCGGCCCGGCGTCCGGGACGGACTCCGGGAGCACGAAGAAGATGCCGGTGCCCACCGTGGCACCGACGCCGAACATCATCAGCTGGAAGGTGCCGATGTTCCGGCCGAGCTCGGGGCCGGTATGGCCGCCCTGGTGTCCACCCGGATCGGACTTCGCGATCGGCTTCTTGCGAGTCAGCTGCTGCCCGAGCGTGATCGCCACCGTGGGCTCCCTCCCAAGACTGGCTACTTCCGGGCAACGTAGCGCCCACCCGACCGTATGCGATAGGGCGAGGAGGCGTCGGGCTGCGCGATCTCAGTCCTCGAGCGCGCGGACGTCGGCGGGCACGTCGACGGAGTGCTCGCGCAGCACCTCGAGCGGGACCACCTCGAGTGCGCGCACGTTGGTCGAGGCCAGCACGACCGGCGCGGCCGCCCCGTCCTGGACGGCCTGCAGCCAGCGCACCGCGACCACGCACCACCGGTCGCCCGGCACGAGCCCGGGGAAGCCCCACTCGGGCCGCGGCGTCACCAGGTCGTTGCCGACGCCGCGCTGGTGGGTCAGAAACTCCGGCGTCATCACCGCGCAGACGGCGTGCAGGCCCTCGTCGTCGGGTCCGCACCGGCACTCGCCGTCGCGATAGAACCCGGTCAGCGGCTCGGTGCCGCAGGACTGGAGCGGATCCCCCAGCACGTTGATGTCCGGGCGCTCGGTCATCGGGTCAGCGGCGCCGGCTGGAGACCCGCACCGGCTGGCGGCGGGAGACGTGCACGAAGAAGTAGGCGACCAGTGCGCCGGCGAGGCCGCCGACCAGGGCTCCGATGCCGCCGGCCACGGGCAGCGGCGTGAAGTGGGCGACCCAGGCGCCCGCCGCAATGGCGGTGAGCAGCACCGCGGTCACCAGCACCGCACGGTGGAGGAACGGCAGTGGACCGAGCATGGAGTTGCCCCCTCATCCGTCACGGCCCCGAGGCCACGACTTGTGTTCCTCCATGGTTGCCGGTGGCGGCCAGAATTCAAGGGCCGGCCGGGCTCCGGACTAGAGCGCCGTGTGCAGGCGGATCTGCTTCACGGTCGTCGTGCCGGTCCCGTCGAGGTCGAGCTCGCGGTGGGCCGAGTCGGGCGCCCAGCCGGCATCGGTGAGGAACCGACGAAGGTCGTCGTCGCTGGCCACGGTCCAGAGCACGGCCCTGGTGAAGCGGTCGGCCCGCAGGGTGTCGACGACGGCGTGCAACAGCCGCGACCCGTGCCCCTGACCGCGCTCGCCCTCGGCCACGGTCAGCTCCTGCACCTCTGCGTCGGCGACCGGGTCGGAGTCCGGGTCGGCGGCGGGGGAGAGCACGGCGTAGCCGACCACGCGGTTGCGATCCAGGGCCACCAGTACGCGGTTGCGCGCGTCGCCGGGGGAGGCGAAGGCCGCCCGCCAGGCCTGCGCGGTCGTGTCGGGGTCCAGGGTGATGGCATCGGCGGGCAACAGGTCGGCGTACGCCGTCTGCCAGGCCCGCCGCTGCAGCGCGGCGATCGCCTCCGCATCGTCGGCCCAGGCCACGCGCACGGAGTGGTCGGCCGTCGGGGAGGTCATGCCTGGCATTGTCGCAACCGCGCCGCCGGTGTTACACGAGCCCGTCAACGATGCAGAAATGTGTTACATCCGCTGGTACGGTGGCGACGTGTACGGCAACGACTTCGCGACGCCCGAATCCTCCAGGCGGATGCCTTCCGGGCCCGCCGACCTCGACCCCGAGACCTTCACGGAGCTGCTGGCCGAGGCGGACCGCGTCGAACCGCGCGACGACATGCCCGAGGGCTATCGCAAGACCCTGGTCCGTCAGATCGCCCAGCACGCCCACTCCGAGATCATCGGCATGCAGCCCGAGGGCAACTGGATCAGCCGCGCACCGAGCCTGCGGCGCAAGGCCATCTTGATGGCCAAGGTCCAGGACGAGGCGGGCCACGGTCTCTACCTCTACGCCGCCGCCGAGACGCTCGGCGCCGACCGGGCCGACCTGATCGACCAGCTCCACAGCGGTCGCCAGAAGTACTCCTCGATCTTCAACTACCCGACGCTCACCTGGGCCGACGTCGGCGCGATCGGCTGGCTGGTCGACGGCGCCGCGATCACCAACCAGGTGCCGTTGTGCCGCTGCTCCTACGGCCCCTACGCCCGCGCCATGGTCCGGGTCTGCAAGGAGGAGTCCTTCCACCAGCGCCAGGGCTTCGAGATCCTGCACACCCTCAGCCACGGGACGCCGGCGCAGAAGGCGATGGCCCAGGACGCCGTCGACCGCTACTGGTGGCCGGCGCTGATGATGTTCGGCCCGCCCGACGACGACTCGCCCAACTCCGCCCAGTCGATGGCCTGGGGGATCAAGCGGTTCTCCAACGACGACCTGCGCCAGCGGTTCGTCGACATGACCGTGCCGCAGGCCGAGGCGCTCGGGCTCTCGCTGCCCGACCCGGAGATCCGGTGGAACGCCGAGCGCGGCCACTACGACCACGGCACGATCGACTTCACCGAGCTCTTCGAGGTGATCCGCGGCAACGGTCCCTGCAACGCCGAGCGGATGGCCCACAAGGTCCGCGCCCACGAGGAGGGCGCCTGGGTGCGCGAGGCCGCGGCGGCCTACGCCGCCAAGCAGGCCGCCCGCAGCGAGGTCGCATGAACTCCACGCCTTCCTCCCCCTCTGGGAGGTCTTCATCCGGGCGCGCCGTGGGCTCAGCCACGTGCACGCGGGTTCGCTGCACGCCGCCGACGCCGAGACGGCGCTGCGCAACGCCCGCGACGTCTACACCCGCCGCAACGAGGGCGTCTCGATCTGGGTCGTCCCCGCCGCCGCGATCACCGCGTCCAGCCCCGAGGAGCGCGACTCGTTCTTCGACCCGGCCGCCGACAAGATCTACCGGCACCCCACGTTCTACGACGTCCCCGAAGGAGTCGAGCACTTATGACTCCTCACGTGACCTACGTGCTCGGCCTCGCCGACGACGCCTTGATCTCCGCCCAGCGGATGGGCTGGTGGATCAGCCGCGCACCCGAGCTCGAGGAGGACGTCGCGCTGGCCAACATCGGGCTCGACCAGCTCGGCCAGGCGCGTTCCCTCCTCGCGCACGCCGGCCGGCTCGAGGACGAGGGCCGCGGCGAGGACGACCTGGCCTACCTGCGCGACGAGCGCGACTTCCGGTGCGTGCACCTCGTCGAGCGCGTCCAGACCGACTTCGGCGTCGCCATGGCCCGGCTGCTGGTCTTCGCGACCTACCAGGCCGAGCTCTACGCCGCCCTGCTCGGCAGCACCGACGAGACGCTGGCCGGCGTAGCCGGCAAGGCCGTCAAAGAGGTCGCTTATCACGTCGACCACGCCACCCACTGGGTGCTGCGGCTGGGCGACGGGACGCCGGAGTCCCACGAGCGGATGCAGCGTGCCCTCGATGCGGAGTGGCCTTTTGTCGAGGAGCTCTTCGAGCCGGTCGACGTCACGCTCGTGGCGAGTGGCGTCGCCGCCGACCCCGCTGTCCTGCGCCCCGCCGTGCTCGAGCGTCTCGCGGCCGTGGTGGCCGAGGCGACCCTGACCCTGCCGGAGGTCACGCCGCGGATCGGCGGCGGCCGGCGCGGGCTGCACACCGAGGACCTCGGCTACCTGCTCGCCGAGATGCAGCACCTCGCCCGCTCGCACCCGGGGGCCACATGGTGACCGACACGCTCGCCAGACGCGACCGCGCCTGGGCCCTGACGGCCGAGGTGCCCGACCCCGAGATCCCCGTGGTCACTATCGCCGATCTCGGCATCCTGCGCGACGTCGTCGTCGACGACCGCGGCTGGGTGCACGTGCAGGTCACGCCCACGTACTCCGGCTGCCCGGCGATGGACGCCATCGCCGACGACGTCGTCGAGCGGCTGACGCTGGCCGGGTTCCAGCACGTCGACGTCGAGTTCGTGCTGTCGCCGGCCTGGTCCACCGACCAGATCACCGGCGACGGGCTGGCCAAGCTGGCGGCGTACGGCATCGCGCCACCTCAGCCCACCCGCGACGTCTCCGGCCCGGTGGCCATCGGCCTGTCGGTGCGCTGCCCCCAGTGCGGCAGCCTCGACACCCGCGAGTCCAGCCGCTTCGGCTCGACGGCGTGCAAGTCGCTGTGGGTCTGCCAGTCGTGCCGCGAGCCCTTCGACCACTTCAAAGCGCTCTGACCGATGCCGACCTTCCACTCGCTGCGGGTCGCGGCGATCGACCCGCTGACCGACGACGCCGTCGCGCTGACGTTCGAGGTGCCGCCGGACCTACGTGACGAATACGTCTTCACACCCGGGCAGCACGTCTCGATCCGCGGGGCCGACGAGAAACGCCGGAGCTTCTCCATCTTCACGACGCCGTCGTCGGGCCTGCTCCGGGTCGGGGTGAAGAAGCTTCCCGGCGGATCGTTCAGCGAGGGCGTCCTGGGCGGCCTCCAGATCGGCGACGAGCTCGACGTGATGACTCCGGCGGGCCGGTTCACCGTGATCCCCGACGCCGAGACCGGGCGCCGCTACGTCGCCATCGCTGCCGGGTCGGGGATCACGCCGGTGCTCTCGATCATCACCGCGCTGCTCGAAGGTGAACCGCACTCCGAGGTCACGCTGATCTACGCCAACCGCACGCACAACAGCGTGATGTTCCTCGACGAGGTGCACGACCTCAAGGACGTCCACCCGACCCGGTTCCAGCTGCTGCACGTGCTCTCGCGCGAGCAGCAGGAGGTCGAACTGCTCTCCGGGCGCCTCGACGGTGATCGGCTGCGCGGGATCCTCGCCGAGCTCGTGCCGCCCGACGGCGTCGACGCCTGGTTCCTGTGCGGTCCGCAGCAGATGGTCGTCGACCTGCGCCAGACGCTGCTCGACGACGGCGTACCGGCCAATGCGGTGCACACCGAGCTCTTCCACGCCGACCCGGTCCCGCGCGCACCCGTCGCCGCGCTGAAGGGGTCGCCCGAGGGCGCGGCCCACGTGACCATCCGGCTCGACGGCCGCAGCTCCGAGTTCGACCTGCGCCCCGACGACGTCGGCGTCCTCGAGGCGGCACTGCGAGTGCGCTCCGACCTGCCCTTCGCCTGCCGGGGCGGGGTCTGCGGCACCTGCCGCGCGCTGCTCGTCGAGGGCGAGGTGGCGATGGACGTCAACTATGCGCTGGAGCCCGAGGAGATCGAGAAGGGCTACGTGCTCACCTGCCAGTCGCACCCCGCGTCGGCCGAGGTCGTCCTCGACTACGACGCCTGACCTGGCGTGCGGTCGTGCGCCTCGGTGACCGGGCTGGCGATGCTGTCACCGCTGAGCACCACCGCACCGGTGGTGGCAAGCAGCAGGCCGACGACGATCGCCGGCCACCAACCTTCACGTACGCCGTCGCCGAGCAGCAGCACGCCGACGAGGGCCGGCACGAACGTCTGGACGACGATCAGCGGCGCCGACGCCGCCGAGACCGGGACGCGGTCCATCGCCACGGAGTAGAGCCAGAAGGCGATCACGCCGTACGCCGCCACGCTGAGCCCCGCGGCGACGCTCGTCGCGTCCAACGGGAACTCCGCGCCCCGCACCGCGATCGCCGAGCCGGCGTAGCCGAACCCGGCCAGCGCGGCCAGGGTGGACCCCGGCCAGCCGAAGCCGACGCGGGAGGCCAGCAACAGCGCCCCGACACCCAGCCACAGCGCGACGGCGAACCCGGGCGAGGTGATTCGCGGCCCGGGCTCACCGGAACCGACGGCGAGCAGCACCAGGCCCGCCGAGACGAGCACCACGGCCCACCAGTGCACGGGCTGGAGCCGCTCGTGCAGCACCAGCGAGGTCACCGCGGTGACCGGCAGCGACATCGCGACGGTGGCCTGTGCGAGATAGAGGGGCAGCTCCCAGATCGCCACCACGTGCAGCACGAACCCGGCCAGATAGGCGACCACGACGGCGATCGTCCACGAGTCGCGGGCCGACCTCAGCAGGAAGGGCACCAGCCCCTCGGACCGGTCGTCCTGGCGGCGTACGGCGTGGGCCTGCACCACCGCGCCGACCCCGAACAGCACCGCCGCGGTCAGCCCGGCGACCAGGCCCAGGGTCACCGGTAGCGCTCGGGGAGCTCCTGGCCGATCTTGACCTGGGACTTGGGCAGCCGCATGAACTTCATCTGCAGCGAACGCATGACGGCGTAGTAGGTGGTGCCCTTGGGGTCCTCGTCGGGGAAGCGGGTGGCGAGCTCGCGACGCAGCTTGAAGCGCAGCCGCACCAGGTCGAGCACGATGAGCAGCAGCATGCCGAAGAGGAGTGCGTTGCCGTAGGCCGCGATCGACGAGTTCCCCGACCACGCCATGAACGTGGTGACCAGCAGCACGGGGATCATCAGCTCGACGAAGGAGAAGCGGCTGTCGACGAAGTCGCGGATGAAGTGCTTGACGGGACCCCGGTCCCGGGCCGGCAGGTAGCGCTCGTCGCCGGTCTTCATCGCGGAACGCATCTTGGAGCTCGACTCCTGGCGCGCGAGCCGCTGGGCGGCCGCGATCTCCTTGCGGGTGCGCGGCACCTTGGCCCGGGCCCTGGCCGCGGCCTCGGCCTCGCGACGGGTCGGCGTCGGCCGCCCCTTGCCGCCGGTGCTGTCGGGCTCGACCGGCTCGGTCGGCGGCGTGGAGGACTCGGACTTGGTGCGACGGAACAAGGTGGACCTCGGGCGGCTGGAGAGAAGGACGGCTAACGACGCGATCCTACTCGGGCGGCCACCCTCGCCCCGCTTTGCCGGAGGTCCTAGGGTGAAGGCAGCAGACGAGCACGTGTCCACACCGGTTCCGGACCATGACAGGCAAAGGGAGGCCCGCCGCCATGGGCATCTGGCAGCGCACGACGTTGATCTTCCGCAGCAAGGCCAACAAGGTCCTCGATCGTGCGGAGGACCCCCGCGAGACGCTGGACTACAGCTACCAGCGACAGGTCGAGCTGCTGTCCAAGGTGCGCCGCGGCGTCGCCGACGTGGCGACCAGCCGCAAGCGCGTCGAGCTTCAGGTCAACCAGCTCGAGCAGCAGTCGACCAAGCTCCAGGGGCAGGCCGAGAAGGCGATCGGCGTGGGTCGCGAGGACCTCGCCCGCGAGGCATTGACCCGCAAGTCCGGGCTGACCACCCAGATCGGCGACCTCAAGGCGCAGCACGAGCAGCTCCTCGGCGAGGAGGAGAAGCTCACGCTGGCCCAGCAGCGGCTGGCGGCGAAGGTCGAGGCCTTCCGCACCCGCAAGGAGACCATCAAGGCGACCTACACGGCAGCCGAGGCGCAGACCCGCATCAACGAGGCCGTGTCCGGCATCGGCGAGGAGATGGGCGACGTCGGGCTGGCCATCCAGCGGGCCGAGGACAAGACCGCCCAGATGCAGGCGCGCGCAGGTGCCATCGACGAGCTGATCGCCTCCGGCGCGCTCGACGACGTGACCGCGATCGGCCCTGGTGACGACATCACCCGCGAGCTCGAGGCGATGAGCTCCCAGTCCGAGGTGGAGGCCGAGCTGGCCCGCCTCAAGGGCGCCCAGCAGCCGGACGCGATCTCCGCGCCCAGTGTTGGCGAGCTGGAAGCGGGGGACGACGGTTCGGCCGAGGCCATGCAGGCCGGCACCGAGAAGGCTGCCGACCAGCCCGCTCCCCAGGCCACGGAGGACGGCGGCCGGTCGTGATCGTCCGGATCATGGGGGAGGGCCAGTACGACGTCGCCGACTCCGCACTCGACCGGCTCAACGAGCTCGACACGGCGCTCGAGGTCGCCGTCGAGGCCGGCGACGAGGCGGCGTTCGCCGCTGCCCTGGTGGCGCTGCACGACGGCGTACGGTCCATCGGGGCGGCGCACGACCCGGACTCGCTCGACGAGTCCGACCTGATCCTGCCGCCGAGCGGCGCGAGCCTCGACGAGGTCCGCGAGCTGCTGGGCGACGACGGTTTGATCCCGGGTTGAACAATCGGTTCATGGCACACACCCGCTTCATCCGCGACACCGGGCTGACCGTCCGGATGACCACTGTCATGTTCCTGCTCGGCGCCGCGTTCGTCGGGTTGGTCGTCGCGTTGATCTACCTGTTCCCCAGCTATGCGGTGTTCTTCGTGATCGGCGGCATTGGCATCGCGGTCTATCAGTGGTGGTCGTCCGACAAGGTGGCGATGCGGGCGATGCGGGCCCGCGAGGTGACGCCCGAGGAGGCGCCAGAGCTGCACGGCATGATCGACCGCCTCTGCGCAATGGCCGACATGCCCAAGCCGCGGGTCGGCGTGGCCGACATGGACCTGCCCAACGCCTTCGCCACCGGCCGCTCGCCCGACCGGGCCGTCGTCTGCGTGACCACCGGCATCCTCGGCAAGCTCTCCGCCGAGGAGCTCGAGGCGGTGCTCGCCCACGAGCTCTCCCACGTCGCCAACCGCGACGTGCTCGTGATGACCATCGCCGCCTCGGCGGGCATCATCGCGGGGCTGCTCACCCGGGGCGCTCAGTTCGGCGGGCTCGGCATGCTCGGCCGGCGCAACAACAACGGCGGCGCGCCGACGTTCCTCATCGCGCTCGGCGTCAGTCTGCTCGTCTACGCCATCAGCTTCTTCTTGATCCGGCTGCTCTCGCGCTATCGCGAGCTGGTCGCCGATCGCGCGGCCGCCTACCTGACGATGAAGCCCGCGGCACTGGCCTCGGCGCTGCAGAAGATCAGTGGCGAGATGTCTGCCATCCCGCAGCGCGACCTGCGCGCGACCCAGTCGATGAACGCCTTCTTCTTCGCCCCGGCGATCTCAGGTGCGTCGCTCAAGACGCTCACCTCGACGCACCCGTCGCTGGAGCAGCGGCTCGACCAGCTGGCCCGCATCCAGGCCGAGCTGGCCCGGCCCCAGTGACCGGCCCAGTGACCGGCGCCCCGTGAAGATCTGGGACGCGCTGACGGGGCGGTCTCGGGGCAAGCAGGCCAACCTCGACGCACTGTTTCTGGTGCCGAGCGCGGCGATCACGCTGCAGACGGCCGCCGGCCTGAACCCGACGGGCACTGGCTCGGTCTGCTTCCGCTCCGCCGCCGGCGCGGCCTTCCAGCAGACCCAGGACGACGTCGTCGCCCTGATCCGCCAGGACGCGCAGGCGCCGCAGGTCGAGGTCACCACCGACGACTTCGGCTTCACGTGGGTCGTGGTGCGCCGCGACCCCGATGACGTGAGCGGCCTGTGCACCGACCTGCACGCCGTCAACACCAGCCTGGAGTCCCAGGGCTTCGGGTCAGGATTGCTGTGCTCTGTCATCCCGTTCGTCGACGTGTCCGGTCGGCGGGTCGGGCTGGTCTATCTCTACAAGCAGGGCACCTTCTACGCCTTTGCTCCCACCGACTCCCAGACCCGCGACAACCTGCTCGAGATCTCGGTGCGTGACCAGCTGAAGGCGGAGCTGCCCATCGAGACGGATCTGTCCCGCTGGTTCGCCCTGTGGGGCGCGCCCGGCCTCTGACCATCAGATGCCCCGTCTGGGCGACAGGATGGGGGCATGGGTCTGTCCGTCCGAGTCATGAGCGGTACCGGCTTCGAGGTGCTGGTGCGTGCCGTCGCCGTCGCCGACCCGCACTGGCGTTCGGTGCTGACCGATGGCGACGAGGCCCACCGCGAGGCCCGGCGTACTGGTGGGACGCTGGCCCGGGACGCTGCCAGGTTCGGTCGGTTCGGCTGGATCAACCTGCTCGGGCCCCTCGCGGAGACTCCCGGCTCGCGCCAGGACTTGCTGGAGCTGGTCCAGCGCCTCGAACCCGCCGCACTCAGGAGGATCCTCGTCGGAGGTCGTCGCACCCAGCTCCAGCGTCTGGTCCCGGCCAGCATCCTCGACGGTGCTCTGCAAGGGGATCTGTCGGACGCGCGTGAGCTCCGGCGGGCCCTCCGGTCCGACCGTACGACGCTCGAGGTGGCCCCCTGGCTGCTGCGGACCCCGGCCCGGGAGGTGCAGGCCGCCTGTCTCCGCGTGCTCACGGCGTTGCCTGATCCCGGCGGATCGGGTCCGTCGGACGTCGACGCGGACCCGGCGGGGCTGCTCGAGCGGGTGGCACCCGGTTTCCGCTACGACGACGAGGAGTCGGGCCACGTCGTCCTCGTCGGGTCGGCGGCGGTGCACCCCGTAGTTGTCGTCGTCGACGAGCCGGACAGCACCCTGATCGTGCACCCGCCGCTCGTCGACGGCGAGCCCACCGACGCGACCGCACGGCTCCGGCTGCTCGCGCGCGCCACCGGCGACCAGACCCGGATCCGGATCCTGCAGGAGCTGCGGCCGGGCCCGCGGACGCTGCCCGACATCTGCCGGGCGCTCGACAGCCCGCGCACCACCTTGCTCCACCACCTCGCCTTGCTCCGGGCTGCCGGTCTGATCGACGTCGCGGTCTCGGATGCCGAGCCCCACGTGTACAGCCTCGACCCTGCGGGGTTCGACGACTTCGCTCGCTCGGTGCGCGCCTTCACGATCCGGTGACGCGCCATGGATGGCCAAGCCGATCACTGGAAGCGGATCATTCTCTGATGGACCACGGACACCACTTCCGTCGCGCCGAGCCGCACGAGGCCGAGGAGCTCGAGGAGCTCCAGGACCGGTCCGCATCCCACTGGGACTACCCCGACGGCTATTTCGACTGGGCCGGCGACGCCCGGAGGATCACTGAGTCCTACGTCCGCGACAACCCGGTCCTCGTCCTCCTCGACGGCGGCGGCCGCAAGCTGGGCTTCTACTCCTTCACCGACGAAGACGGCGGCCTGCTGCTGGACCGGATGTTCCTCGACGTCGACCAGATCGGCAGAGGCCTCGGACGGGTGCTCTGGCAGCACGCCGTCCAGACGGCCCGCGACCTCGGCGTGTCGGAGTTCGTCATCGGCGCGGACCCCAACGCCGCCCCCTTCTACGAGTCGATGGGTGCCAGGTGGTACGCCGCGAAGCCGACCGAGGAGCCCACCTGGACGGTGCAGATGTACCGCTTCACCCTCCCGGCAGCGCGCTAGCGCGCCTTCCTCAACCTCCGGACGAGCCCAGCCGCTCCCGCACCTCGTCGACGAACCTGTGCAGCGTCTCCACGTCCAAGGCGGGCGAGCCGCTCACGCGCTGACGCACCAGCGACCGACGGACCAGCTGCTCGACGTCCGCATCGGTCGGGCGCGTGAGGACCCAGTCCCCGCCGTCGACCTTGGAGACGAGGGTGCCGTCGACGGCGTACTTCCAGGCTCGGCAGGCGTTGAGCACGGCGTACTCCGTGGCGGCGTGCGCGGCGCCCCAGGTCATCTCGTCGGCGAGCTGGGTGAGGACGAGCTCCCGGGGAACGGGTGCGAAGGCCGCCTCGCGCGGCATCCCCGGTCCGACGAGCTGTCCGGCGCTTCGACAAACGGCGAAGTGCAGCACCAGGTCGGGGTCGCCGGCGCGATCGTGGCCGTCGATCACCTTGGTGTCAGCGGGGGCGGTGGTGACGTGCAGCTCGAAGAGCGGCTTGGCCACTGGCAGTCGCGCGGACTCCTCCGTGACGACGCTGAGCTCCAGACCGCCAGCCGGGCAGGGCAGCCGCTCCTCGGCGAGAGCCTCGGCCAGGGCCCTCTGGTCGTCGATGTCGAGCGGTCCGTCGCTGACGACCAGGACGTCCAGGTCGCTGCGACGGACGTCGTAACCGCCGAGCACCGCGGAGCCGTGCAGGTACACGCTCGCCGTCCGAGACCTGAGGGCCTCATGGACCGCGTCACCGACAGCGTCGACGTAGCGTTGCGATGCCTTGTCCACCAAGAGCGTCAGTCGCGGTGTGACTTGCCCGGCAGGTCGAGCATCCGCTGGAGCGCGATCTTGGCGTAGCGCTCGGTCTCGGGGTCGACCTGGATCCGGTTGACGACATTGCCGGCGACCAACGACTCCAGCGCCCACACCAGGTGGGGAAGGTCGATCCGGTTCATCGTCGCGCAGTAGCAGACGGTCTTGTCGAGGAAGACGATCCGCTTGTCGGGGTGTTGGGCGGCGAGCCGCTTCACGAGGTTGAGCTCGGTGCCGATGGCCCAGGCGGTCCCGGCAGGCGCCGCCTCGATGGTCTTGATGATGAACTCCGTCGACCCGACCAGGTCGGCCTTGAGCACCACCTCGTGGACGCACTCGGGGTGCACCAGGATGTTGATGCCGGGGATGGTCGCGCGCAGGTCGTCGACGACGTCGGGGGAGAACCGACCGTGCACCGAGCAGTGCCCCTTCCACAGGATCATCCGGGCGCCCTGCAGCTCGGCGGCCGTCAGCCCACCGTCGGGCTGGCGTGGGTCCCACACCACGCAGTCGTCGAGGGTCATCCCCATCTTGAGCACGGCGGTGTTGCGGCCGAGGTGCTGGTCGGGGAAGAACAGCACCTTGGTGTCGGGGCCGTGCTGGGCGAAGGCCCACTCGAGCGCCGCGTCGGCGTTGCTCGACGTGCACACGGCGCCGCCGTGGCGCCCGCAGAACGCCTTGATGTCAGCCGAGGAGTTCATGTAGGTCACCGGGACCACCGACTCGGCGATGCCCGCCTCGCTCAGTGCGTCCCAGGCGTCCTCCACCTGTGCCAGCCGGGCCATGTCGGCCATCGAGCAGCCGGCTCCCAGGTCGGGCAGGATCACCTGCTGCTCGGGGCCGGTGAGGATGTCGGCGGACTCGGCCATGAAGTGCACGCCGCAGAAGACGATGTACTCCGCTTCCGGCCGGGCCGCCGCGTCTCGGGCCAGCTTGAAGGAGTCGCCGGTGACGTCGGCGAACTGGATGACCTCGTCGCGCTGGTAGTGGTGCCCGAGCACGAACAGCCGATCGCCGAGCGCCTCCTTCGCGGCCCTCGCCCGGGCCACCAGGTCCGGGTCGGAGACCGCCGGCAGGTCGCCGGGACACTCCACGCCGCGCTCGGAGGACAGGTCCACGCCCCGGCCCAGCGGCAGCAGCGGCAGGTCGACGGTTGTCATGTCCCGATCGTAGTCGGGCGACGGATGCTCACAGCAGCGCGCCGTTGTGCACGTACGGCGCCGGCGGCTGCAGGTTGCGCAGCGCCAGGTAGCCGTCCTGCATCAGGTCGAGCCTGGCGGCCAGGCCGACATCGATCGCCCACTCGTTGGCCGCGGTGAGGTGCGGCACGTTCGCCGTCTCGCCGCTGGCCGCGAGGCACTCCCAGAGCAGCCGGGTCGCCGTACGCCGGTTGGTCGCCGCCAGCAGCATGGGCGTGCCGTCGGCGGCCACGTAGGCGTAGCCGCTGCCGGTCGAGGTGTCGGAGACGACCAGCCGCCACATCCCGATCATCAGCAGATGGTCGGGCCCGTGGGCGGCGCCGCGGATCCGGCGGTCGATGGAGTCCATCAGGTCGATGTCGGAGGCAGACCCCTCGCGCACCTTCTCGATGACCGGGATCGCGGACCGGTCGACGGCACCCTGGAGCGTCATCTGCGGGTGCAGCGTGAAGCCGGCCGCCCGGTAGCGGCGGACGGCCTTCGGGTCGCTGGACGCGGAGAGCATCCCGCGCAGACACCCGCGCCCGTGGTGCAGTGCCGCGGCGAGGAGGGCCTGGCCGATGCCTTGCCCCTGCAGGTGCGGCCGCACCGCGAAGCTCGCCAGGATCCACATCAGCTCGCGGTTGGCCGACACCGCGACTCCGACCATCTCGCCGTCGAGCTCGGCGACCCAGCAGCCGCCGGGGTCGGTGTGGACGAGGTGCCGGGTCCGCTCCACCCACTGGCCGCCACGCTCGGTGGAGCGCGGCTCGGGGTCCGGATCGCTCCGCCGGGCCAAGCGGGAGTCGAGCTCGTGGTAGCCCTCGGCGGTCAGCCGTTCGGCGCCCGGCGCGTCGTCGGGGCGCATGGGGCGGAAGCGGGCGTCGGTCACGTCGTGGACGATATCGACGTGACCACTCTCCTCACGATCGTCGCCCTGCTCGGCTCCGCCACGTTCGGCGGCGCCATGTTCGCCTTCTCCGCGTTCGTGATGCATGGCCTGGACCGCACGCCCGTCCCGGCGGCCGTGGCAGCCATGCAGGGCATCAACCTGTCCGCCCCTCGCCTGCCCCTCGTGCTGGTGATGGTCGGGACCAGCCTGGTCTCGCTCGTGGTGGCCGTCCTGGTCTGCCTGGACCTTGCCCGCGGCGAGGGCGACGCTGCGTCGTGGCTGGCGTTGGCCGGCTGCGCGGCCTTCGTGGCGAGCATCGCCATCACCGCCGGTTTCCACATCCCGCGCAACGACGCGCTCGCCGACGTCGACCCCGACGGGCCCGACGCGGCCTCGGCGTGGGCGGCGTACTCAGGGCCCTGGCAGCGCGGCAACCACGTCCGCGCCGTGGCCGCCCTCGGCGGCGCCCTGCTCCTCGCGCTCAGCCTCGTGGCCTGACCGGCCGGGCCAGGAGCAGGCGATAGGACAAGATGGCGCCCGTGCGCGTGCTGGTGGCCCCCGACAAGTTCGCCGGCACGTTGACCGCGGTGCAGGCGGCCGGGGCGATCGCCGTCGGCTGGGCGAGACAGGCGCCGGACGACGAGCTCGACCTGGCGCCGATGGCCGACGGCGGGCCCGGCTTCGTCGACGTGCTGGCCGCGGCGCTGGGCGGTCAGCTGCTGGCCACCACCGTTTCCGGGCCGTTCGGCGAGCCCACCCCGGCCACCGTGCTGCTCGTCGACCGGACGGCGTACGTCGAGAGCGCGCAGGCGTGCGGCCTGCACCTGACCCAGCGAGAGCGCCCCGAGGAGGCCAGCAGCCGCGGCGTGGGCGAGCTGGTTCTCAAGGCGGTCGGCGCGGGCGCCACGACGGTAGTGGTCGGGCTCGGGGGCAGCGGCACCACCGACGGCGGAGCGGGGATGCTGGCCGCGCTCGGCGCGACTGCCGACCGCCCGCTCGACGCCGGCCCCGCCGGCCTCGCCGGAGTCACCGAGGTCGACGTCGCGGCCTGCCGCGAACGCCTCGCCGGCGTCGACCTGCTCGCTGCCAGCGACGTGGACAGCCCGCTGGCCGGCCTGTTCGGCGCCGCCAAGACGTTCGGCCCGCAGAAGGGACTGACCGAGGAGCGGTTGCCGGTCGTCGACGGCTGGCTCGAGGCGTACGCCGCCGTGGTCGACCGCCGGACCGCGTTGCTGCCCGGCGCCGGTGCGGCCGGCGGCCTGGGCTTCGCCCTGCTCACCCTCGGTGCGCGCCGCGAGCCGGGCTTCGACATCGTTGCCCGGGCGACCCGGCTGCCCGAGCGGGCCCGCGCCGCCGACCTCGTGCTGACGGGCGAGGGCGCCTTCGACTTCTCCAGCCGGTCGGGCAAGGTCCCCTACGGCGTCGCGCAGGTCGCCGCCGAGGCGCTGCGGCCGTGCGTCGCGCTCGCCGGTCAGGTGCTGGTCGGCTCCCGTGAGATGCGCGCCCTCGGCGTGGAGGCGGCGTACTCCATCGTCGACCTGGTGGGGGAGGAGCAGGCCCTCGGGGAGCCGGTGGCCGCGCTGGAGGCGCTCGCCCAGCGGGTGGCGCGGACCTGGTCGCACTGACGGTCCACAGCCGGCAGGAATGCCTTGGAATAACCGCCGATGTGGGAGCATTGACCCCAGTAGCACCCGTCTAGCACCCGTCTCGAAGGAGCGCAGCACATGAGCGAGCAGGTCCAGACGACCGAAGAGCGCCGCACCGACCAGATCAATCTGAGCCCGGTGGCCGCGACCAAGGTCAAGAGCCTCCTCGAGCAGGAGGGTCGTGATGACCTCCAGCTGCGCATCTCCGTGCAGCCCGGCGGCTGCAGCGGCCTGCGCTACCAGCTCTTCTTCGACGAGCGCAACCTCGACGGCGACGTGGTGACCGACTTCGACGGCGTGGCCGTGGTGGTCGACCGGATGAGCGTGCCCTACCTCAACGGCGCCCAGATCGACTTCGTCGACTCGATCGAGAAGCAGGGCTTCACGATCGACAACCCCAACGCGACGGGTTCCTGCGCCTGCGGCGACTCGTTCCACTGATCTCAGACAGACGAAAGCCCCCGGCCATCGGCCGGGGGCTTTTCGTCGTGTAGGGGATCAGTCGAGGTGCAGGTGCAGCGCGTTGGCCAGCCGCTGGGCCGCGTCGGTGACCCGGATCTCACGCTTGGCGATCTCGCGGGGGTAGTCGGCGAAGTGGATGCTCGGGGCCGGCTCGACGGCCGCCCGGGCCGCGCGCTCGAGACGCAGGTTGCGCCGGGCGAGGCGCGCGTCGGCGTACATGTCCCGCGCCGGGGCCAGCTCGTCGTAGACCCGGCGGGTGTCGTCGCTCGGCGAGGTCATGTCTCGACGGTATTGGCTACCGCCGGGTAGGCCTAACGCCGACGGTAGGGTGTTGCAACGTGTCCCTGCTGATCTGCGGCTCCATCGCGACCGACCATCTGATGACGTTCGGGGGGAAGTTCCGCGACTCGCTCGTGGTCGAGCAGCTCGACAAGCTCTCGGTCTCGTTCCTCGTCGACGAGCTCGAGATCCGCCGGGGCGGGGTGGCACCCAACATGTGCTTCGGCCTCGGCCGGCTCGGCCTCTCGCCGGTGCTCGTGGGCGCCGCCGGCGACGACTTCGCCGACTACCGCTCCTGGCTGGAGAGGCACGGCGTCGACTGCTCCTCGGTGCGCATCTCCGAGACTCGCCACACCGCCCGGTTCGTGTGCACCACCGACACCACGATGGCGCAGTTCGCGTCCTTCTATCCCGGCGCGATGAGCGAGGCGCGGCTCATCGAGCTGCAGCCGATCGCCGCCCGGGTGGGCGCGCCGACGTTCGTGCTGATCGCCGCCGACGACCCCGATGGCATGCTGCGGCACACCCACGAGTGCCGGCAGCGCGGCTACCCGTTCATCGCGGACCCCAGCCAGCAGCTGGCCTTCAGCGACGGTGACCTCATCCGCGACCTGATCGATGGTGCCGCCTACCTGTTCTCCAACGAGTACGAGTCCCACATGATCGAGGCCAAGACCGGGTGGTCGGCCGAGGAGGTGCTCGACCGCGTCGGCACCCAGGTGACGACGCTCGGTGCCGAGGGCGTGCAGATCCGTCAGCGCGGCCACGACGACATCGTCCTGCCGGCCGCTCAGGGCGTGGTGGCCGTCGAGCCGACAGGTGTCGGCGACGCGTTCCGGGCGGGCTTCCTGGCGGCGCTCGAGTGGGGTCTGCCGCACGATCGTGCCGCGCAGGTCGGGTGCGTGCTCGCGGCGTACGTCGTGGAGACGGTCGGCACGCAGGAGTACGACTTCACGCCCAGCGAGTTCGTCAAGCGCATCGAGGTCTCCTACGGCGTCGAGGCCGCCACCGACGTCTCCCCGCACCTGACCTGACAGTCTAGCGAGACGCGCCGCACGCGAAAGCGCGGGGTGCCGTCGTCGGCGACGTCGGCGCCGACGAACTCCTGCTCCTTCATCCGGCACCAGGCGGGGATGTCGACCGCGGCCGCCGGATCGGTCGCGAGCACCGCGACGACGTCGCCGACGGCCATCTCGGACACCGTCCGGGCCAAGGCGATGACGGGGAGAGGGCAGATCTGGCCGCGGCAGTCGAGCTCCGTCTCGATGGTCACGCTGGCCACCTCGGCCCGCAGTCGTTCGATGACGCCGGGCAGCACCGCGAGGAAGTCGTCGACCTGCGCGGGGGTCGTCTCGCGGGTCAGCGACAGCCGGACGTTGCCGTGGGTGAGGGCGCCCATCGCCGCCAGCACGTGGCTGGGCGTCAGGGTGGACGCCGTGCAGGCCGAGCCGCTCGCGACCCCGAAGCCGTGGCGGTCGAGCTCGGTGACGAGCGCCTCGCCGTCGACGTAGAGGCAGGAGAAGGTCACGAGGTGGGGGAGCCGGTCGACGGGGTCGCCGACGACGTCGACGTCGGGGATCTGGGCAACGCGCTGGCGGATGGTGTCGACGAGCGTGCGCTGGCGGGCTTCCACCTCGCCGCGCTCGGCCACCACGGCCTGGAGGGCGGCTGCCGCGGCCAGTGCGCCCGGCACGTTCTCGAAGCCGGGGGAGCGCTCGTCGATGCGCTCGTCGTCGGGGAAGGGGTTGCGCCACCGGGCCCCCTTGCGCACCAGCAGCACGCCGACACCGGCCGGCCCGCCCCACTTGTGCGCCGAGGCCGCGGCGGCGGCCCAGCCGTCGGGCAGCGGCAGCCGGCCGGCAGACGCGCAGGCGTCGCTGAAGAGGGGTACGCCGTGCTCGCCGGCCGCGGCGGCCATCTCGGCCACCGGTTGCACGGTCCCTACCTCGTGGTTGGCCGTCTGCACGGCGACGACCGAGACGCCGTCGGGGGGCCGCGCGATCTCGACCCGGCCCAGCCGGTCCACGGGCAGCGACACCGCCGCGCCAGCCCAGGCCGCCGCGTGCAGCACCGCGGAGTGCTCGACCGCGGAGTGGGCCACGGCGCCGGGGTTGCGGACGCCCTGACGCAGTCCGAGCAGCCCCAGGTGCACCGCGGCCGTGCCCGAGGCCGTGAAGGTCACCTCGTCGACGCGGACCCCGAGCGCCTCCGCCACGGCCGCCCTGGCGTTGTCGAGCAGCAGCCGCGCGGACCGGGCGGCGCGATGCAGGCGTCTCGGGTCGGCGTACCCCTGGTCGAGAGCCGCGAGCAGGGCCTCTCGCGCGGCCGGGTGCAGCGGCTCGGACGACGCGGCGTCCAGATAGGCCCCGGGCGTCTCTCGCGGGGTGCTCATGTCGCGACCCTAACCGGGGCGCCGACGGGCGGTACCCACCCGCGAATCCGGGGTCGGATTCGGCTAGTGTGCCGTTGTCCGGTGAAGTCACGAGAAAGAGGCCGTCCGTGGGTGTGCCGATCCCGCCGCGAAGCCCCCGCCGACCGGCGGTGAGGCTGCGACGTCTGGCCCTGCTGGCCGTCGTGGCGACGTCCCTCGTGATCCTCACGGGCTGCTCGGAGCAGAGCCGGCACGAGTGGACGAACCTCGCGATGCCGGACCCCGTGACGACACAGGGCGAGGAGATCTTCACGCTGTGGCGCTGGGCCTGGGTGGCGGCCCTGATCACCGGCTTCATCGTCTGGGGGCTGATCTTCTGGGTGATCTGGCGCTATCACCGGCGTGAGGGCGATCCCGAGATGCCGGTCCAGACTCGCTACAACCTGCCGCTCGAGATCTTCTACACGATCGCGCCGGTCATCATGGTGATCGTCTTCTTCGTGCACACCGTCGACACCCAGAACGCCGTGCTCGATGACACCGGTGAGCCCGACCACGTCATCTTCGTGGCCGGCCAGCAGTGGCAGTGGACGTTCAACTACACCGACGAGGACGTCGTCGGCGGCCAGAACGTCTACGAGGCCGGCACCGCCTCTCACATCCCGACGCTGGTGATCCCGGTCGACCAGACCACGGAGTTCCAGCTGCGCTCGCCCGACGTGATCCACGACTTCGGTGTCCCCGGCTTCCTGATGAAGATGGACGTCATCCCCGGCCGCTACAACCACTTCCGCGTCACGCCGACCGTCGAGGGCGACTACCGCGGCAAGTGCTACGAGCTGTGCGGGGTCTACCACTCACGGATGATCTTCAACGTCAGGGTCGTCAGCCTGGACGACTACGAGGCCTACCTCCAGGACCTCGAGGCGCTCGGCAACGTGTCCGACGCGCCGCTCCTCGGCGGCGCCAACGCCTACGACCAGGCCGGCCTCCCGGAAGAGGAGCCCACGGAATGACTGCCACCACAGCAGCCCAGTCGACCGTTGGCGGCGAGCCGCGGCGCGAGCTCGGCAAGCAGTTCGTGCGCGTCATCACCACCACCGACCACAAGGTGATCGGCAACCTCTATCTCGTCACCTCGTTCGCGTGGTTCCTCGTCGCTGGTCTGATGGCCATGGTCATGCGGTCCGAGCTGGCCTATCCCGGTCAGCAGCTGGTCAACGACGAGCTCTACAACCAGCTGTTCACCATGCACGGCACGATCATGCTGCTGCTGTTCGCGACGCCGCTCTTCTTCGGCTTCGGCAACGCGATCATGCCGCTCCAGATCGGCTCGCCCGACGTGGCTTTCCCGCGGCTCAACATGCTGTCCTACTGGCTGTTCCTGTTCGGCAGCCTGATCGCCGCCTCCGGGTTCCTGACGCCGCAGGGGGCCGCCGACTTCGGCTGGTTCGCCTACACGCCGCTCTCGGACGCCGTACGGTCGCCCGGCGTCGGCGGCGACCTGTGGGTGATGGGCCTGTGGATGGCCGGCCTGGGCACCATCCTCGGCGCGGTCAACTTCATGACCACGATCATCTGCATGCGCGCGCCCGGCATGACGATGTTCCGGATGCCCATCTTCGTGTGGAACACCCTCGTCACGTCGCTGCTCGTGCTGATCGCGTTCCCCGTGCTCGCGGGCGCGCTGTTGTCACTCGAGGCCGACCGTCTGCTCGGCGCCCACGTCTTCGACACGGCACACGGTGGCGCCATCTTGTGGCAGCACCTGTTCTGGTTCTTCGGGCATCCCGAGGTCTACATCATCGCGCTGCCGTTCTTCGGCATCATCACCGAGATCCTGCCGGTGTTCAGCCGCAAGCCCATCTTCGGCTACGTCGGCCTGGTCGGCGCCACCCTCGGCATCGCCATCTTGTCGATGGCCGTGTGGGCCCACCACATGTTCGTCACCGGTGCGGTCGACCTGCCGTTCTTCTCCGGGATGACGTTCCTGATCGCGGTGCCAACGGGAGTGAAGTTCTTCAACTGGATAGGCACGATGTGGGGAGGGTCGCTGACGTTCGACACGCCCATGCTCTGGTCGCTGGGCTTCCTCACCACGTTCCTGTTCGGTGGCCTGACCGGCATCATCCTGGCCAGCCCGCCGCTGGACTTCCACGTGTCCGACTCCTACTTCGTGGTGGCGCACTTCCACTACGTCGTGTTCGGCACCGTCGTCTTCGCGATGTTCGCCGGGTTCTACTACTGGTGGCCCAAGCTCACCGGCCGGATGCTCGACGAGCGGCTCGGCAAGCTGCACTTCTGGATGCTCTTCCTCGGATTCCACACCACCTTCCTGGTCCAGCACTGGGTGGGCGTCGAGGGGATGCCGCGCCGGATCGCCGACTACCTGCCCCAGGACGGCTGGCAGACCCTCAACCAGATATCCACGGTCGGGGCGTTCATCCTCGGCGCCTCCACGCTGCCCTTCCTCTACAACGTCTACATCACCCGCCGCGCGCCCCTGGTCGAGACCGACGACCCGTGGGGCTGGGGCCGGTCGCTGGAGTGGGCGACGTCCAGCCCACCGCCGCGCCACAACTTCGTCACCATCCCGCGGATCCGCTCCGAGTCGCCGGCCTTCGACCTGCACCACCCCGAGGTGGCGGCGGTCGAGCTGGCCCAGAACGAGGCCGCCCGCCAGGGCCGG
This sequence comes from uncultured Actinomycetota bacterium, assembly GCA_963769755.1. Classification (GTDB taxonomy): domain Bacteria; phylum Actinomycetota; class Actinomycetes; order Propionibacteriales; family Nocardioidaceae; genus Nocardioides. The sequence goes on from CAVYMY010000010.1 coordinate 242,658, forward strand.
CTGGCCGACGCGCCGAGCATGGACGGCCGCGAGGAGCTGCTGAACGAGCGCGGGGTGATCGTCGAGGACCGTGAGGACACCGACGGGGAGGACGACAACCGATGAAGATCGAAGCCTTCATCTTCGGGCTGTCCACCGTGTTCTTCGTGCTGGTCAGCCCGGCCTACTGGCTGCTCACCAAGGACTGGACCGGCACGTCCGCCCTGGTGATGACCACGCTGCTGGTCGCCATGATCACGCTCTACCTCGGCTTCCACGCGGCGCGGATGGATCCCCGCCCGGAGGACCGCAAGGAGGCCGAGATCGCCGACGGCGCCGGCGAGCTGGGCTTCTTCCCGCCCTACTCGTGGTGGCCGCTGTGGTGCGGCGCGTCGCTGGCCGTGTGCGTCTACGGCATCGCGATCCACCAGTGGTGGCTGTTCATCATCGGTGTCTTCCTCGGCGCGCTGGCCCTCACCGGGCTGGTTTTCGAGTACTACCGCGGCGAGCACGCCCACTAAGGCCCCCTGAGAGGCCCTCTGAGGCCCTCTGAGGCCCTCTGGGGCCCACCAGGGCCCACCGGAGACACGCCTGGGGCCAGCGCGCGACGCCTTCGTCCGGCTCCGCTCGAGCATTCGGGATCCGCGACATGCCCGGGTTACGCTGGGCAGGCAACCATCGCCCGTCCCGGGGAGTCCCATCCATATGTCCAATCGCTGGTCCCGCCTGCTCGCCGTCGCACTGACGTGCGCCGTGACGACCACGCTCGCCGCCTGCAACGGCGTCGACGGCACGCCTGACGCCGCCGACCAGCCCGGCGCATCCGGTGAGTCCGGTGCCGCCTCGCCTGCTGCCGAGGAGTCGACCGCGCCCAAGGTGCCACCGGTCAAGGTGATGGCCAACGTCGACTTCGGCGCCCGCGATGTGCCTGTCGACACCCGGCTGACCCTCGAGGCCGACGGCGGCACGCTCCGCAAGGTCACGGTCGACTCGGCCGAGGGCGAGGTGCCCGGCAAGATGTCGGGCGACAACGTCACCTGGGTCGCCGACTCGTTGCTCGAGCCCGGCACCGACTACGCCGTGACGACCGTGGCCCGTCGCTCCGACGGGTCGCCCGTCACGCGGCGTACGAGCTTCCACACCGTCGACCTGACCCTGGACCAGCAGACCTACCCGTCCGTGGCGCCGCTGGCCGGCGAGACCGTGGGTGTGGGCATGCCGGTGATCGTCACGTTCGACGTCGCCGTGACCGACAAGGCCAACATCGAGAAGCACCTGAACGTCACCTCGACACCCAAGCAGCCCGGCGCCTGGCACTGGATCTCCGACCACGAGGTGCACTGGAGGCCCAAGTCCTACTGGCGCGCCGGCACCGACGTGGCCGTCGACGTCGACATCAACAGCGTGCCGGCCGGCGCCGGGATCTTCGGCCAAGAGGACCGGCACGTCGAGTTCCACGTCGGCTCGGCCAACATCTACAAGGTCAACGCGCAGACCCACCAGATGCAGGTGTTCAGCGACGGCAAGCTGCTCCGGACCATCCCGATCACCACGGGCAAGCCCGGCTTCACCACCCGCTCGGGCGTGAAGGTGATCATCGAGAAGTTCCGCCGCCATCGGATGAACTCCGAGACCATCGGCATCGGCAAGAACAACCCCGAGTACTACGACCTCGAAAACGTCGAGTACGCCATGCGCGTCACCTACTCCGGCGAGTTCGTGCACGCCGCACCGTGGTCGGTGGGCTCCCAGGGCTACGCCAACGTCTCCCACGGCTGCACCGGCATGAGCACCAGCGACGCCGGCTGGCTCTACGCGATGTCCAAGCGCGGCGACGTTGTCGAGTACACCGGCACCGACCGCCAGATGGAGTTCACCAACGGCTACGGCGACTGGAACGAGTCGTTCGCGACGTACGCCAAGGGCTCGGCCCTCTAGCTCCAGCTTGGCTCCGCGCGACCCCCGGCGGCGGTGGGTGAGCAACCGTTGGAGCGCGAAACGGTTCCTAGCTCACCGCTGGCGGCGCGCGACCCCGGCGGCGGTGGGTGCGCAACCGTCGGAGCACGCCTGGTTGCTAGCTCACCGCTCCCGCGGGGTCAGGCGTTGTCGTCGTCGTCCTTGGGTCCACCCGCGCCGGCGCCGGCGTGGCCGCCTCGGAGGGGTACGTCGTCGGCGGTGCGGAGGGCGTGGTCGTCGAACTCGTGACCGCTGGCCGGGTGGTCGAGGCCAGCCTGGAGCGCGTGCTCGTGCTCGGCGTGGTGCCGGGCCTCCTCGAGCTCCTCGCGGGTGGGCTTCTGGACGTTGTCGGCAAACATCAGCCGCGAGAGGCTGGCCCGAAGCTTGTCGAGGGGGCCGACCGGGGCGGCCACGCCGTTGGCGTCGACCTCCGACCCGGGCTCGTAGACCTCGTCGCGGTTGCGGGCGGTCAGCGTGAACGCGCGGGCGTCGTTGACCGGCAGGTGCCGCTCGCTGTAGCCACCGTCGGCAGAGCGCATGATGATGCCCGACTCGTAGCCGTGCAGCAGCTGCTGGTTGTCGTGGCGCTGCAGCGAGATGCACCAACGGCGGGTGATCATGAACGCGATGACCGGCCCGATGAAGACCGCCCCCCGCATGAAGTAGGTGATCTGGTTGATGCTCAGGTGGAACTTGATGGCGATGATGTCGTTGCCGCCGGCCGCCCACATCAGCCCGTAGAAGGTCATCAGCGCGACCATGGTGGCGGTCCGCGTGGGCGCGTTGCGCGGACGCTGGAGCAGGTGGTGGTCGCGCTTGTCACGGGTGATCCACTGCTCGATGAACGGCAGCATCAGCAGGATCATGAACATCACCATGGGCAGCACGATGATGGGCAGCAGCACGTTCCAGCTCCACGTGCGGTCGAACCAGTAGGTCTCGATGCCCGGCATGATGCGCAGCGCGCCGTCGGGCCAGCCCATGTACCAGTCGGGCTGGGAGCCCGCCGTCACCTTCGAGGGGTCGTACGGGCCGAATTTCCAGACCGGGTTGATCGACAGCAACGCCCCCATCAGGGCGGTCACGCCGAAGACGATGAAGAAGAACCCGCCGGCCTTGGCGGCGTAGACGGGGAGGAGCGGGTAGCCGACGACGTTCTGCTCGGTGCGCCCAGGACCGGCCCACTGCGTGTGCTTGTGATAGACGAGCAGCAGCATGTGGGCGCCGACCAAGGCCAGCAGGATGCCCGGGATCAACAGCACGTGGACGATGAAGAGCCGCGGGATGATCGACTCGCCGGGGAACTCCCCGCCGAAGAGGAAGAACGACATGTAGGTGCCGATGACCGGCTGTGACTTGATGAAGCCGTCGGCGGCCCGGATCCCGGTGCCGGAAAGCAGGTCGTCGGGGAGCGAGTAGCCGGTGAAGCCCTCGAGCGTGCCCAGCAGCAGAAGCAGGCAGCCGATCACCCAGTTGAGCTCGCGGGGCTTGCGGAACGCGCCGGTGAAGTAGACCCGGAGCAGGTGCACCATCATCCCGGCCACGAAGATCATCGCGGACCAGTGGTGCATCTGGCGCATCAGCAGGCCGCCACGGACGTCGAACGAGATGTGCATGGTGGAGGCGAAGGCCTCTGACATGTGGATGCCGCGCAACTGGTCGTAGGAGCCCTCGTAGGTCGTCTCGCCCATGCTGGGGTTGAACCACAGGGTCAGGAAGACTCCGGTCAGCAGCAGGATGATGAAGCTCCACAGGGCGACCTCACCCAGCATGAACGACCAGTGGTCCGGGAAGACCTTCCGCACCTGCTTCTTCATGGCGGTGGCCAGGCCCAGCCGGTCGTCGGCCCACTCGGCCGCAGCGCCGACCGGGTTCGGCTTGCTCGCCGCAGCTGGAGTCGTCGCGTTGCTGCTCGCGACCTTCGAGGTGTCGATGCTCATTTCCAGTTACGCTCCCAGAAGCTTGGGCCCACTGGTTCGGTGAAGTCGCTCTGTGCCACGAGGTAGCCCTCTTCGTCGACCATGATCGGCAGCTGGGGCAGCGGCCGAGCCGCCGGACCGAAGATGACCTTGGCGCTGTCGGCGAGGTCGAAGGTCGACTGGTGGCACGGGCAGAGCATGTGGTGGGTGGTCCGCTCGTTGAGGGAGATCGGGCAACCCACGTGCGTGCAGATCTTGGAGTAGCAGACGATGCCCTGGACCGACCAGTTCTCGCGGCCCTTCATGGGGATGATGTCGTCGGGATCCATCCGCAACAGGATGACCGCGCCCTTGGACTTGGCGACCTGAAGGGCGTCGCCCTCGAGAGGCTCGCCGTCCGGACCACCGTTGAAGATCGCCTCGGGCTCGCAGTTGACCAGGTCGCCGACCTCGAGGTCGGCGACCTTGATGGGCGAGCCGACGACGTCGCGTACGACGCGCATGCCGGGCTCCCAGATGGTGTAGAACAGCTTGTCGCCCGGCAGCGGGCCCAGGTCGCGCAGCATCACCACGGGGACCAGACCGACCAGGCCCATGGCGCCCAACATGGAGTTGCGCAGCAGCGGGCGCCGGCCGATCCCTGACTCGTCGAGTCCCGTGAGCACCATGCCGACGGTGGCGGTGCGGTCCTCGTCGCTGGACGACGCGGGGTGGCGCAGCTCGACGATCTCGTGGTCTGCCATCAGCTTGCGCGCCCAGTGGATCAGGCCGATACCGATGCCGAGGAATGCGATGCCGAGGCAGCCGCCGAGCATCAGGTTGGAGGCGCCCAGGTTGCCGATCGTGTCCTGGTTGTCGCCGATCTGGAAGACGAAGTAGGAGATGAAGAACCCGATCAGCGCCAGCGTCGCTACGCCGAAGAACGTCGCGACCTGACGCTCGGCCCGCTTCTCCAAGTTGGGGTCGACGTCGGTCGGCCGCCACCGGTGCTCCGGGAGCCCCGGGTTGGCGATCGGCTCGACCTCCCGGCTCTCGCGGATCTCAGGGAGGTGGTCGTCTGAGGTCACGCTTCGACCTTACCTTTGCTCGAACGGGTGGTATGCGCCGCGATCCAGACCGCGAATCCGACGCAGGCACCGATGCCGACGACCCAGGCGTAGAGGCCCTCGCTGACCGGGCCCATGCCGCCGAGGCCGAATCCGCCGTAGTCGGGCTGGTTCTCCAGCGACACCAGGTAGGCGATGACGTCGCGCTTCTCCTCGGGAGACAGGTTGCCGTTGGAGAAGGTGTCCATCGCCTGCGGGCCGGTGAGCATCGCCTCGTACATGTACCTCGGGTCGACGCCCCGGATCTTGGGCGCGTAACCGCCGCGCGGCATCGCGCCGCCGGAGCCCTCGAAGTTGTGGCAGGCCGTGCAGTTGGTCAAGAAGATCTGGCCACCGCGGGTGATGGCCTCCTCGCGCTCCTCGTCCGTGAGCCCCTCGAGGCTGTAGTCCTCCGGGTCTGGGATCGCCGGGCCGGGGCCGAGGGAGGCGACGTACGCCGCCAGCTGGGCGATCTCCTCCTCGTTGTAGGCCTTGGGCTTGCGCTCTGCCTGCGCGCCCGGCTGCGCCATCGGCATCCGGCCGGTGCCGACCTGGAAGTCGACTGCGGCGGCGCCGACCCCGATCAGGGGCGGCCCGATGACCATGCCCTCGCGTGCTTGGCGCTGGCCCTCGCCGTTCTGGCCGTGGCAGAAGGCGCAGCCGACGAGGAAGAGCTCGCGGCCCTTGGCGACCTGCTCGGCGTCGGTGTCCGCCTGACCGGCCTGGGCGGGCGCGAAGGCGGCGTACAGGGAACCGGTCAACAGCAGGCCGAACAGCAGCACGACGAGCCCGGCGAGCGGCCCGCGACGGTGCCGCGAGATTCGACCGGCGGAGCGATTCAGAAGGCGCACGTGGAGTCCTCGGATCCGGAGCGGTCGGGCTATTGGATGACGTAGATCGTGAAGAACAGGCCGATCCAGACGACGTCGACGAAGTGCCAGTAGTAGGACACGACGATGGCGCTGACGGCCTGTTCATGGGTGAACCGGCGGGCGACGAACGTGCGCCCCAGGACGAAGAGGAATGCGATCAGACCGCCGGTCACGTGCAGACCGTGGAAGCCGGTGGTGAGGTAGAACATCGTGCCGTAGGCCGAGTCCTGGATGGTGACGCCCTCTTGGACCAGCGAGACGTATTCGGTGGCCTGGCCGGCGATGAACACCGCGCCCATGATGTAGGTGAGGATGAACCACTCGCGCAGACCCCAGCCGCCGACCTTGAGCACCGACCCGGAGCGACCAACCTGGCCGCGCTCGGCGGCGAAGACGCCCAGCTGGCAGGTCAGCGACGACAGCACCAGGATCGTGGTGTTGACGGCGGCGAAGGTGACGTTGAGCTTTTCGGTGTTCAACGCCCACAGCTCGGGGCTGACGGCTCGGATCGTGAAGTAGGCCGCGAACAGGGCCGCGAAGAACATCAGCTCGCTGGACAGCCAGATGATCGTGCCGACGCTGACCATGCTCGGCCGGTCGTCATGCCCGTGCAGCCGAGAGGCCGGGATCGCTTGAGCTGTCGCCACGGGGTTCATTATGTCGATAGCCGCCGCCGTGACCACCCCGACCCCCGGAGTTTCGGGGGCATTAAGTTGTCGGGGTGGACCCAGCTGCGCTCCCGGTGCCGATGCACTCGCTGGCGGACCTCCCTCGCTTCACCCTCGCGCGGGTGTTCACCGAGTGGGAGCTGTCGCCGCTCGTGGCTGCGCTGACCGTGCTGATCACAGGTCTGTACGTCGTCGGCGTGCTGGTCCTCCGCGACCGCGGCGACCGGTGGCCGGTCGGCCGCAGCCTCTCGTTCGGGCTCGGGATCGCCGCCTTCGTGCTGGCCACCCAGTCGGGCCTGGCGACCTACGACACCACGCTGATCAGCGTCCACATGGTCCAGCACATGATCCTGTCGATGGTCGTGCCGCTGGCCTTCGCGCTGTCGGCGCCCGTCACGTTGGCGCTCCGGACACTGCACACGCGTCCCCGACGCTGGCTGCTGGCCGTGCTCCACTCACGCGTGGCGGCGGTGCTGACCTTCCCACCGCTGACCTTCCTGCTCTACGTCACCTCGCCGTGGGCGCTCTACTTCTCCGGCTGGTACGACGCGTCGCTGGAGTCGACGTACGTCCACGAGGCCATGCACCTCCACCTCGTGATCGTGGGCTGCCTGTTCTTCTGGCCGCTGGTCGGCATCGACCCCGTGCCGGGCCGCGTCGCCTATCCGTTCCGGCTCCTGCTCGTGTTCATGACGCTGCCCTTCCACGCGTTCCTCGGCGTCACGATCATGGGCGAGACCCGCCTGCTCGGCGGCGACTGGTACCCCGAGCTGCACGAGGGCCCGATGGGTGCATGGCTACCCGACCCGCTGGCCGACCAGCATCTGGCCGGCGGCATCCTGTGGGGATCCGGCGACCTGCTGGGGCTGGTGATCTTCGGGGTGCTGTTCACCCAGTGGGTGCGCTCCTCGCTCAAGGAGGGCGCGCGGGAGGACCGGCGGCTCGACCTGCTGGAGGCGCGGACCCGGGCCGGGCAAAGCGGCGAGCACCGGTAGCATCGGGCGCGTGAGCGATCCCACGACCGGCACCCCGGCCCCGCTGAAGGTGCTCGTCTACAGCGACGACATCAACACCCGTCAGCAGGTGATCCTCGCGCTCGGCCGACGTCCGCACCCGGACCTGCCGGAGCTGACCTACGTCGAGATCGCGACCGAGCCGGTCGTCATCCAACACATGGACGCCGGCGGGATCGCCCTGGCCATCCTCGACGGCGAGGCCGCCCCTGCCGGGGGGATGGGCATCGCCAAGCAGCTCAAGGACGAGATCTATCAGTGCCCGCCGGTCCTGGTGCTCACCGGCCGCCCGCAGGACGCCTGGCTGGCGACCTGGTCCCGCGCCGAGGCGGCTGTGCCTCATCCGATCGACCCGATCCAGCTCGCCGAGGCCGTCGTCGGCCTGCTGCTCCCACGCGTGCCCGTCGCCGACGGCGCCGGACGCTGAGCCCACGCCGAGCGACGCGTCAGCCATGACCACCTGGCCCGAGGTGCTTGCGGCGCTCGTCGCGCGCCACGACCTGTCCGCCGACCAGGCCGCCTGGGCGATGGGGGAGATCCTCGCCGGCGAGGCGACCCCGGCGCAGATCGCCGGCTTCGCCGTGGCCCTGCGCGCCAAGGGCGAGACGATCGAGGAGGTCAACGGCCTCGTCGAGGCGATGTACGCCGCCCGGACGCCGATCAGCATCCCGGGACGGCTGCTCGACGTGGTCGGCACCGGAGGCGACCGGTCGATGAGCGTGAACATCTCGACGATGGCCGCGATCGTGGCCGCGGGAGCCGGCGCCAAGGTGGTCAAGCACGGCAACCGGTCGGCGTCCTCGCAGTCGGGCTCGGCCGACGTACTCGAGGCGCTCGGCATCCGGCTCGACCTGTCGCCCGAGCGGGTGGCCGAGGTGGCCGAGGAGGCCGGCATCACCTTCTGCTTCGCGGCGGCCTTCAACCCTGCCCTGCGGCACACGGCGGTGCCGCGGCGCGAGCTCGGGATCGGCACCACCTTCAACTTCCTCGGCCCGTTGGCCAACCCGACCCGGCCAGCCGCCCAGGCGATCGGGTGCGCCGACTCGCGGATGGCGCCGGTGATGGCGGGGGTGTTCGCCGCCCGCGGTGCCGACGCCTGGGTCTTCCGCGGAGACGACGGTCTCGACGAGCTGACCACGACCACGACGTCGTCGGTGTGGATCGTGCACGACGGTCAGGTGACCACGGCCACGGTCGACCCCCGAGACCTGGGCCTGGCGACCAGCACGCCCGAAGAGCTCCGCGGCGGCGACACCGCCCACAACGCCGACGTGGTCCGACGGATGCTCGCCGGCGAGGGGGGGCCGGTGCGCGACGCGGTGATGCTGAATGCCGCCGCGGCGCTGGCCGTCCACGCGGCGCCCGCGAGCCCGATCGAGGAGTCGCTCGTCGCCGGGCTCGCCCGGGCGCAGGAGGCGGTCGACTCGGGGGCCGCGGCCGCGACCCTGGAACGCTGGGTGGCCGCGACCGCCCGCTGACCGGGGAGCAGAACTGCCCCTGGTCCGGCCAGGTCCCCTGAGACAGACTGGGAGGTGGGCACGCTCGCCCGGAGGTCTTCGACACCGGGCGCCGGCAAGCCTGCGGGCCGCGTCGTCTCACCCCCGAACGGCGCGGTCCGCCTTACTCAGTCGGCCAGCCGGGTGGGGCCGCCAGCAGCACCAGGTCGGCGCTGCGGTGCAGCACCTCCCAGTCCTCGAGATCCATGAGCGCATAGGCCAGCCTCGAGCCCGGTTTGAGGAGTGCATAGCGTGCTCCGGTCGACTCCACGGAGGCCACCCAACCCGGGTTGGTCGCATCCATGCGGAAGTTCCGAGCGAGCTCGTCGTCGGTGTAGATGTCGCCGTAGCCGTTCATCACCAGGTCCAGCTGGGGCCAGCGCCACATGAAGTAGCCGCCGCCACCCCAGTCGTCGAGCATTTTGGTCCCTGCGGGCAGGTCGTCGAGGCTAGCTGCCCACGGCGGGTCCTTGGGGGCGTCGTCGACGGAGCGGGGTACGGCAACGGCCAGCGCGACCAGGCAGGCGACGGCGCTCAGCAACACGGCGAGTGTCTCGCGGCGCTGCGGGCGCTCCGCCTGCGTCAGCTCGCCCAGCGCGCTGGCCGTCAGCGGCACCAGCATCATCGCGGCCACCTCGGTGGTCCGGGTCGCGTAGACCGCCCAGGCCAGGGCCAGCCCGACCAGCAGGATCTCGGTCCACGAGGACGCCGAGCGCCGTCGCAGCATCCGGGCCAACACCAGGGCGAACAGCAGCAGCAGGGCGACGTTGGCCGGCCGCGTGAAGTCCGGCGGCTCCCACTCGGCGAAGTACTGCCCGCGCGAGCCGACCAGCAGCACGGCGGGATACAGGGCAGGGCCTACCGGCGTGAGAGCGGCCGCCACGGCGGAGGCCACCGGAACCGCCGCGAGCTTGAGCAGGTCGCGGCGCGGGAGGCCGCGGTCGAGGGCGATGCCGACGACGGCCACGAGGCCGATGATGATGCCGACCGGCCACATGCCGTGGCACATCGCCCAGACCCAGGTGAGCGGCACCAGCCACCAGCGAGCCCGACCGTCGGCGCGGCTCGACATCCAGGCCGCCGTGGTCACGGCGACCAGGAGATAGCTGATGACCTGCGGCCGCATCGAAAGGCCGGGTGAGGAGGCGAACAGCGCCAGGATCAGGATCACGGCCGCGATGAGTGGTCCGGCGTGGCGGCGGGCGATGACCCACACGGTCACCGCGAGCGAGAGGTGGAGCAGGCCCTGCAGCCACGCGACGCCGGGCAGGCCGAACCAGTCCTCGGCCTGGGCCATCGCGATCTGCGGCAGCCACTGGGTCGGCACCCAGTCGTTCGTGCCGAAGGTCGTCACGCTGCCCGGGTCTTGCAAGGACCAGTGGCCCGTGAGGAACTCGTGCCCGAACCGCAGGTGGAAGTAGGTGTCGCCGTTGGTGAGTGACTGCCCGGCGTGCCAGGTGATCGCGACCAGCGTGCCGACGGTCAGCACCAGCCCCAGGGCGCTGGGGAGCGCTTGGAGGATCCCTTGCCGCGCGGGCGCCGCCGGGATCGACTCGTCGCGTTCGTCGGGCACGGTGACCATGCTCGTGCCGGTCATACGTCGAGGACGTAGGACGCGCCCTCGCGCCGGAAGCCGACACGCTCGTAGTACGGGTTGATCATGGCCGGCGAGGTGACCACCCGACCGATGCCGAGGTCGCGCAGGACCCCGCTGTCGCGCCACACGAACTCGCCGGGGGAGAAGTCGCGGAACCGCCTCGTGACGTAGTCGAGCTCGACGTTGGCGACCGCATCCTCGGTCCGGATGATGACCACACCCACGGTCTCGTCACCCCTCAAGATCAGGAACGGTCGACGGTGCGCCTCGGGGACGCCGTCCCAGGTGAAGTCCGGCTGGTACCGCAGCACGTCCGCACGGTGCACCGAGAGCACGTAGGCGAGGTACTCGTTGTCCGAGCGGACGCCCAGCACCCGGAACGCCGCATCGTCGTGCCGGTCGCGCAGCAGTCGGACGATGAACCAGATGTTGATGCCGCTCGTGGCCAGGTTCATGGCCACCATCGGCCACACCCCGATCAGCGCGTTGAACAGCACCAGCATCAGCCCAGCCACCAGGTTGAGCACCCGGAACCGCAGCACCCGCGCCTGCAACAGCGAGACGATCAGCAGCGCCGAGCCCGCCCAGCCGAGCAGGTCGAGCCAGTGGTCGGCGAGCCAGGTCACGGCGTGAGACTACTGGTGCCGGCACGGTCGGGTGCTCCTACGGCGCGGTGGTGAAGCCGGGAGCGAGGTGCGGGCACGGGGGGTCCTCCCGGAACGAACGAATGTCCGCGCAAGTATCTGTCTGGACGAACGGGCGCGTGGGCGTTTGGCAAAATCTCCGCGCCGAGAAGGAGTCAACTCAGTCCAGCCCGAGGGCGAAGGCCGACTCCAGGTCGTGCCGGGAGTAGGCACGAAACGCGATGTGGGTCTCGGTCGACGTCACGCCGGGCACCTTGTTGAGGCGGTCGGCGACTACGGCGGCAACATCCTCGTGGCGGCGGACCCGGACCAGCGCAATGAGGTCGATCTGGCCGGTGACGGAGTAGACCTCGCTGATGCCCTCGAGGGCCGCGATCGCCTCGGCTACTTCGGGGATCCTGGCCACGTCGGCCTTCACGAACACGATGGCGGTGATCACGGGGCCAGCGTACGGGTCTCCGGTTCCGAGGTGGCGGGTGTGTCGGCGGTCGCTGCGGGCGCCGGGTCGGGCCCACGATCCGAGCAGCCGAGGGATCGCGGCCAACAGAGCGAACGTGCCCCAGCCGATGACGGGGCTGGCGAGCACCATGCAGACCGGCATCGAGCCAGCGGCGGTCGGTGCGGGCGGCGAACACCAGCAGCACGGCGGCCAGCGGCAGTCGGACGACCAGTGGCGGGGACGCCGCGCATGCTCGGCGACCCACCCGCGTTGGAGACGAGGAAGTCCCACCACTCGTGCCACAGGGAGGGCCCGATCGCGTAGGAGGCGGCAAACAGCACGACGAACGTCGCCACGAAGCCGCCCAGCCGGCGCCACTCCCCGCGCAGTGTGAACCACACGGGCCCGAGGCAGGGGACGATCTTGGTGAACGCCGCTACGCACCACGGGCTGCCGCGGGTGAAGCCCGCGACCGTGCACAGCGCGAGCAGCCAGAAGATGTTGCCCGAGAGGATCTCCGGTGTGCAGAACAGCCACATCCCGATCGCGAGGGGGAGTGGCAGCGGCCGCACCAGCCAGGCAATCGAGAGGGCGGCAGCGCCGATGAGCAAGGCACAGAAAACCGGCCACGGCAGGTGCGTCAACGGCCAGATGACCTGGGCGAAGAGTGGGCTGTAGTTGTAGGCGTCGAGGTGGCCAGGCGACACGTCGTACAGGTCTCCCGACCAGGCGACGTAGTAGGCGTGGGCGTCCCACCCGATGCCCCATCGGTCGACCATCAGCACGGAGTGCCAGAGCAGGCCGCACGAGAAGGCCAGGAAGAGACCCAGGGAGAGGTCGCGCGGCAGCCGCCGGACCGATGGATACCTGGGCCATGGTTCGACGGTAGTTGAGCAGAGCGCGGGTTGGGGGCGAGGTTTGCGCCAACCCGTTGCCGGTCAGCGGGTGGGCTGGTGGACCGTCGCGAGGGGTCGGCGGTCGGCGAAGGGCACCAGGCTCTGGCGACTCTCCTGCGCGTCGTCGTGGAGGCGCAGGTGTCGGGTCGCCCCGGCAACTGGGCAGGTCCACTCGCCGTCGATGTCGACCAGACGGATGCCGGGGGACTCCAGCCAGCGCAGCACGCGCTCGGTCTCCTCGGCGGTCGCCGCGGGCACGGGCCCCGGCGACGTCATCACGGTCTCGGCGTCGAGGCGGACCTCGGCGACGTATTGAGCAGCGTCGGCGCCCGGCGGGATGACGCCGGCCGCGGCCAGCCGCCCGAACCGGACCACGTGGACCGACCAGCGGCCGTCGTCCTCGCGGCGTGCGGCGACCACTTCGGGGCAGCGGGTCAGCGCCGTGATCCGCTGGGTGCGGGCGGCGGCCCGCACAAAGGCCGCCAGCCGGTCGCGGTGGACGCCGGCCTCCTCGTAGCGCTCCAGGTCCGCCAGCGACGCCATCCGCTCGTTGATGGCCTCCACCACCTCGTCGGGTCGGCGCAGGAGCGAGTCGCGGAGCTGGCGCACCACGGCGGCGTACGTCGAGGAGTCGGCGCTGCCGTCGCACGGCGAGAGGCAACGACCCATCTCCGCCAGCACACAGGCCGACCGGCTGGACCGCATCGCCAACCGATCGGAGCACTGCCGCACTGGGAAGGTCTCGTGGAGGGCGGCCAGGCACTGCTCGGCCGTGCGGCGCGAGCGGAAGGGGCCGAGGTAGTCGGCGCCGTCGTCGAGCACCTGGCGCACCAGGGACAGCCGCGGCCACGGCTCTGTCGTGAGCTTGATGAAGTGGACCTTTTCCGGGAAGCGGGACCGCCGGTTGTAGCGCGGCTTGTGCTCGGCGATCAGTCGCAGCTCGCGGACCTCGGCCTCCAGAGGCGTCGCGCACTCGATGCCGCTCACCGACGCGGCCAGGCCCACCATCTCGCCCATCCGGCTGCGGGTCTCCGACGACGTGAAGTAGGAGCGCACCCGGGTGCGCAGGTCCTTGGACGTGCCGACGTAGAGGACCCGGGCGCGCTCGTCGCGGAAGAGATAGACGCCAGGCGAGTGGGGGAGGTGCTCGGCGAGATGGCGCTTGCGGCGCACGGTCGGGCTGACCCGCGAGGAGAACGTCTGCAGCTCCTCGAGGGTGTGCACCCCGAGGCCGCCCAGGCGCTCCATCAGGCCGTGCAACACGTCAACGGTGGCCCGGGCGTCTGCCAGCGCGCGGTGGTTGGGCGTGGTCGAGGCGTTGAACACCTTGGCCAGCGAGGACAGCTTGCAGTTGGGCGCGTCGTCGCGGGTGATCACCCGGCGGGCCAGCCGGGCGGTGTCGAACACCTCGAACCTCGGCCATGGGCGGCCCTGGCGTTCGTTGAAGTGGCGCAGGAACCCGACGTCGAACGGCGCGTTGTGGGCGACCAGGACGGTGCCGGCCGCGAACTCCAGGAACGCCGGGAGCGCCGACTCGATCGACGGCGCGTCGGCCACCATCGAGTTGGTGATGCCGGTCAGCACGGCGATGAACGGCGGGATCGCGGTGTGTGGGTTGACGAGGGTCTGGAACTCGCCGAGCACCTCGCCGCCGCGCACCTTGACCGCGCCGATCTCGGTGATCATCGAGCCGATGTCGGGCGAGCCTCCGGTGGTCTCCAGGTCGACCACACAGAACGTCAGGTCGCGCAGCGGTCGGCCCAGCTCGTCGAAACTGCGTTGCGACTCCCAGCGCGACGGCGCACCCTGAACGTCGCTGCGGGACAGGGTGCTCACGAATTCGACGGTAGAGGCGCTCGCCGACAGTTCCCGGCCCGCCACGCGGAATAGGCTGGGGTACCGACCCACCGACCGAACCCGGATGACGTCAGGAGGAGCGATGGCTGCGCCAGTTGTCCCCGGCCCCGACCAGCGCTGGCGCTGCGCGGCGTGCGGCAACCTGACGCGCTTCGACGTGACTCGGACGCGCCGGACCGTCGAGTTCTGGCACGTCGACCTGGCGGGCTCGGCCGCGGTCGAGGACACCGAGGTGCGCGAAGAGATTCTCGAGTCCGTGACCTGCCGCTGGTGCGGCCGCACCGACGCCGTCGAGACCGTCGCGCGCGCCGAGGCCGGCTGAGAGGGCCGGGGTAGCGGCATGGTGACCAATCCCGTGCCCACCGACGGTCTCGGGCCCGCGGAGGGCACTCCCGCGCAGGCCAAGCTGGCGGACCTGCCCGAGCCCGTGCGCGCGCGGGTTTTGGTGCTGGCGGCCGACGCGCTGCCGCAGGTGACGCCGCTGCCGCCGGCCCTGCGGCGGGTCGCGGAGTTCGCTCCCGCGAGGCGGGCCCGCCTCGGGGGCAGCGCCATCGCCGCCGCCCTCGACGACGACGAGGTGCGTGAGCGTGTCGCCATCCAAGTGGCGGCGCGGCCCGCCCGCGAGGGCGACCTCACCGACGCCGCCGCGCGCGCGTGGCTGTCCCGTCCGGAGGGCTGGACCGAAGTGGTGGAGCAGGCCGGCGGCGACCCGACCGGGAGGCCAGGCGACAAGCGCGACTCGGCCGGGCTGGAGCGGCTGCGCGACAAGGTCGCCGCCGCAGAGCAGGCCGCGCGCGAGGCCCGGAGCAAGGCCAAGGTCCAGGTCGACGACTACAAGTCCGAGAACGCGACGCTGCGCCGCAAGCTCGGCGAGGCCCGCACCGCCGAGCGGCTGGCCCGCGAGGCCGCCACCGCGAGCGAGGCGGTGGCCGAGGACGCCCGCCGCAAGGTCGAGGCGCTGGAGGCCGCCCAGGACAAGGACGTACGCCGGCTCCGGGCCCGGGTCGAGCAGCTGGAGGCTGACCTGGCGACGTACCGGCGCACGAGCAGGGCTGACCGCGACGACGTCACGCTGCGCGCCCGACTGCTGCTCGACACCGTCGTCGACGCGGCGGCGGGGCTGCGTCGCGAGCTCGCCCTGCCGGCCGTGCCCGGCGCCCCGGGCGACCGGGTCGAGGCCGCGCTGGCCGAGCCCGTCGACGAGTCACGGACGCCGACCGCGGCCGGCGCGCTCGGGCCGGCGAGCCCGGCCCTGCTCGAGCAGCTCCTCGCCATGCCGCGCGCTCGGCTGATCGTCGACGGCTACAACGTCAGCAAGAGCGTCTGGGAGTCGTCCTCGCTGGAGGCGCAGCGGCAGCGGCTGCTCCGGGGGCTGGCGCCCCTGGTGGCCCGCACGGGTGCCGAGACCACGGTGGTCTTCGACGCGGGTCGGGTGACCACCAGGCCGGTGGTGGCCGCGCCTCGGGGGGTCAAGGTGGTCTTCAGCCCGGTCGGGGTGATCGCCGACGACGTGATCCGCGACCTGGTCGCGGCCGAGCCGCAAGGCCGGCCCGTCGTGGTGGTCTCCGACGACCAGGAGATCGCCCGCGACGTCCGGACCGCGGGGGCCCGGTCGGTGTCGTCGGAGGCCTTGGTGGCCCTGCTGGCGCGAGGCTGACGCGGGTCGCGTCCGGCTCGTCCACGGCGCCGACGACCCGATGTCGGTGGTCGCTGTCACTGTCATGTCATGACGACGAGGATCGACTGTGACACCTGCCTGGTCCGGGGCCCGGCCTGTGGGGACTGCGTGGTGACGGTGCTGCTCGGACCTCCGCCCGAGCTGACCTTCGACGATGACGCCTGCCGGGCGCTCGACGTGCTCGCTGCCGGGGGGCTGGTGCCGCCGCTGCGGCTCGTGACGCCGGTGACGGGTCCGGAGGTGGAGTCGGCCTGAGTCGCGTGGGATGGATGGGACTTGTGTGACCCGTGTGACGACGCTCACGCGAAATCTGCCGCGACACCCTAGGGACATGGTCGCGTTACTTTGCTCAGCCGCGTGATGCCGCACTAGTGTGAGGCGCTCAGGTGCTCGTGGAAGTGGACCACCAGGGTCCGCGCGAGCACCGCGCCGAGTCCAGCAAGGGCCGCCTAGCGGTCGGAGCCGGGGAACCAACTACCTGGGGTGAATCCCCTCCGAGAACGACGGGCCAGCACGGCCGCCGCGGAAGAGGGGTAGGGCAAGTCGTGCCCGAACCCGTCAGCTCACCCGGTAGGCGTACGACAACAAGGAGACCGCACCGCTCGTGTTGAACGGTCGGAGACGATTCGCTGCCGCCATTTCAGGCGTCCTCCTCGCCGTCGCGATTGGCTCCCTGCCGTCGTCGCCGGCGCAGGCCGAGCCCACCATCGACCAGGTGCAGACCCGTGTCGACCGGCTCTACCACGAGGCCGAGCAGGCCTCTGAGCGCTACAACGCTGCCAAGGTCGAGCTCGACGAGCTCCGCAAGGACCTCGACGCCCTCCAGACCGACCAGGACCGGCAGGACGACCGGCTCACCTCGGTGCGCGAGCAGGTCCAGGACTCCATCGTCAGCCAGTACGAAGGCACCAGCCTCTCGGCCGTCGGCCAGGCCGTGGTCTCCGAGGACCCGGGCCGGTTCCTCTCGCAGCTGACCACGATCTCGGCGTACAACGACATCCAGTCCCAGCTCTTCACCGACTACGCGACCGAGCTCAAGGCCCTCGACATCCGCCGGTCCGCGACCGCCGACCGGCGCGCCGAGATGAGCTCGCTGGAGAAGCAGCTGGCGCGCGAGAAGGCGACGATCGACGACAAGCTCGCCCAGGCCAAGGAGCAGCTCGGCAAGCTCCAGGACGAGGAACGCGAGGCGCTGCTCGCCTCCCGCTCCGGTGACGTCCGACTGCCGTCCACGGTGCCTGCCTCGGGACGCGCCGCCGCCGCCGTCGGCTACGCGCTGGCCCAGGTCGGCGACTCCTACGTCTACGGCGCCGCCGGGCCCAGCGCCTTCGACTGCTCCGGCCTGACGATGATGTCGTGGGCGCAGGGAGGCGTCGGCCTGCCGCACTCCTCGAGCGCCCAGTTCGGATCGGGCCCGCACGTGTCGTCCAGCGACCTGCAGCCCGGCGACCTGGTGTTCTACTACAGCCCGATCAGCCACGTGGGGATCTACATCGGCAACGGCCTCATCGTGCACGCCGCCAACCCCGGCACCGGCGTGCGCGTCGCCGCCGTGTTCTCGATGCCGTACTCCGGTGCGGTCCGCCCTGGCTGACCAGCGACCCGTCCAGGCCGGCCACCCACGTCGTTGGGTGGCCGGCCTTTCGCTGTTGGTGGGCCTGGCCGGCGTGACGACCTACGCGCTGGTGCGCGACCCGCCGTACGTCGCCCCGCCGCCGCGCAGCGCCGCGCCCCAGGCCCGCCCCGCGCAGGCCGCGGTGGCTCTGCACGCTCTCGAGGCGGCCCTGGAGGCCGGGGACGATGCGGCCGCCGCCAGCCTGGCTCCGGACGACGACCCGGCTGCCGCAGACCTGCTGAGGGCCGTCGCCGACAACGCTGCCGACCTGGGCCTGGAGGTCAACCTCCGCTACGTCGACGAGACCGGGGCGGTCGACCCCGACGGCTCCTGGTCGGCCGCCGTGGCCACGACCTGGCGCTACGCCGCCGACCGCGCCCCGGCCCGGGCCGAGCTCACCGTGGGCTTCCGGCCGGTCACGGCCGACGCGGTGGCCGTCACGGGCTTCGGCGGTACCGCCGCCGCGCGCGTCCCGGTCTGGCTCGCCGGTCCGGCGACGGTGCGCGACGCCGGCGGGGTCGAGGTCGTGGTGTCGGGCGCTGGCGCCTCGGCCGACCGCGCCGCCGCTCGCTACCTGCGCCTCGCCGAGCGCGCGGTCGTCGTGGTGCACAGGGTGTTGCCGGACTGGCGGGACAACCTGGTCGTGGAGGTGCCCGCCTCGGGTGCGGCCCTCGACCGGGCGCTGGGATCGGAGCCCGGGCACTACCGGTCCATCGCCGCCGTCACGGCCACGGTCGATGGCTCGAGCGCGGGGGAGGCGCCGGTGCACGTCTTCGTCAACCCCGACATCTTCGACAGGCTCCGGACCACCGGCGCGCAGGTCGTGGTCAGCCACGAAGTCGTGCACGTGGCCACCGACGCCGCCCGCAGCAGCGTTCCGCTCTGGCTGTTGGAAGGCTTCGCCGACTACGTCGCGCTGCGCGACGTCGACCTGCCGATCAGCACCACCGCCGGGCAGATCATCCGTCAGGTCCGCCGCGAAGGTGTGCCCGAAGCGCTGCCGGGGCCCGTCGAGTTCGACACGGGCACGACCTACCTCGGTGCCACCTACGAGAGCGCCTGGCTCGCCTGCGCGCTGTTGGCTGATGTCGGGGGCCAGCCAGCCCTGGTCGGGCTCTACGACGACGTGACGTCGGGCAAGCCGCTCTCCGACGCCCTGGAGAGTCGGTTCGGACTGAGCGAGGCCGAGCTCACCCGGCGGTGGCAGCGCCGCCTGGCAGACTTGGCGAAGTGACGAGCGAACGCCGGGTGGCCGCGCTCGTCGTCGCCATCGCGGGAGCCGCCTTCTTGGTGTTCGCGGTCCTGCGCGTGCCGTGGGACCCGGTGCCCGGAGGTCCTCTGACCCTGCCCGCCCCCGACACGGTGCTGACCCCCGCCCAGATCGCCCGGGCGGACCGCTACGTCGGGTGGACGCGAGCGCTCGGCTGGACCTCGCTCGTGGTGTCGCTGCTGGTGACGTGCTGGCTGGGGTTCACCAGGGCGGGCGTCCGCCTGGTGGGCTGGCTGCGGGGCTGGTGGTGGGTGCGGGTCGTGCTCGGCGTTGCCGCCGTGTTGCTCGTCGGTCGGCTGGTCACCCTGCCGTTCTCCGTCCTGCTCCAGCAGCGGCGGCTCGACTACGGCCTCGCGACCCAGAGCTGGCTGGCGTGGTCCCGCGACGTGGCGGTGTCCCTCGGCGTCAACGTCGTCGGCACCAGCTTGGTGCTCCTCGTCGTCGTCGGCACGGCTCGCCGCTGGCGGAGAGCCTGGCCGGCGGTGGCGGCCGGCGTGGCCGCTGCGCTGGTGTTGCTCGGGTCGTTCGTCTACCCGGTGCTTGTCGAGCCGCTGTTCAGCGACTTCACGCCGTTGGCCGACGGTTCGCTGCGATCCGGCGTGCTCAGGCTGGCCGACCAAGAGGGTGTGCACGTCGACGACGTGCTGGTGGCCGACGCATCGCGGCGTACGACGACCCTGAACGCCTACGTGTCGGGCTTCGGCGGCACCCGCCGTGTGGTGCTCTACGACAACCTGGTGCGCGACGTGCCGGAAGATCAGGCTTTGTCGGTGGTGGCCCACGAGCTGGCGCACGCCAAGCACGACGACGTGCTGACAGGCTCGCTGCTGGGAGCGGCCGGCGCGGCCCTCGGGATGGGCCTGCTGGCGCTCGCGCTGAGCCTGGGGCACCCGAGTCGGCGCCCGGGCCCGGCCGACCCGACCGTGGTGCCGAGGGTGTTGGCCCTGATCGCGATCGGTGCCTTGTTGTCGAGTCCGCTGCAAAATGCAATCAGCCGCCGGATCGAGACCCGAGCCGACGTTGATGCGATTCGGGCTACGGGTGATCCAGCGGCGTTCGTGGCGGTGCAAAGACAGCTGGCGGCGCGGTCACTGGCTGACCTGACACCGCCGGCCTGGTCGCAGTTCTGGTTCGGCAGCCACCCGACGACGCGTGAGAGGATCGCGATCGCCGGGCGGCTGGACCGAGGGCCGGGGGGTTGAGCTAGGTGCAGCCGCCTGACAGGTTCTGCCCGATCGAGTCGCAGGTTTCCTGGAAGAGCTGGGCGAACACGCCTTGTCCGAAGAGGAAGACGGCGGCGACGATGACGGCAGCGATGCCGGCAACCAGCAGGCCGTACTCGACTGCAGAGGCACCGCGCTCGTCCTTGCGTCGCCGCGGCGACGGGGGGTGAGCTTTCATGGACGACTCCTGGATGAGGCTGTGGCCGCGGACCAGGCAAGCCAGGTCCGCGGCCACGAGCGCGTTCGGTTTGAGCGAACCTGTCGGTCAGCTGGCGCCGATGGAGTTGGCGGTGCTCTGGAACACGCCCTGCAGGGTGCCACCGAGCAGGAAGACGACGGCCACGATGACGGCAGCGATGCCGGCGACGAGCAGGCCGTACTCAACGGCGGACGCGCCGCGCTCGTCCATCTTGGCGATGCGGGCGTTGATCATGATGCGGAGGTAGTCGAGCATTTCTTTCTCCTACTGCTTGGGGGGATGAGATCGAGAAGCCAGATGGCCTCCACAGAGAGTTTGTCTCATCAGGGGGCGGTGGCGAATCGAGCGATCGTGTGAGCCCTAGTAGTCCATTCGGACTATGCCGGCGTAGTACCAGGTGCCAGCGCGCGGCAGCAGCTGGTGCGCGGCAGAGTCCGCGAGCCGGTGGAGCCTCGGCTGCCCGCTGGCTGCTCGGTGGCTCGGAGGTCGCTCCCTACGGGCGGGCGCGGTGCGGCGAATCGCAGGCGACCCATCGGGGCCCTGGCGACGCTTGCGGCGTTGCCGCCGACAGCCGGCGGCGCAGTCACGAGCGGATGTGCGGGCCCGCCCTGAACGGTCAGGGCGGGCCGAAGCTGCTAGGTGCAGCCGCCGGGCATGTTCTGCCCGATCGAGTCGCAGGTTTCCTGGAAGAGCTCGGCGAAGACGCCTTGTCCGAAGAGGAAGACGGCGGCGACGATGACGGCAGCGATGCCGGCAACCAGCAGGCCGTACTCGACCGCTGAGGCAC
This sequence comes from uncultured Actinomycetota bacterium, assembly GCA_963769755.1. Taxonomy (GTDB): domain Bacteria; phylum Actinomycetota; class Actinomycetes; order Propionibacteriales; family Nocardioidaceae; genus Nocardioides. The sequence continues at coordinate 263,851 of CAVYMY010000010.1, forward strand.
CGCGCTCGTCCTTGCGTCGCCGCGGCGACGGGGGGTGAGCTTTCATGGGTCGACTCCTCGATGAAGGCTGTGGCCGCGGACCAGGCAAGCCAGGTCCGCGGCCACGAGCACGTTCGGTTTGAGCGAACCTGTCGGTCAGCTGGCGCCGATGGAGTCGGCGGTGCTCTGGAACACACCCTGCAGGGTGCCACCGAGCAGGAAGACGACGGCCACGATGACGGCCGCGATGCCGGCGACGAGCAGGCCGTACTCAACGGCGGACGCGCCGCGCTCGTCCATCTTGGCGACGCGGGCGTTGATCATGATGCGGAGGTAGTCCAGCATTTCTTTCTCCTATGAATGGGTGGAGGTGAATCAGTCAAGAAGGCCGGGGGCCTCCGAAGAAAAGTCTGTCGGATGAGGCGCCCCGGCGAATCCAGCGATCGTGCGTACTCGAGTAGTCCTTTCGGACTATGCCGCTATGGCTCCTCCAGCGGTCGTTCAGGCGCGAAAGCGCCTCCGAGTCGCGGAGCCGTCGGCGCGGTCGCGACGCATCCGTCAGTCCTGGATATCCCGGCTGGGCAGGCTCGACAGCAGGCCGATCCGCATCGCGGTCACCAACGCCTGAGCCCGGTTGTTTGCTCCGAGCTTCTGGTAGATCCGGGCGATGTGGGACTTTGCGGTCGACTCGCTCAGGTAGAGCTTCTGGGCGATGGCTCCCGCGCCCAGGCCTTCGGCCAGCAGCACCAGCACTTGGTGCTCGCGGTCGGAGAGTCGGGTGGATTCGGCAGCGCCGCGGCGCATCATCGCCCCGACCAGGCCCGCGCACAGGAATGACCTCGGCGACACGACAGCGTGACGCGCGGCCTTCACGACCTCTGCGCTGGGCGCGTCCTTGCCTACGAATGCGGATGCGCCGGCCTCCATGGCCGCGAAGATCTGCTCGTCACCCGAGTGCATGGTGACCACGACCAGGCCCGCGGCCTGATCGGTGCGGCGGATGGCCCGGATGATGTCGAGGCCCGTGCCGTCGGGCAGCTGCAAGTCGGTCACGACCACGTGAGGATGCTCATCCTCGTAGGAGCGGAGCGCCTCGGTGACGTTGGCAGCGGCGCCGACGACCGTCATGCCGGGTTCCCGGCCGAAGGCACCGACCAGTCCTTGGCGGACCAACTCGTGGTCGTCGACGATCAGGACCCGGATCTCATCTGTCGGCGTGGCGCTCATGAGCCCAAGCCTGACAAGGAACGCGTGCTCACGGCTGCAGGACACGCCCCTCGCCGGGTCGGTTCTCCACGGTGGACCGCATCTGCACGGGAGTCGCCTCTGGACGGGTGCCGGCGATCCGCACGGACACGACCGTGCCATGAGGCGTCCGCGGCTCGACCGTGAACTCCCCCGACACGAGCCGAGCCCGCTCGGCCATGATCTCCATGCCGTGCGAGTCCTCGCGGCGCCCCTGGAGGCCCTTGCCGTCGTCCGAGACGATGATCTCGGCCGCGGGTGGGGCCACGGAGCACTGGACCTCGATCGCCGTCGCCCCGGCATGACGGACCGCGTTGGTCATCGCCTCCTGCGCGATGCGCAACAACTCTGCCTCCACCTCAGGTCGCAACCGCTGATTGCTCTCGTCGAGGGTCACCTGGATAGGCACCCCCGACCCTGTGCTGAGGTGTCGGGCCAGGGCGCCCACGGCGGTCCCGAGGCTCTCGTTCTCGCCGACACTGGTGCGCAGGGTCCGCACGGACCGGCGTACCTCCCCGACGACGCTGCTCAGCCGCTCGCGCAGCACCTGCAGCTGCAAGGCCTGCTCGGGCGAGGTCGCCTCGGCCTGGATGTCGTCGACGAGATAGCCGAGGGATGCCATCTCCTGCGCGACGCCGTCGTGCATCTCGCGCGCCAGCCGGCGCCGCTCCTCGGCAGTCGCGGCATCACGGAATGCCGCGAAGAGCAGTGCCGTGTCGAGGTGCACCGTCGCGGGCTCGAGACGTGCGGACAGGTCGGCCAAGGTCTGGCGGAGGCCGAGGGCGACTGGGTCCAGCCCGGGGGAGAGGAAGCCGGAGACCACCGCAACCGTGCCGGCCTCGCTGGCCAGAGGCAACGCGAAGGCGTGCCGGTCGACCAAGATCTCACCGTGCCGCCAGGCGCGCGCGGCCAGATCCTCGGACGCCTCGAGCTCGGAGGCGGCGCCGCCGTGGTCGTTGATGATCGGGGTCAGGAGGTCGCCTCGCGGGACGTGTACGACCAGCGCGCGGACGGGCAGCTCGTCCTGAACGGCGCCGGCGATGCCCGCGGCCAAGGTGATCGGCTCGAGGCCTGCGTTGAGGCTCCCGGAGAGGCCGATCAGCTCGCGGATGAGCGACTGGGCGCTGCGATAGGAGTCCAGCGGGTCGGGATCAGCCATCACCCCGACGTGGATGAAGCTGCCGATCAGGCCCAGTCCCAGGCTCAGGATGAACCAGGTGAGCGCGCTCGTTCCGGCGACCTCGGAGAAGCCGCCGTAGGCGGCGACCGCCACGAACACGAAGGTGACCAGCTGGGTGAAGAAGGACACCAGTGCTCCGCGCGGTCCGCGGCGCAGTGCCGCGGTGAACGGCGGGAAGGCGAGGACGGTGAGGGCTTGGAAGGTGTGGCCGACGGCCAGTCCGCTGACAGCTCCCACCAAGGCGGCCTCGGCCGCGATCGTGACGAGCGGCGGGATCGGCAGCTGTTCTGCCGCCGTGGCCGCCAGCCAGACGCAGCCGATGGCGAGCACCGCCAGGAGGGCCGCGCCGTCGTGGTTCAGGGCGCCGGCCACCACGAGGGAGATCAGCGCGAAGGCGCGTGTCGTCCCCGCCAGGAAGGCGTATTGCCGTGGCGACCGAGCGGTCATAGTCCCTTGAAGCTGTCCATGATGTGAATGGCCGCCGGGCCCATGACGACGAGGAACAGGGCGGGCAGGATGCAGAAGATCAGCGGGATCGTCATCTTGACGGGCACCTGCTGGGCCTTCTCCTCCGCCCGCTGCCGGCGCTTGACGCGCATCTCCGAGGACTGCACTCGCAGCACGTTGGCGATCGGGATGCCGAATGCATCGGCCTGCACCATGGCGCTGACGAAGGAGCGCAGCTCGGCGAGGTTGCTCCGTTCTGCGAGCGCACGGAGCGCCTCAGCGCGGCTGGAACCGATCTGCATCTCGCGCAGCACGCGCGACAGCTCCTCGGCCAGCGGACCGTCGGTGTTGTGGGCCACTTGCTGCAGCGCCGCGTCGAAGCCAAGGCCGGACTCCACCGAGATGGTGAGCAGGTCGATCGAGTCCGCCAGCTCCTTCCGGATCCGGGCCGAGCGGTCGTAGGCCTTCTGGTAGAGGAAGAAGGTCGGAGCGAAGAAGCCGGCGAGAGTGACGCCCACGATCACGAGCGCGCGGATCACCGTCCCGCTCAGCATGAACGAGAACAGCAGACCCACGGCGAAGCCGCCGATCGCGCCCATGATCTTGCCGCTCAGCACCCGCTCCACCGTCCAGCCGGGCGGGTTGCCGGCCAGGTCGAGCTTGTGGCGGATCCGATCTGAGCTGTCGGCGCCGGAGAGCCGCCGGCCGATGCCCACGAACTTGTTCTGCAGCGGGCCGAGCACGCGCTCGCTGAACGGCTTGTCGAGCTCGCCGGTCAGCTCGCGGGGCGCGTTGGTCATCGCCTCGATGAGCTCGATCGAACGGGTCACGCCCGACGACGTACCGGCGCCGCTGCGGAGCGCGGAGCCTGCGAGGACGAGTGACACGAAGACGAGCAGGGCCCCCATGATGAAGAGCATGGTCACGGCTAGACCTCCACCTTGATGATGCGAGACATCCAGAAGGCGCCGATGCCGAGGATGAACGCGCCGCCGAGGAGCATCAGCCAGCCGAGGGGGCGGGTGAACAGGACCTGGACGTAGTCCCACTTGGTGAGCATCAGGTAGATCAGGAACAGCGGCGGCAGGCCGCCCAGCACGAACGCCGAAAGCTTGCCCTCCGCAGCCAGTGCGGCAACCTGGCGGCGCATGTACTCGCGCTCGCGGATGGTGTGGGCGACTGTCTCGAGCAGCTCGGCAAGGTTGCCACCGACCCGGCGCTGGATGTTGATGGCCATCACGACCCAGGCGAAGTCCTTGCTCTGGTAGCGCTCGGCCACGCCGTCAAGGGCCGTCTCGAGGCTGACGCCGAGACGGGCCTCCACCAGCACGCGGCGGAACTCCGAAGAGATCGGCTCTACACCTTCACGCACGATGGTGTCGATCGACTGGGCCAGGGACAGGCCTGCAGACAGCGAGCCGGCCATCAGCTGAAGCGTGTCGGGCAGTCCGGTGCTGAAGGCCTTGCGGCGCCTCTTCTTGCGGAAGCCGAGGTAGTACCAGGGGAGGAACGCGCCCAGGAACAGGAAGAGAATGCCGATGCCGAGCTTGCCTCCGCCGATGACCGTGCCCGCGAATCCGGCGACCAGACAGATGGCCACGTGCAGCAGCAGCCATTCGGACGCGTTCAGCTGGCTGCCCGCGGCCTCGAGCCTGGTCGCGATCCGCACCTCGAGGCCCTTGTTGCGACCGAGCACGTTGGCGGCGGCCGACTTGGCGGTCGCGAACTGGTCCTCCGTCTCGACGGGCTGGCCCTGGTGTCCCTTCGTGTAGAGGGTGACCCGCTCCTCGGCTGTCATGGCGCGCTGGGAAGGAACCACCATGACGAGGACGCCGAGCAGACCGAGACCGAGCGCCGCCAGACCGGCGTAGAGCGCCCAGCTGGGCAGCTCGGTGAGAGCGCCGACGAGAAGCTGAGCGGTCATCGCATGCCTCGCGAGAAGATCAGTGGGTCGACAGTGACGTTGGAGTGGGTCATCTTCTCGAGGAACTTGGGCCGGAGGCCGGTCGGGATCAGCCCGCCCAGCGCGCGGCCCTGGTGGTCGAAGCCGGCCGAGTGGTCATAGACGAAGATGTCCTGGAGAGTGATGACGTCACCCTCCATGGACTCCACCTCGGTGACGTGGCTGATCCGGCGCGACCCGTCGCGGAAACGGGTCTGGTGCACGATCAGGTCGACCGCTGAGGCCACCTGCTCGCGGATGGCGCGCATTGGCAGGTCCATACCGGCCATCAGCACCATGGTCTCCATGCGGGCCAGGGTGTCGCGCGGGCCGTTGGAGTGGAGGGTACAGATCGAGCCGTCGTGGCCAGTGTTCATCGCCTGCAGCATGTCGAGCGCGGAGGCGTCGCGGACCTCACCGACGATGATGCGGTCGGGTCGCATGCGGAGGCTGTTTCGCACGAGGTCGCGGATGCTCACCGCACCCTTGCCCTCGATGTTGCTGGGGCGCGACTCCAGTCGCACGACGTGCTCCTGCTTGAGCTGGAGCTCGGCGGCGTCCTCGATGGTGACGATTCGCTCGTCGTCGGGAATGAACGAGGACAGCACGTTGAGCGTGGTCGTCTTGCCGGCGCCGGTACCGCCCGAAACGATGATGTTGAGCCGGCCGCGCACGCAGGCGTCGAGGAAGTCGGCGGTCTTCTCCGAGATGCTGCCGAAGTCGATGAGGTTGTGCACCGTCAGGGGATCTGCGGCGAACTTACGAATCGTGAGCGCGGAGCCGTCCACCGCGAGCGGCGGGATCACGGCGTTGACACGGCTGCCGTCGGGAAGTCGCGCGTCGACCATCGGGCTGGCCTCGTCTACGCGGCGGCCGATGCGCGACACGATCTTGTCGATGGTCCGGCGCAGGTGGGCCTCGTCGGCGAACTGTGCCTTGACGGCGGTGAGCCGGCCGCTCTTCTCCAGGAAGATCGAGTCATAGCCGTTGACCATGACTTCGGTGACGTCCGGGTCGCGAAGGAACGGTTCGATCGGCCCGTAGCCCAGGATGTCGTCGCTGATCTCCTGGGTGATCCGGTTGCGGTCGGCGTTGCTGATCGGTCGGTCCTGCCGAGCGAGCACGTCGCCGAGCACCGAGCGGACCCGGCTCTCGAGGTCGGCCTGGTCGACGTCGGCGGCGTAGAGGTGCGGGCCGAGCTGCTTGACCAGCTCGGTGTGCACGGAGGACTTGATCTCCTCGATCCGCTCCGTCTCGGTGTTGCCACCGCGTCGACGGGATACGACGGCCTCGGCAGGCTTGGCCGCTGACTGCTGGCGACGCCGGTGGTCCCCGTCTCCACCCGCGTTCGAAGGGCCCGAGGAGGCGTTGGCGGCGTACGTCGAACCGGCGCCGTTGGCGGAGTCGGCGGCCGACCCGTCGCGTGGCGGCGCGGCGTGGGAACTGGGACCTGCGGCAGCCGTCTGGTCGTCGTCCGCTGCAGGACCGGGGGCGGCACCGCCCGGGGCGTCGGGGTCGCTGGACTGCTCCGCCTGACGGCGGGCGGCGGCCAGGCGCTCGGCAAGACTGCTCATGGGGGGCTACCTCCTGATCCGGAAGATCTTGGAGAACCGGTCATTCTCGACGTCGGCGTGACGACCCGGTCCGGGGATGGCGGTGAGGGGATCACCGGTGAAGATGGCCGCCAGGTTGCGGATCGCCGCGCTGGAGGGGTGGTTGGGCGTCGAGGTGAGGATCGGGACGCCTGAGTTGGTCGAGGCCGCGATGTCGATCGAGGTGGTGATCTGGGTGGAGATCTCCATGCCGAGGATCGACTCCACCTTGGGGGCGTCGATGCCGACCGCGTCGTCGGCCCGGTTGAGGAGCAGGTGGCGGTGTCCCCGACCGATGTTGAGCATCTCGAGGGTGTCGAGGGCCACCTTGACATTCTTCAGCGTCGGCACGTCGAGGGTGGCGATGATGACCGTCTCGTCGGCCTCCTCGAGCACCGTCAGGGTCTGCTCGTCGAAGGCCGGAGCCGTGTCGACCACGATGTAGTCGAACATCGTGCGCAAGGTGTTGAGCGTCTGGGTGATCAGCGTCGGGGTGATCCGCTCCCGCACGTCGGGGTGGCTCGGCGCCGGCAGCACCTTGAGTGAGTCCTGGTAGCGCGCGAGCAGCGAGTCGAGCAGGGCCACGTCGACGTTGTCCTCGGAGCCGATGGCGTGCTCGATGGTGTGGGTCGGGAACAGCTGCAGCGTGATCGCGACGTCACCGAAGGCCAGGTCGAAGTCGACCAGACAGACCTGGCGGTTTCCCTTGTCGGTCAGCGCCAGTGCCAGGTTGACCGCGATGGTTGTCTTGCCGACCCCACCCTTGGGGGAGAAGATCGAGATGACGGCGCCGTGGTGCTCCTCGGCCGTCGGCCCGCGGAGCGCGATCGAGAACTGGTGGGCCCGGGTCACCGCTCCGGCGACGCTGTCGAGGTCGTTGACCGCGACCACCTCGCGGACTCCAGCCTGCATCGCGCGGGCCAGCGTCTGGGTGTCGATCGTGTCGCGCACGAACACGACCCCGGTCGTCGGTCGCGACATCCGGAGGCCCTCGCACACCGTCAAGGCGTCGTCGAGGGTCACGTTGGGTCCCAGCACCACGACGTACTCTTCGGGGTGCTGGGACAGCCATGGCAGCAACCTGTCAGTGGAGTCGACTGACTGGCAGCCGGGCGGGAGTGCACCCAGCAGCCTGCGGACGCTGCCGCTGTCGGGATCGACGATGACGGGCATGGACTACCTTCCGGCTCGCTTGACCCTCAGGGGAGGACGTCGGTACTAGTGGTCGTCGCACCCGAGGCGACCGTGCTCTCGGTGGTCAACAGCGCGAACGTGATGTTGAAAGACTTGGACGCCAAGATCACCTGCTGAGCCTCTTCCTGAGACAGGGCCAAGGTCAACAGCGTGCGTGGCAGCTGTTCGGTCTGGGTGGTTCCCGCCTCAGTCGTGGTGGTCGTCGTTACCGGCGTCGTGCTGCCCACGCCGAGAACCGTGACCCGCTCCAGTAGAAGCGCGGTCTTCTGGCCAGTCAGTTCAGACTCGCCCTCTCCCCCAGTGGCAGGGGTGCTCTCCCCCGTCACGAAGATCGCAACATCGGACCCAGGGTTGACGAAGCCGGCGACGCGGTCCGGGTCGGTGAGGTTCACCGACACGGCCATCTTGCCCTTGGGGATGCCCAGCGGCGAAGCCGCCTCGGCGGTCGCGCCGAACTTGTCGGTGACGACCTGCTCGCCCGGCAACAGGCTTTGCAGCGCGACCGTGCCCTTGAGAGCGTCGGGATTGGTCTGCACGTTGGCCAGCAACATGCTGCGGGCCACGCCCTTGGGGACGATCTTGCCGGCGATCAGCGCGTCGTCGTAGCTCTCGCCCGTGGCGATCGGCTGGCTGACGGTGAGGACCTGGACGGCGTCCACGCTCTCTTGCGCGCGAGCGTCGGCACTCCTGACGTAGACGAAGACCAGCAACGTGCCGAGTGCGGCGACGACTGCGGCGATGATGAGGAGGATCCTGCGGCGATCCATCGGCGTAATCCCTTTCGGTGCCTGAGCGGACGACCCAGCACCCCCAGCGCTGGCGTGGTTCTAGGACGAGATGCTGACTGTGTTCGACGATCTTGGAGGTGGGAGCCTGAGGTGGCTGACTCGCCTCCCGAATCGTAAAGGCGCCCCGTCGGGTCTGGGGGCTTTTCGTAAAATCCCGGAGTCCGCGTCTCACACCGGACGCCTCCATAGTCGGATGTCGAGGTGCTCGCTTCCCCCAGGCGCGACGGCGGTGCTAGTCCTTCAGGGCAGGTAGAGGGTCGCGATGTCGTCCTTGAACTCGCGCATCACGACGTTGCGCTTGAGCTTGAGACTGGGGGTGAGCTGGCCACCCTCCTCCGTCCAGTCGACGGGCAGCACCGCGAACTTGCGGATGGACTCTGCCCTGGAGACGGCCTTGTTGGCCTCCTCAACGGCTTCGTCGATCTCGGCGTGCAGGTCAGGATCTTCGGCGAGCAGGACCGGGTCGGCGTTCTTGCCGTGGGCGGTGGCCCACGCCGCAGCCGCCGTGGGATCGAGCGTGACCAGGGCCGCGATGAAGGGGCGGCCGTCACCGACGACCATGCACTGGCTGACGAGTGGGTGGGCCCGGAGGCGGTCCTCGAGCACGGCCGGGGCGACGTTCTTGCCGCCGGCGGTCACGAGGATCTCTTTCTTGCGACCCGTGATCCGGACGAAGCCCTCGTCGTCGATCTCCCCGATGTCGCCCGTGTGGAACCAGCCGTCCCGCTCGAGCATCTCGCGGGTGGCCTGCTCGTTGTTCCAGTAGCCCGCGAACACCTGACCGCCCTGGAACAGCAGCTCGCCGTCGTCGGCGACGCGCACCGACGTGCCAGGAAGCGGACGGCCAACGGTGCCGATCTTGAGAGCCTCGGGAGTGTTGACCGTGAGGGCCGCCGTGGTCTCCGTGAGCCCGTAGCCCTCCAGCACGACCAGGCCGATGCCACGGTAGAAGTGGCCGAGCCGATCGCCCAGGGGGGCGCCACCGGAGACTGCGTAGCCGCACCGGCCACCGAGGGCAGCGCGGATCCGGCCGTAGACGAGCCGCGAGAAGACCGCGTGCTGGGCGCGGACCGCGAGCGAGCGCCGGCCCCGGTCCTCGCCGCGGGACCAGGCAATCGCCGTCTCAGCCGCCCGGTCGAAGATCGCCCCCTTGCCCTCGGCGGTGGCGTTCTGGGAGGCGGTGTTGAACACCTTCTCGAAGACGCGGGGCACCGCGAGCACGAAGGTCGGCTGGAACTGACCGAGGTCGCGAGCCAGGTTGGTGATGTCGGCACTGTGGCCGAGGCGGACCCGGGCCTTGACCGCGCCCACCTGGATGACCCGCGCAAACACGTGGGCGAGCGGCAGGAAGAGCAGCGTCGCGGAGTCGTCGGGCGCGAACAGCTCGTCGAGCTCCTCGACCGCGACGCCGATCTCGGTCATCAGGTTGCCGTGGGTGATCATGCAGCCCTTGGGTGGGCCGGTCGTTCCTGAGGTGTAGATGATGGTGGCCAGGTCGAGCGGGGTCGCCGCCCGTCGGCGGTCCTCCAGGGCGTCGTCGGAGATATCGGCCCCGAGTCGGGTGAGGACGTCGACCGCGTTGTCCTCGATGGACCAGACATGGCGCAGGTCCTCCAGGTCGGCGCGCACCTCGGCGATCCGGGTCAGGTGGGCGGGCCCCTCGGCGACCACGGCACACGCTCCGGAGTCGAGCAGGATCCAGCGCACCTGCTCTGGCGCCGACGTCTCGTAGATCGGTACGCCGACCGCGCCGGCGTACCAGATCGCGTAGTCGAGCAGCGTCCACTCATACCGGGTGCGTGAGATCAGGGCGACCCGGTCGCCGGGCTCGACCCCCGCGGCGAGCAGCCCCTTGGCGACCCCTTGGACCTCGGCGTGGAACGCGGCTGCGGTGACGTCGTCCCAGGTGTCGGAACCCTTCGGCCGGCGGCTGAAGACCACCGCGTTCGGCGCCTCGGCGGCGTTGCGGACGACGTCGTCGGTGAGGTTTCCGGTCGCCGGGACGGCGGTCGTCAGGGGCGTGGAGAACTCACGCACGCGGCCTCCTGGGGGCATCGGTCCTGGTCGGCCGAAGCTCCGCAGGGCGGCCGATCCAGGGCGAGGTTACCGCGCAGTCACCGGACGGCGACCGAAGGCCGATCCGGTAGGCTCCACGAGCCGTACGACGACCCGAAGCAGCTAACCCAGAAGGGCCCCGATGGCCGAGCAGACCTCCTCCTCGATCGTGATCGACGCCCCGCCGGCCGCGGTGATGGACGTGATCGCGGACTTCCCCGCCTACCCGGAGTGGGCCAAGGGGGTCAAGGAGGCCTCGGTGCGCTCGGAGCTGCCCGGTGGTCGCGCCGGCGAGGTGTTCTTCGCCCTCGACGTGGCCCCGATCAAGGACGAATACACCCTCGCCTACACCTGGAACGACGACCGCGACGTCTCCTGGACGTTGGCGGAAGGCAAGATGCTGCGCGCCCTCGACGGGGCCTACGTGCTCTCCGACCGCGGCGACGGCTCCACCGAGGTGACCTACCGCCTGGCTCTCGACGTGTCGATTCCGCTGATCGGCATGATCAAGCGCAAGGGCGAGAAGATCCTCATCGACACGGCGCTCAAGGGACTCAAGCTGCGCGTCGAGTCCCTCGGCTGACCGCGCCGACGCTGGTGCGGGTCCTCCTCTTCACGGGCAAAGGCGGTGTCGGCAAGTCGACGCTCGCGGCCGGCACCGCGGCCCTGGCTGCCGATGCCGGCCACCGCACGCTGGTGCTGTCGACCGACCCTGCCCACTCGCTCGCCGACGCGTTCGGCGTGCCGGCCGGTCCCGAGCCCACCGAGGTCGGCGACCTGCTGTGGGTCCAGCAGGTCGATGCCCAGCTGCGCTTCGAGCAGTCCTGGGCCGACATCCAGCGTTACCTGCTCACTGTCCTCGACGTGGCGGGGGTCGACCGGGTGGCGGCCGAGGAGCTGACCATCATCCCGGGGGCCGAGGAGGTGCTGGCGCTGCTCGAGCTCAGGCTGCACGCGGCGTCCGGAAACTGGGACGTCGTCGTGGTGGACTGCGCACCCACTGCCGAGACCCTGCGGCTGCTGGCGCTGCCTGAGGCGTTGAGCTGGTACATCGATCGAGTGCTCCCGGTCGAACGCCGTGTGGTCAAGGCGCTGCGACCCGTGCTGAGCAAGGCCGCCGGCGTGCCGATGCCGACCGACTCCGTCTTCGACGCCATCGAGCGGCTGCATGCCGAGCTCGACGAGGTGCGCACCCTGCTCACCGGGCCCGACTCCACGGTCCGGCTGGTCCTGACCCCCGAGGCGGTGGTGCTCGCCGAGGCCCGGCGGTCCTGGACCACCTTGTCGCTCTTCGGCTACCGGGTCGACGGCGTGATCGCCAACCGAGTCTTCCCGACCGAAGGCGCCGACGACTGGCGCGCGGGCTGGGTGCTGGCGCAGGACGCCGTGCTCGCCGAGGTCGCCGAGTCGTTTGCCGGGTTGCCCCTGTGGCGCTCGGAGTACCGCCCGGCCGAACCCCTCGGGCGGGTCGCCCTGACGGCCATGGCCCGTGAGGTGTACGGCGGCGGCGACCCGCTCGCCGTACCGGAGGGGGAGGGGCCGTTCCGCGTGACCCGCACCGGCTCGGAAGCGGTGCTGCACCTGGCCCTGCCCCTGGTCTCGAGTGCCGAGGTTGATCTCGCGCGCAACGGCGACGAGCTGGTGGTGACCGTCGGGTCGTATCGTCGTCTCCTCACCGTGCCCGCCGGGCTCGCTCGCCACCGGGTCGCCGGCGCCCGAGTGGTGGGTGGCGAGCTGCGGGTGCGGTTCGCGGAGACCGAGAGGACCGTGGGACAGGCGTGAGCGACGCGGACCAGCCGACCGGGGACGACGAGCCGGTGGGCAGCGCGGCCGAGGAGGCCGCCAGGCTGCTCGGCGCCGTCTCTGACTGGGCGCGCGAGCACGGTGGCGGCCTCGGTGCCGGTGTGGGCGGCCTGGCCTCCCAGATTGCGGCCGCCGTCCACGAGGTCGACGAGCATGTCGCCACGGGCGCGCCGGAGTGTCGCTGGTGCCCCGTGTGCCGGGCCGTGCACGCGCTGCGCACCGCCTCGCCAGAGGTCCGGGAGCACCTCTCGGTGGCGGCCGCGTCGCTGGCACAGGCCGCGGCCGCGCTGATGGCCACCGAGGTCCCGGACGATGCCCGGCCCCGCCGCGGCCACGTGGAGCACATCGACCTCACCGACGATCCCGACGAGCCCCACGAGCCCGGCCAGTCCTCGTGAAACTGACCTGCGGTGTCGACGTCGGCGCCACCAAGATCCTCGGCGGCGTGGTCGACGAGGAGGGCACGGTCGTCGAGGAGCTGCGCGTGCAGTCGCCGGCCACGGATGTCGAGGCGATCGAGGAAGCCATCGCGGGTCTGGTCAACACGCTGGCGTCGCGCCACGAGGTGGCGGCAGTGGGCGTCGGGGCCGCCGGCTACATCGACAAGACCCGCTCACGCGTGATGTTCGCGCCCAACCTGGCGTGGCGCGACCTCGACCTGCGAGCGGAGCTCGAGGAGCGGGTGCACCTCCCCGTCGTGGTCGAGAACGACGCCAACGCCGCCGCCTGGGGCGAGTTCAGCTTCGGGGCAGGTGAGGACGTCGACGACCTGCTGCTGGTGACGGTCGGCACCGGTGTCGGCGGTGGTGTCGTCCTCGACGGAAGGCTGCACCGCGGGGCCTTCGGCGTCGGCGGCGAGATCGGCCACCTGAGAGTGGTGCCAGACGGGCACCTCTGCGGCTGCGGCAACCGCGGCTGCCTGGAGGCCTACGGCAGTGGCACCGCACTCGTGCGAGAGGCCAGGGCGGCCGCGGCGGCCGGCTCGTCGGCAGCACGCGAGCTCCTCAACCGCGCTGGCGGCGACCCGGCGGCCATCACCGGACCGCTGATCACCGAGTGCGCGCAGGCGGACGACCCGTTTGCCCGCGAGCAGCTCGCAGCCCTCGGCACCTGGCTCGGCGAGGGCATCGCCTCTCTCGCCGCCGTGCTGGACCCGGGGGTGGTGGTCATCGGCGGCGGCGTCAGCGCGGCCGGTGACCTGCTGCTCGACCCGATCCGGGCGGCGTTCGGCAGCCAGCTCACCGGGCGCGGCTACCGACCGCTCGCCGAGATCCGCCCGGCCGCGTTGGGCATCCGCGCCGGCCTGATCGGAGCGGCCGACCTGGCGCGACGCGGCTGACGGCTACTCGACGAGGCGCACCGGGTCGCCGCTGATGTTGGCATCCCAGGTGGTGATGTCGCTGACATCGGTTCCGCTGAACGTGATCTGGACCCGGAACCAGCACCCGGTGAAGACCGTGTCAGCGCACGAGTAGTCGTTCGGGATCGGCACGATCATGTGTTGGAGTTGTCCGTCGTGCGTCGATGGTTTCACGGTCACGACGCAGTTCGTGAGGGACGAATAGGTGGCCGTGTTGAGGGCCCCGCGGCAGCCTGGGATGCCGGATGCCGTCTTGACCGAACCGAGCGCGTCAACCGGCGGTAGCACCTTGATGGTTCCGCCTGCCGACCCGGACCCGTCGGCCGCGTCGTAGAAGTCGAACGCGATGTACTGGTTCTTGGTGTTGCTCAGCGCCTTGATCAGGTTGAACGTCGCGACGCTGCCCTGCGCGTTCTGGAAGATCGGCATCCTTGAGACGCCCGAGACGGCGATCAGCCCACGCTTGGCCGCGTCGTTGGGCACCGCACGCATGGCGAACGCGTTGTTCCCGTAGCCGGTGGTCGTGGTGCCGGTGGCAGCGCCCGCCGCGGCGTTGTTGGCGGGATATACGACTGCGGACAGCGAGTTCGTGTTGGTGTCGCCACCCGAGCCAGGCAGCGCCACGTTCGTCCGCACCTGGATGTACCAGTCGCCCTTGCGGGTGGGCGTGAAGGTGCACAGGGAGATCCACTGGTGCCACACACGCGCCAGCTGCTTGTTGTACGACCCGCTCGTCTTGGTCATGCTGTTCACCGACGGGGTGCTGTCGAAGCCCCGGAACTGCTTGGTGCACCCGGCCATCAGCGGGGCCTTCATCGGGTCGTTGGTGTCGGTCTGCTCTCGCATCGTGAACGTCGTCGTCAGGGCCGTGCCGCTGCTGCCCGGGAAGTAGTCGCCCGAGCAGTAGGGGATGGCCCCCGCTGCGCTCGTCGTGCTGCGGTAGCGCAGCTGCGCGTCCGTCGTGGTGTAGTCATTGAGGTTGTTGCCAGACGGCGTGTAGGAGATTCCCGAGCAGTCCTTCTGCGTGAAGACGAAAGCAGGGTCATAGAGCTGGACGTCGATCGGCGTCCCCACGGCCCCCGCCTCGACGTGGACGGCCCAGAAGTAGCCTTCTGGCCGTAGCTCGCTGTTCTTGGAGGCGGCGCAGCTCCATGTCGACGTGCTGGCGCAGGGAGAGGTCATGTAGCGGTCGCCCTGCACCTTGTCGGTCTGAGGTCCCTCGATGGTCGCCCAGAACTGGGGCGTCGAGGTGCAGTTCGCAGGGACCGGCGTCGGCAGGGCCGAGCCCAAGGGCTGACCAGGTGGTTGGGAGGTGTTCCCGGTGGTGATCGGTTGGCTCGGGGGTTCGTTGCCGAACACGTTGCACGGGCTGCCCATCGGCGCGGGACCCGTGTAGTCGGCCACGCCGATGCGCGTGATCCAGGTGGTCGGCTCACCGATGAGCGTGCCGAACTGGTTGCCAACCCGCGACCTGATCAGCACCTTGAGCTGACTCGGACGGGCACCTTCGGTGACCGTGATCTTGACCCTTGCACTGGGCGTGAACCCGTTCTTGGCCGCGACGGCCAGCGCAGTCGTCCTGGCGCTCGTCATGTCCGTGGGCAGGAACGTCACACCGGCGAGGGCGGCCGCGTCGGCGGCCTTCTGGACCCGCTCGACCTCGATCGCCCATCGGGCCGTGTCGGTGCCGATCGCGGCCAGTCCGAAGAACACCACGGACGCGAAGAGGGCGAAGATCAGCGCGACGGCGCCGGCCTCTTGCGACCGGGCTCGGGAGCGCTCTCGAGCGCGTCGGGTGACACGCCGACGCGGAAGGACCTTCATTGCGACCTCACGGGTGCTGGTTGACTGCGCAGGTGGCGTTGGACATGGGCTCCACGGCGAACACCGAGTGGTCCTGGATGTCCACCGCGCCCCCGAAGAGACCGCTCATGAAGTCGTGACTGGCTTTCATGTAGACGCCCACGGCATCGGGGTTGTTGTTGGCGCACGCGTTGATGCTCTTCGACGTCCATGTGCCGGAGATGTAGCGGAACTGGTTCTTGGTCGGGTTCCAGGCGTACTTGATGCAGCTGGTGCCACAAGTCATGGCACTGCTCCCGTTGGAACCGGGGAAACCCAGGTTGTTGGCCTTGTAGATCCACAGCTCGTCGATGGAGTCCTGCGGGAGTGCCGTGCCGGCTCGCTGGATGGCATTGGCGGCGAGCTGGGCCAACATCGGGGCGTTGGCCGGACTGCACGGTGCGGTGCAGTCGCCGCCCTCGCTGAGGCCTGCAGGCCCGGCTTGGACGTTGGCGGACGCGGTGCGGCCGCCCGTGCGCACCAGTGACGTGACAGCCACGTAGTCCTTCATGAGGAACGCAATCTCGATGATCCCCAGCAGCATCAGGAAGAGGACTGGCGCCAAGAGGGCAAACTCCACGGCGGCAGCACCTTGCTGATCGGAGCGCCTTCGGTGCAGCCAACGCATAAGAGTCCTCGCAATTCAGGGAGTACCGGGCCTCACTCGATCCACGTCTGGCCCAGACCGGGCCAGCGTAGGGGCGGAGAAATGACCGCGAAGGTGCGTTGCGGAAATTCGTCACGCTGGTCTAGCGCGTCGTGACGGCACGTGTGAGGCACCCGCCGACGGCACACTGTGCCCATGCGCATGGACGGGTCGGGAAGCGGGTTGGTGGTCGGAGTCGACATCGGCGGCTCCAAGGTGCTGGCCGGCGCGGTCGCGGCTGACGGCACGGTCGGGCGGACGGCCCGTCGGCAGACGCCGGGTCGCCGGGTGCCCGCGCCGCTCGTCGAGGCTGCGCTCACCGAGGCGGTGCTGGAGGTCGTCGCGGGGGAGCGCCTGGTGGCTGTTGGGCTCGCCGCCGCAGGGTTCGTCGACGTCACCCGCACCCGGGTGCTCTTCGCCCCGCACCTGCCGTGGCGCGGCGACGACGTGGTCGCGCGGCTCTCCGCGGCGTGGGGTGTGCCGGTCATCATGGACAACGACGCCAACTGCTCGGCGGTCGCCGAGACGACGTACGGCGCGGCGCGAGCGGCCTCCTCGATGGTGCTGATCACCTTGGGCACCGGCATCGGAGGTGCGGTGATGCTCGACGGCCGGCTGTGGCGGGGCGCGGGAGGGATGGCCGGCGAGTTCGGTCACCAGCAGGTCGTGCCGGGCGGGCGGCCGTGCCAGTGTGGCCGCTCGGGCTGCTGGGAGCAGTACTGCAGCGGCTCGGCCCTGGTCCGGGAGGCCCGGGCCCGCCTGGCCGCCTCACCGGCGCTCGCTGCGGCCTGCGGCGGCGATCCCGACGCGCTGACCGGGGTGATGGTGACCGAAGCGGCGGGGCAGGGGGACGCGGTCTCGCTTGCCGCCTTCGCCGAGGTGGGCGACTGGCTCGGCGTCGGCCTGGCCAACCAGGTGGCCGCAATCGATCCCGCGCTGCTCGTCGTCGGGGGCGGCGTCTCCGACGCCGGCCACCTGCTGCTCGACCCCGCCCGGGCCGCGCTGGCCAGGGCGCTGGTCGGCGCCGAGGACCGGGTGGTTCCTGCGCTGGTGGCCGCGGAGTTGGGACCCGAGGCCGGGCTGGTGGGCGCGGCGGTGCTCGCGCGCGAGCTCGTCGACTAGAGCCGGGCGCCGTCGTCGAACGGATCGCGCGGCCCGCGCGGCATCTGGTAGACGAGGTAGCCGAAGCCGCCCAGGAAGGCCGCGATGAGCAGCCACGCGATCACCGTGGGCAGCGGCAGTCGCAGCACGGTGGCCACCAGCAGGATCAGCGGTGACAGGAACACGCCTGCCCAGGCTGCCAACCGGTCCGGCGCGACGCGGGGGAGCGGTGGCGGCGGAGGTGGCACGAAGCGGTCCTGGGCGGGCTCGGTCCGCGCGGACTCACGGAACTCCTGATCGGTGAGGTCGACGACCTCGGACTCTGCCTGCCCTGCCTCTACGCGGGCGGTTTCGGCGCGCTCGTCGGGATCCAGGAGCGGACGGTCGCCGTAGTGGTCGACGATGTCCTTCCAGGCCGCGTCCTCGTTGTGCGCCGTCACGGGCTCAACGGTACGTCGCCCGGCCGGGGTCTGCTCACCCCTCCTGCTCCGTGACCCGGGCGACGAAGCGGGCCGACTCCTCGAAGATCAGGTCGGCGTCGTTGTCGAGGGTGGCCACGTGATAGCTGTCCTCCAGCACCCGCTCGGTGACGTCGCGGCTGGAGACGCCCTTGGCGATGATCGGGGCGGACAGCTCATCGACCGTGTGGTCCTCGGCCGACCGGAACATCAGCACCGGTGCGGTGACCCGCGGAAGGTCTCCGATGAGCGGCTTCCACTGGCGGACAAAGGTGTGCAGTGCCTTGAGCGGCGTCTTGGGGTAGGCCATCTCGTCCTGGCCCGGCTTCTTGATGTCGTTGCCGATGGCCGGGAACCCGCCGACCACGTGCTTGAGCACCGGGAGCGCGAGCAGGTCCTTGCGCTTGCTGGCCAGCGCCGGGTTGACCAGCATCACGCCCGAGACCTGGTCGGCGCGGTCGGCGGCCAGCTGCAGCACCAGCGCGCCGCCCATCGACAGGCCGCCGAGCACGACGGCGTCCACCTGTTGGCGGAGCTGGTCGAAGCTGCGGGTGAGCTCGGCGTACCAGTCCGACCAGCTCGTGGTGTTGGCGTCCTGCCACGACGTGCCGTGGCCGGGGAGCCGCGGCACCTCGACGGCGTACCCCCGCTCGGCGAGGTGGTCCGCCCACGGCCGCATCGAGACGGGCGAGCCGGTGAACCCGTGACTGAGCAGCACGCCGATCGGTCGCCCACCCGTGAGCTCGGGCCGGGCCGCCGCCGAGAAGGGCTGGTGGGGATCTGAGACGGGTGGTGGGGCGGGCGTCATGGGCGGCATTGTGCACCACCCACGGCGCGCTCGGACCGGCGTCCGGACCGGGCCGTCGGCCGGACTGCCGGCAGCGGCCGTAGGTCTAGGCTGGCGGCGGCCGGGAAGGAGGCGCGTCGGGTGTTCTACTGGTTCCTGAAGTGGATCGCGATCGGACCACTGCTGCGCATCATCTTCCGACCCGTCGTCGAGGGCTCCGAGCACGTGCCCGACGAGGGGCCGGCGATCCTGGCGAGCAACCACTTGTCGTACGCCGACTGGCTCTTCATGCCGCTCACCCTGCCGCGCCGCGTCACGTTCGTCGCCAAGGCGGAGTACTTCACCACCCCGGGGCTCAAGGGCTGGTTCCAGAAGAAGTTCTTCGGTGCCGCCGGGCAGGTCCCGATCGACCGCACCTCGGGGTCGACCGCGGACGGCGCCCTGTCGTCGGCGCGACGGATCCTCGAGGAGGGCGACCTCTTCGGCATCTATCCCGAAGGCACCCGCTCTCACGACGGTCGGCTCTACCGCGGCAAGACCGGGGTCGCCCGGCTGGCGCTGGTGACCAAGGTGCCCGTGATCCCGGTGGCCGTCGTCGGCACCGACGTCGTCGCCCCGCCCGGCAAGAAGTTCGGCACCTTCACCCGTCCGGTCGTGCGCTTCGGCGCGCCGCTGGACTTCTCCCGCTACGAGGGCATGGAGAACGACCGCTACATCCTGCGCTCGATCACCGACGAGATCATGTACGAGATCATGCGGCTCTCCGGCCAGGAGTACGTCGACCTCTACGCCGGCAAGGCCAAGGAGGCCGCGGCCAAGGCACGCGAGGAGGCCAAGCGGGCCGAGAAGGACGGTCAGCCTGCGGGCGAGATCGTGCCGGGGGATGCCGAGGCCGAGCAGAAGAAGGCGTCCTGAGCTCCCTCCCCTCGGGGCGATGGTTCGCTCCGTACGCCGACCCGGCGGCGCGGGCCGTGGAGGACCGGCTCTTCCGCGCCCTGGCCGTGCTGCGCATCGTGCTGACGGTCAACATGGTCGCGCTCAACTTCTATCGCCGCGACAACTTCGACCACCCGACAGCGGCGGTGGTGGCGGTGCTCGCGCTGGCCGTCTGGACGATCGTGGCGATCTGGGCGTACGCCGACCGCGCCAGGCGCACGGCCACGCTCCTCGTCGTCGACCTGTCGGTGGCCTGGTTGGGACTCGTCGTGACTCCGTGGCTCAAGGGCCCGGACTTCAACGCCACCCTGGCCGGGTTCTGGGTGATGGGCGCGATGTTCGCGTGGGCGATCCACTGGCGCTGGGCCGGCGGCATCGTCGCCGCGACGGTGCTGTGCGTGACCGACCTGGTCATCCGCGACGACATCACGCAGAGCAACTACGGCAACGTCTTCCTGCTGATGATCGGCGGCCCGATCGTCGGGTTCGTCTGTGAGTCGCTGCAGCGCTCGGCGATCGCGCTGTCGGCCGCCGAGCGGGTTGCGGCCACCAGCGCCGAGCGGGCCCGGCTGTCGCGGGCCGTCCACGACGGGGTGCTGCAGGTGCTGGCGCTGGTCCAACGGCGCGGCGGCGAGCTCGGCGGCGAGGCGGCCGAGCTCGGACGGCTGGCGGGCGAGCAGGAGATCCGGCTGCGCGCGCTGATCCGCGCGCAGGACTCGATGGTGCCGCCGTCGTTCGGCGACACCGTCGACCTGGCCGTTGAGCTGGCCCGCTTCGAGGAACACGGGTCGGTGACCGTCTCGCTGCCCGGCGAGCCGGTCATGATGCCGGCCAAGGTGGTCGACGAGGTGGTGGCCGCCGTCTCGGCCTGCATCGACAACGTGCTGCTGCACGTCGGCCGCAGCGCACCGGTCTGGATCCTGCTCGAGTCACTCCCCGACCGGGTCGAGGTGTCGGTGCGTGACGAGGGTCAGGGCATCCCGGCCGGTCGGCTCGAGGCGGCCGAGGCGGAGGGCCGCCTCGGTGTCTCCGGCTCCATCCGCGGCCGGATCGAGGACCTCGGAGGCAGCGCCGACGTCACGAGTGGGTCGTTCGGCACCGAGTGGGAGCTCAGCGTCCCGCGCGTCAGACGGTGACCGTGGCGGGAGCGGCCGGTTGGTCTCCCTGTGCCCTCGAGCGGCGCCGTAGATGGACCTGGAGCAGCACGGCGTAGGCCAGCACCGCCGCTACCAAGATCGGTCCCACGGGCCACATCTCACGCATGGCGAACAGGAAGCCGTTGTCGACCCAGGCCTCCTCCTCCGGCAGGAAGGCACTGTTGAAGACGGCGCCGATGGCGAACGCGCAGAACTGGAGAGCCAAGACCGGCAGCAAGAGAGCGCGGGCGGTCCTGCCCGCGTGGCCCACCGTGAAGGCGTACGCGGGGGTCGCGCAGACGAGGAACTCGAGGCCGAGCCGGTAGCCGTAGAAGTTGTCACCACCGGTGAAGGTGATCAGCATGGCCTGGAGGATCGTGTAGACAAGGCCGCCGATCAGCAGTGACCTCGCCCAGTCGGGGACCTCGCGCCAGCCCCGGAAGAGGGCCGGTGCCAACAAGACGAGCACCGGAGTCCAGACCAGGATCCCGCGGTCGGGGGCGATCCACATTCCGAGCTGGCTGACGACCAGCTGAACCCCTTGCGGTCCGACGGCAAACGTGTCGCCCCCATAGGACCCGGTCGGACTCCAGGAGCCGTACATCCAGCGGGTCCACAGACAGAGCAGGCCGAGGAAGGCGGCACTGATCCCACCGATCACCAGCGTGATGCGCGGCTCTCGACGACGCCAACCGAGCAGCACGCCGACGACAGCCACGATGATGGCGGCGTGCAGACGGCCCCACAGGGCGATGCCCCCGAAGACGCCCACCAGCCACCAACGCTCGGTCGATGACGCCCAGGCCATGCCGGCGATCCCCAGCAAGGTGACGGTGTGCGGCCAGACGGCGTCGGCGGAGATGCTCCACACCGGTGTCGCGAAGGCCAGCGCCAGGCACGCGACGACCGCATGGCGGACGGGCATCCGGGTGCGCAGGGCGAGGAACATCAACATGATCGTCAGCGCCGACGCAGCTGCGGCGGTCATTGCCCCCGGGATGACCGTCATGGACTCCGGACTGGCCAGCGCATAGGCCGGGAGCGAGATCGCGATCACGCCCGGGAATCGAGTGATGACGGTGTGCCCGTTGGCGGCCTGCTTGATCCAGGTGCTGGCTTCTGGATCGGACGACAGGTCCGGGATGGTCACCCCGTCGATCCACGGCGAACCGGTGTGCACCAGGTGCCAGGACGCGTAGTTGGCTGTGTAGTAGTCCCAGCTGCCGCCGCCGTGCCGTGCCGTCAGGGCGAACACGAAGAACGTCCCGACCAGGATGAGGAGTGGAAGGCGCCAGCTGCGGTCGGTCAGGTATCTGCCGACGGCGCGCAGCTGCGTGTTTGATCGGGGCGCCACAGGCCCATCCTGAGGCATCCCAGAACTCCAGGCAGACGAATGCCGCTCAGGCGTCAGGACTTCCTCCCCTGACTCACCCGGTCCTCGGCATCCTCAGGCAGCTCAGGTGGCTGCTGCGGAGCTGCCATCGCAGTTGACGAGAACCATCGCGAGCGCGAGGCGAGCACGCCGACCACGATCGCAAGTGTGGCCATCGCAACCACGAACAGCGGGCTGCGCCGGAAGGCGACGAGGAAGGAGTTGTCTGACCAGGCGTCGTCCGACATGACGATGAAGGCGCCTTCACCGATGGCGCCGAACATGATGGCGACGAACTGCAGCGCGATCACGGGCCCGATGAGCCTGCGGGCCCACGGCCCGATGTGGCGACTGGCGATGATGAGCGCGGGAAAGGCGCAGGCGAGAACCTCGAGACCGAGCCGGTACGCGTAGAACCTTTCGCCTCCGCTGAACCGGTTGAGCGAGGCTTGTAACACGGTGTAGACGAGCCCGGCGGCCAAGAGGGACTTCGACCAGTCGGTCTGTTCGGCCCAGGATCGCCTGAGGGCGGGGAGCAGCAGCAGGATGACCGGCGTCCAGACGAGGATGCCGCGGCCCGGGGACACCCAGATGCCGAGCTGGTTGACGAGGCTGAGCCGGTGCGTGGCCGCGTAGTCGACGAAGACGGTCGTGTCGTAGGACGCGGTCGGGTCCCAGGACCCGTACATCCACCGGGTCCAGACACAGAGCAGGGCCAGGAAGATGCCGCTGACGATGCCGATCTTGACCGCGATCCGCGGATCGCGTCGTCGCCAGCTCACGAGGAGTCCGACGACGGCGACGATGACGGCGACGTGCAGCCGGCCCCACAAGGTGATGCCGCCGAAGACTCCCACCAACCACCAGCGCTGGGTCCTCGCGGCCCACGACATGCCGGCGATGCCGAGAATGGTCACCGTGTGCGGCCAGAGCCCGTTGGCGGCGACACTCCATACGGGGGTGGCGAACCCGAAGGTGAGGACCGCGACGAGGGTCAGCCGCGCGCCCACAACGGGCCTCCAGGTCACGTACATGATGGTCAGGGTCACAGCGGTCAGCAGGGCGGCCGTGAGGGCGCCGGGCACGAGGGAGAAGGTCTCGCCGCCGAAGAGCGCGTACGCCGGCAGCCCGGCCACCACGACCCCGGGCGACCGTCCGATCAGCGTGTGGCCGTTGGCGCCTTCGATCACCCAAGCGCCACGAACGGGACTGTCCGCCAGCCACGAGGGAAGTTGCACTCCATCGATCCAAGGGACGCCTGCGGTGGCGATCCGCCACGAGGCGAAGTGTGCCGTCCACAGGTCGGTACTCACCCATTCCCGGGAGGCAGTGACGGCATAGACCGCAAAGCAGATCAGCAGGAGAGCGAGCGGTCCCTGCCAGGTCGCGCGCCGGGTCACCTGACGAGCCGTCGTCTGGGCACCGGGGGTTCGGGTCATGGCGCGATTCTCGTTCACCGTCATTGCTTTCACGTTCGTTTGCCCCGATCCTCCCGGATCGGTTCGACACAAAAGTGGCCCGACGGGCTGGCAGCCGACCTAGACTGCCGTGGATCGGCTTGTCCGTCGTCGACTGAGGAGAGTCATGAAGCTCGTCGTCCAGGTGCCATGCCTGAACGAGGAGGACACCCTCCCGTCGGTCCTGCAGTCCATCCCGCGCAGCATCGACGGCATCGACGAGATCATCGTGCTCGTCATCGACGACGGGTCGACCGATCGGACCGTCGAGGTCGCTCGTTCACACGGCGTGACTCACTTCGTCCGGCACGCGCGCAACCAGGGCCTTGCGCGCTCGTTCCAAGACGGCATCCACTACGCGCTGGAGCTGGGCGCCGACATCGTCGTCAACACCGACGGCGACAACCAGTACCCGCAGGAGCGCATCGCCGACCTGGTCCAGCCGATCGTGCGCGGCACGGCCGACATCGTCATCGCCGATCGTCAGGTGCACACGGTTGAGCACTTCTCGCCGGCGAAGAAGGCGCTGCAGAAGCTCGGCAGCCGGGTCGTCAACCGGGCGGCCGGGACCGACCTCCCCGATGCGGCCAGCGGGTTCCGGGCCTATTCGCGCGAGAGCCTGATGCGCCTCAACACCATCACCCGTTTCAGCTACTGCATGGAGACGATCATCCAGGCGGGCAACAAGCGGTTGATGATCGAGTCGATCCCCGTGGTCACCAACGCCAAGACTCGTGAGTCCCGTCTCTTCAAGTCGACCCGCCAGCACGTCATGAAGTCGGCGTTCGCGATCATCCGCGCCTACATCATGTACAAGCCGTACGCGATCTTCGGCTGGGTCTCGGCCATCCTCGCGCTGCTGGGCCTCGTCCCGTTCGTTCGCTACGCAGTGCTGGTGGCGACTGGCAACGGTGGCGGACACCTCCAGTCGCTCATCGTCGGCGCCGTGCTGCTGATCCTCGCCTTCCTCAGCGTCATGCTGGGGATCATCTCGGACCTGATCCGCACCAACCGGATCCTCATCGAGGCCAATCTGGAGCACACCAAAAGGGCGAGGTTCGAGGTCAGCCCAGGCAACGAAGAGAACCCCGTGATGCGAGTAGTCAGCTCGTGACGGGGCAGGGTCCGCGAACTCAGCCATGAGGGTCGTCGTCTTCGGGACGTACGACAAGGCCGTGCATCCCCGGGCAGCCGTGCTGATCGACGGTCTGGCCGACCAAGGCTTCGACGTCCGTGAGCTCAACGCCCCACTCGGCCTCGGGACCGCCAACCGGGTGGCGATGCTTCAGCATCCGGGGCGCCTTCCTGCTCTGGTCGTGCGCCTCGCGCGATGCTGGGTCAGGCTCCTCGCGGGCAGCTTCGCGGTCGGCACGGCGGAGGCGGTGCTGGTCCCCTACATGGGTCACTTCGACGTGCTGCTGGCCCGCCTCCGATGGCCCCGGGGCCTCGTCGTCCTGGACTACCTCGTCTCCGCGGCGGGCACCGCAAGGGACCGCGGCGAGTCGGGCCGAGTCAAGATCACACTGCTCAGAGGCCTCGACCGGATCGCCCTGAGCGCTGCAGACGTCGTCGTGGTCGACACGGACGAGAGCGCCGCCGCCCTGCCTCAGAGCCGACGTCGTCGCGCGGTCGTCGTCCCTGTGGGTGCCACGGAGCACTGGTTCGCAGCGGCCGAGCGCGCCAGCGCGCCACCGACGAGCGGCCCTCTCCGCGTCGTGTTCTTCGGGCTGTTCACGCCTCTTCAGGGGACGCCGACCATCGCACGAGCCCTGGCGCGGATCGAGGATGGACTGCTTGCGGTGACCCTCATCGGGACCGGGCAGGACCACGCAGAGGTACGACGGCTGTTGTCGGCGCGCAGTGACATCACCTGGCACGACTGGGTGCCGGCCGACCGGCTGCCCCACCTGGTTGCCGGCCACGACGTGTGCCTGGGCATCTTCGGTGACACCCCGAAGGCGCTCACCGTCGTGCCGACGAAGGTCTATCAGGGAGCGGCGGCCGGCTGCGCGATCGTCACCAGTCGCACCCCAGCGCAGCAGCACGCCCTGCAGGATGCGGCCGTCCTGGTGCCACCGGCCGACGACCACGCGCTGGCCGAAGCGCTCGTGGCCCTGTCCCGCGACCCGGCCGGCTTGGCCCGGCTTCGCGAGTCGGCCGCCGTACGAGGTCTGGCCTTCGCGCCGGCGAACGCCGTCCGGCCACTGGCCGAAGAGCTCGTGGTGCGGGTCGGCGGGTCCGCGCCGTCCACCTCCGAGCCGACGACCAGACTGTCGTCATGAGCCGTTGGATCGACGACCCAGATCTGCCTCCCCTCTCCATCCGAGCCCGACTTCGTTTCGATGTGGTGTCGCGCATCATCGATGACCTCGCCCCGCGGTCGATCCTCGAGGTCGGCTGTGGGCAGGGAGCGGTCGGCGCCAGGCTGGCGACGCAGGCGGACTACGTGGGCGTGGAGCCGGACGCCAAGTCCTGCGCGGTGGCGGCCGATCGAGTGCGTCCCCGCAATGGCACGGTTCTGCACGGCACGCTCGCGGACGTCGCGCCGGGCCGCACCTTCGCCCTGGTCTGCGCGTTCGAGGTGCTCGAGCACATCGAGGACGACGTGGCCGCGCTCCGGGAGTGGTCCGAGCGGGTCGAGCCCGGCGGATACCTCGTGATCTCGGTGCCCGCTGACGCTGCGCGCTTCGGGCCGATGGACGAGCTCGTGGGCCACTTTCGCCGCTACGACGACGACCAGCTCGTCGCCCGGGTCCGGGAGGCCGGGTTGGTGGTGTTGAGCACGACGCGCTACGGGTGGCCGCTCAGCTACGCGCTGGAAGGGGTCCGCAACCGACTCGATGCCCGCCGGGCTCGCCGGTCGCGAGGGGCGGCTCCCGAGGAGCTGTCCGCCGCGAGCGGACGTACGTTCCAGCCGTCTGGCCGGCTGACAGGTCGAGCCGCGGAGGTGGGCACCTTGCCGTTCCGCTATCTGCAGCGGCTGCGACCCCACGCGGGCACCGGCTTGGTGGTCGTCGCGCGAGCAGCTGGCTAGCTGATCCTCCTGGCCGCGACGAAGGCGAACAGGGCGAGCGCACCGTCACCGAGCACGAGCACGGCTCGGGAGACCAGTGCCGCCGCGACGGCGGCCGACACCGGCAGGACCGACGACAGGGCGGCGACGATGACGGCCTCCCTCAGCCCAGCACCCGCCGGCAGCACGATGAACAGTGGACCGATGCTCACGGCCAGTGCGAGCGCGCCGATGCTCACCGGCAGGCTGGCCAGCGGATCCGCACCAAGGTCGACCACGACCAGCCACAGGCTCAGCCCACCGACGACCCAGAACCACGAGGTCGACACCGCTGCGCGCAGCACTCCGGAGTTGGTGAGCTCGAACTCGGCAGGAGGACGTCTCGTCAGCCGCAGCAACTGCTTCACGAGGGCACGCAGGACCTTGGGGTGGATGGCGACGACGGCCAACGGCAGCAGCAGCAAGATCCAGGCGTAGGACTGGCCGGTGTCCTCGACGATGGCCGGCACCACGAGAACGCCGAACAGGAGGCCGGTGGCCACCCCCACGATCAAAGTGATCACGAAGGACACAGCAATGCGGGTGCGCGGCACGCCGACGGCCCGACCCATGCGCATCTGCACGAGCACGGGCCAGATCGCTCCCGGGAGGTACTTCCCTAGCTGCCCCACGAAGAAGATCTGGCCGGACGCACGCCACGGGAGGGGGTTGCCCAGGTCCGCGACGACCGAGACCCAGGCCCGCCAGGGGCCGAGCAGACCGATCGTGACGATGACCAATGCGCCGACGACCGTGGCCACCGACACTGTCCCGAGGCTGGCGCGGACGTCGCCCCAGCGGTCACCCACTGCGAGCGCGAAGCCGGCCAGTACCAGGACGAGGAGCGCCCACCTGATGGCGACGTCGCCCCATCCCCGAGGGGGATCCCGAGGCGGGTTCGCCTCGCTCACGAAGCGGTGGACTGGGCTGGCTTGGTGGCGACGACGACGGTGTTGGTCGAGGGCGTGGCCCCTGCCGCAATGACGATCTCGTCGGGGCCGAACGGGTAGGAAGGCGGTTGGACGGCTGATGTCGTGGCGGGCGTTCTTCGCGTCGCGACCACCCGGCGTACGCGGCGTACGAGGTCGGACGCGGCGCGCATGGCCTCCAAGCCGAACACCCGCCACCGTTCGGGCGAGCCCGGGAAGGTGAAGGGGAGCGAGGCGAACCTGAGCAAGCGGCACCGTCGCAGCTCGAGCTCCACCACCGATGAGGGTGCCGTCATGCCGAGCACCTCCTGGACACGCAGGTGGCGGGCAATGAGCTTTGCCAGGCCGTCCTGGGAGAACTCCTCGAGGTGCCAGCGGTTCCACGGCCGTTGGTGCCTGAACAACCGGGTGACACGATCCGGGGTCGCGCACAGCAAGGTGCCTCCGGGCCGGAGGACGCGCGCGACCTCCGCCAGGTAGGCATCGACGGACGGGACGTGCTCGATGACTTGGAAGGACACGACGGCGTCAAAGGAGTCGTCCTCGAACGGCAGTGGTGCGGTCTCCACCGGGGGGATCGCCTGGAACGTGAGGCCGGGGGCTTCGTAGCGGCCGGCGGCATGACGAACCGCCGAGTCCGACACGTCAACACCGACCACGGTGAGCCCCGACTCGGCAAGGTGGTGACTGCCGTAGCCCGTCCCGCAGCCGTAGTCGAGCACGCGCGCCGACGGGCCCAGTCGTTGCGCCGCGAACTCGTAGGTCGAGATATGGAAGAGGTAGATGAGATAGCTGCCCGCGCTGGCGAGATAGCTGTCGACGTCCAACCGCTCGGTGGTCGGTGCGTACGAATCCGCCTCGTGCACGAGTCCTCCAAGGTCTGGGCGCGCGATCATGTTGCCATGCCGTCCGTCGGCACGTGGGGAGTCACCGCATTCGTCCCTAGGCTGGCGGGCGTGACGATCCACACCGAGAACCCGTTCGCGGACCCCGAGCCCGACCCCGTACGCCGGTTCCGCGGGCGGATCGGCGGCGCGGTGACCCTGTGGACCTCCGGGACCGGCGGCGATCGCGCCGGGCTGACAGTGACGTCCGTGTTGGTGGCGGGCGGCGAGCCGGCGCGGGTGCTGGCGCTGCTCGACCCCGACAGCGACCTGGCCGAGACACTGGCGGAGACCGGCCGGGCCGTCGTCTCGGTGTTGACCTGGGACGACCGGGGACTGGCCGAGGCGTTCGCGGGCACGACGCCGGCGCCGGGTGGGCCGTTCCGGCTGGGGGCGTTCGCCGACACCGCATGGGGGCCGCGGCTCGAGTCCGCCACGACCTGGGCTGGAGTCTCGCTCGAGTCGACCGCCAGCGTCGGCTGGTCGTCCCTGGTCACCTGCGTCGTCGACGAGGTGCAGGTCGGCGAGGGCGAGGCACTGGTGCACCGGCGCGGCCGCTATCTCCGGCCATCGGACTGAGTGGGGGCCGCGGCCTCGATAGGGTCCGCTCATGGAGTCACCGCCGGGCGAGGTGCCGATCCGGGTGATGGTCGTCGACGACCACCCGATGTGGCGCGACGCCGTGGAGCGTGACCTGAAGGCCGCCGGCTTCGACGTGGTCGGCGTCGCCGCCGATGGGCACCAGGCGCTGGCCCGCTTCCCCGCGGCCCGGCCGCAGGTCGTCGTGCTCGACCTCCAGATTCCTGGACCCAACGGCGTCGAGGTGACCGCCGAAGTGCTCCGCCAGGACCCGTCGGCGCGCGTGCTGATCCTCTCGGCGTCGGGCGAGCAGGACGACGTGCTCCAGGCCGTCAAGGCCGGCGCGACCGGCTATCTGGTCAAGTCCGCGTCGAGCAAGGAGCTCGTGGCGGCCGTGCGTGGCGTCGCGGCCGGCGACACCGTGTTCACGCCGGGTCTGGCCGGGCTGGTGCTCGGCGAGTTCCGCCGGATGGCCGACCCCGCCAGCAAGGAGTCCGACACCCCGCAGCTGACTGAGCGGGAGACCGAGATCCTCAAGATGGTCGCCAAGGGGATGTCCTACAAGCAGATTGCCGAGCGGCTCGTGCTCTCCCACCGCACGGTGCAGAACCACGTGCAGAACACCCTGCGCAAGCTGCAGATGCACAACCGCGTCGAGCTGACCCGCTATGCCATCGAGCAGGGACTCGACGACCCCGACGATCCCCCCGATCCCGCGGGCCACGATGGCACCGCGTGAGCAGGTGGCGGCGTACCTCTCCCATCTGGGGTACGACGACCGGCCGGAGCCGACGCTCGACTCGCTCGTCGACGTGCACCGGAGGCATCTCGCCCGGGTGCCCTACGAGAACCTCGAGATCATGCTCGGGCGGCCGCCGTCGGTCGACCCGATCGACTCGCTTGCCCGCGTCGGCCGGGTCGGTCGGGCGGGCTACTGCTTCCACCAGAACGGCGCACTCGAGACCGTGCTGACCGACCTCGGGTTCCAGATGAGCCGGCGCGGCGGACACGTGTGGACGACGCCGGACGGCCAGCACAACGACGTGTTGAACCATCTCGTGCTCGTCGCCGAGGATCTGCCGACCGACGACAACCCAGGTGGCCAGTGGTGGGTCGACGTCGGGCTCGGCGACGCGATCGTCGACCCGCTGCCTCTCGTGGCCGGGCCGTGCGGCCAGAGCGGCTTCGCCTACGAGATCACCGAGGTCCGTGACGACGGCTGGTCCTTCCTGGCCGACCCGCTCGGCTCGTTCAGCGGGGTCGAGGTCGGCCCCGCGCCGTCAGCGGCCGACATCGAGGACCGGCACGCGGCGCTGTCCACGCCGCCCAGCCCGTTCACCAAGGTGCTGGTCGTGCAACGCCGCGACACCGATGGCGTCGACATGGTCCGTGGCTGCCTGGCCCACCGCGTCACGGCGGCACACCAGAGCGAGACCGAGCTGACGTCGTACGACGAGTGGCGCGACGCGCTGACGGACGGCTGCGGCCTGTCGCTGGCCGAGGTCGACGACGACGAGCTGCGTGGACTGTGGGACCGCACCGTGGTGACCCACCGGGCCTGGACGGAGGCGGGTCGCCCATGAGTCCCAGCAACCCCGACCTGCTCGACATCGCCGACGAGCTCTACGCCCTCCCGCTTGCCGACTTCACGCCCGCCCGCGACGCCAAGGCCAAGGAGCTCAAGGGCACCGACCTGGCCGCACCGGTGAAGGCGCTGAAGAAGCCCGGGCTGGCCGCCTGGGTGGCCAACATGCTGGTGCGCCACGAGGGCGACCAGGTCGACCAGGTCTTGGCGGTCGGCGCCGCGCTGCGCGAGGCTGCCGCGTCGCTGGACGGCAAGGAGCTGCGCGAGCTGACCAAGCAACGCCGTCAGCTGACCGCGGCCGTCACCACCCAGGCCCGCAGCGTCGCCAAGCGCCTCGGGGTCAAGGTCACCGAGGCGGTGGCCGACCAGGTCGAGGCCACCCTGACCGCCGCGATGCTCGACGAGGACTGCGCCCGGGCTCTGCGCAGCGGGCTGCTCGTCGCGCCCCTGGCCGCGACCGGGGTAGGAGAGTCGGCCGCAGGCGCCGCCGTGGCGCTGCCCGAGGCCCTGGGCTTCGCCGCGACCTCGGCGCCGCCAGAGGAGGAGGTCAAGCCCGGGCGACCGGACCTGCACGTGGTGCCGGACCCGGACGCCGACGCCAAGCAGCTCGCGTCCGCCAAGGCCGCGGTCAAGGCCGCCGAGTCGGCCGAGTCGAGCGCGCGAGCGACGTACGACGAGGCCGAGCAGGCCGTCACCGAGCTCGAAGCCCGCGCCATGCAGCTCCAGGCAGAGATCGACGAGCACAAGCGGGCGATCGCGGAGCTCGAGGAGAGCGCCGAGGAGGTCGACGAGGAGACCGAGGAAGCCGAGGAGACCCGGACCGAGGCGCGCACCGCGCTGCGCAAGGCCGAGCAGGCGCTGGAGAAGGCCGCCGCCACGCTCGAACGACTGACCAGCAAGAAGGGCAGGAAGGGCTAGCAGGCGTTGGTCTGACCTGCAGGGAGGGACCACTGCGCGTGTGTAGGTTGCCAAGCGTGCGCCCGGCCAGCCGTTCTGCCCTCCGGTGGCTGCCCTTGGTGCTGCTCAGCCTGGGCATCGCCGTCCATGGGTTCAGGGTCATCGCTCATCACGAGGATCCCCAACGGGGCACCGCCTTCGCCATGTTCGCCACGATCGACATCGGTGCCAACCGCCGGGTTGTCGCGACCTCGCCCGGAGACCCGGCAATCGTCCTCGACATTCCTGGAAGCCTGGAAGCGGCGACGCAGCGGCTCGCAGACACGCCGAATGAGGCTGCCGCCCGCAGACTCGCCAGCCAGCTGCTCGCGCTCACCTGGACTGTCGAAGGGCACACCGCGACTGCCGGTGGCGCCGTGGCGTTCGATCAGGTGAGGGTTCAGGTCGTGGGTCTAGGGGCCGAAGGCAGGACCGTGTCGAGGATGGTCGTGACAGACGTGGTCGTGGAGCAGGGCGGCTCGTGATCGACGCCTGGATGGCTCGATTGCTCGAGCCACGTTTCGGGGTGGTGTTCTTCACGGGTCTCGCCAGTTTTCTGATGTCGTCCCACTGGACGCCCATGGCGCTTCCCGGTGCGATCGTGATCGTGCTGGCCATCGTCCGGCCGCAGCTGGTCGTGCGGCCGGTCGTGTGGTGGGTGATGGCGGCGCTGTGGTTCGCGGCCGAGATCCTGGTCCAGGATCGGATGGAGGACCACGTCTACCTCTTCGCGGTGTGGCTCGTGGCCTTGGCGATCTGCCTTCACGCCGATGACGACACTTTCATCGAGCGAGCCGCATGGCAGGCGCGAGTCCTCATCGGGGTGACGTTCACCGTCGCCGTCGCCTGGAAGCTGTACTTCAACCAGTACGTGACGGGCATGACCCTGTGGGGGTTCATCGTTCTCGATCGTCGATTCGAGCCACTGGCGGCGGCGATCGGGGTGCCCGACACGGCCATCGAACAGGGTCGGGCGGGTCTGATGGCGCTGCTCGCAGGCAGCGACGGGACCGTCTCCGTCGAGGCGCCCTCAGACGTGCTGTGGCGGATCACGGCAGTGTCCATCCTCACCCTCGTCATGGAGGCCACCATTGCGCTGTCGCATCTGCTCCCCGACACCAGCAAGCTGGCCGCTCTGCGACTGCCCTCGATCCTGCTGTTCGGTGTGGTGACGTATGCCGTGGTGCCCGTGTTCCCCTTCGCGGCGCTGCTGGCCACGCTGGCGATCGTCGTGGCCCGATGGCGGCGTGAGGTGATGTGGGTCTTTCCCGTGATGGTGCTGACCACCGCGATCCGGGTTGCGTTCCTCCAGACGTGAAGGCCAGCTCGACAACGGCTTCTGGGACCTTCTGAGCGCGTGGACGCGGGCCTAGTCGGCCCAGCCCTTGGCCCGCTCGACACCCCGCGTCCACTGGGCGTGCGCGCGGTCGGCGGACTCACGGTCGGCGGCCGGGTCGAACCTGCGGTCCAGCTGCCAGGTCTCGTGCAGGTCGTCGGTCGACTCCCACACGCCCACGCCCAGGCCGGCCAGGAACGCCGCCCCCAGCCCGGTGGTCTCCACGATCCGCGGGCGTTCGACGGCCCGGCCAAGCTGGTCGGCCTGGATCTGGCAGAGCAGGTCGTTGGCGCTGGCGCCGCCGTCGACGCGCATGGGGATGTCCGGGTCGTCGACGGGCATGGTCTCCATCACGTCGCGGACCTCGAAGGCGATGGCCTCCAGTGTCGCCCGCACCAGGTGCGCGCGGGTGCTGCCGCGGGTGAGGCCGAGGATGGTGCCGCGGGCGTGCGGGTCCCAGTGCGGCGCGCCCAGCCCGGTCAACGCGGGTACGAAGACCACCCCGTCGGAGTCGGGCACGGATGCCGCGACGGCGGCGGTCTCGGCAGCGGAGCCGACGATCTGCAGCCCGTCGCGAAGCCACTGCACCGCGGCGCCGGTCACGAAGATGGCGCCCTCCAGGGCATAGGTGAGCTCGCCGTCGGGGGAGCGCCAGGCCGCCGTGGACAGCAGCCCGGCGTCCGAGCGCTCGAGCGACGTCCCGGTGTTGGTGAGGATGAACGACCCGGTGCCGTAGGTGCACTTGGAGTCACCCGGGTCGAAGCAGGTCTGGCCGAAGAGCGCCGACTGCTGGTCACCCGCGATCCCGGCGATGGGCAGCGACAACCCGCAGAACGACCCGGCGTCGGTGGTGCCGACCTCTCCCCAGTTGGGGACCAGCTCGGGCAGCGCATCGCGGGGAACGCCGAACAGCGAGCACAGCTCGTCGGACCAGTCGCCGGTCGTGAGGTCGAACAGCAGGGTGCGGCTGGCGTTGGAGACATCGGTGGCGTGCCAGGTGCCCCTGGTCATCCGGGCGATCAGGTAGGAGTCGACGGTGCCGACGGCGTAGCGTCCCGACTCGACCAGCGCCCAGGTGTGCGGCTCGTGCTCGGCCAGCCACATCAGCTTGGTGCCGGAGAAGTAGGGGTCCAGCCGCAGACCGGTCAGCTCGGTGAGGCGCTCCTCATGCCCCTCGTCGCGCAGCCGGGTGCAGATGTCGGCCGTCCGTCGGTCCTGCCAGACGATCGCGCGCCGGGGCGAGCCCAGCGTCTCGCGGTCCCAGAGCAGGATCGTCTCGCGTTGGTTGGTGATGCCCACCGCCCGCAGGTCGTCGGCGTCGACGTGGCCGAGCACCTCACGCGTGGCTTCGAGCGTCGCCTGCCAGATCTCCTCGGGCGCGTGCTCGACCCAGCCTGGCTGCGGGAAGTGCTGGGCGAACTCCTGGTAGCCCTTGGCCACGATCGACCCGGCCTCGTCGACGACCAGCGCGGTGACGCCGGTGGTGCCGGCGTCGATGGCCAAGACACTCATGGAGCGGAGGTGTTGCGGAGAATCTCCAGGATCCGCTCGTCGAGCCACTCGCCGGCCGGGTCGGCGCGCATCTCGTAGTTCTCGGTCCCGACCCAGGCGTTCAGGTCGGCGAACCCCAGCGCGTGCACCTTCTCGTCCACCTCACTCTTCAGCTCAGGTGTGAGGAAAACGCGTTCCTCGTCGGTCGAGGCGGTCAGGTAGAGGTCGCTGAGGTCGAGCAGCCGGGCCAGCTCGGTCACCGGATCCTCGTGGTCGTCGACCCGCAGGTCGACCGCGATGTCGTCGAAGCCGCCGTACCCGGCCTCCTCGCGTACGACGAGCAGGGCGGCCGACTGCTTGCCCCGTTTGTCGCCACCGGCATCGTCGCCGGCGGTCAACGCCGCCAGCAGGCGCCGGCCGAGCGGGGCGTCGTCGTCGGAGAGCTCCCAGGCGGCCTCTATGGCCAGCAGGACCTCCTCGCCGGCCAGGATGTTGCCCTGGATGGCGTAGCCGTCGCCGATCACGCTGCCGGCCCAGGGGAGGCACGCGTGCCCGGTGTGGCTGGCCGCGCCGCCGTCGACGTCGACGATGCCGACCTGGCGATGGTCTCGGCCGGGATCGTCCTCGATCAGGCGTTGGATGGCGACGGAGGCGTTGGCGCCGTCGTCGAGGTGGGCAAGGGCCTGGCCCTTGTAGGCGACGTTGGCGTCGGCCTGGGTGGCGATGGCGCCGACGCCGGCCACCGCGGCCGGGACGGCCGAGCCGACGGCTAAGAACCTGGATGCGACGGCCACGCCCCACGACTCGCCGTCGACGGAGCGGGCCACGATGGAAAAGGTCATGCCGCGACCCTAGCGATCCGAGTCCTGTGGGTCGCGAGCTGGCGAGCGAGACACATTGAGACGAGGAGACCGAGCCGTCTCGAAATCCAGTTGGCTTCAAGTGCGGTTCAAGTTGCACGATGGGTGGATGCTGCGCAGGCTCGGGTTCCCCGACGTCGGGACCCATCGCCGGTTCGTGACGGCGATCGGGATCGACGCCATCGGATCCGGGGTGTGGATGCCCGTCTCGATGATCTTCTTCCTCGCCACCACCGACCTGTCGCTGGTGCAGGTGGGGCTGGCCCTGTCGCTCTCGGCGTTGCTCTCGCTGCCGGCGGCGATCCTGGTAGGCCAGCAGGTCGACCGGCTCGGGTCGAAGACCGTGCTGCAGGCCGGCAATGCCCTGCAGGCGGCCAGCTTCCTGCTCTACCCGTTCGTCGACCAGGTCTGGTCGGTCGCGCTGGTCGTGTCCGCGTCTGTCATCGGGCGCACGGCGTTCTGGGGCTCCTACGCACCGCTGGTCACGCTCATCTCGCCGCCGGGAGAGCGCGAGACGTGGTTCGGCTTCCTGGGGGCGCTGCGCAACGCGGGCTTCGCGATCGGCGGCGTGGTGGCCGGCGTGGCCCTCACGGTCGATGCGACCCAGCTGTACTACGCGGTCGCGCTGCTGAACGCCGCGTCGTACGTGCTGTCCCTCGTGCTGATGGCCGGCGTCAACGTCCACGAAGAGCCGATCCCGACCGCCCGGGCCCTCGACCCGGGGGCGGTGGTGGACGGCTGGGGCACGGTGCTGCGTGACCGCGGCTACCGGTGGTTCATCGCCAGCAACTTCTGCTACGCCATGACCTCGAGCGCCCTCAACGTGGCGATCCCCGTCTACGTCGTGGAGATGCTCGGCCTGCCGGGTTGGGTCTCTGCGTCGGTCTTCGTCATCAACACCCTGCTGATCGGCGTCGGCCAGGGGCTCGTCGTCCAACGGATGACCGGGGCGGTCCGCGCCCGGATCGTCGCCCTGGGCGCGGTGCTGACGGCCGCGTCGTTCCTGATGCTGCTCGGCGCAGAGCCCCTCGGGGTGGCGGCGGCGATCGTGGTGATCCTGGTCGCCGCGGTCGTCTACACCTTCGGCGAGATGGTCGGCGGGCCGGTGCTGGCCACGTTGGCCGCGGAGTCGCCGCCGCCGGCGCTGCGCGGTCGCTACGTCGCGACCTGGCAGCTGTCGTGGAACGCCGCCACCGGCGTCGCGCCACTGCTTTATGCCTGGCTGCTGTCGCGCGGCAGCGCCCCCGCCATGCTCGGCCTCACGGTCATCGCGCTGGCAGGCGCGCTGGTCACGGCCCCGATGCGGCGACGGCTCGCGCACGCCGACCGACGGGTCACCAACCGGGCGGACGCCGTCACTGCCTAGCGGCCGGCGGTCGCGTCAGGAGGCGAGGTGCTCGAGGTTCTCGATCTGCGCGATGTCAGCCTGGGCGAGTGCCTCGTAGACCTGGGCCCGGCCGTCGCCAGTCGTGTGCTTGACGCGCAGCCGCACCATGAAGTTGCCGACGCGGGAGAGGTGGGTGCCGTTGCGGACTTCCTCGGACGCAGGGCCGCTCAGGATGGCCCGGAAGAAGACCGAGTTGCCGCGGCGCACCGGGAGCACCTTGTCCAGACGGAGCCGGGTGGCGGCGTGGCCGCCGCCGAGCACGATCACGTCCTGGCCGGTGACGGCTGCGAGATCGGCGTACGACGGGACGGCGAAGACGAGTGACATGATCCCCCCAGATCGGCAGCGGATCCCCCTGAATCCGGCTCGCCAAGAGTGCCACGTTGTGACCATTGTTGGCAGTCGAATGGACTATCGGTCTAGACCCCCGAGTGCCCGGTCGAGGGCCGGCGGAGCTCGCGTCCCGACGTACGGCGACGGGTGGCAAGGCCCTGATTGCTGCAATAGGCTCGACGGGCCCTTGAACGATCCAACCTTCATTCGCAGGAGACCCAACCATGCGCGTAGGAGTGCTCACCGGTGGCGGCGACTGTCCCGGCCTGAATGCAGTCATCCGCGCCGTCGTCCGCAAGGGCGTCAACGTGCACGGCTTCGAGTTCGTCGGCTACCGCGACGGCTGGAAGGGCCCGCTCGAGGGGCTGACCATGACGCTAGGGATCAAGCAGTGCCGCGGGATCCTCCCGCGCGGCGGCACCATCCTTGGTTCGAGCCGGACCAACCCGTTCAAGATCGAGGGCGGCGTCGAGCGGATCCAGGAGAACATGGCCGCCGCGGGCGTCGACGCCCTCGTCGCCATCGGCGGTGAGGACACGCTGGGCGTCGCCACCAAGCTCGCCGACCTGGGCGTCAAGGTCGTGGGCGTGCCCAAGACGATCGACAACGACCTGTCCGGCACCGACTTCACCTTCGGGTTCGACACCGCGGTCAACATCGCGATGGAGGCCATCGACCGCCTGCACACCACGGCCGAGTCCCATCACCGGGTGCTGGTCGTCGAGGTGATGGGCCGGCACGCCGGCTGGATCGCGCTGCACGCCGGCATCGCGGGTGGTGCCAGCGCGGTGCTGATCCCCGAGCAGCCCTTCGACATCGACGCGGTCTGCGAGCACGTCAAGAAGCGCTTCGAGACGCAGTACTCGCCGATCATCGTGGTCTCCGAGGGTGCGATGCCCAAGGACGGCGGCGACATGTCGGTGGTCTCCGGCGAGCTCGACGCCTTCGGGCACGTGCGGCTCGGCGGCATCGGCGACCGGCTGGCCTCCGAGATCGAGCAGCGCACCGGTGCCGAGGCCCGCGCGGTGGTGCTCGGCCACATCCAGCGCGGCGGTACCCCGTCGGCGTTCGACCGCTGGCTGGCGTCGCGCTTCGGACTGCACGCGATCGACGCCGTCGCCGATGGTGACTTCGGCGTGATGGTCGCGCTGCGCGGCACCGACATCGTGCGCGTAAAGCTGTTGGAAGGCACCGGCGAGCTCAAGCTGGTGCGCCCGGATGAGTACGCCGAGGCCGAGGTCTTCTTCGGCTGAGCCTGGTGGTGACCGCTCCGCACACACAAGCGCTGGCTCCACAAGCACGATCGTCGAGACGATGCTGACCGCGACGTGGGCGGAGCTGCCATCACGCCACGCCGCCGGCGTCTGACCGCTCGGGCTCCCCCCCGGCGATGAGCCGGCGGACCGCAGCCGTGTCGGGCACTCCCGCGTCCTGGTACAGCCGGTGCGCCCGACGCCCGGCCTCCAGGGCCCGCTGCGCGGAGCCTCGACGAGTCGCGATGCCGGCCACCGTCTCGAGCACCCGCGCCTGGCCCAACCGCTGACCTGTCTCCTGCAGTACGTGCAGCGCTTGGTCCGCGCAGGCGCCGGCGGTTTCGAGGTCTCCTACAGCGAGCGACACCTCCGCTCGTGCGGCCAGAGCCGGTCCCTCGAGAAGGCGGAGTCCGTCGCCTCGCGCTAGGGAGGCAGCGAGTTCGGCGTGGTGCCCGGCCTCGCCCGGGCCAAGCCGCTCGTGACAGTGTGCCAACCCGATCCTCGCCATCACCTCGTGACGGTGTACTCCGATCGCCTCACTGGTCGTCAGTGCCTGCTGGTGGCAGCCGACCGCCGCCTCCAAGTCGCCCAGCCGCCGGTGGGCTTCTCCGAGCACGTTCAGGCTGTGGGCCTCGTAGCGTCGGTCGCCCGTCGCCCGGTGCTCTGTCAGCGCGGCCTCGGCGAGGTCACGTGCCAGGGCGTGCCGACCGGCCTCCACATGAGAGGCGGCGAGCGCCCGTAGGTTGTCCGCGGCCAGGCTGCGATGTCCGACCTCGCGGTTGAGGTCGGCCGCCGCGACGAAGAACTCCACGGCCTGGTCGGGGCGGCCTAGCACGAGGCGGCACTCCCCGAGGTTGGCCAGCGCGATGGCCTCGCCGGTCCTCGAGCCGGTGTCCCGGAGCATCGGCACCACCTCGGCGTAGAGCTCCGCGGCCAACGTCAGGTCGCCGGCCTCGGCGTGCAGGTTTCCGAGGCTCATCAACCGGGCGGCCACGAGCTCAGGCCGGCCCAGCCGGCGGGCCAGGGCGAGCGCCGACACGGCGTACCTGGTCGAGACCTTCAACCGGCCGGCGTGCCGGTGCAGGATCCCGAGGTCGGCGAGAGCCACGCACTCGCCTGCCTCCCAGCCTGAACGGCGCGCCAGGACGAGGGCCCGGGCGGTCTGGAACCAGGCGGGCCCGTAGTTGCCCAGTCGCTCCTCGAGCTCGCCCAGCAGCAGGTGGCACTGGGCGCGTCCCGCGTCGTTCGGC
Source organism: uncultured Actinomycetota bacterium (assembly GCA_963769755.1). GTDB lineage: Bacteria > Actinomycetota > Actinomycetes > Propionibacteriales > Nocardioidaceae > Nocardioides. Next base: position 303,046 of record CAVYMY010000010.1, read on the forward strand.
GCCGCTTCGGCGGCGGACAGACCGAGCCGGGAGGTGGTCCGCCACTCGCCGGTCATCATCCGCAGTTCGAAGTAGCCCTTGAGAACCGACGCGAGCAGCCAGGCGATCTCCGTGGGGCCCAGCTCGGCGGCGTACCGGACCGTGGCCATCAGGTTCGCGCTCTCATCGTCGAGCCAGGCCAAGGCCGCGAGGCGATCCTGGTGCACGAGCGGACGAGGGGAGTCCGGAGGCAGCGGCAGTAGCACTCGGTTCGGGTTGAGCAGCCGATCGGCGGCGTACGCGTCGGCCAGCATCTGCACCACGAGCCGGTACGCCGCCTCGGCCCGCGCGGCGGCCGGCTCCTCCTGGCGAAGGCGTTCGGTCGCGTACAGGCGGAGCAGGTCGTGGAGCCCGAACCGCGCCGGCCCCGGCCGGGTGAGCAGGTGTGCGTCCGCCAGCGTCTCCAGCCACCCGGCGGCGACCGCGGGGGGCTCGTGCACCAGGGCGGAGGCCGTGGCCGCCGTGAAGTCCACGAGGGGCACCTGGCCGAGCAGCCCGAACAGCCGCCGTGGGCCGGCGTCCGCCGCACCGAGAGAACGCTCGAACACTGCGCGCACGGCGGTGTCCTCGTCGCCCGAGATCTCCAGGACACCGAGCCGGGCGTCGCTGGCCAGATCGGTCACCTCATCGGCGAGCCCGCGGTCCGGGTGGAGCAGGAGGCGCGCGGTGACGATCCGAAGGGCGAGCGGCAGGCAATCGCACATTTCGACGAGCCTCGCCGCTGCCTCAGGCTCGGCTCGCAGCCGCTCTGCTCCCAGCCCGACTGAGAGGAGCGCGAGCGCGTCGTCGCGATCGAGAGTGTCGAGCCCTAGGTGTCGAGCGCCGTCGCGAGCCACGAGTCCACCGAGGTCGTGCCGGCTGGTGACCAGGACCAGGCAGCCAGCGCCGCCGGGTAGCAGGGGCCTCACTTGGTCGGCGGAGGCGGCATCGTCCAGCAGGACCAGGACCCGCCTGCCGCTCAGCAGGGATCGGAACTGCGCGGCCGAGGAGGCGACGTCCTGGGGAAGGCGGCCGGTCACCCCGAGGGCACGCAGGAATCCGGACAGCGCATCGAGCGGGGCGACCGGCGGCGTGGGGGCGGCGTAGCCGCGAAGGTTGACGAACAGCTGGCCATCCGGGAACCGGTCGCGGACCCGGTGTGCCCACGCCAGGGCAAGCTCTGTCTTGCCGACTCCAGCCATCCCCGCCAGGACACAGACCACCGTCTGTTCGCGCACCTCCTCGAGGAGTCCGTCCAGCTGGATGAGGCTCTCCTTCCGGCCGGCGAAGCCCGGGCTTGCCCGAGGCATCTGGTGTGGCGGGCTGCCCGAACCGGGGGGAGGCGACCCGGGTCGGTCCAGTGCCGGGCGACCGGGCCTGGAATGCGCCGTCAGATACGCGGCCAGGGCGTCTCCGTCGGTGAGCAGCACCTGGTGCAGGTCGCGAGCGGACGGCCCCGGTTCGACACCGAGCTCGGTCACCAGGTGACTCCGCATCCGCCGGAAGGCAGCGAGCGCCTCAGCCCGGCGTCCGGTCTCGTGCAGTGACACCATCAGCTGTTCCCAGAGGCGCTCGCGCAGCGGGTGCCGCGCCACCTGGACACCGAGCTCGCCCACCAGATCCGCTGCGCGGCGCGCGCGGAAAGCGGCGTCGATGCGCTTCTCTTGCACGCTCACGCGCAGCTCGTCCAAGCGCGCCCCCTCGCGTCGACAGACGTCGGCTGCCATGCCGTCCAGGGCCGGTCCGGTCCACCAACCGAGGGCTTGGTCCCATAGGTCCAGGGCTCGCAGCGGCCCGTCCGGGTCCTGGTCGAGAACGCTCTCGGCCTCCGCGTCCAGCGCAACGAACCGGTCCAGATCGAGCTCTCCCGGCTCCACTCTGAGGAGATAGCCAGGCGCCCGCGTCACCAGTGGTGAGCCCCGTCCGCCGGATCTCGGCGGCAGATCACGGCGCAGCTGCGCCACACACCCGTGCAGCAGACTGCGGGCGGCAACCGGCGGGCGGGAGCCCCAGAGATGGTCGATCAGCCGCTCGGCGGACACCACCTCGTTGCGCTCGAGGAGGAGCGCGGCGAGCAGCGCGCGCTGCTGAGGGCCGCCGATCGCGACCTGCCGATCGCCGTCGTGGACCGCGAGCGGTCCCAGGATCCGGAACCGGGTCATCCCCCTGAGCCTAGACACCGGCAAGGCGGCCCACCTCCCGGATCTCGCCTCGGGTGGCTCCACCTGCCCAGCCGCTTCCCAGCGGTTCCCCAGGGACCCCCGACAGGGTTCGCCTCCAGGGAGATCCAACTCGACTCCAGGAGGAGACATGGAGAGGAAACCAAGGGCGGTCCTCGTGGCCGCCGTCACCGTCGCCGCGGGCTTCGTGGCGACAGGGGGCGTCGCTGCATCGGCGGCCCCGACCAGGGCAAGCGTGTCGGCCGCCGACCCGGCGTGTCTGTTGTTCCCGGGCGTCATTCTCGGCGACGACGGCCCGAATGCGCCGCTGCGCGGTACCAGCCGTAGTGACGTGATCGCCTCGTTGGGCGGCGACGACGTCGTCCTCGGAGCGGATGCCAACGACAAGATCTGTCTCGGCCCGGGTCGCGACATCGGCAAGGGCGGACCCGGCAGCGACGAGTTCATCACCGACCCCGTGCCGGACGGACGCGACGACTTCTACGGGGACGATGGAGCGGACTCGGTGCGATACCTCGGCCGGAGTGTCGGGGTCACGGTCACCCTCGACGGCGTCGCCAACGACGGACAGGCCGGAGAGCAGGACAACGTCCGACTGTCCACGGAGAACGTTCAGGGCACCGGGTTCGCCGACCAGATCGTGGGCAACGACCTCGCGAACGTGTTCATCGGCGGCGACGGCGACGACGACCTGCGTGGCGGGCTCGGCGATGACGACCTCTACGGTGTCTGGGGCGACGATCTGATCATCGGCAACGCCGGCAACGACCATCTGAGCGGCCTTGACGGTGACGACCGGTTCGTCACCGCCGGGTCACCGGACGGCGACGACGAAGTATTCGGAGGGAACGGCTTCGACACCATGGACTACTCGGGTCGCAACGCCGGCTTCGGCGTGACGGTCGTGCTCGACAACGACTTCAACGACGGATCGACCGGCGAGTTCGACAACATCAGGACCGATGTGGAGCACGTGATCGGCGGTGCGGGCGCCGACAACCTGACGGCCGGTGCGTACACCGATGAGGTCGCCAACAGGCTGGTCGGCGGGTTCGGGAACGACACCCTGAACAGCATCGACGGGGCCTGGGATGTCGTGGACGGCGGCCCGGGACTCGACCTGTGTCTGACCGACCCGGGCGACTACGTGATCAACTGCGAGCTGCCCTAACCAAGGGCCAGCAAGCATTGCCTCCGCGAGGACTCCGGCTTCGCGCGCTCACCCCGACTCATCGGACTCGCCGGTAGGATCAGCGACCCGAAGGCGGGGTGAGCGCGACGAAGCTCTCGTCGCGCTGCGCGCCGAAAAGGGGCGTCGGGCACGCCGGACGCGGACCAAGCGTCACGCGCCTGACTGGACAGCCCTCGACGCTTGACGTCGACGTCGACAACGACGAGTAGGTCGACCGATTTGCTCGACCCTGACCACGCGTCTCGTGGCGCCGATCTGGGCCGGTCCGGCCACTCGGAGTGAGCAACTGGACCGGAACTCACGTCCGCCTGATGAAGGTGGTCTCGCCGTTGGGGTGGTAGTTCACGTTCCAGGCGGGGTCGTGGGCGCGGTGGTGGTGGAAGGAGCAGAGCAGGGTGCCGTCTTGGAGGCGGGTCTTGCCGCCGGAGGACCAGGGGGTCTTGTGGTGTGCTTCGCACCAGGCGGCGGGGATGGTGCAGCCGGTGACGGTGCATTCGGGGTAGAGCAGGTTGAGTGCGGTGCGGATCGGGCCTTCGAAGAGTCGTCGGCTGCGGCCCTGGTCGAGGATCTCGCCCTTGCCGCCGAGCACGACGGGGATGATCCGGGCTTGGCAGGCGAGCCGTCTGGCTTGTTCGGCGGTGATCCGGTCGCCGGTGGAGGTGGTGGCGACTCCGGTGTCGTTGAGGTCGTGGAGGAGGGTGTCGAGGTCGAGGGTGACCATGACGCTGGTGGCGGTGCCGCCGTGTCGGGGCAGGCCGGTGTCGGGCACGTTCTCGAGGAGTGCGCAGAACGCTTCGCCGCGGCGGCGGGCGACCGGCAACTGGTCGACCTCGCCCAGAGCCATCTCGCCCAGGGCCGTCCGGCGGGGTGAGGTGTAGGAGTCCAGGTAGGTGCGGAGCCGGTGGGCGACGTGGTCGGGGATCCGGGCGGACAGGTCGGTGGAGCCGTCTCCTCTCGGCTTGAAGGTGAGTCGGGTGGCGGCGTGGGCGCGGCGTTCCTCGGCGAGGAGGCGTTGGTAGTCGGCCTGGTCGGCGGTGTCGGGGGCGATGGCTTCCAGGAGCCGGTCGCCGAGGCGGCGTAGCTCGCGGGGTCCGAAGTGGTGCGGCCTGCTCGACCAGGTGCTGCTCGCCCTTGGCGCGGAGGGTGGGGTCGAGGTCGCTGGGCAGCGCATCCAGCGCAGTGGTGATGACGTGGGCTTGGGCGAGGTTGACCCTGCCGTCGGCCAGGGCCGCGCCGACGTGTCGGTACCGGTCGTCGACCGCGGCGGCGAGCCGGGCGGATCGGAGCACGGTGCCGTGGTTGTCGCGGGTGGTGTCGGCCAGCCAGGCGGCGGTGGACCGGGCGCCGGTCTCGAGGGCGATGTCGTCGGCGGCGGCAAGGACGCGGAGCTTGAGGGACTCCACCCGGGCGGACAGTTTGGTGAGCTCGACCAGGGCGGTCTGCTTCTGCTTGGTGGTCATGAACACCGGCTCCACCGCGGCCACCTTGTCGAGGGCGGTGTCGATGGTGTCGACGCAGCCCAGCACCGGGTGCGATCCGGTGTGGGTGAACGTCGACATGGGTCTAGCCAAGCATCGACCACCGACACTGAAATGCTCCAGAACCCCTTATCCACAAGGGATCTGAGCATCGAGACCTGATCGTGATGCACTCCCCGACCTCGTCGAGCCCGACCGCGGTGGTGGCGGCCGCCGAGTCGCTCACCGGGTTTCGAGACGGTTGCTAGCGCAACCTCCTCAACCAACGAAGGGCGCGCCTCCTCAACCAACGAAGAGCGCAACCTCCTCAACCAGCGAAGGGCGTCTCTTCAACCCACGGAGCCCGGGGCTGGTGGCTTCTCTTCCTGATCTGGGCAACGATGTGGGCACCTTGACCTCGGACCCAGGGAGAGCAGATGAGCAGCCAGACGCAGCCGACCGGCAGCTATGACGTCAACGCCGACGAGCCCGACCTGATCCGGGTGATGGGGCCGCGGCTCCTGCTGCTCTTCATCGTGGGCGACATCCTCGGCACCGGCGTCTACGCGCTGACGGGTCAGGTGGCGGGCGAGGTCGGCGGTGCCGCCTGGGCGCCGTTCCTGGTCGCCTTCGTCGTCGCCACGATCACCGCGATGTCCTACCTCGAGCTGGTCACCAAGTTCCCGCAGGCCGCCGGCGCTGCGCTCTACACGCACAAGGCGTTCGGCATCCACTTCTTCACGTTCCTGGTCGCGTTCACGGTGATGTGCTCCGGCATCACCAGCGCGTCGACGGCGAGCAACGCATTCGCGGGCTTCCTCAACGACGGCTTCGGCCTCGACTTCGAGCCCGGTGGCTTCGGGCTGATGCTCATCGCGCTGGGCTTCATGGCCCTCGTCGCGGCCGTGAACTTCCGCGGCGTAGGCGAGAGCGTCAAGGCCAACGTGGTGCTCACCATGGTCGAGCTGTCCGGCCTGCTGCTGATCATCTTCGTCGGCCTGTGGGCAGTCACCCAGGGCAACGCCGACTTCTCGAGGGTCGTGGTCTTCGAGAGCTCCGACGACCGAGGCGTGTTCTTCGCGGTCACCGCAGCGACGTCGCTCGCGTTCTTCGCGATGGTCGGCTTCGAGGACTCCGTCAACATGGCCGAGGAGTGCAAGGACCCGGTCCGCGACTTCCCCAAGGTGATGCTCACCGGCCTCGGCGTCACGGGCACGATCTACATCCTGGTGTCGATCACCGCCGTCGCCCTGGTGCCGGTCGGCGACCTCACCGACCCGTCCAAGGGCCAGGCACTGACGCAGGTCGTCGCTGCGGGGGCACCCGACCTGAACTTCGACAAGATCTTCCCGTTCATCGGCATGTTCGCCGTGGCCAACTCCGCACTCATCAACATGCTGATGGCCAGCCGGCTGCTCTACGGCCTGGCCAACCAGGACGTGCTGCCGCGGGTGTTCGGCGAGGTGCACCCCAAGCGGCGTACTCCGTGGGTCGCGATCATCGTCACCACGCTGATCGCGTTCGGCCTCATCATCTACGTCGTCCGGGCCAACGCCTCCGAGAGCGGCGCCAAGACGGTGACCGACCTGGGCGGTACCACCGCGCTGCTGCTGCTGTGCGTGTTCACGGTGGTCAACATCGCGCTCTTGGTCCTGCGCCGGCAGCCGGTCGACCACGAACACTTCCGCGCGCCCACCTTCCTGCCCGTCGTCGGCGCCGTGTCGTGCTTCTTCCTCGCCGGCCCGTGGGCCCGGACGTCCGAGCAGATGGTCCAGTACAAGATCGCGGGCCTGCTGCTCGCCCTCGGGATCGTGCTGTGGGCGATCACGTGGATGGTGAACCGCGGCATCCGGGCCAAGAAGACCGGGTTCCGCGACATCGAGCACATGGAGGACCAGAAGTAGGTCACTCGCCGTCGAGCACGGCCTGGATCTCGTCGGGGCTCATCGCCGCCTCGGTCTGCAGCAGCCACTGGACGCCGAAGGGGTCGCGCACCCGGCCCCAGCGCCCGCCGAACGGCTGGTCCGACATGGCAAAGACCACCTCGCCGCCGGCCGCCAGCACCGCTGCGGCCACCGCGTCCGGGTCGTCGAGCAGCACGTCGAGGATCGGACCCGCTCCCGTCGGGACGGGGTCGGCGTCGTCGGCATCCTTGAGAGCGACGCGGGTCCCGAAGATCTCGGTCTCGGCGAAGACGATGGACCCGCCGACGTCGTACCGCACGATCTCCCGGGCCCCCAGCACCCGCGTATAGAACTCCAGCGCCGACGCGGCGTCGCTGAGCACCAGTTTGGGGCGGAGACGGTTCGTTGCCATCCGCCCATGATGCCGCGCCATGGGGAGCGTCCGCGGGCGGCCGTCGCGCGCACGAGGCGGCGGCCGTCCGCGTACGCTGATCCGGTGACCCTCAGCGACAGCTCGTCCCTGGCATCGGCCGGGACGACCATCCCGACGCTCGAGGCGTTGCACGCCCTCGGACCGGCACAGCAGCCGAGCTACCCCGACCGCGCCGCCGTCGACGCCGCCGTGGCCAAGCTCCGGACGATGCCGCCGCTGGTCTTCGCCGGCGAGTGCGACGAGCTCAAGAAGAAGCTCGCGGCCGTGTCCCGCGGCGAGGCCTTCCTGCTCCAGGGCGGCGACTGCGCAGAGACGTTCTCCGGCGTGACCGCCGACAACGTCCGCAACAAGCTGCGCGTGCTGCTCCAGATGGCCGTCGTCCTCACGTACGCCGCCTCGGTCCCGGTGGTCAAGGTCGGCCGGATCGCCGGGCAGTACGCCAAGCCCCGCTCGTCCGACCTCGACACCCGCGAGGGCGTCACCCTGCCGGCCTACCGCGGCGACGCGATCAACGGCTTCCCGTTCACCGCCGAGGAGCGGATCCCCGACCCGGCCCGCCTGGTCGAGGTCTACCACTCGTCTGCGGCCACCCTGAACCTCGTGCGTGCCTTCGTCACCGGCGGCTACGCCGACCTGCGTCAGGTGCACACCTGGAACACCGACTTCGTGCGCGAGTCGCCCGTGGGCCAGCGCTACGAGCGGGTGGCCAACGAGATCGAGCGGGCGCTGACCTTCATGCAGGCCATCGGCGCCGACCCCGACGAGTTCCACCGGGTCGACTTCCACAGCAGCCACGAGGCGCTGGTGCTCGAGTACGAGCAAGCCATGACCCGCATCGACTCGCGCACCCAGACGCCGTACGACGTCTCGGCACACTTCGTCTGGATCGGCGACCGCACCCGTCGGCTCGACGGCCCACACGTCGAGCTGCTCAGCCACATCCGCAACCCGATCGGCGTCAAGCTCGGGCCGACCACCACGCCCGACGACGCGCTCGCGCTCGCCGGCAAGCTCAACCCCGACAACGAGCCCGGCCGCCTCACGTTCGTGACGCGCTTCGGGGCGGGCCGGATCCGCGAGGGGCTTCCGCACCTCGTGGAGAAGGTCACCGCCGCCGGCGTCGACGTGGCCTGGGTGTGCGACCCGATGCACGGCAACACGTTCGAGGCGTCGTCGGGCTACAAGACCCGCCGCTTCGACGACGTCATCGAGGAGGTCCAGGGCTTCTTCGACGTGCACCGCTCGCTCGGCACCTGGCCCGGCGGCGTGCACGTCGAGCTGACCGGTGACGACGTGACCGAGTGCGTCGGGGGCGGCGAGGACCTGGCGGAGATCGACCTCTCCAACCGCTACGAGTCGGTCTGCGACCCGCGGCTCAACAGGGTGCAGTCGTTGGAGCTGGCGTTCCTGGTCGCCGAGATGCTCCGCCAGGCCTGAACCGGCCCGCAGCCCGCGTCGTACGCGCTGGTATGAGAACCTCGCGCGTCCTCGTGGCGCTGGCCGCCCTGGTGCTGCCGCTCTCTTCCGCCGTCGCCACCCCGTCCGCCCCGGCGACGCCCGCGGCTGCGGATGCCACCGTCACCGTGGCGAACATGGCGTACAACGCGGTTGGGGTGACGGTCGGACTCGGGGAGACGGTGACCTGGACCTTCCAGGACTTCACGTCGCACACCGCCACGTCCGACCAGGGCTTCTTCGACACCGGGGCCGCATCGGGTGGCGCGAGCAGGACGGTGCGCTTCGCATCGGCCGGCAGCTTCGCCTACCACTGCACCTTCCACCCGATGATGCACGGCAGGGTCACCGTGCCGATGGCGGCCACCGGCTCGCCCAAGGCCGGCTGGAAGCTGCGCTGGCTGGCCGGCGTCAGCCCGAAGGGCAGGTCGTACGACGTCCAGGTCCGGCGCCAGGGCACGACCAAGTGGCAGAAGTTCCGCACCGGAACCACGACCGGCAGCGGTCGGTTCGACCCCGGCTCTGGGAAGTGGCAGGCGCGGGCTCGGAGCATCAAGGGGTCGTCCGCGAAGTCGGGGTGGTCGCCGGTGCTCACCCTGCCCACTCCCTGAGCGGCGACGCCGGGCCGCCCCGTGCCCGACCGAGCGAGCGTGGTCTGATGTGGCGATGATCGACCTGCGCAGCGACACCGTCACCCGTCCCACCGACTCGATGCGGGCCGCGATGGCCGCTGCCGAGGTCGGCGACGACGTCTACGGCGAGGACCCGACCGTCATCGCCCTGCAGGAGCGGGTGGCCGGGATGTTCGGTCACGAGGCAGCGCTGTTCACACCCACCGGTTCGCTGGCCAACCTGCTCGCAGTCCGCTCCGTGGTGGCGCCCGGCCAGGAGGTGCTCTGCGAGTCCTCGGCCCACATCGCCCGGGCCGAGCTCGGCGCCCACGGCGCCGTCGGCGGGGTCACCATGCGCACCTGGACCTCCGCGCGCGGCGAGGTCGACCTGGCCGCGATCAAGGGGCTGTTCGCACCGGACATGGGGCCGTTCTTCGTCCGCACCGCTGCCGTCTCGGTCGAGAACACCCACAACTTCGCCGGCGGCGCCGTGCTCCCGCTGGCCGACCTCGAGGCGCTCCGCTCGTGGGCCACACCGGCCGACGTGTCCGTCCACCTCGACGGCGCCCGACTGTGGAACGCGCACGTCGCCAGCGGCACGCAGTTGGCGGCGTACGGCGCGATCGCCGACGTGATGAGCGTGTGCTTCTCCAAGGGGCTCGGGGCACCCGTCGGGTCGATGCTCATCGGCTCGGCCACCACCGTCACCGAGGCCCGGGTCTGGCGCAAACGGCTCGGCGGCGGGATGCGCCAGGTCGGGATCCTGGCGGCGGCGGCGATGCACGCCCTCGACCACCACGTCGAGCGGCTGGCCGACGACCACGAGCACGCGCGGCTGCTGGCCGAGGCCTGCGGCGTGGACCCTGCCTCCGTCGATACCAACATCGTGGTCGTGGACCGGCCCGACGCGGCCAGCTTCGTGGCCGCGGCTCGCGAGGCGGACGTCCTCATCGCATCCGTCGGCCCCCGCAAGGTCCGCCTCGTCACCCACCTCGACGTCACCCGCGCCGACGCGCAGCGCGCGGCGAAGGTGCTCGCCGATCTCTAGCCGGAGACGCCGACGAGGGTGACCTCGCTGACGGCGGTGTAGTTGCGGGCCGAGCGACCCGTGCCCGGAGCGCTGACGGCGTCGAGCCGCAGCCGCACGGTCGAGGTGGTCACCGGGGTCATGTCGATGGTCTGCATCTGCTTGGTCGCGCCGAGCGGCTGGGCGACCTCGGTCCCGTCGTCGAAGATCCAGGTGGCTGACAGCACGCGACGGTTGCCGATGTACCAGTTGAGCTTGCGACCGCCCTCGACCGCGGTCTTGGCATAGCCGTTGATCAGCCCGACCCGGCTGAGCATGGTCGGCGCGGCCAGCGTGAAGGTCAGCTCGGTGCCCGTGCCGTCGCCGGGCATCCGCCAGCACGTGGCGGCCTGCCCGTCGAGCATGTTGCCGGCGACGTAGGTGACGGGGTTGCCGGCAATGTCCTGGTTGGCCGGTGCAGTGCTCGGCGCCTGGGCCGAGGCCAGGCTCGCCACGTCGACGGGATCGCCCGGCGGGATGGACTCGATGGGACTGGGCTCCGGCGTCGGGCTCGGGGTCTCGGCGGCCTCGGTCGACGCCGTGGCCGACTCCGTGGTCGCCTCGGACTGGGTCGTCTGAGCGGCTGGCGGGTCGGCGGCCGTCGAGTCGTCGTCGCCGGGGGCGAGCAACAGCCAGGCGCCACCTGCGGCGACCAGCAGCAAGAAGACGGCGGCGGCCACCCACGGCAGCCAGGCCATCGGCACCTCACGGGCATGCCGGCCGGACTCGTCGTCGTACGCCGTGGGCTCGAACGCAACCGCCATGGCCTCGGGCGGCGCGTGCTCGGGCGCCGGGTCGGGCGGGAGGGGAGCGGCGATCACGGTGTCGGTGCTGTTGGGGGCGTCGACCTCGTCGGCGAAGAGCGGGTAGCGGGCGGGGATCGGGGTCGAATCTGCCGGAGCGGGCTCGACGGGCGCGCGGACGGGGGGCCGCTCCAGCGTGTCGGTCCGCCAGTCGCCCGGCTCATCCGGCTGAACCGGCTCGCCCGGCTCGTCGGGCTGCGGGGCTTGCTGGGACTCATGGGTGGTGGGCTCGTGGGCCAATGGCCCCTGTGGGGAGAGCACGGCCTGGCCGCAGCGCGGGCAGAATGGCGCGTCGCCGACCTCGGCGCGACACCGAGCGCACGTCGTCATCGCGAGCCTCCCTCCACGCGCTGGCCGACCTCGAAAGGCCGGTGCCAATCCGTCAATGTAGGGGCATTCCGAGCCGTCCGGTCAACTCTCCGACCTGCAGAGATGCCCTAACTGGTGCGGGTGCGGTCGGCCGCGTCGACCCGGCCGAGCAGCGGAGGGATGCGTCGTACGGCGGAAGCGAGCTCGCGCAGGTCGGCTCCGACCAACGCTTGCGGGCCGTCGCAGAGGGCCGATTCCGGGTCCGGGTGGATGTCGACGATCACGCCGTCCGCGCCGACCGCGATGGCCGCGCGGGCCAGCGGCACGACGAGGTCCTTGCGGCCGGCCGCGTGCGACGGATCCACGATCACGGGCAGGTGGCTGGTGGCCTGCACCACGGGGACCGCCGAGATGTCCAGGGTGTTGCGGGTGGCCGGCTCGAAGGTGCGGATGCCCCGCTCGCACAGCACCACGTCGAGGTTGCCGCGTTGGGCGATGTACTCCGCCGCCATCAGCCACTCCTCGACGGTGGCGGTCATCCCGCGCTTGAGCAGCACCGGCTTTCCCGACCGGCCGGCGGCCTGCAGCAGCCCGAAGTTCGCCATGTTGCGGGTGCCGATCTGCAGCATGTCGGCGTACTCCGCAACGACGTCCACGTCGCGGGCGTCCACCACCTCGGTGACGACCGGCAGCCCGGTCGCCTCGCGCGCCTTGGCCAGGATCTTGAGTCCGTCGACGCCCAGGCCTTGGAAGGCGTAGGGCGAGGTGCGCGGCTTGAAGGCCCCGCCGCGCAGGATCGTGGCGCCGGCCGCGAGCGCCATGTGTGCCGACTCAACCGTCTGCGTCGCCGACTCGACGGCACAGGGGCCGGCGAAGAAGGTGAACGTGTCAGGACCGATCGGCACCTGGTGGCCGGCCGGCCCGACCCACACGGTGGACCGCTCGCGATGGTGCTGGCGGCTGACGAGCTTGTAGGGATCGGAGATGCGGTGCACGTCGGCCACGCCCGGGAGGGTGCGCAGGTTGAGGTGGTGGAAGGAGTCGATGTCGCCGACCAGCCCGATGATCGTGCGCGTGACGCCCTTGCTGACGAAGGCCTCGCCGCCGACGCTCTCCACCCGCTCCACGACATGGGCGACGTCCGCGTCCGTGGCGCCGGGTGCCATCACGATCACCACGTCGTGACGCTAGGGGAGCGGTGGCGGCGGCGCTCGGCCATATCGGCATCCGGACCGATGACACCGAACCGTTAGCCAGCGGCCTCAACCGTTATCCGGCCTACACCGCCTCCCGCAGCTAGACCGTCAGGTGGGTGACCTCGGCCTCGACCCTGCGACGCGGCACCAGCTCGACCACGAGCATCGCGGTCAGCACCATCGCCCCGCCGAGGAGCATCCGCGAGGTCAGCGACTCGCCGCCGAGCAGCACGGCGAAGAGGGCCGCGAAGACGGGCTCCATGCTCATGATGATCGCCGTCCGGGTGGGCGCCAGGTGGGACTGCGCCCAGGTCTGCCCGACGATCGCCAGCGCCCCGGCGAAGACTGCCATGTAGAGCAGCGAGACCCACTGGGACGGTTGGTCGGGCAGCACGATCCCGTCGGGCGCGGTCGCGACCAGGCAGAGGACCGCGATCACCAGCAGCTGCACGATCGCCATGCCCATCGCCTGGCCGGGCTTGGACCAGGCGCCGAGGCCGACGATGTGCAGCGCATAGATCATGGCGGCCACGAACGTCAGCGCCTCGCCGTAGCCGACCGAGACCCCGTCGAGCGTCAGCACGGCGATGCCGACGAGGGCCAGCAGTACGGCGCCCCAGGTCACCAGCGTGATGCGGGTGCGCAGCAGCAGCGCGGCGAAGATCGGGGTGGCCACGACGTACATGCCGGTGATGAAGCCCGAGACGGTGGCCGGCGTGTGTGCCAGCCCGGTCGTCTGCATGATCTGCGCGACGCCGTAGAGCAGGCCGAGCACGGCGGCGTGCCGTCGCGACTCGCGCGAGAGCCGCTTGACGGCGCGCGGCGACAGGGCGAACAGCACGACGGTGGCGATCGCGAACCGGACGGCCAGGAAGTCGAGCGGTGGGATCGTGTCGAGCAGGTCCTTGATCAGGATGAAGGTGCTGCCCCAGGACGCGGTGATCGCGAGCAGGGCCGCGGTCGCCAGGAGCGTCGTACGCCGCGAGGTGCTGCGGGCGGCGGGCTCCATGCGCGCCACGCTAGCGGCGGGCCGGGGCTAGATAAGCCAGAGGGTGACGGTCGAACCCTTGGGGAGGTCGGTGCCCGAGCCGGGGTCGACCGAGTAGACGAAGCCGAGGCCGAGGTAGTTGTCGACGTGCTCGATCCTGACGACGAAGCCGCGCTCCTCCAGGCTCGCCCGAGCCGCGTTGACGCCGGAGGCGACCAGGCCGCCGGGCACCTCGACGAGCTCGGGCCCCAGCGAGACGACGAGGGTGACCTCGTCGTTGAGGAAGAGGGTGCCGTCGGGCGGGCTCTGGGAGATGACGTCGCCGGTGGCGATCGTGTCGGAGTACTCCTCGGAGCCGACGGTGACCTCGAAGCCCTTGCGCTCAAGGGCGGTGCGGGCCTCGATGTAGCTCTTGCCCGTCCAGTTGGTGACCGTCAGCGGCTTGCGACCCTTGCTGACGAACAGGTCGACGACGGTGCCCGGCCGCAGGGTCGCGCCGGCTGCCGGGTCGCTGCGCAGCACGTCGCCCTTGGGCACGGTCTCCGACCAGCGGCCGATGGCCTTGCCGAACGCGAGGTGGGCCGTCAGCAGGGCGTCCTGCGCCGCGTCCTCGCTGCGGCCGTGGGTCTTGGGGACGTCGTAGCGCTCCTTGCCGAGCGACAGCGTCAGCGTCACCGAGTCGCCGTCGAGGATCCGGGAACCGGCCGCAGGGTCGGCCGCGATGACGCGCCCGGCCGGGACGGTCTCGGAGTAGACGGGTTCGCCGACCGTGACCTCGAGCCCGGCCGCCTCGAGCTTCTTCTCGGCGGGCTTCGCCATCATGCCGAGCACGCCCGGGGTCGAGGTGTAGCGCTCGTAGCCGAACCACCACGCGCCGACGCCCGCGGTGGCCGCGAGGAGGAGGGCGAGGATCAGGAGGATCGGGCCGCGTCGCGAACGCCGAGGCCGGCGGGCGGAGGTGATCCGAGCGACCATCGGGGGCGGCGGCACGGGCCGGCGGTCGAGAGCGGTGGTCCGGCTGATCGCGGCCGGCGCCTGCGCGGGCGAGGCGATGTCGGCGGCCATCAGCGCCGCGAACTCGTCGGCGTCGAAGGGCTCGGGCTCGGTGTCGTAGCGGATCTCGACGGGCTCGACCGGCGTGTGAGCCTGCCCGGCGCGCAGCGCCAGGTCGTTGGTCAGCTCGGGGTCGTCGCGGACGCCGTCGCGCAGGGCCTGGGCCACCCGGTGCAGCTGGTGCAGCAGCACGCCCGCGTCGGCCGGCCGCTGGTCGAGGTCGCGGGCGGTGGCCCGGGCGACCAGGGCGTCGACGTACGCCGGCAGGCCGGGCGCTCGCTGCGAGGGGGGCGGCACGTCCTCGTGCACGTGCTTGTAGGCCACGGCGATGGGCGACTCGCCCTCGTGGGGCTTGCTTCCGGTGAGCAGCTCGTAGAGCAGCACGCCCACGGCGTAGACGTCGGCGCGCGCGTCGGACCGGCCGTCGACGACCAGCTCCGGCGCGAGGTAGGAGACGGTGCCGATCAGCACCCCGCCCGTGACGGTGTGCTGGGTGTCGGCGCTGACGGCCTTGGCCAGCCCGAAGTCGGCGACCTTGACGCGGCCGTCGTCGGCGATGAGCACGTTCTCCGGCTTGACGTCGCGATGGATCAGGCCGGCCCGGTGGGCGCTCGCCAGCGCCGAGAGCACCGGCTCGACGAGGGCCAGCGCCCGCGCGGGCGACATCGGGCTCTCCTTGCGGATCACGTCGCGCAGCGTGTGCCCGGCGACGTACTCCATCACCAGGAAGACCGTGCCCTCGTCGTGGCCCTGGTCGTAGACCGCGACCACGTTGGGGTGGTCGAGCCGCGCGGCGGAGCGGGCCTCGCGCACGAAGCGGGCGGCGAACTCCTCGTCGTCGCCGAGCCCCGGGTGCATCACCTTGACGGCGCACTGGCGGTCCAGGCGCAGGTCCTCGGCCAGGTAGACGCTGGCCATCCCGCCGCGGGCGATGCGTCCGCCGATGCGGTAGCGACCGTCGACGACCGAGCCCACGAGGGGATCGGTGATCACGGCGCCACTGCCCTCGCGGGCGCGCCCAGCTGGCTGCACTCGACCCTCCTGTGCACCGGTCGGGGAAGGATCCGGTCTGGCCCATCGTACGGAGCCCGGCTCGGACCGCCACTTCACGTCCACTCCCGGCGTGGCGCGGGCCACTGCCTGCTGACAGAGTTGGCCCCATGAACGACCAGCCCCTCGCCCAGATGGATCTGGCCACGCTCGTCGACGAGTGGCTCGACTGGGCCGCCGTCGCCGAGCACCTCGGCGTCACCGTCTCCCGGGTGCGCACCATGATCCGCGAGCACGAGCTGGCGGCCGCCGTGCCGTCGCCGGGCGCCGGACAACAGGTGCCCGCGGGCTTCGTCCAGGACGGTCTGGTGGTCAAGGGTCTGCCCGGACTGCTCACCGTGCTGCACGACGGCGGGTACGACGACCGCGAGTGCATCGCCTGGCTCTACCTCGACGACGACTACCCGGGGCGACCGATCGACGCGCTGCGCGAGAACCGCGGCGCCGAGGTCAAGCGCCGGGCCCAGGCGATGGCCTTCTGAGGGGTGTGCGACGAGTGGATCGTAGGGTGACTGGATGGTGACCAGATGAGCGGACTGGCGGGACTGTTGGCCGGACGGAAAGAGCCGGGCATCTACCAGTGGCATGGCGCCTTCGGCCCCGAGGACGTGCGGCACACCGTCGAGCACGCGGGCTGGCACTTCGCCCACATCGACGGCTGGCACGGCGACACCAAGGCCGACTTCCTGCGGGCCGTCGGCGAGGCGCTGTCCTTCCCCGACCACTACGGCCAGAACTTCGACGCGCTGGCCGACTGCCTCGGCGACGTCGTGGCCGGCGACAGCAATGGCTGGCTGCTGCTGTGGGACGGCTGGGGTCCGCTGGCCCGCATCGACGAGCGCGCTTTCTCGGTGGCCCTCTCGGTGCTCGGCGGTCGGGTCAACGCCGACCGTGGCGGGCCGTTCGCGGTGGTGCTTCGCGGCGAGGGCCCCGTCGTGGCCGGAGTCCCCAGCCTCGACTAGCCGTGGCCCCGGGGGAGGCTCCCCGTGGACCCCCTATCGGCGCACTGCATAGAGGGGCACACGTGCGTCCCTCTATGCAGTGTCAGAGGATCCGGTCGGTTGCCGCTGCCGCGAGCTCGCGCAGCACCACGCGGGCGGGCTCACTCACGCTCGATGCGTCGAGGCGGCTCAGAGCGTGAGTGACCAGCTCGCCGATCACCTTCTCCACGTGAGCGTGGGCCCCGGAGTCGTCGATGATCCTTCGCAGCTCGGTGACCTGGGCCTCGCTCAACGGTGAGCCGAGCGCCGCGTCGAGCTTGGCAGCGTCCTCGGCCGTGGCACCGTCGAGCGCCAGGGCGACCAGCACCGTGCGCTTGCCCTCGACCAGGTCGTCGCCGGCGGGCTTGCCGGTGGCTGCCGGGTCGCCGTACACACCCAGCAGGTCGTCTCGTAGCTGGAACGCCTCGCCGAGCGGCAGCCCGAACGCCGTCAGCTCGGCCAGCCGCTCCGGCCCGGCGCCGGCGAGACTGGCGCCGATGTGGAGCGGCCGCTCGATGGAGTACTTGGCCGACTTGTAGCGCAGCACCGTCATGGCGGCGTCGACGTCGGCCCGGCCGCGCGCCTGCACGGAGACGTCGAGGAACTGGCCGGTGATCACCTCGGTGCGGCAGCGGTCGAAGATCTCGAGAGCGGCGGAGACCCGGTCCGTCGGCAGGCCGCAGCGGCGCAGCAGCTCGTCGGACCAGCTGAGCAGCAGGTCGCCGAGAAGGATGGCCGCGGCGGCGCCGTACTGTTCCGGGTCGCCGCGCCAGCGGTCGTCGCGGTGGGCCCGCGCGAACGCCCGATGGGTGGCGGGCCGCCCGCGCCGGGTGTCGGAGGCGTCCATGTAGTCGTCATGAACGAGCGCGCTGGCGTGGAGCATCTCCAGGGCCGCACAGGCACGCAGCAGTGCGTCTTCGTCGGCGGCCTCCCCATCGGCGACCTCGGCCACCGCGCGATAGCCCCACCAGCAGAACGCCGCGCGGAACCGCTTGCCGCCGGAGACGCAGCGCCGGCCCTCCTCGAGCAACCGTGCGGCGTCGGGCCCGAGCGGAGCCAGCCGTTCGGCCATCTCGTCCAGGAACTCGTCGAGAGCCTTCTGCAGCCGCTCGCGGAAGCCGGCCTGGTCCCACGACGTCATGGCGACGAGGCTAGTGGCCCGCCGAAGATGGACTTCTGTCCGGGCGGCAACGGCCGTTTCCTTAGACTCGCGGGTATGGACGACGACGCGCGCACCATCGGCCAGCTCATCCGCGAGGGTGAGCGGTCGATCTCGTTCGAGTTCATGCCGCCCAAGGACGAGGCCGGTGTCGAGCAGCTGTGGGCGGCCATCCGCGACCTCGAGCCCTACCAGCCGACGTTCGTGTCGGTGACCTACGGCGCGGGCGGCACGACCCGCGACACGACGGTGGCCATCACCGGCCGGATCGCCCGCGAGACCTCGCTGCGGGCCATGGGTCACCTCACCTGCGTCGGGCACACGCGTGAGGAGCTCAGCGAGATCCTGCAGTCCTACGCCGACGCGGGCGTCCGCGACGTGCTGGCACTGCGCGGCGACCCCAAGGAGGGACCGCGGGCGCCGTGGACGCCGACGCCCGGCGGCCTGACCTACGCCAGCGAGCTGGTGGCGATGGCGCACGACATGGGCAGCTTCAGCATCGGCGTGGCGGCCTTTCCGGAGGCTCACCCGGGCGCGGCCTCCAAGGACGCCGATGCGCGGGTGCTGGTCGCCAAGGCCGAGGCCGGCGCCGACTTCGCGGTCACCCAGCTGTTCTTCCGGTCGTCCGACTACGCCGCGCTGGTCGACCGGGTGCGGGCGCTGGGCTGCGACATCCCGATCCTCCCGGGGATCATGCCCATCACCAACCTGCGCCAGGTCACCCGGATGGCCGAGCTGTCCGGCGCCGACCTGCCGGCCGAGGTCACCAGCCGGTTCGAGGGCCTGACCGAGCCGGCCGACATACGCCGCGTGGGTGTCCAGATCGCGACCGAGCTGTGCCAGCAGGTGCTCGAGCTCGGCGCTCCCGGCCTGCACTTCTACACGCTGAACCGGTCCCGCGCGACG
Source organism: uncultured Actinomycetota bacterium (assembly GCA_963769755.1). Lineage (GTDB taxonomy): Bacteria > Actinomycetota > Actinomycetes > Propionibacteriales > Nocardioidaceae > Nocardioides. Next base: position 321,806 of record CAVYMY010000010.1, read on the forward strand.
CTCGAGATCTTCGAGGCGCTGCGCATCACGGTCTGACCCCGCCCCGGTCGCTAGCCTCGGCGCATGCGCACCGTCACCGTCATCGGCCAGGGCACGGCCCGCGAGGTCCCCGACACCGTCGTCGTCCGGGTCGCGGCCGCACACCGAGCGGCAGGCGTCGCCGAAGCGCTCGCCGGGGCCGACTCGGCGGCCACCGAGATCGTCGCCGTCGGCCGTCGTCACACCGATCCCTCGCAGATCTCCTCGACCAACCTCAACGTGTGGCCGGCCTACGACAACGAGGGCAAGCCGTCCGGGTTCGAGGCCCGACACAGCCTCCAGCTGTCCTGCTCCGACGTGACCAAGGCCGGCGCCTTGTTGGCCGAGCTGGCGACGGCGGTCGGCGACCGGCTCCAGGTCGAGGGCCTGGGCATGGAGGTCTCCGACCAGAGCCGGGCCATGACGAAGGCGCGCGCCGCCGCTTATGCGGACGCGGTGGTCAAGGCGGGCCATCTCGCCGAGCTGGCCGGCACCCAGCTGGGAGAGGTCCAGGCGATGGCCGAGGGCAGCGTCATGCCGTCGCCGTTCACCGACCTGGCTGTGGGCGGGCGGCAGATGGCCAAGTCCGTCGCGATCGAGCCGGGGGAGACCGCCCTGACCGCGTCGCTGACGATCACGTTCATGATGGTCTGAGGCTCAGGCCGGACCGATCAGCTGGGCGACCAACGCGGCCGAGAGTCCGACGAAGGGCAGGCCGGCTCCCGGGGTCGCGTGCGCGCCGGCGGCGTACACACCCGGGATCGGCGTCTCGGGACCCAGCCGGCGGAACGTCGTACGCCGCCCCTGCCAGCGGACACCCAGCGGCGACCCACCCCACTGCTCGACGAGGTCGCGAGGGGAGCGGTCGACGCGCACGACCACCTGGGGACGCAGGTCGACGCCGCGCCGGGTCAGGGCGAGCAGCACGTCCTCCGCGAGCTGGCCGCGCCCGTGCACCGTCAAGGTGGACCGGCCGTCGGGGGCCTGGCCGCCGGTGCGCAGCACGAGCAACGGGTCACCGTGCAGCACCGTCTCGGCGGAGATGACAGGGACCTCGCCCTCGAGCCCGAGGTGGCAGACGACCGGCGGGAGAGCGGGCATGGTGGCGCGCAGGAGCGGGGCGAGGGTGGGCAGCCGACGAGGGTCGACCGCGACGACCACGACATCCGCGTCGACGGGGCCGCCGTCGGTCGTCACTGCGACCGCGTGGCCGTCGCGCACGATCAAGTCGTGCACCTCGGTGTCGGTGCGGACCTCGACCTTGCGGGTGGCCAGGCGCTGCTCGAGGGCTGCGGTGATCGTCGCCATCCCGCCCGGGACCGTCCAGGCGCCGAACCGCTGCTCGACGTACGCCGTCACCCCCACCCAGGCCGACACGTCGCGGGGCTCGTGGCCTTCGGCGATGGTGGGGTATGTCGCCATCAGCTTGAGTCGCTCGTCCTTGAGGCCGCGGACCCGGCGGGCGAGCGTCTCGCGGCTCTTCAGGCGCGCGGCGAGCGGGGCGGGCAGGTGGTCGCGGTCCCAGGGACGCTCGAAGTACTCGCGGCGCAGCACCTCCCAGTCGTCGTCGTACGAGGCAACGTGGTCGACCCAGCGTCTGCCGAGTCCCTCGCCGAGCTCGTCGACCGCCGCGATCTGCGCCGCCCGCGAGCCTCCGGGCAGCCGCACCGACGAGCCGTCCTCGAACCGGTGCTCGCGCAACTCCGCCAACGGCACCAGCTCGAGCTCGCGCTCGAGCGGCCGGCCGGACTTGCGAAACAGGTCGCGCAGCACCGCCGGCAGCATGGTGTGCGTCGGCCCGGCGTCCCACGTGAACCCGTCGACCTCGACCGCCGTCAGCGCCCCGCCCAGCCGCTCCGCCCTCTCCAGCATCGTGACCTCGTGCCCGAGCTTGGCCAGCCGGACGGCCACGGCCATCCCGCCGAACCCACCCCCGACCACCACCACCCGCGCCATGCGCGCACCCTAGCCAGCCGGGGATGTCGCACCAGGACCGGCAGAAGTCGCCGTGCCCTGTTGGCTCAGGCGGCAGCGATACGCGGCCAGCGCACTTCTGCCGGTTGGTGTGCGAGCTTCACGGCGGCGACCAGCACGGAGCGCACGTAGGCGGGGTCGAACATCACGTCCTCCCACGCGAACCGCAGCACGAGCCAGCCCGCCACCGAAAGCAGGTTGTAGCGCCGGGCATCCTTGGCCAGCGCCGCTCGCCCGCCGTGCCACTCGAAGGAGTCGGCCTCCAACACGATGCGCCGTTCGCGGTCGACCAAGTCGGGACGGGCCCAACAGGTCGGCTCCGAGATGACCAGCTGCGGTTCGACGTGCAGACCAGGCACGGTGAGGGCGATCGACCGGAGCGCGGACTCGAAGGGGTTGGCGGCCTCCCCACGCGCCTGGCCGGCAATGCGACGAACCTTCGCGGCTCCGGCACCCTGGGCAACCGCAGCACATCTGCGCAGCGTCGATGGCGGCTCGCCGTTGCGGAGGGCTGAGTCGGCGACGCACAGGGCATCGTCGTCGGGCAACCGCCGCAGGGACTGGAGAAGCGTGGCCTCCGGGTTGGTCGCGACTCCGTCGATGATCTCCTCGGGCAGCAGGTCGTCGTAGTGGACCTGCGCGAGCGCGGCGAGGTGCACGGGCAGACGCCGGCGGCGCCGCACCGTGACGTGCGGTCGGTCGGGCACGGCCTTGACCTCCCACCCGTGGAAGAGCGCGGCACTCGTGAGGCTCAGCACCCCCGAGAGCCGTGCCGCGATGCGTACCGCGTCATCCACGTCCGCCGGGACGAAGCGATTGCGGGCGACTCGGACCAGCTCGCCTCCGCGTATTGCTCGGTCGAGCTCGACGCGCGACGTCGCCGCGATCAGGTCCGCCCGGGTGGCCACCCCTCCCGCGCGTCGTAGGCACTCGACGACGTCCACCCCGTCATCGTGCTCGCCATGAGCAGCCCGCGTCGGCGGTCATCCACAGGTCAGCGGAGGTCGGGGGGTGCGGTGAGGGGGCCGAAGTCGGCGCCGTACTCGCGGTCGAGGAACTCATACAGCGCCACGTTGAGGGTGGCCAGCCGGACGCCGGGGACGAGGGCGGTGCAGGGATCCACCTTGGCGAAGAGGCCCGAGGGGGTGTCGGCCATCACCAGGGTGCTTCCGGTCTCGTGGTCGGCGCGGACGAAGCGGCCGTCGGCCCACGACACCGGGAAGCCGACGTCGCCGCCGATCACGATCTCAGGGCTCAGCGCGACCGGCCGGCCGCTGCGCTGGGCGTCGATCATCGGGAGCAGGGTCTCGACGTCGGCGACGCCGAGGCCAGGATCCTCGCCGAGCACCAGGGCGTCCTGGAGGAAGGCGAAGAGCCGCCGGTCGACGCTGGTCACGTGCGTCACGCCCGCCGAGGCGCGGGAGTTGAGCTCGGTGGGCCGGAAGCCGTCGGCGGTCAGCACGCCGTCGATGCCGAAGGCGCCGCGATAGTCGTACGCCGCCCGCAGATGCTCGCCGACACGCACGGCCGCGGCCCGCATCGCCGCCCGGTCGTCGGCGGGCGGGTCCCAGTAGGTCGACAACCCGCCGTACTGGAACCTGCGGCCGCGCTCGTCGCGCAGGATCGAGATCTCCACCGGCCGGAAGGCCACGGTCCCGGTGGGCAGCACCATGCCGTGGATCGAGCACGGCACGCCGTCGAGGAACGGCATCACGCGCACGCGGTCGCAGCGGGGCAGGTACCACGCCACCGCCTCGGCCTGGTCGTGGTCGTCGCGGACCCAGCGCACGTAGTTGCCGCCCCCGTTGAACCCGTCGCGCGCGTCGCCGGACCACACCGCGCCCAACGGACCGGCCAGCTCGCGGGTGGCCGCTGCGAGGGCGTCGGGATCGGTCGGCACGATCGCGTACGGCGCCCGGTCGACGTCGGCGGCCGCCCAGATCCCGTCGGCCAGCATCTTGTCCTCGATGGCGAAGTACGCCGCCGGCCGACCCGACAGCACCGGCCTGCCACCGATGGGCTCGTCGATGGTCACGAACGGGCTGCAGTGCCAAGCACCCCGCCGCTCGGGGTCGAAGGACTCGATGGCGGCCCGCGCCTCGGGAGGCAGGGAGCGCGCCAGCTGGTCGAGCGCGCGCATCTCCTCGGTGACGTTGGCCGTAGGTGGGGGCGCGACCTCGACGACGGCGCACTCCTCCTCGTTCGGGACCGGCCCGGCACCGCGGGCGGTGATCACGGCCAGCGCGGTGCCGCCCAGCTCGCGCACCCACCCGACGGGCTCGGTCTGAGCGGCGAGGATCCCCGGGCCGAAGATGACCGGCCGGTCGGCGTACCGCTGCCCGAGGCGCCGGGTGACCTGGGCGCGGATGTGGTCGTCCGCCAGGTCCATGACCGCACGTTAGCCGGGCCGCGTAGGTTGGCGCGGGTGCCCGACCCGAGCCTCGTGCTGCTGCTCGGGATGAGCGTCCTCGTCGGTGCCGTCGTGCAGGCGAGCGTGGGTTTCGGGATCGTGGTGGTGGCGGCACCGTTCGTGGTGTGGGCGGCGCCCGAGCTGATGCCCGGCGCGATGCTCATCTGCGGATGCGTGATGCCGCTGATCCAGCTGACGGCCGGGCCTCGCGACATCGACTGGCCCAGTCTGCGGGCAGCACTAGCCGGGCGGATCGCGCTGACACCGGTAGGGGTGTGGCTGGTCGCCGTGTCGAGCACCCAGTTCATCGCGGCCATGGTCGGGCTGCTCGTGCTCGTCGTCGCCCTCGCGTCGGCATGGGCGCCGGCCTTCCCCGCCCGGCCGCGCAACCTGTTGCTGGCCGGGGCGCTGACGGGCATCTCCGGTACGTCGGCCGCGGTCGGCGGCCCGTTCGTGGCGATGACGCTCCAGCACGAGCCGCCGGCCCGGATCCGTTCGACGCTCGCGGCCTTCTTCACCGTCGGGTCGCTGGTCTCGATGGCCGCGCTGGTGGTCGCGGGGGAGTTCACCCGCGAGCAGCTGCTCTGGGGCGTGCTCTTCGTGCCGTTCCTCGTGGTCGGCTACCTGGTGTCGGGGCCTGTCGCGAGGCGCATCGATGCCGAGCGGATGCGCGTCGTGGTGCTGGTCTTCTGTGTCGTTGCGGGCCTGTCGATCCTGCTCAGGGTGGCGGTGGCCTGAGGGGCCGGGCTGTCCTCAACCCGGTGTGGTCGTGGGCTCCGCCCCGTCACGGTTCTTCCAGCGCCGCCAGCCACGGCGGACGAGCCTGGCGAGGAAGTAGAGCATCCCGAGGCCGAGGATCAGCAGCAGCGCGGCGATCGCCGCGGCCGCCCGCGGATGCTCGATCGCGAACCACACCAGCACCAGCACGGTGATGTCCTCGGTGATGCTGGCCGCGATGTTGGTGACCGGCTCGGGCGAGGAGTTGATCGCCAGCCGACTGCCCGCCTTCACCAGGTGCGACAGCAGGGCGGTCCCGCCGCCGACCACTCCCAGCAATGCCTGGTCGAGCGATGAGGCGTCGCCCGCGAGGAGCACGCCGATGACCGCGCCGACGGTCGGCCGGATCGCCGTGGAGATCGCGTCCCACGTGGAGTCGATGTAGGGGACCTTGTCGGCAATGAACTCCATCGCGAAGAAGAACGCCGCCACCGCCAGCACGTCCCACTGGCCGAGCACGTCGGGGATCTGCGAGAAGTCGTTGACCCGGTCGGCGATGCCGAGCACCAGCACGACCAGGTAGGCGTTGACGCCGCTGGCCCACCCGCTCGAGAAGGCCAGGGGCAGCGCGTCCATGGTCCACAAACCTAGTGACTCGCCTGATGACCGCCTAGTCTCCGCAGCGATCACCCGCGCCAACGCGCCGGCGTCGCGCCCCACCACGGTCGTGCCGTCGGCGGCGGTGATGATCGGACGCTGGATGATCCGCGGATGGGCGGCGAGGGCGGCGTACCAGGCGTCGCGGTGGTCGGCGTCGCGCGGCACGTCGACGCCCTCCTCGTCGGCCTCCTTGCGGCGGGCGATGTCCCAGGGCTCGAGGCCGAGCCGGGCGACCACGTCGCGGAGGGTCGCCTCGTCGGGCGGGTCGTCGAGGTAGCGGCGCACGGTGTAGTCGACGCCCGCCGCGTCGAGCTCCTCGACCGCCACGCGGCACTTGCTGCAAGCGGGGTTGAGCCACAGCTCCATGTCGCTACTCCACGTCGATCTCGGTCGCGCCCGTCATGGCCAGCAGCTCGTCGTACGTCGTGGAGTAGACCGCCGCCGGGTGGCCCGCGGCCGCCCAGATCACGTCGTACTGGCGCAGCTCGCGGTCCAGCCACGTCGGCACGGTGGAGGGGTGGGCGATGGGGGAGACCCCGCCGATCACCTGGCCGGTGTGCTCGCGGACGAACTCAGGCGTGGCACGACGCAGTGCTGGTACGCCGATCCGCTCGGCCGTCGCTTCGGTGTCGACGCGGTGGGCGCCCGAGGTGAGGATGAGGACGGGCGCGTTGTCGGCGTCGAAGAGCAGACTGTTGGCGATCGCCCCGACCGGACAGCCGAGTGCCGCCGCCGCGAGTGCCGCGGTGTGCACCGACTCTGGAAGGATGACGATCTCGCCCGCACCCCCGCGGGCGGCATGGGCGTCACGGAACCGGGTGATCGCTGCGGGTTCGCTCGGCATGGGCCGACCCTAGCGAGGACGACGGAGGGCTCGATGGGTCGGCAGTGGCCGGATTCGGTGGTCAACGCGCTGCGGTGCGTGACCGCCCTGGTCGGGCTGATGGCGCTCGGCACCGTGCTCACGGTCATCTTCGAGGACGACCTGATCCGGTCGTGGGCCGAGGGCAACCCGGGCGCGCGCGAGATCCTGCGCGAGGGCGGCATCGAGGCGCTCCAGAACAGCTCGATCACCCCGCCCGCCTTCGTGCCGGTCGTGGTCGTGCTGTTCGTGGTGATGTTGTGCCTGTTCGGGGTGCTGCGGGTCTTTCTGCGCGAGGGCTACGAGTGGGCCCGGGTGTCGCTCGCGGCCATCGCGCTGCTGCTCGGCCTCGGCGCCGGCATCCTCGCCTTCCGCGAGGACCCGCCGCTGGTGTTCGTGGTCGTCTCGATCCTCACCATGCTCGTCGACCTCGCGCTGCTGGTCTTCTTGGCGCACCCCGACACCACCGACTACATCCACGGCTCCTGGCTGGTCCACCACGACGCGGCCGACGTCTCCGACCCCAGCTGACGTTCGTTGGTTGAGGAGGGCGCGCTGCGCCTTTGCGTTGGTTGAGGAGGGCGCGCTAGCGCCCGTCTCGAAACCATCCGCCGATACCTGTGGACAGCCCTTGACGCGCTGTCGGCGCAGGCCTGTATCGTTCCTCTAGTCGAACACATGTTCGATCCGATCCGGTGGGAGCGACCTCGACCCCGCTCCCGCCGGATCGACCGGGGTCGACGAGCCGGAGGTGGACAAGATGCGACGTTACGACGACCCCGTGGAGGTGCGCCGCGGCGACGAGAGCCCCGAGCAGTTCCTGTGGCGTGGCCGGCTGTGGAAGGTGCGGGCGGTGCTCGCCCACTGGGTGGAGACCGGCCCCTGGTGGCAGTCGGGTGGCGTGCGAGCGGTGATCGGCTCCGACGACCCGGCCGAGAGCCTGACCGACAACCCGGCCGACAACCGGCCGACAACTCCGGCAACCAGGCCGACCTGCTGGCCGAGCGTGAGGTGTGGCGGGTCGAGGCGTCCCGGGGCCGCGCGGTCGCCACCGAGCCCGACGGCGGCGGCGTCTTCGACCTGTCCTTCGACTGGAACGACGGCACCTGGCTGCTCGTCGGCTGCGCCGACTAGGTGACCCGATGACCACCACGCAGACCACGCCGACCCAGACCATGGACCTCCCGCTCAACCCCTACGCCCTCCCGGCGACCACCCACTCCTACCTCGCCCGTGCGGCCGAGTCGCTGAGCGAGGCGATCACGGCCACCGACACACCCACCCGCTACGCCTGCGCCCACGTCGCGGCGCTCCGGGCGGCGGCGGCCCTGCTGGCCGCGCGCGCCCATCCCGCGCCGACCCGGCGGCGGCAGCAGAAGAACGCCTGGGTGCTGCTGGCCGAGGTCGCCCCCGAGCTGGCCGAGTGGGCCGCCTTCTTCGCGGCCGGCGCCGCCAAGCGGGCCGCGGCCGAGGCCGGCTCGACCCGGGCCGTCACCGAGCGCGAGGCCGACGACCTGCTCCGCGACGCCGACCGGTTCCTCGGGGTGGTCGAGCACGCCCTCGGCCTGACCCCACACCTTCCGCACGCCGGCCGGGTCGTGGCCACCGGCGGCCACCTGGCCGCGCGCTCCGCAAGCTGACCCGGCGACCTCCCCGATGGACCCCTTCACCCATCTCCACGTCGCCTCCGGCTACTCCCTCCAGTACGGCGCCTCCCATCCCCACGTCCTGGTGGAGCGGGCGGCCGAGCAGGAGATGGACACCCTGGCGCTGACCGACCGGGGCGGCACCTACGGCGCGGTGAAGTTCGCCCAGGCCTGCCGGGCGGCCGGGATCCGCCCGGTGCTCGGCGTCGACCTGGCCTACCGGCCGGTGGCGGCCGACTCCCGTCGCTCCGGCCGGTCCAGAGCCCGGACCCCGGTCCGCGGCGGCGCCTTCCGCGACCCGGCCTGGGACAGCCTGCCCCGGGTCACCCTGCTGGCCACCGCCGGCGGTCCCGGGGGAGGACGGGCGGGCTGGGCCGCGATCTGCCGGCTGGTCGCGGCGGTGCACCTGGCCGGCGAGCGCGGCACGCCCGTGGCCACCCTCGACCTGCTTGCTCCATGGCTCTCATCCGGTGCGGTCACGGTGCTGCTCGGGCCGGCCTCCGAGATCGGGGCGGCGGTCACTCGGCGCCGCGACGACCTGGCCCTGGCCGCGCTGGCTCCTTGGCGCGAAGTGGTGCCGGCCGAAAACCTCCTCGTCGAGCTGGTCTCCCACCGCCTCGGCGGCGGCGGCGCCAGGGGAGCCGGCCAGTGGGGTCCCGGCACCGCGCCCCACGCCGCCCGGATGGCCGGGCTCGCCCACCGCGAGGGGATCGGCACGGTGCTCTCCAACGCCGTGCGCTACGCCGACCGCCGCGACGCCCCGGTCGTCGACGTCCTCGACGCGGCCCGGCGGCTGGTCGCCCTCGACCGGCGTCACGTCGACCGCGGCAACGCCGAGGGCTTCCTCAAGTCCGGCAAGCAGATGCACGAGGTGGCCGAGGAGATCTGTCGCCTCGCCGGCCTCGAGGGCGCGGGCGGCGAGCGTGACGTGCACCGGCTGCTGGCCCGCACCCGCGCCGTCGCCGACCGGTGCGCGCTCGACCCGCGCGCCGACCTGGGGCTGGGCGAGGTGCACTTCCCCGAGCTCCGCGAGGCCGGGGTCACCGACGCCGACGCCGCCCTGCGGGCCCGCTGCGAGGCGGGCGTCGGCGGGCGTTACGGCTCGGCGCCGCGGCAGCGGATCTGGAAGCGGCTCGACGACGAGCTGGAGCTGATCGCCGGGCTCGGCTACGCGTCGTACTTCCTGACCGTCGGCGACGTCACCGACCTGATCCGCGAGCGCGGGGTGCGCTGCGCGGCGCGGGGGTCGGGGGCGGGCAGCCTGGTCAACTACCTGCTCGGGGTCTCCGGGGTCGACCCGATCCGCCACGGCCTGCTGATGGAGCGGTTCCTCTCGCCGCTGCGCGCCTCGCTGCCCGACATCGACGTCGACGTCGAGTCCGCCCGGCGCACCGAGATCTACGAGGCGATCCTCGACAAGTACGGCGGCGAGCGGTGCGTGTGCGTCTCGATGATGGACACCTACCGCGTCCGCCATGCCGTGCGCGACGTCGGCGCGGCGCTCGGCATGCCGCCCGGTGAGATCGACACGATCGCCAAGGCCTTCCCGCACATCCGGGCCCGCGACGCTCGGGTCGCGCTGCGCGAGCTGCCCGAGCTGCGCGCCAGCGGGCTCGACCACCAGCGGCTCGACCTGATGTTCGGCCTCGTCGAGCGGCTCGACGGGCTGCCCCGCCACATCGCCGTACACCCGTGCGGGGTGCTGCTCTCCGACGCGACCCTTCTCGACCGCACGCCCGTCGAGGCCAGCTACGCCGGCTTCCCGATGAGCCAGTTCGACAAGGACGACGTCGAGGAGCTCGGCCTGCTCAAGCTCGACGTGCTCGGCATCCGCATGCAGTCCTCGATGGCCCACGCCGTCGACCTGGTGCGCGAGACCACCGGCCAGGAGATCGACCTCGAAGACCAGGAGCAGGTGCGGTTCACCGACGCCGACACCTACCGGATGATCTCGGCCGCCAAGACCCTCGGCGTCTTCCAGATCGAGTCGCCGGGCCAGCGCGAGCTGGTCGGCAAGTCCGGCATCGACTCCTTCGACGACATCATCACCGACATCTCGCTGTTTCGCCCCGGCCCGGTCAAGAGCGACATGATCACCCCCTACCTGGAGTCCAAGCAGGGCTGGAAGCAGCCGACCTACCTCCACGACGACCTGCGTCCGATCCTCGAGCAGACCCAGGGCGTGGTGGTCTTCCACGAACAGGTCATCGAGATCATCGCCCGCTTCGCCCGGGTGACCAACGCCGAGGCCGACGAACACCGACGCGCCCTCGGCGACGTCGAGGGGATGGCCGAGACCAAGCTGTGGTTCTTCCCGTGCGCGCTCGGCCACGGCTACTCCCTGCCGGTGGTCGAGGGGATCTGGAAGATCCTGGAGGCCTTCGCGTCCTTCGGTTTCTGCAAGGCCCACGCCGCGGCGTTCGCGCTGCCGACCTTCCAGTCGGCGTGGCTCAAGGCGCACTGGCCGGCCCACTTCCTGGCCGGGGTGCTCACCCACGACCCGGGCATGTACCCCAAGCGGCTGATCCTCGACGACGCCCGCCAGTGCGGCATCACCATCCTCGGTCTCGACGTCAACGCGTCGGAGAAGGAGTACGTCGTCGAGCCGCTCGAGTACCCGCTGGTTGAGTCGCCGTTGGTTGAGGAAGGCGCGCTAGCGCCTGTCTCGAAACCCGGTGACGACCACGCCAGCCGCCACCACCCGTCGTACGACCCGCCGCCGGTGCCGCCCTCCGGGGTCCCCGACGGCCGGGCCTGGGGGATCCGGCTGGCGCTGGCCGAGGTCAAGGGCATCAACGAGGCCGAGGTCGACCGCATCGTCGCGGCCCGCACCCATGACTCGGCCTACGAGTCGCTGACCGACTTCTGGCACCGCGCCCAGGTGTCCCGGCCGATCGCCGAGCGGCTGGTGCTCGCCGGTGGCTTCGACTCCCTCTACGGCATCGGCTCCGACAACGCCAAGGTCCTCACCGTCCGCCGACGCAGCCGGATCACCCGTCGCGACCTGCTGCTCCAGGTCGCCCAGCTCGACCGGCACGCCCGGGCGCTCGACCGGGCCCAGGGCCGCGGCCTGCGCGGCCGCGGACTGGCGCGGCCGGCTGCGACAACACAGACACCGGCGACCCGGCGCGCCGACGCGGCGGCCGAGCGCAACAGCACCGACCCCCAGACCCGCGAGCAGGCCGACGCCATCGAGCGCCACCCGCTTGCCCAGCAAGGGGTCTGGGCGCGGGCCTCCGCCCAGGCGCAGGCCACCCCGGCGCCGCGGCCCGTGTCCTCGGTCCAGCTGACCCTCGAGCTCGGCGACGAGCCCGACGAGCGAGGAGTGGCCCGTTCCTCCGGCGAGCTGGTCACCGGCCTGCCCGAGATGGGTCCCGAAGACCGGATGCGCGCCGAGCTCGAGATCCTCGGCCTCGACGTCAGCCGCCACGTCGTCGACACCTACGCCGAGTTCCTCGACGCCCTGGGAGCGACCCGCAGCAAGGACCTGCTCCACCGCCGCAGCCGCTCCGAGCTGCTGGTGGCCGGGGTCAAGGTGGCGACCCAGACCCCGCCGATCCGGTCGGGACGCCGGGTCGTCTTCCTGACCCTCGACGACGGCACCGGTCCGGTCGACGCGACCTTCTTCGAGGACGCCCAGGGCCCCTACGCCGCCACCGTGTTCGGCTCCTGGCTGCTGGTCGTGCGCGGCGAGCTGCGGCGTACCGGCCGCCGCGGCGTCTCCCTGCGCGCCACCGGCGCCTGGGAGCTGGCCGAGCTGCACGCGCTGTGGCGCGACCACGGGATGGCCGCGGTCCGCGAGCGGATCGCCACGGTGCCCGAGGGATACGCCGGGGTCGGCGTCGAGCAGAAGACCGACGGCAACAGCCCCGCGCCGGTGCGGAGCCGGGTGCTGGTGCACTCCAGCGGCTTCCAGATGTCCCCGTACGCCGACGTCAAGCCGGCCGGCGAAGCCGTCAAGGACGTCGCCCGCAAGCTGTGGCACCGCAGCCCCGGGAGCCCCGGATGAAACATCACGATCCGTCTCTGACCGGACCCCTAGGCTGGGCGCCATGTCGACCAGCGAGGGCCGCAGCTGGGTTCGCACCGGCGTCGTCTGGGACGCCGTCGCGACCCGGCTCGAGGCGAACGCCCGCATCGTCGACATCGGCGGCGGCACCGGCGGCTTCGCCGTCCGGCTGGCCCAGCAGGGCCACGCGGTCACCGTCGTCGACCCGAGTCCCGACGCGCTCGCCGCGCTCGACCGGCGCGCCGACGAGGCCGGCGTCGCCGATCTGGTCGCCGGTGTCCAGGGCGACCTCACCGACCTGGCCGAGCACGTGGAGGCCGGCGTGGCCGACGTGGTGCTGTGCCACGGCGTGCTCGAGGTGGTGCCCGACCCGGCCGCCGCGCTGCGCACCATCGCCGGTGTGCTGCGTCCGGACGGGCTGCTCAGCCTGCTCGTCGCCCAGCGGCACGCCGCCGTGGTGGCCCGGGCGATGGCCGGTCACTTCCAGCAGGCCCTCGCCCTGCTCGACGACCCGGCCGCCGCTGCCGGGCGATCGGGTCGCCGCTACACCGCCGACGAGGTCGCCGCACTGCTCGCCGACGCCGGCTTCACCCTCGTCGCGACCCACGCCGTCCGGGTCTTCGCCGACCTGGTCCCCGGCTCCCTGCTCGACCTCGAGCCCGGCGCCACCGCCGCGCTGGTCGAGCTCGAACGCGCCGTCGCCGACCGGTCTGAGTACCTGCCCTTGGCCACTCAGCTCCACATGCTCGCCACGCGCTGACCAGCATCCGCAAGGAGCAACCCCTGGTGGTTGCGGTTCAGACCAACCCCGGTGGTTGCGGTTCAGACCAACCCGCGGTGGTGCGGTTCAGACCAACCCCTTGTGGTTGCGGTTCGCTGCTCGCTTGCTGGCCGTGGTCACCTCGCCGAGTCGGCGCCAGTTTCCCTCCCCCGCTGCGCTCCTCCGGAAACACTGGCGCCGACTCGGCTCTGTCTCTGGGCTGGTGTGAATGCTGATGACTGACCCTTCTGTCCGGTGCCCGATCTTGCACGTCGACATGGACGCCTTCTATGCCTCCGTGGCGACCCGCGATCGGCCCGACCTCCAGCAGGTGCCGGTCATCGTGGGGGGTGGTTCGCGCGGGGTGGTGCTTTCGGCCGACTACCTCGCCCGTCAGTACGGCGTCCGCTCCGGCATGCCCAGCACCCGCGCCCGCCGGCTGTGCCCGCAGGCCGTGACGATCAGTCCCGACTTCGAGCTCTTCTCGAGCGTGTCCGCGGCGGTGATGGAGAACTTCCGCAAGGTCACCCCGCTCGTGGAGGCGCTCTCCCTCGACGAGGCCTTCCTCGATGTCCGCGGCTCCACCCTGCGGCTGGGTACCCCCCGCGAGATCGCCGAGCAGCTGCGCGCGGTCATCCACGACGAGCAGGGCATCACCTGCTCGGTCGGGGTGGCCGCCACGGTGTCGCTGGCCAAGCTCGCCAGCCGCCGCGCCAAGCCCGACGGCGTGGTCGTCGTACCCCCCGAGGCCATCACCTCCTTCCTGCACCCGATGGAGGTCGGCGAGCTGTGGGGGGTGGGGGAGAAGACCCGCGACCTGCTGCACCGCTTCGGTCTGGTCACCGTCGGCGACGTCGCGCACACCCCGCTGCGCACCCTGCAGCGCGCGGTCGGCGACCACCTCGGCAGCCATCTCCACGAGCTCGCCTGGGGCAACGACCGCCGCGAGATCGTCCCCCGCGGCTCGTCCGACGAGCCCGACAAGTCGATGGGCGCCAACGAGACCTTCGGCCGCGACACCGACGACCGCGACGTGATCACCCGCGAGCTGCTGCGGCTCACGGCCAAGGTGACCCGTCGGATGCGGGTGGCCGGCGTGGCCGGTCGCACCGTGACGATCACGGTCCGGTTCGCCGACTTCACCACCATCACCCGGTCCACGACGCTGCCGGAGGCAACCGACGTCACCCACGAGGTGCACCGCACGGCGGTCCGTCTGTACGACGCCCTCGGCCTGCAGCGGGCCCGGCTCCGGCTCGTCGGGGTCCGGGTCGAGGGGCTGGTGCCCCGGGCGAGCGTGCACCGCCAGCTGGTGCTGGGGGAGCGCGAGCACGGCTGGCCCGACGCCGACCGGGCGGTGGACCGCGCGCGGTTCCGGTTCGGGACCGATGCGATCCGGCCCGCTAGCCTGATCACCTGAAACGGGTGACTCGAGTTTCTCATCCTTCAGGGCACAATTTCGCTACGCGCCTACCGAACGCCGGAGGCGCTGCCTAGACTGGCGGGAGCCAGGTGCGACTGGTCGGCGACAGGGAGGCAACCGTGCCGCTCTCCGAGGAAGAGCTGCGACTGCTCGAGCAGATGGAGCGCGCCCTCGTCGAGGAAGATCCCAAGTTCGCCTCGACCCTGCGCGGCACCACCTTGCGCCAGTCGGCCCGTCGCAAGGCGATCCTCGCCGGCGTCGTGTTCCTGGCAGGGATCGCCGTGATGATGACCGGCACGATCACGGGGATCATCGCGCTCGGCATTGCCGGCTTCGTGATCATGCTGGTCTCCGCCACGGTCGGCCTCACCGTCCTGCGCGGGCAACGCGGCGTCTCCGCCGAGGGCGGGCACCCCGCCGCCGGCAGCCCCACCCGCGGCGGCTTCACCGTGATCGAGGGCGGTCGAGCCGGCAAGGCCCGCCGGCAGCGCAGCGGCGCATCGTTCATGGACCGCATGGAAGAGCGCTGGCGCCGCCGCCGCGAGGACAACGGCCTCTAGCCAGCAACTCTCAGCACGACCTGCCACCACCCAGCACCACCCCCAGCACTACACCGGGTCAGCCGGCGTGGTCGACGCCTCCGCTGAACACCAGCTGCTCCTCGTTCGCCGCCTGGATGCGCACGGGCTCCCGGTCGCCTCGCACAAGCGAGCGAGGCAGCCACTCGGCCCGTCGGCGGGCGCCCGCCGTGACGCCACCGGTGAGCGCCGCGATCACGGCCTCGGCGTCCTCGCGCAGCTCGGCCGGCTCGGCGCCGTGGCGGGCGTAGCGGCGCAGCTCGATCGTCGACACGATGTTCTCGAGGGCGGTCTCTGCCTCGGGGGCGACGTCCACGCCGTGCCGCGGCAGCCGGGCGGTGTCGGTGCCGACCGGCTTGCCGAAGTAGTGGACCAGGTGTGAGCCGGTCTCGCGCGGTGACCGTCCCGCCGGCCAGGTCAGGCCGAGGTCGATCACGGTGTCGCGGAGCTCGGTCCAGACATCCTCCGGCCCCAGCACCAGCCGGCGTGCACGTCGCCGGCGCCGGAGCAGCCGCGGCAGGCAGGCCAGCGCGACCACGACGAGCACGACGCCAAGCCCGATCAGCAGGGAGCGCCACGGGACGGAGAAGCCGCTGTCCGCGTTGCCGGCCGCGTCGGCGCCGCCCGGGTCGGGGCCCTCGGAGAGTTCGGGGCGGTTCTCCAGGTCACCGGGGGAGGCGGCCGCCGTCGCCGTGTCGGTCACCTCGGGCACGGGCAGGTTGACGGTCGTGTAGTCCGGGACGGTCGTGGCGCGGTCGGCCGGGGTGGGCTCGAAACGCACCCAGCCCGACCCGGGGAAGTAGAGCTCCGGCCAGGCATGCAGGTCGTGGGCGCTGTAGACCCAGGTGTCGCCGCCGAGCGGCGCTGGGCGCAGGAAGCCGATGGCCACCCGAGCCGGGATGCCCAGGGTCCGCGCCATCACGGCCATGGCCGAGGCGAACTGCTCGCAGTAGCCGACGAGCCCGTCGGGTCCGTCAGAGAGGAAGTGCTCCAGCGTGTCGCTGCCGTTGCCGGCGGACACGGTCAGGTCATAGCTGCCGTTGGCCCGGAAGTAGTCCTGGATAGCCACGGCCTTCTGGAAGTTGTTGGGCAGGTCGCGGGTCTGCTCGGTGGCGATCTCGCGCACGATCCCCGGCAGGTTGGGCGGCAGCTCGGTGAGCTGGGTGCCGGTCAGCTCGGTGGGCGCCCGCGCGGCTGCCATCTGCTGGGCCGACAGGTCTGGCTGCACCGCCGTCATCGTGTAGGACAGGCCAGCGGTCGTCAGCTCGTCGTCGCCGCGGATGAAGTCCATCGTGGAGAGGTCGTAGCGCCAGTCGCCCGTCGCGTCGATGCGCGAGATCGGCGCCTGGGTGGGCAGCCAGGTGGAGATGAAGTCGTTGGTGACCTCCACCTCGTAGTCGTAGGACGTGGTGGGCACCCCCTCGCCGAGACCCTCGATGGGCGGCATCTCGCCGATCGCGCGCTGCTCGGACGGCACCTTGCGGTCGCCGGAGCTCCAGGTGTTGTCGGTGAACCGGTTGAGCACCGAGATCCGCAGGTACGCCGGGTTGGGATCGTCCGTGCGGACCTGGATCATCGGCACGTCCAGGCCGCGATCGAGGTCCCGCTTGAGGTCGGCCATCGGGTTCTCGATCTTGATCTGGTCGCCGCCGCCCGGGCCGAAGCCGTTGCCGAAGAAGCTCACGCTGAACGTCGGGATGAAGACCGGGACCACGATCGCCAGCGCGGTGGCCACGCCGCCGATCGTCGAGGCCGACGATCGGAGCGCGCCGTTGCTGACGCCGAAACCGCTGGGGTCGGCGTTGGCGGGGTCCTGGCCGAGCGGCCGTCCCCAGCGCGCGATCTGGCGGCTCTCCTGGAGATAGAGCATCAGCAGGAAGCCGACCGTCGTCAGCGTGAAGATCACCCAGGAGACGCCGTCGCCGAGCAGGCTGACGGGGATGCTGTAGATCGTCAGCAGCGGCAGCCCGGCCAACGGGACCCGCCGCATCGTGCCGACGACGATGTCGACCACCAGCATGCAGGCGGCGCCACCGGCGATGAGCAGCGGGTCGATGGGTGGGGCGTTGGTGGGCACCGGGGCGGCGTACTGCTTGGCGGTGGCCATCGCGTCCGCGAATGCCGCCTTCAGGTCCTCCCAGCCTTCGCCGATGGGGAACGGGGTGCCGGCGATCTGCATGCTGACGACCATCCCGACCAGGACGATCTGGGCGAGCACCAGCAACGGACCGGGCACCCGCAGCCAGCGCAGGACGGCGCCGGACACGGCGACGACGATCGCCACGGTCACGAGCGGCCCCATGAAGCCGCCCCACGACATCGCGAAGCCCTTCCACGACAGCAGCGCCACCCACGTGGTGAAGGCGCCGATCACGGCCAGCACGAGCGCGTCGCGCAGTCCGCCGCGCACCCGACCCAACGGGCGCTGGAACGCCAGCGGACGCGACGTGCCGAGCGCGTTCACAGGGCCACCTCGCTGCGCAGGTCGCTGACCGGCCGGGAACGAGCGGTCCGGCCCAGGCCCTGCCAGACACTCTCCAACCGGTCGCGGGGGCCGAGACCGACCGCGCGCCAGCCCTGACTGGCCAGGGTCGAGGTTGCGCCGCCGGTGCTCCGCGTCGCGCCGCCCCAGGCCTCTACGTCGAGGGCGATGGCCAATGTGGCGGCCGCGTGGTGGTGCATCCGGCGCAGGACAGGGAGGTCGTGATCTTCGATGCCGCCGACGACGGCGACGATGAGGCCGCCCTGCGAGGCCTCGGCCAGCCAGCTGGTGTCCAGGCGCGGCAGCTGCAGCGGCTGGACGACGGCCAGCGCCTCCAGCAGCGGGGCGGTGTTGAGGTCGGCGTCGCGGTAGTGCCAGGCGTTGTTGGGGTCCTCGCCGGCGGCGGTCACGAAGCGCACCATGAAACCGCGGTGGCTCAGGTGCACCGCGATCGAGGCGGCGGCGGAGACCGCGGCTTCCAGGGACGACGCGATGCCCTGGCCGCGGTGGGCGCGGACCCGGTTGTCGAGGAAGAGGGTGGCCCGCGACTGCCAGGGCTGCTCCTCGCGGCGCACCATCAGCTCGCCGACACGCGCCGAGCTGCGCCAGTGCACGCGGCGCAGGTCGTCGCCGCGGCGGTACTCACGCACGGTGACGTCCTCGGCGCTGCCCGTGGCGAAGGCGCGCGGCCGGTTGTCGCCCGAGCCCGTCCAGGCTCCGCCCAGCGGGATCTGGGGGAGAGGCACCGTGCGCGGCGTGACGGTCAGCGACACGGTGGTGTGGAAGGCCCGGCCCAGCTCGACCAGGCCGAAGGGGTCGCTGACCCGGACGCTCATCGGGCCGATGTCGAACTTGCCTCGCACGTCGGAGCGCACCTGGTAGGACGCGTGCCGGCGCCAGCCCTGACCGATGCCGTCGAGCACGAATCGGGGCCGGGTGCCGAGCACGTAGGGCACCTGGTCCTCCAGCAGCAGCGCCCCGCTGGGGGTCCGGCCCTCGTTGGTGAGGGTGAGGTTGAGGCGGGCGGGCTGTCCGGCGGCCACGATCTGCGGAGAGAGCGTGCGCACCAGCGCCAGCCGGTAGCGGCTGCGGCCCAGCACGTACGCCGTCACGAGAGGCAGCGCGAGCACCAGCACTCCGACGCGGGTCAGCGCCTCCTGGCCCAGCACGATCGCGCAGACGATCGCCGTCACACCGGCGGCGGCGAACGCCCGTCCGCGGACGGTCAGACCGGACAGTGCCTCACGCACGGGTCCCCTCGGGCACGGGAACGCCGGCGACGATGCCGTCGAGGATGGTGCCGGTGTTGCGGCCGCTCATCGAGGCCTCGACGCTCGGCAGCAGTCGGTGGGCCAGCACCTGGCGGGACAGGGTGCGCAGGTCGTCGGGGAGGACGTAGTCGCGGCCCTGCATGGCGGCGCTCGCCTTGGCGGCCCGAACGAGGTGCAGCGTCGCCCGGGGCGAGGCACCCAGCGTGAGCTCGTCGGACCGGCGGGTCGCCGAGGTCAGCGCGACGGCGTACCGCTGCACCGCGTCGGAGACGTAGACCTGGCCGACGATCCCGATCAGCTTGCGGATCTCGGCGGCGTCGGTGACGGGCTCGAGGTCGTCGAGTGGGTTGGTCTGCGTGTGGGAGTCGAGCATCGCGATCTCGGACGCCTCGACGGGATAGCCCACCGACAGGCGGAGCATGAACCGGTCGCGCTGGGCCTCGGGCAGTGCGTAGGTGCCCTCCATCTCGATGGGGTTCTGGGTCGCGATGACCATGAACGGCGACTCCAGGTGGTAGGTCGTGTTGTCGACCGTGACCTGGTGCTCCTGCATGCACTCCAGCAGGGCCGACTGGGTCTTGGGCGAGGCTCGGTTGATCTCGTCGCCCACGACGATGTTGGCGAACACCCCGCCCGGTCGGAACTCGAACTCGCGGGTGTTCTGGTTGAAGACCGACACCCCGGTGACGTCCGACGGCAGCAGGTCGGGGGTGAACTGGATGCGGCGCACCGTGCACTCGATGCTGCGAGCCAGCGACTTGCTGAGCATGGTCTTGCCCACGCCCGGCACGTCCTCGATGAGCAGGTGACCCTCGGCCAGCAGGCCGATGATCACCGAGGTGATGACGTCGGGCTTGCCCTCGATGACCTTCTTGATGTTGGAGCGGACCCGCTCCACGACCCTCATCACGGTCTCCAGGTCGGCGCCACCCGCGCCCGCTGTCCTCTCGACGGCTCCCACGTGCTGTCCCTTCCCAAGTCCGGCGGCGGACGCCCCACCCGTGTACTCGACGAGTGAGGCGCTGGGAGAAACCTACGCGCCGCACCCACTGGTCCCTCTGACTCCGCGGATCACGGTTTGGTTGCGGCTTCGGGCAGCGAGTCCACCGACGAGTCCACCGACTGGGCTGATGCGTCCCCAGGCTACCTGCGCCATCGCGAGGAGCCCCCGTCGGTCCGCTGCCGAAAGGCCGGGCGAAAAGGGGAGCGGAAACACCGCAATGTGGTTGACGGTGGAGCAACGTGGGTTATTGTGGGGGAAAGTGGAGGAAGAACTAGGGGAAGTGGAGGCGGCCCGATGTTCCTGGGTACCTACACCCCCAAGCTCGACGAGAAGGGCCGGCTCTTCCTCCCGGCGAAGTTCAGGGAGGAACTGATGACGGGGCTGGTGGTGACGACGGGACAGGAACGCTGCCTGACCGTCTACAAGCTCGCCGACTTCGCCGACCTCGCCGCCCGCGTGCAGGCGGCCCCGATCACGGTCAAGGGAGCTCGCGACTACGGCCGCTTCCTCGGCGCCAACGCCAACCAGGACACCCCCGACAAGCAGGGCCGGATCACCATCACGCCGGTACAGCGCGAGTACGCCTCGCTCACGCGGGACGTGATGGTGCTCGGGGTCATCAACCGGATCGAGATCTGGGACCCCGCTCGCTGGCAGGCCTACGACCAGCAGAACCAGGAGACCTTCGCCGAGATCAGCGAAGAGGTCTTCCCGGGGCTGTAGCCCGCACCACCCGACAACACCAACTCCAACCCAACTCAACCTCAACTCAAACAGGCTCGTCCGGCGAGGTCTCAGCCCGCTGGCGCACACCACCTGGGACCACTTCCCCGGCTCCAGACGGTGTTCTTCCCCAGAACCGCCCAGCGGGCGGGGACCTGGCTCGACGAGCTTCTCGGATCTCCGCACCACCTCGCACCACCCGGCACCACCGGCAGGACGTCCGCGCAGCACCAGCAGGAAACAGGGTCGAGCTCATGAGCATCACGCCGGTCACGCCCGTCGGGCCCACGGTCCGCAGGGTCCGCCATCAGGCTCGTGATGCGGTCGCCCTGATGGCCTTCTCGGCCGGCACCTCCCTGGCCCTGGCCGGAGCCCTCGTCCTGCTCGCTCACCTGGGACGGTAGGCAGCGGCGACGATGAGCTCCCCCTCTCATGTGCCGGTGCTCTTGGACCGGGTCGTTGCGTTGCTGACCCCGGCGCTGGACCACGACGGCGCCGTGCTCGTGGACGCGACCCTGGGGCTGGGCGGCCACACCGAGGCGGTGCTGCAGCGCTGCGAGCTGGCCCGGGTGGTCGGCATCGACCGCGACACCGAGGCGCTGGCGCTGGCCGAGGAACGGCTCGCGTCGTACGGCGCCCGGTTCACCGGCGTGCACGCCGTCTACGACGAGATCCCGGACGTGCTGGCCGAGCTCGGCCTCGACACCGTCGACGCGGTGCTCTTCGACCTCGGCGTCTCGAGCCTGCAGCTCGACGTGCTCGCGCGGGGCTTCGCCTACCGCGAGGACGCACCCCTGGACATGCGGATGGACACCAGCCGGGGTCCGACCGCCGCCGATGTCCTCAACACCTACTCCGCCCCGGACCTGACCCGGGTGCTGCGCGACTACGGCGAGGAGCGGTTCGCCCGCCAGATCGCCGCCGCGGTGGTGCGGGCCCGAGAGGTCGAGCCGTTCACCACCTCGGGCCGCCTCGTGGAGCTCCTCTACGCGACGATCCCGGCGCCGGCGCGGCGCACGGGCGGACACCCGGCCAAGCGCACCTTCCAGGCCCTGCGCATGGAGGTCAACGACGAGCTCGCCGTGCTCCGCCGGGCGCTGCCCGCGGCCATCGACGTGATCGCCGTCGGCGGCAGGGTCGTCGTGGAGTCCTACCACTCGCTGGAGGACCGGCTGGTCAAGCAGGCCTTCGCCGAGGCCACCCGCAGCGACGTCCCGGTCGACATGCCCTTCGTGCCGGAGGGCCACGAGCCCGCCCTGCGGCTGGTGACCCGCGGCGCCGTACAGGCCGACGACGCCGAGATCGCCCACAACGCGCGGGCCGCCTCGGTCCGGCTCCGCGCCATCGAACGCCTCGCCCCTTCCCCGCAGCACCCGCACCGAGGAGTCGCATAAGAAATGAGCAGCCCCGCCTTCCAGATCCGCTCCGGCCGACTCCGCTCGGCCGCCGCCCCCTCGCGGGTCTCCGGGATCGCCGGCGCCGCCGTGCAGAAGGCCCGTCTCACCGTCGTGCCGCGGACCCGCACCCGGACGAGCCGGCTGCCGTTCGTGACGCTGGTGTCGTTCATGCTGCTCGCCGGGGTGGTCGGGCTCCTGATGTTCAACACCTCCATGCAGCAGGCGGCCTTCGCGGCCACCTCGATGGAGCAGCAGGCCAGCACCCTCACCGCCCGGGAGCAGACCCTGCGGATGGAGCTCGACGGGCTGCGCGACCCCCAGCGGGTGGCCCGCCAGGCCCAGCGGATGGGCATGGTCATCCCCGCCACGCCGGCGTTCCTGCGGCTCTCCGACGGCAAGGTGCTCGGCACGCCCACCCCGGCGACGCGCGACGGCGCGCTGCGGCTGCTCCCCAAGGCGCCGCCGAAGCCGGCCGTGCTCGACCCCGCACCCAACGTCGTCACGGTCGTCGGGCCGCCCAGCACCGAGCAGACGGGCTCGGGCGACGGTGGCCATGGCGCCGGCGGAAACCAGCAGCACAAGCCCAAGCACCAACACGCCAACAACCAGCCCAACAACGAACACTGAGAGCGGAGGACCTCGTGCGTCGCTCGCGGACCCCCGGCCGGAACCCACTCCGGCCTCGCGGCACCCTGCGCGGGTCGCCGCAGCTGCGGCTGCGCTTCGGCTTCGTGATCATCGCCATGGTGCTGTCGGTCTTCGGCGCGCGACTCGTGCAGCTGCAGGGCGTCGACCCGCAGTCGTACGCCGCCATGGCCGCCGCCGAGGGCACCGTCACGATCGACCTGCCCGCCGAGCGCGGTGACATCCTCGACCGCAACGGCCGACCGCTCGCCGACTCCGTCGACGGCGTGATGGTGGTGGCCGACCCGGCGATGACCACCGCGAAGGCACCCGAGCTGGCCAAGTTCCTCGCCGGCCGGCTCGACATCGACTACTTCACGACCCTCAAGGCGCTGCGCACCAAGGACAAGCGGTTCGCCTATGTCGCGCGCCGGGTGCCCGCCAGCAAGGCGGAGTCCGTGCTCGCGGAGGCGAAGGCGCTGGGCTACGAGGGACTCGACACCCGGCACGACCCGGTCCGCGACTACCCCGCAGGCGACGTCGCCGCCAACCTCGTCGGCTTCATGGGCACCGACGAGGCGCTGGCCGGGTTCGAGCGCAACTTCGACCACCAGCTGGCCGGCACCGACGGCACCGAGCGCTATGCCATCGGCGGCGGAAACCGGATCCCGCTCGGCTCGGCCACGGTCACCCCCGCCGTCAACGGCCAGGACCTGCAGACCACGATCGACCTCGACCTGCAGTGGTACACCCAGCGCGTCCTGAGGCAGACCGTCGAGGACGCCCGTGCCGACTCGGGCTTCGCGGTGGTCATGGACACCCGCACCGGCGAGGTCCTCTCGTTGGCAGACTTCCCGACCTTCGACGCCCGCAACCCGCTGGCCGCGCCCAAGGACGACCTGGTGTCCCGGGCGCTGACCGACGTCTACGAGCCCGGCTCGGTCGAGAAGGTGCTCACCCTCTCCGCGCTCATCGATGCCGGAAAGGTCACCGACCGCACCAAGATCACGGTTCCCCCGGGCCTGCCCAGCGGCGACCGGGTGATCCACGACTGGTTCGGCCACGGCACCCTGCACATGACTCTCGCGGGCGTGATCGCGCAGTCGTCCAACATCGGCACGGCACTGGCCTCGCGCAGGTTCGAGAGCGGCCAGCTGCGCGACTACCTGACGAAGTTCGGGCTCGGCTCACGCACCGACGTCGGCGTGGCCGGCGAGACCCAGGGCATCCTGCCCGACCCCAGCATCTGGACGCCGATGACCCAGGACCGCATCGCGTTCGGCCAGTCGCTGTCCGTCAACGCCCTGCAGATGGCCGCGGCCATCAACACCGTGGCCAACGGCGGGGTGCGGGTGGCTCCCAGCCTGATCCGTGGCGAGGCCACCACGAACGAGGGCCAGGTCGTCGGCACCGACACCACCGCCACGGACCGTGTCATCAGCAAGCGGGCGGCGCACCAGATGATGCTGATGATGGAGCGGGTCGTCGACGACGAGGTGGGCGTCGCTCCCGGCGCGCAGGTGCCCGGCTACCGAGTCGCCGGCAAGACCGGCACGGCCCAACGCGTCGGCAAGTGTGGCTGCTACGACGGCACCTTCACCGTCTCGTTCGCCGGCTTCGCCCCCGCCGACAAGCCGCGCTTCACCATCTATGTCGTGGTCCAGAATCCGCGCAACGGCGGTGGCGGTGGCTCGGTGGGCGGCCCGGCGTTCGCCAAGATCATGGGTTACACACTGCGCCGCTACGGCGTCCCCCCGACCGGCACCCAGCCCTCGAGGCTCCCGGTCATGTGGCGCTCTCGCGGACGGTAGCGTCAGCCGCGATGAGCGACCCTCTCGCGGCGAGCCGTCCGGCAAGGCCACCCCGCCACTCCGTCGCCGCGCTCGCCGACTGGCTGGCCGCGGCCGACCCGTCGTTCCGACGGCACGGGGCCGACGACGATCTCGAGGTCTCCGGCATCACGCTCTCCTCCCAACGGGTGCTGCCCGGAGACGTGTACGCCGCGCTGCCGGGCAGCCGCGCGCACGGCATCGACTTCGGCGCAGACGCGGTGGCCGCGGGAGCGGTCGCGGTGTTCACCGACGCTGCCGGGGCGGAGCGGGCACCGGTCGGCGTACCCGTCCTCGAGGTCGCCGCTCCGAGGGTCTTGCTGGGCCGCTTCGCGTCTTTCGTGTACGACTACCCGGCCGCGTCGCTGCGGATGGTCGGGGTCACCGGGACGCAGGGCAAGACCACCACCGTGCGACTCGCCGAAGGGGCGTTGCAGGCGACCGGTGTGCACACGGCCGCGATCGGCACCATCGGCACCCGGGTCGACGGCGCCGACATCAAGACCGCGCTCACCACGCCGGAGGCACCCGACCTGCACGGCCTGTTCGCGATGATGCGCGAGCGCGGCGTCGGGGCCTGCGTGATGGAGGTGTCGAGCCATGCGTTGGTCCAGGGCCGCGTCGACGGCGTGGTCTTCGACGTCGCGGTCTTCACCAACCTCGGCCGCGACCACCTCGACTTCCACACCGACGTCGAGGACTACTTCCAGGCCAAGGCATCCCTCTTCACTCCCGAACGGTCCCGCGTCGGCCTGGTCAACGTCGACGACGAGCACGGCCGGCGGTTGCTCGACGAGGCGACCGTGCCGACGGTGTCGTTCTCGCCCTCGGGCGCGGATGCCGACTGGCGGGCCGCCGACCACTCTTCGTGGACCGACGGCACCCGATTCACGATCCTGGCGCCCGGCGACCTGCGCATCGAGACGAGGTGCCCGCTCCTGGGGGACTTCAACGTCGCCAACTTCCTGGCGGCCGTGGCGGCCTGCGCGTTGGCGGGGTTCGACCCGGTGCAGGTGGCCGCCGCGATGGCCGGCGGTGCCGGGGTGCCGGGCCGTCTCGAGGAGGTCGACGCCGGACAGGAGTTCGTCGTGGTCGTCGACTACGCGCACAAGCCCGACGCCGTCGCCGCGGCCCTCGACGCGCTGCGCCCGCTGACCACCGGCGACCTGATCGTGGTGCTCGGCGCCGGCGGCGACCGCGACCATGGCAAGCGGCCGATCATGGGGGCGATCGCGGCAGCCGGGGCAGCCGTCCTGATCGTCACCGACGACAACCCGCGCACCGAGGACCCGGCCGCCATCAGGGCCGAGATCCTGGCCGGTGCTCGAGAGTCCGGGCCCAAGAACTCAGGCAGGGCCGAGGTCCTGGAGATCGGCGACCGACGCGAGGCGATCCGGGCGGCCGTCCGCCGCGCGGGCGTCGGCGACATCGTGCTGATCGCCGGCAAGGGTCACGAGACCGGGCAGGAGGTCGCCGGGACCGTGCACCCGTTCGACGACCGGCAGGTGGCCCGCGAGGAGCTCGCCGCCCTGACGGCGACCGGCCCGGAGGACGCGCGATGATCGCGATGACGCTGGCCGAGATCGCGGCCGTGGTGGGTGGCGAGGTGGTGGGCGACCCCTCGATCAAGGTGACGGACGCCGCGTTCGTCGACACCCGGCAACCGGTCGTGGACGGGCTCTTCGTCGCCGTTGTTGGGGAGCACGTCGACGGGCACGACTTTGCCGCAGCCGCTGCCTCGTCCGGAGCCGCCGCCGTCCTCGGCAGCCGCCCCACCGAGGCCCCGACCGTCGTGGTCGACGACCCGGTGACAGCGCTGGCGGCGCTGGCGCGGCACGTGCTCGACGCGATCTCGCCGACGGTGCTGGCCATGACGGGCTCGCAGGGCAAGACCGGCACCAAGGACTACCTCGGCCAGGTGCTCGCCGGAGCGGGCACCACGGTGGCCACCCACGGCAACTTCAACAACGAGATCGGCGTCCCACTCACCGTGCTGCGCTGCACAGAGGAGACCGACTACCTCGTCGTCGAGATGGGGGCCCGGGGCGTCGGGCACATCGCTGAGCTGTGCCGGATCGCGCCCCCCGACGTCGCCGCCGTGCTCAACGTCGGCACCGCCCACCTCGGCGAGTTCGGGTCCCGGGAGGCGATCGCGTTGGCCAAGGGCGAGATCGTCGAGGCGCTCGGCCCCGACGGTACGGCGGTCCTCAACGCCGACGACTCGCTGACGGCGGCGATGACGGACCGCACCAAAGCGCGGACGCTGACGTTCGGCGCCGAGGGTGCTGGGGTCGACGTGGCGTGGCGCGACGTCGTGCTCGACGACCTCGGGCGGCCGTCGTTCGAGCTTGGGCACGCGGGGCAGTGGCATCCCGTCCGGCTCTCCCAGCCCGGCCTGCTCCAGGTCGCCAACGCCACTGCGGCGGCCGCCATGGCACTGGCCGCCGGGGTCGGGCTCACCCAGATCGCGCACGCCCTGACCGCCGCCGTCGCAACGTCGCGCTGGCGGATGGAGCTCCACGAACGGGCCGACGGCCTGGTGGTGATCAACGACGCCTACAACGCGAACCCCGCCTCGATGATGGCCGCGCTCGATGCCCTCGCCACGATCGGCGAGCGGCGTAACGCCCGCACCGTGGCCGTGCTCGGCGAGATGCTCGAGCTGGGCGACGCGCACGACGAGTCGCACGCCGAGGTCGGCCGCTACGCCGCGCGGCGCGGCATCGACGTCGTGGTCGCGGTCGGCGACCCGGCCGGGGGCATCGCGACCGGCGCGTCGGGCACGCCAGGCTGGGGCGGAACCGCGCACACGACGGCGGGCCGTGGCGAGGCGCTCGCGTGGGTGCGCGAGAATGTCGCCGCTGTCGACGTCGTCCTGGTCAAGGCGTCGCGGGGAGCAGCACTGGAATCCGTGGCCGCCGGTCTGATCGATGACGCACCCGAAGGGGAGGGACAGAGCCGATGAGAGCCATCCTCCTCGGCGGTGGCCTGGCGCTGCTGATCTCGCTCCTCGGCACCCGCGTCGCCATCACCTGGTTCACCCGCCTGGGCTACGGCCAGGAGATCCGCGACGACGGCCCGACCACCCACCACACCAAGCGCGGCACCCCGACCATGGGCGGGCTGGTCATCATCTTCTCGGTGGTGGTCGGCTACTTCGCCGCCAAGATCATCACCCGCAGCGAGCCGTCTGCGTCGGCAATGCTGCTCCTCTTCCTCTTCGTCGGCCTGGGCGCCGTCGGCTTCCTCGACGACTTCATCAAGATCAGGCGGCAGCGCAGCCTGGGCCTGCGCAGCCGTGCCAAGATGATCGGCCAGACCTTGGTGGCACTCGTCTTCGGCGTGCTCGCGCTGTGGCCCGAGCTGGAGGACTACCGCGGCCTGACTCCGGCATCCACGCACATCTCCTTCTTGCGCGACATCAGCTGGCTGGCCCTGCCGACGGTGGTCGCGATCGCGCTCTTCTGGGTGATCATCACCGGCACCAGCAACGGCATGAACCTCATCGACGGGCTCGACGGCCTGTCCACCGGCGCGTCGATCCTGGTCTTCGCGGCCTACACGCTGGTCAACATCTGGCAGAACAACCAGAGCTGCGCGACCACCCCCGGCGGCTCCTGCTACGAGGTTCGCGACCCGCTCGACCTCGCGGTGATCGCGGCCGCGATCACCGGCGCGTGCTTCGGCTTTCTCTGGTGGAACGCCCATCCGGCCGCGATCATCATGGGCGACACCGGCTCGCTGGCCCTCGGCGGCGCGCTGGCCGGTCTGGCCATCCTGACCCGCACGGAGCTGCTGCTGCTGATCATCGGCGGACTGTTGGTCCTGGTCACCTTGTCGGTGATGATCCAGGTGGGCTTCTTCAAGGCGTCCAGGCGTTTCGCCGTCGTGCGTGGCGTCTTCCGGGTCGGGCCGGGGCATCGGGTGTTCCGGATGGCGCCGCTCCAGCACCACTTCGAGATGCTTGGGTGGGAGCAGGTCACCGTGGTCATCCGGTTCTGGATCATCACCGGGCTCTGCGTGGCCACCGGGCTCGGCGTCTTCTACGCCCAGTGGGTCGCCGGATCATGAATCAGCGACCGTCCGTCGAGGCGCTCGGACGCCACGACGACTGGTCGCCGGTGCGTGCCGCGGTGGCCGGGTTCGGCGTCACCGGCTTCGCCGCGGCCGACACGCTGACCCACCTCGGCGCATCGGTCGTCGCCCTCGACGAGAGGGAGACGACCGACCTGTCTGAACGTGCCCAGCTGCTGGGCATCCTGGGAGCCGACGTCCGGCTCGGCAAGGGCACGACGGCCGGGCTCCTCGACGGCGAGTTCGACGTCCTCGTGGCGTCGCCGGGGTTTCATCCCGATGCGCCGCTGCTCGCGCAGGCACGGGCCCGGGGCATTCCCGTCTGGGGCGAGGTCGAGCTGGCGTGGCGGCTGCGCGACCCCGATCACCTCGCGCCCTGGCTGTGCGTCACCGGCACCAACGGCAAGACCACCACCGTCCAGATGCTCGACGCGATCCTCACCGCCGCGGGACTGCGAAGCGCCGCGGTCGGCAACGTCGGACGTCCGGTGACCGAGGCGGTGATGGACCCGACGCCGTACGACGTGCTGGCCGTGGAGCTCTCGAGCTTCCAGCTGCACTACACCGACTCGCTGAGCGCCGAGTCCGCCGCGGTCCTCAATGTCGCCGAGGACCACCTCGACTGGTACCCCGGGCCGACGGGGATGGCGGACTACGCCGCCGACAAGGGCCGGATCTACGAGCGGGTGCAGCGCGCCTGCGTCTACAACGCGGCCGACCCCGAGACCGAGCGGCTGGTGCGCGAGGCCGATGTCGTCGAGGGCGCGCGCGCCATCGGCTTCACCCTCGGCACCCCGAGTGTGGGCATGCTCGGAGTCGTCGACGACCTCCTTGTCGACCGGGCCTTCGTCGCCGAGCGCGCCACCAGCGCCGCCGAGCTCTGCTCGATCGACGACCTCGCCTCACCCGCGCCCCACATGGTCGCCAACGCCCTGGCGGCCGCCGCCCTCGCGCGCGCCCACGGCGTCTCCCAGGCTGCCGTCCGCCACGGCCTGCGCGACTTCGTGCCCGACGGCCACCGCATCGCGACGGTCGCGGTGACCGACGGCGTGACCTGGGTCGACGATTCCAAGGCCACCAACCCACACGCCGCGCGGTCCTCGCTGCAGGCCTACGACCCTGTGGTGTGGGTGGCGGGTGGGCTCGCCAAGGGTGCGACCTTCGACGATCTCGTGGCGGCCGTCCGTCGGCGGCTGCGCGGCGTGGTGCTGCTCGGTCGCGACCGCGCGGTGGTCGCGGAGGCGCTTGCGCGACACGCCCCCGATGTTCCGGTCATCGACACCGGTGACGGCGAGACTGGCGGCACTGAAAACGGACCTGACCCCATGGAGCGGGTCGTGGAGGCAGCAGCCCGTCTGGCCCGACCCGGCGACACGGTGCTGCTGGCCCCGGGATGCGCCTCCATGGACATGTTCGCCAACTACGCCGAGCGCGGCGACGCGTTCGCCGACGCCGTACGACGCCGGACGGGATGACCGAGCCGAACTGAGAGGGGGCCGCGATCAGCACCACGGCCCAGGCCCCTGGCACCAGCACCGAGGCGCCCCCCGCCCGCCGGTCCGTCCGGTCTTGGACCGCTGCCTTGCGGCACGCGCTCGACCGACCGCTGACTTCGTACTACCTGCTGCTCGGGGCGTCGGCCCTGCTGCTGACCATCGGCCTGATCATGGTGCTGAGCGCGTCGAGCGTCTACTCCTTCCGGGTCTACGACGACTCCTACGCGATCGTCGAGAAGCAGCTGCTCTGGGTGGCCATCGGCGTGCCCTGCGCGTGGCTGGCCAGCCGGCTGCCGCTGCGGTGGATCCGTCGGCTCGCCTACCCCGGCTACGCCATCTCGCTGACACTGCTGCTCCTGACAGCGTTCCTCGGTGTCGAGCGCAACGGCAACACCAACTGGCTGGCGCTCGGTCCGATCGTCATCCAGCCCTCCGAGATCGCCAAGCTGGCGCTGATCCTGTGGGCCGCCCACGTCTATGCCAACAAGGACCGGCGCCTCGCCAGCACCCACCAGATCATGATCCCGGTCGTGCCCGGCCTGCTCGTCGCGACCGGTTTGGTGGTCTTCGGCCGCGACCTCGGCACCGCGCTGGTGCTCTTCGCCATCCTGCTCGGCATGCTCTGGGTGGTCGGGGCACCCGCGAGGTTCTTCGCCTTCAGCATCTCCGTGGTCAGCGTGCTGGCGATCTTCCTGGCCACCACCAACCAGGAGCGGCTGCAGCGGATCACCACCTTCGTCGACCCGTTCAAGGACTACCACGACACCGGATGGCAGCCCGCCCACGGTCTCTACGCGCTGTCCAGCGGAGGCTGGTTCGGCCAGGGCATCGGCGCCAGCCAGCAGAAGTGGGGCGTGCTGCCCGAGGCCCACACCGACTTCATCTTCGCCGTCCTCGGCGAGGAGCTCGGCCTGGTCGGAACCCTGCTCGTGATCGGCCTCTTCGTCACCATCGCGTACGCCGCCATCCGCGTCGCCGTCCGCACCGCCGACCCATTCGTGCGCTACATGTCGTTCGGCATCGTGGTCTGGCTGCTCGGCCAGATGGTCATCAACGTCGGCATGGTGCTTGCCCTGCTTCCCGTCATCGGCATCCCACTCCCGCTGGTGTCCTACGGCGGCTCGGCCCTGGTGCCTTCCCTGGTCGCGCTCGGCCTGCTCGTCGGCTTCGCCCGGCGCGAGCCGGAGGCAGCGGCCGCACTGCGCCAGCGACGTCGCTCGCGCTCGGCCGGCCTGTCCGCGGGCCGGGTGTCAGGGCGGGGACTCTAGAGTCGTCGGCGTCATGCGCGTTCTCCTGGCCGGCGGCGGCACTGCCGGGCACACCTCTCCCTTGCTGGCCACGGCCGACGCCCTGCTGCGCCTCGACCCCGGTGTCGAGGTGACTTGTCTCGGCACCGCGCGCGGCCTGGAGACCCGGGTCGTCCCCGAGGCCGGCTACCCGCTCGAGCTGATCCCACCCGTGCCGATGCCCCGCCGCCCTGGCATGGACCTGTTGCGGGTGCCCGGCCGGCTCCGGGGCGCCGTCCGCGAGGCGACCGCCGTGCTCGACCGCACCCGAGCCGACGTCGTGGTCGGCTTCGGCGGCTACGTCTCGATGCCGGCCTACCTCGCGGCCCGGCGCCGCAAGATCCCGATCGTGCTCCACGAGCAGAACTCCAAGCCGGGGCTGGCCAACCGGGCGGGCGCCCGGCTCGCGCGACGGGTCGCCGTCAGCTTTCCCGACACCCCGCTGCCGCGGGCGGAGTACGTCGGTCTGCCGCTGCGGGGCATGATCTCCGGGCTCGACCGGACCGGGCTCCGCGCCGAGGCCCGCGCGTTCTTCGGGCTCGAGCCGGACCGGCCGACCCTGCTGGTGACGGGCGGTTCCCAGGGTGCTCGCCGGATCAACCAGGCGGTCTCGGCTGCGGCGGCAGCGCTGGCCGCCTCGGGCGTCCAGGTGCTGCACGTCGTCGGGCTGCAGGGTGAGGCGGCGCCGGTGGTGAGCGGGGTGCCGTACGTCGTGGTGCCGTTCGTCGACCGCATGGACCTGGCGTACGCCGCCGCCGACCTGGTGCTCTGCCGCGGCGGCGCCAACAGCGTCATCGAGGCCGCGGCGGTCGGGCTGCCCGGGATCTTCGTGCCGCTGCCGATCGGCAACGGCGAACAGGAGCACAACGCCCGTCCCGTCGTCGCTGCTGGCGGCGCGCTGCTGCTCGCCGACTCCGACCTGACGCCCGACTGGGTTGCGACCCAGGTGCCGATCCTGGCGACCGACACCGAGCGGCTGGCCACGATGGGCGCGGCCGCCTCGGCCCTGGTGCCACGTGACGCCGACGAGAGGTTGGCCCGCATCATCCTCGAGGTGGGCCACGAGTCAGGGGACAGCCGATGAGGGTGCCCGTCCCCGACGTGCTGCTGCCGGCCGAGGAACTCGGCCGGGTCCACTTCGTCGGCATCGGCGGCGCCGGGCTGTCCGCGATCGCCCGCATCATGGCCGCGCGCGGGCTTCCGGTCACCGGCAGCGACGACCAGGACACGCCTTTCCTCCCGTCGCTGCGCGAGCTCGGCGTCACCTGTCATCTCGGCTACGCCGCCGAGCACCTGGGCGACGCCGACACCGTCGTCGTGACCACCGCGGCTCACGACGACAACCCCGAGGTCGTCGAGGCCCTGCGGCGCGGGCTCAACTTGCTCCCGCGGTCGGCCGGGCTGTGGTCGGTGATGGCCGGCCGCCGCGTGCTGGCCGTGGCCGGCACCCACGGCAAGACCACCACCACGTCGCTGCTCGTCACCGCGCTGCTCGCCGCCGACGCCGATCCGTCGTACTCCGTCGGCGGCATCCTCACCGCGACCGGCCGCAACGCCGACTCCGGCTCCGGCGACCTGTTCGTCGCCGAGGCCGACGAGAGCGACGGCGCCTTCCTCGTCTACCGGCCGCACGCCGCGGTGGTCACCAACGTCGCCGCCGACCATCTCGACATCTGGGGCACCGAAGAGGCGTACCGCGCCGCCTTCGACCGGTTCGCCGAGACGGTGGACGCCGACGGTTTCCTGGTCTGCGTCGTCGACGACGCCGGCGCGCGGGCGCTGACCGACCGTGCGCGTGCCGAGGGTCGCCGGGTGGTCACGGTGGGGGAGAGCCCGGACGCCGACCTCCGGGCGACCGACGTCTCCTTCGAGGGAACCACGTCGTCGTTCGGCGTGTGCCGCGGCGACCAAGCACTGGGCCGGATCACGCTGCGGATCCCCGGGCGCCACTACGTGCTCGATGCCCTCGCGGCCCTCGCGGCCGGGCTGGAGCTGGGCTTCTCGTTCGAGCGGCTCCGCGCTGGGCTCGAGTCATTCGTCGGCGCGGGGCGACGGATGGAAGCCAAGGGCGAGGCGGCAGGCGTCCGGGTCTACGACAGCTACGCCCACCATCCCGCCGAGATCGCCGCCGACCTCGAGGCCGCCCGCGCCGTGGCGGGGGAGGGCCGCGTCGTGGTCGCCTTCCAGCCCCACCTGGTCTCGCGCACCCGGATCTTCGGGCCCGCCATGGGTGCGGCACTCGGTGCAGCCGACGAGGTGGTGGTCCTCGACGTCTACCTCGCCCGCGAGGCCGCGGACCCTGCCGTGACCAGTCGCCTGGTCGCGGACGCCGTACCCCTGCCGCCCCAACGGGTGGCTCTCGTGGCCGGCCTCGAGGAGGCGGCCGCCGAGCTGGTGGCGCGCGCCCGGCCCGGCGACCTCGTGCTCACGCTCGGCGCCGGCACCGTCACGGAGGTCGGCCCGCAGGTGCTCGCCCTCCTAGGTGCGGCGACGTGACCAGTCTCCGGCGGCGCGAGGACGCGACCACCACGGCGGAGCGGACCGCCCTGCGCTCCCGCAAGCGCTTCAACCGCCGGCAGTGGCGGCGCAGGTGGCTGGCCTGGCGCTACGTCGTCGCCAGCATCCTGCTGCTCGCGCTGGTCGCGGGGAGCATCTGGCTCGTCTACTTCTCGACCGTGCTGACCGTCAAGCGCGTCGACGTCGAAGGGGAGACATCGCTGACCCGGGGGCAGATCCTCGCCCAGGCAAACGTGCCCGAAGGGGAGCAGCTGGCCCGGCTCGACATCGACGCGATCGCCAACCGGCTGCGCTCCGTGGCCGCCATCCGAACCGTCGACGTGTCGCGCAAGTGGCCCGACGCCGTGCGGATCATCGTCGAGGAACGCGTGGCGATCGCGGTCATCGACATCGGCGGCCGGCTCCGTGGCCTCGACGCCGACGGCGTCGTCTTCAACGAGTACGCCAAGGCGCCACCCGGACTGCCACGGGTCAGCTCGACCACCCAGACCACGCCCGAGGCGCTCGAGGAGGCGGCCACCGTGATCGCGGCTCTGCCGCCACCCCTGCGCCGGTTGGTCGACCACGTCGAGGTGCTCACCGTCGACCAGATCACGCTGGTGCTGCGCGACGGGCGGACGGTCGTGTGGGGTAGCTCCGACGACTCGAAGCAGAAGGCCGAGGTGCTGCTCGCCCTGCTGAATCAGCCCGGCAAGATCTACGACGTCTCGGTGCCGAGCCAGCCGACCACCCGCAACTAAGGCCACACCGACGCGCAGGAAACGCAGGAACCGCAGGAACTGCGGGTTTCTGGGCAACGCGCGGCGTGTCTGCCGGGTCGACCGGACCGCGCTCCCTAGTGTCATGGGCATCGCGAGGTTGACATAACTATAACCCTCAGCATGAGGGTGAAGGTTCCCAGACTCGCAGACGACTTCCCCACACCTCAGCACCAGCACCAGCACCAGACGCAGACCAGCACCGACACACACTTTCACCCCGAGTCCGGCCCAACCGGACGCGATCAGCGAGAGGCGCATCCGCCGTGGCAGCAGCGCAGAACTACCTGGCCATCATCAAGGTCGTGGGTATCGGGGGCGGCGGGGTCAACGCCGTCAACCGGATGATCGAGGTCGGACTCAAGGGCGTGGAGTTCATCGCGATCAACACCGATGCCCAGGCACTCCTCATGAGCGACGCCGACGTCAAGCTCGACATCGGCCGCGAGCTCACCCGGGGCCTCGGCGCCGGCGCCAACCCCGAGGTCGGCCTCCAGGCCGCCGAGGACCACGCCGAAGAGATCGAAGAGGTCATGAAGGGCGCCGACATGGTCTTCGTGACCGCCGGCGAGGGTGGCGGCACCGGCACCGGCGGCGCGCCGGTCGTGGCCCGGATCGCCCGCTCCCTGGGCGCCCTGACGATCGGCGTGGTGACGCGTCCGTTTGCCTTCGAGGGTCGCCGCCGGGCCAACTCCGCCGAGGAGGGCATCGCCCGGCTGCGCGAGGAGGTCGACACCCTCATCGTGATCCCCAACGACCGGCTGCTCTCCATCTCCGACCGCAGCGTCTCTGTCCTCGACGCGTTCAAGCAGGCCGACCAGGTGCTGCTCCAGGGCGTCTCGGGCATCACCGACCTGATCACCACGCCCGGCCTGATCAACCTCGACTTCGCCGACGTCAAGTCGGTGATGGCCAACGCCGGCTCGGCCCTGATGGGCATCGGCTCGGCGCGCGGCGACGACCGGTCGGTGACGGCCGCCGAGATGGCGGTCTCCAGCCCGCTGCTGGAGGCCAGCATCGACGGCGCCCACGGCGTACTGCTCTCGATCGCCGGCGGCTCCGACCTCGGCCTGTTCGAGATCAACGAGGCGGCGGCGCTGGTGGCGCAGTCCGCGCACCCGGACGCCAACATCATCTTCGGCGCCACCATCGACGACGCCCTCGGCGACGAGGTGCGGGTGACGGTGATCGCGGCCGGCTTCGACGGCGGCCAGCCCAAGCGTCGCGACTCCGAGTCCGGATTCCGTCGCCCGGCCAAGCCGCAGCAGACCCAGGAGGAGACCCGGCGCGCTGCCCAGGAGCTGGCCACCAAGAAGGCCGAGCCGGCCGGCACCGCTGCCCCGCGCCAACCCGAGCCCGTCGGCGCCGGCGCGACCACCCGCAGCGACGCGTCCAGCGCGCCGCGGGCGCCGCGACCACTCCAGTTCGACGACGACGACCTCGACGTGCCCGACTTCCTGAAGTAACGCTTGTACGCCCATCGAGCGACGCACGGCCCCGTCGAGCTGGCCTTCACCGACCGGCTCGGCGGGGCCAGTGCCGTCCCCTTCGACTCCCTCAACCTCGCGTGGGCCGGCGACGACCCCGTCGCTCTCGAGGAGAACCATCGCCGCCTGATCGCCGACTTCGCCCCCGGGGACGCCGTGGCCGCGCTCAACCAGTTCCACGGCAACGAGGTTGCCGTGGTGGGCCCGGACGGACCGTCCCACGAGCTCTACGGGCATCTGCACGCACGTGCCGACGGCGTCGTCACCGACCAGCCGGCCGTCACCTTGATGGTGCGCGGCGCCGACTGCGCCCCGGTGCTGCTTCGCCGACCCCGAGCAGCGCGTGCTCGGCGCCGCGCACTGCGGCCGCCCGGGCCTGGCCAACGGAGTCGTGCCGGCCACCGTGGCGCGGATGCGCGAGCTCGGGGCCCGCGAGATCATCGCCTGGCTGGGGCCACACGTGTGCGGGCGCTGCTACGAGGTGCCGCAGGAGCTCCAGGACGAGGTGGCCCTGTCGGTGCCGGCCAGCCGGGCCACCACCTCGTGGGGCACGCCGTCCATCGACATCGGCGCCGGCATCCGCGCCCAGCTCGCCGCCGAGGGCGTCGAGTGCGTCGACGTGTCGCGGTGCACCCGCGAGTCGCCCGACTTCTACTCCTATCGGCGCGACCACCTCGAGTCCGGCCGCCAGGCCGGCGTCATCCGGATGGCCGCGCCATGAGTGACGCCGACGCCCGTCGCGAGCAGCTTGCGGCCAACCTGGGCGTCGTACGACGCCGGATCAGCGAGGCTGCCGAGGCGGCGGGCCGCGATCCCGACGACATCACGCTGGTCGCGGTCACCAAGTTCTTCCCGGCGTCCGACGTGCGGCTGCTCGCCGACCTCGGTGTCCGCGACGTGGGGGAGAACCGGCACCAGGAGGCCGCCGACAAGGCGGCCGAGTGCGCCGACCTCGACCTGCGCTGGCATTTCATCGGCGGGCTCCAGAGCAACAAGGCCGCCGCGGTCGCGGGCTATGCCGACGTCGTCGAGTCGGTCGACCGCACCAAGCTGGTGACACCCCTCAACCGCGGAGCTCACCAGCGCTCGCACCCCGTCGACGTGCTGCTGCAGGTCAGCCTCGACCCGCCCGACGCCACCGGCCGGGCCGGAGCCGACCCGGCCGAGCTGGCCGGCCTGGCCGCCGATGTCGAGGCAGCCGGGATGCTCCGGCTGCGCGGGCTGATGGCGATCGCGCCGCTCGGCGAGGACCCGGTGGCGGCGTACGCGCGGCTCGCCGAGATCCGCACCGACTTCGTCGGCGAGCACCCCGCGGCCGACTGGTTGTCGGCGGGGATGAGCGACGACCTGGAAGCCGCCGTCAAAGGCGGCGCGACACACGTGCGGTTGGGCACGGCGGTCCTCGGTCCGAGGCCTTCCAACAAGTAATGTCACCACCACTGGAGTCCGCCACCGCGGGCACAGGAAAATTGGCGAACCGGAGGAAGAAACCATGAGCGGCGCGATGCGCAAGATCGGCGAGTACCTCGGCCTGCTCGAGGACACCGGCCGCTACGACGACGAGTTCGACGAGGACCTCGCCTACGAGGCCGCCGCCGTGGGCGCGAGCCCGGTGCGTGCGGCCGCGCCGCGCGAGGGCAGGGCGGCGGCTCCGGTCGCGGACCTGTCCGAGCGACGCCGCCCCTCGGGCGGCCCTGTCGGCGTCGTTGCCGAACTGTCGCGGATCACCACGCTGCACCCCCGCACCTACAACGAGGCGCGCACCGTCGGAGAGAACTTCCGTGAGGGCACGCCCGTCATCATGAACCTCTCCGAGATGGATGACTCCGACGCCAAGCGGCTCGTCGACTTCGCCGCCGGCCTCGTCTTTGCCACCCGTGGCACCATCGAGCGCGTGACCAACAAGGTCTTCCTTCTCTCGCCGCCCAATGTCTCGGTCGCAGCCGAGGACAAGCAGCGGATCGCCGAGAACGGATTCTTCAACCAGAGCTGAGCGTCCGTGCAAGTTGCCGGTGAGGTCATCGAGGGCCTCCTGTGGTTCTTCATTGCCTTTATGTGGGTGCGGTTCGTCACCGAGTGGGTCCAGGTGTTCGCCAGGTCCTGGAGCCCGCGCGGGATCCTGCTCGTGCTGCTCGAGCTCGTCTACTCGGTCACCGACCCGCCGATCAAGGCGTTGCGCCGGGTGATCCCGCCGTTGCGGATCGGCAACTTCGCGCTCGACCTGAGCATGCTCATCGTGTTCGTCGGCGCCTACGTGCTGTTGCGGATCAACCGCGGCGTACTGCTCTCCTGAGCCGACGTCGACCAATCGTGGTTGGTGCGTCGCGCGTTCGTCGAAGGTTCCTCGGCGGGGCGACTACGCATTACCCGAGGGCGTCTGCGAGTGTTGCGGCTCCGTCGCGCCACGGCGTTCGGATGGCACGCTAACCCGTACACCAGGCGCTATGGTTTCCACCGACAGAACTTCTCTTGAGATGAATGGGTGAGGTCATGCCGCTGACGCCTGAGGACGTGAGCAACAAGCGCTTTACTCCGGTGCGCCTGCGCGAGGGCTATGACATGGGTGAGGTCGACCAGTTCCTCGACGAGGTGGAGGCGGAGCTCGCTCGCCTGACGAAGGAGAACGACGACCTCCGCACCAAGCTGTCGAGCGCGCAGTCGGGCGGCACCCCCGCCCTCTCGGCACCCGAGCCCGAGCCGGAGCCCGAGCCGTACGCCGTGGCCGCCCCCGAGCCGGAGCCTGAGCCGGAGCCCGAGCCAGAGCCCGAGCCCGCCGCCCCGGCCGTCGAGTACGGCCAGAAGCCGGTCGAGACGATCCGGGTCGAGACCGTGCCCGAGGCGTCCAACGCTGCGGCCCGTCTGCTCGAGCTGGCCACCCGCAACGCCGACGAGCTGGTCGACGACGCCAAGAACCAGGCCGACATGATCATCGGCGAGGCCCGCACCAAGGCCGAGCGCCTCGAGCAGGAGTCCAAGGCCAACGCCGACCGCCTCGAGGCCGACGCCCGCAGCCGGGCCCAGATGCTCGACTCCGAGACCGCCCAGAAGCGCCAGATCCTCTTCGGCGACCTGGAGAAGGAGCAGGAGAAGCTCAACATGGAGGTGGAGAACCTGCGCTCGTTCGAGCGCGAGTACCGTTCCCGCCTCAAGAGCTACTTCACCCAGCAGCTCGAAGCCCTCAACGGCGGTGAGACCAGCGCGCCTCCCAGCGAGGAGGCTCCGCAGCCCAAGCGGCTCCGGTCGATCCTCGGCGAGGACGAGGGCTGAGCCTCCTCCCGACCCACCCGCACGTCGACGACGGCCGGCCCTCTCGGGCCGGCCGTCGTCGTGTCTGGGGCCGCATCGGGATCGCGGTAGGTGTCCAGGGCTGTGGCGAGCCTGTTTGAGTCCCCTCCGGTCCGGCGTTACCCTCCCACGCACACGCGTGGCACCGATCCTCCTACGGTGCCCACCCCAGGCCCAGGAAGGCCGGCACCCCGATGGCTCGCTCCACGACCAGAAACCTCGCGACACAGGCAGCCTCGGCCGTCGGTCGGATGCTCGGGCGACCAGGCTCCGGGACGACCGCCCGCCCGGTCACCTCCGCGGCCACCTCGTCGAGGCGCAGCACCACCTCCGCGCCGGCCAAGAAGGCCGCTGCGAAGAAGGCGCCCGCCAAGAAGGCACCTGCGAAGAAGGCACCTGCGAAGAAGGCGCCGGCCAAGAAGGCTCCGGCCAAGGCCGCGGCGCCCGCGAAGAAGGCGACGATCAAGAGGGCCGCGCCCGCGAAGAAGGCGACCGTGAAGAAGGCCGCGCCCGCGAAGAAGGCGACCGTGAAGAAGGCGGCGCCGGCCAAGAAGGCGACGATCAAGAAGGCCGCGCCGCCAAGAAGGCGACCGTGAAGAAGGCCGGGCCGGCCAAGAAGGCGACCGTCAAGAAGGCGGCGCCGGCCAAGAAGGCGACGATCAAGAAGGCCGCGCCGGCCAAGAAGGCGACCGTGAAGAAGGCGGCGCCCGCGAAGAAGGCGACCGTCAAGAAGGCGGCGCCGGCCAAGAAGGCGGCGCCCGCGAAGAAGGCCCCGGCGAAGAAGGCCCCGGCGAAGAAGGCCCCGGCGAAGAGCACGAAGAAGGCCACCCCGGCCCGCTCGGCCACCGCCACCGTGGCGACCCGCCCCACCCGTCCCACGAGCCGGCGGCCCGTGAGCGTGCTGGTGGTCAAGGAGGGCGAAGGCGCCTGGACCAAGGCCGAGATCAAGGAAGTCCTCGGCGAGCTGCACCACGATCGCGACCGGGTGGTTCGCACCCTCTCGGGTCAGGAGGCCGAGCTCGACAAGCTGATGCGTGACGCCGGTGACGGTGCTGGCCACGACCAGGCCGACATGGGCGCCACCAGCTTCGAGCGCGACCAGGAGATCATCGTGGTCAACAACGAACGCGAGAAGCTGGCCCAGATCGACCGCGCGCTGGCGCGCATCGCCGACGGCACCTACGGCATCTGCGAGTCGTGCGGCAACCCCATCGGCAAGATGCGGGCCATGGCGTTCCCCCGTGCCACACTGTGCATGACATGCAAGCAGCGCGAGGAGCGTCGCTGAGTTCCAGCGACGCAGGGGAGTCCGGCCCGACCGCGCCGCACCGGCGGAAAGCCCGAAACCTCTTCGTCGCCGTCGCACTCGCGGCGTACGCCGTGGACGTCGGGTCGAAGGTCTGGGCCGTCGAGCGGCTCGCCGGCGGTGACATCGAGGTCTTCGGCGACTGGTTCCGCTTGCACCTGACCCGCAACGCCGGAGCCGCGTTCAGCACCGGCACCGAGTTCACGATCGTGTTCAGCCTGGTCGCCATCACGGCCTTCTGCGTCGTGCTCTGGCTGAGTCGCCGCGTCGGCGACCGGATCTGGGCCGTGGCCTTCGGCCTGCTGATCGCCGGCATCGCCGGCAACCTCACCGACCGGCTGCTGCGCGACCCCGGCCCCCTGCGCGGGCACGTCGTCGACCTCTTCGCGATCCCGCACTGGCCGATCTTCAACGTGGCTGACATCTGCATCGACGTGGCGGCCGCGCTGATCCTGATCCAGGCGTTCCGCGGCGTCCGGATCGACGGCAGC
The DNA here is from genome assembly GCA_963769755.1 of uncultured Actinomycetota bacterium. Classification (GTDB taxonomy): domain Bacteria; phylum Actinomycetota; class Actinomycetes; order Propionibacteriales; family Nocardioidaceae; genus Nocardioides. The sequence continues at coordinate 362,892 of CAVYMY010000010.1, forward strand.
CGTCCGGAGACCTCGTGATGACGACCGAGGACCACCGGGCCGTCACCGTGCCCGAAGGGCTCTCGGGGGAGCGGATCGACGCCGCGATGGCCCGGCTCTTCGGGGTGTCCCGGACCCGAGCCGCCGATCTGATCAGTGACGGCTACGTCTCGGTCGACGGGGCCTCGGTGGCCAAGAGCGACCGCCTGGTGCCCGGCACCCTGCTGGAGGTGTCGATCCCGTCGCTTGCCGATCCGTTGCTGGTGGTGCCCGAGCTCGTCGAGGGCATCAAGATCATCCACGACGACGACTCGATCGTGGTGATCGACAAGCCGGTCGGCGTCGCCGTACACCCCTCGCCCGGCTGGTCCGGCCCGACGGTGGTCGGCCATCTCGCCGGCGCCGGCTTCCGGATCGCCACCGGCGGCGCATCCGAGCGGCAAGGCATCGTGCAGCGTCTCGACGTGGGCACGTCGGGTGTGATGGTGATCTGCAAGGGAGAGCACGCCTACTCGGTGCTCAAGAACGCCTTCCGTCACCGCACGGTCGACAAGGTCTACCACGCGCTCGTCCAGGGTCACCCCGACCCGCTCGAGGGCACCGTCGACGCGCCCATCGGCCGGCATCCCCGCGCCGACTACAAGTACGCCGTGATGGCCGACGGCCGGCACAGCGTCACCCACTACGCAACGTTGGAGGCCCACCGGTTCGCGTCGCTGCTCGAGGTGCACCTCGAGACGGGGCGCACTCACCAGATCCGGGTCCACATGGCCGCCCTCAAGCACCCCTGTGTCGGCGACCTGACCTACGGCGCCGACCCGGTGCTCGCTCAGCGGCTCGGGCTGGAGCGGCAGTGGCTGCACGCCCTGCGGCTCGGCTTCGAACACCCCGACTCGGGCGAGTACGTCGAGTACGAGTCCACCTATCCCGCCGACCTGGCCGCGGCGCTGGAGATCGTTCGCGATGCCCACTGACCTGACGGTCCGTCAAGCAGACCCGATCGAGTCCGACTACCTGGCCGCGGTCTACGGCCGCTCGCGCGCCGCGGCCGCCATGCCGCCTGGACTGCACACGCCGGCGGAGGACCGGGGCTGGTTCGCTGCCCGGCTCACCGACGGCGAGCACGAGGCGTGGGTGGCCGAGCGCGAGGACCGCATCCTGGGCTATGCGTTGGCCACCGAGACCTGGCTCGACCACCTCTTCGTCGAGCCCGAGCACCAGGCCGAGGGCGTGGGCGGCGCCCTGCTCGACGTCGTCAAGGCCATGCGTCCGTCAGGTTTCCTCCTCTGGGTCTTCGAGACCAACCTGCCCGCGCGTGCGTTCTATGCGCGACGGGGTCTCGTCGAGCTCGAGCGCACCGACGGCTCCGGCAACGAGGAGAAGGCGCCCGACATCAAGATGGCCTGGCCCGGACGAGACCCGCTGGCGTTCTACCGGGGCCTCATCGACGACGTCGACGGCCACCTCGCTGAGCTGCTCGCCCGCCGGCTGGCGCTGACCCGAGCCGTCCAGGACCACAAGCGCGACCCCGCCCGCGACTCCGATCGGGAACGTGAGATCGCCGAGGCGATGGCCCGGGTCGCACCCGAGATCGGCGCCGACCGGCTGGGCCGGATCATGCACCTGGTGATCGGCGAGCTCCTCGAGGCCGCCGAGCAGCGGTGACTCAGGGTCGGTTGCGACGCCGTGGCGGTGGCTGAGGGTCGGTTCGCACCGTGCAGCGGTGACCAAGGGTCGGTTTCTTCGCGGGTAACCGACCCTGGCTCACCGCCCGTGAGTGTTCACCCGTCGACCAGGTCAGGGCAGCACGATTGAGCGGGTGATCTGCTGGTTGGCCTCCCAGTACGTCCGCCGGCTGGTGATGATCGGGTCCTCCGGCGCCGGCTGTAGCGCTCCGTCCGTGTCGATGGCGCGGGAGGCCACGGTGTGGTGTCCGCTGGGCGCTTGGCCCCAGTCATAGGTCCAGAAGTTCCATGTCAGACCCTTGGACGGGCCGCCATGAGAGTCCGGGTCGACCACACGTGCCCGGCGCCAGGGGCCGCCGTCGATGGAGACCTCGACCCTGGCGATAGATCCGCCCCAGGCGATCCCGATGACCCGGTACTTGCTCTTGTTGCCCTGGACGTTCCGGGTGACCTTGGCCGGGGCCGACTTCAGGCGGTACGGGCCGACGGTCTGGAAGGTCCACGAGGCGTTCCCTGCGGCGTCGGTCCTCTCGCGGAAGGTGACGTAGTCGCGGGCCATGAACCTGCCGGCGAACCGGTGGTCGATCAGCTCGATGCGCTTGAGCCACTTTACGTTGGCCACGCCGTACCAGCCGGGGGCGATAAGGCGGACCGGGAAGCCGTGCTCGACGGGGAGGGGCTGGCCGTTCATCTCGTAGCAGAGCAGGTTGCCGGTCGCCATCGCGGCGTCCATGGTCATGCTGCGGGCGAACTGCTCGGTGATGGTGATGTCCCAGCGACCGGGGATGTCGGGGTCCGGTGTCCCCGTCCCGGTGCCCAAGAGGGGTGGGCTGACGATGCCCGGGTTGTCCCGGATGGTGACGGTGCCGGAGTCGGTGCCCCAGAACACCACCTCCGCGGCGGACTCGAGCGGTCCGGCACTCTTCAGGACGGATCTGAGCTCGGCGCCTCCCCAAACGGCGTTGCCGACGGCGCCGGTGAAGATCGGGAATGCCGTGTTGCCCGAGCACTCCAGGGTGAACTCGACCTGTTTGCGGGGGCGTGACTTGAGGTTGGCAAGGGACAGCGAGCCGGGGTGCGCCACGAGGCCGTCGATGCCGAGTCGCCATGCGGTGGCGTCGATCACCGGGTGGCCGTAGTGGCTGACGAAGAAGAAGTTGTCAGCCGGCGTCAGGCGCGTGTGGAGCTCCTCCCACACCTGCTGGTTCCCCACGCCCATGCCCGGAGGGAAGGGAGGCGGTTGGTCCTCCCAAAAGATCACTTCGTCGTTCGGGTCTCCCGGGTAAGTCTCGGGTGGATCCCCGTGGTTGCGCAGCCAGGGAACTGAGTCGACGCTTCCCGTCCCCAGCACCTCTGTTGGCCCGGAGATCTGCAACACCGACAACCCCGCGGCTGCCGTGCCGCCGGCTTGTAGAAGACCGCGGCGACTGATGGAGGTGGTGGCCATGATGGGCTCCTTTCGAATCTATCGACGTTACGCCGATCGGGTGAGCCGGTATAGGCCGAGCGGCGGCGATGTCCAAGGGCTCGGCGCCGGTCCCCTCGCTGACCCGCCCGAACTTTCGGGCGAGTCAGCGCTAGTGCCGGTCGACGAACGACTTGATCAGGTGCGTGAGCACCTCGGGCTGCACGATGGTGCTGGAATGAGCGCCGTCGTAGACGATCCCAGCCGGGCGCCGCGGATCGCTCCGGCGATGACCTCGGACTTGGCCACGGGAGTCGCGACGTTTTCGGAGCTCATCGCCACCAGAGTGGGGGCGGTGATGCGGTCCAGTTCGCCGAGGACCGGGTAGCGGCCGGGGGCCGGCCGTCATCATGCCGACTGCGGGCGGCCTGAAGATCACGAGCAGCCGCATGGGCGACAACGGCGATCATCGAGACGGCGAGCGGTTTGCGTCGGTCATGGCAGTAGCAACAAGTCTCGCGGCATTGCAAGTGCCCGAGTCAAACCTGTGGACAACATGGTCGGGATTGTGGGTGACGTCGCGTACCTTCCCTCGCATGTGGCCGGCGGCGGCCGTTGACTTTGCAGGAGGCGATCTCATGTATGACGACACTCCGATCTATCGGGAGCTCATCGAAGCAACGGCCCGGTCTCGCATGTTGCTCGGCACGCTGAGTCAGGCGGTGTTCCGAGAGCACCAGGAAAATCATGAGGGTCCGATTCGGTACTGCCGGTCCGAGGCCTGCCGTGTCTTCAGTCGGCAATCACCAGCTGCGTGATCCCACTCGTCGGGAGGGCTCACGCAGGGAGGGCAGCGTCATCGCAGCACTATCAGTCCACCGGGGGTGGCTCGGGGATCTGGCGGGCGATGTTCTGGTCCGCGGCTGGGTGCTCCACGAGGGCCAGGATCCGGGTCGCCATGAATCGTGCGGTGCGGACGGGCGTTCCGCTGCGGGTGACCTCGGAGACCGTGACGATCCCGCGCCCGGTCTCGATCTCGACACGACGCCCGTTCCGGGTGGCGACGATCTCATAGGTGCGGACTTCGTCGCCCGCATCGATGACGATCTCCACTCGGTCACCACGCACACCGTCAACGTACTGCGCCGAGCCGACAGTCCTGGCTCCGTCGCTGTTCCATCCTCAGGACTGTCGGTGCGTCTTGCCAGACTCGCGTCAGCGGTCGCGTAGTCTGGCGTCCTTCCCCACGAAGGCCGCCCGGCGTTCAGCCGAGGCTGCGCAGCCGTGCCCGAAGACAGCCGCCGAGGAGTCCTCACCCCCATGACGACAGGTGCCAACGACTCCTTCGTCCACCTGCACGTGCACACCGAGTACTCCATGCTCGACGGCGCCGCCCGGCTCGGCGCGCTGACGCAGCGCACCGCCGAGCTCGGCATGCCCGCGGTGGCGATGACCGACCACGGCAACGTCTTCGGCGCCTACGAGTTCTACAAGTGCGCCCGCGAGGCGGGCGTCAAGCCGATCATCGGCATCGAGGCCTACTTCGCGCCCAACATCTCCCGCTTCGAGCGCAAGGGCGTCAACTTCTACGACGGCGGCCCCGACGACGTCTCCGCGCGTGGTGCCTACACCCACATGACGCTGCTCTCGGAGACCACCGAGGGCATGCACAACCTGTTCCGGCTCTCCAGCGGGGCCTGGAAGGACGGCTTCTTCAAGCAGCCCCGCATGGACCGCGAGCTGCTGGCCCAGCACGCGACCGGCCTGATCGGCACCACCGGCTGCCCGTCGGGCGAGGTGCAGGTCCACCTGCGCTACGGCAACTACGACGCCGCCCGTCAGGCGGCCGCCGACTTCCAGGACATCCTGGGTCGCGACAACTACTTCCTCGAGCTGATGGACCACGACCTCGGCATCGAGAAGCGGGTCCGCGACGGGCTGCTCAAGCTCGCGGCCGACCTCCAGATCCCGCTGATCGCCACCAACGACTCCCACTACGTCAACCGCGAGGACGCGCCCTCGCAGGAGCACCTGCTCTGCATCAACTCCGGCAGCACCATGGACATCCCGGCCGGCGACGGGCCCGGCCAGCGGTTCGCCTTCAACGGCGACGACTACTACCTCAAGAGTCCGGCCGAGATGCGTGCCCTGTGGTCCGACCGCCACGGCCTGCCCGAGGCCTGTGACAACACGTTGCTCATCGCCGAGCGCTGCGACGTCACCTTCACCGAGGGCAACGGCACTTACATGCCGCGCTTCACCTGCCCGCCGGGGGAGGACGAGACGTCGTGGATGGTCAAGGAGGTCGAGAGGGGTCTGCAGTTCCGCTACCCCGCAGGCATCTCTGACGAGGTCCGCCAGCGGGCCGAGTTCGAGCTGGGCGTGATCACCCAGATGGGCTTCAGCGGCTACTTCCTCGTCGTGGCCGACTTCATCAACTGGGCCAAGGACAACGGCATCCGCGTCGGGCCCGGCCGCGGCTCCGGGGCCGGCTCGATCGTGGCGTACGCCATGCGCATCACCGACCTCGACCCGCTGGTGCACGGCCTGCTGTTCGAGCGGTTCCTCAACCCCGAGCGCATCTCGATGCCCGACTTCGACATCGACTTCGACGAGCGCCGGCGGGGCGAGGTCATCAAATACGTCTCCGACAAGTACGGCGACGACCGGGTCTCGATGATCGTCACCTACGGCACCATCAAGGCCAAGCAGGCGATCAAGGACTCCTCTCGCATCCTCGGCTACCCCTTCGCCATGGGCGACCGCATCACCAAGGCCATGCCGGCGGCGGTGATGGGCAAGGACGTGCCCCTCAAGGAGCTCTTCGACTCCACCCACAAGCGTTTTGGCGAGGGCGGGGAGTTCCGGTCGCTCGTGGAGTCCGACCCCGACGTCAAGCGGGTGGTCGAGACCGCCATCGGGATCGAGGGCCTCAAGCGCCAGTGGGGCGTGCACGCCGCCGGCGTGATCATGTCCAGCGAGCCGCTCGCCGACGTCATCCCGCTGCTCCGGCGGCCGGCTGACGGAGCCGTGATCACCCAGTTCGACTACCCGACGTGCGAGGCGCTGGGCCTGATCAAGATGGACTTCCTGGGGCTGCGCAACCTCACGGTCCTCGACGACTGCATCAACAACATCGTGGCCAACCGGGGCGAGACCGTGGTCCTCGAGGAGCTCGGGCTCGAAGACCCGGCGACCTACCAGCTCCTCCAACGCGGCGACACTCTCGGCGTCTTCCAGCTCGACGGCGGACCGATGAGAGCGCTGCTGCGCTCGATGCGGCCCGACTGCTTCGCCGACATCTCCGCCGTCGGCGCCCTCTACCGCCCCGGCCCGATGGGCATGGACTCCCACAACAAGTACGCCCGCCGCAAGACCGGCCGTGAACCCATCGTCGCCATGCACCCCCAGCTCGCCGAGCCGCTGGCCGAGATCCTCGACGAGACCTACGGCCTGATGGTCTACCAGGAGCAGGTGCTGGCCATCGTGCAGAAGGTCGCCGGCTACTCACTGGGCCAGGCCGACCTGCTGCGCAAGGCGATGGGCAAGAAGAAGAAGGAGATCCTCGACGCCGAGTACGTCGCCTACTCCGAGGGCATGAAGGCCAACGACTACTCCGACAGCGCCATCAAGACGCTCTGGGACACCCTGGTGCCGTTCTCCGACTACGCCTTCAACAAGGCCCACTCGGCGGCCTACGGGATGGTGTCCTACTGGACGGCGTACCTCAAGGCCAACTACCCGTCGGAATACATGGCCGCGCTGCTGACGTCCGTCAAGGACGACAAGGACAAGATGGCGATCTACCTCAACGAGTGTCGCCGGATGAAGATCCAGGTCCTGCCGCCCGACGTCAACGAGTCGCTGTCGTCGTTCACCCCGGTCGGCACCGACATCCGCTTCGGTCTCACGGCGGTCCGCAACGTCGGGCACAACGTCGTCGGCGGCATCGTCGAGGCGCGCGAGGAGAAGGGTCGCTACGCGGACTTCAACGACTTCATGGACAAGGTGCCGGCGCTCGTGTGCAACAAGCGGGTCATCGAGTCGTTGGTCAAGGCCGGCGCGTTCGACGAGATGAAGCACCGCCGCCGGGCCCTGGTGGCGATCCACGAGAGCGCCGTTGACCAGTACGTCGACATCAAGCGCAACGAGGCGATCGGCCAGGACTCCCTCTTCGGCGGCCTTGACGACGCCCTCGGCGGCAGCTTCGGCATCTCGGTGACGGTCCCCGAGATCGACGAGTGGGACAAGATGACGCTGCTGGGCCACGAGCGGGAGATGCTCGGCCTCTATGTATCCGACCACCCGCTGCTCGGCCTCGAGCACGTGCTGTCCCAGGGCACCGACGCGACGATCGGCCAGCTGCTGCTCGACGACGAACGACCCGACAACAGCTCGGTCACCATCAGCGGCCTGGTCACCTCGGTGCAGCGCAAGATCACCAAGAAGGGCGACTCCTGGGCCATCGTCACGGTCGAGGACCTCGACGGCGGCATCGACGTGATGATGTGGCCCAGCGTCTATCAGCTGGCCAGCACCTACCTCGTCGAGGACGCGATCATCATGGTGCGCGGCTTCCTCTCGCGGGAGAAGGACCAGCCGACGATCAAGGCCCAGGAGGTCACGGTCCCCGACCTGTCCGACGGCCCGCGCGGCCCGGTCGTGATCAGCCTGCCGTCCACCCGGTGCACGCCACCGGTGGTCGAACAGCTCAAGGACGTGCTGGCCACCCACCCCGGCCTGACCGAGGTGCAGCTGAAGCTGCTGACCCGCACGTCCACGACCGTGTTGCGGCTCGACGAGCGGCTGCGGGTGACGCCAACCCCCGCCCTCTTCGCCGACCTCAAGCAGCTGCTCGGACCCGGATGTCTGAGCAGCTGACCGAGGGGCGCACCGGGGCCTCGGCCGGCCTGCGCGCGCCCGTCGTCTGGGTGCTGATCGTCGTGGCGTCGTACGCCGCGGTCGGGGCGGCCGCGGGCTGGCTCTGGCACGCGCTGTGGAACCCGACGGTGGGTCGGGTCATCCAGGGCGGGTGGTATCCCGACGAAGCCGGCCTGCGCGGCGACTTCTCCGGGACCGGCCTCTACGTCCTGATCGCCGCCGGCGCGGGTCTGCTGCTCGGTCTGGTCGTCGCCATCTTCGGCGGCCGCCGTCCGATGCTGACGCTGGCGGCCGTGGTGGTGGGCTCGGCACTGGCGGCCTGGCTGATGGTGCTCGTCGGCGAGGGGCTGAGCCCGGCCGAGGATCCCCACGTCGCGGCCAAGACCGCCAAGGAAGGCGACAAGCTCCCCAGCACGTTGCGGGTCTCCGGGCTGACCCCTGTGCTGATGCTGCCGATGGGATCGCTCGCCGCCGTGGCCCTGGTCTACGTGATGTTCTCGGGATCATCGTCCGATCAAGGGTATGCGCAAGGAACCGCGCGGGTAGGCTTCGCGTCCCAAGACCTACCTGCGGCCCCTCTCGAGCGCCGCCCGACCATGGGGGATCCCGTGTCCGACACCACCCCGCCTACGGGCGGCCAGCCGCCCTTCCCGGGCCAGCAGTCAGACCCCCTCGCGGCCTCTCCCGTCCAGCAGCCGGGCCAGCCGCCCCAGACCGAGTACCTCGAGGCCGGTGGCGGGTCCCCGATCGACCCGGAGGCGAAGCCCGTAGCGTCCGGCGGCGGCCGCAAGCGGGTCCTCCTGATCGGCGGCGCCGCAGCGGTTCTCGCCGTAGTGGGCGTCGGAGCCTGGGCGGCCGTGTCGTTTCTCTCCACCGGTGCCCAGCCTGACGAAGCCCTCCCGAGCAGCACGCTCGGCTACGCCTCGATCGACCTCGACCCCAGTGGCGCGTCAGAAGATCGAGGCGCTCAAGACCCTCAACAAGTTCCCGGCCTTCAAGGACGAGATCGGCCTCGACACCGACGATGACATCCGACAGCGCATCTTCGAGGAGTTCGAGAAGGACGCCGAGTGCGGTCTCGACTACGCGCAGGACATCGAGCCATGGCTCGGCGATCGGATGGCCGTTGCTGCGGTGGACACCGGAGGGAACACCCCCGCACCCGTCTTCGTGGTGCAGGTCAAGGATGCCGACAAGGCCGACGTCGGACTAGCCAAGGTGCGCGACTGCGGCGGCGACGACGATGCCCCCGCGACCACGGGCGGCTGGGTCTTCGACGGCGACTGGGCGATCATCGCGGAGGACCAGGAGACGGCCCAGGCCGTGTCCGACCTCACCGACAAGGGCAACTTGGCCGACGACCCTGAGTACCAAGACCTCACCTCGGCCGCCGGCGACATCGGCATCGTGAACCTGTACGTCGCCCCCGAGGCCGGCCAGCACCTCGCCGACCTGATGGGCGGGGCCGGAATGCTTGGCGGCATGGGCCTGGGCGGAATGGGCCTGGGGGGCCTGGCGGACCCGCTCGAGGGTCTGACCGGCTCGGAAAGCTCAGACTCCGGCTCCTCCTCGTCCTCGGGCAGCGACTCGGGGGCGGACCCGGCCGCGTTCGTCCAAGCGGGACGACCCGTTCACCGACGCGCTCAAGAACTTCAAGGGTCTGGCCGTCACGGTGCGCTTCGACGACGGAGCCCTGGAGGTCGAGTCGGCCGGCGACGTCACGGGCATCGGCTTCGGACTGTCGGCGCTCTACGCCTCCGACCGCGGTGCCGACGTCATGGAGACCCTGCCTGACGACACGGCCCTGGCCATGGGCGCGGGCTTCGAGCCGGGCTGGCTGACCGCGCTGGCCGAGCAGGCGGCGTCGTTCACCGGTGGTGACATGACGGCCGACGAACTGCTCCAGGAGGCGTCCGACGTCACCGGCCTCGACCTGCCGGCCGACCTCGAGACCCTCGTGGGTCAGTCCGCGGCCCTGGCCGTGGGAAGCGAGTTCGACGTCGAGAACCTGATCAACAGCACCGACGGCAGCGACCTGCCGATCGCTGCGAAGGTCCAGGGTGACCCCGAGAAGATCAAGGCGGTGCTGGCGAAGCTCATCGGGCAGGAGCCCGACAGCGAGACGTTCCTCGGCAACGATTCCGAGGGCGACACCATCGTGATCGGCCCGAGCGCCGACTACCGCGCCAAGGTGCTCGCCCGCGGCACGCTCGGCGACTCCGACGTCTTCCGTGACGTGGTCCGCGAGGCAGACCGCGCGAGCGCCGTTTTCTTCATCAACTTCAACGTCAACGACGACTGGCTCGCCAGCGCAATCGGCGAGGAGGACAAGTCGATCGAGGAGAACCTCGTCCCCTTGGCCGGCTTCGGCGTCACCGCCTGGAAGGACGGCGACTTCGCCCACTCGGTGCTGCGACTGACCACCGACTGATCGAGTCTCAGTCCCGGCCGATCCGCGCGGTCGTCGCCCCGGTGACCGTCACCAGGTCGGCCGGGGCGATGCCCAGGTCCAGCCCGCGGCGTCCTGCCGACACGAACACCGTCTCGTGGTCCAGCGCACCGGAGTCGACGACCGTGCGCAGAGCGCGCTTCTGGCCGACGGGGGAGATGCCACCGGTGACGTAGCCCGTCGCACGCTCCGCGTCGCGTGGGGCCGCCATCGCGGCCTTGCGGCCCCCGAGAGCACGGGCCAGCGCCTTGAGGTCGAGCCAGCCCGCGACGGGGACCACGGCCACGACCAGTGCGCCGTCCAGGTCGGCCACCAAGGTCTTGAACACCCTGGCGGGATCAAGCCCGAGCGCCTCCGCCGCCTCGAGGCCGTAGGACTCGGCACGCGGGTCGTGGGCGTACTCGTGCAGCGTGAAGGCGACGCCGGCCGCGGTCAGCGCGGCCGTGGCCGGCGTACCTCCATGAGCCTTGCGAGCCACCGTCGATCGTCGGGATCAGTTCGGAGACCAGCGGGTGCGGGCCACCTCGGTGGCCGGCAGCGACGGGATCACGTTCATCGCGCGGAGCTCGGTGCGCAGCAGCTCGGTGACCATGTGAAGCCTGACGGCGGCGTCCTCGGCCTCCAGCAGCGCCTGTCGTTCCTGCAACGGGAGGGGGGCGACGGCGGCGAGTGTCCAGGAGAGGTACGCCGGGTCGCGCGGCAGCGGGCCGGTGAAGGGGTCGTCGCGGAACTCCGACAGCGCCGCCCGATAGGCCGTGAAGACCGCGCGGGCTCGCTCGACGATCTCGGCCGGGACGTCCGAGGGCACCTCCGGCCGGGCCTCGACGTGGCCGACGGGATAGGTGCCGGTGGTGTCGAGGTGCTGGAGGGAGATCCGGTCGAGGCCGACCGCGACCATGGTGAACGTGCCGTCGGCGTGCGCCTCGACGTCGGTCATCTTCACCCGGCAGCCGATCCGGAACAGCGACTGCGAGCCGTGCTCACCGACCTCGTAGCCCTCTCGGATGCCGACGGAACCGAAGAGCCGGTCGTTCGGCTCGGCCCGCAGCAGGTGGTGCACGAGCGCGCGGTAGCGGTCCTCGAAGACCTTCAGGGGCACACTGACGCCGGGGAACAGGACCGCGTTCAGCGGGAACATGGGGAGCGTCGTGCTCACCTCTGAACCCTAGCCCGCGGCCGGTCCGCCGACTGGCACCACGGCCGGGTGCGGTTCCTCGCGCACCTAGAATCGGGGCCATGATGCGGCGGATCGACCTCCGGGGCGCCTCGGGCGACCTCGACTACGAGACGGCCGTGCCGCGGGCTGACTTCGACGTCGAGGCCGCTCTCGAGGTCGTCCGGCCGATCTGCGAGGCGGTCCGCACCCGCGGGGTGGACGCCATCGCCGAGCTCAGCGAGCGCTTTGACGGTGTGCAGCAGCACGACATCGTCGTACCGCCCGATGCGTTGCAACGCTCGCTCGACGCGCTCGAGCCGGCGGTGCGCGGGGCTCTCGAGGAGTCCATCGCCCGACTGCGATCGACGTGCGAGGCCGAGCGCGAGACCGACACGGTGACGCAGTTCGGGCAGGCCACCGTCACCCACCGGATGGTCCCGGTCGACCGGGTCGGCCTCTATGTGCCTGGCGGCATCGCACCGCTGGTCTCCAGCGTGGTGATGAACGTGGTGCCCGCCCAGGTCGCGGGCGTGCGCTCCATCGCACTGTCGTCGTCGCCGCAGCAGGACCACGACGGCCTGCCACACCCCACCATCCTGGCCGCCTGCGCGCTGCTCGGTGTCGACGAGGTCTACGCCGTCGGCGGCGCCCAGGCGATCGCCATGTTCGCCTACGGTGCCGGCCCGTGTCGCCGCGTCGACCTGGTCACGGGGCCGGGCTCGATCCACACCGTCGCGGCCAAGCGGCTGCTCAAGGGCGTCGTCGGGATCGACTCCGAGGCCGGGCCGACCGAGATCGCCGTACTCGCCGACGACTCGGCAGATGCGGCGTACGTCGCGGCCGACCTGATCAGCCAGGCCGAGCACGACGTGCTCGCCGCCAGCGTGCTCGTCACGACCAGCGAGCGGCTTGCCGACGACGTCGAGGCGGAGCTCGAGAAGCAGGTGCACGCGACCCGTCACGCCGAGCGCGTCCGCACCGCACTGGGCAGCCAGCAGTCGGCCATCGTGCTGGTCGGCGACCTCGACCAGGGGCTACAGGTCGTGGACGCCTACGCCGCCGAGCACCTCGAGATCCAGACCGAGGACGCCGCCGTCGTGGCGAGCCGGGTCCGCAACGCCGGCGCGATCTTCGTCGGCGCCTTTGCCCCCGTCTCCCTGGGCGACTACTGCGCAGGGTCCAACCACGTCCTGCCCACCGGCGGCTTCGCCGGCCACTCCTCGGGCCTGTCCGTGCGGACCTTCCTCAAGTCCGTGCACGTCGTCGACTACGGGCGCGACGCCCTGGCCGAGGTGGCCGACCACGTGGTCAGCCTCGCCGAGGCCGAGGACCTGCCCGCCCATGGTGCTGCGGTCCGCGTCCGCTTCGCCGACTGAGGCGCCGACGATGACCACCCACTCCGCCTTCGGCGGTTGGCCGCCGCTGCGCGACGAGCTGCGCGGCCTCGAGCCCTACGGCGCCCCGCACCCCGACGTGCCGGTGCGCCTCAACGTCAACGAGAACCCCTACCCGCCCTCCGACGCTGTGGTGGCCGACATCGCCGCGTCGGTCGCCGCGGCAGCGGCCGGTCTCAACCGCTACCCCGACCGTGAGTTCACCGAGCTGCGCGCGGCGCTGGCGGCCTACCTCGGTCACGGCGTGACGCCTGAACAGGTGTGGGCCGCCAACGGGTCCAACGAGGTGATGCTGCACCTGCTGCAGGCCTTCGGTGGCCCGGGCCGGACCGCGATCAGCTTCGCGCCGACGTACTCGATGTATCCGGAGTACGCCCGCGACACCAGCACCGCCTGGCTGGTCGGGCAGCGCGAGACCGACTTCGCGCTCGACCCCGCGCGGGCCCGCGGCCTCGTCGTCCAGCACCGGCCCAGCGTGGTGCTGCTGCCCTCGCCCAACAACCCCACAGGCACGGCGCTGCCGCTCCACGTGGTCGAGGACCTGTGCGAGGCGGCCGGTGACGGACTGGTGGTCGTCGACGAGGCGTACGCCGAGTTCCGGCGCCCCGGCACCCCCAGCGCTCTGGAGCTGCTGCCGAGCCTGCGCAACCTGGTCGTCACCCGCACGATGAGCAAGGCGTTCGCGTTCGCCGGGGCGCGGCTGGGCTACCTGGCGGCCGCCCAGGAGATCTCCGACGCAATCCGGGTGGTGCGGCTGCCCTACCACCTCAGCGCCGTCACCCAGGCGGCCGCCCTGGCCGCCTTGCGGCACACCGACGAGCTGCTCGGCCGCGTCGACGAGCTGCGCGTCGAGCGGGACGAGCTGGCCGGCTGGCTCACCGGGCAGGGGCTCGAGGTTGCCGAGAGCGACGCCAACTTCGTGCTGTTCGGCCGCTACGCCGACCGGCACGATGTCTGGCAGGGCCTGCTCGACCAGGGCGTACTGATCCGCGAGACAGGGCCCGACGGCTGGCTGCGCGTCTCGGTCGGCACGCCCGGGGAGATGGCAGCATTCAGGGATGCACTGACCTCGCTCGGCGAGCCCGAACGGATGGAGTCGAGATGAACACCCCTGCCAGCCCCCCAGCACGAACGGCCGTGGTCGACCGCCAGACCAAGGAGTCCAAGGTCCACGTCGAGGTCGACCTCGACGGCAGCGGTCGGTCCGACGTCTCGACGGGCGTCGGCTTCTTCGACCACATGCTGACCGCTTTCGCCCGGCACTCGCTGATCGACCTGGTCGCGCACACCTCGGGCGACACGCACATCGATGCCCACCACACCGTGGAGGACACCGCGATCGTGCTCGGCGACGCCCTGCTCGAGGCACTCGGTGACAAGAGCGGCATCCGGCGCTTCGGTGACGCCACCGTGCCGCTCGACGAGGCACTCGTGCAGGCGGTCGTCGACGTGTCGGGGCGTCCGTACTGCGTGCACACCGGCGAGCCCGAGGGACAGGAGTACGCCGTCTTCGGCGGCGACCCGGGTCCGGCGTACGTCGGCTCGCTGACCCGCCACGTCTTCGAGACCATCGCCTTCCACGCCCAGATCGCGCTGCACGTGCGGGTGCTGTCGGGTCGCGACGCGCACCACCTGGTGGAGGCGCAGTTCAAGGCGCTGGCCCGGGCGATGCGGGACGCGGTCGCGCTCGACCCGCGCGAGACGGGCGTGCCATCCACCAAGGGTGCGCTCTGAGGGTTGCCCTGATGTCGTCGTGAAGAGCGTGGTGGTGTTCGACTACGGGTCGGGCAACGTCAGGTCGGCCGTGCGCGCCCTGGAGCGGGCCGGCGCCGAGGTGACGCTGACGGCCGACCGCACCTTGGCACAGGAGGCCGACGGGGTCGTCGTACCCGGCGTCGGTGCCTTCGCCGCGTGCATGGCCGGGCTGCGGGCAGTGCGCGGTCACGAGATGGTCGGCCGGCGGTTGGCAGGCGGCCGACCGGTCCTCGGCATCTGCGTGGGCATGCAGATCCTCTTCGAGCGGGGTGTCGAGCACGGCGTCGAGACCCCTGGTTGCGACGAGTGGCCGGGCGTCGTTGAGCGGCTGCAGGCCCCGGTGGTCCCGCACATGGGCTGGAACACCGTCACGCCGGCCGATGGCACCTCGCTGTTCGCCGGCGTCGAGGACGAGCGGTTCTACTTCGTGCACTCCTACGCCGTGCGCGACTGGGTGCTGGAGACGGGCACCCGCACGCGGGCGCCGCTGGTCACCTGGGCCGAGCACGGTGGCGACCGCTTCGTGGCGGCCGTCGAGAACGGACCCCTCTCGGCCACCCAGTTCCACCCCGAGAAGTCCGGCGACGCCGGCGCTGCCCTGCTGCGCAACTGGGTCGGCTCGCTGTGAGCAGGGAACGGGCAAAGCGTCGCGAGGAGCGCGAACGCGAGGCGGCCGTCAAGGCCGCCGCCCGCGCGCGCGAAGCGGAACGACGCTCCCGGACCGCGGCCCGCCGCCGGGCCCTCACCGGCTGGGTGCCCCGCCCCCGGCTCACCCCGGGCACGCTGGCCGCGCGCCGCCGCAAGGAGGTCACGGTCACCGTCTGCATCCTGATCGCGCTCAACCTGCTGGTCTGGATCGTCCGCCCCGACTGGCAGGCCCGTGTCGGTGCCCTGGTGGTCAGCGTCCTGGTCGCACCCGTCCTCCACGTCATGCTCGTCCGCCGTCCCTGACGCGAGTCGGCGCCAGTTGACGGCCGTAGGGGCGCGAGTCGGCGCCAGTTTGCGCGCAGAGGGCCACGAGCCGGCGCTTGTTGACGCGTAGAGAGCCGCGAGTCGGCGCCAGTTGACGGCCGTAGGGGCGCGAGTCGGCGCTTGCCTGTCGGGCTCAGGCGGCTTCCGAGCATCCCGTGCACAGGGCTTGCGACAGCTGGCGCCGGCTGGGCGTTGGATGCGCGGCAACTGGCGCCGGCTGGGCGTTGGATGCGCGGCAACTGGCGCCGACTCGGCGTTGCATGAGCGGCAACTGGCGCCGACTCGGCGTTGCATGAGCGGCAACTGGCGCCGACTCGCGCTGAGACTCCGATCCGGCGTGCGCCGGCATCGGCCTAGGATCACGGCCGTGCCGACCGGAGCCCATCTGCAGCTGCTGCCGGCCGTCGACATCGCCGACGGCCAGGCGGTGCAGCTGGTGCAGGGCGTGGCCGGCTCCGAGAAGCGGTTCGGTGACCCGGTCGCGGCCGCCCACCGCTGGCAGGAGGCCGGCGCGGAGTGGATCCATCTCGTCGACCTCGACGCCGCCTTCGGTCGCGGACACAACCGCGAGCTGCAGGCCGAGATCGTCGGACGCGTCGACATCGACGTGGAGATGAGTGGCGGCATCCGCGACGACGAGTCGTTGGCCGCGGCGATGGCCACCGGCTGCCGCCGGGTCAACATCGGGACTGCCGCGCTGGAGCAGCCGGAGTGGTGTGCCCAGGCCATCGCGACCTGGGGTGATCGGGTCGCCATCGGGCTCGACGTACGGGGCCGGACCCTCGCCGCCCGCGGCTGGACCCGCGAGGGCGGCGACCTGTACGACGTCCTCGCGCGGCTCGACGAGGAGGGCTGCGCGCGCTACGTGGTCACCGACGTCGACAAGGACGGCATGCTCCAAGGCCCCAACCTTCAGCTGCTGCGCGACGTCTGCGCCGCCACCGACCGGCCCGTCGTCGCCAGCGGCGGGATCACCGAGCTGGCCGACCTCGAGGCGCTGATGGGCCTGACCGACATCGGCTTGGAAGGCGCGATCATCGGCACCGCGCTCTACGAGGGCCGCTTCACCCTGCACGAGGCGCTCGACCTGACGAGGGGGCCGCAGTGACGCTGGCTGTGCGCGTGATCCCGTGCCTCGACGTCGACGACGGCCGGGTGGTCAAGGGCGTCAACTTCCGCGAGCTGCGCGACGCAGGCGACCCGGTCGAGCTGGCCGCGCTCTATGACGCGCAAGGCGCCGACGAGCTGACGTTCCTCGACATCTCGGCCTCCCACGAGGGCCGCGCGACCACGCTGGAGATGGTCTCGCGCACCGCCGAGCAGGTCTTCATCCCGCTCACCGTCGGCGGCGGGATCTCCAGCACCGACGACGTCGACACCCTGCTGCGGGCCGGCGCCGACAAGATCGCGGTCAACACCGCCGCGATCCACCGGCCCGAGCTGGTCGCCGAGATCGCCGACCGGTTCGGCAACCAGGTGCTCGTCCTGTCCCTCGACGCCCGACGCGCTCCGGGCGCCGGCTCCGGCTTCGAGGTAACCACCCACGGCGGTCGCAAGTCGGCCGGCCTCGACGCCCTCGAGTGGGCCGTGCGTGCGGTCGAGCTCGGCGCCGGCGAGATCCTGCTCAACGCCATGGACGCCGACGGCACCCAGGACGGGTTCGACCTCGACCTGATCGCAGCCGTACGCCGCGAGGTCACCGTGCCCGTGATCGCCAGCGGCGGCGCGGGAAAGGCCGCCCACTTCCCGCCGGCCGTCGACGCCGGCGCGGACGCCGTACTGGCCGCCACCGTCTTCCACTTCGGCACACTCTCGATCGGCGAGGTCAAGCGGGCCCTGGCCGACGCCGGCCACCCGGTCCGCTGATCCCCTCCTAGATGCCGAGGTCGGCGCCGCGCAGCCGCGCCACCTTCTCTTCGGGTCCGCTGAGCTCGAGGTCGCGCAGCTGGGCGCGGCCGTAGAGGAACAGCACCACCTCCGAGACCGGGCCCGCGACCTCGACGGGATCGCGCCCGGCCCGCAGGGTCGCGGTCTCGCCGGTGTCGGTCCGCCGGATCACCACGGGCACGCGGGCCTCACGCACGATCCTTTGCGCGGGCGCCTGGACCGCCTTCCACAGCGCGTCGCGCGCCTCCTGCGACATCGGCCGCCGACGCCACCGCGGCTGGGCTCGGCGGATGTCCTCGTGGTGGACGAAGAACTCCACGGTGTTGAACGCCGCGTCGACAGGGCCGATCGCAGACGGCGTCAGCCGGCGCTTGCGGACCTTCTCGACCAGCTTCGGGAACGGCTGGCGGCGCAGCCGCCGCATCTCGCGGTCCGTCAGGCCCGACAGCGCCGAGATGGCGATCCCGGGTGCCCCGATCGGGCTGTTCTCGCGGACCAGCAGGTGGCAGACCAGGTCCTTGACGTCCCAGTCGCCGCACAGCGTGGGCGCCTCGGGGCCAGCCGCCAGGGCGGCTGTGCACAAGGCCGCCCGCTCGTGGCGCGCCAGCGTCGGGTCCAGCGAGGGGATCGGGGGGAGCGAGGGGAGGCGTGCGGCCATGGCCCGGAGCATAGGAGCCGCGGGCGGCTGCACGGATGTGGGGATGGTCGGCGTCCGGGAATAGCGTGGACGCTCGGGTCGGTTGGCCCGGGGGAAGAGGAGCGTGCGTGAGCGAGGTGCAGGGGCGGCCCCGGGGGGCCACCACCCGGGAGGGTTTCGCGGTCCTGTGGGTCGCGATCAAGCGCGAACCTTGGATCTTCGCCCTCTCGACCCTCGGCAGCGTCCTGTTCGGTGCGCTGACGGTGGCCGACGCCTGGGTGCTCGGCTGGGCCACCGAAAACGTCGTACTCCCGGCGTTCAGCACGGGCGAGATCAGCAGCGGGCTGCTGTGGGCCGTGGTCGCGCTGTTCCTCGGGGTCGCGATCCTGCGCGCCGTCGGCATCGTGGCGCGCCGCCTGGGCGCGGGCATCATGCAGTACCGCATGCAGGCCCACTACCGCCGGGCCGTCACCCGTCAGTACCTCTCGCTGCCGATGGAGTGGCACCAGCGGCACCCCACCGGACAGCTGCTCTCCAACGCCAACTCCGACGTCGAGGCCGCCTGGGGCCCGATCGCACCGTTGCCGATGGCGGTCGGCACCGTCGCGATGATGGTGATCGCGATCGGCCAGATGCTGTGGGCTGACATCGTGCTCGCCGTGGTCGGCCTGCTGGTCTTCCCGGCAGTCATCACCGCCAACATCCTCTACCAGCGGCTGGCCTCGCCGCTGATGACCCAGGCCCAGCAGCTGCGGGCCGAGGTCAGCGAGATCGCCCACGAGTCCTTCGACGGGGCCATGGTCGTCAAGACCCTGGGCCGCGAGGGCGAGGAGACCCGTCGGTTTGCCGAGCGCGCCGAGGAGCTGCGCGACGTCAACATCCGCGCCGGCCGGATCAGGGCGGCCTTCGACCCGGCGCTGGCGGCGCTGCCCAACCTCGGCGTGCTGCTGGTGCTCGCCGTCGGCGTGATCCGCGTGCTCAACGGCCAGACGGGCGCCGGCGACGTGGTCACCGTGGCCTACCTGCTCACCATCGTCTCGTTCCCGATCCGCTCGATCGGCTGGCTGCTGGGTGAGTTCCCCCGCAGCGTCGTCGGCTTCCGCCGGGTGTCCTCGGTGCTGGCGGCCACGGGCGAGATCCCCTACGGCGACCGCAGCCTGCCGCTGGGCGTTCGCGGCGCGCGTCTCGACGTCGAGTCGGTCGGCTACTCCTACGACCCCGAGCAGACCGTGCTCGCCGACCTGACCTTCGCCGTCGAGCCCGGCCGCACCGTGGCCATCGTCGGCGCCACGGCCTCCGGCAAGAGCACGCTGACGACGCTGCTGACCCGGCTCATCGACCCCGACTCCGGCCGGATCCTCGTCGACGGCCTCGACCTGCGCGACCTCGGCCGCGGCGAGCTGGCCCGCGGTGTCGCCGTGGTGCCGCAGTCGGCCTTCCTCTTCGACGACACCGTCCGCGGCAACGTCACGCTCGGCGCCGACATCAGTGACGCGGAGGTCTGGGAGGCGCTGCGCACCGCGCAGGCCGACGGCTTCGTGGCCGCGCTGCCCGAGAGTCTCGACACCAGGCTCGGCGAACGCGGCACGTCGTTGTCCGGTGGCCAGCGTCAGCGCATCTCGCTGGCGCGGGCCCTGGTCCGGCACCCGCGCCTGTTGATCCTCGACGACGCCACGTCGGCGGTGGACCCCGAGGTGGAGGCCCGCATCCTGGGTGCCCTCCGCGACGGAGCGGCCGACTCCACCCTGGTCGTGGTGGCCTACCGCAAGGCGACCATCGGGCTCGCCGACGAGGTGGTGCACCTCGAGGAAGGCCGGATCGCCGACCGAGGCACCCACCAGGAGCTGTTGGCCCGGAGTCCTGCCTACGCCCGGTTGGTCAACGCCTACGAGCAGGCCGCCCACGAGGCCGTCGAGGCCGGTGAGCCGAAATGAGCGTCGACGTCCGCACCTCCGGCACCCGGATGGACTCCGGCGAAGAGATCGGGGCGATGGCCACCATCCGTCGAGGCGTGTTGTTCTCCCCGGAGCTCAAGGAGGGCATCCGCTTCACGCTCGTCCTCGCCGTGATCGCCTCGCTCGGCCAGGTCGTCGTACCGATCGCCGTACAACAGACCCTCGACCGCGGGATGCACGGCGACAACGGGCCAGACGTGAGCTTCGTGATCTGGATGGGCCTCGCGGCGACGGTCGCGATCATCGTCACCAGCACGGCGTCGTACCTGATGACCCGGCGGCTGTTCACCACCTCCGAGCGCGGCCTGGCGACGCTGCGGATCAAGGCCTTCCGCCACGTCCACGACCTGCCGCTGCTGACCCAGAACACCGAGCGCCGTGGCGCCCTGGTCTCGCGCGTGACCAGCGACGTCGACCAGGTCAGCCAGTTCCTGGTCTTCGGCGGCCTGATCTTCGTCGTCAGCGTCGGCCAGGTGATGGTCGCCACCCTCGTGATGCTGTTCTACAGCTGGCAGCTCGCACTGGTCGTCTGGTTGTGCTTCGCCCCGCTCTTCTTGTCGCTGCGCTACTTCCAGCGCAAGCTCTCCGCGGCCTACGGCACCGTACGCCGCCAGGTCGGTCTCCTGCTGTCGGCGATCTCCG
Organism: uncultured Actinomycetota bacterium; assembly: GCA_963769755.1. Lineage (GTDB taxonomy): Bacteria > Actinomycetota > Actinomycetes > Propionibacteriales > Nocardioidaceae > Nocardioides. Next base: position 383,689 of record CAVYMY010000010.1, read on the forward strand.
AGCCCGTCGTCGGCGCCGCCGTCGTGCGGTCCTACGCCATCGAGGCCCGCACCCAGGCCCGCATCGACGACGCCATCGAGGAGTTCAAGAGGGCGAGCACCCGGGCCCAGGGGTTCACGGCGTTCTCGTTCTCCCTCGGCGGGATCTCGGCCGGCCTCGCCAACGCCGGTGTCATCGTGGTCGGGATCTGGCTGGGGTTCGCCGATGACATCACCGCCGGCGAGGTGCTGGCCTTCGCCTTCCTCGTCACCCTGTTCGTCGGCCCGGTGCAGATGGGCACCCAGATCCTCACCGACGCCCAGAACGCCATCGCCGGCTGGCGCCGCGTCATCGGGATCCTCGACACGCCGGCCGACCTGATCGACCCCGGCCCCGACGGCGAGAGCCTGCCGCGCGGCCCGATCGACGTGCGCTTCGAACAGGTCGACTTCGCCTACCCCGACGGGCCCCTCGTGCTGCGCGACGTCACGCTCGACGTGGCCGCCGGGACCCGGCTGGCCATCGTGGGGGAGACCGGCTCGGGCAAGTCCACCTTCGCCAAGCTGCTCACCCGGCTGATGGACCCGTCGTCCGGGCGCGTGCTGCTCGACGGCGTCGACGTCCGCGAGATCCGGCAGGAGTCGTTGCGCCGCAGCGTGGTGCTGGTCCCGCAGGAGGGCTTCCTCTTCGACGACACCCTGGCGGCCAACCTGCGCTACGGCCGGCTTGAGGCCACCGACGACGAGCTGGTGGCCGCGGCCGACGAGCTCGGGCTGACCGACTGGCTCGCCACCTTGCCGCGCGGCCTGGCGACCAAGGTCGGCCAGCGCGGCGAGTCGATGTCGGCGGGCGAGCGTCAGCTGGTCGCACTGGTGCGGGCCCAGCTCGCCGACCCCGACCTGCTCGTCCTCGACGAGGCCACGTCCGCGGTCGACCCACAGCTGGAGATGCGGATCGGCCAGGCGCTCGAGCGGCTGATGAGCGGTCGCACGTCGGTCACCATCGCCCACCGCCTCTCCACCGCCGAGAACGCCGACGAGGTCGTGGTCGTCGACCGCGGGCGTATCGTCCAGCGCGGCCACCACGCCGTGCTGGCCGCCCAACCCGGCGTCTACGCCAACCTGCACGCGTCCTGGGTGGCCCAGCAGGGTTCGAGAACCGGCTGAGAGACTGGGCCGCGTGACCACCTCCTTGGATCCCGCGATCGCCGGCCGCCTCAAGCGCTCGGCGGACGGGCTCGTGCCCGCGGTGGTGCAGCAGCACGACACCGGCGAGGTGCTGATGCTGGGGTGGATGGACGACGAGGCGCTGGCCCGGACCTTGTCGACCGGGCGGGCGACGTACTGGAGCCGCAGCCGCCAGGACTACTGGGTCAAGGGCGAGACGTCAGGCAATCGCCAGTGGGTCAAGGAGGTCCGGCTCGACTGCGACGGCGACACCCTGCTGGTCAAGGTCGACCAGGAAGGGCCGGCGTGCCACACCGGCGACCGCACCTGCTTCGACGCCGACGTGCTGCTGGCCGACGAGGAGACGCGTGGCTGATCCCGATCCCCGGCGCCGTACCTTCGGCCCGGTCGTCCTGCTGGGGCTGGCCTCGGCCGGGTTGGCCGCGTGGGCCGGGAGCCACGACTGGGCCAGCGCCCACCAGGTGACCCTCCTCGCGCCTGGCCTCACCGGGGCGCCGCCCGCCGACACCGGTGCACCGCTGGTCACGTCCCTGGCGCTCGTCGTGCTCGCGGCCTGGGGAGTGCTGCTCGTGACCCGCCGTCGGCTCCGCCGCATCGTCGCGCTGCTGATCCTGATCACTGCGGCCGGCCTGGTTGCGGCCAGCGTGGGTGCTTTGATCAGCGCACCGCGGCCCATCGAGGAGCTCATCGCGCAGTACGACGGCTCGGGGTCGGTCGGCCGTTCGGCGTGGGCCTGGATCGGCACGGGAGCGAGCGTCGTGGCCGCGGTCGCCGGCGTGCTGGCAGTGCGCCTGGTGCCCCACTGGCCCGAGATGAGCAGCCGTTACGACGCCCCGGGCACGGCTCCCGTGACGGCCGACCCCGACGACCCCGACAACAGCCTCGATCTGTGGCGGGCCATGGACCAGGGCCACGACCCGACCCTCCCCGACGACGGTCGTCGCGACCCCTAGACTGACCCCGCCGAACCGCCCGCCGAAGGAGCCCGCATGTCCCACCACGGCAACACTCCCGCTGCCTGGACCGCCGTCACGGTGGCGATGGTCGGGTTCGTCGTCGGCGGAGTCGCCCTGATGCTCAGCCCGATCAGCATGCCGCTGTTCTGGGTCGGTTGCGCGATCGGTGTTGCCTCGCTGATCGTGTTCGCCGTGATGGCCAAGATGGGGATGAACGACTAGCAGGTCGCCCCCGTCGGTGGACGGACGCCCCGGCAGCCGCGTTGGCCCGGGATGAGAGGCTTGCCCTCGGCTGTTCGCTCCACCAACTCGCACCCGAGGAAGGTCCCCATGTCCGTGCTCGACGACATCGTCGCCGGCGTGCGGGACGACCTTGTCCGGCGGCAGACCGCCATGCCGGAGCGGGACCTGCGGGCCGCCCTGGCCGACGTGCCGGCGCCCCTGAACCCGATGCCGGTGTTCCGCGAGCCGGCCATCAGCGTGATCGCCGAGGTCAAGCGGCGCAGCCCGAGCAAGGGCGACCTGGCCGGCATCACCGATCCCGCGGCGCTGGCCGTGCAGTACGCCGAAGGCGGTGCGGCGTCGATCAGCGTGCTGACCGAGGGGCGTCGATTCGGTGGCAGCCTCGACGACCTACGTGCCGTGCGCGCGGCGGTCCCCACGCCGTTGCTGCGCAAGGACTTCGTCGTCGACGGCTACCAGCTCATCGAGTCCCGGGCGGTCGGTGCCGACCTGGCGCTGCTGATCGTCGCCGCCCTCGGCGACGACGACCTGCGCCGGCTGAACGACCAGGCCCGAGAGCTCGGCCTGACCGTGCTGGTCGAGGTGCACGACGAGGAAGAGACCGAGCGGGCGGTCGAGCTCGGTGCCGAGCTGATCGGCGTCAACGCCCGCAACCTCAAGACCCTGGCCGTCGACCCGGACACCTTCGCCCGGCTGGCGCCGCTGGTGCCGGCCGACCGGGTGCTGGTCGCGGAGTCCGGCATCTCGGGTCCCGACGACGTGGCGCGCTACGCCGCCGAAGGCGCCCGCGCGGTGCTCGTCGGCGAGGCCCTGGTCCTCGCCGGCGACCCCGCGGGTGCCGTCCGCACGATGTCCGCGATCACCACCCGCACCGGAGCCGCGAGATGAGCTACGACGCCGACGAGCTGGGCTGGTTCGGGGAGTTCGGCGGGCGCTTCATGCCCGAGGCCCTGGTCGCCGCCCTCGACGAGCTCACCGTCGCCTGGCACGAGGCGATGGCCGACCCCGGGTTCCTGTCGGAGTTCGAGACCATCCTGCGTGAGTACGCCGGCGTCCCCAGCCCGCTCTACGAGGCTCAGCGTCTCTCCGAGCAGGTCGGCACCCGAATCCTGCTCAAGCGCGAGGACCTCAACCACACCGGCGCCCACAAGATCCGCAACGTCCTCGGCCAGGCGCTGCTGACCCGCCGGATGGGCAAGAAGCGAGTGATCGCCGAGACCGGCGCCGGCCAGCACGGCGTGGCCAGCGCCACCGCGGCGGCGTACTTCGGACTCGACTGCACCGTCTACATGGGCTCGGTCGACACCAAGCGACAGGCCCTCAACGTGGCCCGCATGCAGCTCCTCGGCGCCAAGGTCGTGCCCGTCGACTCCGGCAGCGCCACCCTCAAGGACGCCATCAACGAGGCGCTGCGCGACTGGGTCGCCAGCGTCGACCACACGGCGTACCTCTTCGGTACGGCGGCCGGGCCGCACCCCTTCCCGAGCATGGTCCGCGACTTCACGCGCGGCATCGGCGACGAGGCCCGCGCCCAGTGCCTCGAGCTCACCGGCGCGCTCCCGACCGCCATCGCCGCCTGCGTCGGCGGCGGGTCCAACGCCATCGGCCTGTTCACCGCCTTCCTCGACGACGCCGACGTCGCGATCTACGGCTTCGAGCCGGGCGGCGAAGGCGTCGACACCGGCCGGCACGCAGCCACCATCCACGCCGGCGACCGCGGCGTCCTGCACGGCGCCCGCACCTACGTTCTCCAGGACGAGGACGGCCAGACGATCGAGTCGCACTCGATCTCCGCCGGGCTCGACTACCCCGGCGTCGGCCCGCAGCACGCCCACCTCTCGGTCAGCGGACGCGCGACCTACGAGCCCGTCACCGACGCCGAGGCGATGGACGCCATGGCGCTGCTCAGCCGCACCGAAGGCATCATCCCGGCTATCGAGTCCGCGCATGCGGTGGCCGGCGCGCTGCGCGTAGCCCGCGGCCTCGGCCCCGATGACGTGCTGCTGGTCAACCTCAGCGGCCGCGGCGACAAGGACATGGAGACCGCGATCTCGTGGTTCGACCTGGGTGCGCCGGAAGCGGACCCCCAGTGAGCCCGGTGAGCGCCTCCGTCGCGTTCGACAAGGCCCGTGGCGAGGGCCGGGCCACCCTCGTCGGCTACCTGCCGGCCGGCTTCCCCGACGTCGCCGGCGGCATCACCGCGCTCCGCGCCATGGTCGAGGCCGGCTGCGACGTGATCGAGATCGGCCTGCCCTACTCCGACCCGGTGATGGACGGCCCCACCATCCAGGCCGCCGCCCAGCAGGCGCTCGACGGCGGCGTCCGCACCCGCGACGTGCTGGCCACCGTCGAGGCCGTCGCCGCCACCGGCACCCCGACGCTGGTGATGACCTACTGGAACCCCATCGAGCGCTACGGCGTCGAGCGGTTCGCCGCCGACCTGGCCTCGGCCGGGGGAGCGGGCCTGATCACGCCCGACCTGACACCCGACTTCGCGCCCGAGTGGATCGCCGCCGCCGACGAGCACGGTCTCGACAAGGTCTTCCTCGTCGCCCCGTCGTCCACAGACGACCGGATCGCGATGACCACCGCCGCCTGCCGCGGCTTCGTCTACGCCACCGCCGTGATGGGTGTGACGGGCGCCCGGGCCACCAGCAGCGACCTGGCCGAGCCACTCGTCGCCCGCACCCGAGCCACCACCGACCTGCCCATCGGCGTCGGCCTCGGCGTCAGCACCGCCGACCAGGCGGCTGAGGTGGCGTCGTACTCCGACGGCGTGATCGTCGGCAGCGCGTTCGTCCGGGCCCTGCTCGACCACCCCGACGACCGGACGGCCGGGCTGCGCGCACTCGCCACGCTGACGGCCGACCTGGCAGAGGGCGTCCGGCGTGCCTAGTCCCGGCCGACGGGCCCTCGTGGCCCTGCTGCTCCCCGTGGTGCTGGTGCTGGCCGGGTGCGGCGGCGACGACGAACAGCTCACCGGCGCGGTGCTGACCGAGCCGTACGTCGTGCCCGACACGTTGCTGACCGCCACCGACGGCTCGTCGTACTCCCTGGCCTCCGACACCGAACGCCGCCTGACCCTGGTCTTCTTCGGCTACACCCACTGTCCCGACATCTGCCCGGCAATCATGGCCAGCCTGGCGTCCGCGATGACCCGCCTCGACGACCAGGACCGCGACCAGGTCGACGTCGTTTTCGTCACGACCGACCCGGCCCGCGACACCGAGACGGTGCTGCGCGACTATCTGGACCACTTCGACCCCGACTTCGTGGGACTGACGGGCAAGCTGGCGACGATCGCGGCCCTCGGCAAGAGCCTCGCCATCCCCGTCGAGCACGGTGCCAAGCTGGCCAGCGGCGGCTATGACGTCACCCACGGCACGGCGGTACTCGGCATCGACGGCAACGACCAGGTCCCGATCGTGTGGACCCAGGGCACCTCGGCCGCCCAGTTCGCCTCCGACATCCACCAGCTTCTCGCCACGTAGGACGTGCCGATGCTCCTCGACCTGATCCCGCACCTGCTCCCGGACCTGCTGCCGGCCCTGCTTCCCAACAGCATCCCCAGCCCGAGCGAGAGTGTCTGGTACCTCGGTCCCGTGCCGATCCGTGGCTACGCGCTCTCGATCATCCTCGGCATCGTCGCCGCGATCTGGATCGGCGAGCGGCGCTGGGTGGCCCGCGGCGGCCGGTCCGGCGAGGTGTCCGACGTCGCCGTCTGGGCGGTGCCTTTCGGTGTCGTCGGCGGCCGGATCTATCACGTCATCACCGACAACGACCTCTACTTCGGAGCCGGCGGCCACCCGATCGATGCGCTCTACATCTGGCGGGGCGGCCTCGGCGTGTGGGGCGCGATCGCGCTCGGCGCGGTCGGCGTGCTGATCGGCTGCCGGCGGCGCGGCATCAAGTGGCTACCGATGGCCGACGCGCTGGCGCCTGGCGTCCTGATCGCCCAGGCGCTGGGCCGCTGGGGCAACTGGTTCAACCAGGAGCTCTTCGGCAAGCCCACCGACCTGCCGTGGGGGCTGGAGATCGACCTCGACCACCGGCCGCCAGGCTACGAGCAGTTCGCCACCTTCCACCCGACGTACCTCTACGAGTTCGTCTGGAACGTCGCCGCCTTCCTCGTGGTGATCTGGCTCGACCGGCGCTTCCGCCTCGGCCACGGCCGGGTACTGGCGCTCTACGTGATGGCCTACACGCTGGGCCGCGGCTGGATCGAGATGCTGCGCATCGACAGCGTGCAGCTCAACAACGTGCTCGGCCTTCGCCTCAACGTGTGGACCTCGATCGTGCTGTTCCTCGCAGCGGCGGCGTACTTCGTCTGGGCGACCAAGAACCGCCCCGGTCGCGAGGAGGAGCTGTACGTCGAGGGGCGCGGCCCCGAGTCCGAGTCCGAGCCCGAGTCCGAGGCTGAGCCTGCCGACGACGAGACCGATACCGATTCGTCAGCGGTCTAGCGTGGACTTCCCCGCTCAGCGGTGCTGACGAATCGGTGTGATCGCGCGCTGTCCGCGCTTTGAGCGCGTAACTCCGGGGGCAGGGCCGAAGTTGTTACTGTGACCCTCCCGGGGCCAATGCCGTCCCCTCCCGCCTGCACGCCTGACAGTTGCCAGCCGAAGCCGACCGCGGTCGGCAGACGACGACGGGAGCCTGCCTCCATGCGCGCACACGACGCGTTCCCGCAGCCCCAAGGGCTCTACGACCCCCGTTTCGAGCGCGACGCGTGCGGGGTGGCGTTCGTGGCGACGCTCACGGGGGAGCCCAGCCACGACATCGTGGCCAAGTCGCTGACCGCGCTGCGCAACCTCGACCACCGAGGCGCCGCGGGCGCCGAGGTCAACTCCGGCGACGGCGCCGGCATCCTCATCCAGATCCCCGACGCGTTCCTGCGCGCAGTCGTCGACTTCGAGCTGCCGCCACAGCACTCGTACGCCGTCGGCACCGGCTTCTTCGCCGCCGACCCCGACGACGCCGCCAAGGCCCGCCGCCGGATCGAGGAGATCGCCGCCGAGGAGGGTCTCGCCGTGCTCGGCTGGCGCGACGTCCCGGTGGACCCGGACCAGCTCGGCGCCACGGCCCGGGGCGTGATGCCGACCTTCACCCAGGTCTTCGTGGCCGGTGCGGGGTCGCGGACCTCGGGCATGGGCCTCGAGCGGTTGGCGTACTGCCTGCGCAAGCGCGCCGAGAAGGACGCCGAGGTCTACTTCCCGTCGCTGTCGGCGCGGACCCTGGTCTACAAGGGCATGCTGACCACCGACCAGCTCGACCACTTCTTCCCCGACCTGGTCGACGAGCGGGTGACCTCGGCGCTGGCCGTGGTGCACTCGCGCTTCTCCACCAACACTTTCCCGAGCTGGCCGCTTGCGCACCCGTTCCGCTACATCGCCCACAACGGCGAGATCAACACGGTGATGGGCAACCGCAACTGGATGCGGGCCCGTGAGGCGCTGCTGACCTCGGACCTGATCCCCGGCGACCTCGACCGGCTGTTCCCGATCTGCACGCCAGGGGCGTCGGACTCGGCGTCGTTCGACGAGGTGCTCGAGCTGCTCCACATGGGTGGCCGGTCGCTACCGCATTCGGTGTTGATGATGATCCCGGAAGCCTGGGAGAACCACACCGAGATGGATGCCAGTCGGCGCGCGTTCTATGAGTTCCACTCCACGCTGATGGAGCCGTGGGACGGCCCGGCCTGCGTGGTGTTCACCGATGGCTCTCAGATCGGGGCGGTCCTCGACCGCAACGGCCTGCGCCCCTCCCGCTACTGGGTCACCGACGACGGTCTGGTCGTGCTCGCATCCGAGGTCGGCGTCCTGGACCTCGACCCCGCCACGATCGTGCGCAAGGGACGGCTCCAGCCGGGCCGGATGTTCCTGGTCGACACCGACGAGCACCGCATCATCGAGGACGAGGAGATCAAGACCGAGCTCGCCGCTGAGCACCCGTACGACGAGTGGCTGCACGCCGGGCTGATCCACCTCGACGACGTCATCGATCGTGAGCACATCATCCACACTCACGCCTCGGTGACCCGGCGCCAGCAGGTCTTCGGCTACACCGAGGAGGAGCTGCGGATCCTGCTCACGCCCATGGCCAACACCGGCGCCGAGCCCCTCGGCTCGATGGGCACCGACACCCCGATCGCGGCGCTCAGCGACAAGCCGCGCCTGCTCTTCGACTACTTCAGCCAGCTGTTCGCGCAGGTCACCAACCCGCCGCTCGACGCCATCCGCGAGGAGCTCGTGACGTCACTGGCCGGCTCGATCGGGCCCGAGGCCAACCTCCTCGACCCGACCCCCGCGTCGTGCCGCCAGGTGGTGCTGCCCTTCCCCGTCTTCTCCAACGACGACCTCGCCAAGATCCGGCACATCAACCGCGACGGCGACATGCCCGGTTTCATCACCCACGTCGCCCGCGGCCTCTACGAAGTCGAGGGCGGCGGCGAGGCCATGGCCCGGCGCATCGACGAGATCTGCGCCGAGGTGTCGCGGGCGATCGCCGACGGCGCGCGCGTCATCGTGCTCTCCGACCGGCACTGCACGGCCGAGCTGGCGCCCATCCCGTCGCTGCTGCTGACGGGTGCGGTGCACCACCACCTGGTCCGCGAGAAGTCGCGCACCCAGGTCGGCCTCCTCGTCGAGACCGGCGACGTGCGCGAGGTGCACCACGTCGCGCTGCTCATCGGCTACGGCGCCGCTGCGGTCAACCCCTACCTGGCCATGGAGTCGGTGGAGGACCTCGCCCGCGACGGCTACTACGTGAAGGTCGAGCCCGAGGTCGCGGTCAAGCACCTCATCAAGGCGCTCGGCAAGGGCGTGCTGAAGGTGATGTCCAAGATGGGCGTCTCCACGGTCGCGTCCTACACCGGCGCCCAGATCTTCGAGGCGGTCGGCCTCTCGCAAGAGGTCGTCGACCGCTACTTCACCGGCACCACCTCCAAGCTGGGAGGCATCGGCCTGGGCACCATCGCCGAGGAGGTCGCCCGCCGGCACGCCGCGGCGTACCCGCGCGGCGGCATCTCGCCGGCCCACCGCGAGCTGGCGATCGGCGGGGAGTACCAGTGGCGCCGCGAGGGCGAGCCGCACCTGTTCGACCCCGAGACGGTCTTCCGGCTCCAGCACGCCACCCGCGCCGGCCGCTACGACATCTTCAAGCAATACACCGCCCGCGTCGACGAGCAGTCGCGGCGGCTGATGACGCTGCGCGGGCTGTTCCGGTTCGCGGACGCTGAGAAGTCCGGCCGGCAGCCCATCGACATCGAAGAGGTCGAGCCGGTCAGCGCGATCGTCAGGCGGTTCTCGACCGGCGCGATGTCCTACGGGTCGATCAGCCAGGAGGCGCACGAGACGCTCGCGATCGCGATGAACAGCATCGGCGCCAAGTCCAACACCGGTGAGGGCGGCGAGGACGCCGACCGGCTGCACGACCCCGAACGCCGCAGCTCGATCAAGCAGGTCGCGTCGGGCCGCTTCGGCGTGACGTCGGAGTACCTCACCAATTCCAGCGACATCCAGATCAAGATGGCCCAGGGTGCCAAGCCGGGGGAGGGCGGCCAGCTGCCCGGCCACAAGGTCTACCCGTGGATCGCCCGGACCCGCTACTCGACGCCCGGCGTCGGGCTGATCAGCCCGCCGCCGCACCACGACATCTACTCGATCGAGGACCTGGCCCAGCTGATCCACGACCTCAAGAACGCCAACCCCGACGCGCGGATCCACGTCAAGCTGGTCTCCGAGGTCGGCGTCGGCACCGTCGCGGCCGGCGTCTCCAAGGCCCATGCCGACGTGGTGCTGATCTCGGGGCACGACGGCGGCACCGGCGCCTCGCCACTGACCTCGCTCAAGCACGCCGGCGGGCCCTGGGAGCTCGGCCTTGCCGAGACCCAGCAGACGCTGCTGCTCAACGGCCTGCGCGACCGGATCGTCGTACAGACCGACGGCCAGCTCAAGACCGGCCGCGACGTGATCGTCGCGGCGCTGCTGGGCGCAGAGGAGTTCGGCTTCGCCACCGCGCCGCTCGTCGTGAGCGGCTGCATCATGATGCGGGTCTGCCACCTCGACACCTGCCCGGTCGGAGTGGCGACCCAGAACCCCGTCCTGCGTGAGCGCTTCACCGGCAAGCCCGAGTTCGTGGTCACGTTCTTCGAGTACGTCGCCCAGGAGGTCCGCGAGCTGCTCGCGGAGCTCGGCTTCCGCACCCTCGACGAGGCCATCGGCCGGGTCGACGCGCTCGACGTCGTGGAGGCGGTCGACCACTGGAAGGCCGCCGGCCTCGACCTCACCCCGATCCTGCACGTGCCCGCGGTCGCCGACCTGTTCCCCGACCAGGACCCGCGCTGCACCAAGCAGCAGGACCACGGGCTGCACAAGGCGCTCGACAACGAGCTGATCGCGCTGGCCACCGACGCCCTCGAGCGTGGCGAGCCCGTGCGGGCGGCGCTGGCGGTCCGTAACGTCAACCGCACCGTCGGCACGATGCTCGGCCACGAGGTCACGAAGCGATACCGCGGCGCGGGCCTACCGGAGAACACCATCGACCTGACGCTGACCGGCTCGGCTGGTCAGTCGTTCGGCGCCTTCGTGCCGAGCGGGATCACGCTGCGGCTCGAGGGCGACGCCAACGACTATCTCGGCAAGGGCCTCTCGGGCGGCCGGATCATCGTCCGTCCCGACCGGTCCGCGACGTTCGCCGCGGAGGAGCAGATCATCGCGGGCAACGTCATCGGCTACGGCGCCACGGCCGGCGAGATCTTCCTGCGCGGCCAGGTGGGAGAGCGGTTCTGCGTGCGCAACTCCGGCGTCAGCGCGGTGGTCGAGGGCGTCGGCGACCACGGCTGTGAATACATGACCGGCGGTCGAGTGGTCATCCTCGGCCCGACCGGGCGCAACTTCGCTGCCGGCATGTCCGGCGGCTACGCCTTCGTGCTGGATCTGGACGTCGGCCGGGTCAACCCCGAGCTCGTCGAGCTCGCACCCGTCGAGGGCGACGCGGCAGCCGAGCTGCACGACCTGGTCCGGCGACACGGCGAGGAGACGGGATCCGTGGTGGCCGCCGCACTGCTGGCCGAGTGGCCTTCGGCGCTGGCCCGTTTCACCGAGGTGATGCCCAGCGACTACAAGCGGGTGCTGGAAGCCAAGGCGGAGGCCATCGAGGAAGGTCTCGACGACCACGAGGCCGAGGCACGGATCATGGAGGTCCTCCATGGGTGACCCCAAGGGCTTCCTCAAGGACGGCCGCGAGGTCGCCGAGAGGCGTCCCATCGAGGAGCGGGTGCACGACTGGCAGGAGGTCTACCCAGGCGGCGCCGGGCGGGCGCTGCTGCCGATCATCACCACGCAGGCCGGCCGGTGCATGGACTGCGGCATCCCGTTCTGCCACCAGGGCTGCCCGCTCGGCAACATCATCCCCGAGTGGAACGACCTGGTCTGGCGCAACGACTGGGACGGCGCAATGGACCGGTTGCACGCCACCAACAACTTTCCGGAGTTCACGGGCCGGCTGTGCCCCGCGCCGTGTGAGACCGCGTGTGTGCTCGGCATCAACCAGGACCCCGTCACCATCAAGAACGTCGAGGTCGCGATCATCGACAAGGCCTGGGACTCCGGCTACGTGCGGCCCCAGCCGCCCGAGTGGCTCTCCGGCCGCACGGTGGCCGTCATCGGCTCCGGGCCGGCCGGTCTCGCCGCCGCCCAGCAGCTCACCCGGGCCGGCCACACCGTCGCGGTCTACGAGCGGGCCGACAAGATCGGCGGGCTGCTGCGCTACGGGATCCCCGAGTTCAAGATGGAGAAGTCCCACCTCGACAAGCGCCTGGACCAGATGCGCCGCGAGGGGACGATCTTCCGGGCCGGCGTCGACGTCGGCACGGAGCTGACCGGTGGCGTGCTGCGCGAGCGGTACGACGCCGTGGTGCTCGCCATCGGCGCCACCCTTCCGCGTGACCTGGCCGCGCCGGGCCGCGAGCTGACCGGCATCCACCAGGCGATGGAGTTCCTGCCGCAGTCCAACCGCGCGTCGCTCGGCGCCGACGTGCCCGACCAGATCACGGCCGAGGGCAAGCACGTCGTGATCATCGGCGGCGGCGACACCGGCGCCGACTGCCTGGGCACCGCCACCCGCCAGCAGGCAGCCTCGATCACGCAGCTGGAGATCCTGCCGGAGCCGCCCTCCGACCGTCCTGCCGCACAGCCGTGGCCCACCTACCCCATGGTGTTCCGGGTGTCGTCGGCTCACGAGGAGGCAGGCGACCGGGTCTACGCCGTCTCGACCCAGGAGTTCCTGGGCGACGACGAGGGCCGGGTGCGGGCGCTGCGGCTGGTCGAGGTCGTCTTCGAGGGCGGGCGCCCCGTCGAGGTGCCCGGCTCCGAGCGGGAGATCCCGGCCGACCTCGTGTTGCTGGCGATGGGCTTCACCGGCCCCCAGCAGACCGGGCTGGTCGAGCAGCTGGGCGTCGACCTCGACGAGCGCGGCAACGTGGCCCGCGACTCGTCGTACGCCGCGAGCGAGGACGGCGTCTTCGTCGCCGGTGACTGCGGGCGCGGCCAGTCGCTGATCGTGTGGGCGATCGCCGAGGGGCGGGCCGCCGCGGCCGCCGTGGACAAGTACCTCACCGGGGCCACCGCCCTCCCGTCGCCCATCCCGCCGACCGAACGACCGCTCGCGGTGTAACCGGTCCCAGGGCTCGGACGGATGGAGTCTTTGATCGTTCCAACGACCGCTAGGCTGAGGTAGTGCGAAGAGCCAAGATCGTGTGCACCATGGGCCCGGCCGTCGCGACCCCCGAGGGGATCAAGGCGCTGGTCAACGCGGGCATGGACGTCGCCCGCCTGAACATGAGCCACGGCGGCTACGCCGACCACGAGCGCGTCTACCGCCTGGTCCGGCAGGCCTCCGACGAGAGCGGCCACGGCGTCGGCATCTTCGCGGACCTGCAAGGCCCCAAGATCCGCCTGGAGACCTTCGCCGACGGACCGGTGAAGCTCAAGCAGGGCCAGGAGTGGACCATCACCACCCGCGACGTGCAGGGTGACGCTACCGAGTGCGGGACGACCTACAAGGGGCTGCCCGACGACGTCTCCGAGGGTGACCCGATCCTGATCGACGACGGCAAGATCCGCCTGGTCGTCACCTCGGTCAAGGGCCCCGACGTGCACACCACCGTCGTGATCGGCGGCAAGGTCAGCAACAACAAGGGCATCAACCTCCCGGGCGTTGCCGTCTCCGTGCCCGCCCTGTCGGAGAAGGACATCGAGGACCTGCGCTGGGCGCTCCGGCTCGGCGTCGACTTCATCGCGCTCAGCTTCGTGCGCTCGGCCGCCGACGCCGACGACGTGCACAAGGTGATGGACGAGGAGGGCATCACCGTGCCCCTCATCGCCAAGATCGAGAAGCCGCAGGCTCTCGAGGCGATCGACGGGATCGTCGAGGCCTTCGACGGCATCATGGTCGCGCGCGGCGACCTCGGCGTGGAGTGCCCGCTCGAGGACGTGCCCGTGCACCAGAAGCTGCTCGTCGACAAGGCGCGTCGCCGGGCCAAGCCGGTCATCGTGGCGACCCAGATGCTCGAGTCGATGATCGACTCCCCGGCGCCGACCCGGGCCGAGGCCTCCGACGTCGCCAACGCGGTGCTCGACGGCGCCGATGCGGTGATGCTGTCGGGGGAGACCAGCGTCGGCGCCTTCCCGATCGAGACGGTCGAGACGATGGCGCGCATCATCGAGTCGACCGAGGACCACGGGCTCGCCCACATGGCCGCCATCGACTGGACCCCCGAGACCCGTGGCGGCATCATCGCCCAGGCGGCCGTCGACGTGGCCAAGCGCAGCGGCGCGCGCTACCTCGTGGCGTTCACCCAGAGCGGCGACTCCGCACGCAGGCTGGCGCAGTACCGGGGCCACATCCCGGTGCTCGCGTTCACCCCGGAGACCCGGACCCGCTCGCAGCTCTCGATGACCTGGGGCGTGGAGACCTTCAGGATCGGCGATGTCGAGCACACCGACGAGATGGTGCGCCAGGTCGACGAGCAGCTGCTCCAGATCGGCCGCGTCGTCGAGGGTGACGTCGTCGTCATCATCGCCGGCAGCCCGCCCGGCATCCCGGGCTCCACCAACGCGCTGCGCATCCACCAGATGGGCGACGCGATCAACGAGGTCGCGCCCGCCTACCACCGCTGACCCGCGCACGTTCAGGTCTTCGGGCCGATCAGCTCGTCGAGGTGGCGTACGTCGGCCGCGCGCGCGACCGAGATGGCGTTGATGCGAGGCCGGGTCCAGTGGATGCCGGCCCGATCGAGCGCGGCCGTGCAGAGGTCGATGATGTCGTCGGAAGAGTTCACGAACTCCCAGCGCGGGTAGTCGTAGCGCTTCTTGACCCCGCCGACCAGCCGCGAGGCCCAGTTGTGGGTGCGGGACCCGTCGCTGTGGAACAACCCACGCAGGAAGTCGCCGGGATGCCCATCGACGATCTCTTGTTGCCAGTCCTCCAGTCGGATCGTGCGCTCGTGCTTGCGACCCGGGCCGTGCTGCGGGAACAGGCAGGGCCAGTGCTTCCAGTTGGAGTGCACCACGATCGTTCCTGGAGCCGGCACCCGGAACACCTTCATATGAGGGCGGACCGTCCGCATGAGTTGATCGACGTCGTCGATGATGTTGGGGAACCGGGCATCGCAAGAGACCCGGAATGCGAAGTATCTGGGGGCTTGGGACACGCAGCCGTCTCCCAGGTAGAAGCCGAGCAAGGCGGCGTACGCCGAGCGGTCCAGGCCCACGTCGGTGCAGCGCGGGCATTCGCTGGGGCGGCTGGGCCCGACGCGGGGGCTCTGCTGCCAGTTGCGAAGCGTGCTCCGAGCCACCCCGAGCTCTCTGCTGACCGACGACAGGGTGCGACCCTTGGCCAGGAGCTCGAGAGCGAGGGCGACGGTGTGACCCGAGTACACGATTCACACGGTGCCCGAGCGCGCCGACATCGGTGCCCCGGGTGGGATTCGAACCCACACTGGATGGTGTTTGAGACCATTTCCTCTGCCGTTGGGATACCGGGGCCAGCGACGCCGAAATCGTATCGGACGGCCAAGTCGCGGGCCTTCTTGCATTAATCCTAGTGACTAAGCTAAACTTTGGTGATGGAGTGGAGGAACAGCATCTTGGGCAGGCCCTGGACATGGGGTCTCGAGTTGAGCCGAGCGAGCCACGTCGCCGCCATCGAGAACGCACGGGTGGCGGCGGTCGAGTGCAGCCGGGCCCGCGTGGAGCGCGCCGAGGTGGAGCTGTACGTCGCAGAGCTGGTGGCCGCGCGCGAGCGGGTCGACCGACCGTCACTGCTGGCCTGACGCGCACCCGTCCTGGCGCCGGAGCATCGGGGGAGCCCCGTTAGCCTGGGCGGGTGAGCCAGTCCCCAGCACGCCCGTCAATGGGACCGCTCCGCGTCGTCATCGCCGAGGACGAGGCGCTGATCCGGATGGACCTCGCGGAGATGCTGGCCGACGAGGGCTACGAGGTGGTCGGCCAGGCGGCCGACGGACAGCAAGGCGTCGAGCTCGCCGAGCAGCTGCGGCCCGACCTGGTCATCCTCGACGTCAAGATGCCGGTGCTCGACGGGATCGCGGCAGCCGAGCGGATCGCCGCCCAGCGGATCGCCCCGGTGGTCATCCTCACCGCGTTCTCCCAACGCGACCTGGTGGAGCGCGCCCGCGACGCCGGCGCGATGGCGTACCTCGTCAAGCCCTTCTCCCAGAGCGACCTGGCGCCCGCGATCGAGATGGCGGTGAGCCGCTTCGGCGAGATCTCGCTGCTCGAGGCCGAGGTCGCCGACCTCCACGAGCGGCTCGAGACCCGGAAGGCGGTCGAACGAGCCAAAGCCGTGCTGCAGAAGGATCTGGGGCTCAGCGAACCCGACGCGTTCCGGTGGATCCAGAAGACCGCCATGGACCTCCGGCTGACAATGCGTCAGGTGGCCGACGGCGTGATCACGCACGGGCCGGGCATCGCGAACAGGTAGTCGGCATCCGACCCCGCCACGCCGTATCCTGATCCCGTCCGGGATGTGGTGCCTGTCACGGGCACTCCCCCTAGACTGCGCGCAACGTCGTCGGCCGCCCTGCCGACGCCCGGAGGGGAGGCCCCGCGTGAACTCTCGTCGCACGGTCCGAGAACGAGGACGGCGGATGCGTCCAACCGGACGCCCGAGACGCATAGGTTCACGGATCTCAGGGTTGATCCTCGCTGCGCTGCTCGCGCCCCTGGCCCTCCTGGTGGCCGCCTCCCCGGCCAGTGCCGAGACGTGCTTCGCGGGCACGGCCGAGCTGGGCTGCATCAGCGGCACGATCCGCACCGAGGTCGACGTCGTCGAGGGTGCCGAGGTCAACGTGACCGGCCCCAACTCGTTCGACGAGACGGCGACCAGCGACGAGCGCGGCAAGTGGAGCGTCACGGTCACCGAGCCGGGCGAGTACACCGCCACGATCGACGCAGACTCGTTGCCGTCGGGTGTCGTGGTCACCGGCGACGAGGACACCGTCAAGGTGACCATCACCAACCTGAGCCAGGGCAAGGCCGTCAGCTTCGATGTCCGCACCGGCTCCTACACCGCCAGCATCAGCACGATGGACCGCATCATCAAGAGCACGTTCAGCGGGCTGCGTCTCGGCCTGCTGCTGGCGCTCGCGTCGATCGGCCTTTCGCTCATCTACGGCACGACGGGGCTGTCCAACTTCGCCCACGCCGAGCTGGTGACGATGGGCGGCATGCTCGGCTACTTGGTCGTCAACCAATGGGGCGTCAACCCGTGGGTCGGCTGCGCACTGGTCGTGATGGTCGCCGGCGCGTTCGGATACCTCCAAGACCGCGTGATGTGGCAACCCTTGAGACGGCGAGGTCTCGGGCTGGCCCAGATGATGATCGTGACCATCGGCCTGGCCCTGTCGCTGCAGTACCTCTACCAGTACTTCATCGCCGCCGACACGGTGAAGATCGTGCTCCAGGAGCCGTCGCCGCGCACGTTCGGACCGATCGTCTACAACACCTTCGACGTGATGGCGATGGTCGTCTCGATCGTCGTGATCAGCGCAGTCGGCTACGCCCTGCTCCGCACCCGCGTCGGCCGGGCCACCCGGGCGGTCTCCGACAACCCGGCCCTGGCTTCCGCCTCGGGCATCGACGTCGACAAGGTGATCCGGTTGGTGTGGACGGTCTCGGCCGCGCTCGCCGGGCTCTCGGGGATCCTCTACTCCCTGGTGATCCAGCACGGCATGCGCTGGGACTCCGGGCTGCAGATCCTGCTGCTGCTCTTCGCCGCGGTCACCCTGGGTGGTCTCGGCACGGCGTTCGGCGCCCTGGTCGGGTCGCTGATCATCGGTCTGGTCGTCGAGCTCGCGCCGGTGTTCGGCGCCCCCGGCGACCTCAAGTACGCATCCGCGCTGTTGATCCTCATCCTGCTGCTCCTGGTCCGCCCGCAGGGCATCCTGGGACGCCCCGAGCGGGTTGGCTAGGAGGGCACCAATGACAACCGTCTCCGACTCCATCCCGCAGCCCGACCAGGTCCAGGCCGGCGGCCACGAGGCCGGCGCCTTCGACCCCAACGACCCAGAAGCGCCTCCGCCGCAGCGGCGGGCCATGATCGCCGCGACGATCTTCATCGGCTACTTCGTCGTGGTCATCCTGCTGGCTCGCTTCGCGCCCGGGGAAGTCGGCAGCATCGCTCAGAACATGCTGCGCGAGTCGATCTCGGCGCAGACGGCGGCGGTCGCCATCGCTGTCATCGGCCTCAACATCCACTTCGGCTACACCGGCCTGCTCAACATGGGGCAGTCCGGCTTCATGCTGCTCGGCGCCTACGGGTTCGCGATCTCGGTCAAAGAGGGTCTGCCGATGATCGTCGGCATCCTGATGGGGTTCTTCGCCGCCTTCGTGTTCGCGCTGATCCTCGGCATCCCGACGCTGAAGCTACGCGGTGACTATCTCGCCATCGTGACGATCTCCGCAGCCGAGATCCTCCGATATGTCGGCCGGCTCGCCAAGCTGGAGGACTTCACCGGCGCGGCGCAGGGCATCCCCGGGTCGCAGTACCGCGAACCCTTCACCAGCCTGTCCTTCTTCGGCAACGGCACCTTCTCCTTCTGGGGATGGGGGCCCGACCTCCAGTCCACCGGCGTCAACGGCTGGTGGGTGCGCTTCGTCGCGTGGATCCTGGTCGCCGTCTGCACCTACCTCGTCTACCTGCTGGTGCGTAGCCCGTGGGGCCGGTTGCTTCGCGGCATCCGCGAGGACGAGGACGCCATCCGGAGCCTCGGCAAGAACGTCTTCGCCATCAAGATGCAGGCGCTGATCCTCGGCGGCCTGTTCGGCGCTCTGGGCGGGATGGTCTACATCCTGCCGGCGTCGATGCAGCCCGACGCGATGGGCCGCTCGCTGACGTTCTTCTGCTGGACCGCGCTCCTGTTGGGTGGAGCGGCCACGGTCTTCGGCCCGGTGCTCGGCACGATCCTGTTCTTCGCCGTCCGCATCTTCGTGCAGGGCGTCTCGGACGCGGTGGTGCCCAACAGCGTCATGAACACCGCTCAGACCGCCCAGTTCGCCTGGATCTGCGTCGGTGTGGCGCTGATGCTGCTGGTGATCTTCCGACCACAAGGGATACTCGGCGACAAGAGGGAGCTGCGGTTCAATGTCTGAGCAGATGACCGTCGGTACCCCGTCCCCGCTGGCCGACCCGGCGGCCCGGGTGGCCCTGATGGAGGGCGTCGACGCTTCCCCCGGATCCGCCAAGCCCGACCCGATCCTCGAGGTCGACCACATCACCCGGAACTTCGGCGGCATGACGGCTGTCCACGTCGACCACCTCGAGGTGCAGCGGGGCATCATCACCTCGCTGATCGGCCCCAACGGTGCCGGCAAGACGACGTTCTTCAACCTGATCACGGGCTTCGACAAGCCGTCGTCGGCGAAGACGGGGGCGAGCTGGTCGTTCGAGGGCCGCAAGCTCGACAAGACGTCGGCGTCGTCGGTCGCACTGGCGGGCATGGTGCGCACCTTCCAGCTCACCAAGGCGCTCAACCGGATGACGGTGATGGACAACATGATGCTGGGCGCTCGCGACCAGCGCGGTGAGAACCTGCTCACCTGCATGTTCCGCGGCACCTGGGGCAAGCAGGAGCGTGACGTCGAGGAGCAGGCCAAGGAGCTGCTCGCGCGCTTCAAGCTGCTGGAGAAGAAGGACGACTACGCCGGCAGCCTGTCGGGCGGTCAGCGCAAGCTGCTCGAGATGGCCCGGGCCTTGATGAGCAGGCCGACGATGATCATGCTCGACGAGCCGATGGCGGGCGTGAACCCGGCGCTGACCCAGTCACTGCTGGGGCACATCCAGAGCCTGCGCGACGAGGGCATGACCGTGCTCTTCGTCGAGCACGACATGCACGTCGTACGCCACATCTCCGACTGGGTCGTGGTGATGGCCGAGGGCCGGATCGTCGCCGAAGGCTCCGCCGACACCGTGATGTCCAACCCGGCCGTCATCGACGCCTACCTCGGGGCGCACCACGACACCGACCTGGGCGACGACGACCTGCTCAGCGACGAGGCGCTGGAGAAGATGTCCGAGGAAGTCGCGGCCGAGGACGCCGAGCGCGAGGGAGAGTCAGCATGACGACAGACCAGCCGACCGAGACGCGCGGCGACGCCGTCATCGAGGCCAAGGACGTCGTGGCGGGCTATCTGCCCGGCGTCAACATCCTCAACGGCTGCAGCCTGGTGGCCTACCCCGGCGAGATGATCGGCATCATCGGCCCCAACGGAGCCGGCAAGTCCACCCTGCTGAAGGCCATGTTCGGCCTGGTCCGCGTCCACGAAGGCAAGGTGACCCTGGGCGACCAGGACATCACCAACCTCAAGGCCAACCGCCTGGTGGAGATGGGTGTCGGTTTCGTGCCGCAGTCCAACAACGTCTTCCCGACGTTGACCATCGAGGAGAACCTGCGGATGGGGCTCTACATGCGCCCCAAGAAGCTCACCGAGCGACTTGCGGCGATGTGGGAGCTGTTCCCCGTGTTGCACGACCGCCGCAACCAGCGCGCCGGTGCGCTGTCCGGTGGTGAGCGCCAGTCGCTGGCCATGGCGCGGGCGCTGATGATGGAGCCGTCGGTGCTGCTGCTCGACGAGCCGTCGGCCGGCCTGTCCCCGGTCCGCCAGGACGAGACGTTCCTGCGCACCCGCCACATCAACAAGACCGGCGTGTGCGTGGTGATGGTGGAGCAGAACGCCCGGCGCTGCCTGCAGATCTGTGACCGGGGCTACGTGCTCGACCAGGGTCGCGACGCCTACACGGGCACCGGCCGCGAGCTGGCCAACGATCCCAAGGTGATCCAGCTCTACCTCGGCACCCTCGCGAAGGACGTCGACGAGGCCCGCACCGACACCCCGCAGGGAGCCACGACCAGTCCCGAGTGAGCCACGACCAGCCCCGAGTGAGCCGCCAGACGCGAATTCAAAGCGAAAGAGGCCCCGGACCTTGCGGTCCGGGGCCTCTCGCGTTGGTTCAGTCGATCACTCGAGGCTGCCCTCGACCTGGTCGACGTGCTGCGGCTTGTTGTCGGCGTCGTAGCTGTAGATACCGACGAAGGCCGACGACGGGTCGTTCTGCTTGTTGATCGGACCGATGCCCGACGGACCCGTGTAGTGGACTTCCTGGCCGTCGGCCAGGATCGCGGCGCACTCCTCGAACGTCCCGCACTCGTCGCCACCCGTGGCGCCCGAGACTGCGGCGAAGTTCTTCTGGATGGTGGTCGAGTCGTTGGCGCCGCCCTTGATCGCGGCCAGCGCGGCCAGGATGGTGGCGTCGTACGACTCACCGGCGTACAGGTAGTCGGTGAGCCCGGTGCCCTCAGCGGACTCGTACCAGCCGTTGAAGCGCTCCTTGAACTCCGGCGAGGCGTCAGCGCCAGGCACCGTGCCCTGCGCGCCCTCGAGCGTGCCGGGCGGGAAGTCCTTGCTGTAGTCCGACGTGTTGCCGTCGGAGAAGTAGGTCTTCGCCATGTCCCAGCCCTGGCCCTTGAGCTCCGGCACGACGGCCTTCGTCTCGTCGAACGCCAGGATCACGATCGCGTCGGGGTTGGACGCCAGCGCGGCACCAACCTCGGTCGAGAACGTGGTCTGACCGGCTGGGAACTCGTTGCCGTCGCCCTTGCAGCCGTAGACGCACTCGCCACCGGCAGCCGTGACGGTCTGCTCGACCACGTCACGCAGTCCGGTGCCGTAGGTGTCGTTGAAGACCAAGAACGCGATCTTCTGGTAGCCATCGGACGAGATCAGCGTGCCGAGCGCGTTGCCCTGGATGGTGTCCGGGGGAGCGGTCCGGAAGTAATAAGGCGAGTAGCCGCTCAGGTCGACCGCGGTGTTGGCCGGTGAGACCTCGGTGATCTTGTTGTCGGCGAATGCGTCGACAACATTGAGCGACACCGATGAGGAGGCCGCGCCGACGACGACGGACGGCTTGGCGGCGACCAGGGTCTGGCCGGAGGCGGAGCTGACCGACATGTCGGTGGAGTCTCCGGAGTCCTGGATGTTGTGGCAGGCCTTCTGGCCGTTCACACCACCCGCGGCGTTGATGTCCGAGACAGCAAGGCCGACGCCGGAGATCTCCGGCGGGCCGAGGTAGGCCAGGTTGCCCGTCAGCGGCAGGATGCCACCGACGTAGAAGGCGTTGGCGCTGGACTGGTTGCCCTTGCACTTGTCGTTGGTGAAGGTGTCGGCCGGTGCGCTCGACTCGGACTCGGACGGAGACGCCGTGTCGGACGGCGTCTCGGTGTCCGTGGCTTCGGGCGTACTGCTGTCATCGGAGCCGCATGCGGCAAGGGACATGGCAAGCACGGCGGTGCCGGCCATGACCTTCGCCCAGGTGGCGGGATTGGTTCGACTCACAGGTGGGACCTTTCTTTCGGGTGAACGTTCACCGCTGCCGCGTCCCCCGGAGGAAGGGGCTAGCGGAGTCACCGTAGACCGGAGATGAGACTGGACTGCACACCGAACCCTGTCGTTAGCGAACCGTTACGTCAATCACCGTGGCCGTCTGGTCCAGGCGAGGCTTCCGGCGAGGGTGCGGACGGGCCAGAACGTGCCCGTCACGGGGCACTCGTGGGGAGTGCAAGGCCCAGTCAGGAGGCGGATCCGGACACTCCCGGGACAACCAGCCGCGCGTGCGCGTATGGTCACCTCCAACGGCGTCGACGGGGACCGAGCACGCGCCGTGGGTCGACGGCGTGGAGGCGGAGCATGAGCCGGTCACTGGTGCACCTTCGCGAGGCGCAGCCCGGGGACGCAGCCCGACTGGCCGCCCTGTGGGCCGACGTACTGCGCCGCGGTGACGCCGACGACCAGCACGCAGACATGACCCGCATCATCGGGCTGGCAGGTGCCGATCCAGACCAGTCCATCGTGGTCGCCGAGTACGACGGCGCCGTCGCCGGCGCCGTCCACCTCAGGCTGAAGACCGTCACTCCGCTGAACCTCGACCTGTCCGTCCAGGTGATGTCGCCGACCGTGCTGCCCGACTACCGCCGGCACGGCGTCGGCAGGGCGCTGATGGAGGCCGCCGTCAGCTGGGCCGAGGAGCGTGGCGCCGGCTTTGTCGCCACCGCCGCGCCCACCGGGTCTCGCGACGCCAACCGCTTCCTGGCCCGCCTGGCGCTCGGACCCCGGGCCACCCTGCGGATGGCACCGACGACCGCCGTCCGCGCCAAGCTCACCACGCGGCGTAACCCAGGCACCCACGCCACCGGACGCCACCTCACCCAGGTGCTGGCCGTCCGTCGGTCGCTGCGCCGCTCCGAGGCACAAACAACGCGCTAGCGCACCTGCACCTGCAGCCACGCCGGCGCCCGCACGTCTCGGACGTCGCCGTCGTCGGTGAGGTCGACCTCGACCGCCTCGCCGCGCACCCGGAGGCCGCGGACGCTGAGGTCGCCGAAGGGCGAGGGCCGCAGCGGCTGGATCACGAGCCGGTCGCGCGGCGCGTCGGCGCGCAGCCCGAGGCAGGCCGTCATCAAGGCGCCGGCGGAGGCGGCTGACCACGCCTGTGGCCGGCACGAGGCGGGGTACGGGATGGGGATCCCCGACTCGGCGGTGCCGCCGAACAGCTCGGGGAACCTGTAGTCGAAGTGGGTCGCCGCGTCGACGAGAGCCCGCAGCAGCCCCGCTCCGGCGGCCGCATGGCCGTCGTGGACCAGGCCCAGAGCCGAGATCACCGTGTCGTGGGTCCAGACGGAGCCCGTGTGGTAGCCGATCGGGTTGTACGCCGGGTTGGCGCGGCCCAGGGTGCCCACCCCGAACGGGCCGAGCAGGTCGGGGCCGGACAGCCGCCCGGCGACCCGTTGACTCTCCTCGGGTGTGAGCGTGCCGGTGCCGAGGACATGGCCCATGTTGCTGCCGACGCCGTCGACGGGATCGCCGTGGGCGTCGAGCGCCATCGCCAGGTAGGGGCCGTCGTCGTCGCTGACCCAGAACCGATCGCGGACCCGGTCGGTCAGTGCCCGCGCCCAGTCGCGCAGCTCGTCGCCCGGCTCGCCGAACACCTCCTCGAGCAGCTCGGCAGCGCCGGTGGCCGCCGCGACGGCGTACGCCTGGGTCTCCACCAGAGCGATCGGTGCGGGAGCGATGCTGCCGTCACGCCGGCGCATCGCGTCGCCGGAGTCCTTCCAGCCCTGGTTGCTCAGGCCGGTGCCGGTGGCGTCGACATAGCGGAGGAAGCCGTCCCCGCCGTCCTCAGCGGCGCGCTGGATCCACCCGAGCGCGGCGTCCAGATGGGGGCGGAGCTCGCGCAGCACCGGCTCGGCGAGCCCCCAGAGCCAGGCCTCGTGCAGCAGGCCGATCCAGAGAGGGGTCGCGTCGACCGTCCCGTAGTAGAGGGGCGGCAGGGTGCCGGCCGCCGGCGGGCCGACGGGGGCACAGCGCACCTCGTGGAGGATCTTGCCGGGCTGCTCCTCGGTGGCCGGGTCGTCGACCCGGCCCTGGCGCCGGGCCAGGGTGCGCAGCGTCCCCGCAGCCAGGTCGGTGCCGAAGGGCACCGTCAGCCGGGCCGCCCACAAGGAGTCGCGGCCGAAGAGGGTGAGGTACCACGGTGTGCCGGCGGCCGCGAACGGGTCGCTCGGCGAGTCTGGGTCGGCGAGCACGAGCTCGGTGAGGTCGGCGAAGGCGTGCTCCACGACGAGATCGAGCCGACGGTCGGTGGCCCGCGCGCGTACGTCGCCCCAGTCGACGAGGTGCCCGCCGGGCGTGGCGTCGAAGTCGGTGTCGGCGGTTCGGGTCACCGTCACCTCGGCCACCCAGCAGGCCCGGCCGCCGGGCGGCACGTCTGCGTCCCACACGAGAGCGCCGACTCCGTCGTCCCCGACCTCGGCGCGGGCGCCGGACAGCTGGACGCGGGTTTCGTGGCGGGCGTCGCGCCAGGTGAGGGTGTCGCCGTCGGCCGTGACGACAAGGAGGCTCTGCGGGCTCCAGCCCCCCTTGACGCTGCGTAGCTCGGCTCCGTCGCCGGCCGCCTCCAGCCGGAGCCGGCAGCGCACCGGTCGGTCCCAGCGGGAGGCGATCGTGACCTCCTCGCGCAGACCGCCGTCGATGAGTAGGCGGTCGCGGTGCACCTCGATCGTGGGGTCCGGTCCCTCGTCGCCGAGGTTGCGTGCCACCGACATCACCCGCGTGCTCGCTCCGCTGCTGTGTGCCGAGACGCGGACGGGCGGCTCACCATCGGCCGTCAGCGACCAGCGGGTCAACACCCGGCGGTCGTCGACGAACAGCCCGGTGCCGGGGGAGTCCAGGTCGCCGGACCGGTCGGCGACACACGTCAGGTTGCCGTGGGCCGCGATCTCGAGGTCGTGCAGCCAGGGCTGGCGTCCGGAGTCCTCAGGTCGGGCCGACACCGGTCGTCTCCTCGGTCAGGTGGCGGGCGGCGCGACTCTTGACATCGGGTGTGATGCGGGGCACAGTCCACACCGTACACATTTGAACCTTCAAATTCAGCCCCCTGCGGAGTTTGAAGGTTCAACGGCAGGGGAGTCGATGCCGGACACCGCGAGCCCGCCGCCCGGTACCGGACCGGGCCGGGTCAACGTCAACACTGTGGCCGAGGCTGCCCAGGTGTCCCGGCAGACCGTGACCAACGCGCTGCGGCACCCCGAGCGCGTCCGACCGGAGACCCTGAGCCGGGTGCAGGCCGAGATCGTCCGCCTCGGCTACCGCCCGTCGTCTGCGGCCCAGTCGTTGCAGGCGCAGCGGGCGGGCGCCATCGGGGTCGAGCTCAACGCGCTGGGGGCTGACTACCACAACGCCGTGATGGCGCCGTTCCTCGCCGCCTTGACCCTGGCCGCGCCGGCGCACGCCTTCCACATCGTCACCTTCGGCTCCCAGCACCACACGCCGACGCTGGAGGGCTACCAGCAGATGTGGCGCGGCCGGGTGGTCGACGCCTTCGTGCTGGCCGACACCCACGCCGGAGATCCGCGACCGGCGTGGCTGCGCGACCAGGGCATCCCGTTCTCCTCCTTCGGGCGGATCTGGGACGACCCGGGGTTCCTGCGCTGGGTCGATGTCGACGGGCACCACGGCACCGGGCTCGCCGTCGACCACTGCGTCGGGGCGGGCTACGACACCGTCGGCTACCTGGGCTCTCCATCGGGTGTCTCGGTCGTGGCCGACGCCCGCCGCGCGGGCTGGGAGGACGCCTGCCGTGCCGCCGGTCGCGACCCCGGTCCGGATGGATCCGCCCCCGACGAGCTGGACTCCGTCCGTCAGGTGGCCGACGCGGTCGTCAGGGCCCTCGGGGTGGGTGGCGCGGTCGTCTGCGCCACCGACGTGCTGGCCGTCGGCGCCTTGCATGCGATCTGGCGCGCCGGCCTGCGGCCCGGCGTCGACGTCGGCGTGGTCGGCTTCGACGACTCCGAGCTGGCTCGGATGCACGGCCTGACCAGCGTCGCCCAGCCGCTGGCCGACGTCGCGACCATCGCCCTCGACCTGGTCGCCGCAGCACTCGGCGGCGCCGATGCCGGCCGCACCGGCGGTGTGCTGCTGAGCCCACACCTGACCGTCCGCGCCAGCACCGCGCGACGTACCCCGTGATTTCCCCCTGTTGATCAGCGAGTGATGAAGGAAAAGGAGAAGCAATGAGCAGCATCGTGAAGAGGAAGGGCCTTCTCGTGGCGACCGCTGTCACGATGGGCCTGGCGTTGTCCGCGTGTGGCGGTGGCTTCGACAGCAGCGGCGACGGAGATGGCGACCAGCCTGCGGCCGAAGGGCCGGTCGAGCTCAACATGCTCATCGCCTCGTCCGGCGACGCGGAGACCGAGGCCGTCCAGGACGCCGTCAAGGCGTGGGGCGACGAGAGTGGCAACACCGTGAACGTGACGGTGGCCAGCGACATGGGCCAGGAGCTGGCTCAGGGCTTCGCGAGCGGCAGTCCGGCCGACGTGTTCTACATGGACGCCTCGTTGTTCGCCAACTACGCCCAGAACGGCAGCCTCTACTCGTACGGCGACCAGGTCGACGAGCCCGACGACTTCTACCCGGCGCTGCGCGACACCTTCACCTATGACGGCGAGCTGGTGTGCGCACCCAAGGACTTCAGCACCCTCGCGCTCGAGATCAACACCGACGCGTGGAAGAAGGCAGGCCTCACCGACGCCGACATCCCGACCGACTGGGACCAGCTGGCCACGGTCGCCGACAAGCTCACCACCGGCGACCAGGTTGGCCTGGGTCTGTCCACCGGCATCGACCGGCTCGGCGCCTTCGTCGTCGGCAACGGCGGCTGGTGGCTCAACGACGACAACACCGAGGCGACGGGCAGCGACCCCGCCGTGGTGGATGCTCTGACACACGTCCAGGACAACCTCAAGAAGGGGACCTACGCCTTCGCCAGCCAGCTGGACGCGGGGTGGGGTGGCGAGGCGTTCGGCACCGGCAAGGCTGCGATGACCATCGAGGGCAACTGGATCAAGGGCGCGATGAGCGCCGACTACCCCGACGTCAAGTACACCGTGGTCCCGATGCCCGCCGGTCCCGCCGGCCAGGGCACCCTGCTGTTCACCCAGTGCTGGGGCATCGCCGCCGACTCCGAGCTGCAGGCTCAGGCCGTCGAGCTGGTCAACTTCCTGACCACCAACGAGCAGCAGCTCGCCTTCGCCGACGCGTTCGGCGTGATGCCGAGCCGCCAGAGCGCCTCGGGCGACTACGAGGCGAAGTTCCCGGAGGACCAGGCCTTCATCGAGGGTGGCGACTATGGTCACGGCCCGATCACCGCCCCCGGCATGGAGCAGGTCATCGCGGACCTGAACTCCCAGCTGGAAGGTCTCCAGGACGCTGACGTCAGCAGCGTGATGGAGGAGTTCGACACCAACGCCGACGCCGCCCTGGGCCAGTAGGACCGGGGTCAGTGAGCTCAGTCGCACCGACCAGTGCGGGGGAGGAGGTCCGGGAGACCGGGCCTCCTCCCCGCACCGGCTCGCAGGGAAAGGTCCAGCGACAGACCCGCGCGGGCTGGCTGTTCGTGACCCCGATGATCATCGTGCTCGGCCTGTTCCTGGTGCTGCCGATCGTGATGGCGCTGTGGGTCTCGGTCAGCGACTGGTCCGGGCGAGGCAGCCCGTTCTCGAGCAACGTCGCCTTCGTCGGCGCCGACAACTACAAGCCGCTGCTGACCGAGCCCGGGCTGAGCCGCCAGGACTTCATGCTCTCGCTGCGCAACACCTTCTACTACGTCATCGGCGTGGTCCCGCTCCAGACGGCGCTGGCGCTGGTCCTGGCGGTGATCGTCAACCAGCGGTTCCTCAGGGGTCGCACCTTCTTCCGGACCGCGTTCTACTTCCCGTCAGTCGTCTCGTCGGTGGCCATCTCGCTGATCTTCCTCTTCCTGTTCACCGGCACGGGTGCCGTCAACCAGGTGCTCGCCGTGTTCGGCATCGACGGCCCGGTGTGGTTCTCCGACCCGCAGGGTCTGATCCACCTCCTCGGAAACAGCTTCGGAGTGTGGGACATGAGCAGCCCGCCGGCCGCGCTGGCCGACCACGACGTGCTCGGGCTCTCCCTGTGGGAGTGGTTCAGCGGCCCGAGCGTGGCGATGAGCGCGATCATGATGCAGGTCATCTGGACCACCGCCGGCACGTTCATGCTGATGTTCCTGGCAGCGCTCCAGGACCTGCCCGCCGAGGTGGAGGAGGCGGCCCTCGTCGACGGCGCCTCCAAGTGGAGCGTGTTCCGCTACGTGACCCTGCCGCACCTGCGGCCGGCGCTGGTGCTCGTGCTGACGCTCGGTGTGATCAGCACCTGGCAGGTCTTCGACCAGATGTACGTCATGACCCAAGGCGGTCCTGCCAAGACCACTCTGACGCCGGCGTACTTGTCGTACCAGGCGGCGTTCACCCAACAGCACTGGGGACAAGGCGCGGCGATCGCGTTCCTTCTCTTCGCGCTGATCGTGGTGCTCGCGAGCATCCAGCGCTGGATCCTGCGCGACAAGGACGAGTCGGCCCGAAAGAAGGGCCTGCGGGCGCAGCGGCGCGAGCTGCGACGTAAGCGGGTGGCGGCATGACCGACGTGACCCCCGCGTACTCGCGGGAGGCCCAGTCCCAGTCGGCGGCGGCGACGGTGCTGACGCGGCCGCCCCGCCGCGACGGCAACGTCATCAACCGGTCGAGCGCCGGCCGCCAAGTGATCGTCTACACGCTGCTGCTGCTGTTCGCACTGCTGTACATCTACCCGTTCATCGTGCAGCTGGCGACCTCCGTCAAGACGAACGCCGACGCGGTGGCCAACCCGCTGAGCCTGACGCCCGACCCGTTCACCCTGGCTGCCTTCAAACGGCTCGGCGACACGCAGTACGCGACCTGGTTCCAGAACTCCGTGCTCGTCTCCCTCCTGGTCACTGCGGGCCGGGTGTTCTTCGACTCCCTCGCGGGCTACGCGCTGGCGCGGCTGCGGTTCCGCGGTCGCGCAGGCATCTTCACCGCGGTCATCGCGGTGATGGCGGTGCCGGGCGTCGTGCTGCTGATCCCGAAGTTCCTGGTGCTCAACTACCTGGGCCTCTACAACACGTTCCCGGCGCTGTTCTTGCCACTCATCATCGACGCGGCCGGGGTCTTCATCATGAAACAGTTCTTCGAGACGATCCCCATCTCGGTGGAGGAGGCCGCCCGGATCGACGGCGCCTCGACGTTCCGGATCTTCTGGTCGATCGTGTTGCCGATGTCGAAGCCGGCGCTGATCACGCTGACGATCCTGTCGTTCCAGGGGTCGTGGAACGAGCTGACCCACTTCATCGTCGCGACCAACCGGCCCGAGCTCTACACACTGACCCGCGGGCTGGCCGGGCTCACCTCGGGCGGCCTGGGCGCGGGCAACCAGTTCCCCATCACCATGGCCGCCGGGTTGCTGATGACGATCCCGACCGCGTTGGTGTTCATCTTGTTCCAGCGGTGGTTCACGCAAGGCGCCAACGTCGGCGCCGAGAAGGGCTAGCTGCGAACTGGCTCAATGGAGCGTAGGTCGATAGATGAGCTCCTGGATGTGGCCGTCGAGCGTCCGGCTGTCCACCAGCTCCAGGTCGAAGTCGGCACCTCCTTTGAAGATCGGGTCCAGCCCTGTCTGACCGGTGATGACGGGGAAGAGGGTGACCTGCACGCGGTCGACCAGGCCGGCCTTCATCAGCGCCCGGTTCATCGACAGGCTGCCGTGCGAGCGCAGCGGAACGTCGGACTCCTCCTTGAGCCTGGCGACGACCTCGACGGCGTCCCCGCTCACGACGGTCGCGTTCGGCCAGTCGAGAGGCCCTTCCAACGTCGTGGACACCACCGTTGCCGGCAGGTTCACCATCCGGGTGACCCATGGGTCGTGCACTTCGGACTCCTCGCTGCTCGCGGCCAGCATCCTCACGAACTCCCTGTGCGTGGTGGCCCCGAAGACCATCCGCTGCTCCGAGTCGTACTGGGCAAGGCGGTGGTCGAGCAGCTCGGGACCCTGCTTGCCCCAGTAGCCGGTCCAGTTGCCGGTCGCGGCGCCGTAGCCGTCGAGGCTGGAGAAGACATCGAAGGTGTAGGTGGCGGTCATGTCGCTCTCCTCGGGTGCAGTTGATCCTTGTCGGTGCAGACCGGGGCTCGCCGGGAGACTCATCGCCCCCACTGATTGACCTGTCGATATGTCTCGTCGACCAGCGAACCCACTCAGCCCGCGAAGCGCTCGCGAGGGAGCAGTGCGCACGTGATGCGGGCGGTGCAGAGGCGGCGGTCCTGGTCGTCGGTGATGACGACCTCGTAGCACGCCATCGACCGGCCGAGGTGGATGGCGGTGGCCACGCCGGTGACGGTGCCGGAGGTGGCGGACCGGTGGTGGGTGGCGTTGATGTCGACGCCGACGGAGAGCCGGTCGGGGTGAGCGTGCATCGCGGAGCCCACCGACCCGAGCGTCTCGGCGAGCACGACCGAGGCGCCGCCATGGAGAAGGCCATAGGGCTGGGTGTTGCCCTCCACCGGCATCGTCGCGACCACCCGCTCGGGCGAGATCTCGACCAGTTCGATGCCCATCCGTTCGTTGAGGACCCCCAAGCCCTGGGGCATCTGGGCGAGGAACGCCTCGACCTCGGGCGAGCGCGCGGTGTCGGTCATGGTGGCCATTCTGGCCCACGGTCGGACTGTCCCCGCCGCCGACTAGAGTCGCGGACGTGAACGCCCCACGACGCCGCTCGCTTCGCTCACGCCGCCGCGGGGACCCCAAAAATGAGCGACCAGACCCCACGCCTGCTGCTCCTGGACGGCCACTCCTTGGCCTACCGCGCGTTCTTCGCGCTCCCGGTCGAGAACTTCTCGACGACCACCGGGCAGCACACCAACGCGGTCTTCGGATTCACCTCGATGCTCATCAACGTGCTGCGCGACGAGCAGCCCACCCACATCGGCGTCGCCTTCGACAAGTCGCGGCAGACGTTCCGCCTCGAGCAGTACGCCGACTACAAGGCCGGCCGCAACAAGACACCCTCGGAGTTCTCCAGCCAGCTCCCGCTGATCAACGAGGTGCTCGACGCCCTCAAGATCAGGCACCTCGACAAGGACGGCTACGAGGCCGACGACATCATCGCCACCCTGGTCACCCAGGCGCTCGCCGAAGGCATGGAGGTGCTGATCCTCACCGGAGACCGCGACTCGCTCCAGCTGGTCACCGAGCACTCGACGGTGCTCTACCCGATGCGCGGCGTCTCCGAGCTGGCACGGATGACCCCCGAGGCGGTCCAGACGAAATACGGAGTGCCACCGGCGCGCTACCCCGAGCTCGCGGCGATCGTGGGCGAGACCTCAGACAACCTGCCTGGCGTGCCCGGGGTGGGGCCGGGCTACGCGGCCCGTTGGATCAACGAGTACGACGGCCTCGACAACGTCATCACCCACGCCGACAAGATCACCGGCAAGAAGGGCGAGTCGCTGCGCGAGCACCTCGGTGACGTGATCCGCAACCGGCAGCTCAACGCGCTGGTCTGCGACCTCGACCTCGAGCTCGGCCCCCACGACCTCGAGGCGCAGTCGTGGGACCGCCAGCTGGTGCACACGCTCTTCGACTCGCTGGAGTTCCGCGTGCTGCGCGAGCGGCTGCTGGAGTCGTGGGACGTGCAAGACGCCCAGCCGATCGACGACTCCGGCTTCGAGCTGGCAGGCACCCGCCTCGGCGCCGGCGAGGTGGCCGACTGGCTCGGGGCGCACGCGGTCGACCAGCGCACCGGCGTCAGCATCCAGGGCCGTTGGGGTTCGGGCACCGGCGAGGTGTGGTCGGTGGCGCTGGCCGCCGGCGACGGCACCGCCGCCTGGGTCGACGCCGGGGAGGTCTCACCCGAGGACGACGCGGCGCTCACGACGTGGTTCGACGACCCCGCAAAGGCCAAGGTGCTCCACGACGCCAAGGGTCCGATGCTCGCGCTGGCGGCACGCGGCTGGGCGCTGCGCGGGCTGGTCAGCGACACCGCACTGGCGGCGTATCTGGCCCGGCCCGACCAGCGCTCCTACGACCTCGCCGACCTCACGCTGCGTTACCTCAAGCGCGAGCTCAAGCAGGAGGCGGTCGACGACGGGCAGCTGACGTTCGACAGCATCGAGGATCCAGCTGACTCCGGCGCGGCCAACACCGCGATGCTGCACGCCCGGGCCGTCCTCGACCTGGCCGACGCCCTCGACGCCGAGATCGAGGAGCGCGGCGGCACCCGCCTGCTCGCCGAGGTCGAGCTGCCGCTCATCGACCTTCTCGCGCTGATGGAGCAGACCGGCATCGCCGTCGACATCGACCACCTCCAGTCGCTGGAGGCCGAGTTCGCCGGCGGCGTCAAGCTGGCGGCGGAGGCGGCGTACGCCGCGATCGGCAAGGAGATCAATCTCGGCTCGCCCAAGCAGCTCCAGGTGGTGCTCTTCGACGAGCTCGGCATGCCCAAGACCAAGCGCACCAAGACCGGCTACACCACCGACGCCGACGCGCTGGTGACGCTGCTTGCCAAGGTCGAAGAAGGCACCAAGGGTGCCGACTTCCTGGCTGCCCTGTTGCGCCACCGCGACGTGGCTCGGCTGCGGCAGACGATCGAAGGCCTGCTCAAGACGGTGGCCACCGACGGCCGCATCCACACGACGTTCAACCAGCTGATCGCCGCCACCGGCCGGCTCTCCAGCACCGACCCCAACCTGCAGAACATCCCGATCCGCACCGAGGAGGGCCGCCGGATTCGCGAGGGCTTCGTGGTCGGCGACGGCTACGAGTGCCTGCTGACGGCCGACTACAGCCAGATCGAGATGCGGATCATGGCCCACCTGTCCGAGGACGCGTTGCTCATCGAGGCGTTCAAGTCGGGTTACGACTTCCACTCGATCACCGCCGCGCGGGTGTTCGGCGTGCCCGCCGAGGAGGTCGACTCGGCGCAGCGGGCCAAGATCAAGGCGATGAACTACGGCCTGGCCTACGGGCTCTCGGCGTTCGGCCTGGGGCAGCAGCTGCGCATCGACCCGGGTGAGGCGCGCGGGCTGATGGACGAGTACTTCGAGACGTTCGGCGGGGTCCGCGACTACCTCGCCAGCGTGGTCGACGAGGCCCGGCGTTCTGGCTACACCGAGACGCTGTGGGGCCGGCGCCGCTACCTGCCCGACCTGATCAGCGACAACCGGCAGCGCCGCGAGATGGCCGAGCGGATGGCCCTCAACGCTCCCATCCAGGGATCCGCCGCCGACCTGATCAAGATGGCGATGCTGCGGGTGCAGGAGGCCATCACCGCCTCCGGGCTCCAGTCGCGGATGCTGCTCCAGGTCCACGACGAACTGGTCTTCGAGGTGTTCCCGGGCGAGCGCGAGGCGTTCGAGACCTTGGTGCGCGAGCAGATGGGCGGCGCCGCGTCGCTGACCGTGCCGCTCGACGTGTCCGTCGGCACCGGCCGGAGCTGGCACGAGGCCGCTCACTAGCCGGGCTCAGAGGTGGGGCTCGGCCAGCGGCTCCTTGACGGGCAGGGGCACCCTGAGCCGACGCAGGCTGATGGTGAGGAGCACGGTGAACAGCGCCGAGTCGATGACCAGCACGGTGGTGAGCAGCGCGGTGATGGTGGACATCTGCAGGCCCACCGCGAGCAGCACGACCAAGGCAGCCCAGACCAGGTAGACCGACTTGGTGCCCTGCCGGGCGAGGACTGAGTAGATCAACAGCTGGAGCAGCGAGAGAATGGTGCCGAGGATCGCGAACATCCACAGCTGGTCGGAGATCTCGTCGTACTGCTTGCCGCCCACGAAGATGAGTGCGAGCTGGGGCAGCAGGAAGACGACCAGGGTTCCGACGGCACCGAGGGCAACTACGAAGGACAGACTTCGCAGCAGCGCCTGCCGACGTTCGTGGGCCGTCGACATCGCCGGGAAGGCGACGATGACCACGAACTGAGGGAGGAACAGCACCGCCTTGGTCAGGATCAGTCCACCGGCGTAGAGCCCGGCATCGTGCTCGCTGAGGACGTTGCGGGCAATGATGACGTCGACGTTCATCAGGGCCAGGAACGCCAGCAGCGCCTGGGAGTTGTTGAGGACCTCGCGCAGGATGGGTCGTGCCGAGTGATCCTGGCTGTGCTGCCCGGGCTCGCGCGGCCGCCGCAAGGCGTAGAAGCCGAGCAGCACCGGAAGCACGGCACCGATGACGACCCCGATCATCGCCGAGAGCACGGTCGGCCTCCACCAGATGAGGGCCGTGCCCAAGACCAGCCTCGGCACCCCGGTCGCGAGGAACAAGATGGCCACCGGCCACCAGCGGCGCTCGCCCTGGAGGATGCCGAGCTGACCACCGAGGATGGTCACCAGCACGCTGACGGCCGCGACCATCGATGCCGTGGCCAGGCTGTCGAGGCGCAGCAGCGCGTTGATCACCGGCGTGAAGAGCAACAGCACCACGCCCAGCGCGATCGCGGAGCGGTAGGTGACGCTGAGGATCTCCCGCTCGATCTGCGCGACATGGCCCGGATCCGCCGAGATCCTCCGGGCCGCGGTGGTCTGGATCCCGAGCTGCACCACTGAGACGACCAGGAGCACGGCCATCAGAGCCGCCAGGGCGCCGTACGACTTGGGGCCGAGCAGGTGCGCGGCGATCGCGGTGAAGGCGTAGAGAGCCACGTTCATGATCGCCATCGCGACAGCGATGGCCGTTCCACTCCGCTTCAGCTCGGTCAGGGACCGAGGCCGGACGGGTTCGGGCATGCTTGACACCCTAGGGTGATCGGTGTGGCGGCAGGGAATCGAGGGGAAGCCGCGTCGAGCGTCCATCCGGCCACCCAACACGCCCGCCAGGTCGTTGGCCTGTACGGCGATCCCGACGTCACTTGGAGTGTTCTCCTCGCCCTGCGACTGCGGGGCGGACTGGAGGTCGAGACCGTCGCCCATCGCGTCAAGCAGTTGTTGGCGGACCATCCGCACCTCGGTTCCCAGGCCGACGTCATGGTCGTGTCGGGCGATCGCGCGCAAGCCCTCGACGAGGCCGCCAACCTGCCGTACGGGAATCACGACGCGCTCCTGAGAGTGAAGCTGGCCGACGGCGGTCGGGTGCTCGTGCTTGCCGCTCACCACGGCGTCATCGACGGCCTTGGCCTGATGGGAGTCGCCGCTGCCGTGACCGGGCTGCCGCTGACGTCGGGGGCGCGCGGGGTGCCGTCAGACGCCGAGCCGAGCGGGTTCGCACGGCGAAGCGTGGGTCGACTGGCGGAGGCGCTCGTCGCCCCACCGGTGCGGCTCGCCGCCTCGCCTCGTGGCGGCGACGGTGACTGGCTGCTCGCGCGGGAGGTGGTCGCGCCCCACGCCGGAACGGCCACGCTCGTGCTGGGCGCGACCGAGACGGTGCGCGCCTGGAACGCCGGCCGCCGCACCACCGGTCGACGCCCCGTGCTTGCCCTGGGGCTGTCGCGTCGTCCCGGTGACCCAACTCCGGCGCCCGACCGCGACACCGCCTACTCGCGGGTGCCCGTGGCCACCCTCAGCACCCGGGAGGACGCGGCCCGCGTGGTCGCCGAGACTCGCCCCGAGCCCGCCTTCCCGGTCACCGACGGGCGAGGGTGGGGGCCACGGCTCGCCCGGCTGCTCTCCTCGCGGCTGGGTTCGACCATGCTGGTCTCCAACCTCGGCCTGGTCGCCAACGACGGCGTCGAGCGCGTCGACTTCTGGCCTGTCGCGACCGGGCCGGCCGGCGTCTGCCTGGGGC
This sequence comes from uncultured Actinomycetota bacterium, assembly GCA_963769755.1. Lineage (GTDB taxonomy): Bacteria > Actinomycetota > Actinomycetes > Propionibacteriales > Nocardioidaceae > Nocardioides. The sequence goes on from CAVYMY010000010.1 coordinate 419,767, forward strand.
TGGCAAGCAGCCCGGGCGTCACCTCGCTGACCTTGCGCGCTCGGCGTTCGTGGTTCGACCAGGCGCAGGCAACACGTCTGATGGACCTGGTCGCCGAGCAGGTCGAGCTCGCGGGGCGGTAGGCGCCTTTCGGGGCTAGGAGGGCTAGTAGGGGTCGTATGGCGAGTCGTGGCCCAGCATCCTGGCGACGGGTCGCAGCCGCAGCCGCAGCAGCACCTTGAGCCCGACGTTGCGCAGCCACCAGGGGAGCTCGGCGAGGATCCGCATGCGGTCGGCGGTCGTGGGCCGGCGGACGCGGAACAACGCTTGCGAGTCGCTGCGCCGTTCGTAGGCGATGCGCCGCGAGAACAACACGTGCCGGAGGATCCCGAGCGTCACGCCGATAGAGGAGAAGCTGTCGTGGACGACGACGCCACCGCCGGCCGGCAGGTGGCTGCTCCAGCGCAGGTCGTCCGAGAGGGTCCAGTAGTCGTGCTTGCCGTCGATGTAGAGCAGGTCGAACGGCCGGCTCCAGGTCGGGCGGAGCCGCGTGCTGTAGTCGGCGACGAGCTCCACGACGCTGGTCAGGTCGTTCTCGGCAAGGTGTCGCTCGAGCTTGACGCGGGTTGACTCCCCGCCGAAGAGCCGGCCCTCGACGAACGGGTCGACGGCGATCACCCGCCCTCCGATGCGCCGCATCGCCTCGCCGAGCACGACGGTGGAGCGGCCCTGGTGACTGCCGATCTCGAGCGCGGTCGAGGCGGCCGGAAGGGCCAAGGCCTCGTCCCAGAGGATCGCCGCCTGCCCCGGTTTGAGCCATCCCGGGACCTCGTCGGCGCGGCGCCACACGTCCTCGAATGACGGGTCCATCGCAGCCTGCCATTCTCGCGGCGTCCGAATCAGGGTCGGTTGAGCGACCCGTACACTACCCGTGGCCGCCGGAGCGATCGCGGTCGTCCACCCCAGCCCCGGAGGAAGCGTCTCAGTGCACAGCGACGTGTCCCGGGGAGTTGACCTCGCCACCGGGCCGGCCGTCCCGCGCTGGTTCCACCCCCTGCTGGTGCTCGCGGTCGTCGCGGTCAACCTGGCCCAGCAGGCCGGCCGGATCACCTTCGACACCAAGCTCGACCTCCAGCTCGACCCCGGCGGCTTCCTGGTGCGCAGCCTCACGCTGTGGAACCCCGACTCGGCGCTGGGCGAGCTGCAGAACCAGGCCTCGGGCTACCTCTTCCCCCTCGGCCCCGTCTACCTGCTCGGACACGTGCTGCACGTGCCGGTGTGGGTGTGGGAACGGCTGTTCAGCGCGCTGCTCCTGCTGCTGGCGTACGAAGGGATGCGCCGGGTCGTGCGTGCCTGGGGCGGCTTCGGCGCCTGGCCCGCCGTGCTCGCCGGGCTGTCCTACATGCTCGCGCCGCGACTGCTGAGCACCATCGGTGCGCTCACCGGTGAGGGGCTCGCCACCTGCGTCCTGCCGTGGACCGTGCTGCCGCTGGTGCTTGCGCTGCGGGGTCGGCTCGCGCCGGGGCGCGCGGCGCTGCTCTCGGCGGCGACGGTCCCGTTCATGGGTGGCCACAACGCCACCGAGGTGCTGGCGGCGCTGGCTTTCCCCACGATCTTGCTGCTGGTCAACGGACTGCCGTGGCGCCCGCGGCTGGCCCTGTTCGGTCGCTGGGTTGGCCTCGTCGTGCTGGTGTCGCTGTGGTGGCTGCTGCCGCTGCTGATGCTGGGCCGCTACGGCTCGCCGTTCCTCAGCTACGTCGAGTCCGCGCGGACGACGACCGACCTGATCGGGTGGCTCTCGGCGCTGCGCGGCACCGACCACTGGGTCACCTTCCTGGCCCCGGGCGACAGCTCGAGCTGGCAGGCCGGCTTCGCCCTGTCCGCGCGACCGACCCTGCTCGTCGCCACCGCGCTCGTGGCCGGGCTGGGTCTGCTCGGCCTGTGCTCCCGTCGGCTGGCGAACCGCGGCGCCCTGGTGGTCGCGCTGCTGGTCGGGCTGTTCGCGCTGACCGCCGGCAGCGGGAGCCTGTCCGGTTCGCTGCTCGACCATCCGTGGACGGCCGCCCTCGACGGCGCCCTCGCCCCGTTCCGCAACGTGCACAAGTTCGACCCCGTCGTTCGGATGGTGCTGGCTCTCGGGTTCGCGGCCACCGCACAGGCTGCGTTGGCCTGGGCAGCGCGTCGCCGTACCCACTCACGGCGGGTGCCGGCAACGGTGGTGCTGGTCGCCCTCGCCGTGCCGCTGCTGGTGAGCAGTGCGCCGTCGTGGGGTGGCGACCTGCGCGACGACGCCGGCTTCACCGCCGTGCCCGACTCCTGGCACCAGGCCGCCGACTACCTCCGAGACCAACCCGGCCCGGTCCGCGCCCTGGTCCTGCCCGGCGCCGGCTTCGCCATCCAGACGTGGGGCCGCACCATCGACGAGCCCCTGCAGGTCCTGGACTCGCCGCCCTGGTCGGTGCGCTCCCAGACCCCGCTCATGCCACCGGGCACCATCCGGATGCTCGACGGACTCGAGGCAGCCCTGGTCGCCGGCCGTCCCGAACCCACGCTGTCGGCCGTGATCGCCCGTGCCGGCATCACCCACGTGGTGCTCCGCAACGACCTCGACTACCGGCACGTCGACTCGCCACGACCGGAGCTGGTGCACCGGGTGTTCGACGGTGCGCCCGGCCTGGTCCAGGTCGCGAACTTCGGGCGCTCCGAGACGATCTACCCCGCCGTCGAGGTGTACGCCGTGTCCGCGTCGTCGCCCGACCCCCGGATCCGCCTCTTCGCGGCCGACGACGCCGTCACCGTCTCCGGCGGCTCCGAGACGATGCGCCAGCTCCTCACCGGCCAGCTCCTCGACCCGAGCAAGCCGATGCTTCGGTCCACCACGCCTGACAAGCCGGTCGACGTGGTCACCGACTCCCTGCGCCGGGTGGAGCGCAACTTCGGCCGGGTCCACCTCGCCGCGTCCGACGTGATGACCGCAGGGTCCGCCTATCGCAACCAGCGCGCCGCCCACGACTACCTCTACCCCGACGCCGGCGGCTCGACGGTAGCCCGCTACTCCGCGATCTCCGAGGTCCTCGCGTCCAGCTCCAAGGGGTACGCCGACACCAGTGGCGCCGTACAGCCCGAGGAGGGTCCGTACGCCGCGGTCGACGGCTCCCTGCTGACCAGCTGGATCACCGCCCCGTTCGTCGACCCGCGCGGAAGCTGGATCGAGCTGCGCTTCCCCGAGCCGACCATCGTCGGCCGCACCAGCCTGCGCTTCGACCTGCTCAACGGGGCCGGCGTCCGCACGCTCCGGGTCGACACCGACGGCGCGACCCGCGCGGTCACCGTTGACCTCAACGGCGACGTCAAGGGCCTCAACGTCGAGCCGGCGCCGACCCGCCGCATCCGGTTCACGATCACCGACACCAACAACTCGATCCGCCCGGTGACGCTCAACGAGATCAACATCGAGGGGGTCGCCGTGGCCCGCACGCTGGTCCCGCCCGGACACGTCGCGGACGGCTCCTCGGTGGCCCTCGAGGGCGGCATCCAGCGACCCGCCTGCATCGGATTCTTCGGTGGGCTCAACTGCGGTGCCGACTACCAGCAGCTGACCACCGACAGCCAGGGCTGGCGGCGCGAGCTGACCGTGGACGAGGACACCGCGTTCCTGGTCAGCGGCACGGTCGTGGCCGCGGGCGGGCAGGATGTGGCCGACCTGATGGGCCCGCTCGACCCCCGCAAGGTGCGCGTCACCGCCACGTCGTGGTTCGGCGGCGATCCCGCGGTCATCCCGCAGAACGCGGTCGACGGCAAGGCCACCACCACCTGGGTCGCGGCCGAGACCGACACCGAGCCCGTCCTGGACCTGCGCTGGCAGGCCCCGCGCCGGATCACCCGCGTCTTGCCGATGCTGTCCCCGGGGACGCCTGCCGCTTTGCCCAGCCGGCTGCGCATCGAGAGCGACGAGGGGACCCAGATCATCACCCTCGGCGAGCTGGGGACCGGCATCATCGACCCCGTGACGACCACCCGGCTGCGCATCACGCTGCTGCCCGGCAACCTCGACGAGGGAAACCCCCTCGGCATGTCGGAGCTGCGGGTCCAGGGCCTGCAGGGCCTGAAGTACCACGCCGATGCCGGCCTTCCGACGGGACGCACCTGCGGGCTGGGCCCGACCGTCTTCGTCGGCGACACCCGCATCCTCACCCAGATCACCGGCCACATCGGCGACCTGATCAGCGGTGCGCCGATGCGCATGGAGGGCTGCGCCAAGGGTGCTGCCGGCGCCGACGTCAGCGCGGGTGCGCAGACCGTCCGGGTCAAGAACGTCGGGGGGTTCGAGGTCCGCGACCTGATCCTGACCCCGGCCTTCCCGACCGTGACCGAGCCCGTGGAGGGCTCGGCGACGGTGCGGGCCTGGGGAGGAGTCGACCGGGACGTCGCCGTGGACGTCGACGAGGACGCCCTGCTCGCGGTCACCCAGAGCACCAACCCGGGCTGGGTCGCCACCGTCGACGGCAAGCGGCTCGCACCGGTCGAGATCGACGGGTGGATGCAGGGCTGGCGGCTCCCCGCCGGCACCACGGGCGTCGTGCGGCTGCACTTCGCGCCGCAGACCCCCTACCTCGTGGGGCTGTTCGGCGGTCTCGCTGCTGGCGGCCGGGGTGGTCCTCCTCGCCGCGGTGACCCTGCTGCGGCGGCGACGCTGGCGGGACCGGCCGATGCTGGCCGAGGTCCCCAGCGAGCCCCGCGCGGCGTACGCCGTCGGTCTGCTCGTCCTGCTGGCCGTGATCTCGGTGCCGGCGCTGGTGGGCGGCCTGGCTGCCCTGGCCGCGCGCCGGCGCGCCGGGTGGACGCTCGCCGCCGTCGGACTGATGCTGGTCGTGGCCATCGTCCTCGGGGCGATCGGCCTGCAGCAGTCTCTGGCCGCACCTGAGGCGGCCAACGTGCTGGCCGCCCTCGGTGTGGGCGCCGTCGTCGTGACTGCGCTGGCGCCCCGCGAGGAACAGGAGGCGGCTGGTGGCTGAGTCCCGGTGGGCCCTCCGGAGACGCTGGAGCGAGGCGAGCCCCTACGTGAAGGTGGCCGTCGTCATGATCGCCGCCCAAACGGCGCTGCGAGTGTGGCAGGTCGTTCCGGGTTCCTACTGGATGGACGACTTCGCCTATCTGTGGTTGGCGCGTGAGCGGGGATTCACCGCCGACCTTCTGCTCGAGGACTACAACAGCCACCTGATGCCCGCGGGGTTCGCCCTGAACTGGGTGATGGCCAGTTTTCCCGGGTCTTACCTTCCGGCTGCCCTGACCATCGTCGTCCTGCAGCTCGCGACGTCGATCATGATGTTCCTGCTCCTGCGTCGGGCGTTCGGCGACTCCATGGGAGTCATCGTGGGACTGGCCATCTACCTCTTCAACCCGCTGATGATCGCCAGCGTCACCTGGTGGGCTGCGGCGACTCAGATGTTGCCGCTGCAGCTCTTCATGGCCACCACGGCCTACTGTCACCTCCGCTACAGCGAAGGGCATCAGACTCGGTGGCTCGTCTCGGCCCTCGGGAGCCTGGTCCTCGGACTTGCCTTCTGGGAGAAGGGCGTCCTGATCCCATGGTTCGTCGGGATGGTCGCCATCCTCGTCATCCGACGGGGCCCTGGGCAGACGCTGCGGGATCTGACGCGCTCCTGGCCCGCGTGGGCGGGCTACCTCATCATCACGGCGGCGTACTCGGCGACCTACCTCGCGCTCGCGGATGTGGGGGGCGCGGCGGTCCAGTCGTTCGGCCTGGCCGTGCGGTTCGCCCGCATCCAGCTGGTCGACCTGCTCCTGCCGTCGTTCTTCGGGGGACCGTGGCGGACGCCAGGTTTCGACGGAACGACCTGGCCGGTCAACACCGTGGCGACTCGCTTGCTCCTCCTTCAAGTGGTTGCCTTACTGGCGTTCGTCGGGTGGAGGTTGCACGGTCGTCGAAGTCTGCTGGCATGGGGCGCCGTCTTCGGCTACGTCGCGGTGACGATGGGCATCACCCTGCGGGGTCGGGGGTACTGGGGCGACGCCGTCGCCTTGGACCCTCGATACGCCAGCGACATCATCCCGATCGTCTGCGTTGCGGTTGCCTACCTGCTCACCTTCGAGGCGACTGGGAGGTCGCGGATGCTGTCGTGGGTGCGGAGCCATCAGTTGGGGGTCGGTGTCGTCACCTCGCTGGTGCTCTTCAACAGCAGCATGGTGAGTGCCGGCTCGATGGTCGACCTCTACCACCGCGACCACGTGGAGCAGTTCGTCACCAATGCCCGGGCCGAGCTGGCGCGGAACCCCAACCTGGTGCTCTTCGACGGCTTTCTCCCGAGCCACGTCATGATTCCGTGGTTCGCCCAGAAGTATCGCCACGTCTCGTCGGCCCTCGATGCCTACGACATCCATCCGCGCTACAACCTGCCGACCGAGGATCTCCGGATGCTCGACGACTTCGGGATCGCTCGACCCGTGGACCTCGTGTTCGGTTCGGACGTGCCTCTTCCCGGGGACAATGCTTGTGCCCTGGCGCTTTCCAAGGGAGAGGCCGCGGCTCTCCCGCTGACCAAGCAGCTCCACGACGGCACCTGGTGGGTCCGGGTGGACTACTTCACTGTCGGGCGGGGCGAGCTCGAGATCACGACGGCCGGCGGCACGGTCCGTGCCGGACTTGGCTATGGGCCCCATCACCTCTACGCCATGGTGCAGGGTCCGATCTCCACGCTCACTCTCAAGTTCGTGCAAGGTCGGGGCGTCGTGTGCTTCTCGGACGTCGAGGTCGGCTTCCCGACACCCGAATCCCCGTGACCGTGCGCTCGCGCGGCATCACCACCGCAACGGGCGCCGTCATTGGCGGCCTCGCGCTGCTGGTGGCCGGCCCGCTGCTCATGGCCCGCGGGTTCGCGCTGGTCGGCGACATGGTCTTCGTGCCGCACCAGCCCTGGAAGGACCAGTGGCTCGGCGCCGACGGCTCCGTGCCGCGGGCGGTCCCGGGTGACGCGATCGTCTCGGCCCTGACCACGGTGGTCCCCGGCGACCTGCTGCAGAAGGCCGTGATCGTGTTGCTGGTCGCCGCGGCGGGATGGGGGATGCTCCACCTGCTCGCGGACGCCCCGCCCGTGGCCAGGCTGGGCGGGGCCGTGGTGTTCGCCTGGAACCCCTATGTCTACGAGCGGCTCGCCATCGGGCACTGGGCCCTGCTCTGCGGCTACGCGTGCCTGCCCTGGGTCGCGGCCGCCGCGATCGCCGTACGTCGACGCGGACTCTCCGCCGCGGGGCTCGCCGTCCTCGTCTTGCCGATGGCAGTGGCCGCTTGGACCAGCCCGACCGGGGGAGTGCTGGCGGCAGCGCTGGCGCTGGCACTGGTGCTTCCTGCGGTCCGGGCGGCCGGTCTCGTCCTGGCTGTCGCCGTCCTCGTCAACCTGCCCTGGCTGCTGCCGGGGGTGCTCAACACCACCGCGACCGGCGGCACACCCGGAGTCGCGGAGTTCGCCGCCCGGGCTGACACGCCGTTCGGCGTGGTCGGCTCGGTGCTCACCCTCGGCGGGATGTGGAAGGTCTCCGTCGCCCCGGACCTGCAGCCGGCGTGGCTGTTCGCGCTGCTGTCACTGACGATCGCGGCGGTCGGCCTCCTCGGCGTGCTGCTCGCGCGCCGTTCCCGCGACGGCCACCCGGCCGGCGAGCCGGGCCTCGTCGTCATCGCCGTGCTGGGCCTCGCCCTGGCCCTGCTGCCGACGGCAGGTGCGGGGCGGTCTCTCCTGGAGAGTGTCGTCACCGCGGTGCCGGGTGCAGGCATCCTGCGCGACAGCCAGAAGTGGCTCGCGCCGCTGGCGCTCCTGGTGGCCTGCGGGTGGGCGCGCAGCATGGAGAGCGCCCTGCGCCGGGTGCGCGCCGCCGGCCCGGACACGCCCCGGTGGCCGATCGTGGTGGCGGCCCTGCTCACACCGGTGCTGGCCGTGCCGACGTTGGTGTGGGGGCTCTCGGGCACCTTCCGTCCGGGCGTCTACCCCGAGGAGTGGAGCCAGGTCGCGGCGAAGATGGACGAGGCCGGTGCCGACGAGGGACGCACCGTGGTGCTGCCGTGGTCGGCCTACCGTCGTTTCACCTGGAACCATGGCCACGCCGTGCTCGACCCGGCGTTCCGCTTCTTCCCCGGTGAGGTGCTGACGAGCGACGACCTCGTCATCGACGCCGACACGGTGGTGGAGGGGGAGAGCACCCTCGGTGCGTCCGTCGCCGCCGTGCTCGCCGCCGGGGGTGACCCCGCCGAAGGGCTGCGGCAGCTGGGCGTGGGCTGGGTGCTGCTGGAGCGTCGGGTGCCCGGCGCGTCAGGAGCGCCGGGCGTGTCGGGGACCGTGCTGCACGACGGGGCCGAGCTGATGCTGGTCGACCTGGGCGGCCCACACCGTACGTCGACCGGTGAGCACGCCGTGTTGGTGCGGGTCGTCGACGGAGCTGTCCTGCTGGTGACACTGCTCCTTATTTGTCCCGCGGTCGTGCAGACGCCGTTCGCGGCACCCCTATAGTGATGCCTGAGGACTTCGAGGGAGACTGAGGAAACTATGGCGATCTTGCCCGCTGGAGTGGGTGCGGCGGTGATCTCCGGCGGCGTTGGCGCCGCGGTGGCCGTCGTCGCGATGGTCGCAGGCACGAACGTTGCGATGAATGCCTCGTCCGTGGACAAGCCGCCGCCGTCCAGCGTCTCTGCTGAGACCGTCGGCTACGCCGACGCCTGACCGCTAGTCGCTCGCGGTGGCGTACAGCTGCCGGTCCTCGTCGAACAGCGCGATCCGGATGCGCTCTGCCGAGGCCTCCCACGTGAGCTGCTCCGCGCGCACCTGCGCCTTCTCTCCGAGCTCGTGGCGCAGCGCCGGGTCAGCCAACAGGGCATCGACCTGCTCGGCGAAGTCGTCGAGGTCGGTTGCCAGCACTCCGGTGACGCCGTCGAGGATCGACTCGTTCACCCCGCCAGCGCTGCGATAGGCCACCGAGGGCGTGCCGGCCCGGGCGGCCTCGACGATCGAGAGCCCCCAGCCCTCCTTCAGCGACGGCAGCACGTGGAGCCATGCACCCGAGAGCTCCTCGAACTTGGTCTCATCGGACACGTGCCCCAAGAAGGTGACGCGGTCGCCCAGACCGAGCTCGGCGGTCAGGTCGGTCAGGGTCTCGGCCCACCACCCCGAGCCCACGATCCGCACGGCGATGTCCGGGTGGCGCTGCGCGAGGTGCGGCAACATCCTCAGCACGTGGTCGATCTGCTTGTGGGGCACCAGCCGGCTCAGCACCACCAAGGTCGGGGCTGTGGCTCGCTCGCGGGCCTCGAAGTCAGGGACCGGCGGCAGCCCGTTGTAGGCGACATCCAGGCTGGCGGCGTCGATCCCGAGGGAGATCAGCTCGCGGCGGGTGGTCTGCGAGACGGCGATGTAGCGGTTGTGGCGGTTGGCACGGACCGCGGCCACCGACTCCATGAACCAGCCGAACCGCGCGAGCGCCGGTCCCACGACCGACCATTGCTCACGGTGCACATGGTGGACCAGGACCACGACCCGGCGCCGGGTGAACCAGGTGGCGAGGAACGGCATGCCGTTCTGCACCTCCAGCACGGCGGTGAATCGACCCAGGCGCCGGGTGAGCAAAAGCAGCGCGGCCCACAGGTAGACCGTGATGTGGCCGCCGCGACGCACGTAGCGGATGCCGTCGACCGTCTCGTCGGCCCGGGACCCCGGGTAACGCGCCGTCATCCACGTGACGCCGATGCCCGAGGTCAGCAGCCGTTCGGCGATCTGGCGGACGTAGACCTCGGAGCCCCCGCCCTCGGGATGCCACTCGTCGCGCCAGTTGAGCACCAGCACGTGGCCCGCTGCGGCCTCGGGAAATGCACGCTCGGAGCGGCCTCGCAGCAGTCGCACAGGGCGGCCAACCTTCCTCGATGAACCCGTAGAGTGACGCGGTGCCCGAGTACTCGCGGTCCGCCGACGGAGTGGGCAGATCGGTCCGGCTGTTCAGGTCGTTCCTGACCGAGCAGACCGATCCGGACGGATTCTACGGGTTGATCGCCCAGGACGCCGTCTTCCTGATGGGCCAGCACCTCGACCTCGCGGGGGCGTCGGTCGCCGACTTCGGCGGCGGCCCTGGCTACTACTCCGAGGCGTTCCGGCGCGCCGGTGCCACCTCCGTCGTCGTCGACTCCGACCTCGACGAGATCCGGCTGCACGGCCGGCGTACGGCGGGATCGTTGGTGGCCCGCGCCGAGCAGCCGCCCTTCGCCGACAGCACCTTCGACATCGCCTTCTCCAGCAACCTGCTCGAGCACGTCCGCGATCTCGGCGCCGTCGCCGACCAGATGCTCCGCGTGGTCCGACCGGGTGGCTACGGCGTCCTGTCCTACACGATCTGGCTGGGACCTTGGGGCGGCCACGAGACCTCCCCGTGGCACTACCTGGGTGGGCATCGGGCCGCCAGGCGATATCGCCGCAAGCAGGGCCGGCCGCCCAAGAACGTCTACGGCACCAGCATGTTCCCGGCCTCGGTGCGCGACGGTTTGACGTGGCTGGCGTCGCGACCGGACCTCGAGGTGCTCGACCTCAGACCGCGCTACCTGCCACCGTCGTCGCGGCTCCTGCTTCGCATTCCAGGCCTGCGAGAGGTGCTGACCTGGAACCTCTGGATGGTGGTGCGCAAGGCCGGTGCCCAGCAGCCCTGAGAAGCCTCGACGCGTGCACCGCGGCTGCAGGTGACTCGGTGGTAACCTGCGGCGCGGCCATCGGGGTACCGATGAGCCGCATCCGTCTCCTGGGAGGAGCGCAGCAGTGCGCAAGTTGGGTCTGGTGCTGATCGGTCTTGGGGTGTTCATGCTCGTCGTTGCCCCGATGATGCGCTTCTACATGTATCCCAAGCTGGCGGTGGCACCCAAGGACCAGAACAGCCTCACCACGCTGGTCGGCCCCGACGCCACCATCTTCGACACAACCACGCTGACCGAGATCACCACCGATCTGACCACCAAGGTCGCCACCGTCGGCGACACCAAGGCCGCCGACGAGGAGGGCAACAACGTCGTGGTCTGGCTCTCGACCTCGTCCACGAAGTCCTCCGACGGCGTGGTCCGCTCCCGTGACATCGAGCGCAGCGCCTTCAACGCCACCACGGCCGAGGCCGTCAACTGCTGCGGTGAGTTCGTCTCCACGACCGAGGGCGTGGACGTGCCGGTCCAACGCGAGGGTCTGCTCGTCAAGTTCCCGTTCAACGCTCAGAAGACGACCTACGACTGGTGGGACGGCGACCTCGGCGAGGCGGTCCCGATCAAGTACGTCTCGACCGAGGAGATCGCGGGCGTGACGACCTACAAGTACGTCCAGATCATCCCGCCGACCAACATCGGCCAGCGAGAGGTTCCGGCCTCCATCCTCGGCGAGCCCGACGAGGGGAACCTCGACGCCGACGTCATGTACTCCAACGTGCGCACCCTGTGGGCCGAGCCCAACACAGGTGTCATCATCAAGCGGGTCGAGGAGCAGAACAACACCCTCGACTACGACGGGACGTCGCGCGTCACGACGACCAGGGTGACGTCCGGCTACGACGAGGCGACCATCCAAGCCAACGCCGACGACTACGGCCCGAAGGGCAGCCAGCTCAACCTGATTCGCAACGTGCTGCCCTGGGTCCTGCTGGCCGTCGGCCTGCTCGCTCTCGTGGGCGGCGTCCTGCTGTTCCGCCGCGGGTCGCGGACCGACGCCGCCGGTGCGGGCGACGCTCCCAAGCCGAGCTCCCACGCCGGTGTGAAGACGGCCTGACACCAGGCCGCGGCGACCTGACGCGTCAGGAGTGCCGAGCCAGCCAGAGGTCCAGGTCGACGCCGTGCCGCTCGGCGGCTGCCCGGAACCTGGCCGAGCGCAGGTCCGGCAGCTGGAACGACTCGGGCGCGATCCGGGAGTCGCCGGCGGCGTACGTGCTCTGCAACGCGGCCTGGTCGTCGCCCGCGGCCCGCGCGGCCGAGAGCACGGCGCGGGTGACCGCGACGACTGCACCGGTGAGCTGCGGACTGACGGTCGGCGTGTAGCCCGACGCGTGTCCCGACCGGTTGGGGTGGTAGCTCTCCGAGATCGGCAAGGACAGCCCGTTCAACCACTCGGGGCTGTCGCAGACCGCGTGCCCCACGAACGGGGTGGTCGGGCTCGCGAACCGGAAGCCCGCCGCCGCCGCCGTCGCCGCCGTCTTGGCGTTGATCAGGTCGGCCGTGGCGTTGAGCCGGGCCTCCTCGGCGGGGCTGAACCAGGTCAGTGCGTTGCAGTCCTCGCCGTTGAAGATGCGGGGGTACCCGACCACCACGACGATGGCGCTGGGCGCGCGCGTCCGGATGGCGGCGTACAGGGTCGCGAGCTGGCCCGGCAGCGTGGCGTTGATGAAGTTCTGCGCGCCGTTGATCGCCCCGTCGCAGTTGGACGCCCACCACGGGAGCGCGCACGTGGTCAGCACGTCGGCGAAGCCCGCGTCGTTGCCGCCGACCGAGATCGACACGTAGTTGGTGGCCGTCGACAGCGCCGAGAGCTGGGTGTTGGTGACGTCCGCGATCTTGGCGCCGGAGCAGGCGCGGAAGTTCAGCGTGTAACCGCTGGCCGCGGCGATCAGTGAGGGATACGCGAACGTCGAGCGCTGGCACGACGTCCCGTCGGCGAGGTAGGAGCGGGTGCCGGTGCCCGAGGCGTAGGAGTCGCCCAGCGCGACGTAGGCCGGCGCAACCGCCTGCGCGGGTGGCGGTGCCACCAGGAGCGCGAGGATCGCAGCGAGTGCCGCCGCGAGCAGGATGGAGAGGGGGGTGCGACGCGACATCGTTGCTCCAGGGTCCGAGAGGGTGTGACCCCGGTCACGCTAGGGGGCATCGGGCGGCAGGGGAAGCAGCCGAGCCCCGAAGATCGCCGTTCCGGGAGTCAGCCTGCCCCGCACCCGTGACCATCCGCCCCACTCGCGGTCGTTGTCCTCGGGCCACTCGGGCTCGCGCAGCGTGTCGACCAGGAAGCCGTGGCGGGCGAGCAGCTCGACCCAGTCGCCCAGCGTGCGGTGGTGCTCGACATACGACACCCGGCCGGTCTCGTCGTCGATCTCGACGTACGGCGTCCGGTCCCAGTAGCTCTGGCTCGCCGTCAGCCCGGCCTCGCTCGGGTCGTCGGGGAACATCCACCGCGTCGGGTGGGTGATCGAGAACGCGAAGCGGCCGCCCGGTCGCAGCACGCGGGCTGTCTCGGCGACGGCGTCGGCGATGTCGGAGACGAACTGCAGCGCGCCGAACGAGCAGAACACCGTGTCGAAGGAACCGTCGGAGAAGGGCAGCGCGGTGGCGGTGCCGAGCACCGACGGCACGACCAGGCCGGACTCCTCGTCGATGCGTCGTGAGTGCTGCAGCTGGCGCAGCGACAGGTCCAGCCCGACCGCCCGGCCGCCCTGGGAGCGCACCCAGCGCGAGCACTGGCCGGCTCCGGAGCCGACCTCCAGGACGTCGAGGCCGGCGACCGGCCCGAGCACGCCCAGGCTGGCCTCGGTGTGGCCCTCCGGACCCCACACGAAGCCGACGTCGCCGAGGAACTCACCGTGGGTGGCCTGGTACTCGTCGGCGTAGCGGTCCCAGTCGGGACCGTTGGCCCGCCGCGACTCGGCCTCGTCGACGGGACGCCGCTCGACCCGCACCGGCCGGTGCGGCACCGCCCCTTGCTCCACGCCCGGAGGCTACCTCGCCTGTGTCAGCATCGGGCCCGTGGACTTCGCCTCGCTCGAGCCGTTGGCCGGCGGCTGGTCGGGGGAGACGTTCCTCGGCCGCGCCGGCGACGAGCGCACCGTGGTGCGGATCTACTCCCGGCCCGGCGGCCGCGGTGACCGCGCCGCCGAGATCGACGCGGCCTTGCTGCGGCTGGTGCGCGGGCTGCTGCCGGTGCCCGAGGTCCTGGAGCTGCGGCTGCCCGATCCGGACGCCGGCACGCCGGGGCTCCTGGTGACGTCCTTCCTGCCCGGCGAGCGCGGCGACCTGGTGCTGCCGACGCTCGACGACGCCGGGCTGGCCACCCTCGGCGCCCGGCTCGGCACGCTCACGGCCGACCTCGGCGGCATGCCGATGCGCGCCGCCGGGCCGTTCGTCGACGAGTCGCTGACGATCGGCTCCTTCGGTCCCGACGACTCGCTGGCGGCGTTCGTCGAGTCGCAGGAGGGCCACTTCGCGCACTGGACCGCCGACGAGATGGACGGCCTGCGCGGCATCGCCGACCATGCCGAGGACCTGCTCGACACCGTCGAGCGGCGGTGCCTGGTGCACAGCGACCTCAACCCCAAGAACCTGCTGGTCGATCCCGAGTCGCTCGATGTGACCGGGCTGCTGGACTGGGAGTACGCCCACGCCGGCCACCCGTTCACCGACCTGGGCAACCTGCTGCGCTTCGACCGCCAGCCGGCCTACGTCGAGGCCGTGCTGGCCGCGTACGGGCAGCGCCGGGGCGTGCCTCCCGACGCTGCGCTGGCGCTCGGCCGGGCGGCGGACCTGTGGGCCCTCGTCGATCTGGCCGCTCGCCGGGGGAGCAACCCCGTGGCCGACCGTGCCCATGACCTGCTCCGCGCGGTGGCAGCGGGGCGGGACCTGAACGCCGTACCGGACGTCGCCGGTTGGACCGCAGGCGGGGCGCACGCGTAAACTCCTCGCTTGCGCCAGATGTCTGCTGGTCCCCGGACCGAGTGGACGCTAGCTCGCTATCGCCGCACCGGCTCGATGTGGTCGCGGTCGCGCTCGTCATCCCGATGCCGCGCACGGTCAAATCGGTAGTGAAACAGGACGTCTGCGCGTGCCCACACGACATCTGCCCACCCAAGGAATCAACTCCCTTATGACGAGTAGCACCTACGCCGGCTCCGGCACCCTCGCCGACTACGACGCGCCCCAGGTGGCCGTCAACGACATCGGCTCCGAGGAAGACTTCCTCGCCGCTATCGACGCCACGATCAAGTACTTCAACGATGGCGACATCGTCGAAGGCACGATCGTCAAGGTCGACCGTGACGAGGTCCTCCTCGACATCGGCTACAAGACCGAGGGCGTCATCCCCTCGCGCGAGCTCTCGATCAAGCACGACGTCGACCCTTCCGAGGTCGTAGCCGTCGGCGACAAGGTCGAAGCCCTCGTCCTCCAGAAGGAGGACAAGGAAGGTCGCCTGATCCTGTCCAAGAAGCGCGCCCAGTACGAACGCGCCTGGGGCACGATCGAGCAGGTCAAGGAGGAGGACGGCGTCGTCGAGGGCACCGTCATCGAGGTCGTCAAGGGCGGCCTGATCCTCGACATCGGCCTGCGCGGCTTCCTGCCGGCCTCCCTGGTGGAGATGCGTCGCGTCCGCGACCTGCAGCCCTACGTCGGTCAGACCCTCGAGGCCAAGATCATCGAGCTCGACAAGAACCGCAACAACGTGGTCCTGTCGCGCCGTGCCTGGCTCGAGCAGACCCAGTCCGAGGTGCGGCACGGGTTCCTCACCCAGCTGCAGAAGGGCCAGATCCGCAAGGGTGTCGTGTCCTCGATCGTCAACTTCGGTGCCTTCGTGGACCTCGGTGGCGTCGACGGCCTCGTGCACGTCTCGGAGCTGTCCTGGAAGCACATCGACCACCCGTCCGAGGTGGTCACCGTCGGTGACGAGGTCACCGTCGAGGTGCTCGACGTCGACATGGACCGCGAGCGCGTGTCGCTGTCGCTCAAGGCGACCCAGGAAGACCCGTGGCAGCACTTCGCCCGGACCCACCAGATCGGCCAGATCGTGCCGGGCAAGGTCACCAAGCTGGTGCCCTTCGGCTCGTTCGTCCGCGTCGAGGAGGGCATCGAGGGCCTGGTGCACATCTCCGAGCTGGCCGAGCGCCACGTGGAGATCCCCGAGCAGGTCGTCCAGGTCGACGACAGCGTGATGGTCAAGATCATCGACATCGACCTCGAGCGGCGCCGGATCTCGCTGTCGCTCAAGCAGGCCAACGACACGGCTGCTGCGGGCGACGTCGAGGAGTTCGACCCGACCCTCTACGGCATGGCCGCGACCTACGACGACCAGGGCAACTACGTCTACCCCGACGGCTTCGACCCCGAGACGGGCGAGTGGCTCGAGGGCTTCGACGACCAGCGTGCGGTCTGGGAAGAGCAGTACGCCAAGGCGCACGAGCGCTGGGAGGCGCACGTCAAGCAGCAGGCCGAGGCCAAGGTGGCCGAGGAGGCTGCGAGCGAGCCCACGACGTACTCGTCGGACTCCGAGGGCGGCGACGACACCGAGCAGGGCGAAGCAGCCGTTCCGGCGGAGTCGGGCGGCAGCCTGGCCTCCGACGAGGCCCTGCAGGCGCTCCGCGAGAAGCTCACCGGCGGCGGCAACTGACCCGCAGTCACACCTGAACAGCCAACAGGCCCGGTCACCTCACGGTGGCCGGGCCTGTTGCTTGTGTGTAGGAGTCGAGGGCTAGCGGCTGGCCGCGGGCGAGCGGAAGCGCGGGTCCTCGAGGTGGGAGCGGGGCGGTCGGGCGGGGCCACGGCCGTCGCGGAGAAGCAGGTTGACTGTCCCGACGGCCATCGCCGCCGCGACTACGAGGATGATCATCAGGTAGGTCATGGCAGTAATCATGACACCCGTGAGATGCTGACACGAGTGGCAGGAATGCCACTCACAGTTGAATTTCTGCCATAGTTGCGGCAGGCTCTGAACATGCGTTCCGTAGCGGTCATCGTCCAGGACGGCGTCGAGCCCTTCGGGCTCGGCGCGATGTGCGAGGTGTGGGCCGAGCCCTACCACCCGGAGGACGACAACCCCGTCTTCGACTTCGTCATCGCCACCCCGCGGCCGGGCCGGGTTCGGGGGCCGTCGGGCTTCGACCTGGTCGTCGAGCACGGCCTGGAGGATGCCGAGCACGCCGACCTGATCTGCATCGCACCCAAGCGCGACTTCCTCCAACCGTCGCCCGAGGTCGCCGACCTGGTGCTGCGTGCCCACGCCCGCGGCGCGTTCATCTTCGCCCACTGCACGGCCGCCTTCGTGCTGGGAGAGGCGGGCCTGCTCGACGGCCGGCGCTGCACCACCCACTGGCGACACGTCGACGACCTCGCCGAGCACTTCCCCCAGGCGATCATCGACCCCGACGTCCTCTACGTGCAGGACGGCTCCATCGTCACCGGTGCTGGATCGGCCGCCGGCCTCGACGCGGCCCTGCACCTGATGCGCCAACAGTTCGGTGCCCGGACCGCCGCCGCGGCCGCGCGCCGGATGGTCGTGCCCCCGCACCGCTCAGGCGGCCAGGCCCAGTTCATCGCCCGGGCCGTGCCCGACTGCGACGCCGAGACGTTGGGTCCGTTGCTGACCTGGGTGGTGGAGAACCTCGCCGAGGACCTCGGTGTGGAGGAGCTGGCCCGGCGCTCGCACATGTCGCCGCGTACCTTCGCCCGGCGGTTCCGCGCCGAGACCGGCACCACGCCGCACAGCTGGGTCACCTCCCAGCGCGTGCAGGCGGCTGAGGAGCTGCTGGAGCTGACCGACCACCCCGTCGAGTGGATCGCCGACGAGGTCGGTTTCGGCAACGCCGCCGCCCTGCGCCACCACTTCACCCGCGTCCGCGGGGTCTCGCCCCAGCAATACCGGCGGACGTTCGCCGGGCGCGCCAGCTGACCGGTCTAGTCGTCTGGACCGGGTGTGTTGAAACTCCGTACGGCCCTGCTGGCTCTGGAAGACTGACGCCAGACGTCGGGGGGCCGTCGTCGTTATTGGGGGGAGCCAATAATGCTTTACGCGTTGGGCACACTCGGGACAAGTCTCGTCACCGTGCTGCTCTTCTGGAGGCTCGACCGCTACACGCGGGCGCGCCAGGTCTACGGCTACAGCTCAAGCAGTCGTTGAGCTAGCAGGTCCGCTGCGCGATACGCAGTCCAACTTCAGGTTTCCCCGGTCGCCGGGGAACTCTCGCTATCGAGCCGGTGAGGCAAGATGGCTCCCCATGACTTCGCGACGGACCACCCGCACCAGGGACGTCGGCCGATGAGAGTCGGTCTGACCGGCGGCGTGGCATCCGGCAAGAGCACGGTCTCGGCGATGCTGGCCGACCTGGGAGCGGTGATCGTCGACGCCGACATCCTGGCCCGCGAGGTCGTCGCGCGGGGGACCGACGGACTGGCCGAGGTGGTGGCGGAGTTCGGGCCCGAAGTGCTGACCACCGACGGTGCCCTGGACCGGTCGGCCTTGGGAGCGTTGGTCTTCGCCGATGCCGACCGGCGCCGCGCGTTGGAGGCGATCATCCACCCGCGGGTGCGGGCCCGGGCCGCCGAGATAGAGGCGGCGGCGCCAGCGGACTCCGTCGTCGTCCACGACATCCCGCTGCTTGCCGAGACCGGCCAGGCCGACAGCTTCGACGCGGTGATCGTGGTCGACGTACCCACCGAGGTGCAGCTGGACCGGATGGTGCGGCTGCGGGGGATGTCGGCCGAGGACGCGCAGGCGCGCATCGACGCCCAGGCCTCGCGGGAGGACCGGCTGGCCGTGGCGACGTACGTCGTCGACAACACCGGGACGCTGGAGCAGCTGCGCCGGCGGGTGGCCGAGGTCTACGCGGCGCTGAGCTGACGGCTACCCGATCACGGAGTCGACGACCCGCTGCCGGTGACCGAGGAAGAAGATCCCCGGGTCGGTCTCGAACTGGGCGCTGGGGTTGTCCTCGAGCCGCGAGGACCGGATGACGAGGTCGCCGGTGCGGTCGTTGCTGACGAAGAAGATCGCGCCGCCGCCCTCGCGGGCCCGGTTGTCGGTCATCGTGCTGCCGGCGACGAGCACGGTGAAGTCGTTGCCGTCGGCGTAGATGGCGCCGCCGGAGCCGCCGCCGGGCGTGCCGGGGCTTGCCGGGTTGGCGCCGCGGCCGATCGCCCGGTTGTGCTTGAAGGTGCTGTTGTAGACCGACCAGGACACGCCGATGCTGCTCAGCGCCGACCCGTTGCTGCACCGACCGCCAGTGAACGTGCTGGCCACGACATAGACCGGCAGCCCGTGGTGCTGCGACAGGGCCCGGACGGCCGCCCCGCCGAGGTCGGGGCCGGTGGTGTCGCAGCGGTTGCCCGTGAAGGTCGAGCCCACGATCTTGAGCCGGCCACCGCGCACGAAGATCGCACCTCCGCCACCGCCCTCGAGCGTCTCGCCGGTCGAGTCGCCGTCGGCGAAGGTGAGGTTCTGCACCACCAGGCGCGGGGTGGCCTGGTCGTCGCAGTGGTCGGTGGTCCAGATCTGCCTCTTGTCGCAGGTGTTCTGGTAGAGGATCCGTCGCTCACCACCGCCGCTCAAGGTGACGAGCCCGCCGCCGTCGAGCACGACGCGCTCGCTGGTGTTGACGACCTTGGCCGTCCGCCGCATCTCGATGCGCACCGGGTCCGGCCCGCAGCGGAAGCGGATGATGCCGCCCTTGGCCACCGCGCGGACCACGGCCCGCGATGTGCAGCTGGCGGGCGTGCCGTCGCCTACCCATCGGTCGGGGTGGGTCGTGTCGACCGCGCGCGCCTCCTTGGGCACGGGCACCGGGTCACCAGGAGCTGCGGGCACGGGACTCGGGACAAGGCAAAGAGCCGCCGCCACCGCGAGGGTGGCGACGGCTCCTGCTGTACGTCGTAGGGGCTGCACGCCCCGAACTGTAGGCCCTTGGCTGGACTTCAGGCGGCCAGGTCGGGGTCGCCCTTGCGACGCAGCTTCTGGAGCGCCTCGCGCTCGAGCTGCCGGACCCGCTCGGCGGAGATGCCGTGCTTGGCGCCGATGTCGGCCAGCTTGTGCTGGCGGCCGTCCGTGAGCCCGTAGCGGGACCGGATGATGTCGGCGGCGCGCTCGTCGAGAGTCTCGACCAGGGCGTCGAGCCGCTCGCGCGCCTCGACGTCGAGCACCGTCAGGTCGGGACCCGGCGTGGTCTCCTGGGCCATCAGGTCACCCAGCGAGGTGTCGCCGTCCTCGTCGACAGGGGTGTCGAGGCTCACGTGGTCGCGGCCCCACGACATCAGGTCGAGGACCCGGTCGACGTCCATGCCGAGCTCGGTGGCGATCTCCTGCGGGTCGGGCTCGCGCCCCAGCTGACGCTCGAGCGTGCGCCGGGCGCTGCCGACCTGGTTGAGCTCCTCGACCACGTGGACGGGGAGCCGGACGACGCGGGCCTGCTGCGCGATGCCGCGGGTGATGGCCTGACGCACCCACCAGGTGGCGTACGTCGAGAACTTGTAGCCCTTGGTGTAGTCGAACTTCTCGACCGCCCGGATCAGGCCGGTGTTGCCCTCCTGGATCAGGTCGAGCATCGGCATCTGGGCGCGGCCGTACTTGCGCGCGATCGAGACGACCAGGCGCAGGTTGGCGGTGATGAACGTATCGACGGCCTTGCGGCCCTCCTCGGCGAGCCACTCGAGCTCCTCGCGGGTGGCGTAGCCGGGCGCGCCGCCCTTCCTGCGCCCCACGCGGTCGGTGGCGAGCAGGTGCTCGGCCATCAGGCCGGCCTCGATGGTCTTCGACAGCTCGACCTCGCTCTGGGCGTCCAGCAGGGGGTTGCGGGCGATCTCGTCCAGGTACAGGCCGACGCTGTCGCGGCCCTCGATCTCACGGGTCACAGTCGTGGTTCGCGTAGCCATGGGGAACACCTCTCCTGCTGAACTCTGTGGCGACACCTGGTCTCAGTGGCGTCACGTATGGATTCCAACGTCCGGAAGGGGCCCAAGATTCCCTTGGTGCCGGAGCTTCCCGGCCCTCCTTCTGCCTTCAACAGAACAGACGTGTGGCCGCCCCGTTGAGTTGCCCCCAGCCGGAACTCTCAGGGACTTCTCAGGGGACCCTCCCGGGGGTGGTTCGGGGCCGACGGCACTACGGTCGGCCCCGTGGGTACCCGAACTGTCGATCTGAATGCGGACCTGGGCGAGGAGGTCACCGACGATCCAGCCCTGTTGGCGCTGGTCAGCAGCGCCAACGTGGCCTGCGGCTACCACGCCGGGACCCCGGTGACCATGCGCGCGGTGTGCGCGGAGGCGGCCCGGCTCGGCGTCGCGGTCGGGGCCCAGGTCTCCTACGACGACCGCGAGGGCTTCGGCCGCGTCTCCCGTGACGTCCCGGCCGACCTGCTTGCCGAGCAGGTCGCCGACCAGGTCGGCACGCTGGCGGACATCGCGGTCTCCGAGGGCGTCTCGGTCGCCTACCTCAAGCCGCACGGCGCGCTCTACCACCGGGTGCGGGACGACGCCGAGCAGGCGGCGGCCGTGCTGGCCGGGTCCGGGTCGCTGCCGGTGCTGGGCCAGCCGGGGGCCCTCCTCGACCTGGCCGCGTCGGCCGGGCGGCGTACGTTGCTGGAGGGGTTCGCGGACCGGGCCTACCGAGGTGACCGGCTGGTGCCGCGCACCGAGCCGGGGGCGCTGCTCGACGACGTCGACGCCATCGCTGCCCAGGCCGTCGACCTCGCCGGCCGGGTGGACTCGGTCTGCGTGCACGGCGACAGCCCCGGTGCGGTCGCGGCCGCCACTGCCGTACGACGAGCACTCGAGGCCGCCGGCTACGTCCTGCTCGCGCCCTGGTGAGGGAGCTGCTGACCGCGCCCTCGATCCGGTGCTGCGACTAGACCGGTTCTCCACAACCAAGGGGTCCCTTCTGTGGAACCAGGGCCCGAGGTTGTGGACGGTCGGGGCGTTCCTGTGGGCGACGTTGTGGACGACGAGAACTTCTCGAAATAGTCCTTCCAGACCCCTTGTGCGGGGTGCCTCCGGCCCCGTAGAACTCTCCCTACCAACTCACCGCTTGCGGGGGGTTGGAGATCCAAGAGGAACGAAGATCCATACCGCGGGGCAACCTGCGGAGCCGGACCGGTGACGGGGACGGCGGGGTCGGAGAGCCGCTGGGGTCGATCGGAACGTCACCCAGTCCGGTCAAGCCGAGGGGCTCCCGATGCTCATACCATCTGGAGCCCCTCAACCTTTTCCCCATGCTTTCCCGGGCTTTCTGAGCCATCGTGACCGCATGCGCGGGCGCCCGACAACTCCGGGCCGGTGAATACTCCCTGACATGCAGGTGCTCCCGGCCGGTCGCGACGCCTTCCTGGCCGAGGTCGACTCCGCCGCCGACGTCGCCGCGCTGTACGCCGACCTGCGCCGCGACCTGCGCTGCCGCGACCTGGTGCCCGGCGCGCGGACAGTCCTGGTCGACGGCCCGGACGACGCCGACGCCATGCATGCTCTGCTGGCAGAGTGGTCGCCGAGCCCGCGCACCGAGGCGACCGAGCGTGCCGTCGGTCGAGGTGCCGACGACCTACGACGGTGCCGACCTCGACGACGTGGCCCGTCTCTGGGGGATGACGAGGGCCGAGGCGGTGGCCACCCACACCGGCACCGCGTTCGTGGTGGCCTTCTGCGGGTTCGCGCCCGGCTTCGCCTACTGCACCGGCCTGCCCGACGACCTGGCCGTGCCGCGGCTGGATCGACCACGAGCGCGGGTGCCGGCGGGGTCGGTCGGTCTCGCCGGCGAGTTCACCGGCGTCTACCCGGGGGAGTCGCCCGGCGGCTGGCGGCTGATCGGCCGGACCGACCTGCGGCTCTGGGACGCCACCCGTGACGAGCCAGCTCTGCTGGCGCCGGGCACCCGCGTGCGTTTCACGGAGGCGTGAGGTGCCCCGCGCGCTGCACGTGGTCGACCCCGGCCCGCTGTCGACCGTGCAGGACGCCGGCCGGTCCGGCCACGCCCACCTCGGCGTGCCGCGCTCGGGGTGGCTCGACGGGCCGGCGGCGAGGTTGGCCAACCGGCTGGTCGGCAACGACCCCGACGCGGCGGTCATCGAGACCACGGTCGGTGGAGTGGAGCTCCGGGCCGAGGGGGCGGTGACCATCGCGGTCACCGGCGCCGATGCCCCGGTGAGCGTCGGCGGCCGCGGGGCGGCCTGGGGCGAGCCGCTCTCGCTGCGACCCGGCCAGGTGCTCCGGGTCGGGCCCGCGAGCGCCGGCGTCCGCAGCTATGTCGCGGTGTCCGGCGGCCTGCAGGCGCCTCCGGTGCTCGGTTCGCGGTCGACCGACGTGCTGTCGGGTCTCGGGCCGGCGCCGTTGTCGGCGGGTGACCTGCTCCCGGTAGGGACGGGTGGGTCGCCACGTCCCCTCGACGCGCCGCGGCTGCCCCGGCTCGACGGGGTGCTCCGGGTCGACCCAGGGCCCCGCGCCGACTGGCTCGACGGCGGCGTACGACGCCTGCTCGAAGGCGCCTGGCGGGTCACCGCCGACTCCAACCGGGTCGGCCTGCGGCTGGCAGGCGAGGCGCTGCCCAGGGCGCGGACCGGCGAGCTGCCGAGCGAGGGCATCGTGCTCGGCGGCGTGCAGGTGCCCCCCGACGGCCAGCCGCTGGTGTTCCTTGCGGACCATCCGACCACCGGGGGCTACCCGGTCGTGGCCGTGGTGCTGGCCGACGACCTCTGGCAGTGCGCCCAGCTGCGTCCCGGCGATGCCGTCCGGTTCCGCGCGGCCGGTCGCTGAGGGTCAGCGCCGCCACGTCGCCGGATAGACCCGGATCGCAGCCAGGCCGAGCCCGGCCACCAGGAGTGAGAGCAAGGCGATCAGCACGCCGATCCCAGCGGCGGCCGAACCGACCGCCACGAACGCGTAGAGCCCGATGGCGCCGAGCTCGCTGAGCAACCCGCTGACCGAGGTCACGGTGGCGCGCGCCGTTCCCCGGATGCGGTGCTGGAGGTCGGTCTCGGCGACCACGATGGTCGCCTGCAGGGCGCCGTACCCGGCGGCGACGGCGAGGAACCCGGCCGGGTGCGGCAGCGACGCGCCGGCGGCCACCAGCAGGCCGGCGGCCACCAGTGTGGGCCCGAGCCGGTGCAGGGGGAGCCGCGGCGCCAGGGCCGCGCCCACGGCCTGGGCGGCGACCGTGCCCGCCACCAGCAGCGGGACGACCGCTGGGGTGGCGCCCAGGTCGACGGCGAGGAGTGGAAAGTATTCGTCGAAGGCCAAGAACGCCGGCACCGCGGCCGCCAGCAGCACGGCGCGGCGCCAGGTGTGGGCGCAGCGACTCGGTCAGACCCGCCTTGAGCGCGGCGAGGTAGCCGAGGTCGGCGGCCGGTTCGTCAGCGTCGGGGTCCTCCCCGGACCGCGGCGCGTCCGGCGGCAAGGTGGTGGCCAGGCCGGTCGCGACGACGCAGACAGCCACGCTGGCCCAGCCGGCCCCGACCAGGCCCCACGCGGCGACGATCGGCGCCGCAGCGACGGTGGCCACCAGGTTGAGCACCAGCGCCGAGGTCTGGCCCGCGGCGACCACCCGCCGGTAGGACGCCGTGGCACCTCGGGCCGTCAGGTGGTCATAGACGTAGGCCTCGTAGGTGCCCGACACCAGCGACCCGCTCAGTCCCCAGAGCACGAACCCGGCGGCGAAGGCCGGGTACGTCGGCACCGTGGTCCACAGCGCGAAGCAAGCGGCGTACATCGCGGCACCGAGCACCAACAGGTGCCGACGGGAGAAGCTGTCCGCCCAGGCGCCGGACGGCACCTCGAGCACGACGTGGGTGGCCGACCAGATGACGAAGAGCGAGGAGACCTGGCTCGTGGAGAGCCCGGCGTCGGTGAAGAGCAGTGCGTAGACGGGGAAGACCGGGATGAGCTCCCGGAGCGCGGCGTACGCCACCACCCGGAGCGTGAACGCGTCCGGGCGCCGACGAGATCGGTCAGCGGGTCAGCAGGGTCGGCCGCGGGCTGTCATGGCTCGATGGTAGCCGCGGGGGAGGCCTCCGGTCGCCAGGGTTGCAGCTCCGGTTCGTCGATGCGGAAGCTGCGCACGGGACCTGGCGGCGTCTCGGCCGTCTCGAAGCGGACCGTCACCACGCCGCGGCCCGACCCCCAGACCCAGCCGCGGCCCATGGTGGCGTGCTCGACGTCCATGCCCGGCGCAAACGTGCGGGGCGGCGCCGCCATCCCCGCGGTAAGCGGGTCGAGGTCTGCCGAGTCCTCGGTCTCGGCGGCCTCGGCCGCCTCGCGCTCGGTGTCGGCGAAGAGGTCCTCCTGGATCCAGTCGGCCAGCCCGGAGACGCCGACGCCGAGCAGGCGGACGCCGCCTGTGGTCTCGAGGTCCTGGAGCAGCGCTACGGCAACCCGGGCGACGACGGCGGCGCTGTCGGTGGGGGAGGCCAGGGTCGAGGAGCGGTTGATCGTGGTGAAGTCGTGCAGCCGGACCTTGATCGTGACCGTCCGGCCCGCCAGTCCGCTGCTCCTCAGCCGGTCGGCCACGCCGTGTGCCTGCCGGGTGAGCAGGGCGGCCATCAGCCGGCGGTCGGTCAGGTCGGTGTCGTAGGTGCCCTCGGCGCTGACCGACTTGGTCTCCCGCTCGGGCACCACCGGCCGGTCGTCGCGCGCGTGGGCGAGGTGGTGCAGGCCATGGCCGTGGGCGTTGCCGAGCATCCGCACCAGCTCGTCCTCGCTGACCGCCTCGAGGTCGGCCACGTTGTGGATGCCGGCGCGGCGCAGCCGCTCGGTGGTGGCCGGGCCGACGCCGGGGATCACCGAGACGTGCATCGGGCGGAGCAGCTCCATCTCGGTGCCGGGCGGCACCACCGTCAGGCCGTCGGGTTTGTCGAGGTCGCTGGCCACCTTGGCGATGAACTTCGACGTGCCGAGGCCGACCGACGCCGTCAGGCCACCGGTCACCTCCGAGACCCGGCGGCGCAGCCGCTCGGCGACCTCGGTGACCGTCGCGATCTCGAGGTCGGGCAGGTGTGCGGCCGCCAGGTCGACGAAGGCCTCGTCGAGCGAGAGCGGCTCGACCAGGGGCGAGGTGTCGCGCAGCACGGCCATCACGGCCTCGCTGGCCGCGCGGTAGGCGTGGAACCGGCCCGTCAGGAAGGCTGCATGCGGACACCTCGACCGCGCCTCGCGGGTCGACATGGCCGACCGGACGCCGTACCGGCGCGCTTCGTACGACGCCGTGGCGACCACGCCGCGACCGCCGACGCCCCCGACGACGACCGGCTTGCCGCGCAGCGAGGGCTTGTCGCGCTGCTCCACCGCGGCGAAGAAGGCGTCGAGGTCGAGGTGCAGCACCGACGCGACCCCACGCATGCCCGCAACGTAGCGCCCCGTACCCCCGAACTCTCCACACGAGCCTGCGCCGGCATCCCTCGCTCTCAGGCCGAGCCGCGGACGGCGCGCGGGTCGGTCCTCGACGGGGAGCGTGGTGCCCATGACCTCACCCGCGCCGCACACCCTGACCGCGCGCTCACCCGAGGACGTCCTGGCCGCGGTGCCGCTGGTGCTCGGATTCGTCCCGGAGCACTCCATCGCGATGCTGACCTTCGAGGCGCGACACCCGTTCCACGCCCGCCTCGAGCTGCCGCTCGACGCCCGAGAGCGCCGCGAGGCCGCCCGGGTGCTGGTCCAGCCGTGCCTGCGACACGAGGTCCGGCGGGTGTTCTTCGTCCTCTACACCGACGACGCCGAGGCGGCTCGCAAGTGCGCCCGAAGCCTGGCGCGCGAGTTCACCCGCGAGGGGATCGAGGTCGTCGACGTGCTGCGCAGCGACGGCACTCGCTGGTTCCCGGTCGCGCAGGAGGACGGCGAGCCCGAGGGTCCGGGCGTGCCCTACGACGTGGACGCCCATCTGTTCACCGTGCAGTCGGTGAGCGAGGGGCGGGTCACGCTGCGCTCGCGCACCGAGCTGGCGCAGACCGTGGCCGCCGACGCCGAGCGGGTCGCCGAGGTGGCAGCGGCAGTCCAGACGGTCGTCGCCCGATGGCCCGGCGCTCGCGACCCGGTGGCCGACACGCGGTCGCTCGTCGAGGCGCTGCTGGCCTCGGGTCGTCACGCGTCGCCGGCGGAGGCGGCCCGCGTGCTGCTGGCGATCCGCGACGCCGGGCCGCGCGACGAGATGCTGCGCGACGTCGGTCGCGCCGAGGCCGAGCGCAGGCTGCCTTTGTGGTCGGCGCTGGTGGCGTCGGCGCCGCCGGACCTGGTGTCCGCTCCGGCGTCGGTGCTGGCCTTCCTGGCCTGGCTGGCCGGGCATGGCGCGCTCGCCTGGTGTGCCCTGGACCGGGCCGCCGAGGGCGACCCACCCTGCAGCCTGGCGGCCTGCGTGGCCGAGGCCCTGGAGCAGGCGCTGCCGCCCTCGGTGTGGGAGGAGGGCTGGTGACCTCGTCTCGACCCTGCCGCGAGAGGGGTCCGCCGCCCTAGGGTCTAGCCCATGGGCGAAGACGTCGAAGCACAGGAGTTCTCCCGGGCCGACCGGACCCGGCACCGGGAGAAGGTGCGTCGCTGTCTCGACGTGTTCGCGCGGATGCTGGCCGAGCACGCCTTCGACACCGACGACCCGATGACCGGACTCGAGGTCGAGTTCAACCTCGTCGACGAGGCGGGTGACCCGGCGCTCAAGAACGCCGAGGCGCTGGCGGCGATCGCCGACCCCGACTTCCAGACCGAGCTGGGTCAGTTCAACATCGAGATCAACGTCCCGCCGGCCAAGCTTCGCGAGGGCGGGCTCGCGACGTTCGAGGCCAACCTGCGGCGCAGCCTCAACGACGCGGAGACCAAGTCCGCCGAGGTCGGCGCCCACCTGGTGATGATCGGCATCCTGCCGACCCTGGCCGAGGGCCACCTGAGCCCGAGCACCATGAGCGCCAACCCGCGCTACCGGTTGATCAGCGAGCAGATCCTCAACGCCCGCGGCGAGGACATCGCGATCGACATCGCCGGCCCCGAGCGGCTGGTGACCACCGCCGACTCGATCCTTCCCGAGGCGGCCTGCACCAGCACCCAGTTCCACGTGCAGACCTCGCCCGACCAGTTCGCGGCGTACTGGAACGCCTCCCAGGCGATCTCGTCGATCCAGCTGGCGGTCGGCGCCAACTCGCCCTACGCGCTGGGCAAGGAGCTGTGGCGCGAGACGCGGATCCCGATGTTCGAGCAGGCCGCCGACACCCGCAGCGAGGAGCTCAAGGCCCAAGGGGTGCGACCCCGTGTCTGGTTCGGGGAGCGCTGGATCACCTCGGTCTTCGACCTGTTCGAGGAGAACGTCCGCTACTTCCCGGCGCTGCTGCCGATCACCGACGACGAGGACCCGGTGGCCGTGCTCGACGGGGGAGGCACGCCCACGCTCTCGGAGCTGCGGCTGCACAACGGAACCATCTACCGCTGGAACCGCCCGGTCTACGACATCGCCGGCGGCCGACCCCACCTCCGGGTGGAGAACCGGGTGCTGCCCGCAGGTCCCACCGTCGCCGACCTGATGGCCAACGCTGCCTTCTACTTCGGGCTGGTGCGGGCGCTGGCCGACAGCGACCGTCCGCTGTGGTCGCAGATGTCGTTCAAGGCGGCGGAGGAGAACTTCGAGGCGGCGGCCGAGCACGGCATCGACGCCGAGATCTACTGGCCGGGGGTTGGTCAGGTCCGCGCCACCGAGCTGGTGCTGCGCCGGCTGCTGCCGATGGCACGTCAGGGACTGGACGCCTGGGGCGCGCCGAGCGAGGAGTCCGAGCGGTTGCTCGACATCATCGAGCAGCGCTGCCTGATAGGCACGAACGGCGCCGAGTGGTTCGTCCGCAAGATGGCCGCCCGCGCCGACCAGGACCGCTACGACGCCCTGCGGGCCGTGCTCCTGGAGTACCGCGAGCGGATGCACTCCAACGAGCCGGTGCACACCTGGGACTAGCGCTGCCGGAGTCGGCGCCACTCGCGACCGACGCCCGAGCGGGGGTCGCGCCATCCCTTGCGGGTGACCACCACGAACCGCAGCGGCCGGCCGGTCTCGCCCGCCACCGCCGAGACCGCCCGGGCCCAGGCAGCATCGGCGTCCTCCAGGTCGAGCACGCCGGGTCGGGTCAGCCACGTCAGGTCTTCGTCGTCCTTTGCTCGGCGAAGGACGGCCTCGAGGACGTCGCAGCGCTGCGCGTCGTCGAGCGCGTCGTACGTGGTGCGCCGCCCGGGGACCGCCGGTTCCGTCAGGGCAGCGCTGTCGGGCCGGCCGGGACGGCCGAGGTGAAGGACCGACGGGAACACGCGGCGGTGCTCGGTGGTGACGTGGTCGAGGACCAGCCGGCGCAGCAGCGCCTGCGCCGCACGCGGCACCGGCTCCTCGATCAGGCTCACGGCACCACAGTGCCCGAGCGTGGTCGTCGCCGCCGACGGGAGTGCACAGGTTCCCGGCGCTCGCCCGCAGGCGCTAACGTGCCCACTGGAAGAGACTTCACAGATCCGAGGGAGTGTTGATGGGGACCATCGTCGTGGGATACGTGCCCAAGCCCGAGGGTGAGGCCGCGCTCGACGCGGGCCATCGAGGAGGCCAAGCTGCGCGGCGACAAGCTGGTGGTGGTCAACTCCGCTCGCGGCGGCAGCGACTACGACGGCGAGGACGCCCGGCGCGACGACGAGCAGATGGCCGGCGTCAAGGCCAAGCTGGAGGCGTCGGGCGTCGAGTTCGACCTGCGCCAGCTGGTCCGTGGCTTCGAGCCGGCCGAGGACCTCATCGGCGTCGCCGAGGCCACCACCGCCGACCTGATCGTCATCGGCCTGCGCCGGCGCTCGCCCGTCGGCAAGCTGATCTTGGGCAGCAACGCCCAGCGCATCCTCCTCGACGCCCACTGCGCCGTACTGGCCGTCAAGGCCGGCGACTGACCCACCATGAGCCTGCACATCACCGGCGACGACCATGCCGACCAGGTGCTGACCGACGACCCGTTCGCGCTGCTCGTCGGGATGCTTCTCGATCAGCAGTACCCCATGGAGCACGCCTTTCGCGGACCGGCCAAGATCCTCGACCGGTTCGGCACCATGGACCCCGCGACCATCGCGGCGGCCGACCCGGAGGAGTTCGCCACCATGGCGGCCACGCCCCCGGCCATCCACCGCTACGGGCGCTCCATGGCCGGGCGGGTGCAGGCAGTCGCGACGATCGTCAACGACACCTACGGTGGTCGCGCCGAGCGGCTGTGGACCGAGGCGGCATCCGGGGACGACCTGCTCAAGCGGGTGATGGCGTTGCCCGGCTTCGGCAAGCAGAAGGCACAGATCTTCGTCGCGCTGCTGGCCAAGCAGCTCGACGTACGGCCACCGGGCTGGGAGCAGGCCGTCGGCGACTACGCGGAGCCCGGCTACCGGTCCGTCGCCGACGTCACCGACCCCGACTCGTTGCAGAAGGTGCGCGACTACAAGAAGGCCAAGAAGGCGACCGGGGCCGGATAGTGCCTCTGACCTGCGACGGAAGGCAATGCACGCCTCCCGAGTCCGCAGGGAGTCCGCAAGGGAACTGAGCGCGGCGTCCATGACGTCCCCGCGTGCGGTCGTCGTCGCCCGGCCACAGGTGCGAGTAGGTCTGGAGCGTGATCACTGCGGACGCGTCGCCGAGGACCGACTGCACGTGCTCCACAGAGGCGCCGCCCGAGATCAGGGCCGAGGCGAAGAAGTGCCGCAGCCCGTGCGCGGTGAAGTCGACGCCGGTCGATTACGAGATCGGGCCCGAGTCCTTCATGGTCAGCTTCAACGCATCGGCCGCCGCCTACGCGAACGTCCTCATCTGGGACGACCCGGCGTTCGGCGTCCTCGACGCCGGCAACGTGTGGGCGTATTGAGATCGGGTCGTCTGGCCGTGTTCTACGGGCGAGCATGTGCCCAGACCAGCACGAGGCCATGGAGGCCGCATATCGAACGTACGTCGACGCTGAGGCCGCATACCGCGCCGAGAGCGCCCGCTACGTAAGCATCGGATGGGTTAACGAGCCCCTCGAGCTGCCGGAGAAGGCGATATCGGACCCCTCGTTCGAGGAGTTTCGCGCACTCCGAACCGCCGCGCAGAAAGCCGAGGCGACGTTCTGGGCAGAGGCAGAGAAGCGCCGCCGCTAGCGCGAACTCGCTTGGCGAGGCGAAGTCGGACGGCCTGGGTAACCCAAGTGATGGACGACTTGCCAGAACTGGCGATTCCCGACCGTGCAGTGCGAACAGGCCCGGACCCCGCCATTCGACGTAACCCCCGTGGTCGAAAGGCGAGGTCCTATGGCCAGGCAGGCTAATCCCGCGTCAGCCAAAATGTCTCTGACCCATATGGGGGGCGTCACCTAGGGTCTGGCGAACCTCGACACTCGCGGACGGGGGACCCGAGTGTCGAGGCCCTTGCGCCACGCTAGAAGGGCCGGCCAGGCGTACACATCCGCCGAAATGCGTAAAGTAAAGGAACCGCCCCGGCAGCACGAATGCCTAGGGTCGCCCGAGTGTCTCGCCCATCAAGTGGGTAGGGATGGTCGCGGTCCCCGGGGGCATGCCGGGGGGCACTTGCCCCCGGGGAACCGTTCCAGGTCGCGACTCGGGCACGCCCCGCCACCTGCGCGCCGGCGACGGGGCGCTGACGGGAATTCCCTCCCCATCCTCGCCACCCCAAAACGGGGGAGTCCGAGATGACGAGCCAATCCAGGCTACGTCCCGCTTGCGGGTAGAGGAAGTGCATGAGTCACCCGTAAGGATATTGCGGAGTACCCTGAGCAGACGCAGAAGGGCCAGCAACAGAGGACTACGGACCCGTGAGCGCAGAGCGCAGCCGCTTGCCGACCGCAAGCATCTCCGCGAAGACCACCCGGCTCTGCTCGTTCACGTCGCGGCCTGGATCGCCACCCGACGCTTCGAGGGCCGCGTCGAGGATGGGGACCGAAGGCTCGTCGGAACGTGCCTTGCTCTGCCGAAGCGGGGTCACCGCGTCCTCCCCGAGAATCGTCACGGCGGCAACAGCGAGCGGCGGAGCAGTGAGCGAGCCCGCTGACTCATGTAGCGCGTGTGACACCGCTGCACCAACCTGGCCACGATCGAACCGCAGACTCAGCCAGGCGCCCATGACAACAGGCCGCCACGCTCCCACCCGGAGCAGCCAGAGGACATCATCAACGGTGGCCGTGCGGCCAACCACCACGAGGTCATCCCACAGCCGCGCGCTCACCTAACCCCCGGCTGGATGAGCGTCGAGCCCTCGCCATCAGTGTCTCCGTGGGCCCGCCTCCCAGAAAGGGAAGAAGGTCCCTCCGGTTGCTGCCCTTGGTATCTCTGACGCGGCGAACCGTCCCGGTCGCTCTGGCTGCCGGGCGGTTCGGTGAGCTCGGTGCGCAGGTCAGAGGCGGGTGGTCCCCGACAGCCACCGACAGCCACGACGCGGGCCGCCAAGAAGGCCAAGAAGGTCGCGGCCCAGCCATAGCCCCCAGCGCGAAGGGCCACGCACCGGTGCGCCCCGCCACCGGCGCCGATGACGAGGCGCTGGCGAGAGCCCGGGTTCTCTCCCCTGCTCGCCACCCATCGGGGGATCGAGATGGCGAGGTCAAGTCAGGCTAGTGCGACGGGGTTCCGCCGGGAAGGGCTCACGAAATGAACGCCGTCCACACGGCTGTGCCGTCCAGGTCGCTCGCGAGAAGGGGCGGCCGAGAATGCGAGAGCCGCCCGTCTCAGAACGACACGAGCGGCGCGGTCGCATCCCCCGGTGGACCCCCACGGTCGCGACTACCTCCAACGCGCGACCACATCCAGCATGGCACGAACCACGGCCGGGAAAAAGACAAATAATGCGGTGGCCCGTCCCCGAAAGAGTGGGGCGGCCAGGGCGGCTCGTGGTGTGGCCAGGGACTAGGCCAGCTCTCGTCGGGACGCCAGAAATCGCCCGAGGCGTTCGTCGACGTAGAACGTGAGGTCCTCCTGGCCTTCCAACCATCCCGCGCCAACATGCCCGAACTGGAGTGCCTTCGTCAGCCCGACCACATATAGACCTGGCAGTTCGTCACCTTCATCAAGTCCGACCAGCTCTGCTTGGTCGTCCGTGCTCAGGTTGTCCCACCACGCAGTGAGGCGTTCCCTTGCTACCTCGTCCTCCATCGCCTGACACTAAATCATCGAGCAGAGAACCGCCTGCTGCACGAATGCCGGGAGCGACTCACGGGGCGCCACCAGTTCGAGGGGCCGACCACCTCCATGGCAGAATACGAAGCGCGGCTCTTGACGACTCCGGGTCTCGCCGCGCCCACATGTCTTTCACGAGAGGTATTCGTGTCTTCGAACGCGCGCAAGACTGTCCCCGCGGGCGTGCTCGCCCACCCCGCAATCACGGCCCTGATCGCGCAGGCTGACCCGTCGGGACGGCTGAGTCCGGACCAGGTACGGCAGGCCACGGAGGACGCGCAGCTCGAAGCCCGCGACCTCAAACCGCTGATGTCGCACCTCGCCTCCCAGGGCATCAGCGTCGCCATGCCCGTGGGCGGTGTCCGCGCCGTGGCGGCGACGACGACCCGCAAGGCCACCAGCACCAAGACCGCCGCTGCCAAGGCTCCGGCGAAGAAGGCTCCCGCCAAGAAGGCCCCGGCCAAGAAGGCCGCGGCCGCCAAGGACGACGCCCCTCCGGCGAAGACCGCAGCCAAGAAGGCCGCCCCGGCCGACGCCGCGGCGACCAAGACCGCTGCCAAGGCGGCGACGAAGACCGCAACCAAGACCGCAGCGAAGAAGGCCCCTTCCGCAGCCGAGGCCGTCCCTGACGTGATCGGCCCCGACGGCAAGAAGATCCTGCCCGACCTTCCGGACGAGGCGTTCGAGAAGGACGTGGCCACCGACCCGACGATCGTCGAGGACGAGAAGGAGGCATCGACCGGCTTCGTGGTCTCCGAGGCCGACGACACCGACGAGCCCGAGCAGCAGGTGATGGTTGCGGGCGCGACCGCCGACCCCGTCAAGGACTACCTCAAGCAGATCGGCAAGGTCCCGCTCCTCAACGCCGAGATGGAGGTCGAGCTGGCCAAGCGCATCGAGGCCGGCCTGTTCTCCGACGAGAAGATCGCCAAGGGCGGCAAGATCTCTGCGAAGCTCGAGGAGGAGCTCGAGTGGATCGCCGAGGACGGCCGCCGCGCCAAGAACCACCTGCTCGAGGCCAACCTGCGCCTGGTCGTCAGCCTCGCCAAGCGCTACACCGGCCGCGGCATGCTCTTCCTCGACCTCATCCAGGAGGGCAACCTCGGTCTGATCCGCGCGGTCGAGAAGTTCGACTACACCAAGGGCTACAAGTTCTCGACGTACGCCACCTGGTGGATCCGCCAGGCGATCACCCGCGCCATGGCCGACCAGGCGCGCACCATCCGCATCCCCGTGCACATGGTCGAGGTCATCAACAAGCTGGCCCGCGTGCAGCGCCAGATGCTCCAGGACCTGGGCCGCGAGCCGACGCCTGAGGAGCTGGCCAAGGAGCTCGACATGACCCCTGAGAAGGTCATCGAGGTCCAGAAGTACGGTCGCGAGCCCATCTCGCTGCACACCCCGCTCGGCGAGGACGGCGACTCCGAGTTCGGCGACCTGATCGAGGACTCCGAGGCGATCGTGCCTGCGGACGCCGTGTCGTTCACGCTTCTCCAAGAGCAGCTGCACGCCGTCCTGGACACGCTGTCGGAGCGCGAGGCCGGCGTGGTCTCGATGCGATTCGGTCTCACCGACGGTCAGCCCAAGACGCTCGACGAGATCGGCAAGGTCTACGGCGTGACCCGCGAGCGGATCCGCCAGATCGAGTCGAAGACCATGTCCAAGCTGCGGCACCCGAGCCGCTCGCAGGTCCTGCGCGACTACCTCGACTGAGCCTCGGGAACCTCGACCGTGGGTTGGCCGGCGCGGTGCGGGGCAAGCCGGGAGTAGCCTGGTTGGACCGCGCCGAGGGAGGCCAGCATGGTCTGGGCCGTCATCATCATCGCAACCGTCGTCATAGCGCTCGTGTTCTTCGAGTGGCGGTCGTGGAGGAAACCGCTCCCAGGAGGGCTCGAGGGCAGCCCGGGTCGGTGGAGCGACGCAGCTTTCCCTCCTAGCGGGCACGGAGAGTTGAAGGGGCCCCACGACTGAGGGTCACATCGACAGGAGAACGAGTGATGACTGAGCAACCACAGGAGACAGAGGGAATCCTCAAGGGTGGAAAGAGGGAGCCCGTCGCGGAGGACGACCAGTGGCCACCGGAAGGTGCAGAAGCTGGTACGACTGACACCGCACCCGAAGGCGTCGAGTCCGAGGAGAACCCGGACTGAGACTCGACCGGAGCTGCGGCCAGCCCTGCTAGACGGCGGAGGTGTCGCAGACGGGGCAACGCAGCAACGGGTTCGTCTGCTCGTAGGTCAGCTGGCCGAAGCGGTGCAGTGAGGTGGCCTCGAGGCCACACAGTGTCGCGGTGCCCGAGCTGTCGAGGGCATGCACCAGCGCTCCGGGCCGGCGTTCGGTGGGGAGGTTCACCACCTCGCCGCGACGCAGCACCGTCTTGGGTAGGACCAGCTTTTCCGTGTCGGCCGCCATCGCGTGAGACAACATGGAAACCCCCTCGAGCCGTGGGGGGATTTGGTTCTCTGGTGAAAATGAAAACCCCAGTGGGCGATGGTGTCAACCGGTCCGCGTTTTGCGCCTCTCTCTGGCGCCGGTGACGCGGCGTCGCCGGCAGCGGCCGCGAGGCTATGAACAACGCGGCGAGGCACCTGGGGCTCCCCTAGACCATTGGCCTAGGGGTGCCCTAGGGTCGAATGCGGTATCGGTCCCTGACCGGTGCCCGACCACGAATCTCGGGAGGAAACGTGTCACGTCTTCAGCGCGTGCGCCGGTCAATCGGACCGGCCCTCGCCATCGGCCTCGCGGCCGCCACCCTGTCCGGCATTGCCAGTACGCCGGCCCAGGCGACCGACTGGTCGCGGCAGTGCGTCCGCGGCCCGGCCGACCGCCAGGCGGTCTTCGACCGTGCTGCGACCACCAGTGGTGTGCCGCGGCAGGTCCTGCTCGCCGTCTCGTTCATGGAGTCGCGGTGGGACGACCACCGCGGCGCACCCAGTACGTCGGCCGGCTACGGCCCGATGCACCTGACATCGCCCGAAGGCATCGAGGCGCCGCCCGCCGAGCACGCGATGGGCAAGGGCGACGGCGAGAAGCAGCGTCCCGTCCACGTGCAGGCGCAGCGCGAGCGGATCGGCAAGGACGCGCTGAGCACGCTGGCCAAGGCCTCGGCGCTCACCCGCATCGGCAAGGAGCGACTGAAGTCCGACGCGGTCGCCAACGTCTGCGGCGGCGCGGCCGTGCTCGCGCAGTACCAGCGAGAGGCGGGCGGCGCGAAGGACCTCGGCGACTGGTCCGCTGCCGTCGCGCGATACAGCGGCGCCGACGACCAGGCCAGCGCGCTGCGGTTCGCCGACCAGGTCTTCGCCACGATGCGGACCGGCAAGGCCCGCACCACCAACGACGACCAGCGGGTGGTTCTGCGGCCGGTCCCGGATGCACACGTCGACCGCGCTGCCGTGGCGGGCCTCGGGCTACCGATCGTCGAGCCCGGCAACGTGGACTGTCCGTCCGGCCTGGGGTGCGAGTCCTTGCCGGCGCCGTACGAGCAGTACGGCGAGACCCCGGGCGCCTATGGCAATCACGACCTGGCGAACCGGCCCAGTGACCTCGACATCGACTACATCGTCATCCACGACACCGAGGCGACCTACGACACCACGCTCCAGCTGGTCAACGACCCGACGTACGTCTCGTGGCACTACACGCTGCGCTCGCTGGATGGCCACATTGCCCAGCACGTCGACACCCAGGACGTCGCCTGGCACGCCGGCAACTGGTACGTCAACATGCACTCGATCGGGCTCGAGCATGAGGGGTTCGCCGCGGACGGCGCTGCCTGGTACACCGAGGCGCTCTACCAGAACTCCTCCATGCTGGTCCGTCACCTCTCGCAGGAGTACGACATTCCGCTGGATCGTGGTCACATCATCGGCCACGACCAGGTGCCCGGCATCCTGCCCGGCAACGTCGCAGGGATGCACTGGGACCCAGGGCCGTACTGGGACTGGCAGCACTACTTCGACCTGCTCGGCGCCCCGCTGGAGGGCAAGCTGACCGGCAAGGCCAAGGGCGTGGTCACGGTGCTTCCCGGGTTCGACGACAACGTGCAGCCCGTGACCGGCTGCGACGCGGACCAGCCTGGCACGACGCCGTGCCCGGCGCAGGGCACGAACTTCGTCTACCTCTACAGCCAGCCGTCGCTCACCGCGCCCCTCGTCAAGGACGTCGGACTGCACACCGACGGGAGCCCGTCGACGACCTACGTCTCGGATATCGGCGCACGGGCCGCGGCCGGGCACCAGCTCACGGTGGCCGCGACAAGCAAGGACTGGACCGCCGTGTGGTACCTCGGTGACATCGCCTGGGTCTACAACCCGAAGTCGGACCCGGTACTCGCGAAGTCCAAAGGCAAGGTCGTCACCACGGCCGGTGCGGCTGAGGTGCCGGTCTACGGCCGTGCCTACCCGGAGGAGGCGGCCTACGTCCCGGAGATCCCGTACCAGACCGTGACGCCGCTGCAGTACACGATCAAGCCCGGTCAGTCCTACGTGCTGGCCGACCAGGACATCGAGACCGACTACTACTACGCGAAGACCTACCGCTGCGCCTCGTTGCCGCTCGACTGCTCTGAGGTCGTAGGAGCGGATCGCTACTACCAGATCTGGTTCGGGCACCGCATCGCGTACGTGCGGGCGGCCGACGTCGCCGTGGGCAGGGCGGTGGCGCGGCTCCACTGAGCCGCGGTTCAGCCAGCCACAACGAGCACCACGGCCACCGCGCACAGCGCCAATCCGGCAGCCTGTGCGCGGTGGACGTGTTCGCGCAGGACGATAGCCGCCAGCAGCACCGTGAACGCCGGGTAGAGCGAGGCGAGCACGGCGGTGACGCTGAGGTAGCCCTCGCGGCTGGCGAGCAGGAAGCACAGCGTGGCGGATGCCCCCAGGACGCCGGCCACTAGGCCGCCGAGCGACGCGCGCTCGCGCGGCACCCAGGGCTGCCGAAGAGACACCGCGACGGCGACGATGACCACCATGGCCGTGACCTGGTTGACCGTGAGCGGCAACAGGCCCGCGTCTGAGTCGACCTGAGCGAGGGCGACGAAGAAGGCGCCGAAACCGACACCGGCCAGGATCCCGTCGAGCGCACCGGACGCCGCCGCGGCGCCCTGCTCGTCCGCGACCGGCGTCCCCGGCTCGCGGGCCACCAGCCAGATCGCCGGCAACGCGAGGACGATCCCGATCCAGACAAGCACAGTCGGTCGCTCACCGAGGGCGACGCCGACCACGACGGGCAACACGGCGGCGCAGACGCCCGACACCGGGGCCACCACGCCCATCCGTCCCGAGGCCAGGCCGCGGTAGAGGAACGCGGTGCCGAAGCCGTTGCCGACGCCCGCCACGACACCCCAGGCCAGGTCGGTCCGATCCGGCGAGCCCCCGACGACGAGGCCCACGGCCAGGAGGACCACCGTGCCCGCTGCTTGGGCCACGAGGGCGACGCTCCACGCGCTGGCCCGCTTGGAGGAGAGGCCCCCTGCGAAGTCGGCGAGCCCGTAGGAGAGCGCGGCGAGCAGGCTCAGAATGACGGACACGGGTGCTGCCGAGTCACGTCTGGCCGACGCCGGCGAGCCAGACGCCCGCGGCCAGCACGCCCGCAGCCAGCTCGATGAGGATGCTCACGCCGATCGCCCGCAACGCCTCGACGGTAGAGGGCCAGGCGCCTGCGGCGCCGACGCGACGCCGCTCAGCGAGGTAGACCCCGAGGATGAAGCCGAGGAACAGGCCCACCACCGGCACCACGAAGAAGCCCACCACGCCAAAGGCGATGCCGGTGAAGAGAGTCGACCGGGGGATGCCGGTCGCGGTGAGCCGGCGCCCGGGGACGGCGTACTTGGCGACGGAGCCCATGATCAGCACGACCGCGGCCACGGCGAAGTATCCCCAGGCTGTCCCGGTGCCGACCTCGAGCGCCCACACGAAGATCGCGCCCCCCACGAGCACGGTGCCGGGCAGCAGAGGCAGCAGGATGCCGATCAGGCCGACCAGGATGGCCGCCGCGACGAGGACCTCGGTGACGCTCACCTCGGCCATCAAACACCACGGCCCCGGACCTGAGGTCCGGGGCCGTGGAGAAGTCGGGGGTGTCGGTCAGCGGTCGCCATCGTTGGCGACGGCGGGGTTGTCACCGAGACGGTGCGTCTCGTCGACGAAGCTCGCGGCAACGGCCTTGAGTGCGTCGCCGTGCTCGCGGGCGTGGTGTGCGCAGAAGTGCAGCTCGCCACCACTGTGGAGCTCGACCTTGAGGTAGGCCTGCGCACCGCAGCGGTCGCAGCGGTCGGCCGCGGTCAGCGCGGCAGCGCTTAGGGCTACGGCAGTAGTCACATCAGCCTCATTTCTACTCATTTGGTATCTGGCTCAACGTAGCCGCTGGGACAAAGATTCCCGCGGTTGCCCCTAGTTGCTGGGTGTTCACCTGCTACGAGTCTGCCTCGCCGTGCGCCGTTCCGGAGGGGATTGGTCGATCCCGTCCCGATCGTTCCCACATTGTGACGGTTGATACTCGCTGGACCTGTGGTGCGGTGCTTGTCGAACCGAATCGCGCGATGTGTCTGGACAGCACGGTAGCCCCGGTCGAACCTCTCCATGGCGTTTCCCGGCGGCGTACGCGCTCGGCGTGTCGCGGCCCTGCCCGGGTATGGCGTGGCAGCGCGGCGGCGTCGGCGGCCGCAGGTAGGTTGGATGCCTCAGTACGACCAGCCCTCGACGGCCAGCAGGAGCCCGACGATCGCCGACAACACCTACAACGCGGCCCACCTCCTCGTCCTCGAGGGACTCGAGGCGGTGCGCAAGCGGCCGGGCATGTACATCGGGTCCACCGACACCCGCGGCCTGATGCACTGCTTGTGGGAGATCATCGACAACGGCGTCGACGAGGCGCTTGCCGGTGCGGCCCACACGGTCCAGGTCACGCTGCACCCCGACGGCTCGGCCGAGGTGCACGACGACGGCCGCGGCATCCCCACCGACAAGGAGCCCAAGACCGGGCTGCCGGGCGTCGAGGTGGTGGCCACCAAGCTGCACGCCGGCGGCAAGTTCGGGGGCGGCTCCTACGTCGCGACCGGAGGCCTGCACGGCGTCGGCCTGTCGGTGGTCAACGCCCTGTCAGCGCGGATGGACATCGACGTCGACCGCTCGCCTGCCGAGCAGGGCATCAGCTTCCGGCGCGGCGCTCCCGGCGTGTTCAAGGGCGACGGCCCGGACGCCGACTTCACGCCCGGCTCCGGTCTGACCCGCAAGGGGAAGCGGGTGGCCAAGGGCCGCTCGGGCACTCGCATCCGGTTCTGGCCGGACCGCCAGACCTTCACCAAGGACGCCCAGTTCGAGTTCGAGGGTCTGCTGGGCCGGGCCCGTCAGACGTCGTTCATCGTCCCCGGCCTCGAGCTGGTGATCCGCGACCTGCGGGGCGACCACCCGGTGGAGGAGAAGTTCCGTCACGACGGCGGCATCGGAGAGTTCGCCGAGTTCCTGGCC
This sequence comes from uncultured Actinomycetota bacterium, assembly GCA_963769755.1. Classification (GTDB taxonomy): domain Bacteria; phylum Actinomycetota; class Actinomycetes; order Propionibacteriales; family Nocardioidaceae; genus Nocardioides. The sequence continues at coordinate 460,072 of CAVYMY010000010.1, forward strand.
CACGATGAGCCCGTCACCGAGGTGATCCGCCTCCGGGGCACCGATTCGTTCACCGAGACGGTGCCGATGCTCGACGACCAGGGCCACATGACACCCCAGGAGGTCGAGCGCGAGCTCGGCGTCGACATCGCGGTCCGGTGGGGCGCCGGCTACGACACCGAGCTCAGGTCGTTCGTCAACGTGATCGCCACCCCCAAGGGCGGCACCCACGTGAGCGGCTTCGAGCAGGCCGTCACCAAGACCTTCAACGACGTGATGCGCGGCACCAAGGCCCTCAAGGTCGGCGACACCGACGTCATCAAGGACGACGTCCTCGAGGGGCTGACGGCGGTGGTCACCGTCCGGCTGGCCGAGCCGCAGTTCGAGGGGCAGACCAAGGAGATCCTCGGCACGCCCGCGGTGCGCACCTCGGTGCGCAAGGTGGTCTCTGCCGAGCTCCGCAGGTTCCTGACGTCGACCAAGCGGGCAGACAAGGCCCAGGCCAAGCTCGTCATGGAGAAGGTCGTCGCGGCGTCCAAGACCCGCATCGCCGCGCGTCAGCACAAGGAGACCCAGCGCCGCAAGAACGCCCTCGAGTCGTCGGCGCTGCCCTCCAAGCTGGCCGACTGCCGGGCCACCGACAACGACCGCACCGAGCTGTTCATCGTCGAGGGCGACTCGGCGCTCGGCACGGCCAAGCTGGCGCGCGACTCGGAGTTCCAGGCGCTGCTGCCCATCCGCGGCAAGATCCTCAACGTCCAGAAGGCCTCGATCGGCGACATGCTCAAGAACGCCGAGTGCGCCTCGATCATCCAGGTGGTCGGCGCCGGGTCCGGCCGCACCTTCGACCTCGAGTCCCGTCGCTACGGCCGGATCATCTTCATGGCCGACGCCGACTCCGACGGCGCCCACATCCGCTGCCTGCTCGCGACGCTGTTCTTCAAGTACATGCCCGACCTGATCACCCGGGGCATGGTCTACAGCGCCGTACCCCCGCTGCACCGGATCGAGCTCTCCAACCCCAAGAAGGGAATGGAGAAGTACGTCTACACCTACTCCGACGCGGAGCTCCAGCGTCGGCTCGCCGAGCTGACCAAGAAGGGCGTGCGCTGGAAGGACCCGATCCAGCGCTACAAGGGGCTCGGTGAGATGGACGCCAACCAGCTGGCCGAGACCACGATGGACCCGCGACACCGCACTTTGCGCCGGATCACCGTCGACGACGCAGAGGTCGCCGCCGAGGTGTTCGAGCTGCTGATGGGCTCCGACGTGGCGCCGCGCAAGGAGTTCCTCGTCCAAGGGGCCTACGACGTGGACGTCGAGGCACTGGACGCCTGACGTGGGCGAGCTGCTCGACGTAGCGGGCAGCATCCTGCGCCAGCCCAACGTGTGGGTGGCCTGCGCGCTGTTCTGCGTCGGGTCTATGACCTCGGTCTCCCGGTTCGCCAAGCGCGCGGGCTGGCCGCGCGACCGTCTGTACGCCGGCCGGCTGGCCGCCGCCTCGCTGAGCCTGGCGCTGGCTGTGACGCTGGCCCGGGTCACTCCGGGGCTGTCCGTGCGCTGGCGCGGTTGCACCGCCGGTTGGGGGCTGCCGATCGACTCGGCGGAAGGACTGCTCAACGTGCTGATGCTGGTGCCCTTCGGGATCGCGGCCGGCTATGCGCTGCGCCGGTTCTGGCCGGTGGCCCTCGCGGGGTTGGCGGCAAGCCTGCTCGTCGAGGCCACGCAGGGACTGCTGGGCAACGGCAGCTGCCAGGGCGACGACGTCGTGCGCAACGTCGCCGGAGTGGTGGTCGGGGCGCTGCTGGGGGTCGTCTGGGCCGACATCTACGGCCGGCCCAGACAACCCATCACGGACACGTGACCTTGGGGTTCCAGTCGTTGAACAGACCGGACGGGTTGGCCTTCCAGGCCCACACGTGCAGCTCGAAGAATGGCGGGATCCCGTAGCGGTTGTCCTTGCCGATGGGCTCGAACTTCTGGCCGTAGAGCTCCGGTCGACCTGTCGGGTGCCCGGCGCGCCAGGCCTTGCGGAACACGATGTACTCCAGCGCGACCAGCTTCATGCCGTCGGGCGTCGGGTCGTAGACGAGCGCCTCCGGGTGGTCCTTGAGCACCTCGCCGTCGCCGACCAGGTCACCGTTGACGAAGTGCACACCCATCCCGCCCTCGCCGGCCATGTCGATGCAGGCGATGCCGTCGGCGTCCTTGAACTTGCCGTAGCCATCGGCCTTTGCGACCGACAGATCCTGGTAGGGACGGGTCGCGTCGCGGAGGTGGTCGAGCCACGCAGGTGCGCCATCGGCTGCGGGCGCGGTCAACACGGCGCCGAACACGCTCGCGGCCGCGACGGCGGCCACCAGCGAACGGATGCGCGTCATGAGCCCTCCTGGACCTGGAAGATCTCGGTGGCGACCAGGCCGTGCGCCTCGCGGTGCACGGTCGCGGCGGCGTCGGAGGACGGTGCCTCGACGAGGCAGAAGATCTGGCCGTTGTCCTCGTCGACCCAGTAGCGCAGGTACTTCACGTCGTACTTGTCCTGGGTCTCGAGGTCGGCAAGGTGGGCCTTGGTGACGTCGCCGAAAGCGACCCTGTCGCCGAGTCGGTGGACGTCCATGTAGAGCGGCATGGCGGTACTCCTTTGGTGGTGCTGAGTGATCGGACTCAACCGACGCTAGGAATTCCGCTCGCCGCACAGATCCGTAGTCGTTGCCTAGGTTGCTGCGACGACTACCCAGATTTGCTCAGGCGTTGGCCCACTCCCGCAGGCCGCGGCGCTCGGCCTCAGCCGCCGCGAGCTGCCGGTTGGCCACGCCCAGCTTGGCCAGCACCGCACCGACATGGTGGTGCACCGTGCGCGGCGAGATCACCAGCCGCCCGGCGATGTCCTGGTCGCTGAGGCCGGCGCACACGAGGTCGAGGACCTCCTGCTCGCGCGCCGTCAGGCCACAGGGGTGCGTCCGCCGGGCCTGGCGGGCTCCCGTCGGGACGGACCGGGCACCCGCCGAGCGCAGCTTGCGCCGCGCCATCGCCGCCGCGGGTTCGGCGCCGAGGACGTCGAGACGCTCGAGGGCGGCACGCACGTCGTGCTCGTCGTCGGAGCCGAGCAGCGCCATGGCGGCGTCGTAGTCGCGGCCCAGGTCGTCCCAGAGCCGGGCAGCCTCCCGGGCGTCCCCGGCAAGCTCGGCCGAGAACGGCGCCGGAAGGTCGGGCGCCTCGGGGCCCACCTCGCCGGTGATCCGCCACCGTTGAAGGGCAACGTCCTTTCGTTCAGCGGGGCACAGAGCCGCCCAAGCAGCGGCCAGCGCCAGCTCGGCGCGGGCCTTGTCGTCGTCTCCGGCCAGCCAGCGCGCCTCGGCCCTGGCGGCCCGGGCGACGGTGGCGTAGCCCGGCTCGTCCAGGGCGTCCGTCGAGGCGGCTGCCTCGTCGAGGCACTCCCACACGCCGTCGGTGCCCCGGCGCGCCCGGACCAGGCCGAGAGGGATCACGAACGTGACCCGGTTGATGCGCAGAGGAACGGTCGCCACTCAGCGGCTCGGCGGCGATCTCCTCGACCTCGTCCCATCGACCCGTCAGGGCGAGCAGCCCGGCCTGGCCGCCGTCGAGACACAGCCCATAGGTGCCGAGATCGTGCTCCTCGCAGTACGCCGCCCCCTCGCGGTAGAACCGTTCGCACTCCGCGTAGCTCAGCTCGTCCAGCAGCAGCTCCTGCAGGTTGGCGTACGCCCGCCCAGCCTGGTCGTGCTGACCGTTGCGCACGGCGATGTCGAGCGACTCGCGCATCATTCCCATCCAGTCTTCGCCCTGGTCGGCGCGCACGCAGGCCTGCGTGTTGAGGGCATCGCTCACCACCTCCTCGAGGCCGAAGGCGGCGCCCATCTCGCCGGCACGCGAGCAGAAGTCCATCGCCTCGACGGGCGACTCGCCACCCAGGTACTGGCCGGCCCTCGCCGACAGGGCCCACGCCAGCTCGGGCGACGGGCCGAGCGGCTCGAGCACCTCGAGGGCACGTTCCACCGCCGCGACGCACTCGGGTCCGCGGCAGGTGCGCCAGTACCCCTGGCTGAGACGGCGCAGCGCATCGCCCTCCCGCAGCGGCACGCCGTGGGCGCCCCAGAGCGCAACCGACTCCTCCAACGCCGCGGTGGCCGGCTCCCACTGGTCGAGGGTGGCCAGCTCGCGGCCGAGCGCATCGAGCAGGTCCGCCCGCACCAGCGGCTGATCGGCCGCGACGAAGCGCAGCGCCCGGCGATATTGGGTCGCGGCCTCGCGCCGCGACGCGAGCTCGGCGGACCGATCCCCGGCGTGCCGGGCGTAGCGGACCACGGCGTCGGCGTCGAGTGCTCCCTCGGCATGGTGGGCCAGACGGGCGTCGTCGGCCCCGGACCTCTCGAGCTCGGCGAGGATGCGGCGGTGCACGTCGGCGGCGGCGTGCGGCCCGACCTCCTGCTCGACAGCACGACGAGCGATCTCGTGGCGAAAGCGCAGGCCCGTGTCGTCGGAGACCAGCAGTCCCGCGGCCACCGGTTCGTCGAGGGTGCAGGTGTCGGCGCCGGTGACCGCAGCCAGCAGATCGGGCTCGACGCGCTCGCCGACGAGGGCAGCGGCATCGAGCACGTCGCGGCCGGGCACCGACAACCGGGCAGCCCGTGCCAGCACGGCGTCCCGGGCCGAGGCCGGCAGCTCGTCGCGCTCGCCGCGCAGCACCTCGCTCACGAAGAACGGGTTGCCGCCGGTGAGAGCATGCACGGCAGCCGCCTCGTGGCCGGACGCCGCGCTCAGCGCGGTGACCGCAGACGGGGACAAGGGCGGCAGGTCGATGCGGCGCGTGGAGCGCAACGTCGACACGTCGCCCAGGGTCTCGCGGAGGGCTCGGTTCTCGGCGAGACCGTCGTCTCGGTAGGTGGCCACCACCATGGCCCGGACTGCTCGCAGCCGGCGGGCGACGTGGCGGACCAGGTCCAGGGTCGCCTCGTCGGCGAAATGGAGATCCTCCACGACCAGGACCGACAGGCCGGCGTGTTCGCGCAGCATCGACAGCAACGCCGCGAAGCGCGTGTCGCGTGGTACGCCGTCGGCGCACGCGACGCGCACGGCGCCGCCCCACTGGTCGGCCACGTCCTGCAGAGGCCCGAGCGCCGACGGTGTGAAGGCGCCGTCGCATGCGCTCCAGGCGACCCGCGAGTCCCCGAGCCCGTCGAGGAACGCCTCGACCAGGCTCGACTTGCCGATGCCGGCCTCGCCCGAGACCAGCACCAACCGGCCGTCGCCGCGGCGGGCGTCGGCGGTGTACTCCTCGAGAGCCCCGAGCTGCGACTCCCGCTCCAGCAGGCGCATGGGGATCAGTGTCCGCGCTTCAGCACCTCTGGTCCAGCAGCCCCGTCTCGACGTCGTAGAGGAAGCCACCGACCACCACGGTCTCGGGGATCAGCGGGTGGCTGCGCACCCGAGCCACGTCCTCCTCGAGGCTGGCGAGCTGGTCGTCGACAACGGAGAAGTGCTGCCACGACGCATCCACGCCGGCGGACTCGCCGACCTGGTCCTGGATCTCCTGCTCGGTGCTCTGGGTCATCGCGCACTTGGTGTGCGGGATCACGAGGATGCGCTTGACCCCCAGCAGGTGCACGCCGAGCACCAGTGCCTCGAGGGAGGCATCGGTGACTCGGCCACCGGGGTTGCGGAGGATCTTGGCGTCGCCGTGGTGGAGGCCGACCATCGCCAGTGGCGTGATGCGAGAGTCCATGCAGGTGACGATCGCGACGCCGGCATGCGCCACGCCGTCGAAGTCGCCGCCCGTGAAGTTCGCGGCGTACTCCGCGTTGGCAGCGAGCAGGTCATCGAAGTCGCCCACGGGGCGAGGTTAGTGGTCCTCATCCTCCGGAGTGGAGCAGGGTCCGAGCGTCGAGAGCGCGGGTCTCGGCGTTGCGGAAGAGCAGCAGTGCCAGCACGCCGGCCACCGCGGCACACACGGCTGCTCCGAGGAACACCGTGTGCTCCTGGGCGATGCCCGCCTCCTTGAGCAGCAGTGTGAAGGCGTCGCACCTGCTCTTGCCGTCGCACACCTCGCGCACCGACGGCATGTCGGCCTGCTCGGCGTAGTAGCGGCGCAGCCCGATCGTGGTGAGCGCCGAGATCCCGACGAGCATGCCGACCATCCGGGCGACCACGACCGAGGCGGTCGCCAGGCCGTGGACGTCGTCGTCGGTCGAGGCGAGCACCGCCGCGTTGACGGGAGCCAGGGCGAGGCCGAAGCCGAAGCCGCAGATGACCAGCGGCAGGGTGGCCGTGGCGTGCTCGAGAGTCTCGAGGTGCCACGAGCTCATCCACACGAACCCGACCGCCGCCATCGCCATCCCGGCAGCCGTCACGACCCCGGCTGGCAGGGTCCGGGTCAGGTAGCCGCCGACGACGGCGCCCACCGGCAGCGCCACCAGGAACCGCACCAGGACGAGCGCCGCCATCAGCTGGGAGTGCGCGTAGATGGTGGTGCGCGCGAAGATCGGGATGTCGATCAGGGCGGCGATGAGCGCGGCGCCGACGAAGAAGCTGACGAGCAGGGAGCCCCACGCGGGGGTACGCCGCAGCGCGCCGGTGGGGATCAGCGGCGACTCGGCGCGGCGCAGGTGCCAGCCGAAGGCGACGGCCGCGATGGCCCCGCCGAGCAGGTACCACAGGCCCTGGTCGGAGAAGACCTGGATCTTCGGGTCCGCGGTGGCGAAGGCGAGGATCACGCCGGACAGCGCGGCCGCCAGCAGCAGGGCGCCCACGAGGTCGGCCTCGCGGGCGATGCCGAACCAGCCACGCAGGTCGACCAGGGGGCGTCGCGCCGTCAGGCAGCGAACCAGGAACAGCGCGAAGGCGGCCATCGCCACCACACCCAGCGGTGTCAGCCATCGCCCGTCGCCCGAGAAGGGGACGAAGACCGCGCCCCAGGTCAGGTCGCGCAGCAGGGCGGGTGGTTGGAGGAACACCAGAGAGCCCGCGACGAGAGCGACCAGGAGGAGGGCCGCCCCCAGGTAGTCGAACCGGCCCCCGGTCCCGGGCTCGGGGGTCACCCCCGCGAGACGTCGGATGGCGATGGCCAGGACCAGGCCGACGAGCAGGTTGATGACGAAGATGAACCGCCAGTCGGCCACCGAGAGCACCACGGCCCCGAACAGCGGTCCGAGCACGCTGCCGATCTCCTGGACGGCCGAGACCACGCCGAGCGGGACCCCGCGGCGCTCGACGGGGTAGAGGTCGGCGACCAACGCCAGCGTCGCGGGCACCAGGCCGCCGCCGCCGACCCCCTGGAGGAACCGGCCGGCCACCATGGTCGGCATGTCGTAGGCGAGCGCGGTCACCAGCGACCCGGCCGCGAAGACCACGAGGGCCGCGACCAGCACGGGCACCCGGCCGCGCAGGTCGGCGATCCGGCCGATGAGCGGCAGCATCGCGACATAGCCGAGCAGGAAGCCCGACACGATCGGGGCGGCCTTCTGGAGCTGGTCGATGGGGACGCCGACCGCGCCCATCATCTCCGGGAGGGCCAGCACCACGACATAGGTGTCGGCCGCGGCGAAGGCGACGGCGACCGCCGCGAGACCTAGGAGCAGCCGGGGCCGCCCGGTCGGTCCCGTCACGGAGCGGTGATGTCCTTGGTCGTGCCGTAGTCCTCGAAGTCGACGGTGTAGGTGTTGGCGTCGGAGCCTTCGTAGAACACGCCTGTGAGGGACAGCTGGCGCAGCTCGTCGTCGTCGGTGATCTGGGCTGACACCTCGAAGTCTCCGGAGGCGCCGGGGATCACCCGGTCGACGACCTCGCCCGGGACGGTGCCGGTGTAGGTCGTGAGGATTTCGTCGTTGTCGACCCCGCCGCGGACGGTCTCACCCTTCTCGAGGTCGGTGGTCGCGCCCAGGATCGCGGCGAACCCGTCGTCCGCCGACAGGAAGCCCGCCGGGTCGGGAGCGCCGTAGTCCTCGGGGTCCACGTCCTGCCAGCCGGGCGTCAGCGGGATCTCGGCCCAGACCTTGTCGTCGACGGCGATCACCGGCACATCGAATGGCTGCCCGCTCAGGGTGACCGTCAGGACCCCATCGAACGCGGGGGCATCGGTGGCGACCCCGGTGGCCGCCTGGACGCCGTTGATGCCCTCGGGCAGGTCGTCGGTGGCAAGTGACAGCTGCACCCCCGACGTCTCAGTCAGGTGTTGCTGAGCCGCGGCGATGACCTCTTCGGGCGTCTTGGCGTCGGCCGACGGCTCGTCGTCGTCGCTGCAGGCGGCCAGGGCCAACACGAGGAGCGGGGCCAGTGCCAGGGCGGCCATCCGCCGAAGGCGGGTCATCGATGAGGTCGGCACCGCGTCAGCCTCGCACACCGGTGAGCGCCGACGCGGCGGTCGCGACCGGTCCGGCGCAGGCGGCGATGGGCTGCGATCCAGGTTGACCGGATCCGTCGCGGCGGCCCGTGGCCTCGGGCAGGTCGATGGGGGTCCCGCTGGCTCCCGCCGCGCGGGCCGGAGCCGCGCCCGCCCAGGCCAGCACCAAGGTGTCCTCGCCCTTGAGGAACCGGTGGCAGCGCACGCCGCCCGTCGCCCGCCCCTTGGCGGGGTACTCCGTGAAGGGGGTGACCTTGAGGCTGCCGGGCTCGGTGCCGGGCAGCGCCGTCGAGGAGCCGGCCGCCGTCACCACGACCGACGCCTGTGGGTCGAGTGCGCCGAACCACGCGGCCCGTTCGCCGGTGGCCAGCCGGACGCCGGCCATCCCGCCGCCCGCCCGACCCTGCGGGCGTACGCCGTCGGCGCCGAAGTGCAGCAGCTGGGCGTCGGAGGTGATGAAGCACAACGTCTCGGAGCCGGTCTGCAGGTCGAGGGCACCGACGACCTCGTCGTCGTCCCTGAGGCCGATCACCTCCCACTCGTCGCGGTTGGTCAGCACCTCGGGGTTGACCCGCTTGACCACGCCCTGGCGGGTGCCGAGGGCCAGGCCCGGGCCCGTCGGTGCGCAGCGCGGTCAGCGCCAGCGCGCGCTCGCCAGAGGCCAGCGACAGCGCCTCGCTGACCGGCAGTCCGCCCTGGAGATGGGGGTCGTTGGCCGACGGTGGCAGGGCGGGCAGGTCGAGCACGCCGACGCGCACGACGCGGCCGTGGGACGTGAGCACGCCAACGTCGCCACGCACGGTGCTGCGCACCACCGACACGATGACGTCGTGGTTGGCGCGACCGCCACCAACGCCTGGCAGCTCGTCGGACGACGACCGGGCCAGCAGGCCAGTCGAGGAGAGGTAGGCGAAGCACGGGTCGTCGGCGACCTCGAGCGGAGTGGCAGTGGCGGCGACGGCCGTGCCGGAGGACTCGAGCAGGACCGTACGCCGCGGCGTGCCGTAGGTCTTGGCGACCTCGGCCAGCTCGTCGGAGACGACCTTCCAGCGCAGCTGCTGGTCGCCGATGATCGCGTCGAGCTCCTCGATGGTCCGGTCGAGCTCGCCCTGCTCCTTCTCCAGCTCGATGCGGGAGAACCTGGTGAGCCGGCGCAGCGGCATCTCGAGGATGTAGTCGGCCTGGACCTCGGTCAGGTCGAAGACCGCGATCAGCCGTTCCTTGGCCGCAGCGGTGTTGTCGCTGGTGCGGATCAGCTGGATGACCTCGTCGATGTCGAGGATGGCCACGAGCAGGCCCTTGACGAGGTGCAGCCGGTCGGCTGCCTTGCCCCGGCGGAACACCGACCGGCGGCGGACGACCTCGAACCGGTGGTCGAGGAAGACACGCAGCACCTCGCGCAGGCCCAGGGTGCGCGGCTGCCCGTCGACCAGGGCGACCGTGTTGATGCCGAAGGAGTCCTCCATCGGCGTCTGCCGGTAGAGCTGCTCGAGCAGCGCCTCGGGGACGAAGCCGTTCTTGATCTCGATGACCAGCCGCAGCCCGTTGGCGCGGTCGGTGAGGTCCTTGATGTCGGCGATGCCCTGCAGCTTCTTGCCCAGCACGAGCGTCTTGATCCGCTCGACGACCCTCTCGGTGCCGACGCCGTAGGGGAGCTCGGTGACCACGATTCCCTTGCGGCGGCCGATCGTCTCGATGCGGGCCGTGGCGCGCATCCGGAAGCTGCCGCGCCCGGTCTCGTAGGCGTCGCGCACCCCCTCGAGGCCGACGATCTTGCCGCCGGTCGGCAGGTCCGGGCCAGGGATGAAGCGCATCAGGTCGTCGACCGTGGCGTCGGGATGTTTGATGACGTGGCGCAGCGCCTGGACCACCTCGACCAGGTTGTGCGGCGCGATGTTGGTGGCCATCCCGACCGCGATGCCGGTGCTGCCGTTGACGAGGAGGTGGGGGATGGCCGCCGGCAGGACGCTGGGCTCGGTCTCCCGGGAGTCGTAGTTGGGCCGGAAGTCGACGGTGTCCTCGAGGATGCCGTCGGTCATCGCCACCGCCGGCGGCGCCATCCGGCACTCGGTGTAGCGCATGGCGGCGGGGGAGTCGTCGGGTGAGCCGAAGTTGCCGTGCCCGTCGATGGTGGGCAGCCGCATGGACCAGGGCTGCGCCAGACGCACCAGGGCGTCGTAGATGGCGCCGTCGCCGTGGGGGTGCAGGCGGCCCATCACCTCGCCGACCACTCGGGCGCTCTTGACGTGCCCACGGTCGGGCCGCAGGCCCATGTCGTTCATCGTGTAGAGGATCCGGCGCTGCACCGGCTTGAGCCCGTCGCGCGCGTCGGGCAGCGCCCGGGAGTAGATGACGGAGTAGGCGTACTCGAGGAACGAGGAACGCATCTCGTCGCCGACGTCGATGTCGAGGATGTGCTCCTCGAAGTCGTCGGGAAGCTCTTGCTTGGTGCTACGCCGTGCCATGCGGGCATTCTCCCTGGCCGCACCCACACAACCTCAGGGGCTCGCCGTTCGGACCACGGCGTACGCCGTGTGCGGGGACGCAGCGGCCCGCCGGGGGTCTCCAGACCTGCGGCGGGCCGCCACGTTGTTGGCGTGCTTGCTACCTCTTCACCGCGTACGCGTCGATGACCTGCTGGCTCACCGTGCGACCGAGGGCATCGGTGGCAGCGACGCGCAGACTGGCCTGGCGGCCCGCCTCGTTGCGCACCTCGACCTTGCAGGAGGTGTCGCCGCACTTGGTCAGCTTCGCCGGCCGCCAGGTCTGGCCGCCGTCCCACGAGATGTCGACGCTGCGCTTGACGATCCTTGGTGCCTTCACCGTGTCCGGCATCGAGAACGCGACCGTGAAGTCATACCGGCCGGCCGGGGCACTGTTGGTCGAGGACAGCGGCATCACGTAGTCGATGCCGAGCATCGGCAGCACCTCGGAAGGCACTCGTCGGCTGTTTCGACTCGAACGTCCACTCGGTCTTGATCCCCGGTCGACAGCTGCCAGAACAGGTTCTCCCGCTGGACGTCGGTGACGACCCGGATGCGGTGGTCGCCGGCCGGGATCGTCGGCGTTCATGAAGACCGAGGCGAAGATGTCGTGCTCGAGCACGTCGTCGACGTAGATCTTGCCGTTGTACTCCGCGCTGAAGATGTCGGAGTTCGCCAGGTGGCCGGCCGCGTCGGTGAACGCGCCCATCGACAGGAAGAGCTCGTTGTTCTCCCGCGTCGGGGGCGGGGACCCGTTGGTGACCGAGGTCAGCGGCGAGACGCGCGAGCCGATCGGGCCGCCGAACCACGTGTCGTGCGTGGTGGTGCCACCGCGATAGGTGCGGCGCGGCGCGTACAGCCGTCCGTACTCGCCGCCGTACTGCGGCGTCCTGGATGGCCACGGTGCGCTCCCACACCGCGCCCGTGGACACGTAGTGGGTCACGGTCGTCGGGAAGGGCACCGCACGGTTCAGCCCGATGTTGGCCACCCCGCCCCGCTCGGGCACCCAGCCGACGAGCTCCTCGACGGCCTGCAGGCCGTCGGCGCTGGTGCTGCCCATTCCGCGGTAGTGCTCGACCAGGGCCGCGACGGACCTGCCGGTGCCGCGCACGGTGCCGCCGTTCGGGTACGCCGTCACCCCAGTACCTCACCAGGTCGTACATGTAGGCCGGTGACTTGTGGGTGACCAGCTCGGCACGGCGCCGTGGCCCGACGAGGCAGCGCCTTGGCGTCCTACGGCTTGGCCTGCAGGGTCGGCAGGCCGGTGGGTCCGTCGATCGTCCCGGCGCACTCGGCACCCGGGGCGGGATAGGCCACCATCGCTGCTGCGCCCGCCTTCGCGAGCGCGTTGGCGGTCGCGGTCAGGTCGGTGCAGGTCCCGGAGACCACGGCCACCGCACCCTTGAGCGACGACAGGCGTGGCGAGGCCGCAGCTGCCGGCGTCGACGATCCGGAACCGGCCGTCGATGCCGCTCGACCGGAGTCGCCGCGGGCATGGCGCCGGCCGCGGGCACGGGTCGCAACGCCGACCGGCTTGCGGCCCGTGGGCGTGAGGAGGCCTTCGGGCTGGCTGAGCAGCCAGTTGGAGGACACGTTCGCCGCGCCGCCCAGGCCGGCCGAGGGCCGGCGCGTAGAGCCGGTCGACGGCGCCGTAGAACAGCAGCCCGTCGTAGCCGTCGCCGCTGGTCCAGGCGACGTCGAGGATCGCGCCGTCGTCGACGACCGGCCGGTCGACCTGGTAGCCGAAGCGCCCGGTCTGGTTCTCGTCGAGCACGATCTCGGTGTTCTTGGAGACGGTGAACGACGGCTCGTAGCTGACGACGCCTTCCTTGCGCGCCGTCGCGCGGCCAGCCCGAAGGAGATGGCGCCGGTGCGCGTAGGTGCCCGGGCGGCAGCCGGAAGGTCGCGGTCTGGGCGCCGGGGGCGGCGCCGAACGAGCGCTGCTCGAAGATCCACGGCTCGCCGAAGCCGCGACAGACCGAGCTGGTGGAGACGCGGTCTGGGTGCCGGCGCGCGGCTTGACCGTGACGGTGACGTCATACCGCTCCGGCTCGAGCAGGTAGGCGAGCCCGGTCCGCACCGTGCCGCCGCCGTCGTCGGGCGTCGCGGTGACGACCGCGGAGTAGGCGCCGGGGTCGGCGATGGTCGGGTCGAGCACCACCTCGACCGAGGAGGTCCCGCCGGCCGGGACCGTGACCGTGTCGCTGGCCAGCGTCATCGAGCCGGTCGGCTCCGCCGACCCGTCCTGGCCGGTCGAGGGCCAGCGACAAGCGTGACGGGAGCGGTTGCCGGTGTTGGTGTAGGTCAGCGCCGTGCTGGTCGGCTCGAGGTCGGAGTAGGGCCACGCGTAGGAGCCCAGCGACAGCGATGCGGGGGCGAGCACGTCCTGGTGGATCGCGTCCAGGGCGTCCACGCGTCCGGTGCCGGCGTCGAAGCCGGTCGCGTCGGCCACGGGCACGGTGCTGTTGGCGATCGACCGACTTCAGCATGCTCGCCGTCCCAGCCCGGGTGCTCCTGCTTGAGGATGGCGGCCAGTCCGGCCACGTGCGGCGTGGCCATCGAGGTGCCGCTGATCGTGGTGTAGGCGTCGTCGACGACCGGGCCGAGCTCGGTGCCGGCGGCGCGGGCGGCGGTCACGTCGACGCCGGGTGCGACGACCTCGGGCTTGAGCGCGCCGTTGCGGAAGCGCGGACCGCGGCTGGAGAAGCCGGCCATCACGTCGTTGACGTCGACGGCACCGACGGTCAGGGCGGCGTCGGCCGAGCCGGGGGAGGTGACGGTGGACGGCCCGTTGCCGCCGTTGTTGCCGGCCGCGACGACGAACAGGCTGTCCGAGGTCGCCGACAGCTCGTTGATCGCCATGCGAGAGCGGGCTGGTGCCGTCGTCGGTGTCGCCACCGAGGCTCATGCTGACGACGTCTGCGCCTTCGTCGACGGCCCAGACCATGCCGGCCAGGACCCAGGAGTCCTCGCCGTATCCGCCGTCGCTCAGCACCTTGCCGACCATCAGGCCGGTCTTCGGGGCGACGCCCTTGCGCAGCCCGTCGGACGCGGCACCGGTGCCCGCCGACCGTCGAGGCGACGTGCGTGCCGTGACCGTTGCCGTCGGTGACGGTGGCGTCGGTGGTGAAGTTTGCCGACGCCACGACCCGGCCCTGGAGGTCGGGGTGCGTCGGGTCGTAGCCGGTGTCGAGGACGGCGACGGTGGTGCCGAGTGCCGTCGTAGCCGGCGGCCCACGCCTCGGGCGCGTGGATCTGGGGGACCGAGTCCTCCAGCGCCACCTCGACGCGACCGTCGAGGTCGACGTGGGCGGCGCCGTCGGCCAGGGCGGTCGGGTTGCCGGCGGCGTCCTGACCCTGGGTGAGGTCGGCCCAGAACGCTCGGCCGTCCTCCTTCTCGGCGTGGAACGCCGCGATGCCGAGGCGGGGCACGGTCACCGTGCGCTCGGCGCCGTGCACGCGAAGCGCTCGTGACTCCGCCGCGGCCGCGTCGCCCTTGCCGTAGTCGACCATGACGGGCAGCGTCTCGCGCGACGTCGTCGTCGTACTCCGCCTCGATGCAGGGCGGTGACGTCGAAGAGGTCGTCGGTCGAGCCGGTTTGCCTCGAGGAGCCCCAACGCCTCGGTCGGCACGACGTAGACGTGGTCCGTGGACCTGCTGGATGGCCGCCTGCGGGATGGAGCCGTCCGGCCGCGGCCGCAGGGTCACCGACTGCTCGACCGTCGGACGCCGTCGACACCTGCGACGACGTCGCCGGTGACGAGCGTGACCGTCTTGACGGTCGGCGGGCCGACGCGCGGCGCCTTGCCTGCAGGCTGGGCCGCGGGCTGGGCGGACGAGGCGGACATCGGCGCGAACACCAGGCCGGCCGAGGCGGCCGCGGCCGCCAGGAGCGCCGTGGATCGCACGGCTCGAGGTGCGGACAGGGGCATGCGGGGGTTCCTCTCGGGGGTCGCAGGGCCAGGGGGTCGCCCTGCGAGCCAGAAGTCGGTCGGTTGACCGACTGAAGCAGAACGTTAGCCAGCGTCACACGGCTGCTGACAAATCCGTGACGTGCGACACTTGGTCGGACGGCCGAATCGGAGGTGCGCGCAGATGGTCTACGTCAGGGCGCCCGAGCGGCGTCGTCAGCTCGCCTCGGCAGCGCGCGCCGTGCTGACCCGCGACGGGGTTGCGCGCACGACCCTGCGCGCGGTCGCGGCCGAGGCGGATGTGCCGCTCGGGACGCTGCACTATGTCTTCCCGTCCAAGGAGCTGATGATCAGGGCGGTCATCGAGGACGTCAGGGACGAGACCGCCGCCCTGCTCAGCCGGGTGGACAAGAGCGTCGGCCTCGAGCTCGCAATCCGCGGCGGGCTACGGGCTTTCTGGGAGCAGCAGATCGTGGGCGACCCCCAGGCGCCGCTGATGCGGCACGAGCTCTTCCTCTACGCGGTGCGAACTCCCGGACTGGAGAGCCTGGCCCGATGGCAGATGGAGGGTTACAGCCGGATCGTGGCCGAGTGGTGCCAAGAAGCCGCCAACAACGCCGGCGAGGTCTGCGAGGTGCCCTTCGACGTGCTCGCCCGCGCCATCGTCGGCGGCACACTGGGCATTGCGATGCAGTACCTCGGCGACCGCGACCAGGCCCGCTCGCTGAGGGACGTCGAGGCCGTCGCGGAGATGGTGGTCCGCCTCGCTGACGTGCGCCCGGCGACGCCCTCGGCGGCGGAGCGGGTGTGAAGGCGGTCGTCTACGACCGCTACGGCACCCCCGAGGTGCTGCGTGTCGAGGACGCGCCACTGCCAACGCCCGCCGCCAACCAGGTGCGGGTGCAGGTCGCTGCGACGTCGGTCAACCTCAGCGACTGGGAGACCCTGCGCGGATCGCCGGCGTACGCGCGGATCGGCGGGCTGCGTGCCCCGAGCCACCACATCCTCGGGTCGGACATCGCCGGAGTGGTCGACGAGGTCGGGGGAGGGGTGACCCGTTTCCGACCCGGCGACGAGGTGTACGGCGACAACCTCGCGCTGATGGGCGGGTTCGCGGAGTACGCGCTCGCACCGGAGTCCGCACTCGTTCTCAAGCCGTCGGAGCTGACGTTCGCCGAGGCGTCGACCATCCCGCAGGCCGGCGCGATCGCCATGCAGGGCACGGCCCTGGCCGCACCGGGTCGCCGGGTGCTGATCAACGGCGCGGGCGGCGGGTCGGGATCCTTCGCCATCCAGCTCGCCAAGCGGCTGGGCGCCCACGTCACGGGCGTCGACAACGCCACCAAGCTCGACCACATGCGGTCGGTGGGCGCCGACGAGGTGATCGACTACCGCCGCGACGACTTCACCAAGACGAACCAGCCCTACGACCTGATCCTCGACCTGGTCGCGCACCGGTCGGTGTTCGCCTACCGCCGAGCCCTGGCACGCGGGGGCACCTATCGGTGCGTCGGTGGGTCGGTCCGCTCCCTGCTGCGCGTGCTGACTGCCGGCTGGCTCGCCGGCCGGCTCACCGGTCGCTCGATCGGGGTGCTCGTCGTCAAGGAGGGACCCGCCCACTTCGGGCCGCTTGCAGATCTCTGCGTCGCCGGCGACGTGAAGATCCACATCGACCGCACGTTCACCCTTGACGAGGTGCCCGCCGCACTCGCCCACGTCGGCGAGGGCCGCGCCCTGGGGAAAGTGGTTGTCATCGGCTCCTAGGATCGGACCGATGCCAGCCGACCTCAACATTCCCGACGCGTTCGACGTCTACACGCTCGTCGTCCTGCGGCGACCGGCCGATGCGCCGGAGATGTCGGACGACGAGCTCGACGCGCTCCAGGCCCGCCACCTCGCCTACCGCGCCAAGCTGCGGCGAGAGGGCCTGGTGGTGGTGAACGGGCCGTTCGACGAGCAGAGCGACCCGTCGTACCGCGGGATGTCGATCTTCTCCTGCGACCCGACCGAGGCCGCCCGGCTGTCGGACGGCGACCCGTCCGTCGTGGCGGGGCGGCTCGCCTACGACGTGATGGAGTGGTGGGTGGGCGCCGGCTCGCTCGGTTTCCCGCTCATCGATCGGCCGGTCGGTGACCGCCGCTCCATGCCCGACGACTGATCAGAGCTGTTGGGCCAGGCCCACGATGTGGCCCTGCGGGTCGGAGATCAGCGCGAAGGAGACTCCGGGGACGGTGACCGGCTCCTGCACGACGAGTCCGCCGAGTCGGGTCGTGTCCGCGATGGTGGTCGCCATGTCCGCGACGCCGACGAAGAAAGTGACCAGGTCTCTGTCGCCCTGGAGCGGGCTGATCGCGGTGTACAACGCGCCGGGCACTCCGGTCTCGACGAAGGTGTAGCCGGGGAAGGCGCCCTCCGTGGGGTAGGTCCAGCCGAACAGGTCCCCGAAGAACGCCCGGGTCGCGTCCGGGTCGTTCGAGCGGATCTCCGCGTGCACGATGGGGTGGTTCATGGTGACCTCCGGTGCTAGGGGCCACTGACAGTGACCGCGTACCTAGATGACGGACGAGCACCCAACAATCGACATCGGCCCGACGTCTGATCAGTCGTCGACGACGATCACGACCCGACCAACCGGCTGGCCGGAGACGAGATAGCGCAGCGCCGCGGCGGTCTCGGACAGGGGGAAGGTGCGGTCGACCACAATGCGGAGCTGGCCGGTCTCCAGGAACCCGGTCAGCGTGGACATCAGCTGGCGCTTGTCCGGTGACTTGAACGAGCCGCCCCGCAGCTCGGGGACCACGGCCGAGCGCGCGACCAAGCCGAGCAGGCGCGGGATGCTGCCGAGCCAGTGGTGGCCGGCGGCCCCGAACGCGTCGTGCGCGATCAGCACGTAGGAGCCGCCCGGCCTCAGGGCGCGCCGAGTCTCCTTGAAGGCGTGGTTGCCGGGCACGTCGAAGATGAGGTCCCACCGCTCGTCGCCGCGGGTGTAGTCCTCGCTCGTGTAGTCGATGACGCGGTCCGCGCCCAGTGAGGTCACGAGCGCCAGCTTGCGGGTGTGGTCGACGCCGGTGACGTGCGCGCCGTACGCCTTGGCGAGCTGGACCGCGATGGCGCCCACTCCACCTGCAGCTCCGTTGACGAGGACCCGATGGCCGGGCGGCACCCGGCTCTGGGGCAGGTTGTTGAGGGCGATCAGCCCGGCGGTCGGCACCGCCGCGGCCTCCTCGAAGCTGACGTCGGGTGGCTTGAGGGCGACGCCTTCCTCGGGCGCGGTGGCGTACTCCGCGTACGCGCCGCCGTTGCGCCACTGCACGCCGCGGATGGTCTCGGCGAACACCTCGTCCCCCGGCCGGAACCGGGTCACCGCGGCCCCGACCGACTCGATGACTCCGGCCACGTCGGTGCCCGGCACCTTGTCCTTGGGGCGCCGGACACCGGACCCCATCAGCCGGAGCACCGCGGGCCGGCCGGCAACGACGTGCCACACGTCGGGGTGCACCGACGCCGCGCGCACCCGGATCAGCACCTCGTCCTCGGCCGGGTCGGGGCGCGGGATCTCACCCAGGCTGAGCGCGTCGAGGGCGCCATACGTCTCCTGGACGATCGCTCTCATGGCTCGGACCGTACAGCGGGCGCCTCTGGTCCCTAGAGTGTCCTGACCTGCAGCGCCCCTCAAGGAGGCGACGATGAGTTCGAGGCACCTCCTGGCGGCCTGGTTCGTTGCCGCTTCGGGGGTGTTGTCAGTCGGTATGGGCGCCAGCCCGGCCGGCGCTGACGTCGGCACTCAGGTTGGCAATGCGGCCGAGGAGGCTGAGCAGGCCCTCGCCGAGCGCTTCGCGCCGGTGGTCCGGCTGGTGCACCAAGACGTCGAGTGCGGGCCGGGGGAGCCCTACCAACCCAGCGACGTCGAGATCGTCCTGGGTGACCCAAGTGTGGCGCTGCGCGGGCCCTGGGCGGAGGACGACCTGCTCCGGGCCGGCCCGACGGGCGAGGACCTCAGCCAGGGCCTCTTCGGCTATCACCTGGACTATCCCGGGAACCCTCTCGAGGCGGGGTGCGACTACGAGGAGTGGGCCCGGGTCGCGGGCGCGGGCCTTTCGCCCACGACGTACGCCCATGTCGCGACCGAGGCCGGTCGGGACGACCGGCTGGCCCTCCAGTACTGGTTCTTCTACCCGTTCAACGACTACACCAACAAGCACGAGGGCGACTGGGAGGTGATCCAGCTCGTCTTCGCCGCCGCCGACGCGACGCAGGCGCTCGACCAGACACCGCTCGAGGTCGGCTACAGCCAGCACGAGGGCCTCGAGGTCGCCTCGTGGGACGACCCGAAGCTCGAGATCCTCGACGGTACTCATCCGGTCGTGCATCCTGCCGCCGGCTCGCACGCCAACTTCTTCGAGTCCGCGCTCTTCCTCGGCACGTCCGCTGAGCAGGGGTTCGGCTGCGACGACACCCGCGATCCGGCCGACGGTTTGAGTCTCACCGTCGCCGTCATCCCCGCCGACCCGACGGCTGCTCAAGCTGACTTTCCCTGGATCGCCTTCGAGGGACGCTGGGGCCAACGCGAGGAGTCGTTCTACAACGGACCGACGGGCCCCAACACCAAGGAGAGCTGGACCCACCCGATCAGCTATCAGGAGCAGAAGGGGCGCGACGTCAGCTACGCGGTTCCCGTCGGCGGCCTCTTCGGCACCTCCGCCACCGACTTCTTCTGCAACACCGTCTCCAGCGGGTCGGAGGTCGTCCGCAAGCTCGCCGACCATCCCGGGCGGCTGCTCCTGGTCCTCGCGCTGATCGCCATGCTCGTGATCTGGCTCCTGCACCGGACCACGTGGACGCCGGTCACGCCGCTGCGCATCGCCCGGCGACGGGCCGGCGGACAGATCATCCGCGCTGCCGCACGGATGTACCGGTCCCGGTGGCGGCTGTTCATCGGCATCGGGTTCCTGACCGTCCCGGCCTCCCTCGTCGTGGCCGTGCTGCAGAGCCTGATCCTGGGAACCCCCGAGGTCGCGGGCGTCTCCGAGGGCGGTGAGGGAGGCGGCTTGCGCGTCGTCCTGGCCGCGTTGGTGAGCTTCTTCGTGCTCGGCACGAGCATGCTGCTGGTGCTGGCGGCCACTACCCACGCCCTCGGTGAGATCGACACGCGGTGCCGAGGTCGACGTACGACGCGCCTACCGACTCGCCCTGGCCCGCTGGAAGCCGTTGCTGGGTGCCTTCCTGACCGCGTCCGTCCTGGTTGGCTCTCCTCACCGTGACGGTCGTGCTCTCACCGTTGGCCGTTGCGGCGATCGTGCTGTTCGCCCTCTTCGTGCCCGTGATCGCGTTCGAGGGACCGGAGGCGGTCGCATCACTGCGTCGCAGTGCCTCGCTGGTCCGGCACCGGATCCTCAAGACCGCCGTCATCCTGGCGACGTCGATCCTGCTGGCGGGTGTCGTCGGGCCGATCCTCGGCACGATCCTCATCCTCCTCACCGGCGCACCCTTCCCGCTGGCCAACCTCGTCGCCGGAGTGACGTACGCCGTGCTGATGCCGTTCGTGGCACTCACGGTGGCATACCTCTACTTCGACGCCCGGATCCGGGCCGAGCTGGCCCACGACGAGCTCCACGTCGATGAGGTCCTGCCCGCGGAGATCTAGTCGGCGCCGCCACGCGGGATGAACAGGCGCACGCCATCGGGAAGACGCGCGCCCTCGACGAACCCGTCGTCCAGCCAGAGCTCGATGGCGCCCGCCAGCTCCTCGGGGTGGCTGAAGTTCAGCGCGTGCGCTGCCTTGGCGATCACGGCGACCGCCAGGTGCTCGGGAGACTGTCGAGCCACCTCACGGACGCGGGCCGGCGACGCGATGAGCGGGTCGCGGCCGCCCAGCACGGCCAGGGTCGGCACGGGGGTGTGGAGCAGGCGCTCCAGCGACGGGTAGAGCGTCATCGCGCGGAACAGACGCAGCCCGTTCAGCGGCCCGAACCTGACGTAGTCCGGCACCGCGACGGGGAGCATCCTCGGGCTCTCCCGAGCTCCGTCTCTCGCCAGCTGGCCGAGCGCACGGAGCAGGGGCTGGTTCTGTACGCCGCCGGCGGGCGAGACCAGGACGAGACGGTGCACGCGTTCGGGCGCCGCGTGCGCCACCTCGAGACTGATGGCACAGCCCATCGAGTTCCCGACCAGCACGGCCTTGTCGATCTCGAGAGCGTCCAGCACCGCGAGCAGCGCCCGGGCCAGAGCAGGGATGTCCAGGACGGGCCCGCGGCGTTGGCTGCGCCCGTAGCCGGGCAGGTCGGGGACCACGTTCACCCACCGACCGGCGAGCCTTCGAGCCGTAGGCATGAGGTACTCACCCGAGATCGCGAACCCGTGGACGTGGACGACAGGGACGCCGGTCCCGCCCGTGCTGCGCCGGCAGTGGACGGACGTCCCGTCGACCTGCACGCGCTCCGTCACCCAACCACCGTCGGTCGACCCGGTTGGGTGGTCGCTCATTGAGCCTCTGCCTTGCGGAACACCGACTTGAGCTGCCCGCCGAGCGTGCGGGCTCCGACGATAGGGATCAGCCCGCCGATGAGCCTGCCCTTGAGGCCTTTGGGCACCCGGGTCAACGTGACCTTCACGTCGGTGCCCCCGTCGGCCGGCGCCAGCTCGTAGCGCCAGCTGCTGCCCTCCCCCCACAGGTTCGAATCCAAGGTGTCGACCACGACGGTGCCAGCGGTGGTGTCCCACGTGTAGCGCTCGCGCTCCCAGCCCATCGCGTTGCCCTCGGTCACCTCCGCCCAGTCCGGACCGACGCCGTGCACCTTGAAGGTCGCCTCGTCGATGTTCGGCCACCGGTTGCCTCGATCGGGACCGAAGTCGGTCAGCACCGTCATCGCCTCGCTCGGCGACAAGGTCGTGTGGATCGTGAACCGCGTTGTCGGCATCCGGCGCTTGTCCTCTGTATCGGGCGGCGGATGAGCCGCCGTTCGAAGACATCATGGCGGACCCTTCCGCGGGGCATCCGTACGCCGGCCTGGGGCGAAGGTACCTTCCGGACATGTCGCAACCTTGAGGCGTGCACGGTCCCGCCGTTCGTGATGGCGGCCGGGGACGGCCTGGCCCCGACCACTCTGGCCTCGACTCGGAGATAGTCGCAGGCTCGATTCAGGGGCATCATGGCTGGCCGTCAAGCGATGCCGAGCGAAGGTCCAGCTGCAGCTCGAGCTCGTCTCGGAGTGGGATGCCATAGGAGCCCGACATCGGTATCTCGGGTTTGAGGGCTGCTCGGCTCTCGTCGACGGCCCCGGGGCTGAGGCGGGCAAGCCGGAACCCGCGGCGCTGGTAGAAGCGCAGGGCATCCACGTTGTCGTTGGTTGTCACCACCCACAGACGTTCGCAGCCCGCGCGACGCGCGACGTCTTGCACGGCGCTCAGCAAGGCCGATCCGATTCCCATGAAGCGGCTGCCAGCGTGCAGGGTCAGCAGCTCACAGTCGGCTCCGGCGATCACGTAGGTCGCCGCGCCCACCAGCTCCCCGCTCTTCCACGCCAGGATGGCGGGGTGGTCGGTGGCTCTGACGAGCTCGCCCCTCCTCGCAGCGCGGAGCGCGTTGTGCTCGAGGAGGAACACCTCAAGCGCCTGCGTGTCCTCGACGCGACTGGGCGCCAGTTCCATGACCCTCACTGTGGCACCTGAATTCGTCCTACGCTGCGGCCATGGAGCGAGCCTCTTTCACGGCGACCACGCCGTCCGGTGTGCTCTCGGGGTGGACGACCGGCGAGGGACCGCGGGTGTTGGCTATTCATGGCGGTCCGGGCATGAGCTACGACTACCTCGACGATGCCGTGGCGGAGCTCGCCGCGCGATACCAGGTAGCGACCTTCCAACAGCGCGGCATTGCGCCGTCGACGGAGCAGGGCGAGTTCAAGGTCGCGGAGGCGGTGTCCGACATCGCTGCCGTACTTGATGCGCTGGGTTGGGAGAAGGCCTACTTGATGGGCCATTCCTGGGGAGGCCATCTGGTCTTCCACGCTGCTGCGGCCATCCCCGAGCGACTGTCCGGCGTGTTGTCGGTCGACCCCCTGGGCGCGGTCGGTGACGGCGGGTACGAGGCGTTCGGGGCCGAGATGCTGGCGCGGGTGCCCGAGGCCGGCCGCGAGCGCGCCCGCGTGCTGGACGAAAAGGACTTGGCAGGCGAGTCGACACCGGACGAGGACCGCGAGGCCTTCTCCCTCTTCTGGCCGTCGTACTTCGCCGAACCCGCCGCTGCCCCTCCGATGCCACGCGTGGAGTTCTCCCCGCCAGCGAACCAGGGACTGTTCACGGATCTGCAGGCCCGGCTGCCCGAGCTCGAGTCGTCGCTGCCGTCCATCGTCCTCCCGTTCGGCGTCATCGTCGGTGAGTTGAGCCCGATGCCGATGAGTGCCGGCATCGCGAGCGCCGACCGCGTCCCGGGTGCCTGGTCGCAGGTCGTGCCCGGGGCGGGTCACATCCTCTGGCACGAGGCGCCGGGCTGCCTGCTGGCTGCGATGGACCGGCTCGTCGCGGCAGGTTAGGACTACCGGGAGAGGATGCTGGCGTGTTCGACGTCGCGATCCTCAACGAGCCGATCGTGCTTGACGGTGGTCTGTCGACTGCGCTCGAGCAGCAGGGCGCGGACCTCGCCGGAGCCCTGTGGACGGCACGGTTGCTCGGCGAGGAGCCGGAGCGGATCGCGGCTGCCCATCGGGCGTTCTACGGGGCGGGCGCGAGGGTGGCGACGACGGCGAGCTATCAGGCCAGCGTCGAAGGCCTGGTCGCGGCGGGGTACGACGCCTCGGAGGCACGACGACTGATCACGCTCAGCGTGACGATCGCCCGCGACGTGCGCGACGAACTGGCGGAGACGACACCAGGGCTGCTGGTGGCCGCCTCGGTCGGGCCCTACGGTGCCCACCTGGCCGACGGGTCGGAGTACACCGGTCGCTACGCCGTCCCCGCGTCTCGACTGCGCGACTTCCACGCGCCGCGGCTCGAGCTGCTGGCCGAGGCGGGACCCGACCTGCTGGCCGTCGAGACCATCCCCGACGTGGACGAGGCGGAGGTCCTGGTCGCTTTGCTCGACGGGCTCGGGCTGCCCGCCTGGTTCAGCTACTCCGTGCGCGGCACCACCACGAACGCCGGCCAACCGCTGGGGGCGGCGTACGACGTCCTGGCCGGCAGCCGATCGGTCGTCGCGGCCGGCGTCAACTGCTCCGACCAGGCCGACGTGCTCGGTGCGGTCGAGGCGGCCGTGGCCGCGACCGGACTGGCGGCCGTGGCCTACCCGAACCGCGGCGGCAGCTGGGACGCCGTCGCCAAGACGTGGGCCTACGGCGACCCGGTCGACCTCGACCTGGTGGACACGTGGGTCGCGGCCGGCGCTCGGCTGGTGGGCGGCTGCTGCGGCAACGGGCCGGACGACATCGCAGCGTTGGCGTTCCACGTGAGACATCTGCCCGTCACCTGGGCTCGATAGATTGCCCGGGTGACCCAACCCGCCGAAACCCAGACGGAGCCCAGCGCCCCGCGGCACTGGGAGGCGGACGTGCTGTTGCGCGACGGCCGGACGGCTCACATCCGGCCGATCCGGCCCGACGACGCCGAGCGGCTCGTGGAGTTCTACAGCCGGGTGTCTCCGGAGTCGAAGTACCTGCGCTTCTTCAGCTCGATGCCCAAGCTCTCCAAGCGCGACGTCGAGCGGTTCACCCACGTCGACCACGTCAAGCGGGTCGCGTTCGTGATGACCCTGTCGGACCGGATCATCGCGCTGGGCAGCTATGAGGCCGACGACCTGGACAAGGCCGAGGTCGCATTCCTGGTCGAGGACGCCCAGCAGGGCCGCGGCATCGGCCAGCTCTTGCTGGAGCATCTTGCTCAGGCAGGCCGGGAGCGCGGCATCCAGCGGTTCGTCGCCGAGGTGCTGCCCGACAACCAGCGGATGATCCAGACCTTCCGCGACGCCGGCTACCGCCTGTGCAGCGACATCGAGGACGGCGTGATGGCCCTCGAGTTCCCGATCGAGTCGACCGACACCGCGGTCGGCGTGATGGCCAGCCGCGAGCACCGGGCCGAGTCCAAGTCCATCGAGACCTTCTTCAACCCGCGATCGGTAGCCGTCATCGGGGCCAGCCGCCGGCAGGACACCATCGGCCAGGCGCTCGTCCGCAACCTCGTGCTCGGTGACTACGCGGGCCGGGTCTATGTCGTGAACCCCACCGCGACGTCGGTCTCAGGCATGCCGGCCCACGCCAGCGTGAGCGAGATCAACGACGACGTCGACGTCGCGATCGTGGCCGTGCCCGCGGACTCCGTCCAGGACGTCGTCCTCGACTGCGCCAACAAGGGCGTGCACGGGCTGGTGGTGATCTCCTCGGGTTTCGCCGAGACCGGCGAGGAGGGCAGGCAGCGGCAGCGCCGGCTGCTCGGGCTGTGCCGCTCCTACGGGCTGCGGCTGATCGGGCCCAACTGCCTCGGCATCATCAACACCGACCCCGCCGTCTCGCTCAACGCCTCGCTGTCCTCCCACATGCCCGCTCGGGGCCGGGCCGGCTTCTTCTGCCAGTCCGGAGCCCTCGGCTCCGCGATCCTGGAGAAGGTCAACAACAGGGGTCTGGGCCTGTCGACCTTCGTCAGCGCCGGCAACCGGGCCGACGTGTCCGGCAACGACGTGCTGCAGTTCTGGGAGGAGGACGACAGGACCGAGGTCGTGCTGCTCTACCTCGAGTCGATCGGCAACCCGCGCAAGTTCTCCCGCATCGCCCGCCGGGTCTCGCTTCGCAAGCCGATCATCGCCGTCCGGTCGGGCCGGACCACCCAGGGCGTGCCCATGGGCCACACGGTCCGCAAGATCGGGGCGCCGCAGCGGGCGGTGGACGCCATGTTCCGACAGGCCGGGGTGATCCAGGTCGACACCCTCGACGAGATGTTCGACGTCGCCCAGCTGCTCGCCCACCAGCCGCTTCCGCGGGGACGTCGGGTCGCGATCGTGGGCAACTCCGATGCGATCGGGCTGCTCGCCGCCGACGCCGCGTCGGCCGTCGGCCTGGTCGTCAACCGCTCGGTGGCCCTGGGTGCCGAGGCGGCGGCCGAGGACTTCGAAGACGCCCTCGACGCCGCCATCGACGACCCCGAGGTCGATTCGGTGGTGGCCGTCTACGTGCCGCCCATCAACGTGTCGGGCGAGGACGTCGCCAACGTGCTGGCGGCGGTGGGCGAGCAGTCGGACAAGCCGCTGGTCTCCTCGTTCCTCGGCGCCGAGGGGGTGCCCGAGCTGCTGCGGGTGCCCGACGTGACGGGCTCGACGGCCGGCCGCGGCTCCGTCCCGTCGTACCCCGCCATCGAGTCGGCCGTGCGCGCGCTCGCCTCCGTCGTCCAGTACGCCGTGTGGTTGCGCACGCCCAACGGTCCGGCCATCTCCCACGACGACGTCGACCCAGGAGCCGCCAAGGCGATGGTCAACCGGCTGCTCGTCGACCACCCCGACGGCCGCGACCTCGACCAGGACGAGCTGCGCGCGCTGCTGGCCTGCTACGGCATCGACCTGTGGGTCTCGCTGCCGGTCACGACCGTCAACGAGGCCCTCAAGGCGGGGCGGAGCCTGGGTTACGACCCGGGCAACGGCCTGAGCAACGGGCTGGTGCTCAAGGCCACCACCGACCGACTTCGCGAGCGCCCCGACCTCGCGCACGTCTGGCGCAACATCGACACGCCTGCCCAGATGCGCGACGCCTGGAGCAACCTCAACGAGATCATCACCGACCCGGAGACCGCCGGCTTCGTGGTGCAGAAGAACGCGCCGGCCGGCATTCCCGTGACGGTCGGCAGCATCGAGGACCCGCTCTTCGGCCCGGTGGTGTCGTTCGGGATTTCCGGGCCGCTGACCGAGCTGCTGGAGGACCGGTCCTACCGGATCCCGCCGCTGGGGGAACGCGACGCCGAGGCGATGGTGCGCGAGATCAAGGCGGCGCCGATCCTGTTCGGCTACCGAGGCAGCGAGGCCGTCGACGTGCCGGAGGTGGAGATGCTGGTCCAGCGGGTCGCCCAGCTGCAGCACGACCTGCCCCAGGTGGCCGAGCTCGACCTGGCGCTGGTGCTGGCAGGGGCCGAGGGGCTGACGGTATTGACCGCCTTCGGTCGGGTCGAGCCGGTCTCCGACCCGCGGTCGGACTGGTTCGTACGCCGGATGCCGACGCTCGCCGACACCATTCCCGGCTGAGGCCACGGTTGAGACTGGGGCGGTACGGTCGCCCCCATGGCCTCACCTTCGCCCTTCGAACGCGCCAAGCTGCGCAACGGGCTGCGTGTCGTGCTCGCTCCCGACCGCTCCGCGCCCGTGGTCGCCGTCGCCGTCTACTACGACGTCGGGATCCGGTCGGAGCCTGAAGGACGCACCGGCTTCGCCCACCTCTTCGAGCACCTGATGTTCCAGGGCTCGGCATCACTCGGGAAGATGGAGCACGCCGCACTGGTCTCCGCATCGGGTGGCGTCCTCAACGGCTCGACCCGCCTCGACTACACCAACTACTACGAGGTGCTGCCGTCCAACGCCCTGGAGCGGGCGCTGTTCCTCGAGGCCGACCGGATGCGCTCGCCGGCCGTCAACGAGGAGAACCTCGCCAACCAGATCGCGGTGGTCAAGGAGGAGATCCGGGTCAACGTGCTCAACGAGCCCTACGGCGGCTTCCCCTGGGTGACCCTGGCGCCGGTGCTCTACGACACCTACGCCAACGCCCACGACGGCTACGGCTCCTTCGCCGACCTGGACAGCGCGACCGTCGACGACGCCCGCGACTTCTTCGACGCCTACTACGCCCCGGGCAACGCGGTGCTGGCACTCAGCGGTGACTTCGAGACCGAGCACGCACTCGAGCTCGTGCACCGCCACTTCGACGACGTCCCGCGACGCACGGTGCCGCCGCGACCCGACTTCGACGAGCCGGCGCCGACCAGTGAGAGACGCGCCGAGCAGCACGACCCGCTCGCGCCCGCGCCCGCCGTGGCCCTGGGTTGGCGGGTCCCCGACCCTGCCGACCTCGAGACCTACGTGCCGTACGTCGTGCTGTGCTCGGCCCTCGCCACCGGCGACGCCTCGCGGCTGCGCCGTCGGCTGGTGCAGGACGACCGGCTGGCCACCGACGTTGGCTGTCACCTCGGGCTGATGGAGGACGCCTTCGACGTGCGCAACCCGGTGGCGCTGGTGCTCGAGGCGCACCACCGGCCGGACGTGCCGACCGACGGCGTGGTCTCCGCGGTTGACGAGGAGCTCGACCGGGTGGCCACCGACGGGGTGCCGGCCGACGAGCTCGAGCGGGTGAAGGCCCGGTTGCTGACCGGGCTGCTGCAGGGTGCCGACTTCCCGATGGCACGGACGCTCGCGATGGCGTCGTACGAACAACAGCGGGGGAGGGCCGAGCTGGTGCACGAGATGCCGGAGCTGGTCGGGCGGGTGACCGCGGAGCAGGTGGCCAAGGCCGCCTCGACGCTCGGCCCCGACGCCCGCGCGCGGCTCGACCTGGTGCCCGGAGGTGCCCGATGAGCCCCGCCCGCGCGAAGACGTTCAAGCCGCGAGAGGTCCCGGGACTGGCCCGGCCGCGCAAGCCGCGTGCTCCGTCGGTCGCCGAGCGGGTCTTGCCCAGCGGGCTGCGGGTTGTCGCGGTCCGGCGGGCCAGCGTGCCGCTGGTGCAGGTCCGGGTGCGCATCCCCAGCGCCGTCCGTCGGGAGGTCGACCTCGCCCGCGCCACGCTGATGGGGCGCACCATGATGCTGGGCACGGCGGAGCGCTCGCAGGGGGAGCTGGCCGAGGCGCTCCAACGCATCGGCGGGTCCATCCGCGTCGACGAGGGCGCCGACGGCCTGTCCCTGTCCGGCGAGGCGCTGCGCTCCGGATTCGGAGATCTGCTCGGCCTGCTGGCCGAGGTGCTGAGTTCCGCTGCCTATCCCAAGGCAGCAGTGGAAAGAGAGGCCGGACGGTTCGGCGACCAGCTGCGGCGCGCGCTTTCGCAACCTGGGGTGATCGCCGACGAGGCGTGGCTGCTGCGTCGGTACGCCGAGCATCCCTACGGCCGCGAGTACCCCACGCCGGCCGAGGTCGCCGACGTGGCGCCCGGCTCGCTGCGGGCGGCCCACCGACGCCGGGTGGTGCCCGACGGCAGCCTGCTCGTGCTCGTGGGTGACCTGACGCCGGCGCGGGCTCTCGACCAGGTCGAGCGGGCCCTCTCGAGCTGGGACGCTCCCGGCCACGGGACCGAGGTGCCGAAGGTGCCCGACGTGCAGCGGCTGCCGCTTCTTCTGGTGGACCGGCCGGGTGCCGTGCAGTCAAACCTGCGCGTCGGCGGTGCGGCCCCGCGACGTTCGGACCCGGCGTACCCGGCGGCGCAGCTGGCGAACGCCGTGTTCGGCGGCTACTTCTCCTCGCGGCTGACCACGAACATCCGGGAGGACAAGGGCTACAGCTACAGCCCGCACAGCGGGATCCGGCACTCACGCGCCGCGTCCCGGGTGTTGGTGTCGGCAGACGTCGGGACCGACGTGACGGCGCCGGCCCTGGTCGAGGTGCTCTACGAGCTCGGCCGCATCGCCTGCCTCCCACCCACCGCCGAGGAGCTGTCGGCGACGGCGCAGTACCTCACCGGCACCCTGGCGCTGGCCACCGCCACCCAGGCGGGCGTCGCGGAGACTCTTGCGGACCTGTTGTCCGACGGCATCGGTGTCGAGTGGCTTCGCGAGCACCCGGCCCGGCTGGCGGCGGTCACCCCCGACGACGTCCAGCAGGCCGCCAGCACGATGCTCGCGCCCGCCGCGATGGTTTCCGTCGTCGTCGGCGACGCCGACGTCGTCGGCGAGGCGCTGGCCTCCGTCACGGAAGTGGCCCGCCGTTGACCATGAACGGTTCGCCGTCGCGTGATTGACTTCCGTCATGCGCATCCATGACCGCGACCGGGCCCTCGACCTGCGCGAGGCGATCCATCGCACGGGTTACTACCCCGAGGTCGTCGCGGATGGCGTCGTCGGCGCGGTGGCGGGCGAGGACGTGGTCTCGTTCTACGTCCATCACGAGCCCACCTTCGAGCGCGACGAGATCCGCCGGCACCTGACCGTGGTGGTGCTGACGCCGAGCCGCCTGATCGTGGCGCACACCGACGAGCACGTCGCCGACGACCTGCTGCCGGACGCCTACACGTCGACCTCCACGGAGGCGATCTCGCTGGCGTCGGTGCGGTCGGTGGTGGTGACCCGGATGGTCACCAACCCCTCGTCCGGTCCTGCGCCGGCGGCCGAGGCCGTGGTCACCATCGGTTGGGGTGGCGTCAGCCGGATCGACCTCGAGCCGGCCGCCTGCAGCGACCCCGACTGCGACGCCGACCACGGCTACACCGGCGTGCTGGCCTCCGACGACTTCTCGATCCGGGCCTCGGCCACTGCCGACGGGTCCGACGCCGTCGAGGGGCTGCTCGCCTTCGCCGAGTCGCTGTCGGCCCGAACCCAGGGCGCGTGAGCGCAGGCGCGAGCCCGCGGGACTTCGTCGCCCCGGCCTACGGGGAACGCTCGCTCGGCGACGTCGTCCCGGCCGTGGCCACGGCCCTGGGCCTCGCTGCCGACGCGACGGGCGAGGGACTCGTGCTGCCGCAAGCCCCGGCGTACGTCGTCTTCCTGGTCGACGGGCTGGGCTCCGAGCTGTTGGCCGGCCACGCCCACGCGGCGCCGTACCTCTCCTCGTTGCTCGAGACCCAGCCGCCCGGCACGGCCGGGGTGCCGTCGACGACGGCGACCAGCCTGACGTCGCTGGGCACGGGCCTGGTGCCGGGCGCACACGGGCTGGTCGGCTTCACGTCTCGCATCCCCGGCACCGAACGGCTGCTCAACGCGCTCTTCTGGGACAAGGACGTCGACCCCCTCGACTGGCAGCCGCATCCGACGGCCTTCTCGGCGCTGCGCTCTCTCGGCGCCTCCGTGACCGTCGTCAACAAGCGTGAGTTCCGCGGCAGCGGACTGACGGTGGCCGCGCACCGCGGTGCCGAGTTCGTCGGCGCCGACCGGGTCGGCGAGCGGATCGCGGCGCGCCGTCGCCACGTCGGCGGAGCGGCCGAGCCTGACCTATCTCTATGACGGTGACCTCGACTGGACCGGCCACCGCTACGGCGTCGCGTCCAGCCAGTGGCTCCAGCAGCTGGCGATGGTCGACGCCGAGGCCGAGCAGCTGCGCGACGCGCTGCCCGCCGACGTCCGGCTGCTCGTCGTCGCCGACCACGGCATGGTCGACTCGCCCTTCGAGCACCGCACCGACGTCGACCTCAACCTCGAGCTGCGTGACGGCGTGGCGCTGATCGGGGGCGAGGCGAGGTTCCGCCATCTCTACTGCCGCAACGGCGCGGTCGACGACGTGCTCGCGACCTGGCGAGCGTTCCTGGGCGACCGCGCCGAGGTGCTGGGCCGGGCCGATGCTGTTGCACGCGGCTGGTTCGGCCACGTCGACGCACTGGTCGCGCCCCGGCTCGGCGACGTGATGGTCGCCTCCCGCGGCGACCACGCGATCGTCTCGACCGCCGACTTCGGCTACGAGTCGACCCTGGTCGGCCTGCACGGCTCGTTGACGTCGGCCGAGATGCTCATCCCGATGCTCGTCGACTGATCGCCCGATTGCTGCGCGATCGGCTCAGCCGAAGGGCAGCGGCTCGGGTGCGAGGCTCACAGCCTTGGCGCGCGCGGCGGTCAGCCGGCGGCGGTGGTGCTGGCGGCACAGCACCTCGTACGCCACGTCGGCGGGCTCCTGGTCGGGGTCGTCCACGTCGCCGACCACGATCACCTCACCCTCGACGACCATCACGCCGTTCTCGGTGCGGGCGTTGTGGGTCGCGCGCTTGCCGCACCAGCACAGCGCCTCGACCTGGAGCACGTTCATCCGGTCGGCGAGCTCGACCAGCCGTGCGCTGCCCTCGAACAGCACGGTGCGGAAGTCGGTGAGGATGCCGAACGCGAACACGTCGATCTGGAGCTCGTCGGCGATCCGCGCGAGCTGGTCCACCTGGTCTGCGGTGAAGAACTGGGCCTCGTCGCAGATCAGGTAGTCGATCCGGCCGCCCTGGGTCAGCGTGTCCACGACGTAGTTCCAGAAGTTGAAGCCCGGCTCGACCTCGATGGCGTCGTGCTGCAGACCAAGCCGGCTCGAGATGGTCGCCTCGCCGGCCCGGTCGTGGGTGGTGAAGATCCGGCCGACCCGGCCGCGCGCCGCGTGGTTGTGGTTGGTCTGCAGGGCCAGGGTGCTCTTGCCGGAGTCCATCGTGCCGGTGAAGAAGTGCAGTTCGGCCACGGGTCGTGATCCTGTCACACGACGCGACGCCCCGAGGCCATCGCCCGGTCCTCCCACCAAGCCAGGTCGACCTCCGGCACAATCGCACACGTGGCCGCCCCGCTGATCTCCGTCGAGGAGCTGCTCGCCCACCCTGACGTGACCCTGCTCGACGTGCGCTACGCGACCGGCGGCCCGCCCGGCCGCCCGGAGTTCGAGGCCGGCCACATCCCGGGGGCGGCGTACGTGGACATGGACACCGACCTCTGCGCGCCGCCCACCGACCCTCCGGGCGCCGGCGGACGGCACCCGTTGCCCAGCCGGCAGGACTTCGAGGCCGCCATGCGGCGGGTGGGCGTGAGCGGCGAGCGGCTCGTGATCGTGTACGACGACTGGGCCGGCCGCGCGGCGGCGCGCGCCTGGTGGCTGCTGCGCTTCCACGGCCACCCGAGGGTGCGGGTCCTCGATGGCGGCTGGCACGCATGGCTGGCGTCCGGTGGCGCGGCCGAGACCGGCCCGACCGACCCGAGCCCGGGCGACTTCACGGCTCGGCCTGGCGCGATGGCCGTCGTCGAGCTCGAGGACGTCGCCGCCGTCGACCTGCTCGTCGACGCGCGGGCGCCCGAGCGCTACGCCGGCGACCACGAGCCGGTGGACCCGGTCGCGGGGCACATCCCCGGCGCCGTCAACGTGCCGACCGCCGACAACCTGGCTCCCGACGGCACGTTCTTGCCGGTCGCCGAGCTGCGGGCGACGTACGCCGCCGTGGGCGCCGTCCCCGGCGCCGACATCGCCGTCTACTGCGGCTCGGGCGTGACCGCCTGCCACGACCTGCTGGCTCTCGAGGCGGCGCACGTGCCCGCGGCGCTCTATGCCGGTTCGTGGAGCGAGTGGGTCAGCGACCGGGCCCGGCCGGTCGATCCACCAGTGCGCTGAGCTTGCGCGGCGCCAGCCTGCAGTAGCTCTCGGTGAGCAGCTCGCCCACCTCCTCCCAGTCCACCTGTTCGTCGAGCACCACGCCGCCGACGTCGCGGCCCCAGCGGGCTCGGAAGAAGTGTTCGTCGGAGGCGACCATCGCCATCAGCTCGTCGAGCGGTGCGCGGAACGTCAGCACGACGTGTGGGCCGGGGCTGCCCACGGCCTCGCAGTAGGCCGGTGGCCAGCCCTCGTCGACGAGCAGCACGTGCGCGAAGGTGCGCATCCGAACCCGCCACCGGATGCCCCGCCAGGCCTCCTCCTGGTAGGCGTCGGGCAGGGTGCCGCAGATGCCGTCGAGACGGTCGATCACCGCCACCGGGACGTCGTCGGTGTGCACGCCGCGACGCTAGTCGCGCCCACCGACATCACGGTTCGTCGGGGGCGTTGTCGGTGCGGGCTGTGAGGATGGCGCCATGTCACCTCAGTACGGCCCGCACCGGTGGTCGGCCGGTTTTCACGACGACGGCGACAACGAGTCGCTCCGCGGAGACACCTTCATGGTCCGCGACCTCACCGGCGCCAGGTTCGTCGACTGCGACCTGACCGGGGTCAAGATCGTCGACGCCACGCTGATGGGCGTCGACATCTCCGGCTACGTCGAAGGGTTGGTGGTCAACGGGGTCGACGTGACCGATTTCGTCGCGTCCGAGCTCGACCGCCGCCACCCCGAACGGGTCCAGCTGCGGGAGATCGGGTCCGCCGACGAGTTCCGCGCGATGTGGGACACCGTCGAGCGGATGTGGGCGGAGACGACGGCGCGCGCCGAGCGACTGCCCGAGGGCGCCGTCCACGAGCGCGTCGACGGCGAGTGGTCCTTTGCCCAGACGCTGCGGCACCTGGTGTTCATCGCCGACAGCTGGGTCAGCCGCACGATCCTCGACGACGAACGACCCTTCCACCCGCTGGGGCTGCCGCAGACGGCCTACGACCCAAAGGACGCGGCGGCGCTCGGGATCGACGTGACGGCCGAGCCGTCGTGGGCTGACGTGCTGGCTGCTCGCGCCGACCGGATGGCGCTCGTGCGTCGCGTCGTCGACGACCTCGCCGACGCCGACCTGGGGCGGGCGTGCGAGCGGTCGCCGGCGCCGGGCTACCCCGAGGGGCCGCGACCGGTCTGGGAGTGCCTGGGCGTGGTCATGGAGGAGGAGGTCGAGCACCACCGCTTCGCGGTCCGCGACCTCGCGGTGCTGGAGAACCGCTGACCTAGCCCTGCTCAGTCGTGCTTGCCGCCGCCGAACATGATCTCGTCCCAGCTCGGCACTGACGCGCGGCCCTTGCGCCGCACCCGGGCCGGCGGCTCCTCGTCGTCGTCGTCGGGGATGTCCTCCTCGGCGATCGACTCGTCGGTGGCGGGCTCGTCGTCGATCCGCTCGATCTCCGACGTGCGGGTCATCGCGCCGTCGTCGAGGTAGGCCTCGACGGGCGCCTCGGAGCCGAGGGTGGCGGAAGCATCGCTGACCAGGTCGATGGCGTCCTCGCCGAGCGGCAGCTCGTCGGCGGGTACGGCGGAGAGCCGGCGCCGGCGAGCCTGCGAGAGGTCGTCGGTGCTCGTCGCGGCGGACGCTTCGGGGGAGGAGTCAGCCGCGGCGCCGGCGTCGCCGATCAGCCAGCGGGCGTCGTCGTCGTCGGCCGATACGTAGTTGCCCGGGGCGTCGAAGGTGAAGGCGGCCCCACCCGTGCGCGGACCGGTCTCGAAGGTGGCCGTGAGGGTCCAGCGGCCGTCCTCGCGCCGCCACGCGTCCCAGCCGACCCCGCCGGGGTCGACGTTGAGGGCGCGCAGGTGGCTGCCGACCGCGTCGCCGAGGGTGCGGCTCGCGTTGCTGGCCGAGCTGGCGCCAGGACCGGCACCTTGACGGCGGATCGAGGCCCGCTGGGCACGCTGCGCCACGTGTTCGCGCTCCGCTAGCACCGGGGCGGCGTACGGCATGATCTTGTCGACGCTGGTCTGGGCGGCGGTGGCCACGGTCTCGGGGGTCTCCCCGGCGCGGATCCGGGCCTGGATGTCGCGTGGGCGCAGGACGCTGTCCATCTGAATCTCCAACTGGCCGAGGCGAGCGTGGTCGCCGCGCAGGGCGGCGCGGAGCCGGGCGTCGACGTCCACGGTGAACTCCACCCCGGCGTCGCTGACGAGCAGCAGGCGATTCCCGTCCTCGCTCAGACCCGCGAGGGTGAGATGCACCATTGGCTGACTCGCTCCCGTTCCACTCGGCTGCTCCGTGCGCCGAGCCTACGCCAGCGGCACCCCGCGACGTGGGTCCCGCGACGGCGCGCCCCGGCCGGTCAAGGAACGTCCGGACGGGGGCGGCGTGGCAGCGTCTGCGCGGCCAGCGAGGCGATGACTCCAGCGCCCGCGGACACCAGGTACGCCGGCGACGCACCCGCCGCGTCGACGACCAGGCCACTGAGGGCCGCGCCAGGTGCGATGCCTGCCGCGAGGCCGGTGTGGATGATCGACATGCCCTCGGTCAGCCGGGCCGCCGGCACGGACTGCTCGATCATCGAGAGGGTGGCGATCAGGCTAGGCGCGATCGCGAACCCGGCCAGGAAGAGGAAGGCGCCCATCAGCCACATGGAGTCGAGCAGCGCCAGGGGCGCCATCCCGCAGGTCAGTGCAAACGTGGAGACCCGCAGCCGGTAGCCGGTGTCGCGTCGCCAGCGGATCGCTCCGGTGATCACCCCGGCCAGCAGGCTGCCGAGCGCCCACAGCGCCAACAGCACACCGGTGAAGGCCTTGGCTCCCTGCTCCTCGGAGAACGCCACGGTCGTCACCTCGGCCGAGCCGAAGAGCGCACCCAGCGCGAGCGCCACCACCGCGAGCGGGGCGACCACCCGCCACGGAATGCGGGGCCGGTCGGCGACGGTCGTCGAGCGGACATGGGGCGGTGGCTGGGTCGCCCGCTGGGCGGCCAGGAACAGCGTTCCGCCGACCCCGGTGGCGATCGCGACCGTCAGGCCGGCGACCGGATGCCAGCTGGTGGCCAGCACCGTCACCAGGATCGGCCCGAGCATGAAGACCGCCTCGTCGACCACCGACTCGAGGGCGTAGGCCGTCTGCACGAGCGGCGGGTCGGCGAGCACGTGTGACCACCGCGCCCGGACGCACGCCCCGACCGACGGCAGGGCGAGCCCGGTCACCACAGCACAGGCGTACGTCGTCCACCGAGGAGCGTCGGTCTCGACCGAGACCATGAGCAGCGCCAGCGCCACGCCGAAGGTGATGATGAGCGGCGGCAGCATCCGGTCCTGGCCGAGACGGTCGAGGTAGCGGCCCTGCAGGATGGCCGCCACCGCATTGGCGACCAGCACCGCGCCCGACACCGAGCCGGCCAGCGCGTAGGACCCGGTGGCGCCCTGGACGAGCAGCACGATGCCGAGCGTCACCATCGAGATCGGCAGCCGAGCAACCAGGCCCGTGGAGCTGAAGAGCAGTGCTCCCGGCGTGGCCAGGATGCGTCGGTAGGCGGTGAGCATGACGGTTCGCACAGTAGGGCCGGCCGTCGACGAGCACCGCATCCAGGCGCCTCTCTACGATGAAGCCATGCCCTTGGACGTGACCCCGTACGACGCCCTGCTGCTGGTGTCGTTCGGCGGGCCCGAGGGCCCCGACGACGTGATCCCGTTCCTGGAGAACGTCACCCGCGGCCGGGCCATCCCCAAGGAGCGGCTCGAGGAGGTCGGCGAGCACTACTTCCTGTTCGGCGGCCGGTCGCCGATCAACGACCAGAACCGGGCGTTCCTGGCGGCCATCCGAGAGGACCTCCACGGCGCCGGCCTCGACCTCCCCGTCTACTGGGGCAACCGCAACTGGGACCCCTACCTCGTCGATGCCGTGACCCAGATGCGCGACGACGGCGTGACGCGGGCCGCGAGCTTCCTGACCTCCGCCTACTCGTCGTACTCCTCGTGCCGGCAGTACCGCGAGGACCTCGCGGCCGCCGCCGACGCGGTCGAGGGCGCGCCCCGCCTCGACCGGCTCCGCGCCTACTTCAACCACCCGCGCTTCGTCGAGCCGGTCGTCGACGCCACCCTGGCCGCGCTGGCACAGCTGCCCGACGACGTCCGCAACGGCGCCCACCTCGTCTTCGTCACCCACTCGATCCCGACCGAGATGAACGAGCGGAGCGGCCCTTGGGGGCGTGCCTACCTCGGCCAGCACCGGTCGGCCGCCACCGTGGTCGCCGAGCGGGTGCGCCAGGAGGTAGCCCGCAAGCATCCGTCGCGGCTGGTCTTCTGCTCCCGCTCGGGCCCGGCCAAGACGCCGTGGCTCGAGCCCGACGTCAACGACCATCTCGAGGAGCTCGCCAAGGACGGCGCCAGCGCCGCGGTCGTGGTGCCGATCGGCTTCGTCTCCGACCACATGGAGGTCCTCTACGACCTCGACACCGAGGCCGCTGCAACCGCCGAGCGGCTGTCGCTGCCGATGACCCGGGCCGCCACGCCCGGCCTCGACCCCCGCTTCGTCGGCCTGCCTCGCGAGCTGCTCGTCGAACGCGCGGCGACCGAGCGCGGCGAGGAGGTGCCCCGGGTCGCCGTCGGCGGCCTGATGGCCGCACCCGACCTGTGCGCCACCGGCTGCTGCGCCAACCCGCAGGGCGATCGGCCCGTGGTCGGCGGTCCCCGATGACGAGCCCATGAGCCCGATCGACCCGGTCGAGGTCCAGCTCCGCGACCTCGCGCTCGCCGCGGCCCGGGCCGCAGCAGTGCTGATCCGCGAACGCCGGGCGGCCGGCGTGCGGGTGGCTGACACGAAGTCCAGTGACGTCGACGTCGTCACCCAGGCCGACCGCGACAGCGAGGCCCTGATCCGCGAACACCTCGTGAGCCGACGGCCCTACGACGGCTTCGTGGGCGAGGAGAGCCGGGCCACGTCGGGCTCGTCGGGCGTGCGTTGGATCGTCGACCCGATCGACGGCACCGTCAACTTCCTCTACGGCATTCCCCAGTACGCCGTCTCCATCGCCGCCGAGGTCGAGGGCGACGTGGTCGCGGGCGTGGTGCTCAACGCCGCCACCGGTGTCGAGTACATCGCCACGCCCGGCGACGCCCGCCGCGACGGCGTACCGATCTCGGTGGCGGGTCCGACCCCACTCGGGCGTCGGCTGGTCTTCACCGGCTTCGGCTACGACGCGCACCGACGGGCCGTCCAGGCCGCAGCGGTGGCCAGGCTGTTGCCCGAGGTGCGCGACATCCGCAGGCTCGGCGCCTGCTCGCTCGACCTCTGCCATCTCGCCGAGGGCAGCGCCGACGGCTACGTCGAGGAGGGCGTCAACATCTGGGACTACGCCGCCGGCGCGCTCATCGCGGCCGCTGCCGGGGCCCGCGTGGAGCTGGCCGCCGGAGCCAGCGGGGGTACGGCGGTGATCGCCGCGCCAGAGCACGGTTTCGACGAGTTTCGCGGCGCGGTGGCCCGGGCCGGGTTCTTGGCGCAGGAGCCGGTTCGGGGCGCCTGACCACCCTCAGCAAGGGCCTGCGTTGCATGGGGGGAATAGCGCGGGGTACCCCGGCGTTGTGGCCCCGTTCGTGAGACACCGGCGATACCCGATTCCTCTACCGAGGGTCGATGGTGGACAATCTGGCGCCGACGGCGAGCCGCGGACCCACGGACCAGGCAGCAGGGCACACCACAGGAGTTGTGAGTAGAGATGGCAACGGACTACGACGCACCACGCAAGAGCGAAGAGGACCAGTCCGAGGAGAGCATCGAAGAGCTCAAGGCGCGTCGGCATGACAAGAACTCGGGCAAGGTGGACGAGGACGAGGCCGAGGCCGCCGAGTCGTTCGAGCTGCCCGGAGCCGACCTGTCCCACGAGGAGCTGGCGGTCGAGGTGATGCCGCGCCAGGACGACGAGTTCACCTGCATGAGCTGTTTCCTGGTCCACCACCGCAGCCAGCTGGCCGACGAGAAGCACCTGATCTGCCGCGACTGCGCGGCCTGAACTTCTAGGTCGTCGCCTTGACCTCGTCGCCGGGCTGCAGCTGGGGCGGGAGCTCGCCCACCGACCGGGCGTAGTAGGTCGCGGCCCGCCGCTGGGCGAACATCCGGGCCAGTCCCACGATCGTGCCGCTGATGGTCGCCCAGAGCACGGCCTCCCAGACGTCCACGTCGGGATCGGCAGGGTTCTCGGGCGGGTTCTTGCCGGTGGCTGCCCGCCACGAGGAGTTGAGCACCTTCTTCGCCAGCGCCGCCGCCACGAGCGCGGAGATGAGCGAGAACGCGGTCCAAGCCTTCGAGCTGCCAGATGCCATGACGGCAGCCTAATGGGCGGTCAGTGCGCTTCGCCTCGCCCGCCGAGGTGGTTGAGCGCCGCGGCGAGTGCCTGCGGATGCCGGGTGCTGACCAGCCAGTACGGCGTCGGGTCCGCCGGGTCCTGCACCGGGACCTTGACCGCGAGCGACAGGTAGGGACGCAGCACCAGGAAGGCGCGGGCGTCGGCGTCGGTCCCCGCCGTGCGCCGCGTCTGCTCGGCGTCCAGCGCCTCTGCCGCACCGAGGTGCACCACCTCGATCCGGGCCCGGCCCGCGCCGAACACCCCGTCGGCGATCGAGACGCGGGCCGAACCGTAGGTTCCGAGCGCCAGCACGAGGGCCGCACCGAGGACGGCGGTGAGCACCCACGGGAGCGGTCCCGGGATGGCGACCACGAACGCCAACCAGAAGGTCGCCAGCAGCATCACACCCTGGACCCACCAGCGCAGCGGCACGCTGAGGCGCTCGGCGTACGAGGGGGGCGCGGGCATGGCGCAAGGGTAGGGTCCGGGCCGTGCCCGCCCCCGACCAACCCGACCTGCAGGTCCAGGTCGTCCGCCTCGACCCCGACCTGCCGCTGCCGGCGTACGCCCATCCGGGAGATGCCGGGGCCGACCTGGTCACCGCCGTCGACCTGACACTGGCGCCCGGCGAGCGGGCCATGGTGCCGACGGGCGTCGCGCTGGCGCTGCCGGAAGGGTTCGTCGCGTTCGTGCAGCCGCGATCCGGGCTGGCCGCGCGACACGGACTCTCGATCGTCAACACCCCGGGCACGATCGACGCCGGCTATCGCGGCGAGATCAAGGTGCTGTTGGTCAACCACGACCGCACCGAGCCGGTCGAGCTGCGCCGCGGTGACCGGATCGCCCAGCTGGTGGTCCAGCGGTTCGAGCGCGCCAGCTTCGTCGAAGTGACCGAACTTCCCGACTCCGCGCGCGGGTCTGGGGGATACGGTTCTACCGGAGGCTTCGGCCCGCAGGGTTCCCACCGAGCCCGCTGACTCCCCGCCGGCCCCGGCAGACGCCCCCACAGACAGCAGAGAGAGACCCACGTGAAGTTCCGCCGCAAGGCAGCCGACCCGATCGACGACGGCCAGGACGCTGCCGTACGACCAGGCCGACGACCAGGCCGACGAACCGGCCGCCGAACAGGCCGCGGAGGCGGGCCCGATCGACGCCGAGGACATCGACGACGACCGCGAGCGCGTCGACCTCGGCGCGCTGCTCCTGCTGCCGGTCGAGGGCAAGGAGCTCCAGCTCCAGGTCGACGAGGCCTCCGGCGAGGTGCAGTCGGTGATGCTGGCCGGGCCCGATGAGGCGCTGGAGCTGCGGGTGTTCGCGGCACCGCGCCACGGCGACCTGTGGAGCGAGGTGCGCCCGCAGATCGCGGCCGAGGTCGAGTCGCGGGGCGGCAGCACCTCCGAGCGCGAGGGCCGCTTTCGGCACCGAGCTGGTCTGCCAGGTCCCGGTCACCCTGCCCAACGGCAAGAACGCCACCCAGCCCTCGCGGATCATCGGCATCAACGGGTCGCGCTGGCTGCTGCGAGCCAACTTGCTGGGTCGTCCTGCCGTCGACCCCGACGCGGACACCGAGCTGCTCGACGTGCTCACGACGGTCGCCGTCCGCCGCGGCTCGCACGCGATGCCCGTCGGCGATCCGCTGCCGCTGACCCTGCCGTCGGAGGCCCGGCGGCCGGGGAGCTGAGCCATGGACAAGCCGCCGAGTAGTCGCCTCCGTCGCAGCCTGAGCCGGTGGGCCAACAGCTCCGACCAGCACGCGCGTGAGCTGCGCCGGACCGTGCGCGAGTCCGGACTCGAGAGCATCAGCGAGGCGCCTGACCGCACCACGGTCCGCCTCAGCGGCTCGCTGCGCACCGTCACCCTCCGACCCCGTGGTGGGGTTCCCGCTCTCGAGGCCGAGCTGTTCGACGGCTCCGGTGCGCTGACGCTGGTCTGGCTGGGCCGGCGCCAGATCACCGGCATCAGTCCCGGTCGTCAGCTCGTGGTGGTCGGCCGGATCGGCGTCCAGGACGGGGTGCGGGTGATGTACAACCCGCGCTACGAGCTGCGGGCGTGACGTGGCGATGAGCATGCTTCCCGAGCACGAGCCCACGGTCGACACCGTCGAGGCCGTCGTACGCCGCCAGCTGGCCACCGCGCTGGGTGGCCGGCGCGGGATGGTCGAGGCGGCCGTGCCGACGCTGCTGTTCACGGTCCTGTGGCTGACCACCAAGGAGCTGCAGCTGGCGCTGATCGTCAGCGTCGCCGCGGCGGCCCTGCTGCTGGTGGTGCGGCTGGTCCAGCGCTCCACACCGCAGTTCTGCATCAACGCCTTGTTCGGCATCGGCATCGGCTGGTTCTTCGTGTACCTCTCGGCCAGCCGGGGCGGCGACGCCAACGACCAGGCGCTCGCCTACTTCCTGCCGGGCATCCTCTACAACTCCGCCTACACCGTGTTGCTGGCGTTCACCTGCCTGATCGGCTGGCCGCTGGTCGGCTTCATGGTCGGCAGCGTCACCGGCGACCCGACCGCGTGGCACCAGGACAAGGCGGTGGTCCGGCTGTGCACCCACCTCACCTGGCTGCTGGTGCTGCCGTGCGTGGTGCGGGTCGCCGTCCAGCTGCCGATCTGGCTGGGCGGAAAGTCCGGCGCGATCGACCCCGACACGGCGGTGGCCCTGCTCGGGGTGCTCAAGATCGCCCTGGGCTGGCCGATGCAGCTCGCGGCGCTGGCCGCGATGGTCTGGCTGCTCAGCCGCAACCACACCCCGATCACGCCCGCCATGCGGAACGAGGTCGCGACACCGGAGATCTCTGACTAAAGTCAGAGAATGTCCGAATCGCTGGACCCGCACATCGGGGTGCTGCGCGGCTTCAACCGCACCTACACCCAACGCATCGGCGTCCTCCAGGACTCCTTCCTCGGC
This sequence comes from uncultured Actinomycetota bacterium, assembly GCA_963769755.1. GTDB lineage: Bacteria > Actinomycetota > Actinomycetes > Propionibacteriales > Nocardioidaceae > Nocardioides. The sequence continues at coordinate 502,231 of CAVYMY010000010.1, forward strand.
ATGGGCCGGGCGCTGGGCCCGTCGCGGTTGCTCTTCGAGGTGGGCGAGGGCGGGACCGCCGGCGTGACCGTGCGCGAGCTGCGCGACCGGCTCGGCCTCGACACCGGCTACCTGAGCCGGCTGTTGCGCTCGCTGGAGGCCGATGGCCTGGTGGAGGTCCGTCCCGACACCGACGACCGCCGCCGCCGGCGGGTCCTCCTGACCCGGCGCGGCCGCACCGCCTGGCGCCGGCTCGACGAGCGCTCCGACGATCTGGCCCGAACCCTCGTGGAGCCGCTGACCGACCGCCAGCGGGGCCGCCTCACCGAGGCGCTGGCGACCGCCGACCTGCTCGTCCGGGCCGCGACCGTCCACCTCGACGAGACGCCGGCCACCGACCCGGCGGCGGTCACGGCCATCGCGGCGTACTTCGCCGAGATCGGCGAGCGGTTCGGCTTCGAGCCCGGCGACGCCTGGGAGCAGGATGCGGAGGCGATGGCCCCGCCCGATGGCTTCTTCGTGGTCGCCTCCAGCGACGGTGAGCCCGTCGCGTGCGGTGGTGTGCAGCGCCTGGACGACGGCGCGGCCGAGATCAAGCGGATGTGGGTCGATCGCCGCTGGCGCGGCGCCGGGCTCGGCTCGCGCCTGCTGCGCCACCTGGAGTCGACCGCGCGCGACCGGGGGTACGCCGTCGCCCGGCTCGACACCCACAGCAGCCTCGCCGAGGCGATCGCGATGTACGAGCGGGCTGGCTACCACCCCATCGAGCGCTACAACGACAACCCGTGGGCCCGGCGCTGGTTCGCCAAGGACCTCTGAAACCCAGGCCAGGAGTCCCTCCTAGAGTGTTGGCGTGGCCACTCTCGCGATCACCAATGCCCACGTCGTCCCCGTCGCCGGCGAGCCCTACAACGGCACCGTCGTCGTCACCGACGGCCGGATCTCCGCGGTCGGGAAGAAGGCCAAGCCGCCCCGCAAGAGCGAGGTCATCGACGCCGACGGAGGCTGGGTGCTGCCCGGCTTCGTCGACGCGCACACCCACCTCGGCGTGTGGGAGGAGGGCGAGGGCTGGTCGGGCCAGGACACCAACGAGATGACGGACCCCGTGACCGCCCAGGTGCGTGCCCTCGACGCGATCTACCCGCGTGACATCGGCTTCACCGACGCCCTCGGCGGCGGCATCACCACCGTGTGCATCAACCCCGGGTCCGGCAACGTCATCGGCGGCCTCTGCGTCGCGGTGCACACCCACGGCGACACCGTCGACGACATGGTGCTGCGCTCACCGGCCGGTCTGAAGTCGGCGCTGGGGGAGAACCCCAAGCGGGTCTACGGCGACCAGAAGAAGACGCCCTCGACGCGACTCGGCACGGCGGCGGTGCTGCGCGAGGCGTTCGTGGCCGCCCAGAACTACCAGTCCAAGAAGGCCAACGCCGAGGCCGACGGCAAGACGTTCGACGGCCGCGACCTCAAGCTCGAGGCGCTCGCCATGGTGCTCGACCGCGAGATCCCGTGGCGCCAGCACTCCCACCGCGCCGACGACATCGCCACCGCCATCCGGGTCTCCGAGGAGTTCGGCTACGAGCTGGTCGTCGACCACGGCACGGAGGCACACCTGATCGCCGACCTGCTGGCCGCGAAGGGCATCCCGGTGCTGATCGGGCCGCTGTTGACCAGTCGATCCAAGGTCGAGGTCCGCAACCGGTCGACCGCCAACCCGGGCCGGCTGGCCAAGGCGGGCGTGGAGATCTCGATCATCACCGACCACCCGGTGATCCCGATCAACTTCCTGGTCCACCAGGCGACCTTCGCGGTGAAGGCGGGCCTGGACCGCGAGACTGCCCTGCGCTCGATCACCATCAACCCGGCCAAGGTGCTCGGCCTCGACGACCGGATCGGCTCGCTGGAGGTCGGCAAGCTCGGCGACCTGGCCATCTGGAGTGGCGACCCACTCGACGTCATGCAGCGCGCACTGCGCGTCTTCATCGCCGGCGCCGAGGTCTACACCTGGGAGCCGGAGGACTGAGCTAGCCCCCCAGCTGGCCCCAACTAGCCACCGTGCGCGCTGGGCGCCAGCAGCTTCTCGAGGGCGTCCTCGACCTCGGCTGATGCCACGAAGAGCAGCTCGTCGCCGGCCTCGACCGGCTGGTCGGCGTCGGGGCGGTAGACCTGCCCGTCGCGCAGGATCGAGACCAGCGCGCAGTTCTCGGGAAACGGGATCAGCCCCGACGGCTTCCCGACGTACGGCGAGTCCTCGGGCAGCGTCAGCTCGACCAGGTTGGCGTTGCCCTGGCGGAAGGTGAAGAGCCGCACCAGGTCGCCGACGGTGACGGCCTCCTCGACCAGGGCCGACATGATCCGCGGCGTCGACACGTTGACGTCGACGCCCCAGGCCTCGGTGAACAGCCACTCGTTGTTGGGGTGGTTGACCCGGCCGACCGTGCGGGGGACGCCGAACTCGGTCTTGGCCAGCAGCGAGGTCACCAGGTTGGCCTTGTCGTCGCCGGTGGCGGCGATGACCACGTCGCACTGGTCGAGCCGAGCCTCCTCGAGCGACGACAGCTCGCACGAGTCGGCGAGCAGCCACTCGGCCTCCGGCACGCGGTCGGGCTTGATCGCCGTCGGGTCCTTGTCGATGAGCAGCACCTGGTGGCCGTTGGTGATGAGCTCCTGGGCGACGGACCGTCCGACAGCCCCTGCCCCAGCGATGGCGACGCGCATCAGGACTGCTCCTCGGGTCCGCGGTTGACCACGGCGAAGACCTCGGCGGCGAACTCCTCGCGCATCACGAGGTGCAGCAGGTCGCCCTCCTGGATGACCGTGTCCCTGGTCGGCAGCATGCCCTCGCCGAGCCGGTCGATCCAGGCGATGCGACTGTTGGACTGCACCTGGAAGTCGAAGGTCTTGTGGCCGATCCACACCGACGGCACCGGCACCTGGTCGACCCGGACCGTGCCGGAGGGGTCGCGGAAGTCGGGCTCGGCCCCGGCGGGAAGGATCCGGCGGAGCACCTGGTCGGCCGTCCACTTCACGGTGGCGACCGTCGTGATGCCCAGCCGCTGGTAGACCTCGGCGCGGCCGGGGTCGTAGATCCGGGCCACCACCTGCTCGATGCCGAAAGTCTCGCGTGCGACACGCGCGGCGATGATGTTGGAGTTGTCGCCGCTGGAGACGGCTGCGAAGGCGTCGGCGCGACGAATGCCCGCCTTCTCCAGGACCAGCTGCTCGAAGCCGTATCCGGTGACCTTGTCGCCGTTGAACGCGGGACCGAGGCGCCGGAACGCGTCGGGGTCGCTGTCGATGATCGCGACGGTGTGGTTGCGGTCTTCGAGGCTCCTCGCCAGGGTCGACCCGACCCGCCCACATCCCATGATCACCACGTGCACCGGGAAACCGTATCCTGTTCGCTCGTGGGTGTCGGCGACGTCGCCAAGCGGATCCTCCTCGGCCAGAAGCTCCGCAGCTCTCAGCTTGGCGAAACCCTGTTGCCGAAGCGCATCGCCCTGCCCGTCTTCGCCAGTGACGCGCTTTCCTCGGTCGCCTACGCGCCCGACGAGATCTTCATCATGCTCTCCCTGGCGGGCGCGTCGGCCTACGTGTGGTCGTGGAAGATCGGCATCGCGGTGGCGCTGGTGATGTCCGCTGTGGTGGCGTCGTACCGGCAGACCGTGCACGCCTACCCGTCGGGCGGCGGCGACTACGAGGTGGCCACGGTCAACCTGGGCTCACGGGCCGGAACCACCGTCGCCAGCGCGCTGCTCTGCGACTACGTGCTCACGGTGGCCGTGTCGATCTCGTCGGGGTCCCAGTACGCCGCCTCGGCCGTCAACGCCTTGAGCGGGCACGAGGCGACGGTCGCGACGGCCCTGGTGATCCTGCTGGCGGCCATGAACCTGCGCGGCATCCGTGAGTCGGGCACGTTCTTCGCCTTCCCGACCTATGCCTTCATGGTGGCGATCCTCGGCATGTGTGCCATCGGGATGGTGCAGCTCGCCACCGGCTCGCTGCCACTGGTCGAGAGCGCCGGCCTCGACATCGAGAAGGCGCCCGGCTACGAGGACTCGTTGACGACGTTCGCGCTGCTCTTCCTGCTGGCTCGGGCGTTCTCCTCCGGCTGTGCCGCGCTGACCGGAGTCGAGGCGATCTCCAACGGCGTTCCCGCCTTCCGCCGGCCCAAGAGCCGCAACGCGGCCACCACTTTGCTGATGCTGGCCGTGATCGCGATCACGATGATGCTCAGCATCATCGCGCTGGCCAACAAGATGGGCTTGAAGTACGTCGACCCCCACGACCTCGACCGCCTCACGATGGACGGCGAGCCGCTGCCCCCCGGCTACGACCAGCACGCCGTGATCGCCCAGATCGCCCGTGCGGTCTTCTTCAACTTCCCGGCTGGCTTCTACTTCACCGTCACCGTCACCGGCGTCATCCTGGTGCTCGCGGCCAACACGGCGTTCAACGGCTTCCCGGTGCTCGGCTCGATCCTGGCCCAGGACGGCTACGCGCCACGGGCTCTCGGCTCGCGCGGCGACCGGCTTGCCTACAGCAACGGCATCGTCTTCCTGGCGCTGATGGCCATCATCTTGATCCAGGCTTTCGACGCCGAGACGACGCGGCTGATCCAGCTCTACATCGTGGGCGTCTTCGTCTCGTTCAACCTCAGCCAGCTGGGCATGATCCGGCACTGGACCAGGCATCTGCGCACCGAGAAGGACCCGCAGGTACGCCGTCGGATGATGCGCTCCCGCGCGATCAACGCGATCGGGCTGACGTTCACCGCAGTGGTGCTGGTGATCGTGCTGTTGACCAAGTTCCTCGAGGGCGCGTGGATCACCATCCTGGCGATGGTCATCTTCTACATCATCATGCGGGCCATCCGGCGCCACTACGACAACGTGGCGCTGGAGCTGGCCGCCGACGAGGAGGACAAGGTGATGCCGACCCGCGTGCACGCCATCGTCCTGGTCTCCAAGCTGCACAAGCCCACGCTGCGCGCCCTGGCCTTCGCGAAGGCCACCCGGCCCAACGTGCTCGAGGGGGTCTACGTCGCCTCCGACGCGACGGCGACCGATGCGCTGCTCCGGGAGTGGGACGAGCGCAACCTCGGCGTCCCGCTCAAGGTGCTGTTCTCGCCCTATCGCGAGGTGGTCAAGCCGGTCGTCGACTACGCCACCCAGATCCGCAGCGCCAACCCGCGCGGCGTCGTCGCGGTCTACATCCCCGAGTACGTCGTCGGCCGGTGGTGGGAGCAGCTGCTGCACAACCAGACCGCGCTGCGGCTCAAGGGCCGGCTGCTCTTCACGCCCGGCGTGATGGTGACCTCGGTGCCCTACCAGCTGCGCTCCAGCCAGGTGGCGCGCGAGCGCGAGGAGCGCGAGACCAACCGCGTCCGTGCGGGCGACCTGCGTCGCGGGCGCGTCGGCAGCGACCGCGACTCCAACAAGCAGATCCAGCGGTGACTCAGGCGGCCTCTGCCGCGTCCAGCTGCCGGGTCCGGCCGGCCCGGCGCCGGATGCGGAACCGGTGCCCGGCCTCAACCAGACCGAAGCCGACGGCGAAGATCGCAAGCGTGACCAGTCCGTAGGACAGTGGGAACTCGCTTTCGGTGAAGGCCGGGTTCGCGCCACCCGAGAACGAGTCGATCGTGAGGTAGAGCGTCTGGTAGGTGAACGCCCACAGGTACGCCACGGCGTACGTGGTGTTGGCGGCCAGCCGCGAGGACATCAGGTAGCCCAGCGCGAAGGCACTCAGGATGGTGACGACGGCGATCATCGCGGCGGCCCGTCAGTCCAGCACCGGCACGGGCCGGCGGGTGGTCGAGAACATCAGGATCAGCGTGACGACGGTGACGATCACCGATCCGGCGACGGCCAGCTTGATGAAGGCCGGCACGTCGACGAAGAACGCCGGCAGCGAGGTCAACGCGTTGAGCACCAGCGCGCCGGCCGCGACCCGCAGTGCCGTCCGGTTGCCACGCCATGCGATGACGGCGGCGACGAGGCCGATCACGCCCAGCACGCTGCCGAGGATCAGGATCCCGTAGGGCGGGCCCGTCTCGCCGTCAGGCGTGGGGCTGAAGGCGCTGGGGATGTTGATCAGGTTGATCAGGCAGGCCAGCACCAGGCCGACCTTCTGCCGGGTGGACGTTCCGTTCATGGTTCCTCCTCGTGGGTGTTGCGGTGCACCCACGATGCGGCGGGCTGACTTCCCACCACAGCGGCATTCTCACCCGGCCGGCTTCCCGCTGTCGGTGCGGATCCGGGAGGGAGTTCCCGGGCCGTGCGGGCCACATCACGGCCATCATGGACTCATGACGGTGCGGGTGGTGCTCGCCGACGACCATCCGGTGGTCCGGGGAGGCCTGCGCGCCCTCCTCGCGACGATCGAGGGGATCGAGGTGGTGGGGGAGGCCGTCGACGGCGAGGCCGCGGTGCGCGAGGTCCAGCTGCTGCGTCCCGACGTGCTGCTGGTAGACATCCGGATGCCGGTGCTCGACGGTGTCGAGGCCACCCGTCGGGTGCGGGAGAGCGCACCGGAGACGGCCGTACTGGTGCTCACGATGTACGACGACGACGCCACCGTGCTGACCGCGATGCAGGCGGGTGCCCGGGGCTACCTGCTCAAGGGTGCCGAGCAGGAGGAGATCGTCGGCGCGATCCGTGCGGTCGCCGCGGGGCAGGCGATCTTCGGCCCGGGGATCGCCTCGCGGCTGCTGGGCTACTTCGCCGCGCCCCCGGAGGCGCAGCAGGACGACGAGCCGTTCCCCGAGCTGACCGGGCGTGAGCGGGAGATCCTCACCCTGTTGGCCGACGGACGGCGTACGGCGCAGATCGCGGCCGAGCTCTACTTGTCGCCCAAGACGGTGAGCAACAACCTGACGAGCATCTTCGTCAAGCTCGAGGTCGCCGATCGGGGCGCCGCGATCGTCCGGGCCCGTGAGCGCGGGCTGGGCGGGCGCGACGGGCGATGATCGACCGAGGCCTCGCGGTCGGGCTTACCGTCACAGCCCTGTCCTTCATCGGCAGCGGCGTCGCCCTGGTGCTCGTCCGCAAGGCGATGCTGGCCGGGGCGTTGCTCGCGGTCACGGGCGGGCTGGTGCTCGGCGGCCTCGTGGCCGACTCGGCCAACCACGAGGACGTGGCCGCCGTGCTCTTCACGATGGCGGGCACGTTGTCCGGGCCTCTGGCGCTGATGGCGTACCCGCGGCTGCGCTGGCGGCACCCGGTGGACGCGACCGCCCTGGTCGTGGTGGTCGCCTGCGGACTGGTGTCGGTCGCGCAGTGGTCAAACGACGTGCTCACCGGCTCGCTGGCGTTGGTAACGGCCGTGCTGCTGATGGCCGACGTGTGGTGGCGCATCGAGGTCACCGCGGACGCCGAGCGGAGGGCGCTGGTCTGGATGGCGCTCACCGTGGGCGCTACCGGGCTGGTTCTGGGGCTGACCAGCTTCGCCGTCGACGGCGCCTCCGCCCCGCCGTTGCTGGGCCTGCTCGCCGTCGTCGGCCCGGCCCTCTATGTCGGCGTCGCCCTCCCCGAGATCGTCGACGTCCGAGGTCTTGTGGTGCGAGTGGTGGTGCTGGCCGTCGCCCTGGTCACCTATGTCTCGCTCTTCGTCGGGGCGGCCTCACTCCTCGAGCTGGTCAGCGACAAGGTGCCGAGCGTGGGCGCCCTGGCAGTCGTGGGGGCGCTGGCTGCGATGACGTTCCAGCCGCTCCAGGTGATGCTGCGCGGGGTCGTGGACGAGCTGTTGTTCGGCACCCGGCCGGACCCGCTCGACGCCGCCAGCCGCGTGGTCGGCCGCGTCGGCGAGGACCCGGTGCTCGGCCTGCGGGCGATCCGCGAAGCACTGGTGCTGCCGTACGCCGCACTGCGCGTCGACGGCGAGGAGCTTGCGGCTTCGGGCTCGCCCGTCACCCACACCCGCGCGTTCCAGCTCGATGGGGCGGACGCGGAGCTGGTGGTCGGCCTGCGACCAGGAGACCTCGCGCTCACCCAGGGCGACCAGCACGTGCTGAGCCTGGTCGCGCCGCTGTTGGCCCAGACGCTCCGGGCGCGGGCGCTGGCCGTCGACCTCCAGGAGTCTCGCGGCCAGACCATCACTGCGCTCGAGGAGGAGCGGCGACGGCTGCGCCGCGACCTTCACGACGGCCTCGGTCCGCGGCTGTCCGGCATCGCGTTCACCTCAGACGCCGCGCGCAACCTGGTGCACGACGACCCCGCCGCGGCCGACGAGCTGCTGCGCTCGCTGCGGGCGGAGACGAACATCGCCATCGCGGAGATCAGACAGCTGGTCTACGGCATGCGGCCGCCGGCGCTCGACGAGCTCGGCCTGGTGCCGGCACTACGGCAGCAGTCGGCGGGCCTGCGGACGCGTGACGGCCGTCCGCTTGCGGTCACCGTCGACGTCCCGACCGAGCTGCCGCCCCTTCCCGCGGCGGTCGAGGTGGCGGCGTACCGGATCGTGGTGGAGGCGCTGACAAACGTCGCCCGGCACGCGACCGGCGCCGTCGCCATGGTGTGCCTGTCGCCGACCGACGAGGGGCTGGTCGTCGAGGTCGTCGATCACGGATCGTCCGGAGGCGGCTCTCCGTGGCGGGCGGGAGTCGGGCTCGGGTCGATGGGTGAACGGGCAGCCGAGCTCGGCGGGAGCCTGACAGCCGGCCCGACCGAAGACGGCGGCCGAGTGCGGGCGGTACTTCCGCTCTCGCCCTGACTGGCAGGATGGCCGGTCGTGACCAGACGCCCGCGTTCCCGTGTTGCCCGGGGCGAGTCCCGGGTGGGGGAGCGTTACACCGTCGAGGTCGGACCGGTGGCCCACGGCGGCCACTGCGTCGCCCGGGTGCCGGTCGACGCCACCGACGGTTCCGCGCCGGGGGAGAGCCGGGTCGTGTTCGTCCGGCACGCGATCCCCGGCGAGCGGGTGGTGCTCGAGGTCACCGAGGGCACCGACGGCGACCGCTTCTGGCGGGCCGACGCCGTCGAGGTGCTGGACCCGTCTCCCGACCGGGTCTCCGCTCCGTGCCCGTACGCCGGGCCCGGCCTGTGTGGTGGCTGCGACTTCCAGCACGTCGCCCTCGACCGCCAGCGTGCACTCAAGGCAAAGGTCGTCGCCGAGCAGCTGCGGCGGCTCGCCCGGCTCGACCGCGAGGTCGTCGTCGAGCCCGTGCTGGGTGACGTCGACGGGCTCCGGTGGCGCACCCGGGCCCGCTTCGCGCGGACTCCCGACGGCCGCCGGGCGATGCGCAAGCACCGTTCCCACGACCTGGTGCCGGTCGACGACTGCCTGATCGCCACCTCGGACGCCGAGGAGCACCGGACGGGACGGCGAGACGGTCGAGGCCGCCGGCGTCGCCCACGCCTTCGCGGTCTCCGACGACGGCTTCTGGCAGGTGCATCCCGGCGCTCCACGCGTGCTGGTCGAGACGGTGCTGGCCATGCTCGATCCTCGGCGGGGGGAGCGGGTCCTCGACCTCTATGCCGGCGTCGGGCTCTTCGCCGCATTCCTCGCCGACCGCCTCGGCGCGGACCGCGTGGTCGCCGTCGAGGGCCACCAGCGTGCGGCCCGCGATGCCGTCGCCAACCTGCCGCGCGGGGCGCGGGTGCTGCGCGGCGACGTACGCACGGTCCTCCAACGCGGCCTGGACGAGCCCTTCGACCTGGTCGTCCTCGACCCGCCACGCGAAGGCGCCCGCCGGCCTGTCGTAGAGCAGATCGTCGACCGGGCCCCTCGAGCCGTGGCGTACGTCGCCTGCGACCCGGCCGCCTTGGCGCGCGACGTGGCGATCTTCGCCGAGCACGGCTACGACCTGGCCGACCTGCGCGCCTTCGACCTGTTCCCGATGACGCACCACGTCGAGTGCGTCGCTTTGCTCACGAAAACCGGCTCTGACCTGCGGAAACACTACGCTGCGCGAAGGACATCAGTCATTGAAAGCGGGTTATTGCGCACTTCTAGGTACTCAGCCGCCTGGTTCACACGTGGTTACTACGGGTCGGTGAGTCACAACGTGAAGGCGATCTACCAGCGCTACCTGGCTGGAACCTCAGAACCCGAATCGTTCGAGGGCGCGCTGGACACGCTTTGAATCGCGGTGGGTCGCAGAAAACCGGCTCTGATGCGGCTTGACACCCCAGTGAGCAGCCGCAACGATCCGATGAGGCACACCGCAGTGGGGGGTGAGGTGAGGCCATGGAGTCACCCAGTGCCCCGCCGTCGGGGTGGTACGAGGCAGACCGGCCCGGTCGCCTGCGGTGGTGGGACGGGTCCGGATGGACCGACCACTACCGGACATCGGACGCCGTGCCCGAGATGGAGGCCGCACCGCCCGCGATGGTGGCGATGCCGGCCAGTTCCGCGGTGGTGTGTCCCAGGTGCGCCAGCGCAGACGCCCTGAAGCGCGTCGGAACGCTGATTGACGAAGGCACGTCGCTGACGTCCGGGACAGCCCGCACGACGACACAGACAACGGGGGGCGTTGTCACCAGCTACGGGGGCGGGATGGACGCCGGTACCGCTTACAGCACGGTGCATCAGCGTTCGCGGAGCAAGACGCACGTCAACAGCCGCACCGTGAGCGAGACCGTTCGGATGCTGCTCTGGCCGGATCCGCCAGCGTTCGGCTTCAAGCGCTGGTTCGGGAGGTGGTACCTCGCCCTGGCCGCGGTCGTGGGGACTCTGGCCCTGCCCAACGTCGACGGGGAGTCTCTCGCCGAGAGAGCGTTCATCGCGTACGTCACCACCTTGGTGCTCATCTGGATCCCCGCACTGATCATCGTCTTCATCCAGATGATGGTCACCGCGCCCGGCCGGGCCCGCGCCACTGCGGACTGGGAGCGGGGCAGACGACGTCTCGTCGACGCGTACTTCTGCACCCGTGACGGGGTTGTCGTCGACGACGGCCAGGCCTTCGCGCCAGGCGCATACAAGGCCATGGTGTTCGAACGCTGACCCCCGGCCGGACGGCGGCTCGGCCGCAGGCTGACTCCGCGAGCGGTCCCAGCAGCCGCCGGATGATCCTCGACGGTGGAGATGCCGTCCAGGATCATCCGCCAGTACGAACCCGTCCTCAACTCGAGAAGGGGGTCGTTTCGACGAGGAGGGCAGTGCGGCGATGATCGAGTCAGGACGTTTTGGCGGTGCGACTGTTCTGGTCACCGGTGCGGGGCAAGGGATCGGTCGAGCGTGTGCCGGCCGGCTCGCGGCCGAGGGAGCCCGGGTGGTCGTCAGCGACCTCGACCCGGACCTGGCTCGCTCAGTCGCCGATGACCTGGCCGAGTCGACTGGGTCCTTGGCGCTCGGGATGGACGTGACGGACCGGGTCTCCGTAGACGGCGCGGTCACCCGGATCGCGGATGAGTTTGGTGGTTTGGACATCGTGGTCAACGTCGCTGGAGGAGACCTTCCACACGGCGTGTTCGAGGAAACTGGTGATGAGGTCTGGTCGGCCCTGCTGGAGCTCAACCTGATCGGAGTGGCGCGGGTGTGTCGTGCCGCGATCCCGTTCCTGCGTCGCAGCTCACGGAGTCCGTCGATCGTCACCGTCACTTCGATCAACGGTCTGACGGCCCTGGGCAGCGAGCCGTATTCATCAGCGAAGGGCGGCCTGACGGCGCTGACGGCCAACCTCGCCCGGTACCTGGCATCGGACGGGGTGAGGGTGAACGCGGTCGCTCCTGGCACCATCCGGACCCGCGTCTGGGATGACCAGGAGGGCGGCGCCGAACGGATGTTGCCGCTTTATCCGCTCGGCCGGGTGGGTGAGCCCGTCGACGTCGCGGCCGCGGTCGCGTTCCTCGCCTCGGCCGACGCTGCCTGGATTACCGGCCATGTCCTGCCCGTGGACGGCGGACTGCTCCTGGCCCGCCCGGTCGTCTAGGTCCTCCCGGAGTCCTGACGCGGTTCTCCGGACCTGCGGTCACAGTGCGCGTCTTGCTGTGGTTGAGACGACGAGCAACCGGGGGGAGCGCTGAGGTCGAGACAGTTACCGCTCCCGGACTGCGTAGGTCAGGTGGGTCACCCGCTGCGTCGGCTCCGCGCGGACCGGCTCCAGGGCCACGCGGCCCGCGTCCACGCCCTCGAACAGGCGGATTCCGGAGCCGAACAGCACGGGTGAGAGCGCGATCGAGAACTCGTCGATCAGGCCGGCGTTCACGTACTCCAGGATCGTTGCGCCGCCGCCCGCGATGCGGACGTCCCGGTCGCCGGCGGCCTCGCGGGCCTGGTCGAGCGCGGTCTCGATGCCGTCGTTGACGAAGTGGAAGGTGGTCCCGCCCGGCCGCTCCCAGGGGTCACGCTTCTCGTGCGTCACGACGAAGACCGGCGTGTGGAACGGCGCCTCCTCCGGCCACGCCTGCTCGCCGAGGTCGAACATGCGCTTGCCCATCACGCTCGCGCCGGTGCGCTCGAACGTCTCCCGCACGATGTCGTTGTCGCGCCCTTCCTCGCCGCCCTCGCCGAGCTTCAGGTTCTCCCGGAAGAACCGCTGCGGGAACATCCACTGCTGCAGTTCCATCCACTGCGCCATCCAGCGCTGCACATCCGGGTCGTCCACGTCGTCGGCGTAGCCTGCGCTCCTCGGGCGCGATGAACCCGTCCAGCGACATCGTCACGCTGAAGAACACCTTCCCGGCCATCAGTCCTCAACTCCCTTCCGAACGATCTCGGTGACGTAGGCAGCCAGGTTGCTCAGGGTCTGCTGGCCGCCCTCGATCGCGTGGTACTTCTCGACCGCCTCGTCGCGCAGCTCCTTGGTGGGGAACACCGTGCGCATCTCGATCCGGGTCGCCGCGCCGTCGGGCGCGAACGTCAGGACCGACTCGAAGGCGTTCGGGTCGCCGCGGGACTCACCGTGCAGCAGCGCGATCCGCTCCGGCGGGGCGATCTCGGTCCAGGAGATCCACTCCTGGTAGTCCGTCCCGTCCGGTCCGTGCATCACGAAGTCCCACTCCCCGCCGACGCGGAACTCGAACGCCCGCGTGGTGGTGGTGAACCCCTCCGGTCCCCACCACCGCGACAGGTGCCGCACCTCGGTGAACGCCTCGAACACCAGCTCCCGTGGGGCACTGATGACCCGGGAGATCACGATCTCGCGGTCGGCCGTCGCGGACTGCGCCGGCGCTCCTCGTCCCGTCGCGCTCATCAGCTACTCCTCCTGCCTTGCCTGCTTGAGGTCCTGCACGTACTCGTCCAGCCGGTCGAAGCTCTCGTTCCAGAACCGCTCGAACCCGCCGGTCCACTCGTGGACCGGTCGCAGCCCGCGGGCGTCAAGGCCGTACAGGCGTTGCTTGCCTGCCTTGCGGTCCCGCACCAGTCCGACCTCCCGGAGCACCCGCAGGTGTTTGGACGCCCCCGGCTGGGTCATCCCCAGCTCCTGGGCCAACTCGGTCACCGGCCGCTCACCCGCCCGCAGCAGCACCAGGATCTCCCGGCGCTGCGGCTCGGCGATCGCGTTGAAGACGTCCGACGTCGTCGCTGCTCGTGCCATGGCGCAATCATATTCCGATATCGGCATGCGTCAAGCCGGACGAATCCCGCCCTATTCCGCCGGGCCGACACGGGTCATTGGCGTGGCGTAGCAGGAGAATGTTTCATGCCCCGCACCATGCATGCGAGGCCGCTCATCGGCTGAGCGTGCAAACGTGGCCGTCGTTGACGTGACACCGGCGAAGGCAAGGGGACCTCTGGACGTGACCTCCCAAGCTGCCGATGAGCGCCGCTAGCAAGACTGTGAAGCATTCGCCGGCCTCCGCGATCGGTCAGTTCGAGCACCACGCGCAGAAGTGATCACACGTCGTAGATCAACTCGAGGTGCTGACCGTATGGCGCCACTGCGTGGCCCCTGTCTGCGGTCGGCTGTGAACCTCGCTCCTCAATGGCGCGGTTTGGGCGCGCTTTGAATCGCAAGAGTCGCAACCTAGTGCTGGCGCGGCGCGGGTCTTGGGCGGTAAATCGCAGGTCAGCGGCCAGTTTCGTCTGACAAACGCAGCTGACGGCAAAAGTATCGCGCTCACGCTCAGGACCATCGCCGTCTTCTCGATGACGCACCATGTGGAGTGCGTCGCCCTGCTCACCCGGAGCCGACCCGACCGAGGGCGGCCACCACGGCGGCATAGCTGCCATCGACGTCGCCGCCCGTCGTGGAGATCAACCGGGTTGCCGGCCGGGCCTCCGCGACCTCGAGCAGGGCGGCGTGGATGCGGCGCAGGCCGTCGTCCCCACCGTCGGCCGAGACGATCCCGTGGGTGACGCGCTGGAGCTCGCCCGTGGTCGCGCGGGCGTTGAAGCGGGCCACCGATGCCTCGACGTCGTCGGTCAGCAGCACCTCGACGAAGGTGGCGTCCGCTTCGATGGCCGCCCACTCGAAGCGCTCCACCTCAGTGACCCGCGCCACGAGCTGGGGGAGGACGACGTCGTCCCCGCCGCGGAGGTACGCCGTCATCAGGGCCAACGCCGCTGACCGGATCCGACCGCCTGCCCCGATGAAGTCGTCCTGCCAGCCGCCGACCAGGGTGCGCAACACGTCGATGTCGCAGTTCAGCACGCCGGGGTAGTCGGCGACATAGCGCGCCGCGATCGTCGACTTGCCGATGCCCGACGGCCCGTTGAGGAGGATCAGTCGAGCCACCCGGGCGAGGTTAGCGGGAAGAATGCTTGACCACGTGCATGGTTCAGTTGAACCGTGGCCAAGCCGATGTGGGTTGTCGCTGGTGTGGTGCTCGTGCTCCCGGGCCTGTTGTGGACCCTGCAGGGGGTCGGTATCCGTGGGCGCAAGTCCTGACGGCGCGCCGGTCGGCCGCCGCGTGGTGCTCGGTCTCCTCGGGCTCGGTGCGGTCGGTGTGGTCACGGGCAGCAGGGTCCAGGCTGGGCTGAGCGACCTGCTCGCTCCGGTCCAGCTGCGCGACCCGACCGGGCTCACCTCGTTGGTCCCGCTCGGCGACACGTGGCGCTACTACTCCGTCACCGGGGCGGTCGCGCCGCGCGATGCCGCGTCGTACACCCTCGAGGTCTCCGGCCTGGTCGATCGCCCGGCCACCTACTCCCTGGCCGACCTCGAGGCGCTGCCGCAGAAGTCGTTCACCGACACCTTCCAGTGCGTCACCGGGTGGCGCGTGCCCGACGTCCCGTGGACCGGGGTCCGCCTCGCCGACCTCCTCGACCATGCCGCCCCGACCAGCGCGGCGGTGGGGGTGCGGTTCCGGTCCTTCGACGGTACCTACTCGGTGAACATGACGCTCGACCAGGCCCGCGCCGACGACGTGATCGTCGCGCTGCAGATGTACGGCAAGCCGGTGACCCACGACCACGGCGGGCCGGTGCGGATCTACTCAGGTTCCATGTACGGCTACAAGAGCACCAAGTGGCTGTCCGAGATCGCGGTGACCCCCGACAACCGTCCCGGGCTACTGGGAGGACCGCGGGTACCCGCTGGACGGGATCATCGGTGAGTGAGTCCCTGGACCGCTTCGCCCTCGCGGAGCGGCTGGTCCACTGGCTGGTGGCGATCCTGATGGGCAGCTGCCTGGTCACCGCGGCGATCCTCTACAACGGCTCGCTGATGCTGGCGGTCGGTCACCGCCATCTCGTCGAGCTGGTGCACGTCTGGAGCGGCCTCGCGCTGCCCGTCCCGATGCTGGTCGGCGCCGCGTCGGCGGCGTACCGGTCCGACGTACGACGGCTGAACCGGTTCACGCCCGCCGACTGGCGGTGGCTGCGCAGCCGGTCCCGCCGCGACGGCACCATCCCGGTCGGCAAGTTCAACGCCGGCCAGAAGATCAACGCCTGGCTCGTCGTCGGCGCCACCGGCGTCCTGCTCGGCACCGGCGCCATCATGTACTGGACCGGGCTGGTCCGGCTGTCCTGGCGCTCGGGTGCGACGTTCGTCCACGACTGGTTTGCGCTCGGTCTCGGGCTGCTCGTGATCGGCCACATCGCGTACGCGCTCAGGGACCCCGAAGCCCGCCGGGGGATGCGTACCGGACGGGTCTCGCGAGGATGGGCGCGGTCCGAGCACGCCGCCTGGGCCGCCGAGATCGGCGACCCAGACCCAGGTGAGTTCGGGGCCAAGTAGGGCGTCAACCGCCGCCGCTTCCCCTACTGAACTTCTTCATGGCTTCTTGCGCGGGTGAGCAGCGCGCCCTGACGCGCATTCTCATCGCGAGATGAGTGCGGATCGCGTCGGCGTAATCGGACGTACCAATCGGGTTCTGAGGGCCGCTCACGCGTGACGAGCGTCCATCAACGGTGTTTCGAATGAAACCTGCGGCGGACCCCGTCGCGACTCAGAAGTAGTCGCGGATGTGAATCGGCCGGGGCGCCAGCACCCGGTCGAGGGCCTCGTCGTTCTCCATGCCGCCGGAGAGGTGCCCGGCCATCCGGAGGTTGGCGCAGGTCTGGGCGCCGGCCCAAGCCAGCGCGAGCCCGCCGGGTGTCAGGACGGGACCGTCGGCCGCCGCGGCCGGCGCGCACGTGGCCTTCCCCCGCTCGATCACCAGGCGCCAGGCCCCGTTGGTCGTCCCGACGTGATCCCCGGCGACGGAGAACGCGACGTCGCCGTCCACCGGCCAGTCGCGGCCGGCGAACGCGCCGGGCACGTCGTGCACGCGCAGCATGTACGGCTCCCGCTCCACGATCTTCCAGTGCGCAGACGGGAGCCACAGCCGGGCCACGTCGTGGCCCGACGTACACAGCCGCACCTGGCCGACCACGCTGCCGAACGACCCGAGCACGCGCCACAGGGCGCCGTAGGCGTCGCCGCTCAGCGCGAGCAGGTCGAAGACCTCGAGCGTCGAGGAGTTGCCGGACCCCCGGCCGCGCCCCCAGCTCGCGAAGCCGACCACGTCGCCCGCGTGGTCGACCGCGAGCGTGACCCCGGTGAACGCGTCTATGAAAGCCCTGGCATCGGCCGGGAACGCCGGGCCGCGGCGCGTGAGCGGGCCGTTCTGCGCGGCCGCCCAGGCGTCGTACACCTCGCAGACCGCGTTGAAGTCGGCGGGCGTCGCCCGGCG
The DNA here is from genome assembly GCA_963769755.1 of uncultured Actinomycetota bacterium. GTDB lineage: Bacteria > Actinomycetota > Actinomycetes > Propionibacteriales > Nocardioidaceae > Nocardioides. The sequence goes on from CAVYMY010000010.1 coordinate 519,213, forward strand.
GGTACGCACGCCGGACGGGGCACCGATCCGGGCCAGCGTTGCTGCGGGGACCTCGACCGTGTCGTAGGAGGAGACCAGCTCGTAGCCGAACTTGCGGTAGATCCCGGGCGCGGTGCAGAACAGCGTCGACACCGCCTCCCCGCGCTCCCGGAGGCCGTCCTCGAGGACCACCCGGAACAGCTCGTCGAGCAGCTTCTCGCCCCGCCGCTCGGCGGCCACCGCGACGCCGGCGATGCCTCCGGTGGGTACGGCGCTGCCGCCGAACCACGAGTGGTACTCACGGGTCGCCACCCGCGCCACGAGGTGGCCGTCGTCGAACGTGCCGAACGCGTGGTAGCCGGGGCGCGGGTCGTCGGCGCTCGGCGGCGTCGCGCCCGGCGGGAGATCGCCGAACGCCTCGCGGATGAGCGCCATCGACTGGTCGAAGTCGTCCCGGGTGAGCGGCCGGGTGGTCAGGGGCATGGCCGCAGCCTAGGAGGCGTCGCGGTTATCCGCTCGGCAGTCAGTCGTCCAACTGCGCCAGGGCCGCGGCCACCGCCGGATCAGGCCCGGCCGCGCACCCCGGCGCCCGCCACTCGCCGTCCCGGTCCCGCATCGCTTGGCCTCCTCCCGGCGCGCTCGACACTTCGGTCTGCAAGGTCGATGCGGGTTCGCCGTGGAGGCCACCACCGGGGAGGGCGGTACGTCCGAGTCCTCAGCACCATTGTTGACTCGAACGTATGTTCGATTTTACTCATCGAATGCCGCCCCGTCAAGCCTCCAGCGCACATCCGGCATGCTGGGGCCGTGACCACCGCAGGTGTCTCCCTCCACATCCGAGAAGCGATCGACGACGACGAGCTCTCGATGCTCCACACCGCGGCCTTCGGGCATCCCGCGACGCACGTCGAGTGGCGTGCACGGCTGGAGCGGCACAGCCTGACCTGGGTGACCGCGCGCGATCCTGGGGGTCGGCTGACGGGGTTCGTCAACGTCGTGGGCGACGGTGGCGAGCACGCCTTCCTCCTCGACACCGTGGTGTCGCCCGCCGACCAGCGCACCGGCATCGGCCGATCGCTGGTCGATGCCGCGGAGGAGGCCGCGCGGGGGCTGGGCTGCCGATGGCTGCACGTGGACTACGAGCCACGGGACGCCGCCTTCTACGAGGCCGCGTCCGGCTTCCGACCAACCCCGGCCGGCCTCCGTGACCTCTCGGAGCCGAGGCCGCAGCCGGGTGACGAGGACTCGGAGCCCGGGCTCGACCCGCGCTATCTCAAGTACGCCCGCGTCGAGCGGGAGCGCCGATGGCTGCTGTCCGCGGCCCCCGACCTGGCGACGGCGACCCGGACTCTGGAGATCCGCGACCGCTACCTGCGCGGGACCCGGCTCCGGTTCCGGGAGGTGAGCGAGGCCGACGGCACGGTCGTCCGCAAGCTCGGTCACAAGGTCCGCCTCGGCGACGGTCCTGGTGAGGTGGCGTGCACGTCGATCTATCTCGACGACACCGAGTGGGACCTGTTGGCGAGCTGCCTGCCGACATCCTGGAGAAGCGGAGGACCGTGCTTCCTGTCGCCGGCGGGGCGGTGGCCGTCGACGTGTTCGGGGGACATCTCGTCGGCCTCGTGCTGGCCGAGATCGACAGCCCAGGTGGGCAGTCCATCGACCTGCCGGCGTCCTTCCCGTCCATGGGCGAGGTGACGGACGATGAGGTCTTCACCGGGGCGGCCCTGGCGAGTTCGTCGTAGGCCACCGCGTGCCGCACCCCGACTCATGTATCTTGATGTCAAGAGAGTTGTGTCGCCGAACCTGCCTTCGACACCTCCGGGGCACAGCGGCAAGATGGCTGAAGACGCGCACGCGACTCACCAGTTCCCAGCAGAGCTCAGCGAGGAGACGGCGGATGGCCAGTCAGGACAGCTTCGGCGCCAAGGCAACGCTCGACGTGGACGGGAAGTCCTACGAGATCTACCGGCTCGACGCCGTGACCGGCGACGGCCTGGACGTCGCCAGTCTGCCGTTCAGCCTGAAGGTGCTCCTCGAGAACCTGCTGCGCACCGAGGACGGCGCCGACATCACCGCCGACGACATCCGCGCGCTGGCCGGCTGGGACGAGAATGCCGAGCCCGACAAGGAGATCCAGTTCACCCCGGCGCGGGTGATCATGCAGGACTTCACGGGCGTGCCCTGCGTCGTCGACCTCGCCACCATGCGCGAGGCGATGGCCGACCTCGGCGGCGACCCCACCAAGATCAACCCGCTGGCGCCGGCCGAGATGGTCATCGACCACTCCGTCATCGCCGACGTCTTCGGCACCCCCGAGGCGTTCGCGCGCAACGTCGAGATCGAGTACGAGCGCAACCGCGAGCGCTACCAGTTCCTGCGCTGGGGCCAGGGCGCCTTCGACGACTTCAAGGTCGTCCCGCCCGGCACCGGCATCGTCCACCAGGTCAACATCGAGCACCTCGCCCGCGTCGCGTTCACCCGCGAGATCGACGGCGAGCTGACGGCGTACCCCGACACCTGCGTCGGCACCGACTCCCACACCACGATGGTCAACGGCATCGGCGTGGTCGGCTGGGGCGTCGGCGGCATCGAGGCCGAGGCGGCCATGCTCGGCCAGCCCGTCTCGATGCTCATCCCGCGCGTGGTCGGCTTCAAGCTCAACGGCGACCTGCCCGAGGGTGCGACGGCCACCGACCTGGTGCTGACGATCACCGAGATGCTGCGCCAGCACGGCGTGGTCGGCAAGTTCGTGGAGTTCTACGGACCCGGCGTCTCGGTGCTGCCGCTGGCCAACCGCGCCACGATCGGCAACATGAGCCCGGAGTTCGGCTCCACCATCGCGGTCTTCCCGATCGACGAGGAGACGATCAAGTACCTCGAGCTCACCGGTCGCCCGCCCGAGCAGCTCGCGCTCGTCGAGACGTACGCCAAGGAGCAGGGTCTCTGGCACGACCCGGACGCCGAGCCTCGCTACTCCGAGAGGCTCGAGCTCGACCTGGCGACGGTCGTGCCGTCGCTGGCCGGCCCCAAGCGGCCCCAGGACCGCGTCTCGCTCAGTGAGGCCGCCCCCTCGTTCGAGAAGGTGCTTCCCGACTTCACCGACGCCAGGGACGCCTCCGCCCACGTGACGATGGCCGACGGCGCCGAGTTCGACCTGGGCCACGGCGCGGTCGCGATCGCGGCGATCACCTCGTGCACCAACACCTCCAACCCGTCGGTGATGATCGGCGCCGCGCTGCTGGCCAAGAAGGCCGTCGAGAAGGGCCTGCAGAGCAAGCCTTGGGTGAAGACCACGCTGGCTCCCGGCTCCAAGGTGGTGTCGGACTACTACGAGAAGGCCAACCTGACGCCGTACCTCGACAAGCTCGGGTTCAACCTCGTCGGCTATGGCTGCACCACCTGCATCGGCAACTCCGGCCCGCTGATCCCCGAGGTCAGCGCGGCCGTCAACGAGGCCGACCTCGCGGTGGTCTCGGTGCTGTCGGGCAACCGCAACTTCGAGGGTCGGATCAACCCCGACGTGAAGATGAACTACCTCGCCTCGCCGCCGCTGGTGGTCGCCTACGCGCTGGCGGGGTCGATGACCGTCGACCTCTTCAAGGACCCGCTCGGCCAGGACACCGACGGCAACGACGTCTTCATGCGCGACATCTGGCCGACCGCCGCAGAAGTCGAAGAGGTCATCGCCCAGGCCATCACCTCCGACATGTTCACCGACGACTACTCCGACGTCTTCGCCGGTGACGAGCAGTGGCGCTCGCTGCCCACGCCCGACGGCAAGACCTACGAGTGGGACCCCGAGTCCACCTACATCCGCAAGCCTCCCTACTTCGAAGGCATGCCCGACGAGCCCGAGCCGGTCACCGACATCGAGGGCGCGCGGATCCTGCTCAAGCTCGGCGACTCGGTGACCACCGACCACATCAGCCCGGCCGGTGCCATCAAGAAGGACTCGCCCGCCGGCAAGTACCTCGGCGAGCACGGCGTCGAGCAGCGCGACTTCAACTCCTACGGCTCGCGCCGGGGCAACCACGAGGTGATGATCCGCGGCACCTTCGCCAACATCCGGCTGCGCAACAAGCTGGCGCCGGGCACCGAGGGCGGTTTCACCCGCGACTTCACCACCGACGACGGGGCGGTCACCTCCGTCTTCGAGGCCTCCGAGCACTACGTCGCCGCCGGTACGCCGCTGGTCGTCCTCGCCGGCAAGGAGTACGGCTCCGGGTCGTCCCGCGACTGGGCGGCCAAGGGGACGGCCCTGCTGGGCGTCAAAGCCGTCATCGCGGAGTCCTACGAGCGCATCCACCGCTCCAACCTGATCGGGATGGGCGTGCTGCCGCTGCAGTTCCCGGGCGGCAAGACGGCCGACGACATGGGCCTCACCGGCGACGAGAAGATCTCCATCATCGGCGTCACCGAGCTCAACGACGGCGGCATGCCGAAGACCGTCACCGTCCGCATCGAGCCTGCCGACGGCAAGGGTGAGGTCAGCGAGTTCACGGCCACGGTCCGCATCGACACCCCGGGTGAGGGGAACTACTACCGCAACGGCGGGATCATGCAGTACGTGCTCCGCAGCCTGCGGGGCGCCTGACCGGGCACCACCCCTGGGTGTGGTTCGCGGCCCGGGTGCTGGGCGCCAGACTGTCGGCCATGCCCAGCGACAGCACCTCACGCCGGGGACCGGCCGCCACCACGTTCTGGATCGTCGCAGCCTGGCTGCTGATCCTCGGCGTAGTGCTCGCCTTCGGCTGGTATGTCACCCACCCGGCCGGAGCGGCGATCGACCGCTGGGACGACGAGGTGGCCAAGGACATCGCCGCTGGGCGTACGCCGTCCCTCGACCCGTGGGCGAACATCGGCACGATGATGGGCGAGACCCTCGTGACGCTGGTGATCTCGCCGATCATCGCGATCGGCCTGTGGATCTGGCGACGCTCGATCGTGCCGGCGCTCTTCGTGGCCCTCGCAGTGTGCGGCGTGGGTGGGTTCTACTTCTTCGGCACCGAGCTCATCCCGCGCGACCGCCCGCCGGTCGAGCTCCTGGACTCGGGGCTCGTGCCCGACGCCAGCTTCCCATCAGGTCACGTGGGCACCGCGACCACGTTGGTGGGGGTGATGATCATCCTGGTCTGGGTCTACGCCCGACCGGCCCGCTGGTGGGTGCTCCTCCTCGCGCTGTGGCCCGCCTTCGTCGTGTGGGCCCGGCTCTACGAGGGTGCCCACCATGTCTCGGACGCGGCCACCAGCGTCGTCTACAGCATCGTCTGGCTGGCGGCGTTGACGGTGCTGCTGCTGCGTCAGCGGGCGGGCGGGACCGCCCCGAGCCCCAGCCGGTCCAGGAGCCAGGCGGCCACGTCGGCCTCGTAGGCCAGGTGGTCGAGGCGACCGCTCGGCCCGACGTGTGAGCCCGTGCCGAGCTCGGCCCGGAACAGGCAGCCCAGTGGTTTCTGGGACCACTCGGGGTCGGTCTCGCGCAGCCGGGCCACCCACTTTGCGGGCTCGTGCACGAGCACCCGGGTGTCGTGCACGGCGCCGGTGACCAGCAGGTCGGGCCGCTCGCCGGCCGGCGGCGGGTTGTCGTACGGCGAGTAGGCCAGGATCGCGTCGAACTGCTCGCGCACCCGTGGGTCGCCCCACTCGTCCCACTCGTTGACGGTCAGCGGGATCGAGTCGTCGAGCATCGTGGTGACCATGTCGACGGCCGGCACCTCCGCCACCACCGCGCACCAGCGGCCGGGCCGCTGGCTGAGGACCGCGCCCTGGAGCAGGCCGCCCGCGCTGAGCCCGCGGGTGGCGATCCGCTCGGGGTCGACCAGGCCTTCTGCAGCGAGCCCGTCGGCGACGGCGATGTGGTCGTCGAACGTGTGTTGCTTGGCGGTCATCCGCCCGTCGAGCCACCAGCGCCGGCCGCACTCGCCGCCGCCCCGGATGTGGGTGTGCACGAAGACCACCCCGCGGTCGAGCAGCGACGGCAGCGGCTCCTCCCACTCGCGCTCCCACGAGTACTCGTACGCCCCGTAGCCGAACAGCACCACCGGCGCGGTCCCGTCGAGCGGGGTGTCGCGGTGTCGCACGACGGTCGCCGGGACGGGCGTGCCGTCGGGCGCGGGGAAGCTGCGCACCTCCGTCACGTACGACGCCGGGTCGTGGCCCGGGGCCTCGTCGCGGTGGGTGTCGGTGACCGAGCCGTCCGCCAAGGAGACCTCGGCGTGCACCCGCGGCTCGGTGTGGGACTCGTCGGTCACCGACACCGAAGGGGCGTCGTACCAGGTGTTGCGGGCTAGCTCGAGCTCACCGCCGACGAATCGGCTGGTGACCACGACGCCCGGGCCGGCCAGGTCGTCGGCCGTGGTGTTGGGCAACAAGCGCATGACCCGGTCGCCGCCCCGCCGCAGTGACGTCACGACGTGCCCGTCGAACGCGTCGACCCGTTCGAGACGCTCGGCCGGGTCCTCCGGCCTGGCCTCGCGCCAGGTGCTGTGGTCCTGCCCGTTTGGTCCAGGCAGCGGACAGGCCACCAGCCGGTACTCGACCGCGTCGTCGTCGGTGACGAGCAGGAAGCCTCCGTCCCGCACATGCTCGGCCCGGTACTCCACGCCCGGGCGCCGGCCGCCGAGCGAGCGGGGCACCAGGTCCGCGTCCGCGGGGTCGACGTACCAGGCCTCGGTGGTGTTGCGGTTCTCGCTGAGCAGCACGATCGCCTGCTCGCTGCGGCAGAGGCGGACACTGAGCTCGAACTTGCGGTCGGGCTCGACGAGCACGTCGGTGTCGGCGGCCGGGTCGGTGCCGAGCCGGTGCACCCGCACCCGCTCGTGCCGCCAGGCCGCGTCGGGGACGGTGTAGAGGAAGGCCGATGAGTCGGCCGTCCACGCGCCGGTGTAGCCGACCCCCTCGATCACGTCGGGGAGGTCCTCGCCGGTGCGCAGGTCTCGGAACCGCAGCACGAACACCTCGTCGCCGCTGGTGTCGAGGGCGTAGGCCAGCAGGTCCTCGGACGGCGAGACGATCGAGAGGCCGAGGTCGAGGTAGCCGGTGCCGGCGTCGAGGGTGTTGACGTCGAGGACCACCTGCGGCGCTCCGCGGACGAAATCGTCGTCCGAACGGCCCTCATCGGCGGAAATCGTGGGGGTATTGACCAAATCGTGACGACTTTCTCGCCAGATGACGGGGTAGTCACTGTCCCTGGCGTCCAGGGTGTAGTAGGAAAAGCGCATCCGCGACCAGGTGCCCGATCGTCGTTGCTCGGGGACCCTCGCCACCATCTCGGAGCGCAGCACCGAGGCCAGGGAGAACAGATGAGTCGTCGCCAGGTCATACCACGCACGCTCCGCCGTCAGGTGGTCGTGCAGCTCCGCCGGATGCTCACCCTCGACAGGGGACATCCAGGAGTAAGGGTCCGGGCGGGTCACGCCGTGCAGGACGTGGTCGTGGGGGACGCGTCGAGCCACCGGAGGACCGGTCAGAGGGTCGGGCACAGCCCGCACCGTACCCGGCTCATCCGGGTCGCCGCCGCCCTAGGGATGCTCGGGGCCACGCTGCTTCCGATGTCCGCCACCACCGCCCCCGCGTCGGCCGTCGGGGACGGCACGTTCATCATCGCGCTCGACAACGAGGTCGACTCCTTCAACCCGTTCCTCGGCATCGAGGCCTCGTCGTTCGAGATGTGGGCGCTGACCTACGACTACCTCATCGGCTACTCGATGAAGGACATGTCGCCCGAGCCTTCACTGGCCACCGAGTGGGAGACCTCCGACGACGGCCTCACCTGGACCTTCACCATGCGCGACGACGTGCTGTGGTCCGACGGCGAACCCTTGACCGCCAACGACGTCGCCTACACCTACGGCCGGGTCCTCGACGGCGGCCCGGAGGCGGCGACCTGGTCGTCGTACCTCGTCGGCGTCGAGTCGGTCGAGGCGTCCGACGACACCACCGTCGTGATCACGTTGAAGAAGCCGAACGCCGTGCTGCCGCTGCTGCCGATCCCGATCGTGCCCGAGCACGTCTGGAAGGACGTGTCGGAGAAGGACGTCAAGAGCTTCGCCAACGAGCCCCAGGACGGGGAACCGGTGGTCGGCTCCGGTCCGTTCCGCTTCGTCGAGGGCACGGCAGGCGGCTGCGACGTACCGGTTCGAGGCCAACCCCGACTACTGGCAGGGGGCTCCGCACGTCGACGAGGTCGTGTACCGGGTCTACAAGAGCGCGGACCCCGCGGTGCAGGCTCTGATCAAGGGTGAGGTCGACTTCGTCGAGGGCATCTCGGCGCTGCAGGTGCAGTCGCTCGAGGGCCAGGACGGCATCACCGCCCACAACGGTGACTCGCCGGGCTTCGACGAGATCGCCTTCAACACCGGCTCGATCGACGTCGACACCGGCGAGCCGATCGGCGACCCCAACCCGGCGGTGCTCGACCCGAAGTTCCGGTTCGCGCTCAACTTCGCCATCGACCGCGAGCAGATCATCCGGACTGCCTACCAGGGCGCCGGGCTGCCCGGCGAGGCGATCATCCCGCCGCTGTACGCCGACTACGCATGGGAGTCCGACGATCCCGATGCCTTCGCCTACGACCCCGACAAGGCCGCGCAGCTGCTCGACGAGGCCGGCTACACCGTGGGTGCCGACGGCATGCGCACCCTCCCGAACGGCGACCCGATCGGCAAGCTGCGGCTGGCCGCGCGCAGCGACTCGCCGACGTCGCTGGACGTCATGGAGTACTTCCAGGAGTGGCTCGCCGACCTCGACATCGACTCCGAGGTCGAGACCTACGAGTCCAGCAAGCTGACCGACGTGATCCTCGAGGGCGAGTTCGACACCTTCGAGTGGGGTTGGTACGTCGAGCCGGATCCGGACTCGATCCTCAGCTATCTGACGTGCGGGCAGCTCGGGAACTGGTCGGACTCCTGGTACTGCAACGATGAGTACGACGCGCTCTACGACCAGCAGCACGTCGAGATGGACGACGCGAAACGGCAGGACATCGTCAAGCAGATGCAGGAGATCCTCTACCGCGACGCGCCCTACCTGGTGACGGCGTACTCCTCGATCGGCGAGGCCTTCCGCAGCGACCGGTGGGCCTGCTTCCAGCCGCAGCCCGACCCGGGCGGGATCTGGCTGCTCCAGTATGGCGCCCAGAACTACCTCAACCTGCGGTCGGCCGAAGACGCCGGCGACTGCGACGGTCTCGAGAACGCGGTCGGCGCCGTCGCCGTCAGCGGGGGCGCCGGAACCAACGACCCGGGTGGCTCGGGTGGCAGCAGCGACGAGGACGACGGTCTCAGCACCGGCGCGATGATCGGTCTCGGCCTGGCCGCCGGCATCGCGGTCGTGGGGGGAGGTTTCGTGCTGATGCGCCGACGGACGACCGTGGACGACCGCGAGTGAGTGTCCTTGTCGGCAGCGAGCTCGCCGATGTCCTCCCCGGGGGGTCGGTCGGGAGGCGTCACGGGTACGCGCGCTACTTCCTCGGCAAGTGTCTCGGGGCGCTGGGCAGCCTCGGGTTCATGCTCGTGGTCAGCTTCTTCTTGTTCCGGGTGATGCCGGGCGATCCCGCGCGGACGCTCGGCCGCGGCCGGTTCACCACGCCCGAGCAGCTGGAGGAGTTCAACCGCACCTACGGCCTCGACCAGCCGCTGCCCCAGCAGTTCGTGACGTTCCTGAAGAACACCCTGCACGGCGACCTCGGCATCTCGCTGCGCTACCGCGTCCCCGTGAGCGACCTGATCATCGACCGGATGTGGCCGACCATCCTGTTGGTCGGCACGTCGACGATCCTGGCCATCCTGATCGGCGTCTGGATGGGCATCCGTGGCGCCTGGAACCGCGGCGGCAAGTTCGACAACGTCTCGACCGGCACCTCCCTCACCCTCTACGCGATGCCCGAGTGGTGGCTCGGGCTGATGCTCATCGCGATCTTCGCGGTCGGCGTCGGGCCGATCCCCGGGCTGTTCCCAACCGGCGGCCTGCACTCCGTCGACGTCGAGCCGGGCACGATCGAGGGTGTCCTCGACACGATGTGGCACCTCACACTGCCCGTGATCACGCTGACCCTTGCCTACCTCGCCGACTACGCGCTGATCATGCGCAGCTCATTGCTCGACGAGCTGGGCGAGGACTACCTGACCACAGCCCGCGCCAAGGGTCTGCGCGACGTGAAGGTCCGCAACCGGCACGCCGTCCGCAACGCGCTGCTGCCGACCACCACGATCGTGGCGCTCAACATCGGCTTCGTGGTGTCCGGCGCGATCACGGTCGAGACGGTCTTCTCGATCCCTGGCCTCGGCCTGCTGTCCACAGAGGCGCTGACCGTGCCCGACTTCTGGGTGCTCCAGGGCACGTTCATGATCGCCTCGGCAGGCGTGATCCTCGCCAACCTGGCGGCCAACCTCCTCTACGGCCGCCTCGACCCACGGGTCCGAACGTGACGACCACCCCAGGAGCCGCGGTCTCCGCCCGCACGCTGGCCCGGCGGCGCCGACGACAGTCGTGGCAGCGGGGCTGGACTGCCTTCCGCCAGCACCGCTCCGGGTTCATCGGCCTGGCGATCCTGGCCGGCTTCATCCTGGTCGCGCTGCTGGCCCCGCTCATCGCGCCGGCAGAGGGACTGGAGGTCACCAAGGCGACGGGCGGAGTGCTGGAGCCGCCCTCGAGCGAGTTCTGGCTCGGCACCGACGACAAGGGACGCTCCGTGCTCACCCTGCTCATCTGGGGAGCGCGGATCTCACTGTTCGTGGGCCTGGCCGCCACCGTGATCTCGATGGTCATCGGCACGATCGTCGGGTTGATGTCGGGCTACTTCGGCGGCTGGCCGGGCGCGATCCTCTATCGCCTGACCGAGTGGTTCCTGGTCATCCCGTTCCTGCCGCTCGCGATCGTGATGGCGACCGTGCTGGGCCGGTCGCTGTTCAACATCGTGATCGTGATCGGCGTGACCTCGTGGCCCGGCACCGCGCTGCTGATCCGCAGCCAGACGCTGACGATCCGCGAGCGGCCCTACCTCGAACGCTCCCGCGTGCTCGGCGGGGGCTCGGCCCACCAGATCCGCCGGCACATCCTGCCCAACGTGATGCCGATGGTGTTTGCCAACACCACCCTCACGGTGGCGATCGCGATCCTCACCGAGACCACGCTGAGCTTCCTCGGCCTCGGCGACCCGACCCGGGTCTCCTGGGGCTCGATGCTCGACGACGCGTTCGCCGTCGGTGCCATCACCACGGGCGCGTGGTGGTTCATCGTGCCGCCGGGCGTGTGCGTCGTGCTCGTCGTGCTGAGCTTCACCCTGGTCGGCCAGGCGCTCGAAGAGGTCCTCAACCCGAGGCTCGGCACGCGATGAGCGACCTGTTGCGGTTCGAGGACGTCTCCGTCACCTACCGGACGGCCGGCGGCGACGTGCCCGCCGTACGCCGCGTCGACCTCACGGTCGGGGCCGGCGAGGTCGTCGGCCTCGCCGGCGAGTCCGGCTGCGGCAAGTCCACGCTGGCCGCCACGATCCTGCGGCTCCAGCCGCCGTCGGCGACGGTCACGGGTCGGGTGCTGTTCGAGGGCGAGGACGTGCAGACGATGAAGTGGGGCGATCTGCGCGCGCTCCGCTGGGCCGGCGCGTCGATGGTCTTCCAGGGTGCGCTGCACTCGCTCAACCCCGTCCAGCGGGTGGGCGACCAGATCGAGGAGCCGATCCGACTGCACGAGCCGACCCTGTCGGACACCAAGGTCAAGAGCCGCGTCGGCGAGCTGCTCGACCAGGTGGGACTGCCGCCCGGACGGGCCAACGCCTACCCCCACCAGATGTCAGGGGGCCAGCGGCAGCGGGTGATGATCGCGATGGCGCTCGCGTGCAGTCCGCGGCTGATCGTCGCCGACGAGCCGACCACGGCCCTCGACGTGATGGTGCAGGCCCAGGTGCTGGGGGTGTTGCAGGGGCTGGTCTCCGACCTCGACGTCGGGCTGCTGATGATCAGCCACGACCTCTCGGTGCTGGCCGACCTGTGCGACCGGATCGCCGTCATGTACGCCGGCCGCGTGGTCGAGCACGGCCCCGCCGACAAGGTGTTCAGCGACCCGTTGCACCCGTACGCCCGCGCGCTCTCGGCGTCGTTCCCGCGCATCGGCGACGCTGCGGCGCGGTTCGCCCCGGCCGGACTGCCGGGCGACCCGCCTGACCCGGGCGACCTTCCGTCGGGCTGCTCGTTCCACCCGCGCTGCCCGCAGCGCTTCGACGACTGCGACCAGATAGTGCCCGAGCTGCGCCGCGACGAGGCCGGCCGGGCCGCGGCCTGCCTGCTGGTGGAGGGGGTGGTCTCGTGACAGGCGCAAGCGCGCCTTCCTCGACCAGCGGTGCCACCGTGCTCGAGGCCCGCGGGCTGAGCATCCACTTCCAGAGCCGCGGCGGCCCGGTCGCTCTGGCGGTCGACGGCGTCGACCTGAGCATCTCGGCCGGCGAGATCGTGGCGCTGGTGGGGGAGTCGGGGTCCGGCAAGACCACCTTGGCCCGGGCGCTGCTCGGCCTGGAGAAACCGTCGGCCGGCGAGGTCCGCCTCGACGGTCAGACGCTCGACCGGTCCAGCCGTGGGCTGCGCGCGTTCCGGCGCCGCGTCCAGCTGGTGCTCCAGGACCCCTCCGGCGCGCTGAACCCTCGGCACACCGTCTATGAGCTGGTCGCCGAGGGCATCCGCCTGCACCGCCTCGACACGTCAGATCCTGAGCATCGCAGCGAGGCCGAGCTGGTGGCGGCGGCCATGTCGTCGGCCGGGCTACGGCCGCCGGAGCGGCTCTTCCTGCGCTACCCCCACGAGCTGTCGGGCGGTCAGCGCCAGCGCGTGCTGATCGCCGGGGCACTCGCGATGGCGCCGCAGCTGCTGGTGGCCGACGAGCCGGTCTCCTCCCTGGACGCGTCGATCCGTGGCGAAGTCCTGGCGCTGCTGCTGTCGTTGCGCGAGTCGCTCGGGCTCGGGGTCCTCGTCGTGACCCACGACCTGGGACTCGCCTGGAACATCGCCGACCGGATCGCGGTGATGTATCTCGGTCGCGTGGTCGAGGCCGGCCCCACCGAGGACGTCCTGCGTGACCCGCAGCACCCCTACACCCGCGCGCTGCTCTCGGTCGTCCCCGAGATCGACAACATGGAGCCGATCGTGCTGGTCGGCGAGGTGCCCGACCCGACGCGGATCCCGGCCGGGTGCCGGTTCCACCCGCGCTGTCCGGCGCTGGCCGACGGGACTGCCGCGGCTGCGGGCGTCGCCGACGCGTGCCGGGGGACCGTCCTGGACGTCGTACCCGCGGGGGAGGGGCACCACGTCGCGTGCCACCTCGTGGCCGCCGGTGGGGGAGTCCGGTCGTGACGGGTTTGCAGGCCGCGCTGCCACGTGAGCTGTACGTCGACCGGGCCGCCTGGGAGCGGGAGCGCGAGCGGGTGCTGTGGTCCTCGTGGGCCTGCGTCGGCAGGCTCGACGATCTCGGCCTCGACTCGCCCGGCCACCTCGCTGTCGTGGACGTCGTGGGTGAGTCGGTCGTGCTGACGCGCGATGACGACGGCCTGCACGCGGCGTACAACGTCTGCCGGCACCGCGGCTCCCAGCTCGTGCCCCGCGACCCGGCGGCACCGGACGGCGATCGGCCGGCGTGCGTGGCGGCCGGCGCGCTGCGCTGTCCCTACCACTCCTGGACCTACTCGCTGGCCGGACGGCTGCTCAAGGCGCCGCACACCGACGGGGTCGAGATCGATCCCGACGACTTCTCGCTGCACCCGGTCGCAGTCGAGCAGTGGGCGGGCTTCGTGTTCGTGAACCTGACGCCGGCCACCGCGGAGCCGTTCGGCGACGGGATCGCCGGGGCGGCCGCCAACCTCGGCAACTACGCGATGGGCGACCTGGTCACGGGGCAGCGGTTCACCTACGACGTCGCGTCGAACTGGAAGGTGATTGCCGAGAACTACAACGAGTGCTACCACTGTGGCCCCGTGCACCCGGAGCTGACCCGGCTGGTGCCGGCCTTCGGCGGTGGCGGCACCGACCTCGCCTGGGAGGACGGCATCCCGCACCGCGACGGGGCTTGGACATTCACGATGACCGGGACAACCACGCGGTCGCCGCTGCCCGGTCTGTCGGAGGCGGAGCGGGTGCGACACAAGGGCGAGCTCGTCTACCCGAACCTGATGCTGTCCTGCTCGGCCGACCACGTGGCTGCCTTCGTGCTGCAGCCCCTGGCCGTCGACCACACGCGGATCGAGTGCCTGCTGCTGTTCGCGCGCGACGCGGTGTCCGCCACCGACTTCGACCCGTCGGACGCCGGTGACTTCTGGGACCTGGTCAACAAGCAGGACTGGGCGATCTGCGAGTCCGTGCAGCGCGGCATGTCGTCGCGGGCCTACACGCACGGGTGGTTCGCGCCGATGGAGGACGACTCCGCTGACATCCGGCGCTGGCTGCTGCCCAGGTTGTCGGATGACTGAGCGCTACGACGTGATCGTCGTCGGCCTCGGCGCGCTCGGCAGTGCCGCGGCCATGCATCTCGCACGTCGAGGGCTTCGGGTGCTCGGGCTGGAGCGGTTCGAGCTCGGCCACCACCGCGGCGCCAGCCACGACACCAGCCGGATCCTGCGGCACAGCTATCACACGCCCGGCTATGTGCGGCTGACCCAGGAGGCGTACGACGACTGGGCGCAGCTCGAGCGCTGGTCCGGCGAGCAGCTGGTCACCGTCGTCGGCGGCCTCGACCTGTTCCCGCCGACGCCCGCCATCGCGATGATCGACTACACCGCGTCGCTGGACGACGTCGGCATCGCCTACGAGCTGCTCGACGACGCCGAGATCGTCCGGCGCTGGCCGCAGTTCGCGCTGCCGTCCGGCACCGTCGGGCTGTTCCAGGAGCGCGGCGCGATCGTGCCCGCCGGCCGCGGCACCGCCCTCATGCAGAAGCTCGCGGTCGCGGCCGGGGCCGAGCTCCGCGGCTCCTCTCGGGTGCTCGAGCTCGTCGACCGTGGCGACGACGTCGAGGTGGTCACCGACTCGGGCTCCTTCGTCGCCGGCCGGGTCGTCGTCTGCGCCGACGCCTGGACCAACGAGGTGCTCGCCGGAATCGACGTCCGCCTGCCGCTGGAGACCACCCTGGAGCAGGCGACGTACTTCGCCCCCGGGCGCCCCGGCAGCTTCGCCCCGCACCACCTGCCGCTATGGATCTGGATGGACGACCCGTCGTTCTACGGCTTCCCCTGCTATGGCGAGCCGACCGTGAAGGCCGCCCAGGACTGCGGCGGCCCGGTGGTGGACCCCGACGCCCGCGGCTCCGACGTGGACGCCGCCATGCTCGACCGGCTGGCGACGTTCATCGGGTCGCTGCTGCCCGAGTCGGGACAGCCGGTCCGTTCCATCCGCTGCCAGTACACCCTCACCCCCGACCGCGACTTCGTGCTCGCCACGGTGCCCGGCCACGAGTCGGTGGTCGTCGGGCTCGGCGCGGCCCACGGCTTCAAGTTCGCACCGACGTTCGGGCGGTTGCTGGCCGACCTCGCGATGTCGGGCACGACCGCCACCGACGTCACGCCGTTCCGCCTCGACCGCCCCGCACTCACCGACCCGTCGTACTCCGCCCACTGGCTGGTGTGAGGGAGCCGTTGTTGAATCACGCGATGACGGAATCGAGTCCATGGCAGACCGAACAGCTCGACCTGGCCGCCTATCTCGCCCGGGTCGGCGTACCGGCGGCGCCTCCGTCTCGCGCGGCGTTGGACGCTCTGCACGAGGCCCATGTCCGCGCGTTCACCTTCGACAACATCGACGTGCTGCTCGATGCGCACCCGGGCGTGGCCCTCGACGCGGTGCAGGCGAAGTTCGTGGGTCGGGGCCGCGGCGGTTACTGCTTCGAGCACGGTGTGCTCTTCGCGGCGGCGCTGGAGCGGCTCGGCTACGGCGTCGAGCGCCGGCTCAGTCGCGTCGGGGAGCAAGCACGCACGCACTGTGTGGTGCTGGTGACCGTGGGCGGTGAGCGGTTGCTCGCCGACCCTGGTTTCGGAATGAGCGTGCTGCGCCCGATCCCATTGGTCGACGGGGCCGAGGACGACCACGGCGGCTGGCGCTACCGGTTGAGCGAGGTGCCGTTGGGGACCGGCCGCGGCTGGACCCTGCAGCGCTGGCGCGATGAGCACTGGGAGCTGATGCACACCCACGACGAGCTGCCGGTCCAGCCGCTCGACCTGACCGTCGGCCACCACTTCACCAGCACCTACCCGACGATCCACTTCCGCAACATGCTGATGATCACCAAGCACCTCGATGACCGCCACCTAGCCGTGACCCACGAGACATTGACTGTACGGCGACCCGGTGAGCCGACGCAGCACCGCGAGCTCCGCGAGGGCGAGCTGGCCGACCTGCTCGACGAGCTCGCCGTACCCCTCACGCCCGACGAACGAGCCGCCCTGGACACCAAGGTCGCTCAGCTGCGCTCCGGCACCTGATGTCGAGGGACTGTCACAGCGATCTATCGTCGTGCCATGGCGAAGAAGACGATGGGCATCTCCGACGAGCTCGCGACCTATGTCCTCGAGGTCGGCACCCGCGAACCCGACCTGCTCGTCCGACTGCGCGAGGAGACCGCGGTGCTCCCCATGCACCAGATGCAGATCCCGCCGGAGCAGGGTGCCTTCCTCGCCATCCTCGTCGAGCTCATCGGGGCCCGTCGGTGCATCGAGGTCGGCACTTTCACCGGCTACTCGTCCACGGCCGTCGCGCTGGCGCTGCCCGACGACGGGCAGCTCGTCTGCTGCGACGTGTCCGAGGAGTGGACCTCGATCGCCCGCAGGTACTGGGACGAGGCAGGCGTCGCCAGCAAGATCGACCTCCGGATCGCACCCGCCGCCGACACGCTCGACGAACTGCTGGCTGACGGCGAGGAGGATGCGTTCGACTTCGCGTTCATCGACGCAGACAAGGTTGGCTACGACGGCTACTACGAGCGGTTGCTGCGGCTGGTCCGGCCAGGCGGTCTGATCGCCGTCGACAACACGCTGTGGGGAGGCGAGGTGATCGACTCCAACGCCGACGACGCGAGCACGCTGGCACTCCAGGCGTTCAACGCCAAGCTGCGCGCCGATGAGCGGATCACGCTCTGCCTGCTCCCCGTGGCCGACGGCGTGACACTCGCCCGGCGCCGCTGATGTTCGGGCCGCGGGCGTGACCGCCCGACGCCTGCCGCGCTGGTCCGAGCTGCAGCCTCTCCTCCGGCCGGCCGGGTCGCAGCTCCACCGCACCGAACGCCGGCTCGCTCGGGCGGCGTCGGTTGCCGATCTGCGGCTGCTGGCCCGGCGCCGGGCACCCCGCGCGGTCTTCGACTACACCGACGGTGCTGCCGGCGACGAGGTCGGTCTGCGCCGCGCCAGGCAGGCCTTCGGCCGGGTGGAGTTCGCGCCGCGGGTGCTTCGAGACGTCTCGAACGTCGACACGTCGACGACGATCCTCGGGCGACCATCGGCGCTGCCGCTGGTCTTCGCACCGACCGGGTTCACCCGCATGATGCACACCGATGGAGAGCCTGCGGTGGCCCGCGTGGCGGCCGGCGTCGGCATCCCCTACGCGCTGTCCACGATGGGCACCACGTCCATCGAGGCACTCGCAGCCGCGGCACCGGGCGGACGCCTGTGGTTCCAGCTCTACCTCTGGCGCGACCGCGAGGCCAGCCGTGACTTCATCGAGAGGGCTCGGGAAGCGAGCTACGAAGCTCTGGTGCTCACCGTCGACACGCCGGTCCCGGGTGCGCGTCTGCGCGACGTACGCAACGGGTTGACGATCCCACCGTCACTGTCGATGCGGACCTTCGCCGAGGGAGTCCTGCACCCGGCCTGGTGGTTCGACCTGCTGACCACCGAAGCCCTGGAGTTCGCGTCGCTCAACCGTTTCGACGGCACGGTCGCCGAGCTGGTCAGCAGGATGTTCGACCCGTCGGCAACGATGTCCGACCTGTCGTGGTTGCGCTCCGTGTGGCCCGGATCCCTGGTGGTCAAGGGGATCCAGCACGTCGACGACGCGCGGGCAGTCGTCGACGCCGGCGCGGACGCCGTCGTCGTCTCCAACCACGGCGGCCGCCAGCTCGACAGGGCCACCGTGCCGCTGGAGGCGCTGGAGGCCGTGGTCGACGCGGTGGGCGACCGAGCCGAGGTGTACGTCGACGGCGGCATCCTGTCCGGCAGCGACCTGGTGGCCGCAGTCGCCCTGGGTGCACGCGCCGGACTGGTCGGGCGTGCGTACCTCTACGGCCTGATGGCAGCAGGCGAGCGCGGCGTACAACGCGCGGCCGACATCCTCCACTCGGAGGTCACGTCCACGATGGCCCTGCTGGGTGTGACGCGGGTCGAGGACCTCTGCCGCGACCATGTACGGCTGCGTGGCGCCTGAGGTAACTTCCGTCGGATGGACGTCATCGAGTACACGCCGACTCGCGAGCAGTACGCCTACACGTTCGGTGGCGCCCCCCCAGCGATGCGCATCAAGCCCGGCACGGCGCTGCGGCTCTGGTCCGACGACGCGTTCTGTGGGGTTCTGCGCAGCGTCGACGACCTGTCGAGCGCCAAGGTCGACCTGAGGTTCGTCAACCCGCAGACCGGACCGTTCTACGTCGAGGGCGCCGAGCCTGGCGACACCCTGGTGCTGCACCTCGTCTCGCTGGAGCCGGCCCGCGACTGGGGCGCCTCCGCTGCGATCCCGTTCTTCGGCGGCATGACCAGCACCGACCGCGTCGTCACGCTCCAGGACGCGCTTCCCGACACCACCTGGATCTACGAGCTCGACCGCGAGCGCAACACCGTGTCCTTCGCAGCGCGGCACAGCGACCATCGCATCGAGCTGCCGTGCGAGCCGATGCTCGGCACCGTCGGCGTCGCGCCGGCCGGAGGAGAGGTGCGCTCCTCGCTGGTGCCCGACCGCTTCGGGGGCAACATGGACACGCCCCAGATGCGCGCCGGATCGACGGTCTTCCTCGGCGTCAACGTCGAGGGCGCGATGTTCTCCATCGGCGACGGTCACTACCGCCAGGGGGAGGGTGAGGCCTGTGGCACGGCCGTCGAGGGCGCGATGACCACCACCCTCATCGTCGAGCTGATCAAGGGGGGCGCACCCGGCTGGCCCCGGATCGAGGACGACACCCACTGGATGACCGTGGGCTCCAGCCGGCCGATGGAGGACTCGTGGCGGATCGCCAACGCCGAGCTCGTCCACTGGATCGCCGACCTCTACGGCCTGCACACCATGGACGCCTACCAGCTGTGCTCCCAGATCGCGAAGGTGCCCGTCGCCAACGTCGTCGACGCCAACTACAGCGTCGTCGTCAAAGCGCCCAAGGCTCTCCTCCCTCCCGTCGACGCGTTCGACGGCATCCACGCCGACCTCGTCGGCCGCGCCCGCTCGCTCGGCACCACCTGAGAAAGGTCAGCCCATGGATCTGCAGCTCAACGGCTCCCGCGTCCTCGTCACCGGAGGCAGCCGCGGCATCGGCCGCGCCATCGTCGGGGCCTTCCTCGACGAAGGCGCCACTGTCGGCTTCTGCGCACGCAACGCCGACGAGGTGGCCGCAACCCAGCAAGCGCTCCAGGATCGCGGCAGCGTCACCGGCAGCGCCGTCGACGTGGGCGACGCCGATGCCCTTGCCTCATGGGTCGAGGACTCCGCCGCCGCTTTCGGGGGACTCGACGTGGTGGTCGCCAACGTCAGCGCCCTCGCCATCCCCGACACCGAGGAGAACTGGCAGGCCAGCCTCAACGTCGATCTCATGCACACGGTCCGCCTCGTGCGGGCGGCGATGCCACACCTCGAGCGCAGCGACGCTGCCTCGATCATCGCGATCTCCAGCGTCTCCGGCCGTGAGTCGGACTTCGCCTCCGGGCCCTACGGCACGGCCAAGACCGCCATCGTCGGCTACATCAACGGGCTCGCGCTCCAGCTGGCCGAGAAGGGGATCCGCGCCAACACCGTCTCGCCCGGCAACACGTACTTCGACGGAGGTGTCTGGGCCAGCATCAAGAGCGGCAACCCCGACCTCTACGAGATGGCGGTCGGACTGAACCCGACCGGGCACATGGGCACGCCCGAGGAGATCGCCGGGCCCGTGGTCTTCCTGGCCAGCCCCCAGGCCCGACGGGTCAGCGGCACCAACCTGGTCGTCGACGGAGCATTGACCCGCGGCATCCAGCTCTAGGCTGAGGGCATGCCGAAGACCAAGAGGCAGTGGTCGGATCTGACGCGATCCCAACAGGTGGCCATCTGCGTCGGAGGTGGGGCTGAGCTGCTGATGACGGCGTACGCACTGCGGGACCTCGCCCGGCGACCAGCCGCCCAGGTCCGCGGGCCGAAGGCGGCCTGGGTGCTGGCTTTCGCCGTCCAGCCCGTCGGGCCCCTGGCGTACCTCGCTGCAGGGCGGCGCTGACTTCTGCCCGGACCGTCAGGACGCGATGTCGGGCGTCTCGTCGGTGTCCGACTTGGCGGCTACTCGAGCCCGGTTCTCGGCCCGGCGCTCCACGAAGCGGGTCGCCTGCGCGTCCAGCCCTTCGAGGAAGGTCGTCAGCTCGTCGCGGGCGCGCTCGCCGTCCGCGCCGAAGTCCGTGCGGTCGAAGACTCCCCAGTGCCGCAGGATCGGCATGATCACGTCGTCGTGGTGCAGCCGCAGGTCGTAGATGCCCGCCTTGGCGATGATCATCGAGCTGCGACGGAAGCCCGCCATCGTGGCGCCGGGCATCTCGAAGCCGATGACCTCGTCGGCGATCGCGCGCATGGTCTCGTCGGGGGCGAGCTCCAGCGCGGCGGCCACGATGTTGCGGTAGAAGACCATGTGCAGGTTCTCGTCCTTGGAGATCCGCGCAAGCATCCGGTCGGCGATCGGGTCGTGGGTGACCTTGCCCGTGTTGCGGTGCGAGACGCGGGTGGCCAGCTCCTGGAAGGACACGTAGGTCACCGCCTCCAGGGCTGTCTTGTCCCCGGAGTCGTAGCCGGAGGTCATGTAGTCCATCCGGGCCCGCTCGAGCTCGACCGGGTCCACCCCTCGCGTCACGACGAGGTAGTCGCGCATGGCGATGCCGTGACGGTTCTCCTCGGCGGTCCAACGCCCGACCCAGGTGCCCCAGGCACCGTCGCGCCCGAACCGTGTGGCGATCTCACGGTGGTACGACGGCAGGTTGTCCTCGGTGAGCAGGTTGGTGATCATCGCCGCCTTGGCAACCTCGGACAGCCGTGACTGCTCGGGCGACCAGTCCTCGCCGCCGAGGAACGCGAAGTCGCGGCCCTCGCTCCACGGCACGTAGTCGTGCGGATGCCACTCCTGCGCCATGCCGAGATGACGGTCGAGGTTCTCGGCCACGACCGGCTCGAGCGCTTCCAGCAGATGCTTCGACGTGGTCACGGGGCTCCCTGGTTCGACGATGCTGAGAGCGTACGCGCGTTCGGCCTCGGCACGTTTCCACGTTGTCCCCAACTTGAGTCTTGGGGTGGCGCGAGGGTTTGAGAGTGTCTATAATCGAAGACATGTTCGACTCGGGTTCGCGCACAACGGCGTTGGAGCCAGAGGCCGTGACCGCGTGGGCGGCGGGACTGTCCTCGGCCCTCGACACCGCGAGCGGGCTCGATGACGTCGGCCGCATCGACGCGATCCGGGCGCTTGAAGAGCTGGTCTGCACGGCGACCGCGGCGCAGGCGGCGCTGGCGGTCGAGCTGGATGTCTCACAGCGCGCCGCGCAGGCCGACGCCGGCGTACGCGCCGCCCAGCAGGGTCGCGGGGTTGCCGTCCAGGTCGCGCTGGCGCGTCGCGAGTCGCACCACCGCGGGCAACGACACCTCGGGCTGGCCAAGGTCGTGGCGACCGAGCTGCCGCACACCTGGTCGGCCTGGCGTGGCGGCCGGATCTCGGAGTGGAAGGCCACCCTGATCACCCGGGAGACCGCGTGCCTGAGCCGGGAGGACCGGGCGATCGTCGACACCGCAGTGGCCGGTGACGCCGACCGTCTCGAGCGGATGGGCGAGCGAGAGCTCGTGGGCGAGTGCCAGCGGGAGGCCTACCGGCTCGACCCCGCCTCGTTCGTGACCCGACGCCGCAAGGCCGAGGCCGATCGCAACGTCTCGTTGCGTCCGGCCCCCGACGCGATGACCTGGCTGACCGCACTGCTGCCCGTCAGGGACGGTGTCGGGGTTTTCGCGGCGCTGACCCGGGCTGCCGACTCAGCGCGCGTCACCGGTGACCCCAGGACCAAGGGACAGGTGATGGCCGACACCCTCGTCGGCTCCGTCCTGGGTGCCGCAGCAGGCCGCGACGCCGACGCCGTCCGGTGGGAGGAGCCCACCGACACTCGGGCCCAACCATCGGCTGGCATCGGCATCTCGCTTGGCCTGGTGATGACCGACCGCGCGCTCTTCGGCACCAGCGACGAACCGGCACACCTCGACGGCTTCGGACCTATCCCCGCCGAGCTCGCCCGGGAGCTGATGGCTGGTGCCTGCTCCCGCAAGGAGACGGTCTGGCTGCGTCGCCTGTACGCCGACCCGGACACCGGCGAGCTCGTGGCCATGGACGCCCGCGGCCGCTACTTCGGCTCCGGCCTGGGACGTTTCATCCGGCTGCGCGACCAGATCTGCCGCACCCCGTGGTGCGACGCGCCGATCCGGCACGGCGACCACGCCTTCGACCACGACGACGGCGGCGCGACTAGCGGCGACAACGGGCAGGGACTCTGCGAGGCCTGCAACCACGCCAAGCAGGCTCCCGGCTGGCGAGCCAGACCCTCGCCCACCGCGGGCCACCATCAGATCGACACCACTACCCCGACGGGGCACAGCTACCGATCCCGACCGCCGATGGTCGCGACCATCCGCGAGACGACGATCACCATCGACTACGTGCTTGCCGGCTGAGTCATCTGCTCCCACGACCGGTCGCTGACGACCACCCCGTCATGAGTGGCGACGGTGCGGATCGTCGCGGTCACCCCGTCTTCGGTCACGACCACGTCCATCGCCGAGTGCACCTCGATGGCGACGCCCGGCCACGACAGCTCGTAGGTCGTGTCGGCGTGGGCGGTCTGGCGGTGCGTGCGCAGGTCGACGGAGACCTCGCCGAGGTAGCACTCACGGGCGTGGCCGCCGTACGACGTGTCGTACGACGAGTCCTGTCGGGTCACGGCCGTCGTGGTGCGGGCCAGCACGTCGGAGCGGATCTCCCAGCCGACGCCCTCGGTGCTCTCCGACGAATGGGCCTCGCCGGGGGAGAACGACGGCGCTGGCCACGAGCCCGGCAGCGTCGGCAGCTCGACCGAACCCGAGATCACCGTGAGCGTCACCGGCGCGGGCGGGGCAACGGTGTTGGGCCAGTCAGAGCCGGCGACCGACACCCGCAGCGACTGGCCGGGTGACCAGGCATAGGCACACGCGTCCAGCACGACCGTGACGTCGTACTCCTCACCCGGCACCAGCGGCGCGGGCGGCCCGTGCACGCCGGACCGGAAGGCCAGGTCCAGCGAGCCCCGCGACACCAGCGCCGAGGTGCCGTCGGGGAAGACGTCGCAGAGCTTCACCGAGAGTGAGGCGGCAGGCGCGTCTACGGACACGCGCAGACGCGCCACCGGTTGCCCGACCACCGGCAACGAAGGCGTCGAGACGTCCCACGTCAATGACCGCGCGTCGTCGAGACGCTGGTCGCCCGAGAGTCCCCAGGGCAGGTGGCCGGCGCAGTCGATCCAGGCGGCCGTGCCGACGCTCGGGTCGATGGGCAGCGAGCGCTCCCCATCCAGCGGCACAGAAACGACAACTGTTGGCGGCACCGAAGGCAGCCGCACCCACCAGCCCTCGTGCAGGTCCAGGTCCGGTTCGGGGCGGGTGGAGGACCGCACGAAGACGTCGCACCCGTCCACGTGCGCGTCGCCGCTCGAGCCGCGCAGCCACCGGTCGAACCAGGCGGCCATCTCGGCGTCGAGGTCGATCCGCGGCCCCGGCATGGCGGAGGCCGGGTCGGCGTGTGCCCACGGCCCGGCGAGCAGCCGGTGCGGCACCCCGGCCGCCGCGAGCGCCGCGGTGGTGCGGAAGGAGTTGTTGCGATAGCCGTCGGCCCAGCCGGCCACGATCAGCACCGGGCAGCCGATCCGCTCATAGCCCGACGTGGTGCCGCCGAGCCGCACCGAGCCGTGGTCCCAGTAGGGCCCGTGCTGCGACTCCCGCAGCCACGTCAGCACCCACGGCTCGTTGACCTCGAGCCGACGCTGCCACTCGGCAGCCCAGTCCTTGCCCCAGACCTCCGGCACGGGCGGCAGCACGCACATCGGGGTCATGTAGTGGCAGTAGTCGACGAGGTCGACCATTCGCAGCGCCCCGCCTCGCCAGTGCACGTCGTCGGTCCACCGGTCGTCGGTGGCGTAGATCGCGCAGATCGCCTTCAGCGCGGGTGGCCGCTCGACAGCCATCTGCAGCGAGTTGAATCCGGAGTACGACGTGCCCCACATGCCGACCTGCCCGTCGCACCAGGGCTGCTCGGCCAGCCATGCGATGACCTCGGCAAGGTCGCGCTGCTCGGCGACGGGGTACTCGTCGGTCGCGTCGCCACCCGACGACCCCGTGCCGCGCAGGTCCAGCCGGCACACCGCATAGCCGTGCTCGTCGCGCAGCCGCTCGTACGACGCGGCGTACGACGCCGTCAGGTCGTCCTTGCGGTAGGGCAGCGCCTCCATCAGGCACGGCTGCGGCCCGGCCTCGGGAGGTGGGAGGAAGAGTGTCGCGGCGAGCAGCACGCCATCGGACATCGGGATACGGACCTCACGGCGAGCGCTCACGGCCGGATTGTTGCAGGATGCCCTCCGTGACCCCTGCGAGCACGGTGATGACGGTGCGCGGCCCGGTGCACGCCGACGACCTGGGCATCACGCTGCCCCACGAGCACGTCTTCCTCGACCTGACGCGGGAGTACCGCGGCGACGGTCTGCTCAACGACCCCACGCTCGCGGAGGCCGAGCTGCGGCGGTACGTCGACGCCGGCGGCCGGACGCTGGTCGACGTCACCAGTGGCGGCCTTCGTGGCGACCCGGTGGCGCTCCGAGAGATGTCCGAGCGGACCGGCCTGCACATCGTCCGGGGGAGCGGCTTCTACCGGAAGGCCTACTTCCCGCCCGAGCTCGACGAGCTCTCGACCGACGCGGTCGCCGACCTGATCGTGCGTGAGATCGAGGAAGGTGTCGACGGGGTGCGGGCCGGGATCATCGGCGAGATCGGCTGCGACCGGTTGATCACCGCCATCGAGGAGCGGTCGTTCCGCGCCGCAGCCCGCGCCCATCGGCGTACGGGCCTGACGATCACCACCCACGCCGCCCGCTGGCCGGTGGGCACGGCGCAGCTCGACCTGCTCGTCGAGGAGGGCGTCGACCCGGCCCGTGTGGTCATCGGCCACTGCGACATGGTCCCCGACCACGACTACCACCTGGGCCTCGCCCAGCGAGGAGCCTGGGTGCAGTTCGACACCGTGCAGGGCGGCAGCGAGTACGACACCCGGCAGCGCCTCGACTGGATCAGGAGCCTCGCGGACGCAGGCCATCTCGACAAGGTGCTGCTCAGCCAGGACGTCTGCCTGCGCACCAACTACGAGACCTTCGGCGGGCCCGGCTACGCCTACGTCGTCACCACATTCGCCGACCTGTTGAGAGCCGAGGGCTTCGACGACGCCGACCTGCATCGGCTGCTCGTCGACAACCCGCGTCGGATGCTCACGGGCGACTAGCTGGCCTCCCGTACTTGGCCAGCGCCGCGAGCAACAGGTCGGTCGGCAGCGCGTGGGCGGTGTGCCCTCGGGCAGTCATCGTGGGCGAGGCCAGGATCGCGTTGAGGATCGCCTCCTCGGTCGCCTCGATGACCGCGTCGAAGAGCGGGTCCATCGCCGGGTTGGCCAGGGTGCGGACGTCGGCGACGGTCGGCGCACTCTGCCCATCGGTTTCGGGATCGAGGCGGGCCATCCCGCGGTTGCCGGTGGCGAAGGCGAGGAAGAGGTCGCCGCTGGAGTTTCCGCCGGTGCCGCCTGTGCGCGCCACGCCGAAGGACGCGCGCTGGGCGAGCCGGCGGCACTGCAACGGCAGCAGCGGCGCGTCGGTGGCGACGATGCCGATGATCGAGCCGCTCCCGGGGGGCATCGCAGACAAGTGATCCGGGTCCACACCCGGCACCACGTCGACGCCGATCTCCAGGCCGACCGGCACGCCGTTGACGCTGAACCGCTCGCGGCGACCGTGGTTAGCCTGCACCAGCACGCCAACGATGTAGTCGCCCGTGCGTCGGCTGGCGCTGCCGATGCCGCCCTTGAAGGCATGACAGACCATGCCCGTCCCGCCCCCGACGGACCCCTCGGGGACCGGGCCTCCGGCAGCGGCGGCGTACGCCGCCCGGGCGTGCTCCGCGGTGACGTGAAAGCCGTCGACGTCGTTGAGTGTCCCGTCCCAGGTCTCGGCCACGACCGGGAGCGCCCAGGTCTCGACGCCGTCGGGCAGCTCCTCGACCTCGATGGCGACGAGTGCGTCGCGGACCACGCCCACGCTGTGCGTGTTGGTGATCCCGACGGGGGAGTGCAGCAGGCCGACCTCCTCGAGCCACGGCAGGCCGGTCATCTCGCCGTTGCCGTTGAGCCGGTGGTAGGCCGCATAGACGGGATCGCTCCACACACCGTCGTCGTGCGGCACGACTATGGTGACGCCGGTGCGCACGTCGTCGCCCTCGATCACGGTGCAGTGGCCGACCCGAACGCCGGGGACGTCGGTGATCGCGTCGTGAGGCCCGGGCTCGAGCGTGCCGATCCTGATGCCGAGGTCGCCCGCCCTCATCCGAGGAGCTCCTTGGCCAGGTGCAGGTGGAACCGCACCGACGCATGCAGGTCGTCGACGTGCACCCGCTCGTCGGCGTTGTGGTAGCCCGCGACCATCACGTCGAGCGGAGTGGTGAGGAAGGGCGAGAACCCGTACGCCGCCGTGCCGGCGGCCGCCCGCAGGTAGACCGAGTCGGTGAATCCGGTGCCCAGGCTGGGCAGCAGCCCGGCCTCGACACCCTCGGCCGCCAGGAACGACCGGATGGCATCGACGACCGGCCCGTCGGGCGGCGAAGCGCTGCCCGCGATCAGCTGCTCCGGCCAGCTGAGGTCATAGGCGAGGGCTTGACCGAGTCGATCGCGCACGGCCGCCTCCACGTCCGCCTCCGTGGTGCCGGGCAGGATCCGGCAGTCGAGCTCGACCCAGGCCCGGCTGGGCATCACGTTGCGCTTGTCGGAGGCGCCGACCATCGTCGGCGCCATGGTGGTGCCGGCCAGCGCGGGCAGGAAGTGCTCGAGCTCGGGGTGCAGCGCACCCGCCGCGGCAAGGGCGGAGGCGAGGTCGTCGCCGGCGGCGTACGACTCGCCGAGCAGCACCTCGAGCATCGCGTCCACGAGGGGGTGGGCGACGGGCGTCGGCAGGCCACGGCCGACCCGGGCGAGCACCTCGCCCAGGTGGGGGACCGCGTTGTCGCCGATGGTCGGCGTGCTGCCGTGGCCGGCCTGGCCGAGTGCGGTGACGCGGGCGGGGTAGGTGCCCTTCTCGCCGACCCCGACAGCGATCAGGGCGCGGCCGTCGGTGAGCTCGAACCGGTCGCCGCCCCCTTCGTTGACGCTCAGGTCTGGACGGATGTCGGGCCGGTGCTCGAGCAGCCAACGCATGCCGACGTCGGCCATCCCGTCCTCCTCGTCGGCCACGGCGAGGAACCACAGGTCACCATTCGGGCGGAAGCCCGAGCGGGCCAGCTCCTTGAGGGCGACCGCGCGGGCGGCGACCTCGCCCTTCATGTCCAGGGCGCCCCGGCCGTGGAGGTAGCCCGCGTCGTCGATGACGCCCTCGAACGGCGGGTGGGTCCAGTCGCGGGCGTCAACCGGCACCACGTCGGTGTGGCCCACGAAGGCCAGGCTCGGGGCCTCCGGATCGGTACCCGGGATCCGGGCCACCAGGTTGGCGCGGTGCTCCTCGCGGGCGACGAGCTCGCACTCGATGCCTGCCCCGCCGAGGTAGTCGGCCAGGTGCCCGGCGACGAGGGTCTCGTTGCCGGGGAAGTGGCCGGTCGCGTTGGTCGTGTCGAGGCGGATGAGGTCGCGGGTCAGACCCACGACCTCATCCGCCAGTCGAAGCGCTGCGTCCATGCGGGGACGCTATCGGGTGCTGGCGCGGCGTCGGCGGACTACTTCACCTCGGACCGCAGCACCCGCCAGAACCCGAAGGCCAGCGGCAGCAGCAGCCAGACGGTGCCGGTGACGACAAGCTGCATCCACTCCGTGGCGCCGTACCCGCCGTCGAAGAGCCCGGTCTGGCTCCACTGGAAGTCCACCCAGGGCTGCGCGTCGCGGTACCAGTCCTGGGCGTTGGCCAGCAAGGCCGACAGGGTCGGCAGCACCATCGCGTAGACGAAGTAGCCGACGATGGCGGCGGCCGAGTTGCGGAACAACACACCGAGGGTGAAGCCCATCAGCAGGCCCAGACCGTTGCCGGCCAGGATGTAGAGGACCTCGGACACGGTCATGTCCCAGGTGGTCGGGACGCCGGCCAGCTGGCTCCCGATCACGTTCCCGAGGGCGCCGACCGCGAGGGCGACGAGGATCGAGGCGATCCCGACGAGCACGGTGTCCATCAGCTTGGCCAGGACGACCCGGCTGCGGCTCGGCACCATGGTGAACGTTGTCAGGCCGGTGCGCTGGCTCCACTCGCTGGTGATCGACAGCGCCGCGATGATGGGCAGCACGATCGTCATCGGGATGCCGATGGCGCCCGCGAAGCTGTCGTAGGTCTGCTCGTCGGCCGGCGCGAACAAGATGACCGCCCCGGTGGCGATCACCGCGAGGATCACGACGCTCGCCATCAGCCAGAAGCCGGACCGGGTGTTGAACATCTTGCGAAGCTCGACGCCCATGATCGTGCGCATCGGGATCGGGTCGTACGTCGCGCGCTCGGCGTGGGCTCTCGGCGCCGCCACGGTGGTGGTGGCGGCGATCGTGGTCGTGCTCATGCTGCTGCTCCTTCGGTGTCGTCTCGCTGGGTGTCGGCGGTGAGGGCGAGGAACATCTCCTCGAGCCCGGCGCCGTCGGCGGGCCGCAGCTCGCGCAGGGCGATGCCGGCGGCGAGGGCCACGGTCCCGACCTCGTCGGGAGAGGCCTCGGTGCGCAGGCCCGCCTGCCCCGTACCGACAGAGGGCTCGGTCTGGTGGCCGGCGGCGGTGAGCGCCGCGGCCAGGGTGACGTCGTCGGTGGCCCGGACGTAGGTGCCCGCGGCCTCCAGCAGGTCGTGCTTGGTGCCCTGGGCGACCACCCGGCCCTGGCCGATGACGACCAGGTCGTCGGCGATGACCTCGATCTCGTGGAGCAGGTGGCTGGAGAGCAGCACGGTGCCGCCCTGGTCGGCGTACCCGCGGAGCAGGTCGCGCATCCAGCGGATGCCCGCGGGGTCGAGGCCGTTGGCCGGCTCGTCGAGGATCAGCACCTCGGGCTCGCCCACGAGGGCGGCCGCGATGCCGAGCCGCTGCCGCATGCCGAGCGAGTAGTCGCGGACCCGTCGGCCGGCTTCCTCGTCGGTGAGGCTGACGACGTCGAGCATCTCGTCGACGCGGCTCTTGGGCACCCGCATGGTGCGCTGGGCGACCGTGAGGATCTCGCGACCGGTGCGGCCGGCGTGCTGGGCCGAGGCGTCCAGCAGGACGCCGACCTCGCGGCCGGGGTTGGGCAGCTCGGAGTAGTGACGGCCGAGGATGATGGCCTCGCCGGTGGAGGCGGGGGTGAGCCCGACCATGATCCGCATGGTCGTGGACTTGCCGGCGCCGTTGGGGCCCAGGAAGCCGGTGACCCGGCCAGGCTGGGCGTCGAAGGTGACGTTGTCGACGGCCCGGAAGCCGCCGTAGTTCTTGGTGAGAGCAGAGACTGTGATCATGTGCCTCAGCCTGGGCCTGCCGAGGGTCCCTCCACATCGGGGACGTTGCTGACCCGAGACCTGACTCGACCCTGGCCATTTGTCGGGCCATTTGTCGGGGTCGACCCTGAGAGGACTCAGGCCTCCGGCTTGCGCTCGGCCTGGAGCTGGACCTCGGTGTCGTCGAACCCGGCGCTGCGATAGACGCGGATGGCGAGGTAGTCGGGGTCGGCCACCATCACCAGCGTCGAGGCACCGAGCTCGTCGAAGCCGTAGCGGGAGACCACGTGCACCAGCGTGCCGGCGAGTCCACGCCCACGGGCGTCCGGGTGGGTCTTCACCGTCTGGAAGCGAGCCAGCCCGGGCGACGCGGTGAACAACCCCATCGAGGACAGCAGCCGGCCGTCGACGAAGGCACCCCACCACTGGCCGTGGCCGTCGTCAACGAGCCGCCGGTGAGCCCGTGCCCGACCCTCGCTGAACTCGCGGTCGTATCCGAGCTCCTCGCCGGCCATGGTCAGCTCGACCTGCTGCTCCCAGTCGTCGTCGGACCGCAGCGGTCGGTACGTCGCGTCGCCGTTCGGCCTCGGTGGCTCGTGCACCGACGTGGCAGTCATCACGCTGGACACCTCGATCTCCAGCTCGAGGGCGGCGAAAGCGGCGGCGTCGTCGGCTGTGCCACGCGTGCCATCGATCCCGAACGTCCGGTGCCGAGCCGCCGGGAACTCCGCCTCGAACACGCCGAGCCACTTTCGCGCGTCGGCCGCGTCTGTCGGGGGCGCGGCGAGCATCAGGAAGTTGCCCCACCAGAACGTCGGGTTGTCGGGTGTCCGGACGACGATGTGGTCGCCCCGGTCCTCCAGCACGCTGCCGGAGATCTCCAGGAGGGCGAGGTCGGTGCGCCAGCCGAGTCCGCTGATGTCCATAGGCCCGGAGGCTACCTAGCCGTGCCCGTCAGGCGGGGGCCTGCCCGGCTCCGGCTTCGGCTCGGACTCGGGCTCGGGCGCTGGTTCAGCCTCTGGCCGACGGTGCAACAGCACCGCGACGAGCGGGAACACGAGCACGGACAGCACGCCCGCACCGACCAGGGCAGCGCCGTTCTCCGGCAGCATCGTGCCGTTTTCGAGCCCGATCTGCGTCAGGGCCACGATGAGCGGCAGCGTGGTGGCGGTGCAGAACATCAGCTGGCTCCGCTCACGAAGGGCCAGTGCGTGGCGGTAGACGACCAGCACGGGCAGGCCGCGAACCATCAGCAACAGGGCCAGGAAGACGACCACCCGCGCCGGCGCCTCCAGGATCGACTTCAGGTCCACCGCCATGCCAGCCACCACGAAGAACACCGGGATGAAGAAGCCGTAGCCCACGGCGTCGAGCTTGGCCTCGAAGGCGTGCGAGTCTCCCGGGGTCCAGTGCCGCAGCACGACGCCGGCCAGGAACGCACCGAGGACGACGTCGAGTCCGAACTCGCCGGCCAGCACGAGCAGGCCGACGAGCAGCAGGATCGACCACCGCACGGTGGTCTGGCCCGTGGTGTCTGCACCCTCGGAGACGAGGTTCGCCAGTCTCCTCCCGAGAAGCACTCGCGGAGCCGAGGCGAGCACTAGGCCGATCACGGCGATGGCCGCGATCGAGATGATGGCGGCGAGGCTGCTGTCGACGCCCAGGAAGATCGCGATCGCCAAGATCGGCAGGAGCTCTCCCACGGCGCCGCTGGCGATGAAGTAGCGGCCGAGCGCGCCATCGAGCATGCCCTGTTCGCGCAGGATGGGGAGCACCGTGCCGAGCGCCGTCGTCGTCAGAGCCAGGGCCACGGGCACGAACGCCTTGACGTAGCCCATCGCCGCCAAGGCGCCGACGACCGTGATCGCGAGGATCAGGGACGAAGCCCAGCCCACCAGCGCCAGCTTGCCCAGCCGCGAGTAGAGCGACGGGGGATCGATCTCGAAACCCGCGAGCAGGAACACGAAGCCGAGACCGACGTTCGCGATCAGCTCGAGCTGGTCATCGGGGTTGATGCCGAAGCCGTCGGGCCCGATGACCACCCCGCCGACGAGGAGCAGCACGACCTGGGGGATGCGCTGCTGCGGGATGAGCGCGGCCACCAGCGGGGCGAGGGCGGCGACGGCGGCGACGACGAAGAGCTGTTGCAGCCCGCTGAGGACATCCATGACCGGCCGACCCTCCTAGCCGAGACCGAGGCGGTCTGAGCGCTTCGCCATCTCGAGGTCCCACGGGTCTGTGGCGTGCGCCCGGACGAGACGGTCGAGGAGCTCCCGCAACCGGGCGATGGGCTCGTGCCAGCCGTCGATGCCCTCGGCCTCGAGGTCGTCGTACGCCGCGGCCAGCCGCCTGGTGACGTGCCAGGAGGTGGCACCACACTTGCTGATCTCCACGAAGGCCAGCTCGAGGATGTACGCCGACGAGGTCGTCGGCTCGACCAACCGGACGTCGCCATTGGTGTCGGTGAACGTGCCGGACGGAACCGGACGCCGGCCGATCCGGAGCATCAGGTCCTGCAAGCGGTCGATCACGTTGACGGCCGTCGTCATCTGGTTGATCGCCGGCGACAGCGCCTGGGTGGCGACGTCCACGAGCTGACGAACGCCGAAGGTCGGGTCCTGGTAGAGAGACCGGACCCGGCCGAGGTCGAGGCAGGCGAGGAGGCGCGCGTCATCGACTGGAGTGCCGCCGTGCACGGCGAAGACGGCCCCTCCTGTGGGGACGTACTCACCGACGCGTGGCAACAGCTCGATGACGCAGTCGTGCTCGGCTGCCAACCGCACCAGCCGTGCGCGATCGATGGCGAGGATCGTGCCGAGCACGCCCTTGAAGCCTCGAGAGTCCGCCGAGGGCAGGTGGACCGTCCTCGGTGCGGGCACGAGCCGCGGGGCCGCCGCCGACAGGTAGTCCTCGGGCGGCGGGAACGACCGCCGCAGCGTGCCCCGCGCCTCGTTGGCTACTGCGGTGATCACCCACCCGACCTCGAGCAGTCTCATCGTGGCGGTGACGTAGACGATGAAGACCCCGATCGACAGGGCCAGCATCGCCACCGCCACCGCGCCGGTGCGTGCGGCAGCCGCCGGATCGTCTACGTTGTCGAAGGCCAAGGCGGTCACCGCGAAGGCGAACGTGGCCAGGAAGACGCCGAAGGCGGTCTTGGTGGTCGCCGAACGCACGAAGGTCCGGATGACGCGGGGAGACAGCTGCGCGCTGGCCAGCTGGAGGGCCACCAGCGTGATGGCGAAGACCACGCCGACGAACGTCAGCATCGAGGACGCCATCACCTCCAGCAGCGCGTTTGCGGTGCTGGGGCGGGCATCGTTGCCGAGACCCCAGTCGTCGGGGAGGCCCAACAGCTCGGGCGCCGACACGACGACCCCGGTCAGCACTCCCGCCACGATGAGCACCAGGGGGATCGACCAGAACCGGTCCCGCACCCACTCGGCCCACCTGATGGGCTGGTGCGTCCAGCGGGAGCCGGCAGGCAACGCTCGCACGTTTTCGTGCACGCGATGGTCCTCCATATCGGTTCGGGCGTGGGGTCAGAGATGGGTGAGACCGACACCGGCGATGAAGATCCCGATGACGACCATCATGATCGCCGTCAGGGCGGGTCCCTTGGCGATGAGCCAGTCTCGGGCCGCACCGAGTCGCGGCTCCATCCGGGTGGGGGTCACGAGCGTCAGGACGACCGGAACGACGACCGTGGACGTGGCCACCAGTGTGAAGAAGGCGATCGCGATCAGCGTGGCGTCACTGGCCAACGATGCTGTGTGCAGGATCAGTCCCGCGGCCGCCGCCAGGAGCAGGGCCTTGGGCCGCGCGTTGAGCGCCACGCCCAGCCCGAACGCCGGTCCGGAGGCCAACGAGTCGACCCTGCTCATCCAGTGCGGCAGCTCAGGTGCCTGCCTCGAGCGTCGTGCAAGGAGCGCGGTCAGGCCGAGCACGATGAGCGCCACCCCGATGGCGATCTGGACCGTCCCGATGGCCGTGTCGTGGCGCCGCGGCCGGGACTGGGGAAGGAGTCCCGCGGCCAGCATGGCAATGGTGACGAAGAGAGCGGCGCCGAGCACCAACCCGATGAGGTAGGGGACGCCGGCTTCACGTCGCCTGTCGGAGACCAGGATCACGATCGTCGCCATGATGGGGACCGAGCTCACGGCAGCGGCCAGCTGCGATCGGTAGCAGCTGCGCGAGTGCGTGCCACATCAGGTCTCCGTGTCGGTGGGGGCGTCTTGGGCCGCGTAGTCCCGAAGCAGCTGTTGTTCGGCCTCCTTCCGTGGGAAGCACGCGTAGACGAGGACGGCGCCCAGCACGACAGCGATCAGTCCCGCGGTGTAGGCCCAGTCGTCACCTTGGAGGAACGACGACTTGGCCGCGGCGGTGATCTGGTCGGCGTACTTGGGGTACTGCTGCGCCACCTGCTCGGCGCCCGCGTACGACTTGGTGAGCTCGGACTCCACCTGGGGGGAGACCTTTGCGGCATCAGACGAGCTGCCGATCGCGGTGGCGAGGGCGCTGGCGTAGCCGGCGGTCAGCAGGGCGCCGAAGATGGACTGCATGATCGCGCCGCCGAGGTCGCGTTGCAGGTCCGCGGTTCCCGAGGCCATGCCGGCCCGACGGACCGGGACCGAGCCGGTCAGCGAGTGCGAGGCGGGCGTTCCTGCGAGCCCGACGCCCGTGCCGATGAGGGCGTAGGCCAGGCCGACCTTCCAGTAGCTGCTGCCCTCCTCCCAGAACAGCAGCATCCACAAGAAGGCGAGGAACAAGAACAGATAGCCGAGCAGCAGGGTCGCCCGCGCGCCGTGCGTCTCGATCAGCAGGGCCGAGCGAGGAGCGACGAGGACCATCAGGAAGATCGCGGGCAGGAAGGCGGCGCCGGCCTCGACGGTGTTGTAGCCGAGCACGTTCTGGAGGAACTGCTGGCTGATGAACATCGCGCCCATGAGCGAGCCGAAGACGATGATCCCGGCGCAGGCCGCGACCCAGAAGATCCGCCTGCCGGCGATCTTGAGGTCGTAGAGCGGGTTCGCGGCGCGCCGCTGCTGCCACACGAAGGCCACGGCGGCCGCGAGCGCGATGACGGCCAGGCCCAGGACCAGCGTGCCCTTGCCCGGCACCGGCGCGAAGTTGATCGAGAGCACCAGGCCGGCCACCAACAGGACCGAGAGGATGCCGCCGAGGTTGTCGACCGGCTCCGTGGACTCGTTGACGTGTGCGGGCACGAACATCCAGGCCATCACGAGCGCGATGACCGCCAGCGGCAGCGTGATCAGGAAGACCGAGCCCCACCAGAAATGCTCGAGCAGCCAGCCGGCGACCAGCGGCCCAAGCGATGCGATGGCCCCCCCGAGGGCGGACCACAGGGCGATGGACTTGGTCCGCCCGGGCCCGGACCACAGGGCGGTGATCAGGGCCAGCGTGGTCGGGTAGGCCATCCCGGCGGCGACCCCGCCGAAGATGCGGGCCACCACCAAGACGTCGTCGGTCCAGGCGTAGGCGGCGAGCAGGCAGGCGGGTATCGACAGCAGGGTGCCGAGCATCATCAACAGCTTGCGGCCGTACCTGTCGCCGACGGCCCCGAGGTAGAGCACGGAGCCGGCCAGGCCCAAGGAGTAGCCGACCGCGATCAGGTTGAGGGTGGTCTGGGAGGAGTCGAACGCCTGGCCGATCGAGGGCAGCGCGACGTTGGCCACCGACAGGTTCAGGTTGGCGACACCGGACACCAGGATCAAGGTCCCGAGCACCAGAGGCGCCCGCGCCGGCGCGGCGTTCGCCGCCTTGCTCGGTGTCGCGGCTCCGCCTGGTGGTTCAGTCGTGGACATCGTCACCTCCGGGACGCCGCAGCGGGCTGGGGTCGAGCAGTTGTTGGACGCTACCGCCATGAGGCCCGGCAGTTCCTCGTCCACCACGGGTGAAGTGCCGCTGCGAGATTGCGTCCCTCTTGACTCGAACAGACGTTCGAACCACACTCGAGGAATGGCATGGGGGTTCCCGTCCGGCTACGAGCCGGCCACACGCGGCTCCGGCCGCACCCGCTCCGTCGGCACCGAGGGTTACGCGCCCCCGGGCTGGCCGCGGCAGGTGCGACCGCCCGGAGCGCCGGGCTGGGAACACACCGCCGCGGCCTGGCTGCTCGACCTGTGTCCGGCCGACTGGCGCGGCTACCCGGGGCTGCGCCGTCACCTCGTCGTGCTCGCCCGCTTCGCGGTGATCCATGTCGAGGCCGGGCAGGCCGCCGCGTCCCGCGGGCTGAGCGAGGCGCGGGCCGACCTGCGCGAGGTCGCCGACCTCGACGTCGTCGAAGCAGCCGTGCAGACCTGGCAGCTCGAGCAGGCGCGGCTCCTCGGCGTACGCCGCTCGGTCGGGCTGGTCGAGGACGCCATCCGCGGGCAGCGGTTCACCGCCCGGCTCTAGGGTGACCGCGTGGCCGACCCGCATCTGTTCGCCGGCGTGATCCTGGTGGACCGGCGCGGGTGGGTGCTGCTTCAGGAGCGGGACGAGCACCCTGTCATCGACCCCGGGAAGTGGGGGCTGGTCGGCGGTCACCTCGATCCGGGCGAGGAGTTCGAGCCCGCGGCCTACCGCGAGCTGGCCGAGGAGACCGAGGTCGTCCTCGCGCCCGGGGAGCTGACGTTCTGGCAGGAGTTCGCCGTCAACCACATGGAGGCCTACGGCACCATCGACCGGATGCAGGTGTTCATCGCGCCCACGGAGCTCGCCGACGCCGACATCGTCTGCCACGAGGGGCGTCAGATCGTCTTCGTCGACCCCGAGCTGGTGGCCGACCTGCCCCTGACCATGGCGGCGGCCGACATCGTGCCGGCGTTCCTCGGTTCGCAGGGCTATCGCGAACTCGTGGGCTAGCGTCGACGTGTTGCTGCCGGTCGACTGACGCTCTATAGACTCGCCCGCTATGGGCCTGCTCGAGTCGATCTCGTCGCCGCACGACCTGCGCGACCTGAACGACGCCCAGCTCGACGCGCTGGCCACCGAGATCCGCGACTTCCTGGTGCGCACCTGCGCGACCACCGGGGGCCACCTCGGTCCCAACCTCGGCGTCGTCGAGCTCACGCTGGCGATCCACCGGGTCTTCGACTCCCCGCACGACCGGGTCGTCTTCGACACCGGTCACCAGGCCTACGTGCACAAGTTGCTCACCGGCCGCCGCGCCGGGTTCGCCAAGCTCCGCCAGCAGGGCGGGCTGAGCGGCTACCCGAGCCAGGCCGAGTCGGACCACGACATCGTCGAGAACTCCCACGCGTCGACCTCGCTGTCCTACGCCGACGGCCTGGCCAAGGCCTACGCCATTCGCGGCGAGGACCGGCACGTCGTGGCCATGATCGGCGACGGTGCGCTGACCGGCGGGATGGCCTGGGAGGCGCTCAACAACATCGCGATCGCACAGGACAGCCGGCTGGTGATCGTGGTCAACGACAACGGCCGGTCCTACACCCCGACCATCGGTGGGTTGGCCACCGCGCTGACGAGCCTGCGCACCAACCCCCGCTACGAGCAGGTGCTCGACCTCGTCAAGAAGCGGCTCAACGCCGTGCCCGGCGTCGGGCCGGCGGCGTACGACGCCCTGCATGCGGTCAAGAAGGGCCTCAAGGACGCGCTCGCCCCGCAGGGTCTCTTCGAGGACCTCGGCCTCAAGTACGTCGGCCCTGTCGACGGGCATGACCGCGCCGCGATGGAGCTCACGCTGGCCAAGGCCAAGCGCTTCAACGGTCCGGTGATCGTGCACGCCCTGACCCGGAAGGGCTTCGGCTACGGCGCGGCTGAGCTCCACGAGGCCGACCAGTTCCACAGTCCCGGGCCGTTCGACGTCGACAGCGGGGTCGAGAACCCCCGCGAGCGGATCTGGACCGACGTCTTCGCCGACGAGATCGTCCACCTCGGCGAACGCCGCCCCGACGTGGTGGCGATCACCGCGGCGATGATGCACCCGGTCGGCCTGCACCACTTCCAGGCCCGGTTCCCAGAGCGCACCTTCGACGTCGGCATCGCAGAGCAGCACGCCGTCACCTCCGCCGCGGGTCTGGCGATGGGCGGCATGCATCCCGTCGTCGCGGTCTACGCCACCTTCCTCAACCGGGCCTTCGACCAGGTCCTGATGGACGTCGCGCTGCACAAGTGCGGCGTCACCTTCGTGCTCGACCGCGCCGGAGTCACCGGCGACGACGGTGCCAGCCACAACGGGATGTGGGACATGTCGATCCTGCAGGTCGTGCCCGGCCTCCGGCTCGCCGCACCGCGCGACCCGGCCCGCCTGCGCGAGCTGCTCGAGGAGGCCGTCGACGTCGACGACGCCCCCACCGTGGTCCGCTTCCCGAAGGGCGTCCCGCCGGCGGACATCGAGGCGGTTGGCCGCCGAGGCGGGTGCGACGTACTGGTCCGCAACGGCACCCTCGACGTCCTGATCGTGGCCTTCGGGGCGATGGCGACCACCGCCGTCGACGTCGCGGAGCGGCTGGTGGCCCAGGGCATCGGCGCCACGGTGGTGGACCCTCGATGGGCGATCCCGGTCGACCCGGCCCTGGTCGCACTGGCCGCCGAGCACCGGCTCGTCGTCAGCATCGAGGACAACGGCCGGGTCGGAGGCTGCGGCTCAGCCTTGCTGGCGACCCTCAACGACGCGGGCGTGACGACGCCGTTCCGACTGCACGGCATCCCGCAGGAGTTCCTCGGGCATGCGAAGCGTGCGGCGATCCTCGAGCGCGTCGGACTGGGACCTCAGTCGCTCGCACTCGGCATCGTCGAGGACATGACGGCCCTGGCTGACGGGCGCGCCGTCGTCGATGTCGAGCAGCCGCACTGACCGTCGGGCCCGCGGCGTCGGGCTGGTCCCGGCACTCCTGCTGCTGACAGCCTGCGCCGCCACGCCGGCCGCCGACCCGGGACCGGATGCCTCCTCGCCGACCGTGACCGCCGCGGCCACCCCGAGCCCAACGGCGACCACCGCCGCCACCACAGCTACCGAAGGCCTGCCCTCACCAGAAGAACTGACCGACGCCATGCTCCGGACGCTGGGCGCTCGCTCGGCCGCCGTGTCGGCCCACGACCTCCCGATGTTCCTCGCCGGTCTCGACCACTCCGACGCGACGTTCGTCGCCCGGCAGCGCAGCTACTTCGACGCCTTCCGTCGGCTGCCCGCCGGGAGCACGCTCGCACTGTCGGTGCGGCCGGGCTCGATCCGCCCCGACGGCGCCGGCTACCTCGCAAGCGTGAACGCCGACACCCAGATCGCCGGCTTCGACGCCCTCCCGGTCGCCGGCCGACGGCTGTTCCGCTTCACGCCCGACCCCGGCAGTCCGGGCGAGCTGCTCGTCGCGGGTGACCCGGGCGACTTCCTCGAGCCCTGGGAGTCGATGCCTGTGGTGCTCCGTCGTTCCCACGGCGTTCTGGGGGTCTTCGACGAGGGCAGCGTCGCGGTCGCCGACCGCGTGATGCGCTCGGCCAAGGCGGCACTCGCCGAGGTGGCCACAGTCGTGCCCTACGACTGGTCCCGGACCGTGGTGGTCTACGCGCTGAGCAGCCCGACCTTCCTGGCCGGTCTCAACGACGTGCCCGGCGGCGACCCGCTGGCGCTCGACGCCGTGTCGTTCCCGGTGCGCAGCGAAGACGGCCGGCTCGCCGCCACCCGGATCGCGCTGCACCCCCGCACGCTCGTTGGTGGGCCCGAGTCGACACCTTCTCGGGACCGCTTGCTGCGCCACGAAATGGTGCACGTCGCCGTGGGCGAGCACGACGACCGCGCGCCGCTGTGGCTGAGCGAAGGCGTGGCGGAGTACCTCTCGGTGCGGTCGCTGGCGCCCGAGGACCGCACCCTTTCCCGCGCCGCAGTGCGGGCGGCCCGGGCCGGCCTGCGCGCCCTGCCGGCCGACGACGCCTTCACGGGCCCCGCCCATGAGGCGAGCTACGGCATCTCCTGGTGGGCCTGCGAGGCGTTGGTCGCGAGCTACGGCGAGCTTGCGCTGTGGCAGCTCCTCGACGCGTACGCCGCCGCGCCGGCCGGCGCCGGCACCGTGCTGGCCGACACGCTGGTCGACACGCTGGGCATCGAGGAGCCCGCACTGGCCGCCAAGGCGGGGCGGCTGATGCTGGCCCACTACGGCCGCGGCTGACAGTCTGGGTATCGACCCGATCGGGCCCGAGGAGGCACACACCATGACCCAGCAGTTCGTCACCGACGGCGGCCTCGAGACCGACCTGATCTTCCACCACGGACTGGACCTGCCGGAGTTCGCGGCCTTCCCGCTGGTCGAGGACCAGGCCGGCCGTGACGTGCTCACGCGCTACTACGACGGCTACGCCGGGATCGCCGCGAAGGCCGGGGTCGGCCTGACGCTCGACGCTCCGACCTGGCGGGCCAACCCCGACTGGGCGGCCAAGGTCGGGTACGACACCACCGCGCTCGACCGCGTCAACCGAGCGGCGATCGAGTTCATGCACGGACTGGGGGAGAAGTACCGCAGTGAGCTCGGCCTGACAGATGTCAGGGTCGGCGGCCTGCACGGGCCGCGCGGCGACGGCTATGTCGCCGGCGAGGACGCCGACCCCGACGAGGCAGCCGACTACCACGCGACGCAGGTGCGCGCGGCCGCAGCGGCCGGTGCCGACCAGGTCACCGTGCTGACCATGACCGGTGCGGGAGAGGCGATCGGCTTCGTGCGCGCCGTCCGCGACGTGGGACTGCCGGCGGCCGTCGGCTTCACGGTCGAGACCGATGGCCGGCTGCCCGACGGGACAACCTTGCGCGACGCGATCGCCCGCGTCGAGGCGGAGGCCGCGCCCGACTACTACATCGTCAACTGCGCCCACCCGACCCACGTCGCACCGGCCCTCGGGGGCGACGGCGACCCTGACGACCGGGCCTGGCTCGCCCGGATCCAGGGCCTGCGCCCCAACGCCTCGCGGATGTCCCACGCCGAGCTCGACGAGGCCCCGGAGCTCGACGAGGGCGACCCCGCCGAGATCGTCAGCGGGGTCGATGCGCTCCGCGACCGGTTGCCGTCATTGAGAATCGTCGGCGGCTGCTGTGGCACCGACAGCCGGCACGTCGCCGCCCTCTGGGGCGTGTGACCCGCCCGCCTCGACAGCCGTATCGCTGGATGGGTTGCGCTGTAGACAGGGCACCCCAGGAGGCCGCTAGGTTGCCTGGGATGGACGTATTTCGGACCAAGAGCGTCGAGCAGTCAATGCGGGACACCGAGGACCCGGAGTTCAAGCTCAGGCGCCGCCTGACCGCCCTCGACCTCACGGTGTTCGGTGTCGGGGTCATCATCGGCGCCGGCATCTTCACCCTCACCGGCCGCGTCGCGCAGGCCAACGCCGGGCCCGCTGTGTCGATCTCGTTCGTGCTCGCAGCTGTGTGCTGCGGCCTCGCCGCGCTGTGCTACGCCGAGTTCGCCTCGACCGTGCCGGTGTCCGGGTCGGCCTACACGTTCTCCTACGCCACCCTCGGCGAGATGATCGCCTGGATCATCGGCTGGGACCTGCTGCTCGAGATGATGCTCGGCGCGTCGGTCGTGGCGCAGGGCTGGGCGTCGTACTTCGAGACGTTCCTGGACCAGATCGGCATCACCTGGCCCGAGGGTCTCGGCTACGGCGACACCTTCAACCTGTCGGCGTTCCTGCTGGTCGCGATCCTCACCGCGATCGTGACCTACGGCATCAAGGAGTCAATGCGGGTCAACCTGGTGCTGGTCGGGGTCAAGCTCTTCGTCGTCCTGTTCGTGATCGTGGCGGGCATCGGGTTCATCAACGCCGACAACTACGACCCGTTCATCCCGCCGTCGGTGCCGACCGAGGGAGCGGGCGAGTGGCTGCACACCCCGCTGCTCCAGCTGGCCACCGGATCGCCCGCTGCCTACGGCGTCGGCGGCGTCCTCTTCGGGGCCTCACTGGTGTTCTTCGCCTACATCGGCTTCGACGTGGTCGCGACCGCTGCCGAGGAGGCCGCGCATCCGCAACGCGACCTGCCCCGCGGCATCATCGGCTCGCTGATCATCTGCACGATCCTCTACGTCGCGGTCGCCCTCGTGATCACCGGGATGGTCGACTACGAGGACATCAGCCCCGGCGCGGCGCTCGCGGAAGCCTTCATCGCCCAGGGCAAGGACGGCTACGCCACCTTGATCTCGGCCGGCGCGGTCGCCGGCCTGACCACCGTCGTGATGACGCTGCTGATCGGCGCCGTCCGCGTCACCTTCGCGATGAGCCGCGACAACCTGCTGCCGCAGGCCGCTGCCCACGTCTCGCCCAAGACGGGCACCCCCGTCCGGCTCACTCTCATGATCGGAACGGTCGTCGCTCTCGTCGCCTCGCTGACCCCGGTGGGGAAGCTGGAGGAGATGGTCAACATCGGCACGCTGACGGCGTTCCTCCTCGTCTCGATCTCGATCCCGGTCCTCCGCAAGAGCCGCCCCGACCTTCCCCGCTCGTTCAAGGTGCCTGGCTCGCCGTGGGTGCCCTGGCTGTCCGCCGCGATCTGCCTGTTCCTGATGGTCAACCTGACCGTCGAGACCTGGCTTCGGTTCGTGGTGTGGATGATCCTCGGTTTCGTCATCTACTTCCTCTACGGCTACCGCAACAGCCGGGTCGGCCGCGGCGAGGGAATCCCGGCGGAGGACTACTCGCGCTGAGCCCCAGCGTCCGCCTCACTACGATGGACGCATGGCGCAACGGCTGGTGCACATCGTCGACGAGGTCCCCGGACTCGACGACGTCGACCCGGCCGAGCGCGGGCCGTTGACCCTGGTGCTGGTGCTCGACGGCTTCCTCGACGCCGGCAACGCGGCGGCGCGTGCAGCCCAGCACCTCATCGACCAGTCCGACGGCCCGGTCGTGGCCACCTTCGACGTCGACGAGCTGCACGACTACCGGGCCCGGCGGCCCGCCATGTCCTTCGTGCGCGACCACTACGAGTCCTACGACGCGCCGCGGCTGGTCGTCCGGCTGCTGCGCGACACCGGCGGCACGTCGTACCTGTTGCTGCACGGCCCGGAGCCCGACACCCGATGGGAAGGCTTCGCGCTCGCCGTCCGCGAGGTCGTCGAGCGGTTCTCAGTCGACCGGGTGGTCGGCATGGGCGCCGTGCCGATGGCCGTGCCGCACACCCGCCCGATCGCCATCACCCAGCACGCCAACAACGTCGAGCTGATCTCCGGCGACAACCGGTGGCGCGGCGAGCTGCGGATCCCGTCGAGCGCCCAGGCGCTGCTCGAGCTGCGGCTGGGGGAGTGGGGCCACGACGCGATGGGTTTCGTCGCACACATCCCGCACTACCTCGCCCAGCTGGAGTACCCCCGCGCCTCCGCGGCCCTGCTCGAGCACGTCGAGCGGGCGGGCCGGCTGACCATCGACCTGACCGGCCTGCACGCCGAGGCGGAGGACCGGGAGGCCGAGATCACCCGCTACCTCGCCGCCAACGAGGAGGTCGACCAGGTGGTGACCGCGCTGGAGCAGCAGTACGACGCCTTCACCCGCGCCGAGGAGGCCGGCAGCAGCCTGCTGACCGGCGACCAGCCGCTGCCGACGGGCGAGGAGATCGGCCTGCAGTTCGAGCAGTTCCTGGCCGGCCTCGACCGGCCCGACGGCGAACAGGCCTGAGCCGCGTCGTGCCCTCCTCCGCCGCCGAGCTCGTCGAGCTCCTCGACATCGAGCGCCTCGACGTCGACCTCTACCGCGGGCGGCAGCCCGAGACCAACCGCCAGCGGGTGTTCGGCGGTCAGGTCGCCGCCCAGGCGCTGATCGCGGGCATCCGCACCACCGACGACGAGTTCGGGGTGCACTCGATGCACTCCTACTTCCTGCTGCCGGGTGACACGTCGGTGCCGATCATCTACGACTGCGAGCGGATCCGTGACGGGCGCTCGTTCGCCACCCGCCGCGTCGTCGCGCGTCAGCACGGCCGGGCCATCTACTTCCTGACCGCCAACTTCCAGCGGCCCGAAGAAGGCTTCGAGCACCAGGACGCCATGCCCGAGGTGGATGGCCCCGAGGCCGGCATCCCGTTCGCCGACCTGGTCCGGACGAGTGGCGCCGACGAGCGCAACGAGTTCGCCAAGGAATGGGCGGCCCTCGACGTGCGCTACCTCGGCAACTCCGCCCACAACCTCACCGACGACCCCTCCCGGCCCGCCCGCGCCCTGCTGTGGATCCGCGTCGACGGCCGGCTCTCTGACGATCAGTCCGACCACCTCGCGGCCTTCACCTACGCCAGCGACATGACCCTGCTCGGCGCGGCCCTGGTGCCCCACGACGTCACCGTCGCCTCCCCGGGCATGCAGGTCGCCTCCCTCGACCACTCCATCTGGTTCCACCGGCCCTTCCGCGCCGACGAGTGGTGGCTCTACGACCAGTGGTCGCCATCGGCCTCGGGCGCCCGCGGCCTCTCGCTGGGCCGGGTGTTCACCCAGGACGGCACCCTGGTCGCCACAGTGGCGCAGGAAGGGCTGATCCGGCAGCGCGCTCCCCGCTGACCCCTTCACGCGCCCGGCCGCAGGATCCGCGAAAACAGCCCATATAGCACTACATGGTTGTAGTTTCGTGACAGACACGCCGAGGCGCGGTTACGGTGGAGCGCTGGTGTGACGCGTGAGGCCCGAGTGACTGCTGGGTTCTTGTCGGCGGACCGGCTCCAACGCTGTCTTCCTCCGGCTCCAAGGTGCGTCGCATGAGACCCTCTCGCTTGCTCGCGATCGGCGCGTTGTGCGCTGTCGTCGTGGGCGCGTCGCCGGCGGTGGCCGCGCCGACGATCCCGACGACGGCGTACGA
Organism: uncultured Actinomycetota bacterium; assembly: GCA_963769755.1. Classification (GTDB taxonomy): domain Bacteria; phylum Actinomycetota; class Actinomycetes; order Propionibacteriales; family Nocardioidaceae; genus Nocardioides. The sequence goes on from CAVYMY010000010.1 coordinate 563,878, forward strand.
GATGCCCTTCCCGTGCGGGGAGACGTGGACCGGCACCACCCGACCGAGCCACAGCCCCAGCCGCTGGTCGGTGGACTGGAACCGCACCGACGACATCGGCGACCCGGTGGTGGCCGCGGCCGCCGGCGTGGTGACCAAGGCGGTGCCCAACGGCACCCACGGCTACGGCCGCTACGTCGAGCTCGACCACGGCAACGGCGAGTCGACGATCTACGGGCACCTGTCGACAGTGGTGGTCGGGGTCGGCCAGAGCGTCGACCAGGGCACCCTGCTCGGCACGGTGGGGGAGACCGGCAACGCGACCGGGCCGCACCTGCACTTCGAGGAGCGCTACGACAGCAAGGACGTGGCACCGTGGTTCCACGCCGCGGCCTTCGTCTTCGGCAGCTCCCAGCAGTCTCAGAACTGCCCTGACGTGCCGCTCGCAGGCAACTTCGTCGGCGACGGCATCGCCGAGCTCGCGGTCTTCGACCGGGCCTCGGCCACCTTCCAGATCAACACCCCGGCGGGTCCGGTCAGCGTCGCCTTCGGGTTGAGCACCGACACGCCGATCGTGGGCGACTGGGACGGCGACGGCCTGCTCAACGTGGGCGTCCGCCGTTCGTCGGACCGCACTTTCCACATCAACACCCCTTCCGGGACCACGGCGGTGGTGTTCGGAAACCGAAGCGACCTGCCGGTCGCGGGTGACTGGGACGGCGACGGTGTCTGGAACATCGGCGTACGCAAGGCGTCGAGCAACGTCTTCCGGCTGCGCAAGCCCGATGGCAAGTCGATCCCCGTCCGGCTGGGCAAGGCCGGCGACCTGCCGGTGAGCGGTGACTGGAACGGCGACGGCATCACCGACCTCGGCGTCTACGACCTGACCAAGGCGCGTTTCACGCTGCGGATCCAGGACGCCAACGGGTTCGTGTGGCTGACGCGTGTCGTCTACGGCACCCCCGGCGACCTGCCGGTCACCGGCGACTGGGACGGCAACGGCCGCACCGACCTCGGCGTCTGGCACCCCGCCACCGCCCAGTTCTCCCAGCGCATCGCCCCCGCCCCTGGCGCCCCGGCCACCGCATCACGCACGCGCGTCTACGGCACGCCTCGGGCTCACTAGGTCCTGGTTGCCCGGCCCTGCAGGTGCGGGGCGCCGTCCTTCGGGTTGGTGAGCGCGAAGGCGTAGCCCGTGTCGGTCGGCTTGGACGCGAAGGCGACCTTGCCGGGCAAGAAGATCGGCTTCTTGAACGCCACCTCGACGGTCACCGCGTCGGGCAGCCGGTTCTCCAGCGCGGCGATGCAGCGCGCCTTCGACCACATGCCGTGCGCGATCTGCCGCCGGAAGCCGAGCGCCTTGGCCGTCAGCTGGTAGAGGTGGATCGGGTTGTGGTCGCCCGACACCGCGGCGTAACGACGGCCGAGATCGCCCCCGAGCGGCCACGTGACGCCCGGGCCGGCCACGTCGTCGAAGACGGGAGCGCTCGGCGCGTCGGCGGGGCCCCGCCCGCGGCGCAGATAGGTCGACCGGCCCTCCCAGACCAGCTGGCCGTCGCTGGTCACCTCGGTGACGAAGTCGACGGTCTGCCCCTTGGCGTGCACTTGCAGCCGCTCCGGATGCACGGTCACCGCGACCGTCTCGCCGATGGCGACCGGCCGGTGGCCGGTGATGACGTTGGAGAGGTGCACGGTGCCGATCGCGGAGAACGGGAACGCCGGGTCGGACATCACCCGCAGGTGCAGCGGGAAGCCGAGGACGTGGAGGTACGACAGCGGCACGGTGTCCTTGTTCGGGAAGCCGCACACCTCGGCGTAGGCGTCCACGTGGTCGCGCCGCACCTCCACCGCAGGCCGGGTGAAAACCAGTGCGTCCAGGTCGGCGGTCCCCTTGCGGATGCCGGGCAACAGGTTGACGCCGGGTACAGCGGGCAGTGCGGCCCGCAACAGCGTGGTCACACCGCCGCCGTCACCCTCGACCACGTGGGGCCCGGTCGCCATCACGCCCCCAGCATCATCTGGCCGCACACCCGGATGACGTTGCCGTTGACCGCGGTCGAGCCCGGGCTGGCGAACCACGCGATCGCCTCGGCCACGTCGACCGGCAGGCCGCCCTGGCTCATCGCGTTGAGCCGGCGGCCGACCTCGCGGGTGGCGAAGGGCACGGCCGCGGTCATCTGGGTCTCGATGAATCCCGGCGCCACGGCGTTGATGGTGATGGCGTCGGTCAGCTCGTCGGCCAGCGAGTCGACCAGTCCGATGACGCCGGCCTTGGAGGTCGCGTAGTTGGTCTGGCCCAGGTTGCCGGCGATGCCCGCAATGGAGGCGACCCCGACGACCCGGCCGTTGGGGTGGATGGTGCCCTGGGCGAGCAGCTCGCGGGTGATCCGCTCGGGCGCGGTCAGGTTGACCCCGATCACGGACTCCCAGCGGTCCTCGCTCATGTTGGCCAGTCGCTTGTCGCGGGTGATGCCGGCGTTGTGCACCACGATGTCGACCCCGCCGTGCTCCGTGGCGAGGTGTTGGGCGATCCGCTGTGGGGCGTCCTTGCCGGTGATGTCGAGAGCGAGGTAGTCGCCGCCGAGCTCGTTGGTCAACGCGACCAGCTCGGAGGCGGCCTGTGGCACGTCGACGCCGATGACGGTCGCGCCGTCGCGGTGCAGCGACGCGGGCGATCTGCTCGCCGATGCCGCGGCTGGCGCCGGTCACCATCGCGACCTGGCCGGCCAGCGGGCGCAGCCAGTCGGCGACCTCGCCGGCCTCGGTGTGGTCGGAGGTCGTGCCGATGCGCACCACCTGGCCCGAAACGTACGCCGACTTGGCCGACAGCAGGAACGCCAGCGTCGACAAGGTGGCGCCCTCCGCGCCCTCGGCGACGTAGACCAGCTGGGCGGTGCCGCCGCGCCCGACCTCCTTGCCGAGCGACCGGGTGAATCCCTCGAGCGCCCGCTGGGCCACTCGCTCGGAGCCGGACACGGTCTCGGGCGGGGTGCCGATGACCACGAGCCGCGAGCAGGTCTCCAGGCTGCGCATCACCGGCGCGAAGAAGTCGCGAAGCGCACCCAGCTCGGACGAGTCGGTCAGCCCGGTCGCGTCGAAGACCAGGGCGCGGTAGCGCGTCTCGGGCTCGACCGCCTGCGCGTGGGCCGCGCCGAGGACGTCGAGCAGTCCGGGAAGCGACTCGGCCAGCCGGCCGGTGCCACCCGTGAGCACGGTGCCCGACACGAGCGGGTCGCCGGCGGCGTACCGCTGGAGGGGGACGGGGTTGGGCAGGCCCAGGTTGCCGACCAGCAGCTTGCCGATCGGGGACTGGACGAAGCCCTGGTAGCGGTCGGTCATGAGTTCATGTAACTGGCTGTGTAACTCGACGTCCACATATGGTGATGTGCCCCTCACCGCGTTGGCCGGAGACTCCTCGACCGTCAGGATAGTGACATGACCACTCCGCGTCGCGTGGCCGTCCTCGGCGGCAACCGCATCCCGTTCGCCCGCTCCAACAGCGTCTACGCCGACGTCTCCAACCAGGACATGCTCACGGCGGCCATCGACGGACTGGTGGCCCGCTTCGGGCTCGAGGGCGAGCGCGTGGGAGAGGTGGTCGCGGGCGCGGTGCTCAAGCACGCTCGCGACTTCAACCTGACCCGCGAGAGCGTGCTCGGCTCGCGGCTCTCGCCCGAGACGCCGGCCACCGACATCCAGCAGGCCTGCGGCACCGGCCTGCAGGCCGACGATCCAGGTGGCCAACAAGATCGCGCTCGGCCAGATCGAGGTCGGCATCGCCGGCGGCACCGACACCACCTCCGACGCGCCCGTCGCGATCGGAGACAAGCTGCGCAAGAAGCTCGTGAAGGTCAACAGCGCCCGCGACATGAAGGGCCGCCTGACCGCGCTGGCGCAGATCCGCCCCGGCGACATCGGCCTCGACATCCCGCAGAACGGCGAGCCGCGCACCCGCATGTCGATGGGCGAGCACGCCGCCTTGACGGCGCTGGAGTGGCGGATCGGCCGCGAGGAGCAGGACGAGCTGGCCGTGGCGTCGCACCAGCACCTGGCGGCGGCGTACGACGCGGGCTTCCTCGACGACCAGGTGACACCGTTCCGCGGGCTGGAGCGCGACCAGAACCTGCGGCCCGACTCCTCGGTCGAGAAGCTCTCGACCCTCAAGCCGGTCTTCGGCAAGGGCGAGGCTGCCACGATGACTGCCGGCAACTCCACGCCGCTGACCGACGGCGCCTCGACCGTCTTGTTGTCGTCTGAGGACTGGGCCAAGGAGCGCGAACTTCCGGTGCTGGCCTACCTGACGGCGTCCGAGACGGCCGCGGTCGACTACGTGCACGGCGGCGAGGGGCTGCTGATGGCACCGGCGTACGCCGTCTCGCGGATGCTGGAGCGTGCAGGGGCTCTCGCTCCAGGACTTCGACTTCTACGAGATCCACGAGGCGTTCGCCTCGCAGGTGCTCAGCCACGCTCAAGGCCTGGGAGGACCCGGTCTTCTGCAAGGAGCGCCTGGGCCGCGACAACCCACTCGGCGCGATCGACCGCTCACGGCTCAACGTCAACGGCTCGTCGCTGGCGGCCGGCCATCCGTTCGCCGCGACAGGCGGCCGGATCGTCAACGTCGCCGCCAAGCTGCTCGCCGAGAAGGGCTCCGGCCGGGCGCTCGATCTCGATCTGCGCCGCCGGCGGCCAGGGCGTGGTCGCGATCCTCGAGCGCTAGCGACGCGCCGCGGCCAGCGCGGCCGAGACCAGGTAGGCCTTGACCTGCTCGGGACTGATCGACCCGATCTCGGGCACGCCGGGGGCCGACTGGCGGATCACGATGCCGACCCGGGCGAGCTGCAGGGCGCCGAGGCCGCTGGCATACAGCGTGTTGGCGAGCAGCGTCGGGTCGCCGACCTTGAAGTCACCGGCGTCGACGCCGTCCTGGATCGCCGCGGCCAGGCGTGCTCAGACAAGCCGTCATGCCGCGGCCCAGCTTGAGCAGCGAGCTCTCCGAGACCTCGTCGAGCAGCTCGCTGCCGGGTCGGCGCATCAGCGCCTGGGCGCAGTCGACGAACGCCGGGTGCGCGAGCGCATAGTCGGCGAAGGCCGTCACGATCGCGGTCAGCCGCTCCTCGGGGCTTGCCGATGCTGGGGCCGCGGCCGCGCAAGACCCCGGCCAGCTCGTCGAGATAGCTGACCATCGTCAGCGCGAAGAGGTCTTCCTTGCCCGTGAAGTGCCGATAGACGATCGCCCGGTTGATGCCGACAGCCTTCGCGATGTCCTCGATCGGCGCCTCGCGCATGCCCTTGTCGTCGAAGAGTGCCCGCGTCGCCGCCACGATCTCGGCCTCGCGAGCACGGCGACGCGCCGCGGCCGCCGTACGCCGTCCGTCGGTCTGCTCGGGCAAGTCGCGCCCGCCGTCGGCTACAGGTGTTCCATCTTCTGGTAGGGGCTCTTGATGCGGACGGTCTGGTTGCCGAAGTCGACCGTCACCGCGCTGGCCTCGACCCCGACGACCTTGCCCACGCCGTACAAGTCGTGGGAGACCATGTCACCGATCGCGTAGTTCTCGATGGTGGGCTCGGGGTCAGGCTGGAAGGGACTGCTGGCCAGATGCCGCCGCCTGGGCCCGGATGAGGTTGTCATTGACTCCAGTATGCGCCATGTGGGGCTGAGCGGGTATCTCTGGGCGACCAAGCTGCTCCGTTGCGGTACCGCGCTGGCCCGGGCCGTCTAGCAACCCGTCGCCTAGAAGAGGTCCTCGATGGGCGCGACGCTCACGAGATCCTGCACGGCCTCGGCGAGCCGCTCGTCGAGCGTGATGAAGGCGTCGGCCTGGAGCTGCGTGAGCGCGACGTACTCCGCGTCGTAGGTGTCGGACCAACCGAGCTGGCCGGCGATCTGCCAGGCGACGCCCTGGAGGACGCGGTCTCCGAGCAGTCGGATCCGCAGCCCGCGCACGTAGTCGAGCCGTTGCTCGGCCTCTTTCTTCGTCAGCTCACCTCGATTGACCGCTTGGAACAGGAGCGACACGAGCTGGGAGCGGATCAGCGTCGGAGCCAGGATCTGATGCTCGTCGCGGATCACGGCGCGGTCGCGAGCCAGGCGGTCGGCGACATCGGGACCGATGACGTACTTGGTCATGGTTGGCCTACTGCACGAGCAGGCAGAAGGGGTGTCCGGCGGGATCGGCCATCACGTAGAGCGGTTCGCCGTCGTCGTTCGAGCGGTCATAGAGCATGGTCGCGCCGAGCTCCTCCGCGTGCCGGCGGTGCCGCTCCAGCTCCTCGGCGGTCGGCACCTTGAAGTCCATGTGCAGCTGCATCGGCACCTCTTCGGAGGGCCAGGTCGACGCCCTCATGTCCTTCTTCTCCTGGACCGTCAGCACCCGGTTGCCGCCAGCGTCCAGCAGCACGAGCCAGTCGGCATCGTCATCGGCGCCATCGGCCGGTGCCTCGTCGCCGGGTCGGTAGTGCAGCCCCAGAAGCTGTCGATAGAACTCCGCCAGGCCACGGCAGTCAGGGGCGTCGATAGCGGTGTGCAGCAAGATCGGGTAGTCGTTCACAAGACCTCCTCATGGCTCCTAGGCCCATCGTGCCTCCGATCAGAGACAGGGTCGCAGGTCATCTCCCCGCGGCCGGCGACGAGAACGCCCGGACCGCATCGATGGTGTCGGCCTCGGCGGCTGACTTGTCGTCGCGGTAGCGGACGACTCGCGCGAAGCGGAGTGCCACACCGCCCGGGTAGCGGCTGGAGCGCTGGATGCCGTCGAAAGCGATCTCGACGACCTGGACGGGGTGGAGCGGCACGACGTAGCTGTCCCGGATGGCCGCGGGGTCGACGGCGAGCTCGGTGAAACGTTCGGTCTGCCAGGCGAGCATCTCGTCGGTCATTCCCTTGAATGTCTTTCCGAGCATCACGAAGCCGTCGCCGTCGCGGGCGCCGAGATGGATGTTGGAGAGCCAGCCCTCGCGCCGGCCCGAGCCCCACTCGACGGCGAGCACGACGAGGTCGAGGGTGTGCACCGGCTTGACCTTGACCCAGGCGGACCCGCGGCGGCCGGCCTCGTAGGGCGCCTCCAGCGACTTGACCACGACGCCCTCGTGGCCGCGGGCCAGCGTCGCGGCCACGAAGACGGCAGCCCGCTCGGCGTCGTCGGTGACGAGGCTCGGGGTGCGGTACTGCTCGGGCACCAGGCCGGCCAGCGCCTCCCAGCGCTCGACGCCGGTGTGGTCGAGCAGGTTGGTGCCGTCGAGGTGGAGCAGGTCGAAGAAGTACGGCGTCACGCTCACGCCGCTGCCCTGGGCGGTGCGGGACGCGGTCTCCTGGAAGAGTCGCGGCCGACCATCCCCGTCGAGCGCCAGCGCCTCGCCGTCGAGGACGAACCGCTCGGCGGGGAGCGCGCGGGCGATCTCGACGACCTCGGGCAGCCGGTCGGTGATCACGTCGAGCGACCGGGTGGCGATGACGACGTCGTCGCCGTCGCGGTGCACCTGGATGCGGATGCCGTCGAGCTTGGTGTCGATGGCGACGGCGCCGCCGCCGGCCTTGGCCATCGCGGCGGTCACGTCGGGTGCGCTGGAGGCCAGCATCGGCATGACCGGCCGGCCGACCTCGAGCCCGATCGCGGCCAGCGCCTCCTCGCCCTCGAAGGCTGCGGCGGCCACCGGGACCGTGCCGCCGGCGAGCATCGCCGCGCGGCGTACGGCCTTGAGTGGCGCTCCGGACGCGGCGGCCAACGCCTCCTGGACCAGGGCGTCGAGCGCTCCCTGCCGCACGCTGCCCGTGATCACGCCGCGCAGCCAGGCCTGCTCGTCGGCGGTGGCCCGGCCGAGCAGGTCGGCCACCGCCGTGGCCCGCGTGGCCTGTGACCCGGCGCCGGCGAGCGCGGCGATCCGGTCGAAGGTCTCGTGCACCTCGGTCACCGTCAGCGTCGGCTCGTCGGCCGGCTCGGGCGGCGAGCCGATGCCGCGCCAGCCCACGCCGGTGCGACGCTGCAGCAGCGTGCCGCCGAGATAGGCGGTCGCGACCTCGAGCTCGTCGGGTCCCGCCTCGGCCAGCACCTCGGCCAGCGCGACCACCTTGGCCTTGCGCGAGCGGGTGGCCGCGACGGCCTGCGAGGTCTCCACGATCCTGGCGAGCAGCACCCGCCCATTCTGTCCGCCGGCACCGACAGCGAGGACACCCCCGTGGATGAGGGGGGTGCGAGACTCGGCGGGTGACCACGGACCGCTTCTACGTCCCCCGGTTCAACGTGATGCCCGCAGACGACGTGCGCGACTTCGTCGCCGCGGTCGGCACCGCTCACCTGGTGACGGTGGCCGCGGACGGGACGCCCGACGTGACGTACCTGCCTGTGCTCTGGCTCGAAGGAAGCCTGGTCGGCCACCTCGCCCGCGCCAACTCACATGTCAGACGGATCGAGGACGGGTGCTCCCGCACTCGCCGTGGTCACCGGCTCGGACGCCTACGTGTCCCCGTCGTTCTACGCCACCAAGGCCGAGCACGGGCGCGTGGTGCCGACCTGGAACTACTCGGCCGTCCAGCTGCGCGGCACGATCCGGCTGCACGACGACGTCGACTGGCTGCGCGGCCACGTCCGCAACCTCACCGATCGCAACGAGCAGGGCCGGGAGCCCCGGTGGTCGGTCGACGACGCGCCGGAGAAGTACGTCGAGGGTCAGCTCCGCGCGATCGTCGGCGTCGAGCTGGTCATCGAGTCGGTCGAGGCGCAAGGCCAAGCTGAGCCAGAACCGGTCGGCCGAGGACCGCGCCGGTGTCGTGGCCGGTCTCACGGGTACGCCGGGGGAGCCGGTCGCCCGGGCGATGCAAGACCTCGACCTCGGCTGACGAGCCCTCAGCCCACGACGCGGGTGCGCACCTCGTAGAGCTCGGGGAAGAACGTCAGGTCCAGGGCCCGCCGCAGGAAGTCGACGCCGGACGAGCCGCCGGTGCCGGTCTTGTGGCCGATGGTGCGCTGCACGACCTGGAGGTGGCGGAACCGCCACAGCTGGAAGTTGTCCTCGAGGTCGACGAGCTCCTCGCACGTCTCGTAGACACCCCAGTGCTCCTCGGGAGCGGCGTAGACCTCGGCGAACATCGCGACCAGGTCGGGGTGCAACCGGTAGGGCTGCGACCAGTCGCGGTCGAGGAGGTCGGCCGGGACGGCGTACCCCCGGCGGGCGAGGTAGCCGAGGTACTCGTCGTAGAGGCTCGGCTCGTTCTGCAGTGTCTCCAGGGCGGCCTGCGCCTCGGGGTCGTGTGCGAAGACCTTGACCATGTCGGGGTTCTTGTTGCCGAGCAGGAACTCGACCTCGCGGTACTGCGCCGACTGGAAGCCCGAGGCGGTGGCCAGGAACGGGCGGATCAGGACGTACTCCGAGGGGGTCAGCGTCGCGAGCACCGACCACTGGTCGGTGAGCACGTGCTGCACGTGCTTGACCCGCGCCAGCCGCTTGAGCGCGGGCGCGAGCTCGTCCTTGCGGAGCAGGTCGCGGGCCGAGCGGAGCTCGTGGACGAGGAGCTTGAGCCACAGCTCGCTCGTCTGGTGCTGGATGATGAAGAGCAGCTCGTCGTGCTGCGGCGGGTCGCTCTGCGGCTGTTGGGCCGACAGCAGCAGGTCGAGGCGGAGGTAGTCGCCGTACGACATCTGGCCGGTGAGGTCGCGCTGGATGCCGGGCTCGAGGTCGCGCTGGACGGGGCGGTCGGTCACGCCGTCAACCTAGTCGGCGCGCTCGCGTAGCGTCCTCCCCGTGACCGACAGCGGCCTGGTGCGGGTGTGGCGACCCGACTGGCCGTGCCCGGTCGGCCGCATCCTGCGCCAACAGCGGCACGGTGGGGGCGACCCGACCTACCGCCTCGACGGCGACCACCACTGGCGCGGTATCCGCACGCCCGACGGCCCGGCCACTCTGTTGATCGAGCCCCGGCCGAGCGACGCCGAGGTGTACGCCGAGGCGTGGGGTCCGGGAGCCGGCTGGGCTCTCGAGGGCGTGCCCGCCATGCTCGGGGCCGACGACGACCCGAGCGGCTTCGAACCAAGGCATCCGGTGCTGGTGGAGATCCAGCGCCACCACCCGCACTGGCGGCTGGGCCGCAGCAACCGCGTCATGGAGGCGCTGGTGCCGGCCATCGTCGAGCAGAAGGTGACCGGCAAGGAGGCGTTTGCCGGCTTCCGCGACCTGGTGCACCGGTTCGGCGAGCGGGCGCCCGGCCCCGGCCGCGAACGCAAGGTCTGGCTGCAGCCGTCGGCCGAGCGACTGCGCACGATCCCTTCGTGGGAGTGGCTGCGGATGCACATCGACCCGGCCCGTTCCCGCACCATCGTCACCGTCGCCCGGGTGGGCGACACCATCGACCGGATCCCGGCCGTCGAGGCCGACAAGCGGTTGCGCACGCTCCCGGGAGTCGGCATCTGGACCAGCGCCGAGGTCCGGCAGCGCGCGTTCGGCGATGCCGACGCGGTCAGCTTCGGCGACTACCACGTGGCCAAGGACATCGGCTGGGCGCTGACGGGGGAGCGCATCGACGACCTCCAGCTTGCCGAGCTGCTGGAGCCCTGGCGCCCGCACCGCGGGCGGGTCCAGGCGTACGTCGCCATGGCCGGCCTGGGCGCGCCCCGGCGCGGGCCGCGGATGGCGCTGCCGACCCACTACCCGGTCTGACCGCTCCCTACGTGTGGTCCCGTGACGAGTCGGTGGGTGCTGCGGCTCGAGCGCGCCTGGGACGGCGCCCGGCGACGCCGGGCCGCCGACGTGCCGCCTGAGGACTTCCGCATCGAGGCCTACGGCGGGCACGGTGGTGCCGACGGCGTGGTGGTCCGCGGTCGGGTCCTCGACGACCCGCCACCATCCGAGGCGGTCGACGGCGAAGGAGCCGGGTCCGCCGTGCTTCGTTCGCTGCGGAACTTCGTCACCGACGAGCTTGCCGACGTGCCGCTGCGCGTCTCCGTCGCCGGAGCCACCGCGGAGACCGTGACCGACGAGGAGGGCTACTTCCTCGTCCATCTCCACCCGGACCCTGCCGATCTCGACGCCCCGTGGTCGGTCGGCACCGTCGAGCTCCGCGGCGACTACCGCGGGCTCGACGGGTCCGCACACCACGCCGATCGAGGTGCGCGTGCCCGGGCCCGACGCACGGTTCGGGATCGTCTCCGACGTCGACGACACGATCCTCGAGACCGGTGTCGAGCGGGTCGGCCACATGGTCAAGCAGACCCTCACCGGCTCCGCCCTGACGCGGACGCCGTTCCCCGGGGCCGCCGAGCTCTACCGCGACCTTGCCGCCGACGTGAACCCGGTCTTCTACGTCTCGTCGAGTCCCTGGAACCTGCATGCCTTCTTGTCGGCCTTCCTGCGGCACCGCGAGTTCCCTTGGGGGCCGGTGCTGCTGCGCGACCTGCTCGGCACCGACGCCGGGCGCGAGCCGAAGCACGGGCGCATCGAGGAGATCCTCGACCTGCACCCGCAGCTGAAGTTCGTGCTGATCGGCGACTCGGGGGAGAAGGACCCCGAGATCTACGCCGAGATCGTCCGGACCCACCCCGGCCGGATCCTGGCCGTCTACATCCGCGAGGTGCGGCTCGACCCGGGAGACGGTCGGGTCGAGAAGGTGTCGGCGGCGTGGGCGCCAGACGTGCCGTTCGTGGTCGCGGCCGACAGTGACGCCGTACGTCGGCACGCCACCGAGCTCGGCCTGCTCTGAGCCGGTAGCGTCGGGGACATGCTCATCCTCGCCATCATCCTGTTCGGCATGCTCGTGGGAGCCGCCGCGCAGCTCCTGCTCGGCACCCGCGGCCACAACATCAACTGGACGACTGCCATCGTCGCCGGGCTGGTCGGCTCCTTCGTGGGCGGCCTGCTCATCAGCCTGCTGTCCGGCGACGGCCTCGACCTGCGGCCCAGCGGCATCATCGGGTCGATCGTCGGCGCGATCCTGGTGACCCTCGTCTGGGACTACTTCGCGAGCCGGCAGCGCACCGCCACCTGATGCCGTTGTGACGCCGGGGCGCTGACAGTGGACCAGGACTTCGTGCTGCTCAGCGGCTCGGCCAACCCCGGGCTCGCCGCCGCGATCGCCGGCCACCTCGGGCACGAGCTGTGCCAGGGCGAGACACTTCGGTTCTCCGAGGGCAACCTCTTCGTCCGCGTGCCCGAGAACGTCCGCGGGCGCGACGTGTTCCTGGTCCAGGGCACCGCCTTCCCGGCCAACGACAACTTCATGGAGCTGTTGTTCTGGATCGACGCGCTCAAGCGGGCCAGCGCCGCGTCGGTCACCGCCGTGATGCCCTACTTCAGCTATGCGAAGGGCGACAAGAAGGACGAGCCGCGCGTCTCGATCCGGGCCCGGGTGTGCGCCGACGCGATCGAGGCTGCCGGAGCAGACCGCGTCGTCACGCTCGACCTGCACGCGCCCCAGGTGCAGGGTTTCTTCAAGATCCCGGTCGACGACCTCTACGCCGTACCCGTGCTGTGCGACGCGATCCGGGCCTACCAGCTGCCCGACCTCGTCGTGGTCGCACCGGACGCCGGGTTCGCCAAGAAGGCGCGCAGCTATGCCCGCCGCCTGGAGGCGTCGCTGGCCATCGCCGACAAGTGGCGGGCCGACCACTCCGAGAATGCCGAGGTCGTCGACCTGATGGGCGACGTCGACGGCCGCACCGCCCTCATCGTCGACGACTTCACGATCTCCGCCGGCACCCTCGTCGACGCGGCCCGGGTGCTGGTCGAGCGCGGCGCGTCGCAGGTGTACGCCGCCGTCACCCACGGCCTGCTGGCCGGCGACGCCGTCCGCCGCCTCGACGACAGCCCGATCGAGAAGCTCTTCATGACCGACTCGGTCGAGACCCAGCCGACCGCGCTCTCCCCGACCATCGAGGTCGTCTCGGTCGCCGGGCTGTTCGCCGAGGCGATCGGCCGCATCTCGCGCCGCGAGAGCATCAGCGTGCTGTTCGCCTGAGCTCGCCCGTCAGAGCAGCGGGCGCAGCGGCCAGAGCACGAACTCGGTGAACTTGCGGTGCAGGTCGCGGGCCTCCCACTCGGCCAGCGTCAGCTCGAGGCAGTTGGACTCGTCGATGAGAAAGATCTCCTCGAGCGTCTGAGCCATGGAGGCGTCGATGATCTCGACGTTGATCTCGTAGTTGCCCTGGAGGCTGAGGCGGTCGACGTTGGCGGTGCCGACGGTCGACCAGCTGCCGTCGATGGTGGCGGTCTTGGCGTGCACCATCGCGTCGCGGAAGCGCATGATCCGCACCCCCGAGTGCAGCAGCTGCGCGAAGTAGCCGCGGGAGATCCAGTCGGCCACGATGTGGTTGGACTTCAGCGGGAGGAGCAGCCGGACGTCGACGCCGCGCTCGGCGGCCCGCTTCATGGCGTTGACGAAGTCCTGGTCGGGGATGAAGTAGGCGCACGTCATCCACACGTTGCGGCTGGAGCGGTCGATCGCTTCGAGATACATGCCCCGGATCGGGAAGACCGTCAGGCGCGGCACGTTGCGGTGGAAGCGGATCTGCGGCTCCCAGGTCGACGCGGTCTCCAGCAGGAGCGGCCGCTCGCTGGCTCCGAAGCGGCGGCGGCGGTTCAAGTTCCAGAAATCCGCGAATGCTCGCTTGAGATCCCAGACGCCGGGCCCGGTGATGCGGACGTGGGTGTCGCGCCACTCCGTGGCGTATGCCGTCCCGATGTTGTAGCCGCCGACGAACCCGACCACCTCGTCGACCACGAGGATCTTGCGGTGGTCACGTCCGTAGCGGCGCAGGTCGAAGAACCGCCACCCGGCGGCGTAGACGGGATAGCGCAGCACCTTCATGTTGTCGGGGAAGCTCTTGAAGACGGGGGAGACGACGAGGTTGGCGAACGAGTCGTAGATGCAGTAGACCTCCACGCCGCGGTCGGCGGCCGCGGCCAGCGCCTCCTTGAAGCGGGTGCCGACCTCGTCGCCCTTCCAGATGTAGGTCTCGAGGAGGACCTGCCGCTGGGCTCCGTCGATGGCCGCGATCATGTCGTCGTAGAGGTCGCGGCCGAAGGTGTACGTCGTCACCTCGCCGTTCCCGACCGGTACGCCCGTGGGCTGCGTCGTCGGGAATGGCTTGGGCCGCTTGCCGCGACGCCGGTAGGAGTCGAAGAAGGTCAGGCCGAGGGCGACCAGGAACGGGGTCACCAGGACCGCGACCAGGGCTCGACGGAGAGCAACGAGGAGGCGCTCTTCGGAAGCTGATCGGGCCACGCGGTCAATCTAGCGAGGCTGCTCGGCGTCGAGTCGGGCGGCGAGGGTCTTGGGGGCGACCTGCCGGTAGGCGTCGCGGACGACCTCGGCGATCTCCGCCCAGTCGGGGTCACGGTCGATCCGGACGCCCACCCAGCCGCGGTGGCCGACGTACGGTGGTCGGAAGTACCGCTCGGGGTCGTGGCCCACGAGCTCTTCCTGGGCACCCGGCGGCGCCGCGCACCAGAAGGCCAGGTGGTCGGCGCCGTGGTGGTGGTCGTCGACCATCACGAACTGCTTGCGGCAGAAGAACGACACCTCGCCGTGGCTGAGCTTCTCGGTGACCTCCGGCAGCGCGAGGGCGATCGCACGCAGCCGTTCGACCGGATCCATCACCCCACCCTGACCTCAGGTGGGCGGGCTTGTCGAGGCCAGCCGTCGTGATGCTCGTGCAAGGTCCCCCGCCTGGTGAGGCGGGGGACCTTCGAGTGGATCGGGTGTTGCTCAGCCCCGGGGGGCGTCGATGCAGATCGTCCAGACCGTGATGTCCACCGTGGAGACGGAATCGGGTGCGTTCATGCGGATGATCCAGCCGTCAAGCCGGTTCGCCTTGGGTGTGGTGGTGTCCCAGTTCATCCTGCCCGGGAAGGAGTCGACCGTGTTCCAGCCGTCGAAGACCGCGTGGGTGCCGTTGTCCGGGCCGGCGGTGCCGTCGGAGGCGGCGTCCAAGCCCAGGAACTGCACGCCGCCGTTGATCGCGACCTTGTCCTCAGACGAGCAGGCCACGGTGGCGATGCCGCCCCAGCCTGCGCCGCCGTCCTGACCTTCGTGTCCGGCCCGAGGTCCGCCGACGATGTAGTCGTAGGTGCGGTACTCGAGGCCGGTCATGCCGTCGGCGCCCGGTGTGCCCGGGAGGCCGTCAACGCCGTTGGTGCCGTTGGCACCCTTGGGGCCAGCGGGACCGACCGGTCCCTGGGCGCCGGTCGCGCCGACGGGGCCTTTGGCGCCCTTGTCGCCAGCGGGACCCTGCTCGCCGGTCTTGCCGGGCTCGGCGAGGCCGGCCTTGAGCTCGTCCTTGCCGACGCTGTCGGTCGCGAGATTTTCCTTGGTGATCGTGTTTGCTGCGATGTCGTCGCCGGTGATCAGCTTGGCGGCTACTGCTGAGCCCACCCCGCCTGCCGCGAAAAGGGTTGCCGCGGTCAAAACCGCGGCGCCAGCCTTGTAGCTGAGTCTCATGGGGTGGTCTCTCTTGAGTTTTCGATCTGCCGCCGAGTGCAGCCTGGGCGAACCTACAGCGGCCAGGTCGGTTAGTTGGGCGATTCGCCAGATGTTCACTGAGGGGGCTGTCGGTGGCGCGTCGTACGCTCCTACCCATGCGTCCGGTGACCGATCTCGAGCGTCGCGTGGCTCCCTTCCACGTCGAGTCCGACTATGTGCCTTCGGGCGACCAGCCGACCGCGATCGCCGAGATCGTGAAGCGGATCAACGGCGGCGAGCAGGACGTCGTGCTCCTGGGAGCGACCGGCACGGGCAAGACCGCAACGGTCGCCTGGGTGGCCGAGCAGGTGCAGCGGCCGCTGCTGGTGCTCCAGCCCAACAAGACCCTGGCCGCCCAGTTCGCCAACGAGCTGCGGATGCTCTTCCCCGACAACGCGATCGAGTACTTCGTCTCCTACTACGACTACTTCCAGCCCGAGGCCTACATCCCCCAGACCGACACCTACATCGAGAAGGACTCCTCGATCAACGACGAGGTCGAGCGGCTGCGGCACTCCGCGACCAACTCGCTGCTGACCCGTCGCGACGTGATCGTCGTCTCCACGGTGTCGTGCATCTACGGCCTCGGCACGCCCCAGGAGTACGTCGACCGGATGCTGCGGCTGCGGGTCGGCGACGAGCACGACCGCGACTCGATCCTGCGCCGTCTGGTGGAGATCCAGTACACCCGCAACGACATGTCGTTCACCCGCGGCACGTTCCGCGTGCGCGGCGACACCCTCGAGATCTTCCCGGTCTACGAGGAGGCGGCGGTCCGCATCGAGTTCTTCGGCGACGAGGTCGAGCGGATGATGACCCTCCACCCGGTGACGGGCGAGGTGCTCTCGGAGGACAAGGAGCTCTATGTCTTCCCCGCGACCCACTACGTCGCCGGGCCTGACCGCATGGAGCGCGCGATCCGCGGGATCGAGCTCGAGCTCGACGACCAGCTGGCCACCTTCGAGCGGCAGGGCAAGCTGCTGGAGGCCCAGCGGCTGCGGATGCGCACGACCTACGACATCGAGATGATGCGCCAGGTCGGCTCCTGCGCGGGCATCGAGAACTACTCGATGCACATCGACGGCCGCACCCGCGGAAGCGCGCCCAACTGCCTGCTCGACTACTTCCCCGAGGACTTCCTCCTCGTCATCGACGAGTCCCACGTCGCGGTGCCCCAGGTCGGCGGCATGTACGAAGGCGACATGTCCCGCAAGCGCAACCTGGTCGACCACGGCTTCCGGCTGCCCAGCGCGATGGACAACCGCCCGCTCAAGTGGGAGGAGTTCCTCGACCGGATCGGTCAGACGATCTATCTCTCGGCGACGCCGGGCAACTACGAGCTCGACAAGGTCGGCGGAGACACGGTCGAGCAGATCATCCGGCCGACCGGGCTGATCGACCCCGAGGTGGTGGTCAAGCCGACCAAGGGCCAGATCGACGACCTCATCCACGAGATCAACACCCGCACCGAGAAGAACGAGCGGGTCCTGGTGACGACGCTGACCAAGAAGATGTCCGAGGACCTCACCGACTACCTCCTCGACGCTGGCATCCGCACCCGCTACCTGCACTCCGAGGTCGACACCCTGCGCCGCATCGAGCTGTTGCGCGAGCTGCGGATGGGGGAGTACGACGTCCTGGTCGGCATCAACCTGCTGCGCGAGGGCCTCGACCTGCCCGAGGTCTCGTTGGTGTCGATCCTCGACGCCGACAAAGAGGGCTTCCTGCGCTCCGACAAGTCGTTGATCCAGACGATCGGCCGCGCGGCCCGCAACGTCTCGGGCCAGGTGCACATGTACGCCGACAAGATCACGCCGTCGATGGAGAAGGCGATCGACGAGACCAACCGGCGGCGCGCCAAGCAGGTCGCCTACAACACCGCCAACGGAATCGACCCGACGCCGCTGCGCAAGAAGATCGCCGACATCACCGAGATGCTGGCCCGCGAGGACGAGAACACCCAGGAGCTCTTGGCCACCTGGCAGGGCACCGGCGCCCGTGGCGACCGGTCCAAGAAGGCGCCGGTCCCCGGGCTGTCCAAGATGGGGGCCGCCGAGCTGCGCGAAAAGGCGCCCGACACGGCCGGCATCCCGAGCACCGACCTTGCGGAGCTGATCCAGCAGCTCACCGAGCAGATGAAGAACGCCGCCGCCGAGCTGCAGTTCGAGGTCGCGGCCCGGCTGCGTGACGAGATCTCCGACCTCAAGAAGGAGCTGCGACAGATGATCGAGGCGAGCGTCCGATGAATGAAGGGCGCACGATCCAGGTGACCTTCGACTGCACCGACCCGGCTGCTCTGTCGGGCTTCTGGGCCGAGGTGCTCGGCTACGTCCACGACGACCCGCCCAAGGGTTTCGACACCTGGGACGCCGCTCTCGAGGCTTTCGGCGTCCCAGAAGACCAGCGCAACTCGGCCAGCGCGCTCCACGACCCCGCCGAGGTCGGGCCGCGCCTGTTCTTCCAGCAGGTGCCCGAGGGCAAGACCGCCAAGAACCGAGTCCACCTCGACGTTCGAGCGGCGCCGGGCCTGAAGGGTGACGAGCGGATGGCGGCCTTCGAGACAGAGTGCGAGCGGTTGGTCGCGCTCGGCGCGACCCGGTTGCGGCGCCACGAGCCCGAGCCCCCGATGAGCCACGGTTTCATCGTGATGCAGGATCCCGAGGGCAACGAGTTCTGCATCGACTAACCCGCACGGGCGAAGACGTCCCCTGGCCGGATCACTAGCCTGGCGTCCATGACAGCGATCGATCTCGGCAGGCCGGTGTCCGGCGACGTGGTGGAGCTGATCCTCGACGACCATCGGCGGTTCGAAGCGTTGCTGCGCGACCTGCGCGACAGCAGCGCCGACCGCGACGCTGTGCGGCATGCCTTCGCCACCCTCCACGTCGCCCACGCGACGGCGGAGGAGAAGTACGTGTACCCCAAGCTGCGGCGCAAGGACGCGATCACCGAGCACGAGGCGGACCACGGCGAGGAGGAGCACGCCGAGGGTCACGAGGCGCTGCTGGCCGTGCTCGAGCTCAAGGGCACCGACACCCAGGCGTTCGACGACGCGGTCGAGGAGCTGGCCAAGGCCGTCAACCACCACCTCACCGAGGAGGAGCTGACCATCCTCAACCCGGCTCGCGAGGAGGTCGGCGAGCAGGTCCGCGCCGAGCTGGGCGAGGCGTTCGCCACCGAACGCAACCGGCAGGTCGACGACAACTGCGGGACCCTGACCAACGTCCGCCGCATCGTCGCCGAGGCCCGTCGTGAGGGGCTCCTCGACGGCGACGACGACGACGAGTGAGTCCTAGCTCCTAGCCCCCCAGCTCGGGGGGCTTCTGCTGCTTGCGCAGCGCCTTCTGCTGGGCCTTCTCCTGGCTGCGGACGATGTGGCGCTGGTTGGACTCGATGATGTCCTTGCGCTGGATCAACGTGCGCAGCAGCGGGATCGCGGTGGCGACGGTCGGGAAGAGCGGCCACATGAACCCGCCGAACATCGTCGCCGACCAGATCACCCAGCAGACCAAGCTCGGGATCAGGAACCCCATCAGCGCTTCGCGCCGGCTCTTCTCCCAGCGGGCCACTGCCTGTTCCTCCACCGAGGCCAGGGCCGCGGACCCCAGAGGCACGATCGCGGTGCTTGGTACCAGGTCGTCGAGCAGGCCGGGCAGCTCGCCCAGCGTCTTGGCGCTGTGTGCGGCGTCGGTGCGCTCGTCGTACTCCTCGCGGTCGATCCTGCCCTCCGCGTAGGCCTCGGCGAGGGCACCGAACACGATGTCGCGGTCGGCGTCGGAGGCCCGCATCGGGGCGTTCTCCGGTGCGCGCGGGTCAGCCGCGAAAGCGCGCCACACCTCCGGGCCGGTCACTCGCTCATCGTAGGCAGGCGGGCCTCAAAAGGCGGCCGTAGGGTGACCGACGTGGACGTCGACGAGATGCTCGCCTACTGCCTGGCCAAGCCGGGTGCCTGGCCGGACAACCCCTGGGACCACGAGCACCCGGTCGTCAAGGTCGGCGAGGGGGAGCGCGGCAAGATCTTTGCGTTCCTGGGCGTGGACTCCGTGGGGGTCAAGGGCGGCGCCACCCGCGAGGTGGCCGACGAGTGGCTCGACAGGTACCCGGAGGACGCGTCCGTGATGGCCTACATCGGCCGGTCCGGCTGGAACACCCTGACCATGCATGCGGCGATCCCCGACGAGGACCTGCTGGACGCCGTCGACGAGTCCTACCGCCTGGTGGTCGGCAAGCTGCCGAAGAAGCTGCGTCCAGCGGGCTGGGACGCCTGAGGCTCGTCGGTTCTGGTCAGTCCGACAGGTTGCGAGCGCGGGCGACGGTCAGTCCCACCAGGCGGGCCACCACCAGCGCGATGTAGAGGACACCGGCCACCTGCTCCACCATCACCAGCGAACGCGCGTTCGGCAGGACCGGCACGATGTCTGAGAGCCCGACGCTCGTGAGGTTGGTGAAGGACAGGAACAACAGCTCGAAGAACGTGTGCGTGGTCTCGTCGTCGTAGCCGACGAACGAACCCGGCCACACCACCTGGCAGGCGACGAAGACGTAGGCGAAGCCCCAGGCCACCACGGTGAACGCCGCTCCAGTGGCATAGAGCTCGTCGGTGGTCACCCGGTCGTCGTGGAAGAGGTAGCGGATCATCGCGTAGGACACGTAGAAGTAGAACGGCGCGTGCAGCAGGGCCGACCCAAGAACGATGGTGTCGTGGTCGGGGAACGCCGCCTCGAGCACCGTGAAGATCATCGCCGGCCCGCCGAGCAGCAGCGCGACCCAGCCGAGCGCGGGGGTCCGGCGGACCGCCCACAGCGCGATGATCACGACACCCGTGCCGACCAGGCCAAGCAGGGCCCGACCCACGTCGCTGTCGTCCGCGAACGGATAGGCCAGCACCGCCAGCAGCTGAGCGACCAGCAGCACGCCCGAGGGGTGCCGCCGGACTGCTCCGACCAGGCCCCGCCCATCGTGGCGGGAAGGGTCCGGGGGGGTCTGCACAGTCGCCCATCCTAGGTGCGCCGATGACCCGGACCGCGCCGCCACGAGGACCTACCATGCCGAGATGAGCGCCACCCGGGCACAGTCGACCATCTGGCTGGCGGTGCTCTGCGCGCTCCTCGCCGTCGGCTGTGTCCTCGGCGGCGTGCAGGTCGCTCAGGCACGGGACGCGCGGGCCCAGGCGGCGACCCACCAGCTGCGGTACGCCGCCGTGCTCGCCGCGGCTGGCCGCGAGTCGACCGCCTTCGTCAACGTCTCGCACGAGTCGGCCCGGGCCGACCTGGCCCGCATCACCGCCGGAGCCACCGGTCCGCTCAAGGATCGCTACACCGCCTCGGCCGACCAGTTCGTCCGCGCGCTGCGGCGCGACCGCACGGTCACCGAGGGCTCGGTGGTGTGGAGTGCCGTGGTCACGCTCGAGCCGACCCGCGCCAGCGTGATCGTTGCGACGACCGGCACCCGCGCCGATCGGCGTACCCAGGACGAGGCGGTTCCCCGCAACCTTCGGCTCCGGCTGGAGCTGGTCCTCCAGGACGGCCAGTGGCTGACCTCCGACATCCGCTACCTGGACTGACCGTGACATCTCCGGCTCACGTCGCCCTCGGTGCCCTGGCTACGGCGCTGCTGCTGCTGGCCTGTGGTGAGGTCTGGTACCTCGGGAACACCCCGGCGGCCGCCACCGACGAGCGCCCAGTCGTGCTCGGCGACCTTGCCACCCGCGCGGCGGTGGACGCCGCCGCGCAGGACCTGACCGAGATCGTGTCGACGAGCTACCGCAACTACGACGAGCAGGTCACGCAGGCGACCACGCTGATGACGCCGGAGTACGCCGAGGCCTACCGCACGACTGCCGCCGCGCTGCGGCCGGAGTTCCAGGCAACCCACCGCGAGACCGCCGCCGAGGTCGTGGTGTCGGGGGTGGTGCGGGCGGCACCCGGACAGGTCCAGGCGCTGCTCTTCCTCGACCAGCAGGTCAGCGAGGACGGCAAGGCGCCGGTGCGGGTGCCCTACCGGACGCTCGTGACGATGACCCACACCGCGCACGGCTGGCTCGTGTCGGGCATCGAGACCCGCTAGCCCCGTCGACCTTCGCCCTAGGATCACCGGGTGGCCACTGCGACCTCTCCGTCCGTCAACGAGACCGACCTGCTGATCGTCGGCGCCGGCCCCAGCGGGCTCTTCGCCGCCTACTACGCGGGCTTCCGCGGACTGCGGGTCGCCGTCATTGACTCACTACCCGAACTGGGTGGGCAGATCACGGCCATGTATCCGGAGAAGCAGATCCTCGACGTTGCGGGTTTCCCCACGATCAAGGGCCGCGACCTGGTGGCGGGGCTGGTCGAGCAGGCTGGCACCGCCCACCCCGACTACTTCCTCGACCGCACGGCCGTCGGGCTGGTCCAGGACGACGACTCGGTGACCGTCGAGCTCGACGACGGCACCACCATCAAGGCCGGGGCCGTGATCATCACCGCCGGCATCGGCAAGTTCAGCCCGCGGCCGCTGCCCGCCGGCGACGGCTGGGTCGGTCGGGGGATGGAGTTCTTCGTGCCGAGCTTCGCGCCCTACGCCGGCAAGGACGTGGTCATCGTGGGTGGCGGCGACAGCGCGTTCGACTGGGCGTTGCACCTCGAGCCGGTCGCCAAGACGGTCACGCTCGTGCACCGTCGTGACGCGTTCCGCGCCCACCAGCGCACCGTCGACCAGGTCCGCTCCTCCTCTGTCGACATCGTGACCAAGGCGCAGGTGACCGCGCTGATCGGCAACGGGGTCGTCGAGGAGGTCGAGATCACCGTCGACGGCGCCGAGCCCGTACGCCGACCGGCCCAGGCCGTGGTCGCCGCACTGGGCTTCATCGCCGACCTCGGCCCGCTCCAGCAGTGGGGGATCGAGGTCCTGAAACGACACATCGTCGTCGACGGCTCGATGCGCACCAGCCTGCCCCGCGTCTTCGCGGCCGGCGACGTCACCGAGTACCCCGGCAAGGTCCGCCTGATCGCCGTCGGCTTCGGAGAGGCGGCCACCGCCGTCAACAACGCCGCCGTCGTCATCGACCCCTCCGCCCACGTCTTCCCCGGCCACTCGTCCGAAGGCACCTGACGGGTCCAAGAATGGCCGGCCCCCGACTGATCCCACCAACCCGGGCAGAGGCGGCGGAGCGGGAGGGGCCCCGCAGGCCGTGGTTGGGCTGGCCCCCCGCCGTGAGGGACGAGCGGCGGGGTGGTAGGCCAAGGGGCCCCTCCCGCGCAGCCGCCTCCGACCGGGAAACCCCGCCGGAGGCGCCCGTGTGAGCCACCCGACATGGGCTGCCCCGCCGGGCCGGCCAGGCGTGGGCGATGATTGGCCCGTGCGTATCGCCTTGCTGTCGTATCGCAGCAAGCCGCACTGCGGCGGGCAGGGCGTCTACGTCCGCCACCTCAGCCGGGAGCTGGTGGCGCTCGGCCACGACGTCGAGGTGTTCTCCGGTCAGCCCTACCCCGACCTCGACGAGGGCGTCCGGCTGACCAAGGTGCCGAGCCTCGACCTCTACCGCGAGCCCGATCCGTTCCGCGTGCCCAGGCTCCGGGAGTTCCGCGACCGCGTCGACGTCGAGGAGTTCCTCACCATGTGCACGGCCGGCTTCCCGGAGCCCAAGACGTTCGGCACCCGGGTGGCCAGGCTGCTGCGCGAGCGCACGGCCGACTTCGACGTGGTGCACGACAACCAGGTGCTGGCCTACGGGATCCTCGACGTGGCGAGGCTGGGCCTGCCGCTGGTGACCACCATCCACCACCCGATCACCGTCGACCGCCGCATCGACCTCGCGGCGGCTCCGACGTGGCGCAAGCGCCTCTCGCTACGACGCTGGTACGGCTTCCTGCGGATGCAGGTCAAGGTCGCCCGCGCCGCCCGGCTCGTGCTGACCCCCTCGGCGTCGTCCAGACGCGACATCGTGGCCGACTTCGGAGTGGACACCGACCGGGTGCGGGTGATCCCGCTGGGGGTCGACGACGGTTTCCGCCCGCCGACCGTCCCGCGCGTACCGGGGCGCATCGTGGCGATGGCCAGCGCGGACGCGCCGATGAAGGGCATCGCCACGCTCCTGGAGGCCTTCGCCAAGCTGCGCACCGAGCGCGACGACCTGCACCTCCTGCTCGTGAGCAAGCCGCAGCCCGGTGGCCAGACCCACCAGATCGTCGACCGGCTCGCCATCGCCGAGCACGTCCGCTTCGTGCACGGGGTCAGCGACGCCGAGCTCGTCGACATCATGGGCTCGGCCGAGGTGGCGTGCGTGCCCTCGCTCTACGAAGGCTTCTCGCTGCCGACCGCCGAGCTGATGGCCTGCGGCACCCCGCTGGTCGTCTCCGACGCCGGGGCGATCCCCGAGGTCGTCGGGCCTGACGGCCTGTGCGCCGACCTCGTCACGCCGGGTGACGTGGGCGCGCTGACCCGGGCCCTCGACGCGCTGCTCGATGACCCCGAGCGTCGGGAGCGGTACGGCGCGGCCGGCCGGGCCCGCGTCGACGAGCTGTTCAGCTGGCGGGCCGCTGCGGCCGCGACCGCGGCGGCGTACGAGGAGGCATGTCTCGACACCGTCGCTCGTCCGTCGCGACGGGCTCGACAACCGAGAACGAAGAAGGAAGCGCCATTCAATGCTCACCGTTGACTTCGAGCGGCTCGGCCTGCGGCCCGGCGACCGGACCCTCGACATGGGCTGCGGCGCCGGCCGGCACGCCTTCGAGATGTATCGGCGGGGCGCCGACGTGGTCGCCTTCGACCAGGACGCCGACGAGCTGTCGGGGGTGCGCGACCTCTTCGCCGCAATGAAGGACGCCGGCGAGGTGCCCGACGGCGCCGAGGCCGACGTCAAGGAGGGCGACGCCTTGTCGTTGCCCTTCGCCGACGGCGAGTTCGACCGGATCGTGGCGGCCGAGGTGCTCGAGCACATCCCGGCCGACATCCAGGCGATCGCCGAGCTGGCCCGGGTGCTGCGACCGGGCGGCACCATCGCGCTGACGGTGCCGCGCTGGCTGCCCGAGATCATCTGCTGGCGCCTCTCCGACGACTACCACAACGTGCCCGGCGGCCATATCCGGATCTACACCGACAAGGAGCTCACCACCAAGGCCGAAGCGGCCGGCCTGGAGCCGACCGGACGCGGTTATGCCCACGGCCTGCACTCGCCGTACTGGTGGCTCAAGTGCGCGGTCGGCGTGACCAACGACGACAACCTGGCCGTCAAGGCGTACCACCGCCTGCTGGTGTGGGACATCATGAAGAAGCCGCGCACGACGCGGTACGCCGAGCGGGTGCTCGACCCGCTGGTCGGCAAGAGCCTGGTCCTCTACTTCCGCAAGCCCGATGCCGGCCAGACTGATGCGACCTGAGCCGCCCCGCACCGTCCCGTCCGTCCCGGGTGTGCTGACGACCGCCCAGGTGGCGGAGTCGGCCGCGTCGATCGAGGCCATGCAGGAGCCCGACGGCGCGATCCCGTGGACGCCGGGCGGGCACACCGACGTCTGGAACCACCTCGAGTCCGCCATGGGGCTGCTCGTGGGAGGCAGGCCCGCGGCCGCCGAGCGTGCCTTCGACTGGGCGCTGGCCACCCAGCGGGCTGACGGCTCGTGGCCGATGAAGCTGGTGGCCGGCGAGGTCGAGGACGCCAGCGGTGAGACCAACATGTCGGCCTACCTGGCCGTCGCGCTCTGGCACCACTGGCTCGTCCGCCGCGACGCGGCGTTCGTCGCCCGGTGCTGGCCGGCGGTGCGGCGCGCCCTGGACTGGGTGGTGTCCGTGCAGCTGCCGTTCGGCGGCATCGCCTGGGCGCAGGAGTGGGTCGACGGCCGCCCCGGCGTCGTGCACCAGGACGCGTTGCTGGCCGCGTCGTCGAGCGTCCACCAGTCGCTGCGCGCCGGGGTGTCCCTGGCCGAGCTGATGGACGACCCGCAGCCCGAGTGGGAGCTGGCCGGAGGGCGGCTGCGGCACGCGCTGCGCGCCCACGCCGACCTGTTCCTGGACAAGTCCGAGTTTTCGATGGACTGGTACTACCCGGTCCTGGGCGGCGCCGTGCGCGGTCGCGAGGCCGAGCAGATGCTGGCCGACCGCTGGGACGAGTTCGTGGTCCCCGACCTCGGCATCCGCTGCGTCTCGACCAACCCCTGGGTCACCGGCGCCGAGACCTGCGAGCTGGTGCTGACCCTGGAGTCGCTGGGCGACCGTGAGCGGGCCCGACGCTTGTTGGCTGACATGCAGCACCTGCGTGACGACGAGGGCCGCTACTGGACCGGCTACGTGTGGCCCGACGACGTGAACTGGCCGGGGGAGCACTCGACCTACACGGCCGCCGCGGTGATCCTCGCGGCCGACGCGCTCAGCGACGCCACCCCGGGCGCCGACATCATGCGCGGCACGACGATGGTGGCGGCGTTCGAGCCGCTGGCCCTCGAGTGCCGCTGCCCGTCGGCCGACCAGTCAGCCGACGCCCTCCCCGGGTTGCCCCTGCGTTCGGCGTAGCACCCGCAGCGAACCGACGGCCTCGCGCCTCGGCGAAGCTGCCGCTGGCCAGCGCCCGCAGGAACACGTCGTATGGCGGCCGCCCACCGTCGCGCGGGTCGGGGAAGACGTCGTGGATGGCCAGCAGGCCGTCCGGCATCACCCAGCGGGCCCAGCCCTCGTAGTCGTCCATGGCCGGCTGCTCGCCGTGGCCGCCGTCGACGAACAGCAGCGACAGCGGGGGTGCGCCAATGCGCGCTCACCGTCAGCGAGGGCCCGACGATCGCGACCACGTGACCTTCGAGTCCGGCTTGCTCGATGGTGCGTCGGAAGACGGGCAGGGTGTCCATCAGCCCGGACTCGTCGTCGACGAGGGTCGGGTCGTGGTGCTCCCAGCCGGCCTGGTTCTCCTCCGACCCGCGGTGGTGGTCGACGGTGAAGACGGTGCCGCCGACCTGGCGTGCGGCCGCGCCGAGATAGATCGCGGACTTGCCGCAGTAGGTGCCGACCTCGAGCACCGGACCGTGCAGGAGCCGCTCGCGCGCCAGCCGGTGCAGGGCCAGCCCCTCGTCGGGTGGCATGAAGCCGCGGGCCTCGAGCGCGTGCGCCAGCAGGTCGGCCGGCATCGAGTCGTCGTTCACCGAGCCTCAGCCGTGCAGGCGGCTGCCGAAGAACTCCAGCACCTTGTCGACGGCCTCCTGCTGCCGGTGCTCGGTCAGGGTGGCGTGCCCCTTGCCGGGGAACTCGACACCGACGAAGTTGTCGCCGAGCAGCCGCTCCAACGTCTGGAAGCGAGTGCCCGTGGCCTTGTCGGCCGCGTAGCGCAGGCCGAGGACCTGGCAGCCGCCCTGCGCCCGGGCCACCATCGCCGCCTGGTCGTCGGGCGAGAGGTTGAGGTCGGCGCCACGCCGCTTGCCGATCGCGAACGGCAGTGAGGGCTGCGCCACCACGGGGGCGGCCACGGAGTCGTCGACCATCATGGCCAGCGCGAAGCCGCCCGTGAAGCACATGCCGAGGGCCCCGACGCCGGGGCCGCCGAGCTCGCCGTGCAGCTCACGGGCCAGGCTGCGCAGCCAGTCGGCAATGGGCGCGGTCTTCCCGGTGGCGAGCTTGGTGAACTCCGAGCGTGGTGCACACCTGGACGATCGAGCTCGTGAACGAACCCATGCCCGGAGCGGCCCCCGGTGTGCCGAACAGCTGAGGCATCACGACGGTGAACCCGGCCGAGACGACCTCGTCGGCGAAGGCGATCACGTCCGGAGTCATCCCCGGCAGCTCGTGGATGACGATCACCCCGGGGCCGGATCCCTTGCGGTAGGTCGGACGCGTCGCCCCGTCCGCACTCGTGTGCTCGCCGCGGGTCCAACTCTCGAGGGGATCCATGGCGACAGTCTGCCGGTCAGCCCTCGAACTCCTCGAGCGCGGCCTCGATGGTCCGCCGGCCCAGCGCGGCGAACGCGGGCCAGGTCTCGGCGTAGTAGTCGACACCGCTGACGGCGGGCGCGATGATCCAGCCGCGTGCGCGCCGCCAGGTGCCGTCGTCGTACGCCGTCTCGGCCCGCCACACCTCGCGGCTGCGACCGGAGAACAGCCAGAACGCCGGGCACAGGTCGGGCGCCGGGTCGCCAGTGCCAAGGCCGCCCCAGTCGATGACCGCGGACAACCGGCCGCCATGGACCAGCAGGTTGCCGCCCATCAGGTCGCCGTGGATCCAGACCGGCGGGCCGTCGTACGCCGGCGCGGCCAGCGCGTCCTCCCACAGCGCCAGCACCCGGTCGGCGATGTCGCGCAGCCCGCTGCTCGCCGCCAACGTGGCCCGAACGCCCTGGTCGAGCCCGGCCAGCGGGGTGCCTCGCTGCGTCCCCGTCTTCGGGGGCCCGTCAGTCGCATCGATGGCGTGCAGGGCGCGCACGAAGCCGGCCAGGTCGCGGGCCAGGTCGGACGGGTCGGCGTTGGCGCCGTCGGGGTTCGCGCCGGGCAGCCAGGGCACCACGGCCCACGGGTACGGATAGCCGGCCCCCGGCCGGCCGACGGCGAGTGGTGCCGGGAGCGCGACGGGCAGCTGGCCGGCCAGCCAGGGCAGCCAGCGAGCGTCGCTGCCTGCCTGCTCGACGGCCCAGCCGATGATGGGCATCCGGGCGACCAGGTCGTCGCCGAGCCGGTAGAGGTGGTGGTCGGTGCCGAACAGCTCGACCCGGCGGACGGGCAGCGTCGCCCACTGAGGGAACTGCTCCTCGACGAGCCGGCGGACGAGGTCGGCGGAGGTGTCGATCTGGTCGGCGTGCAGGCGGCTCACGCTGCGCCACGCTAGGTGCCGGAGCGGTTGAGCGGCGACCGAGTTTGAGATACTTGCCAATCTGGAAAGTTCGGAGAATACTTTCCGATATGGAAAGTATCCCGACCCCCGACGAGGCCGCTGCCCTGCTCGACGACGCGGGTCGCGACCGCGACACTTTGGCCGCGGATCTGGTCGTCCCGTCCGGATACGAAGCGTGGATGGGTGCGGCGGTGGCCATCCAGCTCGGCACGGTGGCGATCGGGGTCGCGGTCGGTTCACCGGCCGCACTGGGCGCCTTGCTCGGTGGGGTCGTGCTGTTCGCCGCGGTGGCGGGCTGGCAGGTCTGGCGCTTCAGGCGGGCCAACGGGGTGCTCGTCTCCGGGTTCGTGAGCCGCGCCGTGCTGGGCAACGACGCGCGCGCCTCGATCGCCTACGGTGCGGCCCTCGCCGCCGTGATCGGTGCCGGTCTGCACGCGGCGTGGTGGCTGGCGGCCGTCTGCGCGACGGCGGGCGGGGTGCTCTACGTGCTCAGCGGGCGACGCTGGCTCCGGCTCTACCGCGGCGATCCGGCCGGGCGAAGCAGAGGCGAGTCCGTGCTCGTGCTGGTCGTCATCTCGGTCCTCGCCCTGGTCGGCCTGGTGCTGCTCTTGCTGCTCGCGGCGACCTGATGGCCGGGCTCGACCCGCACCTCCAAGCGCCTGCCAGGCTGCGCCTGACGACGATGCTGACAGCGGTCACCGAGGCGGAGTTCGCCACTGTCCGCGACCGGCTCGCGGTGAGTGACTCGGTGCTCTCCAAGCATCTGTCCGCCCTGGTCGACCGCGGCTACGTCCGCAGCCGCAAGGGCGTGCACCAAGGTCGGCGCACGACCTGGGTGGCGTTGACACCCCCCGGCCGCCGGGCGCTGGCCGCCCACGTGGCCGCGCTGCGCGAGCTCATCGACGGCATCGGCTGACCCAGGGAATGCCGCTGGCGGCCGACCCCTGAGGGTCGACCGCCAGCAACGGGTGGTGCAGCCACTCAGGGAGCGGCAACTCCGTAGACCTCAAGCTCGGTGAGGTCGGTGAACTGACAGCCGCTGAAGCCGCCGTTGGGGCAGTTGGTCGCGAAGTCCGGCACCTGGTTGCCCAGGATCGTGAACCTCACGTAGCGAACCCCGACGGTGCCCGTGGTGGGCGTCACCGTGTTGATCTTGCCTCGATGGCTCTCGTCGAACGTGCCGCTTGCGGCGACGGTGTAGGTGACGTTGTCCGGTGAGGTCTCGATCTGGAAGGCGCCGGTCGAGGCGCTGAACGCGTCACCACAGGTGGACGTCGGGTCGACTCCGAACGTGGTGATGTTGACCGCCCGGCCCAGGTCGACGGTGAGGTGCTTGGGCTGGAACACGTTGGTGGCCTCGCCCTTGACGCTGCCCGTCGTGGAGCCCCAGCCGGTGGCCTGGCTGGTGTCCAGCGCCTGCGCCGGACCGCAGCCGAACTCGGTGTAGTCGGGCCCGTTGAAGTCCACCACCGACGCGCCACCGCTGATGGCGGCCCAGTCGCGCCGCACCGAGAAGTCGGCGCGGGAGCCGCTCTTGGCCACGGTCACCTTCGTCGAGATCGGGTCGTAGCCCGCCCCGTTGATGACGAGCTTGCCGTAGGTGCCGGTCGGGACCGGGCCCAAGGCGTAGCTACCGTCGGCGGCCGTGATGGCCGTCGGGTTGACGGTCCCGAGGCCCTGGAACGCCAGTGTGACCGGGACGCCCGCCACCGCCTGACCGGTCGCGGAGTCCACGACGGTGCCGTTGAGGACGCCCTTCTTGACCTTGTTGGGCGGGCTCTTGAAGCTCGGGGCGGGGTTGGCGTCATTCCCGCCCAGCGATCCGCCGTAGAAGCCCATGCCCCGCGAGGCGAAGGTGTTCCAGATCTTCTGGTGGTACTTGCCCTTGAAGTGGGCGGTGTCGGCGACGAGCAGCGCGTTGCGCATGTCGAGGTAC
The DNA here is from genome assembly GCA_963769755.1 of uncultured Actinomycetota bacterium. Lineage (GTDB taxonomy): Bacteria > Actinomycetota > Actinomycetes > Propionibacteriales > Nocardioidaceae > Nocardioides. The sequence goes on from CAVYMY010000010.1 coordinate 594,013, forward strand.
GACGGGTTGAGCGCCGAGAGCTCCATGGCCCGGGTGACCAGGCTCTGGCTGACGCGGGAACCGACCTTGTCGCGCAGCGACCAGAGGGTCTCGCCCCAGATCTCACCGTCGGCGTGCACCTCGGCGCCGCCGATGATCTTGGCGTAGTCGGCGTAGGTGTAGCCACCGGTGTGGCCGGTCAGGCCACCCGGGCACCGGGACTTGGGCGAGGACGGCGTGCAGTCGATGCCCTGGGTGCGGATCAGCCCGCCGCCGGTGTTGCCGTTGCTGCCGTCGTACTTGAAGAGGTTGAGGTCCGCCTTGCCCTTCCGGTCGATCTCCAGGCCGTCGCGGACCTGCAGGTCCGTAGCGAACCAGTCGCCCCAGGCCTCACCCATCGCGTCGCCCTGGATCGGGCCGAGCGTGGAGTTGCCCAGGACGTCGACCACCAGGCGGTTGGACAGGCCGTGGCTGTACTCGTGCCAGACCGTCCAGGCCTCGTCGCCGGTATTGGTGGCCGCGAACGGGTCCCCGTCGGGGTACGACGTTCCCGGCTCGTGCTGCAGGAACATCTGCATCGTCGGCGGGGTGCCGTCTGGTGGGGTGTTCATGTTGGCGTTGTCGATGTGGTCGGCGTCCGGCAGGCCGTTGGCGGTGTTGGCGCCATCCATGGTGTGCGTGTCGATCGCGTCGTGACCCTTGCCCAGCTTCGAGGCGTTAGAGGTCTGGAAGTTGCCGGCCGCCTCGATGAAGCCGATCGGGGCCGCCTTCAGGTGGTCGTGGAACTTGTTGACGAAGTAGAAGACCTGCGCCGCGTTCTGGGCCCGGTTGACCTTCCAGGAGAACGGGTCGTTGGGGTCCCACGAGCAGGGGAACTGCTTGCAGAAGGACATGCCCTGGACCTTGAACGGCTTGAGGGCGTCGTTCCACCGCAGGCCGGGGTTGGGGTGCACCTCTTCCGACGCGCTCGGCTTGTTGTTGTCGTCGACGTCGGAGTAGGTGTGGGAGTTGTTGCCCTTGAGGGTGGTCGCTCCACGGGGGAGCCAGCCGTTGCGGGTGTAGTTGACCGTGATCTGCTTGCCGCCGTGCGCGGCCCCCGGGTAGTTCGGGAACGCCGTACCGGTCGCCTCGCCGGCCTCGTTGCTCCCGAGCGGGTTGCGGTAGAGCAGGTGGCCCGAGACCGCGTCGACTACCTGAGTGGCTGGATGCTGCACCGACATGATGGTCGTCAGCCAGCCGACGTAGCTGCCGCGCGGGGTCACGAAGAGCACCTGCTCGGCGCTGTCGGACGCGCCGGCGACGGAGTCGGTGGCGCCCAGGCTGGCTCGCGCGTTCGCGATGGCCTCCGAGCCGGACTCGATCTTGGTGTTGGCGGGGGCGGGCAGATGGGCCTTGCTCACCGGCGATCCGCCGAGGGTGAGCAGCCGACCGTCCTTCGTGACCGCGGCCGTCAGACCGTTGCCGAAGACCGTCTTGCCGCCGATCCGCTGGATCCAGAAGAGGTGGTGGACCCCCTCGATGTCCTTGTAGTCACGCTTGAGCTTGAAGGTGTTGAGGTCGGACTTGGTGAGCCCGAGCGCGTCGTGGTTGGCATCGAGGTACTTGGTGACGACCTTGGTGGGCTTGAGGTTGCTCTTGCCGGTCAGGTAGCCGTCCAGCCGCTCGAGCATGCGCACGGTGCCCGTGGTGCCGTCGATGTCGAAGATCGCCTGCCCCGGGATGGAGGCCGCGAGGGCCCGGGTCTCGCTGCTGCGACTTGCCTTGCCGGCGGCGCGGTAGTTGGCCGCGCGGGCCGCGCCGGACTGTCCGTAGCGGGCGTCGTAGTGGCCACGCGCCTCGGGCGAGTGAGAGGTCCGCTCCGGCCCGGCAGGCTTGCCCGACTGGCGGTCAGCGGTGCTGGCGGACGCCAGCGTGGTGGTGGTCGCGAGTGCGGTCGTCAGGACGACGGCACCGGCGGCCAGGGATCGAGCCACGCGTTGGCGGGGCGGCAGCAAGGACATGAGACTCCTCATCCGAGTGGTAGCGAACCCGGCCAACTCTCGGGCCAAACACCCGCCCTGGCAAGAGGCGCGCCGCCTGCGGGCGGCCGGTTTGTCTCACTTGGAAGATCAGCCGGCCGCGGCGACGTCCGCGAGCTCGGTCTTGTCGTCCGCGAGAACCTCGGCGTCCACGCGTTGCCCGACGATGCGGCGGACATCGTCGATGGCGTCCCAGTCGTTGACGTGCATGCCGGCCACGACCAGGTCGTCCCGCAGCCACCAGGCGGTGAACTTCCCCCCGTCACTGGCCCCGTCATTGGCACCGTCGTCCCCTCCCGTTCGTCCGCGCACCACCACCCGGTCGAAGCTCTCGGGGCCGGGGTTGCCGACGTACTCCATGCCGAGGTCGTACTGGTCGGTGAAGAAGTAGGGGAGCGCGTCGTGGACCGCCTCCTCGCCGAGCAGGTTGCGGGCCACGACCTTGCCGTGCTGGATGGCGGTGTCCCAGTGCTCGACGCGGAGCGGGTGGCCGAGCACGGGGTGGTCGGCGTTGGCGACGTCGCCGGCCGCGTAGATCCCGTCGGCGCTGGTGCGCAGGCGGGCGTCGGTGCGGACGCCGTTGTCGACGGTGAGCCCTGCGTCCACGGCGAGGCTGGTGTCCGGGATGGCGCCGACGCCGACCAGCAGCCGGTCGGCGGTGACGACCTCGTCGCCCACCTCGATCGCCACCCCGCCGTCGGCGGCGCGGATCGCCGACACGGACACCCCGGTCCGGAGGTCGACGCCGTGGTCGCGGTGAAGAGCGGCGAAGACCGCCGCGACCTCGTCGCCCAGCACGCCGAGCAGCGGCTGCGCGGCGGCCTCGAGCAGGACCACCTCGACCTCGTGGAGGCGGGCGGCCGACGCGACCTCGAGCCCGATCCACCCGCCGCCGATGATCGCGAGCCGGGAACCCGGCGTGAGCGCTGCGCGCAGCCGCTCGGCGTCGGCCCAGGACCGCAGGTAGTGCACCGGCGCCCCGCTGTCGTCGGCCAGCGGGAGCCGCCGGGCCAGAGAGCCGGTGGCCAGCACCAGCTGGGAGTACGACGTGTCGCCGCCGCCCGCGGACACGGTGTGGTGGGCAGGGTCGACGGCCGTGACCGTGGTGCCGGTGTGCAGGTCGACGCCGTGCGAGGCGTACCAGTCCTCGGGTTGCACCAGAGCCGCGGACAGCGGGCCCTTGTCGAGCATGAAGTCCTTGGAGAGCGGCGGTCGCTCGTAGGGCGGGTGCCGCTCGTCGGCGTAGACCGCGATCGGGCCGTCGTAGCCACCGGACCGCAGCTCGGTGGCGATGGTGCCGGCGGCGAGCCCGCCGCCGACGATGACGATGGGGGCGGGGTCGGCCATGAGGTCAGCCTGCCACGGTCGTCGACGGCGGAGCGGCGGTCAGCCAGGCGGCGGCGTACGGCGGCAGGAGGACGGCGTCGTCGCGTAGATCCGGCGCCGCACCGGCCAGGTGGTCGTGCAGGGCGTAGAGCGGCAGGCCCAGCCACCCGAAGACCTCGCCGGGCACGGTGGCCGGCCGGTCGGTCATGTTGGCGGCGACCAGGAGGGGCCCGTCGGGCGAGCGTCGTACGACGAGCAGCACGCCGGGGTCGCGCGGGTCCCAGATCTCGGTGGGGCAGGCCGCGTGCAGTTGGGGGAGCGAGGCGCGCACCTCGAGGAGGTGGGCCAGGCCGGCGCGGAGGTTGCCGACGTCGGTGGTGTCCTCGGGGACGGGCCACGGCATCCGCGGTCGATGTACCCAGCGGTTGTCGGCGGCGTGCTCGGGTTCGTCCGCCCATTCGACGTCGTTGAGGAGGCCGATCTCGTCGCCCATCCAGATCACCGGGAGGCCACCGAAGCCGAGGATCACGGCGTTGGCCAGCATGATCCGCGCAACGGCGCCCGGGTCGTGGGCCTCCAGGCCGGCGAGCGAGGCGAGCGAGCCGCTGATCCTCCGGTCGCCCGTCGCGGTGTTCTCCTGGAAGACCAGCCCGCGGCTCCACGAGCCGGGGTAGGACCCGGCGTACCAGTCGGCGAGGAAGCGGCGGTGCGTCCAGCCGTCGAGGCCGGCCCGCCACGCGTCGGTGTCATCGATGGCCCAGCCGATGTCGTCGTGGCAGCGCAGGTAGGTGATCCAGGATGTGGTGGCCGGCGGCTGCGGGAGGTTCTGCAACGCGATGGTGGCCAGCCCGACCTGCCCGGAGGCCAGCATCGACCAGACCTGCACCATCAGGCTGTTGTGGTAGGCGAGGTCGCAGACCTTGCCGGCGTGGTCGCCGGTCCCCAGGTACGCCGGCAGGTCGGCCGGGCCGACGATCGCCTCGGCCTTGAACAGCACCGCCGGACAGGCGATCCGGGCCACCGTCCGCAGCGCCTGGGTCAGGTCGTGCACCTCGGGCTGGTTCTGGCAGGTGGTCCCGAGCCGTTTCCAGAGGAAGGCGATCGCGTCGAGCCGGAACACCTCGACGCCGAGGTTGGCCAGCCCGAGCAGCATGTCGGAGAACTCCGAGATCAAGGCGGGGTTGGCCCAGTTGAGATCCCACTGGTAGGAGTTGAAAGTCGTCCAGACCCAGCCGCCCAGCTCGGCGTCCCAGCTGAAGCTGCCCGGCGCGAACTCGGGGAAGACCTCGGGCAGCGAGCGTTCGTACTCGTCGGGCATGCCGCGGTCGTCGAAGACGAGGTAGTAGTCGCGCTTGGCCGCGTCACCGGCCCGCGCCGCCTGGGCCCACGGGTGCTCGCGGGCCGTGTGGTTGAGCACCAGGTCGATGCACAGGCTGATGCCGCGCTGGCGCAGGGTGGTGGCCAGGTCTTGCAAGTCGTCGATGTCGCCGAGGTCGGCGCGCACCGAGCGGTAGTCGGCCACTGCATACCCGCCGTCGTTGGGCCCGGTGCGTGGCGTGAGCAGTGGCATCAGGTGCAGATAGGTGACGCCGAGGTCGGTGAGGTGGTCGAGGTGAGCGGCGACCCCGGCGAGGGTGCCGCCGAACCGGTCGGCGTACGCCGCGTAACCGAGCGCGTCGGGCCGCTGGAACCAGTCGGGCTCCGCGAGCCGCCGCTCGTCGAGCGCGTGCAGCTCGTCGGGCCGCGCGTCGTACGCCGCCCGCGCGATTGCCAGCAGCCGGTCGGCGACCGCCTCGGGGTCGGGGAAGAGCCGCTCGAGGGCGCTCATCAGGTCGGGACGCCAGCGGGCCACTCGGTCGGCGAAGACGGTCGCGCTCGGCACGGGGACAGTATGTCGACGGCTGGTCCGGGGCACCGAACTTCCTCCGGAGATCGAGCATCAGATTCATCGATGGTCGAGCCAGTGAACTACCATTCAGGAGTTCGTCGGTCCCACTTGTCTGTGACTCGTGGGGCTGATGTGATAGCTGAGCACAACAACTTCCCCCGCAGCTAGGAGTTTCCAGCGTGCCCTCTCGGACCACCGCTCGCGTGTTCGCGCGGCTGACCAACCTGCTGCTGCCGGTGGTTGCGGCGGGTGCGCTCGCGCTGTCGCTGCTGGCCGCTCCGTCGGCGCCGGTCGGATCGGTGACGCCGGTGCGCCTGGTCGCCGACGCGCGTCAGTCCGCGACCTACACGGCGTTCACCCTCAACGTCCTCCACGACCTCGGCCCGCTGAAGGCCGAGGAGGACATCCGCAGGGCGATGACGCTGGGCGATGTCGGCGGGTTCCAGGAGATGTCCGACGCCGAGGACCGCCAGACGATCATGCGGGTGGCGCAGGAGCTCACCTACGGCTGGTACATGCCGATCAACGGTGGCGGCGGCGCGATCCCGATCGTGTGGAACCGCAACCGCTTCCAGCTCATCGACGGCCGTTCGGTGATGGTGCACCCGGGGGAGGAGAACGTCACGCCGGCGCGCTTCATCAACATCGTCCGGCTGCGTGAGCTCGCGACCGGCAAGGTCTTCGGCTACATCAACACCCACACCCTCTCGGGGGCGTCCTTCGACGCCCAGGCGACCGACATGCACCTGATCCCTCGGCTGCGCCTCCACCTGCGGATGCTGCACGACGAGATCCTTGCTCTGGCCGGCAGCACCGAGCACGTCTTCGTCGGTGGCGACCTCAACGTCAACTACCTCGCCGACCGCCACCGCCAGGTAGAGGGGCTGCCGACCTCGGCGCTCGGCGACGTGATCAGCTTCGACATGCCGCTGCAGGGCTCGCGCGGCCCGACGTCGCTGCTCGACTACGGCATGTCGCTCAAGCACGGCAGCGGGCTGGTGCCCGACAGGTCCGAGATCGTCGGCGGCTTCAACTCCGACCACGACGCGGTGCGGCTCACCTACGACCCGATCGACCTGTTCGAGCAAGGGCCGCTGTTCAACGCCCCGCACGGCACGCCCGAGCAGAAGGGCGCCGTGCTGGACCGGATGGCCCGCGCGGTCATGGACGCCGAGCCGGGGGCGACCGTGCGGCTGGCCAGCTCGCGGCTCAACGACCCTGATCTGAAGAAGGCGCTGCTGGCGGCGTACGCCGAGGGCGTCGGTGTGCAGATCGTCCTCGACGGGTCGTCCTCCACGGGGGCGGAGCGCACGCTCGAGACCACCCTGGGCACCGATGTCCTTGCCGCGTCGTGGGTGCGCCGCTGCGTCGAGACGTGCCTGGGCGGATATGGCACCACCGCCACCAACTTCATGCTGGTCAGCAGGGCGGGCGGCACCACCGACCTGACGATCATCGGCTCCGGGTCGGCGACCGGCACGTCCACCCACCAGTGGAGCGATGCGTTCCGGGTGGCCAACCCGGCGATCTTTGCTGGCTACACGAGCTTCTTCTGGAGGCTGGCCCGCGACACCGTCGACACGACCAAGACCCGCACCCTGTCCTTCGGCCGGTTCGTCGCCCAGATCTACCCCGTCAAGCCGGGTGCCTCGCACGACCCCGTGCTCCGCGCTCTCGCCCCGGTCGGCTGCAAGAAGGCCCGCGGCATCTACACCGGCGACGGCCGCACCAACATCCGGGTGGCCGTCCGCCGCTGGTCCGGCGAACGCGGGCAGGCCATCGCCGCGCGGCTCGGCGTGCTGAAGTCCCGCGGCTGCGACGTCGCCGTGGTCGCCGGCCCCAAGGTGCTCAAGGGCGTGCGGCGCGATCTGGCCAAGTCCGGCATCCCCATCGCCCGGGCCGCCACCGGCCAGAGCCTGCTGGTCGTCGACGGTCGCTACGGCGACAAGGCCGGCGCCCACTACGCCTGGCTCGGCGGGCCCTCCTGGACCGACGGCGCCCTGAACGGCGACGGCATCACTCTCCGGGTGCCCTACGAGGAGAGCGTGCGGGACTACCTCAAGGCCTTCAGCCTGATGTGGCAGCGCGGCTGAGTTCGGGCGAGCTCGGCATGGTCGTGTGCTCAATTGGCAGCCCTGGCGACCATCTCAACACGCGACCTGCTGCAGTTTGATCCCCGTCATCCGTGACGACTACGCGTGCTCGGCAGCGAGCTCTCGGAGCAGGGCCACGACCCGGTCCGCCTCGGCCTCGGGGACGAAGAGATGGTCGTGGAAGTAGCCGGCCACGACGTTGCAGCTGATCCCGTGCTGGGCCAGGCGCGTCGAGACCGCAGCCGTGAGGCCCACCGCCTCGAGAGCGGAGTGCACGCGCAGGGTGATCATCGCGGCGACGTACTCGTAGCCCAGCCCCAGCCGGTCGGCGTCCGCCCGCTCGATGACAAGCGTGCTGCCCTCCTGCTCCCGCACCAGCACCGTCGGTACGACGTCCGCGGGCAGGGTGGGTGCCGTCGTGAACACGAAGCTGCCGGGCTGGCGCTCCGGCTCCATCCCGGCGAGCAGCGCCGCGAGGTCGCGCTCCCCGCTCACCAGCCCCGCTCGCGCCACTCGGCGAGGTGCGGGCGCTCGACGCCCAGGGTCGAGTCGTTGCCGTGGCCGGGGTAGAACCACGTGTCGTCGGGGAGGGTGCCGAAGATCTTGGTCTCCACGTCGTCGATGAGGCTGCGGAAGTTGTCCTTGTCGCCGCGGGTGTTGCCGACGCCGCCGGGGAAGAGTGAGTCGCCGGTGAACAGGTGCCGGTGGCCGTCGGGGTCGTCGTAGACCAGCGCGATCGAGCCGGGCGTGTGCCCGACGATGGTGATGACCGAGAGGACGCACGCGCCGACCTCGACGGTGTCGCCGTCTCCCACCGTGCGGGTGACGGGCACGCCCGTCTGCTCCGTGATGGCTGCGGCGTCGGGAGCCCCTGCCACGACCTCGGCGCCGGTGGCGGACACGACTTCGGCCAGCGCGCGATGGTGGTCCCAGTGCTGGTGGGTGGTCACGACGGTCGTGAGCCCGCCGTCGCCGATGAGCGGGAGCAGCGTTGCGGGCTCCGCGGCGGCGTCGATGAGCACCTGGTCACCGGTGGAGACGCACCGCAGCAGGTAGCAGTTGTTGGACATCTCGGGGTCGACCGCCACCTTGGTGATGACGATGTCGCCGGCGGTCCGGCTTTCGGCGGGTCCGCCGGGGGTCACTTCTCCGGTGTAGGGCATCGGGTCACCAGGCCTTCACCAGCGGCAGACTGCCGCTGCTCGACGTCAGCGAGGCGGCCGGCGGCCGCCCCGTCATCCACCAGGCCAGGTCACCGGCCGGACCCGACACGGTAGTGCTGCTCGCGTCGTCGGGGTCGCCCACCACCCAGGTCTGGGCCAGGTCGGTGGCGAGCAAGCGGTACGACGCCTCGGACGGACTCCGCTTGAGCATCGATTCGATCAGGTGGGCGGCGAAGGCGTCGGACCAGCCCGTCGGCGTGAACCCGGCGTCGAGGTCGACGTGGTGGATCTCGACCTCGCGCAGCCGCATGCCCGGGACGGCGGCGTACTGGATCGTGCGGCCGCCGGGGGTGCGCTCGAACGACTCGGTCCAGTGCTCGTCGGGGAACCCGTCGACGGCGTCGGTCAGCCGCGTCGTACCGGCCATGAAGCGGTCGCGCAGCTGAGTCCGCTCGGCCGCGGCGAGCTCGGCGATGTCGCCGTCGCGGGCCTCGTCGGAGGCATACATGGTGGTCCGCTCGCCGCTGATCACACCCTCGAGCACCCCGGCCAGGGCCTCGGCATTCAGCGCCAGATGGGCCACGACATGGCCGCGGGTCCAGTCGGGCAGCCCGCTCGGGGCACCCAGGTCCTCGTCGTCGAGCCCGTCCACGGTCCGCACCAGCCGCTGGGTCGCGTCGGGGAGCAGCTCGAACGCGGCCTGCGGCGCCAGATCTTCCATGCCCCCATCCTGTCCCGTGGGTCCCAGCCGTGTCATCGGCGGGTGCGCACGGGGAGGGGTGTCGGAGCCCCGTGACATGCTTCTCGGGTGACGGATCAGCTCATCATCCGAGGCGCCCGCGAGCACAATCTCAAGGACGTCTCCATCGACCTACCCCGTGACTCGCTGATCGTCTTCACCGGTCTCTCCGGCTCCGGCAAGTCCTCCCTGGCGTTCGACACGATCTTCGCCGAGGGCCAGCGCCGCTACGTCGAGTCGCTGTCTGCCTATGCCCGCCAGTTCCTCGGCCAGATGGACAAGCCCGACGTCGACTTCATCGAAGGGCTCTCGCCGGCGGTCTCGATCGACCAGAAGTCCACGTCCAAGAACCCGCGCTCCACCGTCGGCACCATCACCGAGGTCTACGACTACCTCCGCCTCCTCTACGCCCGCGCCGGCCGGCCCCACTGCCCGACCTGCGGGTCGCCGATCGAGCGGCAGACGCCGCAGCAGATCGTCGACCGCATCCTCACCCTCGACGACGGCCGCCGCTTCCAGGTGCTGGCCCCGGTGATCCGCGGCCGCAAGGGGGAGTACGTCGAGCTCTTCCGCACGCTACAGACCCAGGGCTTCTCCCGGGCCCGGGTCAACGGCGAGACCTACACCCTCGACGACCCGCCCACGCTCGACAAGCAGAAGAAGCACACCATCGAGGTGGTCGTCGACCGGCTCTCGGTCAAGCAGTCCTCCAAGCGCCGGCTGACCGACTCCGTCGAGACCGCCCTCAACCTCGCCGGCGGGCTGGTGATCTTCGACTTCATCGACCTCGGCGCCAAGGACCCCGGCCGCGAGCTGAAGTTCTCCGAAAAGATGGCCTGCCCCAACGACCATCCCATCGACACCGACGAGCTCGAGCCCCGGTCGTTCTCGTTCAACTCGCCGTTCGGCGCCTGCCCCGACTGCCACGGCCTCGGCACCCGGCTGGAGGTCGACCCCGACCTCGTCGTACCCGACCCCACCGCGACCCTCGGCGAGGGCGCCATCCAGCCCTGGAGCCAGGCCCACGTCGCCGACTACTTCCTCAAGCTGATGGCCGCCCTCGGCAACGAGCTCGGCTTCGACCTCAACACGCCCTGGGAAGACATCTCCGACAAGGGTCAGCAGTCGTTGCTCTTCGGCCACTCGACCAAGGTCCACGTCGTCTCCCGCAACCGCTACGGCCGCGAGCGCGCCTACTACGCCGAGTTCGAGGGCGTCCAGCGCTACATCGAGCGCCGCCACCGCGAGGCCGAGTCCGACGTGAGCCGCGAGCGGTTCGAGGGCTTCATGCGCGAGGTGCCCTGCCCGGCCTGCGGTGGCAGCCGCCTCAAGCCCGTGTCGGTCGCGGTCACCCTGGGCGACCGCGACTCCGGCGGAAAGAACATCGCCGAGGTCTGCGCGCTGCCCATCAGCGAGACCGCCGACTACCTGCGCTCGGTCGAGCTGAGCCCGCGCGAGCGGCAGATCGCCGAGCGGGTGCTCAAGGAGATCCTCGAGCGGCTCAACTTCCTGCTCGACGTCGGCCTCGACTATCTCTCCCTCAACCGACCCTCGGGCTCGCTCAGCGGCGGCGAGGCCCAGCGCATCCGGCTGGCGACCCAGATCGGCGCCGGCCTGGTCGGCGTCCTCTACGTCCTCGACGAGCCGTCGATCGGTCTCCACCAGCGCGACAACCAGCGCCTCATCGAGACCCTCGTGCGCCTCAAAGACCTCGGCAACACCCTCATCGTCGTCGAGCACGACGAGGACACCATCCGCAGCGCCGACTGGGTCGTCGACATCGGCCCGGGAGCCGGCGAGCACGGCGGCCAGGTCGTCCACTCCGGCAGCGTCCAGGGCCTGCTCGAGCACCGCGACTCGCTGACGGGTCAATACCTGTCCGGCCGCCGCGAGATCCCGCTTCCCGTCGTACGCCGACCGCGCACGCCCGGCCGCGAGCTCACGGTCAAGGGCGCCAAGGCCAACAACCTGCGCGACATCGACGTCACCTTCCCTCTCGGGCTGTTCGTCTCGGTGACGGGTGTCTCCGGCTCGGGCAAGTCGACGCTGGTCAACGACATCCTCTACACCTCGTTGGCCAAGCAGATCTACAACGCCCGGGCCGTGCCCGGCCGGCACAAGACGATCACCGGCCTCCAGCACGTCGACAAGGTGATCCACGTCGACCAGTCGCCCATCGGCCGCACGCCCCGGTCCAACCCGGCGACCTACACCGGCGTCTTCGACCACATCCGCAAGCTCTTCGCCTCCACCGCAGAGGCCAAGATGCGCGGCTACCTCCAGGGCCGGTTCTCCTTCAACGTCAAGGGCGGCCGCTGCGAGGCGTGCTCCGGCGACGGCACGATCAAGATCGAGATGAACTTCCTGCCCGACGTCTATGTCCCCTGCGAGGTCTGCCACGGCGCCCGCTACAACCGCGAGACGCTCGAGGTGCACTACAAGGGCAAGACCATCGCCGAGATCCTCGACATGCCGATCGAGGAGGCTGCCGACTTCTTTGCGGCGGTGCCCGCGATCTCGCGGCACATGGTGACCTTGTGCGAGGTCGGCCTCGGCTACGTCCGCCTCGGCCAGCCGGCCACCACCCTCTCCGGCGGCGAAGCGCAGCGGGTCAAGCTGTCGTCGGAGCTGCAGAAGCGCTCGACGGGACGCACCGTCTATGTCCTCGACGAGCCGACGACAGGGCTGCACTTCGAGGACATCCGCAAGCTGCTGCTGGTGCTCGGCCGGCTGGTCGACCAGGGCAACTCGGTGCTGGTCATCGAGCACAACCTCGACGTCATCAAGACGTCCGACTGGATCATCGACATGGGTCCCGAGGGTGGCTCGCGAGGCGGCATGGTCGTGGCCGAGGGCACTCCCGAGGACGTCGCGGGCCGTCGCGACTCCTACACCGGCCACTTCCTCAAGCCGATGCTCGAGGGTCGCGAGGCCAAGCAGCCGAAGGCTCCCAAGCGCGTCGCCGCAGCCCGGGCGCCGGCCAAGAAGGCCGCCACCGGTTCCAGGGCGAGCACCCGCAAGGCCGCCGCGGCCAAGAAGGCCGCCACCGGGTCGAAGGCCAAGAAGCGCTAGTACCAATGGACGATGGGGCTCCCCAGGGTCCTTCCGTACGGTGGAAGCCGGACCCCGGCACCTCGACGAAAGGGACGCCTCTCATGACCGCAGGCCTCAACCGACGCCAGGCCCTGGCCGGCGCGGCCACCGTCGGGATCGGGCTCCCGGTGCTCGCTGCCTGTGGCGGCGGGGAAGACACGGCCACCGACGCGGGCGACGCTGGAGCCGGCGACTCCGGGGGCGGCGCGCTGACCGCGACCGATGACATCGAGGTCGGCGGCGGCACGATCTTCCCCAACCAGCAGGTCGTGGTCACCCAGCCCACCGCGGGCGAGTTCAAGTGCTTCACGGCCGTGTGCACCCACCAGGGCTGCATCGTCAGCTCGGTCGCCGACGGCAAGATCATGTGCGAGTGCCACGGCAGCGCCTTCTCCATCGAGGACGGCTCGGTGCTGAACCCACCCGCCACCGCGCCACTGGCCGAGGAGACCATCAGCGTCGACGGCGACCAGATCACTCTGGGCTGAGGCCTGGACTTCGCCGAAGCCAGGACGGTTCCGACCAGGCCCTTCAACTGACCCGACGCGGGGAGTCCGTCGGCACCCGCCCGTAGGGTTGACGGGTGCCCTCACGTCCCGCGGCCGACTACCGCCCCGCGCCCGGGTCGATCCCTACCCGGCCGGGGGTCTACCGGTTCCGCGACGCCCGCGGCCGGGTGATCTACGTCGGCAAGGCCAAGAACCTGCGGGCCCGGCTGTCGTCGTACTTCCAGGACATCGGCAACCTCCACCAGCGCACCGCCACGATGGTCTCCACCGGTGCCAGCGTCGAGTGGACCGTGGTCAAGACCGAGGTCGAGGCGCTCCAGCTGGAGTACTCCTGGATCAAGGAGTTCGACCCCCGCTACAACGTCAAGTACCGCGACGACAAGTCCTACCCGTGGCTGGCGGTGACCGTGGGCGAGGAGTTCCCACGCGTGATGGTCGGCCGGGGCGCCAAGCGCAAGGGCACCCGCTACTTCGGCCCCTACAGCCACGCGTGGGCGATCCGCGACACCGTCGACCTGCTGCTGCGCGTCTTCCCGATGCGCTCGTGCAGCAACGGCGTCTTCAAGCGGTCGGGGCAGATCGGCCGGCCCTGCCTGCTGGGCTACATCGACAAGTGCGCCGCGCCGTGCGTCGGCAACATCAGTGCCGAGGACCACCGCGCCATCGTCGACGACTTCTGCGACTTCATCGGCGGCAACACCAACGCCTTCATCCGACGCATCCGCACCGAGATGTACGCCGCCTCCGAGGCGCAGGACTTCGAGAAGGCCGCCCGGCTCCGCGACGACCTGGGCGCGCTGGAGAAGGCCCTGGAGAAGCAGGCCGTCGTCTTCGGCGACGGCACCGATGCCGACGTGATCGCCCTCGCCGAGGACCCGCTCGAGGTCGCCGTGCAGATCTTCTACGTCCGCGGCGGCCGGATCCGCGGCCAGCGCGGCTGGGTGGCCGATCGGGTCGACGAGGGCGGCACGGCCGAGCTGGTGGAGACCTTCCTGCTCCAGCTCTACGGCGGCGCCGGCGACGAGGCCGGCGACGCCATCCCGCGCGAGATCCTGGTTCCCGAGCTGCCGCCCGAGCCGGCGACGATGGAGGCGCTGCTCAGCGAGCTGCGGGGGAGCCGGGTGCGGATCCGGGTGCCCCAGCGCGGCGACAAGCGCAGCCTCCAGGAGACCGTGGCCCGCAACGCCGGTCAGGCCCTGGTGCTCCACAAGACCAAGCGCGCCAGCGACCTGACCAGCCGCAACCGGGCGCTGGAGGAGATCCAGGTCTCGCTCGGCATCGACGAGGTGCCGCTGCGCATCGAGTGCTACGACATCTCCAACCTCCAGGGCACCGAGGTGGTCGCCTCGATGGTGGTCTTCGAGGACGGTCTGCCCCGCAAGGGTGAGTACCGCCGGTTCGTGATCAAGGGCGTCGACGGCCAGAACGACGTCGCCTCGATGCACGAGGTGATCACCCGCAGGTTCCGCCGGCTGCTCGACGAGCAGGCCCGCTCGACCGAGGTGGCCACCGACAACGGGCCGATGCTCGTCGACCCCGAGACCGGCCGGCCGCGCAAGTTCGCCTACGCACCGGGCCTGGTCGTGGTCGACGGCGGCCCGCCCCAGGTGGCGGCCGCCCGCCAGGCGCTCGACGAGCTCGGCATCGACGACATCCCCGTGTGCGGGCTGGCCAAGCGGCTCGAGGAGGTCTGGCTGCCCGACCGTGAGGACCCGGTGATCCTGCCGCGCACCAGCGAGGGCCTCTACCTGCTCCAGCGGGTGCGCGACGAGGCCCACCGGTTCGCCATCACCCACCACCGCTCGCGCCGGTCGCGGACGATGGTCGAGAGCCTGCTCGACGACGTGCCCGGGTTGGGCGAGGTGCGCCGCAAGACGCTGATGAAGTACTTCGGCTCGTTGCGCAAGCTGCGCGCCGCCACGGTGGCCGAGATCGCCCAGGTGCCGGGCATCGGCGAGCGCACGGCCTTGGCCATCAAGGGTGCGGTCGACCAGCCCAGCCGCAAGACTGTCTCCGTCAACACTGCGACCGGCGAGATCGAGGAGGGCTGATGTCGGACCACCCAGACGGTGCCGGCGAGCTCGTCGTCGTCACAGGGATGACCGGCGCAGGCCGGAGCACCGCGGCCAAGGAGCTCGAGGACCTCGGCTTCTTCGTCATCGACAACCTGCCGCCGGGGCTGTTGCGCGACGTGGTGCGCCTGGTCGACGAGAGCAGCGGCCCCGAGCAGCAGGTGGCCGTCGTGGTCGACGTACGCACCGGCTCGTTCTTCGACTCGCTGCACGCCAACCTGGCCCACGGCGTCACCGGCCGCCACACGACCCTGCTCTTCCTCGACGCCACCGACGAGGTGCTCGTTCGCCGCCAGGAGGCAGCCCGCCGCCCCCACCCGTTGCAGGGCACCGGGCGGCTGCTCGACGGGCTGCGCCGCGAGCGCGACGTGCTCGCCGACCTCCGCAGCGACGCCGACCTGGTCATCGACACCTCCAACCTCAACGTCCACCAGCTGACCGGCCGGATCCGCGAGTCGTTCGGCGACCCCGACGCGACCCGCCTCCAGATCAACCTGATCAGCTTCGGGTTCAAGTACGGCATCCCCGTCGACGCCGACTTCGTGGCCGACATGCGGTTCCTGCCCAACCCGCACTGGCAGCCCAAGCTGCGGCCCAAGAGCGGCCTGGACCCCGACGTGGCCGACTACGTCAAGAGCCAGCCGGGGGCCGTCCAGTTCCTCGCGGGCTACCTGCCGGTGCTCGAGGGGGTGGCCATGGGCTACCTCGCCGAGGGCAAGCGCTTCATGACCGTCGCGATCGGCTGCACCGGCGGCAAGCACCGCAGCGTCGCGATGGCCCAGGAGATCACGAGGCGGATGGCCGACGCCGGCTACGACGTGGCCACGACCCACCGCGACCTCGGGCGGGAGTGAGGTGGCCGTCCGTCAGGCGGCCGTAGTGGCGCTCGGTGGCGGTCACGGCCTGCACGCCTCGTTGTCCGCGCTGCGTCACGTCGTCGACGACCTGACCGCCGTGGTCACGGTGGCCGACGACGGCGGCTCGTCCGGTCGGCTGCGCGAGGAGTTCGGGGTGCTGCCTCCTGGTGATCTGCGGATGGCGCTGGCCGCCCTGTGCGGCGACGACGACTGGGGCCGGACCTGGGCCCGGGTGCTCCAGCACCGGTTCGCGGGCGAGGGCGACATGCAAGGCCACGTGGTCGGCAACCTGCTGATCGTCGGCCTGTGGGAGCTGTTCGGCGACGACGTGCGCGCCCTCGACTGGGTCGGCCGGCTGCTCGGCGCTTCGGGCCGGGTGCTGCCGATGAGCCTGACACCGTTGGTGATGACCGCCCAGATCCGCGGTGCTCGATCGACGGCGCCCGACGAGGTGACCACCGTCCGGGGGCAGGTCGAGGTCGCGACCAGCGACGGCACCATCCTCTCGGTCGCCCTCGACCCCAGCGACCCGGCGCCCTGCCCCGAGGCGCTGGCCGCCGTCCGCTCGGCCGACTGGGTGGTGCTGGGGCCAGGATCCTGGTTCACCTCGGTGATCCCGCACCTGCTCGTGCCCGACCTGTGCCGGGCCGTCGTGGAGACCCGCGGCCGCGTCGTGGTCGTGCTCAACCTGGCACCCCAGGCCGGCGAGACCCTCGGCTTCGAACCGGCCGACCACCTGGCCGCGCTCTTCGAGCACGCCCCTGACCTGCGCGTCCACACGGTCCTGGCCGACCAAGGCAGCGTGCCCGACCGGACCGCACTCGAGGTGGCCGTCAAGGCGCGGGGTGCCGAGCTCGTGGTGGCCGACATCGCCGCCGACGACGGGTCGCCGCGCCATGACCCCGACAAGCTCGCGGCGGCGTACGACGCGATCATGGCCGCCCGGGACTGAATGCCGGGTGCTACCTGGGGTCTGCGTCACCATTTGCTCCGAGGGTCGTTGACGGGCGTGGCAGGATTCCCCGCATGGCGATGACCGGACAAGTGAAGGCGGAGCTCGCCAACACCCAGATCACCAAGACCTGCTGCCGAAAGGCAGAGGTGGCCACGATGCTGAGGTTCGCCGGAGGCCTGCACATCGTCTCCGGGAAGATCGTGGTGGAGGCCGAGCTCGACACGGGTGCTGCCGCCCGCCGGCTGCGCAAGGACATCGCCGAGGTCTACGGACACCAGGCCGAGTTCGCGATGGTCCAGGGCAACGGCATCCGCAAGGGCTCGCGCTACCTGGTGCGCGTGGTCAAGGACGGCGAGGCGCTGGCCCGCCAGACCGGACTGCTCGACCAGCGGGGCCGCCCCGTCCGTGGCCTGCCGCCCGCCGTCGTCTCCGGAGGAGGCTGTGACGCCGTGGCCGCCTGGCGCGGTGCCTTCCTGGCGCACGGCTCGCTCACCGAGCCCGGTCGGTCCTCCTCGCTGGAGGTGACCTGCCCGGGTCCCGAGGCGGCGCTCGCGCTCGTCGGGGTCGCGCGTCGGCTGGGCATCCAGGCCAAGGCCCGCGAGGTGCGCGGCGTTGACCGCGTGGTGATCCGCGACGGCGACGCCATCGGCGAGCTGCTCACCCGGCTCGGCGCCCACGAGACTCTGATGGCCTGGGAGGAGCGCCGGATGCGCCGCGAGGTGCGAGCCACGGCCAACCGCCTGGCCAACTTCGACGACGCCAACCTGCGCCGCTCCGCCCGCGCGGCCGTGGCGGCCGGCGCCCGCGTCGAGCGCGCCCTGGAGATCCTCGGCGACGAGGTCCCCGACCACCTGCGGCTGGCGGGCGACCTGCGCCTCGAGCACAAGCAGGCCTCGCTCGAGGAGCTCGGCCAGCTCCACGAGCCGGTGCTGACCAAGGACGCCATCGCCGGCCGGATCCGGCGGCTGCTCGCGATGGCCGACAAGCGCGCCGAGGAGCTCGGCATCCCCGACACCGAGTCGTCGCTGACGCCGGAGATGCTGGCCGAAGAGGCCTGACCGGGCCCGTCCGGAAGTTACCCGGACGTAGACGCGGACGCACCGGACCCGACCCCGAGTCGTGCGACTAGGCTCGAACGAGCGGGTGACTGAACGCCCGTGACCCTTCAGTTCGGCGGGTGACCGAACGCCCGCGGCACCGACAAAGGAGCATCAAGTGACCATTCGTGTAGGCATCAACGGGTTCGGCCGGATCGGCCGCAACTTCTTCCGCGCCGTGCGCGTCCTCAACGCGTCTGGCGGCGCCGACATCGAGATCGTCGGCGTCAACGACCTGACCGCCAACAACGTGTTGGCCCACCTGCTCAAGTACGACACCATCCTCGGCCGGCTCGACGCCGACGTCTCCTCCAGCGACACCGCGATCCGGGTCGGCGACCAGGAGATCGCGGCCTTCGCAGAGCGCGACCCGGCCAGCCTCAAGTGGGGCGACCTCGGCGCCGACGTGGTGGTCGAGTCGACCGGCTTCTTCACCGACGCCACCAAGGCCCATGCGCACATCGACTCCGGCGCCAAGAAGGTCATCATCTCGGCGCCCGCCTCCAACGAGGACTTCACCGTGGTGATGGGCGTCAACCACGAGGACTACGACCCCGCCAAGCACCACGTCATCTCCAACGCGTCGTGCACCACCAACTGCCTCGCCCCGATGGCCAAGGCGCTCAACGACGAGTTCGGCATCGTCAAGGGCCTGATGACGACCATCCACGCCTACACCGCCGACCAGAACCTCCAGGACAACATCCACAAGGACCTGCGTCGGGCCCGCGCCGCCGCGCTCAACATCGTGCCCACCTCGACCGGCGCGGCCAAGGCGATCGGCCTGGTGCTGCCCGAGCTCAAGGGCAAGCTCGACGGCTTCGCGCTCCGCGTGCCGGTGCCGACCGGCTCGGCCACCGACCTGACCTTCGAGGCCGGCCGTGAGACCAGCGTCGAGGAGGTCAACGCCGCGGTCGAGAAGGTTGCCGACGGCCGCTACCTGAAGTACTCCGTCGACCCGATCGTGTCCTCCGACATCGTCACCGACCCGGCATCGTGCATCTTCGACTCGCCGCTGACCAAGGTGATCGGCAACCAGGTCAAGGTCATCGGCTGGTACGACAACGAGTGGGGCTACTCCAACCGCCTCGCCGACCTGATCACCTACGTCGGCGAGACGCTCTGAGGTGAGCGGCCTCGACTCGCTGGGCGATCTCCGCGGCAAGCGGGTCCTCGTCCGGTCTGACCTCAACGTGCCTCTCGACGGGACGACCATCACCGACGAGGGCAGGATCCGCGCCAGCGTGCCGACCATCCAGGCGCTCGCCGACCAGGGTGCCCGGGTCGTCGTGACCGCGCACCTCGGCCGGCCCGACGGCTCGCCCGACCCGAAGTACTCCCTGCGCCCGGTGGCCGAGCGGCTCGGCGAGCTGCTCGGCGACCCGGTCGCCTTCGCCACCGACACGGTGGGGGAGAGCGCCAACGAGACCGTGGCTGCCCTCGAGGACGGCCAGGTCGCCGTCCTCGAGAACGTCCGCTTCAACTCGGGCGAGACCAGCAAGGACGACGCGGTCCGCGGCGCCTTCGCCGACCAGCTGGCGGGGCTGGCCGACGCCTTCGTCTCCGACGGCTTCGGCGTCGTGCACCGCAAGCAGGCCTCTGTCTACGACGTGGCGCTGCGGCTGCCGCACGCGATGGGCAACCTGGTCGCCGCCGAGATCGAGGTGCTGCGCAAGCTCACCGTCGACCCGGCTCGCCCCTACGTCGTCGTGCTGGGCGGCTCCAAGGTCTCCGACAAGCTCGGGGTGATCGACAACCTGCTCGGCAAGGCCGACAAGCTGCTGATCGGCGGCGGGATGGTCTTCACCTTCCTCAAGGCCCAGGGCCACGAGGTCGGCAAGAGCCTGCTCGAGGACGACCAGCTCGACACCTGCAAGTCCTACCTCCAGCGCGCGGAGGAGTCCGGCGTCGAGATCCTGCTGCCGACCGACATCGTCGTCGACACGGCGTTCCCGTCCGACGACCGCGAGCCGCAACCGGTCGTCGTACCTGCCGACGAGATCCCGGCCGACAGCCTCGGTCTCGACATCGGCCCGGAGTCGGGCGCGGCCTTCGCGGCCGCGCTCGCCGACGCCCAGACGGTCTTCTGGAACGGGCCGATGGGCGTCTTCGAGACGCCGGCCTTCGCCGAGGGCACCCGCGCGGTGGCGCAGGCGCTCACGGAGGTGCGGGGGCTATCGGTGGTCGGCGGCGGTGACTCGGCAGCGGCGGTGCGACAGCTCGGTTTCGACGAGTCGGCGTTCGGCCACATCTCCACCGGCGGCGGCGCCAGCCTGGAGTTCCTCGAGGGCAAAGAGCTGCCCGGCATCGCAGTCCTCGAACGCTGACCCCCGACCAGGAGATCCCCATGGCGCGCACACCCTTGATGGCCGGCAACTGGAAGATGAACCTCAACCACGTGGAAGCGGTGGTGTTCCTCCAGAAGCTGGCCTGGACCCTCGGGGACAAGAAGCACGACTACGCCAAGGCCGAGGTCGTCGTGCTGCCGCCCTTCATCGACCTGCGCTCCGTGCAGACGCTCGTCGACGGCGACCAGCTATCGATCGGGTACGGCGCCCAGGACGTGTCGGCGCACGAGTCCGGCGCCTACACCGGCGAGATCTCGGCCGGGATGCTGACCAAGCTGGGATGCAGCTACGTGGTGGTTGGCCACTCCGAGCGTCGGGAGTACCACCAGGAGAGCGACGAGCTCGTCAACGCGAAGGCCACGGCCACACTGGCCGCCGGGATGACCCCGATCGTCTGCGTCGGTGAGCCGCTCCCCGTGCGTCAGGCCGGCGAGCAGGTGCCCTACACGCTGGCCCAGCTCGACGGCTCGCTGGCGGGTTTCTCGGCCGAGCAGGTGGGCGGGCTGGTGGTGGCATACGAACCCGTCTGGGCCATCGGCACCGGAGAGGTGGCGACCCCTGACGACGCGCAGGAGGTGTGCGAGGCCATCCGCCTTCGCATCCGCGAGGTGCACGGCGACGCCGCCGCGGACGCCGTACGCGTCCTCTACGGCGGG
The DNA here is from genome assembly GCA_963769755.1 of uncultured Actinomycetota bacterium. Classification (GTDB taxonomy): domain Bacteria; phylum Actinomycetota; class Actinomycetes; order Propionibacteriales; family Nocardioidaceae; genus Nocardioides. The sequence continues at coordinate 614,806 of CAVYMY010000010.1, forward strand.
TCGGTCAAAGCGGCCAACGTCGCAGGCATCATGGTCAAGCCCGACGTCGACGGCTGCCTGGTGGGAGGGGCCAGTCTGCAGGCCGACGAGTTCGGCGGGATCTGCCGCTTCTATGACATGCCCGCCCTGTGACGCCGACTCGGGAATGGCTCGGAGTGTGACGTAGGCTTCCGTCTCGTGACTACCGTTTTCACCGTTCTGCTCGTTGCAACGAGCTGCTTCCTTATCCTGCTCATCCTGCTGCACAAGGGACGCGGCGGCGGCATGTCCGACATGTTCGGCGGCGGCGTCTCGAGTTCTCTCGGTGGATCTTCGGTGGCGGAACGCAACCTCGACCGGCTGACCGTTGGCATTGGTGCCATCTGGTTTGCCTGCATCATCGCCCTGGGCCTGATCCTGGCCTACCAGTAGCTAGACGAATCGATAGGGGTCACACACGTGGCTGGTGGTGGAAACGCAATCCGTGGGAGCCGGGTCGGGGCCGGTCCCATGGGCGAGGCCGAACGCGGCGAAGCAGCACCGCGTCAGGCCGTGACCTATTTCTGCTCGCACGAGCATCGCTCGGTGGTGACCTTCGCCATCGAGGCGACGGTGCCCGAGTCTTGGGACTGCCCCAAGTGCGGGCTGCCAGCGAGCCTGGACTCCGCGAACCCGCCACCGGCGCCGCGGATCGAGCCCTACAAGACGCACCTGGCCTACGTGAAGGAGCGCCGCTCCGACGCCGAGGCCAAGGACATCCTCGACGAGGCCATCGCCCTGCTCCGCTCGCGGCGCAAGTCGGGCGACATCATCTTCTGACCGCCCCTGGCTGAGCTTGCGAAGCCAGGATCAGGCGGGCAGGTCAGGGCATGACCTACAGCTGCGACGCGCTCGCGCGGTCGAGGAACCAGATCGTCTCCAGCTCGCCCTTGACGCCGACGGCCGGGATGTCGTGGACGTCGGTGCCGGCGGCAAGGGCGCTGGCGACGGCGCCGGACTTCTCCTCCCCGCTGACCAGGAACCAGACCGACCGGCTGCGGTTGAGCGCGCCGAGGGTCAGCGACACCCGCTCGGGCGGTGGCTTGGGTGAGTCGGTCACGCCGACCGCGACCTCGTCGACGTCGAGCAGGGGCGAGCCGGGGAAGAGCGAGGCGATGTGGCCGTCGGGGCCGACGCCGAGCATCAGCACCTCGAAGTGGCCGGTGCCGTGCTCGCGGATCGCGGCGGCGTACGACGCGGCGGCCTCGTCGACCGTGCCGGCGTCGGCGGTCGACGCCACCGCGTGCACCTTCGCGGGGTCGAGGTCGAGCAGGTCGAGGCCGGCCGCGCGGGCCTGCCCGACGTTGCGGTCGGGTGAGTCGGGCGCGACGAACCGCTCGTCTCCCCACCACACCACCACCCGCTGCCAGTCGACCTCGGAGCCCGGGCCCATCCGGCCCAGCTCGCGGTGCACGGCGTCGGCGATCGACCCACCGGTCAGCCCGATCTGCGGCTCCTCACCGCGGGCCTGGGCGTCCTCGATCCGCACGATCAGCTCGCCGGCGACGGCGGTGGCCAGGTCTTCGGCGTCGACGTGCACCTCGATCCGAGGCGCGGGCGTGGGGGCGGGGGTCTCGGTCATGTCAGCCTCTTCTTCGCGAAAGCCTTGGCCACATCGGCATAGACGTCGTCCTCGTCGAGCCGGCGCAGCTCCTCGGCGAGCAGCGCCGGGATCTCCAACCGCTTCAGCGCGATCGGTCGGTCGGGTCGTTCGGGGGAGGAGATGGTGGCCAGCTTGCCGTCGCGGCGGGTGATCCGGATCGGACCCAGCTTGGTCTCCAGCACCGTCTCGGTGATGCCCGGTCCCTTGGAGTTGCGTCGCTCGACGCTCACCTTCGAGCCGGCCGGCCAGCCAGGTCACCAGCAGGTCGGCGCTCGGACTGATCCGCTCGGCCGTCACCGACGCGGAGGTCACGGTCGTCTCGTACTGGTCGAGCGCCGCGGCCAGCAGCGCCCGCCAGGGCGTCAGGCGGGTCCAGGCCAGGTCGGTGTTGCCGGGGGCGTACGCCGCGCAGAGCGTCTGCATGGCGCGCTGCTTGCCGCGGGTCACCGCCGCCGCATCGGTGATCCGGCGCTGGGCGAGCGCGCCGAGCGGGTCGCCGGCGGGATCCATCGGGGCGTTGCTGGCCCACCAGATGGCGACCGGCGAGTCGGGGAGCAGCAGCGGCAGCACCACCGACTCGGGGTGCTTGACGACCTCGCCGAGGAGCCGGATCACGGCCGTCTCACCGGTCCAGCCCTGGCCGATGCCGACCTGGGCGTGCACGTGCGGCCCGCCCCGGGCGTCGCCCAGGATCACGCCGATCACCCGCGCCGGATGCTCCTTGGAGGCGGCGCGGGCGGCCGCCATCGCGTCGTCTGCCTGGTCGTCGTCGACCACCACGATCAGCGTCAGCACCATCCCCATCGCGGGACTGCCGGCCTTGATCCGGTCGCGGACGAAGGCTGCGGCGATCTCCGAGGAGTTGGTGTCGGTCAGTTCGAGAGCATCCAGGGTCGCCTCCAGACGCGGCCGTCGCGGCGCAGCATGGCGTTGGCCGACTCCGGGCCCCAGGTGCCGGCGGCGTACTGGTCGGGGCGGTGGCCCTTGTTGGCCCAGTAGTCGAGGATCGGGTCGAGGATCTGCCAGGACAGCTCGACCTCCTCGTGGTGGGGGAACAGCGGGGGGTCGCCCAGCAGCACGTCGAGGATCAGCCGCTCGTAGGCCTCGGGGCTGGCCTCGACGAACGAGCCGCCGTAGGCGAAGTCCATGTTGACGTCGCGGATCTCCATGGCGGTGCCGGGTACCTTCGCGCCGAAGCGCAGCGTGGTGCCCTCGTCGGGCTGGACCCGGATCACCAGGGCGTTGTGGGTCAGCTCCTCGATGGCGTTCTCGGAGAAGGGCCCGGGCGGTGCCTGCTTGAACACGATGGCGACCTCGGTCACCCGACGGCCGAGCCGCTTGCCCGTGCGCAGGTAGAACGGCACGCCGGCCCAGCGCCGGTTCTCCAGGTGCAGGGTGACCGCCGCGAACGTCTCGGTGGTCGACCGGGCTCGGATGCCCTCCTCCTGGAGGAAGCCGGGCACCTTGACGCCTCCGGACCAGCCTTCGGCGTACTGACCTCGGGCCGTCGTCAGGTCGAGCCGCTTCGGGAGGGTGATGCTCTTGAGCACCTTCTGCTTCTCGATGCGCAGGTTGTCGGCCTCGAAGGAGAGCGGCTCCTCCATCGCGACCAGCGCCATCAGCTGCAGCAGGTGGTTCTGGATCACGTCGCGGGCGGCGCCGATGCCGTCGTAGTAGCCGGCCCGGCCGCCGATGCCGATGTCCTCGGCCATCGTGATCTGCACGTGGTCGACGTAGTTGGCGTTCCACATCGGCTCGAACATCTCGTTGGCGAAGCGCATCGCCAGGATGTTCTGCACGGTCTCCTTGCCGAGGTAGTGGTCGATCCGGAAGATCGACTGCGGGGAGAACGCCTCCGACAGCGTCGTCTGCAGCTCGCGAGCAGACTCGAGGTCGTGCCCGAACGGCTTCTCGACCACCACCCGTCGCCACGACCCCTCGTGGGGGTCGACCATGCCGTGTTCCTTGAGCTGGTTGACGACGTTGCCGAAGAAGCCCGGCGGGATGGCGAGGTAGAAGGCGTGGTTGCCGCCGGTGCCGCGGACCACGTCGAGCTCGTCGAGGGTGCGGGCCAGGTTGCCGAACGCGACGTCGTCCTCGAAGTCGCCTGGAACGAACCGGAAGCCCTCGGCCAGCTGCTTCCAGACCTCCTCACGGAACTCGGTGCGGGCGTACTGCTTGACCGAGTTGTGGACGATCGTCGCGAAGTCCTGGTTGGCCCAGTCGCGGCGGGCGAAGCCGACCAGGCTGAACCCCGGAGGGAGCAGCCCGCGGTTGGCCAGGTCGTAGATCGCCGGCATCACCTTCTTGCGGGACAGGTCGCCGGTGACGCCGAAGAGCACCATCCCGCAGGGTCCGGCGATCCGCGGAAGTCGCCTGTCCTCCGGCGCGCGTAGCGGGTTGACCCAGGGGGTGGACGTCACGCGAGGGCCTGCCGGACGGCGCCGAGATCGCCGGGGCTGGCTAGGTGCAGACGCAGGACCGGCCGGAAGTGCTCGGTCAGCACCTGCCCGTCGCCGACCGCCTGCGCGAGGAGGAACTCGTGGAAGGTGAAGGGGCGGTCGGGCACCGCGAGGTCGCGCTCGGGCTGGACGGTGACCTGCAGGTAGACGCCGGTGGGCGGTCCGCCCTTGTGGTACTGCCCGGTCGAGTGCAGGAAGCGCGGACCCCAGCCGAAGGTGGTCGGCCGCCCGGTGGCCGCCGCGATCGTCTCGCGTACGGCGGCCAGCTCGGCGTCGCGGTGGCGGTCGAGGTAGGCCTGCACCGCGAGGTAGCCGTGGTCGGGGTCGAGCTTGCCCAGCAGCTCGGTGACGGCGTCGTGCACCGTGCTGACGTGTTCGGGCAGCAATCCCGGGGAGGCGTAGACCGTGACGGGTCCGTCGACGAACACCGGCGTCGGCTGGTCGCCGCCGCCGTCGAGCATGCTGCGCGCGGCTTCCTTGGCGCTCTCGACGTCGGGCTGGTCGAAGGGGTTGATGCCGATGATCCGGCCCGCCACCGAGGTGGCGTACTCCCACATCAACATCTGGGCCCCGAGCGGCGCGTCCACGCTGACGCCCCAGCCGGACTTGGTGCGGACGTCGTCGAAGAGCCACCCCGGCCCGAAGCTGCCGAGGATCTCGTCTGCGCTGCTCGGCGAGAAGTTGGCGGCGGTGGGCGACTCGACGATCACGGGCAGGATGCCCTTGCCGTCCTTGCCCGTGGACTCGGCGATCAGCTGCTCGGCCCAGTCGCCGAAGCCGGCGTAGGGCGCTTCGGCGTTGCACAGCACGAGCTTGTCGACGCCGGCCAGGTTGGCCACGCCCAGCAGCGCGCCGAGCCGGAGGCCGGGGTTGTCGACGGAGTCGGCCTCGAGGTGGGGACGGATGGCCTCGGCCTCGGCCAGCAGGGCGCCGATGTCGGCGCCGGCCAGCCCGCTCGGCACCAGACCGAAGGCCGTCAACGCCGAGAACCGGCCGCCGACGGTCGGGTCGGCGCGGAACACGTGGTAGCCGGCGTCGGTCGCTGACTGGTCGAGAGGCGACCCCGGGTCGGTGACCACGACGATCCGCTCGCGCGGGTCGATGCCGGCGTCGCTGAAGGCCTTCTCGTAGGCGCGACGCTGGCTGTCGGTCTCGACGGTGCCGCCGGACTTGGAGGAGACGACGACGACCGTGTGGGCCAGGTCGTTGTCGAGGGCGGTGCGCACGAAGTCGGGGTCGGACGAGTCGAGTACGTCGAGCGCGACGCCCGCCGCACCGCAGATCACCTCGGGCGCGAGCGAGGAGCCACCCATCCCGCAGAGCGCGACCCGGGTCAGGCCGGCGGAGTGGAGCTCGGCGCGCACGGCCTCGATCTCGGTGACCAGCGCGCGTGAGGTGGAGGAGAGGTCGACCCAGCCGAGCCGCTTCGCGGACTCCGCCTCGGCGGCCTCGCCCCAGAGCGTGTGGTCCTTGGCCGCCATCCGGCTGGCGACCCGGTCGGCGACCAGCTGCTCGACCTGGGCGGCGAAGGCCGCCTCGTCGCGGTAGCCGAAGAACAGCTCGTACGGCGCTGCGTCGTCGCCCGAGACCGTGTTCCAGGCCGTGGCGGAGACGCCCCCGGCGGGCGCCTCGTCGGTCGGGTCGGTCACTTCTGGGCCTTCTCCAACTGGCCCGTGATGGTCGCCACCAGCTCGGCCCAGGACTTCTCGAACTTCTCCACGCCCTCGCGCTCGAGCACGGCGAGCACGTCGTCGAAGTCGATGCCGACGTCTTTGAGGCTGTCCATCACGCGCTGGGCGTCGCCCGCACGCCCCGAGACGGTGTCGCCCTCGAGCTCGCCGTGGTCCTCGAAGGCCTCCATCGTCTTCTGCGGCATCGTGTTGACGCACCCGGCGACGACGAGGTCGGTGACGTACATAGTGTCGGGGTAGGCCGGGTCCTTGACGCCGGTGGAGGCCCAGAGCGGCCGCTGCCGCCGGGCGCCGTCGGCCTCGAGCGCGGCGAACCGGTCGGTGCCGAAGACCTCCTCGAAGGCCGCATAGGCCAGCCGGGCGTTGGCGACGGCGGCCTGGCCCTTGAGCGCCTCGGCGTCGTCGGTGCCGATGGCGTCGAGCCGCTTGTCGACCTCGGTGTCCACGCGGGAGACGAAGAACGACGCGACGGAGTGGATCGTGCTCAGGTCGTGGCCGGCGTCCCGAGCGTCCTCGAGGCCGGCGAGGTAGGACTCCATCACCTCGCGGTAGCGGTCGATGCCGAAGATCAGGGTGACGTTGACGCTGATGCCGCGGCCGGTCGCGGTGCGGATGGCGGGCAGCCCAGCGTCGCTGGCCGGGATCTTGATGAACGCGTTGGGCCGGTCGACGGTGTCCCAGAGCTCCTGCGCGGAGTCGATCGTCGCGTCGGTGTCGTGGGCCAGCCCGGGGTCGACCTCGATGGAGACGCGGCCGTCGATCGGGTCGGCGGAGTAGAGGGGCATCAGCACGTCACAGGCGTTGCGCACGTCGTCGGTGGTCAGCTCGAAGGTGACCCGTGAGACGTCGGCGCCGTCGGCCGCCAGCGCGCGGATCTGGTCGTCGTACCGCTCCCCGTCGGCGAGGGCGTTGGCGAAGATCGTGGGGTTGGTGGTGACCCCCACGACGTGCTTGTCCTTGGCGAGCTCGGCGAGGTTGCCGGTCTCGATGCGTTCACGGGAGAGGTCGTCGAGCCAGATCGACACCCCCGCGTCGGACAGCTGCTGCAGTCGGTCTGTCATGTTGCTTCCTCCTGGGACGGGGATGGTGGGGATGTCGGACGGCGCCCTGGTCAGCCGGTGGCGACCCGGATGCTGTCCTCCGCAGCGTCGGCGACGGCCTGCGCCGTGACGCCGAACTCGCGGAAGATGCGGGCGAAGTCTGCGGAGGCGCCGTAGTGCTCGATCGAGACGATCCGGCCGTGGTCGCCGACGACCTCGCGCCAGCCCTGGGCGACGCCGGCCTCGACCGAGACGCGGGCCTTCACGGTCGGCGGGATCACGGTCTCCTGGTAGGAGTCCTCCTGGGCGTCGAACCACTCGCGGCACGGCATCGAGACGACGCGGGCGCGGACCCCCTTCTCAGCGAGGAGTCGGCGGGCCTCGACGGCGAGCTGGACCTCCGAGCCGGTGCCGACCAGCACCACGTCGGGCAGGCCCTCGCCGTCGGCGTCGATGAGGACGTAGCCGCCCTTGTGGACGTTGCCGGTGTCGTTGAAGCCCTCCTCGCCGCGGGGGAACGTCGGGACGTTCTGACGGGTCAGCACGATGCCGGCGGGGCGGTCGCTGTGCTCGAGAACTGCCTGCCAGCACGCGGCGGTCTCGTTGGCGTCGGCTGGGCGGACCACGTCGAGGCCGGGGATCGCGCGCAGCGCGGCGAGGTGCTCGATCGGCTGGTGGGTCGGGCCGTCCTCGCCGAGGCCGATGGAGTCGTGGGTCCAGACGTAGGTGACCGGCGCCCCCATCAGGGCGGCGAGCCGGACGGCGCCGCGCATGTAGTCGGAGAAGGTGAGGAAGGTGCCGCCGAAGACGCGGGTGCCGCCGTGGAGGGCGATGCCGTTCATGATCGAGCCCATGGCGTGCTCGCGGATGCCGAAGTGCAGCACCCGGCCGGCGAGCGGGTCGCCCTTCCAGAGCCGGGCGGAGCGGTCCTTCGGCAGGAACGACGGCGCGCCCTCGATGGTGGTGTTGTTGGACTCGGCCAGGTCGGCCGAGCCGCCCCACAGCTCGGGAACGCGCTCGGCGATGGCGTTGATGACGGCGCCGCTCGCCTTGCGGGTGGCCATCCCCTTCTCGTCGGCGGGGAACGTCGGCAGGCCGTCGGCCCAGCCGGTCGGGAGGGTCCGGGTCTGCAGCCGCTCGTAGAGGTCGACGTTTGCGGACGGCTTGCGCGCCCACGCGTCGTACGACGTCTGCCACTCGGCGACCGCCGCCTGGCCGCGCTCGACGGCCTGGCGGGTGTGCTCGATGACGGCCGGCGGCACCTCGAAGGTCTGGTCGGGGTCGAAGCCGAGCACCTTCTTGGTGGCGGCGACCTCGTCGTCGCCGAGGGCGTTGCCGTGGGCCTTGAAGGTGTTCTGGAGGTTGGGCGCGGGCCAGCCGATGATCGTGGTGAGCCGGATGAAGCTCGGCTTGTCGGTCACCCGCTGGGCCTTGAGGATCGCGTCGTGCAGCGCGGGCACGTCCTCGCGGTAGCCCGAGCTGTTGCCGTGGCCGCCGTTGGTCCAGTCGACGTGCTGGACGTGCCAGCCGTAGGCCTCATAGCGCTTCTCGACGTCCTCGTTGAACGCGATGTCGGTGTTGTCCTCGATCGAGATCTGGTTGTCGTCGTAGATCAGGATCAGGTTGCCGAGCTGCTGGGTGCCGGCGATCGAGGACGCCTCGCTGGCCACGCCTTCCTGGAGGTCGCCATCGCTGCACATCGCGAAGATGAAGTGATCGAACGGCGAGTCACCGAGGGCAGCGTTGGGGTCGAGCAGGCCGTGCTCGCGGCGGGCGGCCATCGCCATGCCGACCGCGTTGCCGACGCCCTGGCCGAGCGGCCCGGTGGTGGTCTCGACGCCGGCGGTGTGGCCGTACTCCGGGTGCCCGGGCGTCTTGCTGCCCCAGGTGCGCAGCGACTTGAGGTCCTCGAGCTCGAGGCCCCAGCCGCCGAGGTAGAGCTGGATGTAGAGAGTGACGCTCGAGTGGCCGCAGGAGAGCACGAAGCGGTCGCGGCCCGGCCAGTGCGGGTCGGCGGGATTGTGCCGCATCACCTTCTGGAACAGCAGATACGCCGCCGGCGCCAGACTCATGGCCGTGCCAGGGTGGCCGTTGCCGACCTTCTGGACCGCGTCCATCGCGAGCACCCTGACGGTGTCGACAGCCAGATCGTCGGTCTCGTCCCACTCCAGCTTGGCCACGTGACTCCTCACCGTTCGCCCTCGGTCGTCGACCGTGGGGTACCCGCTCGGGCGTTTCCGAGCCTACTCATCTCGAGGTCTAGACTCGACACCGCAGCAGCCGGCCCGGACAGGGTCCGCGATCCACGAACTCCGAGGAACTCCGTGACCCACGTCGGCCAGTCAGTCGGCCAGTCAGTCGGCCAGTCAGCCGGCTCTGCGGCCAGCCCTGGGCCGACCCCGGAGACCCCCTTCTCCGACGCGCCCGCGACGGTCCGCGACGTGGTGGCGGCGTACGTCGGGCTGACCAAGCCGCGCGTGATCGAGCTGCTGCTCCTGACGACCGTGCCGGTGATGTTCTTCGCCGCGCAGGGGATCCCCGACCTCTGGCTGGTCGTCGCGACCGTCGTCGGTGGCGCACTGTCGGCGGGATCGGCGTCGACGCTCAACTGCGTCTACGACCGTGACATCGACGAGCAGATGCGGCGGACCAGGCGCCGCGCGCTGCCACGTCACATGGTCTCGCCGCTCGCGGCGACGGTCTTCGGTGTCGTGCTCGGCGTGCTGGCGACCGTGGTCCTGGTGACGTGGGTCAACCTGCTCTCGGCGGGGCTGGCGCTGCTGGCCGAGGTGTTCTACCTCGTGGGCTACACCGTCCTGCTCAAGCGGCGTACGACCCAGAACATCGTGTGGGGCGGGCTGGCCGGTTGCTTCCCCGCACTGATCGGCTGGACGGCCGTCACGGGTTCGCTGTCGTGGACGCCGGTGGTGCTGTTCCTCGTGGTCTTCTTCTGGACGCCGCCCCACACCTGGGCGCTGGCGCTGCGCTACCGCGAGGACTACGCCGGGGTCGACGTGCCGATGCTGCCGGTCGTCGCGCCGGCCGCCGAGGTCGGCCGCCAGATCGTCCTCTACAGCGTCGCCATGGTGGCGACGTCGCTGCTGCTCTGGCCGGTCGCCGACACGGGCTGGCTCTATCCCGTCGCGGCCGTGGCGCTCGGCGGGTTCTTCCTGGTGCAGGCCGTGCGGATGTGGCGCCGGGCCCAAGGGTCAGACAGCCTGGCCGTGATCCGGCCGATGGAGCTGTTCCACTCCTCCAACCTCTACCTGTCGCTGCTCTTCGTCGCCGTCGCGCTGGACCCGCTGATCACTCGGTGATGTTGCCGCGGGGCAGCGGTGAGCCACGGTCGGTTTGCACGGGGCGGCGGTGCGTGAGGGTCGGTCTGCGGCGCGGAAAGCGACCCTAGGTCACCGCCCCCGGGGCAGTCGCAGGCTCGCGCACGGTGATCAGCACCCAGGTGACGGCGGCGGAGACGAGGGCGGCGCCGAGCATGTGCAGGCCGACGAGGAGGATCGGCAGGTCGGTGGCGTACTGGGCGAAGCCGATGAGCGCCTGCACCACGATCACCACGAGCAGCAGCTGCAGCGGCCGCGTCACCCCGTGCGTCGCGCGGACGGCGAAGAAGAGGCCGAGGGTCAGGCCGAGGAACAGGAACACCGCGTCGGTGTGCAGCTGGCTGACGTCGCGCGGGTCCAGGCCGTTGCGGGCGACGTCGGCGTCGCCGGCGTGCGGACCAGAGCCGGTGACGACGGTGCCGAGGTAGAGCACGAGCCAGGCCGAGGCGAAGTTCAGCCAGGCGAGTACGACGGCCGGGCCGCGAGCCACGGGGCCTCCGGCGGGATGGTCGAGGCGGTGCAGGAACAGCACGGCCAGCCCGATGATGGCCAGCGAGCACAGCAGGTGGAAGGACACCACCCAGGGGTTGAGGTCGGTCAGCACGGTGATCCCGCCGATGACCGCTTGGGCGGGGATGCCGAGGGCGAGGACCAGCGCCAGGATGCGCAGGTCGCGGCGACCGGTGCGCCAGGCCGCCACCAGCGTGGCGACCGCAATCGCGACCAGCACGAAGGTCAGCGTGCGGTTGCCGAACTCGATCGCCTCGTGCACGTCGAGCGCCCCGTGGGGGGTGTAGGAACGGTCGGTGCACCGGGGCCACGTCGGGCAGCCGAGCCCCGACCCCGTGAGCCGGACGGCGCCTCCGGTGACCACCAGCACGACGTTCGCCACCAGCGTCGCCCAGGCCAGGGGCCGTAGCCAGCGGCTCACTCCCATCGGAACGTCCGCGCGGTCAGCAGGGCGCCGACCGCCGCCCACCCGAGCAGGCACGCCAGCTCGGCCCAGGCGACCCGGCCGTCCATCAGGCTGAGACGCATGGCGTCGCCGAGGGCGCCCGAGGGGAGCCAGCGGGCAACCTCGCCCCAGCCGTCGTACGACGAGCTCGGCAGCACCACGGCCCCGCCGGCCATCAGCAGCAGGTAGACGAGGTTGGCGGCGGCCAACGTGGCCTCGGCACGCAGTACGCCGGCCATCAACAGCCCGAGCGAGGCGAACGCGGCGGTCCCGGCCAGCACCGCCAGCACGGCGCCCAGCACGTGCGGGTCCGGTTGCCAGCCGAGGGCGAAGCCGACCGCGCTGATCAGGATCACCTGCAGCGTCTCGACCACCAGCAGCGCGCCGACCTTGCCGGCCAGCAGTCCCCAGCGGGGGAGTGGAGAGGCGCCGAGCCGCTTGATGACGCCGTAGCGGCGTTCGAACCCGGTGCCGATGGCCAAGGACGTGAACGAGGTCGACAGCACCGCCAGGGCGAGCACGCCAGGTGTGAACACGTCGACCGGTCGGTGGTCGAGGCCGAGGTCGATCCGCTCGGCGCCCAGCACGCAACCCACGAGCACGAGCACGGGGATGACCAGGGCCAGCAGCAGCTGTTCGCCGTTGCGCAGCAGCAGCCTGGTCTCGATCGCCGCCTGGGCCCGGACCTGGCGGCCGGCGGGCGCGGCGCCCGGACGAGGGGAGAGGTCGAGGGGCGTCACGCGAGCCCCTCGCCGGTGCGCTCGAGGAAGACGTCCTCGAGGCTCCTGACGCCGCCGTCGGTGAGCTCAGCAGGCGTGCCGCTGACGACCAGCCGGCCGCGGTCGATGATGTGCACCTGGTCGGCCAGCCGCTCGGCCTCCTCGATGTAGTGCGTCGTCAGCACGACCGTCACGCCGGCGTCGCGCAGCTCCTCGAAGAGGTCCCAGGTCGTGCGCCGCGCCTGCGGGTCCATGCCCGCAGTGGGCTCGTCGACGAAGACCAGCTCGGGCCGCCCGACCAGCGCCATGGCGAGGCCGAGCCGTTGCTGCAGGCCGCCGGACAACCGCCGGTACGGCGTCCGCCCGCAGCCGTCGAGCCCCAGGCGGGTCCCCAAGGCGTCGGGATCCAGCGGGTGGGCGTGCAGCGTCGCGATGTGGTGCAGCATCTCCATGGCCCGCACCCCGCCCCAGGCGCCACCCTGCTGCAGCATCACGCCGATCCGGGGCAACAGGTCCTTGCGGTCGCGTTGGGGGTCGAGCCCCAGGACCGACACGGTGCCCTGCTGCGGCCGCCGGTAGCCCTCACAGGTCTCCAGCGTGGTGGTCTTGCCGGCGCCGTTGGGGCCGAGCACGGCGGTGATCGTGCCCCGGTCGATGGTCAGGTCGAGGCCGTCGACGGCGACCACGTCGCCGTAGTGCATCACCAGCCCCCGCACCTCGACGGCTGCGGGGTCATCGGGCACCCAGTCAGTCTAGGAGCGGGCTATCCGGCACCGATGGTCAGGCTCGGCACGTCGCCAGGCCACGTCAGGCGGCGCGCAGGATCGACGCGACCACCAGTCCGGCGTCCTCGCCGACTCCGAACAGGAGCGAGGACCTGCGGGTGCGCAGGAAGTGCACGCCGCAGAAGTACAGCCCGGGCTCGGAGGTGGCGAGCTCGTCGTCGACGACCGGGAAGCCGAGGTCGTCGAAGACCGGCAGCTCGATCCATCCGGTGTAGTCGGGGCGGTAGCCCGAGGTGAGGATCACCGCACCGAAGTCGTCCAGGTCCGCCTGGTTGGGCGGGTTCGCCGCGAACGGTGGCGGGTCTGGGAGCTCAGGCGCGGCCGCGCCGAGGCGCTCCTGGAGGAGGGTCCGGATGTCGGCGTACCTGGCGTCGCCGAACGCGACGGAGGCCGCCAGGTCATCGGCGAACAGGGCACGGCTCCCCTCGATGCGTTCCAGGTGGCCGACCAGGGTGACGCCCAACTCCTGGAGCACCCGGTAGTGGAGGTCGTGCCCGCCGCGCGCTCCGGTGGTCTGCACGTTGGCGACCAGCCTCGCCTGCGGGTTGGGGAGCGAGGAGACGGGCTGGTTGTAGAACCCGGCCCGGGTGACCCAGGTGACGATGTCGAGCTCGCCGAGCCGTCGCGGCAGCCACGGGGCGCGGCCACAGCTGAGAAGCGGGTCCCGTCCGGCCAGCTGGAGCTCCTCGGCGAGCTGGACGCCGGTCTGGCCGCTGCCGACGACCAGCACGCGGCCGGCCGGCAACGCGTCCGGGCTGCCGTAGTCCTGCGCGTCCAGGACGAGCAAGCCGTCCGGGAACGCCTCGGCCGGCACCGGCCGGTGCGGCCGCTGGTAGGCGCCGGTGCAGACCACCACCGTGTCCGCCGCCATCGGCCCGTCGCTGGTGTCGAGGTGGAAGCCTGCGTCGCCTGCCCGGGACAGTCGGTGCACATGGACGCCGGTGCGCACCGGGCCGGCGTCCTGCGCGAAGGTCTCGAGATACGCGACGATCTCGTCGCGGGACACATGGCCCTCGGGGTCGTCCCCGGCGTACGGATGCCCGGGCAGGTCCAGCGTCCAGTTCGGCGTGACCAGCGTGAAGCTGTCCCAGCGGCGACGCCAGGCCGCCGCCACCTCGGCGCGCCTCGAGGACGACGTGCTCCAGCCCGGCCTGACGCAGTCCGCGGCTCACCGCGAGCCCCGCCTGGCCGGCGCCGATGACCACCAGGCTCACTCGAGGATTGCACTCCCGCAAGCGCTGCGCCGCAAGTGCTCACCGACCCCAGATCAGGCTGGTCAGGCCTCGATCACGTCGGGCTCGTCGTCGCTGTCGGGCTCGGCGTCGAACGCTGCGGGCGGCTCCCGCCACAGGTCCGGGCTGCGACCGTCGACGACGGCGTTGATGGCGAGCCAGACCCGCTCCGGCGTGCAGGGCAGGTCGATGTGCCTGACGCCGAGGTGGCTGAGTGCGTCGACCACGGCGTTCTGCACCGCGGGCGTCGAGCCGATGGTCGCCGACTCGCCGATTCCCTTGGCGCCCATGGGGTTCATGCGGCGTGGGCGTCTCGGTGTTGCTCGTCTCGAGCGTGATGGTGTCGGCGGCGGTCGGCATGGCGTAGTCGACGAAGGTGGCGGTCAGCGGCGTCCCTGGTCGTCGTACACGAACTCCTCCCAGAGGGCCTGCGAGATGCCCTGCACCGCACCGCCGTGCTGCTGGCCGGCGACGATCAGCGGGTTGAGGATCCGACCGCAGTCGTCGACGGCGACGTGCCGCACGGGCGTCACCCGGCCGGTGTCGGTGTCGACCTCGACGATCGCGACGTGGGCGCCGAACGGGAAGGTGGCGCCCTCCTGCGTGAAGTCGGTGTCGACGCCGCAGGCCGCCCTCGTGCTCGTGCGCGTACGCCGCCAGCTCGGTCCAGCCGACCGAGCTGCCGGGCACGCCGGCGACCCGAGAACCGCCGGTCCGTCGTCGAGGTCGACGTCGGCGGGTGCGGCCTCGAACATCTTGGCGGCCAGCTCGAGGGCCTTCTCGCGCAGCTCGTCGGCGGCCTTGCTGACGGCGTTGCCGCCGAGCTGCAGCGACCGCGAGCCGCCCGTGCCGCCGCCGGTGCGGACCAGCGCGGTGTCGGACTGCCGATAGCGTGATCTTGTCGAGCGGGATGCCGAGGCGGTCGGCGACGATCATCGAGAACGCTGGTCGCGTGGCCCTGGCCGTGGGACGAGGTGCCGGACATCACCGTGGCGGAGCCGTCCTCGTGCACCTGGACGGAGCCGAACTCCGAGCCCCCGAAGCCGGTGATCTCGACATAGACCGAGATGCCGATGCCCAGCAGCCTGCGTCTCGCCTGCGTCGCGCCGTCGCTGCTGCTCGGCCCGCGCTCGTCGATGTCGGCGACGCGGAGCGCCTCTCGCAGCGGCAGGTCGTAGTCGCCGGTGTCGTAGGTGACCCCCGAGTGCGTCTTGAAGGGGAAGGCGTCGGGCTGGATCAGGTTGCGCCGCCGGATCTCCTCCGGAGCGATGCCCAGCTCGTCGGCGGCGACGTCCATGAGCCGCTCGATGCAGGCGGCGGCCTCGGGGCGGCCCGCGCCGCGGAAGGCCCCGACCGGCGCGGTGTTGGTCATCACCCCGAGCGCGTCGAAGCGCAGCTCGGGGATGACGTAGATGCCCTGGGACATCAGGTACGTCGGCCCGACAGCCAGCGCCCCGCCGAAGCCGGCGTAGGCGCCGCACTCGCCGAGCACCCGCAGTCGCATCCCGACGATCTTGCCCTCGGAGGTCAGCCCCAGCTCGGCGTACTGCACCTGGCCCCGGCCCTGCATCGAGAGCATCGCCTCGCTGCGGGTCTCGGTCCACTTCACGGGGCGCTGCGAGCGCCTGGGCGGCCAGGGCCACGGCGCCGTGGTCGGGCCCGATGCCGGCCTTGCCGCCGAAGGCGCCCCCGACGTGGGGCGCGACGACGCGGACCTCGTCCTTCGGCGAGCTCGAGGATCTCGGCGAGCAGGTCGCGGGCCAGGTGGGGATGCTGGGTCGAGACCCAGGCGGTCAGCCCGTCGCCGGTCGGGTCGACCAGGACCGCGTTGCCCTCGATCGGGGCCGTGGCGATCCGCTGGTTGACCATCCGCACCCGGACGACGTGGTCGGCACCCTCGAACGGGTCGGAGCGGTCCTTGTCGCGACGCCGGGCGGCCACGTTGGAGCCGAGGGCCTCGAACTGCAGCGGGGCGTCGTCGGCCACGGCGGCGTCCAGGTCGATCACGACTGGCAGCTCGTCGTAGTCGACGTCGACGAGCTCGGCCGCGTCCACGGCCAGGGCGCGGGTCTCGGCCACCACGAGCGCGACCGGGTCGCCGACATAGCGCACCTTGTCGACGGCCAGGGCCGCGCGCGGGCACTTGTCGTTGACGTTGGCGAACGACGGCAGGGCGCGGGTCCCCAGGTCGGCCGAGGTGTAGACGGCGAGCACTCCGGGGGCCTTCGCGGCCTCCGCGGCGTCGACGCCCGCGATGCGGGCATGGGCGAATGGGCTGCGGACGAACACCGCGTGCGCCACGCCGTCGACCCGCATGTTGTCGACGAACGTCCCTTCGCCGACGAGCAGCTCACGGTCCTCGACGCGGCGTACCTCTGTCCCCAGCAGCGATCCCGGCATGGCATCCACCCTAGTGACGGCCGGGTAGTGAGCTCGTCGGGCGGTCACCGATGAGTCCGGAGGCTGTGGGTGGTCCCCTCTACTGTGGGCAACGTGAATGAGGGACCGGCCGTCGAGGCCATCAACCTGGTCAAGCACTTCGACGACACCGTGGCGGTCGACGACGTGAGTTTCGAGGTGCCCGAGGGCACCGTGCTGGGACTGTTGGGCCCCAACGGTGCCGGCAAGACCACGACGGTGCGGATGATGACCACGCTGAGTCGGCCGACGAGTGGCACCGCCCGGGTCGCCGGCCACGACGTGCTCCAGGAGCCCGCCGCCGTCCGGCGCTCGATGGGGCTGACGGGCCAGACCGCCACCGTCGACGAGCTGCTGACCGGGCGGGAGAATCTCGCGCTCATCAGTGCCCTCTATGGCCTCGATGCCAGCACGGCCCGGCGCGTCGGCGACGACCTGCTGGAGCGGTTCTCGCTGACCGACGCCGCCCAACGCGTGGTGAAGACCTATTCCGGGGGCATGCGCCGACGGCTCGACCTGGCGGTCAGCCTGGTGGCCACCCCGCCGGTGCTGTTCCTCGACGAGCCGACCACCGGGCTCGACCCGCGCAGCCGGGTCGAGCTGTGGGACGTGTTGCGTGAGCTGGTCCGCGACGGCACGACGCTGGTGCTGACCACGCAGTACCTCGAAGAGGCCGACCAGCTCGCCGACCAGATCGTGGTCATCGACAAGGGCCACATCATCGCCGCAGGGCACCCCCCTCCAGCTCAAGGACGAGTCGGGGCGGCGGCGTTGTGGTGACGGTGTCCAACGGCGCCGACCTGCCGCGCGCCAAGGAGCTGCTCGCGTCGCTGGTCTCCGAGATCCACGTCGACGAGGGGGCCCGCCAGCTCAGCGCCCCCGCGAGCGGACTGGCCGACATGACGCGGATCGCCGCCGCCTTCGACCGCACCGACATCGATCTCGACGACCTCGGCCTCAAGCGGCCCAGCCTCGACGACGTCTTCTTGCGGCTGACCGGCCATCGTGCCGAGGAAGTCTCCGAGTCCGACGAGAGAGGTGCCGGCATGACCCTGACCCGTCTGGAGCGGCCCCAGATCCGTGAGACCGGCCTGCTGAGCCAGTCACTGGCGATCACGCGACGCAACCTGATCCACATCAAGCGGATGCCCGAGATGCTGATGGACGTCACCATCCAGCCGGTGATGTTCGTGCTTCTCTTCGCGTTCGTCTTCGGCGGCTCGATCACGGTTGCGGGTGCACCCAACGGCTACAACGAGTGGCTGATGGCCGGGATCATGGGCCAGACCATCGCTTTCGCGTCGTTCATCGTGGCGATCGGGCTGACCAACGACATCGACAAGGGCATCGTCGACCGGATGCGTTCCCTCCCGATCCACGTCAGCGCCGTCCTCGTCGGCCGCAGCCTCTCCAGCCTGATCCACTCCAGCATCGGCATCGTGGTGATGTCGCTCACCGGCCTGGTCATCGGCTGGCGGATCCGCGACCAACCTCTTCGATGCGCTGCTCGGCTACGGCCTGCTGCTGCTGTGGGGGTTCGCGATGATCTGGGTCGGCATCCTGGTCGGCTCCGCCTTGCGCTCGGTCGAGGCCGTCCAAGGCGTGATGTTCACCGCGATCTTCCCGCTGACCTTCCTGGCCAACACGTTCGCGCCCACCGAGAACATGCCGCCGGTCTTGCGCACGATCGCCGAGTGGAACCCGATCTCCGCGCTGGTCCAAGCCGTCCGGGTGTTGTGGGGCAACGGACCCGTCGCGCCCGCCGACGCGGCGTGGCCGTTGCAGAACCCGATCATCGCGACGCTGATGTGGACGATCCTGATCACCGCGGTGATGGCGCCGCTTTCGTTGCGGGCGTTCCGCCGCCGCACCGACGTCTGAGCGTGACGAAGGGGCTGCCGTGGGGCAGCCCCTTCGCCGGTGCTTGTCTGCCGTTCAGCGGGCCGCGGGCTCCTGGGCCGGCTTGGCGACGTTGGGCCCGGCGGTGTTGGTGACCGAACCGACCTTGATGGCGGTCATCTTCTTCCACACGGCGTTCGCGTTGACGCCGCTGCAGTTGAGCTTCACCGTGACGGGAGCCGCCGCCGTGAAGACGATCTGGTTGCTGACGTTGCCCCACGTGCCGGAGAAGGTGGGTGCAATGTCCACACCCGTCTGGTCCGTGGCAAGGACCGGCGTGGTCGTCAGCGCGCAGGACATGTACGGCGTGACCGTGCTGGTGGAATAGGCCCACACCTTCGAGGAGACCCAGTAGGCGCCGGGCTGCAGCGTCTGCGACAACACCGTCTTGGCGGCCCCGAGGACGGTCGCGTTGTCGTTCCAGACGGAGTACACGTTCGAGGGGCCGATCGGGCCCTGGGCGCCGTTCGCACCCGGCTGGCCGGTCGCGCCGGTCGCACCCGCGGGGCCGGCCGGGCCGGTGGCACCCGCGGCGCCCTTGAGTGTCGACTTCGCGCCGGGCGAGAAGTCCTTGACCTTGAGCGTCTTGTCCTTGATGTCCTTGGTGCTCACGGTGTTGTTCTGGATGCTGGCGCCGGTGATCTTGACGGCGGCGTACGACGTCCCGCCGACGGCGACGACCAAGGCCAGGGTCGAGGCGACTGCGGCGTATCTCCCGCTTGTGAACAGCTTCATGAAAGCTCCTGAGTTTCGATTGACGTGCCGATTGACGCGGGGGATCGGTGGACAGGAAGGCGGCGGCTACCGCCAGATACCTGCGAAGGCAAAGCGGTTGGTCGCCAGTGCGGGTAAGGCCTGCCTTACTTGAAGAGGGCCAACCATTAACGGCACACTGGTGTTGTGGAATTCGAGAGTGACCAGCCGACGCGTGAGCGCGTGGTCCGGTCGATCCTCGTTGACGGGCCGTCGACCGCGGCGGCCCTGGCGGGTCGGCTCGACCTGACGCCCGCCGCCGTACGCCGTCACCTCGACCACCTGATGGCCGACGGAACCGTCGAAGCGCGCGCGGCGCGGACGCCGGCCACGCGCGGTCGCGGCCGCCCGGCCAAGGTGTTCGCGCTGACCGACATCGGCCGCGACCACTTCGACCAGCAGTACGACGACCTGGCACTCGAGGCGCTGCGGTTCTTGTCCGAGACGGCCGGCGAGGACGCCGTCCGAGCCTTCGCCGACAGGCGGATGTCCTTCATCGAGAAGGGCTTCGCCGCCGCGGTGGTCGACCACCCCGAACTGACCCCGGCCGAGGCGCTGGCGACGGTGTTCACCGATGCGGGCTACGCAGCCTCGGTGCGCACGTTGCCCGTTGTTGGCGAAAGGGCGGGGGAGCAGCTGTGCCAGCAGCACTGCCCGGTCTCCCACGTGGCTCACGAGTTTCCCCAGCTGTGCGAGGCCGAGACCGCGGCGATCAGCCGGGTCCTCGGCCGGCACGTTCAGCGGCTGGCCACCATCGCCCACGGCGACGGCGTCTGCACCACCTGCATCCCATCGACCCCCACCAGAGAGAAGGTCGCTCAGTGACCTCGATCGAAGACCTCAACCCCGAGATCAAGGGCATCGGCCGCTACCAGTTCGGCTGGTCCGACAGCGACGTCGCCGGCGCGGATGCCCAGCGCGGGCTCAGCGAAGACATCGTCCGCGACATCTCGAGCAAGAAGTCCGAGCCGCAGTGGATGCTCGACCTGCGTCTGAAGGGTCTCAAGCTCTTCCGCCGCAAGCCCATGCCCACGTGGGGCGCGGAGCTCGACGGCATCGACTTCGAGAACATCAAGTACTTCGTCCGCTCGAGCGAGAAGCAGGCCGCCTCGTGGGAGGACCTGCCCGAGGACATCAAGAACACCTACGACCGGCTCGGCATCCCCGAGGCCGAGAAGCAGCGTCTGGTCGCCGGCGTCGCGGCCCAGTACGAGTCCGAGGTCGTCTACCACTCGATCCGCGAGGACCTCGAGGAGCAGGGCGTCATCTTCGTCGACACCGACACCGCGCTGAAGCAGCACGAAGACCTGATGAAGGAGTACTTCGGCACGATCATCCCCGTCGGCGACAACAAGTTCGCCGCGCTCAACACTTCGGTGTGGTCGGGTGGCTCGTTCATCTACGTGCCGAAGGGCGTCAGCGTCGACATCCCGCTGCAGGCCTACTTCCGGATCAACACCGAGAACATGGGGCAGTTCGAGCGGACCCTGATCATCGTCGACGAGGGCGCCTACGTGCACTACGTCGAGGGCTGCACGGCGCCGATCTACTCCAGCGACTCGCTGCACTCGGCGGTCGTGGAGATCATCGTCAAGAAGGGCGGCCGCTGCCGCTACACGACCATCCAGAACTGGTCCAACAACGTCTACAACCTGGTGACCAAGCGCGCCGTCTGCGAGGCCGGCGCGACGATGGAGTGGGTCGACGGCAACATCGGCTCCAAGGTGACGATGAAGTACCCCGCCATCTACCTGATGGGCGAGCACGCCAAGGGCGAGACGCTGTCGATCGCGTTCGCCGGCGAGGGCCAGCACCAGGACGCCGGCGCCAAGATGGTGCACGCCGCCCCCCACACGTCCAGCTCCATCTTGAGCAAGTCGGTGGCGCGCGGCGGTGGGCGGACGTCGTACCGCGGGCTGATCCAGATCAACGAGGGCGCCTACGGCTCCAAGTCCAACGTGCTGTGCGACGCGCTGCTCGTCGACCAGATCAGCCGCTCCGACACCTACCCCTACGTCGACATCCGCGAGGACGACGTGTCCATGGGTCACGAGGCCTCGGTCTCGAAGGTCTCCGAGGACCAGCTGTTCTACCTGATGTCACGGGGCATGGCCGAGGACGAGGCGATGGCCATGATCGTGCGCGGCTTCGTCGAGCCCATCGCCAAGGAGCTCCCGATGGAGTACGCGTTGGAGCTGAACCGCCTCATCGAGCTGCAGATGGAAGGCGCGGTCGGCTGATGGGCCTGGAAGTCTCCTCCCACCTGCACCCGGTGGGCTCCTTCGACGTGGCCGACCACCCGGTCCCCACCGGGCGTGAGGAGGTCTGGCGGTTCACCCCGCTCAAGCGCCTTCGCGGCCTGCACGACGAGGCGGCGCTCACCGGTGAGGACTACCAGTTCAAGATCGAGACGCCCGAAGGCGTGCGCGCCGAGCCCGTCGACACGCCCGAATCGGAGCGCGGTCTGAGCGGCTTCGTGCCGACCGACCGCGTCAGTGCCCGCGCCTGGGCCGCCGCGCCGCGGGTCTTCACCGTCGACGTGCCGGCCGACGCCGAGGTGGCCGAGCCCGTGTTCATCACCATCACCGGCAACGGTGGTGCCGACGCGATCGCGCGCCAGCTGCTGGTCAAGGTCGGCTCCCACGCCACTGCCACCGTGGTGGTGCGGTTCCAGGGCTCGGCGACCTTCGCCGACAACGTCGAGATCGTGCTCGCCGACGGAGCCCGGCTCACCTACGTCACCCTCCAGGACTGGGCCGACGACGCCGTGCACCACAGCACCCAGCGCGCGGTGGTCGGCCGCGACGCCTCGCTCAAGCACGTCGCCGTGACCTTCGGCGGCAGCGTGGTCCGTCACGACGTCACCGCGACGTACGCCGGCCCCGGTGGCGACGTCGAGATGCTCGGCCTCTACTTCGCCGACGCCGGCCAGCACATCGAGCACCGCCTCTTCGTCGACCACAACGCGCCCAAGACCCGCAGCCGCGTGACCTACAAGGGCGCCCTGCAGGGGCAGGGTGCGCACACCGTGTGGATCGGCAACGTGCTGATCCGCAAGGAGGCCGAGGGCATCGACACCTACGAGGAGAACCGCAACCTGGTGCTGACCGACGGCTGCCAGGCCGACTCGGTGCCCAACCTCGAGATCGAGACCGGCGAGATCGCCGGCGCCGGCCACGCGTCCGCCACGGGTCGCTTCGACGACGAGCAGCTGTTCTACCTGCGCTCGCGCGGCATCTCCGAGAGGGAGGCGCGCCGACTCGTCGTGCACGGCTTCTTCAACGACCTGATCCGCCGGATCGCGGTGCCAGAGCTCGAAGAGCAACTTGCTGCGACGGTCGAGGCCGAGCTGTCCAAGAACGCTCGCACCCCACGAAGTCGATCACTCCCGCTTCGCCCTCCGGCTCACGCTCCGCGGGACGCAGTCCGGCGATGAGCTTCCAGCGCGTCTGTTCCCCCGACGAGGTCCGCGAGGACGAGCCGCTCGGCGTGACGGTCGACGACCAAGAGGTCGCGGTCGCCCGCCAGGGCGAGGAGTTCTTCGCGGTCGAGGACACCTGCTCCCACGCCGCCGTCGCGCTCAGCGAGGGCGACGTCGAGGACTGCACCATCGAGTGCTGGCTGCACGGCTCGCGCTTCGACCTGCGCACCGGCAAGCCGACCGGCCTGCCGGCCACCGAGCCGGTCGCCACCTTCCCGATCGAGGTGCGCGCCGACGGCGTCTACGTCGACGTCACCACCACCCTGAACGGAGTCACCCCCACATGAGCACCCTGGAGATCAAGGACCTGCGAGTCACGGTCGAGACCGAGGACGGCCCCAAGGAGATCCTCAAGGGCGTCACGCTGACCGTCCGCGACGGCGAGACCCACGCGATCATGGGCCCCAACGGATCGGGCAAGTCGACGCTGGCCTACTCGGTCGCCGGCCACCCGAAGTACACGATCACCGGCGGCACGGTCACCCTCGACGGCGCCGACGTGCTGGCGATGACCGTCGACGAGCGGGCCCGCGCCGGGCTCTTCCTGGCGATGCAGTACCCCGTCGAGGTGCCCGGCGTCTCGGTGTCCAACTTCCTGCGCACCGCCAAGACCGCCATCGACGGCGAGGCGCCCAAGCTGCGCACCTGGGTCAAGGACGTCAACGCGACCCTCGAGAAGCTCAACCTCGACCCCACCTTCGGCCAGCGCTCGGTCAACGAGGGCTTCTCCGGTGGTGAGAAGAAGCGTCACGAGATCGCCCAGATGGAGCTGCTCGACCCCGGCATGGCAATCCTCGACGAGACCGACTCGGGCCTCGACATCGACGCGCTGAAGATCGTCGCCGAGGGCGTCAACCGGTTCCGCGCCAAGGAGGGCAAGGGGGTCCTGCTGATCACCCACTACACGCGGGTGCTGCGCTACATCACCCCCGACTTCGTGCACGTCTTCGTCGACGGCCGGATCGCCGACCAGGGCGGTCCCGAGCTGGCCGACGAGCTCGAGGCCAACGGCTACGACAAGTACGTCCGGGCGGCGGCGGTCTGACCATGCTTCCCGGCCTGCTTCCCGACCTCGACGTCATCCGCAAGGACTTCCCGATCCTTTCGCGGACGGTCAGTGACGGGCAGCCACTGGTCTACCTCGACTCGGCCAACACCAGCCAGAAGCCGCAGGTGGTCATCGACACGATGGTCGACCACCTCGAGCGCCACAACGCCAACATCGCCCGGGCGATGCACACCCTGGGCGCGGAGTCCACCGAGGCGTTCGAGGGCGCGCGCGACAAGGTGGCGGCGTTCATCAACGCGCCCGCGCGCGAGGGAGTCATCTTCACCAAGAACGCCACCGAGGCGCTCAACCTGGTGGCCAACACTCTCGCCTGGGCCGAGGGCGACCTCCGGGTGGGGCCCGGTGACGAGGTCGTGATCACCGAGATGGAGCACCACTCCAACATCGTCCCCTGGCAGCTGCTCACCGAGCGCACCGGAGCGACGCTGCGCTGGTTCGGGCTCACCGACGACGGTCACCTCGACCTCTCCAACATCGACGACCTGATCACCGAGCGCACCAAGGTCGTCGCGCTGACGTGGGTCTCCAACATGCTCGGCACCGTCAACCCGGTCGCCCAGATCGCCCGACGCGCCCACCAGGTCGGCGCGCTGGTGGTCGTGGACGCCTCGCAGGCAGCTCCGCAGCTGCCGGTCGACGTGGTCGCCAGCGGCGCCGACCTGCTGGCCTTCACCGGCCACAAGGTGGTCGGCCCGACCGGCATCGGAGTGCTCTGGGGCACCAGCGAGGTGCTCGACCGGCTGCCGCCGTTCCTCGGCGGCGGCGAGATGATCGAGACGGTCACGATGGCGCGCTCGACGTACGCCAAGGCGCCGCACAAGTTCGAGGCCGGCACCCCACCGATCGTCGAGGCCGTAGGCCTCGGCGCGGCGGTCGACTACCTGTCCCACATCGGGATGGACGCCGTGCATTCACACGAACAGGCCATCACTGCCTACGCGCTGGAGGGTCTGGCCACCGTGCCCGGCGTGACGGTGCTCGGCCCGACCGATGCAGCCCTGCGCGGTGGGGCGATCTCCTTCGAGCTCGAGGGTGTGCACCCGCACGACGTTGCCCAGGTGCTCGACTCTCGCGGCATCGCGATCCGGGCGGGCCACCACTGCGCCAAGCCGGCCCACGCGCGGTTCGGCGTGCAGGCCTCGTCGCGGATGTCGTCCTACCTCTACACGACCCCGGCCGAGATCGATGCCTTCATCGAGGGACTGGAATACACCCGGTCCTACTTCCGGTTGGGGACATCGTCATGACTACCGAGCTCGACGCGCTCTACCAGGAGATCATCCTGGACCACTACAAGAACCCGCACCACAAGGGACTTCGCGACCCCTTCGAGGCCGAGGTTCACCACGTCAACCCGACCTGCGGTGACGAGGTGACGCTTCGCGTGCACCTGGACGACGGAGTCGTGCAGGACGTGTCGTACGACGCCCTCGGCTGCTCCATCTCGCAGGCCTCCGCCTCCGTGATGACCGATCTGGTGATCGGCAAACCGGTCGACGAGGCGATGGCCATCCACGAGGAGTTCCTCGCCCTGATGCAGGGCAAGGGCCAGGTGGAGCCCGACGAGGAGGTGCTGGAGGACGGCATCGCCTTCGCCGGCGTCGCGAAGTTCCCCGCCCGCGTGAAGTGCGCCCTGCTGTCGTGGATGGCCTGGAAGGACGCGACCGCCCAGGCCACCGCACCCCAAGGAGAGAACCATGTCTGAGACCACCACCACCGGCCACCCTGACCATTCAGACCTGCCCGAGGTGCCCGAGGCATCGGCTTCAGGGGGCGGCGGCACGACCACCATCGACGACGTGACCGAGGCGCTCAAGGACGTCGTCGACCCCGAGCTCGGCATCAACGTCGTCGACCTGGGGCTGGTCTACGGCGTGCACCTCGACGACGACACCAACGCCGTCATCGACATGACCCTCACCTCGGCGGCCTGCCCGCTGACCGACGTGATCCAGGACCAGACCAACCAGGCTCTCGAGGGCCTGGTCAACGACGTGCTGATCAACTGGGTCTGGATGCCCCCGTGGGGTCCCGACAAGATCACCGACGACGGCCGCGAGCAGCTGCGGGCGCTGGGCTTCAACGTCTGAGTGTGACCGTCACACCGATTCGTCTGCGCGTCTGAGCGGGGAGAAGTCACGCTAGACCGCTGACGAATCGGGGTTGACCGGTCGCACGTCGATGACCAGGTCGGCGATGGAGTTGACGACCCGGGTCGGTCGGTAGGGGAAACCGGCGATGTCGTCGGGGTGCGTCGACCCCGTCGTGACCAGCACGGTGCGCAAGCCGGCCTCGAGCCCGCTGATGATGTCGGTCTCCATCCGGTCGCCCACCATCACGGTGGTCTCGGAATGCGCCTCGAGGCGGTTGAGGGCGCTCCGCATCATCAGCGGGTTGGGCTTGCCGATGAAATAGGGTGCACGACCCGTCGCCGTGCGGATCAGCGCCGCGACCGAGCCGGTCGCCGGCAGCTTGCCCTGGTGGCTCGGCCCGCTCGGGTCCGGGTTGGTCGCGATGAACCGCGCCCCGGCGTCGATGAGCCGGATGGCGCGGGTGATCGACTCGAACGAGTAGGTGCGCGTCTCGCCGAGGATGACGTAGTCGGGGTCGCGGTCGGTCATCACGTAGCCGATCTCGTGCAGCGCGTTGGTCAGGCCGGCCTCGCCCACGACGTACGCCGTGCCGTGCGGCCGCTGGTCGGCGAGGAACTGAGCGGTGGCCAGCGCCGAGGTCCAGATGGCCTCCTCCGGCACGTCGATGCCGCTGGCCAGCAACCGGGCCCGCAGGTCGCGCGGGGTGAAGATCGAGTTGTTCGTCAGCACCAGGAAGCGCAGGCCCGAAGCCTTCAGCGCCTCGATGAACTCCGTGGCCCCCTCGATCGGCACGTCCTCGTGGACCAGCACGCCGTCCATGTCGGTGAGCCAGGTCTCGACCGGGCGGGGACCTTCGTCGTGGGACATGGTGCCGATTCTGGCACTGGACGAGCCGGGAAAGATTCCGGCACCGGGCGCCGGAAGTCTCCCCGTTCAACCTACGTACGACGGGAGGGCGGGCGTCCAGGTGAGCGGGACGTGGGGTGCCGTACCGGGCGACTCCGCCGTCGGCCACTCGCCGACTCCCGTGTAGGTCGTGCCGTCCAGGGTCAGCGTGACCGTGTAGGTGAACGGACCTTCGCCGATCTCGGTGGCGGCCAGTCCTCGCGATCGAGCAGCCTTGAACCACAGGTCACCCTGGGAGTAGCACTCGGACACCCAGCGCGGCTCGATGGTCGTCTGGCCATCCGAGCCGCTGACCGTGATTGCTGCCGTCGCGCGGCCGGGACGGGAGGCGAGGTTGTCCACGCCGAGCTCGACGCCGTAGCTGTCCAGCTCGCCGTCGTGGTCGGCCAGCACGGCGGCCGATCCCGACGCCGGTGGCGACATCTGGCCGTCGACGGGAGTCGTCCAGCGGAAGGTGGTGACGACGTCGCCGCCATCCCCGCGACCGAACACGTCGACGTCCCAGTCGCCGGCCAGGCCGGCGGGCCGGATCCGGAACTCCCGGGCGGCCGTCTTCTCGACGGGCACGGTGATCATCCGCGGGCAGTCGGAGTTGCGCTGCCTGAAGGTCGCGTCGAAGGTCCAGCCGTCGCGGGCGAACGTGAACGGGACCTCGGCCGGGCTTCCCACGGCATGGAGGTCTTTCGGTGGCCTGCCGTCCGCGCAGCCGTTGCCGAGGCAGTAGGTCCAGGGCGCCAGCTCGACGGGACCGTCGGCGACCTGGAGGACGACCGGCGTGACGTCACCGGGCTGGAAGCCGGTCTCGCGGCCGACGGCACTCTGGTCGCTGCCGCACCCGGTCGCCAGCAGCGCGCCAGCAACGACCAGGAGCGCGAGACGAGATCCCATGGGGGTCGGACGCCACCCGCGAGTCGGTGGTTCCCGCTCGGGAACCGGTAGAACTGACCCCGTGACCGTCGTGCTGATCCCTGCCGAGCGGGTGGTGCGATGGGTGGCCAACTTCGCCGAGCGCCACGGCGAGACCGCGCTCGCGACTGTCGAGGGGGCGCTCGTGGGAAGCGCGGCCGACGGCTCGACGTTCGCGGCCCGGCTGCCGTTCGACGCGGCGTACGACGGAGCGGCGACGGGCGCCGACTTCGCCGGGGCCGTGCGACCGCCTGCGACGTGGGGCGTGCTGCTGGTGCGCAAGGGCGGCTTCGCGGTGGCCCGGATGGCGGGGGAGGGGATGGTCGAGCACAAGATCGGCCAGCGACACGTGCAGGGCCGCACCAAGGCAGGCGGGCAGAGCCAGCAGCGCTTCGCGCGGCGCCGCGACAACCAGGCGCGGCAGGCCTACGAGGCGGCGGCCGACCACGCGGCTCGGATCCTGGGGCCCGGACGGCTCGTCACCGGAGGCGACCATCCGGCCGTCGACGAGGTGCTCGCCGACCCGCGCCTGGCCAGGCTCAAGGTCATCGAGCCCTGGCTCCCGGTGCCGGACCCGCGCCGGGCCGTCCTCGACCAGGCGATCCGCGACGCAGCCAGCGTGCGGATCGAGGTCGTCAACGCCTGAGCGTCACCCTTCGTGGTGCTGACCGAACGCCAGCGGCTCCCGCGTGCAGACGTACGTCGCCCAGTGCAGCCGCGACACCGAGCCGTCGGGTCCGCGGGTGACGCGCAGCAGCTCTCCGCGCTCGCGGCCGGACACGGTGCGGAACAGGTCGGGGCCGATCTGCTCGAACACCGACGGCGCCCGGTCGGCCGGCAGACCGTCCATCCGCGCTTCGAGCCGTCCGCCGGGCAGCGTGATCGTCATCGGCCGACCCTCGGTCCACCACCGCCCGAGCAGCCCGACGATCTCGTCGGGCACGCTGGTCGCCGGCCGCCACGGCTCTTCCTCGACCGGGTCGTGCTCGACCACGTGGTCGGCCAGGCCGATGGCGATGGTGGCCGGGTCGGGGGCCGAGGTGCTGTTCATCAGAGCGATGCCGCCGGTGCCGCTCTCGCGGTGGGTGAACACCGACGTGATGTGGCCGGGGTTGCCGCCGTCGTGGCCGACGTACGTGCGTCCGGTGGCCGTGCGGACCAGGAAGAACCCCAGGCCCATGGCCGCTGTCCACCGGGTGGGGTCGGTGAGCGCCTGGGGCTGGCACATCTCCTCGATCGTGTCCGGCGAGAGCACCGCGGGGTCGGGGTCGGCAACGAAGGCCGACCACTTGGCCAGGTCGGTCGCGGTGCTGGCCAGCCCTCCGACGGGGTTCATCGCCCTGAAGTCCAGCATCGGCTCGGGACGCGGCACGTCGTGGAACGGCGGCACGTAGTAGCCCGTCGCGTGCGGCCCGCCGTCGAAGCCGATGGTCGTGCGGGTCAGGCCGAGGGGGACCAGCAGCCGCTCGCGCAGCGCATCCGCCCAGGGCCGGCCGTCGACCGACTCGACGACCTGGCCGAGCATCGCGTAGGAAAGGTTGGAGTAGTGCCAGTGGTCGTGCGGCCGGCCGACCCGCTCGGCCTCGCTGAATCCCACGCGCAGCTGCTCGCCGTCGGGCGGGACCATGGTGTCCCAGATGTCACCCATCGGCTCGCGCTGCATCCCGGAGACGTGAGCCAGCGCCTGGCGGATGGTCACGGGATGGGCCACTCCCGGGAGGTGGTCGCCCAACAGGTCGTCGAGGGCGAGCCGCCCCTCGTCGCGCAGCTGCATGACGAGGACGGCCGTGAAGGTCTTGGTGTTGGAGGCGACCAGGAACTGGTCGTCCACCCCAGGGGGCCGAGCGTCGGCGACGTCGGCCACGCCGATGCGGTCCGACCAGAGCACCTCGCCGCCGCGGCACACGGCAGCGACCAGCCCGGGCACCCGGCCCTCACGCTGGTGCTTGCGAGCTGTGCGTCGCAGCTCCCGTGTGGTGCTTTCCTGCAAGGGCGTATCCATCCCCCGACCGTAGCGAGCGTCCCGCGGCCGTCCGCGCTCAGCCCGCGTCGGCGGCCTAGCGGCGTACGCCGTCCTCGAGCTCGGCCCGCCGGGCGAGCCACCGCTCGGCCAGCCCGTCCATCTCCTCGTCCACGAAGGACAGGAACTCCTGCATCAACCACAGCCGATGTCGCGCCGGGGCATCGTCGGCCAGGCCGCGCAGCGCGGTGCCGAGCGCTGTCAGCATCGGTGCGTAGGTCTGGTCCTTGCGCATCATCGCCTGCAGCCAGGCGTCGTCGTCGACGACGTAGACGTCGCGCCGCGAGCCCGGCTCGCGCTCACGGTGCAAGAAGCTGATCTGGGACAGGAAGTTGACGGCGCCGGAGATGGCCGCGGGGCTGACCGCCAGCGTCGTCGCCAGTTCGGCGGCCGTCATCCGCCCGTCGTCGTCGACCACGAGGGCGGCGAAGACCCGGGAGGGGAGACGGGGGAGGCCGGCCTCGGTCAGGGCGCCACCCATCCGCTCCACGAAACGAGCGGCGACGGCTGCGGCCTCGGTCGACATGTTGTGAG
The DNA here is from genome assembly GCA_963769755.1 of uncultured Actinomycetota bacterium. Taxonomy (GTDB): domain Bacteria; phylum Actinomycetota; class Actinomycetes; order Propionibacteriales; family Nocardioidaceae; genus Nocardioides. Next base: position 644,725 of record CAVYMY010000010.1, read on the forward strand.
CATAACAACATTCAGAAGGAACTGAAAGATGTGTATGGTAGAGGGGTGCCAGATCCCGTCCTCGTCATCCAAGACCTCGTCAAGACCTTCGGCGGCACGCGGGCCCTCGATGGCCTCGACCTCACCGTCGCGGCGGGGGAGGTGCACGGCTTCCTCGGCCCCAACGGGTCCGGCAAGTCCACCACGATCCGCTCGTTGCTCGGCCTGCTGCGCACCGACTCCGGCACGATCACCGTGTTCGGTCTCGACCCCTGGCACGACACCGTGCCCATCCACCGGCGGCTCGCCTACGTGCCCGGCGACGTCACGCTGTGGCCCAACCTCTCCGGTGGCGAGATCATCGACATGCTGCTGAGGATGCGCGGCGTCGACCCGCGCTCGACCCGGCGCGAGGAGCTGCTCACACGCTTCGACCTCGACCCCACCAAGCGCGGCCGGGCCTACTCCAAGGGCAACCGGCAGAAGGTGGCGCTCGTCGCTGCGTTCGCCGCCGACGTCGACCTGCTCGTCCTCGACGAACCGACCTCGGGGCTGGACCCGCTGATGGAGGAGGTCTTCGCCGACTGCCTGTCCGAGCGGGTCGCGGACGGCACCACCGTGCTGCTGTCGAGCCACATCCTCAGCGAGGTCGAGCGGCTCGCCGACCGGGTTACGATCATCCGCCAGGGCCGCAGCGTCGAGACCGGCACCCTGGCCGAGCTGCGGCACCTGCGACGGACCAAGGTGGTGGCCGAGGTCGCGGGTCCGGTGCCCGACCTCACCGGCCTGCCGGGCGTGACCGACGTACGCGTCGACGGGACGAGCGTGTCGTGCTCGGTCGAGCCCGAGGCCATCGGAGCCGTGCTCGCCGCCCTGACCGCTGCCGGCGTCCGGTCGCTGACCAGCGCCCCACCCACTCTGGAGGAGCTGTTCCTCGACGCCTACCGTCCCGCGGAGGCAGCGGCCCGATGAGCATGTACGCCGGCACCGCGTTGCTCACCCGAGCCGCGCTGCGGCGCGACCGCCTGCTGGCGAGCGTCTGGATCGCCCTGCTGACGGTCGTCGCGTTCGCTTCGGCCGCGGCCACCGAGAGTCTCTACCCGACCGTCGCCGACCAGGTGGCCGCGGCGCGGGCCATCAACGCGAGCCCTGCGGTCGTCGCGCTCTACGGGCCGATCCTCGACGAGAGCAGCCTCGGCGAGCTCGCGATGACCAAGATGACCGTGCTGTACGCCGTCTTCGTGGCCCTGCTGCTCGTGGTCATCGTCCGCCGTCACACGCGCGGTGACGAGGAGAACGGCCGCGCCGAGCTGGTCGCCGGCACCGCGGTCGGCCGGGGCGCCGTACTCGCCGCTGCCGTCCTCGAGGGTGTGCTCCTGTCCCTCACAGTCGGGCTGCTCGTGGCGCTGGCCAACATCGCCGGCGGCCTGCCGGTCACCGGGTCGCTCGCCTTCGGCGCTGCCTGGGCCGGCATCGGCTGGGTGAGCGTCGGGCTGACCGCGGTCGCCTGCCAGATTTCGGCGAGCAGCCGCACCTGTTTCGGGATCGCCGCTGCCGCGCTCGGCCTGTTCTATGCCATGCGCGCCGTCGGCGACGTAGGCCCGGAGTGGCTCTCGTGGCTGACGCCGTTCGGCTGGTCGACCCGGCTCCGCGCCTGGTCCGACCCCCGGTGGTGGGTGCTGCTCCTCTTCCTCGCGCTCGGAGCGGCCCTGCTGGCCGCGGCGGCCGTGATGAGGTCCCGCCGCGACCTCGGATCGGGGCTGCTGGCCGCGCGCCCGGGCCCGGCCGAGGGCTCGCCCAGGCTGGCCGACGCGCTCGTGCTCGCGTGGCGCGTGCACCGCACCGCGATCTGGTCCTGGACCGTCGGCGTGATCGTCCTGGGGGCTGTGATGGGTGCCATCGCTCCCAGCGTCGGCGACCTCCTCGACACCGAGGCGGGCCGCGCCATGATCGAGAGCCTCGGCGGCGTCGGCGCGCTGCAGGATGCCCTGCTGGCGGCCGTCCTCTCGATCACGGCCGTGCTGGTCACCTGCTTCGCGCTCACGGTCATCGGTCACGGCGCCACCGACGAGCACGACGGCCGGACCGAGCAGGTGCTCGCCACGGCCACCTCGCGCTCCCGGGCGTTCCTCGCCACCTGCACCATCGCCCTGGTAGGGGCGGCCTGGCTGCTGGCCGTGACCGGCGTGGCGACGGCTCTCGGGCTCGGTGCTCAGGCCGACGGCACCGGCGTCGGGATGGCCACCATGGTCGGGTGCGGCGCTCGACCAGGTCCCGGCCGTGTGGGTGGTGGTCGCCCTGGGCCTGCTGCTGTACGCCGTCGCGAGCCGGTGGGCGGTGCTCGGGTGGGGCGTGCTGACGGCGTTCTTCGTGGTCGGGCAGCTGGGTGAGCTGCTGAAGCTGCCCGACGCGGTGATCGGTCTCTCGCCGTTCACCCACGTGCCCGCGATGCCGGTCGAACCCTTCACCGCTGGCCCCGCGCTGGCCCTGACGGCTCTCGCCGCCGCGCTGACCGTCCTCGCGTGGTGGCGCTTCCGGGAGCGCGACATCGGTTAGCGTTCCAGACATGTGGGAGCCGCAGCCCGGCTGGCTCGAGGTGCCCGGAGGCACGGGCCCGGCCACCGTCGGGGTCTGGCGCACCGAGCTGGGCGGCCACCCGCTGGCGGTCAAGCGGCTGGCCCGTCCGGGGCCGCACGACGCCGCGGAGGTCAGCGACCAGACGCACTTCGCCTACTGGCGCCGCGAGGCCGACGTGGTCGAGTCGGGGCTGACCCGGCTCACGCCCGGCCTGCGAGGACCGGTCGCGGCCCTCGCCGAGGACGACGACGGCATCACGATCACCTCCGACTGGGTCGAGGACGCCGCCAACAACGGGCTGTTCCTCGCCCACGCCCTCGGCCGGTTCGCCGCCGCCGACCTCGGGCCCCGCCGCTGGCTGGGCCGTGACCTTCTCCGGCTGCGGATGGCTCGCGTCGAGCGCCGCGGCGGCTGGCCCACCCTGCAGCGCACGAGCGCCGCCGACATCGCCGACAGCCTGTGGACCCGTCGTGAGCACTTCCTCCTCCAGTACGACGCCCTGCCGCAGGTCCCGCACCACGGCGACGTGGCGCCGGCCAACCTGCGGGGTCGCGAGGGCGACGACGTGCTGGCCATCGACTGGTCGAGCCTCGGGGTCGGACCGATCGGCACCGACCTCGGGCTGCATGTCGTCAGCGCGCGTGAGGGCCCGGAGCCGCTTCTGGACGCCTACCTGCTCGGCCTGCCCGACGGGATCGCGACCGACGACGAGGTGCTGCTGGGCACCCGGGTGGTGGCCGCCTACACGGCCTTCAGCCGGGCCGAGTGGGCGCTGTCGCGGGTTGCGGGCGGTGAGGGCGCGCTCGCCGGCAAGTTCCGCCACCCGAGCGTCGCGCCGTACCTCCGGGCGCTGCAGCGCATCGCCGGCCAGGTGGAGCAGCTGCTCGAGCTGTCCTGATCGGTGGGCTACTCGACGGTCGCGGGGGAGAAGGTGTCGCAGGCCTCGAGGCTGCCCTGGGTGTAGCCGGTCTGGAACCACTTGACCCGGGCCGCGGACGACCCGTGGGTCCACTGCTCCTGGTTGACCCGACCGGTGGTCTCCTTCTGGATCCGGTCGTCGCCGACCGCCTTGGCCGCCGCGATGGCCTGCTGGATGTCGTCGTCGCTGAGGTCCTCGATCAACGGCACCCCGTCTGCGGTGTCGGTGGAGGTGGCGTTCTTGGCCCACATGCCGGCGTAGCAGTCGGCCTGCAGCTCGAGACGCACCGAGTCGCTGTTGGGCCCCTGCTGGGTCTTGACCTGACCCATGGTGCCCAGCAGGTTCTGGATGTGATGGCCGTACTCGTGGGCCAGCACGTAGGGCTCGACGAAGGCGCCGGCAGGCCCGTTGAGCTGCTGCTGGAGCACCTCCTCGAAGAAGCTGGTGTCGAGGTAGATGACCGTGTCGACGGGGCAGTAGAACGGGCCGACCTGTGAGGTTGCGTCACCGCAGCCGGTGCCGGTGGCGCCGGTGAACGTCTGGATCCCGCCCTCGGGCTGGAACTGCTCGGGGATGGTGTCCGACCAGTAGTTGTAGAGCGAGTTCTCGACGGCCACCCGGGCGCAGTCGACGCTGTCGTTGGCGTCGGCGCCGGTCTTGCACTGGGCGTAGCGGCCGGTGTCGGAGCCCTGCATGCGAGCGGTGTCGAGGCCGGTGTCGGGAAGGCCCGTGCCGTTGCCGACACACTGGGTCAGCACCACAAAAAGGATGATGATGATGATGCCGGCGAGCCCGCCGCCGGCCTTGGTGCCTCCGGGGATGGGGATCCGCGTCGCGCCGCCGCCACCACCGCCTCCGCCCGAGCTGCCCGTGTCGCGGACACGCGAGGTGTCCAAGCGGGCCTTGGGGTTGAAGCGCATGGAGTCTCCGTCCGTCCGGGCACCCGCGGTCGAGTGGACCCCGGCCAATACACTAACCAGCCTGATGATCACCGCCCAACACCTCGAGGTGCGCGCCGGGGCGAGGCTCTTGATGGAGAACGTGACCTTCCGCGTGGCGCCGGGCGACAAGATCGGTCTGGTCGGTCGCAACGGCGCGGGCAAGACCACGCTCACCAAGATCCTTGCCGGCGACGGCCTCCCGGCTTCCGGGTCCGTGCACGCCACGGGCTCGGTCGGCTACCTCCCGCAGGACCCCCGCACGGGCGACCCCGAGGTGCTGGCGCGCGAGCGGATCCTGTCCGCGCGCGGGCTCGACGACGCCGTACGCCGGCTGCGTGCCTCCGAGACCGAGATGGCCAGCGACGACCCGGCGAAGCGGGAGCGCGCGATGCGCCGCTACGAGCGGGCCGAGGCCGACCTGCACGCGGGCGGTGGGTACGCCGCCGAGTCGGAGGCCGCCCAGATCGCCCAGAGCCTCGGCATCGACGACCGCATCCTGGGCCAGCCGCTGCGGACCCTGTCCGGTGGCCAGCGCCGCCGCGTCGAGCTGGCCCGGATCCTGTTCTCCGGCGCCGAGACGCTGCTGCTCGACGAGCCGACCAACCACCTCGACGCCGACTCGATCGGCTGGCTGCGCGAGTTCCTCAAGGCGCACAAGGGCGGCCTGGTCGTGATCAGCCACGACACCGGGCTGCTGGAGAACACCGTCAACCGGGTGCTCCACCTCGACGCCACGCGGGCGGAGATCGACGTCTACAACATGGGGTGGTCGGCGTACCTCGCACAGCGCGAGACCGACGAGCGACGCCGCAAGCGTGAGCGGTTCAACGCGGAGCGCAAGGCCGACGCGCTGATGGACCAGGCCAACAAGATGCGGGCCAAGGCCACCAAGGCCCAGGCGGCTCAGTCGATGATGAAGCGGGCCGAGCGGCTGATGGCGGGCGTGGAGACGGAGCGCCGGGCCGACAAGGTGGCCAGGATCAAGTTCCCCGCTCCGGCGCCCTGCGGCAAGACGCCGCTGACCGCGACCGAGCTGTCGAAGTCCTACGGCTCGCTGGAGGTCTTCACCGACGTCGACCTCGCGATCGACAAGGGCTCGCGGGTGGTCATCCTCGGGCTCAACGGTGCCGGCAAGACGACCCTGCTGCGGATCCTGGCCGGCGTCGACAAGCCCGACACCGGCGAGGTGGTGCCGGGCCACGGCCTCAAGATCGGCTACTACGCCCAGGAGCACGAGACGCTCGACATCTCGAGCACGGTGCTGGAGAACCTGCACTCCAAGGCGCCTCAGCTCACCGACACCGAGGCACGGTCGGTGCTCGGCTCGTTCCTCTTCTCTGGTGACGACGCCGCGAAGCCCGCGCGGGTGTTGTCCGGCGGCGAGAAGACCCGGCTGGCGCTGGCGATCCTCGTTGTCTCGAGCGCCAACGTGCTGCTCCTCGACGAGCCGACCAACAACCTCGACCCCGCCTCCCGCGAGGAGGTACTGGCCGCGATCCGCAGCTATCAGGGGGCGATCGTGCTCGTCACCCACGACGAGGGCGCTGTCTACGCCCTCGAGCCCGACCGGGTGCTGATCCTGCCCGATGGGGTCGAGGACCTCTGGAACGCCGGCTACGCCGACCTGGTCTCGCTCGCCTGACAACACCGATTCGTCTGCGGCCTTGACTGTGACTTTCTCCGCTGGGAACTGCAGACGAATCGGTGTTCGACCCCACCTAGACTCCGCCCCATGACGCCCGAGGACCTTGCCGACGCCGGACTGCTCTTCACCGTCGAGGGCCCGGTCGCCACGGTCACCCTCGACCGGCCCGAGGTCCGCAACGCCCAGACCCCGTTGATGTGGCGCACCCTGGCGGCCATCGGCGAGCAGATCCCCGACGACGTCCGCGTCGTGCTGGTGCGGGGGAGTGGGCAGTCCTTCTCGGCCGGACTCGACCGGGCGATGCTCGACCCGGCGGGCGGGGTCGAGGGCGCGGAGACCGTGGCCCAGCTGCTGACCATGCCGGACGACGAGATCTTGTCGACCATCGACGCCTTCCAGCGCGGCTTCACCTGGCTGCGCGACCCCCGGTTCGTCTCGATCGCGGCGGTACAGGGTCACGCCATCGGTGCGGGCTTCCAGCTCGCGCTCTCCTGCGACCTGCGGGTGCTCGCCGACGACGCCCAGCTGTGCATGAAGGAGTCGGCCCTCGGCCTGGTCCCCGACCTGACCGGCACCAAGCCGCTGGTCGAGGCCGTCGGCTACGCCCGCGCCCTGGAGATCTGCTCGACGGCGCGCATGGTCTCCGCCACGGAGGCGGTGGAGATCGGCCTGGCTTCGGTCGCCGTCCCGGCCGCCGACCTCGACGCCACGGTGAGCGACCTCATCGGGGCGCTGACCGCGGCCATGCCCGGCGCCGTACGCGAGATCAAGGCACTCCTGCAGAGCGCCTCCGGGCGCGAGCTCGACGAGCAGCGTCGTTTCGAGCGGGAGGCTCAGGTACGCCGCTTCCGCGAGCTGGCGAGCCTGCTCGACGCCTGAGGCGTCCCACTCAGAGGAGGATGCCGCGACTGGTGAGCTCGACGGTGCGGCGCAGCCCGCCGCGGAACAGCTTGTCGAGCCGCGGGTTGTCGGTCAGCCCCCACAGGATCTCCGACGTCGTCCAGGCGGCCGCCCGGGCTGTGTGGATGCCGAACGCGGCGAACCCGTCGTCGACCCGGCCGCCGAGCCGGTCGACCGTGGCGATGACTCCGCTGGAGAACCAGAGCTTGATCTCCTCCTGCGCGTCGGCGAGCACGTCGTTGGTGCGCGTGAAGTCCGTGTGCTGCGGGGTGTCGCACTCCGGCACGACGTCGATCTCCTGGCAGGTGTGCACCACCGCGATGGGCAGGTCGTGGCAGATGTGCGCGTTCATCCCGGCCAGCGCGAACTGGATCGGGAGGGTGTTCTCGCGCTTGCGGCCCTCGAAGAGCGGCTCCCAGGCGGGGCTGATCGGCGTGCCCGCCAGGTCGGCGGCGTACGCCTCGAAGAAGAGGTTGGCGAAGTGCACGTCGAGCCGCTCGAGGAACTCGCCGGCCTCGAAGCTCTCACCGTCGACGGCGACGGAGACCAGCCGGGTCACCTCGGCGTACATGCGGTTGAAGTACGCCACCCCGTCGTCGTGCGGGAGCGCAGACTCGATCGAGGCCATGCGCTCGAGGACGTCGTCGATGCTCTCGGCGCGATCCCAGCCGACGGCGGCTGTCATACGGCGATGGTAGGCCCGCGGACGGGGCAGGGATGGGAGTTGCGAGCCATTGGCCCGAGGGGCGGACTCAGGCCGGCTGCTCGCAGCGCTGCTGGAGCCCGCGCAGCTCCATCTCCAGGTAGCTCTCGGTCAGCCCCTTGGTCAGCCGACCGACCACACCACCGAGCGGGCCGCTCTGGTCGAGGGTGGCCGTGACGCGGGAGCCGCCGTCGGGCAGCGCCTCCACGGCGTGGGTGCCGGTGGAACGCACCCCGTGGCCCTGCGCGACCCACGTGAACGCGCGGTCGGGGAACATCTCGGTGACCACCCACACGGCCGCAGGCAGCTTGGGCTGGCGGACCCTGGCGCGCGAGCCGACGGCCAGCGGGCCCGGGTCGATGAGCTCGACGGACGAGACGCTGTCGGTCCACTCGGGCCAACGCGCGACGTCGGCGTACGCCGCGAAGACCCGCTCCGGTGGGGCGGCCACGTCGAGGGTGTGTTGGAAACGCATGGCCATCCACCTTACGAGCCGCCCAATGCCAGCCAGTGGCCACCTACTGCGCGGTGGGCACCTCGGGGGACTGGTCGGGCATCTGGGCCACCTCGTCCTCGCCCTCGAGAAGCAGCAGCTTGAGCCGCTCCTCGTGGCGGATCAGCACGTCGAGGGAGACGTCGGCGACGCCGGGTCGGCCGTCCTTGTACTCGAAGGGATTGTCGAGGTCGCGGATCAGGCCGAGGGTGTAGATCAGCAGGTAGGCGAGGAGTCCACCGACCGCGACGTTCGGGGTGACCGGGCCGAGGTCGGTGAAGATGATGATCAGGGTCAACACCACGGCGGTGACCTCGGCGATCAGATAGCCCGCCGAGACGTACGACGTGCGCCGCATGATGTCCATCCGGATCACCAGCTTGCGGATGGTGGACTGCTCGGCCTTGAGACGGCCGGTGACGCCCCCCTGCACCTGGGCCCCGAACGTCATGAAGTAGCCGTTGAGCTGCCGGATGTCTGCCATCACTTCGTCGAAGCCGCGGTTGTGGGCCAGCCACTCGCGGATCCCCCGCCCCAGCGCGAGCAGGTCGGCCAGGCACATCTGGGCCTCGGGCAGTCCCTGCTGCTCACGGATGATCAGGCACTCGTCCGCGATCGTCTCGATGCTGGCGGCCACCTCTCCGGGCAGCCGCTCGGCCTCCTTGAAGTCGCCGGCGGTCCCGGCCAGGATGAAACCGACGATGAAGACCTCCGCGGCGATCGCGCCGGCGAGCAGCGGGGAGAGTTCCAGCCACTCCCAGCCGGCCGCGTGTGCGGCGTACTTGAGCGCGATGACGAGGATCGTCCAGGGCAGGGCTCGGATCAGCAGCCGCGGCGATCCGGTGAACATGCCGTTCATGCATCAGCATCGTAGGGACCGCTCGTAGGCTGCGGCAGTGGGCGACCAGGGGACCAACGCGATCCTGGCGCTTATCTTGGGCTCGCTGGTCGCCGTGCTGCTGTTCATCCCCGTCGCTGCGGTGCAGTACCGCCGCGACGGTCGCGTCGGTCCAGGCGACCTCGCCGTGCTCATCGTGGCCGCGGTCTACGGCGTCGCGCTGTGGACCTACACGCTGCTGCCGCTGCCCGACACGGGCGACTACGCCTGCCAGCACGCACAGACCCAGCTGATGGCCTTCGCCGGCGACATCCGCCGTGCGGCGGCCAGGAGCGGCTACTCAGGACTCGGGACGCCGGGGGAGCTGTTGCGCAACCAAGCCTTCCTGCAGGTCGTGCTCAACGTGCTGCTGTTCGTGCCCCTCGGCGTGCTGGTGCGGGTGATCGCCCATCGCGGGGCGGTGGTCGCCACCGCCCTCGGCTTCGCGGTCTCGCTGCTGATCGAGGTCACCCAGCTCACGGGGGTGTGGGGCGTCTACCCGTGCGCCTACCGGCTCTTCGACGTCGACGACCTGCTCGCCAACACCCTGGGCGCCCTGATCGGCGCCGGACTCTCCTATCCGTACGCCGCCCGCCGGCGCCGCCGCCTCGGCACCGCCCGCCGGCCGTTGCCCACCACGGTCTCGGCCGGTCGACGGTTGGCGGCCACGCTGAGTGACGTGCTGTTCGTGGTGCTGGCCGGCACGGCGGCGGCGGCGCTGTGGCGCGCCTGGCTGGTCTACGTGGAGCACGACCCGCCGCCGGCCGACGCGCCGGTGCTGGTGATGCTGCGCGCCGGCGTACCCCTGCTCGTCGAGGGCGCGTTCGTGCTGCTCGCCGGCAAGACGATCGGGGAGCTCGTCGTCGACCTCCGCACCGTGCCGGCGTCGATGCCGCGACGACTCGTGAAGCTCGTCGTCGGGGTCGGGCCCCTGGTCACCCTCGCCGTGGTCGACACCGCGGTCGCCCAGGTGGCGGTCGGCGTCCTCGCGGTGGCGGCGGTCCTGGGCGCCTTCCTGACCCGCGGGCACCGGGGTATCGCCAACGCTGCGGCCGGACTGCGGCTGGAGATCGACGACTCCTGACCGCCCGTTCGCCGTCCGCTGTCGGTGGGCCGAGGAACAATGCAAGGGGTGGGGACGTTTCCCCACCCCACTCAGAGGAGTCGCCCTTGTCACACATGTCGGGCATGGGTCAGGCGTGGCGTCACATGCGCACCGACCGCAGCATCGCTAACAGCAAGCTGGACCGCGGCACGGTCCGGCGGGTGCTGTCTTTTGCCCGACCCCACCGCAAGCTGATCACGATCTTCATGGGGCTGACGGTCGTCGACGCCTGCCTGGTGGTCGTCACGCCGCTGCTCGTCCAGCGGATCGTCGACGACGGCATCCTCGAGAAGAACACCGCACTCGTCATCGAGCTGTCCCTGGCGATGGTCGCCGTGTCCCTGTTTGGCGCCTTGCTCACCGTGGTGAGCGGCTACTTGTCCTCACGGATCGGTGAGGGTCTCATCTACGACCTGCGCACCCAGGTGTTCGCCCACGTGCAGCGCCAGTCGCTCGCGTTCTTCACCCGCACCCAGACGGGTGCACTGGTCTCCCGACTCAACAACGACGTGATCGGCGCCCAGCGCGCTTTCACCTCGACGCTGTCCAACACGGTCTCCAACTCCGTCTCGGTCGTGGTGGTCGGCATCGCGATGCTGGCCCTCAGCTGGCAGGTGACGCTGGCCTGTCTCACGCTCTTCCCGCTGCTCTTCCTCATCTCGCGTCTGGTCGGCGCCAAGCTCGCCGGGCTGGCCCGCGAGCAGATGGACGGCAACGCCGACATGGGCAACGTGATGACCGAGCGCTTCAACGTCGGCGGCGCGATGCTGCTCAAGCTCTTCGGCCGGCGCGGCGACGAGGACGCGCTGTTCGCCGTCAAGGCCGCCCGGGTGCGCGACCTCGGCATCCGCATCTCGCTGATCACCCGCATCTTCGGCACCGCCATGATGACCGTGCCCGCCATCGCCACCGCCCTCGTCTACGGTCTGGGCGGCTACCTCGCCATCCAGGGCCAGCTCACCATCGGCACCCTGCTCGCGCTGGCCACCTTGCTGCTCCGGCTGCTCGGCCCGCTCCAGGGACTCTCCAACGTCCGCATCGACGTGATGATGGCGCTGGTCAGCTTCGAGCGGGTCTTCGAGGTGCTCGACCTGCCGTCCTCGATCCGCGAGAAGCCCGACGCCGTCGCGCTGCCGCCGACGGCCTCGCGGGTGGAGTTCGACCACGTCGCGTTCCGCTACCCGCGCGCCGAGGAGGTCTCGCTGGCCTCTCTCGAGTCGGTGGCCCGGGTCGAGAGCCGCGACACCGGAGAGGTGCTCCGAGACATCAGCTTCGTCGCAGAGCCGGGTCAGATGGTCGCGCTGGTCGGCCCGTCCGGCGCCGGCAAGACCACGATCACCCACCTGGTGGCCCGCCTCTACGACGTCGGCTCCGGCGTGGTCCGGGTCGGCGGCCAGGACGTGCGCGACGTGTCGCTGCAATCGCTCGAAGACGTCGTTGGCTACGTCACGCAGGACGCCCACATGTTCCACGACACGATCCGGGCCAACCTGCTCTACGCCCGACCCGACGCCGACGACCGCGAGGCGTGGGACGCCCTCGAGGCCGCCCAGGTGGGCAACCTCGTGCGGTCGCTGCCCGACGGCCTCGACACCGTCGTCGGCGACCGCGGCTACCGGCTCTCCGGCGGTGAGCGCCAGCGACTCGCGATCGCCCGCCTGCTGCTCAAGGCGCCGTCCGTCGTCGTCCTCGACGAGGCCACCGCACACCTCGACTCCGAGTCCGAGTACGCCGTCCAGCGGGCGCTCGACGCGGCCCTCGAGGGGCGCACCAGCCTGGTCATCGCCCATCGGCTCTCCACGGTGCGCCAGGCCGACCAGATCCTCGTGGTCGACGACGGCCGGATCGTCCAGCGCGGCACCCACGCGAGCCTGATCGCCGAGGGCGGCCTCTACGCCGATCTCTACCGCACCCAGTTCATCGACGACCTGCACCCGACGCCCGCGTCCTAGCCTCGTCCCGGGCCGCGACTACTCTCGGGGGGCATGGACCTCCAGCTCAAGGACCGTGTCTATCTCGTCACCGGTGGCGCCCGCGGGCTCGGCCGGGCCACCGCTGACTGCCTGGTCGCCGACGGCGCCCGGGTGGTGCTCTCGGGCCGCGACGGCGAGAGCCTCGACGCCGCGGTGGCCGAGCTCGGTGACGGCGCGTTTGCCGTGACGGCCGACAACGGCGACCCGGCGACGCCCGGCCGGCTGATCGCCGCCGCCCACGACACCTTCGGCCGGCTCGACGGGGCGCTGATCTCGGTGGGCGGGCCACCTGTCGGCACGGTCTCGGGGACGTCGGACGACGACTGGGAACGCTCCTTCGAGTCGGTATTCCTCGGCGCGGTCCGGATCGCTCGCGAGGTGTGCGCCGACCTCGGCGCCGGCGGCTCGGTCACGTTCGTGCTGTCGTCGTCGGTGCGCTCGCCCATCCCCGGGCTGGCCATCTCCAACGGGCTCCGGCCCGGCCTGGCCATGGTCGCCAAGACGCTGGCCGACGAGCAGGGTCCCCGAGGCGTGCGCGTCAACGGGCTGATGCCCGGCCGGGTCGGCACCGAGCGGGTGGCCGAGCTCGACGCGTCGTCCGGCGACGCCGAGGCCGCGCGGGCCAAGGCGGAGGCAGCCATCCCGCTCGGGCGCTACGGCGACCCGGAGGAGTTCGGCCGGGTCGCGGCGTTCGTGATGTCTCCCGCCGCGTCCTTCGTCACCGGCGCCATGGTGCCGGTGGACGGTGGGATGCTCCGCACCTTCTGAGCCCGCTGGCCCTCAGGCTCCTCGTCGTCCTCGGGCGCCGGACGCCGTCGCAGCCGGGCGCCGCCCGGCCCGCCGCGCCACTCGTCGTACACGAGGTAGCAGAAGCCGAAGAGGGCCAGCAGCCCGAAGAACCACCACTGCAGGCCGTAGAAGAAGTGCGGGCCGTTGCCCAGCTCGGGCAGCTCCGCCTTGACCAGCTCGGTGGCAGGCGGAGGGTCCTCGCTCTTGAGGTCGAGGAAGCCGCCGTAGACCTCGCGATCGAGTGCCTCGCCGATCCGTTGGCTCGAGATGGCGCGGGTGGACTGGTCGGTCACGTCGGTGGAGTCGCCGGTCCCGTCGGCGCGCACCCAGCCGGTGACGTTGACCTCGCCCGCTGGCGGAGCCGGTACGTCGGGCTTCTCGTCGCCCGCGTTGTCGGTGGCCAGCCAGCCGCGGTCGACGAGGACGGCGGGCCCGCCGGTGGTCTGCAGCGGCACGACGACGTCGACGCCCGCGGTGCCCTCGCGGGTGCGGTAGCGCACGATGACCGTCTCGTCGGGGAGGTAGGTCCCGGTGGCGGTGACCAGCCGCCACTCGTCGTCGTCGTCGACCTCGCGACCGGGAGCGAGCACGGAGGCGACGTCGACGGGCGCGGCCACTTCGTTGCGCTCCACGATGGCGTTGCGGCGGTGACGGTCGTCGAGGCGACCGAACTGCCACTCGCCGAGCCACCAGGCGGCGTACGCGAGCAGCACCACCACCAGGGCAAACAGGATCCACCGCCGGCTCACCAAGAAGCGCAGGGACCCCACCCGGCGAGGCTATCCGGGCGGGGGAGCCATCTCCCGACCCCGGGGCAACCTTCCCCACCTAGACTGGATCGGTGACCCGACCACTCTCCGACAGCTACGGCCGCGTGGCTTCCGACCTGCGTGTGTCGCTGACCGACCGTTGCAACCTGCGCTGCAGCTACTGCATGCCGGCGGAGGGTCTCGAGTGGCTGCCCGACGAGAGCGTCCTCACCGACACCGAGATCGTCCGGCTCATCGACATCGGGGTCCGGTTGCTCGGCATCCGCGAGGTGCGGTTCACGGGCGGCGAGCCACTCGTCCGCCGTGGCCTGGTCGACATCGTCGCCGGCACCCGGGCCGTGGCGCCGGACATCGAGATCTCGATGACCACCAACGCGCTCGGCCTGGCCCGCACCGCCCACGCCCTCAAGGCGGCGGGGATGGACCGCGTCAACGTCAGCCTCGACAGCGTGCGGCCGGAGACCTTCCACACCGTCACCAGGCGCGACCGGCTGCATGACGTGATCGAGGGCCTGGTCGCCGCCAAGGAGGCCGGCCTGGGGCCGATCAAGATCAACGCGGTGCTGCTGCGCGGCCACAACGACGACCAGGCTGCCGAGCTGCTGCGCTGGTGCCTGGACCGCGGCTACGACCTGCGGTTCATCGAGCAGATGCCGCTCGATGCCCAGCACGGCTGGAGCCGCGCCGAGATGATCACCGCTGACGAGATCTTCACCAGCCTCGAGAAGGAGTTCGTGCTCAGCCCGGCGATCGAGCCGAGGGGGAGTGCGCCCGCCGAGCTGTTCCTCGTCGACGGCGGTCCCGCGACCGTCGGCGTGATCGCGTCGGTGACGAGGCCGTTTTGTGGCGACTGCGACCGGGTGCGGCTCACCGCCGATGGTCAGGTCCGCAACTGCCTGTTCGCCCGCGACGAGTCCGACCTGCGCGGGGCACTGCGCGGCGGGGCGACCGACGAGCAGATCGCCGACCGGTGGGTGGTCGCGATGGCGGGCAAGCTTCCCGGGCACGGCATCGACGACCCGACGTTCCTGCAGCCCGACCGGCCGATGTCAGCGATCGGCGGCTGACGGACCCGGGTCCACCGGCGCGTCGGCGGCCGCGACGACGTCCTTGAGGAAGCCGCGCGCCCCGAGGAAGTCGGCCAGCTGCTGGCGGTGCTCGTCGCACGCGAGCCAGGCCTTGCGTCGGTCGGGGGTGTGCAGCTTGGGGTTGTTCCAGAGCAGCGCCCACTCGGCGGGCTGCTGACAGCCTTTCGCCGAGCAGACCAGGGGCTCGTCGCCGACACTCAACTAGAGCTCCTCAAACGGCTGGAGAACAGACGAGATGCCGGACAGCCACGGGGGAAGCTGTCCGGCATCTCGACGGAGATTCTTGCCATGGCCTGAACATTTGTCAAAGGTGGCCCGCACTACCCTTCCCGTCGGTTTCGGTGCCGGACTGCAGCTCTTTGGCCCCTGGTTGGCGGCCGAGCAGGGCGAATCCGTCGGATTTGCTGGAGCTGGCATTTGCCATCACCACGGCGACGTACGGCAGCACCAGCGCGGCCACGATGAGCACCCACCGCCACCAGCCGGAAGCGACGAAGATCGCGGCCACGAAGCACGCCGTACGGATGCCCATCGCGATGAGGTAGCGCCGCTGACGAGCGGCGATGTCGGCCTCACGGCTCGTGCTCGCGGTGGTGATCCGGACCGCGTCGCCGGACTCATGCCGGGCCATGTGCTCCACTCTACGTCGGTACCATCGTCGTTCCTGTCCGTCGCCTTGGGAGGCCTCGTGTCCAACCGCACCTACCGCGTCACCGAGATCGTCGGGACCTCGCCCGACGGGATCGACCAGGCCATCCGCAACGGCGTCGAGCGGGCCAGCCGCACCCTGCGGCACCTCGACTGGGTCGAGGTGACCCAGGTCCGCGGGCAGGTCAAGGACGGCCAGGTCGAGCACTTCCAGGT
The DNA here is from genome assembly GCA_963769755.1 of uncultured Actinomycetota bacterium. Taxonomy (GTDB): domain Bacteria; phylum Actinomycetota; class Actinomycetes; order Propionibacteriales; family Nocardioidaceae; genus Nocardioides. The sequence continues at coordinate 660,348 of CAVYMY010000010.1, forward strand.
CGGCATGAAGGTGGGCTTCCGCCTCGAGGACGACTGAAGTCGGCTCGACGTTCGCTTGATGTCGGCTGCCGGGCGGACCCGCTTTCGCCTACCGCGCGGTAATGGATAGCGTCGGGCGGGTGAGCGAGACTTCTGCCGAGCCCAAACCCAGGTCCGTGCTGGTGACCGGCGGCAACCGGGGCATCGGCCGGGCGATCGCCGAGGCGTTCGTCGCCCAGGGCGACCACGTCGCGGTGACCACGCGCAGCGGCGGCGCTCCGGAGGGATGCCTCGACGTCCGCTGTGACATCACGGACCCCGCAGCGGTGGAGGCGGCGTTCGCCGAGGTCGAGGCCGCGCACGGCCCGGTCGAGGTGCTGGTCGCCAACGCAGGGATCACCGCCGACGGGCTGCTGGTGCGGATGTCGGAGGACGACTGGGCGTCGGTCATCGACACCAACCTCACCGGCTCCTACCGGCTCGCCAAGCGCGCGGTCTCGAAGATGATGCGGGCGCGCCGGGGCCGGATCATCTTCATCTCCTCGGTCGTCGGCCTGCTCGGCTCCGGCGGCCAGGTCAACTACGCCGCGTCGAAGGCCGGCCTCGTCGGCATGGCCCGCTCGATCGCCCGCGAGTACGGCTCGCGCGGCATCACGGCCAACGTGGTGGCACCGGGCTTCGTGGAGACCGACATGACCGACAGCCTGAGCGACGAACTCAAGGCGACGTACAAGGCGCAGGTGCCGCTCGGCAGGTACGCGTCGACAGACGAGATCGCCTCGGCGGTCACCTGGCTCGCGTCGGATGGCGCGGGCTACATCACCGGGGCCGTCATCCCGGTCGACGGCGGACTCGGAATGGGGCACTGAACATGGGCATTCTCGAAGGCAAGAACATCCTGGTGGCCGGCGTCACCCTGGACAGCTCGATCGGGTTCGCGACGGCGAAGGTCGCACAGCAGGAGGGCGCGACCGTCCTGATCTCCAACTTCGGGCGGGCGTTGGGCATCACCAAGCGGATCGCCAAGCGGCTGCCGACGGAGCCACCGGTGCTGGAGCTGGACGTCACCAACGACGAACATCTCGCCGGTCTCGCCGACGCGGTGCGCGAGCACGTCGACAGCCTCGACGGCGTCGTGCACTCCATCGCCTACGGCAACCCGGAGACGATCCTCGGCGGCAAGTTCCTCGAGGGCCCGTGGCCCGATGTGGCCCAGGCCGTCCAGGTGTCGGCGTACTCCTTCAAGTCGCTGACGACCGCCTGCCTCCCACTGATGAGCGAGGGCGGCAGCGTGGTGGGGATGACCTTCGACGCGACGGTCGCGTGGCCGGGCTACGACTGGATGGGGTTCGCCAAGGGCGCCCTGGAGTCGTGCAACCGCTACCTCGCGCGGGACCTCGGGCCCATGGGCATCCGCTGCAACCTGGTCTCGGCCGGAGCGCTGAAGACCCTTGCGGCCAAGGCCATCCCCGGCTTCGAGCTGTTCGAGGAGGAGTGGGGCAAGCGCGCGCCGCTGACCTGGGACCTCAACGACCTCGAGCCGACCGCCCGCAGCGTCGTGGCGCTGCTCAGCGACTTCTTCCCCAAGACCACCGGCGAGATCATCCACGTCGACGGTGGCTACCACGCGATGGGGGCGTAGCTGCCCCCGGGAGCGGTGACTTAGGGTCGGTTCGCGAGAACGAAACCGACCCTGGCTCACCGCTGCTGGCCGCTTCGCACCGATGCCCGCATCTCAACGACGCTCGTGTCCACAGGGGACGCGTGACCAGATGCCGTCGACGCCGGAGACGGCTGTCATGAACCGGTGCGACCGATTCCGACCGAGCTGCTGACTGGCCCCTTCACTCGCCGCACGGCACTTGCGCTGGGAGTCTCGCCGCGGATGCTCCGCGGCAGCCGGTTTGTGCGCGTGCATCCACGCGTGTGGGGCTACCGGGACTACGAGATGACCGACCGAGACCACGTTCTAGCCGCGTCGCTGGCTCTGCCCGATGACGCCAAGCTGACGGGGATCTCCAGGATCCAGCAGCTCGGGTTGGACTACGGACCACGGCGACCAATCCGGTTCGTCGTCGCCCGTGACCTGCACCTGGCCCTCGATGGCGTCTTCCTGCATCGCACCGTGCGGCTGCCACCTCTCGACGAGTTGGGTGTCGCACCACTGGCGGCGTACGTCTCCTACTGCTCGCGTGCCCGGGTGATCGACGCGATCAAGGTGGGTGACTGGTTGCTGCACGAGGGACACATGGGTTGGGATGACCTGCGAGCGTTCGCACTGGACCAACGATGGCGCGACGGTGCGGACGAGGCGATCTGGGTCGCCGACTACCTCGAAGGTGACTCGCGATCGCTTCGCGAGTCGGAGACGCGGTCGGTGCTGGTGTTTGCCGGCTTGCCCGGCCCGGAGGTGAACGTCGGAGCGGGCGCGCCCGACGACGTCGCCCGCATCGGCGACCTGGTCTACAGAAAGTGGCGCGTGATCGTCGAGTACGAAGGCGGACACCATCAGGAGGACCGGAAGCAGTACGTCTGGGATATCGACCGCTACGCGACTTTGCGCCGCGAGCACGTGCCGTACGTGCAGGTGACCAAAGAAAAGTTGCGGACACCCAGGCGTCTGGTCGGCGAGGTCTACCGGGAGCTGGTAGCGCAGGGGTACGACGGCCCCCCGCCCGAGTTCGGCGAACAGTGGCGCCGGCTGTTTTCGCGTCTCAACGATGTGGTCGGCCCGCGGCGGTGGAACAGGGTCGCTTCGGCTTAGCGGAACCGACCCTGGCTCACCGCCGCCTGCAGCGAAACGACCCTGGCTCACCGCCACCCGCGCGGAAGCGACCCAACTCACCGCCGCCCGGCGTCGCCCACGCCTCCGCTAGCGTGCGGCGCGTGACGGAAGACGGCAGCGGGTCCAGCTTGGTGGAGCTCCGCGTGCTCGAAGGTCCGAACCTGTACTTCCCCCGGGCAGCGATCAAGCTGACGTTGGACATCAGCGGGCTGGCGGGGGTGCCGACGGAGAAGGCGCATCGGTTCGCGGCCCGGGTGGGGCTGCGCAACGCGCGGCCGGGTGAGCCGGAGACGGGGTTCCGGCAGCGGTTCGCGGCGCGGGCAGTGGCACGGTTGGTGGTGGCGATCGCGCACGAGTCGGGCACCAGCCGGCTGGCCGTACGCGTCCGGGCGACCAACGACCCGCACCAGCTGGTGGTGGCCTATCCGTGGCGGCACCGCGACCGCGCCCAGGAGATGGGCAGGGCGGTCGCCGCGGTGCTCGACGAGCTGCCGGGTGGCGATGTCGAGGAGCTCGTCGGCCGGGCTGCGGCCAGGGTTGGCGCCGCACCCGCTGGCGACCGGCCCCACACCATCACGCCGAAGATCCCGGTCGTCGCGGTCACCGGCACCAACGGCAAGACCACGACCAGCCGGATGATCGCGCACATCGCCCGCACCTGGGGCAAGCTCGTCGGCTGGTCCAACACCGACGGCATCTACATCGACGGCGTCCTGGTCGAGGCCGGCGACTACTCCGGACCCAGCGGTGCCGGCCGGGTGCTGGCCCACGAGGGCGTCGAGCTCGCCGTGACCGAGACCGCCCGCGGCGGCATCCTGCTCAAGGGCATCGGGCTGACCCGCAACGACGTTTCGGTGGTCACCAACGTGACGGCCGACCACCTGGGCCTCCAGGGCATCGACACCGTCGATCAGCTGGCCGAGGTGAAGGCGGTGGTCCCCAGGATCACCCGCAAAGAGGGCTGGGCCGTCCTCAACGCCGACGACCCGCGGGTGTTCGCGATGCGCCCGTCGATCAAGGCCCAGCACTGGGTGTTCTCCCGCGACCCCGACTCGCCGGCGATCCGCGAGGTCCTCAACGCCGGCGGCCGCGCCACCACGGTCATCGACGGTTGGGTCTCCATCCTCAGGCCGCACGCCGACGCCCTGCCGCTCGTCGAGCTGGTCGACGTGCCGATGACGCTGGCGGGGCTGTCCCGGTTCAACGTGGAGAACTCCCTGGCCGCGGCCTCGGCCGCGCTGGCCGTCGGAGTTCCGCAGGACGTGGTGGTCGAGGGCCTCAAGTCCTTCCGGCCCGACGCCGAGCACAACCCCGGCCGGATGAACTTCTTCACCATCGACGACTTCTCCGTCGTGATGGACCTCGCCCACAACGAGGCCGGGCTCGAGGCGATGGTCGAGATCATGAACGGCGTACGCCGCCCGGGCGGGCGCCTGCTGCTCGGCCTCGGCGCCGTCGGCGACCGCACCGATGAGCTGATCGAGAAGCTGGGGGAGATCGCCGGCCGCGACGCCGACGTGGTGGCCATCGGTCACAAGCTCAAGTACCTGCGCGGCCGGACCCGGGAGGAGCTCGACACCCTGCTCCGCACGGGCCTGGAGCGGGTCGGCGCCACCGACGTCGCGTCGTACGACACCGAGGTGGAGTCCTTGGAGGCGCTGGTGGAGCAGGCGCAGCCGGGTGACGTCGTCGGGCTGATGTGCCACGCCGAGCGCGATGAGGTCTATGCCTGGATCGCCGACCACGGCGGCACCGCCGACACCCCCGAGACGCTGGCGGCGAAGGTGCGCGCCGCCAGTGCAGAGGTGCCTGGCTAGACGCGCGGAGCCACGCGTCCGGTCGAGTAGAGCTGGGGCCGGCCGTCGGGCAGCGTGGAGAAGACCGCGGACCACCAGGCTTCGGCGGGGTCGGAGCGGGCGACGAACCGGTCGCCGCTGTCGTCGGCCGGCAGCAGGTCGACCGTCTCGGGCTCCTCCTCGAACTCCGCGAGGTCCGACTCCGGGATCACCGTGACCCGCAGCGCCCGGTCGTCGCCCGCGACCTCGAAGGCGATGCCGCGGCGCTCGTAGCGACCCAGGTGCCGTGACAGGCCCGACGGCCGCGCGTTCTCGTCGGGTGAGGGCGCGGGCGGCACGGCGATGCCGGCCTCCACCTCGAACACCTCGGAGACGATCCGGTCGCCCAACGCGTCGCCGTTGGACGAGTTGGTGAGCACGCAGACGGCGAAGTCGCGCTCCGGGACGACCCGCAGCCGGGCGCTCTGGCCGATGGTGCCGCCGTCGTGGGCGATCACGTCGACCCCCGACCACCGCGCCAGCCGCCACGACAGCCCGATGCCGGCGAACTGCCGCTGGTCCGGAAGCGGCAGCTGTTGCTGCCACATTGCGGTCGCGGCGTCCTCGCCGAGCAGTCGCTCGCCCGACGGCGCGACACCACGGCCGATGTGCAGCCGGCCCCAGGTCAACAGCTCGCCGGCAGGCATCGTGATCAGCCCGGCGGGCCCGATCGCCCGGGGCATTCCCCACGTGCTGTAGGGCTTGCCGGCGTCCGGGTGCCCGTGGTGGCCCATCGCCGCCCGCCGCATGATGGCTTCCTCCGGCAGCGTCACCGTGTCGGTCAGTCCCAGCGGCTCGACGAGCCGGGCCCGCAACGACTCGTCCCAGGTGCGGCCGTCGAGCACCTCGATGATCCGGCCGAGCAGGACGAAGCCGCTGTTGCAGTAGGAGTACGCCGCCCCGGGCGCGAACGCGCGCTCCGCGTCGGCCAGGAGGGCGACGTACTTCTCGACGCACTCGTCCCCTCGACCGGTGTCCTCGAAGATGTCGCCGTCAAGCCCGCTGCTGTGGGTGAGCAGGTGGCGCACGGTGACCTCGCCGGCCGAGTCCTCCCGACCGAGGCGAACGCCGGACAGCAGTTCGGCCACCGTCGTGTCGTACCCGAGCCGACCCTCGGCGACCAGCTGGGCGACCATCGTGGCGGTCCAGGTCTTGGTGATCGAGCCCACCTGGAACACGCTGTCGGCCGTCGTCGGCATTCCGGTGCGGGTGCTGAGCACCCCGTACGGCACGACCGTGGCCTCGCCTTCCGACCAGATGCCGAGCACCGCACCCGGTACGCCGGCCGCGACGGCCGCGTCCTCGAGGCGCGCCGACCAGTGCTCGCCGTCCGCCATCCTCAGGTCACGGCCGGCTCGGCGGGAGCCGGTACGTAGTCGGGGTCTGCCGCAGGGACCGCGGCGCTGGCGCCGGCACCCGCCTGGGCCTGCTGCGACCAGTTCTCCAGCTCGGCCATCACGGCGGGGTGCTTGTCGACGCAGATCACGACGAGGTCGCCGGCGTTGGCCCGCGCCATCGCGTGGCGGACCGCCGAGATCTCGTCGTGCACCTCCTCGAGCTGCTTGCAACGCGCGCCAGCTGCCATCCCGGCGCGCACGCCCTCGGCGACGAACGCGGCGACTTCGCCGCGCTTGCGGCCGCGGAGCGCGTCGTCCTCGCGGACGATGACCACGTCGAAGTGGCGGGCCGCGATCTCGCCGAGCTCGCGCATGTCCTCGTCGCGCCGGTCGCCGGCGGTGGCGATGACGCCGATCCGCGACGGCCGCGCGAGGTCGTGGGATAGCGACTCGCCCACCCGGTCGACGAAGTCGCCCAGCATCTTCATGCCCGGGGCGTTGTGGCAGTAGTCGACGATCACGTTGACGCCGTTGACCTCGACCTCGTTGAGCCGGCCGGGGGATAGGTAGTAGCTGGTCGTGAAGGTCCGCAGGCCCTGGCGGATGTCGTGGAGCGGCGCGCCGGCGGCAAACGCGGCGGCGGCCGCGGCGAGGGTGTTCTGCACGTTCATCCGGGCCCGGCCGCTGAAGGTGGCGGGCAGCAGGTGGGTCCAGGCCAGCTGCATCTCGCGGCGCCCGTGCTTGACCACGATCATCTCGCCGCGCTCCGACGGGTTGAGCACCAGTGCCTTGCCGCCACGTCGGCAGTGCGCCTCGATCATCTCGCGCACCTCTGAGCCGGGCTCGTCCATCGAGAACCAGATCACCTGGCCCGAGCAGCGGCGGCGCATCTCGCGGACGAGCGGGTCGTCGGCGTTGAGCACGGCGTGCCCGTCGCGCGGCACCGCTTCGACGACGACCGCCTTGACGTCGGCGAGCTGCTCGACGGTGTCGATGCCTCGCAGACCCAGATGGTCAGGCTGGACGTTGAGGACCACGGCCACGTCGTTGCGCTCGTAACCGAGCCCCTCGCGCAGGATGCCGCCGCGAGCCACCTCGAAGACCGCGAAGTCGACCCGAGGGTTCTGCAGCACCATCCGGGCGCTGCGCGGGCCCGAAGCGTCGGCGCGGATCAGCAGTCGCTCGTCGATGACCACGCCGTCGGTCGAGGTCATGCCGACCTTGCGGCCCATCCCCTTGAAGACGTGGGAGATCATCCGGCTGGTCGTCGTCTTGCCGTTGGTTCCGGTGACGGCCACGATCGGGATCCGGCTCGGCGCCCCCGGCGGGAACAGCATGTCGACCACCGGCTTGGAGATGAACTGCGGCTCACCGATGGTCGGGTGGGTGTGCATCCGGAAGCCAGGGGCCGCGTTGACCTCGCAGATCGCGCCACCGGTCTCGCGGACGGGTTCGGTGATGTCGGGACAGATGAAGTCGATGCCGGCGATGTCGAGGCCGACCATCTGGGCCGCTTCCTCGGCGATCTCGACGTTCTCGGGGTGCGCCTCGAAGGTGCGGTCGATGGAGATGCCGCCCGTCGACATGTTGCCGGTCAGCGCCAGCTTGACCATCTCGCCGCTCTCAGGCACCGACTCGAGGGTGTGCCCCTGCCCGGTCAGCACCTCCTTGGCGGCCGCGTCGACCTTGATCCGGGTCAGCACCTTCTCGTGGCCGACACCGCGGCGCGGGTCGGCGTTGGTCTGCTCGACGAGCTGCTCGACGGTCGACTTCCCGTCGCCGACCACGTGAGCCGGCACCCGCTCGGCGATCGCGACCATCCGGCCGTCGATGATCAGGCAGCGGTAGTCCTTGCCGGTCACGAAGCTCTCGACGATCACGGTGCCGCGACGGCTCTGGTCCTCCGCGATCGGGAAGGCCTCGCGCACGTCGGCATCGTCGCGGAGGTCGAGGCACACGCCGCGACCGTGGTTGCCGTCGAGCGGCTTGACCACGACCGGGTAGCCGATCCTGCGTGCCGCGGAGACCGCCTGGTCGGCCGAGCGCACCGACTCCTGCTTGGGCACGGGCAGTCCGGCCGCGCCGAGCAGCCTCGTGGTCAGGTCCTTGTCGGAGGCCACGTCGACCGCGATCGCGGAGGTTGCGGAGGTCATCGTGGCGCGGATGCGCTTGGCGTGCACGCCCTGGCCGAGCTGGACGAGGGAGTACTGGTTGAGCCGGATCCAGGGGATGTCGCGCGAGACGGCCTCGTCGAGGATCGCTTGGGTCGACGGCCCGAACGCCGTCCGCTCGGCGCGCAGGATGAAGCTCTCGAGCTCGGTCTCCCAGTCGAATTCCGGGTCGGCCTGCACGAGGTGGTTGACCAGCCGGACGGCGAGCTTGCCGGCGGCCAGGCCGACCTGCTCGTCGACGTACCCGTAGATGACGTTGTAGACGCCGGTCTTCCCCTTCACCTGACGGGTCTTGCCGCGCCGAATGTCGTGACCGACGACCTGCTGGAGGGCGAGCGCGCAGTGCTCGGCGACGTGCCCGAGCCAGGTGCCTTCGTTGAGGCGTTCCACGAAGCCACCGCGGCGGCCGCGTGAGCACGAGTGGTGCTGGAGGCCGGGCAGCATCTGGAGGAGCTTGTCGGTGAAGCCGGGCAGCTTGTCGGTCGGGTAGTCCTCGAGCGAGCCCAGGTCGACGACCAGGTGGATGGACTGCTCGTAGGACCAGATGTTCGCGCCGCGGTAGACGCGGGTCTCCAGGATGGTGAGGTCGGGCGAGGGGCGTTCGGTCACGATTCGGTTCCGTCCTTCATCGTCGGTACGTCATCGGGGGTGCGGCGGGTCCTGCTCCTGCTCGGGAGCCGGGGCCTTGCTGCCGATCCTGCTGCGTGTGCGGGTCAGCCGTCTACGCAGGGCGGCCGGGCTGGCATCCGCGGCGGCGATGTCGCGGGCCAGCTGGCGCATGTCCCGCTGGGCCTCCTCGAGCTCGGCGGCGTCCTCGGGGTCCACCGTCGGGGGCAGCGGCAAGAAGGTCCGCGTCGTCAGGTCGTACGCCGACCCCGCCGGCAGCAGGTGCAGGATCACGCCGCTCGCGAGCAGCGGAGTGGAGCGCTTCGCCTCGTCGGCGTTGGAGACGATGTTGGCCGGGTCCATGATCGTGACCGCGCCCCGGCCGATGACCGCGAGCATCTCGTGGTCGTCGTCGCGTCGGGTGATCACCGCGCAGGTGTCCTCGTCGACGCCGATCCCCAGCAGCTGGGGTGACTGGGCCACGATCATCAGCAGCCGGCCGTAGCGGTTGCGCTGGTCGAAGTGCTGGTCGATGACCGCCGACTCGACCAACCCCAGCCCGGCGGCGACCTGGGTCATCCGCTGCTTGGGCGTGGCCCCGCCGACCCCGAAGGCGACCATGTGCGAGGACTGGATGCTGGCGCCGGCCGAGGTACCGGCGACCACCGCTCCCCGCTCGTGGGCCGCGCCGATCGCGTCGCCGACGGGCGTGCCGCAGATGATCGACGAGAGCTTGAGCTGGTTGCCGCCGGTCATGAAGACGCCGGTGGCTTCGTCGATGGCCTTGACCAGGTCGGGGTCGCGGGCCTCGTCGCGGCTCGTCGGCCGCACGGCCACGACCTCCCCGGCCCCGAGCCGCCGGAACAGGGCGTCGTACACGTCGACGACCTCGTCACCGAGCGACGACGCGGTGGGGATCACCGCGATCCGCGCGTCGGCGCCTCCGCAGGCGGCGACGAACTCCTTGAGGATCGTGCGCTTGCGCAGCTTGTCCTCCGCCCCGCCGATGACCATGAGGGGTCCAGGACTGGGGGCGGGCATGACACGGAAGGCTAGCCGGTGCGAGAGTGGCCCCCGTGCAGGACCAGGGGAGCTCGGACGAGGTCCGGCCGCGCCGCATCGCGGTGATCCGCCACGGCAAGGCGGAGCAGGCGGGCCGCACGGACTTCGAGCGGGAGCTCGCCGATCGTGGTCGTCGGGACTCGGCGGACGCCGGCGCCTGGCTGGCCCGCGAAGGCTTCATCGCCGACCATGCCCTCGTCTCCGCCGCGCACCGCGCCGTCGGCACCTGGCTGTGCTTGGCCGAGGGGGCCGAGTGGGAGCTCGAGCCGACGCTGTCACAGGGGCTCTACAGCGCCGGGCCAGAGACCGCGCTCGACCTCGTGCGCGAATCGCCAGCCGACGCTGCGGCCGTCGTCGTGGTCGGGCACAACCCCACGATGGCCTACCTCGCCTCGCTCCTCGACGACGGCGACGGCGACCAGGAGGTGGCGTCGGCGATGCTGGCGGGCTACCCGACGAGCGCGGTGGCCGTGTTCGAGTACGACGGCGAGTGGGTCGACCTCGACGAGGCCGGCGCCCGCCTCGTCGGCTTCCACGTCGGCCGCGGCTAGCGCGAGTCGGCGCCAGTTGGCGCTGATGTGCGCGAGTCGGCGCCAGTTGACGTTGATACGCGCGAGTCGGCGCCAGTTGCCGGTCACCGTCGTCGTCTGCCGCAAACAAGCGCCGACTCGGCGTGCTCGCGGCTCAACTGGCGCCGACTCGCGGGGGAAGGGAGGGTCAGAGGCGGGGAGCGGGAGTGACCATGCCCTCGGCCGCGTCGGCGGCCTCGATCTCCTCGCGGCTGATGCCGAGGATGTACATGATCGCGTCGAGGTAGGGCACGTTGACCGCCGTGTCGGCGGCCTCCCGAAGCACCGGCTTGGCGTTGTAGGCGATGCCGAGCCCGGCGGCGTTGAGCATGTCGATGTCGTTGGCGCCGTCGCCGATCGCGATCACCGCGGACTCCGGGACGCCGACGTCGGCGGCGAAGTGGCGCAGTGCGGCAGCCTTGCCCGCCCGGTCGACCACCTCGCCCACGATCTTGCCGGTGATCGTGCCGTCGACGATCTCGAGCTCATTGGCCCGCGAGTAGTGGATGCCGAGGTCGGTCGGCCAACCGGTCTGTGATCTGGCTGAAGCCCCCGGAGACGAGCGCGAAGCGGTACCCCAGTCGGCGCAGCGTCCGCACCAACGTGCGGACTCCGGGGTTGAGGACGAGGCCCTCGTAGACCTCGTCGAGGACCGACGCGTCGAGCCCTGCCAACAGCGCGACGCGTTCGCGCAGCGCCTGCTCGAAGTCGAGCTCGCCGTGCATGGCCGCCGCCGTGATGGCGGCCACCCGCTCCTCCAGGCCGACGTGCGCAGCGAGCATCTCGATGACCTCGCCCTGGATCAGCGTGGAGTCGACGTCGATGACCACCAGTCGCATGCTGTGGCGCAGCAGGTTTGCCGGCTGGACCGCGATGTCGAGCCCCTGGGCGGCGGCCTCGGCGGCGAGCACTGCGCGCAACGTGTCGGTCTGTACGCCGGACACGTGCAGGTCGATGGCGGTCACGGGATAGCGGGCCATCCGCTCGATGCGGTCGATGTTGGCTCCGGTGTCGGCGATCCGGCCGGCCACCGCGGCGAACGCCCGGGCCTTGAGCGGGGTGCCGATCACGGTGACGTGGGACCGACCGCCCGGACGATGCTTGTTGTCACCGGTGCCGCGGTCGACGTCCACCGACATGCCGAGGTCGGCGGCGACCCGCTCGATCTGGTCGCGCAGCTGCTTCCAGTCGCGCGGGGCCGTGACGAGGACGCCGAGCACCAGCCGGCGTCGGAGCACGATCTGCTCGATGTCGAGGACCTCGACGCCGGCGCTCGCCAGGGTGGCGAAGATCGCGGAGGTCACACCGGGGCGGTCCTTGCCGCCGAGGGTGATGAGCAGCGTCTCCGGCTTGTCGTCTGTCATCGCGGATCGAGGCTAGTCGACCGGGGCGCCCTCAGTCCGGCGGCCACACCTCGGGAGAGCACGCGGCGACGAGTGCCTGGCGGGCAGCGGACCCGAGCTCGCGGAGTGCGGCGCGGCGCTGCTCGGCCTCGGCCAGGCTGACCGCCCCGCCGTCGTCGTCGAGTGCGAGCTCCACGATGCCCGCGGCCTGCAGGGCCCGGGCGGCCAGCTCGACGCAGCGGGGCGGCGTGTCAGGGGGAGCGTCGAGCTTCGGGACCCGGCGCAGGTCCATCAGCTCGTCGGCAACCTCGGGACGCCACTGCGCGACGTCGAGGGCGGCGAGGTCGCGAGCGGTCTGCATCAGGGCGCCGCGCAGCCGTCGGTCCGCCTCGCCGACGTCGGTCAGCGGCCGTGGGCGGGCGTCGTACCACTGCCAGACGAGGACGGCACCCTCACGCCGGGGCACGAGCCCGTGCCCTGGCGCGACGACCGCCTCGCCGGCGTCGAGGGCCGCGGCGTTGAGGTCAGCCGGGCCGCCGAGTCCGGCCGGATCGCCCTCCGCGGGCCAGGCCAGCCCGAGGGTCGCCACGCCCGCGGAGCGGAGGGCGCCGAGCGCCACGGCCAGGCCGACGGGGCCGTCCTCGGAGGGCAGTCCGAACAGCCGGTGGGTGGCGTCGTCGCCGAGGATCGCGTCCACCGCGAGGTCGGTGACCACCTCGCCGCGCAGCCACGCGGTGCCCCACCAGGCGACCCGCGCGGATGCGGGGAACGGCACGCTCACGGGCGGCGACGATACGCCCGAGGGTGCGTCGGCCCTCCAGTACGGTTGGCGCCATGGTCGCCGTGCTCGAGTTCGCCGACGTCACGGTCAGGCGGGGACGGGCGACCTTGATCGACGGCATCTCGTGGCGGGTCGACGAGCCGGACCGGTGGGTGGTGCTGGGTCCCAACGGGGCCGGGAAGACCACGTTGCTGCAGGTCGCCGCGGCGATGATCCACCCGACCGAAGGGGTCGCCGGCATCCTCGGCGAGGTGCTCGGCACCATCGACGTGTTCGACCTGCGGCCGCGGATCGGGGTCACCAGCGCGGCGCTCGCGGAGCGGATCCCGCGCGAGGAGCGGGTCCGCGACGTGGTCGTCTCGGCGTCGTACGGCATCGTCGGGCGGTGGCGGGAGAGCTACGACGACCTCGACCACGAGCGCGCCGACGAGCTGCTCGCCGAGGTCGGCGTGAGCCGGCTGGCCGAGCGCACCTTCGGGACGCTGAGCGAGGGCGAGCGCAAGCGGGTGCAGATCGCCAGGGCGCTGATGACCGACCCCGAGCTGCTGCTGCTCGACGAGCCCGCCGCGGGTCTCGACCTCGGCGGCCGCGAGGACCTGGTCTCGACCCTGGCGGTGCTCGCCCAGGCACACTCGTCACCGGCGACGGTGCTGGTCTCGCACCACGTCGAGGAGATCCCGCCGGGGTTCACGCACGCGATGCTGATGCGCGACGGGCAGGTGGTCGCTGCCGGCCCGCTGACCGAGGTGATCACCGAGGCCAACCTGACGGCCACGTTTCGGATGCCCCTCGTGCTGTCCTACGAAGCGGGCCGTTTCTCTGCGCGGCGACGCTCCCGTCGCCACCGCGCCTAGCCACTGTTGGGCGCTGTTGGGCCACCGTCGGGCCCCTGTGAGGCCCTGGATCCGTGGCGCCACGGGATAGGGTTGAGGCATGGACTGGCTGGGTGAGCATGCGTGGGCAGCCTGGCTCGCCATCGCCATGGTGCTCGGCGTCGCCGAGCTGGTCGAGCCTCGACCTGGTCCTGGTGATGCTGGCCGTCGGCGCGCTCGCCGGTGGCATCACCGCGGCCATCGGCGCACCGGTGATCCTGCAGATCCTGGTCGCTGCCGGTGTCTCGGTCGGCATGCTGGCGATGGTCCGGCCCAGCCTCGTCAAGCGACTGCACTCCGGTCCGGAGCTGCAGCTCGGCCACGGCAAGCTCGTCGGTCTGCAGGCCCTCGTCACCGAGGACGTCACCAGCGTCAACCCTGGCCGCGTCAAGCTCGCGGGCGAGATCTGGTCGGCGCGTGCCGTACGACGAGCGGCTGACCATCGCGGCGGGCGAGACCGTCGAAGTGATGGCCATGAAGGGCGCCACCGTCTTCGTCCACCCCGTCAACGCGGCCCTCGAGCCGTGAGCGCCGTCGTACCCGTCGTCCCCGACGTCCCCGTCGCCCCAACGAGAGGAAATCCTCAGTGACTCCGTATCTGCTGGGCCTGGCCGTCTTGTTCTTCCTCTTCATCGTGCTGCTGCTCGCCAAGACCGTGCGGATCATCCCGCAGGCCCGGGCCGGCATCGTGGAACGCTTCGGCAAGTACAAGGAGACCTTGCCAGCGGGCCTCAACGTCGTGGTGCCTTTCGTCGACCGGGTGCGCTACCTCATCGACCTGCGCGAGCAGGTCGTGAGCTTCCCGCCGCAGCCGGTGATCACCGAGGACAACCTGGTGGTCTCGATCGACACCGTCATCTACTTCCAGGTGACCGACCCGGTCGCCGCGACCTACGAGATCGCCAACTACATCCAGGCGATCGAGCAGCTCACGATGACAACCCTGCGCAACATCGTCGGCGGCATGGACCTCGAGGAGACACTGACCAGCCGCGACCAGATCAACTCCGGCCTGCGCGGGGTCCTCGACGAAGCGACCGGCAAGTGGGGCATCCGCGTCAACCGCGTCGAGCTCAAGGGCATCGACCCGCCGCCGTCGATCAAGGACTCGATGGAGAAGCAGATGCGCGCCGACCGCGAGAAGCGCGCCGTCATCCTGACCGCCGAGGGCCAGCGGCAGGCCGCGATCCTCACCGCCGAGGGCAACAAGCAGTCGATGATCCTGAACGCCGAGGGCGACCGCGAGTCGCTGATCCTGCGGGCGCAGGCCAACCGCGAGTCCGCCATCTTGCGGGCCCAGGGTGAGGCGCAGGCCATCACCAACGTCTTCCAGGCGATCCACGACGGCCAGCCCGACCAGTCGCTGCTGGCGTACCAGTACCTCCAGATGCTGCCCAAGATCGCCGAGGGCGACGCCAACAAGGTGTGGGTGATCCCGAGCGAGATCACCAAGGCGCTGGAGGGACTGGGCTCCTCGATCCACGAGGTCGCCGGTATCCCCCAGAAGACCGGCGGCGTGCGACACCGCGTCGACTACGGCTCGACCGAGCCCGCCGCTCTCAGCGGTGGACTCGACGGCGAACTGGCCAGCACCAACAAGGCGGTGGCGGACGCCATCGCCGAGGCGGAGCAAGCCGCCCACCCGGGCACGGCCAGCGCTCCGCCCAAGCCGGCGCCGGACGTTGCGATCCCGGACGACGGCGGCACCCCGCCGACCCCGCCGACGCCACCGGCCCCTCCGACGCAGCCCAGCGCCTAGGGGGTGTCGCCGCTCGAGGTGGTGGCGATCCTGCTCGCCGGCGTGGCCGCGGGCACGATCAACACCATCGTCGGCTCGGGCACGCTCATCACCTTCCCGACGCTGCTGGCGTTCGGCGTACCGCCCGTCACCGCCAACGTCTCCAACACGGTCGGCCTGGTGCCCGGCACCCTTTCCGGTGCCTTCGGCTATCGGGCCGAGCTGGGCGGCCAGCGGCCTCGCCTCCTCCGGCTCGGGCCCGCGTCGCTGGTCGGCGCGGTGCTGGGCGCGGTGCTGCTGCTCTGGCTGCCGAGTGAGGCGTTCGACGCCATCGTCCCGGCCCTCGTCGGCCTCGGCGTCCTGCTCGTCATCCTCGGTCCCCGCATCACCGCGAGCGTCGCCGCCCGCCACCAGGCCACCGGAGGTCTGCCCGAGCACGGCGCGGGTTGGGTGTGGCCCGCGGTGGCCGGGGTCGGTGTGTACGGCGGCTACTTCGGCGCCGCGCAGGGCGTGCTGCTGATGGCCGTGCTCGGCATCGGCGTCGACGACGACCTACAGCGCCTCAACGCCACCAAGAACGTCCTCGCCCTCATCGTCAACACCGCCTCCGCCGTCATCTTCATCGCCGTCGCGGACATCGACTGGGCGGTCGCCGGGCTGATCGCTGTCGGGTCGGTCGTCGGGGGGCAGCTCGGCGCGACCGTTGGGCGCCGCCTGTCACCGGCTGTGCTGCGGGGTGTGATCGTGGCGGTCGGCCTGACCGCGCTGGTGTTCCTGTTGCTCGACTGACCGCTTTCATGGGATCGGGGACGAGACCGGGTCCCGTCCCCTGGGGAGTCTGGGTAGCAACGCAGGGACGTGCGCGGCGTAGGCGTCGTACGACGCTCCGAACGAGCGCCGTAGGTCGCGCTCCTCGAACCGGATCCCGACAGCGATGTAGGCGGTCGATGCGACAGCGAAGAGGAGGTGCGAGGCGCCCATGTGGGGTGTCGCCCAGAAGGCCAGCAGCAGCCCGGTCATCAGCGGGTGTCGCACGATGGCGTGGAGGCCTCCGACTTGCAACTCGGTGGTCGCCGCGGAGGTTCGAGGGGCTGCCCAACCGGCCTGCCGTAGCCCCGTGAGCTCGAGGTGGTCGACCGCGAACGTCGACGCGATCGCCAGGAGCCAGCCGGCGGCGCAGAGCAACCAAAGGACCATCGAGGCCGCTCCATGGATGTCCCAGATCTGGCCGCCCCAGGGTTGCCAGAACACCAGCACGAGGACGAGACAGATGTCGGTGGCGAGGACGTAGGACGCGCGTTCGAGCGATGCAGGGATCCTTCGACGCAGCCAGACCTTGACGCTGCGACGCGCCATCACCGAGTGCTGCCCGGCGAAGAACAACAGCAGCGCCAAGTCCACAGCCACCGCGATCGCCGGGGTCGTGCGCGCCGGCCCGTCCACGACCCGGGGGACGACCTCTCCGGCGAGGAAGGCGATCGTCCACAGGGTGACAGCGACGAACCCCACCCAGCCGAGGGCGGACAGGAACAGGGACACGGGTGATCTGGACACGCTCCAATGCTCGGGCGACCGACCGAGCCGGCGCAGCCGTGGAACTACCTCACTTGTTCGGCCCGCGCGCGACGTACCAGGCAGCGACCTGGGATCGCGACCTGAACCCGAGGCGTAGGCGGATGCGCTCCAGGTGCGATTCTGCCGAGCGTTCGGTGATGCCGAGGCGCATCGCCAGCTCGCGGTTCGTGAGGCCCTCGGCCACGAGGGCCGCCACCTCGGTTTGCCGGGGGGTGAGGCTTGTCGGCACGGCCCGGCGGATTCGAGGGAGCCCCAGGAAGCGCCGCACCCGGTCGACCACGGCTTGAGCGTTCCCCATGGCCGGGAGGTGCGACCGGCCGTCGAGCTCCACGAGCTCGGCGTGGGGGATCGCTTCGGCGAGCGTCCTGCCTTGGCCGATCGGGACCGCTCGATCTCCGTGCCGGTGCAGCACCAGTGTCGGCGCTGTGATCCGGGCGAGGGCAGGAAGTACGTCGACCTCGTATGCGAGGCCGAGGAGCTCTACTGCGGTCTCGGCGGAGGAGGCCGCGCGCTGGTACTGAGCCAGGGCACGGCGGGTTCCGGGGTCCGTCTCGGGAGCGAAGAGGTCGGTGAGCAGGTCGGATCCCAGTCCCCAGTGAGTCCCGAGCAGCCCGAGCAGGTGCCGTCTGCTGTCGTCGTCGCCGAGCGCGTTGCCGGTGGCCCAGCCGCCGTAAAGCACCAGCCGCGAGACGGTCTCCGGCTTGTCAGCGGCCCACTGAGCGGCCACCGCGGCGCCGAGTGACCAGCCCAGCAGGTCGAAGCGTGCGGCACCGAGTGCGTCGGTCACGGCACTGATCGTGGCCAGCTCGAGCGCCAAGGTCCGAGGTCCCTCGTAGGGACCCGAGAGACCGCAACCCGGACGGTCGTAGCGCACCAGCGTGCGCCCCGACGACAGCGCTTCGTGGAACATGCGCTCGGCCGGGATGGACCAGCCCAGCTCGAGATGGCTTAGCCAGCCGGGCGCCACCAGCAGCAGCGGCCCAGTGCCGGTCAGCGCATAGGCCACCCTCCCGCCGGCTTCCAGGTGCGCCATCCCGAAGCGCTGCTTGACTGCAGCCACAAGACCAGTGCTCCCCGGTTGATCGATCGATCGATCAACCGGCGGGAGGGGTCACGACCGGGTTGTCGGGTGGCGCGACGGCCAGGTCCGAGTCGACGTACGCCGCCAACCAGCGCCCCAGCTCGTCGTACGCATGCGCCCGCACCGGGCCGCGCGAGAGGAAGATGTCGTGCATGGCGTCGGGGATCGCCACGGACGTCACGTGCGGTCCGAGCGAGGTGGACCACCGGCGGATCTGGCCGACGTCGAGGACGATGTCGGCGCTGTGCACGTCGTCGTTCATCTCGTTGACCTCCGCGGTGCGAGAGGACGAGAGCACCAGGATGGGGCAGGGGATCGCCAGGCCGGCGTGCACCGTCGCGTGCGCCTCGCGGATCGCGCTGAGCCAGCCGGCGTAGACCGGCCAGGAGGTGAGGGTCTTCCACTCCAGGTCGTAGTCCCACTCGCCGGAGTAGTCGCGGTGCAGGCTCTCGCCGTAGAAGCTGGTGATCTCGCGGGGGATCTCCCGCATGGGCTGCCGGGAGGCCAGGGTCCGCACCAGCGCGGTTCCTGCCGTGCGCATCATGAAAGTGCCGCGCAGGTCGAGCCATGGTGAGTTCAGCGCGATCCCGGCCAGGTAGGGCACGTCGTCGTCCTCGTCGGCCCACAGCGGCAGCGTCAGGCCACCGGTGGAGTGGGCGGTCGCGACCACGAAGTCGTGGCCATCGCGTTCGGTGATCCGGCCCCAGGCGGCGTCGAGGTCGTCGAAGTACTCGCGGATGTCGCCGACGTAGTTGGGCGTCTGGTGGGGGAGCATCGAACGGCCGTAGCGGCGCAGGTCGAGTGCGTAGAAGTCGTAGCCGTGCGTGACCCACCAGGCGGCGTACTCGTGGTTGAAGAAGTAGTCGTTGAAGCCGTGGACGTAGAGCACCGCCTTGCGCCGCGACCCCTCGACCTCGGCGGGGCGGTAGACGAGCGTGGAGACGATCGGACCGTGCTCGTCCGCGTCGAAGTCGATGGTCTCGGCGGTGTACGGCGCCCCGAGGACGTCGGTGACCGGGCCGCTGGCGTCCGGGCTCATGAGTGGATTGTGCCCTAGACCAGCCGGGCCGCGGCAGCCTCGACGAGGGCCCGGAAGAGCGCCTGGTCGCGGTCCATCTCCGGGTGCCACTGCACACCGACGCGGAACCGCTCGCCCGGCGCCTCCAACGCCTCGACGGTGGCGTCGGGTGCCCAGGCGGTCGCCGTGAAGCCGGGGGCCTCGCGCACCGACTGGTGGTGGTGGCACTGGGCCCGCACGCTCTCACCCTCCGCCGCCCGCACCCGGGATCCCTCGGCCGTGCGGACGGTGAGCCGGCCGAAGACGTCGCCACCGGGGCTGTGCTCGAGGTGGCCGACCACGTCGGGAACGTGCTGCTCGAGCGTGCCGCCGGCCGCGACCGCCATCAGCTGCATGCCCCGGCACACGCCGAGCACCGGCAGACCGGCCTCGTCGGCCGCGGCCAGCAGCGCCAGCTCCCAGGCGTCGCGGTCCTCGCGCCACCCGGCCGTGGCGGGGTGTGGTTCCTCGCCGTAGCGCGTCGGCTCCACGTCCGCCCCGCCCGCCACGACCAGCGCGTCGATCCGCGCGACCACGGTGCGCGCCGAGAGGTCCGAGCCCGAGGCGGGAGGCAGCAGCACGGGTACGCCGCCGGCCGCGACCACCGCGTCGGCGTACTCCGCCTGCAACACGTCGGCCCGCTGCTGCCACACGCCCCACGAGGCCAGCTCGCGGTAGGTCGTCAGCCCGACGACGGGCCGGGCTGCGGCCGCGTCAGAGCGGGGTGACATAGGCACCCGAGATCCCGCCGTCCACCAGGAACGTGCTGGCGGTCATGAAGCTCGACTCGTCGGAGGCAAGGAACAGCACGGCATTCGCCATCTCCTCCGGCTCGCCGAAGCGCCCCATCGGCACGTGCACCAGCCGGCGAGCGGCCCGCTCCTCGTCCTTGGCGAAGAGCTCCTTGAGCAGGGGTGTGTTCACGGGCCCGGGCACAGCGCGTTGACGCGCACTCCCTGCCGGGCGAACTGCACGCCGAGCTCGCGCGTCATCGACAGCACGCCACCCTTGGACGCCGAGTAGGAGATCTGGCTGGTGGCCGCGCCCATCACCGCGACGAACGACGCCGTGTTGATGATCGAGCCCGACCCCTGCTCGAGCATGTAGGGCAGCGCGGCCTTGCAGCACAGGTAGACGCTGGTCAGGTTGACCCGCTGGACCAGGTTCCAGGCCTCCAGGTCCGTGTCGAGGATCGAGTCGTCCTGCGGCGGGGAGATGCCGGCGTTGTTGAAGGCGATGTCGACCGAGCCGTAGGTGTCCTTGGCCACGCGGAACAGCGCGTCAACCTCCGACTTGTCGGTGACGTCGACCTGCACGTACGTCGCGCGCTCCGGGCCACCCAGCTCGGCCACCACCTCGTCGCCGCGGGCCGGGTTGATGTCGCCGATGACGACCTTCGCACCCTCCTCGACGAAGCGGCGGACCGTCGCCAGCCCGATGCCGGAGCAGCCGCCGGTGACGACGGCGACCTTGCCTTCGATGCGTCCAGCCATCTCACTCCTCAGGTCTCGTCGGAGAAGAAGACGTTCTTCTCCTCGGTGAAGGCGTTGGGGGCGTCGGGACCGAGCTCGCGGCCGAGCCCCGACTGCTTGAACCCGCCGAAGGGCGTCCAGTAGCGCACGCTGGAGTGCGAGTTGACGCTGAGGTTGCCGGCCTCGACGCCGCGGCTGACGCGCAGCGCCCGGCCGAGGTCGCGGGTGAAGATCGACCCGGAGAGTCCGTACTCCGTGTCGTTGGCCAGCGAGATGGCCTCGGCCTCGTCCGCGAACGGCATCACGGCCACCACCGGGCCGAAGACCTCCTCGCGCCAGACGGGTTCGTCGGTCGACTTCGACTCGACGACCGTCGGCGGCAGCCAGAAGCCGTCGCCCGACGGTGCGTTGCCCTGGAACGCGACGGAGGCGCCGTCGATGTAGGTCTGCACGGAGTCCCGCTGCCGCGCTGAGACCAGCGGGCCCATCTCGCTGTCGTCATCGGCCGGGTCGACGACCTTCATCGCGCGGACCGCTGTCTCCAGCCGGCCGACGAACTCGTCGTACGCGCTGGCCTCGACCAGGATCCGGGAGCGGGCGCAGCAGTCCTGGCCGGCGTTGTCGAAGACGGCGTACGGCGCGGTGGCGGCCGCGCGCTCGATGTCGGCGTCGGCGAAGACGACGTTGGCGCTCTTGCCGCCCAGCTCGAGCGTCACCCGCTTCACCTGGTCGGCGCAGCCGGCCATGATCTGCTTGCCCACCTCGGTGGAGCCCGTGAAGCAGACCTTGCGCACGAGCGGGTGGGTCACGAACCGCTGGCCGACGACCGATCCCTGACCGGGCAGCACCGTGAACACGCCGTCCGGGATCCCCGCCTCGAGGGCGAGCTCGCCGAGCCGGATCGCCGTCAGCGGCGTGATCTCAGCAGGTTTGAGCACCACAGTGTTGCCGGCCGCGAGAGCCGGAGCGAAGCCCCAGCCCGCGATGGGCATCGGGAAGTTCCAGGGCACGATCACCGACACCACGCCGAGCGGTTCGCGGAAGGTGACGTCCACCCCGCCCGCGACCGGAATCTGCCGGCCGAACAGCCGCTCGGGCGCCGCCGAGTAGTAGTTGAGGCAGTCGCGGACGTTGCCGGCCTCCCAGCGGGCGTTGCCGATGGTGTGACCGGAGTTCTCCACCTCGATCAGGGCGAGGCCCTCGAGGTGGGCGTCCACGACCGCCGCGAAGGCCCGCAGCAGCCGAGCCCGCTCGCCGGGGGCCATGGTCCGCCAGGAGAGGAACGCCTGGTGGGCCCGCTCGATGGCCGCGTCGGTCTCCTCGAGCGTGGTTGCGTGCACCTCGCGCAGCGCCCGGCCGGTGGCCGGGTTGACCAGGGTCGTCGTCACCGGCCCTCACATCCTCTCGAACGACCGGGCCAGCTCCCAGTCGGTGACGGCCGCGTCGAACGAGGCCAGCTCGACATCGGCCATGTTGACGTAGTGGTCGACGACCTCGTCGCCGAACGCCGCCCGCGCCACCGCCGAGCCGGCGAACAGGTCGCGGGCCTCGTGCAGGGTCTGCGGCACGTGCGGCTTGTCGGAGTCGTAGGCGTTGCCGACCAGCTCGTCCTCGAGCTCGAGCTCGCTTTCGATCCCGTGCAGCCCACCGGCCACCATCGCCGCGAGGGCGAGATAGGGATTGACGTCGCCGCCCGGAAGCCGGTTCTCCATGCGGGCGCTGGGCCCGTGGCCGACCAGCCGCACCGCACAGGTGCGGTTGTCCAGGCCCCAGGCCACCGCGGTCGGGGCGAACGACCCGGCGGCGAACCGCTTGTAGGAGTTCACGTTGGGTGCGTAGAGCAGGGTGAACTCGCGCAGCGTGGCCAGCACGCCTGCGATGAAGCGGTCGTAGAGAGTCGTGCGCTCGTCGCCGTCCCAGAAGACGACCTTGCCGTCGTCGCCGCGCAGCGACAGGTGGATGTGGCAGGAGTTGCCCTCGCGCTCGTTGTACTTGGCCATGAACGTGATCGCCTGGCCGCGCTGGGCCGCGATCTCCTTGGCGGCCGTCTTGTAGACGCTGTGGTTGTCGGCGGTGACCATGGCCTCGGCGTAGAGGAAGCCGATCTCGTGCTGACCGAAGTTGCACTCGCCCTTGGCGCCCTCGACGTCGAGCCCGGCGGCGTACATGTGGTTGCGGATGTCGCGCAGCAGTGGCTCGACGCGGCTGGTGCCGAGGATGGAGTAGTCGACGTTGTACTGGTTGACGGCCGGCAGGTCGCGCCAGCCGAGGTCGTGGCAGTCCTCGTACGACGCGTCGAAGGCGATGAACTCCAGTTCGGTGCCCGACAGCGCCACCATGCCCCGCTCGGCCACCTGGTCGAGCTGGTGACGCAGGATCGTACGCGGCGACTGGAGCACCGGCGCGTGGTCGAGCCAGACCAGGTCGCATTGCACCATCGCCGTGGCCGGGAGGTGGGGGAGCAGGCGCAGGGTGCCCCAGTCGGGTACGAACTCCATGTCGCCGTAGCCGCGCTCCCATGACGAGATCGCGTAGCCGGCCACGGTGTTCATGTCGACGTCGACCGCGAGGAGGTAGTTGCAGCCTTCGGTGCCCGCCTCGAGCGCCACGTCCAGGAAGTAGCGCGCGTGCAGGCGCTTGCCCTGGAGCCGGCCCTGCATGTCGGTGAACGCCATCACCACCGTGTCGACGTCGCCGTCGTCGATCAGCCCGCGCAGGCGGTCCAGGGTGAGGTAGCGGTCATTGGGTGTGGTCATCGGATTCCTTCCAGCCCGGGAGTCAGCCCAGCAGGCCGCGCAAGAGCGCGGCCGTGTCGTCGCAGTGTTCTTCCATGACCGCACGTGCCCGGTCGTGGTTGCCGCGCTGGATGTTGCGCACCAGGGCGGCGTGCTGCCGATCGGAGTGGGCGATGTTGGTGTCCAGCACCGGGATCGCCAACAGCATCTCGTGGAGCGTGGCCTGGACGGAGGTGACCGCCGCGACGACGCGGGGTGAGCCGGTCAGCGCCGCGATCGTCAGGTGGAAGCGGGAGTCCGCCTGTCGGTGCGCCGCCGGCCGGCGGGCGTCGGCCACTGCCTGGTGTGCCTCGTCGAGCTGCGCAAGCGCCGTGTCGTCCAGGTCGAGTCGAGCGGCCTGCGCGGCGGCCCCAGGCTCGACGATGCGGCGGAAGACCAGGCAGTCGAGCCACTCGCGGCGGCGTTGGTCGGGGAGGCGTGCGGCGGCGCGAGCCGACGGCGTGCGCGGTTTCAGGGTGACGACCGTGCCGCCGCCGCGGCCGCGGCGGGTCTCGACCAGCCCGGCTTCGCGCAGCGCAGCCATTGCCTCGCGCAGGGTCGAGCGTGACACGCCGAGGCGCTCGGCCAGCTCGCGTTCGGACGGCAGCGTGCTTCCGGTCGGGTAGACGCCGAGGCGGATGGTGGTGGCCAGCTGCTCGACGCACGCCTCGAAGGCGTGATAACCGCGGGCGGGGCGGAGCACAGCCTCGGTGAGGTCGTGGCCGGTCCCCGGCATAGGCAGCACGGCAGCGAGTCTGTCACTCGACCCGAACTGCTGCCAGAGGGCAATGGTCGGAGTTCATACCAATTTTCCGGGAGCATCTTCCCAACAGGATGAGCGCGGGTCTAGCCTCCCAATGTCTCGGTCCGTCCCAGAGAAGGTGCGCGATGCCCGAAGCCCACGAACCGCTGGACCACCCCGATGCCTCCGTGCTCACCGACGATGAGAAGCACCTCGCCAAGCTCGGCTACAGCCAGGACCTGCACCGGTCGTGGTCCGGCTTCTCCAACTTCGCCATCTCGTTCTCGATCATCTCGATCCTGGCCGGCTGCTTCACCAACTTCGGCGCCGGCTTCAACAACGGTGGCCCGATCTCGATCTCGTGGTCCTGGCCGATCCTCGGAGCGTTCATCCTCCTCATCGGCTTCACCATGTCGGAGCTGGTGTCGGCGTACCCGACCTCAGGAGGCATCTACTGGTGGGCCGCCAAGCTCGGCGGACCTGCTGCCGGGTTCTTCACGGGCTGGCTCAACCTGATCGGCCTGGTCGCAGTCACGGCAGGCGTCTCCTACGGTTGTGCGACTTTCATCGACCTGACGATCAGCACGTACTCCACCGGTTACGCCGAGGATTATTCGTTGACGCGCGTGTTCATCATCTTCGTGCTGGTGCTTGCCGGCGCGGCGGTGCTCAACATCTTCAGCAGCCATCTGATGGCCATCATGAACAACGTGTCCGTCTGGTGGCACGTGGCCGGTGCCTCGATCATCGTCTTGATCCTGATCATCGTCCCCGACCAGCACCAGTCCTTCAGCTACGTCTTCACCGAGCGGTTCAACAACTCGGGGTACGGCGACGGCAGCACCACGACGATGGGGTTCTGGTTCTTCATCGTGCCGTTCGGCTTCCTGCTCACCCAGTACACGATCACCGGCTTCGATGCCTCGGCACACCTCTCCGAGGAGACCGAGGCCGCCTCCAAGGCGGCGGCCAAGGGCATCTGGCGCTCGATCCTCTACTCCGTGCTCGGCGGCTACGTCCTGCTGCTGTGCGTGGTGTTCGCGATCCCGGACAACGCCGACGGTCAACCGGACAACGCCCTGGCAGGACTCGGCGTCGCTCCGATCTTCGTCGAGTCTCTGGGCAAGGACTGGGCCACTCTGGTGCTCTTCATCTCCGCCTCGGCGCAGTTCTTCTGTGCCACCTCCTGCATGACCTCGGCCTCGCGGATGACGTTTGCGTTCAGTCGCGACGGCGCCATCCCCGGTTCGGAGACCCTGAAGAAGCTCACCCCCAAGCGGGTCCCTGCCAACGCGGTGATGATGGTGGCCGTGGCCAGCGCCATCCTGACCCTTCCCGCCCTGATCAAGGTCGACGTGGGTGGCACTCCGGTGCCTCTGGCCTTCTACGCCGTCACCTCGATCGCCGTCATCGGCCTCTACCTGGCGTTCGCGATCCCGATCTACCTGCGCTGGAGGCACGGCGACAGGTTCGACGTCGGCTCGTGGAACAACGGGTCGAAGTACAAGTGGATGAACCCCATCGCCGTCGCGGAGATCGTCATCGTGTCTCTCTACCTGATGATGCCGACCACACCCGCTGCGAACCCGTTCCGCGACGAGTTCGAGTGGAAGTTCGTCAACTACTCGCCCATCGTGACCATCGGAGCGCTCGTGCTCCTGACGATCTGGTGGAAGGTGTCCGCCAAGAACTGGTTCACCGGGCCCAAGCACACCATCGACGAGGCCGTCGTCAAGGCGTTCGACGACTGACCGGCTGCGCGTGGTCGAGGAGGACAGCGGGGACGAAATGGGGGTCGACGCCCTCCTCGACCAGGTGTCCGCCCTGGCAGGTCCGAGATCAGTCGCGGACCTGCCGGGCGGGCTGACCAACCGCAACCTGCGGGTGACGACGAGCACGGGAGACTTCGTCGTCCGGATGTCCCAGAGCGACGCCGGCCTGCTCGGCATCGACCGGGACGCGGAACACGCCAACACCCGGGCGGCCGCACAAGCAGGAGTCGGCGCCGACGTCGTCGACTACCGCCCCGACCTCGGCCTGATGGTCATCACCTTCCTGCCCGGCACGGCCCTCACCAACGAGACGATCGGGCGGCCCGGAGTGCTGCCCCGGGTCGCGGCCGCGGTGCGGCGGCTGCAGGCAGGGCCGCGGTTCGTCAACGACTTCGACATGTTCGCGCGGCAGGCGGGCTATCTGGCTCTGGTTCGCGAGCGCGGTTTCCAGCTGCCCGCCGGCTACGACGACTTCGCGCCCCAGTGGGAGCGCGTACGCCGCGCGCTCGCGGCCCACGCCGGCCCGACGGTGCCCTGCAACAACGACCTGCTCGCCGGCAACTTCATCGACGAGGGCGAGCGCATCTGGCTGATCGACTACGAGTACTCCGGCAACAACGACCCCGCCTTCGAGCTCGGCAACACCGCCACCGAGTGCGACCTGACCCGAGAGCAGACCGACGAGCTGGTCGCGGCGTGGCTCGGCCGTGAGGACGACGTGTTCCGGGCCCGGGTCGACCTGCAGTCGCTGTGCTCGGAGTACGGCTGGTCGCTGTGGGGCTTCATCCAGGCCGCCACCAGCCCACTCGACTTCGACTTCCACGCCTGGGGGATGGAGCGGTTCGACAAGGCCGCTCGCACCTTCACCAGCAGCGACTTCGACGCCCTCCTCGACCGAGCGGCCTCCGGTGAGTAGTGGTCTCGACACGGGCTCGCCTAGCGGCTCGCCCGGCTCGACCAACGAGAGGTCGGTGGTCGAGCCCGCGAGCGCAGCGGGCGGTGTCGAGACCCCGGCTCGCGCCCGCGTCGTGATCATCGGGGGCGGCGTGATCGGCTGCTCGACGGCGTACCACCTCGCCAAGCTGGGCTGGACCGACGTGGTGCTGCTCGAGCAGGGCACCCTTTCCTGCGGCACCACCTGGCACGCGGCCGGCCTGGTCGGGCTGCTGCGGGCCAGCGAGAGCGGCACCCGCCTGGCGCAGTACTCCACGGAGCTCTACGCGGGGCTGGAGTCGGAGACCGGACTTTCGACGGGCTACCGCCAGTGCGGCGGGGTCATCGTGGCCCGCACCGAGGACCGGATGACCCAGCTGCGGCGCACGGCCGCGACCGCCGCGGCCTTCGACCTCGACTGCGCGATGCTCACGCCAGCCGAGGCCCAGGACCGCTGGCCGCTCATGCAGGTCGACGACCTCCTCGGTGCGATCTGGCTCCCCGGAGACGGCCGCGCCAACCCCACTGACCTGACGATGGCCCTCGCCAAGGGCGCGCGGATGGCGGGCGTCCGGGTGCTGGAGCACGTCCGCGTCACCGGCACCGACGTGGTCGAGACCCCACGGGGCCGGCGCGTGACGGGCGTGTGCACCGACCGCGGCGACATCGAGGCCGAGGTCGTCGTCAACTGCGCCGGGCAGTGGGCCAAGGCGCTGGGCGACCAGGTCGGCGTCACCGTCCCGCTGCACTCCGCCGAGCACTTCTACGTCGTCACCGACCAGATCGAAGGACTGCACGCCGACCTGCCGATCCTGCGCGATCCCGACGGCTACACCTACTTCAAGGAGGAGGTGGGCGGCCTGGTGGTCGGCGGCTTCGAGCCGGTCGCCAAGCCCTGGGTGGCGCCGTCGGAGATCCCGTACCCGTTCGAGTTCCAGCTGCTCGACGAGGACTGGGAGCACTTCTCGGTGCTGATGGACTCCGCCCTGTTGCGCATCCCGGCCCTGGAGCAGGCCGGCATCCGCAAGTTCTACAACGGCCCCGAGAGCTTCACGCCCGACAACCAGTTCCTCCTGGGCGAGGCACCCGGCCTGGCCGGCTACTTCGTCGGCGCCGGCTTCAACTCGGTCGGCATCGCCACGGCGGGTGGCGCGGGCCGCGCCCTGGCCGAGTGGGTCGTCGAGGGCCAACCGACCACCGACCTGACGGCCGTCGACGTCCGCAGGTTCGCGCCGTACGCCACCGATGAGCGGTGGCTGCGCAGCCGGGTGGCCGAGATCCTCGGCCTGCACTACGCCGTGCCCTGGCCCAACCGGGAGCCCGAGACCGGTCGTGGCGTCCGCCTGTCGCCGTTGCACGACCGGATTGCCGCCGCCGGGACCTGCTTCGGCACCCGCAACGGCTGGGAGCGGCCGCTCTTCTTCGCCGGCCCCGGGGAGCGGCCGACCCTCGACTACCGGTGGGGCCAACCGGCGTGGCTGGCGCACAGCCTGACCGAGCAGCGGGCCTGCCGGTCGGCCGTGGCGCTCTTCGACCAGACGTCGTTCTCCAAGTACGCCGTCAGCGGACCCGACGCGCTCGCCTCCCTCCAGTGGGTCTGCGCCAACGACGTCGACGTGCCGGTCGGGCAGGCCGTCTACACGCCGTGGCTGGACGCCCGCGGCGCCTACCAGTCCGACGTGACCGTGACCCGGACCGGTCCGGACGCGTTTCTCGTCGTGTCCAGCGCCGCGACGACGGTCCGCGACCTGGCCTGGCTGGGCGAGCACCTCGCCGACGGTGCCGAGGTCGACATCGCCGACCGCTCCGACGACTTCGCCGTCCTCGGTCTGATGGGCCCCCGCTCGCGAGACCTGCTGAGCCGGCTGACCCCGGCGGCGCTCGACGACGACGCGTTCCCGTTCGCCACCAGTCAGGAGCTCGACGCTGCGGGGGCGACGGTCCGGGCGACCCGGATGACCTACGTCGGCGAGCTGGGCTGGGAGCTGTTGGTGCCGCGAGACGCCGCCGTTGCGGTCTTCGACGCGCTGCACGAGCACGGGGACGACGTCGGGCTGACCGACGCCGGCTACTCGGCCATCGAGTCGCTGCGGCTCGAGAAGGGCTACCGGGCCTTCGGGCGCGAGCTCACCCCCGACTACACACCGGTCGAGGCGGGCTTGGTCTTCGCGACGGCACTCAGCGCCGACAAGGACTTCCTCGG
The DNA here is from genome assembly GCA_963769755.1 of uncultured Actinomycetota bacterium. Classification (GTDB taxonomy): domain Bacteria; phylum Actinomycetota; class Actinomycetes; order Propionibacteriales; family Nocardioidaceae; genus Nocardioides. The sequence goes on from CAVYMY010000010.1 coordinate 689,035, forward strand.
CCGCGAGGCGCTGGCTGACCACCGGCAGCGACTCCGGGCCGGCGGACCTCGCCGGAGGCTGGTGTCGCTGGTCGCCGGCGATCCCGAGGCGATGCTCTGGGGCGGCGAGCTGGTGCTGCTCGACGGACGGCCCGTTGGCCAGGTGATGAGCGCGGCGTACGGCGCGACCGTCGGCGCGAGCGTCGGCCTCGCCTACCTCCGACGCGACGAGCCGGTCACGTCTGCCTGGCTGGCCGACGGAGGGTTCGAGGTCGACCTGGCGGGGGAGCGGCTGCCTCTCACGGTGTCCCTGCGCGCCCCGCTCTGAGACGATGGAGCATGGACGCCAGACCCCTGCTCATCGTCGCGTTGCTGGTGCTGAGTGGCTGTGGCGGAGACAGTGGTGCCGCGAGCGACCCCACCGAACCTCTGCCCGCCAGCTCACTCGAGATCACGGTGTCGAGTGACATCGATGCCGAAGGGACCACGTGGTCCTTGACCTGTGACCCTGCGGGCGGCACCCACCCGTCTCCCGAGGCCGCCTGTGGCGTGCTGGACGAAACGGCTGATCCCTTCGCCCCCTTGTCGGACGACATGGCGTGCACGCAGATCTACGGCGGCCCCGAGACCGCGACGATCACGGGCACCTGGGACGGCGAGGACGTCTCCGCGACGTACAACCGCACCAACGGCTGCGAGATCGCCCGCTGGGACGCTCTCGCAGCGGTCCTCACGCCCACCGGGCTGGCCGGATCCAGCTCGTAGGGCGCCCACCGTCAACGCGAGTACAGATCCCGGATCACGTCCTCGATATCGGGCTCCTGGATCGACAGGTCGGCGACGTCGTACGCCGCCGCCACGGCCGCCACGACCGGCGCTGCGCTGGCGTCGGTCGGGAACGACAGCCACTGGCGCGGACCCTCCACCCGGCGGGTGGTCGCGCCCGGCACCGAGATCGGCGGGCCCTCGTCGACCAAGTCGACCACCAGGGTGCGGGTCGAGCCGCCCAGCCGGTGCAGGTCGGAGAGGTCACCGTCGAAGACGGCCGTGCCGTGGTCGATCACGATCACGCGTTGGCAGAGCGCCTCGATGTCCTGCAGGTCGTGGGTGGTCAGCACGAGTGTGGTTCCGCGGGTGGCGTTGAGGGTGCGTAGGAACTCCCGCAGCCGACCCTTGCTGATCACGTCGAGGCCGATCGTCGGCTCGTCGAGGAACAAGATCTCGGGCTCGTGCAGCAGCGCCGCCACGATGTCGCCACGCATCCGCTGACCCAGGCTGAGCTGCCGCACCGGGGTGTCCAGCAGATCGCCGAGGTCGAGCAGCTCGACGAACTCCGCGAGGTTGCTGCGGTGCCGCTCGGGGTCGGTCCGATAGATCTTCTGCAGCACGGCGAACGAGTCGCGCAGCGGCAGGTCCCACCACAAGGTGGTGCGCTGGCCGAACACCACGCCGATACGCCGCGCGAGCTCGGTGCGCCGCCGGCTCGGGTCGAGCCCGGCGACGGTGAGCCGCCCACCCGTCGGCACCAGGATTCCGGTGAGCATCTTGATGGTGGTCGACTTGCCCGCGCCGTTGGGGCCGATGTAGCCAACCATCTCGCCCGCCTCGACGGAGAAAGTCAGGTCCCGCACCGCGAGCACCTCGTGGCCAACGCCGCGGAACCGACCGGTCTTGCGGCGGACCACGAAGGTGCGGCTCAGGTCGTCGACGTCGATCAGCGGCGGGCTCATCTGGTCAGCTCCCCGTCGAGGTGTAGTGGCGGACGCCGATGTGCCAGACCAGCCAGGCGACGAGCGCGAGCAGCAGCGCCGCGAGTGGCGAGGCGAACTGGAGCCACTCCGGGAAGCCGAACGGGTCGGGTCTGTCGAGGACGTAGAGCGCCGGGTACCAGTTCACGAACGCCAGGGGCAGCAGGAAGGTCAGCCCCTTGACGATCTCCTTGGGGAACACCGTCATCGGGTACTGCGTGATGGTGTTGCCGCCGTAGGTGAAGGCGTTGGCCACTTCGTTGGAGTCGATCGTCCAGAACTGGATGCACGCGAAGGCGATGAACACCGCGAAGAAGATCACCGAGCCCGACGCCAGCATCGACGCCGTGACCAGCACCTTGGTCGGGGTCCAGGACACGAACGTGCAGGCGAGGGCGAGGATCACCGACGCTTGCGAGAGCCGGGCGAAGCGCCGCAGCGCGAACTCGTCTGCGCATACCTGCATCAGCAGCGGCAGGGGCTTGAGGAACATCGCGTCGAGCCGACCGGAGCGGATCATCTGGCCCAACCGCTCGACCCGGCCGACGACCAGGTCGGCCGCGGCCAGCGCGAAGCCGGTGGCGCCGTACAGGAAGGCGATCTCGGAGAGGCTCCAGCCGCCGAGCGTGTCGACGGTGTGGAACATGATCCAGATCCCGACGAAGTCGAGTGCACCGACGACGAAGCCGCTGACGAACATCATCCAGAACGACGCCGGGTAGGCCATCGCGGCCCGGGTCCACATCACCGCGATGTCCTTGTAGCCACGCGCGCTCGTGGCGATCAGGTCAGCCACCCTGGACCACCACCTTGCGGGTCGCCTGGCGCAGCACCAGCCAGCAGACACCGAACAGCACGACGGCCCATCCGACGCCGAACGCCAGCCCGGCCACAATTTCCCAGCCCTGACGCTTGCCGAGCCAGATGTCGGCCGGCACCTGGAGGAACGTCGCCCACGGCAGCGCCATCACCACGTCGCGCGCCCAGCCGGGAAAGATCACCAGCGGCACCGTCAGGCCGCTGAAGAACGACGCCATCACGAACATCAGCGTCGTCGGGCCCGTCGCGTCCAGCAGCCAGAAGGCCGTGCTCGCCACGATGAACCGCAGACCGAAGCTCACCAGTACCGCGATCGGGATGCTGGCTGCGAAGCCGAACCACGCCGCCACACTCTCCGGGAAGTGGATGTCGAAGAGCACCGCCCCGACGATGGTCGGCGCGACGCCTCGCGTCAGCAGGTGGTACGCCGCGCGGCCGAGGTCCTGGGAGACGTACCAGCCGATCAGCGGCACCGGCCGGTAGAGGTCGATGGAGACGTCTCCGCTGCGGATCCGGTCGGCCAGGTCAGCGGTGGCGCCGCCGCCCCAGACCATCACCGTCATGATCATCGCCTGGCCGAGCCAGACGTAGGTGACGGCGTCGGTCGCCGTGTAGCCGCCGGCGTGCGGCCGCTCGTCCCAGAGCGCGAGGTAGACGTAGCAGATGATCACGCCGAAGACGCAGTTGGTGAAGATGCCGGCCAGGGTGGCCGCGGAGTAGGTGGAGTAGCGCCTGAACGAGCGCGCCGCCACCGCGGCGTACAGGCCGATCACCGCGCCAACCTAGTCCGGCCAGTGGTCGGCCCCGACGCCGGTCTGCGCGCGATGGGTGACGATGGACGGATGGACCCCTACCCGCCGTACCCCTCGGGTCTGCGTCTCGCCGGGCGGCGGGTGGTGATGGTCGGGGGCGGGCAGGTCGCCCAACGCCGGGTGCCTGCGCTGCTCTCCGCGGGGGCCGTCGTGTGCGTCGTCTCGCCGGAGGTGACCCCGTCGATCGAGGCCTTGGCGGACGCGGGGGAGATCACCTGGGAGCGCCGTCCGTTCGCCGACCACGACCTCGACGAGACCTGGTATGTCATCGCCGCCACCGACGACAAGACGGCCAACGAGGCAGTCAGCGCGGCGGCCGAGACCCACCGGATCTTCTGCGTGCGTGCCGACGACGCCACGGCCGCGTCGGCCTGGACGCCGGCCGTGGGCCGCCACGCGGGCGTGACGGTGGCCGTGCTCGGCAACCGCGACCCCCGGCGCTCCGCCGGCGTCCGCGACGAGATTCTCGGGGGGCTCCGCGAGGGCACCATCGCCGCGCCCCACCACCGCGACAAGACTCCCGGCGTCGTGCTGGTGGGTGGCGGGCCCGGCGACCCGGAGCTGATGACCGTGGCCGGCCGCAGGGCACTGATGGAGGCCGACGTGGTCGTCGCCGACCGGCTCGCCCCGCGCGACCTGCTGGGAGAGCTGCCCAGCACCACCGAGCTGATCGACGTCGCCAAGATTCCCCGCGGCAGGTTCGCCCCCCAGGAGGCCATCAACCGGGTCATCGTCGAGCGGGCGCTCGCCGGCAAGCGGGTGGTGCGGTTCAAGGGAGGCGACAGCTTCGTCTTCGGCCGCGGCTTCGAGGAGGTGCTCGCGTGCCGCGAGGCCGGCGTGCCGGTGACGGTGATCCCCGGCCTGACCAGCCCGATCGCCGTACCCGCCGTCGCCGGCATCCCCGTCACCCACCGCGGTGTCGCCCACGACTTCACCGTCATCTCCGGCCACCTGCCGCCCGGTCACTCCGGGTCGCTGGTCGACTGGGACGTCATCGCCAGGCTGACCGGCACGCTGGTGCTGATGATGGCCGTCGAGAACGCGCCCGCCATCGCCGAGGTACTCGTTGCCGGTGGCCGCGACCCGAGCACCCCGTCGCCGTCGTGTGCGACGGCACGATGGCCGCCGAACGCACCGTGCTGGCCACCCTCGGCACGCTCGCCGACGAGCTCGCCGCTCAGGCCGTGCGGGCGCCCGCGATCATCGTCGTCGGCGAGGTGGTCCGCGTCGCCCACCCGGCACACTTCGCTTGATGGCCGATCTGATCGAGGTCGACGACCCCGCCGACCCCCGGCTTGCCGACTACCGCGACCTGCGAGACGTCTCGCTGCGCAAGCACCTCGAGGCCGAGCACGGGCTGTTCCTGGCCGAAGGCGAGAAGGTCGTACGCCGCGCGGTCGAGGCCGGCTTCCCCGCCCGCTCGTTCTTGATGGCCCCGCGCTGGCTCGACGGGTCTCGCCGACGTGCTCGACGCGAGCGACGCCCCGTGCTTCGTGGTCAGCGAGGAGCTGGCCGAGCAGGTGACCGGATTCCACGTCCATCGCGGAGCGCTGGCGTCGCTCGCCCGCACGCCGCTGCCCACCGTCGAGGAGGTGCTCGCCGGGGCGAGGTCCGTGCTCGTGCTGGAGGACATCGTCGACCACACCAACGTGGGGGCGATCTTTCGCAGCGGGGCCGCCCTCGGCTTCGACGCCGTACTGCTCTCGCCGCGATGCGCCGACCCGCTCTACCGCCGGTCGATCAAGGTCGCCATGGGCGCGGTGTTCACGATGCCCTGGACGCGGCTGACGTCCTGGGAGACCGCGTTGCCCGAGCTGTCGTCCGCAGGGTTCACCACGGTCGCCCTGACCCTGGCGCCCGACGCCGTCGAGCTCGAGGCCGCCGTCGCCGGGCTGGACAAGGTGGCGCTCGTCCTCGGCACCGAGGGCCATGGCCTGTCGCCCCGGTGGGAGGCCGCCGCCGACCGCCGGGCGGTCATCCCGATGAGCGAGGGCATCGACTCGCTCAACGTCGCCGCCGCCACCGCGGTCGCCTGCTACGTCACGGCTCGCCGCTGAGCCGTCGGGCACGTCGAGGCGGGCGAGATCACTCCTCGTCGGGCGAGTGCCGCCGCGGGGGCGAAGCAACGACCACGCGATGACCGCGCCCACGAAGCCGAGCGCGACCACGATCAGCAGGATCTTGATCATGTCGACACTCTAGGGTCAGCCGTCCTGGAGCCACGCCGTCCATGCCGGCGCAATGAGCCCCTCGATGCGGTCGGCGAGCTCGGGTCGGTCCCAGACATTCCCGTCACGAGTACGTGCCCACGACCCTCACCGTAGTGAGATCCCCGTACGGTCGGTGACGACGAGGAGGTGTGATGAGCGACGACACGTTCGACCGGGACTCCTGGGAGCGGCGCTGGTCGCAGGCGCTGCGCGAACACGGGGACAAGCTCGCCGGCCGCCCGCCGAACGCGCACCTGCTCGCCGAGATCGGCGACCTGGAGCCGGGTCTTGCCCTGGACGCAGGCTGCGGGCACGGCGCCGAGGCGATCTGGCTGGCCGCGGCCGGGTGGCGGGTCACCGCGGTCGACTTCTCCGTGACCGCCCTCGACCACGCCCGGTCGACGGCTCAGGCGGTGGGGGAGGACGTGGCTGAGCGCATCGAGTGGGTCGAGGGCGACCTCGGGAGCTGGACCCCGCCGCCACGGCGCTTCGACCTCGTCAGCTGTCTGTACGTCCACGTGGCCGGATCGGTGGGGGAGATGGTGACTCGGCTCGCTAGTGGTGTCGCGCCTGGCGGGACGCTCTTCATGGTCGGCCACCTCCCCGTCGATCCCGAGACCGGCAAACCGACGCCCGCTGCCGGACAGGTGCAGGTGAGTGTCGACGACGTCGTCGAGGACTCTCGACGCTCGCGAATGGCAGATCGTCGTCGCCGAGGAGCGACGCCGTGCCGAGGCAGGTGCCGGTGTCGACGCGGTGGTGCGGGCGGTCTACCGGCCTTAGCCGGGCGCCCGTGGGAAAGTGGCGCGTGATGGAGACGCCTGAGCTGCTGCACAGGTTCTGGGGGATCCGCCCCGCTGATGCGAGGCCGCTCGGGGGCGGCATGAGACTCGGAGACCTGGCTGGTCGAGCATGCGGGAGGATTCGAGGTACGTCGCAAGCGCGTGCCTGCGAGTGAGGTCGACGAGCTGGTCGCGGGATGCGAGGTCGCTGCGGCTCTCGCGGACGCCGGCTTCGTCACCGACCGCCCCGTGCCCACCACGGACGGGAGGCTCGTCCTGACCGAACATGCGTCTGGCCTTGCTCGAGCACGTGCCCGCCGCGAGCTGCGACGGCGAGACCGACGGGAGCAGCGCTGGATCGCCAGCCGCTGGCTGGTGTCCACGTCGCTGGCAGCCCGACCCAGTAGCCGAGCAGCGCGACCTTCAACGACGGACTGGCTCTCGCCGGAGCGGTCAGGCGTCGACTGGCTCACCCCTGGCTCGTACCGGCCATCGAGGCGGTGCGCGCCGAGACCGAGCGCCGACCGTCACCTGGCCATGCCGCACACCGATCCGTCACCGAGGCGTTCGTGCACGAGGACAGCACGGCGTCACCGTCTGATCGACAGGGCCGGAGCAAGGCACGGACCGGTCCTCTACCCGTGGCGTCAGCCGTGATGCACTGGGTGGGTCTGAGAGCGCCAACCACGATCCTGAACAGCAGGGGCCGCACGGCCGAGTCGGGACTGACGAGATGCCGTGGCTCGACGCGTTCCGACGGCTTCCCCTGGATGGTGCAGGCGGCGTACTTCGCCAGACGCCTGGCCGTCCACGACCTCACGGGTGGTGGCGGGTCAGGCCGACAACGAGAAGGGCCTCGACCATCGCCCGACGGGGCTTCACACGGACATGGGCATGTGGAACATCACCTTGTGAGCCCGGGCTCATCGGCGGCGTTGCGACGCTGCTTGACAAACGGAGGAGTGTGGAGGCACCGGATCCTCGCCACTGGTGCGGATCCCTCGAGGAGATTGACCATGCTCACTCACCATCGGTCTCGGAGAACCTCAGGTGCGGCTCTGCTCTCGCTCGCGCTGACGCTTGCCCTCACCGCCTCGGCGAGCGGGACCCCGGAAGCGACTGCGGGAGCGCCGTCGGTCCGTGCGCAGATCGCGCACTCGCTGGAGCTGGCCGAGCAGCACGCACCGCTGCCCTCGCCGTTGGTCAACCTCTCCTCCCTGGCGGGCGACGTCTGGAACGTTCAGTTCAGCCTGCTTTGCGTCCTACGAGGCCACCAAGCGTCCCGATCTGCCCGCTGGGCGACACTTCTGCAAGCAGGATCGTCGTCGCCATGGGCGACTCGCACGTCGGGCAGTGGCTTGCGACGCTGGACCTCCTGGGGAAGCGGCGTGGCTTCAAGGTGATCCCCTTGATCAAGCTGAGCTGCGCGCCGTACGACGTGCAGCACGCGATCGTGGAGGTCGGGGGCGAGTACACCCAGTGCACCGACTTCCGGAGGTGGGCCAGGCGGCGGATCGCTGAATGGCAGCCGGCTGCGGTGGTACTCGCGGCCCGAGCGCTCGCTGCGGGCAGCGACAAGACGACGCTGGAGGAGCGTGCGGCGGACTGGGAGAGGGGAGTCGAGTCCGGCGTACGACGTCTCCTGCGCCGCGGCGCGCACAGCGTGAAGGTGCTGTCCGACCTCCCGCAGGCTGCGCAAGGATCCGGGCACGTGCCTGCGACAGCCGGGCGTGACGATGGCGTCCTGCCTGTCGTCGCCCGGCATCCGGGTCACGCTCGGCAACCAGGTCGTCCGAGATGCCGCGCTGGCGGGAGGCGCGGCGTACGTCGACGTGGTGCCCGCTCGTCTGCCTCGACAACCGCTGCCCCGCAATCGTCGGCCGGGTCGTCACCTTCCACGACGACGACCACATCACGATCACGTGGGCGAGGGCCGTCGCCCGGGAGTTTGGTGGGCGGCTGGGCGTGCCCTGATGGCCTCGACGACCCACATGACGAGGAGACTCGACGTCCAGGGCATCCGGGCAGTGGCTGTCGGGCTCGTCATCCTCGGTCATGCGGGCGTGCCCTGGCTGGGCGGTGGCTTCATCGGCGTCGACGTCTTCTTCGTCGTCTCTGGCTTCCTGATCACTCCCTGCTGATCGGCGAGGCGGCGGCCACGGGTCGGGTCGGCCTCGGAGCCTTCTATGCCCGGCGTGCGCGGCGGATCCTGCCGGCGGCGACCGTGGTGCTGGTCGTCACGACGCTGTACTCCGCGGCGGCGCTGTCCGCCGCGCGAGCGGAGCGGGTGGCCGACGACGCACTGTGGTCGGCGTTCTTCGCGGCCAACGTCCACTACGCCGCGGTCGGCACCGACTACTTCGCGGAGGGACAGGCCACCTCCCCCTTGCAGCACTTCTGGTCACTCGCCGTGGAGGAGCAGTTCTACCTGGTCTGGCCCGGCCTGCTCGCGATCATCCTGCTGGCCCGCCGGCCAAGGCTGCGACCAGTCCTGGTGGGCGTCGTCGCGGTGCTCTGCATGTCCTCGTTCGTGTGGTCGGTCGTGCTGGCGGACCGCTCGCCCACGGCGGCCTACTTCTCGTCCCCGGCGAGGGTCTGGGAGCTGGGCATCGGGGCCCTGCTGGCCCTCACGGCGGACCGGCTCCGGATCGGTCAACGGTCGGCCGAGCTCCTGGCCGGCATCGGGCTGGCAGCCATCGTCGTGCCTGCCCTCGTGCTCGGGCGCGTCTCGACCTACGCCAGCTGGCAGCTGGTCGTTCCCGTGCTCGGGCACCGCGGCGCTGCTGGCCGCAGGATCCGGAGGGCGGCGGGTCGGGGTGGCCAGGGTGCTGACGGTGCGGCCGATGCAGTGGGTGGGCGACGCGTCGTACTCGCTGTATCTGTGGCACTGGCCCGTCCTCGTTCTCGGCGCCGCGTACGCCGGCGCGTGGTCAGCCCCATGGAGAGCGGGGGTCTGGTGACCGTCGCGGTCGTCCTGGGGTGCGCTGAGCTACTACGTGGTCGAAGCGCCGTTCCGCCGACCACGCGCTGCGTGGGCCGGGCCCCGACGTGGGCTGCTGCTGTGGCCGGTGGCGGTCGGTGCCACGTCGCCAGCACGATCTGGTCGGGACACCTGGCCGCCGTGGCGGCGCAGGAGCAGCTCCAGCGTTCCCAGGACTACTACCAGAGCGACAAGAACCAGGAGCTGCCGGAGCCCGGGACCTCCGCGGACCCGCCGACGCTCGCCGACCGCATCGCCTACTCGCTCGCGCTCGCGGACGACAACGCACCCATCCCCTTCCCCCTCGAGAACCTCGAGGGTCTCGGCGAGGACCTGTGGAACAAGGTCTACGACTGCCACGCGGACTACCTCGACACGACTGTGCCGATCTGCCCGCTCGGGGATGTGGACGCCGACCGGACGGTCGTCGCGATCGGCGACTCGCACATGGCGATGTGGCTACCCGCGCTCGAGGTGCTCGGCGCTCGCGAGGGCTTCAAGGTGATCGCCTTCGTGAAGTACAGCTGCGCGCCCTACGACGTGCTGACCGCGATCGAGGAGGTCGGTGGGGACTACACGCAGTGCGAAGACTTCCGGGACTGGACGATCCAACAGCTCGAGCGGCTCCAACCCGTCGCCATTCTCGCCGGCGCCCGCGGACTCGCCGGGGGACTGGCGACGACGTCGTTCGAGGAGCGGGTGCCCGAATGGGAGACGGGCGTGCGATCCGCGGTGACCGAGCTCAAGACGCTGGCCCCGGCCGTGAAGCTCGTCGCCGACATCACCGAGCAGGCACGCGACCCCGCGGACTGCCTGACGACGAGGACGTCGACGATGGCGAGCTGCGTCACGAAGGAGAGCACCCGCGTCCTGTTGGCCAACGCGATGCTCAGGCGGGCCGCCGAGTGGACGCACACCGACTATGTCGACGTCACGACGCTCATCTGCGTCGGCGGCCGCTGCCCCGTGGTCGTGGACCGCACCGCGACGTACGCCGACAACGACCACGTCTCCGTCACCTGGGCGAGGGCGGTGGCCGGCGAGCTGCACTCGCTGCTGGCACTCCCGGCCCGGTGAAAGCGGCGAAAACAACCCGATGTACTTGGCGCTCGTCCGGAGCATCCTTGGAGGAAGGAGTTGCCCGTCCCTAGGAGTCCGCCATGTCCCACCCCGACACCGTCGCCCTGACCAAAGACCACGGCCTAGGCACCGTCCGCACCATGCCGCAGTTCCGCACCCACATCGCGCAGGGTCCGCTCTCCGACGCCCAGCGCCGGCTCGTCCTCGACCAGGCCGAGATCCTGATCGAGGAGATCTACGTACACCTGCCGCTCAAGCGCGCCATGCACGCCGTCGACCCGTTGCAGGCGCTCCGCCTCCTGCGGCACCGACTGGCCGAGCTCAGCGAGACCGAGTTCCACGTGCAGATGCAGCGGGTCTTCCTGGGCCTGCGCGACCTGCACACCAACTACATCCTGCCGTCGCGCTTCGCGGGCTTCGCGTTCCTCGGCATCTTCCTCGAGCGCTGCGTCGTCCCCAGTGGGCGGACGGCGTACGTCGTGACCAAGACGTTCGACCACGTCACCGGCGACACCCAGCTCAAGGCGGGGGTCGAGGTGACGCACTGGAACGGCACCCCGATCCAGCTCGCCGTGGAGGCCAACGCCGCGCGCGAGGCCGGGAGCAACAAGGCGGCCCAGCACGCGCAGGGCCTGCAGAACATGACCCTCCGCTCGATCAACATGTCGCTGCCGCCGGACGAGGACTGGGTCGACATCACCTACAAGGTCGACGCAACGACCCACGAGACCCGGGTGCCGTGGCGGGTCTTCGAGACGGGCTCAGAGGTCACCGACCCCGGAACGTTGCCCTCGCTGCCCACCGGCGTCAAGGTCGCCGCACACCACCTGGTCGGCATGGACCTGCGCACAGAGCTGACCCGGCGGGTCAAGCGTCGGCTCTTCGCGCCGGCCACCCTGCAGCAGCTGCCCCGCGTCAAGGGGCGAAGGGCGCGAAGGGCGCGAAGGCCGCCAAGGCTGGAGCGCGCAAGCCCCGCGTCTCCGCCTCGCTCGCGGCCGGGCCGGTCGCGACCAACCGTCCCGACGAGATCAAGGCCCGGATCGTCGACACCCCGAGCGGAACCTTCGGGCACCTGCGGATCTTCACCTTCCACATGCAGGACCAGAACATCGACGCCTTCCTCAACGAGGTCGCCAGGCTGCTCACCGAGATGCCACCGAAGGGTTTGGTGCTCGACGTCCGGGGCAACGGCGGCGGCTACGTGATCGCGGCGGAGTTCCTGCTGCAGTTCCTCAGCCCGCGCCGGATCATGCCGGAGCCGTTCCAGTTCGTGAGCACGCCCGGCACCACCGGGCTGGCCAGGACGGTCGCCGACTACAAGGAGTGGAAGGCCTCGCTACGAAGAGGCCGTGACAACCGGATCGGCCTTTTCGACCGCCTTCCCGCTGTACTCCGCCGAGGTCGTCAACAGCGTCGGGCAGCTCTACCAGGGGCCGGTCGTCCTGGTGACCGACGCGCAGTGCTACAGCGCCTGTGACATCTTCGCGGCGGGCTTCCAGGACCACGAGATCGGGCCGGTGCTCGGCGTGGAGGCCAACACCGGTGCCGGCGGCGCGAACGTCCTCACGCACGAGGACCTGCGCACGGAGTGGACAGACGGACCGCTGAAGCAGCTGCCCAAGGGCGTGCAGATGCGCGTCGCCCTGCGTCGCTGCCTGCGGGTCGGCACCCGTTTCGGCCAGCCCGTGGAAGACCTCGGCGTGGTGCCCGACGAGCTCCACGCGCTGACGAAGCGCGACCTCCTCGAGGAGAACGCCGACCTGATGGCCGCGGCCGGTGCCCTGCTCTCCCAAGGAACGCCGCGGTCGTTGAGCTTCGCCTCGGCCGCCGCGGGCACGGGCAAGCGCAAGCTCACCGTCACCACGGGCGCGGTCGCCAGCATCGACGTCTACGTCAACGGCCGACCGGTCGCGACGAAGGCCACGACCGACGGCAGCTCCGAGATCACGGTCCCCGCCGCCGCGGGCAACGTGATCCGGATCGAGGGGTACGACGCGGGCGGGGTGTTGGTCGCAGCCAGCCAGCAGACCGTCTGACCGGCAACGAGCGGACGTCAGAAGCACCACGAGCACTGGATCCAGTCAGTCGCGAGACGGGGGCGTCGGCGTCGGGATCTCGAAGATCCACTCGAGGCCGTCCTCCTCGTCCCACTGCTCCCCGTTGCGCTCGAAGGGGAACTGGGCGATCAGGTTGAGCGAGGGCTCGTTGTCGGGAGAGATAGTGGCCCGAAGCACGTGGACGTCCGGGTGCTCGGCCGCCCGGTCGAGCAGCAGCTGCAGCACGGCCCGCGCATAGCCCCGACGCCGATAGGCCGGGTCGATCGAGTAGCCCACCTCGACCATCCCGTCGTCGTCAGGACTCCCGTGAAAGCCGCCGGCACCGACCGCCACGTCCAGGTCCTCGTCCCACACGATCCCGGTCACCCAGGGCTGGTCCTCCGGGCGGTCGAGCAGCTGCTCGGCGCGCCTGGCGAAGGTCGACCGGAAGCTGTCGGTGACGAGGGCCGGGGTGACCGGCACGGGCGACGTGCGGTTGGCCGCCTCGAGGTCGCCCGCAGCGAGGGCGGCATGGGTGGGCTGGTCGACGTGGACGATCCGGATGCGGGGCACGGGTCAGTGTCCCAGTCAGTGGCCCAGTGGCCAGTCGGGCGGGAAGTCGTCAGCCGCCTTGTCCTGGGCCTTCTGCAGCTTCTTGCGCGCCTTGCCCGACAGCCGGTCGGCGAAGACCGTGCCGAGGGTGTGGTCGGTCTCGTGCTGCAGGCACCGGGCGAGTAGCCCGTCGCCGTCGTAGGTCACCGGCTCGCCGTCCAGCCCGGTGCCGACGACCCGGGCCCGGTCGGGGCGGGCGCAGTCGACGAACGCGCCGGGGAACGACAGGCAGCCCTCCTCGGCCTCGTCGAGCTGCCGGTCCTTGCCCTCCGGCAGCCGGAGCACCGGGTTGCACACCACACCGATCGTCCGCTCGCCCGACTCGTCGGGGCAGTCGAAGACGAACACTGCGAGGTCGACGCCGATCTGGCAGGCCGCGAGGCCGACCCCGTCCGCGGCGTACATGGTGGCGACCATGTCGGCGACCAGCGCGCGCAGCTCGTCGTCGTACGTCGTCACCCGCGCCTGCGGGCGGTGCATGACCGGCGTGCCCCAGCGCGTCATCCGGCGCACGGTGCCACCCTCGGGAAGCTGCCCGTACGGCGCGTGCGGGACGTCGGTCGTCATGGCCGGGGAGCCTACGGGCGCCATGTGAGCGGGAGCACGCGGGCCACGCCTGCCGTAGGTGTAACAGACAGTTACAGTAGTTTGCATGGCGCTCCTCGACAGCTTCCGTCCCGGCGGTCGCCATGGTGTCGCCGCCGGCGAGTCCCGCGATCCGCTCGGCTACGCCGTGGCCGCAATGAACCGCCTGGCCCAGAGCGACCTGATCGACCGACTGGGCATCCGCAAGCAGACCGAGCAGGCCGTCTTCACCGTCACGCGCGGCGGCTTCCGCACGGCCACCACGGCCGGCCGGGCATTCGCGCGGGCCGGCAAGCGGGGGAGGAGCGGCGTCCGCGCCACCTCGACGCCACGTCGAGGTGTCTTCGACCTGACCCCCACCGACGACGAGCAGATGCTGGTCGACGTGGTGACCGAGCTGGCCACCGAGGTGGTGCGTCCGGCCGCCGCCGACGCCGACACCGCGTGCGCCGCGCCCCCAGAGGTGCTGGCTGCCGGCAACGAGATCGGGCTGCCGATCCTCGGCGTCCCCGAGGCTCTCGGCGGACTCTCCGACGAGCGCACCGCGATGGCCGGCACCCTGGTCGCCGAGGCCCTCGCCCACGGCGACCTCGGCATCGCCGTCGCGGCGCTGGCACCCGGCTCGGTAGCCACCGCGATCTCGCTGTGGGGCACCGACGAGCAGCAGGCGACCTACCTCCCGGCGTTCACCGGCGACCAGCCACCCGCGGCGGCCATCGCGCTGACCGAGCCGACCGTCCTCTTCGACGCGCTCGCGCCCAGCACCACCGCCACCCGCACGGACGACGGCTTCGTCCTCGACGGCGTCAAGGCGATGGTCCCGAGAGGCGCGGAGGCCGAGCTGTTCGTCGTGGGTGCGTCGCTCGAGGGCAGCAACGCGCTGTTCCTCGTCGAGGCCGGCGCCGACGGGCTCCAGGTCGAGGCCGACCCCTCGATGGGCGTGCGCGCCGCGTCCCTCACCTCGCTGACGCTGACCGGCGTCCGGCTAGGAGAGGAGTCCCTGCTCGGCAGCGCCGACGGCACGACGTACGCCGAGTGCGTGCGGCTCTCGCGGCTCGCCTGGTGTGCGCTCGCCGTCGGCACCGGCCAGGCCGTCCTCGACTACGTGACGCCCTACGTCAAGGAGCGCGAGGCGTTCGGAGAGCCGGTCGCCCACCGCCAGTCGGTGGCCTTCATGGTCGCCGACATCGCGATCGAGCTGCAGGCGATGCGGCTGCTGACCTACAAAGCAGCCGCCCGAGCGGCCGCCGGCAAAGACTTCTCCCGCGACGTCGCGCTGGCACGCCAGCTGTGCGCGAGCAAGGGCATGCAGATCGGCCTCGACGGCGTGCAGCTGCTCGGCGGTCACGGCTTCGTCAAGGAGCACCCGGTGGAGCGTTGGTACCGCGACCTCAGAGCCATCGGCCTGATGGAAGGGGGCGTGATCGTCTGAACACCCCACGATGTTGCTCGCTCCCTCCGCTTCGCTCCTTCCGCTCACAACACCGAGGGGACCCCGAAAAGGCATGATCAACCTCGACGACCCGAAGAAGCTGGTGCAGCTGCGCGACCAGGCGCACCAGGTGGCCATGAACATGCTGCGGCCGATCTCGCGCAAGTACGACACGGCCGAGCACGCCTACCCCAAGGAGCTCGACCTCCTCGCCGCGATGATCGACGGACTGTCCGACTCCGGGGCCAACAGTGGCGCTGGCGCCTCCGGCGTGAAGCGCGACGAAGCCCGGGCCGACGACGACGGCCGCGTGAAGAACGGCACCAACCTGGCCTCGGTGATGTCGATCGCCGAGATGTGCTGGGGCGACGTCGGGCTGCTGCTCTCGCTGCCCCGCCAGGGCCTCGGCAACTCCGCCATCGCCTCGGTCGCCGACGCCGAGCAGCAGGAGCGCTTCGGCGGCCTGTGGGCCAGCATGGCCATCACCGAGCCCGACACCGGCTCCGACTCGGCCAGCATCTCGACCACCGCCCGCCTCGACGGCGACGAATACGTCCTCAACGGCGAGAAGATCTTCGTCACCTCCGGTGAGCGCTGCGACGCGGTCGTCGTGTGGGCCACCCTCGACAAGTCCCTGGGGCGGGCCGCCATCAAGTCGTTCGTCGTCCTCAAGGACACCCCCGGGATGACCGTCGAGCGGCTCGAGGACAAGCTCGGGATCCGCTCGTCCGACACCGCGGCGATCCGGTTCGACGACTGCCGGGTGCCGGCCGGGAACCTGCTGGGCTCGCCCGAGGTCGACACCAGCAGCGGCGGCTTCGCCGGCGCGATGGCGACCTTCGACAACACGCGTCCGCTGGTGGCCGCGATGGCCGTGGGCTGCGCCCGGGCGTCACTCGACCTGACCCGCGACCTGCTCGAGCAGGCAGGCGTCGCCATCGACTACGACCGCCCAGCGCTGACCCAGTCGGCCGCCGCCGCCAAGTTCCTCCAGATGGAGGCCGACTGGGAGGGCGCCCGGCTGCTGATGATGCAGGCGGCGTGGATGGCAGACAACGGCAAGCCCAACTCGCTGGAGGCCTCGATGGCCAAGGCCAAGGCCGGGCGTGCGGGCTCCGACATCACGCTCAGCTGCGTCGAGCTGGCCGGCGCCGTGGGCTACAGCGAGGCCGAGCTGCTGGAGAAGTGGGCCCGCGACTCCAAGATCCTCGACATCTTCGAGGGCACCCAGCAGATCCAGCAGCTGATCGTCGCCCGCCGGGTGCTCGGGCTGTCGAGCACCCAGCTGAAGTAGGTCACGCCGTCAGACCGCGGAGGGCCAGCACGTCCTCGGGACCGTCGAGGTCGGGGAGCGACACGAACACCGTGCTGACCCCCCGCTCGGCCAGCCCGGCGTATCGGTCGCGCTGCTGGGCGACCGTGCCCGCGTGCGTCTTCTTCGCGTACGCCGCCGCGTCGGCGCGGCCGCGGTGCCGCTCGACCCGGGCCCAGACGTCGTCGCGGTCGTGGCCGACCACGGGCAGGTCGAGCACGGTGATGCGCAGGTCGTCTCGGGGCCTGCCGGCAGCGTCGAGGTGGCGACGCAGCACGGCCAGCTTGTGGTCGAGCACCTCGAACGTGGACGGCAGGTTGCAGCCGTCACCCAGCCGGGCGGCGATCGACAGCGTGCGACGCTCGCCGTTGCCGCCGACGATGACGGGGATCCGGCCGGCAGGCCGCGGATAGCTGGTCGTCTCGGGCAGGGTGACCCGGTCGCCGGCGTACGCCTTGGTGCCGGCCGCCCACAGCGCCCGCATCGTCTCGATGGCGGACTCCAACGCGTCGAGACGTTCACCAGCGGGTGGGAACGGCAGCCCGAAGGCGGCATGCTCGCGCTCCCACCACCCCGCGCCGATGCCGAGGAAGGCCCGCCCGCCGGTCAGTGTGTCGAGGGTCGCCGCCGCCTTGGCCGTGACGCCGGCGGGCCTGAAGGTGACCGGCGTGACCAGGGTGCCGAGCTTCAGGCGGGTCTCGAGCCCCGCCACGAGCCCCAGCGAGACCCACGGCTCGGGGATCGGCTCCCAGGCGCGATCGACCTGCGGGATCTGGATCAGGTGGTCCATCAGCGCCAGCCCGCCGAAGCCGGCCTCGTCGGCGGCCAGCGCCATCGACCGCAGCCACCCTGCCGGGTCCTCGCCCCAGGGGAAGCGCGACAGCTGCAGCACGACCTCCAACCCCTGGGACGAGACGCGGTCCTCGGACGCCGAGGGCGCGACGCCGGGTGTCGGCTCGTCTGTCGCGGCCACGTCCGGCGTGACCACGTGGACCACGTCCCAACCCTCGGCGTCGATCTCCCCGCGGACCTCGCGGAACCGGCGCCGCTGGGTGGTCAGCGCGGACGCCGGCACGGCGTACGGGCGGTCTGTGTTGCGGCGACGGTTCTCGGCCTCGGGGGTGTCGATGACGACGGCGACGGCTGGCAGCCCCGCGGCCCGGGCCGCTTCGAGCCACGCCGTACGGCGACCGCGATCCAAGCCCAGGGTGTCGACCACCGTGGTCAGGCCACGGGCCAGCCGGGCGGCCACGACGCGCTCGAGGAGGGCGAAGGCCTCGTCCGTGGCGGCGAGGTCGTGCGGGCCGCTGCCGACGACCGCGCGCAGGTCGTCGGACGAGACGATCTCCGCGTTGCGGTAGCGGGACCGGGCGAAATGCGACTTGCCCGACCCCGCGGGTCCGATGAGGACCAGAAGTGCGGGATCGGGCAAGTGTTCGGACACACCCGAGAGTGTGGCAAAGCGAGAGGTTAGGAGGCGACGTTCTTGTAGGGGTCGGCGCTGGCGAGGGCCTTCTCGAGCCGTGCCTGGTCGAGGCGGCTGAACACCATCTCGTCCTCCTGGCGGTCCCGGATCACCTTGGCCAGCGTGAAGGACGACGTCACCAGGTAACAGATCGAGAGGGAGAAGAAGGCCTTGATCCACGGGTCGGCCGGCAGGTAGTAGACGGCCACCGCGACGGCGAAGAGGGCGACGCCGAAGGAGATGACGGCCTGCATGTAGAAAGCACTGGAGTTCTTGGGGTTCGCGTTCTGAGTTGTAGGCATGGGAGCAGCCTGACGCCTGAAATGCGTGCTGGGACCCGATTCGCTACCTGGTCCAGACCGAGTACGCACACTCGTCTTCGGCACCGGACCGCCGTGCGTGATCGGATGGCGCCCATGAAGATCTACGCCGACACCCCGGCCCGCCGTACCGCCCAGATCGTCGCCGACGTCGTGTTCGTTGTCTGGCTGGTCGCCTGGGTCTGGATCGGAAACGTCATCTACGACGGCACCATGGCGCTGGCCGGGCCCGGCCGGCAGACCACCGAAGCAGCAACGAGCCTCTCGTCGGGGCTCATCGATGCGGGGGACCGCCTGCGCGAGGTGCCGCTCGTGGGCGACGAGGTTGCCGGACCCTTCGACCAGGCATCCGGGGCTGCCGACTCGATGGCAGAGGCCGGTCGCCAGCAGGTGCGTGCGGTCGAACGGCTGGCACTCGGCTTGGGACTCTCGATCGCTGCGATCCCGATCCTGGTGGTCTCGGCGTTCTTCGTGCCGTTGCGGTGGCGGTTCGCGCGCCGGGCGACGGCCGGCGCGAGGTTCATCGACGCGGCCGAGGACCTCGACCTGTTCGCGCTGCGCGCGTTGACCCGCCAGCCGATGCACGTGCTCGCGCGGGTGAGCGACGACCCCGCCGGCGCATGGCGCAACCGCGACCCCGAGGTCGTGCGCGAGCTGGCCCGCATCGAATTGCGATCGAGCGGGTTGAAGATCCCGGCCCGGCTCAGCTGAGGCCGGCGGCTCCGGACGGCTCGGCCAGCAGGAACGCCGAGCGCCGGAAGCCCTGAGCGTCGAAAGCCTGGTCGACCCCGGCGGTGACGGCGTCCAGGCTGTCGGTCGGGACCAGTGCCACGGCCGAACCTCCGAAACCGCCACCGGTCATCCGAGCGCCGAGAGCACCGCTACCCAGGGCCGACTCGACGGCCGTGTCGAGCTCGGGGCAGGAGATCTCGAAGTCGTCTCGCATCGAGGCGTGCGAGGCCCAGAACAGGTCGCCGAGTGCCGGCCAGTCGTCGCGCCCGATGGCCTCGACCGCGCGCGCGACGCGGTCGATCTCGGTGACGACGTGCCGCGCGCGGCGGCGGATCCGCGCGTCGGTGAGGCCCTCGACTCCGACCAAGGTCGCCTGGCGCAGCGACGGCACCCCGAGCGCTTCGCAGGCGGACTCGCAGTCGGCGCGGCGGCTGGCGTAGCCCCCGTCCACCAGAGCATGGGAGACGCGCGTGTCGATGACGACGATCGCGAGACCGGCGCTTTCCAGCCTCAGGGGTACGGCGTTCGTGGTGTGGTCGAGGAAGTCGATCAGCAGCGCGGCACCGGGCTCGGCCAGCAGGGCGACGGTCTGGTCCATGCCGCCCGTGGGGGCGCCCGCGACCTCGGTCTCGGCGCGCATGCAGGCGGCGACCAGCCGTCGTCGTCCGGCGTCGTCGTCGGCCAGGCCTGCGAGCTGGGCGATCGCGACCGCGACAGAGCACTCCAGGGCAGCCGAGGACGAGAGCCCGGCGCCCAGCGGGACGGTGCTGTCGACGCACACGTCGAGACCTGGCACGTCGACGCCGTCCTCGCGCAGCGCCCAGGCAACGCCTGCGACATAGCTGGCCCACCCCTTCACCTCGCCAGGGCCGATGCCGTGGCCCGACCATTCGTCGTCGGTCTGGGCGCTGCGCACCCGCACCAGGCGGTCCGCGCGCGGCGACACGGCGGCGTACGTCGCGTGCGGGAGCGCGACGGGCAGGCAGGTGCCGGCGTTGTAGTCGGTGTGCTCGCCGATGAGGTTGACCCGTCCCGGCGCGCGGCCCACGACGGCGGGCGGTGAGCCGTAGGCGTCCTCGAACGCGGCCGCCACCGAGTCCGTCATTTGCCCGGCGCGACCCGGGGCGAGGAAGGCCATCTAGACAGCCTAGGGCCGCGTTTCGATGCCCCCGTGACGTTTCCAGCGCAGGTGCGTTGCACAAGAACCATCCCCCCGGATGGATGCCGTCCTGGCAGTTGCCCCCCCGACGCCAGGGCGGCATCGCCGTGTGGGGCCGGGTCAGGGCCGTATCAGGGCGCGATCACCGCGAGCTGCGGACGCCGCGGCCGCGGACCACGCCGACGAAGCGTTGGGCACGCTCGTCGTCGGCGTCGACCAGCCAGGCCAGGCCGACCGTGGTGGGGGAGAGGTCGACGACGGGCCGCACGACCACGTCCTTGCGGTGGTAGAGCCGAGCGACGGACTGGGGGACCAGCACGATCCCGGTGCCGGCGGCCACGGTCTCGACTGCCTCCTGCTCCGACATCGCCGGCCAGGTGAGCTGTTCCGCCTCCGGGTCGCCACGCCGAGGCGTGCGGCCGGACCAGCTGTTCGCCGGCCAGGTCGGACAGCACCACCTCGTCGGCCGCAGCGACGAAGTGCTCGAGGCCGGCGACCACGACCGGCTGCTCGTCGTACAGGGGGATCAGGTGCAGGCCGTCGCGGTCGACCGGCAGCCGCACCAGGGCCATCGCGACGCTGCCGCTGCGCAGCCGCGCCTCCTGGTCACCCTCGGTGAGGGGCACGAGCTCGAGAGGTTCGCGGGGGTAGCGCTCGCGCCACACCCGGGCCCACTTGTCCGGGGTTGCGCCGGTCACGAAACCGACGCGGAAGCCATCAGGCATGCAGGACAGTGTCCTAGTTCTTGGGGAGCGTGATGGTGACACGCCGGTTCTGCTTGCGTCCCGCCTCCGTGGCGTTGGTCGCGATCGGCTGTGCCTCGCCGTGCCCGAGCGCCACGATCTGCACCGTGGAGTTGCCGAGCTTGGAGCGGAGATACTGCGCAACTGCCTTGGCGCGCTCCTGGGACAGCTCGAGGCCGTGCGCCGCGGAGCCGAGGTTGTCGGTGTAGCCGTCGATGGAGATCGTGCCCTTGAGCTTGGCTCTGCGGACCTGACGTGCCAGCTTTGCGACCGCTGTCTTGGCTGCCGCGGAGAGCTTGGCGCTGTCGATCCCGAAGGCGAGGTCCGACTTGAGGGTCACGTTGGGCTTGCGAGGCGTCGGCTTGGCGGTGACCGACTCGCTCGGACTGGGCTCAGGGTTGGCCGAGGCAGAGGGCTTGTCCTTGTCGGGGTTCGCGTTCGCGCCCTGGGAGGCCTTCGGGGGCTTGGCCGCCACGGGGTCGTCGGCGCTGTTGTTGCTGACGAACCACCAGCCGCCGGCGGTAGCGAGCACCAGGGCGACGAGGACGGGGACGACCTTCCGTCTCGGGCGCTTCTCGCCCTCGTCCCACGCGTAGGGATCCATCGGCGCCGGGGGCTCGTCCGGCACTTCCTCTACCAAGACCGCGGCTGCGGGTGTCGGAGCGCGCCTCGGCGGCGGCACGACTACCACCGGCTCGGGCTCCGGCTCGGGCTCGGGCGCTACGGGAGGCCGGTGCTCTGCGCTCGCCATCGCCACGGTCGTGAAGCCTGATCCGACAGGGGCGATGAAGGCGGACTGGATCTCCGAGACGGCCAGGTCGAGCGGGTCGACGTGCTGGCCGAGAGCCTGGCGGAGCAGGGCCCAGGGGAAGCTGAGGATCACCTCGTTCACGTGGTGGTCGTTGTGCAGCACCGTCAGCCGGACCGGCATGTTGAGCGGCGGAGCGTCGCCGTCGGCCTGTGCCCGGTCGAGGACGATGGCCTTGGTGTCGGCCGCCGGGGCATCGACGCGGGGAGGGAGGTTGCGGATGCGCGCCTCTTCGATCACCTGCTCGCTACCGATGTGCCGGGTGTGCGACTCGAACACCAGCCCTGGGAACCGGAGCCGGGCATCCTCCACCAGGCGGACCACCGCCTCTGCGTCGTTCAGCAGACCATGAGCGGTCCTCGGTGCGGACCGTGAGGGTCACCCAGAACTCGGACAGCGCGGCGCCGAGGTCTCCGCTTCCGAGCGCGTCGAGGAACCGGGTCGCCGGCGACTCCGCACCGTTCCCGGGTTGGTCGCTCTCTGCCGCCGGCAAGGAAGCACCACCGCGAGAGGACCTGTTAGCCATTCGCAAACCCCCTTTGCGAAGACGTGGCCGGTTGCGAGGCCAAGTTTGCTAGACCGATCGTTTTTACTCTCGCACGCAGGCCCTTTCGGACCAGGTGGTCTATACCAGGGTGCCGGAGGTCTGACGTCCGGAGCGCGGCCGGAGCGGGGTCGGAACGGGCCGAGAAGGCCAAAACGGCCCGGGATCAACCGGAGCCGTTCGCGTCGTGCTGGTGTCCGAGGGGGGACTTGAACCCCCACGCCCTAATACGGGCACTAGCACCTCAAGCTAGCGCGTCTGCCAATTCCGCCACCCGGACGAGTGCGCGTGGAAGCGTAGCAAAACGACGAGGGTTTCCTTGCATCGCCATCGGGGTCCGGGAGGGCGAGCGGGCGGTGTCAGGATGGGGGTATGGCGAGCGATCTTGGGCAGGCCGACAGCGCTGCGAACGAGCCGTCGTACGACCCGGCGGGAGAGGTCGTGGACCTGTGTCGCGACCTGATCCGGATCGACACCTCCAACTACGGGGACGACGAAGGACCGGGCGAGCGCAAGGCCGCCGAACACGTCGCGGCACTCCTCGACGAGGTCGGGATCGCGTCCACGATCTATGAGGCGGAGCCCGGCCGCGCCAACCTCGTCGCCCACTGGGGTGGCGCGGGGAGCGAGTCGACCCGGCGCCGGCGGCCTGCTGCTGCACGGTCACCTCGACGTGGTGCCGGCGGCCGCCGAGGACTGGCAGGTCGACCCCTTCTCCGGCGAGGTCCGCGACGGCTGCGTCTGGGGCCGGGGCGCCGTGGACATGAAGGACTTCGACGCCATGCTGCTCTCCGTCGTGCGGGCGCGCACGCGTGCGGGAGCGGTGCCCGAGCGCCAGATCACGCTCTGCTTCACCGCCGACGAGGAGGCGGGTGGCCACCGAGGCGCCCAGCGCCTGGTCGAGGACCACCGCGACGAGCTTGCGCACTGCACGGAGGCCGTGGGGGAGGTCGGCGGGTTCAGCACCACGGTGCGTGGCCGCCGGCTCTACCTCATCGAGGCCGCCGAGAAGGGGATGGCCTGGCTCCGCCTCACGGCACGCGGCCGGGCCGGCCACGGCTCGATGGTGAACCGGGAGAACGCCGTCACCGAGCTCGCGGCGGCCGTGGCCAGAGTCGGGTCACACGACTGGCCGGTGCGGCTGACTCCCACAATGCGCACCCTGCTGGCGGCCGTCGCCGAGCTCGCCGGCACCGAGGCGAAGCCCGACAACGCCGAGGCGTTGGTGGAGGAGTTCGGCAGCGCGGCGCGGATGATCGGCGCGGTGATCCGCAACACGGCGAACCCGACCATGCTGGCGGCTGGTTACAAGGTCAACGTGATCCCGTCGGAGGCCACCGCCCACGTCGACGGGCGGTTCCTGCCCGGCTACGAGGACGAGTTCTTCGCCACCCTGGCCGAGCTGTGCGGTGACACCATCACGATCGAGGCGGTGTCCCACCAGCCGCCCTGGGAGACGCCGTACGACGGTGATCTGGTCGACGCCATGACGCGCTCCCTCGTCGCCGAGGATCCCGACGCGGTGGTGGCGCCGTTCCTGATGAGCGGCGGCACCGACGCCAAGCACTTCACCAAGCTCGGGATGCGGTCCTACGGCTTCACGCCGCTGCGGCTGCCGAGCGATCTCGACTTCACGGCGCTCTTCCACGGCGTCGACGAACGGGTGCCGACCGACGCCCTGGAGTTCGGGGCCCGGGTGCTCGACCGGTTCCTCGAGCAGGTCTGAGACAGCAAACAGTCGGAATCCCGAAGAACCTGCGAACATTTCAGTCCGTCTCGGCATCGGACCCTGTAACACCTCCGCCCGTCCCCTGAGGAGAACCGCAGCATGTCCCCGCGCCCCGTGCGCAGCGCCGCCACCGGTGCCGCGCTGCTCGCACTCGTCGTCGCGCTCACGGCCGCCGCGCCCGGGGTCGCGAATGCCGAGACCACGTGCAACGGCCAGAGCCCTTCCATCGCCGGCTCGCCCGGGGAGGCGCTGATCGGCACCGCCGGCGACGACGTGATCCTCACCAAGGGCGCCGCGCGCGTGGACTCGGGCGCCGGCAACGACTCCATCTGCGTCACCGGCAAGGGCACGGCCGTCGTCAACGCCGGCCCGGGCGACGACTTCGTGGGTGCCCGGGCACACCGCGGCAAGACCTTCGTCAGCCTCGGCTTCGGGGACGACCGGTTCCTCGGCGGCCCCGGTGACGATCGGGTGTGGAGCCAGGAGGCGTCCAACCAGAGCTCACCGGACGACGACGACGTGATCATCACGGGCGACGGTGACGACTACGTCATCAGCGGCAGCAGCGCGGCCGCCAACCACGACGTGGTCGATCTCGGACCGGGCAACGACGCCCTGGTGACCTACGGCAGCACGGCCGGTGGGAGCCTCACGGGCGGAACCGGTGCCAACACGCTGCAACCGCTGTTCAACTCCGAGGATGTCGGGGAGTGGACCATCGACAACACCACGGGCCGGGCCGACCTCAACGGGATCAACCGGCTGTCGTGGACCTCGTTCCAGCGTTTCGACCTGACGAGCCTCCAAGGCTCGCTCACCCGCTACCTCGGCAGCCTTGCCAGCGAGTGGGTGGTGGCTGGCGGTACCTGTCGGGTGGTGCTGCGCGGACGCGGTGGGAACGACCGGCTCACGGTCGACGAGAACGGCTGCAACAACCTCCCCGCCGGCGATGCGGTGCTGGTGGGCGGGCCGGGCGATGACCGGTTGACCGGATCGACGGGCGACGACGTGCTGCGCGGCGGAGGGGGCCGTGACAGGGCGGACGGCGGCGCTGGTGACGACACCTGCACCGCCGAGGACGAGTTCGGCTGCTAGGAGCTGCCCGCCGGTCGAGACCTGCGGGACAGATCAGTAGAGACGTGGCTCGGACGCGGATGATCTTGCGCCGCAGCACCACGCGGCGGGTCCCGTCGGGGCCGATCCGCATCCGGTCCAGCTCCCAGCCGCCGTGCTCGGCCCGCTCCACCAGCATCTTGGTGACCAGGTTGCGCGAGAAGTCACGGGCGATGGTCAGCCGCTGGAACTCCCACTCGACTCCGCGCGCCGACGGACGTCGGAGCACTGGGGCCGTCATGGGTGGGGTCACGCGCCCGCCTCGGCCGGCCCTGAGACATCGTCGAGGGCGCGGGTGATCTCCTCGGGGAGCGTGAGCTCTTCCACGCCGAGGGCGCCCTTGAGCTGGGCGGCGGTCCGGGCGCCCACGATCGGCGCGGTCACGCCGGGCCGGTCGCGGACCCACGTCAGCGCCACCTCCAACGCCGACCAGCCGAGACCCTCCGCGGCCCGAGCCACCGCCTCGACGATGCGCTGGGAGGACGCGCCGAGATAGGCGTCGACGAAGCCCGAGAAGTGCGCCGACGCGGCGCGTGAGTCGGCCGGCGTACCACTGCGGTACTTGCCGGTGAGCACGCCACGGCCCAGGGGTGACCAGGGCAGCACGCCCAGGCCGAGGGCGTGGGCGGCCGGCAGCACCTCGTCCTCGATCGAGCGGTTGAGCAGGGAGTACTCCATCTGGGTCGACGCGAGGACCGCCCGGCCGGGCACGGCGCGCTGCCACGTGGCCGCCTGCGCGGTCTGCCAGCCCGAGTAGTTGGAGATCCCGACGTACGACGCCCGGCCGGACGCGACGGCCGTGTCCAGGGCCGACAGCGTCTCCTCGAGCGGCGCGTCTTCGACCCAGGTGTGCACCTGCCAGAGGTCGACGTGGTCGACGCCGAGGCGGCGCAGGGAACCGTCGAGGGTCGCCAGCATGGTGCCGCGCGAGGCGTCGGTGACGCGGGTACCCGTGCGCCGGGAGATGCCGGCCTTGGTGGCGATCACGATCTCGTCGCGGCTCACGACGTCGCCGATGAGCGAGCCCACCAGCTGCTCGGACGCCCCGTCGCCGTAGCCGGCCGCGGTGTCGAGCAGCGTTCCGCCGGCCTCCGCGAAGGCGATCAGCTGGTCGCGTGCCTCGTGCTCGTCGGTGTCGCGGCCCCAGGTCATCGTGCCCAGCCCGAGTCGGGACACCTTGAGGCCGGTGGCACCGACGGAGCGCACGTGCATGCGCACAAGTTAGCCGGTCTGCGGGCAGCGGGGTGGCACCGCCTCACCCTCCGGCGCGGGCCATAGGGTGGTCGGCGGCCCGACTCCCGAGCGACCAGGCGGAACCGCCCCCATGGACTATCTCGACGCCGTGATCCTCGGCATCGTGGAGGGACTCACCGAGTTCCTGCCCATCTCGAGCACCGGCCACCTCACGATCGCCGAGAAGGTGCTCGGGCTCGACGTGGACGACCCGGCCGTGACGGCGTACACCGCCGTCATCCAGATGGGCGCCATCCTTGCGGTCGTCGTCTACTTCGCACGCGACATCTGGCGGATCGCGGCGGCCTGGTTCCGGGGACTGTTCAACGCCGAGTGGCGCGGCCACCGCGACCACCGGATGGGCTGGTACGTCATCGTCGGCACCATCCCGGTCGGCGTGGCCGGTCTCCTTTTCAAGGACCTGATCACGGGTGGGCTGCGTTCGCTGTGGGTGGTCGGCACCGCCCTGATCGCCTGGAGCGCGGTGATGTGGTTCGCCGAGCGGGTGGCGACGCAGAAGCGTGGTGAGAAGCAGATGACGCTTCGTGACGCGATCCTCATCGGGTGCATTCAGGTGTTCTCGCTGGTGCCGGGCGTGTCCCGGTCTGGCGCGACCATCTCGGGCGGACTGTTCCTGGGCCTGGAGCGCGTGGCAGCTACCCGGATCAGCTTCTTCCTGTCGATCCCCGCGCTGACGGCGGCCGGGCTCTATCAGCTCCCGGACGCGCTCGACGGCTCGATCCCGATCGGGCCGATGGTGGTCGGCACCGTCGTGGCGTTCGTGGTGGCGTACGCCAGCATCGCCTGGCTGCTGAGGTTCGTCGCCGACCACTCGATCGCGTGGTTCGTGCCCTACCGCGTGGGGCTCGGCGCGCTGATCCTGGTGCTGCTGTCCACGGGCGTCATGACACCCACGTGAGTAGGCCCGTCACAGCCAACCGGAGCGCTTGAAGAACACCCAGAGCGCCCACGAGCACAGGACCATCAGGAGGACCGCGAGGGGATAGCCCCACGTCCAGTGCAGTTCGGGCATGTGGTCGAAGTTCATGCCGTAGATACCGGCGATGAGGGTCGGTACGGCGACCAGGCCGATGCCGGCGGAGATCTTCCGCATGTCGTCGTTCTGCTGGACGCTGATCCGGGCGAGGTGGCCCTGGAAGGCCGACGTCAGCAGGTAGTCGAGGCTGTCGATCGTCTCGGCGGTGCGGGTGAGGTGGTCGCTCACGTCACGGAAGAACGGCATCGCCTCGGGGTCGATGCCCTCGACCGTGCCGGCGGAGAACTGGCGCATCGGCTCGCGCAGTGGCTGCACGGCGCGGCGCATCTCGGCGATCTCGCGCTTGAGGGTGTAGATCCGCACGGAGTCGTTTGTCCGCTCGGTGGAGAACACCGAGTTCTCCACCTCGTCGACGTCCTCCTCGAGCGACGCGGCCACGGCTTCGTAGCCGTCGACGACCCGGTCGCAGACGGCGTACACGACCGCCGACGGACCGTGCGTGAGCACGCCTTCGCGGGCCTCGAGGTGCAGTCGGCTGGAATGCAGCTCGGAGCCTTCGCCGTGACGCACCGTGACGACATAGTCCTTGCCGATGAACATGTTGATCTCGCCGGTCTCCACGGCGTCCTCGGCGTCGACGTACCAAAGTGTGCGCAAGGTGAGGAACAGGCTGTCGCCGTAGCGCTCGAGCTTGGGCCGCTGATGGGCGTTGAGAGCGTCCTCGACTGCCAGCGGGTGTAGCCCGAAGGCGTTCTCGACCTCCTCGAGCTCGTGCTCGGTGGGGTTCGACAGGCCGACCCAGACGAAGTCGGTGTCGCCCGCGGCGGCCGCGCGCAGGCTGACGTAGTCCTGGGGGAGGCAGTCGACCGGGATCCGCACACCCGCGCGGTAGAGGGCGCTGTCGACAATCACGAGGTCACGCTAGCCCCCGCTCCGCCCCGATAGGCTCGCGCACCGTGGCCACCCTGATCCTCGTCCGACACGGGCGCACCGCGGCCAACGTGAGCGGACAGCTCGCCGGCAGGCTCGCGGGCGTCAAGCTGGACGACACCGGGCAGGCCCAAGCCGAGAGGACGGCGGCCCGCCTCGCCGCGGTCCCACTGGCGGCGGTGGTGAGCAGCCCGCTGGAGCGCTGCCGCCAGACCGCGCGGGCCATCGTCAAGGCACAGGAGGGCGAGCTCCGAGTCTCGACGGACCGCGGCCTGATCGAGTGCGACTACGGCGAGTGGGAGGGGCGGCTGCTCAAGGACCTCGCCAAGGAGCCGCTCTGGAAGGTGGTGCAGACCCAGCCGTCCGCGGCGGTGTTCCCGGGCGGGGAGTCGCTGGCCGGGATGCAGGGGCGCGTCGTGGACGCCGTACGACGCCGCGACGCCGCGGTGGAGCAGGAACACGGCGCGGGCGCGGTCTGGGTGGCGGTCAGCCACGGCGACCTGGTGAAGGCGGTGCTGGCCGACGCGCTGGGCATGCACCTCGACCTCTTCCAGCGGATCCATGTCGACCCGGCCTCGGTGTCGATCGTGCGCTACACGGCCTCGCGGCCCTTCGTCCTGGCGATGAACACGCACGAGGGCGACCTCTCCTGGATGAAGCCGCCGCCGCCCAAGCGGGGAGGGCGTCGCACTGCGGCCCGGTCGGCCGATGCAGACGTCGGCGGCGGCGCGGGACCGGTTGCCCCCGGCGCCTAGGCTGATGGCCGTGCCAGTGATCCACGAGTTCGACCCGCCGGAGCGCTTCGTCGTCGGCACCGTCGGCGAGCCCGGGCAGCGCACCTTCTTCCTGCAGGCACGCGCGGGGGCGCGGATGGTCTCGGTCGCCCTCGAGAAGCAGCAGGTCGCCGCCTTGGCCGAGCGGGTCGACGAGCTCCTCGACCAGGTCCTCGACGAGGCGTCGTCCCCGACTCTCATCCCGGCGGTGGCGCCGCTCGACCTCGACGACGCGGAGCCGCTCGAGCAGCCGATCGAGGAGGAGTTCCGCGCCGGCACCATGACGCTGTCGTGGGACCCGACGATCGCGCGAGTGGTGATCGAGGTCTTCCCCTTCAGCGACGAGGTCGTGGTCGTCGAGGAGGCCGGCGAGGACACCGGCGAGGAGATCTACGTCGAGCCGGACCCCGAGGAGGTGCTGCTCGTGCGTATCACCCCGGGCGCCGCCCGAGCGTTTGCGCTGCGTGCCGGCCGCGTCGTGGAGGCGGGCCGACCCGGTTGCCCCTTCTGTGGCGGCCCGATCGACCCCTCCGGCCACCTGTGTGTGCGGGCCAACGGCTTCCGGCGCCGCGAGCCCTGATCCAGGCTGTCCACCTCCCATGACCCGCCCATGACCCGGGAGCCCGACGACGCGCTCCGCGACGGGGAGCTCACGCTGCACGGCCGGGTGATGCCGGCCTCGAACGCGACGTTCGTGGGGCAGATCGGCGACGTCACGGTGGTCTACAAACCGGTCGCGGGGGAACGGCCCCTGTGGGACTTCCCCGACGGCACCTTGGCGGCCCGTGAGCGGTCGGCGTACCTCTTGTCCGAGGCGTTCGGTTGGGACGTGGTGCCGCTGACGTTCCTGCGGGACGGGCCGCACGGGCCGGGCATGGTGCAGGTCTGGCAGGAGCCGGACGACGGCGAGGAGGCGGTGACCGTGGTCCTCTCGGGCGAACGGCGCCCGGGCTGGCGGCACGTCTTCGACGGCGTCGACGAGCATGACCGCGGCGTCTCTCTCATCCACGAAGACTCCGCCGCGCTGCGCCGGATGGCCGTCTTCGACGTGGTGGTCAACAACGCCGACCGCAAGGGCGGCCACGTGCTCCCGATGTCGGGCGGCCACCGCTACGGCGTCGACCACGGCGTCAGCTTCCACACCGACCCCAAGCTGCGCACCGTGCTCTGGGGCTGGGCCGGGGAGCGGCTCGACGACGACGAGACGGCAGGCCTCGGGCTCGTCGCGCAGTCTCTGGACGCCGACCTCGGCGACCTCCTGTGCGAGCTGCTGACGCCCTACGAGGTGGAGGCAACCCGACGCCGCGTCGCACGGCTGCTGCGCACCCGCGAGCTGCCGACGCCACATGGCGACTGGCCCGCCATTCCCTGGCCGCCGTTCTGAGGCAGACTCGGGGCGTGATCGAGGAGCGCGAGCGGCTGCGGGCCACCTTCGACACCGCGGCCGAGACGTACGCCGACGCGCGGCCGGCGTACCCGGACGCCCTCCTCGACCGACTCGTGTCCAGCGCCCGCGTCACCCCGCGGTCGCGACTGCTGGAGGTGGGCTGTGGGCCGGGCACCGCCACCGTGCCGCTGGCCGAGCGCGGCCTGCGGATCACCGCGGTCGAGCTCGGTGCCTCGCTGGCCGCCGTGGCGCGGACCCGGCTGCGGGCGTTCCCGGACGTCGAGGTGGTGCGTGGAGCGTTCGAGTCGTGGCCACCGGCGGACCACACCTACGACCTGGTCTATGCCGCAACCTCGTGGCACTGGGTCGACCCGGATGTGCGCTACCAGCGTGCCCACGGGGTGCTCCGGCCCGGCGGCTTCCTGGCCTTCTGGCAGGCGGCGCACGTGATCCCTGTCGGAGGTGACCCGTTCTTCGCCGAGATCCAGGAGGTCTACGACGAGATCGGCGAGGGCCTGCCCCACCAACACGTCTCCCCGGCGCCGGGCGAGCTGCCGGAGGAGATCGAGGAGGTCGAGGCGAGTGGCCTGTTCGTGGTCAGCGAGGTGACCCACTTCGACTGGAGCGTGAGCTACGACGCCGACTCCTATCTCCGGCTGCTCGACACGTTCTCCGGGCACATCGCCATGGAGCCCGAGAAGCGCGATCACCTCTACAGCGAGATCCGGCGCAGGCTTGCGCAGCGACCCGACGGCCGCCTCGAGCGGCACTGGGGTGCCTCTCTCCACCTTGCCCGCGCAGTCCAGCGGCGGGGCTCCCGACTAGGCTGAGCGCATGCGTTCCTGGCCCGCTCCGGACCTGCCCACGCTGCCGGTGACCGGCCCGGAGGTGGCGTTGCACGACACCGCCACGGGCGGGCTCGTCACGCCCCGGCCGGAGGGCCCCGCGCGGGTCTACGTCTGCGGCATCACCCCGTACGACGCCACCCACATCGGCCACGCGGCGACGTACGTGGCCTTTGATCTGCTCAACCGTGCCTGGCGCAACGCCGGCCACGACGTCACCTACGTGCAGAACGTCACCGACGTCGACGACCCGCTCCTGGAGCGGGCCACCAAGGTCGGCGTCGACTGGGTGGAGCTGGCCGAACGGGAGACCGACCTGTTCCGGCAGGACATGACCGCCCTGCGGGTGCTGCCGCCGACCCACTACGTCGGTGCGGTCGAGTCGATCCAGCTGGTGGTCGACCTGATCGAACGCCTCCAGGAAGCCGGCGCCGTCTACCAGGTCGAGGACGACCTCTACTTCTCCGTGACCGCCGACCCGGCGTTCGGCGAGGAGTCGGGACTGACCCGCGACGAGATGCTCACGATCTTCCCCGACCGTGGCGGAGACCCCGACCGTGCCGGCAAGAAGGACCCTCTCGACTGCGTGGTGTGGCGGGGCGAGCGTCCCGGCGAGCCGTCGTGGAGCAGCCCCTTCGGTCCCGGCCGCCCCGGCTGGCACATCGAGTGCGCCGCCATCGCCCTCGACACCCTCGGCACCACCTTCGACGTGCAGGGCGGCGGCAGCGACCTGATCTTCCCCCACCACGAGATGTGCGCGGGTGAGTCGCAGGTGGCGACCGGCCGGCCGTTTGCGCGGGTCTATGCACACGCCGGGATGGTGGCCTACGACGGCGAGAAGATGTCGAAGTCTCGCGGCAACCTCGTCTTCGTCTCGCAGGTCCGCAACAGCGACGTCGACCCGATGGCAATCCGGCTGAGCCTGCTGCGCCACCACTACCGCAGCGACTGGGAGTGGCGCGACGCCGAGCTCTGGGAGGCCGTCGACACCCTGGCCCAGTGGCGGCGCGCCTTCAGCCTGCATGCCGGCGCACCGGCCGAGGCGGTCGTGACCGCCGTACTGGCGGCGATGGCCAACGACCTGGACGCCCCCGCCGCGTGTGCCGCCGTCGACGCCTGGGTAGCCGCCACCCTCGGCGACCACGGCCTCGCCGACACCAGCGACCCCCACGGAGCCGAGACCGTCCGAGCACTGGTCGACAGCGCCCTCGGCCTCATCTGACCCGCGAGTCGGCGCCAGTTCACGCCAGTACGACGCCGAGTCGGCGCCAGTTCACGCCCGCATGACGCCGAGTCGGCGCTTGTTGCCCAGGAGCTCACGCGGGTTCGCCGTTTCCGCGCGACCACTGGCGCCGACTCGCGCTGCCTACGGCGGTGACTGGCGCCGACTCGCGCTGCCTACGGCGGTGACTGGCGCCGACTCGGGGTGGTTGCGGCGGTAACTGGCGCCGACTCGGGGGTCAGGTGTCGGTGTCGCCGCGGCGCTTGAGGTAGCGCTCGAACTCCCGCGCGATGGCCTCGCCGGAGGCCTCGGGGAGCTCGGTGGTGTCGCGGGTCTCCTCGAGGGCGCGGACGTACTCCGCGATGTCCTCGTCCTCCTCGGCGAGCTCGTCGACCCCGCGCTCCCACGCCCGGGCGTCCTCGGGGAGGTCGCCGAGCGGGATGCTGACCTCGAGCAGGTCCTCGAGGCGGCCGATCAGGGCCAGCGTCGCCTTGGGACAGGGCGGCTGCGCCACGTAGTGCGGGACGGCCGCCCAGTACGCCACGGCGGGGATGTCGAGGCGCCCGCAGGCGTCCTGGAAGACCCCGACGATGCCGGTCGGTCCTTCGTAGGTCGACTGCTCGAGCTTGAGCCGGTCGACCAGCTCGGGCTCGGTCGCGGTGCCGCTCACCGGCACCGGACGAGTGTGCGGGGTGTCGGCCAACAGTGCGCCCAGAGTGACGACGATCTGGCCGCCGAGCTCGTCGGCCGCAGCGAGCAGCTCCGCGCAGAACTGCCGCCAGCGCATGTTGGGCTCGATGCCGCGGATCAAGATGACGTCGCGATGCAGGTCGGGCGGGCTGGCCACGGCGATCTGGGTGCTGGGCCAGGTGATCTGCCGGTGGCCGCGGTCGTCGGTGCCGACCAGCGGGCGGTTGACCTGGAAGTCGTAGAACTCCTCGGGGTCGATCGCGCCGACCGTGCGGGCGCCCCACACCCTGATCAGGTGGTCGATCACCGAGGAGGCGGCGTCGGCGGCGTCGTTCCAGCCCTCGAACGCGGCGATGACGACCGGGTCTACCAGGTCGGGCACGTCCTCGATCTCGATCACGCAGTCACCCTATGACCTGACACCAGCCGCACTGCGGCGGTCCGAGGATTTCGCTGGGGTTCTCGGGCGGTGTCACGATGCGGGAATGACGTCCATTTCCTGGACGCTGTTCCTAGGCTGAACAGTCCGTCCGTAGCAAGCGCGGCCCCGAGGAGCAACGTGCCCGACACCGTCCGTCCGGATGCCACCGAGGAGCTCGCGGCTGCGCTGCGTGGGCGGATCCTGGTCATCGACGGGGCGATGGGCACGATGATCCAGCAGTACAAGCTGGACGAGGCGCAGTACCGCGGCGAGCGGATGGCCGACCACCCGACCGACCTCGGTGGGGACAACGACCTGCTGTCGCTGACCCAGCCCGACCTGATCCGTGAGATCCACGCGGCCTACCTCGACGCCGGCGCCGACATCATCTGCACCAACACCTTCAACGGCACCCGCATCTCGCAGGCCGACTACGGCCTCGAGGAGATCTGCTACGAGCTGAACCACGCGGCCGCAGCCCTCGCCCGCGAGTCCGCCGACCGGGCCGCGACGCCCGATCGGCCGCGCTACGTCGCCGGGTCGCTGGGCCCCACCACTCGGACCGCCTCGATCTCGCCCGATGTCAACGACCCGGGCGCACGCAACGTCTCGTTCGACCAGCTCGTCGAGGCCTACCACGAGGAAGCCTCCGGGCTGGTCGACGGTGGCGCCGACATCCTGCTCATCGAGACCATCTTCGACACCCTCAACGCGAAGGCCGCGATCTTCGCCGTCGAGACGCTGTTCGAGGAGCGCGGCCGGCGGTGGCCCGTCATCGTCTCGGGCACCATCACCGACGCCAGCGGGCGGACCCTGTCAGGACAGGTCACCGAGGCGTTCTGGAACTCCATCCGCCACGTGAGTCCGCTCGCGGTCGGGCTCAACTGTGCCCTCGGCGCCGAGGAGCTCCGGCCGTACGTCGCCGAACTGTCCCGGATCGCCGACTGCTTCGTCTCCTGCCACCCCAACGCGGGCCTGCCCAACGCGTTCGGCGAGTACGACGAGACTCCGGAGCACATGGCCTCGCTCGTGGGCGAGTTCGCCACCGCCGGCCTGGTCAACATCGTCGGCGGCTGCTGCGGCACCACCGCCGAGCACATCGAGGCCATCGCCGGCGCGGCCGACGGAGTCACCCCTCGCGTGCCCGTCGAGCTCGCGCCCGCCATGCGCCTGTCTGGCCTCGAGCCGCTCACCATCACCGACGACAGCCTCTTCGTCAACGTCGGCGAGCGCACCAACATCACCGGCTCCGCGCGGTTCCGCAAGCTCATCAAGGAGGGCGACTACGACACCGCCCTCTCGGTCGCCGCCCAGCAGGTGGAGAACGGCGCCCAGGTCATCGACGTCAACATGGACGAGGGCATGATCGACGGGGTTGCCGCCATGGACCGGTTCCTCAAGCTGGTGGCGGGCGAGCCCGACATCAGCCGGGTTCCCGTGATGGTCGACTCCTCCAAGTGGGACGTCATCGAGGCCGGCCTCAAGTGCGTACAGGGCAAGGCCATCGTCAACTCGATCTCCATGAAGGAGGGCGAGGAGAAGTTCCTCGAGCAGGCGCGGCTGGTGCGCAAGTACGGCGCCGCCGCGGTCGTGATGGCCTTCGACGAGGATGGCCAGGCCGACAACCTCGAGCGTCGCAAGGCGATCTGCGAGCGGGCCTATCGGCTGCTCGTCGACGAGGTCGGCTTCCCGCCCGAGGACATCATCTTCGACCCCAACGTCTTCGCCGTGGCGACCGGCATCGAGGAGCACGCGACCTATGGCCAGGACTACATCGAGGCCACTCGCTGGATCAAGCAGAACCTCCCGGGCGCGCTGGTCTCTGGCGGCATCTCCAACGTCTCCTTCTCCTTCCGCGGCAACAACCCCGTGCGCGAGGCCATCCACGCGGTCTTCCTCTTCCACGCGATCGAGGCCGGCCTCGACATGGGCATCGTCAACGCCGGTGCCCTCGTCGTCTACGACCAGGTCGAGCCCGAGCTCCGCGAGCGGATCGAGGACGTCATCCTCAACCGCCGGCCCGACGCCGCCGAGCGCCTGCTCGAGATCGCCGAGAGCCACAACCGCGCCGGTGAGGTGGTCGAGGAGACCGAGCAGGAGTGGCGCTCGCTGCCGGTGGGTGAGCGGATCACGCACGCGCTCGTCAAGGGCATCGACGGCTTCGTCCAGGAAGACACCGAGGAGCTGCGCCAGACCATCGCCGAGCGCGGCGGCCGCCCCATCGAGGTGATCGAGGGGCCCCTGATGGACGGCATGAACGTCGTCGGCGACCTCTTCGGCGCCGGCAAGATGTTCCTCCCACAGGTGGTCAAGTCGGCTCGGGTGATGAAGAAGGCTGTCGCCTACCTGATCCCCTTCATCGAGCAGGAGAAGCTCGACAACCCCGAGTACGCCACCGCCAAGGACACCAACGGCACGATCGTGATGGCCACGGTCAAGGGCGACGTCCACGACATCGGCAAGAACATCGTGGGCGTGGTGCTGCAGTGCAACAACTACGAGGTCATCGACCTCGGCGTGATGGTGCCGGCGCAGAAGATCCTCGACACCGCTCGCGAGATCGGCGCCGACCTGATCGGGCTCTCCGGGCTGATCACCCCGTCGCTGGACGAGATGGTCAACCTCGCCTCGGAGATGCAGCGCCAGGAGTTCACCATCCCGCTGCTGGTCGGCGGGGCCACGACGTCGCGCGCCCACACGGCGGTCAAGATCGACGGCAAGTACGACGGTCCCGTGGTCTGGGTCAAGGACGCCTCGCGGTCGGTGCCGGTCACCGCCGCGCTGCTCAGCCCGGACCGCCGCGATGCCCTGCTGGCCGACGTCAAGGCCGACTTCGACTCCCTGCGCACGCGGCACGCCGCCAAGACCGAGCGGCCGTTGCTGGCGATCAAGGAGGCCCGGGACCACGCAACCCCGCTCGACTGGTCGTCGTACCGCCCGCCGCGTCCGCACCTGCTGCTCCAGCAGGACCATGCGGTCTCCTCGCTCGCCTCGGTGGCCGGCCTGCGTGGAGCGACCCAGCACGTGCGGGTCCTCAAGGGCTACGACCTCGCCGACCTGCGCCGCTACATCGACTGGCAGCCCTTCTTCAACGCCTGGGAGATGAAGGGGTCGTTCCCCGACATCCTCAACAACCCGGCGACCGGAGAGACGGCCCGCAAGCTCTACGACGACGCGCAGGCGATGCTCGACCGCGTCATCGACGAGCGGTGGCTCACCGCCAGCGGCGTCATGGGCCTCTTCCCCGCAAACGCGGTCGGCGACGACATCGAGGTCTACCTCGACGAGACGCGCGCGGAGCCGCACGCCGTTCTCCACCAGCTGCGCCAGCAGGGCCAGCACCGCGAGGGCGTGCCCAACCGGTCGCTCGCCGACTTCGTCGCTCCCAAGTCGACCGGGCTCAAGGACTACGTCGGAGCGTTCGCGGTGACGGCCGGTCTGGGCAGCGGCGACCGGGTGCAGGCGTTCCGCGACGAAGTCGACGACTACAGCGCGATCCTGCTCGAGTCGCTCGCCGACCGCCTGGCCGAGGCGTTCGCCGAGCGGCTGCACGAGCGGGTGCGCCGCGAGATGTGGGGCTACGCCCCCGACGAGCGGCTCGACAGCGTGGGCCTCATCAAGGAGCAGTACGCCGGCATCCGACCGGCGCCGGGATACCCAGCGAGCCCCGACCACACCGAGAAGCAGACCCTCTGGTCGCTCCTCGACGTCGAGACCGCGACGGGCATGACCCTGACCGAGTCGATGGCCATGCAGCCGGGCGCTTCGGTCTCCGGTCTCTACTTCAGCCACCCGGAGTCGCAGTACTTCGTGGTCGGGCGCATCGGCCCCGATCAGGTCGAGGACTACGCCGCGCGCAAGGGGTGGACGCTGGCCGAGGCGGAGCGGTGGCTCTCGCCCAACCTCGGCTACGACCCCGATGAGTGAGGGTCGCCCAGCGGGAAGCCCGTATGCCGCGGTGCTGTGGGACATGGACGGCACGCTCGTCGACACCGAGCCCTACTGGATCCGCGAGGAGTACGCCCTTGCCGAGAAGTACGGCGGCACGTGGAGCGAGGAGCACGCGCTCCAGCTCGTCGGCAACGACCTGCTGGAGTCGGGCCTCTACATCCGCGAGCACATGGGGATCGACCGGGAGCCGGCAGAGATCGTCGAGGAGCTGCTCGACGGGGTGATCGCCCAGATCGCCGTGGAGGTGCCCTGGCGACCCGGGGCAGTCGAGCTGCTGGCCGACCTGAGGGCGCGCGACGTGCCGTGCGCGCTGGTGACGATGTCGTACCGCCGCTTCGTCGCGCCCGTCCTGGACGCGCTGCCGGCCGGGACGTTCTCGGCCGTCGTCACCGGCGACGCCGTCGCTCGCGGCAAGCCCTACCCCGACCCCTACCTCAAGGCCGCCCGGCTGCTCGGTGCCGATCCGGCCGCCTGCCTGGCGATCGAGGACTCCAACACGGGCGCGCGCTCGGCCGTGGCGGCGGGCTGCACGGTGCTGTGCGTGCCCAACCACGTGCCCATCCTCGAGGGCGAACGCCGCGTCTTCGCCGACTCGCTGCAGGGCCTGAGCGCCGCAAGC
Source organism: uncultured Actinomycetota bacterium (assembly GCA_963769755.1). Lineage (GTDB taxonomy): Bacteria > Actinomycetota > Actinomycetes > Propionibacteriales > Nocardioidaceae > Nocardioides. The sequence goes on from CAVYMY010000010.1 coordinate 727,103, forward strand.
CTTCCGGCCGTCGCCTGACGCTACGCAAATCGTTGCCGTTTCGGGACCATCGCAGGCACCCCCGTCCGTGGACCCCGGCACCCCCGCACGGGTAAGTTGCCCGCGTTACCGACCCCGGCGTGCGGCCGGGGCCCCAACCTCGAGGGGTTTTCTGTGAATCGCAACAAACTTTGGGCCCTGCTTGCGGCCGGAGCCCTCGTGGGCTCCCTCGCCGCCTGCGGCAACGAGTCCGACAGCAGCGGCGCGGGCGGCGGCGAAGGCGAAGGTGGCGAGACCGCATCGGGTGCGCCCTGGATCCTGGGCACGACCGACGTCGTCACGTCAGTCGACCCGGCCGGCTCCTACGACTTCGGCTCCTGGAACCTTCAGTACAACGTCTTCCAGCAGCTGATGACCGTCCCGCCCAACGGCTCCGAGCCCGAGGCCGACCTGGGGGACTGCGCCTACGACGACCCGACGACCATCACGTGCACGCTGACCGAGGGTGCGACGTTCTCCAACGGTGACGAGCTCACCTCCTCGGACGTGCTGTTCTCGTTCCAGCGCAACATCGAGATCGCCGACCCCAATGGCTCCTCGGTGCTGCTCGGGTCGATCAGCAACGGTGACACCGACAACCCCGCGCTGGCCGACGGTGCCATCGAGACGCCCGACGACACGACGGTGGTCTTCCACCTGAACCAGCCCGACCAGACGTTCATGAAGATCCTGTCGTCGGCGACGACGTCGATCGTCAACGAGGACACCTTCCCCATCGACGACAAGCTGGCCGACGACGACATCGCCAACATGGTCGGCTCCGGTCCCTACAAGCTGAGCCAGTACAAGGCCGGTGAGCAGGCCGTCTTCGAGGCCAACGAGAGCTACGAGGGCAGCAAGACCCCGAAGAGCGCCCAGGTCTTCGTCCAGTACTTCAACGACCCGGCACCGCTCAAGACGGCCGTCGAGACCGGTGACGTCGACATCGCGTGGCGCACCCTGAGCCCGACCGACCTCAACAGCATCGCCGAGGGTGGCCAGGCCGAGGTCATCCGCGGCAACGGCTCGGAGTTCCGCTACTGGGTGTGGCAGTTCTCCACCCCCGTGGGCAAGGACAAGGCGATCCGCCAGTCCGTCGCGCAGCTGATCGACCGCCAGGCGATCGCCGACAACGCCTACGACGGCACCGTGACGCCGTCCTACTCCATCGTGCCCCCGGGCTTCGGTGGCCAGAGGGACTCGTTCAAGGAGAAGTACGGCGAGCCCAGCGCCGACGCGGCCAAGGAGATCCTCGACGCGGCGGGCGTCCAGACGCCGGTCAAGATCAAGCTCGGCTACCCGCCGGAGCACTACGGCCCGAACGCCGTCGACGAGGCGACCGAGCTTGCCGACCAGCTGAACGCCAGCGGCCTGTTCGACGCGACGATCGACGACGCCGCGTGGGAGGAGTACCAGACCATCACCAAGGAGGGGGCCTACGACCTCTTCATCCTCGGTTGGTACCCCGACTTCCTGGACGCCGACAACTACCTGTCGCCGTTCATCCGTGACGGTGGGTTCTTCGCCAACAACTACTCCAGCGAAGAGGTCAACAAGCTCCTCGACCAGGAGATCGGCGAGACCGACGAGACCGCTCGCAACGAACAGCTCGGCCAGCTGCAGGACATCGTGGCCGAGGATGTCCCGCTGATCCCGTCCTGGAACGGCGACAACGTCGCGGTGGCGAACTCGTCGGTGTCGGGCGTCGAGGAGACCCTGGACCCGACGTACATCTTCCGGTTCTGGATGATCAGCAAGGAAGGCTGAGAACCTAGCGAGGTTCAAAACGGGGCTGGCACGCCCGTCGCTTTGCGACGGGCGTGCCAGCCTCCTCGCTTGCATCGGCCGGCTTCGCAGGCTCACCCGTGCGAGCGCTCGGGCCCCTCGATGCTGTTCAATGCCGTACTGGCCCCGTTCGCACCCGCTAGGAGGCAGTCCGCGTGAGCTCAGGATCGGGATCGCTGTCCCGCTACATCCTGGTCAGGCTCCTGCTCATCATCCCGATGATGTGGGTGCTGCTGACGATGGTCTTCTTCCTGCTGCGGGTGGCGCCCGGAGACCCCGTCAGCGCCGCACTCGGTGGTCGCCTCAGCGAGGAGGCGCTCGATGTGCGGCGTGAGGCGCTCGGTCTGGACCGTCCGCTCTTCGTGCAGTACCTCGAGTACCTCGGCCAGGTGGCCCGGTTCAACTTCGGCACCACCGTCTCGGACGGCCGCGAGGTCATCGACGTGATCCGCGACCAGGGCGGTGCCACGCTCACCCTGACGATCGGGGCGTTCCTCTTCGCCCTGCTGGTCGGGTTGCCGCTCGGGCGAATGGCGGGCCGACGCCGCGACACCGCGGGCGACGCGGGCATCCGCATCTTCGGCGTCGTCACCTATGCCGCTCCGATCTTCTGGGTCGGCATCATGCTGGTCCTGCTGGTCGTCGAGCTGTTCCCCGGCTGGCCGACGTCGGGAATCGCCTCGCCGATCACGATCTTCGAGGTCCAGCCCCACACCCACATCCTGGTGGTCGACTCGGTGCTGTCCGGCAACCCAGACGCGGTCAAGGACGTGCTCCAGCACCACGTGCTTCCGTGTTTCACACTCGGGCTGTTGCTGTGCGGGGTGATCATCCGCCTCGTGCGGATCAACGTGATCCAGGCGATGAAGGGCGACTACGTCGAAGCCGCCCGCGCCCGTGGCATCTCCGAGCGCAACGTCGTACGCCGTCACGCTTTCCGCAACGCTCTCGTGCCGGTGATCACGGTGATCGGCCTCCAGGTCGCGCTGACCATGTCGGGCGCCGTCCTCACCGAGCGGACCTTCAACTGGCCCGGCCTCGGCACGGAGCTGATCCAGTACCTCAACGCGCGCGACTACATCGCCGTGCAGGGCCTGGTGACGTTCGTGGCCGTGGTCGTGGTGGTGACCAGCCTTGCCGTGGACATCATCAACGCGCTGGTGGACCCGAGGGTGAGGTACTGACGTGAGGGACTTCTTCAACACGATCTGGAACACCAGGGGTCTGGCCCGCTGGATCCTGTTCGTGGGCGTGGTCGTCACCCTCGTCTTCCTGGTCTTCGCGATCTTCGCGCCGTGGATCGCCCCCTACGACTTCAACCAGACCCGCAATGCCGCCGGCGTGAAGTTCCCAAAGCTCCAACCGCCGTCGGGGGAGCACTGGCTCGGCACCAACGACCAGTTCTACGACATCTGGTCGCGGATCGTCTGGGGGGCCAGGACCGCGATCGAGGTAGTCGTCTTGTCAGTCGTGCTCTCCGCCGTCATCGGCGTGCCGCTCGGCCTCGTCTCCGGGTTCGTGGGCGGCTGGCTCGACCGTGTCCTGGTCTTCATCATGGACGCCCTCTACGCGTTCCCGACGCTGCTGCTCGCGATCGTGTTCGCCTTCCTACTGGAAGGGCTGCTGGGAGGCGGGATCGCGGCGGCCGCCCTCTCGCTGACCGTGATCTACATCCCGCAGTACTTCCGAGTGGTCCGCAACACCACGGTGTCCACGCGCGAGACGACCTACGTCGAGGCGGCGCGGGCCATCGGTGCACGGCCGAGGACGATCATCCGCAAGTACCTTTTCGGCAACGTCGTCCAGTCGGTGCCGGTCATCGGCACCCTGAACGCCGCCGACGCACTCGGCACGCTGGCCGCACTCGGTTTCCTGGGCTGGGGCATCCAGCCGAACGAGGCCTCCGAGTGGGGCTACGACCTGAGCCGGGCCCTCGACGACGCGCAAGCCGGCGTCTGGTGGCCCGCGCTGTGGCCGGGCCTCGCGATCATCCTGCTCATCACGGCCCTCACCCTGGTCGGCGAGGGGCTCAACGAGACCGTCAACCCGGCCTTGCGACGTCGCCGGCTGCAGGGCGTGACGTTCGACGTCCCCGACACGAGTCCCACCAACCGGTGGGCAGGGGGGACGTCATGACCGACATCGTCGACGAGCACGTCGTGCCCGCTGACGCGCCCGGCGAGCCGGTGGTGGAGGTGCGCGACCTGCGCGTCTGGTACGCCACGGAGCGCGGCCCGGTGCGCGCGGTCGACGGGGTCAGCTTCGACCTCCACGAGGGCGAGATCCTGGGTCTGGTGGGGGAGTCGGGATGCGGCAAGTCCACCCTGGGCAGGGGCCTGATCGGGCTGCTGCCCGACGGCAGTGCGCGCGACGGCGAGCTCCGGTTCCGCGGCGTCGACATGCTGAAGCTCAAGCCGAAGGAGCAGCACGCCATGCGCGGCCGCGACCTGGGCATGATCTTCCAGGAGCCGCTGACCCGACTCAACCCGCTGATGCGGATCAGCGAGCACTTCTCCGAGACGCTGAAGACCCACGACAGGTCGATCAGCAAGGCCGAGATCGAGCGGCGTTCGCTCGAGGTGCTGCGGCTGATGGGCATCCCGCCGACCCGCTACCACGCCTACCCGCACGAGTTCTCCGGCGGCATGCGACAGCGGCTGATGATCGCCCTGACGCTGGTGCTGCGGCCCGCCTTCGTGGTCGCCGACGAGCCGACCACCGCGCTCGACGTGCTCGTCGAGGCGCAGATCATCCGGATCCTGCACGACCTGCGCCGTGAGTACCGCACCGCGCTGCTGCTGATCACCCACAACCTCGGGATCATCGCGGAGGCCTGCGACCGGGTCGCGGTGATGTACGCGGGTGAGATCGTCGAGATCGGCGACGCGCGCGAGGTGTTCTCCCGGCCCAAGCACCCCTACACCCGTGAGCTGCTGCGCTCGACCATCTCGTTGTCGACCACCGGACTCAACTACATCGAGGGCGCGCCGCCCGACCTGGTCGAGCCGCCGCCGGGCTGCCACTTCCACCCGCGCTGTCCGGACGCGATGAAGATCTGCGCCGAGCAGCCTCCGGTCGAGCGCGAGCACAGCGGCGGCAGCCGGGCGGCGTGCTGGGCGGCCGACTTCCAAGACGGACTGGCGGCCGACGTACCGGAGTCCGAGCGCGCTCCACTCGAACGGGAGGAGATCTCCGTTGCCGACGAAGCCTGAGGTCGACCGGCTGTCCGGGCCGAGGTCCGAGATCGTCCTCGACATCGACGACCTCGACGTCCATTTCCAGCTGCAGGGTGGCGCGTTGTCGAGACTGCTCGGCATGAAGTCGCGGGTGGTCCGCGCCGTGGACGGTGTGAGCGTGAGCCTGCGACGCGGAGAGGTGCTGGGCCTGGTGGGCGAGTCCGGCAGCGGCAAGACCACTCTCGGTCGGGCCTTGCTCGGCCTGGTCCCCGCTACGGGTGGCTCGATCACCTACCACTCCGAGGACCGCGGGGACCGTCGCGTCTCGCAGATGCGTGGCGCCGAGCTGCGCCAGCTGCGGACCGACCTCCAGATGGTCTTCCAGGACCCGCACGCCGCGCTCAACCCGTCGATGACCATCGGGGATGCCGTCGGTCATCCGCTCGTGATCCACAAGATCGCCTCGGGCGCAGAGCTGAAGAAGCGGGTGGCCGCCGCCCTCGAACGAGTCGGGCTGGCTCCCGTCGAACGGTTCCTGACGAAGTACCCGTCCGACCTCTCCGGCGGCCAGAAACAGCGCGCCGTGATCGCTCGCGCGATCATCCTCGACCCCGAGGTGCTGGTGGCCGACGAGCCCGTGTCGATGCTCGACATGAGCGTGCGGGCCAAGATCCTCCAGCTGATGCTGGACCTGAAGCAGGAGCTCGGCCTCACCTACGTCTACATCACCCACGACCTGGCTTCGGCGAAGTACTTCTGCGACCGCATCGCGATCATGTACCTGGGCCGCATCGTCGAGATCGGGCCGACCGAGGAGATCTTCGCCAATCCCCGGCACCCCTACACCAAGGCACTGCTCAAGGCGATCCCAGAGCCCGACCCCGACAAGCAGGTCCCGCGCGACCTGCCGCGCGGCGAGATCCCTGACGCCGCCGAGCCGCCGTTGGGCTGCGCGTTCCACCCGCGTTGTCCCGAGGCCATCGCGAGCTGCGGCTGGGAGTCGCGTGACCTCGGTGTGCTGCTCGAGGAGCACTGGACCCGCAAGGTCGAGGCGTACGAGCAGGAGAGGGCCATCATCGGCGACCTGGACGTCCTCGCCGAGCCCTCCACGACCGCCAAGCTGGGCAAGGGCGGGGCGGGCGAGGTGCGTTCCCTGCTCGACCGGATCCGCTCCGAGAACCCCGACGAGCCCCTGTGGAGCGGAGTCACCGACATCGAGCCGGCCGGCAACGGCGTCGAGGTGCAGTTCGAGCCGGCCGACTCGCCTCGGCTGCGGCGCGCAGGCGGCGTCGAGGTCGCCTGCGTGCTCTACCCCGAGGAGTAACGACAAGCCACTACGGTCGCCGTGTGGCGTACGAGTCGGCTCCCGAGCTGCTGGTCCTGCACGCCCTGCGGCTCACCGGCATGGCCGACTGCGCCGCGGTTGCTCGACGCTTCTCGCTGGACACCGGCGTCGTGGAGGAGCAGCTCCTCGACGACGAGAGCCGCGGGTGGGTGCAGCGGGTCAGCTTCGCCGATCTGCGGGCGTGGTCGCTGACGGGCGCGGGTCGGGTCGAGGGCGAACGTCTCCTCGCCGAGGAGCTCGACCGCGCCGGCGCCCGGGACGTGGTGGCCGACGCCCACGCGCACTTCCTGCCGTTGAATACCCGGTTCCTGCGCGCGGTCACCGACTGGCAGCTGCGCCGCGAGCCGCTCGACCGGCTGGTCCCCAACGACCACACCGACCTGCGCTGGGACGACCGCGTGCTGACCACCGTGCGGAGCGTCGGACGCAGCCTGGAGGGAATCGACGAACGGCTCGGTGCGACGCTCGACCGGTTCACGGGATACTCCGCGCGCTTCGCGTCTGCTCTCGCGCAGGTCGAGCGCGGCCGCCTCACGTGGCTCGACGAGCCGGCGATCGCCTCGTGCCACACCGTGTGGTTCCAGCTGCACGAGGACCTGCTGGCGACCCTCGGTATCGAGCGCGGCTGCGAGGATTGACCGGCCTCGGGGACCGTTGGTACTAGGACTACTCGCCAATGGTCCAGCCTTTCGCCATCAGGGAGGCTGGTGCCACGAACACCGAACACTGAACACCGAACACCGAACACCTGAGGAGAACACCATGCGCGCGAAGCGACGCCCCACGACCACTTTGTCCATGCTGGCCGCTCAGGGGGTCACCGTCGCCGCTCTCACCGCGCTTGTCGCCGGACCCGCGGTGGCCCAGGGCGACGACGACCACGAGGTGCGCACCAACGGTTCGTGCAGCGGATCCACGGACTGGAAGATGAAGGCGAAGTCCGACGACGGCCGCATCGAGGTCGAGTCGGAGGTCGACAGCAACAAGGTCGGCCAGACCTGGAACTGGAAGCTGAAGGACAACGGTGCCCTGGTGAGCTCGGGCTCGTCGACGACCACGGGGCCTAGTGGCTCTTTCGAGGTCGAACGCAAGCCGGCCAACCGTGCCGGCACCGACCACTTCGTCTTCCGCGCGGTCAACCCGAAGTCCGGGGAGGTCTGTCGCGGCACGGTCTCCTGGTGACGCGGACGACGCACCCTTGCAGACGGACCCTGGTCAGGGCTGCGGCGCTGGCGATCGGGAGCCTCACCCTCGTGGCCGTGCCACCCAGCGTCGCCTCGGGAGGTGACGACGAGGTGCGGCTGAGCGGTTCGTGCACGGGTGCGGCGGACTGGGAGGTCCGGGCCAAGGCCGACGACGACCTGCGGATCGAGTTCCGCGCCAAGGTCGACACCACCCGCGGCGGCCGGGCCTGGAAGTGGAAGATCAAGCACAACGGCTGGGTCTCGGCGTCCGGGAACGTCACGACCAGTGGCTCTAGCGGTTCGTTCGAGGTCCGCCGCAGCTTCGTGGACCTGCACGGCACCGACCGGTTCGTGTTCCGGGCAGTGCGGCTGCGCACCGGCGAGGTGTGCCGTGCCGTCATCGACTGGTGACCCTGGCACGGCGGCCCCCACGTTTAGGCTTCCGACGTGAGGCTCCTGCGCAACCCGGTGGTGCAGTACCTCACCATCGCGTTGGTGCTCTTCGCCGCACTGTCGGTCGGCACCTCGATCCTGAGCAACCGCGCGGCCGAGCGCGAGTCGGTCGCCTCGGCCCGCTCGACTACGTGGCTGCTCTCGGAGTGGGTGGAGCCCGCCTTGCCCAAGGGGCTGGTCGACCTGCGGCCCTCCGCGATCGACCGGCTCGACCGGCAGGTGCGTGACCGGCTGCTGGTCGGCGACGTACGGAGGATCAAGATCTGGCGGTCCGACGGCACCATCCTCTACTCCGACGAGACGCGGCTGATCGGAGATCGCTACGAGCTGGGTCCCGAGGAGCTCGACGTGCTGGACGAGGGTGGCCTCGACGCGGAGGTCTCCGACCTCAGCGAGCCCGAGAACCGCTACGAGCAGGGGACCGGCGGCCTGCTCGAGGTCTACACCCAGGTGCAGTCGCCCGAGGGCGAGCCCCTGCTCTTCGAGCTCTACTTCGCCGCGGACGACGTCGAGTCGCGTCGGCAGGAGGTCCTCGCGCCGTTCCAGCGGATCACGATCGGCGGCCTGCTGGCCATGCTGCTCATCGGGACCCCGATCATCGCCGCCCTGACCCAGCGGCTGACTCGCGCCGGCCGGGAGCGGGAGCGCCTGCTCCGCTCGACGATGGACGCGTCCGCCGCCGAACGCCGACGGATCGCCCGCGACCTCCACGACGGCGTGGTGCAGGACCTGGCGGGCACCGCGTTCTCGCTCAGCGCCGTCAGCAGGGACGTCCGGCTCGATCCAGGCCTGCAGGCCGACGTGGGCCGGGCCGGCACGTCGCTGCGCGGGAGCCTGAAGTCGCTGCGGTCGCTCCTGGTGTCGATCCACCCACCCGACCTGCGCGCCGATGGTCTCAACGCCGCGCTGACCGACCTGACCGCCCCGGCCGTGGCCGCCGACATCGCCACCACGGTGTCGGTCGAGGACATCGGGCTGGTGCCCGACGACACGGTCGCCCTGGTCTGGCGGGTCGCCCAGGAGGCCGTCCGCAACGCCATCCGGCACGCCGGCGCCAGCAGTCTCGACGTCAGCGTGCGCCGCACCGGCGACGTGCTCAGCCTGAGCGTCGCCGACGACGGTGTCGGCTTCGACACCCATCACGACCCCGACCCGGCCAGCTTCGGCCTGCGCGGGCTGACCAGCCTGGTGGCCGATGCTGGGGGCCGGCTGTCGGTCACCTCGCAGCCGGGTGCCGGCACAACCGTGCGCATGGACATCGGAGTGTGAGCCCACTGTGGACCCAGTGACGGAAGTGACGATCACGATCGTCGTGGTCGACGACCACGCGGTGGTGCGGGGCGGGCTGACCCAGCTGCTCGACGGTGTCGCCGACCTGCAGGTCGTCGGCACCGCGAGCGACGGCGCGGAGGCGATCGACGTGGTGCGGCGGACCCGCCCCGACGTGGTGCTGATGGACCTGCAGATGCCAGGTGTCGACGGCGTGAGCGCGACCCGGACGATCGTCGCGGAGGGCCTGGCTGACGTGCTGGTGCTGACGTCGTACGCCGACGCGGAGCGCATCGTGGGCGCGCTCGACGCGGGCGCGGTGGGCTACCTGCTCAAGGACGCAGAGGCAGACGACATCCTCGGCGGGATCCGGGCAGTCGCGCGCGGGGAGTCGCCGATCCATCCGCGAGCCGCGCGCGAGCTGCTCGACACCCGCCGCCCCTCGGCCGACATCCCCGACCTCACGCCCCGTGAGCTCGAGGTTCTCGGACTGGTGCGGGAGGGGCTGGCCAACAAGCAGATCGCCCGGCGGCTCGGCATCACCGAGCGGACGGTGAAGGCGCACCTGACCTCGATCTTCGCGACCATCGGGGTCGCCGACCGCACCTCGGCCGCCCTGTGGGCCGAGCGGCACCGGATGGGCGGACTGTGAGGCTCAGGCCACGCCGGCGGTGGTGACGCCCTCGTCGGTGTCGAGGTCACCCGCCGGGTCGGTCGCACGGGGCTCATGTTCAGGTATTGGTGGGGGAGTCCCACCCCAGGCGGGGCAGATGGCCTTGTGGGCGCACCAGTCGCACAGCCTGGACGGGTTCGGCCGCCAGTCAGAGGTCTCCTCGGCCAGCTTGATCGCCGCCCAGATGGCCTCGATCTTGCGCTCGGTCGCGAGCAGGTCGGCCTCGTCGGGGACGTAGCGCAGCATCTCGGCGTTGCCGAGATAGACGAGCTGGAGCATCGAGGGCACCACGCCGCGGATCCGCCACAGGGCCAGCGCGTAGAACTTCATCTGGAACAGCGCCTTGGCCTCGAACCCCTCGCTGGGCGACTTCCCCGATTTGTAGTCGACCACCCTGATGGCTCCGTCGGGAGCGACGTCGACCCGGTCGACGAACCCGCGGAGCAGCAGCCGCGAGGGCAGCAGCGTCTCGACGTAGAGCTCGCGCTCGGCCGGCTCGAGCCGGCGCGGGTCCTCCAGCTCGAAGTAGCGGTCCAGGACGTCCCAGCAGGACGTCAGCCAGTCGAGGAACACGGGTCCGTCGGCGTCGATGAACAGCTCTGCCAGCCCCGGCTCGGCGTCCATCAGCCGCTCCCAGGTCGGCACCAGCATGTCGCGGGCCTGCTCGGGGGTGCGCCCCGGCGCGGGCAGGTCGAAGAGGTCCTCGAGCACCTTGTGGACCAGGGTGCCGCGCACCGCGTCGACAGAGTAGGGCTCGGGGAGCCGGTCGATGGTGCGGAACCGGTAGAGCAACGGGCAGCTCATGAAGTCGGCAGCCCGGCTCGGCGAGATCGCGCCCAGCACGTCGACACCGTCGACGGGCGTGGAGACCCGCTCGGCCGGCGAGGAGTCCTGTGCGATGGTCATGAGCGGGACCCTAGGCGACGGCGCCGACAAGGCTCGCGACGCCAGGTCGGATAGCCTCGACATGTGTCGGAGCAGCCGCTCCCCAGGCAGGGGACCACGCCTCCACCACCCGCGCGCCCACCCGGCACCTTCAAGGTCGGCACCATCGCGGGCAGCGACGTACTGGTCACCTCCTCATGGTTCCTGATCGCAGCCCTGATCGCCTGGACCGTCTCGCCGCGCGTCGACGAGGTCTCGCCGGGGCTGGGTGGCCTCAAGTACGTCGCCGGGTTCGCGTTCGCGGTGGTGCTCTATCTGTCGGTGCTGCTGCACGAGGCGTCCCACGCCTACATGGCCCGGCACTTCGGCTTCAAGATCTCGTCGATCACCCTCCACTTCCTCGGGGGCGCCACCGCCATCGACGGCGAGGCGCGCACGCCGCGGCAGGAGTTCCTGATCGCCGTGGTCGGCCCGCTGACCTCGCTGGCCGTCGGCGGGGCCGCCCTCGGACTGTGGTTCGTGACTCCCGACGGCCTGCTGCTGATGGCCGTGGAGGGGCTCGCCGGTGCCAACCTCATCGTCGGCCTGCTCAACCTGGTGCCGGGACTGCCGCTCGACGGCGGACGGGTGCTCAAGTCGGTCGTGTGGGGGGCCACGGGCAGCATGCTGCGCGGCACGGTCGTGGCCGCCTGGTCAGGTCGGGCGGTGGCGATCTTGGTCCTTGGCTGGCCGTTGGCTCAGGAGCGCGTGCTCGGCACCCCGCCCGACGTCTTCGACATCGTGATCGTGGGCATGGTCGCCCTGTTCCTGTGGACGGCCGCCAGCGCGGCGCTGTCCTCGGCGCGGGCCCGCATCACCTTGCCGGCGCTCGTCGCCCGGCAGCTCGCCCGGCGCGCGTTGGCCGTCCCCGACGACCTGCCCTTGGCCGAGGCCGTCCGCCGGGCGCGCGAGTCCGAGGCGGGCAGCCTCATCACGGTGACCGGCAGCGGAGTACCCGTGGGCCTGGTCAGCGAGGCGGCGCTGCTGGCCACGCCGGAGGAACGACGTCCGTGGGTCGCGGTCTCCACCGTCGCCCGCGCCATCGAGCCCGGGCTGCGGCTGCCGGCCTCGATCAGCGGCGAAGAGCTGGTCCGCGCGATGTCGGCGCTGCCGGCTGCGGAGTACCTGCTCGTGGAGGACGACGGCCAGATCTACGGCGTGCTGTCGACCGGCGACGTCGAGAACGCCTTCCGGGCCGCCTCCGGCCGTCGCTGACGGCGACCACGCTCGCTAGGGTCTCGGCCATGCCGACCCACGACCCCGACGTGCCTCCCGAGGCCTGGTCGGGCGTGCACCGCGGGCCGCTGCGGGTCGGCGAGTGGGTGCGGCTGCTCGACACCAAGGGCCGCCGCCACAACTTCTGCCTCGAGGCGGGCAAGCGCTTCTTCTCCAACAAGGGCCACCTCGAGCACGACGAGCTGATCGGCCGCGCGGAGGGCTTCACGGTGACCTCGTCGGCAGGCGGCGAGTACCTCGTGTTCCGCCCGCTGCTGTCGGAGTTCGTGGTCTCGATGCCCCGCGGCGCGGCAGTGGTCTATCCCAAGGACGCCGCGCAGATCATCTCGATGGTCGACATCTTCCCCGGTGCGCGGGTGGTCGAGGCGGGAGTCGGCTCCGGCGCGCTGACCTGCTCGCTGCTGCGGGCGGTCGGCCCCCATGGGCTGGTGCTGTCGTTCGAGCGCCGCGAGGAGTTCGCCGACGTCGCGCGCGCCAACGTGACGCAGTTCTTCGGGGGCGACCATCCGGCCTGGCGCCTCGAGCTGGGCGACCTCGCCGAGGCGCTCCCCGCCTCGGGCGAGCAGGTCGACCGGGTCATCCTCGACATGCTCGCCCCGTGGGAGTGCCTGGAGGCCGCCGCCGGGGCGTTGCTGCCCGGCGGCATCCTGTGCGCGTACGTCGCCACCACGACGCAGCTCTCCCGGTTCGTCGAGACGGTCCGCGTGCACGGTGGGTTCACCGACCCGCAGGCCTGGGAGTCGCTGGTGCGCGACTGGCACGTCGAGGGCCTCGCCGTCCGGCCCGGCCACTCGATGATCGGCCACACGGCCTTCCTGGTCACGGCCCGCCGGATGGCACCGGGCGAGGCGCCACTGCTCAAGCGCCGCCGGCCCGCACCCGGCGCCTACGGCCCCGACTACACGGGCCCGCGACCGCCCGGCGTACCGGCGGACGGCGCAGCGGAGTAGCCCAGGAGGGCTAGGCGTGTGTTACAGATGTATCAATTCGTGTCCAACACACTCTTGTTCACACTTCAAGGACACGTTTGCGCGGGTAGGGTCGAATTCAGGAGGTGACGCAGATGGCCACAGCTGATGACTCACAGAGCACTGGCGGCCGCGGCCGCGAGGAGCTCGATACTCAGGTCCGCTTCCTCGAGGCGGAGATCGCCGACCTGCGCCGCCGACTGAGCGACGGCCCCGCGCACTCCCGCGGCCTCGAGCTGCGCCTCGCGGACACCCAGCGGTCGCTGTCGGCGGTGACGTCCCAGAACGAGCGCCTGGCGCAGACGCTGCGCGAGGCCCGCGACCAGATCATGAAGCTCAAGGAGGAGGTCGACCGGCTGGCCCAGCCGCCGGCCGGCTTCGGCACGTTCCTCGCCCGCAACGAGGACGACTCCATCGACGTCTTCACCGGCGGCCGCAAGCTTCGCGTCAACGTCAGCCCCGCCGTCGAGCTCGACTCCCTGGTCCGTGGCCAGGAGGTGATGCTCAACGAGGCGCTCAACGTCGTGGCCGCCCTCGACTTCGAGGAGGTCGGCGAGGTGGTGATGTTCAAGGAGCTGCTCGCCGACGGCGAGCGGGCTCTGGTCATCGCCAACGCCGACGAGGAGCGCGTCGTCCGCCTGGCCGAGCCGCTGCGCAACGACACCATCCGTGCCGGCGACTCGCTGCTGCTCGACGCCCGCGCCGGCTACGTCTACGAGAAGGTGCCCAAGTCCGAGGTCGAGGAGCTCGTCCTCGAAGAGGTGCCCGACATCGACTACAGCCAGATCGGCGGCCTGGTCACCCAGATCGAGGCGATCCGCGACGCGGTCGAGCTGCCCTACCTGCACCCCGAGCTCTTCAAGGAGCACATGCTCAAGCCGCCCAAGGGCGTGCTGCTCTATGGCCCGCCCGGCTGCGGCAAGACGCTGATCGCCAAGGCGGTCGCCAACTCGCTGGCCAAGAAGGTCGCGGCCAAGACCGGCCAGGAGGGCAAGTCCTACTTCCTCAACATCAAGGGTCCCGAGCTTCTCAACAAGTACGTCGGCGAGACCGAGCGGCACATCCGCCTGGTCTTCCAGCGCGCCCGTGAGAAGGCCAGCATGGGCACGCCTGTGATCGTGTTCTTCGACGAGATGGACTCGCTGTTCCGCACCCGTGGCTCGGGCGTCTCCTCCGACGTCGAGAACACCATCGTGCCGCAGCTGCTGAGCGAGATCGACGGCGTCGAGACGCTCGAGAACGTGCTGGTCATCGGCGCCTCCAACCGCGAGGACATGATCGACCCCGCGATCCTGCGACCCGGACGGCTCGACGTGAAGATCAAGATCGAACGGCCCGACGCCGAGTCCGCCCGCGACATCTTCAGCAAGTACCTCATCGCCGCGCTGCCGCTCCACGTCGACGACCTGGCGGAGTTCGGCGGCGACCGCGACGCTTGTGTCGCCGGCATGATCCAGGCCACGGTCGAGCGGATGTACACCGAGACCGAGGAGAACCGCTTCCTCGAGGTCACCTACGCCAACGGTGACAAGGAAGTCCTCTACTTCAAGGACTTCAACTCTGGCGCGATGATCCAGAACATCGTCGACCGCGCCAAGAAGATGGCCATCAAGGACTTCCTCGACCACGACCAGCACGGGCTCCGCGTCTCGCACATGCTCCAGGCGTGCGTCGACGAGTTCAAGGAGAACGAGGACCTGCCCAACACCACCAACCCCGACGACTGGGCGCGGATCTCCGGCAAGAAGGGCGAGCGGATCGTGTTCATCCGCACGCTCATCACCGGCAAGCAGGGCACCGAGCCTGGTCGCTCCATCGACACGGTCGCCAACACCGGTCAGTACCTCTGAGTCGTGTCCGACGAGCTCGAACGGCAGGACTACGAGGCCGTGCTGGCGACCCGCGGCGAGCTGGGGCCGGCGTACGACGCGGCGTTGGTAGACGGCTTCGCGGAGCGGATGGAGCGTGCCCTGGTGGCCCGCAGCCACCGGGACACCGAAGAGTGGCGGGTGCTGCGCGACGACGCGCGTGGCGACCGGCAGCGGCAGCTCGCGCTCGGCATCGTCTCGCTCGGCGCCGGGATCCCCATCACCGCGGTCTCGGCCAGCATCACCGGTCTGCCGGGGCTGATCGTCTCGTGGCTGGGCATCGGCGTCATCAACGTCTCCCACGCCTACGTCGTGAAACGTCGCGGTCGCTCGACGCGCGGCTGAGGGTCACCGCACCGCCTCGCCCACGTAGCCCTCGGTGAACGCCTTGGGACCGCCGGGGAGGGGACCGCGCTCGATCGTGCGGAGCGTCAGCCCGGCCTTCTCGACGAGCACGCCGGGGTCGCGGGTCAGGTGGCAGCCGCCGGCGATCCGTCGCTGGATCGGTTCGAGGCGACGCTGCCACTTGAGGACGTCTGCGTCCTCGGAGACGCCGTGCTCGAGGAAGCGCAGGCTCGCGCCGGGCTTCAACACTCGGCGTACCTCACGAAGTGCCGCCTCGGGATCGGGGATCGTGCAGAGGGTGAACGTCACCAACGCGGCGTCGTAGGTCGCGTCGGCGACGCCGAGGCGCTCCGCGTCACGACCGATCCGCCCGATGGGGATCGTGGTCCGGAGCCGCCGGTCGGCCGACCTCTCCCAGGCCACGTCCGAGGGGTCGACCACATCCACCTGGGTGACCGCCTCGGGATACCAGCGGACGTTGAGCCCGCTGCCGAAGCCGAGCTCGAGCACCCTGCCGTGGAGCCCCTCGCACGTCAGGTTGCGCAGCTCGTCGATCTCGCGCCCTCTCAGCGTGACCTCGACGATGTGGGGGACCACCTGGTCGGTCCACCAGCCCATGACTCCGCCTCAGCCCAGCAGCAGCACGCGGGTGATCAACCCGTCGGCCACCTGATAGGCGACGAGGAGCTCGCGGGTCTCGCCGCCGCGCGCGACGCGCTCGTGGTCCACGGTCCAGTCACCGGTGCGGACCCGCGCCACGATCTCGGCATGTAGGTCGGGAGAGGCCTCGAAGAGCGCGCCGTACTCGTCGCGGATGACCTCCGACCCGGACATGATGGGCAGGCCGCTGGCGTCGGTGAAGACCACCCCGGGGTCGTACGCCGCGACGAAGTCGTCGATGTCGCGCGCGTTGTAGGCGTCGACCTGGGCCTGGACGGGGTCCATGGGGCGTCCTCTCGCAGCACATGGGGGGCCGGCTCCCGATGAGCCGCGTAGTCTCGTTGTCGTGAGCGTACGACGGGTGATGGGCACCGAGGTCGAGTACGGCGTCACTGTGCAGGGTCAGCCGATGGCCAACCACATGGTGGCCTCGTCACAGGTCGTCAACGCCTACGCCTCGGCCACCGTCAAGGCCCGTCGCGCCCGATGGGACTTCGAGGAGGAGTCGCCGCTTCGCGACGCGCGCGGGTTCGACATGTCGCGCCAGGTCGCCGACCCGTCCCAGCTCACCGACGAGGACATGGGACTCGCCAACGTCATCCTCACCAACGGCGCCCGGCTCTACGTCGACCACGCCCACCCCGAGTACTCCACGCCAGAGGTGACCAACCCGCTCGACATCGTCAAGTGGGACAAGGCCGGCGAGCTGGTGATGCTCGACGCGTCGCGGATGGCAGCGCAGGTGCCGGGCACGGCGCCGATCCACCTCTACAAGAACAACACCGACAACAAGGGCGCCTCCTACGGCGCTCACGAGAACTACCTGATGCGCCGGTCGACGCCGTTCGGCGACATCGTGCGGCACCTGACGCCCTTCTTCGTCTCTCGCCAGGTGGTCACCGGCGCGGGCCGCGTCGGCCGCGGCCAGGACGGCCGCGACGACGGCTACCAGCTCAGCCAGCGCGCCGACTTCTTCGAGGTCGAGGTCGGCCTGGAGACCACGCTCAAGCGGCCCATCATCAACACCCGCGACGAGCCGCACGCCGACCCGGAGAAGTACCGCCGCCTGCACGTGATCCTCGGTGACGCCAACCTGGCCGAGATCTCGACGTACCTCAAGGTCGGCACCACCGCCCTGGTGCTGGCCATGATCGAGGACCGATTCATCACCCGCGACCTCGGCGTCGACTCGGCGGTGGCCACCCTGCGCGCGGTCTCCCACGACCCGGGGCTCAAACACCTGCTGACCCTCGACGACGGCCGCAAGCTGACGGCCGTGCAGCTGCAGATGGAGTACCACGACCTGGCCCGCAAGTACGTCGAGGACCGCTACGGCGACGACGCCGACGCCCAGACCAAGGACGTGCTGACCCGCTGGGAGTCGGTGCTGGACCGGCTCGAGCGGGACCCGATGCTGTGCTCGCGCGAGCTGGACTGGGTGGCCAAGCTGGCGCTGCTGGAGCAGTACCGCGAGCGCGACGGGCTCGACTGGGACAACGCCAAGCTCCAGCTCATCGACTACCAGTACTCCGACATCCGGCCCGAGAAGGGTCTCTATCACCGCCTCGTGCGGATGGGTCGCATCGACCGGCTCCTGGAGGACCCCGTCGTCGAGGCGGCCATGCACGAGCCGCCGGAGGACACCCGGGCCTACTTCCGCGGCCGGTGCCTGGAGAAGTACGCCGACTCCGTCGCCGCCGCCTCGTGGGACTCGGTGATCTTCGACCTCCCGGGCCGCGAGTCCCTCCAGCGGGTGCCGACCATCGACCCGCTGCGCGGCAGCAAGGCCCACGTCGGCGCCCTCATCGACCGCTGCGACACCGCCGCCGCCCTCTTCGCCGAGCTCACCCACTCCTGAGGCGGCGGGTTGAAGGAATCCCCGGCTGACCGGGGATCCCTGAACATGTCAGCCCGTGCAACACCTGACATGTTCAGGAAAGGGCTGACAAGTGCCGCTGGGACGCCGTTCGACCGACCACCGGTGTCCTCAGGAAATTGGCCACCCGCCCCTATAGGGTCAAAGACATGGCACAGGAGCAGAAGCAGCCGCGCAAGAGCAGTGAGGAGGCGGCCCCCCAGGAGGAGGTCGTCGCAGAGACCGACGTCGCGGAGCGCAAGGAAGCCCTCGACGACGACATCGACGCGATCCTCGACGAGATCGACGAGGTCCTGGAGTCCAACGCCGAGGACTTCGTGAAGTCGTTCATCCAGAAGGGCGGCCAGTGAGCGCCAGCCTCGACGGTCCGCGTCTCCCCGCGGCGTACCTGATGACCGGCACGTCCTCCTTCTCCGACTTCCTGGCCAGCCAGGCGCCCGACCTGCTCCCGTCGCGCCGCTCGCTGCCCCTGGGCGAGGCCGGTGACCTGGCGCCCCACGGCACCACCATCGTCGCCGCGACGTTCCCCGGCGGCGTGGTGATGGCCGGTGACCGGCGCGCCACGATGGGCAACATCATCGCCCAGCGCGACATCGAGAAGGTCTTCCCGGCAGACGAGTTCTCCGCGGTCGGCATCGCCGGCTCGGCGGGACTCGCGGTCGAGATGGTCCGCCTGTTCCAGACCGAGCTCGAGCACTACGAGAAGATCGAGGGCACCACCTTGTCGATGGCCGGCAAGGCCAACCGGCTGGCCGCCCTGATCCGCTCCAACCTCGCCATGGCGATGCAGGGACTGGCCGTCGTACCCCTCTTCGCGGGCTTCGACCAGTCCACCGGCGGCGGCCGCATCTTCAGCTACGACGTCACCGGCGGCCGCTACGAGGAGACCGCGTTCCACTCCGTCGGCTCCGGTTCGCTGTTCGCGCGGGGCTCGCTCAAGAAGCTCTACCGCGAGGACTTCGACGAGACCGAGTGCGTCACCGCGATCGTCCAGGCGCTCTACGACGCCGCCGACGACGACTCGGCCACGGGCGGGCCCGACCTGACCCGGAGGATCTTCCCGGTCGTGCTCGTGATCACCGCCGACGGCGGTCGCCGCCTCCCCGACAGCGACGTGGCCGACATCGCCGACCGGGTGATCGCCGGCCGGATGAGCCGACCCGACGGCCCGGCCGCCGGCCTCACCTGAGACCACAGACGACTCGAGGACCACACCAAATGAGCATGCCGTTCTACGTCTCGCCCGAGCAGCTGATGAAGGACCGGGCCGACTACGCCCGCAAGGGCATCGCCCGCGGGCGGTCCGTCGTGGCCGTGCAGTACGCCGACGGCGTGCTGTTCGTCTCCGAGAACCCGTCCCAGGCGCTGCACAAGGTCTCCGAGATCTATGACCGCATCGCCTTCGCAGCGGTCGGCCGCTACAACGAGTTCGAGAACCTGCGCATCGCCGGCGTCCGGCTGGCCGACATGCGTGGCTACTCCTACGACCGCCGCGACGTGACCGGCCGCGGGCTGGCCAACGCCTACGCGCAGACCCTCGGCACCATCTTCTCCAGCGGCGGCGAGAAGCCCTACGAGGTCGAGCTCTTCGTGGCCGAGATCGGCGACGAGCCGGCCGACGACCAGATCTACCGGCTCACCTATGACGGCCAGGTGGCCGACGTACACAAGTACGCCGTGATGGGCGGGGCCGCCGATGTCGTCGCCGAGTACCTCGAGGAACGCTACGTCGACGGCGCCTCCCTCGCCGACGCGCTGAGCGTCGCGGTGGCGGCGCTGGGCCATTCCGAGACCGACGACCGGGTCATCCCGGACGAGGACCTCGAGGTCGCCGTCCTCGACCGCACCCGCAGCCGGCCACGAAAGTTCAGCCGGATCGGTCCCGCCCGGCTGCAACAGCTGCTCGGCGACCGCGGTCCCTCGCAGCCCAACCCCGACCCCGAGCTCGAGACCGCGGCGGCAGCAGCGGAAGAGCCCGCCGAGAACCCGCCGTCCGGCGGCGGTGGCAACGAGCCACCCGTCGCCCCGTAAACCCGCTCAGACCGGCAGGTCGACCTCGAGGGAGGTCGGGTGCGGCGCGCTCTCGTCACTGGTCTCGAGCTCTCGCTCGACATCGGGGTGCATGCCGAGGTGGTCGCGGTAGCCGAGCTCGCTCAGCGAGATGTAGTCGAAGTCCTGCTCCGCCAGCGCACGATGCAAGCTCACGGTCCGCCCGTCGCTGATGAGCAGACCGTGCACAGTGGCGGTGGGGATCCGGCGGCGCAGCGTGTAGACGCACCGCATCAGCCGGTCGAGGGCAGGCACGTCGACCGAGGGGGCAGACAGCGCGATCGCCACGTAGTCGCCCGCTCGCAGGTGGCCCGCGTCGCGCACGGCCAAGCCGACCAGGTCCACGGTCGACCGGTCGTCGAGCCGCACCTGTGGGCCGACGTAGCGGCCGCCGTCGGGGTCTAGTGACAGGGGGTAGCCAAAGGGCTCGAGACGGCCGGGCTCGCAGACGAGCCACCTCTCGACGGAGCCGACGCGCCCGGCCGGGCTGACGACTTACCGCCGGCGCTGCCCCGCGAAGTCGGGTCCGTAGGTGCCCAGCCAGCCCTGCAGCCGACCCAGCTCGCGTTCGCGCTCACCGTAGGAGAACCCCCACCACGGTTGCACGTCGTTGAGCAGGTCCAGCCTCCCGCGCAGCGGGAACTCCGCCAGCACCCGCGCCGGCAGCCGCAGCAGGTCGAGCACCTTGCCCGGGTGGGCCACGTCGTCCCAGTAGTCGAACTCCGGGGTCGGGTCGTCCCGGTGCCGCCCGCGGACGTGCTCGCACAGCGCCCGGAAGACCGGGTGGTCGGGGTGGCCGAGGAACAGGGGTGGGGCGAGCAGGAAGGTGCCCGTGCTGACCACGCGGTCCACGACCCGGTGCAGGTCGGCCAGCCGTCGCGCCACCACGGTGGTGGGCAGGAACCACTGCGCCGCTAGTTCGTGGACGACCCACGGCGGTTCGACGCTCAGCGGGCTGGCGACGCTCTCGATGCCGATGGTCCCCCAGATCACCTGTCCGCGAGGGCGGTTCGGCAAGACCCGGGCCTGGTCGCGCGCCGTAGGGTGGGGGCGTGGACCGGCGCATCTTCGGCATCGAGAACGAGTACGGCGTGACGTGCACGTTCAAGGGCCAGCGCAGGCTGAGCCCCGACGAGGTCGCGCGCTACCTCTTCCGCAAGGTCGTCAGCTGGGGGCGCAGCAGCAACGTCTTCCTGCGCAACGGCGCCCGGCTCTACCTCGACGTCGGGAGCCATCCCGAGTACGCCACCCCCGAGTGCGACGACATCGGCGAATTGGTCACCCACGACAAGGCGGGGGAGCGGGTCCTCGAGGGGCTGCTCCTCGACGCCGAGCAGCGGCTGCACGACGAGGGCATCGCCGGCGAGATCTACCTGTTCAAGAACAACACCGACTCGGCGGGCAACTCCTACGGCTGCCACGAGAACTACCTGGTCAGTCGGGCCGGCGAGTTCAGCCGGCTGGCCGACGTGCTCATCCCCTTCCTGGTGACCCGCCAGATCATCGTGGGCGCGGGCAAGGTGACGCAGACCCCCCGCGGGGCGTCGTACGCCGTCTCCCAGCGCGCCGAGCACATCTGGGAGGGCGTCTCCAGCGCGACCACCCGCTCCCGGCCCATCATCAACACCCGCGACGAGCCCCACGCCGACGCCGAGAAGTACCGCCGGCTGCACGTGATCGTGGGCGACTCCAACATGAGCGAGACCACCACGCTGCTCAAGGTGGCCTCCTGCGACCTGGTGCTGCGGATGATCGAGGAGGGCGTGGTGATGCGCGACCTCACGCTCGAGAACCCCATCCGCGCCATCCGTGAGATCTCCCACGACATGACCGGGCGGCGCGCGGTCCGGCTCGCCAACGGCCGGGAGGCCAGCGCGCTCGACATCCAGCACGAGTACCTCTCCAAGGCCCGCAACTTCGTCGACCGCCGCGAGATCAGCACTCCCATCATCGAGCAGGCTCTCGACCTCTGGGAGCGCAGCCTGAAGGCCGTGGAGTCCGACGACCTGAGCCTGGTCGACCGCGAGATCGACTGGGTGATCAAGTGGAAGCTGATCGAGCGCTACCGCGCCAAGCACGGGCTGCCGCTCGGCCACCCGCGGATCGCCCAGCTCGACCTGGCCTACCACGACATCCATCGCGGCCGGGGGCTCTACTACCTGCTCGAGAAGCGCGGCGCCGTCGCCCGCGTCACCACCGACCTGAAGATCTTCGAGGCCAAGTCGGTGCCGCCGCAGACGACCCGGGCGCGGCTGCGCGGCGAGTTCATCCGCAAGGCCCAGGAGCGCCGCCGCGACTTCACGGTCGACTGGGTGCACCTCAAGCTCAACGACCAGGCGCAGCGCACCGTGCTCTGCAAGGACCCGTTCCGGGCGTACGACGAGCGGGTCCAGCGCCTCATCGACGGCATGTAGATCCCACCCCACGAAGCCGCTCGCTTCGCTCACGCCTCCGCGGGGACGCCGAGGACTCGGGGTCGATCTTCCGCCTAGGACTCAGTGGATAGGGTGTCCGGGCACTGCCCGACCATGACGCGAGGAACCCCCGTGCCCCGAACATCCCGACTGGCGCTCGCCGCCATCGTGCCGCTGCTGCTGACCCTCGTCGCCTGCGGCGACGACTCCGGGGAGGACCCCAGCGGAGGCGGCCTGGACACCGTGACCATCGAGGGAGAGCCGGGCAGCGCCCCCAAGGTCACCTGGGACGGCCAGGTGTCGGTCGACAAGGTGGAGACCAAGACGCTGGTCACCGGGGACGGCGAGGTGGTCGAAGAGGGCGACCAGGTCCTCACCCACCTGTGGATCGGCAACGGGTTCACCCAGGAGACCGCGCTGGACACCTACAAGGAGAAGAAGCCCGAGCTGATCACGGTCGACGACCAGATCGGCAAGGTCTTCCACGACGCCCTCGTGGGCCAGACCATCGGCTCCCGGGTTGCCGTCGCCGCGCCCGCGAGCGAGGCGTTCGGCGAGAGCGGCAACCCCACGCTGGGGATCGCCAACAAGGACTCCGTGGTGATCATCGTCGACCTGGTCAGCGGCGTGCTCGACGGGCCTCAGGGCACCGAGAAGGACGCTCCCAGCTGGACGCCCAAGATCGTCGAGGACAAGGGAGTGCCCAGCAGCCTCGACTTCACCGACACGCCCGAGCCCGCGCCCAGGCTGCGGATCGCGTCGCTCGTGCAGGGCGACGGCGCCACGGTGGAGAAGGGCCAGACGATCGTCGTCAACTACCTGGGCCAGGTCTACGACGGCGAGGCGCCGTTCGACTCCAGCTACGCGCGCGGCGAGCCGACCTCGTTCCAGATCGGTGTCGGCGCGGTCGTCAAGGGCTGGGACCAGTCGCTCGTCGGCCGGGCCGTCGGCAGCCGGTTGATGCTCTCGATCCCGCCTGACCTCGGTTACGGCAAGGAGGGCAACAAGGACGCCGGCATCAAGGGGACCGACACGTTGTACTTCGTGGTTGACATCCTGGCCGCCGGCTGAGGGTCGACCCGCCGGTCGTCAGGCCGGTCATCGGCAGAAGGGAGGCGCCGATGGACACGCGGAAGAGCGAGCGCCTCCTGAACCTGCTCATCATGCTGCTGGTCCAGCAGCACTACGTGTCCAAGGACCGGATCCGAGCGATCCTCTACCCCGACTCCGGACGCGACGCCTTCGAGAAGATGTTCGAGCGCGACAAGGAGGAGCTGCGCAGCCTCGGCGTGCCGATCGAGGTGGGCAACATCGACCCGCTCTTCGACGACGAGCCCGGCTACCGCGTCTCGCCCGACGAGTTCGCCCTGCCGGACATCCGGCTGGCCGCCGACGAGGCAGCGGTGGTCGGCCTGGCGACCCGCGTCTGGGAGCACGCGAGGCTGGCCGAGGCGACCACAGATGCCGTCCGCAAGCTGACCGCGCTGGGGCTGCCGCTGGACGTCTCGGCGCTCGACATCGTCGAGCCCCGGCTGAGCGCCGACGAGCCGGCCTTCGACGTGTTCTGGGACGCCACCCAGCAGCGACAGGCCGTCGAGTTCGACTACCGGCGCCCGGGCTACCTGGAGCCGCTGACCCGGCACCTCCAGCCCTGGGGCGTGGTGCGGCACGCCGGCCGCTGGTATGCCGTGGGGCTCGACACCGACCGCGACGAGGAGCGGGTCTTCCGCCTCTCACGAGTGGTCGGCGACGCCCGCCGGGTCGGTGCCCCCGCGTCGTACGTCATCCCCGACGGCGTCGACCTGCGCGAGACGACCAGGCGGCTCGCCCCACCGCCGCTCACCGTCGAGGCGACGCTCCTGGTCCGCAAGGGGTCCGCGGCCACCCTGCGCCGCGCCGCCGAGTCGGTCGAGCAGGATGTGGAGGGCCCCGACACCGAGAGCCCGTGGGACCGGATCGTGCTCCGCCGCGACAGGCTGGCCGAGGAGGTGCTCGGGTTCGGTCCCGACGTCTTCGTGGAGGAGCCCGCCGAGCTCCGCGACGACATCGTCGCCCGCCTGCGCGAGGTGGCCTCATGACCACGACCTCGGCCAGCGGCGCCAAGGACCAGGTGGCCCGGCTGCTGACCCTCGTGCCGTTCTTGCACTCGCACCCGTCGGTGCGCCTCGACGAGGCCGCCCAGGCCGTCGGGGTCACGCCCGAGCAGCTGGTCAAGGACCTCGGCGTGCTGTTCATGTGCGGCCTGCCCGGCGGTTATCCCGACGATCTCATCGACGTCGACCTCGACGCCCTCGAGGACCCCGACAGCGGGATCCCGCGGCTGGAGGGCGTGATCCGGATCTCCAACGCCGACTACCTCGCCCGGCCGCTGCGGCTGACACCGACCGAGGCGACCGCGATCATCGTCGCCCTGCGCGCGTTGCGGGGCGGCGCGGGGCCCGATACTCGCGAGGTCGTCGACCGCACGCTGGCCAAGCTCGAGGCCGCCGCTGCCGGCGGCGCCGCCCTGGTCGAGCCGGGGGAGGACGAGGTGGCCGAGACCAGCCGCCTCCGCGCGTCTCTGGAGCGCGCCGTGGCCGGCCGGCGGCAGGTCCTGCTGACCTACTACGTGCCCGCGCGCGACGAGGAGTCCGAGCGCGTCGTCGACCCCCGCGGGGTGGTCACGTCGGGTGGGGTGGCCTACCTCGACGCCTGGTGCCACAGCGCCGAGGCGCCCCGGCTGTTCCGGCTCGACCGGATCCACGAGGCCACCGTCCTGGACTCCGAGGTCGTCACCGAGGGCCCGCCGCGCGACCTCTCCGACGGGCTCTTCCAGCGCTCGGAGGAGACCACCGTGGTCACCCTCCGGCTCCAGCCCCAGGCCCGCTGGGTGATGGAGTACTACCCCGTCGAGGCCGCCAGGCCGGGCGGGGACGGCACCGTCGAGATCGACCTGCGGGTGGCCGACGAGCGGTGGCTGCAGCGGCTGCTGATGCGGCTGGCGCCGTACGCACATGTCGTGTCGCCGGCCGGTCTGGACGCCGACTTCCGCGACCTGGCACAGCGAACTCTCAGCCTGTACGCGCCCGGCGCATGACCAATCCGGCGTAGACTCGGCGCCGAACCCAACAACGTGAGGAATTTCTCCATGCTGCCCCAGATCGCGGGCCTCGGCCCCGGTGAGATCGCGCTCATCCTGGCTGTTCTCGTGCTGCTGTTCGGCGCGTCCAAGCTGCCCGAGCTCGCCCGCGGCAGTGGTCGCGCCCTGCGCATCTTCAAGGCCGAGACCAAGGGCCTGATGGACGACGACGACGACGAGGCCGCCAAGCCGACGATGACGCCGGAACAGCGCGAGCTCGAGGCGCGCCAGCCGACTCTCGACGCCGAGAGCGAGCGCCAGGCTGCCGAGCGACGCGCGGCCGAGCACCGCGGCGAAGACCCGGTCTGACGCGAGCCCTGAGTTGTCGTCTGTCGGGTGGGTCTTCGATCTCCTGCGCGGCGGGCCGAAGCACGCCGTCGGCCCGGATGGGCGGATGGCGCTCACCGACCACCTCCGTGAGTTCCGCGCGCGGCTGATCCGTTCCGCGCTGGTCCTGGTGATCGCCTTCATCGTCGCGCTGTTCTTCTACGACCAGCTGCTGGACATCATCGCCAAGCCCTACCGCAGTGCCATCGACACCCTCCAGACCCAGAACTCCGAGCTCGTGGCCAGCGGCATCAGCGCCGGCCTGATGCTGCAGCTCAAGCTGTGCGGCGTGACCGCGGTGGTGGTCTCCGCGCCCTACTGGCTCTACCAGATCTGGGCCTTCATCCTCCCCGGCCTGCATGCCAACGAGCGCAAGTGGTCGCGGGTCGTGGCCTGCATCGCCGGACCACTGTTCTTCGCGGGCGTGGCGCTGGGCTACTACGTGCTGCCCAAGGGCCTCGCGGTGCTGATCGCGTTCGTGCCTGACGACGTTCAGAACCTGGTCGACTTCTCGGCCTACTTCTCGTTCGTCACCCGGATGCTGCTGATCTTCGGCGTCTCGATGGAGATCCCGTTCTTCGTGGTGCTGCTCAACCTCGCAGGCGTCGTGTCGGGGCGGCAGCTGGGCCGCTACCGGCCGTGGATCATCATCGGCACCTTCGTCTTCGCCGCGGTGGCGACTCCCTCGACCGACCCCTTCTCAATGCTGATCCTCGCGATCCCGATGCTGGTGCTCTTCATCATGGCCGAGATCATCGCCCGCGGCATCGACCGCGCGCGGGGCCGCGGCAGCGAGGCCGAGGTCGGCGATGACGAGCTCTCGCCGCTGTGACCACCTCGCCTGACGGCGTCGACGGGATCGGCGAGGTCGACCCCTTCGACCTGCCGAGCTGGCTGGGGGAGGGCGAGGTCGTCTGGAGTCCCGAGGGCAGCATCCGCGGCGGCCACCAGATAGCAGGCATGTTGACCGCCGGCGGCGACGACCACGACACCCTCCCGTGCGACCTGTTGGCCGTCGACGAGGCCTACCCCAAGCCGGTCGCCCACGACGAGCTGCGACACCAGGCCCACCAGGCGTGGCGGCACGGGCAGGTGCACCTCGTGACGTACGACGGCCGGTTGACGCTCGTCGTACCCGGCACCGAGTTCACGGCCGACCGGGTGCTCCAGGCGCTCGCGCGGCTGGCGCGGGCGGTCGGGGCCGAGCCGGCGCGCTACGCCGCGTTGTTGCGCCTCGGCGAGTGAGCCTGAGCGACTTCGGCGGCCCGATAGTGTCGCGGGCGTGAGCGCTGCGGCTGGGGGGTCTGGGGCTTCGGGGCTGTCTGGGCCGTCATGGGAGCTGGGGGAGATCGCCCTGATCACCAACCCCACGTCTGGCAAGGGCAAGGGCGCCCACGCCCGCGACGTGGCCCTGGGCCGCCTACGCGGCGCCGGACTCGTCGTGCGCAACCTCGAGGGCCGCGACGCCCACGAGGCGCTCGAGCTGGCGCACCAGTGCGTGGCCGACGGGGTCTCGGCGCTGGTCGTCTGCGGTGGCGACGGCATGGTCCACCTCGCCGTGCAGGCCCTGGCCGGCACTGGCACCGCGCTCGGCATCATCCCGGCGGGCACCGGCAACGACGTGGCCCGCTACTTCGACCTCCCGCGCAAGGACGTGCTGGCCGCCGCCGACCTGGTGATCGCCGGACGCATCCGCACCATCGACCTGGCGCGCAGCGGCGACAAGTACTTCGTCAGCGTGCTGGCCGCGGGCTTCGACGCGATCGTCAACGAGCGGGCCAACCGGATGACCTGGCCCAAGGGTCAGATGCGCTACAACATCGCCACCATGGCCGAGCTGCGCACCTTCTCGCCGCTGCCCTACACCCTCGACCTCGACGGCGTGGAGCGCCGTCTCGACGCGATGCTGGTCGCCGTCGGCAACGGGCCCTCGTTCGGCGGCGGGCTGCGGATCACCGAGGGCGCGCTGCTCGACGACGGCCTGCTCGACGTGGTGATCATCAAGCCGATGAGCCGCGCGGGACTGGTGCGGACCTACCCCAAGCTGTTCAAGGGCACCCACATCTACCATCCGCAGTACGAGCACCACCGCGTGCACACGGTCACGGTCGCCGCGCCGGGGATCATGTCGTACGCCGACGGCGAGCGCTTCGGCGCGCTGCCCCTCACCGTCGCGTGCGCACCCGGAGCCCTGAGCGTCCTCTGGTGAACACGTGATGACTGCCGAGCCCGACGACCGCACGCCCGCGGAGCGCTATGCCGCCTTCGCGGCCGATCGCAAGCACCCCGTGCTGCACTCCTTCGCGGCCCAGTACCCCTTTGCCCTCGACGAGTTCCAGGTCGCGGCCTGCCGCCGGATCGAGGAGGGCCACGGCGTACTGGTCGCGGCGCCGACCGGCTCTGGCAAGACGATCGTGGGCGAGTTCGCGGTGCACCTGGCGCTCGAGACGGGCCGCAAGTGCTTCTACACCACACCGATCAAGGCGCTGTCGAACCAGAAGTACCACGATCTCGTCGAGCGCTACGGCGTCGACATGGTCGGCCTGCTCACCGGTGACAACAGCATCAACGGCGAGGCGCCGGTCGTGGTGATGACCACCGAGGTGCTGCGCAACATGCTGTACGCCGGTTCGCGCACGCTGCTCGGACTCGGCTTCGTGGTGATGGACGAGGTGCACTACCTCGCCGACCGTGCTCGCGGCGCCGTCTGGGAGGAGGTGATCATCCACCTGCCCGAGTCGGTGGCGCTGGTCTCACTCTCGGCCACGGTCTCCAACGCCGAGGAGTTCGGCGAGTGGCTGCAGACCGTGCGCGGCGACACCACCACCATCGTCGAGGAGCGGCGCCCGGTGCCGCTCTACCAGCACGTGATGGTGGGCAAGCGACTGCTCGACCTGTTCGCCTCCTCCGACGTCGACGCGGCAGCCGGGTTCGTCAAGGAGGGTGCTCCGGTCAACGACGAGCTGGTCAAGATCGCCCGGGACGACTGGGCCAGCAACCGGATGAAGGACCGTCGCGCGCCGCGGGGCCGCAGCGGTCGCGACCAGGGCCGGGGCGGCCGACCCGTCGGCAACGGCCGTCGGGTGTGGATCCCGAGCCGCGTCGACGTGATCGACCGGCTCGACCGCGAGGGGCTGCTGCCCGCCATCGTCTTCGTCTTCAGCCGGGTGGGCTGCGACGCCGCCGTCGCCCAATGCGTCAGGGCCAACGTGCGGCTGACCTCGACCGAGGAGCGCGACGAGATCTTCGCCTTCGTCGAGGAGTCCTGCCGGCACCTGCCGGAGGAGGACCTCCACGTCCTGGGCTACCACGACTTCCTCGACGGGCTCACGCGTGGCGTGGCCGCCCACCACGCGGGCATGCTGCCTGCCTTCAAGGAGGTGGTCGAGGAGCTCTTCGTGCGCGGTCTGTGCAAGGTCGTCTTCGCCACCGAGACGTTGGCGCTGGGCATCAACATGCCCGCGCGCACGGTGGTCATCGAGAAGCTCGACAAGTGGAACGGCGAGACGCACGCCGCGATCACGCCGGGGGAGTACACCCAGCTCACCGGCCGGGCGGGCCGCCGTGGTCTCGACGTGGAGGGCCACGGCGTCGTGCTGTGGCAGCCCGGCATGAACCCGCGCGAACTGGCCGGCCTGGCGTCGACCCGCACCTATCCGCTCCGGTCGAGCTTCGCGCCGTCGTACAACATGGCGGTCAACCTGGTGCACCAGTTCGGCCGCCAGCGCGCCCGTGAGCTGCTGGAGCTGTCGTTCGCCCAGTTCCAGGCCGACAAGGCCGTCGTCGGGCTGGCGCGGCAGCTGCGCAAGGCCGAGGAGGCGCTCGACGGCTATGCCGAGGCGGCCACCTGCGACCGGGGTGACTTCATGGAGTACGCCCGCATCCGCCACAAGATCTCCGAGCTCGAGAAGGGCGCGTCGCGGGCTCGTCGTGCCGACCGGCGGGAGGAGGCGGTCTCCTCGCTGGAGCAGCTGCGCCCCGGCGACGTGATCCAGGTGCCTGCGGGCAAGTACGCCGGCTACGCCGTCGTCGTCGACCCAGGAACGTCGGGGGAGGGGCCCCGGCCGCTCGTCGTGACGGCCGAGCGGCAGGCCAGGCGGCTCAGCCTCGCCGACTTTCCCACCCCGGTGGTGGCGGTGACCCGGGTCAAGGTGCCGCGCAACTTCAGCCACCGCAACCCGCAGATGCGCCGCGACCTCGCCTCCGCCCTGCGCACCCGCACGCACGGCCTGGCGCCCCCGCCGCCTTCGAACGATCGTCGGTCGAGCCGCCCGAGCGCAAGCGAGCGCGTGTCGAGACCGAGCGACGACGTCGACGGGATGCGGGCGGCTCTTCGCGAGCATCCCTGCCACGGCTGCCCCGACAGGGAGGACCACGCCCGGTGGGCGGAGCGCTGGTTCAAGCTCGACCGCGACGCGGCGACGTTGCGCCGACGCGTGGAGGAACGCACCAACACGGTGGCTCGGCAGTTCGACCGCGTGTGCGAGGTGCTGACGTCGCTGGGCTACCTCGACGGCGACCCCGGAGAGGTTCGGGTGACGCCGCGCGGGCAGCGACTGATGCGGATCTACTCCGACATGGACCTCGTGACCGCTGAGGCGATGCGCACCGGGGCGTTCGACGACCTGCCGGCCTCGGGTCTGGCGGCAGCTCTCTCGGTGCTCGTCTACGAGTCCCGCCGGCCCGACGACGTCGGCTCCCCACGGGTGCCGGGCGGTGCCATCGCCGACGCGATCTCGGCCCTGTCGGGGTTGTCCGCCTCCATCCAGGCGTTGGAGAAGCAGCATCGGCTCGACTTCACCCGCGCGCCCGACCTCGGCTTCGCCTGGGCGACGTACCGCTGGGCGGAGGGCGACGACCTCGACGCGGTGCTCGGCACCACCGACCTGGCCGCCGGTGACTTCGTGCGCTGGATGAAGCAGGTCCTCGACCTCGCCGGCCAGGTTGCCGACGCCGCCGGCGACGCGCCGCTGCGCGGAGTCGCGCGCGACGTCGTACGCGCCCTGCGGCGGGGCGTGGTGGCCTACTCGGCAGTCGCCGACTAACCCGCCAGCACGTCGATCAGCCGGGGGACCGCGCTGCCGAGGTTGTAGTGCTCGGCGAGCTGGTCGAGGATCCGGGGGTGGGCCGGCTTGTCCGGCAGGGTGGCGTCGAAGTCGCCGAGGTCGATGTCGCGGGCCACCTCGACGACCTTCGGGGCGACGGCGAGGTATTCGGCGGCCGCGACGATCTTGCGGCGCGGCCCCGAGGCCATGTCGGAGTCGGGATCGGCCGCAGCGTCCATGATCCCGCGCAGGTCACCGTAGGTCAGGAGCAGTGCCGACGCGGTCTTCTCGCCGACACCTGCGACCCCGGGCAGGCCGTCGGATGAGTCGCCGCGCATGGTGGCGAAGTCGGCGTACTGGCTGGGCAGCACGGCGTACTTGCTCACGACGACCTCGTCGGTGACGCGCTCGTGGTTGCCGACACCGCGGGCGACGTAGAGGATCCGGACCTCGCTCTTGTCGTCGACGAGCTGGAAGAGGTCGCGGTCGCCGGTGACCACGTCGACCGGCATGCTCGCCTGGGTGGCGAGGGAGCCGATCACGTCATCGGCCTCGTAACCGTCGGCGCCGATGACGCAGATGCCGTACGCCGCCAGCACGGCCTGGATGATCGGCACCTGGACCTCGAGCGGATCGGGCACGACCTCGACGTCGGGGGCGTCGCCGGGGACGACGTACTCGACGCGGTGGGACTTGTACGACGGCACCAGGTCGACCCGCCACTGCGGTCGCCAGTCGTTGTCCCAGGCGCAGACGAGGTGGGTGGGCCGGTACTGGCCGACGAGGCGGCTGATGAAGTCGAGCAGCCCTCGGACGGCGTTGACCGGCGTTCCGTCGTCGGCCAGCACTTCGGGGATGCCGAAGAACGCGCGGAAGTAGAGCGAGGCGGTGTCGAGCACCATCAGTCGATCACCGCTGTCCGGCTGCCGTTTCACGCAGGCATCCTGTCACGGCTCTTCGCTACCCTTCCGTGGTGGAGAAGACCGACCGCAAGATCCTTGCCCTGTTGGCCGCCGACGGCCGGATGTCGTTCACCGACCTCGGCAAGGCGACCGGTCTGTCGACCTCGGCTGTGCACCAGCGGGTCAAGCGGCTCGAGCAGCGGGGGATGATCCGCGGCTACGTCGCGACCGTCGACCACGAACAGATGGGGCTGCCGCTGACGGCGTTCGTCTCGATCACCCCCATCGACCCCTCTGAGCCCGACGACTACCCCGAGCGGCTGCGCACGGTCGAGGAGATCGAGTCGTGCTGGTCGGTCGCCGGCGACGAGTCCTACATCCTCAAGGTCCGCGTCGCCACCCCCTCGGCGCTGGAGGACCTCCTCGCCCGCATCCGCGCCGCCGCCAACGTCTCGTCGCGTACGACCATCGTCCTCTCCACGCCGTACGAGAACCGCCCGGTGTCGTAGGGGCTGTCGGTTTCACCGGTCAGCCGGTGAAACTGACACTTGACGGGGGAAGCAACACCCATCAGGCGTCAGTTTTGCCCTACAAGGTTGGCCATCAGGCTGAGGGACGACGCGACCTCAGGATTGAGCGGATCTCGGCGGCCAGCCGTTCAGGTTTTGCCAGGTCTGCCCACGTGACCCGGATGCAGATCCATCCGGTGAGGCGGCAGATCATTTTCTCGCGCTCTCGCTCCTCGACCAGCACCTCCTCCAGTGACCTGT
This sequence comes from uncultured Actinomycetota bacterium, assembly GCA_963769755.1. GTDB lineage: Bacteria > Actinomycetota > Actinomycetes > Propionibacteriales > Nocardioidaceae > Nocardioides. Next base: position 759,508 of record CAVYMY010000010.1, read on the forward strand.
CGCCCAGGAGTTCGCCGTACTTCTGTCGCCCGTCGAACTCCAAGAACACCCCCAGCTCGGGAAGGGCGAAGTCAACGCGCGCCACGACCTGTCCGCTGGCGTCGCGGATCTTGTACTGCGGCTCGAAAGCGGGCAGGCCCTGCGCCCACAGGAGATACGCCGTCCGCGACTCTCCAACGCTCTCGATCCGGGGGTCGGCCAGCCGAAGTACCAAGCGGGTGCTCAGGGTGAAGGGGCAGTAGTCCATCTCCGCAGCCATCGCCTCCATCTTGGGGAGGGTGGTGCCGCCTTGCTGCAAGAGACCGTTGACCACGACGAGACCATGCTGGACGTCGCAGATGCGGGTGACATCGATAGCAGTCCGGGTCGGGTCGAGAAGTCGTACCCCGTCGTGCTCCACGATCCATTCGGGCCGGATCAAACCCCGATGTTGCTGGACGCCCGCCTCGCGTCGTCCGCACCCTCCGTCGAGCCGGGTGATGTGGACCTCGGCCAGATCAAGGTCCCAGACGTCGGCGCCGTGCTCGATGGCTGCGGTGACGTGTGAGAGCACGGCTGGGCTCTTGGCAGTCTTCAATACTGCGCGTGCCTTGACGCGATGGCGACCCGCAGGGCTGAAGTTGGACCATTGCTCTGTGGGGACATAGGCGCCATGTCGGACACGCACCCAGTGACCCTGTTTGACGAGCGCAGCGATTGCGCGGTCGTGGTAGCCCATCGCGAGGGCTTCGCGGCGCAGGATGACTCCACCCGTAGGTCCGAGTTGCTCAAGCGTTCTCATCACCTGCACGGCATTCCACTGAGGCGCCCTCGCCAATCCTGCCCGTGTTCGGCCTGTGGAAAGCGGTCGGGCAGGCGGAGTCGAGCTCTGGTCAGGTGGAAGGGCAATCCCTCCACTTGAGGGGCAACGCTTCACCCATCCACTGTCGGTTTCACCGGTCAGCCGGTGAAACCAACACGCGCGGGCCCCAGGGCCGCACCGCGTTGACCCGCTTGTAGGCGTCAGTGGGCCTGGAGGGCGGCCATCCGGCGGGAGGCCTCGGCGACCTCGGCGGCCTTCAGGTGCGACTCGTCGAGGTTGCCGTGCTCGGCCCACCACTCCTGCCCCGCGACGGGGAGGGTGTGGATGGGGTCGTAGTACTCGTAGGTCCGCGACAGGGCCTCGGGGTCGGCGGCCTCGATCGAGGTGCGGTAGTTCTTGGTCCAGTAGGAGATGCCGCGGTCGGTGTCGTAGTCGGCGAGCTGGTGCACCCAGCGCTTGCCGACGAACGGCACGTCGCAGACGATCCGCGGCGTCGCGAAGCCCGGCAGGTAGCCCATGATCGAGTGCTGCAGCTTCTGGGCGTCGGCCACGGAGATCCGCCAGTGCTCCGAGAACGGGATCATGTCGCACATGTAGAAGTAGTAGGGCATGATCTGCGCGCCATCGAGCAACCGGAAACAGAGATCCAGCAGGGCGTGCGGGTCGGCGTTGACGCCGTTGAGGATGACGCCCTGGTTGCGTACGTCGCGGATGCCGGTGTCGAGCATCGTGCGGGTCGCCTTGGCCACCAGCGGCGTCACGGAGTTGGCGTGGTTGACGTGGGTGTGGATCGCGATGGACACGCCACGGGCCCGAGCGGTCGTCGCGACGCGGGTCATGCCCTCCACGACGTCGTCCTGCAGCCAGTGCTGCGGCAGGCCCATCAGCGCCTTGGTCGCCAACCGGATGTCGCGGATGTTCTCGATCTCCAGCAGGTCGGTCAGGAACGACTCGAGCCGCGGCCACGGCATGTTGGCCACGTCGCCGCCGGAGACGACCACGTCGCGCACCTGCGGCGTACGACGCAGGTAGTCCATCATCTCGCCGAGCCGGTCGTTGGGCTTGCCGACGAACTTCAGCTTGTCGATCACCGCCGTGGAGTTGCCCACCAGGTCCATGCGGGTGCAGTGGCCGCAGTACTGCGGGCAGGTCGGCAGCAGCTCGGCAAGCACCTTGGTGGGGTAGCGGTGGGTCAGCCCCTCGGCCACCCACATGTCGTGCTCGTGCAGCGAGTCGCGGGTCGCGTGCGGGTGCGAGGACCAGTCCGTACGACGGTCGCTGAACACCGGGATCATGTAGTTGCGGACGGGGTCGGCGTAGAACGCGTCGGTGAGCGAGCCTGGACCAGCCGGCGTCACCGTCGGCGCCATCGTGTTCATCATCTGCGGCGGCACCAGCATCGACATGGTGGCCCGCTCGGCCTGGTCGCGCTCCAGGTCGGCGTAGAAGCGCTCGTCGACGAGGTCGCCCAGGAGCTCGCGGAGCTGCTTGATGTTCTTCACGCAGTGGGCGCGCTGCCACTGCACGGACTCCCACTCCTCGGTGGTGACGTCTTTCCAACCGGGGAATCGCGTCCAGTCCGGTTCGACGAGCTCGACCCGCTGGTAGGGGTAGGGCTGGCCGGACTCGAGGCCGATCGCAGTCTCGATGCTCATGGGTGGCCTCCCGTGGCGGTGTGGTCGTGGGACAGTCGTGGCACAGTGCGTGACGAGGGCGCGCCGGTTGTGTCGGGGAGCCCGCGTCTGACAAAGTATTCGCCAGATCGTCTCGCAAGTCTAATGCTGCGCCGGATGATTTCCCGTCATCCTGGCGGGAGTACACGAAAGGTTCACCCACGTTGTCGGCCTCCGACCCCACCGGACTGCACCGGGTCCTCGACGACGCGGTCGTCTTGCCACAGGCTGCCCAGCGGCTCGACACCCGCCGCGAGCTGTGGCCCGACGAGGTGCGGGTCCGCGTCGAGCGGCTCAACCTCGACGCGGCGTCGTACCGCCAGCTCGAGCGCAAGCACGGGGGAGATGGCAGCGCGGTACGCCGCGAGGTGCTCGAGATCGTGGCCGAGCGCGGCAAGATGCAGAACCCCGAGACCGGTTCCGGCGGCATGCTCGTCGGCACCGTCGATGAGGTCGGCCCCGAGTCTCCGCTCGGCCTGGCCGTCGGCGACCGGATCGCCACCCTGGTCTCCCTGACCCTGACCCCGCTCGTCATCGAGGACGGGCTCGCCGACTGGGACGGCCGGTCCGAGCAGGTGCCCTGCGACGGCTACGCCGTGCTGTTCGGCCGCTCGATCGCCGCGGTCATCCCCGACGACCTCGACCCCGCGCTCAGCCTGGCCGTCATGGACGTGTGCGGCGCGCCGGCCCTGACCAGGCGCATCGTCGCCGAGTACGAACAACCGGTGGTCGCCGTCATCGGCGGGGCCGGCAAGTCCGGCTCGCTCAGCCTGGCCGCCGCCCGCGACGCCGGCGCCCAGCGAACCATCGGTGTGGTGCCCACGCCCGAGGAGGCCAAGCTCCTCGACGAGTCCGGCCTGGCCGACGACGTCGTGATCGCCGACGCCCGCGACCCGATCGCCCTGCGCGACGCCGTGGCCGCGACCGGCCCGGGTGGCCACGGCGCCGACGTCACCGTTGTCTGCGTCGACGTGCCCGGCTGCGAAGGCGGCGCCATCCTGGCCACCGCCGACCGCGGCACCGTCATCTTCTTCTCCATGGCGACCTCGTTCTCGGCCGCCGCGCTGGGCGCCGAGGGGCTCGCCGCCGACGTGCGGATGCTCGTCGGCAACGGCTACGTCCCGGGCCACGCGGCGTACGCGCTCGAGCTGCTGCGCGCCGACGCCGGCGTGCGTGGACTCTTCGAGCGGAGGCTGTGATGGCCACCGGCTCGACGACCGTGAAGCCTCGACTCGGCCTCGACAAGGCCGACGTACGCCGCGCCCGGACGCTCGCCCGCCAGGTCGGTCGGCCGATCGTCAGGCTCGCGCAGCAGCACACCACCGTCTCCGTCGAGCGGGCCACGCTCCGGCTGGCCGGGCTGGCCGGCGCGGACCCCGACGGCACTCCCTGGGTCAACCGGCTGATGGACTGCGTCCGCGGCGACGTCGGGCTCGAGCACGGCGTCAGCCGCCCCGTCTGGGACGCGCTGCTGCGCGGCGAGGCCGACGACCTCCTCACGCTGGCGCAGAAGGCCTCGGCCGGCTCGGTGCGGTTCCACCTGCCCGACGGCCGCGACGACACGCGCGCCCGTGCGGCCGCGCACAAGGCGGTGGGCGCCGGCGTACGCCGCATCGACGCGCGCCGCAAGGAGCGCGAGCGCCTGGTCAAGCGGATCGGCGACGCGCCGCGCACGCCGTGGATCTATCTCATCGTGGCCACCGGCGACATCTACGAGGACATCCCGCAGGCGCAGGCGGCGGCCCGCGAGGGCGCCGACGTGATCGCGGTGATCCGGTCGACGGGCCAGAGCCTGCTCGACTTCGTGCCCGAGGGCGCCACGCGCGAGGGGTTCGCCGGCACCTACGCCACCCAGGAGAACTTCCGCCTGATGCGCGCGGCCCTCGACGAGACCAGCCGCGAGCTCGGCCGCTACGTACGGCTGACCAACTACGCAAGCGGCCTCTGCATGCCCGAGATCGCCGCCCTGGCCGGGCTCGAGCGGCTCGACATGATGCTCAACGACTCGATGTACGGGATCCTCTTCCGCGACATCAACCCGATCCGCACCTTCGTCGACCAGCGCTTCAGCCGCCAGGTGCACGCCCGCGCCGGCATCATCATCAACACCGGCGAGGACAACTACCTCACCACCGCCGATGCGGTCGAGGCAGCCCACACCGTGACGACGAGCCAGCTGCTCAACGAGTACTTCGCCAAGGAGGCCGGCCTCGAGAACTGGCAGCTCGGCCTGGGCCACGCCTTCGAGATCGACCCCGACGTCCCCGACTCGTTCCGGTTGGAGCTCGCCCACGCGATGCTCGCTCGCGAGCTGTTCCCCGAGGCGCCGCTCAAGTGGATGCCACCCACCCGGCACATGACCGGCGACATCTTCAAGGGCTATCTCCTCGACGGCTTCTTCAACCTCGTCGGCGCGCTCACGGGCCAGGGCATCCTGCTCGTCGGCATGATGACCGAGGCCGTGGTCACGCCGTGGATCTCCGACCGCGACCTGGCCCTGCAGAACGTCCGCTACGTGATGAACGCCGTCGGCAACCTCAGCGAGGACTTCGTGCCGGCGCCCGGCGGCTTCATCGCCAACCGCGCCGAGGAGGTGCTGGGCGAGACCATCGAACTGCTCGAGCGCATCAAGGGCGACACCGACTCTGCCGGACACCCGCCGCTGCTGGCCGCCATCGCCGACGGCACCTTCGGCCTGATGAAGCGGCCGCCGGAGGGCGGTCGCGGCCTCGACGGGGTCGCCCGCAAGGCCAAGGACTACTACAACCCGGCCAGCGAGATCCTGGAGGGCGAGGCGATGAGCAGCCCGATCCGGCCGTACGGCGACACCACCGGCGACGGGATGGTGCAGCTCAGCTTCACCCTCCCGATCAAGCACTCCAAGGTCGCCGAGGGTGCCGCGATCCAGCTTGCGAACAAGATGGGGATGGACCCGGCGCTGGTCGCGCACGCCAAGCCGATGGGGGAGGGGTTCACCTTCTTCGTCGTCTACGGCCGGGTCAACCACCTCGTCGACCCGAGCACCGTCGAGGTGGTTGAGCGCGACTACCCGCTGTTGACCCCCAAAGAGGCCAACGCCGCCATCAAGGGCGCGCTGCGACGCCGCCTGGTGGTCGTGGGCGGCTGCATCGGCACCGACGCCCACACCGTCGGCATCGACGCGATCCTCAACATCAAGGGGTTCGCCGGGGAGAAGGGCCTGGAGTACTACCGCGAGCTCAAGGTCGTGAACCTCGGCGCGCAGGTCAGCGTGCCCCAGCTCGTCGAGCGCTCTCGCGACGAGAAGGCCGACGCCGTGCTCGTTTCCCAGGTCGTCACCCAGCGCGACGCCCACCTGCTCAACACCCGCGAGATGTCGGCCGCCTTCCGCGAGTCCTACCCCGAGGACAAGCGCCCGCTCCTCATCGTCGGTGGCCCGCGCTTCGACGAGACGATGGCGGCCGAGCTCGGCGTCGACCGCGTGTTCACCCGGGGTACGACGCCCGGCGAGGTGGCGTCGTACCTCGTCCACCAGCTTGCGACCAGGAAGGCATCCTGAGGCTATGACCGCCACCGTCGGCACCCGCGTCACGCATCGCCGCTACGTGCCCTACTCCCACGCCCACTACGCCGGCAACCTGGTCGACGGTGCCTACAGCCTCGGCCTCTTCGGCGACGTTGCGACCGAGATGTGCATCGTCACCGACGGCGACGAGGGACTCTTCGCCTCCTACTCCGACGTGCAGTTCCGGGCACCCGTGCGGGCCGGCGACGTGCTCGAGATCGGCTGCGAGATCACCCGCGTCGGGACCCGGTCGCGCACCCTCGACTTCACCGTCCACGTCGTGGCCCGTGGGGCCGAGACGGCCGACCGGCCGGGCGCCGCCGCCGTTCTCGCCGAACCTCTGCTGGCCACCAGCGCTACCGGCGTCGTGGTCGTCCCGGGTTGAGCCGAGCCTGACCAGCTGGCCAGGGCATCTGTCTGGGTAGACCTGTCTGGACCAGCCCATCGGCGTGTCGCGGATCGACACGCCAAAGCGGCGCGTCCGGTGAGATTCCAGATGAACTTCTGGTGTACGCACGACCCTTCCTGACCTGCGACTTCTCGCGTTCGCGCAGGTCAGCGGCCGGTTGACACCAACGTGTCGACGGACGAAGGTTTCGCTTCGTTCGCCCATGCAGATCGTGTCGGTGGACCGACGTCCGAGTGGCCGAGTCGGAAGGTGGGGGGCCACCCACTTGTCCAACGTGGTTCGCGGAGGTCGGTGCCGCCCCACGAGGGTGAATCCGGGAGAGGCGTCCGTCCCCTAGACAACTTCCTGATCGCGGCAGCCTGTCGCGACCGGGTCGGTCCGAAGAGCGGCGGCCTCTCCCGGGCCCTGCAAAGTCTGGGCATCCGGACCGGCGCCCTGCTGCCGGATAGATTTGACGGGTGCTCACCCGGTCGCTGCTCGCCGCTCTCGCCGGCATCGCGTTGAGTGCAGCGTTCCCTCCCGTCGGGCTCTTCATCGTGCTGCCCTTCGCGGTGGCGGCCTTCTTCCTCCTGACCCAGGGGCTGCCGGCCAGCCGGTCCTGGATCCCCGGACTCGCGTTCGGCATCGGCTACGCCTACGTGCTGATGTGGTGGATGCACGCCGTCGACATCTATGCGTGGCTGGCGCTCTCGGGACTGGAGGCGGCGTTCTTCGGGTTGCTCGGAGCGCTGGTGCCCCTGGTCACCCGCCTGCCCTGGTGGCCGTTGTGGGCGGCCGTGACGTGGGTGGGTGTCGAGGTGCTGCGCAGCGGCTGGCCCTTCAGCGGGATGCCCTGGGGACGCCTCGCCTTCGCCGTGGTCGACACCCCGGTCGCACCGGCGCTGGCGTACGTCGGGGCGACCGGCGTCAGCTTCCTCCTGGCGCTCCTCGGGGCGACCATCGCGGCTCTCGTCCGCGCGAAGGATCGCCGGCTGCCTGCCCTGGTTGCGGTGGTCGCGGTGACAACCCTCCTGCTCCTGCCCGCGCTGCGGCCCTGGCAGCCGAGTCCCGACGGCAGCCTGCGCGTCGCGGCCGTGCAGGGCAACGTGCCGGGTGACGGCACCGACGTCCTGCTCGACTTCCGGCAGGTCACCGAGAACTACGTGCAGGCCACCATCGACCTCGCCTCCGACGTGGAGGCCGGCCGGGCCGAGCGGCCCGACTTCGTGCTGTGGTCCGAGAACTCCACGGCCGTCGATCCGTTCGCCGACCAGCAGACGCGCACCGGCATCGAGACGGCCGCGGCTGCGATCGGCGTGCCGATCCTCGTCGGGGCGATCGTCGACGCCGGCGCCGAGCACGTGCTCAACCAGGGCATCGTCTGGGACCCGGTGCTGGGTGGCGGCGACCGCTACACCAAGCGCCACCCGGTCCCGTTCGGGGAGTACATCCCGTGGCGAAACGTCTTCGGCGACAGCTTCGGCAAGCTCGACATGATCCCGCGCGACATGGTCAGCGGCACCCGCAACACCCCGCTTCGAGTGGCCGGCACCCAGGTCGCCGACGCCATCTGCTTCGACATCGCCTACGACGACGGTCTCTACGAGCAGGTCGACCACGGAGCCGAGATGGTCGTGGTGCAGACGAGCAACGCGATGTTCATCCACACCGCCCAGATCGAGCAGCAGTTCGAGATCTCCCGCGTCCGGGCCATCGAGCTTGGCCGCTACGTGGCCATCGCCTCGATCAACGGACGCTCGGGGATCATCGCGCCCGACGGGTCCGTCGTGACCCAGGCCGAGCCGCGCACCACGTCGGTCCTGACGGCCGACATCGGGCTCGACGCCTCCGTCACCCCCGGCACCCGGGTCGGCCACTGGGTGGGGCTGCTGGCCGGCCCGTTGACCCTGTTGCTCGTGGCTGTCGCGCTGCTCGGCTATCGTCGGCGCGGCGACCCCCAGCCGACCGCCCAGCCGACCCAAGAGACGACCCAGCCGGCACCCGAGCCGGCGACGACCACGAACAGCGAGAACCGCCGATGACGACACCTGAGCTCGGCAGGGTCGTGATGGTCATCCCGACCTACAACGAGGCCGAGAACCTGGCGTGGATCGTGGGTCGACTGCGGGCTGCCCAGCCCGATGTCGACGTCCTGGTTGTCGACGACGGGTCGCCCGACGGCACCGGCCGGATCGCCGACGAGCTGGCCGCCGCCGACCCCCAGGTCGCGGTCGTGCACCGCACCGAGAAGGCCGGCCTCGGCGCGGCGTACCGGGCGGGCTTCACGGTCGCTCTCGACGCCGGCTACGACGTGATCGGTGAGATGGACGCCGACGGCTCCCATCAGCCCGAGCAGCTCCACCGGCTGCTCGAGGCGATCCAGGACGCCGACCTGGTGATCGGCTCGCGGTGGATCCCGGGGGGCTCCATCGTCAACTGGCCCCGCTCGCGCGAGGCGCTGTCGCGCGGCGGCAACATCTACGTGCGGCTGTTGCTCGGCATGCCCGTCCGCGACGCCACCGCCGGCTTCCGGCTCTTCCGCCGGACCACGCTCGAGAAGATCGACATCGACCAGGTGCAGAGCACCGGCTATGTGTTCCAGACCGACATGGCCTACCGGACGCTCCAGGCGGGGCTGAAGATCGTCGAGGTGCCGATCGAGTTCATCGAGAGGGTGCGCGGCGACTCGAAGATGAGCCCCGACGTGGCCAAGGAGTCGCTCAAGTCGATCACCCGGTGGGGACTGCGTGAGCGGGTCCAGCAGGTACGACGCCGGCTCAGGCGCGCATGATGGCCGTGCGCCGCCGTCGCTGGGTCAGCTGGCTGCTCGTCATCGCGTTCATCGTGGTGCCGCTGGTCGAGATCTACGTGCTCATCCAGGTCGGGCAGGTGATCGGCGTCTGGTGGACGATCCTGCTGTTGATCCTCGACAGCATCCTCGGCACCTGGCTGATCCGCAACGAGGGCAGGCGCGCCTGGCAGGCCCTGAACATCGCACTCAGCTCGGGCCAGATGCCGGCGCGCGAGCTGGCCGACGGCGCACTGATCCTGGTCGGCGGCACGCTCATGCTCAGCCCCGGGTTCGTGACCGACGCCCTCGGCATCCTGCTGATCTTGCCGTTCACCCGGCCGGTGGCCCGCCGGCTGCTGACCGCGGTGGTCAGCAAGCGGCTGCTGGCCGCCGCGCGCTTCACCCCAGGCCCGGGCCCGCGAGGACCTGCGGGATCCGGGGACGTCGTGCGCGGTGAGGTCGTCGACGAGTAGCGAGCTCAGGCGCTGCGGACGCGCTTCTTGGCGTTCGCCCGGTGCAGGTGAGCGGGGCCGATCTCGCCACCGCGGAGCAGCTCGAGACGCTCCTTGAGGATGTCCTCGAGCTCCTTCTCGGACCGCCGCTCCAGGAGCATGTCCCAGTGCGTGCGTGCCGGCTTCACGTCCTTGGTCTCAGGCAGGATGCCGGACGTGCTCAGGGCGTCGGCACCGCAGCGCGGGCACTCCCAGATCGCCGGCACGTCGGCCTCGACCGACATCGTGATCTCGAACGCATGTCCTTGTGAGCACAGGTAGCCGACCTGCTGACGTGCCGCGAACTCGATGCCGCGCTCGTCCTCGAAACTCTGGCCCCCGAGGCGCGCTCCACGTAATGTGCGCTCTGCCATCTTGGCCACCACCCTTCTGGTTCCCCCGTTTGAGACGCTGTCGAGACGGGTTTGGTTCAGTCACCGGGCCAAAGGCGCCGCGCGGGAACGTCGATACGACGCCTCGGACCGGCATACGGATGCCCGTCATCTCTCTCAACGCTACCGCGTTGGGGAACGTTCCCCCGAAACCATGGGACCGGGGTCACACCGGCCCCGCCTGGCGCTCACCCCTAGGGGTGTCACCCTGCCGAGCGTGCTCAGACCACCTGGGGGAGCTCGTTGCCCGCCTCGCGGATGCCCCGCTGCGGGTCGAGGCGGAGCAGGAAGAACGCTCCCAGCACGAAGAAGATGATCAGCGCGACGATCGCGGGGCGGTAGGACCCGGTGACCTGGAAGACCACGCCGAACAGCAGCGTGCCGAACCACGACGTGCCCCGCTCGCAGGCGTTGTAGAGGCCGAAGTACTCGCCCTCACGACCGCGGGGGATGAGCAGGCTGAAGAACGAGCGGGACAGCGCCTGGGTGCCGCCCAGCACGATGCCGATAGCGACGGCCACGGCCAGGAACGCGGCGACGTTCTTCTCGGGCAGGAAGAGCGCGAGGACCACGATGACCATCCAGGCGTACACGCCCCACAGGATCGACCTGTAGGCGCCGAAACGCGACGCCAGCCGGCCGAAGAAGAGGGCGCCGCCGAAGGCGACGAACTGGATGAGCAAGATGGTGGCGATCAGGACGCTCTGGTCGAACTTCAGCTGCTTCGACCCGTAGGTCGACGCGGCGTAGATGACGGTCTGGATGCCGTCGTTGTAGAAGAGGTACGCGATCAGGAAGGTCAGCGTCATCGGGAACCCACGCATCTCCTGCAGCGTCGCGTACAGCTGCCCGAAGCTGCGGTGGAAGAGCGTGCCCTCGGCGGCGACGAGGTTTCGCGGGGCGTAGTTGCGCAGCCGCACCATCGGGATGATCGTGAAGCCCGCCCACCACACGGCGGCAGACAGCAACGAGAGCCGGACGGCCATGCCCTCGCCCAGTCCGAAGGTGTCGTGGCCGAGGTAGACGGCCAGGTTCAGGGCCAGCAGCGTGCCGCCGCCGAGATAGCCGAACGCCCACCCACGCGACGACACGTGGTCGCGCTCGTCCTCGGTCGAGATGTCAACCAGGATCGCGTAGTAGCTGACGAGCGAACAGCCGCCCAGCATGCTCGCCAGCACGATGGAGATGGCGCCGAGCTGCCAGCTCTCGCCCTGCATGAAGAACAGCAGGCCGCAGAAGAACGCCCCGGCCCACGCGAAGGCGCCCATGTGCCACTTCTTGCGGGACGAGCGGTCCACGAACGCACCGACGACCGGCAGCACGAACGCGCTCGCGATGGTGGCGAAGCTCGTGAGGTAGAACGGCAGCGAGCCTGCGGCGAGGTCGAGTCCAAGCACGCTGACCGTCTTGCTGCAGGTCTCGTCCGGGTCGATGCAGCCGGCCGCCTTGCCGGCGACCGTGATCATGTAGGGGGCAAACAGGACCGACAAGACGGTGGTGTAGAAGGCTGAGTTGGCCCAGTCGTACCAGTACCACGCCTTCTGGTCCTTGGACCGCCACAGCGGGTCGAGGTCGGCTAGGTCGTTGGGGCCGTCGGGGCCGGCAGGCTCGTCGGTCTTCATCCTTCAGCCCTCCATCGGCCGCTCTCCGTGAGCACGGTCCTGAGTATGTCGGTGCGGTCGGTCATCAGGCCATCGACACCACGGTCCAGCAGCGCCTGCATCTCCTCGGGGTCGTCGATGGTCCAGACGTGGACGTGCAGGCCGGCCGCGTGCGCGCGTCGTACGAGCCTGGGGGTCACGATCTTCAGGCGTCGGAGCGCGTGTGGGACCTGGAGCACGCTCGGCCGGCCGCGGGTGAGGCGCCTCGCCATCCGGCCCGGGAGGAGGCGGTACGCCGCCACCTCGAGCGGCGCCGCGGACGTGGCCACCCGGCCACCGGTCAGCCGGCGGAACTCGCGCAGCCGACGGCCCGAGAACGAGCCCACGCAGACGCGGTCCCAGGCCTCGCGCTCCGCCAGGAACGCGGCCAGTGCGGGAACCGAGCCGGCCGACTTGAGGTCGATGTTGAAGCGCGCGTCTGGGAACGCGTCGAACAGCTCCGCCAGCGTCGGAACCGCCTCGGAGCCCTTGATCAGGGCCTGCTGCACCTCGGCGTAGGTGCTGTCGGCGATGGAGCCGGTGCTGTCGGTGACCCGGTCCAGGACCGTGTCGTGGAAGGCCAGCAGCACGCCGTCGCTGGTGACGTGGACGTCGGTCTCGAGATAGTCGTAGCCGAGGTCGACCGCGTGGGCGAATGCCTGGAGGGTGTTCTCCAGGCCCTCGATGTCGGGGTGGAAGGCGCCGCCACGGTGGGCGAAGGCGAGCACCTGGCCCGGCCGGTCGAAGACGGCGTCGAGGTAGGCGTACCCCGTGGCGGGCGTGGTCACGCGAGCAGTATGGCTGCTGGAAGGCCCGGGTCGGCGCGTGTCGGGACGCGGGGTCGGGCGGGGGCGTACGGTCGGGTCATGGACACCGCAGACGCCTGGCCGTGCCCGCAGTGCGGCGCCGAGATGAGCACCCGACCCTTCGGGCCGGGCCAGGTACGCGTCTGCCCCGACGGGCACGGGGTGTTCCTGCCACGCGCCGACCTCGGTGAGCTCATCGAGGCCGAGTCCGACTGGCACAACCTGGCCAGCCAGGGCACCATGCCGATCCCGCGGATCACCGCCGAGATGGAGGCGCCGCCCGCCTTCAAGGCGCACGCCCGCGCCTGGGTGGAGACCCTCTTCACCTGAGGGCGAAGGTCAGATGTCCCTGAAGGGCTCGATGTTGGCGCCGAGCTGGTTGAGGCGCTCGGCGAGGTCCTCGTAGCCGCGGTGGATGACGTAGGTCGAGCGGAGCACCGAGGTGCCCTTGGAGGCCAGCATCGCCAGCAGGATCACCACGGCCGGCCGCAGGGCGGGCGGGCAGACGATCTCGGTGCCGGACCAGTGGGTGGGGCCCTCGATCATCACCCGGTGCGGGTCGAGCAGCTTGACGTCGCCGCCGAGCTTGTTGAGCTCGACGAGATAGATCGCGCGGTTCTCGTAGACCCAGTCGTGCAGCAGCGTCTGGCCCTCGGCGACCGCGGCGATGACGGCGAAGAACGGCAGGTTGTCGATGTTGAGGCCGGGGAAGGGCATCGGGTGGATCTTGTCGAGCGGCGCGTGCAGACGCGAGCGCTTGGTGGTGAGGTCGACCAGGCGGGTGTGGCCGTTGCGGGCGACGTACTCCTCCGACTGCTGGTAGCGGAACCCCATCTCCTCCAGGGTGGCGAGCTCGATCTCGAGGAACTCGATCGGCACGCGGCGGATGGTGATCTCGGACTCGGTGACGATGGCCGCGGCCAGCAGTGACATCGCCTCGATCGGGTCCTCGCTGGGCGCGTAGTCGACGTCGACATCGATCTCGCGGCAGCCGGTCACGACCAGCGTGGTGGTGCCGATGCCCTCGACGCCGACCCCGAGCTTCTGCAGGAAGAAGCAGAGGTCCTGGACCATGTAGTTGGACGAGGCGTTGCGGATCGTCGTGGTGCCGGGGTGCAGAGCGGCGGCCATCAGGGCGTTCTCGGTCACGGTGTCACCGCGCTCGGTCAGCACGATCGGCCGCGTCGGCTCGATCGCCCGGTTGACCTGGGCGTGGTAGGAACCATCGGTTGCCTTGACCTCGAGGCCGAACGGCCGCAGGGCCGACATGTGCGGCTCGACCGTGCGGGTTCCGAGGTTGCAGCCGCCGGCGTAAGGCAGGTCGAAGCTGTCGGCGCGGTGGATGAGCGGACCGAGGAACATGATGACCGAGCGAGTACGCCGGGCCGCGTCCTCGTCGATCTGGCTCAGGTCGAGCTCCTTGGGCGGGATGATCTCGAGGTCGTTGTCGGTGCCGATCCAGCGGGTCTGCACGCCCAGGGAGCCCAGCACCTCGAGCAGCCGGTTGACCTCCTCGATGCGGGCGACGCTGCGCAGCGTGGTCTTGCCACGGTTGAGCAGCGAGGCGCAGAGCAGGGCGACGCCGGCGTTCTTGGACGTCTTCACGTCGATGCTGCCCGACAGGGTCGTCGGCCCGGTCACCCGCAGGTGGGTGGGCCCGGCGCCGAGCGCCACGATCTCGGAGTCAAGGGCGGCGCCGATGCGCGCCAGCATCTCCAGGGAGAGGTTCTGGTGACCCTTCTCGATGCGGTTGACCGCGCTCTGACTGGTGGCCAACCGTTCCGCCAGCTGCTGCTGGGTGAGCCCGCGGTGCTTGCGAGCGTCGCGGATGAGGTTCCCGATGCGGCCCTTGTAGTCGTCCGTCACCCGACCACGGTATCTCATGTGTGAGATATGGCAAGAAGGCGCGCACACCTCCTCTTGGCGCACCCTGGCACCATCGCCGGATGGTGATCAGAGCGGTGGTCTTCGACATCGGGTCGGTCCTCGAGATCGTGGACGACGACGTCTTTCCCACCCCGTTCGAGGTGCGCCACGGGCTGGGGGAGGGGGCGTTGGCGGGCGCGCCGGACTTCCCGGCCGACCCTGGCATCGGGGGGATGACCGAGGCCGAGGTGCGCGCCCACTGGCAGCAGCACCTCCGACTGTCCGACGAGCAGGTCGACGACCTGATGCGCGACTTCTGGACCTGGTACGTCGGCACGCTGGACCAGCCGCTGTTCGACTGGTTCGCGGGCCAGCGACCCGCACGGCTGACCGGCATCCTGAGCAACTCCGGCCCCGGCGCCCGGGAGGCGGAGCGGCACTGGGGCTTCGAGGGCATCACCGACGACATCGTCTACTCCCACGAGGTCGGCCTGGCAAAGCCGGATCCCGCGATCTATGCGCTGACAGCCGATCGGCTCGGGGTCGAGCCGCACGAGATCGTCTTCCTCGACGACCACCCGCCCAACGTCGCGGCCGCCCGCGCCGAAGGCTGGCACGCCGTCCACCACGTCAACACCCCGACCTCGATCCGCAAGATCGAGGCGATCATCGCCGCGGAGGCTTGAACCACGCGGCCGCTTCCTGCACCCGCAGGTCGCGCTTGGCCTGCTCAACGGTCGCGCGGAACTTCTTCGGCAGCCGGGTGCGGCACTTGTCGCCCTTGCACCGGCGCAGGTCGTTGACGACGTCGGTGAGTGCGGCGACCACCTTGGGGGCGCCGTGCGTCCACACCAGGTTGGTGAGCTCATGGGGGTCCTTCACCAGGTCGTAGAGCTCGGCCCGGCCGTTGTTGTAGAGCACGAACTTCCACCGGCTCGTCCGCACGCCGATGCCGGACAGGCCGTGCTGGTCGGCGTTCATGGCCGGGACCACCGCCTCGTAGAACACCGGCACGTCGTACGCCGCGTCGCCGCCGTAGATCTCGGGTGCGAACGAGCGCCCGTCGGTGGGGTAGGGGAGCCGTCCCTCGGCGCGGCCGAGGTCGAGCAGCGTGACGCCCAGGTCGACGGTGGTGACCGGGAAGACCCTTCCGCCCTGGCGACCCCCAGGGGCGCGCACCAGCAGCGGGACCCGGAACGACGGCTCGTAGGGGAGGAGCTTGCCGGTGAGCTTGCGGTGCTCGCCCAGGAAGTGGCCGTTGTCGGAGGTGAAGATGACGACCGTGCTGTCGAGCTCGTCGGTGGCGCGCAGCCGCTCGATGAGCTTCTTGAACTGCCGGTCGATGACGTAGATGGTCTCGGCGCGCTGGCGGGCCAGCTCGCGGACGGCGGCCTGGGCGGCGTGCCCGACCTCGGGCAGCGACCGGATCGGCCAGGTCTTGTCGCGGACGTCGGCCTCGGGGGAGCGGGTGAACGAGGGGACTCCGGGCGACTTGGGCAGCATCGCGTCGAAGTGGCCACGCACCCAGCGGGGCCGGGCGGGCGTGAAGTGCTTGAGCAGCTTCGGGTCGTCGGCCTCGTGCGGGCTGCCGAAGTGCGGCGCCACCGTCGAGATGTGCAGGAAGAACGGGTCGGGACTCTTGGCGAACTCCGTGACCAGCTGCCGCGACTTGTCCACGATCAGGTCGGTGGAGTACTTGCCCCGGTTGCGCACGATGTCGCCGTTGGCGTTCCAGGTGGTGTCGAAGTAGTGGTAGGTGCCGCCCGGGACCCCGAAGTGGTTGTCATCGAGGGTGCCGAACCACTGCGTCCAGCCGGCCGGCACGTAGTGGCCGGAGTCCTTGCCGGTGACCTTGGACCGCTGTTCGCCGTAGAGGTTCATGTACTTGCCGATGAGCGCCGTCCGGTAGCCAGCACCCTGCAGTGCCGTGGCGACCGTGTAGCGGTCGTCGAAGGACCCGAAGCCCCACGGCGGTTTCACGTCGAGGACGTGGTGGTTGTGGGAGTAGCGACCGGTGAGGATCGAGGCGCGCGCCGGGCAGCACATCGGGTTGTTGGAGAACGAGTTGCGAAACTGCACGCCTTGGGCGAAGAACCTGCGGATGTACGGCGCGTAGGCAAGGTCGTCGGCTCGCATGTCGTCGGTGAGGAACAGCACGATGTTGGGCCGCTCGTCGGGTGCACTGGCGGCGGTGGCGGAAGCCACGGTCGGGGGCATCCCCGAGCCGACGCCGGCGACCGTTGTCGCCAGGGTGGTCAGCGTGGCCACGAACAGCGCGACGATCTTGTGCAAACGAGGCTCCCCGTGGTCAGCCGTCGCACGGGGTGCTCCGGTCGTCTACTGATCCTGCATGATGCCAGTCGCCACCGGTGACGGCTGGCAGCTCACCCTGTCTCG
Source organism: uncultured Actinomycetota bacterium (assembly GCA_963769755.1). Classification (GTDB taxonomy): domain Bacteria; phylum Actinomycetota; class Actinomycetes; order Propionibacteriales; family Nocardioidaceae; genus Nocardioides. The sequence goes on from CAVYMY010000010.1 coordinate 776,298, forward strand.
ACGACGTTCTTGAGGCGGGCGACGGACAGCGCCATGTCCTGCTCGAGGTCGTCGACGTGGTGGGAGATGCCACCGAGGAAGACCGCGGCGAACACGCGCGCCAGCGTGGTCAGGCGCCGGGGGACGGGCCGGCGGTGGACGACGAGAGTGCCGCCTGGCTCGGGCACCAGCTCCCAGATCCAGCGCGCCCCGCTGGACGCGGTGTCCCACGCAAGCAGCCGGCCGGGCTCGACGTCGGTCACCGTGCTCCGGGTCGGCCAGACCACCCAGCCGCGGCGGTTGATGCCGAGGTACCACTGGCCACGCCGCAGCCCGCCCGGCTTGAGCGCGATCATCCGCACCAGCTCCAGCGACAGGTCCGGCATCCGGCGTACGTCGCCCAGGACGGCCCAGACCTCGTCCGGAGTCGCGTCCACGTGGGCCTCGGCCCGGAGCTCTCGCTCCGCCGGCGCTCCGCCGTCCGAAGAGGTCATCAGCGCTCGTCCACGATGCGGCGCATCTTGCCAGCGGAGCGCTCGACGGCGCCCGGGGGCAGCACCTCGACGGCGACGGTCGCGCCGGTCGTGGCCTTCGCGCGTCCGGCCACCCGCGCCGCGACCGTGGCGGCGTCCGACTCGGAGAGGGACGTGCGGCTCTCGACGCGGATCGTCAGCTCGTCGAGCCGGCCGGGGCGGGTCAGCACGCACTGGAAGTGTGGCGATAGCTCGGGAGCGGCCAGGATCAGCTCCTCGAACTGGGTCGGGAAGAGGTTCACGCCGCGGATGATCATCAGGTCGTCGCTCCGCCCGGTGATCTTCTCCATCCGCCGCATCGTCCGCGCCGTGCCGGGCAGCAGCCTGGTGAGGTCGCGGGTGCGGTAGCGCACCACCGGCATCGCCTCCTTGGTCAGCGAGGTGAACACCAGCTCGCCGAGCTCGCCGTCCGGCAGCACCTCGCCGCTGACGGGGTCGACGATCTCGGGGTAGAAGTGGTCCTCCCAGATGTGCAGCCCGTCCTTCGTCTCCACGCACTCCTGCGCCACGCCAGGCCCGATCACCTCGGACAGGCCGTAGATGTCGACGGCGTGCATGCCGGCTCGCTCCTCGATCTCGCGGCGCATGTCGTCGGTCCACGGCTCGGCACCGAAGATGCCGACCTTGAGCGACGAGGCAGCCGGATCGAGGCCCTGGACCTCCATCTCGTCGAGGATCGCGAGCATGTACGACGGCGTCACCATGATCACCTCGGGCTCGAAGTCCCGGATCAGCATGACCTGCCGCTCGGTCATCCCGCCGGACACCGGGACGACCGTGCAGCCCAGCCGCTCCGCCCCGTAGTGGGCGCCCAACCCGCCGGTGAAGAGCCCGTAGCCGTAAGCGATGTGCACGACCATCCCCGGCTCGGCCACCGGCCGCGCGGATCGACCGGGCCATCACGTCTGCCCACAGGTCGATGTCGGCCCGGCTGTAGCCGACGACCGTCGGCTTGCCGGTCGTGCCGGACGAGGCATGCACGCGGACGACGTCCTCCCGGGGGATCGCGAACATGCCGAACGGGTAGTTGGCGCGCAGGTCGTCCTTGGCCGTGAGCGGGAACCGCGCCAGGTCGGCCAGCCCGCGGCAGTCGTCGGGATGCACGCCAGCCGCGTCGAACGCCTGCCGGTAGTGCGGCACGTGGTCGTAGGCCCGGCGCAACGAGTCCTGCATCCGGGTCAGCTGCAGCGCGGCCAGCTCGTCGCGCGACGCCGTCTCGATGGGCTCGAGGTCGCCCGGCCGGGGCGAGAGGTCGGGCAGGTCAGGTGACGGGACCATGAGGGGCAGTCAACTCCACCCTGCACCAAAGTACGACAGACACCTCCGCGAGACCGACCTAGCGTGAGGTGATGACCAACGACCACCCCCCTCTCCGTCGTCGCCTCCTCAGCGTCGCTGCCACGGCCCTGGCAATGGCGCTCCCGGCCGTGCTGCTCGCACCGAGCGCCACCGCCAAGCCCCCAAAGCCCCACTTCCCGACCGTGATGGCCCTGCCGAACGGCTGGCTGCCCGAAGGCATCGCCACCGTCGGCCACACGGCGTACCTCGGCTCCCGCGCCGACGGTGACATCTACCGCCTCGACCTGCGCACGGGCCAAGGCTCGGTGATCAGCCAAGGCCCGGGCACGCCGTCGGTCGGCGTGAAGGCCGGGCGCGGCCTGCTCTGGGTGGCCGGCGGTCCCAGCGGAAGCGGTCGGGTCGTCAACCTGGCCACGGGCGCGATCGCCGCGACGCTTCCGTTCACCAGCAACCCGTCCTTCGTCAACGACGTGCTGCTCACCCGTCGACGCCGCATGGTTCACCGACTCCCTGCAAGCGCAGCTCTATCGCGTGTCGCTCGCCGACTGGTCCGTCACCACGCTGCCGCTGTCGGGCGAGTGGGTCCAGGGCGCCGGCAACAACGCCAACGGCATCTCCACCACGCCGGACGGCAGGACCCTGCTCGTCATCAACTCTTCCAACGGCACGCTCTACCGCGTCGACCCGGGCAGCGGCAACGCAGCGGCCGTGGACTCGGACGTCCTGCTGACGGCCGGAGACGGACTGCTGCGTGAGGGCCGGACGATGTACGTCGTGCAGAACCGGCTGAACCAGATCGCCGTGCTGCGCCTCGACAAGCGGGGCACGTCTGCCGAGCTCGCCGACACGATCACGTCCGCGAACTTCGACGTGCCGACGACGGTGGCCCGCTGGGGAGACCGGCTCTACCTGCCCAACGCCCGGTTCACGACGCCGCCCACGCCGGACACGACGTACACCGTGGTCCAGGTGCCGATCAGCCGCGCAGGCGGCCCGGGGCCCGGGGGGCCCGCCGGGCCGTGACCGCTGGCGTCGGTCGCCGGTGGCAGGATCAACCGGCATGGCAGGCGCTGACAGCTTTCAACTGAAGACCGTGGTGTTCGACGCGCGGGATCATCGCGGGTTGGCCAGCTTCTACGTCGCCTTGACCGGCGGCGAGGAGCGGTACGCCGACGACGAGTGGGTGACGACCTTCACCGGCGACGGCTGGCGGCTCGGGTTCCAGGCCGCCCCCGACCATGTGGCGCCGCAGTGGCCCGGTCAGGAGCACCCGCAGCAGATGCACCTGGACTTCCAGGTGGCCGACCTGGCCGCTGCCACGGCCGAGGCCGAGAGGCTCGGCGCGCGCAAGATCGGCACCGGTGAGAGCTGGAACGTGATGGCCGACCCGGCCGGACACCCGTTCTGCCTGTGCGCCAACGAGCAGACCGAGCCCATCACGACGTTCGCCGTCAACATCGACTGCCCTGACGGTGAGCCGCTTTCGGCGTTCTACGCGGCCCTGCTCGGCTACTCGGTCAAGTACCTCCAGGACAAGATGGCCATGATCGGCACCGACGAGCCGGCCCCGATGGGCGATGTCTTGTTCCAGCCGGTGGCCGACTACAACCCGCCGCGGTGGCCCGATCCGGCGCACCCGCAGCAGCTGCACCTCGACATCACGGTCGACGACATCGACGCCGGCGAGCGCCGGGCGCTCGAGCTCGGGGCGACCCGGCTGCCGGGCGACGGGGAGAACTGGCGGGTCTACGCCGACCCCGACGGCCACCCGTTCTGCCTGCTCTGGATGGTCTGAGCCCGCACGAACTCAGCGGCCGCCGAGCCCCTTGACTGCGCGGACGACCTCGCGGTCTCGAGCCTCGCGGGTGGTCGCCTTGAGCACCGGCAGCATCACGGCGTACCGCTCGCTGCGGCCGAGGGCGTCGTACGCCGCCCGGGCCGCGTCGTCCTGCGCCAAGGCGGCCGCCAGGTCGGCCGGCGTCTCGGCCGTGCGCTGCGACTCGTACGCCGCGGCCCACCGTCCGTCCGCCTTCGCGGCCTCGACCTCGGCCATCCCGGACGGTCGCATCCGGCCCGCGGCGATCAGCCGCTCCACCTTGTCGACGTTGACCTGCGACCAGGAGCTGCGCGCCCGGCGCGGGCAGTAGCGCTGGAGGAACGAGACGTCGTCGAGGCCGCGGCGCTGCCCGTCGATCCAGCCGAAGCAGAGTGCGCCGTCGAGCGCGTCGCCGATGGAGATGCTCGTCAGCCCGGAACCCTTCTTGGCGATTCGCAGCCACACTTCGCCGGCCTCGTCGTGGTGGGCCTCCAGCCAGGCATCCCAAGCCGGCCCGTCAGGCAGGTCGACGACGTCTTCCGGAGCGGGCACTCAGGGCCGCTTGAGGAAGTACTCGGTGAACTCCCGGCAGCGCCCCTCGTCGTCGAAGCGCATCACGAAGCAGTTCTCGTAGACCGTGACGATCGGCCCGCCCGGTTCGTCGCGGTACTCAGAGCGTCCGGTGGCCACCACGACGTCGCCGTCGACGGCTGCCGGCGCGTACGACGCGTTGTAGGTGTCCGGGGCGTCGCGCGACGACTCGCCGTCCGCGTCGCCGTCGCCCAGCCAGGACGCGACGACCGCGTCGCGTCCGCTGATCGGTTCGTCGTAGGGGTGGTAGCGGTAGGAGACATCGTGGCTGAAGAGGTCGGCGATGGCCTCGGGCTCGTAGGAGCGCCACGCGGCGACGTAGCGGTCGAGCCAGGCCTGGGCACGTGGATGGTCCATCGCGTCACCGTACTTGGGTCAGACGGCGGCCGGCTCGGCCTCCCGCTGGGCGGCCGAGAGATGGACCTCCGGGTGGCCCTCGACGTGCAGCTCCGGCAGCCGGCTGTTCAGCCACTCCGGCATCCACCAGTTGGCCCGGCCCAGCATGTACATGACAGCGGGGACCAGGAGCAGCCGGACGACGGTGGCGTCGATGAAGATGGCCGCGGCCATGCCGACCCCGATCACCTTGAGCACGACGTCGGGGGAGGGGATGAAGGCGGCGAAGACCGCCACCATGATCGCCGCGGCGGCGGTGATCACGCGGCCGGTGCCGGCGAGTCCGCCGAGGATGGCCTCCTCGTTGTTGCGGGTGCGCAGCCAGCCCTCACGCATCCGGCTGATGAGGAACACCTCGTAGTCCATCGACAGCCCGAACAGGACGGCGAACATCAGCACCGGCACGAACGCCGGCAGCGGGGTCGGCGTGTCGATGCCGACCAGCTGCCCCGCCCAGCCGCCCTGGAGGACCAGCGCGACGACGCCGTAGGCCGCGGCCACCGACAGCAGGTTCATCACGGCAGCCTTGACCGCGATGGCGATCGAGCGGAACGACGCCACCAGCAGCAGCATGGACAAGAGGACCACGCCGCCGATGAGCAGCGGCAGCCGCTTGGCGATGTTGTCGGTGCTGTCGATCGACGTCGCCGTCACCCCGCCCACGTGGACGACCACGCCCGTGCCGTCGACGGCACGAGGGAGGACGTCGTCACGAAGCGTGGTGACCAGGTCTTCGGTGGCGGAGTCCTGCGGCCCGTCGGTGGGGACCACGGTGACGATGGCAGTGTCGCCGTCGGGGTTGGCGGTGGCGGGGGAGACGGCGGCGACACCAGGGGTCGCGGCGATCGCCGCGGTGACGCCCTCGAGTGCCGCCACGCCGTCACCGGCGGGCAGCTCTGCGACCAGGACCAGCGGGCCGTTCATGCCCGGACCGAAGCCGTCGGCCAGCAGGTCGTAGGCCTGACGGGTGCTGGTCTCCTCGCGGTTGTTGCCGGCGTCGGGGAAGCCGAACCGGACGCTGAGGAACGGCGCGGCGAGGGCCAACAAGATGGCGACACCGAGGACGCCGGCTGCGATGCGGTGCCGGTCGACCAGCCTGCTCCAGGCCTGCCAGCCGCGCGAGGGGACGACGTGGCCGCCGGCGGCGACCTCGACCGTGCGGCTGCGGCCGAGCGGGAGGCGCAGCCGGTCGATGTGCTGCCCGAGGTAGCCCAGGAGAGCGGGGAAGAGGGTGACGCTGGCGGCCATCACCACCAGGATGGCCAGGATCGTGACGACGGCCGCCCCGCGCATGAAGGACAGGCCCATCGCGAACAGGCCCATCATGCTGATCACGACCGTGGTGCCGGCGACCATGACCGAGCGGCCCGCCGTGTCGAGGGTGGCGACCGTCGCGGCCTCGGAGTCCAACCCTGCGGCCCGCCACTCTCGGAACCGGGTCACCATCAGCAGCGCGTAGTCGATGCCGATGCCGATGCCCATCATCGTGGCCAGAGACGTCGACCAGTCCGGTGCGTCGACGAAGGAGATCACGACGGTGGTCAGGGTGCTGCTCACGGCGAGGCCGGCGACGGCGACCAGGATCGGCAGGCCGGCGGCGACGACGGAGCCGAACATCAGCAGCAGGATGATCGTCGCGGCGGTCAGCCCGAGGGCCTCGGAGCCGATCTCGCCCTGCTCGGCCTGCTGGATGCTCTGCCCGCCGAGGGCGACCTGGAGGTCGTCGGTGGACGCGTCGGCCGCCAGCTCGAGCATCCGCTCACTGTCGGCGATCGGCATGTCGACCGGGTTCTCGACGTCGAGGCGCAGATGGGCCACCAGGGTGGTGCCGTCGGCGCTCAGGCCGGCCGGGTCGGCGTACGGGTCGGAGACCGTCGCCACGTGCGGGACCTGGCCCAGCTCGGCCAGGAGTTCCTCGACGGCGGCCTGGGCAGAGCCGTCCCGGAGACCGCCGTCGGCATGGACGACGACGTCGACCGTGTCGCCCGCCTGGGTCGGGAAGCGCTCCTCGAGCAGCTGCTGGGCCTCGCTCGAGTCGGAGCCGGGCGCGGAGTAGTCAGCGGTGAACTCACCGCCGAGGGTGGTGGCGAGGACGACAGCCACCCCCAACGCCGCGAGCCAGGCGAGGACGGTCCGGCCACGGTTGCGGAACGTCAGGCGGGCCAGTCGGCCCAGCGGGCCGACCCGGGGAGACGTGGACATCGGGTGATGCTCCTTCGAAAGAGTGATGAGCCATAACAAACACGATCCGTCGTCACTTGTCAAGTGACTTCACTTGTGTGACGATGCGTTACGCAATCGACACATCGTCACTCGGAAGGACATCTCGTGACCGTCACCCTCAACCGCCGTGAGCGACAGCGCGCGGCCACCGTCGAGGAGATCAAGGAGGTGGCCCGCGGCCTGATGCGCGACCAGGGCACGACCGAGGTCCGGTTCACCGACATCGCCAAGGAGATGGGGATGACCGCGCCGGCGCTGTACCGCTACTACGCCGACCGCGACGAGCTGCTGACCGCGCTGATCACCGACGCCTACCGTGAGCTGGGGCAGGCGGTCGCGGAGGCGCGGGAGAGCAGGGGAGCCGACGACATCGCCGGCCGTTGGGTCGCGGCCGGGACGGCCTACCGCGACTGGGCGCGGCGCGAGCCGGCGCAGTTCGCGCTGATCTTGGGGTTGCCGGTGCCGGGCTACGTCGCACCGGAGGACGGCGAGACGACCGAGGCCGCCAAGGACGCGATGTCCCAGCTCGCGGCCCTGTTCATCCGGGCCGCCGAGCTCGGCGTGCTCGCAGAGCCGTTGGTGCGCGAGGTGTCTGACGAGATGGCCGCCTGCGCCGCCGACAAGCACCCCGAGCTCAGCGCGCAACAGGTGCCTGCCGAGAGCTTCCAGGCGATGATCCAGGCGTGGGCCACCCTGCACGGCATCACCACGCTCGACGCCTATGGGCAGTTCGACTGGATGTCCGACGGCGCCCGCGACCAGCTCTTCGTGAGCACGCTCAAGACCGCCGCGCTCGCCGCCGGCCTCCCGGCGCAGTGACGACCTGCTGAACCGGGGCTACCTAGCCCTGGTAGCGCTCGACCACGTCTTCGCTGCGGATGCTCGAGTCGTCGGCCTGGCCGAACTCGCGACGGGCCCGGCGCTGCCGAAGCAGGTCCCAGCACTGGTCGAGCTCGACCTCGATCCGGGCCAGGTCGGCATGCTCGTCGGCCGCGGTGATCTCGCCGGCGGCCAAGCGTCGACGCAGCTCGTGCTCACGTTCCACCAGGCCTTTGATCCGGCCCTGGATGTCGTCATCGGTCATCACCTCACTGTAGGCGCCCGATCTACGCTTGCGCTGTGCTGGTGCGCGCACCGAGGCGACTCGCCGACCTGTTGACGTGGCCCGCCCCGGTCCTGGTCCTGGTCGTGGCCGGCGCTGTCGTGGGCGCACTTCGGGGCGGCTTCACGGATCTCTCCGTTTATCGGTACGGCGGCCGGGCGGCGCTCGAGGACTTGCCGCTGTACGGCCTCGACGACCCGGTGACCGGGCTGCCCTTCACCTACCCGCCGTTCGGGGCCGTGCTGATGGCGCCACTGGCCGTGCTCCCGACGTGGCTCGCGGCGGCACTGTGGACCGGGGCATCGCTGGCCGCGCTGGCCGGGGTCGTCGTGGTGGTCAAGACTGCCTTCGGCCGGCTCTCGCCGGGCTGGCTGGTCGCGCTCGTGGCTGGAGGTGCGCTTCTCCTGGAGCCGGTGTGGCAGAACCTGACTTTCGGGCAGGTCAACCTCTTTCTGATGTTGGTGGTGCTGTGGGACCTGTTGCGACCGGAGCGACGCTGGTCTGGGGTGCTGGTGGGCATCGCGGCAGGGGTGAAGCTCACCCCGTTGGTGTTCGTGGTGCTGTTGGTGCTGATCGGCCGTCGGACGGCGGCGGGACGGGCGGCCCTGGCCTTCGCCGGCACCGTCGTGGTCGGGTTCCTCGTGATGCCGGGCTCCGCGGCGGCGTACTGGGGATCCCAGCTCGTGGACGCGAGCCGGGTCGGTCCACCGGCGTTGGCACACAACCAGTCGGTGTACGGCGCGCTCACCCGCCTCCTCGACGGTGGGCCGCCGATGCTGCTGTGGCTTGCCGTCTCCGGATTGCTCTCGCTCGCCCTGGTGGCCGTGGGCGCGTTGTGGTGGCGCCGCGGCGACCGGGTGCTCGGCACCTGCCTGGCGGCGCTCGCAATGCTGATCGCTTCGCCGGTGTCGTGGTCGCACCACTGGGTCTGGGCCGTGCCGGTCGCCCTGGCCGTGTGGGAGCGGCACCGGGGCGTCGCGGTCGCCTGGACCGCGGTGTTCGTGGCCCGCCCGGTCGTGTGGCCGTCGTACGGCCAGGGTCGCGAGTACGGATGGGCGTCCTGGGAGCACCTCGTCGGCAACGCCTACCTGCTGGCCGCCCTCGGTCTGTCGGCCTGGGCGGCGGCCGCGCTGATCCGCTCCCGGGATCAGGCGGCGAGCTCGAGCTCGACGGTGCCCGGCATGACCGTCGCGGCGCAGGCGCAGGTGTCGCTGCAGGGAAGGTAGGTGTGGACCGCGTGCCCGCAGCGCGGGCACGGCAGGTCGTGCGAGAGGTGCAGCTGGTTGGTCTGGACGGTGTCCCACATGGTCTTGCCTCCATCGCGGTATCGGGTCTGGCTGGTCTCACCAACACCACGAACGGAGCGCGCGGAATCCGACACCGCGTCACAACATTCCGACCGAGTTCGTCGATCGGGTAGAAAGGCTGCCTCACAGGAGGAGGGACCATGAGCAAGCTGGCCGCTGCCGACAGCCACGACCTGATCCGCGTGCAGGGCGCGCGCGAGAACAACCTCAAGGACGTGAGCGTCGAGCTCCCGAAGCGCCGGTTGACGGCGTTCACCGGGGTCTCGGGGTCGGGCAAGAGCTCGCTGGTCTTCAGCACGATCGCCGCCGAGTCGCAGCGGATGATCAACGAGACCTACAGCGCGTTCGTGCAGGGATTCATGCCGAACCTCAGCCGGCCCGAGGTGGACCTCCTGGAGGGCTTGACCACCGCGATCATCGTCGACCAGGAGCGGATGGGCGCCAACCCCCGCTCCACGGTCGGCACCGCCACCGACGCCTACGCGATGCTGCGGATCCTGTTCAGCCGGATCGGCACGCCGCACGTCGGTGGACCCACGGCGTTCTCCTTCAACGTTCCCACCCGCGTCGCGAGCGGCGTCATGTCCACGGAGAAGGGCGGCCGGACCGAGCGGAACGTCGTCCGCAAGGCCGTCTACCTGGGCGGCATGTGCCCGACGTGCGAGGGCATGGGTGCGATCAACGACTTCGACCTCACCGCGATCTACGACGAGTCGAAGTCGCTGGCCGAGGGTGCCCTGCTCGTCCCGGGCTACAGCATGGATGGTTGGTACGGCCGCATCTTCAGCGGCGCCGGCCTCGACATGGACAAGCCGATCGCCAAGTACACCAAGAAGGAGCTCCAGAAGCTCCTCTACGGCGAGCCCGAGAAGATCAAGGTCGAGGGCGTCAACCTCACCTACGAGGGGGTGCTGACCAAGATCCAGAAGTCGATGCTGACCAAGGACGTGGAGGCCATGCAGCCCCACGTGCGCCGCTTCGTCGAACGCGCGGTGACCTTCTCGACCTGCCCCGACTGCAACGGCACCCGGCTCAGCAAGGAGGCCCGGTCCTCCAAGATCAACGGCAAGAACATCGCCGACGTGTGCGCCATGCAGATCAGCGACCTGGCCGGCTGGCTGCGCTCGGTGAAGGAGCCGGGCGTGGCGCCGCTGCTCGCCGGGCTCACGCACCTGGTCGACTCGTTCGAGGAGATCGGGCTGGGCTACCTGTCGCTGGACCGCCCGGCCGGCACGCTGTCCGGGGGAGAGGCCCAGCGGACCAAGATGATCCGCCACCTCGGCTCGTCGCTCACCGACGTCACCTATGTGTTCGACGAGCCGACGATCGGCCTGCACCCCCACGACATCGAGCGGATGAACCAGCTGCTGCTGCAGCTGCGCGACAAGGGCAACACGGTGCTCGTCGTCGAGCACAAGCCGGAGACGATCGCGATAGCCGACCATTGCGTCGACCTCGGTCCCGGCGCCGGCACGGCGGGCGGCGAGGTGGTCTTCGAGGGCACCTTCGAGGGGCTCCGCAAGAGCAAGACGGTCACCGGTCGGCACCTCGATGACCGGGTCTCGCTGAAGGAGTCGACCCGGACGCCCAACGGCGCCCTCGAGGTCCGCAAGGCGTCGACGCACAACCTGCAGAACGTCGACGTCGACCTCCCGCTCGGGGTGCTGTGCGTGCTCACCGGCGTCGCCGGCTCCGGCAAGAGCTCGCTGATCCAGGGGTCGGTGGCCGGGCGCGAGGGCGTCGTCGTGATCGACCAGGGCGCGATCAAGGGCTCCCGACGCAGCAACCCGGCGACGTACACCGGACTGCTCGAGCCGATCCGCAAGGCGTTCGCCAAGGAGAACGGCGTGAAGCCGGCATTGTTCAGCGCCAACTCCGAGGGTGCGTGTCCCGCCTGCAACGGTGCGGGCGTCATCTTCACCGAGCTGGGCGTGATGGCCACCGTGGAGTCCACCTGCGAGGAGTGTGAGGGCAGGCGGTTCCAGGCCGGGGTGCTGGAGTACACGTTCGGCGGCAAGGACATCACCGAGGTGCTGGCGATGCCGGTCGCCGAGGCCCTGGAGTTCTTCGACGAGGGCACGGCGTCGATCCCGGCCGCTCACAAGGTCCTGGCCCGGCTCGCGGACGTGGGTCTCGGTTATGTCAGTCTCGGCCAACCGCTGACCACGCTGTCGGGCGGTGAGCGGCAGCGACTCAAGCTGGCGACCCAGATGGCCGAGAAGGGTGAGGTCTACGTCCTCGACGAGCCGACGACCGGGTTGCACCTCGCGGACGTCGAGCAGCTGCTCGGCCTGCTCGACCGGCTCGTCGACTCGGGCAAGTCGGTCATCGTGATCGAGCACCACCAGGCGGTGATGGCGCACGCCGACTGGATCATCGACCTCGGCCCCGGCGCCGGACACGAAGGCGGCCGCATCGTCTTCGAGGGCGCGCCTGCCGACCTGGTCGCCGGCCACAAGACCCTCACCGGCAAGCACCTCGCGGCGTACGTCGGCGCCTGACACGGCCGTGGTGGCCAATCGCCGATAACTGACATTATGTCAAGTATCTAGGCTGCGCTGAGGCACAGCCTCTCCCCTGAACTCCAGGGAGCCCAGAGCGTTCCTCGCCGGTCAGCCGGTGCGTGAGGTGATCGCGCTCGGCGAGGTTGGTGGCGGCGCGGGCCGCGTCGCCGTACAGCCGGGCCGCGAGCGCGAGGTCGCCGGCCCGCTCCCGGAGGTATGCCTCGACGGCCGGGTACCTGGGAACCGCCCGATCCACCTGTTCGAGTGCGGCCAGACCGGCCTGCGCCCCGTCCGCCTCACCCACCGCGACGGCACGGTTCAGACGGACGACGGGGTTGTCCGTGAGCCGGTCGAGCTCGTCGTACCACTCCACGATCTGCACCCAGTCGGTCTCGTCCACCGTCTGCGCGTCGGCGTGCAGGGCGGCGATCGCGGCCTGCGCCTGGTACTCGCCGAGCCGGTCGCGCGCCAGCGCCGCCTGCAGGATCGCCACGCCCTCGGCGATCAGTTCGGTGTCCCACCGGGACCGGTCCTGTTCCGCCAGCGGGACGAGGGTGCCGTCGGGTGTCGTCCGCGCGGCGCGGCGTGCATGGTGCAGCAGCATCAGCGCGAGCAGGCCGGACGCCTCCTCGTCGTCGGTCATCGACCTCACCTGGCGGGTCAGCCGGATCGCCTCGTCGGCGAGGTCGACCTCGCCGCTGTAGCCCTCGTTGAAGACCAGGTAGAGCACCCGCAGGACGGTGGCCACGTCTCCGGGCTCGTCGAAGCGCACGCCCGACACGGTGCGCTTGGCCCGGCTGATGCGCTGGGCCATGGTCGCCTCGGGCACCAGGTACGCCTCCGCGATCTGGCGCGTCGTCAGACCGCCCACTGCCCGCAGCGTGAGCGCCACCGCGGAGGCCGGCGTGAGCGAAGGGTGGGCGCACAGGAAGTAGAGCTGCAGGGTGTCGGCCGTGTCCTCGGTCGGGCCCGGCGGTGGCTCGGCCGCGACCCGGGCCTCGCGGGCGAGCCGGGAGCTCTCCGCCCTGGTCGCGTCCAGGAACTTGCGCCAGGCGGCCGTGATCAGCCAGCCCTTCGGATCCGCCGGCGGCTCCGTCGGCCACGTGGCCAGCGCCCGCAGCAGCGCTTCCTGCACGGCGTCCTCGGCCGTCGCGAAGTCGGCTCCGCGACGGACGAGGACACCGGTGACCGCGGGAATCAGCTCCCGCAGCAGGGTTTCGTTCACTCCGCGATGGTGGGACGGGGAGCCGTAGAACGGACGAACCTCCAGCCATTCGTAGTTCGGCTTGCCGCCCGGGCCCGGCGCGGCCGAGTACTCGCCCGCCACCTCGACGGCTCGCTCGTAGCGTCTCCACGTCGATGATCAGCCAGCCGGCGATCAGGTCCTTGGTCTCCGCGAACGGGCCGTCGGTGACCGGCGGCCGGCCCTCGCCGCCGTAGCGGACGAACGTGCCCTCCGGGGACAGCGCCTGGTGGTCCACGAACTCGCCCGTCTCCTCCAGCCTGGTCGCGAAGTCGCGCATCCACTGGACGTGCGCGTCGACCTCCTCCGGCGCCCACTGGTCCATCGGGTCGATGTCGACGACGGGAGCCGGACCGCCGCGGTAGTGCTTGAGCAGCAGGTACTTGGCCATGAGTGTCTCCTTCGGTACGACGCGACCATTGTGGCCGCGTACGCACCGGGGACGACGCCGGCCGGGGTTTCTCGACATCGGTCCCCGAGGAAATGCCGGATAGCCTCCCGGCGATGGACTCTCCACCGGGCTCGGGGCAACACGACAGCCGGCAGACCGCGCCGGCGGTGGCAACTCGTGGTCGGGCTCGTGCTGGTGGTCGCCCTGGTGGCGATCGCCGTCGTGCTCGTCGTCCGCAACACAGGGTCCTCGGCGCGCGAGTGCAACGGTTCGGCCGAGCTCTGCGAACGCCCGTTGGACGAGGTTGCGCTCGCGACGACGCACAACTCGATGAACGCCGCGGCCGACGGCTTCCTCTACCCCAGCCAAGGCAGTGGCATCGAGGTGCAGCTCGAGGACGGCGTACGCGGCTTGCTCGTCGATGCCTACCTGGGCTCGGTCCGTCGCGCCGGTGACGACGACATCGTCTACACCGACCTGGACCGCGGCCGGCTCCAGACTGCGATCAAGGCGGCGACTTCCGAGGCGACGGATCGCGCGCTCGAGCTGCGTGAGCAGGCTGGTCCGCCGCCGGACGACGCGGACCTCGAGGTCTACCTGTGCCACGACTACTGCGAGCTGGGCGCCGTCCGGTTCGCCGACGTCGTCGAGACGCTCCGCGGCTTCCTCGAGGACAACAACGGAGAGGTCGTGATCATGGTGATCCAGGACGAGCTGCCGCCGGAGGAGTTGCTTCCCGTGTTCGAGGAAGGTGGCCTGGACCCCTACCTCGCCACGCTCGACGCGGGCCAGCCGCTCCCGACGCTGGGGTCGATGGTGGAGACGGGCCAGCGCCTCGTGGTCGCCCTGGAGAACGGCGACCTCGGGCCGCAGACCCCGAACGCGTACAAGAGCGGTCTGCTCCAGGACGTGCCCTACAAGTTCTCATCTCTCGACCAGCTCCAGCGCTCGCCATCCTGTCGCGAGAACCGTGGCCAGCCAGGCGCACCGCTGTTCCTGCTCAACCACTGGCTCTCCCCGTCGTCGGTGCAAACAGCGGCCGAGGCGAACGCCGAGGACGTGCTCCTCCCGCGGGCGGAGCGATGCGCCGAGGAACGTGGTCAGCCGGTCAACCTCGTGGCCGTCGACTTCTTCGAGACGGGCGACCTCCTCGAGGTCGTCGGCCAGCTCAACGGCACCTCGACGCCCTAGGGGCCCGCGAAGACGACCTCGGCGGTGTCGACGGTGCCGGCCGTGCGGCCCGGTGCGGCGTGGTACTTCCAGTAGAGGTTGGTGAACGCGATCACCTGGTCGGGAGCCGGCATCCCCCACTGGGTGGCGTCCTCCAGCGTGTGCGCGTCACCAACGAGGGTGACGTCGTAGCCGCGCACGAACGCGCCGTGCAGCGTGGACCGGATGCACTCGTCGGTGGCAGCGCCGGTCACGACGAGCCGCCCGACCCCCGCCCCGGCCAGGACCTGCTCGAGGTCGGTGTCCTCGAAGGAGTCGGCGTAGGACTTCGGCACGAGCGGCTCGGACTCCCGCCTGCTCAGCTCGGGCGCGTACTGCCAGGCATCGCTCCCCTTGGGCATGTTCTCCGGGTCCTCGTGCTGCACCCAGACGACGGGCACTCCCTCGTCACGCGCCTTGTCGACCAGCGTGTTGATGTTGGCGACGACCTCGTCGCGCCGGAAGGCCTCGGAAGTGTTGCCCTGCTGGACGTCGATCACCATCAACGCCGTGTGCGGCCGGTCGGTCAGCGTGCTCATGCCGTGTCTCCTCTCTGCGGACGTGGCTGTGACTCGCGCACAGGCTAGGCCGGGCCACCGACAGGCGAACCGGTCATCCCTGGAGCTTCGCGTCGTCGGTCAGCGCGGGCAGGTCGTACTTGGGCTGGTAGAGCATGATCTGCCCCGCTCCTGGGACGTCGAGGGGCACCACGGTCCCCCATTGCTCCTCGGTGACGTTGCCGAACGTCGCACCTCGCTCGGTGAGCTCCGCCATCGTCGCCTGGAGGTCGTCGCAGCACAGCGACACGTCGAAGACCTGCGACGTGCCACCGCCCGGCCAGGACGACGGATGCACACCGAGCTCGCTTGGCCCGGACTTGAAGATGAGCCAGCCCCCGCCTGTGTCGGCGTGCGGCAGCCTGAGGACGTCGCGGAAGAACGCCCGGGCTGCATCGGTGTCCTCGGCGTAGACGAGTGTGTGGAGTGCGGTGATCACCCGCCCAGGATAGATAGGTTGGCGGCCATGGCGGATCCGGAGACCCCCTATCTCCGGGTCGACGGTGCGCGACTGCAGACCAACGTCACACGGACCGCCCGAGCCGCCGCAGCGGCCGGCGTGGCGCTGCGGCCGCACGCCAAGACGCACAAGTGCGTGGAGATCGCCCGGCTGCAGCTCGAGGCCGGTGCGGTCGGGCTGACGGTGGCCACCCTGGGCGAGGCCGAGGTCTTCGTCGACCACGGCGTCCACGACGTGCTGGTCGCCTATCCCCTGTGGCTCGACGGCGACGGCGGACGCCGGCTCGGCGCGCTGACCGAACGCGCGTCGGTGACCATCGGCGTGGACAGCGCCGAGGCGGTCGCCAACACTGCTCGCCGCGCTCCGGGCATGCACGTCCTGGTCGAGCTCGACAGCGGGCAGCACCGGAGCGGGGTGGTGCCCGAGGAAGCCGGCGCGCTCGCGGCGGCGGCGGCCGAGGCGGGTCTCGAGGTGCGGGGTGCGTTCACCTTTCCTGGCCACAGCTACTCCCCCGACGCGCGAGCCTCCGCCGCCCGCGACGAGGCCACCGCGCTCGCCGCTGCCGCGGAGTCCTTCCGGGCACATGGGCTCGAGCCCGACGTGCTCAGCGGAGGATCTACCCCCACGCTGTCCTCGACGCTCGAGACGGTCGCGGCCGGCACGACCGACGCGTCTGCCACCGAGCAGCGGCCCGGCGTCTACTGCTTCGGAGACGCCCAGCAGTGGGAGCTGGGCGCGATGGGCCCCGACGAGCTTGGGCTGACCTGCCACGCAACCGTCGTCAGCCACGCGGGCGGCCGGGTGGTGCTGGACGCGGGCAGCAAGGCGCTCGGCGCCGACCGGGCGTCGTACAGCACCGGCTCCGGGCGGCTGCTCGACCACCCGGATGCCCGGCTGGTGCAGCTCTCCGAGCACCACTGCGTCGTCGAGTGGCGCAACGGTGCGCTGCCGCCGCTGGGCAGCCGGCTCAGAGTGGTGCCCAACCACGTCTGCGTCGCCGTCAACCTCGCCGACGTGCTGTGGGCCGACCTCGACGGGCGCCTCGAGCCGTGGGCCGTGGCCGCCCGGGGGCGCAACTCCTGACGTCGGGCGCCGACCGGGCCACCCGTACGATGCACCCCATGTTCAAGCGTCCCCTCGCCGCCCTGCCCGTCGTTGCCATTGTCGCTGTTCTCGCCCTCGCCGGGTGCGGCAACGAGAGCGACACCAGCACCGCCGCGGACACCGGCCCGACCGAGGCCACCAGCTCGGCTCCCTCAGAGGCCAGCAGCTCGCCGGCGAGCGACGTGACCTGCGAGTACCCCGAAGACCCCATGGGTGCGGCCAAGCCGGTCGACCCGCCGGCGGCCACGCCGACCCAGAGCGGTCAGGTCGACGCCGTGCTCGGGACCAACATCGGCGACCTGCAGGCCACCCTCGACGCGGACCGCGCGCCGTGCACGGTCAACTCGTTCCTCTCCCTGGCATCGCAGGGCTACTACGAGGACGTCGTCTGTCACCGGATGACCACCAGCGGCATCTTCGTGCTCCAGTGCGGCGACCCGACGCAGAGTGGCTCCGGCGGGCCTGGGTACTCCTTCGCCGACGAGCTCGACGGGACCGAGACCTACGAGGCCGGCACCCTGGCGATGGCCAACGCCGGGCCGAACACCAACGGCAGCCAGTTCTTCATCGTCTACGAGGACACCCAGCTGCCCCCGTCGTACACCGTCTTCGGTCACGTCGACGACGCCGCCGTGAAGCTCATCAAGGGGGTCGCGAAGAAGGGCGTCGACGACGCCAACGGTCCCGGAGACGGCCACCCCCTCGAGGAAGTGCACTTCGAGTCGATCACCGTCGGCTGAGGTCGAGCTCCTCCTCGACGTACTCGACCGGCTCGCCTAGCGAGACGGTCCGGCCGACCGTGCACAGCCGGTCGCGCGTCTGCGCGATCGCACGCGGCAGCATCTCGCGGGCCCGGTCGCCCGCCTCCCCCTCGGGAAAGACGATGTCGAGGGAGATGCTCAGGCCGACGAGGTGAATGCCCTGCTCGTCGCGGACCTTGTGGCCGCGGGCCTGCAGGTCGAACCGCGTCGCCTCGACGCGCTTGCCGGTGATCAGGTCGACATCGATGGCGGCGCAGCCCGCCAGTGCGGCAAGCAGGAGCTCGACGGGAGTGAAGTCGGGGTCCTCGTCACCGGAGCCGATCGGCAGCACTCCCCCGCGCCGGTTGGTCGCCTTGTAGCGGGCCTCCCCGATGCGGGTCAGGTCGATGCTGCGCAGGGTCGGGTCGCCGGTTTCGCTCATGGCGTCAGCGTGCCAGACGCCGCTTCCCCCGCCGCGCGCGGCGGCTCTCGAGCAGGGCGATCTCCGCGGACCTCACCAGTGCCGGGTCCTGGTCGGAGTGGATCATTCCTGCGGCGATCCCACGGGCCAGGAACAGCTCGGAAGTCATCGGTTTCCATCCTTCTTCGGGCCTCGCGGGCCCTGGTTCGAGATTGTGCGTATGTAATGAACAGTGCCGCTGATGCGACTCTTACATTCTACGGGTACGGAAGATCGCTCCCAACTCGGCGACGACGTGATCTCGGGCACCTGCCACGAGGCTGCCCGCAGTGGCAGGATCACTCGCATGACGACCCCCGCGCGGGAGATCCATCTGGCCGCCCGACCGATCGGCTGGCCCGGCCACGACGACTTCCGGACGGTGGAGACAACGCTGCCGGACCCTGGCCCGGGCCAGGTCCTGGTGCGCAACACCTTCCTGTCCGTCGACCCCTACATGCGCGGCCGGATGAACGACAGCAAGTCCTACCTGCCGCCCTTCCAGCTCGACGCGCCGATGACCGGCGGCGCCGTCGGCGAGGTGCTGGCGTCCGGCGACGACGGGGTCCCGGTCGGGGCCACCGTGCTGCACCAGGCCGGCTGGCGCGACCACGCCCTGCTCGGCGTCGACCAGGTGCGGGTGGTGGACGCTCAGCGGGTGCCGGCGTCGGCGTACCTCGGCGTGCTCGGGATGCCCGGCATGACGGCGTACGTCGGGCTCACCCGGATCGCGCCGGTCAAGGAGGGCGACACCGTCTTCGTGTCGGGCGCGGCCGGCGCCGTCGGCTCGGCCGCCGGACAGATGGCCCGGCTGCTCGGAGCCGGCAAGGTGATCGGCTCGGCGGGCTCTCCGGAGAAGGTCGCCTGGGTGACGGGCGAGCTCGGGTTCGACGCGGCGTTCGACTACCACGACGCACCGGTGTCCCAGCAGCTGAAGCCGCACGCGCCGGTCAACGTCTACTTCGACAACGTCGGCGGCGAGCACCTCGAGGCGGCGATCTCGGCGATGGCGGACTTCGGGCGGCTGGCCCTGTGTGGCGCCATCGCGTCCTACAACGACACCGACCCCTCCCCCGGGCCGCGCAACATGATGATGGTGATCAGCAAGCGGCTCAGCCTGCGCGGCTTCATCGTGCTCGACCACGACGACGTGACGGGCGAGTTCTACCGCACCGCAGGGGCCTGGCTCGCCGAGGGAAAGCTTGGCTACCAGGAGACCATCGTCGACGGACTGGACTCCGCGATCGACGCGTTCCTCGACCTGCACCGCGGCACCAACACGGGAAAGATGCTGGTCCGGCTCTAGCTCGTCGACGCTCAGACCCCAGGCGAAACCACCCACTCGCGGGGCTATGGCCGGAGGTGTCGGCCGGGTATCTTTGCCGGGACGGCACTTCTTCATGGGGGATCCCCGGATGTGCTCATTGCCCGGCGAAGCCGGTGCCGTCTCCTCCCGACACGGTGAAAATCAAGCCTGACGTCACTCAGGCCCACGGACGCCGCCGTTCGCGGCCAGACCCCCTCCGCTGCGAACGGCGGCCCGCCTCGTCTGCCCGGCGCGGCCGACTGCTGACAGGATGGGCGGGTGCCTCCGCCCCCGCACCAGGTCGCCGTCGCGGCCACCGGGCGCCAGGCCCTCGAAGCCGGGCTCGGGGTTGCCGCTGACGGCGGCAACGCCGTCGACGCCGCACTGGCCACTGCCTTCGTGGCGCTGGCCACCGAGCCGGGCATGGTCAGCTTCGGCGGTGGGGCCTTCGTCACCGTCTGGCCCGTCGGCGGCGACCCGGTCGTGGTCGACGGCAACGTCGAGATGCCAGGACGGGACGCGGACCCCGCGCGCTTCGGTCACGGCGTGCGCGAGGTCGT
The DNA here is from genome assembly GCA_963769755.1 of uncultured Actinomycetota bacterium. Classification (GTDB taxonomy): domain Bacteria; phylum Actinomycetota; class Actinomycetes; order Propionibacteriales; family Nocardioidaceae; genus Nocardioides. The sequence continues at coordinate 796,078 of CAVYMY010000010.1, forward strand.
GACGGCGTACGGCGGCGGCGTGACCATGCACGCCGGCCACGGGTCGGTCGCCACGCCGGGCATCGTGCCGTCGTTCGGGCTCGCCGCCGACCGCTACGCGCGGCTCCCCTGGGCCCGGTTGCTCGAGCCGGCGCGGGTGGCCGCCCGTGGCTATCCGATGAGCCCGGCTGCGGCCCGCTATCTGGCGTTCGTCGCGGACACGTTGTTCGCCGACGACGACGAGGCGCACAGCCTGGTGACCGCGGACGCCGGCGGCCTGCTGACCGGCGGCGAGCTGCGCGCCAACGACTCGCTGGCAGACACGCTCGACGAGCTCGCCGTGGCGGGGCCCGACCTCTTCACCACGGGCGCCGTCGGGCAGGTGCTGGTGGCGGCGATGCGCGCACACGGCGGGCTGGTCAGCGCGGCCGACCTGGCGGCGTACGAGCCCGTCGTGCGTCCGGCACACCGGCTCGGGGTGGGCGACTGGGTCGTCGCCACCAACCCGCCGCCGTCCGTCGGCGGCCCGATGCTCGCCGTGATGCTCGGCGAGCTGGCCCGCCGCCGCGACTGGACGTGGGACGACGTCATCGAGATCCAGCGCGCCGTGCTGTCGTACCGCACGTCGGTGCACGACTTCTCTCGCGACCTCGAGGCCGACGGCGTCGATCTGCTCGCTCGAGTGGGCGAGCACGGCCTGAGCGCCATGCGGGGCTCGTCGTCGACAGCCAACGTGTCGGCCGTCGACAGCGACGGCACCGCCTGCACGATCACCATGAGCAGCGGCTACAGCGCCGGCCTGGTCATCCCCGGCACCGGCATCCTGCTCAACAACTCCCTCGGCGAGCTCGAGCTCAACCGGCTCGGCATCCACGCGCTTGCGCCCGGCACCCGGCTGGCGTCCAACATGGCGCCGACGACCGCCCGGCACGCGTCGGGCCGGATGCTGGCGATCGGCTCCCCCGGCGCCGATCGCATCACAACGGCGCTGATGCTCGTGCTCGGGCAGGGCTGCCTGCACGACCGGGATCTCGAGACCGCGATCGCCCACCCGCGGCTGCACCTCAGGCTGGTCGGCGACGACTTCGTCATCGAGCACGAGCGGGACGACAAGATCGCCGCCGCGGTCGCTCGTTCCGGAATGCAGAGCCACGAGTACGCCGAGCCGCACATGTACTTCGGCGGTGTCGGCGCCGCCGCCGTCTCCCCCGGTGGCGAGCTGGTGGCCGCTGGCGACCAGCGGCGCGAGGCCGCCACCGGGGTGAGCTGAGCGGAGCAGGTGCTAGTCCACGACCACCTTGATCCGACGCGAGCCGGTGATCACGCGGTCGGCCGGCGCGGTCTTCTTGCTGCGCAGGATCTCGCCGGAGTTGGTGAAGAAGCTGAGCTGACCCTGCACCTGGTCGTTGCGGACCATGGTGCGCAGCACCTTGCGCAGCCCGCTCAGGGTGGTGGGCAGCGACTCCTGCTCGAACGGGTACGGGATCGCCATGTCCAAGAACAGCTTGCCCTTCTGCCCAGCGGCCCGCTTCGGGATCCGGAAGGTCAACGGCACCGTGGAGTTGCCCGACGGGTTCGCCAGGACCAGCCGCAGCCGCAGCCGCTTGCCGGCCTTGACGTGAGCCGGGGTGTCCTTGTCGAGACGGTTCCACGCGCCGGCCGCCCGCTGCTCGACGCCGACGAGGCGGTAGCTCGAGAAGTCGTCGGTGACCGCCGAGGTGCCGGTGACCGTGTCGATGGTGACGTTGGGCACGAAGCCGAGCGCCCACACCAGGTCCGGCAGGTCCCACTGGGAGACGCCGGTGATGTCATAGGCATCGGCGTAGCGGTTGCCACCGCGCAGCGTGAACGGCGTGGCACCGTCGTGACCGGTGATCTTCCAGGTCTGGACCTCCGCGCCCGGCGGGTAGGCGTCGATCACCCGCTGGTGGTTGACGACCATCGCGAAGTTGGTGGTCTGCGCGGCGGCGTCGGCCAGGGTGACCACGCTCTGGCTGGTGCGTGACGCGGTGCCGTAGCCGACCACCGAGGTGATCGTGGCGCCGGCCGGCAGCGGTCCGAGCGGTCCGGACACGCCAACCGTGCGGTCGTTGGTGATCGTGCCCAACGGCGCCCCGAAGTTGGCGACCTTGAACGGCGGGCCGAGCAAGTCCTCCTGGACGTAGATCGCGTCGGCGCCCGTCAGCCCGTAGGTCGTCTTGCCGAGCAGGTTGAACGGGTGTCCGAAGCCGCGGACCAGCCCGTTGCAGACCGAGGTCACGGTGCCGACCGCGCCCTGCGTGATGTCGCCCGTGGAGATGGTGACACCGAGGTTGCCGCCGGCGACGATGTCGGCCTCGACGGGTACGACGCCCGGAGCGCCCGCCGTACCGACGGGGTAGGCGTTCTTCGGCAGGTAGGGCCGGGTGGCCTTGCGGTCGAGGATCTTGGCGCCCACGCCGGAGACCCCCAGCGGCATGGGGAGCGGCTCGAAGCCCTGTTGGGCAGCGGACTTGCTGACGCCGGCGTTGCGGGCGAGCTGGCGAGCAGTGCCGTCGCCGACCTTGACCCGGTGGGGCAGCGTGCGCGTCAGGGCGGTCTGCATCTGCGAGAAGGGGGTGATGCCAGCGACCGGCGAGGCACCGAAGGAGAGCCCGTAGGCGACCGCCCCGATCAGCCGGCCGTCGGCGGCATAGACCGGCGAACCGCTCATGCCCTGCCAGATGCCGCCCACCCTGTCGATCTCGGTGGACGTCAGCCGCGCCATCACCAGGTCGATGCCCGGCAGCACGCCGTCCTTGAGCACCCCGAGGATCTCCCCGGTGAAGCCGGTCGGGACGACGCCCTGGGTGACGGTCGACCCGTGCACGGCCTGACCGGTGGTGAGCTCGGCAATCGGGAACGCCACCGCGCAGTCGCCGACGGGTGCGGCCGAGTGGGCCGCGGTCAGCGTCCCGGACTCGATCACGGCGGTCGGCAGAGCCAGCGCAAGGGTGGTCATCAGGGCTACCCGGAGCCCCCGTCGGTGCGGACGTCGCATGCTGTGCTCCCTCTCAGAACAGGCGACGACCACTCCAGCCCCCGCACTGCACAGTGTGACGCCAAACCGACCCGGATGGTTGCCCGCGACACCCTGGGTTCTCTCTCCTAGGCTGACCCGGTGAGCACCGAACCGCGCAGCCTGAAGCAGACGGAGGCCGTCGAGCGAGCGGCGCTCCTCTCGGTGACGTCGTACGACGTGCAGCTGGATCTCGACCGTGGCGAGGAGACCTTCTCGTCGGTGACGACCATCGAGCTCACGTCCGAGGGCGGGCCGACGTTCCTCGACGTGCAGCCCGTCGACCTGCGGTCGGTCACCCTCAACGGCCGCCCGGTCGACGTCGCGCTGCTCGACCGCGGACGGCTCCCGCTCGACACCGACGCGGGCACCAACCTGGTCGTGGTCGATGCGGAGATGCGGTTCCGCAACGACGGCGAAGGACTACACCGCGCGGTCGACCCGGCCGACGGGCAGCACTACGTCTATGCGATGCCGTTCCTCGACGCGGCGCCCAGCATCTTCGGCTGCTTCGACCAGCCCGACCTCAAGGCTCCGTTCACCCTGCATGTGCGGGTGCCCCGCGAATGGACGGTGCTCGGCAACTCCCCCGCCACCGAGGTCGAGCCCGGTCGCTGGGAGCTCGCCACCACCCAGCCGCTCGCCACCTACCTCGTGACCGTGGTCGCCGGCCCCTACCACGTCGTCCGGAGCGAGCACGACGGGATCCCGCTGGGCCTCAGCGCCCGGCGCTCCATCGCGAGGCACCTCGATGCCGACGCCGAGGAGTTGTTCACGATGACCGGCCAGTGCTTCGACGAGTTCCACCGGCTGTTCGGCATCCGCTATCCGTTCGGCGACTACCACCAGGCGTTCGTGCCGGAGTTCAACGCCGGAGCGATGGAGAGCGCGGGGTGTGTGACCTTCCGCGACTCGCTCGTCTTCCAGAGCCGGGTGACCCGCACGTTCCGCGTCGTGCGGGCGACCACGGTGGCTCACGAGATGGCGCACATGTGGTTCGGCGACATCGTCACGCCGGTGTGGTGGGACGACCTGTGGCTCAACGAGTCGTTTGCCGAATACATGGGCAGCCGGGTGACGGCCGACGTCACGCAGTACGACGACGCGTGGGTGCACGACGCGCACGTGCGCCACCAGTGGGGGCTGACGGCCGACCAACGGCCGAGCACCCACCCGGTGGCCGGCAACGGCGCGCTGGACGCGGCATCGGCGCTCCAGGACTTCGACGGCATCTCCTATGCCAAGGGCGCCAGCATCATCAAGCAGCTCAACGCACGGCTGGGCGACGACGTCTTCCTGCGCGGAGCCAGCGACCACTTCGAGAAGCACCGCTTCGGCAACGCCACGATGGCCGACCTCCTCGACGCGTGGGACCGCGCAGGCGCGGGCGACCTGTCCGGTTTCGCCGACAACTGGCTGAGCACCGCCGGGCCCGACCGGATCGAGCTGGACCGCGCCGCAGGGACGGTGCGACGGACCCCGCTCGAGGGTCATCCGGCCGATCGGGCGCACACCTTCGCCATCGCCTCGGCCGACCCGGAGGTCCCTGGCCAGTGGCGCAGCCAGCCGTTGGTCGTCGAGGCCGACACCACTGCGGTCGACCTGCCGCCAGGACCAGCCGTCCTCGACCCGCACCTGCAGACGTGGGCCGTCACCCTGCTCGACCCCGAGACCCTCGCGTCCCTGCCCGAGCGGTTGCCCGCGACCCAGGACGGTCTCATCCGCGCGAGCATCTGGAACAGCCTCCTCAACGCCTTCCACCACGCGCTGCTGGACCCGGAGAAGGCCTTGGACGTGCTCGAGGCCGGCATCCCTGCGGAGGACTCCGACGATGCGGTCACCATGACGCTGGAGTGGGCCAGGTCGGAGGTGGTGCCCGTTGCCGTCGACCCCGCGGCCGCCCTTGCCCGCGTGCACAGTGCGGCCACGGCTCGGGCCGTGAGCAGCCCGGCGGGTTCCACCCTGCAGCTCGCAGCGTTCCAGGCCCAGGTCTACTCGAGCACCGACGTCGCGACCCTGCGCTCGTGGCTGACGAGCGGCGACCAGCTCCCCGACGGCTTGGTGGTCGACCTCGAGCTGCGCTGGCGGATCCTGCTCCGGCTCGCAGTGCTGGGCGCCGTCGACCGCGCCGAGCTCGCGGCAGCGCTGGCCGCCGAACCCACGGCGGTGTCCCAGGTCGAGCACGCCCGGTCGCTCGCCTCGCTCCCCGACGCCGAGGCAAAGGCCTCGGCCTGGCAGCGGCTCACCGGCGAGGTCGCGGTGCCCAACCACGAGCTCGAGGCCGCCGGCTCTGGCTTCTGGCGGCTGGGACAGGAGGACGTCACCGACGCCTACGTCGCCCGCTACTTCGACGAGCTGAGCGCCACCGCACAGGTGCGCACCGGGTGGATGCTCCTCGAGACGGCCCTCGCCTTCTACCCGCGCACGGCGATCGCCGAGGACACCGTCGACCGCGCCCGGGCCCTACTCGCCCGCGATGACCTCCACCCCGCCCTGCGACGCGCGGTCAGCGACGGGAACGACGACCTCGAGCGTCGGTTGGCCATCGTGAAGGAGTTCGGCGCGGCGTGAGCGACCGCGCCCGGCGTCCTGGTCCGACGGTGCGGACCCGGGTCCGTGAGTTCGGCGCCGGGGGCGAGCGTGCCCGCGAGGACCGGCTGGCCACCGAGGAGCCCCTCGAGATCCGGGTGGCCTGGCCCGGCTCCTTGGCCCAGCGGGTCTGGGTCACCATGCGCACGCCCGGCCACGACTTCGAGCTCGCGGCCGGCTTCTTGACCCACGAGGGCATCGCCACCCCCTCCTCCGTGCACTCGATCGCCTACTGCACCGACGTCGACCTCGCGCCCGAGCAGGAGTTCAACGTCGTGACCGTGACCCTGACCGGCCCCACCGACATCGGCCACCGTCACACCGGGATGAGCGCGGGTTCGTCGGCCTGTGGCGTGTGCGGCAAGGACTCGGTCACGGCGGTGCTCGACGTGGTGGACGCCGTGCGGGCACCGCGCTGGGCCGGGCCGCTGCCGTCACCGGACGTCGTACGACGGCTGCCGGAGGCGCTGCGCACGGGCCAGACCGTCTTCAGCCGCACCGGCGGGGTGCATGCCGCCGGACTCTTCACCGCCGACGGCGAGCAGCTCGTGGTCCGCGAGGACGTCGGCCGCCACAACGCGGTCGACAAGGTGACGGGGGCCCGGGTGCTGGCCGGCCACTCCCCCGCCGAGGCCTGCCTGGTCGTCAGCGGGCGGGCCGGCTTCGAGCTCGCCCAGAAGGCGATCGCCGCCGGCATCGGCAGCCTCGTCGCTGTGGGTGCCCCGACGAGCCTGGCGGTCGCGCTGGCCCGGGAGGCTGGGCTGGCGGTCTATGGCTTCACCCGCGAGGAGCGCACCGTCCGCTACACCTGAACCGCACTGCCCAAGCGAACGTATGGTTGAAGTAGCAACGACCTCCGACGAATGGGACCCCTCACCATGACCCCCCAGCTCGACCGCCGCCGGGCCCTTGCCGGCACCGCAGCAGTCGGGATCGCGCTGCCGGTGCTCGCCGCGTGCGGTGCCGACTCCGACGCCGCGACCGACACCCCCGCCGCGACTCCCGAGACGTCCACTCCTCCGGGCGCCTCCGAAACCCCCTCCCCCAGCGACTCCGAGAGCCCCTCGAAGAGCTCAGAGGTCCAAGACGCGCTGACCACGACCGACCAGGTGCCCCTCGGCAGCGGCCAGATCTTTCCCGACCAGCAGGTCGTCGTCACCCAGCCGACCGAGGGAGAGTTCAGGTGCTTTACGGCGGTGTGCACACACATGGGCTGCATCGTCAGCTCGGTGTCCTATGACGCCATCCACTGCGCTTGCCACGGCAGCGGCTTCTCCATCGAGGACGGCTCCGCGGTGAACCCGCCCGCCACCCAGCCACTCGCGGAGCGGCAGATCCGGGTCAGGGGCGACACCATCACCCTCGTGTGAGGCCCTGCCGCTTGGTCAGCCCTTCGGCTTCTTGACTTTGAACGTCTTCTTCGCCGGTGTTCCGTCGACGATCCCGGCAAGGACGGCACGCACCTTGAGCACGTGCTTGACGCCGTCCTTGCTCGCCTTCAGGTTCTTGGTAGCGACCTTGTAGGGCGACTTGCAGGCCTTCCAGGCCTTGCTGTCCACCTTGCACTGGAACGTCGCGCCCGCGGTGGCGGACGTGAACGTGAACTTCGCCTTGTCGCCCTGCTCGACCGACTTGGGGCCTTTGACCGCTCCTGTTGCCGGCACCACCGGCGGGGGCGGCGGGGGCGGCGGGGGCGGCGGCGGAGTCGGAGGCAGCTGGACGCTCTCACAGCCGGTCAGCAGGTCACCCGCGTCGGCCACGACAGTGTCGTTGCCGTCGCCACAGCTCACCCGATCCACCAGACCGTCCTGGGCGAACACCGTGTCGTCTCCGGCTGAGCCCTTCATGAAGTCGAAACCGCCGCCGCCGGTCAGCTCATCGTTGCCGGCGCCCCCCTCGAGGAAGTCATCACCGGGCCCCGCCACCATCTTGTCGACGCCACCGAGGCCATTGACGATCACGGAGCCCGAGAAGGTCGAGGAGTTGAACATCTGGGTGGCACCCGGCAGGAGCGTGATGTCGTAGACCTCGAACTGTGAGCTCGGGACGTCCACGACCGTGGGCGGTACCGGGGCGTCGATGTGGAAGGTGCCGTCGGTGACCGCGAAGTTGATGTTCACCGACCCCGCGATGGAGAGGTCCCAGTTGAGGGTGTCCTCCCCGGATCCGCCGCTCCACGGGCCGAGTCCGGCCGGTGCGGACATGAGGTCGTCGCCCGGCCCGAGGTCCACGCTGCCGTTCCCATTGGTGACGGTGTCGTTGTCGTCTCCCCCGAAGATCGTGCCTCCGCCGTCGATGCGGTCGTCGCCTCCGAACCCGAGGACGAGGTCGCTGGAATCGGACGTGATGGCGTCGCCGAAGAACGACCCCTTGATCGTGTCGGTGTCGGGACCTCCGGAGAGGGAGACTTCAGTCAGCTGTGGGAAGTTGGCCGCCACCAGCGCGGACAGGTCGATCGAGTCGTTCCCCGCGTTGCCGCTGACGATGATCGAAGTCGTCTGGTTGCAGAACTGGGCCAGGTCAGTGCCAAGAGGTTCGACGTGCACCTTGCCGCCGCCTGAGCACGACAGGTTCATCGTGTCGCTGTCGGCGTCGCTGAGCACGTCCACCGTGGTACTCGTGGAGTTGTCCGTGACGGTCGCCGAAGCAGACGCCACGGTCAATACCAAGACTGCGGCGCAGATGCCGGCTACCCGGACTCCACGCAAGAGCTGACGGCGAGCACGCACGACGACCTCCCAGGGTTCCCCTGGACTCTCGCCTGGCAAGGTGCACCGCGCCATGGCCCGATCGGGCCATTGACATCGTCGCTCGCCAGGCGGTTTGGGCGTGGGCTACCGAGTTGTGTCGGCAGCGGCTCCTACCGTCGTCTCGTGCGCATCCTCCACACCTCCGACTGGCACCTCGGGCGGTCCTTCCACCGGGAGGGCATGCTCGGGCACCAGGCTGCGTACGTCGACCACCTGCTCGAGGTGGTCGAGTCCGAGCGCGTCGACCTCGTCGTGGTCGCGGGCGACGTCTACGACCGCGCGCTCCCGCCGGTCGACGCCGTACGCCTGGCCGACGAGTCCTTGGTGCGACTGGCCGCCTCGCGGGCCAAGGTCGTGATCACCAGCGGCAACCACGACTCCGCCCAGCGGCTCGGCTTCAGCTCCCGCCTCATCGACAGTGCCGGGGTCTTCATCCGCGCCGACGCCGCCACCGTCGGCACCCCCGTGCTGCTCGACGACGCGCGCGGCCCGGTAGCGATCTACGGGCTGCCGTTCCTCGACCCGCACGCACTCGCCGAGCCCTGGTCACTGCCCACCCGCAGCCACGAGGCCGCCCTCGCGACCGCGATGGCCGCCGTACGCCGCGACCTCGCCGCACGCGCGAGCGGGACGCGGTCGGTGGTCCTCGCCCATGCGTTCGTGGCCGGCGGCGCGCCGAGCGAGTCCGAGCGCGACATCACCGTCGGCGGGGTGGCCCGGGTGCCGGTCGGCGTCTTCGACGGCGTCGACTACGTCGCGCTCGGCCATCTCCACGGCCCGCAGACCTTGACCGAGCGGGTGCGCTACAGCGGGTCGCCGCTGGCCTACTCCTTCTCGGAGCACGCCCAGACCAAGGGCGCCTGGCTCGTCGACCTCGAGGCAGACGGCGTCGTGCACGCCGACTTCGTCGCGGCGCCCGTCCCCCGGCCCCTCGCGCGGCTGCGCGGCGAGCTCGAGTCGCTGCTGGGCGACCCGACGCTCGCCGGCCACGAAGCCTCGTGGGTCCAGGTCACCCTCACCGACGAGGTGCGTCCGGCGCAGCCCATGGATCGGCTGCGCGCCCGGTTCCCCCACACCCTCGTCATCGCCTTCGAGCCCGATCGCCCCGACGCTCCCGGCGTGCCGACCGCCCGGCCGGGCGCGAGGTCCGACCACGACATCGCGCTCGACTTCGTGCGCGAGCTGCGCGGCGTGGTCGCCACCGACGCCGAGGCCGCCCTGCTTCGCCAGGCCACCGACGCCTGCTGTGTCGACCCCGACGTCGACACGATGCTGACCACCGCAGGGGCGGGGTCCACCTGATGAGGCTGCACCGGCTCGAGGTCACGGCGTTCGGGCCCTTCGCCGAGACGGCCACGGTCGACTTCGACGCGCTCAGCACGGCCGGGCTGTTCCTGCTCTCCGGAGCCACCGGAGCCGGCAAGACGAGTGTCCTCGACGCGGTCTGCTTCGCCCTCTACGGCGCCGTGCCCGGCGAGCGCAACGACGCCAAGCGGCTGCGCTCCGACCAGGCCGACGCGACCACCGTGCCGCGGGTGATGCTCGAAGCGACCCTCGCCGGCCGACGCTTCCGCATCGTCCGCTCCCCTGCCTGGGCCCGGCCCAAGAAGCGCGGCACCGGCACCACCCCCCAGCAGGCAGCCGTGACGATCAGCGAGCGCGTCGACGGTGCCTGGGTGCCGCTGTCTACCCGGCTGGAGGAGACCGGCCACCTGGTCACCGCTCTGGTCGGCATGAACCTCACCCAGTTCACCCAGGTCGCGATGCTCCCCCAGGGGCGCTTCCAGGCGTTCCTGCGCGCCAGCTCCGAGGACCGGCACCAGCTGCTCCAACAGCTCTTCCGCACCGAGCGCTTCGAACAGGTCGAGCGCTGGCTGCGCGACCGACGGCTGGCGCTGCACCACCTCAGCCAGGACCACGAGCACTCGACCGACGCACTGCTCCACCGCATCAGCGAGACCGCCGGAGTGCCGCTGCCCGAGGCACCGGACGGCCCGTGGAGCCAGGGCCTGGCCGACACCGCGCGGCTGACCGCGACCCGGCTCAGCACCGCGCTGCCCGCGGCCGTCGCGACCGAGGAGGCCGCCCGCACGGCCCTCGAAGCCGCCCGCACCACCGAGGAGCACCGCCGCCGCTTCGCCGCCGCCCGCGCCGAACACGACCTGCTCCTGAGTCGCGCCGACGATGTCGCCAGGCAGGCGTCTCGCGTCGACGACGCGCTCAGAGCCCGCATCGTCGTGCCGCTCAGGCGGGCCGCGGTCGCTGCCCGGACGGCGTACGACGATGCCGTGCGAGGGCGCGACCGCCAGCTCGTCGCAGTGACCCGGCTGACCGGCGTCGAGGTTGGCGAGCTCGAGCCCGATCGCGTCGACACGATGCTCGCTGCTGCCGTGCGAGACGCCGCGCGGGTTCGGGCGCTGGCGCCCCGTGAGGCCGAGCGGACCGCTGTCAGCGCGCGTCTCACCGTTGCCAGCGCCGAGAGAGTCGAGGTGGCGCTCGCGCTGACTGCGGTGACGACGCGGTGCGACGAGGCACCCGCGCGGCTGGCCGAGCTGCGGGAGCGGCGCGACGCTGCGGCCACGGCGGCCGCCCTGCTGCCCGAGGCTCGCAGCGGCGTCGGCGCCGCCGAGACGCGGCTGGCGGCCGGTCGCAGCCTCCACCGGATCCGCAACGACCTGGTCGTCGCCCAGCTCGATCTCAACGAGGCCGTCGCCGTCTGCCTGGGCCTCCAGGAGGAGCTGGTGGCGCTGCAGCAGGCCCGGCTCGACGGGATGGCCGCCGAGATCGCGAGCAGCCTTGCCGTGGGTGGCGGGAGCTGTCCCGTCTGCGGGTCCGAGCACCATCCGCAGCTGGCGTCCGCGGTCCCCGGTGCGCCCGACGCCCACGACGAGAAGACGCTCCGGCGCCGCATCGCCGACGCCGAGGTGGTGCGCCTGGCCCGGGCCGAGCACGCCCGCGACCTCAGCACCCGAGCGGCGGTCGTCGAGCAGGCCGCCGGCACCGACGACACCGACTTCCTGGCCCGGACGCTGGCCGACGCTCGCGAGGCGGCGGTCGCGACCGAGGCGCGCGCCGCCGGGCGCGACGAGCTGACGTCGGCCGTGGAGCGGGCCGAGGCCGCCGCGCTGGCGGCTACCCAGGAGCGCTCGCGACACGCCGCCCGACTGGCCGAGCTCACCGCCACGCTCGCGGCACTCACCGAGTCAATGGACCGGATCACCATTGAGCTGGCCGACGCACTCGGTGACCAGCCCGACCTGGCCTCCCTCCTCGACCACCTCGACTCGGTCGGCGCCGCCCTCGGCGCCTCCCGCGACTCAGCGGTGGCGGCGGAGTCGGCGCGGCGGTCCCTGACCGATGCCGAGCGGGCTCTCGAAGAGTGCGCCCGCGAAGCAGGGTTCGCGGATGCGACTGCCGCCCTCGCCGCCGTCGAGGCCGATGATGCGATCGCGTCGCTGCGCCTCGCCGTCGAGACCCACCACCGACGGATGGCGGCGCTGACCGCCGTTCTCGACGACCCGGTCTACGCCGCGGCCGGCGCGGCCCAACCGGTCGATCTCGCCGCGATGGCCGGTGCCCACAGGCTGGCCGCCGATGCGTTGGCCACCGCGCGCACCGCCCAGCAGCGTGAGGTGGCCCGCGCCGAACGCCTGGCCGGCCTGCACGCCGAGCTCGAGGCAGCCCTGGCCGCGTGGGCGCCGGTGCGGGCCGAGCTCGCACTCGTGAGCGGGCTGGCCGCGTTCGTCGAGGGCAAGTCACCCGACAACGTGCTGCAGATGCGGCTGTCGGCATACGTGCTGGGCTACCGGCTCTCCCAGGTCGTCGACGCCGCCAACGCCCGGCTGGCCACGATGAGCGACCAGCGATACTCCCTGGAGCACACGGGCCGACGCGGCACGGGCGAACGGCGGGGCGGCCTGAGCCTGCTGGTGCGCGACGACTGGTCCGGCGAGACCCGCGACCCGGCCACGTTGTCCGGTGGCGAGACGTTCGTGGTCTCGCTCGCGCTCGCGCTGGGCCTGGCCGATGTGATCACCTTCGAGGTCGGTGGCGCCGCACTCGACACGCTGTTCGTCGACGAGGGCTTCGGATCGCTCGACGCCGACACCCTCGACGACGTGATGGACACCCTCGACTCGCTGCGCGACGGCGGTCGGGTGGTCGGCGTGGTCAGCCATGTGGCCGAGATGCGTGACCGGATCCCCACTCAGCTGGTCGTCACCAAGGCGCGGACGGGATCCACGGTCCGTCTCCGAGGCTGACCGCTCAGGGGTGCCCGCCGGGGATCTCGACGTCGGGGTCGTAGGGCACCCGCGTGTAGACGAACGTCGCGCACTCGAGGTGGCTCACGCTGCCGTCGTCGCGGCGGTGCACGGCCAGCGACTCGCCGCGGTGGTAGCCCTCGGTGCCGACGATCCGGTCGCCCCGCACCTCGAACTCGTAGGCCTTGTCGACCGCGCCGAGCTGGTGCAGTCGCAGCCGGTCGTGGTGCCACCGCAGCTCGAGGGCGGTGTTGCCCCAGAACCACAGGCCCGGCACGCCGGCAACGATCTCGGGTACGCCGACACTGGGCCGCCACGGCTCGGTCTCAGGCGGCACCTGGTCGCCGAGCAGCACTCCTGGCACTGCCTCGGCGGCCAGTCCCGCGGTCGCGTTGGCCAGCACCACGCTGCCGGTGCGGGTGCCCCGGTCCACGAACAGGCTGGCCAGGAAGCCCGGCATCGAGCCGGTGTGACCGACCAGCCGCCGACCGTCGATGTCGAGCAGCCTCAGGCCCAGGCCGTAGCCGGGGTCCGGCGGCTGCTCCTGGGCCATCTCCGCCAAGGTTTCGGGCGCCAGCACGTCGGGGTGGCCGGTAGCCAGGAAGTCTGCCCACCGGGCGAGGTCGGTGACCGTGCTCCAGACCTGACCGGCAGGAGCCATGCCCTGAGTGTCCTGATGCGGCTCGTCGACCAGCACCTCGGTGAAGTGGTCGACGCTGTGGCCCTGGGCGTGCGGAGCAGTGGGGTGATAGGTCGTGCGGCTCATCGCGAGCGGCTCGAGCATCTCGGCTGCCACGACCTCCCACCACGGAGCTCCTCGTAGTCGCGACACCGCTTCGCCGAGCATCGCGTAGCCGAGGTTGCTGTAGTGGTAGTACTCCCCCGGGCCGGCCACCGCAGCGGAGCCGTCGTTGGCGGCGAGCAGCGCGTCGACCGGCACTCCCGGGGAGCGCTCCCACCACGACCCGACGGGCTCGCTCTGCATGCCCGACACGTGGGCGAGCAGCGACCGCACCGTCGCGTCGGCGTACCCCGTCTCAGGGACGAAGCGGCCGATGGGGTCCTCGAGCGACAGCAGCCCATCGTCCCGGGCCCGCATCACGGCGACGGCCACCAGAGTCTTGGTGATCGAGCCGATCCGGTACTGCACGTCGGCCCACTCATGCGGCCCGACGCCCGGCACATCACCCGCCCCGCCGACCCAGGTCAGCGCGCCGTCCTCGAGCACGCCGGCCACCACCGAGGGCAGCCGGCCCTGTCCCTGGAGCCGGGCCAGCCGGGTGTCGCGCTCGGTCACTCTGCGAACGCCTCCGGCGGCGGGCACGAGCAGACCAGGTTGCGGTCGCCGTACGCCTGGTCGATGCGCGCGACGGGTGGCCAGTACTTGTCGGGGTCGACGCCCGCGGGGAAGACGCCCAGGTCGCGCTCGTAAGGCCGCTCCCACTTGTCGACCAGCGCACGAGCGGTGTGCGGCGCGGCGCGCAGTGGTGAGTCCTCGGCGCTCCACTCCCCCGACGCCACCCGGTCGATCTCGGCCTTGATCGCCACCATCGCGTCGCAGAACCGGTCGATCTCGCCGAGGTCCTCCGACTCGGTGGGCTCGACCATCAGGGTGCCCGCCACGGGGAAGGACATCGTCGGCGCGTGGAAGCCGTAGTCGACCAGCCGCTTGGCCACGTCGTCGACGCTCACGCCGGTCGCCTTGGTGATGCCGCGGAGGTCAAGGATGCACTCGTGTGCGACCAGGTCGCCGTGGCCGCGGTAGAGCACCGGGAAGTGCTCGTCCAGCCGCGCCGCGACGTAGTTGGCGGCCAGCACCGCCGAGGCCGTGGCCCTCGTTAGCCCTTCGGCGCCCATCAGCCGGACGTAGGCCCACGAGATCGGCAGGATGCCCGCCGAGCCGTACGGCGCCGCGCTGATCGGGCCGATGCCCTCGCGCTTCTCGGTGTCGGGGTGCATCGGGTGCGAGGGCAGGTAGGGCGCGAGGTGCGCGCGCACGCCGACCGGGCCGACGCCCGGGCCGCCGCCACCGTGTGGGATGCAGAACGTCTTGTGCAGGTTGAGGTGCGAGACGTCGCCACCGAACTCGCCTGGCCGGGCGTAGCCGAGCAGTGCGTTGAGGTTGGCGCCGTCGACGTAGACCTGGCCGCCGGCGTCGTGCACGATCTGGCACAGCTCGGTGATGGTGTCCTCGTAGACGCCGTGGGTCGACGGGTAGGTCACCATGATCGCCGCCAGGTCGTCGGCGTGCGCCTCGCAGTGCGTGCGCAGGTCGTCGAGGTCGATGGAGCCGTCGTCGGCGGCCTTCACGACCACGACCTTCATCCCCGCCATCACGGCCGAGGCGGCATTGGTGCCGTGGGCCGACGATGGGATCAGGCAGACGTTGCGGCCGTCGTCGCCGTTGGCGCGGTGATAGCCGCGGATGGCCAGTAGTCCGGCCAGCTCGCCCTGTGAGCCCGCGTTGGGCTGGATCGAGACCCGGTCATAGCCGGTCACCTCGGCCAGCCAGGACTCGAGGTCGCCGATCAACGTGCGGTAGCCGGCCGAGTCCTCGGCGGGCGCGAACGGGTGCAGGTCGGCGAAGCCTGGCAACGAGACCGGTTCCATCTCGGTCGTGGCGTTCAGCTTCATCGTGCAGGAGCCGAGCGGGATCATGCCGCGGTCGAGCGCGTAGTCGCGCGCGGATAGCCGGCGCAGGTAGCGCAGCATCTGGGTCTCGCTGCGATGGGCCGAGAAGACCTCGTGCGTGAGGTACGGCGTCTCGCGGCGCAGCCCGTCGGGCACGCCGTCAGCGGTGGCGACGTCGATGGCGTCGAGGTCGGCGGTCACACCGAAGGCCCGCAGCACGCTGGTCACGGTCGAGCGGGTGGTGGTCTCGGAGGTGGACAGGCCGACCCGGTCGGCGTCGACCAGCCGCAGGTGCAGCCCGAGCGAGCGGGCCGACGCGACGACCTGCTCGGCCCGGCCCGGGACGAGCACGCTCAGGGTGTCGAAGAAGGCGCCGTGCTCGACCTCGATACCGCCGGCGCGCAGCGCCTCGGCCAGCACCGCGGCGCAGCGGTGGGTGCGGGTCGCGATCGCCTTCAGCCCCTCGGGGCCGTGGTAGACGGCGTACATGGAGGCGACCACGGCGAGCAGCACCTGCGCGGTGCAGATGTTGGAGGTCGCCTTGTCGCGGCGGATGTGCTGCTCGCGGGTCTGCAGGGCCAGCCGGTAGGCGGGGCGACCCTCGACGTCGACGGAGACGCCGACGAGCCGACCCGGCAGGTGCCGCTCCAGGCCCTGGGCCACCGACATGAAGCCGGCGTGCGGGCCGCCGTAGAACAACGGCACCCCGAAGCGCTGGGACGACCCGACCACGATGTCGGCCCCGAGCTCCCCGGGCGCCTCCAGCAGCGTCAGCGCCAGCAGGTCGGAGGTCACCACGACCAGGGCATCGCGCTCGTGGGCCGCATCGATCAGCGGGCGCGGGTCCACCACGCGCCCGGATGCGCCCGGGTAGGCCACCAGCAGGCCGGACAGCTCGCCGTCGGGGAGCCCGTCGGTCAGGTCGGCGACCACGACCTCGATGCCCATCGCCTCGGCCCGGGTGCGGACCACGCCGATCGTCTGCGGCAGCGTGTCGGCATCGACGACGAAGGGGCCGGACGCCTTCCGGTTGCCGCGACGGACGAGCGTCATCGCCTCGGCCGCGGCGGTGGCCTCGTCGAGCAGGGACGCGTTGGCCGTCGGCAGCCCGGTGAGGTCGCCGACGACCGTCTGGAAGTTGAGCAGCGCCTCGAGGCGGCCCTGCGAGATCTCGGGCTGGTAGGGCGTGTAGGCGGTGTACCAGCTGGGGTCCTCGAGCACGTTGCGCCGGATCACCGGTGGGGTGATGGTGCCGTGGTAGCCGAGGCCGATCATCGTCTCGGCCAGCCGGTTGCCGGCCGCCAGGGCCCGCAGCTCGGCGGCCGCGGCCTGCTCGGAGACCGGGGCCGGCAGGTCGAGGCGCTCCGACCTGATCGCCCCCGGCACCGCGGCGGCCATCAGGTCGTCGAGCGAGTCGTAGCCGACGCGCGACAGCATGGTGGCGATGTCGTCGGGGCGCAGCCCGATGTGACGGTCGGCGAACGGCGTGTGGCCGTCAAGCTCGGAGAGGCTGGGGTGGTCGGACACTTGGGTGGCTCCTGAACGCTCTGGGATATCCGTAGCGGATCGGGTGCCTCCCCCTCTGTCGGCCAGGCTGCGGCCTCCAGAGTTGCCTGTTCCGTGCGGTCCGGGCGCCTGAGAGGTTCCGGGGAGGAATTGCCCCTTCGGCGCTTCGTTTCCAGCGGCCCTCGACTACCGAACGCGCCGGCGAAGACTCTCCCGCACGGGATCGTCAGCGGTCCCCAACCTACCAAAGACAGACCAAACGGCCCGCCCTGGCCGGTGGCTCAGCCGATGCGGCGGGCCCGGCGGGCAGCGAGCTCGTCGCTGGCCAGGATGGTTTCGGTGTCTTCTGCGGCGCGCTCGCTGGGCAGCTCGGCGAGGGTGCCCTCGATCTCGCGCCAGACGCCGCCGATAGCGATGCCGAAGACGCCCTGGCCGCCCTGGAGCAGGTCGATGACCTCGTCGTTGCTGGTGCACTCGTAGACAGAGGCGCCGTCGCTCATCAACGTCACGCGCGTCAGGTCGTCGGTGCCGCGCTCGTGGAGGTGCTGCACGGCGGTGCGGATCTGCTGCAGCGAGATGCCGGCGTCGAGCAGTCGCTTGATCACCTTGAGGATCAAGATGTCGCGGAAGGAGTAGAGCCGTTGGGAGCCGGAACCGCTCGCGCCGCGCACGGTGGGCTCCACCAGCCCGGTGCGGGCCCAGTAGTCGAGCTGCCGGTAGGTGATCCCGGCGGCGTTGCAGGCGGTCGGACCGCGATAGCCCAGGTCGTTGGGGTGGGTCGAGACATCGTCGGTGAAGAGCAGGCCCTGCTCGTCGGCCGACTGGGCCGCCAGGGCGGCGTCGGCGTCGGTCTTGGTCTGCGGCTCGAACTCGTTCACCGTGTCATCACCATGTCATCACAGTCTTCCGTCAGGGACTCCGTGGTGTGCAAGCTCCCGGGAAGATGCGGATCGGACCCGACGAAGCCGGGGACAACCACAGCAGTGGAGTTACACCAGAGACACTTCAAGGTAAGGCTCTACCCCAGGGTGGTCAAAGACTGCGTCGGCGTGTCGCAACCCTCAACCTCCACTTGAGGTTCAGTCTTTGCCGCTCAGTGGGCCTCGAAGTCCTCGGGCGTGACGTGGTCGAGGAACTCGCGGAACCTCTCGACCTCGTCCTCCTGCTCGGCCGGCACGGCCAGGCCGACTTCGTCGAGGACCTCTTCGGAGCACATGATCCGGCTGCCGGTGCGCAGGGCCAGGGCGATGGAGTCCGACGGACGAGCGCCGACCTCGACCCCGGAGCCGAACACGAGGTTGGCGTAGAACACGCCGTCTCGCATCTCGGTGATCTGCACCTCGGCGAGCTCTTGGCCCATCGCGTCGAGCACGTCCTTCATCAGGTCGTGGGTCAGCGGCCGCGGTGGTACGACGCCCTGCTGGGCGAAGGCGATCGCCGTCGCCTCGACGGCGCCGATCCAGATCGGCAGGTAGCGCTCCCCCGTCACCTCGCGCAGCAGCACGATCGGCTGGTTGGTGGGCATCTCAACCCGTACTCCCATGACATCGACCTCGCGCACGCTTCAACCCTACCCCCGACTCCTGACGTCCCTGCGAGGCGGCGGCAGCGGGATCAGGTGGAGCGCAGGCCGGTCTTGACGAGGGTCGCGTGCAGCCGCACGGAGAGCGCGGCGATCTCGCTGACGGCGTCCTCTGCCCGGGCCTTGGCCGCGGCGTCGCGGCCGCTGCGGTGGGGAGCCACCACCTGCTCGACGAGCCCGACCTCGCGGTCGGCGGAGGTCTTGAACGCCCGCAGGTGCCGCGGCTCGAAGCCGTAGTCGGCCAGCTCGCGCGCCGTCCGGGCGATGACCAGCGCGTCGCTGTCGTAGTGGCCGGTGCCGCGGCGTTGGGTGATCAGGCCGTACTGCTCGAGCTGGTCGAGCAGCTCCTCGGAGATCTCGGCGATCTTGAGCAGCTCCTTGCGCGAGAGCCGGAGGTTGTCGCGCCGGGCGAACGACGCAGGGCTGGGCAGCCCGTCGGCCGTCAGCGCGACCTGGGGAACCGTAGGGACCACCGGCTCGAGAGGCGGCGGCTCGAGGCCGCGGTCGATGGCGTCGAGGTGCTCGCCGATCACCTTCAGCGGCAGGTAGTGGTCGCGCTGCATCCGCAGCACGTAGCGCAACCGCTCGACGTCCTCGTGGGAGAACTTGCGGTAGCCGGATGCCGTGCGCTCGGGCTTGATCAGGCCCTTGTCCTCGAGGAAGCGGATCTTGGGGATCGTCACGCCCGGGTAGTCGGGGCGCAGGTGGTCGAGCACCTGCCCGATGTTCATCCGGCTGTGGCCGGTGTAGCCGGTTGGCGCCCCCGACGTCTCCATGGGCCGCTCGGTCACCCGCCGTGCCCGGAGAAGAAGACCAGGCGGTACTTGCCGATCTGCACCTCGTCGGAGTCCTTCAGCATCACCTTGTCGATGCGGTCGCGGTTGACGTAGGTGCCGTTGAGGCTGCCCGCGTCGCTGACGCTGAACTCGTCACCCTCGCGGACGAACACCGCGTGCCGCCTCGAGACGGTCACGTCGTCGAGGAAGATCTCGCTGTCGTTGTGCCGCCCGGCGGTGGTCTCGTCCTTGTCGAGGAGGAAACGGCTGCCGGCGCTGGGACCCTTCTGCACCACCAGCATCGCGTGCCCCGCGGGCAGTGCGTCGACCGCCGCCGCGTCGACCGCGTTGAGCTGGCGGTCGGAGGTGTCGACCTTCTCCGGGGTGCCGATGTTGATCGTTGCCGTGGTCTCGTCCACTCCGGGACTCTCCGCCCCGTCGGCGGGTTGCAGCCGGGTCCCGCAGTTGGAGCAGAAGCGCGACTCGGCGGGATTCTGCTTGCCACAGGAGGTGCAGAACGGCATCGGCGCTCCTCGGTCGACGGGCGGGAAACGGCAGACCCTCAACGCTGGGCTGAGGGTGACGGTTGCTCCGAACCTACCAGCCGAGCGAGGTCGATCAACACGACCACGGCGCGTTGTCGGATGCACTTGCGTCCGAGGGCTCCCGACCGGGAGCAGCACCCTCCGTTCCCGATCCAGAGGATCGTCGACAGGCGCAACGGCGCCTGACGGCGTGCGGCGCTCGGGGGTCAGCCCTCGAGCGTCGCCTGGTACGCCGCGGAGTCCAGCAGCGCGTCGAGCGAGCTGGCGTCGCTGACGGTGACATCGAAGAGCCAGCCGCCGCCGTACGGGTCGTTGTTGACCAGCTCGGGAGTCGCGTCGAGCGCCTCGTTGCGGGCGACGACCGTGCCGGAGACCGGGGCGTAGAGATCGCTGACCGACTTGGTGGACTCGAGCTCGCCGCAGGTGCTGCCGGCGGCCAGCTCCTCGCCCACCTCGGGCAGCGAGACGTAGACGATGTCGCCGAGCGCGTCTTGGGCGTAGTGGGTGATGCCGACGCGCACCGAGCCCTCGGTCTCGCCTGGGCTGCGCACCCACTCGTGCTCGGTGGTGTACTTCAGATCGTCGGGATACACCGCGGACTCCTCATCTCGGGGGACGGTCTGGACGAACCTACTCGGCTTCGGCGAACTCCGGCGGGACGGGTTCGCGCACCGACTCGATGTCGATCGACTCCAGCTCGTCGATCTGGACGTCGGCCCCGTCGTCGCGCAGCTGGAAGGACGGACCCTGGTTGAACACCAGCGCCCCGTGCAGCGTGTGCGGGTCACCGATCACGTCGATGACGTAGGGCGAGGTGAGCAGCTGCCCGTCGACCGAGAACCCACCCACGGCGTCCTCGAGAGCGCTCTGGGCCACCACGCGCACCTCGCCGTTGAACTGCATGGCCTCGGCGCCGGCTGACCTCAGCTCCTCGATGGTGTCCAGGACGGAGTCGATGTCGACCGGGCCTGTCTGCTCGGTGATGGTGACGCGGATGCCCGGGCCCGTGACGGGCACCAGGCCGGCCAGGATGTTGAGCGTGTCGGCCTGTGTCTGGGCCTGCGCCAGAGCGGCGCCCTGCTGGCGGGAGTCGGACTGGAGCTCCCGCTTGGTCTGCTCGAGCCGGTCGATCTCGGAGCGTGCCCGCTGCGAGGTGCCGGCCAGGCCGGAGAGCACGTCGATGAGGTCCTGCTCGCGCAGCGAGGAGTAGCTGTCGTCGATGTCGTTGGTGCGGACCTGGACCACGGCCGCGAAGCCGACCACGGCCAGCAGCACCGCCACCACCAGCTGCCGGCGGCCCGGGTGCAGCAGCGCCTGGCGCAGCCGCTGGCGGCCGCGCTCCTCGGGAAGTGGGGAGGTCGTCTCAGGCATGGAACAGGTGTCTTCGGATGGCGGCGACGTTGGAGAAGATCCGGATGCCGAGCACGACGATGACTCCGGTCGAGAGCTGGCCGCCCACGCCGAGCTGGTCGCCGAGGTAGACGATCGCGGCCGCGATGACGACGTTGCTGAAGAAGGAGACGACGAAGACCTTGTCGTCGAAGATGCCGTCGAGGTAGGCGCGCAGCCCGCCGAAGACGGCGTCGAGGGCGGCGACGACGGCGATGGGCAGGTAGGGCTCGAGGCTGGCCGGCACGTCGGGCTGGAAGAGGAGGCCCAGCACGATGCCGATGAGCAGTCCGAGGGCCGCGATCATGGCGCGATCATGGCGCAACCGCCCCCTCTGAAGACTCTTGCCCAGGCCTTGTCACGTCCGCGTCGTCGACGAGCTCGCGAACCGAGCGGAGCCTGCGCAACCGGGCGGCCGGCAGCGAGAGCGAGTCGGCCTGCTCGATCTGGTAGTCGAAGCCCAGGCTGTCCTTGAGCGCGTACCACTCCTGGCCGTGGGTGCTGTCGAGCAGGTTGGCGGCCAGGGTCTGCGGGTTGCCGATCACCAGGATCGTGTAGGGCGGCACGAGCGGCGTGATGTTGATGTGGATCGCCGGCCCCACGTTGCGGAAGGCGGTCAACGCCGTCAGCCGCTTGCCGTTGACCGAGATCGCCTCCGCGCCGGCGTTCCAGAGCCCGTCGACCAGGATCGCCAGGTCGGAGTCGCGGACCACCTGGGTGACGTCGCCGCCGGGGGCGTCGTCGACGGTGATGCGTACGCCGGGACCGGTGACGGCGGTGAACCCGGTGCCCACCTCCAACCGCTCGATTCGTGCCGCGAGCTGTTGCTGCTCCGTGGTGGTGGTGGCCAGCGTCGCCCGCAGGTCGGTGTTGGACGTGCGGAGCCGGTCGAGGCGTGCCTGGAGTCGGGCCACGTTGGTGCGCCGGTCCTGGATCTGTGAGATCAGGTTGGCCCGGCCCGCGCTTGCCTCGGGAGCGTTGCGCGCGGTCTGCACGGCCGCCACGGTCACCAGAAGCCCGAAGACCGCGATCACCGCGGCGGCCACCCGACGAGGGCGGCCGGAGGGCCCTCGGCCGCGAGGCCGCGCCGCCCGCTCGGCACTCTTGCGGCGGGCCACCACCTCGTAGTCCTCGTCGAGGGACTGCCGCACGATGCGATCAAGCAGCGGCATCACCACCTCTTCGGGAAGCGGCTCGGACGCATCGGGGCGGGACCGAGCGGTCGTCTGGCTACGCATCGCCACCCACCTCGCCGCCCATCGGGCTGGGCGACCATCGCTCGGTCGTGCGCATCAGCTTGGCGACCTGGTAGGCGTAGAGGATGCCGGCCCACCAGTAGAGCCCGATGCCCCACCACGCGAACGCCCAGCCGAAGACCTTGGCCAGCGTGGCGACGACGCCGTCGCCATCGCCCAGCAGCAGCAACGGGAAGGCGTAGAGCAGGTTGAAGGTCGCTGCCTTGCCGAGGAAGTGCACCGGCAGCGCGCTGTAACCGCGCGTGCGCAGCACGGGCACCAGCCCCCACAGGAGCAGGTCGCGCAGGGGCAGGATGATGGCCACCCACCACGGGATGATGTCGCGCATGGCCAGCCCGACGACCACCGCGAGGATGTAGAGGCGGTCGGCGACGGGATCGAGGATCTGGCCGAGCTGAGAGGTCTGGTTGAGCTTGCGGGCGAGGTAGCCGTCGAGGTAGTCGGTGACGCCCGAGAACATCAGCAGCACCAGCGCCCAGCCGTCGGCCTCGGGTCCGAGCACGAGCCACAGGAACACCGGGACGCCCGCCAGACGGATCATGCTGACGAGGTTCGGCACGGTCCAGACACCCAGCGTGCGTGTCGGTTCGTCCTCCACTGTCGCCTGCATCTCCGTGGTCTGGTGGGTGCGCGTGGTCGGGCAGGCTGACGCCATCCCCGACACCTTCCACCCTATCCGCCGCAGCCGCCAGAGTCAGGACTCGTCGAGGTGGGCGGCGTCGCGGATCTCGCCGACCAGCTCCTCGATGACGTCCTCGAGCGTCACGAGGCCGGCGAAGCGGCCCTCGTCGTCGCGGACGCTCCCGAGGTGGGCACCCCTGCGCTGGAGGATCTCCAGCGCGTCGTGCAGCGAGTCGCTTGCGCGGACAGGCGCGAAGGGGCGGATCCAGCTCTGCTCGATGACCCGCTGCCGGCGTTCCTCGTCAGGCTCGAGGACGTCCTTGATGTGGAGGTAGCCGATCAGGCTGCCCTCGTCGCCCCTGACGGGGAACCGGCTGAAGCCGGTGGCGGCACACACGTCCTCGACCTGGGCGACGGTGGCATCCCGGGACACCGTGGTCAGCTCGTCGGGCGGCATCAAGACGGCGGCCACGGTGCGCTCGGTGAAGCCCAGCGCACCGGCGAGCCGGTCGTACTCGTCCTCACGCAGCAGGCCCTCGCCGCGAGACTCCTCGACGAGAGCGGCGACCTCCTCGCGCGTGTAGGTCGAGCTCACCTCGTCCATCAGCTTCACCCCGGCCAGCCGGAGGATCTGTGACGCCACGGCGTTGATGACCCTGATCACCGGGCGCAGCACGGTGACGAAGGCCCACACCGGCGTCCCCAGCACCAGGGCCGCGCGGTCGGGGCCGGCCAGCGCGATGTTCTTGGGGATCATCTCGCCCAGCACCACGTGCAGGTAGACCACGATCGCCAGCCCGACCGTGAACGCGATGGGGTGCAGCAGCCCCTCGGGCACCTGCGCGGTGTCGAGCACCGGCTCGATGAGGTGGGCGATGGTCGGCTCTGCGACCGCGCCGAGCAGCAGGGAGCAGACGGTGATGCCGAGCTGGTTGACGGCGATCACCTCCGACATGTTCTCCATGGCCAGCAAGGTGGTGCGGGCGAACCGGTTGCCGGCGACCGCCCGGGGCTCGATCTGGCTGCGGCGCGCGGAGACCAGGGCGAACTCGGCGGCGACGAAGAAGGCGTTGCCGAGGAGCAGCACGAGCGCGAGCAGGATGCCGGTGGCGCTGTTCATCAGCCCTCACCACCCTCGCCGGTCAGCACGCGGAGGGCGACGCGGTCGATGCGCAGCGCCTCCATGTGGGTGACCGTCAGGACGGCCAGCTGCCGGCGGTCACCGGCGGGGTCGCTGCGGTCGACCACCCAGACCTCGGCCACGTCGCCGATCTCGGGCACGCGGCCGAGGGTCCGCATCACCAGGCCGGCGATGGTGTCGTAGTCCTCGTGGTCGGGCAGCTGGATGCCGGTCAGGTCGGCCACCTCGTCGGGACGCAGCAGTCCCGACAACGTCCAGGACCCGTCGCGCAGCTGCCCGGCGTCCTGGCCGCGGTCGTCGTGCTCGTCGGAGATGTCGCCGACGATCTCCTCCACGACGTCCTCGAGCGTGACGATGCCGGCCACGCCGCCGTACTCGTCGAGGACCACGGCCATCTGGAACCCGTCCTTGCGCAGCAGCCCGAGCAGCGGGTCGAGCCGCAGCGAGTCGGGCACCACTATCGGCTTGACCATCAGGTGCTTGACCCGGGTGGTCGGGCGCTCCGACGGGGGCAGCGCGACCGCGTGCTTGACGTGAACGGTGCCGACGACGTTTTCGTCCTGGTCGAGCACCGGGAAGCGGGAGTGGCCCGACTCGCGGGCCGCCGCGATGACGTCAGCGGCGCGGTCGTTGACCTCGAGGCTCTGGGTGCGCACCCGCGGCGTCATGATCTCCCCGGCCGTGCGGGAGCCGAACTCCACCGACCGCTCCATCAGCTCGGCGGTGTCGGCGTCGAGGGTGCCGTGGTCGGCGGAGCGCGCGATGAGCGACGCCAGCTCGGTGGACGAGCGGGCCGACCGGAGCTCCTCCTGCGGCTCCATGCCGAGCGCCCGGACGATCGCGTTGGCCGACCCGTTGAGCAGGCGGATCGGGTAGGTCATCGCGGTGGTGAACGTGCGCTGGAAGCGCTGGGTCGCCCGGGCGACCTCCATCGGCCTGGCGATGGCCAGGTTCTTGGGCACCAGCTCGCCGAAGACCATCGTCAGCCCGGTCCCGATCGCCAGGCCCAGCCCCAGGGCGAGCGGGTGGATGACCCCCTCGGGCACGCCGAGCGCCTCCAGCGGCGGCGAGATGAGGTCGGCGATCGCGGGTTCGGCGAGGAAGCCGATCGCCAGGTTGGTCACGGTGATGCCGACCTGGGCGCCCGACAGCTGGGTCGACAGCGAACGCAGCGCCGTCAGCACGCCCTTCGCGCCGGCGTCACCCTCGGCGGCGGCCTGTTCGACCCGCGACCGGTCGACCGTGACGAAGGAGAACTCGGCGGCCACGAACAGCCCGCACAGGGCGATGAGGAGGAGGGCCAACGCGAGGAGGAGCCACGCGGTCATCGAAGGGCCTCCCGGCAGCGACGACGTGTCCTATGTCGAGGGCCGTCCATGTGCGGCTCGCGAGTCCTTCGGTCGGCGGAGAGGTCGTCGTCACTCTAGTGCCCGGTGCCGCATCCACCGGCGGCGGTCTTCACGGGCTGGCACAAGCCTCCCCATCGCGGTTCCGTGACCCCTACGATGGTGCTCCCTCTACCGCGACCCCCGCGCGGACCCCCCTCCCCGGAGCCTCCATGACCCATTCGCCCAGCCGACGCCTGGTCCTCGGCGGTGCCCTCGCCGGCGCGGCCGGCACCGTGCCCGCCCTCGTCGGCGCCGCACCGTCGTACGCCGCGGGCAACGGCAAGCACGACGGTCCGCCGTTGCTCTCCCGTCCCGACCGCCACCTGGTCAACCGCTTCTCCTACGGCCTGACGCCCACGCTGGCGCGCGACGTCCGCAAGGCCGGCGGGGCGCGGGAGTGGTTCGAGGGGCAGCTCAAGCCGCGCAGCGTGTCCGACAAGGAAGCCGCGAAGGTCGACGGCTGGTGGCCCGAGCTCCACTACTCCCCCGCCAAGCTGTGGCAGCGGCAGATCGGCCAGGTCCAGGGCGGCTGGGAGGTGATGGAGAACTACCAGCGGCGGGCACTGCAGCGACGGATCCGCACCAACCGGCCGGTGCTCGAGATGATGACCGAGTTCTGGGAGAACCACCTCAACGTCCCCGTCAACGGCGACGCACAGTTCACCTATCGGGCGGCGTACGGCGACCTGATCCGCGAGCACGCGCTCGGCAAGTTCTCCGACCTGCTCACCGGCGCCATCACGCACCCCGCGATGCTGATCTACCTCGACCAGGCCACCTCGACCAAGCGACACCCCAACGAGAACCTCGGCCGCGAGCTGCTGGAGTGCCACACCGTCGGCGAGGGGAACTTCACCGAGGACCACGTCAAGGCCTCGGCCCGCATCCTCACGGGCTACACCGTCGACATGTGGGAGACCTGGCAGGCCCTCTACAACCCCGAGGAGCACTGGCGCGGGACCGTCAAGGTGATGGGGTTCAAGGACTCCAACAAGAAGAAGGACGGCCAGGACCTCACCCGCCGCTACCTCGAGTACCTCGCCCACCACCCGGACACGGCCCGCCGCATCGCGCAGAAGCTCGCCGTCAAGTTCGTCCGCGACGAGCCGTCCGCCGGGCTGGTCGCGCGGCTGGCGAAGGTGTACCTGAAGAACGACACCGAGATCGCCCCCGTGCTCCGCGCGCTCGTGCGGTCGCGGGAGTTCCAGCGCGCGGAGGGGCTCAAGGTGCGCGACCCCGGTGAGGACATCGTGGCCACGTACCGGCTGCTCGGCATCCGGATGGACGAGCCACACGCCGACGACTCCGCCGTCAACGCGCTCCTCTGGCAGGCCGGCAGCATCGGCATCTACCCGTTGTCGTGGCCGCGACCCGACGGCCAGCCGATCGACAACGCGAGCTGGTCGACCCCGGGCCGGCTGATGTCGTCGATGAGCGTGCACTTCACCGTCAGCAACGGGTGGTGGCCCACCAAGGGCGTGCACCGCCCGGAGGGCAAGGACTGGCTGCCGAAGGTGCGCGTCAGGTTCCACGACCTCGTCGACCACCTGTCCCGCTCCCTGCTGCACGTCCCCGCCAGCGACCGCATGCAGAAGGCCTGCCGCCAGGCGACCGGGATCAAGCCCAGCGAGATCATCGACCCCGAGCACGAGCTCGTCGAGTGGGGCATGGGCCGCCTGCTCACGACGTTCCTCGACTCCCCCGAATTCATGAGCAGGTGACCCCGACATGAACGAGACAGACTGCTGCCCCGAGTACGCCGCGATGAGTCGCCGCGGCCTGCTGAAGGGCGCGTTGGCCTTCGGCGCCTCCACCACCGTGTTCGGCACCGCCGTCGTCACCGCGTCCCCGGCGTCCGCCGCGCCCGCTCCGGCGGTCCTCGTCGTGGTCTCGCTCCGCGGGGCCTGCGACGGGTTGTCGCTGGTCGTCCCGCACGCGGACCCCGCGTACTACGCCGCCCGGCCCAACATCGCGATCGCCTCCGACGTGCTGCTGGCCAAGGACGGCATGTTCGGCCTGCACCCGGCGTTCGAGCCGCTGCTGCCGTTCTGGACCGCCGGCAAGGTGGCGGCTGTGCACGCCACGGGCCTGCCCGCGCCCAACCGCTCGCACTTCGCCGCCATGGAGGAGGTCGAGGACGCCAACCCCGGGTCGTCGGTCCGTTCGGGATGGCTCAACCGGCTCGTCGGCACGGACGCCGACGCCAACCCCCTCCAAGGGCTGGCCATGGGGTCCGGGGTCGCCCCCGCCTCGCTCTACGGCGCGCAACCGGTGATGTCGGCCAGCAGCGTGAACGGCCTCGGCGTGGCCGGCGACGACGCCGGCGAGTCGGGCTTCCGCCGGATGAGCTCGCTGCACACGCTCTGGGACGGCAACACCTCGACCCTCGGCCGCTCGATGAAGTCGACCTTCGGGGCCCTCGCGTCGTTCCAGACGGTCAAGGACAGCCCCGACGAGCCCGCCGAGGGCGCCGAGTACCCCGGCAACGACCTCGGCCGGGCGCTGAGGGAGGTCTCACGCGTCGTCAAGAGCGACGTCGGGGTCGCGGTCCTCACCGTCGACCAGGGCGACTGGGACCACCACACCGACATGGGCAACGTGGGTGGCGGACTCCTCGCGCAGAACGCCACCGGCCTGGCCGATTCGCTGGCTGCGTTCCTCACCGACCTCGGCCCGTGGGCCGACAAGGTCACCGTCGTCACGATCAGCGAGTTCGGCCGGCGCGTGCAGGAGAACGCCAGCGGTGGAACCGACCACGGCTACGGCAACGTGATGTTCCTGGCCGGCGCGGGCGTGAAGGGCGGCACCTACTACGGGAACTGGCCGGGGCTCAGCAACACCCTGGACGGCGACCTCCTCGTCACCACCGACTACCGCAGCGTGCTGTCCGAGGTGGTGGTCAGTCGCTTCGGCGCGAGCCCGGCGGCCGTGTTCCCCGGCTTTGCCCGGGGCGCCGTCGGCGTGATGTTGGGCGGCTGACCAGCGAGGTTCAGCGTCGACGACGTGAGCGGGGCTGTGGCGTCTGGGTTGCGGCCGGCGGCGTGACGGGCGGGTTCAGCAGCAGCAGGACGATGCCGGGGTCGTCGGCAGGCAGGCCCGTCGCCGCGACCAGGCAAGCGGTCATCGTGATGACGTCGGTCGGGTCGACGCCGTCAAGCAGGCAGGTGTCCCACGCCCTGAGGAGCTCCGGGGGCACGTCGCCGGTCGGATCGTCGTCCGCGTCGTTGGTCGGCGCTACCGTCGGGGTCGCCTCGATGGTCTCGGTGGGCGTGGCGGTGGCAGTGGGCGTGGCGGTGGGCGTGGCGGTGGCGGTGGGCGTGGGCGTCTCGGTGGGTGTCACGGTCGGCGACTCGGTGGGATCCGTCGGGGTCACCGTGGGCGTCTCGGTCGGAGTGGCCGTCGTGGGCGTCTCGGTCGGCGTCCCATCGCTGGTCGGCACGCTGGTCGGAGCCTCCGTGGGCGGGACGACGGACGTCGGGGTCGGCTGCGTGGTGGGTGTCGCGCTCGGGGTCTGCGTCGCGGTCGCGGTCGCGGTAGGTGTCGAGGTGGAGGTCGGGCCGTCGCTGGGCATCACTTCGAAGGTCGGTGTCGGGTGCCCGGGCACCGGCTCGGCATCGATGTGGGCGGTGCCGGTGTCGACGGGAGGCAGCTCGAAGCCGGTGTAGCCCGGGCCGGCGAGCGCGCCCACGACACCGGTGTAGCCCGGGCCGACTCGGAGGTAGCCGGCCATCACGCGCAGCACCAGGTCGACGTAGGCGCTGCTGTGGTTGTAGCGGTGCACCGAACGACGCTGGCCTTGGACGCTGGACAGGTCGTCGGAGCCGCCGCAGAGATAGACCGCCGCGGCCAGAGCGGCGTCGTCGATGTCCTGGGGGTCGCGGCGCCCGTCGCCATCGGCGTCCACGCCCACGATCGCCCAGGTCGACGGGATGAACTGCATCGGACCGACCGCACGGTCGACCTGCTTGTCGCCGTCGAGCAGCCCGGCATCGGTGTCGAGGATGCGGGACGTCCCGGGTGATCCGGTCAGGCGCGGACCCAGGATGGCCGGGTGCACGACGCCGTCGTCGGTCATCAGCGCCCCGCCGAAACGTCCGTGGTTGCTCTCGACCTTGCCGATGGCGGCCACCAGCTGCCAGGAGACGTGGCACGAGGGATCCGCCTGGCTCATCACCGACTCGGCGCGCTGGTAGGCGCCCAGCGCCCGTGCTGGGATCGCGTCGGTGGCGAGGGCTCGCACGTCGACCGCGACGCCCAGGCCGGTCGTCGTGCCGGGCTGGTCGGTCACCGAAGCCGGCGCCTGCACACCGTCAGGCAGCTGCGGGACGGTGGTGGTGTCGGCGGACGTCGGCGGCGCGCCGATCGCGGCTGGCTGGAGGGACGTGCCATCGGGACGGACCAGGCCGACCGTGGCGGCGACGGACAGCGGGGCGAGCACTGCGAGCACGCAGATCCGGCGCGCGGCGAGTCCGCCGGCACCCGTGCTCCCTCTTCTCATGCGCATCCCCCGATGCCCGGATAGTCGACCCCGATGTCGACAGCCACAGATTACCCCTCGCCCGTCTCGTACATGCAGGAGGATTCGGGACTCTTTCCGATACCCCAGCATGCCCTCGGAAACCGCTCGCGTCGATGCGGTGAACAGCACCCGACCTTGCTAATGTAAGTCACCTGTTTTAATTCACTTAAGGAGGGTGCGCGATGCGCGGTGGCGAGGGCGACTGTTGCGTGGTGGTGGTCGGGGCCGGCGCGGGCGGTGCGCTCACCGCTTCGCACCTGGTGACCGGGCTCTCGGCGCGGTTCCGTGTCGAGCTCCTCGACCCGGTGCCCACGACCGGGCGCGGGCCGGCGTACGCCACCTCCGACGACCGGCACCTGCTGAACGTGCCGGCGAGCGGCATGAGCGCCTTCCCTCGCGACCCCGAGCACTTTTTCCGCTGGGTGCGTCAGCACCATGACCCGACCGCGCAGCCGCAGGCGTTCGTGCCGCGTCGCGTCTACGGCGACTACGTGGAGGGCCTGCTCCGCACGGCCGCCGAGTACCCCGGCAACGCCCGGCTCGTCCGCCGCCAGGACCGCGTGGTCGGCGTGGACCGGAGAGGCGACCGGTTGGTCGTACGCCTCGACGGCGGGGCGACGATCGACGCTCGCGCCGTCGTGCTCGCCACGGGCGCCCGACCCGGCACCGAGTGGGCGCCGGCCGAGCTGGCCGACTCCGGGTGCCTGGTCGCCGACCCGTGGAGCGCGGAGCTTCCCGACGGCGACCTGCTGCTCGTCGGCACCGGCCTGACGATGGTCGACGTCTCGATCGCCGCCGACCGGCCGGACCGCGTCCTGCACAGTGTCTCGCGCCACGACGCCGTCCCGGCCGTGCATGTGCTGCCGACCACCCCACCGGTTCCCCCGCCGCCGGGGATCACCCGCCTGCACACCTTGACCGACCTGCGCCGGGCCGTGGTGGCCCACGTCGAGCGGACC
Organism: uncultured Actinomycetota bacterium; assembly: GCA_963769755.1. Classification (GTDB taxonomy): domain Bacteria; phylum Actinomycetota; class Actinomycetes; order Propionibacteriales; family Nocardioidaceae; genus Nocardioides. The sequence goes on from CAVYMY010000010.1 coordinate 827,008, forward strand.
GTCGCCGAGACGGGCGACTGGCGGGCCGCCATCGACGGGCTGCGGCCGGTCACCGCCCAGCTGTGGCGTGGCCTCTCCGACGACGACCGGCAGGAGTTCCTCCAGGACGACGCGCGGGCGTGGGACGTACGCCGCCACCGGATGCCGCCGGAGACGGCTGGCCGGCTCGCGGCCGTCGATGCGGCCGGCCGCTGGGTGCGGCACTCCGGCACCGTGGTCGACGCCCGGCCCGTCGACGGTGGCGTCGACGTGCGGCTGAGCAACGGCGAGCAGCTCACCGTCGCCGCCGTCGTCAACTGCACCGGCCCCGTCGGGGCGGCCGGCAAGGACCCGCTGCTGGCGGCGCTGACTCGCACCGGGCTGGTCCGCCCCGGCCCATCGGGGCTCGGCATCGACACGGCCGACGACGGCCGCATCGTCGGCGTGCTCCCGTCGACGATCCCGTTCTATGCGATCGGCTCGCTGCGTCGCGGCAACCTGTGGGAGACCACGGCGATGCCGGAGATCCGCGAGCAGGCCTACGACGTGGCACGAGCAGTGGTGCGGGCGCTGCACGGCGAGACCCGCCGGCGGCCGGTGGACCGCTACGGCCTGACGCTGACGACCAGCCGCAAGGCGGCGGCGTCCTACAACAAGGCGCTCGGTCGCCTGCTCTGCCTGCAGGACGGCGTCGAGGCCGGGCTGGAGGCCGCGGTGGCCGCGGACCCCGGGTTCGTGCAGGCCCATGCCGCTCTGGCGCTCCTCGGCCACGAGTGGGGGGCGGTCGGGTCGTGGCGCAGCGCGCTGCAGGCAGCTCACGCAGCTGCCGCCGACCGCCACCTCGACGACCGCGAGGTCAGCTTCCTCGACGCCGTGACCACCCGCCTGCGCACCGACGAGGCGACCGGAGCGGCCGCGCTGCTGCGCCACATCCGGCTGTTCCCGCGCGATGCCCTGGCTGTCAGCGTGGCCGTGCCCACGGTCGCCTTCGGCGGCCTGACGTCGGGGCGGCAGACGGCCGAGCTGGTCGAGGGTCTGGGCCGCACCTACGGCGACGACTGGTGGTACGCCGGCCAGCTGGCGTTCGTGCGGCAGGACCAGGAGCGCTGGGGCGAGGCGGAGGAGCTGGCGTCGTACGCCCTGTCGGTGGAGCCGTCGTCGGGCCACGCCGTGCACGCTCGCGCGCACGTCTACTACGAGACCGGACAGCACATCGACGGACTGGCCTGGCTCGACGAGTGGATCCGGGCCCGTGGGCCCGAGGCCAACCACCGGTCCCACTTCTCCTGGCACGCCGCGCTGCACGAGCTGATGCAGTGCGACGTCGACGCGGTCCGCCGGCGCTACGAGCGCGAGCTCGCGCCGCCGGCCGTCACCGGCTCTCGCGCGCTCGTCGACAGCGGCGCGCTGCTGTGGCGCTGCCACGTGACCGGGACCTGGGAGGGTCCGTTGCCCAGCCAGGCGGTCTGCGCGTCGGCCCCGGACGGGTGGCTGCTCGCGCCGCCCACGCCATTCGCCGCGATGCACGCCGCCTTGGGGCTGGCGGCCGAGGGTGACGACGTCGGACTGGCTGCGCTGCGGACCATCGCCCTGGCCCACGCCGACCCGGCGTTCCGCGACGTGGTCGGGCCCCTGTGCGGGGCGTTGCAGTCGGTGGTGGAGCAGGACTTCGCGCTGGCCGCCGACCGGCTCAGCGCCATGCTCCCCCGCGCCGGGGTGCTGGGCGGCAGCGCCGCTCAGCGCGAGGTGCTCGAGGACACTCTCGTCTACGCACTGGCCCGCGCCGGTCGGGGCCAGCAGGCGGCCGCCGTCCTCGACCAGCGGCTCAGCCGCCGGGCCTCGCCATTGGACGCGCGGCGACGCGCCGTGCTCGCGCACCCCGCGGCGTACAAGGAGCGCTGAGCCACCCACGGCCGAGCACCACCTGCCCAGATCACCCGGTTGAGCCATTCCCGACCGCGTCGTCTCTCTTTACCATCGGAGCAACCCGAGTCGGTGCGGGAGGGGCGGCATGCTGATCGAGGTCGAGGAAGTCACCAGTCCAGCGGTGACGCACGCCTTCGTCGTGGGCGTGAGCCACTACCCGTTCCTCGACGGACCAGAGGCGACGCCGCTGGGTGAACAGCTCGGGATGGCCAACCTCAGCAGCGCTGCCCGCTCGGCGTCGGAGGTCGCGGCCTGGCTGCTCGGCGAGTACCGCTGCCCGGAGGCACCGCTGGCGTCGGTGCGGCTGTTGCTGTCTCCCGTCGACGGGGAGGCTGCGCACCCCGACGTCGTCGCCCGGATGGCCGGGCAGACCGCGCCCGCCACGCGCGAGTCGGTGAAGGACGAGTTCACGGCGTTCAAGGCCGCGGCTGCGGAGAACACCGCCAACCGGGCCATCGTCTTTCTTGCCGGGCACGGCATCCAGCTGAGCAGCCGCGGCGCGATCCTCCTGCTCGAGGACTTCGCGACGGCGGCCGAGGAGGACGTGCTGTTCGGCGCCATGGACGTGATGGGCTGCCACGCCTCGATGCGGGTGTCCGGCAGCGCGGACCACCAGCTGTGGTTCTCCGACGCGTGCCGGCAGCGTCCCGAGCTCGTCAAGCGCTTCGAGAGCCTGACCGGTGCCTGGGCTCCCGGCAACCTCGGCACGGGTGACGTTGCGGCCACGCCGGTCTTCCTCTCGTCGTCGACGCGGGAGAACGCATTCGCCGATCCGCAGGGGCTGACGATCTTCGCCCAGGCGCTGCTGTGGGCGCTGCGTGGTGCGGCCGCTGTCGGCAAGGACGAGACCTGCGACGCGTGGCACGTCTCGTCGACGCGGCTCAGCCAGCTGTTGCCGAGTCGCGTGAAGGAGCTGTCGCAGGCCGGCGGCGCCGACCAGTCGGTCGACCTGACCGGAAAGCCTCTCGAGGTCGTGGTCCAGCAGTTCGAGGATGCGCCGCAGGTCGACGTCGAGGTCACCGTGACGCCGGCCGACCTCGATCCGGCGCCCGTGGCCAAGCTGCTCTTCGAGGGTCGGGATCCCGTGACGGTCGACGGCGGATGGCCGCTCAAGTTCCGCGGCCGGGCCGGCATCTACCAGCTGACGGCCGATGTGGCCGGCCCGGTGCCGCGGCAAGGCCTGAAGCTGTTCGCCGCGCAGCCGCCGTCGTGCCGCGACCAGGTGGTGGTGCCATGACCGAGACCGGGACCCTGCGCGTGTCGGTCGACGACCACTCGCTGTGGCTGAGCGAGCACCTGCCCTTCGTGGTCCGGGACGCCGGTCTGACGGTCGTCGGACGCGGCCGGACCGGGGACCCACCGATGCCGTTGCCCGTCGGCCTCTATTCCGTAGAGGCGATCACCCCTCGCGGCCGGGCCATGCAGGAGCTCGTCCGGGTCGACCCGGCGGTCCCCGCCGACGTGGTGGTGACCGAGGACTCGGGTCGCGACGAGGACTCTGAGGATGATGGCGGCGGCATGCGCGGCGCGCCTTCCGTGGAGCTGCTCGGCACCGAGGGCTGCACCCTCGTCGCCGAGGACCCCAGCGGGTGGACCTTCGCCCCCGACCAGGTGCTCACGGCGGTGCCGACCGCGAGCTTCCGGATGGACTCCCGCGACTGGCTCGTGTCGCTGCCTCTCAATCCCCAGGGGCGCAAGGAAGACGAGTCGACCTGCCGGGTGGAGCTCGACCTGCAGGCAGCCGCCGCGGCGCTGCGGGTCCGATTCACGTCGCAACGACGGGTCGGCCGCGCGCTCGACGGACTGCTGCGCCACGACGAGGTGATGGCCGGGGCCGAGCTGCTCGACGAGGCTGCCGGGCTGCTGCTCGACAAGTACGCCGACCCCGCGGCCGCGACGCTCGGTGGTTTGACGCTGCACCGGTTCGGCCGGCTCAGCCAGCGACAGGTCTGGATCGAGAACCTCGCCCGCGACTTCGCCTGGATCCCGGACGGCCGGATCCTCTGCGCTGCCCTGCTGATGTACGACGCCGCGCCAGCCGAGCAGGCCCGCGGGCTGGGCTTGCTCCTCGATGCCGCCACGTCCCGGCCGCTCTACACCGACGGCTTGGCCCTCGGCACCGACCTGCTGCGCCGCTGGCCGGGCACCGACCGCGCCGACGAGCGCACCGAGCGGCTGCAACGACTGGCGGCGTACTCATGCGTCACCGACTGGGACTCGGTCGCTCTCGTGACCGGACGGGAGGACCAATGGAGCTGACCTTCCTGGACGCGCGCCAGGGCGACGCGGTGTGGGTGCGCTGGGGCGATGGCCGCCAGCTGCTCGTCGACATGGGGACCTCCGCTACCGGCCGGGGGCTCGCCGACCGTTTCCGCGCCCTGCCCACCGACGAGCAGTCGTTCGAGCTGCTCGTGGTCACCCACGTCGACATCGATCACATCAACGGTGTGCTGACTGGCCTCGTCGACCCAGCCGAGCCGGTGCCCGTGACCTTCGCCGACGTCTGGTTCAACGGCTGGGAGCACCTGCACGGTGACGTGCCCGCCGACGAGCGCTCGCCCCTGGAGCCGATGGGCGGCGGGCAGGGAGAGCTGCTCACGTCTTGGCTGCGCGACCATGCCTGGAACGACGCCTTCGGTCGGGCCGCCGTGGTCCGGACGGACACCACGTTGCCGCGCGTCGAGCTCCCCGACGGCCTGACCATCACGGTGCTCGCCCCGGTCCAGCAGCGACTGACCGACCTCATCGTCAAGTGGCAAGAGGAGGTCGCCGCGGCACTCGAGCGCGGCGACCTCGAGGAGGTCTCCCCCGGCCTGGAAGCGATGGGCCCGAGCACGCCCCCGACTCTCGAAGGCGTCGTCGACCTGGAGATCCTCAGCGAGGACCGGTTCGAACCGGACGACAGCCCCTCGAACGCCTCGAGCATCGCGCTGCTCCTCGAGCACGACGGCAAGCGGGTGCTGCTCACCGGGGACGCCACAGCCGAGGAGCTGGTGGGCGGGCTGGCGTTGATCGACGAGGGTCCCGTCCCGGTCGACCTCGTGAAGCTGCCCCACCACGGCAGCCGCAACAACGTCTCCCGGGCGTTGGTCCAGGCTCTGGACTGCCCCCTGTGGGTGTTCTCCAGCGACGGCACGACCTTCCGCCACCCCGACGCCATCGCGGTCTCCCGCGTCGTCCGCGACGCCGGTCCGGGAGTCGAGCTGGCCTTCAACGTGCCCAGCACCTTCAACGGCTGGTGGGCCAAGCCCGAGTGGCAGGAGATGTTCGACTACACCGCGACGTACGGCGTGGTCGACGACGGGCTCACGATCGACCTGTCCTGACCGCTTCCACTCCTTGTTGCCCCGGACGTCCGAAACCGGCCGCCCGCGCCTCCTCAGGACAAGGGGGTGGTCGCGATGCGACGCAGGGGCGACTCATGGCTGCAGGCGGTGGCCGACGGCGTGATCTGGCTGCTGTTCAAGGCTGCGCGGGTCCGGACCTGACCGTCAGGCGCCGTCGAAGCCGCTGAGCAGCAGGAAGAAGATCACCACGCCGAGCACCAGCATCCCAACGCCCACAGCGGCGCCGATGAACGCGGCGCGACCCTTCGTGGCGCCCGCGCCGGCGATGCCGGGCAGCATCGAGCCGACCAGCGCGCCGAGCAGCACCATCAGCGCCACGGCGACCGGGATGATCCAGTTCTCCGAACCTTCGTCGTCAAAGAAGTACGCCGACACCGGCAGGCTGAGGATCCCCAGCACCAGCAGGATCACCACCGCCAAGATGCGCTGCCCACCGACACTCGTTGCACTGGCCGACTCGGTCATCGGGTTCCCTCCCCTAGTCACGGACTTGACTCCCCGCGGTGAGGGTAGCGATTTCTGCGTTGGCACGTTCGCCTAGTCGGCGGATTCGGCCACTTCCTCAGCTCCCAGCCTTGGCCGCGTCGCGCTTCTCGCCGAGACGGCCAGCAGGGAGTCGATCGCCATGACACCGCCTCCGAGCACGACCGCACCGATCGGTGCCGGCAGTCTCGTGCGGCGCAGGGCTGTCGTCGCGGCCAGCATCACCGCTGACCACGACGAGACGGACGTCGCGAAGGGCACCGAGGCGCGTTTCCAGGGCTCGTCCGTGTCGGGGATGACCACGAAGACCTGGAGTCCTGGCTTGTTCAGGAACCAGCCGGCTGTCTACGCCGCGAGCAGGATGCCCGAGCCATGGACTTGCCAGACGCGAGGTAGGCGCCAGCCACACCGACGCCTCGGATCACTGCCCCTGGTCGCACCTTCATGACCGCACCTCCGGGTCGATCGTCGCGTGTCGATCGCGAGGGGCAATGGCCCTGATCGCTCGCGGCAGCTGCGACGCGGAGGCAGTCGAGGGTTGTTGCATGCCTGACGCGTCTGACCACCCCATCGCCTACACCGCGCTCCAGCCGGGCACGCCGGTGCAGACGAGCGACGGGTACCGCTCGCCACGGTCCAGGCCGTGCTGGTCGACGAGAAGGTCTCGGTGTTCGACGGCATCGTCGTCCAGACTGCGAAGGCACCCGGTTCGTCGACGCCGATCAGATCGGCTCGATCTACACCTCCTACGTCCGCACGACACTCTCCCGGAGCAGGCGGCGAACCTTCCGCCGCCCGATGGGTCGACCTTGGTCGACATCAAGCCGGCGAGGTCGATGGCCGACCGACTGGGCCGCATGTTCGGTCGGCGGAAGCTGTAGCCCGAAAAGCGCTGCCCCCGCCACGGGCAACCGTTCCAGCGTCGTGGTTCTCCTTGCCGCATCGCTGACAGCGCAGGAAGGTACCTGCAGCCTCCCCATCGGACGACGGCGGATAAGCGACCTTCGCCCACTTGTGACCCGCCAACTTGCAGACGGAGAACCGCTTCCAGTTGTTCATGGCAATCGACGTCCTCCTCGGTTCAGCCCTTCTGTGTCTCCTTGTGGGACCGATTCGATCGTAGAGGGACCACGCCTCCTAACGCTCCCGCGTGAGTGGCAGACTCGAAATCCGCCAACGAAGGAGAGCAGATGGCTATCCGCACCGCCCGCGTCGCCTGGACAGGCACCCTCAACGAGGGTTCCGGTCACCTGGAGCTGACGAGTTCGGGCATCGGTACCTACCCCGTGTCCTTCCCCCGGCGCACGGCCGACGCGGCCGAGGGCATCACGAGCCCAGAGGAGCTGATCGCCGCGGCGCACTCGTCGTGCTACGCGATGCAGCTCTCCGGGGTGATCGCCAAGGCTGGTGGCACCCCTGTCGCGCTGGACGTGCAGGCCGACGTGTCGCTCGGGCCCGACCCGGCAGGTGGGCTCCGCCTGACCGGCATCAAGCTCACGGTGCGAGGCGAGGTCGAGGGCCTCGACGCGGGCGGGTTCGTCGAGGCAGCCGAGGTCGCCAAGGCCACCTGCCCCGTGAGCAAGGCGCTCACCGGCGTCGACATCACGCTGGACGCCGCTCTCAAAGACTGAGCTCGAGCTCGAACCCCTCCCCCGCGTTGGCCAGGTCGAGCACGACCAGCCCGTCACGGTGCCGGAGCTCAACAGGCGTCCCGTCGACGACGGCCGCAGACGGCTGCGCGCCATGCACCACGACGGCGTACGCCGTCCGGGCCAGCTCGGGGTAGCCGTCGCCCTCGGCGCGCGCCGACACCGTGATCCGGGAGGCGGCGCGGGTCAGCTCGAAGGTGGTCCGCAAGTAGGCACCCGAGGCGGCCGCGAACGTGACGCCGTCGTCCTCCTGCAGGAACGAGCGGTGCGTCCCGTCGCGACCGGGCGCGAAGATGTGCAGCTCGACCGTCTCCGGGTGGTACCCGTCAGTGGATGCGGGGGCACGCGGCCACATCGGCACGACGGCGCCCGCGCGGACGTAGAGCGGGATCCGGTGCATCGGCGTGGGCGCGTCGACCCAGCGGCGTCCTTCGCGCACCTCGCCGGTGGCCCAGTCGTGCCACTCGCCGTCGGGCAGATACACCCGACGCGTGGTGATGCCCGGCTCCAGCACGGGAGCGACGAGCAGGTCGGGACCGAGCAGGTACTCGTCGTCGAGGTCGCGGACGGTCGGGTCGCTCTGGTGGTCGAAGACGAGCGGTCGCTGCACGGGGGCGCCGGTCTCCGACGCGGTCAGGAAGCAGGCGTACAGGTAGGGCATCAGCTGGTAGCGGAGCTCGATCGCCCTTCGCTGGTAGGTCTCGTTGGGCTCGTCCCAGGACCAGACGTACTGGTCGATGGTGCCGATCGCCGCGTGGTTGCGGCAGAACGGAGTGAGTGCGCCGTACTGCATCCAGCGCAGGGACAGCTCCGAGTCGGCGTCGCCCAGGAACCCGCCGATGTCGGCGCCGACGAAGGCCTGCCCCGACACCCCGAGGCCCGCGGCCATCGCCAGGCCCATCCGCAGGTGGTCCCAGCGCGACAGGTTGTCGCCGAGCCAGTTGGCGGCGTACCGCTGGATGCCGGCGAAGCCGGCCCGCGAGAGCACGAACGTACGCCGATCGGGCATCGCCGCCCGGAGGCCCTCGGTGGTGCCCATCGCCATCAGCAGCGCGTACTGGTTGTGGAGGCGCTCGTGGTCGACGCGGCCGTGGTCGAACCGCATGCCACGGGGATCGACGTTGCCGGTGGCGGGCTCGTTCATGTCGTTCCAGATGCCGGCCAGCCCAGACGCGACGTGGGCGGCGTTGAGCTCGCCCCACCAAGCGCGCGCCTCCTCGGTGGCGAAGTCCGGGAAGACCGTGTCGCCCGGCCAGACCTGCCCGACGTAGAGCTCGCCGCTCTCGGTCCGGCACAACAGGTCGCGCTCGACCGCCTGGTCGAAGATCGGGTAGCCCGGGTCGTGCTTGATGCCCGGGTCGATGATCGTGACCAGCCGGAAGCGCTGCTCGGCAAGCCGCGCCAGCATCCCGGCGGGATCGGGGAACTTGCCGGCGTCCCACGTGAAGACCCGATAGCCGTCCATGTAGTCGATGTCGAGCCACACGGCGTCACAGGGGATGCCCCGGTCGCGATGCTCGCGCGCCAGCGCCTCGACGGTGTCCTGCGTGTAGTCGAACCATCGACACTGGTGGTAGCCCAGCGACCACAACGGCGGCGGAGCGGTGCGCCCGGTCAGCCAGGTGTACGCCGCCAGGATCTCCGGCATCCCGGGGCCGGCGAAGAGGTACTCGGTGTACTGGCCGCCCGACGCATGCAGCCGGTACTCGTCCGGGCCGGTGAAGTCGTAGTCGGTGCGATAGCCGTTGTCGAGGAACGAGCCCGCCATCGCACCCGTGCGGCCGTCCTGGACGTAGTGGAACGGGATGGAGACGTAGAACGGGTCGAACTCCGTGCTCTCCCTGTCCGCACGCGGGTCGGCGGGGTCGTGCAGCGACGTGAACTCCCCCGACGAGTCCGGGTTGAGGACGTCGGTGTTCCACAGCGTGAAGTCGCGGCCCTTGCGGTTGCCCCGGCCGGACTTCTCGCCCAGCCCCCACACCGCGTCGTCCGGCGCCGACCGTCGCCGCACGGTGAAGTCGTCGTCGTGCGTGGCGTAGGCCCAGTAACGCCCGTCGGCGTCGGCGGCCGTCTCCACCACCACCGAGCCGTCCGGTCGGTGCAGGTCGATGCGAAACGGGTCCAGCCACAGCGTCAGCACCAGCCCAGACGTGACCACCCGCACGGCGTCGTCGTCGCGCACCACCTCGAAGTCGATCGGCTCCGCCAACGGGTCGACGCACACGGCGTACGTCGGCGACTCGTCGAAGACTCCGTCACGGCTGATCTTCAGCCGCACCACGTCAGCGCGCACGACGTCGACCCGCAGTCGTTCGCCGTGCAGCCGGGCCAGGATGCCGCGATCGGTCCGGGTCACGTCGTCGACCCGCTCGAAGCGGAGGTAGTGGTCGGTCGCGATCACTCGGCGAGCATGGCAGGCGCATCTCGGACGAGCATCGGCGAATCACCACGTGGCTGGCCAACGCAATACCGTGGGTGCCATGCCCGACGACTCCGACGCCCACTCGGTCGAGGTCACCTTCGACGACCTCGGCCTGGACCCGCGTGTCCTGGAGGCGGTGCACGACGTCGGCTACGAGTCCCCGTCGCCGATCCAGGCCGCCACCATCCCCACGCTGCTGGCCGGCCGCGACGTGGTCGGCCTCGCCCAGACCGGCACTGGCAAGACCGCTGCGTTCGCGCTGCCGATCCTCTCCCGGCTCGACCTCAAGCAGAAGGCACCGCAGGCGCTGGTGCTCGCCCCCACCCGCGAGCTCGCGCTGCAGGTGTGTGAGGCGTTCGAGAAGTACGGCGCCCACCTGCCCGGAGTGCACGTGCTCCCCGTCTACGGCGGCCAGGGGTACGGCGTCCAGCTCAGCGCCCTGCGCCGCGGCGTACACATCGTCGTCGGCACGCCCGGCCGGATCATGGACCACCTCGACAAGGGCACCCTCGACCTGACCCAGCTGCGGTTCCTGGTGCTCGACGAGGCCGACGAGATGCTCAACATGGGCTTCGCCGAGGACGTCGAGACGATCCTGGCCGACACCCCGGCGGACAAGAACGTCGCGCTCTTCTCCGCGACCATGCCCGCCCAGATCCGCCGGATCTCGAAGAAGTACCTCAACGACCCCGTCGAGGTCACCGTCAAGAACAAGACGTCGACGGCACCCAACCTCACCCACCGCTACCTGATGGTGTCCTACCCGCAGAAGGTCGACGCCCTGACCCGCATCCTCGAGGTCGAGAACTTCGAGGGGATGATCGTCTTCGTCCGCACCAAGAACGAGACCGAGAGCCTGGCCGAGAAGCTCAGAGCCCGCGGGTTCTCCGCGACCGCCATCAACGGCGACGTCGTGCAGGCCCAGCGCGAGCGGACCATCGACCAGCTCAAGGCCGGCAAGCTCGACATCCTGGTGGCGACCGACGTGGCCGCCCGCGGACTCGATGTCGAGCGGATCAGCCACGTCGTGAACTACGACATCCCGACCGATCCCGAGTCCTACGTGCACCGCACCGGTCGCACCGGCCGGGCCGGTCGCAGCGGCGACGCGATCTCGTTCGTGACCCCGCGCGAGCGCTACCTGCTCAAGGCGATCGAGAAGACAACCCGCCAGTCGCTGACGCCCATGCAGCTGCCGACGGTCGACGACGTCAACGTGACCCGGCTGGCCCGCTTCGACGACGCCATCACCGAGGCGCTGTCAGCACCCGATCGGGTCGCCTTCTTCCGCGACGTTGTCTCCCACTACGTCCGCGAGCACGACGTGCCCGAGGTCGACGTGGCCGCCGCGCTGGCCGTGGTGCTCCAGGGCAAGACCCCGCTGCTGCTCGAGCCCGAGCCGGAGCGACCGGCCCGGTCCGAGCGTCCCGACCGCGGCGACCGCCCCGGACGCGGCGAGCATCCACCCCAGCGACACGGACGTCACGGCGGCGGCCCGATGGCGACGTACCGGATCGCCGTGGGCAAGCGGCACAAGGTCGAGCCGCGTCAGATCGTGGGCGCACTCGCCAACGAGGGCGGGCTGAGTCGCAAGGACTTCGGCAACATCGCGATCCGACCGGACTTCTCGCTCGTCGAGCTGCCCGCCGAGCTGCCGCCCGGCACCGAGGCGGCGCTGGCGACGACCCGGATCTCGGGCAAGCTCATCGCGCTGCGCCTCGACAGCGGCCCGCAGTCCGCCCAGGGACCGCCGAAGCCACCACGCAAGCCGCGACGCAAGGACTGATCGCCATCTCCGCACTTCGCACCCTCGGGGCCAGCGCCCTGTCCCTGCTCATGTCCGCATCCCTGCTGCTGGTAGCGGGTCCCGGCTCGGCCACCGAGACCTCCGACGAACCCGCCGCCAGCACGTCGTTCCGCACCCACGTCAAGCAGACGGTCCGCCTCGCGGCGTTGCCACAGATCGTCCAGAACGGCGCCCGGGCGGCCAGCCCCGATGACGCGAACGCGGCCTTCATCGCCACGATCGAGCCGATCGCCGTCGGCCGGAAGATGAGCCTCCAGGTGCGACGCGGCTCCTCCTGGCAGACGGTGGCCACGGTCAGCCAGGACAGGAAGGGCCGTGCGCAGTTCGCCGCCCGCGCGAGCCTGGACGGCCAGGCGTTGACCTACCGGGTCGAGGCCGTGAGCTTCCGGGGCCTCCCGGCAGTCACGAGCCACTCCGTCAGCACAGAGCGCTGGCTCACGCCGACCTGGACAGACGGGTTCTCCGGCAACTCGCTCTCCAAGGACTGGAACTACCGGGGGAAGACCTACGAGCCGCAGAGCTTCCGCAAGTGCTCCAGAGGGAGCGCCAAAGCGGTCAGCGTCGGCGGTGGCGCCTTGCGACTCAGCGTCCTCAGGGACCGCAGCAAGTACACCAAGTGCCCGGCGCTCAAGCATGGGGAGATCGCGGGCAGGTACGCCTACCGCCTCAACGGCCACATCGGCACCGACCACCGCTTTTCCTTCAGGTACGGCGTCGCCGCCGCCCGCATCAAGTTCCCACGGCTGCGCGGCCAGCACGGGAGCTTCTGGATGCAGCCGGTCGGCGGGATGTACCCAGGTGGAACCGGCCACGAGATCGACGTCACCGAGTTCTTCGGCGCAAAGGCCAAGCGCAGCGGCCTGTTCAGCTACATCCACCGCTACCAGGGAGGCCACGTCGTCAAGACCGGCGCCAACATCCCTGACACGTTCCTCCACGGCCCGCGCGATGGCTGGGGCAAGAGCTTCCATGTCTTCTCCGTGCAGTGGAAGCCGCGATCGCTGATCTTCCGCATCGACGGCAAGGAGACCTGGCGAATCGGCGGCCGCATCTCCCGGGTTCCCCAGTACCTCATCTTGAGCCTGCTGTCCTCCGACTACGAGCTTCCCGAACTCAGGGACCGGCAGCTCCCCCAGCACATGTACGTCGACTGGGTACGCGTCTGGGAGACCGGCGGCTGAGGTTGAGCCGTCGGGTGGCTCGCCTGTCGGGTTGGTGACTTCGGCTACCGGGGTGTGGCGAAGTCAGGCGCAGATTCCGGTTTCTGCACGACCGCGAGGCGCTCGAGGCTTCACCACCTGCGAGTCGGCAGGCTGGTGACGTGCCAAGCGCCCGGATGGTCGGTGAAGCATGGATGGATCGACAGAACGGCCTGGCCTTGCGAACGCAGCTTGACGAGCATCCGGCGGGCATGCCAGCGGCTGGCATACGGAACCTTGGTGCACATGGCGTCTCCAATGTTGAATCCGATTGGAGTGGCGCCTCGGCATAAGGTCGAACGACACGATGGCGGCTGCGCACATGCGCCCGGCTCAACCGCATACCAAGGTCCAAAGAGCCGGAGGGACCATGGAAGGGTATCCCGCGGCCTCCAAGCCCGGGAAGACTCGCAGCACGGTCGAAGTCCTTGGACGGCGTATGTCATTCCGGCCCTGAGTGACTGCGTGGACTCGCACGCGGAGGCCATGAGGACTACGGGCTCCGCACTCTTTCAAGAAGGGCGGAGACTGACCCTCCACAATTGATCAGCCGACGTTGCGGTTCGAACATACGTTCGATAGAATGACGACGTGTCGTCAGCACCCGATCCCGCTCCCGAGCCCTGCATCGGAGAGCCCGGCTACCCGGGCGACCTCGGCGACCTGGATGCGGCGGCGACGTTGGAGTTGGCCGAGCAGGTCCTGCTCCGGCGGCGGGCGGCCGAGCTGGAGGACCTGCAGGTCGCCGCGCACTGGGCGGCCCTGCACTCGACCGACCCGCGCCGCTCCGGTAGCGGGCGCCGGGTGTGGGCGGAGGATCGGCTGGTCGAGGTGGGAGGGGAGGGCACTCCCCCGGTCCAGGAGTTCTGCCTGGCTGAGCTGAGCATGGCCCGCCGGGTCGGTCCGATGGCCGGGCAGGCGTTGGTCGCCGACGTGTTGGACCTCCAGCACCGACTGCCGAAGACCTGGGCACGGGTCGAGGGGCTGGACGCTGAAGCGTGGGTGCCCGCAAGGTCGCCACCCTGACCCGGGCGTTGCCGGCGGCAACGGTGGGGATCGTGGACGCTGCGGTCGCCGGGGTTATCGGCACCGAGCCACCCTCGCGCGTAATCGCACTGACCCAGGCCAAGGTGATCGAGGCCGACCCCGCAGCCCACGCCGCGAAGGTGGAGGACGCAAAACGCCGCCGCTACGTCGCCTTGACGCGACCCGACGAGACCGGCCTGCGCCACGTGATCGCCCGGGTCACCGCCGGCGACGCGATCTGGGTCGACGCGATGGTCGACCGGGTGGCAGACCTGATCGCCGCCGATCACCACGACGACACCGGCCGAGACGAGCTGCGATCCATCGCGTTCGGCTGGCTGGCCCGCCCCGCCGAGCTCCTCCAACTGCTCCTCGCCGGTGCCGATCGGGCAACCGGCGGTGCCGACCCACACGTTGCCGAGTCCCGCACCACAGCCGAACCCGCCAACTACACCGGCAAGGACCTGCAGCGGCTCCGGCCGCGGGCAGTGGTCTACGTGCATCTACACGAGGCGGCCGTGACCGGGCTGACCGGCGGGGTGGCCCGCGTCGAGGGGCTGGGCCCGGTCCCCCTGGACCAGCTCGCCGACCTGCTGGGCAACGCCCAGATCACCATCAAGCCCGTGCGTGACCTGGCCGACCGGGTGCGGCTGTCCTGCTACGAGCACCCCACCGGGCTGAAGGAACGGGTCCGACTGATCACCGACGGCGACCGGTTCCCTTTCTCGGGCGGCCAGTCCCGGAAGGTCGACTTCGACCACCCCACGCCGTACGACGCGGACGGGCCACCGGGGCAGACCGGCACCCACAACTCCGGGCCCCTCGGCCGCCGACATCACCGGTGGAAGACCCACGCCGGCTACACCGTGCGCCAATGCGGCGACGGCCGCTACGTGTGGCGTACTCGCCACGGCCGCTACTACCTCGTCGACCACCACGGCACCCGACCACTACGTCCGGCCGACGGCGACCTCATCCACGACGCCCCACCCGGCGTGGACATCTACCTGCCCGACGTCACCCTCCAGTACGACGGCCCGCCGACCACATGAGAGTCGACGGGCCGCCGCGCAGGCACTGAGCGGCTCAGGGCTGGTTGATCACCTCTTTGCCGGAGGCGTAGAGGTAGAACGCGTAGGCGACCGCGTCGGAGTTCAGGTCCAGCGCCTCGTGGCTGAGGTTGTCGATGTCGTCGCAGGCCGCGTGGTAGCAGGGGTCGAACGCAACCCCGGCTGTCCCGCCCCACTTCGCGACCTGTGCCGGCGTCTTGATGACCTCGGCGCCGGTGAACAGACCACCAGATGGCACGCCGTTGTTGATGAACCCCTGGTAGTCCGAACGGCCGTCGAACGCCTTCGGCTCGGTCGGGATGCCCCGGTCGGCGTAGAACTCCTCGAAGAGGTGCTCGATGTCGTCGGAGCCGTCCGGTCCGACCAGGCCGAATGACGAGCCGTCACCGTCGAGGATGAACAGTCCGTAGTTGGGCGAACCGATCATGTCGAAGTTCAGGTACAGCTCGAGGTCGGCCTTCTGAGCCGGCGTCAGTGAGTTCACATAGAAGGTCGAGCCCACCAGGCTGGCCTCCTCGGCTCCCCACCACGCGAAGCGCATCTTGTTGGGCGTCTTGACCTTGGCGAGCTGCTCGGCCAGCTCGATCAGCGCGCTCGAGCCGGACCCGTTGTCGTTGATGCCAGGACCGGCCGGCACCGAGTCGAGGTGGCCACCGGCCGTCACCACGTTGTGGGGGTTGCCGCGCTTGGACTCGGCGATCACGTTCTCGGTGGTCACGAGCTCACGGCTCACGTTCGCGAAGAGCCGCATCTCCAGCCCCTGGATGGTCGACAGCTGGGCGCCGAGCGAGTAGGTGAGGCTCAAGGCCGGGATCCCGCCCGTGTAACCGTCGCCCAAGGTCACCGCAGGGATGCCCTGGCGGCCGGCGTCGGCGGCGTCACCCTGGTTGAAGAACAGCAGGCCGGTGGCGCCGGCCGCGGCGGCGTTCTCGCCCTTGATCTCGAACGTGCACGTGCCCCGCTGGAGCAGGGCGATGTTGCCGGCCGGGAAGGTTGCGAAGTCGCCCGGCTCACAGCCGCTGGTGGACGTGTTGCCAAGCCCGAGCTGAAGATCGACCGGGGTCACGGCGTCGGTGACGTCGCCGGGCTCCGACTGCGGGGTGGCCCCGAAGTCGATGCCCTGGACGTACGTCGTCGAGCCCGGGGCCGTCTGCGCCAGCACCGAGGGTCCTTCCTCCGCGAAGGCGTGGAACGAGAACGGCTGGCGGCTCACCTTGTAGCCGGCCTTCTTCATGCGCTTCTCGACGTACTTGACCGAGTCGTTGTAGCCCTTGGTGCCGGATGCGCGGGTGCCGTGGTTTCGGTCCGCGATCTTCTGGAACTCTTTCTGGTGCTCGAGGACGCCCTTGAGCGTGACGCACTCCATCACCTTGTTCACGGAGTTGGGCGGCGGACCCTTGCAGCCGCGCGGGCCGTGGCCGGGGCCGCCCGGGCCAGCGCCGGCCTCCGGGACCAGCACCATGACCGCGGCTCCGAGCCCGAGCCCGGCCAAGGTGGCGGTGATATTTCGACGAGATCTCACAGCATTCCTCCGATTCCGAGTTGCGGGGACGCCGGGGACTGACGCCCCTCGCCGTCGAACCTATGTCGGCTCAGTGCCGAAATGGAACCGGCGACTGCAAGGGTCGTGTGCCTGAGGACGCGCCAGGGCGCGTCCTCAGGCACACGACTCTCAGGCGATCAGCTCTCCGCGGCCAGCGAGCGCTCGATTACGCCGATGATCTCCGGACGCAGCCTGTCGGCGGCGATCACGGCGTCGACGGAGCCGACCTCGACGGCCCGGTGGATGTTGTGGATGCCGTCGAACTCAGCGGCCACCTCGCTGATCTTCTCGGCCCGCGTGGCGGACCTCAGCTCGGCCTGCTCGACCACGAGCCGGCTGCGCTCGGAGCCGGTGGCCTCGGCGATCCGCGCCTCCAGCTCCAGCAGCGCCGGGCTGGCCGCAGTGCGCTTGTCGACCTCGCCGATGAACACCACCGCGGCCGCGGGTGCGCCCCCGATCACCGAGGCGAAAGAGCCCTCGACCGCGAGCACGGTCATGCTCGGGTTGAGCGCCTTGGAGAACACCACGAACGCGCCGCCGTGGTAGCGCGAGATGACGCAGAAGACGATCGGGCCGCGGAAGTTGACGATGGCGCGGCCGATCTCGGCGCCGTACTCGAGCTGGAGGTGGCGCATGGAGTCCGGTGAGCCGTCGAAGCCCGAGAGGTTCGCCAGCACCACGAGCGGCCGGTTGCCGCTGGCGGCGTTGATGGCCCGCGCCGTCTTCTTCGACGACTTCGGGAAGAGCGTGCCCGCGGTGTAGGTGTCGGGCCCGTCGGTGGGCGGGAAGCCGCGGCGGCGTACGTTGCGCGACTCGATGCCGAGCAGGCACACGGGATAGCCACCGAGATGCGCGTCCTG
The DNA here is from genome assembly GCA_963769755.1 of uncultured Actinomycetota bacterium. Lineage (GTDB taxonomy): Bacteria > Actinomycetota > Actinomycetes > Propionibacteriales > Nocardioidaceae > Nocardioides. The sequence continues at coordinate 844,319 of CAVYMY010000010.1, forward strand.
CACCACCGCGGTGTCCGCGTCGGCCATGCCGGCCCAGCGTTCGAGGGTCGGGTGGTCCTGGTCGGCCACCGCGCGCATCACCGTGCGGATGTCGAAGGCCTTCTTGCGGTCGGGGTTGGTGGCGCTCGAGAAGATCTCCCCCACTGTCTTGAAGTCGCTGCCTTCGGCTTCGTGGAGGTACGACGAGACGTCGCGGTCGGTCGGGTCGGTTGTGGGCACGCGGCGCGGACGGGCCTCACCCGGCACGACGTAGGTGTGCTCGTAGTGCGCCATCAGGATGCCCAGCGCACCGGCCAGGTCGGGTGCCCAGTACTGCGCCTGTCCGTTGGGCCCCATCACCCGGTCGTAACCGCCGATGCCGAAGTTGTCCTCGGCCGAGACCCCGCCGGAGAAGTCGAGCGACTGCTTGCCGGTCAGCACCATGGCGCTGTCGGGCGTCATCACCAGGATGCCCTTGGTGTGCATCAGCATCGTCGCCTCGGCGTTCCAGTAGGGCTGGGCGCCGACGTTGATCCCGGCGACCACCACGTTGATCTCGCCGCCACTTTGGGTGAACTCGACGATCCGGCGCAGCGCGGCCGCGACCCAGTCCATGTTCTCCGTGCCGGAGTCCATCGAGATCCGGGCACCCGCCGACAGAGCGAACCACTCCAACGGGACCTGCATCCGCTCAGCCAGGTCGAGGGCCGCGATCACCCGCAGGCACTCGGCTTCCGACACCGAGCCCAGGGACTTGGTGGGGTCGCCGCACAACACGACCCGGGTGACGCCCTCGGGATGCAGCAGCGTCGGCGTGGTCACGACAGCGACGATGATGCCGGCCTTGTTGAGGCCTCGTGGGCGGTCGACCGGGACCAGCCGGCCGGCGTCGTCGAGGTCGTGCTCGACCAGAGAACCGTTGGGGCCGGTCAGCACGCCCGCGAGCTCGTAGGGGTAGACCAACCCGCGGCGCCGGGCGCGCAGCACCTTGGAGGAGTAGTCGTCGAGCGGCATCAGCGGCTCGGTCGGCGGCGCCTCCACCGAGGAGACCACACCAGCGCCGGGCTGGGCACCGAAACGGACCACCACGGACATCGGTTCGCCGCCACCGACCGACACGCGCCCCTCCGCGAGCACCTCCTCGATGCCGGCGCCGTCGGTGAGCGGGCGGATCTTGTTGCCGAGCGCGGTCAGCCCGGAGGCGTCGATCTCGACCACTGGCCACACGTGCACCCAGACGTGGTTCATGTCCAGCTTGGCCCCGGCCGCACCGCGCGCGACCCGGGTCCGCCGGATCGCCTCCAGGCAGTTCTCGACCGCACGCTCGGCGTGCGGCAGGGCGGTGACGGCGCCGGACTCGTCGCGGACGACCGACAGCTGGCGGACCTGCGCCAGCGCCACCAGCCGACGGTCGGCCGGGTTGTCGCGGGCCACGCACTCATAGAGCAGCACGTCCTCGGGCGCCTCGATGCGCGTCACTTCGAAGTTGCGCAGCCGCCACAGGTTCAGCCGCCGGCCGACCATCGGGTGCAGGCCGCGGGTCAGGTCGTCCTCGGTCACGTTGCCGTCGCTGTCGGGCCGGAAGGCGTAGTAGCCGACCGGACGGCGACTCCCCGCGCAGACGGCGACGGACAGGCGACGTACGTCGCCCGCAAACGGCAGCGCGCCGACGAGGGGCCGGAGCCGCTCGCTGACCTCGTCGGCCGACTCGGGCGCGTCGGGCCATTGCAGGTAGAGGTCGACGACGACCTCGTCGCCCGCGCGGCGCGCGGCGATCTGGCCGCCGATCGCCTGAGCCAGCGGGCTCGCGGGGTCGGCGAGCTCGGGCAGGGTGCCGAGTGTCGACACCAGCCGGGTCGGCCGGTCGTCCAGCGTGTACTCGGCGACGACGAACGGGCGGCCCGCCTGCTGGGTGACCTGGAGGTCGTGCAGGTCGTACTCGCGGTAGTGGCGGCGGGCGAGCACCTCGAGCATCGGCTCGTCGGCCGGCACGCCCTTCTCCAGCCGCTCGGCCAAGAAGCGGACGATCTGCTCGGGGATGGCGGCCAGCGCGTCGATCCGGGCGGCGCGGTCGGGCAGCCCGCCGTCGGCGACGAGCGCGTCGAGCGCCTCACGGACGCCAGCGAGGACGTCGGCGCGCTCCGCGTCGACTGCCGGCTGGTCGAACCAGCGGAACCGCACGCTGCGCGCCAGGTCGCCCACGACGGGGAAGCGCAGCTGGGTGGCTCGGCCGAGCACCTCGAGCACCTGACGGGCGCGGCCGGCGAGGTCGCCCGTGGGCGGCGGCTCGGCGCTCCAGCAGCCCAGGATGGCGGTCGCCACGGCTACCTCAGGTGCCGAGCGCTGCTGGGCCAGGAAGATGCGGAAGACCGCCTCCTCCATCGCCGGCGTGCGCTCGAGGTCCTCCACGCCGTAGTGGCGCAGCACTCGGAGGATCCGGTCGCTGAAGTGCTCGGGCAGGCCGCCGCGCTCGATGTCCAGGCTCTGCAGGAACGTGTGGAAGTGCTCGCGCGAGCTGTGCACCCGCAGCTCGGTGTGCCGCTCCTCGTCGGCCGGCCGGTTGCGGCTCAGCTCGGCGAGATCGGCGAACGTGCCCAGCAGGGCCATCTCGTCGGCGACGACCGAGACTCCCTGGGCCGCCAGCTCGTCGCGGGCGGCGAGGTAGTCGGTGAGCGCGGCGTCCTGATCGCGCGGCGGCACGTCGTAGCCGAGGATGACCGCGGTCAGCGCGGCCCGCGCCCGGACGGCGCGCACCGCGGCCGACCGACCCTCCTCCGGACCCGGCAGGTCGAGCGCCGGGCCGTCGTCCTGGACGGCGACCTCGTCGTCGTCGTCGCCGACGGGCTCGAGCCTGACCAGCGCGGCCCCGGTCTCGACCTGGCTGCCGGTGCTCACCAGCAGCTCCTTGACGCGGGCGGCGAACGGCGCGGTCAGCACCGTCTCCATCTTCATCGACTCGAGCACCAGGACGGGGGCGCCGGCGGCCACCTCCTCGCCGATGGCGGCCGGGGTGGCGACGACCAGGGCCGGGGCAGGCGAGCGGAGCATGCCGCCCTCGTCGCGGCTGACGCGATGGGCGACGCCGTCGACCTCGACAAGCGTGCTGGGGCCGTAGGTGGCGGTGATGACGTGGTAGCGGCGACCACCCACGACGAGCCGGCGGTGGAACTGGTCGATCCGGTCGATGTCCACGTCGACGGTCTGCTCGGTGCCCCCAGCGGCGACGCTGACGCGGTAGCGCGAGGGTCCGGTGTTGACGGTCGAGACCTGGTACGGCGTCCCGCGGAGCTTGAGCTCCACCGGCCGGCCGGCCTGGTGCTGGGCCTGCGGCCGACCACCGCGAGCGGTCTCGAGCAGTCGCGCGACCTCGATCCGCAACCCGTCGACGTACGCCTCGATCGCGGCAGCGACCACGGCGATGCCGGCGTGCTCGGTGGCGACGAGGCGGCCCTCGGCCCGCACCCGGTCGATCCAGCCGGTATCGGCCCAGCCGGCCGGGGTGCTGTTGCCGTCGACGACCTCGGGCTGAGCGAGCAGGTCGAGCACGAAGCTCTTGTTGCAGGCGCCGCCCTCGATCACCACGGTGGTCTCGGTCATGGCGCGGCGCAGGCGGGCCAGGGCCTCCTCGCGGGTGCGGCCGTAGGCGATGATCTTGGCGATCATGGAGTCGAAGTCGGGCGGGATCGTGTCGCCCTCGGCGACGCCGGTGTCGACCCGGATCCCCGGGCCGGCGGGCAGGTCGAGCCGGACGATCCGACCGGGAGCCGGTGCGAAGTCGCGGTCCGGGTCCTCGGCGTTGAGGCGCGCCTCGATGGCGTGCCCGACCTCGGGGGGTTTGCTGCCCTCGAGCCTGCCGCCGGCCGCGACGTGGAGCTGGGCCTTGACGAGGTCGACGTCGGTGACCGTCTCGGTGATGGAGTGCTCGACCTGCAGGCGGGTGTTGACCTCGAGGAAGGCGAACGTCTTGTCGCCCGGGTGGTAGAGGAACTCCACCGTGCCCGCGCCGACGTAGCCGACGGCGAGGGCGAGCCGTTCGGCCGAGGCCTTGAGCTCGTCGGACTGCTCCGGGGAGAGCAGCGGCGAGGCGGACTCCTCGATGACCTTCTGGTTGCGCCGCTGGATCGAGCAGTCGCGGACGCCGATGGCCCACGCAGTTCCGTGGCTGTCGGCGATCAGCTGCACCTCGACGTGACGGGCGCCGGTGACCAAGCGCTCGAGGAAGACCGTGCCGTTGCCGAAGGCGCGCAGCGCCTCGTCGCTGGTGCGCTGGTAGGCGTCTTCGAGGTCGGCGGCCGATGCGACCATCCGGATGCCCCGGCCTCCGCCGCCCGCCGTGGCCTTGAGCATGAGCGGGTAGCCGATCTGGTCGGCCGCGGTGAGCGCCGCCTCCAGCGAGTCGACCGCGCCGCGGCTCCACGGGGCGACGGGTACGCCGACCTCCTCGGCCAGCAGCTTGGAGCCGATCTTGTCGCCGAGCTGGCGCATCGCCTCGGCGCTCGGCCCGATGAACGTGATCCCGAGCCGGTCGCACAGGTCGACGAACGCGGGGTCCTCCGCCACGAAGCCCCAACCCGGCCAGACGGCGTCGGCGCCAGACTCCGTGAGCGCCCGCTCCAGGACCGCCAGGTCGATGTAGGGACGCCCCGAGGCCGGACCCAGGTCGTAGGACGCGTCGGCCTCCCGCACGAACATCGCGTGGCTCTCGCCCTCGGTGTGCAGCGCGATGGTCTCGAGGGGACCCTCGCCCGCTGCGTTGATCTCGCGCACCGCGTGGATCAGCCGCATCGCGGCCTCACCGCGGTTCACGATCGCGACCCGTGTGAAGGGCACCAGCTACCTCCGTCGGACGTTCGTCGGGAACTTCCCGACCTGTCCCTGAGAACCTGCCACGACTTCGGGGCTACCGGCCAGTCACAACGCCCTCCGGCGTGCCGCGAATGCTGCTCGATCCGGAGAGAAATCTGGCGCATTTCGGGGCTGTCACCCAGCAACGGATCGGGGTCTGAGCCCGCCAGGTCTGGCTGGGACCGTCGGAGTGTCGATGCTGGCTACGCCGTTCTACCGACGTGTGGCCCTCGACCGTCGACGAGACTTCGGGTGTCCTCGACGGGCGGCCCGCCGCGCCCGCGACCTTCGACGAAAGGATCGAAGGACATGCGTCCGGTCTCGATCTCGGCCACCGCGCTCGCTGTCGCGCTCGTCATCGTCGGTCTGCCGGGTCCCGAACGCGGCGGTACCCCGCCTGCCTCGGCGGTGACGCTGGAGAGCTGGAGCGGGCTGAAGCTCGTCCGAACGATGGAACTCGACAAGATCGGCTTTTCCGGGCCGACCGGCCTGGACTGGAACCAGCGCCTCGGCGCCCTGGTCGCCACGGAGTCGACGAAGGGACGCAGCCGGGTCACTGCCTTCACCGGGGACGAGCACCTCATCGGCCGGGTTCGACTGCCCCGAAACCTCGATCCAGCTGGCGTGGTCGTGGACCCACAGCTGGGTCGTACAACGGTCGTCGGTGAGACCGGGTCGGTCGCGGTCGGCCGCGGGAGCCTGCGGCGGAGCTCGCCGATCCTCCAGGCGAGCGACGTTCCCGACCTCACCGATCCGGAGGGCCTCACCTACACCCGGGACGGAGAGCTGGTCGCACTCGATGAGGGAGCGCTGCTCCGGATCGACGAGGACGGTGGCGTCCACCGTGCGCGGGTCCGCGTGCCATCGTCGCACCAGCTGCGAGGACTCACCAGCCATCCGCAGCGTCCCGAGCTCTTCACGCTCGACGTGACCGCCCAGGAGATGCTGGCACTCGACGAGGACGGCAACGTGCTCATCGCGTACGCCGCCGACCAGGTCGACCTGATCGACGTCCAAGACATCGCCTTCGCGCCCTCCGGCGACCCCACCGACGACCCGTCGGTGCACAGGCTGTTCATCGCCGACGCCGGCAAGCCTGGCGCGGACGGCATGGTGCTGGAGACCACGCTCGAGCAGTACGGGCTGGCTGCGAACCACGTCATCCCCGAAAGCGCCATCCGGGTGGTCGCCACCTCGTCGTACAACCCACCGAGTCCCGACCCCTCGGGCGTCGCCTATCTGTCGGGGTCTGACCGGCTGTTCATCGCCGACGGCGAGGTCGACGAGATGGACATCTTCGCGAACGCCAACCTCTTCAACACCACCCGCGCCGGCGTGCTGCAGACCACGGGCAACACGGTGCCGTGGTCGGAGGAGCCGGTAGGCGTCGGCTACAACCCCCTCAACAACCACGTGTTCCTCAGCGACGACGACCCCAACGACGTCTTCGAGCTGGCCGCCGGCAGCGACGGGCGGTTCGGGACCGGCGACGACGTGCGGACCACCTTCAACGTCGAGGACGACGTGACCGACCCCGAGGGCATCGACTACGACCCCGCCACCAACTCGTTGTGGTACGCCGGCGGCGAGGCGTCCGACATCCACCGGCAGCAGGCCGGTTCGGACGGCCAGTTCGGCGGCTCCGACGACGTGTGGACGCACTGGGACGCCACCGTCTACGGCATGCAGGACCCGGAGGGCCTCGGTTTCGACTCGGTGCGCGGGACCATCCTGGTCCTCGACGACGCCTCCCAGACAATCTACGAGCTCGACCGCAACGCGGCGTTGCTCAACACGATCGACATCTCGGCGGCCGACTCGGACGCCGCCGCGGGACTGGCGGTCGGCCCGAGCACGACCGGCAGCGGGCGGAGCTTCTACGTCGTCGCGCGCGGTGTGGACAACAACAGTGACCCTGACGAGAACGACGGCCGGCTCTACGAGATCATCAGCCCGCTCTCGGGTGGAGGCGGAGGTCCGTTCAACCAGGCGCCGTTGGTCTCCGCAGGGACGGACCGGTCCGTCATCCTGCCGGGCTCCGTGACGATGGCGGCGACCGTGACGGACGACGGTCTGCCCGACCCGCCCCATGCGGTGACCACGACGTGGAGCGTCGCTTCCGGGCCTGGCCCGGTGAGCTTCTCCCCCAGCGCCCAGGTCGAGGACCCCACCGTGTCGTTCACGACGGCAGGCACCTACGTGCTGCGCCTGACCGCCGACGACGGAGGCGCCATCGCGGCCGACGACGTGGTCGTCCAGGTCGTGCCGGTCGGCGGGTCCCTGGTCGCCGAGTCCCGCGTGAGCGCAAGCAGCGATGACGCCGAGCAGGCCGTGACCGGTGGCTCGGTGCAGCTGTCCAGTGGGGATCTCGAGCTGACCACCGACGGGTCCAGCCAGCAGGTCGTCGGACTGCGGTTCGGTGGGCTTCAGGTTCCCCAGGGTGCGACGATCACCAACGCCTACGTGCAGTTCCGCACCGACGAGACCAGCCCGGGCGCCTCGAACCTGACGGTCCGGGCCGAGGCCGTCGACAACGCACCCACCTACACCTCCGCCACCAACAACATCTCCAACCGCGCCACCACGACCGCCAACGTCGCGTGGACGCCACCGGACTGGACGGCGGTCGGCGAGGCCGGCACCTCCCAGCGGACACCGAACCTGGCATCGCTGGTGCAGGCGGTTGTCGGCCGGGCGGGCTGGGCCCAGGGCAACGCCGTGGCGATGCAGTTCCGGGGAACCGGTCGCCGGACGGCCGAGGCATTCGAGGGCGGCGCGAGCTTCGCCCCGCTCCTGCACGTCGAGTACACCACCGGCAACGGTGGGCCGAGCAACACCCCACCGGTGGTCAACGCCGGACCCGACCAGGCGATCACCCTGCCCGCTGGGGTGTCCCTGGACGGCACCATCACCGACGACGGCCTGCCCGCAGCCGGCTCGCTGACCAGCACCTGGACGCGGACCTCCGGTCCGGGAACCGTCACCTTCGCCAACCCCTCCGTGGCAGACACCACCGCCACTTTCTCCACCGCCGGCACCTACGTACTCCGGCTCACCGCCAACGACGGCGCCCTCACCGCACAAGACGAGGTCACCGTCACCGTCAACCCCGCCGCCCCCGGCAACGCCGCACCGGTGGTCAACGCCGGACCCGACCAGGCGATCACCCTGCCCGCCACAGCGTCCCTGGACGGCACCATCACGGACGACGGTCTCCCCGCACCGCCGTCGCTGACCAGCACCTGGTCGCGGGCCTCCGGTCCCGGCACCGTCACCTTCGCCAACCCCTCCGTGGCAGACACCACCGCCACGTTCTCCGCGCCCGGCACCTACGTGCTGCAGCTGACAGCCAACGACGGCGCCCTGGGGGCAAGCGACAGCCTGACCGTCGTGGTCAATCCTGCCAACACTCCGCCGGTGGTCAACGCCGGGCCGGACCAACAGATCACGCTGCCTGCCACAGGCACGATGGCCGCGACCGTGACCGACGACGGACTGCCCACGCCCCCCGGCGTGACCTACCTCTGGGCCACCGACTCCGGGCCGGCGTCCGCGTCGTTCTCGAGCGCGACCGCGGAGGACCCCACGGTGACGTTCCCGGTCGCCGGCACCTACGTGCTCCGGCTCACCGCGAACGACGGAGCACTGTCCGCCTCCGACACGGTCCAGGTCGTGGTGAACCCCGCCGGCGGTGGAGGCACCCCGCAGACGGTAGAGGTGCGGGTGAGCGCCAACAATGACGACGCCGAGCAGGCCGTGACCGGTGGCTCGGTGCAACTGTCCAGCTCGGACCTCGAGCTGACCACCGACGGGTCCACCCAGCAGGTCGTCGGACTGCGGTTCGGCGGCCTCCAGGTTCCCCAGGGCGCCACGATCACCAACGCCTACGTCCAGTTCCGCACTGACGAGACCAGCACCGGCGCCTCGAACCTGACGGTCCGGGCCGAGGCCGTCGACAACGCACCCACCTACACCTCCGCCACCAACAACATCTCCAACCGCGCCACCACGACCGCCAACGTCGCGTGGTCGCCACCGGTGTGGTCCACGGTCGGCGAGGCCGGCACCTCCCAACGCACCCCGAACCTCGCGATCCTGGTCCAGGCCGTGGTCGGCCGGGCCGGTTGGGCCCAGGGCAACGCGCTGGCGATGCAGTTCTCCGGCACCGGTCGCCGGACGGCCGAGGCATTCGAGGGCGGTGCCAGTTTCGCGCCGCTGCTGCACGTCGAGTACACCACCGGCACCGGTGGCGGTCCCACCAACCAGCCGCCGGTGGTCAACGCGGGCGCCGACCAGGCGATCACCCTGCCCGCTGGGGTGTCCCTGGACGGCACGATCACCGACGACGGCCTGCCCGCCTCCGGCTCGCTGACCAGCACCTGGACCCGGACCTCCGGACCCGGCACTGTCACCTTCGCCAACCCCACCGCGACCGACACCACCGCCACCTTCTCGGCCGCCGGCACCTACGTGCTCCGGCTCACCGCCAACGACGGCGCCCTGACCGCACAAGACGAGGTCACCGTCACCGTCAACCCCGCCACCCCCGGCAACACTCCACCGGTGGTCAACGCCGGACCCGACCAGGCCATCACCCTGCCCGCGTCGGCCACGATGGCCGCCACCGTGACCGACGACGGACTGCCCACGCCCCCCGGCGTGACCTACCTCTGGGCAACCGACTCCGGGCCGGCGTCCGCCACGTTCTCGAGCGCGACCGCGGAGGACCCCACGGTGACGTTCCCGGTCGCCGGCACTTACGTGCTCCGGCTCACCGCAAATGATGGAGCACTGTCCGCCTCCGACACGGTCCAGGTCGTCGTGAACCCCGCCGGCGGTGGCGGCACGCCGCAGACTCTCGAGGTGCGCGTGGCGACGGGGTCCGACGACGCCGAGCAGTCGACCAGCTCAGGCAAGAACGCGCTGACCAGCGACGACCTGGAGATCACCACCGACGGCAACACCGTGCAACTGGTCGGTGTCCGGTTCGCCAACCTGGCGATCCCCGCGAACGCCACGATCACCAACGCCTACGTGCAGTTCCGGGTCGACGGCGCCAGCACGGCGACGACCTCACTGGCGATCCGCGCCGAGAACGCCAACAACACCCCCACCTACACCAACGCGCTCAACAACATCAGCTCCCGAGCCACCACCAGCACCAGCGTCGGCTGGGCCCCGGCAGCATGGCCGACCGTGGGTGCCGCCGGCGAAGCCCAACGCACCCCGAACCTCGCGGCGCTGGTCCAGGCCGTGGTCGCCCGGACAGGCTGGGCCACAGGCAACGCCCTGGCGTTCCAGTTCACCGGCACCGGCATGCGCAAGGCAGTCGCGTTCGAAGGCGGCGCCAGCTTCGCGCCACTCCTCCACGTCGAGTACACGGTGCCGTGACACGGTCCTGGCCGCCAACAGGCGCTTCGGCCTCCATCTATCTGAGTGAGAGCGTGGTTTGCTGGAGGCAACCGAGTGGCGAACCCAGACCCTGTTGACCTTTCGATTCGCGAAGAGTTCCGGGGTCTTGCATTTGCCCCGGACTCTGGTGGGAGCTCATGTGGGAGCCCCCATCTCCGAGCAAGGAGTTCTCACTCCCTGACCCCGCCAACTTCTCGGGTGGTTCGGTCCCCGTGGCCGGGCCACCACGCGGCATGCCCGATGAGTGCGGTGAGTGCGGGGGTCAGGAAGAGCGCCATCACGAATGCGGCCATGGCGATGCCGACGGAGAACGAGAAGCCCATCGACTTGAAGAAGACGCCCTCGGCGAACATCAGCGAGGCGAAGGTGCCGGCGAGGATCATCCCGGCGGCGGCGACGGTCGGACCGGCATGCTCGATCGCCTTCGCGGCCGCGGGCCGGGGCTCGAGCCCTCCCTGTGCCTCCTCCCGAAGGCGCGCGACCATCAAGATGTTGTAGTCGGTGCCCAGCGCCACCACGAAGAGGTAGATGTAGATCGGCAGGATGAAGATCAGTCCCTGCTCTCCCAGCAGGCCCTGGAAGACCAGCACCGTGGCGCCCAGGCTGGCAGTGAAGCCGAGGCCCACCGACAGCATGAGGTACAACGGCGCGACGAGGCTGCGCAGCAGCAACGCCAAGATGATCATGATCAGCAGGGCCGCGACCGGGAACACGACCGAGTAGTCACGCGCCATCGCGTTGTTGAGGTCGACGAAGATCGACGTGGTGCCGCCGACGAAGGACTCGGTCCCGTCCGGTGCGGCCGAGTGCGCGGTGTCGCGCACGGGACCCTTGATGTTGGCCAGCGCCTCGTCGGACGCGGGGTCGTCGGAGAGGACGACGGTGAAGACCGCAACGTCGTCGGTGCGGGCGGCCAGCGCCGCCGACGCGACGCCGGTCGCCGTGCCGAGCTCGGCGGCGTACGCGTCCAGCTCGGCGTCGTCGAGCGGCTGGCCGTCCGTGGAACGCAACAGCACCGTCGTGGGGTCGGCGGCCCCACTGGGCTGGCCCTTCTGGAAGGTGATCAGAGCCTGGCCCGACTCCGTGCTCTCGGTGCTGCTGTCGGAGAAGTTGAAGGTCGGGTTGAACCCGAGCGCGAACAGCGACAGGACAGCGAGCGACCCGGCCGAGACGACCGCATAGCGGACCGGGTGAGCGGCAACCGACTGCCCGATGGCGCGGAACCGGGTGGCCTCTGGCTCGACCATCCACTTCTTCGACGGCCACGAGATCACCCTGGCTCCCACGACCGCGACGACCGCGGGGACCAGCGTCAACGCGGCGAGCACGGCCAACGCGACGGCGATCGCCAGCGCCGGCCCGATCGAGCGGAAGATGCTCAGCGACGACAGGATCATCGCCATGAAGGCGATGATCACCGCCCCGCCGGCCGAGGCGATCGCCTCACCGGCTCGCTCGACCGCGTGGGACACGGCGCCTCGACTGTCGAAGCCGAGCCGCAGGGCCTCCCGGTAGCGGAACAGGAAGAACAAGATGTAGTCGGTCCCGATCCCGAACAGCACGATGAACAAGATCACCGAGATGGAGCTGTCGGCCTTGAGGTCGAACGCCTCGTTCGCCCACGCGATCAGCCCGTTGGCGGTCGTCCCGACCAGGGCGACGGTCAGGATGGGCAGGGCGCACGCGATGACGCTGCGAAAGATCAACGCAAGCAGGACGACGATGAGCAGGAGGGTCGCGAAGCTGACCACGACGAGCGCCTGCTCGGACGACTCCTGAGAGTCCAGCGACTGGGCCGCCGGGCCCGTCACGCCGGAGCGGAGGTCGGTGCCCTCAACCAGCGGCTCGAGGTCGGCGCGCAGGTTGCGGGCATCCTCGATGGCCGCCGGGTCGAACCCGTTCTTGCCCGGCTTGACCTGGACGAAGATCGCCTGCACCAAGCCGTTGTCCGATGCCGGGCTGGCGACCGCAGTGCCCAGGCTGTCGTACGTCTTGGTGTTGAGCTCATCGGCGATCGACGACACCGTGGCCTGGTCGTCCGCGGTCAGCTCGCCGCCGTCCTCGCGGTCGAAGACCACGATCGCGCCGACCTCACCGCGCTCGGGGAAGGCCTCCTGCTGCACCTTGAGTGCCTGGACGGACTCGTAGTGCGCGGGCAGGAACTCCGACTGGTCCTGCGTGGACTGCAGCGCGGGGGCTGTCATGGCGATCACCACGGCGGCCACGATCCAGCCGGCGATGACCCACCAGCGGCCGCGGACGACGAACCTCCCGAGAGCAGCGAACATGATCCGTACGCTAGCGCCCCGGCTGCTCCTCGGCACCCGCAAGCGGAAGCCCCGCCTGACCCGCCAAATCGCGGTCCGGCGGGGCTGTTCCAAATGGTCGGGCTGACAGTGTCCTGGTTCAGGACATAAGCAACACATGTCTCAAGACATCGGCAACACCCATGTCTCAAGACATCCCGGACGGGTCGGGCTCCTCGATGCTCGGTCGTGTCGAGAGCCAGGCTGGTCATCACCGCCATCACCAAGCAGGGCCTGACCCAGGCCGAAGCAGCACGGACCTACGGCGTATCGCCTGGTTGGGTCAGCCGCCTCATGGCCCGTCACCGGTCCGAGGGCGAGGCCGCCTTCGAACCCCGATCCCGACGCCCCAAGACCTCACCGACAGCGCTACCGGCCTTGGTGGTCGACCTCATCGTGCGGCTCCGCAAAGAACTGTCGGAGGTCGGTCTGGACGCCGGGCCGGACACCATCGCCTGGCACCTCGAGCACCACCACGGCCTGACCATCGCCCGGTCGACCATCAGCCGGCACCTAGCCCGTGCCGGACTGGTCGTCTCGGAGCCGAAGAAGCGGCCCAGATCCTCCTATGTCCGGTTCGAAGCCACCATGCCCAACCAGACCTGGCAGTCCGACTTCACCCACTACCGGCTGAGCACAGGCACCGACGTAGAGGTGATCAGCTGGCTCGACGACTGCACCCGCTACGCCCTGAACGTGTCCGCGCACCGGCGGGTCACCGGCCCGATCGTCACTGCCACGTTCAGAGAAACCCTTGCTGAGCACGGGATCCCGGCGTCCACCCTGACCGACAACGGCATGGTCTACACCGTCCGGCTGGCCGGCGGCCGCGGCGGACGCAACACCTTCGAAAACGAGCTCAGGCGCCTACACATCGTGCAGAAGAACTCCCGGCCCGGGCACCCCACCACCTGCGGGAAGGTCGAAAGATTCCAGCAGACGATGAAGAAGTGGCTGCGCGCCCAACCGGTCCAACCCGCAACGATTGCCGATCTGCAGGTTCTCTTGGACGCGTTCGTCGACGAATACAACCACCGCAGGCCGCACCGATCCCTGCCGCACCGAGCCACCCCCGGCGCCCGCTACAACACCATGCCCAAAGCCGTTCCCGGCGAGTCCCGAGACCCCGATACCCACGACCGGGTCCGGCACGACCGCGTCGACAAAGCCGGGTCCGTGACCATCCGTCACAACGGCCGGCTGCACCACATCGGCATCGGCCGAACCTACGAGAGAACCTGCGTCATCCTGCTCGTCCAAGACCTCCACATCAGGGTCGTCAACGCCATCACCGGGGAGCTCCTCCGAGACCTGATCCTCAACCCGAACATCGACTACCAGCCCACCGGAGCACCCAAAGGCCCCACCCGGAAATGAACAACAGCCGGACCCCAGTTTGCAGGTCCGGCTGTTGCCGATGTCTTGAGACATCACATGGTCGGGCTGACAGGATTTGAACCTGCGACCCCTTGACCCCCAGTCAAGTGCGCTACCAAGCTGCGCCACAGCCCGAAGTGACTCCCAGTGGTGACTGGTGAGCCGCGTGAACCTTACCGGACCACTCGGGTCCAGCCGGAATCGGGATCAGCCGGCCTGGCCGGAGTCGGGGTCGACCATCAGCGACGAGGTGTCGACGGCGACGAAGGCCGAGGCGGGGATGCGTTTGAGGTCCTCGACGAGCTTGGACGGCCAGTGCTTGTTCTGCTCGCCCTGGAAGTACCACGGCGACCCGTTGTCGGCGAGCACGAGGCCGTAGGTCTTCATCGCCTTGATGACGACGCGGGCCTTGGCACCGAAGCCGGCGGTCGAGAAGCCGGGGTCCAGCCGGAAGCGGGCGCCCATCGGCGGATAGGCCCAGGAGCTCGTCGAGCTGGCGTCGTGGCGCGCCGGCCACAGGTGGTGGCTGCTGGTGGTGTCGGTGGTGAACCGGATGGCGTGGTCGACGTGGCCGTCGCGCACCTCCTTCCACCGCAGCAGCCCGGGCAGGATCGGCAGACCGGCCGCGTCGGCGGAGGTCCAGCCGTCGGGGCGCAGCTTGTTGCTGCGCAGCGACCAGACGGCGCCCGAGCCGGCGGTCCAGGTGTTGCCGGAGACCTGGGTGTTCCAGGTCTCGTAGAGCTTGCAGGTGGAGCGGTCGATCACGATCGCGTGCATGTCGCCGCCGGAGTTGCGGCCGCCCTCGATCCGGGTGTCCGGGCCGAGCGGGTAGCGCACCTTGTCGCTCTCCGACGCGTAGTCGAAGCGCACCCGGACCTTCGGGTGGTCGCCGGTCACGGTGGTGACGGGGATGCCGTAGTTGGGCCCATCGCCGTACGACGGCCCGAAGTCGGGGTGCAGGTCGACGTCGCTCGACATGTTGGAGAGCCAGTCGGCGGAGCGTGGGTCGACGGGAAGGCTCCGGATGTCGGCGTGCCAGTAGTTGTCGGCCGGGAAGGTCGGGCAAGCCGCCCGCTTGTCCGCTGGGGATGGTTTCGAGACGGGCGGTCGCGCGCCCTCCTCAAGCCAACGACCGAGGTCGAGGGCGAGGCAGCAGCAGCGCGAAGGCGAGCTGCCAGGCGGGCGAGACGGCGCATGCCAGCACGCTAGCGCTTGCGCTTCTCCCGCGGACGCTGGTTGATCACGATCGGCGTGCCGACGAAGCCGAACTGCTCGCGCAGGCGGCGCTCGATGTAGCGCTCGTACGACGCCTCCAGCTTGCCGCTGGTGAACAGCACGAACGTCGGGGGGCCGACCGAGATCTGGGTGCCGAAGAGGATCTTGGGCTGCTTGCCGCTGCGCACCGGGTGCGGGTGCTCGGCCACCAGCCGGCCGAGGAAGGCGTTGAGCGCGCCGGTCGTGATCCGCGTCTCCCAGCCCTCCAGCGCGTTGTCCAGCGCCGGGACCAGTCGGTCGACGTGCCAGCCGGTGCGCGCGGTGATGTTGATCCGCGGGGCCCACTGCACCTGCACCAGGTCGCGCTCGACCTCGCGGTCGAGGTAGTAGCGGCGCTCCTCGTCGACCAGGTCCCACTTGTTGAAGGCGATCACCAGCGCCCGGCCGGACTCGCGGATCGTCTGGATGATCCGCTGGTCCTGCTCGGAGACCGATTGGCTGCCGTCGATGACCAGCACGGCCACCTCGGCCCTGTCGATGGCCGTCGAGGTGCGCAGCGAGGCGTAGTACTCGTGGCCCGAGGCTTCCTTGACCCGCTTGCGGATGCCGGCGGTGTCGATGAACCGCCAGGTGCGACCGCCGAGCTCGACCATCTCGTCGACCGGGTCGACGGTCGTGCCGGCGACGTTGTCGACGACGGCCCGCTCCTCCCCTGCCAGCTTGTTGAGCAGCGAGGACTTGCCGACGTTGGGCCGACCGACGATGGCGATCCGACGTGGCCCGCCGACCTCCTCGAAGCTCTGCATCGGAGCCTCGGGCAGGGCCTTGAGGATGGCGTCGAGCATGTCGCCGGACCCGCGGCCGTGGAGCGCCGAGACGGGGTAGGGCTCGCCCAGGCCCAGGTTCCACAACGCATAGGCCTCGGCCTCGGCCCGTTGGTCGTCGACCTTGTTGGCGGCCAACAGCACGGGCTTGTTGGAGCGCCGCAGGATCTTGACCACGGCCTCGTCGGCGTCGGTGATCCCCACCGTGGAATCCACCACGAAGAGCACCGCATCGGCGAGGCTGACCGCGATCTCGGCCTGCTCGGTGATTCGCTCGGCCATGCCCTTGGCCTCGGGGACCCAGCCGCCGGTGTCGATGACGGTGAACGCGCGGCCGTTCCAGTTGGCGTCGTAGGAGACTCGGTCGCGGGTCACACCCGGGACGTCCTCCACGACGGCCTCGCGACGACCGATGATCCGGTTGACGAGGGTGGACTTGCCGACGTTGGGCCGGCCGACGACGGCCAGCACCGGCTCGCTCATGTCTGGGTCTCCCGGTCGAGCAAGGCGACCACCAGGTCGATCACCTCGTCGAGGCTGTACGCCGTGCCGTCGATCGCCACGGCGCCCTCGGCCTTGGTCAGCGGTGCGGTGGCGCGGCCCGAGTCGATCTTGTCGCGGGTCAGCAGCGAGTCGCGGGTGGTGGCCAGGTCGGCGTGGCCGGCCTCGGCGGCCCGGCGCTCGGCCCGGGCTGCGGCGTCGGCGGTGAGGAAGACCTTGACGTCGGCGTCAGGGGCGACGACCGAGCCGATGTCGCGTCCCTCGACCACGATGCCGCCCTGGCCGATGATCTCGCGCTGGAGCTCGAGCAGGCGGGCCCGAACAGCGGGCACGGTGCTGACGGGCGAGACCGCGGCGGTCACCTCGTCAGACCGGATGGCGAGCCCGACGTCGACGCCGTCGACGAGGATGGAGGGCCCGGTCGGGTCGGTGCCGGACAGGATCTCCGGCTCCTCGACCCGGGCGGCCACGGCCACCGGGTCGTGGACGTCGACGCCCTCGCGCAGCAGCCACCACGTCATCGCCCGGAACATCGCACCGGTGTCGAGATAGCGCAGGCCGAGCCGCTGCGCGACGCCGCGCGACGTGCTCGACTTGCCGGAGCCCGAGGGTCCGTCGATCGCGATGACCAGGCGGTCGAACGCGTGGTCGGGGTGGAGGCTCACGGGCGCTGAGCCTACCGGTGGGTCACCCATCCCCGAGATTCGAGAGAGCCCAGCAGGTGGTCGCTGCTGTCGTCGGCGACGACCAGCTCGACGAGTCCGGTGGGCCGGCCCGGGTCGTGGTCGATGTGCACGTCCTCGATGTTGACGCCGATCTCGCCGGCGTCGGCGAACAGCCGCGCGAGCGCGCCGGCCTGGTCGGGCACGGAGACGAAGACCGAGGCCGTGAGCGGTGCCGGGCCGCCGTGCTTGCCCGGGATGGCGGCGGTGCCGGCGACTCCGCGGGCGAGGATCTCCCCCAGTACGTCGCGCTTGCCCTGCGAGACCGCCGCGATCAAGGTGTCGAGCTGGTCGCGCACCTCACCCAGCAGGTGCACCACCGCGGGCGCGTTGCCGGTGACGATCTGCATCCACAACTCGGGGTCACCCGCGGCGATCCTCGTCACGTCGCGCACGCCCTGGCCCGACAGGGCGAGGTGCCCGGGCGGGGAGTCCGCCAGCCGGCCGGCGACCAGCGCGGCCAGCAGGTGCGGCAGGTGGGAGGTGCGGGCCACTGCCCGGTCGTGCTCGTCGGGGCTCATCCGCACGGCACTTGCGCCCGAGAGCCGGACCAGCTCCAGCACCACGTCCACGGCCTGCGGCGTGGAGTCCTGGTGAGGCGTGACCGCCCACGGACGGCCGTCGAACATCGCCGCGCTCGCCGCGAGCGGTCCGGAGCGCTCGCTGCCGGCCATCGGGTGGCCGCCGACGTAGCGGGCCAGCCCGGAGGTGCCGTGGGCGCGCAGATGTTCCAGTGGCCCGGTCTTGATGCTGCCGACGTCGGTGACCACGGCGTTCGGGTGGTGCTCGAGCGCCCACCGCAGCGACTCCCCCAGCACGTCAGGAGGGACGGCCACCACGACCAGCTGCGGGGCGGGACCGATGTCCGGGGCGGGGCGTCCGGCACCGAGGCCGCTCGCGGTGCGGAGGTTCTCCGAGGAGACGTCGCGCAGCCAGACGGGGACCCCGTGCCGGGTCAGCGCCAGGCCGATCGACGTACCGAGAAGCCCGGCGCCGACGACCAGCACGGGGCCGCGCAGCTCAGCCATCGGACTCCCCCGCCACCTCGTCGGGCACCGCGCGGACCCGGGTCAGGTCGGAACGCAGCGCGGCCGCGCCGTGGAGGTAGACGTGGGTGACGTCGGAGCGGGGCAGGTCGGTCTCCACGTGGGCCATCATCCGCACCACCCGGGGCATCGAGCCGGCGATCTCGAGCTCGCGCGCACACAGGAGCGGGACTTCGCCGAACCCGAGCCGGCGGGCGGCGTACGCCGGGAACTCGGCCACCAGGTCCGAGGTGGCGGTGAAGATCACCGAGATGAAGTCGTCGACGGTCAGGCCGTTGGACGCCATCGCGTCGAGCACCATCTCCGCGACCCGCTCGAGCAGGTGGTCGCGGTCGTCGGCCTCGAGCTGGGTCGCGCCGCGGACGGCTCGCACGGCCACGACGGCTCCTTCCTGCCCGAAGCCGTGGGGGACGGCCACGGCAGGATTACGGTAGCCGCCGCGGCCGCCCGCGCGCCGTGGAACCCACAGCATGGGCCGGTCAGCGGGTGACCCGGCGCAGGTACTCCTCCCGGTCGTAGGGGTCCGCGCCGACGTGCGGCCGACGCAGAGGCCGCCCCGCCATGGGCCGGTAGTGGTCGAGACGGGTGGTCAGCGCGCCCTCGCCCCGCGTCACCCCCGGCACCTGGAGCGTCAGGCGGTGCACGGCGTCGGCAGGCACGTCGCCGGTCAGCACCACCGACGCGGCGCCCGGCTCGGTCGTGAGCGGCACGGCGCCGACACTCGCGAGCAGCGAGAGCACCGCCCCCAGCGTGCTCGCCGGCACCTCCAGCTCGAAGCGGTGCACCGGCGTGCAGACCACGGTGCCGGCACGCTCCAGGGCCGTGCCCAGCATCAGGCTGGCC
The DNA here is from genome assembly GCA_963769755.1 of uncultured Actinomycetota bacterium. Classification (GTDB taxonomy): domain Bacteria; phylum Actinomycetota; class Actinomycetes; order Propionibacteriales; family Nocardioidaceae; genus Nocardioides. The sequence continues at coordinate 863,389 of CAVYMY010000010.1, forward strand.
AGGTAGCGGAAGTCGCCGGCGGTGCTCGACATCGACTTGTCGAAGGTGCCGTGGGCGTGGCTCTGCCGCGCGTAGTAGCCCGAGTTGGTCATCCGGACGCGCGCGTCGGGGATCTCCCACCCGTGCGGGCCTTGGCGGAGGGTCGCGGCCACGGCCGACTCGACAGCGGCGAAGAACGCCGGCGGCATCGACCCGAGCTCGACCTCCAGGCCGAAGTCGAGGCCGGCACCCACCGGGGCGGGCTCCACGCGGAGCCCGACCGTGGCCAGGTAGGGGTTGGTGGGCGTGCCGATCAGCTCGTACGCCGCCCCGGTGCCGCGCACCCGCTCGATGCAGATCATCGCCGTGTCCCGGAAGCGCACGTCGACGCCGTACTCCTCGGCGAGCAGCGAGCCGATCACCTGCTGCTGCACCTCGCCGTACAGGGAGAGCTGCACCTCGCGCCGCTCGTCGTCCTGGCGCAGCGCGATCAGCGGGTCCTGCTCGGCCAGCCGGGTCAGCGCGGCGTAGAGCGCCGGTCGGTCGGCGTCGTCGAGCGGCTCGACGACCGTCGCGAGGCTGGGCCGGGCGAACTGCACACCGTGGTGGCTGGCGCCGGGGCCGAACACATCGCCGATGGCGGCGGAGTCCAGGCCGCGGAGCACCACGACCTGCCCTGCCTCGGCGCGGTCGGCCTGCTCGGTGCGGCCGCGGTGGAAGACCCGCAGCCCGGTCACCCGCTCGGACCGACCGTGGCCGAGGTCGACCCGCTCGCGGACGCCCAGGGTGCCCGACCGCAGCAACGCGACGACCTCCTTGCCTCCGGACACGTCCCGGTCGATCTTGAACACCTCCCCCGTCGCCGGGCCCTCCTGCTCGGGCTGCCGGGCGGGCAGCAGGGTCGGCAGCGCCCCGAGCAGCTCGGCCACCCCCACGCCGTTCAGCGCCGAGCCGAAGAGCACCGGCACATCGGCGTCGAGCCGTTCGCGCACCTCGAGCTCGACGAACTCCGGGTCGGCACCCATCCGGTCGACCTTGTTGACGAACACCACGGTGGCGACTCCGAGTCGCTGAAGTGCGCGCATCAACACCAGCGACTGCGCCTGCACGCCCTCGACCGCCGACACCACCAGGACGGCGCCGTCGAGCAGGCCGAGCGAGCGCTCCACCTCGGCGACGAAGTCGGAGTGCCCCGGGGTGTCGACGAGGTTGACCCGCACCCCGGCCACCTCGAAGGACACCACGGCAGCCCTGATGGTGATGCCGCGGCGTCGTTCGATCGCCATCGTGTCGGTATGGGTGCTACCCGCGTCGACGCTGCCGGGCTCGTCGAGAACGCCTGCCTCGAAGAGCAGGCGCTCGGTCAGCGTCGTCTTGCCGGCGTCAACATGCGCGAGAATCCCTAAGTTGAGCGTGCGCAACCTTCACATCCTTGGTCCAGAGAGTGGAAAGGGACGTGAAAGCTGCTCGCATCGGGGTTCTCCTTCGTGTGGGTAGGTGTCCATGGCACCAGCCGGCTGTCGGTCCCGGCAACCGGATTTCGGGCTTGGCGCTAGAGCTGGGCGCTGTCGAGCAGCTCGCCGAGCTCGGCGAGAGTCAGCTCGCGCAGCTCCCCGACGGGCAGGCCGCGCATCAGCACCGGGCCGATGGCGGTGCGGGTCAGGCGGCGCACGGGGTGGCCGACGTGGTCGAGCAGCCGCCGCACGATGCGGTTGCGGCCCTCGTGGATCACCAGCTCGACGATCGACTTGTCCTGCTGGGCGCTGACGACCCGTGCCTGGCTGACCGTGACGGGACCGTCGTCGAGGGTGACGCCGTCCAACAGCCGGCGCACCGCACCGGGGGCGACCCGGCCATCGACCTCGGCGACGTAGGTCTTGTCCACCTCGTACGACGGGTGGGCCAGGCGGTGGGCGAAGTCGCCGTCGTTGGTGAGCAGGATCAGGCCGGTGGTGTCGGTGTCGAGCCGGCCGACGTGGAAGAGCCGCTCGGGCCGGTCGGCGACCAGGTCGGTCAAGGTGGGGCGGCCCTCGGGGTCGGACATGGTCGAGACCACGCCGCGCGGCTTGTTCAGAGCGAGGTAGACGTGGGCGGAGATCGGTGGGAGCCGCTTGCCCTCGACCCGGATCACGGCGGTGCGCGGGTCGACTTTGGTGCCGAGTCGGGTGACGATCTCGCCGTCGACCTCGACCAGCCCGGCGAGCATCAGCTCCTCGCAGCGGCGCCGGGAAGCGATCCCCGACTGCGCCAACAGCTTCTGCAGTCGGACCAGGCCGTCGTCCTCCTCGACCGGACCAGGCTCCTCGCTCACGCGCTCGCGGGCTCGTCGTCGTCGAGGTCGTCCATGTCGGGCAGGTAGGGCGCCAGCTCGGGCAGCTCGTCGAGCGAGGTGACGCCGATGCGCTCCAGGAAGTAGCTGCTGGTGCGGTAGAGGTGGGCGCCGGAGGACTGGTCGTGGCCAGCCTCCTCCACGAGCCCCCGCGTGACCAGGGTCCGGATCACCCCGTCGACGTTGACGCCCCGGATGGCCGAGACACGGGCCCGCGAGACCGGCTGTTTGTAGGCCACCACAGCGAGCGTCTCCAGGGCCGCCTGGGTGAGCCGGGCCTGCTGTCCGTCGAGCACGAAGCCCTCGACGACGGCGGCGTACTGCTCGCGGGTGTAGTAGCGCCAGCCACCCGCGACGTTGCGCAGCTCGAAGCCGCGGCCCTGCTCGTCGTAGTCGCGGGCAAGCTCAGCGAGACCCTCCACCACCGCGTCGACGGGGTGGCCGACGGCGCTGGCCAAGGTCAAGGCGTCGAGCGGCTCGTCGGCGACCATCAGCAGCGCCTCCAGCGAGGGCTGCAGCTCACCCACGGCGATGCTCAGGTGGTCCTGCGGGGTGGTCATGTCGTCTCCTCCGGCGTGGGATCGGCAGGCTCGGCAGGCTCGGGAGCGCCCTCGAACTCGTCGATGTGGAAGTCTCCCTCGGCAGGCTCGGGAGCGCCCTCGAACTCGTCGATGTGGAAGTCCTCGGCGGCCTCGGCATCCTCGCCGCCGGTCCAGCGGACGGAGAGCTCGCCGAGCGGGGTGACCTGGTCGAACGCAACGGCGCCCTCACGGAAGAGCTCGAGCAGCGCCAGGAAGCGGGCAACCGTGGTCAGGGTGTCGGGCGAGTCACCACACAGCGCCCGGAAGGTCATCGTGCCGCTGCGCTGCAGCCGGTCGACGACCAGCGCCGCCTGCTCGCGGACGCTGACCCTGGCGGCGTGGATGTGTTGGAGCGAGACCTCCTGCAGCGGCTTGGGCTCCAGCGCTCCTGCGGCCAGGGCGGCGAACTGGTCGAGGCCGATGCCGATGAGCACCTCGGGCAGCAGGGTGGCGAACCGCTCCTCCAGCCCGACGGCGCGGGGGTAGCGGCGCGACTCCCCCTCCAGCCTGGTCCGGAGCACGCCGGCCACCTGCTTGAAGGCGCGGTACTGGAGCAGCCGGGCGAAGAGCAGGTCGCGCGCCTCCAACAGGGCGAGGTCTTCCTCGTCCTCGACGTCGCCCTGGGGCAGCAGCCTGGCCGCCTTGAGGTCGAGCAGGGTCGCGGCGACGACCAGGAAGGACGTGGTCTGCTCGAGGTCCCAGATCGGTCCGCCGGTCCGCACGTGCGCGATGAACTCGTCGGTGACCCTGGAGAGGGAGACCTCGGTGATGTCGAGCTTGTGCTTGGCGATCAGGCTCAGCAGCAGGTCGAACGGGCCCTCGAAGTTGTCGAGGCTCACCTCGAAGCCAGCCTCGTAGCCGGGCTCCGTCACCAGCTCCCGGGTCGCCGCCGTGGCGGTCACCGTTCGGTCAGCCGTCGGACCAGCATGCTGTCGAGCCCGTTGGCTTCGAGGTCGGCCAGCACCAGGGCCACGGCCTCTCGGACCAGCCGCCCCCGGTCGACGGCCAGCCCCTGGTCGCGGCGCAGCGCGAGGCGGGCGTGCTCGATGTCGAGCAGCTCATCGGCGGTGACATAGACGGTCATCTTCTCGTCGTGCCGGACCCGGCCACTCGGACGATGTTTGGGAGCGTCCTCCTCAGCCGCCGGGTCGGGCACGGCCCGCACGCGCGCGACCTCCCGCTGAGCAAGTTCCCCCTCGGCCAGCTCCTCCAGGACGGCGTCCTCCCCGCCTGTGGGGCGGAACAGGTCGTCGGCCGTGGGCAGGCTCACCCGTCGTGGCGAGGTTCGGGCCATCGAGCGAGCACCTCCTTGGCGAGCTGGCGGTAGGAGTCGGCACCGGTGGAGCTGGAGGCGTACGACGTGATCGGCTCGCCGGCGACAGTGGAGTCGGAGAACTTCACGGTCCGGCGGATCACCGTGTGGAAGACCAGGCCACCCCAGGCCTGGACCAGCCGCTCCATCACCTCGCGGCCGTGCAGGGTGCGGCCGTCGAACATCGTGCCGAGGATGCCGTCGATCTCGAGCTTGGGGTTGAGCCGCTCGCGCACCTTGTCGATGGTGGTCTTGAGCAGCGCCACCCCGCGCAGCGCGAAGTACTCGCACTCCAGGGGCACCAGCACGCTGTCGGAGGCGGTCAGCGCGTTGACGGTGAGGAGACCGAGCGACGGCTGGCAGTCGATGAGGATGACGTCGTACTTCGCGATAGCCGGCGCCAGCACCCGTTGCAGGGTCTGCTCACGGGCCACCTCGTGGACCAGCTGCACCTCGGCGGCCGACAGGTCGATGTTGGAGGGCAGCAGGTCCATGCCCGGGACGCCCGAGGGCACCACGACGTCGTCGAGGGTCACGTCGCGTTCCATCAGCAGGTTGTAGACGGTCAGCTCGATGTCGTGGGGGTTCAGGCCCAGGCCCACCGACAACGAACCCTGCGGGTCGAAGTCGACCAGCAGCACCTTGCGGCCGTACTCCGCCAGCGCGGCACCGAGGTTGATCGTGGTGGTGGTCTTGCCGACCCCGCCCTTCTGGTTGCACAGCGAGACCACGCGGGCCGGGCCGTGCTGGGTCAGTGGGTGCGGCTCGGGCAGGTGTGGCATCGGGCGACCAGTGGGCCCGATGACGGACTCGGTGGCCGGGTCGAGCTCGGCACGCACGGTGCTGGGGTCGACCTCGGCGATCGTGTCGAGCTCCTCAGGTGCACCCGAAGGGACGTCGGGGTTCGCCGGCCGCTGGAACGGGAGCGGGTCGGACACGGATTCTCCTGTTGGTTTCGTCGGCGCCTGAGTCGACACCTGCGGCGGCATCTCCGGCGCTCCGGACCCGGTCTGACCGTGGAAACCCCGGAAGAGGCCGCCTCCACTCATGTTGCGCTCCTCGCCTGGGCCAGGACCCGACGACGCGCCGGGTCCCAGAGATTTGTCGACACAACGACTTGTGAGTCGACGACGCGCGCGACTCTAGGCGCACCCGCGAGGCCCAACAACAGATGTCGGGGTTACCCCCAGGCCCAGTTCAAATCTGTTGAGTAGTTGTGCAGGAGGCCCCGGTCAGGTGCACAGGCAAGGCCCGGCCTGTGGAGGAGCGTGTGGAGGACGGGCGGTCCACTGGTCACCTCTGGAACGGGTGCCGGTCAGTCCCGCGCGGTGCTCGGCGGGGCGCCGTACACGAGGTCGGCGTAATCCCGGTGACGGCCGATCCAGCTCTTGACGAACGGGCACAGCGGCAGCACCCGGCGCTCGCCCCGGGCGCGGACGTCGTCGAGCGCGAAGCGCGCCAGGGCCGAGCCCACGCCTCGGCCCTCGAACCGATCGTCCACCTCGGTATGGGTGAAGACGACCAGCTCGTCGGTGAGCTGGTACTGCGAGAAGCCGGCCGACTCACCGTCGACGACGGCCTCGTAGCGATGCTCGTCCTCGTTGTGGGTCACGGTGATGTCGCTGCTCACGTCGCCGAGGCTACCCGCCGCCGGTTCGCGTCCCGGACAGCGAACCGCCACCGGCCGGGTGAATCCCCAGGGCCGGTGGCGGACGACGGTGTGGGCCGGCTAGCGCGCCGACAGGGCGCTGGTCTGCGTGAGCTTCTCCAGGGCGTACTCCGTGACGCGCACGAGCGCGGCCTTGGCCGACTCACGCTGGCGGGCGTCGACGTTGATGAGCGGCACCTCGGGCGGCAGAGCGAGGGCCTCGCGGACCTCGTCGAGTGGGTAGCGCTCGCCGCCCTCGAACTCGTTGACGGCGACGATGAAGGGGATGCCCTTGGCCTCGAAGTAGTCCAACGGCGAGAAGGCCTCGTTGAGGCGTCCGGTGTCGACCAACACGATGGCGCCGATGGCGCCGAGGCACAGGTCGTCCCACATGAACCAGAAGCGGCGCTGACCCGGCGTGCCGAAGAGGTAGAGGACGAGGTCCTCAGCAAGCGTGATGCGACCGAAGTCCATGGCGACCGTGGTGGTCGACTTGGTGGGCACCGCGTCGAGGTTGTCGTGGCCCTCGGACTCGTTGGTGACCAGGGCCTCTGTGCGTAGCGGCTTGATCTCGGACACCGAACCCACCAGGGTCGTCTTGCCGACGCCGAACCCGCCGGCGACGACGATCTTGGTCGAGGCGGCGGCCCGCGGTGCGTTAGAAGGCGCGGAGTCCACGGAGGGTCCTTTCGATGAGATCCAGTCGCTCGTCGTGCGACGAGCTGTCAGTCAAGGTCGCCTGGACGCGGACAAAGCCCTGCTCCACCAGGTCGCCGAGCAGCACCCGGACGACGCCGATGGGCATGGAGACCATCGCCGAGACCTCGGCGACGGAGCGGGTGTCGCAGACGTCGATGATGCGACCCTGCAGGTCGCTGGTCCATTCGTGCGTCTCGGCGGCGGGCTCGAGGCGCAGGGTCGCCTCCATCGGGAGGTCGACGGTCGTCCGGGTCCGACCAGCGGTGATGGTGTAAGGGCGGACGATGCGAGCCGTCGGCTCGTCGACGTACCGACCCCAGGGATCTGGTTCCACAAGTCCCATCGCAGGTGCCGTCAGACGCCCGTGAGGTTGACGCGGGCCGACGCCTGGACCATCCGGCCCACGCGCTCGACCAGCAGGGCCATCTCGTAGCCCACCTGGCCGATGTCGGCGGAGTCCTGCGTGAGCACGGCGAGGTGCGATCCGTCGCCGACGCTCATCAGGAGCAGGTAGCCGTGTTCCATCTCGACCACGGTCTGCATCACCGCACCGCCCTCGAAGAGGCGGGCGGCGCCCACGGCGAGACTGGCGAGTCCCGACGAGACCGCGGCGACCTGCTCGGCGCGGTCCGCCGGCAGCCGGTCGCTCACGGCCATCAGGAGGCCGTCGGCGGAGACCAGCACGGCGTGAGCCGCACCAGGAGCCTCCTCGACGAACTTGGTGACGACCCAGTCGAGCTCACGCTCGCCGTGCTGGATCGAGACGGGGTTGGCTCCGAACTGGAGGCTGTCGGTCATGCTGGGCCCGCTTCCTGGATAGAGGGGTCGGTCATCAGTTCACCGGCCGCAGAGCGGCCTCGGGAGACGCCAGCGGCGTGAGCGGCCAACTTGGCCCGGATGGCTTCCGGGTCACGCACGACCTTCGCGGCCGCGACGGTGACTCCGCCGGGGACGAGGCGGTTGCCGGGTCGGCGCATCGGCAGACCCGTCTCCGTACGTCGGGTGGGCAGGGCGGCCTCGACGCGGTCGGCGGCGTTCCAGCCGGCGTCCACCTCGGAGCTTGCCCACGGCTTCTCGCTGCCGCTGGCGCTGAGCCAGTTGGAGCTCAGCGACCGGAAGATCGGGGTCTGGTCGTCGTCATCGGTCGCGCTCGGCCGCGGGTTGGCGTGGTCGAGCACCGCGTGACCGTTCTCGGCCGTGACCGGGTGCAGGCCGTTTCCGCTGACCTGATGACCGTTGCCGGTGACCGGATGGCCGTGGCCATTCCCGTTGCCGTGGCCATTCCCGTTGCCGTGGCCATTTCCGTTGCCGTTCCCGTTGCCGTTCCCGTGGCCGTTCCCGTTGCCGTTGAAGCCGTGCATCGAAGCCATCGCCTCGGCCCGAGCGGCCTCGGCCAGGGCGACCAGGCCGGGCATCTCGTCGTCCTGGTCCTCGTCCTGGTCCTCGTCCTGGTCCTCGTGCTGGGCTGCGGGCGCCTCGTCCTCAAGCACCTCGTCCGAGGTGTCGCCGGCGGATTCGTCGTCGTCTTCGGACGTCCTCGACGTCCTCGACGTCGTCTGCGGGCGTGGGCTCGTCGAGCTCAGCCACCTCGTCCAGCTCAGCCACCTCGTCGAGCTCAGGGGCCTCGTCGGATTCGTCGAGCTCAGCGACCTCGTCGGCCTCAGCGACCTCGTCGGACTCCTCGGACTCGTCGAGCTCAGCGACCTCGTCGGCCTCGTCGGCGTACATCTCGTCCGACTCGACTTCGTCGGCCTCGCTCAACACTGCCTCGTCGACCTCGTCGACCTCGTCGGAGCCGCTGACCGGACCCAGCGCGATGGCGACCCGGTCCTCGTCGTCGTCCGACCAGTCTTCGTGCGCCGCGTGGATCGTGTGTACCTGGGCCACCTCGCTCGTCGTCCTCGTCGGTGACGTCGGGCTCGTCGGTCTGGTCGACCTCCACGGTGTCCGGCGACGCCGAGTCGAAGAACCCGCCGCTGACCGGGGTCAGCACGGGTGCCTGCCCGGCACCGGAGAGTCCAGGGCTGCGCTGCGGCAGGCCGTAGGCGTTGATGGCCGCCGTGATGCGGTCGGGCTCAGCCGCCGCGACCTCGTCGCCGGCGTGGTAGGGCTGCTCTTCTGCGAAGTCCTCGTCGGAGGACTCGTCAGTGGCCTGGGTCGCCCCGAGCTCGATGACCTGGGCGCCACCATCGGAGGAACCGGCCTCGATGCGGGCGTGGTCCGACATCACGTATGCCGGCAGGAACACCGTGGCCGTGATGCCCTGGCGGTCGTTCTGCTCCAGGGTCACGCTCAGGTTGTGGCGCTGAGCCAGCCGGCTGACCACGAAGAGGCCCATCCGGCGGGCGGTGTCGGGCGTGACCTCGCCACCTGCGCGCAGGTTGGCGTTGATCTCGGTGAGCGTGTCGTCGGCGATGCCCAGGCCGGCGTCGGTGATCTGGACGACCGTGCCACCGCGGGTGGCGGTCGTGGTCACCATCACCTGGGCGCTGGGCGGGGAGTAGGACAGCGCGTTGTCGACCAGCTCGGCGAGCAGGTGGACGACGTCGGCGGCGGCTTCGGCACTGATCCGCTGGGCCGGGGCGGAGTCCAGCGTCACCCGACGGTAGTCCTGCACACCCGCGATCGCGGCCTGCAGGGCGTCGGAGATCGAGAGCTCGTCCTCCTCAGCAGCCCGCGTCGGCGTGCCGGACAAGATGACCAGGCTCTCCGCGTTGCGGCGCATCCGGGCAGCGAGGTGATCGAGCCGGAACAGGTTCTCCAGGCGCTCGGGGTCTTCCTCGTCGCTCTCCAGCTTCTCGATGAGGCCGAGCTGCTGGTTGATGAGGTTGGTGTTGCGGCGCGAAAGCGTGACGAACATGTCACCGACCTGCGCACGGAGGTGCGCCTCACCCGAGGCGAGCAGCACGGCCTGGCGGTGCAGGTCGTCCACGGCCCGGGCGAGCTGGCCCGTCTCCTCGTGCGTGGTGACGGCGATCGGCTCGATCTCGCCCGGGTCCTCCCCGGCACGGATCTTGGCGACCGCTTCGGGCAGCCGCTGGTGGGCGACCTCGAGCGCCGAGGTGCGCACCCGGCGGATCGGGTTGATCAGCAGGCGGGAGACCAGCAGCGCCAGGATGATCGCGGCCAGCAGGGCCGCGGCGATGATGCCGGAGTCGACGAGGGTCAGGATCCGCGCATCCTGCGCCGCCTTCGCCAGGTTGTTGTCGATGGTGGTCAGCTGCTCGTCGATGAGGGCGTCGTAGCCGACGTAGACGTCGTCGCCGTTGATCTTGGTGTTGCCGGCGCGAGCGTTGACGACCCGCTGGGCGTTCTGTCCGCGGATCTGGAGCACCAAGGGGTCGGTCTGGCCGAGCGCGATCGCGAGCCGGTCGATGGTCGCCAGCTCCACGCCCAGCTCGGTGTACAGCTCGGCTGGGTTGGTGTTCGTGGTGCCGGAGACCTGGATCTGCTGCAGCGAGAGGGAGAGCCGGCCGTCGAGGGCCTGCGCGAGGATGAGCAGGCGCTCCTCGGGCTTGATCTGCTCGTCGTTGATCGTGGTGATGATCTGGGTGACGCCGCGCTCGAGCTGGCGCACCTGCGAGACCGACGACGCGACGCTGACGTACGCCATGCCGGTGCGCATCTGCTCACTCAGCGTGAGGACGTTGTTGACCTGGGCCAGCTGCTTCGGGGTGAGCTCCGCCTTGTCGCGGGCGTCGACCAGACGGGCGCCGGCTGCGACGACCTCCTGCTGGGCCTCGTCGAGCTTCGGGTCGTTGATGCCCACTGCTCGCGCGACGATCGCGGCGTGTTCGGCGGCCGCGAGGTACTCGATGGCCGGGCCGAGCACGGTGACCTGCGTGGCTGTGGCTGCGTAGTTGTCAGCCTGCGCCCGCTCGGTACTTCACGCGGAGGCCGCCGAAGGTGCCGGCGAGGAGGACGGGGACGGCGAGCACGAGCGCCACCTTGCGGCGCAGCGACCACTCGGACACGTCGAAGAGGGAAGGCTTGGTCTGCGACTCGGCAACGAGGCTGTCGACGGGCGCGGCGGAAGCCTGCTTGCCCTTGGTCGGCGGCTCGGCCGCACGAGAACGGCGCTTGGAGAACATCTGGCCCCCGGGGGATGGACTGGATGTGGGCAACGCCGGCCTCGGGCCGGTGAGGGACGGGTACAAGACGGACCCGGCTATCACAAACTAGGCACTACACGACGTCCCCGTTCGCACTTCGCAGGAACTGACCCAAACAGGTGGTCTGTTCTAGTCAGAAGTGACTAGGCCGGTCAGCGAACGGAGGCCGACAGCGGCCAGCACGAGCTCGCCCGCCTCGTCGGTGGCGTCGAGGTCCGCGACCGCCTCGATCACCCAGTCCTTGTCACCGGCTGGGTCGGCGAGCGTCTGCCGGACCAGGCGGACCCGGGCCATGGTGCCCTCGGGCGCGCCGACCGGCTCGCCGCGCTCCTCCGGCCCGATCCACAGGTACGACGGCCCGCGGGCATCGCCGTCGGTGCGCGATGGTCGGGTGCTCTGCGTAGTAGGCCTCCAGTCCCTGCGTCCCATCGCGATCGGGTCATCACCACCTCGCGTGCCGGCTCGACCCGGTCGGCGGCGGCCCGCTCGAGCCGCATCGAGCGCGTCGAGGTCGTCGCGGGCACACGCGTTGACGCGCGCGAACATCGCGTTGCGGATCATCACCGCAAAGACCCGCTCCTGCTGCGACACCGGTCGCGGGGGCGGCGGCGGCTCGCCCACGTGGTGGCCGGGCAGGTCCAGGTCGGGATTGACGAGCGCCTCCCACTCGTCGAGCAGCGAGGAGTCCGTCTGGCGGATCGTCTCTCCCAGCCAGTCGATGATCGTGTCGAGGTCGGGCGTCCGGTGCGCCTCGGGCACCGTCTGCCGCAGGGTGCGGTAGGCGTCGGTGAGGTAGCGCAGCACGAGTCCCTCCGACCGGGCCAGCTGGTAGCGGCGGACGAAGTCGGTGAACGACATCGCCTGCTCCCACATCTCGCGCAGCACCGACTTGGGCGAGAGCGCGTCCTCGGGCAGCCAGGGGTGCGTGGTGCGGTACATCGCGTACGTCGCCTCCAGCAGCTCCGCCAGCGGCTGCGGCCAGGTGACCTGGTCGAGCAGCGCCATCCGCTCCTCGTACTCGACCCCGTCGGCCTTGAGCTCGGCGACGGCCTCGCCGCGGGCGGCGTACTGCTGGGCCATCAGCACCTGGCGCGGCGCCTCGAGCACGGACTCGACGACGGAGACCACGTCGAGGGTGTAGCTCTCCGCCTCGGGGTCCAGGACGTCGAACGCCGCCAGCGCGAAGTGGGCGAGCGGCTGGTTGAGGGCGAAGTCGGCAGGGAGGTCGACGGTCAGCACGTAGCGCCGGCCGTGCTGGTCGGGCTCGTCGAGGCGGGTGACCGTGCCCGAGTGCACCAGCGACCTCGTCAGCCGCAGCGCCCGCCGGGCCAGCCGGAGCTGGGTCTTGCGCGGCTCGTGGTTGTCGGTGAGCAGCCGACGCAGCACCGCGAAGGCGTCCTCGTGCCGGGACAGCACGTTGATGAGCATCGCGTTGTCGACCCGCATCCGCGACGGCAGCCGCTCCGGCTCCCCCGCCACCAGCTTGTCGAAGGTCTGCTCGGTCCACACCACGGTGCCCTCGGGCGGCTTCTTGAGCTGGGGCTTGGACTTCTTCTTGGGATTGGCCTCGTTCTTCGCCGCCGACTTCGCCTTGGCCCGCTCGTTCTCGATGGTGTGCTCCGGCGCCTGGACCACCACATAGCCGGAGGTGTCGTAGCCGGGCCGGCCGGCGCGGCCGGCGATCTGGAGGAACTCCCGCGTGCGCAGCACCCGCTGACGGTTGCCGTCGAACTTGGCCAGGCCGGTGAAGAGCACGGTGCGGATCGGCACGTTGATGCCGACCCCGAGGGTGTCGGTCCCGCAGATGACGGTGAGCAGGCCGGCCTGGGCGAGGGTCTCCACGAGCCGGCGGTACTTCGGCAGCATCCCCGCGTGGTGCACCCCGATGCCCGCCCGCACCAGCTTGGCCAGCGTCTTGCCGAAGCCTGCTCCGAACCGGAAGCCGCCGATCCGCGCGTTGATCGCCTCGCGGTCGGCCCGCGGCAGGCCCGCCGACAGCAACGCCGTGGCGTGCTCGACCGCGGCGGCCTGCGTGAAGTGCACGACGTACGCCGGCGCCTGGCCGGTCGTGACCAGCTCGTCCAGGGTCTCGGCCAGCGGGGTCAGCGCATAGGTGAAGGTAAGCGGCACCGGTCGCTCGGCGTCCGCCACGATCGCCGTCTCGCGGCCGGTCCGCCGGGACAGGTCGGCCGCGATCTCCGACATGTCTCCGAGCGTCGCCGACATCAGCAGGAACTGCGCATTCGGCAGCTCCAGCAGCGGTACCTGCCACGCCCACCCGCGGTCGGGCTCGCCGTAGTAGTGGAACTCGTCCATCACCACCAGCCCGACGTCGGCCGCCGCGCCCTCACGCAGCGCGATGTTGGCCAGCACCTCGGCCGTGCAGGCGATGATCGGAGCGTCCGCGTTGACCGCCGCATCGCCGGTCAGCATCCCCACGTCGTCGGCGCCGAAGGCGTCGCACAGGGCGAAGAACTTCTCGCTCACCAGCGCCTTGATCGGCGCGGTGTAGAAGCTCACCCGCCCCTCGGCGAGCGCGGCGAGGTGGGCGCCGGTGGCGACCAGCGACTTTCCCGAGCCGGTCGGGGTGGCCAGCACGACGTGGTGGCCGCTGAGCAGCTCGAGCAGCGCCTCGTCCTGGTGGGGGTAGAGCGCCTGTCCCTGCGCGTCGGCCCATGCCGACAGCGACTCATAGACGGCGTCCGGATCGCCCTTCCCCGGCACGACCAGACGCGGAGGGGGTGACGACACCGCCTCATTCAACAGCAGGGACTCATTCCCTCGCGCCGGGGGTGCGCGGTGGCGAAGACCTCGCGCAGGTTGTCGACGGTGACCAGCGTGTAGACCTGGGTCGTGGTCACCGAGGCATGCCCGAGCAGCTCCTGGACCACCCGCACGTCGGCGCCTCCGTCGAGGAGATGGGTGGCGAAGGAGTGTCGCAGGGTGTGTGGCGAGACGTCCTTGGTGACTCCCGCCCGCTCGGCGGCCCGCACCAGCACGGTCCAGGCGCTCTGCCGCGACAGCCGGCCGCCGCGGGCGTTGAGGAACAGCGCCGGTGTCCCCTTCCCCGCGGCCACCAGCCCCGGACGCGCGCCGGACGAGGTACTCCGACACCGCCGTCACGGCGTACGAGCCGATCGGCACGAGCCGCTCCTTGCCGCCCTTGCCGTGCAGCAGCACGGTCGTGTCGACGGCGTCGAGGTCGTCGACGTCGAGCCCGACGGCTTCGGAGATCCGGGCGCCGGTGCCGTAGAGCAGCTCGAGCAGAGCCCGGTCGCGCATCGCCAGGGTGGTGCCGGCGGCGCCGGCGGCCGCCAGGATCGCCTCGATGTCGGCCAGCGGCAGCGCCTTCGGCAGCCGCTTTGCGGGGCTGGGCGGCTTGACCGCGGCCGCCGGGTCGATGGTCGCCAGACCGTCGCTGACCGCGAACTTGTGGAAGCCGCGCACGGCCACCACCGTCCGCGCCGCCGACGTGGAGCTGAGCGGCGGGTGCTCCGAGTCGCCTTCGCGCAGGCGCACCAGGAAGGCGGTCACCGTCTGCTCGGTGATCGCGTCCAGGTCGTCGACGCCGAGCTCGGCCAGGAACAGCTGGTAGCGGCGCAGGTCACGCCGGTACGACGACAGGGTGTTGGCCGCCAGCCCCCGCTCGATCGCCAGGTGGTCGAGGTAGGTCCGGACCGAGACGGCCAGGTCAGCCAAGCGCGACGTCCAGCGAGACGGCCTCGATGTCGGTGGCCTCGCCCACGGGCCCGTTGGTCAGCTGGCCGGCGTGGGTGTTGAGGCCGAGCGCGAGGCTGTGGTCGTCGCGGCAGGCCTGCTGCCAGCCCTTGTCGGCCAGCGCGACGGCGTACGGCATGGTCGCGTTGGTCAGGGCGTAGGTCGAGGTGTTCGGGACCGCGCCGGGCATGTTGGCCACGCAGTAGAAGATCGAGTTGTGGACCGGGTACGTCGGGTCGGCGTGGGTGGTCGCGTGGGTGTCCTCGAAGCAGCCGCCCTGGTCGACGGCGATGTCGACGAGCACCGAGCCCGGCTTCATCCGGGAGACCAGGTCGTTGCTGACCAGCTTGGGCGCCGCCGCGCCGGGGATCAGCACCGCGCCGATCACCATGTCGGCCTCCATGACCTGCTGCTCGATGGCCAGCCGGGAGGAGGCGATGCCGTGGACGCGGTTGTTGTAGCGCCAGAACGACATCCGCAGCTTGTCGAGGTCGGTGTCGAGCAGGGTCACGTCGGCGCCCATGCCGAGCGCGATGTTGGCGGCGTTCTGGCCGGAGACCCCGGCGCCGATGATGACGACCTTCGCGTTCGCGACGCCACCGACGCCGCCCATCAGCACGCCGCGACCGCCCTGCGCCTTCATCAGCGAGTACGCGCCGACCTGCGGCGCCAGGCAGCCGGCCACCTCGGACATCGGGTAGAGCAGCGGCAGTCCGCCAGAGGGCAGCTGGACCGTCTCGTAGGCGATGGCGGTGACCTTGCGGTTGATCAGCTCCTCGGTGAGCGGCTTGTCGGCCGCGAGGTGCAGGTAGGTGAAGAGCGTCAGTCCCTCGCGCATCCGCGGGTACTCCTCGGCGATGGGCTCCTTGACCTTGAGCACCATGTCGATGCCGCCGTCGGTGCCCCACGCCGCCTCGGCGTCGGGGACGATCGTGGCGCCCGCGCCGACGAACTCGTCGTCGCTGATGGAGGACCCGACTCCCGCATCCTTCTGGATGTAGACCTCGTGGCCGTGGCTGGTCAGCTCGTGCACGCCGATCGGCGTGATGGCCACGCGGTACTCGTGGTTCTTGACTTCCTTGGGGACTCCGACCTTCACCTGCGTCACGCCTCCTCGTCGAGGCCCGGTGCACGGGCAGCCCTACCAGAGTGCGGGGCCAGGACGACCATATCCACGTCGGTCGGGGTCGCGCCCTGTGCCTGCCTCTACTCCGCCACGTCCTCGACCGTGCGCAGCGTGCGCAGCACGTTGCGGCAGGTCAGCTTGGCCAGGTCGTCGGCCGACCAGTGCCGGTCGGCCAGCGCGGCCAGCAACCGCGGGTAGCCGGTGACGTCCTCGAGCCCTTCCGGCAGCCAGCCGACGCCGTCGTAGTCGCCACCTAGCCCCACGTGGTCGACGCCCGCGACCTCGCGCACGTGCTCGACATGGGCGACCACGTCCGCCAGCGTCGAGGAGGGCGGGGGTTGCTCGGTCTCGCGCCGGGCGATGAACGGCTCCAACAGGGCGAGATCCTTGGGGTCGATGCCCGCCTCGGCGGCGGCGGCCTCGGCCTCCAGCGTCCACTCCCGCACGGCAGGGGTCACGAAGCGAGGCACGAAGGTGACCATGCAGACCCCTCCCCCAGCGGCCATCCGCTTCAGTACGTCGTCGGGCACGTTGCGCGGGTGATCGCACACCGCCTGCGCCGAGGAGTGGGAGAAGATCACCGGTGCTGTGGAGATCTCGATCGCCTGGCGCATCACGGCGGAGCTGACGTGCGAGAGGTCGACCATCATGCCGATCCGGTTCATCTCGGCGACGACCTCGCCGCCGAACTCCGACAGCCCGCCCAGCACCGGTTCGTCGGTGGCGGAGTCGGCCCAGAAGGTGTTCTCGTTGTGGGTCAGCGTCAGGTAGCGCACGCCGAGGCGGTGGAACATCCGGAGCACCGCGAGGGACCCGCCGATCTGGTGGCCGCCCTCGGCACCGATGAGCGAGGCGATCCGACCCGACGCCCAGGCTGCCTCGACCTCGTCCGCCGTGGTCGCCAACGCCAGCCGGTCGGCGTACCTCTCGACCATGACGTGCGCCGCATCCACCTGCTCCAGCGTCGCGGCGACCGCGAGGTCGCCGAGCGACGAGGGCACGTAGACCGACCAGAACTGGGCGCCGACGCCGCCCTCACGCAACCGGGGCAGGTCGGTGTGGATGCGGCCGTCCTGCCGCTGGCTGACGTCGACGGCGTCGAAGTCGTAGCCGCAGATCGCGCGCAGCGTCCACAGCAGGTCGTTGTGACCGTCGACGACCGGGTGCTTGGCCAGCAGCGCTTCGAGGTCGACCGCGTCACCCGTCACAGCCGCCCCCGGCGCCGCAACGCGTCGTACGCCAGCACGGCGACCGCGATCGGCTCCTCGGTGACCCGGCCGTCGAGCACCGCGTCGACCAGGTCGTCGACGCCGACCCACGCCAGCTCCAGCTCCGCCTCTTCGTGCTCGAGCGCGAAGTCACCACGGTCCCCGGCCGTCAGCCCTCGGGCCAGGTAGAAGGCGTGACGTTCGGAGCTGATGCCGGCCGAGGGCAGGAGGGCGAACAGCTCCTGCCAGTCCTTGGCCTCCAGCTCGACCTCTTCCAGGAGCTCGCGCTTGGCGGTCTCGAGCGGGTCCTCGCCATCGGTGTCGCGCAGGCCCGCGGGCAGCTCGAGGAAGGTGCCGGTGGCCGGGTGCCGGTACTGCCGCACGCAGGCCACCCGCTCGTCGTCGTCGACGGCGAGCACGATGACGGCACCGGGGTGCTCGAGGACGACGCGCGCGAAGGTCTCCTCGGGGTGCCCGGGCCGGTGGATGGTGTCCGAGCGCAGCGCCACCAGCCAGTCGTCGCGATGCAGATCCACGGACGCCGTGACGGGCCACGACCCGGAGGAGTCGCCGGGCGTTTCCGTCATGCCGGTGACGCTACCGTGGGCCCGACGGCTGCTCGGGCCGCCGCGACACGAGGGAGTGAGCCTTGTCCGAAACCACCGCCCCAGCCAGCCTGACCCGCAGCGAGGCCGAGCAGCGCGCCGCCCTGATCGAGGTGCACCGCTACGACGTCGCGTTCGACTTCCGAGGACTTTTCGAGGGCGTCACCCTCGAGGCGACCTCGACGGTGACGTTCGCCTGCCGCCAACCGGGCGCCAGCAGCTTCGTCGACTGTGTGGCCGAGGTCCGGCACGCCACCCTCAACGGCGTCGACCTCGATCTCTCGACGGTCGAGCGTGGCCGGCTGCCCCTCCCCGACCTCCAGGCCGACAACGTGCTCGTCGTCGCCTCCGCCCAGTCGGACACGGGCAGCGGGCACGGCATCAAGCGGACGGTAGACCCCAGCGACAAGCTCGTCTACGTGTGGAACACGTGGGAGCCCGATATGGCCCGCTACGTGTGGGCCAACTTCGACCAGCCCGACCTCAAGGCGGTGCACGGCTTCACGGCCAGTGCCCCCGAGACGTGGACGGTGACCAGCAACTCCGCGCCCGAGTCGGTCGCCGAGCTGCCCGACGGCGGGCGGCTCTGGACGTTCGGAGACACGCCGCGGCTCTCGACGTACGTCACCGTGGTGAACGCCGGCCCGTTCTACGAGCTCCGGTCCCAGCGCGGTGGCTACGACCTGGGGCTCTACTGCCGCCAGTCCCTCAAGCTGATGCTCGACCGCGACGCCGACGAGCTCTTCGAGCTCACCGAGCAGGGTCTGGCGTGGTTCGGCGAGCACTTCGGCGTGCCGTTCGGGCAGGAGCGCTACGACCAGGTCTTCGTGCCCGACATGGGCGGCGCCATGGAGAACTGGGGCTGCGTGACGTGGGGCGACAGCGTCCTGTTCCGCAGCACCCCGACGCCTGATCAACGCCGCGGGGTGGCCGAGATCCTGCTGCACGAGATGGCCCACATGTGGTTCGGCGACCTGGTCACCATGCGGTGGTGGGACGACCTGTGGCTCAACGAGGCCTTCGCCTCCTGGGCAGCCTGCTGGGCCGCTGTCGGCGCGACCAAGTACACCGACTGCTGGTCGATCTTCCTGGCCGGCGGCAAGATCGAGGGCTATCGCGTCGACATGGGTCCGGGCACCCATGCCATCCGGGGCGAGGTGCAGGACGTGTCCCAGGCGATGGCCAACTTCGACGCCATCTCCTACCTCAAGGGCCAGTCGGTGCTCAAGCAGCTCAGCGCGTACGCCGGCGAGGAGGCGTTCGTGACCGGGCTGCAGGACTACTTCGCCAAGCACGCCTGGGGAAACACCCGTCTCGAAGACCTGACCGACGCGATCGGCGCGGCGTGCGGCGAAGACCTCCAGTCCTGGCAGGACGCGTGGCTCAACCGCTCCGGCACCGACAGCCTGACGCTGGAGGGGAGCACGCTGAGCGCTGCCGGCCCCAACGGTGAGCCGGCCCGACCACACCGCCTCGACATCGGCTGCTACGCCGCGACCGCGGATGCACTGACCCACGTCGGCGACGTCGCCGTCCGGATGACCGGCGGCGCGGCCACGACCGAGCTCGACCTGCCGGCCAGCGACCTGCGACTGGTCAACGACCACGACCTGACGTTCGCCGCCGTCCGCACCGACGCCGCGTCTCTCGAGCTGCTGCTGACCCGGGCGGGCCAGCTCCCCGACTCGTTGTCGCGCGCGCTGGCCGTCGCGACGGCCTACGACATGCTCGTCAAGGGCGAGCTGAGTGCCGAGGACACCTTGACCTGCTTGCTCGGCGTCCTCGACAGCGAGACAGAGGCCGGAGTCGTCGAGCCGTTCCTGCGGCTCGCCGGTCTGGTCGCCGCCAACTTCACACCCGTCGACCTGATCGTCGAGCAGCGCAGCCGGGTCGCCGACCGCGCGGCCGTGCTGGCCCGGCAGCCGGCCCTCGCGCAAGGTGCGCTCTTCTCCTTGGCAGCCAACGCGACGACGGCCGAGCACTTCGCTCAGGTCGACGAGGCCGCCGCCGACGACCTCGGCCTCTCCTGGCGGGTGGCCGGCACCCGGGCCGCCCGCGGTGACTACGACGAGGCGGTCGTCGAGCAGTTGCTCGAGCGTGACCCCGACCCGGACGCTGCCGTCAACGCCCTGGCCGTGCGGGCCTCCCGCAACCTCCCGGAAGCCAAGGAGGAGGCCTGGCACGCGCTCTACACCGAGCAGTCCGTGCCGGGCGGCGTGTCGATGGGCAACATGATCCGCTGCTTCTGGCGGCCCGAGCAGCGCGACACGCTGCTGCCGTTCACCACGCGCTACCTGGAGGAGATCCCCAAGCTCGCCGGCGGCGGCATGCTCCGGGTCTTCGGCCTGATCGGCGGGATGTTCCCACTCGTGGGCGACCAGGCGTTCGTCGACGGCGCGCTCGCCATGGCCCACAGCGATGGTGTCGACCCGACGATCCGGGCAGCCCTGCTGGGCGGTTCCGACACCTTGGTCCGGCAGCTACGAGCCCGCGGCGAGCTGACCTGACAGGACTCGGGGTCAGTCGTCGACGGGCTCGCGACGCAGGCCGGACTCGTCGATCGGGAAGCGCTCGGACTTCTGCCGCTCGAGTGCGGCACCGACGAGGCCGGCGAACAGCGGGTGTGGCCGGGTCGGCCGGGAGCGCAGCTCGGGGTGCGCCTGCGTCGAGACGTAGTAGGGGTGCACGTCTCGGGGCAGCTCGGCGAACTCGACCAGGTCGAGGTCGCGGTTGGTGCCGGAGAAGACGAGGCCCGCGGCCTCGAGCTGCTCGCGGTAGTGGTTGTTGACCTCGTAGCGGTGCCGGTGCCGCTCCTCGACCTGGGCCTGGCCGTAGGCCTCGCGGACGATCGACCCCTCGTCGAGGTCGGCAGGATAGAGGCCCAGCCGCATCGTGCCGCCGAGGTCGCCCTCACCCTCGACGATGTGCTTCTGCTCCGCCATCGTGGCGATCACCGGCTCGGGGCAGTCGGGGTCGAACTCGGTCGACGCGGCCTTCTCGAGGCCCGCCACGTTGCGGGCGTACTCGATGACCATGCACTGCAGGCCCAGGCACAGGCCGAGGGTCGGGATGCCGTTGGTGCGGGCGTACGTCAGCGCGCCGAGCTTGCCGTCGAGCCCGCGGACCCCGAAACCTCCCGGCACGCAGATCGCGTCGACGTCGTGCAGGTTGCGGTGGGCACCGGCGGTGTCGGAGCACTCGTCGGACGGCACCCAGCGGATGTTGACCTTGGTGTCGTGGGCGAAACCGCCGGCCCGCAGCGCCTCGGCGACCGAGAGGTAGGCGTCGTGGAGGTCGATGTACTTGCCGACGAGCGCGACCGTGACCTCCTCCTTGGGATGGTGCACCTTGCGCAGCAGGTCGTCCCAGGTCGTCCAGTCGACGTCGCGGAACGGCAGGTCGAGGCGGCGTACGACGTAGGCGTCGAGCCCCTCGCGGTGCAGCACCTTGGGGATGTCGTAGATCGACGGCGCGTCGGCGGCAGTCACCACGGCGTCCTCGTCGACGTCACACATCAGCGAGATCTTGCGCTTGATCCCCTGGGGGATCTCGCGGTCGGCGCGGCACACGATCGCGTCGGGCTGGATGCCGATCGAACGGAGCGCGGCCACCGAGTGCTGGGTGGGCTTGGTCTTCAGCTCGCCCGAGGGGCCGATGTAGGGCACCAACGAGACATGGAGGAAGAAGCAGTTGTCTCGGCCGATGTCGTGGCGCACCTGGCGGGCCGCCTCGAGAAAGGGCAGCGACTCGATGTCGCCGACCGTGCCGCCGATCTCGGTGATCACCACGTCGACGTCGGGGGCGCCCATGGCCCGGATCCGGTCCTTGATCTCGTTGGTGATGTGGGGAATCACCTGGACGGTGTCACCGAGGTAGTCGCCGCGGCGTTCCTTGGCGATGACGCTGGAGTAGACCTGGCCGGTGGTGACGTTGGCGATCTGGCTCAGGTCGGTGTCGAGGAACCGCTCGTAGTGCCCGATGTCCAGGTCGGTCTCGGCGCCGTCATTGGTGACGAACACCTCTCCGTGCTGAAAGGGGTTCATCGTCCCGGGGTCGACGTTGAGGTAGGGGTCGAGCTTCTGCATAGTGACCCGGAGACCGCGGGAACGGAGCAGCCGACCGAGCGAGGAGGCCGTGAGTCCCTTCCCCAGCGAGGAGGCGACGCCCCCGGTCACGAACACATGCTTGGTGGGCGCTTGCTTCACGGGGTTCCATCCTACCCGAGCGGGACGGGCGAGTCCGAACCCGACGCACCGAACGATCCCCCGGGCGTGGCCAGCACGTGGACCAGGGCGAGCACGGCGGCCACCTGGCCGGCCGCGCGTTCGGTGCCGTCGACGGTGGCGACGGGGCGGGTGGGTGGCGCGGAGCGCAGGGCGGCGATGCCGGCGTCGGCGGTGGGTGCAGCCACCACGACGCCTCTGGAGACGGCGGCCAGGCCGTCGACCACACCGGTCAGCACGACCGGCTCCACGTCCTTGCCGCCGACCACCAGCACGAGCGGGGCGTTGCCCGGCTCGCCCTCCGGGACGCCGAGCAGGCCGGCTCCCTTGAGGCTCGCGCGCAGCGATGAGACCTTCGCCGCCTCCATCGTGCCCGACGCCTTGGTGGTGGCCACGGCGCGGCCGATGAGTTGGCCGATCCGGTCGTAGGTCGTCGCGCCGTCGGTGACGACCCCCGGGCCGAGCTGGGTGACCAGCTGGAGACCGAGGGTGTCCACGAGGGTCTTCTCACCCGGGTCGACCAGGGTGCGACGGAGTGCATAGGTGCCGATCACCTGCGTGCCCGCTGCCTGGACCTGGCTGGTCAGGGCGGCGACGACCCCGTCGTCGGCACCGGGCAGCGCCAAGATGACCACCGGGTGACCGTGCAGCCGGCCGGCGAACAGAGCAGAGGCGACGGTGCCGGCGAAGGAGTCGGTGAACGTGTAGTCGGCCGGCTCCGGCTCGGTCGGACGTGGGTCGGTGGTGGCAGCCTCGGCGGGGCGGCCGAGGTCGCTCAGCGGCCCCCCACCGAGCGCGACTCCTGCGGCCAGGGCCATGAAGATGACGACGAGCGTCAGGACGTGCTGGCGGAACGAGATCACGAGAGCCGTCCGCGGAGGTTGTCGACGACGTCGCCCAACCATGCCTGCAAGTCGACCGCCCATTCGTGACCGACCGGGGTGGTGGCCACCGCCACGGCCAGCGCGAGCAGGCAGGCCAGCACGACCAGGAACAGATGGCGCGGGCGCACGCGACCGGAGTAGAGGGTCGGCACGACCGCGGCGTCCACCAGCCGGGCGCCCATCTTGAGCCGGGTCAGGTAGGTACCCGCGAGCCCGTCGCGGCCGCGGTCGAGGATCTCCTCGAGGGTCGCGTTGGTGCCGACACCGACGATGACCCGCGGACCGGCCGCGTCGGCCAACACCAGGGCGGCATCCTCGGCGGTCGCGGTGGTCTCCAGCCGGAGCGGGCGCACGCCGAGCCGCTCGAGCCGCTCGGTCGCCGAGCGGGCCAGCCCGGGCTGGACCGTCACCACGACGTCGGCAGCGGCCTTGAGCACCTGGGCCGAGGGCAGGTCGTCGCCCGCGGCGACGACGACCACGTGCGGCCGGTGTCCGGCGGCGAGCAGCGCGTCGGCTCCGGCGCCGACCCCGATGAGCACGGGGTCCTGCTCGCGCAGGAACGGCTTCAACCGTTTGCCGAGGCGCCGCAGCTCCTGGCCGTCGGCGACCACGACGACCGCCCGGCCGGCGATCGAGGTCTGCAGGGTGGGGAGCCCGATGCCGTGCAGCAGCAGGTTCTGCTCGCGGCGCAGGAACTCGCCGCTGTTGTGGGTGAAGCTCTGCAGCTGGCTGACCATCCCCTGCTGCGCGGCCGCCATGGCCGTGTCGATGGTGTCGGGGTCGAGCGCCCGGCCGAGCGCGACGGCCCGGTCACCGACATGCACGGAACCGTCGTGCACGCGGACTCGTTGGCCGTCACGGATCGCGGCGAGCCCCTCTGCGCCTATCCCGTCGACCAGCACGACGCCGGCCTCGGCGAGCACACCGGGACCGAGGTTGGGGTAGCGCCCCGAGATCATGGCGGAGGCGTCCACCACCGCGGCGACGCCGGCATCGGCCAGCGACCGAGCCGTGGCCCGGTCGAGGTCGAGCACGTCGAGGACGGCCACGTCACCCGGCCGGAGCCGGGGCAGGAGGGTGGCCACTCGCCGGCCGACGCGGGCGGTGCCGTGCACTCCGGGAAGGATGTCCGCGGGATGGCGCCGCGACGGTCGCGTAGAAGTCTTCATCCCGGCTCATGCTGTCAGCCGGAACGGGTCTGCCTTGGCAAGAAAGGCGGCGTGTCAGGCCAAGGCGCGGCCGGGCAGCGCGGCGGCGAGCAGCTCACGGGCGTGGGCCAGCGCGGTGTCGGACTCGTCCATGCCGGCAAACATCCGCGACAGCTCGCGCTCCCGGGCGTCCGCGTCGAGCACGGTCAGTCCCGAGGTGGTGACCGCGCCGGTGCTGGACTTGCGCACCACGACGTGCCGGTCGGCGTACGCCGCGACCTGCGGCAGGTGGGTGACGACGAGCACCTGGGCTGTCTTGGCCAGCTCGGCCAGGCGGCGGCCGACCTCGACCGCGGCCTTGCCGGCGACGCCTGCGTCGACCTCGTCGAAGACGAAGGTCGGCACCGGGCTGGTGCCCGCCAGCGAGACCTCGAGGGCCAGCATCACCCGCGACAGCTCGCCTCCCGAGGCGCCCTTGGCGAGTGGACGGGCCGGTGAGCCGGTGTTGGCGCTCAGCTGGAGCTCGACCTCGTCGACGCCGGCCGAGCCGAACCGCACCCACCGCTTCCCCACCAGCAGTGCTCCAGCAGCCTCGGGCTCGGCGTCGTGGTCGCCGACCTCGACCGTCAGCCGGGCGTCCGGCATGGCCAGCAGGGCCAGTTCCTCGGTCACCTCGGTGGCCAGCGTCGTGGCGGCTGCCACGCGGGCCCTGGTCAGCTCGGCGGCCGTGCTGCCGAGCTCGGCGCGCAGCCTGGCGGCGTCGGCGCGCAGTCGCTCGATCCGGCCGTCGGTGTCGTCGAGGTCGAGCAGCCGGGCGGCGGACTGCTCCGACCAGGCGAGCACCTCGTCGATGGTGTCGCCGTACTTGCGGGTCAGCGCCGTCAGCGCGGCCCTGCGGTCGGAGACCGCTGCGAGACGCGCCGGGTCGGTCTCGAGGCCGGCGGCGTACGACGCCACGTCGGCCGCCAGGTCGGAGAGCAGGTAGGTCAGCTCGGCGAGTCGGTCGGCCAGGTCGCCGGCCTCGGTGTCGTGGTCGCGGACGCTTTCGAGGGCGGTCCGGGCGACGGCGGAGGCAGCCAGCGCGTCGGGCTGACCCTGTTCGCTGGACAGCGCCTCGCGCGCGGTCTCGGCGGCCGCCCGCAGCGTGTCGGCGTAGCCGAGCCGGGCCTCCTCCGCGCTCAGCTCGCCGTCCTCCCCCGGCCGCGGCTCCACGGCCGCGATCTCGTCGAGGCCGAAGCGCAGCAGGTCGGCCTCGCGGGCCCGTTCGCGGGACGTCCGGGTGACCTCGGCCAGCTCGGTCTCGGTCGCCAGCAGCCGTTCGCGCAGGTCGACGTAGCGCGCCAGCGGCTCGGCCACCTGGGCACCGGCGAACCGGTCCAGCGCGTCGCGCTGGGCACGCGGGGCCAGCAACCGGTGCTGGTCGGACTGCCCGTGCACCGCGACCAGGGGCTCGGCCAGGCCCGCCAGCACCGCGACGGGGACGGAGGCACCGCCGGCGAACGCCCGGGAGCGACCCTCTGCGGAGACGTTGCGTGCCAGCACGACCCGGTCGTCCTCGACGTGGCCGCCGGCCTCCTCGACGGCGGCCGCGAACTCGGGGAGCTCGGCCACAGCCACGACGCCCTCGACCCGGGCGGTATCGGCGCCGGTGCGCACGGCGCCGGTGTCGGCCCGGCCGCCCAGGAGCAGGCCCAGAGCCGTGACCAGCATCGTCTTGCCGGCACCGGTCTCACCGGTGATCACCGTGAGACCGGGACCGAGCTCGAGTGTCGAGGACTCGATGACTCCGAGCGAGCCGATCCTGATCTCCTCAAGCATCGGGGTCGCTCCGGTGGCGGTCACCGGCCCCGCGCCAGCCCTCGACGGGCAGTCCGAACTTGGCGACGAGGCGGTCGGTGAACGGCGCCTCGTGGAGGCGGACGAACCGGACCGGGGTGGCGCCGCGGCGTACCTCGATGCGCGCACCCGGCGGCAGGTCGACGGTGCGCCGGCCGTCGCACCACAGCACGCCGGCGCCCTCGGTGCGGGCGAGCACCTCGACGGCGAGCACCGACGACGGCGCCACCACGAGGGGGCGGGCGAAGAGGGCGTGCGCACTGATCGGCACCATCAGCAGCGCCTCGACGCTCGGCCAGACCACGGGGCCGCCGGCGCTGAAGTTGTAGGCAGTGGAGCCCGTCGGCGTCGCGCACACCACGCCGTCGCAACCGAACCGCGACAGGGGTCGGCCGTCCACCTCGACCACGACCTCGAGCATCCGCTGACGGGCAGCCTTCTCGACGCTGGCCTCGTTGAGGGCGAAGGTGCTGACGACCAGCTCGCCGTCGCGGAACACCGACACGTCGATGGTCAGGCGCTCCTCGGACGTGTAGCGGCGCTCGACGATCGCGCCGATGGTCGACTCGACGTCGTCGTACTCCGCCTCGGCCAGGAAGCCGACGTGTCCCAGGTTGACTCCCAGCAGCGGGGTGCCGCAGTCGTGGGTGACCTCGGCCGCTCGCAGGATCGTGCCGTCGCCGCCGATCACGACGGCCAGCTCACAGTCGCGGGCCGCGTCGGCCTCGTCGTCGGCGATCTCGAGCAGCTCGGGGTCGAGGTCGAGGGCTGCTGCCTCGTCGGCCAGCGCACGCACCCGGATGCCGTGGCTCACCAGACCCTTGACGAACGCGCCCGACACCTCGCGGGCGTCCCGGCGGCCCGTGTGAGCCAGCAGCAGGACCCGGCGCGGCGGGCTGGCGGCGTTCATGGCTCCAGCCTCTCACCCGGGACCCCCTGTGGGGTCGCGGCCCACACCACCCGGTGGATGTCGTCGGCGTCGATGGCGGCCGGTCCCTGCCGCAGCCACAAGAAGAACTCCACGTTGCCCGACGGTCCCGGCAGCGGGCTGACCGCCACCATCCTGGCGCCCCAGCCGCGCCCGGCGGCCGCCTCGGCCACGCCCTGCACCGCCTCGGCCCGCAGCTCGGGCTCGCGAACCACCCCGCCCTTGCCGACCCTGCCCTTGCCCACCTCGAACTGCGGCTTGACCATCAGCGCCAGGTCGCCGTCGGGTGCGGTCACGCCGAGCAGCGGCTCGAGCACCAGCGCGAGGCTGATGAACGACAGGTCGCCGACGACGAGGTCGACCGGCCCGCCGATGATCTCGGTCGTCAGCTCGCGGATGTTGGTGCGGTCGTGGACGCGGACCCGCTCGTCGGTGCGCAACGCCCAAGCCAGCTGTCCATAGCCCACGTCGACCGCGACCACCTCGCGCGCACCGCGCCGGAGCAGCACGTCGGTGAAGCCGCCTGTCGACGCGCCGGCGTCCAGGCAGCGTCGCCCCGACACCACCAGCCCGGCCGGTTCGAACGCTGCCAGCGCGCCGGCCAGCTTGTGCCCGCCCCGGGAGACGTAGTCCGGACGGTCCGGGTCGCTGCTCACCACGATCGCGACGTCGGTCGTGACCGCGGTGGCGGGCTTGGTGGCGGCGCCGCCGGAGACGGTCACCAGCCCGCTGGTGATCAGCTCGGCGGCGTGGTCCCTGGACCGGGCCAGCCCCCGGCGCACCAGCTCGGCGTCCAGGCGCAGGCGGCGGGGCACCGAGACGGCTTCAGGCCGGGTCGCGGTCGGGCTCCAGTGCCTTCCGCAGGGAGTCGTGGGCGTTCTCGAACACCCCCGCGTGCTCGTCGACCGGCAGGCCGTGGAGGGCGTCCATGCCGGCCAGTACGTCGTCGACGGCCGGATCGTCGGTGCGCAGCACCTCGTCGCCCTGGTCGGGACGGTCGTCGGCGTACTCGTCGGGGGCCTCGGTCATGACCGCGAGCCTACCCGTCGGCCGCGGGCCGATCGGGTTGCGGCAGGCCGACGCCGTCCGTGTCCGCCGGACCCCCCGACTCGTCCAGGAAGGCCCAGGCTGCCGTGGCCGCCACCCTCCACCAGTCCCCCGCCGAACCCGTCCCGGACACCTCGAGCCGTCCACCGCGTACGACGGCGCGCCAGCCTCCGAGCTCCGCCGAACCGTCCACGGACTCGGGCACGACGTGGGCCTCGAGGAGCCCGCCCAGGTCGGCGGCGACGTAGGTCGGACGTCGCCCCGCCGGCGTGGCGGCCAGGTCGGACAGCCCGCTGACCCCGGTGAACACCAGCAGGCTGTCGCAGCCGGCGTTCACCGCGCCGTCGATGTCGGTGTCGAGCCTGTCGCCCACCATCAGCGGATGCCGCGCGCCCACCCGGCGCACCGTCTCGTCGAGCAGGGGACGTGCCGGCTTGCCGGCGACCACCGGGTCCACGCCGCTGAACTGCTGCAGCACCCCGACCAGTACGCCGTGCCCGGGTGCGGTGCCGTAGGCCGTCGGGATGGTCAGGTCGGTGTTGCTGGCCACCCAGGGCAGCCCGTCGCGGACCAGCACCGCCGCCCGCATGATGTCGCGCCACAGCACGTCGGGCCCGTAGCCCGAGACCACGGCGTCGGCGGCCTCGCCCACGCCCACAGGCACCAGGTCCTCGGCGCGCAGCGCGGCGTCCAGCCCTCGCCCACCCAGCAGCGCCACCCTCGCACCGGCGCCGAACCGGTCGCGCAGCACCCTGGCCGCGGCCTGGGCAGAGGTCACCACGTCGGCTACCTCGGCGTCCACGCCGAGGTCGCGCAGGTGGGCCGCCACGTCTTCGGGTGGGCGCGACGCGTTGTTGGTGACGAAGGCCAGGTGCATCCCCGCGCGACGCGCCTCGGCGAGCCGATCGGCCGCCCCCGGGACCGCCTGACCACCGATGTAGACGACCCCGTCGAGGTCGAGCATCGCCAGGTCGTAGGCGCCCGTCAGCACCCCGTCGGACGCGGCCAGGTGCCGCCCATCGGCCATCCGATGCCTCCCCTACGATGCTCCGATGGACTCCAGCCCGGTGGTCGGACCGCCCTCGGTGGGTCGGCCGCTTCGACTGCGGCCCTTTCGCGGATGGCGGCTCACAGCGGGCCGTATCGGCGACCCCGCGACCGCCCGGCTGTTCGCCCGACCCTATCGCGACGTGACCGAACGACTGGCCCGGTGGGAGTCCGAGCACCACCTCCTGCGCGACGCCGAACCCGCGGTCTACGTGCACGAGTACACCGCCGGTGGCCTGACGATCCGCGGGCTCGTTGGCGCCCTCGACATCTCGCACCCGGCGGCCACCCCGGACGATCGGGCGGTGTTTCCGCACGAGGGCATCCACCCTGTCCAGGTCACCGAGCTCGCCGAGCGGATGACGCGCTGGGAGCTCAACCCGGCCCCGATCCTGCTCGTCCACCGAGGGCCCGTCCGCGTGCGCGAGCTGGTCGAGCGAACCCTCGCGGCAGCTCCCGACCACGAGTACGTCGACCGGGCCGACCAACGCCACCGGGTCTGGGCGATCCGTGACGCCGGCGAGATCGACACGCTCAACGCCGGGTTGGCCGGGTCACGAGCCCTGATCGCGGACGGCCACCATCGCTACGCCGCCTATCTGCGGATGCAGCAGGCCTCACCAGGCGGGCCGATGGACAGTGGACTGGCGATGCTCGTCGACCAGGCGGACACCCCTCTCTTCCTCGGGGCCATCCACCGGGTGCTGCTCGGCAGCGACCTCGACGAGCTGCGTGGGGCCTGCACCTCCCGTGGTCTGTCGCTCACGCCCGTCGCGTCGTCGGAAGCATTCGGGGCGTTGAGTCAAGACACCCTGGTCGCCACCGATGGCACCGCGTGGGCGACGCTGCGGCTGTCGTTGGGCGCAGATCGAGCCGCGGTCGAGGTGCTGCATGACGACCTGCTGCCGGCGCTGGATCTGCCGGCCCGGCGCGTCACCTACCACCACTCGGTCGACGAGGCGCTCAGCCGGGTCCGCAGTCATCGCGGCGTGGCGGTCCTGATGCCCGCGCCCGACTTCGACCTCGTCACGCGGGTGGCGTTGGCCGGCAGGCTGCTGCCCGAGAAGGCCACCTCGTTTCAGCCCAAGCCCAGCATCGGGGTGCTCATCCGCTCCTTGCGCGACGGATGATCCGACCCGAGCTCACCTCGATCTCGACTCTCGAGGCCGGGCCGCCTGCGGTCGAGAAGAACCGGCGCCGCACGGCTCCCGCTACCTCGACCACGTCGTCGGCCGCCCAGGAGGCCACCTGCGACCGCACCCGGCCACCCCACACCGCACAGTCGAGCGTGTCGACGCTTTGACGCGTGCGGGCGTTTGCCGTCCTGGCGATCACCAGTCGAA
>CAVYMY010000011.1:0-93946 GCA_963769755.1 uncultured Actinomycetota bacterium
GAGGCTTGGAACGGAGGAGCTGGCCTGTAGGCCGGGTTCTGTCCCCGGCGGCCTTGCGGCCGTTCGGGGGGCGACCATCCATCTAGGACCGCCGTTGCCGGCGGCCTCGTGCGGTCTACCCACGCACTCGGGCGGGCCGCCCTCGAACATGCGCGCACCGGTGGCCCTGACATCTCTGCCGGGGCCGCCGGCTTCTTGACCTTGCTCCGGACGGGGTTTGCCGAGCCGACCGGGTCACCCCGGCCGCTGGTGGTCTCTTGCACCACCGTTTCACCCTTACCCGCACCGACCGAGGTCGACGCGGGCGGTCTGTTCTCTGTGGCACTTTCCCGCGGGTCACCCCGGGTGGGTGTTGCCCACCGCCCTGCCCTGCGGAGCCCGGACCTTCCTCGGCCCCCTCGGTCACCCGTGGGGAACGCGGTCGCCCGGCCAGCTCCTCCGCCCGGACAGGATAGCGGCCGCTGGATTCCACCACGGTGGGTACCGGGCCATCACCCAGCCGTCCACATGAGTCGAGGTACCGACATGCCCAACCCGCGTCCCATCGCCGGATCCGTCACCAAGGCCACCGAGAAAGTAGTGACCGCCGCCGCCCAGGCGGCACTCGCCACTCTGGCGGGCAGGGACGACCCCCCGTCCGTGCCGGGCGCGCCGGCGTCGGAGCCGCCCAGCTTGGAGGAGCTGACCGAACCGCAAGGTCCCCTTCGCTTCCAAGCCCGATCAGGCCGGCCCTGAGCCCCGGACGCCGACGGGGACCGAGACGGACGCGTCGCCCGGGGACGTTGCCCAGCAGGCTGCGTTCCTGACGACCGCCCAGGGGTTGCGGCTGCGCGACACTGACCACTCACTGAAGGCTGGCGAGCGCGGGCCGACGCTGCTGCAGGACCACCACCTCCGGGAGAAGATCACCCACTTCGACCACGAACGCATCCCCGAGCGGGTGGTGCATGCCCGTGGAGCCGGCGCCCACGGCGTGTTCGTGGGCTACGGGAACGCCGACACGATTTGTCGCGCGGGCTTCCTGGGTGAAGGGGTCTCGACCCCGGTGTTCGTGCGCTTCTCGACCGTGCTCGGCTCGCGCGGCTCGGCAGACACCGTCCGCGACACCCGAGGCTTCGCGACGAAGTTCTACACCCAGGAAGGAACCTTCGACCTGGTGGGCAACAACATTCCGGTCTTCTTCATCCAGGACGGGATCAAGTTTCCCGACGTCATCCACGCCGGCAAGCCGCACCCGGACCGCGAGATACCGCAGGCCCAGAGCGCCCATGACACCTTCTGGGACTTCGTCTCGCTCCACACCGAGGGACAGCACCACACGATCTGGAACATGTCCGACCGAGGCATCCCGAGGTCGTTTCGGACCATGGAAGGTTTCGGGGTGCACACCTTCCGCCTGCTCAACGAGGCCGGCGAGACCTCGCTGGTGAAGTTCCACTGGAAGCCGGTCCTGGGAGTCCACTCATTGATGTGGGAGGAAGCGCAGATGCTGGCCGGCATGGATCCCGACTTCCATCGTCGCGACCTGGCCGACGCCATCGAGTCGGGAGCGTTTCCCCAGTGGGAGCTAGGTGTCCAGGTCTTCGAGGACACACCGGAGCAGATGTTCAACGGCATCGATCTCCTCGACCCCACCAAGCTTGTCCCCGAGGAGGATGCGCCGGTGCAGGCCGTCGGGCTGATGACTCTGACGGGGAACCCCACCAACTACTTCGCCGAGACCGAACAGGTGGCGTTCCACGTGGGCAACCTCGTGCCTGGCATCGACGTGACCGACGACCCGCTGATGCAGGCGCGATTGTTCTCGTACGTCGATACCCAGCTGACGCGGCTCGGCGGCCCGAACTTCAACCAGATCCCCATCAACCGGCCACATGCACCCGTCAACGACATGCTGCGCGACGGGTTCCACCAGGATGCCGTTCACGCGGGCGTGGCGCCCTACCGGCCCAACACTCTCGACGGGGGCTGTCCGTTCCACGCCGGAGCGGGGGACGGTGCGTTCGTCGAGGCCGCCGTCGCCGTGGCCGGTGAGAAGACGCGCAGCGCCCCGGCGTCGTACGACGACCACTTCAGCCAGGCACGCCAGTTCTGGCTGAGCATGAGTGCAGTCGAGCAGGACCACATCGTGCTCGCCTACACCTTCGAGCTCTCCAAGTGCTTCGAGCAGACGGTCCGCGAGCGCCAGCTGGCCGCGCTGGCCAACATCGACCCCGAGCTCTGCGGGCGGGTGTCGACCGGCCTCGGCCTCGAACCCCCGGAGGCGACCGTGCCCCTCGAGGACCTGCCTGCGTCACCCGCGCTCTCACAGCTCGGCCTGACGTGGCCGGCCGACGGCCGCACCGTCGGAATCGTCGTCGACGAGCTCACCGACGGCGCCGAGGTCGAGACGCTGGCCGCCGCGATCCGCGGCGAGGGACTGCTTCCACTCGTCGTCGGCCCGCACGCCGGGACGCTCGCGAACGGGCTCGCAGTGCAGCGGACCTTCGGTGCGTGCCGGTCGGTCGAGTTCGACGCGGTTCTCGTCGCCGCGCGCCCCGCGCCGGCCGCAGACGCCGTACCCACCGTCGACGCAAAGGGCGCGGAGCCGACGACGGCGCAGCTCGACCCGCGGGTGGTGTTGCTGCTCCACGAGGCCTTCCGTCACGCAAAGGGGATCGGAGCGTTCGGTCCCGGCGCCGAGACGTTGGCGGACGTCGGGGTCGCGGCCGAGGCGGCCGGTGTTGTGACTGGCGACGACGCCGCGCAAGTCTGGTCGGAGCTGCACGTCCTGATGACCCAGCATCGTGCGTGGGACCGCTTGACGACATGACGCAGCACAGCCCCCCAGGAGAATCGAGAGCCGCGTCCTGACATCGAGTGGAACCCGAGACAACGGGCCGGTCACCGCAGTGCGGTGACCGGCCCGGAGCCGCTAGCGGGTGGAACTCAGCTGAGGTTCAGCGAAGTGTCATCGATGACGAACGACGTCTGCAGCGAGGAGTCCTCCACGCCACTGAAGCTGACCGTCACGGTCTGGCCGGCGAAGGCCGACACGTTGAAGGAGCGCAACGTGTAGCCCGACGCCTTGTTGAGGTTGCTGTACGTCGCCAGCGTGGTCGACCCGATCTTCACGGTCAGCCTGTCGTAGGCCGTGCTGGTCGTCGTCTCCGCGCTGTCGATGTGCAGGTAGAACGACAGCGTCGCGCCGCAGCCTGCAGGGATCGTCACCGACTGGCTCAGCGTGTCGGTGTGCGTGGTGCCGTAGCCGTCGAGCCAGGCCTTCCAGCTGCCCGAGCGGGCCGGCTGGCTGGTCGAGCTGTCCACGACACCGGAGGTCGACGACCATGGTGAGGCCGAGCCGGTCTCGAAGCCGGGGTTGCCGAGCCGCTGGCCCGAGCAGCCACCACTCCCGCCACCGATGGTGAAGGTGAACGACGTGCTGCCACTACCGCTGCCACTGCTGCCGGTCGCCGTCGCGGTCACGGTGTAGGTGCCCGCGGTGGTCGGCGTACCGGACACCGTGCCGGTCGAGGAGCCGATGGAGACGCCCGGCGGGAGGCCGGAGGCCGACCAGGTGTACGGCGAGGTGCCGCCCGACGCGCTCAGCGTGAAGGAGGTGATCGCGGTGCCGACCGTGCCCGACTTGCTGCCCGGGTTGGTCACCGTCACGGTGCCGGTCGAGCCACAGGTCGGGTCGGCGGACTGCGCGGGCACGCTGACGGCGTTCCAGGCGGCCTTCACCTTGTTGTAGAGACCGCACGAGGAGTCGAGGTTCTTCGCCGAGGTCAGCGTCCAGGTGCGGTACTTCAGGTACGACGACGACGAGGTCTTCATCAGCATCGCGTTGTACATGATCTTCTGCGCGGTCTGGATGCCGACTCCAGTGAGCGTGGTGCCGTTGCAGGTCGGGCTGGTCGGCTGGCCGTTGGTCGGGTTGGTGCCCTCGGCCAGGAGGTAGAACCAGTGGTTGCCCGGCCCTGCGGCGGCGTGCACCTCGGTGCCCGGGATCGAGCTCGAGTAGCAGTTGGGGTCGCCCACCGCAGACGGGTTGTACATGTTGCGGATCGGGCCCTGGCCGACCAGGTTGATCTCCTCGCCGACGAGGTAGTCGGGGGCGTCCGCCGGGTTGTTGGAGAACCACTCGGTCGCGGCACCAAAGGTGTCGCCCACGAACTCCTGCGTGCCGTTGCCCGAGATGCCGCCCGGCGTGTGGTCGTCGACGCCGTGGCCGAACTCGTGCGCGACGACGTCCATGGAACCGATCCACTTGCCACCGGACTGGGTGTGCCCGATCTGCACCTGGGTGCCGTCGTAGTAGGCGTTGACGTCGTTGAGACCGACCCGGATGGGAAGCCAGCCGCCCGAGCCGTCCATGCCGCTACGGCCGAGCCACGACGCCATCATCTGGCGCATCTTCTCGGCTGAGTAGAACGCATCCACGCAGCCGGTCTCGCGGTCCGTCGCGCTGCCGGTGCCCCAGACGTCGTCCGTCCCGGTGAACGTGGTGTTGGTGGCGGAGTTCTGGCACCTCATGGTGGAGGCATTGCTGTTGGTCATCGAGAACGACGAGCCGGAGCCGGACGTCGGAATGGTGACGGTGCCCTCCCAGTTGCCGTTTCCGGTGCCCGCGGCAACGTGCTCCTTGCTGCCGAGCAGCTTGCCGGAGCGAGCGTCGACGTACACGCTCTTGATCGACGGTTCGCCGTGGTCGTGGCCGGAGACGCGGGTCTCCCAGGCGAGGTGGGAGGTCTTGCCCTGCCACACGACCAGGCGCGGCGCCTGGCTCTTGGTGACCCGGTTCAGCTGGTTGCGGGCGACGGACGTCGCTTGTCCTTTGTGCACGCTGGGGTTGATGGTCGCCAGGTGCACCTTGCGCGTCTGCGCCACGGAGGTGTTGAGCACGTGACCCTCGGAGTCGGTGACGACGACGAAGTCGCCGCCGACGACGGGCAACTCGCGCCAGGTGCGCTCGTAGGGCGCGTACTGAAGGCCGCTGGACGAGATCACGGACTTGGCGACGAAGCCGTCGTGCTTGCTGATCTTGAGGGCTGGGGTCCGCTGGTCGATCAGCACGCGGGCGGCGTTTCGGGCCATGACCTGTGGGTCTTGGCGTCCTCCGCCGGTGCCGGCGCCGGTGCCACCGGCCTGGGCGCCTGGCGGCGAGACGGTGAGCAACGCTCCCGCGAGAACGGCGGCTACGATGCCGCCGAGGTGTCTCCTGGACATACCTACTCCTGTTGTCTGGGCCAACTGGGCCCCGCCAACGGGCGGCTGCGGGGGATGAGCAGCCGTCCGGCGCCCTCCCGGATGTGGGGGGGCCGTTGCGAAGACTCGCAACGGGAGCGCGTGAGGGCAACGAACGGGCGACTCATCTTTGTGCATTGCACGAAGATGAGGCTTCGCGCGACACCACCCGTTTGGACTATGCGCCCATGGCCGAATCTGGTCATACCGCTCGGGTGCGCCCCGGAACTAGCGTCGATGTCATCGGATGCGTGCGCAAGGGCCATGGGGAGAGCCGATGTCGCGAACGTCTGGCAGCATCGCCGGCTCGGTCGGCCTGATCGTCGTGTCCGCCCTGGTGCTCGTGCCTGCCGCGTCGAGCGCTGCCGCCACGCCCTGCGTCAGCCAGGGTGAGTACGAGCGCATCCGCCCCGGAATGACCATCCAGAAGCTCGCCAAGGTCCTGGACGGCCAGCCGCCCTTCGCGACGATCGACGGGAAGGGCAACCAGCATTACCGCTGGTACGACGCGTGCGCGGACTGGGAGCCGCAACGCGACGTGGTGGTGCGCTACCACCAGGCGCCCGTGGGCCGGCGGACGGTGACCAAGAAGGCGCTGGAGGTCTTCGAGCGCCCCCTCGGTTTCGAGACGGTTGCTAGAGCAACCTCCTCAACCAACGATTAGCGCAAGCTCCTCGACCAACGCCTACGGGAGGGACAGGATCTCGGCGCCGGTGGGGGTCACGAGCAGGGTGTGCTCGAACTGGGCGCTGCGTCGCCTGTCTTTGGTGACGATCGTCCAACCGTCGTCCCACATCTCCCACTCGTGGGTCCCGAGGTTGAGCATCGGCTCGATGGTGAACGTCATCCCGACCTGGATCTCGTCGTCGTAGAGCGGGGTGTCGTAGTGGGGCACGATCAGGCCGCTGTGGAACGCCGTGCCGATGCCGTGGCCGGTGAAGTCGCGGACCACGCCGTAGCCGAACCGGCGCGCGTAGGACTCGATCACCCGGCCGATCACGTTGAGCCGGCGGCCGGGCCTGACCGCGTTGATGCCGCGCAGGAGGGCCTCGCGGGTCCGCTCGACGAGCAGCCGCGACTCCTCGTCGACGTTGCCGGCCAGGAAGGTGGCATTGGTGTCGCCGTGCACGCCGCCGATGAAGGCGGTGATGTCGATGTTGACGATGTCGCCGTCCTCGATCACGCGAGAGTCGGGGATGCCGTGGCAGATCACCTCGTTGACGCTCGAGCACAACGACTTGGGGAAGCCCTTGTAGCCCAGGGTCGAGGGGTACGCGCCGTGGTCACACAGGAACTCGTGGCCGATCCGGTCGAGCTCGTCGGTGGTCACTCCCGGCTCGACGTTGGAGCCGACCAGGTCGCGCGCCTGCGCACCGAGCCTGCCCGCGATGCGCATCCGCTCGATCGTCTCGGCGTCCTTGACCTCCGGCCCGGTGAACCGCTCGGGCGCCGCCCGGTCGACGTACTCGGGACGCTCGATGCCGTCGGGCACAGGACGGCGTGGGGAGATCAGGGCGGGGGCCAGCGGAGTCACGGCTCCAGTGTATTGACGAGTATTTGACGGTGTAGTTTCGGCCGACATGAGCCACGACGAGTCGGGGAAGTTCTGGTACTGCGTCAAGCACAGCAGGGTCGAGTCGGGCGAGGACATCTGCCCGCCGATCGACCGCCTGGGTCCGTATGCCACCCACGAGGAAGCCTCGCGCGCGCTGACCAAGGCGGCGGAGCGCAACGAGGAGTGGGACAACGACCCCAACTGGAACGAGGACAAGTCCGAGTGAAGCGGGCCTAGGGACATCGTCAACACCAAGGCCTCCCCATGGCCGTTCGTCGGGATGGCCGGCATGGCAGCGGCCTTCTTCCTGTACGCCGCCTCGGGCCTGGTTGCGCCCTGGTGGGGCGTGGTCCTGCTGCTCCTCGTCTGGCTGGTGCTCTTCGTGGTCGGCTGTCTCTGGTGGACGCCACACCCGAAGCGGCTGCCGCTGCTGGCCGTCGTGGCCGTCGTGTTCTGGTTTGCGGCGATCACTGCCGGCGGTGCCTGGCTCGGCTGGACGGCCTGAGCGCCAGCGGCGGGTCGGGGTCAACCACCGGAGGTCAGAGCCAGCCGTTGCCCTCGGCGAGGAGCACGGCCTCGGCCCGGTTGCCGGCGCCGGTCTTGCCGATGGCTGCGGAGAGGTGGTTGCGCACCGTGCCCTCCGAGAGGTGCACGCGGGTGGCGATCACGGCGACCGAGGCGCCGTCGCGCGCAGCCTGCAGGACCTCGGTCTCCCGCGTCGTCAGCGGGGAGTCGCCCGCCGTGAGGCTGTCCATGGCCAGGCCCGGGTCGACCACCCGGAGCCCCTGGTGCACGCGTCGCACCGCATCGGCCAGCTGTGCGGCCGGCGTCTCCTTGACGACGAAACCCGAGGCGCCGGCGACCAGCGCACGCTTGAGGTAGCCCGGCCGCCCGAAGGTGGTCACCATCAGCACCCGCGTCTGGGGCGAGCGCTCGCGGATCTGCGCCGCTGCGGCGATTCCGCCGAGGCCGGGCATCTCGACGTCGAGCAGGGCGACGTCGGGGCGGTGCTCCAGCACGGCGGCGACGGCCGCGTCGCCAGAGCCGACCTCGGCGACCACCTGGAGGTCGGGCTCGAGTCCCAGCAGCGCGGCCAGCGCGCCGCGCACCAGCGCCTGGTCGTCGGCCAGCACGAGCCTGATCATGGGTGGCTCACGAGCGCGCCACGGTCAGGGAGAAGCCCGGCGAGAGCGACCGGGTCACCACGGTGGCGCCGACCGCGGCCGCCCGCTCGCGAAGACCGCGCAGGCCGGAGCCCAGCATTCCTTCGTCCGCGGCGCCCAAGCCGTCGTCGCTGACCTCGATCGCCGTCGCGTCGATGACCACCCGGCAGCGGGTGGCGCGGGAGTGCCGGATCACGTTGGTCACGCCCTCGCGGACGGTCCAGGCGAACAGCTCGCGCAGGTCGCTGGGCACGGCGTCGGTGGAGTTGGGCAGCTCGGCGCGGATCTCGGCTGCGGCCAAGGCTGCGCGGGCCCGGGCGAGCTCGCCGGGCAGTGACACGTCGCGGTATCCCTCGACGGCGCGGCGCACGTCGGCGAGGGCGTCGCGGGAGAGGCGCTCGAGGTCGGCGAGCTCGGCTCGTGCGCGGACCGGGTCGTCCTCGAGCAGCCGTTGGGCCAGCTCGGCCTTGACGGTGATCACGGTGAGGGAGTGGCCGAGGATGTCGTGGAGGTCGCGGGCGAAGCGGCTTCGCTCGTTCTCCACGGCGAGCTCGGCGTTCTCCTCGTGGGCGCGGATCAGGTCGATGTTGCGCCGCATCATCGACGAGATGCCGAACACCGCGAGGGCCGCTGCGCAGACCGAGAAGGCCAGGCCGAGCGACCGGTCCCAGCCGGGGACGACCTCGCCGGCGACGACGACCAAGGCGGCGATCGCGAGGGTGATCGCGGCCGCGACCGGGAACGGGAACAGCATCACCGCGACCACTGCGCAGTAGACGGCGGACGCGGTGCCGACCTGGCCCAGCGTCAGGGTCATCAGCAGGCCGAGCCCGGCGAGGATGCCGAACAAGAGCGCTCCGGTGGTGGCCGGCGGCCGGAGCATCAGGGCCGCGCGGTCGCGCCGGAGCGAGACCCACACCCACACGTAGAACGCACCGAAGACGATCGTGAGCACCAGCCCGGCGATCCCCGCGGCGGTGTCGCGGTGGTGCCAAGCATCGAGCAGCGGTTCGAGGAGGAAGAACAGCCAGATCGCGGCGAACCACGGACCCCGCTTGCCCAGCGGCTGACGCAGGGCGTCCGGCGCTGCGATGGGGTCCGCGGTCGCGCTCACGGTTGTCAGGCTAGCCACGGCTTTCGGCGCCGAGCTCAGACTCGCGCCGTGTCCTTGCTCATCCGCCATGCGGCACCCGCCACGAAGATCGCGAACCAGCCGACCGCGTTGACCACGGCGTACCACGGCAGCTCGCGGGTGAGGGGGGAGCGCGCGATCTCGGCGACGCCGTACATCGGGGTCCAGTAGGCGATGTGGCGCACGACGTCGGCGTACTGGTCGAGCGGGATGAAGACGCCACCAAGGAACGACAGCAGCGCCAGGCCGGGGCCGAGGATCTGCATCGCGTTCTCGCCTGGGACGACGTAGCCGACGAAGACGCCCAGTGCCGCGAACGTCAGGGTGCAGAACAAAGTGACCGCGGCGCATGCGAACCAGATGTGTGTCGGCATCGAGGCCTTGCCCTGGAGAACGCCGACGATGTTGACCGCGGTGATCGCCAGCGCGCCCATGACCAGGGCCACCAGGGTCTTCATCACGATGTAGACGACCGGGTTCAGTGGCGTCAGCCGCAGCTGGCGCGACCAGCCGAGGGCCCGTTCCAACGCGACCATCGAGCCGCCGGACGCCGCGGTGAGCGCGGCGCCGTAGAGGCCCATCGAGACCAGGATGTACGCCGCCACGTTGCCGAGGCCGGCCGGGTCGTCCCAGCCGTCCTGACCGCCGAAGGACAGCAGCAGGGCGGCCGGGAAGATCAGCGTGAAGATGATCGTCCGCCGGTTGCGCAGCATCCGGCGCAGCTCGATCCCCAGCACGGTGACGTTGAGGCCGCCGAGCGGCGGGACCCGGCGCGTGGTCGGGTCGATGGTGGTGGTCGTGGCGCTCATGCGGCGTCTCCTTCTTGGTGGTCGTGGTCGTCGGTGAGGCTGATGAAGGCCTCCTCGAGACCGCGCGCGGTGACCTCCAGGTCACGGGCGTCGGTCTCGGTGAGCAGGTAGCGAGCGACGGCGTCGCTGTCCTTGGCCTGCACGAGCACCGTGTCCCCGCGCACCTCCACGCCCTCGACGCCCCCGAGCGCGGCGAGCGCCGCGGTGTCGGGCTCGGCGATCGTGGCCCGCACGGTGCGGCCGGCGGCCATCGCCTTGATCTGGGAACCCGTGCCGTCCGCGACGATCCGCCCCTTGCTGATGAGCACGATGCGGTCGGCGTACTGGTCCGCCTCCTCGAGGTAGTGGGTGGCGAACAGCACGGTGCGCCCGTGCTGTGCGTCGTCGCGGATGGCGGCCCAGAAGGCGCGGCGGCCCTCGACGTCCATGCCAGTGGTCGGCTCGTCGAGGAGGAGGAGCGCGGGGTCGGAAAGCAGCGCCATCGCGAAGCGCAGCCGCTGCTGCTCGCCGCCGGAGCACTTGCCGACCTTGCGGTCGGCGATGCCCGTGATGCCGGCCTTGGCCAGGACGGTCTCGACCGGCTCGGTGTCGGCGAACAGGCTCGCGGTGTAGCGCACGGTCTCCCGCACGGTGAGGTCCTTGAGCAGCCCCCCGGTCTGCATGACTGCCGAGACCAGGCCGCGGGCGATGGCGGCGCGGGGCTTGAGCCCGAGCACGCTCACCTCGCCGCTGGTGGGCTGGGAGAGGCCGAGCACCATGTCGATGGCGGTGGTCTTGCCGGCCCCGTTGGGGCCGAGGAACGCCACGATCTCGCCCTGCGCAAGGTCGAGGTCGATGCCGCGGACGGCGCGCACGTGGCCGAAGTCCTTGGTCACGCCGGCCAGCCGGACGGCCGGCACAGTGACGGTTTCGAGAGTGGTGCCGAGAGTGGAAGTGGTCATGGCTCCACGGTGCCTCGGCGCGAGGTCAGGTCCCCGGGCCGAGCATCACGAACCTCGCATGACAGATGTCAGGCGTTCCGCTGGTTGCCGCTGGTTGAGGAAGGCGCGCTGGCGGCCCGCTGGTCTCCTCAACCAACGAGTTCAACCAGCGAGGGTTCAACCGGAGACGGGGCGGACGCGCAGCACGGCATCGTCACCACCGTTGTCGGTGGTGATCAGCAGGCTGCCGTCGCGGGCCACGGTGACGGCGCGCAGGCGGCCGTACTGCTGCATCGCGACGGGGGAGCGGACGCCCAACAGGTTGCCGTCGGTGTCGAACTTCATGAAGAACAGCTCGCCGGCCTTGAGGGCCGCGACCGCGAGGGTTCCGCCGTACCAGCCCCAGCCTGAGCCTTGGACGAAGGACGAACCGGACGTGGCCACCGTCGGGAAGCCGGAGCTCCACTTGGCCCCGATCTGCTTGCCGGGCAGTCCTTGGTCGGTCATCGGGACCGACTCGTTGTAGCCGGGGACGGGGTTCCAGCCGTAGTTGCCGCCGTTGACGAGCAGGTTGACCTCGTCGTCGCGGTCGGGTCCGTGCTCGGCCGACCAGAGCGTGCCGTCGCTGCGCTGCGCCAGTCCCTGGACGTTGCGGTGACCGTAGGTGTGCACGTAGCGCTGGTTGTGGTTCGAGGCGTTCACGAACGGGTTGGCGGGCCACGGCGCGCCGGTGAAGCGGTTGAGCATCAGTGTCTTGCCACCGAGCGAGGTCTTGTCCTGCGGGTTCGTGCCGATCGCGGCGTCGCCGGTGCCGACGAGCAGTGCGCCGTTCTGCAGGACCAGGAGCCGGCAACCGCCGTGCCGTCCACTCGACGTGGGGAAGCCGGAGATCAGCGTCTTGACCCTGCGGGCCGACGTGGCGGGCTTGCCGAGCTCCCAGGCGATGACTCGTACGTCATGCCCGCCGGCCGTGGTGTGGCCCAGGCAGGTGTAGAAGCGGCGGTTGTCTCGGAAGTCCGGGTCCACGGCCAGACCCATCAGACCCGTCTCACCCTCTGCCCAGACCAGGCCGCTCGGCAGCGGGATGTTGGTCAGCTTGCCCTTCTTCCACACCGAGAGGCGGCCCGCCCGCTCGCTGATGAGGAGCCGGCCCTGGCCGATCGGCTGGACGTCCCAGGGATGGTCGAGACCCTGAACTACGCGGGTGACCTTGAGCTGGACCGACGAGTCGGACTGGATCGGGCCTCCGGTGGGGCCGTCGGGCGTCGCGGCGGGTGGCGTGGCGGCCGAGCAGCCCAGGGCTGGGATGAGGGTCAGGCAGAGTGCGGCGGCAGCTGTCCGAAGCATGCGTTCACCGTACGCCAGCGCCTCGTTCGGCACCTGTGTCCGTTGGTACAGGTCGGCCCGGGGGCGTCCATGTGCCCGTTCCGGCCACCCTGGCCCGCTCCCGTGCCCCGGGCAGCCTCACGAACCGGGCCACCATGGCCCGGTACCGCAGCCGAGGACATGGCGCGAACCGTGCCACCCTGGCCCGGTTCAGACGGTGTCCGGCGAGCTCAGAAGGTGTGCTCGGGCCCGGGGAACGACCCGTCGCGAACCTCGGCGGCGTAGTCGCGGGCAGCGTTGAGAAGTACGCCGTGCACGTCGGCGTACTGCTTGACGAAGCGAGCCATCTTGCCGGTGCGCATGCCGAAGGCGTCCTGCCAGACCAGCACCTGGCCGTCGCAGTGGGGGCCGGCGCCGATGCCGATCGTGGGAATGGCCAGCTCCTTGGTGACCTGCCCGGCGACGTCGCCCGGCACCATCTCCATGACGACCGCGAACGCCCCAGCCTCCTCGACCGCGTGGGCGTCGTCGAGGATCCGCGAGGCCGTGTCGCCGCGGCCCTGGACGCGGTAGCCACCGAGGGCGTGCTCGCTCTGCGGGGTGAAGCCGATGTGGGCCATCACCGGGACGCCACCACGGGTGAGCAGCTCGATCTGCGGGGTCATCTCGCGACCGCCCTCGAGCTTGACGCAGTGGGCGCCGCCCTCCTTCATGAACCGCACGGCGGTGGCGTACGCCTGCTCGGGGGAGGCCTGGTAGGAGCCGAACGGCAGGTCGCCGACCACGAGCGAGCGACGTACGGACCGGCTGACGGCGCGGGTGAGCGGGATCAGCTCGTCGACCGTGACAGGGAGGCTGGTCTCGTTTCCGTAGACGTTGTTGCTGGCGCTGTCGCCGACGAGGAGCACCTCGATGCCGGCCTCGTCGAAGGTCTGGGCGGCGTACTGCTCGTAGGCCGTCAGCATCGAGAAGCGCTCACCGCGCTCCTTCATCTCGCGCAGGTGGTGGGTGCGGACCCGCTTGACGGGAGCGGCGGCCGGGGCCGCGGTGCCAGGGCCAGTGCCGTAAGGAGCGGTCTCCTCGGGACCTGACTTCTGGGAAGCTGCGTCGCTGCTCGTCATCTGCTGCTCCTCGCCATCTCGCGGCTCCCCGGATGGAGTCCACGGACGCTGTCCAGGCTAGTCCCGCGAAGGCCCGAGGACGGGTGTGTGCCGCGTCACGTCGGGCTACGCTGGCCCGTTCAGGACGAGGGGAGGCCCATGACGCTGATTGCCGAAGACCTGTTGTTGCTGCTGCTCGACGACCGGACGGGCAAGCCCGCTACGTCGTACCTGGAGATGGCGCTCGGCGGCGCGCTACTCGCCGAGCTGGCGCTGGCCGGGGCCGTCGAGCTGTCAGGCAAGACCTCGCTGTGGCGATCCGCCAAGGTGCAACGCGGGGCCCGTCGGACGCTCGAAGACCCGGTGCTCGCAAGTGCACTCACGACCGTCGTCGAGAAGGAGCGCTCCGCTCAGGCGCTCGTCACGAAGTTCAGCAAGGGGCTGACGCCGATCCTCGCGGAACGTCTTGCCGAACGCGGCTTCCTGCAGCGGCGCGACGTCAAGGTGCTCGGGCTGTTCCCGCGGACCCGTTGGCCCGCCCGCGACAACTCCCGCGAGCAGTCCTTGCGCCGCGCCCTCACCGTCGTGCTCGTCGACGGCGGCAGGCCGGACTCGCGGACCGCGGCGCTGGTCGCGCTGCTGTACGCCGCCGACCGAGCACACAAGACGGTGCCGCACCCTGGCATTGGATCGGGTCAGGTGCGCAAGCGGGCCAAGCAGGTCGCCGAGGGGGACTGGGCCGCCAAGGCGGTCAAGGATGCAATCACGGCCGCGGCCTCCTCTTCGGGCGGCTAGTCACACCGCGAGCGTCACCGCGTCAGCGGGTCAACTCGTGGAGCAGGCCACCGATGGCGACCCGGTCGCTGGCGGTGCCGGTGTGCGGAGCCTCGAACCACGCCGCGTACTGACCGATCTCGTCGAGGCGCCACTCGAGGTCGAACAGTTCG
Organism: uncultured Actinomycetota bacterium; assembly: GCA_963769755.1. Classification (GTDB taxonomy): domain Bacteria; phylum Actinomycetota; class Actinomycetes; order Propionibacteriales; family Nocardioidaceae; genus Nocardioides. The sequence goes on from CAVYMY010000011.1 coordinate 14,179, forward strand.
AGCATCGCCGCGTCAGCGGCGCCGAGGGGCCCGCGCGGCAGGGAGTGGCCGCGCTCGACGAAGGTGCGCAGGTCGCGTTCGGCGGGCGCGAGCTTGACCGACTCCCAGTCGAGGATCAGGGTCCGGCCGTCGACGAGGAGCTGGTTGCCTTCGTCGGGCTCGCCGTGCGTGACGACCCAGGGCCGTCGCCGGGCGAGCTCCGCGAGCACGTGATAGGTCGCCGACCACTCGGCCACCGCGTGGAGCCGCGCCCGGACCGCTGACCGGGCGCGCTCGGCGTAGGGGCCCGATGTCCAGGACGCGGAGCAGCGGGCGGTCAGGTGCTCGGCGAGGTCCTCGCGCACCATCGGCACCCACCGCGGCGTGCCCTCGGGCGGCGGGACCGCATGCAGCCTTGCCAGCATCGCCGCTGTGATCTCCGCGTCCATCGCCTCCGGCGAATGGCCTTGCAGCCACGGCGTCGCCGACAGCGCACGAGGACCCAGCGGTGCGGTGAACGACCCCGTCGACGACGGCAGCGGCGCCACCACGAAGTCGAGGTCGCGGGCCAGGGTTGCGGCTGTGGCGTACGACGCCTCGATCGAGTCCGCGCTGTGCCGGGAGCCCAGTGCGTCGAGCGTCAGGAAAAGCGTGCGCCGACCGGCCGACGACGCCGCCCAGTGGTGCGCGCCGAAACCGACGGGCAGGTGCTCGACCGCGTCCACCTCGGGCGACCAGTGCCGGCGCACCTCGGCGAGCACGTCGTCGTCGGTCACGTCGGAGGGAGGTTCGCGCACCAGCCGATCATGACCGCCCCTGGCCGCCCACCGCTTCGCGGCCCGCCGTATCTGTGGAAGGGGCGAGCGCTCCTAGGGGACATCGCTCGGGCGACGTGCACCAGCTGCCGTCCTCCGAGGATCCCGCGATGACCCTGCTCGAGCCCGTCACGGCCGTGACCGCCCAGCCGACGCGGCGCCGGCTCGTCGCCGTCACGACACCGCGGCTCGAGCTGCACGTGCCGACGGCCGTGACCCGCTTCCGGCAGTTGTCGGCGGCGCTTCCAGGGACGTCGGTGCACTACGCCGTGAAGGCCAACCCGCACCCCGACCTGCTGCGCGCGCTGGTCGCGGCCGGCGCCAGCTTCGACGTCGCCAGCCCGGCCGAGGTGAGCGCCTGTCTTGAGGCCGGTGCCCGGCCCGACGACCTCGTCTACTCCAACCCGATCAAGCTGCGCGCCGACATCCTCGAGTCCGTCGGGCTCGGCGTGCGCCTGTTCGTGGTGGACTCCCCGGAGGAGACCCACAAGGTCGCGCAGGCGGCCGCCGGCACCTCGGTCCTGTGTCGCATCGTCACGTCTGGCAGCGGATCGGACTGGCCGCTCTCGCGCAAGTACGGCTGCTCGACCGCCGAGGCGGTCTCCGTCCTGCAGCTGGCCGCGGAGCTGGGCCTCGACCCGGCCGGGGTGTCCTTCCACGTCGGCTCCCAGCAGCGCGACCCGTCTGCGTGGGACGCCCCGATCGAGGCATCCTCGCGGGTCTTCGCCGCCCTTCGCCACGAGGGCCTGGCGCCGTGGCTGCTCGACCTCGGCGGCGGCTTCCCGGCCGCGCTGGAGGGCGACGCGCCAGCGCTCGACACCTACGGCGAAGCCATCACCGGCTCCCTGAAGCGGCACTTCGCCGGGCGCCGGCCGCAGACGCTCATCGAGCCCGGTCGCTCGGTGGTGGCCGACGCCGGCCGGGTCGTCACCTCGGTCGTGGCCGTGGTCCGCCGGGGCGAGACCCGCTGGGTCTATCTCGACGCCGGCGTCTTCACCGGGCTGGTGGAGACCCTCGACGAGGCGATCCGCTATCGGCTGGAGACCAACGCGACCGGCCCGACCGGTCCGTGCGTGCTGGCCGGACCGACCTGCGACAGCACCGACGTGCTCTACGAGAAGACGCCCGTGCAGCTGCCCCTCGCCCTGGTCGAGGGCGACGAGGTCGTGCTGCGGTCCGCGGGCGCCTACACCACGTGCTACTCGACCGTGGGCTTCAACGGGTTCGACCCGTTGCCCACCATGCTCGTCGACGACCGATGACCACCACCGTCCGCAAGCTGGTTGCCAGCCATGGTCTGGCGGCCGTCGGCATGTCGCTGCCGTGGCCGCTGCTCCTGCTGCTGGTCTGGGAGCACACCCACAGCGGCGCGCTGCTGGGTCTGGCGGGCGCGGCCCGGCTGCTCCCGTATGTCGCGTTCTCCTGGGCTGCTGGCCGGCTCGCCGACCGCTACCCCCGCGACCGGATCGTCCGGCTCAGCGTCGCCGCTCGGATCGTGCTGATGATCGGGGTGGCGGCCGCGCTGCAGGCCGGCGCGACTGGGGTGGCGCTGGGCGCGGCCACGCTCGCTGTCGCCGTGGCCACGCCGGCGTACCCCGCCCTGGCCGCCGCGATGCCGGCGGTCGCCGGACGCACCACCGAACGGGCGACCAACCTGCTCGTGACTTGTGAGGTCGCCTCGTTCGTCGTCGGCCCCGCGCTGGGCGGGCTGCTGCTCGCTCCGGGCACCCGGGCCGCGGTGCCGTGGCTGGCCGTGGCGATGCTGGCCGGCGCCGCCGGACTGCTCTCCGATATCTCGCTACCGACTCCGCGGAGCGTCGCCGCGCGCGACAACGCGCGCGTCTTGTCGACCGTGCGTCGGTCGCGGCCGATCCTCGTCGCCATCGCCGCGGTGGCGCTGGTGAACCTGGTGATCGCCACGGTCGCGCTTGCGCTGCTGCCCTTGGCCGAGTCCGGATGGGCGGCACCCGGCGGGGCGGCGTACGGCGTTGCCACGGGGGCCCTCGGCTTCGGTGCCCTCGGCGGTCCGCTGCTGGCTCGGCTGGCTGGCAGGCGCAGGTTGGGTGCGCGCGCCTGGCTGGCCCTGTTGGCCGGCTGCCTGGGACTGGTCGCCGCGAGCCCCGGGCTGGCCTCTGCCGTCCTGCCGTTGGCGATCGCAGGCGCGGCGGCGGTGCAGGTGGAGACGGCGGCCACAGCGGCGATCCAGCGACACGCGCCAGACCAGATGCGGGCCACGGTTCTGGGCATCACGGACACCGCGATGGTGGCCGCCGCGCTGGTCGGCGCACTGGTCGCGCCCGTGCTGGCCGGTGCCATGGGGGCGCGGGCCCTGGTGCTCGGAACTGGTGTCGTGTGCCTCGCCGGGATCCTGCTCGTGCGGATCCCGGTCGACCGGCACGACCTGCGCCGCGTCGAACCGGCGCAGCCGGTGGTCGGCGCCTCCCAGTAGCAGGCCGCAGAGAAGGCCGAGCAGCAGAACTGCTCGGCCTTCTCGAGGTTGCGTCGATTCACAACCGGTGGGTCGGCGGGTTCACGATGGGCTCCCTTCGGAGCCCATCGCGACCCCGCCTAGCTCTTACCTCGTGTCAACACCCCCTCTTCTGCAGGGTGAAGTTGGCGGTCACGGTGGCACCACGGATCAGCCGCGCAGTCTTGCCCTGCGGCTGGTAGCCGTCCTTCGCCGCGATCAACGACAGGGGGTTGGCCCCTGCGTTGAACCAGTAGGCGTACTCGCCCGCGGCGTCGGTGTCGAAGGTCCACGACCCGGCCCACGAGTCCACCTGCACCGTCGCCTTCGCGAGCGGGCTGACGGCCCCGGCGCACGAGCGTCCGCTGACGGTTCCGACCAGCTTGCCCCAGGCGGCGGGCGGAGTCACCGTCATCGTGACGTCCACCGCTTCCACCGACCCCGGAGCGTCCTCGCCGATGCCGATGGCGGCCGAGTAGATGCCGGGCTGCGCGACGGCCGGGTCCATGGTCACGTGGACCGTGAGGGACTCGCCGGGCGCAATCGTGGCCGTCGTCGGCGACACGGTGAGCCACTCGACGTCGGACGCGGACGAGCCGCAGTCCTCGAAGCCGGGCAGCGTCTCGCTGTCGACCGTGGCGGTGAACCCGCCCGACGAACCACCGATCTTGTAGATGCCGCATGCCATCGCGCCGCGGTAGCGGGCGGTGTTGGAGTTGGGCATGTCGGACCACGTGTCGTCGCCCGGGTTGTAGGCGAAGGTGCGGTTGGTGATCACCGCGCCCTGCACGCCACCGTTGACGACCAGAGTGCCGTTGGCTACGGCAGCACCGCTCGCCCAGGTGTCGACGGGAGCCTCGGCGATCGGCGACCAAGTGTCGGCCCCCGGGTCGTAGACGAAGCTCGCGTCGGTGCCCGCCGCGCCGCCGTTGCCACCGGTGCAGTAGACCTTGCCGTCGATCCCACCGCACACCGCGAATGCCACGGAGAGCGGGTAGTCGGCGATCGGGGCCCAGGTGTCCGTACCGGGGTCGTAGGCGGCGGCCTTGTTCGACATCGGCGTGCAGGCGCTTGTGGTGCACCCGCCCACGATGTAGAACTTGCCGTCGGCCACAGCCTGGCCGGACGCCGACAGCCCCACGGGCGCGGCCGCGGCTGCGGACCAGGCGTCACCGGCCGGGTCGTACAGCCACGTGCTCGTGCTCGGACCTGCTGCGGCCCAACCACCGGTCACCACGACCTTGCCACCCACGACTCCGGCGGCGACCGCGTTGCGGGCCTCGGGGAGGCTCGCCTTCTCGGTCCACGCCAGGTCGGCGGGGTCGTAGGCGTAGACCTTCGCGGTCGACGCCGTGCCGTTACCGCCGGCGATCGAGTACGCGACGCCGTCGACGTAGACGACCCGGTTGTCCATCACCGTTGCCGGGTAGTTGGCGATGTTGGCCCACGGAGCCTCCTGGGGAGACGCCTGCGAGTCGACGTTGCCAGACATGCTCGGCTTGCCGGTGGCGGTCACCGAGGTCGGCGCCTTGATCTCCATCAGCGGTGCACCTTGGGCGTCGGCCAACTTGGAGGTGTTGGTCTTCGACCCGTCGGCGCCTTGCATGACGAACCCGCCGTCTTGCTCGGTGAGCTCAACATTGACCGGCAGGGTGCCGTCGTTGGTGAGGGTCACCGTGCGGTTGAGGGGTGCGCCGCCGAGCTGCCGGGTCCCCGCCAGAGAGGCCGGAGACACCGAGAGGTGACCGGCCGCCAACTGGAAGTTCAGCCCGGTCGCGTCGTCTGCGTCGACCGTGATCCGCTTGGTCTGCGAGCCGTGCTGCGAGGCCTTGGCCTCGAAGCGGTGCGAACCGACGATCGTGGAGAACAACGAGTAGAAGCCGTCGATCAGCTTCGTGTCGTCCGGCGTGGCCACGGTGGTGGCCTTCTCGTCGGGCTTGTCGAGGCTCGTGACGGTCGCGCCCACCACGCCATCCTTGGTCACGGCGTTGCGCACCGTGCCCACCACGAGACCGCCGGGGATCGGGTCACAGGTGCGGTTGCCGACGAAGACGTCGTCGACCTCCCACCACCAATCGAAGTCGGCGTCGTAGTTGTGGAAGCGAACCTTCACCGCGGACTGGCCCGCCGCCGTCGGCAGCTGCAGCACGGTCTCGCGCGGACCCCTCTGGCTGGTGGTCTGGTGCAGCACCGTCGTCCAGGTGGTCCCGCCGTCGATGCTCACGTCGACATCGGCGAAGTCCCCGAGGTTGTTGTAGTCCTGCTTGAAGCCCACCACGGGTGCCGTCAGCGACGACATGTCGATCGTGGGAGTCACCAAGGAGGTGTCCTGGTGGCCCGCGCTTCCGTAGAAGTCGCTGTCCATGATCGCGAACTTGCCGGTGCCGCCGGTCAGCTGGGCCCGGTTGCCCGGGTTGTCGAAGCGCCACACCTGACCGTTGGCCAGGTTGTCCACGACCGTCCAGCCAGCCGGCAGCGTGCCTGCGTCGAAGTTCTCGGTGACGCCGGAGGTGTTGAACCGGTAGCCGCGAGCCGCGCAGGTGGCAGAGTCGACCAGGACCTCGACGTCATGGGTGGTAGCACCGTTGACCTCGACGTCCTCAGTGGTCACCAGGTAGCCCGGGTACTGGGCGGTGACCGTGAGTGTGTACGTCCCGTTGTCGGGCACCTGCACCGAGTAGGCGCCGGTCTCCGGGTCGGTGTAGACGTCGGGCGCTGGGCCCTCGATCGCGACCTTGGCGTACAACGGCCAGTCGTGGCCCGACCCGTCGGTGACGGTGCCGCTGAGCGTCGTCATCCCTGCCGTTGCGAGCGCGAAGTCTTCCGTGGTCGTCTCATCGGCGATCACGGTCACGTCGCGGGTCTGCGTCACGAAGCCGAACTTCGAGACGGTCAGGGTGTAGTTGCCGGCGGTCAACGGCGTCGAGTAGGTGCCGTCGTCGTCGGTGGTGAGGCTGCGCTCCGAGTCACCGGTGATGTCCACCGTGGCGCCCGCGAGCGGCGAGCCCGACCCGGTGACGGTGCCCTCCAGCGTGCCGGTGTCGCCGGTCGGCGCCGCCTGCACGAGAGCCAGGGCGTCGAGGCGCCCTTCACCGAACACGTTGTTGTCGTCGGCCGTGCCGCCGCACTGCGAGTTCGCGGTGTCGATGGCGGTGTCGTCGAGCAGTGCCCTGGTGGCGTCCATGTCGCCGATCAGCGACGGAGCCGCCGACCAGAGCAGCGCGACCGCGCCGACGACGTGTGGTGATGCCATCGAGGTCCCGTTGAAGGCGCCGTAGGTGCCTCCGGGCAGGCTGGACCGGACGTTGACGCCCGGGGCGGAGATGTTGGGCTTGATCTCCCCGTCCTGGCCCGTGCCACGCGCCGAGAAGCTCGCGATGGTGTTGTTGATGTCGTAGGCACCGGTCGAGTAGTTGATGATCCGGCTACCCGGCGAACCGCTCGTGCCACAGCTGGGGCCGCTGTTGCCGTTGGACCACTGGCCCCAGATGCCGGAGGCAGCCCAAGCGAGCTGGATGTCCTCCATGAAGGGGTCGTTGCTCGGGACGGTGGAGCCCCACGAGTTGTTGATGATGTTGGGACGCTTGGTCACGTCGGGGTTCTGGCCCGCCAGGTTGGTGGGAGCGAGCATCCACTCACCGGAGGAGATCAGGGCCGCGTCGGATGGGCAGCAGCCGTTGGCGCTGATCCACTTCGCGCCCGGGGCGACGCCGATCTGGTTGGCAGCCCCGTCGTCACCGACCATGGTGCCCATGGTGTGGGTCCCGTGGCCGTTGGTGTCGCAGGGGGCTCCCGAACACGAGCCGGCGGCGTCGAACCAGTTGTAGTTGTGGTTGAACGTGCCGTCGCCGTTGTTGCCGCGGTACTTGCCGACCAGCGCGGGGTGCTGGTAGTCCGCACCGGTGTCGATGCTCGCCACGGTGATGCCCTCGCCGGTGACGCCGAACTGCGACCACACGTCGTCGGCGTTGATGTTGGCGACGCCCCACTCGACGGAGTTGACCTCGTGTTGGGGCTTGCCCTTGGTGGGCTCCTCCAACTTGTAGTCGAACGTCGGGTACAGCGCCTTCACCGACGAGATCGCGGCGACCTGGTCGACCAGAGCCGAGTCGCCGGCGTTGACGCGGATCGCGTTGGTCGCCCAGAACGCCTGGTAGCTCACTCCTGCACCGTCGAGCAGGGCCTTGGTCTCGCCCTGGGTCTGCTTGGCGGCTGCAGTGAGGAGGTCGTACACGGCCTGGCCGCGCTTGTTCCAGTTCTTGATCTTCGCGGCCGAGCTCAGGTCGGCCTGTTGGAAGCGGACCCAGAAGCTCGCTTCGCCCTTGGTCTCCAGTTGTTGGGCCAGGGCCGGTTTGATCTTGTCTTCCGAGGCTGCGGCCTGCGCGGTGCCTGGCTGGGCTACGACCGCCAAGGTCGCCACCGCCAGCCCCAGGACCGCGAGCGCGAGGGTCAGGCGTCGTCGCCCGCCCCGTTCACCGTTGCGTGACATGTAGAGGTTCCTCCCGAGATGGGTGCCCCCGGTCGGCGACCAGGCAGCGACCTGACGCTAGGGAAGCGCTCGGAACGCAGCAATGGACGAGACGGGCAAGTCGCGGGCGGGTCTTGGGCAATTCCCGGTCGCCTCGGAAATCCTCTTGCCCTTGACCACTGGGGCGAACGAGACGAGAGTAAAGACAGGACAAGCCGAAGATCTCTCACCGCCGACTCGGGCAACGACGGAAAGAGCAGGAGTGTCGACCGACACCGCACCACCATGGGCCTCCCCCCGGCCCTCATCGATGGATCTGGGGTCTGATGGCCTGCCCGGGGAGACCGCCCAGGCACTGGTGATGGTGATCTCTTCGTCCAAGGCCGAGCGGGTCCGCCTCGCGGCGCTGGTCGACGACGAGGCGCCGGTGCTGCTGGTCGCCGACGCGGCCGATGCCGTCGCGCTGCTGGGGGAGCGAGCCTTCGCGGCGACGCCGGCGCCCACGGACATCGAAGAGGACGGCGTCGAGGTCGACTCCGACGCGCGGGTGGCCCGCTGGCGAGAACGGTCGATCACCCTTGCGCCGCTGGAGCACGACCTCCTGCTGTGCCTGCTCGGCAACGTCGGGCACACCCTGACCTTCGAGACCCTGCACCGCACCGTATGGGGCAACGACCACCTCGGCGGCCGGACCGACCTGCAGTCGACGGTCAAGCGGCTGCGACGAAAGCTGCAGTTCCTCGGCAGCCCGTTGACCATCGAGGCCGTCCGCGGTGTCGGGCTGCGGCTCGTCGACGGCCGCACGCCGGGGCGTGCCACGCCCGTCTGACGACGCTTTGGCGCTCGTTTCACCAGGGGCGGGCCATACAGTTGAGGCATGGAGTTCTGGTCGGCGTACCACCACGGGTTCGTGCGGGTGGCCGCCTGCACGGTGCCGGTCGCGGTCGCCGATCCGGCGCGCAACGCCGACATCGTGCTGGCCCAGGCCCGCGAGTGTCATGAGGACGGCGTCGCGCTTGCGGTCTTCCCCGAGCTCTCGCTGTGTGGCTACTCCATCGACGACCTGTTCCTCCAGGACACGCTGCTGTCCGGCGTGGAGAAGGCCATCGCCACGATCGTCGAGGGTTCCGAGGACCTGCTGCCGCTGATCGTGGTCGGCGCGCCGCTGGTGCGCGGCAGCCGGGTGTTCAACTGCGCCGTCGTGGTGCACAAGGGCCGGATCCTCGGGGTCGCACCGAAGTCCTACCTGCCGACCTACCGCGAGTTCTACGAGCGCCGGTGGTTCGCGCCCGGTGACGACCTCCGCGGCGGGACCATTGCGGTCGCCGGGCAGGTGGTGCCCTTCGGCCCCGACCTGATCTTCCGGGCCTCCGACCTGCCGGGCTTCGCGACGCACGTCGAGGTGTGCGAGGACATGTGGGTGCCGATCCCACCGAGCGCCGAGGCGTCGCTGGCCGGGGCCACCGTGTTGGCGAACCTGTCCGGTAGCCCGATCACCGTGGCGCGCGCCGAGGACCGTCGCCTGCTCGTGCGCTCGGCCAGCTTCCGCTGCAACGCGGCCTACCTCTATGCGGCCGCGGGCCAGGGGGAGTCGACGACCGACCTCTCCTGGGACGGCCAGACGATGGTCTACGAGTGCGGCGACCTGATGGCCGAGAGCGAGCGTTTCCCGGATGGCCCGCGCCGGTCGGTGGCCGACATCGACCTCGACCGCATCCGCCAGGAGCGCGTCCGTCAGGGCACGCAGGACGACAACCGGCGCACCTACGGCGATCGGATCGCCGAGTTCCGCACGATCGACTTCATGCTGGGCGCGCCCTCCTCCGACCTCGGCCTGCGCCGCAAGGTCGACCGCTATCCGTTCGTGCCCGACGACGTCGAGCGACTGGCCCTTGACTGCTACGAGGCCTACAACATCCAGGTCTCCGGGCTCGAGCAGCGGCTCGACGCCATCGGCGGGCCAGGAGGTGGGCCGAAGGTGGTCATCGGTGTCAGCGGCGGCCTCGACTCCACCCACGCGCTGATCGTCGCGGCCAAGGCCATGGACCGCTTGGGTCGTCCTCGCAGCGACATCCACGCCTTCACCATGCCGGGCTTCGCGACCGGAGAGACCACGAAGTCGTACGCCACCCGGCTCGCCAAGTCGCTGGGCGTGACGTTCGAGGAGCTCGACATCACCGCGGCCGCCCGGCAGATGCTGGCCGACCTCGACCACCCGTTCGCCGAGGGCGAGCCCGTCTATGACGTGACGTTCGAGAACGTGCAGGCCGGCCTGCGCACCGACTACCTCTTCCGGCTGGCCAACCACCGCGGCGGCATCGTGCTCGGCACCGGCGACCTCAGCGAGCTGGCGCTGGGGTGGTGCACCTACGGCGTGGGCGACCAGATGTCGCACTACAACGTCAACGCCGGAGTGCCCAAGACCCTGATCCAGCACCTGATCCGGTGGGTGATGTCCTCGGGCCAGTTCGGCGAGGACACCAACGACGTGCTGGAGGAGATTCTCGACCAGGAGATCACCCCGGAGCTGATCCCGGACCAGGAGGGCGTCAAGCCGCAGGCCACCGAGGACACGGTCGGTCCCTACGCCCTGCAGGACTTCACGCTCTTCCACGTGATCCGGCGCGGCTACCGGCCCAGCAAGATCGCGTTCCTGGCCTGGCACGCCTGGCACGACGCAGACGCGGGGGAGTGGCCGCCCGGCTACCCGGCCGACCGGCGGGCGGCGTACGACCTGCCTGTCATCCGGCACTGGCTCGAGGTCTTCTGCAAGCGGTTCTTCGCCAACCAGTTCAAACGCAGCGCCCTGCCCAACGGCCCCAAGGTCAGCTCCGGCGGCACCATGAGCCCGCGCGGCGACTGGCGGATGCCTTCTGACGCGAGCGCCGCGGCCTGGCTTGCCGAGCTCGAGGCCAACGTCCCCACACCTGACTGAGCAGGTCGCGTGACCGTCGTTCGGCTAGCGCCCGTCTCGAAACGCCGCAACTCCTTCGGAATCCCTGTGCGCACAAGGGCTCCCGAGCCCGGATGAGCCTCTACGCCCGCAGGACCTTGTCCATCGACTTGCCCTTGGCGAGCTCGTCGACCAGCTTGTCGAGGTAGCGAATCTTCTGCATCAACGGGTCTTCGACGTCTTCGACGCGCACCCCACACACCACACCGGTGATCAACGACGCATGCGGATTGAGCTGTGCCTCGGCGAAGAAGTCCTCGAACGTCGTGCCCGCGGCCAGGTGGGCCTGTCAACGTCGACTCGTCGAATCCGGTCAGCCACTCGACCACCTGGTCGAGCTCGGCCTTGGTGCGCCCCTTCTTCTCCACCTTCGTCACGTAGTGGGGATACACCGACGCGAAACTGGTGGTGAAGATGCGGCTCATACCCGCGAGGGTAGTGCTCGCTACGCACCGAGCCGTCTCGCCTCGGACGGCTGATCCGAGTGAGTAGGGTCCGGGGAATGCAGCTTCCTCGCCACACCGCCAGCGCGCTCGGCGTACTTCTCGTCGCCGGCCTCGTCCCGGCCGCCAGCGCTACGGTCGGCACGGACGGCACCGAGGTCGCCTCCGGTGCGAGCGCAGCGGTCCCGCCGGCGAGCGGCCGCGTCCAGGTCGCGGCCGCGTCGTGCACCGACGAGGGCGGCAGCGGTGCGGTGCGAAAGCCGAAGCTCGTCCGGCAGATCGCCACGGGGGAGACGGGCTGGTTCTCCTCGCCGGGCCTGGTCGACCTAGACGGAGACGGCCGGCTGGAGATCGTCGCACCGTTCTACTCGACGTTCGTGTTCGACGCGAAGGGCCACCAGCTGGGCCGGGGCACCGCAAGCAAGGGCCGGGTCTATCCGCCGTCTGTGGTCACCGATCTCGAAGGCGACGGCATCGCCGACATCGTGGTCGCCGGCAACGAGGGGACCGTGGCGGCGTACGAGTTCCGGGGCGGCGGGCTGCACCTCAAGGACGGTTGGCCCGCGTCCACCGACAGCGGCGGCCAGTCCCCGGAGGCCCGTGGGCTCGCCGCTGCGGACCTGGACGGCGACGGCCGGGTCGAGGTCGTGGCGACGACGACAAACACCTCTTCTTCCGGCGCACAGGTCTTCGTGTTCGACGCGAGTGGCGGGCTGTTCCAGCCCGAGGGTGGTCACACTCCTGCCTGGCCCCGCTACAACGCCCTCCCCGGGCCGGGCAACGACCTGCGGTTCAACGAGGTGGGTAACCACGGCTACGGCGCCTACGGTGAGAACGTCGCCATCGGGAACATCGACGACGACGCGGATCTGGAGATCATCACCACCTTCGACAACCACCAGATCAACGCCTTCAACCTCGACGGCACCTCGATCCTCGCCTCGCCCTGGTTCACCAACCGCGAGTCCGAAGCCGACGGCAAGCGGATGGGCTGGGGGCAGTTCATCCGGTGGGCCGATCCCAAGGTCGAGCGGCGTCACTATCACCTGCACACCGGGCAGTGGCCGAGCCCGGCGCGCCAGCCCTGGCTGCAGTGGACCGCGTCGCCGCCCGCGGTGGCCGACCTGGACGGTGACGGCCGCAACGAGGTGATCGGGATCCCCAACGTCGAGAAGCACATCCCTTACCGCACACAGGGTTACGCGTTCATGGTGCTGGATGGGGCGTACGGCGACGGGAGTCGCTCGGCGCGGCGGCACGCGGGCTTCGAGAACCTCCCGATGTCCAACCATCCGGTGTATCGACCCAGCGGCGACTGGTACCCGCCAGACGGAATTCCCGCGCCGACCGTGGTCGACATCGTCGGCGACGGCAGGCCAGAGATCGTCGCAGCCCTCCCCGGCGGAAAGGTGTACGCCGTGGGGCCGGACGGCCACCGGCTCTGGAGCGCCGAGTATGCGCCGCGGCGCTCGAAGACCTTCGCCTCCGAGGTGGTCGCCGCCGACCTCAACAAGGACGGCACCCCGGAGCTGGTCTTCGGCACCTATGCGCTGCGCCGCAACGCGGGACGCCTCGTGGTGCTCTCGGCCAAGGGAAAGAAGCTCTCCGTCACTCGCTTGAGCCACCAGGGCCAGGACGGCAACGGCATCGGCGTCGCCGCCGCCCCGTCGATCGGGGACCTCACCGGCAACGGCACGCTCGAGATCGTCCTCACCACCTTCGACCACGGGGTGGACGTCTACACGGTCCCTGGCTCGGGCACCGGGTGCCTGCCCTGGCCGACCGGGCGCGGCAACCCGCTCCGCAACGGCATGGGCGTCGCTACCGCCCCATGAAGATGCGGCGCGTGACGCCCGATCTCGGCGAGCCTATGCTCCGTGCTCGGGGCCGTGCTGCAACCTTTTGGAACTGCCCGGCGTCGTAGCGGGATATCGCACATTCAGGGGGAGAACACAGCCATGACCACGATCCATCGCGCGACCCGCCGGGTCCTCGCAGCTGCCGTCGCCGCAACTGTCTCGCTCTCGCTCGCGTTCACCGGGACGTCGACCGCCCAGGCCTCGACCTCGCGCGCGGGTGAGCAGGTGAAGACGACCGCGCTGACCATCGCGATCCGGGCGTGTGAGGGTTGCGAGGTCACGCTCATCAGCTACAACGACGCCAACCCCGAGGACGGCTGGGCCTCCGACCCGCACGTCGTCCAGAACGGCAAGGCAGCGTTCGTCGTGCCGACCGAGCGCACGGTCGGCATGAGCGTCACGGTGCACACGCCGTGGGAGGGCCACACCGGCTACGCCACGATGATGGTGTTCCGCTATCAGGGTCTCGTGCCGGGCGACCGCATCGGCTTCAACAGGGCCCGGACGATGAAGAAGGCCAGCGGCTGCTGGGCGGGCACCAACGAGAAGGCAGTCACGCTGCGCTTCAAGGTGCGCCGAGTGAACGTAGCGGGCGTGCACGAGCGGGTGCCAGGCCAGATCGCGTGGGCGCCGACGACTCAGGTGTGGCTGCGGCCGATCTACCCCGTCTACGGCGGCGTGCTGGGCGGCCAGGACGTCATCCTCTGCAGGGTCGTCGGCGCGCCCGGCTCTCCCGGAGGCAGCTAGCAGGAGCACCAGCACCGGCAACCAATCGACGGGTCGCCGCGTCACACGGGCATGAAGACCATCTCGCTCCTGGCGGCCGCGGTCTTGTCGGTCGTCGCCATCTCCGTCCTACCCACGCCGCAGCCCGCCCAGGCAGTGCCGGCCCGCCACATTGCCGTACCGAAGACTCAGCTCACCTTGGAGATCGCCGACTGCGAGGGGTGCGTGATCTCGCTGGTCAGCTATGTCCATGGGTCCACAGACCTCTGGAGCTCCAAGCATCGGAAGGTCGTGGACGGGTCGGTGACGTTCGCTGTCCCCACCGACCGCACGCTCGGGCTGAGCATGCAGGTCCGCACGCCGTGGGAGGGAGGGACGGGCTTCGTGACCAACGTCGTGCTGCGCTATCAGGGCTTCCAGACCGGTGACCGGATCGGTTTCCGGGCGGCCCGGTCCTCCAAGCGGGCCACGGCGTGCTGGGCGGGCACGACCGAGGACGCCGTCACGATGCGGGTCAACGTCCGGCGCGTCCAGGTCCGCGGGTATGGCGGCCAGGTCCCCGGCAGCATCGCCTGGGCGCCGGTGACCCAGGAATGGCTGCGCCCACTGGTGAACACCTGGCGTGGGGTCGTGGGCACCCAGGACGCGATGCCCTGCAAGGCGTGACCCCCGCGGACAACCCGCGCAACGGAACGCACCGGCCAGGAAAACGACAACAGCCCGCCCCCCGAAGGGGACGGGCTGCTGTTTGCCGAAAGGGCGCGGGGGTCTCAGGTCACTTGAAGCTGATCGGCTGTCCGCCGATGACCACGTTGGTGAACGTGACCGTGCCCTTGTCCTGGTAGTCGTAGACCAGCGAGGCGCGGGTGATGGTGCCCTCGGGGTTGACCGGAGCGGCGTTGTCGAGCATCGACGTCGCCACGACCTGGACGGTGAAGGTGCCGTCGCCGTTGTCGTGGCCGTAGTCGGGGCTGATGATGTGCGCGGTGCTGTACGTGACACCGTTGATGCGGACCTGGATGCGCGGAGCACCCCAACCGGTAGCCGCTCCGTTGTCGAGCTTGTAGGTGAACTCGATGACGGTGCCCTTGTTGACCGGGAGGTCGAGGTTGGCGATGGAGGCCACGGCGTAGCCGTCGTCGTTGCGCGAGTCGAGCACGACGGTGTTGGCGTCCACGATGGTCGCGCCCAGGCCGTTGGTCCAGTTGGTGTTCACGTCGAAGCCGTTGCCGGCGTTGGCTTCGAGCGCCGCGATGCGTGCCTCCAACGCGTGGACGACGCCCATGTCGGCGTCCTTGCCGTTGACGCCGTCCTTGCCGTTGACGCCGTTGACGCCGTTGGTGCCGTCCTGGCCTTGGAGCTTGGCGACAGCCTTGGGGGACAGGTCGTGGATCTTGACCTTGCCATCCTTGATGTCGACGGAGCGGATGCTCCCGTCGGCGATGTCGGCCGAGCCGATCAGGCTGCCCGCGACGGCGGTGCCGGTGGAGCCCACCGCGACCAGTGCGGCAGCGGCCCCCGCGAGGGCCAGCGTCTTGCGGTTGATGAAGCGCATGTCGTCTTTCGTCCTTCTGTCGGTATGTCGTTGTTGGCGAAATGCTAACAGCCTGTTGACGAACCGCCAATTCCGTGTGAGAGTCGCGCCGTGAGCGCGACGCCCAAGTTCCAACGCCTCGATCCCGGACAGCGGCGCGACCAGATCCTCGACGCCGCCAACGCGCTGTTCGCCGAGCGCGGCTACGACGAGGTCTCGATCGAGGACATCGCCAGCGCCAGCGGCGTCACGCGCGGTCTGGTGCACCACTACTTCGGCGGACGCAAAGAGGTCTACGTCGCCCTGATCGAACGGCTCGGCGCCTTCCGCGAGGAGCAGGTGCGGCGGCCTCTGGGTCGCAGCGTCCGCGCTCGCCTGGCGGACACGGTGTCCCGCTGGCTGGACTGGACGGAGGCCAACCGGACGATCTACCTCGGCGCGATCGCGCCGGGTGAGGACATCGCCGACCCGGAGGTGCGGCGCGTCGTCGCCGAGCTCGTGGGGCGCGCCGTGACGTTGGTGGTGGTCTTCCATTCAGACATCGCCGAAGACTCGCCGCGGCTGCGCTACGCGCTGGAGTGTTGGACCGGCCTGAACCGTGCCGCGACCCGTCGCTGGCTACGTGGCGAGGCCACCCGCGAGGTCACGCACGAGCTGCTCGTCTCGACCCTCGAACACGTCCTCCGCACGTTTGGCTCGCCACCAAGTCGGCCACTGCCCAGCGGCTGAGCGAAGTAGCCTTACGCTTCCCCCATGGGCAAGCAGGAAGACTTCGTGCTCCGGGCACTCGAGGAGCGCGACGTCCGCTTCGTGCGGCTGTGGTTCACCGACGTGCTGGGCTTCCTCAAGTCGGTCGCGGTCGCGCCGGCGGAGCTCGAGCCCGCCTTCGACGAAGGCATCGGCTTCGATGGCTCCGCCATCGAGGGCTTCGCCCGGGTCTACGAGTCCGACATGCTGGCCAAGCCCGACCCGTCGACGTTCCAGATCCTCCCGTGGCGCGGTGAGGTCCCGTCGACCGCGCGGATGTTCTGCGACATCGTGATGCCCGACGGTTCCGCGTCGTACGCCGACCCGCGCTACGTCCTGAAGCGGACGCTGAGCAAGGCCGCCGACCAGGGCTTCACCTTCTACACCCACCCCGAGATCGAGTTCTACCTGTTCAAGGACTCCCCGCAGGCAGGCGTCGAGCCGGTGCCGGTGGACCGCAGCGGCTACTTCGACCACACGGCCCAGTCGATGGGCTCGGACTTCCGTCGCGAGGCGATCACGATGCTCGAGGCGATGGGCATCTCGGTGGAGTTCAGCCACCACGAGGGCGGGCCGGGCCAGCAGGAGATCGACCTTCGCTACGCCGACGCGCTCAGCACCGCCGACAACATCATGACCTTCCGCACCGTCATCCGAGAGGTGGCGCTGAGTCAGGGTGTCTGGGCATCGTTCATGCCCAAGCCGTTCACCAATCACCCCGGCTCGGCGATGCACACCCACGTCTCGCTCTTCGAGGGCGACCGCAACGCCTTCTTCGAGGCCGGCGCCCAGTACCAGCTGTCCAAGACCGGCCAGCAGTTCATCGCCGGCATCCTCCGGCACGCCAGCGAGATCACCTGCGTCACCAACCAGTGGGTGAACTCCTACAAGCGGCTTCTCGGCGGCGGCGAGGCACCCTCCTACATCTGCTGGGGCCACAACAACCGCTCGGCGATGATCCGGGTCCCGATGTACAAGCCCAACAAGGGCCAGTCGACCCGCATCGAGGTGCGCAGCCTCGACGCCGCCGCCAACCCCTACCTCGCCTACGCCGTGATCCTGGCCGCCGGCATGAAGGGGATCGAGGAAGGCTACGAGGTGCCGCGCGAGGCCGAGGACGACGTGTGGACGCTGACCGAGCGCGAGCGCACGAGCATGGGCATCGCCCCGCTGCCCAAGAGCCTCTACGACGCCATCGCCATCGCGGAGAAGTCCGAGCTGCTGGCGGAGACCCTTGGCGAGCACGTCTTCGACTTCTTCCTCCGCAACAAGCGTGCCGAGTGGGAGGAGTACCGCACCCAGGTCTCCGCCTTCGAGCGCGACCGCATGCTGCCGGTCCTGTGAAGGGTGCGGTGAGCGCGATGTCCGACGCCCCGGCCCGGAGCCCGATGGAGCGTCAGCTCAGCATCGGGCTGGTGGTCGTGATGGTCGCGGCGGCGCTGCTCATCGTCTACGCCGTGGCCTACGTGGCGGCGGCGTGGGACGGCAACGGCGACCGGACCCGCTCCGCGGCGATGCAGGTCGCGCTCGTCTTCCTGGTGCTGCCCGGCGCCGTCGTGTTCTTCACCGCGCGGTCGGCCCGCCGACGCCTCGGCATCCAGGTCGTCAGCGCCCGGCTCTTCGGCATCCTCACCGGCATCTTCGCCATCCTCGCCGCCCTGCCCGTGGTCGCCACGATCTTCGGCCTGGTCCTGGTGGCGGCCGGGCTCTTCACGCTGACCGCCGCCATCATGCTCAAGCGCGAGCACCTGCAGTGACCCATATCGCCGTCGTCCAGCACGAGCAGGACTGCCCACCGCATTTCGTCGGCACGTGGTTGGCGGACGCCGGTGCCACCGTGACCGTCAGCCACGCGTACGCCGGCGATGCCCTGCCCGACCCCGCTTCGTACGACGGTCTCGTCGTGCTCGGCGGGTCCATGGGCGCCAACGACGACGCGGAGCACCCCTGGCTCGGCTCGGTCAAGCAACGCATCCGCGACGCCGCCGCAGACGGTGTGCCCGTCCTCGGCATCTGCCTGGGCCACCAGCTCGCCGCCGTCGCCCTCGGTGGTGCGGCGGCGCGCAACCCGCGTGGCCAGCAGTTCGGCCTCCTCGACGTCGGCTGGCAGCCCGAGGCGCACGTCGACGCGTTGATGGCGCCCGTGGCCACACCCCGACGAGGGGTGCAGTGGAACGACGACATCGTCACCGAGCTGCCGCCGAACTCGGTCGTGCTGGCGCGGGCCTCGACCGGCGAGGTGCAGGTCGCTAGGTTCGCGCCGACGGTGTGGGGCGTGCAGCTGCACCCCGAGGTCGACGAGCCGATCCTGAGGCCGTGGGCCGAGCACGACCGCGAGGCGCACACGGCCATCGGCGTCGACCCGGACGCGATCCTGGCCGAGATCGACGCCGCTCGCGCCGAGCTCGACGCGGCCTGGCGGCCGCTGGCGACCCGTTTCGTGCAGCTGGCCGCCGCCCGGTTCGACGACCCATGACCCGGGCCGCGACCAGCCGCAGCGACCTGCTCCGGCAGGGCTTCGTGGACCCCGAGCGCACCCTCGACGGCATCCGCCTCCTCGGTGACACGGCCGAACCCCTGCTGGCGCTCCTCGGCCGCACCGCCGATCCCGACCTGGCACTGGCCGGGCTGCTCCGCCTCGCCGACACCGTCGAGGACCGCGGCACACTGCTGCGGGAGATCGCCGACGACGAGGGCACGGCCATGCGGCTGCTCAGCGTGCTCGGTGCCAGCCTGGCGCTGACCGACCATCTCGTCCGGCACCCGGTCCACTGGCGTGAGCTGACCGATCCGACGCTCGGGTCGACCCGCCCGGCGTCGTACGCCGTCCGGTCCGGGCTGCTCGCGGCGGTCGGCGCCGACCCGGCCGACGCCGCACCTGTGGCGACCGTCCCCGAGCCCGAGGCGCTCGCCGCGATGCGGGTGGAGTACCGCCGCGTCCTGCTGCGGCTGGCCGCCCGCGACCTCGCGCACCACCTGGGGGTCGACGACGTCGCTGCGGAGCTGTCGGACCTCGCGGCCGGCGTACTGGAGGCGGCCCTCGCCGTCGCGAGGGCACACGTGGGCGAGGCCGCGACCACTGCGCGGCTCGCGGTGGTGGCGATGGGCAAGTGCGGCGGCCATGAGCTCAACTACGTCTCCGACGTCGACGTGATCTTCGCGTTCGAACCCGTCGAGGGCGCGGCGGAGAACGACTCCGCGCGGGCGGCAACGCAGCTGGCGACCCAGGTGATCCGGATCTGCTCGGAGCACACGGCCGAGGGCACCATCTGGCCGGTCGACGCCGCCCTGCGCCCGGAGGGCAAGGCCGGGCCCCTCGTCCGCACGATCGCCAGCCACCGCGGCTACTACGAGCGATGGGCAAAGACCTGGGAGTTCCAGGCCCTGCTCAAGGCCCGGCCGGTCGCCGGCGACGCCGAGGTCGGGCGCGCGTTCGTCGACATGGTCTATCCGATGGTGTGGGACGTGGCCGGCCGCGACGGCTTCGTCGAGGACGTGCAGGCGATGCGGCGCCGCGTCGTGGACACCATCCCCGCGCGCGACGCCGACCGGCAGCTCAAGCTCGGGGTCGGCGGCCTGCGCGACGTCGAGTTCGCCGTCCAGCTGTTGCAGCTCGTGCACGGCCGCGGCGACGAGACGCTCCGATCATCGGCGACCCTGAGCGCCCTGGCGGCACTGACCGCCGGCGGCTACGTCGGCCGGGCCGACGGCGACGCGATGCACCACGCCTACGCCTTCTTGCGCACGATGGAGCACCGTATCCAGCTGTTCCAGCTGCAGCGGACACACGTCGTGCCGACAGACGAGGCGGCGCTGCGCCGCCTCGCCCGCTCGATGGGCTTCGTCAAGGACGCCCCCGCAGCGCTGGACGAGGCCTGGCAGGGCTGGCGGCTCGAGGTGCGCCGCCTCCACGAGAAGCTCTTCTACCGGCCGCTGCTCTCGGCCGTCGCTCGGATGCCCGGCGACGACGTCCGCCTCTCGCCGGAGGCGGCCGGGTCGCGGCTCGCCGCCCTCGGCTTCGCCGACCCCAAGGCCGCGCTGCGCAACCTGGAAGCCCTCACCAGCGGGGTCACCCGCACGGCCAGCATCCAGCGGGCGCTGATGCCGGCGATGCTGGGCTGGTTCGCCGACGCGCCCGACCCCGACGCTGGGCTGTTCGGCTTCCGACGGCTCAGCGAGTCGCTGGGCTCGACGCCGTGGTACCTCGGCACCCTGCGCGACGAGGGTCAGGTGGCCGAGAGGCTGGCTCGGGTGCTGGCGACCTCCCGGTTCGCCACCACGCTCATCGAGCGCGAACCGCAGGGCGTGCGGATGCTGGCCGAGGACCTGACGCCGCGCAGCTCCGAGCAGCTGACCGCCGAGATGGTCGCGTCGGCCGGGCGCCAGGACGACCCCGTCGAGGCCGCGCGGTCGATCCGGTCGATCCGGCGGCGCGAGCTGCTCCGGCTGGCGGCTGGAGACCTCTTCGGCGAGATCG
Source organism: uncultured Actinomycetota bacterium (assembly GCA_963769755.1). Lineage (GTDB taxonomy): Bacteria > Actinomycetota > Actinomycetes > Propionibacteriales > Nocardioidaceae > Nocardioides. The sequence continues at coordinate 34,647 of CAVYMY010000011.1, forward strand.
ACGTGGCCGACGTCGGGGCCGGCTTGTCGCGGCTCACCGACGCGACCCTCGAGGCCACCCTCGACGCGGCCGGGCGGACGGTCCGCGAGCAGCACGGGCTCGCCGAGGCGCCGACGGCCATGGCGGTCATCGCGATGGGCCGCTATGGCGGCTTCGAGCTGTCTTACGCCAGCGACGCCGACGTGATGTTCGTGCACGAGCCGGTCGACGGGGCCGACGCGCAGGTCGCGACGACGTACGCCCAGACCGTCGCCAACGAGCTGCGCCGGCTGCTGATCCTGCCGATGACGGACCCGGCCCTGGAGGTCGATGCCGACCTGCGACCCGAGGGCAAGCAGGGCCCCCTCGTGCGCACCCTCGACTCCTACGCCGCCTACTACGCCAAGTGGTCTCGGGTCTGGGAGTTCCAGGCGCTGCTGCGCGCCGACGCGGTGGTGGGTGACCCGGGCCTGCGGGAGCGCTTCACCGACCTGATCGACCCGCTGCGCTTCCCGGCGGACGGGATCACCGACGCCGACGTGGAGGAGGTACGCCGCATCAAGGCGCGGGTGGACCGCGAGCGGCTGCCGCGTGGAGCCGACCCCAAGACCCACCTCAAGCTCGGCCGCGGCGGCTTGGCCGACATCGAGTGGACCGTGCAGCTGCTGCAGATGCGTTCGGCGGGCGAGGTCCCGGGACTCCGCACCCCTCGCACCCTGGATGCCCTGGCCGCTGCTGCCGATGCCGGGCTGCTCCCGCCCGAGGACGCCGCCGTGCTCGTGCGCGCCTGGCGGACCGTGAGCCGGCTGCGCAACGCGATCACCCTCGTGCTCGGCAAGGGCAGCGACCAGCTGCCGCGGGACCTCAGGGCCAGGGCGGCCGCGGCCGCCGTCCTCGGCTACCAGCCCGGCGGGTCCGACGAGATGGTCAACGACTATCTGCGCATCACCCGCCGTGCCCGGGCGGTCGTGGAGCGGGTCTTCTGGGAATGACCGCGCCATGACCACATGACCACTGCCGCGCGCGACCCGAGCGGTGAGCCTGCAACCGTTTCGATCGAGGAATCGGTTGCTCTCTCACCGCCACCCGCGTCGACCGGCATGCTGGGCGGATGAACGAGATCCTCGACCGCTTCCGCGAGGTCGCTCGCGGCTGCGACGGCCACGTCTTCGGGCCACCGCTCAACTCACCAGCCGACTCGATGGCCGCCATCGCCAAGGCCACCGATGAGCTCGGCATCGACACGTGGGACGTCTACGCCGAGCGAGGCGCGGTGGCTCGGCTCGAGCAGGAGGTCGCCGAGCTGCTCGGCAAGCCGGCGGCCGCGATGTTCCCCAGCGGGATCATGGCCCAGCAGGCGGCGCTGCGGGTGTGGTGCGAGCGGAAGGGCTCGTTCCGGGTGGCGATCCCCGAGCTGTCCCACCTCCTTCAACACGAGGACGACGGGCCGCGGCTGCTGCACGGGTTCCGGTTCGAGCACCTCTCGGTGGGCCGCGCTCTGCCGACCGTCGACGACCTCGACCGGCTCGGAGCCGGCCTGGGCGTCGTACTCCTCGAGCTGCCGCTGCGCGACGCCGGCTGCCTGCTGCCCGACTGGGATGACCTGGTCGCCATGTCGGAGAAGGTCCGGGCGTCGGGCGCCGCGCTGCACCTCGACGGCGCTCGGATCTGGGAGAGCCAGCCCTTCTACGACCGCAAGCTCGACGAGATCGCCTCCCTGGCCGACAGCGTCTACGTGTCGTTCTACAAGGGCCTCGGCGGGCTCGCCGGCGCCTGCCTGGCCGGCGACGAGGACGTCGTCGAGGAGGCCCGGCGCTGGCGCAAACGGATGGGCGGCACGCTCTACCACCTGACGCCGCTCGCCGTCTCCGCCCTGGCCGGGCTGCTCGAACACCTGCCCCGAATGGGGGAGTACGTCGCGTGGGCGCGGTCGGTGGCGAGGGAGCTGGCCGCTGCCGGCCTGCGGGTGAACCCGGACCCACCGCACACGAACACGTTCGAGCTGTTGGCGACGGGCGAGGCCGACGACATCAACCAGCGGGTCATCTCGTTCATGGAACGCACCAGCATCCAGCCCTGCGGCGCGTGGCGTCCCGCCGGCGTACCGGGCCTGGCCACCTGCGAGGTCGCCGTTCACGCGGCCGCACTGCCGCGCGAGCCCGCCGAGGTTGCCGCGTGGTTGGCAGGGCTGACCGAGGTGGTCGGGAGCTAGACGGGGTGCCGCTCCCGGCCACCTTGGCAATCCGTGAGGGTGGTTCGCCGCCGCAGCCGGACGCTCGGATCGAGCGCCTGCAGCCGGCGGGCCTGGCTACTCGGCGGGCGGGCAGTGGAGAGCACCACCGCCTGCGCCGGCACCGACCAGTCGTCCGCGCCCGGGTCAACCGGCGCCGTGGCGACGGGGGACGCCACTAGCTGGTCGCGGGCGACGGCGAACTCCCACAGATCCCGTCCCTCGACGGTGCCGCGGCCGGCCAGCGCGTCGTCGTCCGCGTCGCGAGTGGGAACTCGCGAGGAGACGGAGGCCGGGGGTTCCTGCGCGAAGAAAAATCGCACGGACACACCCCCTGACGCTGAACGAGTCGTGGCGTCATCGAGGTCCGGGACGACGGGAACTCTTTGAACCTACGCCTCGGTGCGGACCGCGGCAATAGCACGTAGGGGATAGAGTCGATTGATCAGCGGGAGTTCCCGCCGGGCTCGGTCTGATGACTACCTCCCGCGGAAGGTGTCGCGTGAACAGCACCGATCCGCCACCTGAGCGACGCGACCGAAGACAGGTCGTCCGTTCGCTGGTCGATGCGGCCCATGCGGACGACGGCGTCGACGGGCTGACGGCCTCCCTCCAGTGCGTCTGTCGCGCGGCGACCACCCGGCTGCCCGTGACGGGCGTCGCGGTTCATCTGATGACCACCGAGTCCGACGGTGTGGCCGCGTTCTCCGACGCCACCACGCGGGCGCTGGCCGAGCTGCAGTTCGCCACCAACGAGGGTCCCTCTCACCACGCGTTCCAGACCCAGCGACCGGTGCTCGTCACCGACCTGGACTCCGCACTGGTGCGGTGGCCGGGCTTCGCGTCCTTGGCCCTCGAGAGTGGCGTACGTTCCGTGTTCTCGTTCCCGCTGCAGGAGGGCGCGGTCTCGTTCGGTGTCCTCGAGCTGTACGCCGACCGGACCGGACCGCTGGATCCCGACAGCCTGGCGATGGCAGCGGCCTTCGCGCGGGCCGCCACCGAGGTCATCCTCGACGGGGGCGCGATCACGGCCGACGGTGAGCTCGACTCAGGCATCCGCGACTCGGTGCGCAGCCGGGCACCGATCCACCAGGCCCAGGGGATGGTGATGGTGGACCTCGGGATCTCCCTGGCCGAGGCGTTGACGCGGATGCGCGCCAGGGCCTTCGCCCGCAACGTCACCCTGCTCGAGCTCGCCTACGAGGTCATCGCAGGCACCTTGACCACCGAGACCTGGGGTGACGGCGATGCCGGTGCCTGAGCCTCGACAGACTGACTATCCTGAAACGCATAGCAACGGGGAGGGCCCATGATCGACATCGAACGGCTGGCTGACGTCTTCGTCGAGGTTGCAGACACGCTGGTAGCCGACTTCGACGTGATCGACTTCCTGCACAGCGTCGCGGGTCATGCGACGGAGATGACCGGCGCCGCGGCTGCGGGTCTGATGCTCACTGATCTCGATGGTGGCCTCCACTACATGGGCGCCTCCGACGAGAGCGCGCGGCTCCTCGAGCTCTTCCAGATCCAGCACGACGAAGGGCCCTGCCTCGACTGCTATACGACCGGAGCCCCGGTCACCGAGGTCGACCTGGCCGCGGGCTCCCGCTGGCCGCTGTTCTCGTCCGCCGCCCGGGACATCGGTGTCGTCTCCGTCCATGCCTTCCCGATGCGACTGCGCGACCAGGTGATCGGTGCCCTCAACATCTTCGGAGCGGAGGCTCGGGCGCTCGAGCCCGACGAGGCGCGGATCGTGCAGGCGCTGGCCGACCTGGCGACCATCGCGATCATCCAGGAGCGCGTGATCCGCCAGGCCGAGGTCCTCACCGAGCAGCTGCAGTTCGCCCTCAACAGCAGGATCGTCATCGAGCAGGCGAAGGGCGCAGTGGCGCGGTCGCTCGGCGTGACAGTCGAGGTGGCCTTCAAGATGATGCGGACGCACGCCCGGCGCGAGCGGATGGGTCTGACCGAGCTGGCGATGGCAATCATCGAGACGCCCGAGGGACCCCAGATGCTCCGTCTCGGTTCCTGAGGTCGATGGACCTCGTCACGTCGACGGAGCTGCCGATCGCGACAGCGCTGCCGGCGATGCAGACCCTCGCTTCGCGGATCTGGTCGCCCGAGGCACGCCACCACCCGGGGCAGCTGGCCTGGGGCTATGCCTACGGCCTGCCCGAGGTCCTCGGCCACGGGCCGGCGGTCGTGGTGCGGCGCGACGACGACGAGGTGGTGGCCTGGGCGTGGGCCGAGGCCGACGACTGGATGGAGCTGTGCGTCGACCCCGCCGCCCCTGCGGCGGGGGATGATGCCATCGCCTGGTTCCTCGACCGAGCGGGTGACCGTGCGGTGCGCACGATGACGCTGCACACCGAAGAGCACGTCATCGCCTCGCTCGACCGCGCCGGCTTCCTGGCCGAGGACGCGCCGTGGTTCACCCACCACCTTCTCGACCTCGTCCAGCTGCCACCCGTGCCGGGCATGCCCGGCTACCGGTTCCGTCACGTCGAGGAGGCCGAGGCGGCGGCTCGTGCCGCCTGCCACCGGGCCGCCTGGACCCCACCTCGGTGGGTCGTCCCGTGTGGTCACCGAGGCCTACGAGCGGCTGATGGCCACCCCGCCGTACCGTCCGGAGCTCGACTGGGTCGCGATCGACCAGGGGTCGGGGGAGATGGTCGCCTCCTGCCTGGTGTGGCTCGACGACACCACCCACGTCGCGTTGGTGGAACCGGTCGGCTGTGCTCCCGAGCACCGTGGCCGTGGCCTCGCCGGAGCGGTCAGCGTGGCCGCACTCACGGCGGCCCGTGAGCAGGGTGCCACGCACGGTCTGGTGTGTCCGCGAGGCGACGACGGCTACCCCGTTCCGGCCCGGATCTACCAGCGGATCGGCTTCGTCCCGGGTCCGCGCACGATCACGTTCGTGCGGGCCGCGCTGGCCGGCTGACCGCCGCCTCCGCGGCCCTGGCTCGGAGTCATCGATCCTGGGGCAACCCTTGACAAGCCCAGTCGCCACCGGAATGGTGTCCCGTTGTAACCGTTTTCAGAAACCGGTTACATCCACCTACTCGGAAGGGAGACGCAGCCATCGCGACCACCATCCGCGACGTGGCCAGCCGGGCCGGCGTCTCCATCGCAACCGTCTCCCGAGCGCTGCGGGACGCCGACAGCGTCACCGCCGAGACCCGGGCCCGGGTCACCCGCGCAGCCGCCGATCTCGACTACGTGCCCAGCCAGCTCGGTCGCCAGCTCGCCGAGCGCCGGCACGCCGCCAACGGGATCGTCTTTCCCGACCTGTCCGGTCCCTACTTCGCCGAGGTGGTGCTGGGCTACGAGGCAGCAGCGGCCGAGCTCGACCACGCCGTCCTCATCCTCTCCACCCACGGCCGCGATGACGCCGACGCCCTGGCCACCCGACTGGCCGCCCGCACCGACGGGCTCGTCGTGCTGGCCGGCACGGTTTCCGACGCCCTCGTGCAGCGGCTCGTCGGCCGCGGCACTCCCGTGGTGCTGGTGGCCAGGAAGCCCGTCGACGGTGCCGACTCGGTCAACGCCGAGAACACCAGCGCGGCCGCCCGCCTGGCCGATCACCTCGTCGACGCCGGCGCGCAGACCATCCGGTTCGTCGGCGATCCCACCGCGACCACCGACGCCGCCGAGCGCTACGAGTCGCTCGCGGCGACCGCCGGCGCCCGGGGCGCCGACGTCACCGTCGAGGTCACGACCGGGTTCGGCGAGGACGACGGTCTCCGGGTCGCCGCCGATGCCGTCACCGGTGCCGGCCTGCCCGACGCCTTCGCCTGCGCCAACGACGAGCTGGCCCTCGGCCTGTGGCTCGGTCTTCGCCAGGCCGGCGTCACCGTGCCCGACGACACCCTCATCTCCGGCTGGGACGACGTGATGGCCGCCCGTCATGCCGGTCTGACCACCGTTCGCCAGCCCATGCGTGAGCTCGGAGCCAGGGCGGCCCTGCTGCTCGACGAGCTCGTCAAGCGCACCCGCGAGGTGCCGGTCCACGAGGTCCTCGCCACCGACCTGATCGTCCGCACGAGCACCACACCCCCAGGAGGAACCCGCACATGAAACCCAACCGATCCACGACGGTCCGTGCCGTCGCCCTGCTCGCCGCTGTGAGCCTCTCGCTGGTCGCCTGCGGCCGGGACGAGGGAGGTGACGGCTCCGAAGCGCAGGGTGAGGCCGTCCAGGAGGGCGCTGCCACGGGCACCATCGAGGTGTGGGCCATGGGCACCGAGGGCGACGCGCTCGGGGACTTCGCAGCCGCGTTCAGCGAGGACAACCCCGACGCCAAGGTCGAGGTGACCGCCATCCCCTGGGAGGCCGCGCACGAAAAGATCGCCAACGCGATCGCCTCGGGTGAGACCCCCGACGTCACGCTCGTCGGCACCACCTGGATGGGCGAGTTCGCCAAGTCCGGCGGCATCGACCCCATCCCCGAGGGCCTCGTCGACGAGGCCGACTTCTTCCCGGGCGCCTGGGGCTCCACCGTCGTCGGCGGCACGTCGTACGGCGTCCCCTGGTACGTCGAGACGCGCGTGCTCTACTACCGCACCGACCTCGCCAAGAAGGCCGGCTGGGACAAGGCCCCGGTCAGCTGGGACGAGCTGAGCCAGTTCGCCAGCGACCTCAAGAGCAAGGGCGGTGCCGAGTACGGCATCCAGCTGCCTGCGGGCGGCACCGGCTCGTGGCAGACGTTCATGCCGTTCGCGTGGTCCAACGGCGCGGCCCTGACCAACGACGACGGCGACCGAGTACACCCTCGACTCACCGGAGATGACCGAGGCGCTCGAGTACTACAAGACCTTCTTCGACGACGGGCTCTCGCCGACCCGCACGCTCGACGCCGGTGAGCTCGAGAGCGGCTTCGCCGACGGCACCTACGGTTCCTTCATCTCCGGCCCGTGGCACACCGGTCTGGTCGAGGACGCCGGCGTCACCCAGGACCAGTACGCCGTCGCCCCGCTGCCCGGCAAGGACAGCGGGCCCGGCACCTCGTTCGTCGGCGGTGGTGACCTCGCGGTCTTCAGCCGACTCCGACAACAAGGAGAGCGCCTGGAAGTTCGTCCAGTGGCTGAGCGACCCCGAGACCCAGCAGGCGTTCTACGACCTGGTCGGCGACCTGCCGTCCGTGCAGTCCGCGTGGGACACCGGCAAGCTGGCCGACGACCCGCAGCTGCAGATCTTCGGTGAGCAGCTCGACACGACGCAGGCCCCGCCCGCCGTCCCCACCTGGGACCAGCTCTCGGCGGCGATCGACAGCGAGATCGAGAAGGCGACGCGCGGCGACACGCCCGTCGACGAAGCGGTCTCGGCGATGCAGAAGCAGGCCGAGTCGATCGGCACCGGCCTCTGACATGAGCACGCAGACGAGCGCACGTCCGGCGTCCATGAGGCACGTCGACCCCACGCGGCGGCAGCAAGCCGTCGCCGCGTGGGTGCTCGCTCTGCCGTTCGTGCTGCTGTTCCTCGCCTTCACGGCGGGGCCGGTGCTGACCAGCCTCGGCATGTCGTTCACCGACATGAAGCGCACCGACATCCGCAACCCGTTCGCGGTCGAGATCGTCGGCCTCGACAACTACGTCAAGCTCGATCGAGGACCCGCTCTTCCGCAAGGTCACCCTCAACACCCTGCTCTACCTGGTGATCGGCGTGCCCCTCACCATGGCCGCGGCTCTGGCGGTGGCCGTCTTCATCAACCGGCTGAACCGGCTCAAGGGCTTCTTCCGGGTCGGCTACTACCTCCCGGTCGTGACCAGCATCGTGGCGGTCTCGGTGGTCTGGAAGTTCCTCTACCGCGACAACGGCGGGCTGTTCAACACGGTGCTCGGCTGGGTCGGCATCGACGGACCCGGGCTGGCTCGACAGCACCACGCTCGCGCTCCCGCTCGGTCGCGGTGATGTCGGTCTGGCGCAACTTCGGTGTCCTGATGATCATCTTCCTGGCAGGGCTCCAGACGATCCCCAAGGAGATGAACGAGGCGGCCGAGGTCGACGGCGCGACCGGATGGGGTCGGTTCCTGCACATCACCTTGCCGATGCTGCGACCGGTGCTGCTGTTCGGCGCCGTCATCACCGGCATCGGCTACCTCCAGTTCTTCGAGGAGGCCTTCGTGATGACCAAGGGCGGCCCGCTCGACGCCACCCGGTCGGTCACCTACTACACCTACGACCAGTTCGGCTTCGGCAACTTCGGCTACGCCGCGGCGGCCAGCTATCTGCTCTTCCTGGCGATCGTGGTGCTCACCTTCGTCCAGTTCCGGTTCCTCGGCGAGCGTGAGGAGAAGAAGTCATGACGGTCACCACCCGCGCCACCCCGCCGATCTCGACTCGCCGGATCCCGACGACGAGCTCACCGAGGCGCCGACGACCCGTCGCGACGACGAGATCAACACGCCCGGCTGGATCTACGCCGTGCTCGCGGGTCGGGCTGTTCCTCGTCGTCGTCCCGTTCCTGTGGATGCTGCGTCTCGTCGTTCAAGCCCGAGGGCGAGGTGCGTGCGGTGCCGCCGACCTGGTGGCCCGAGACACTGACCCTCGACAACTACGACAGGCTCTTCACCCAGCTCGACTTCCCGACGTACTTCATGAACTCGGTGATCGTGGCCCTGGCGGTCACCGTCGGGCAACATGGTCTTCTGCTCGATGCTCGGCTACGCCCTGGCCAAGCTGGACTTCCCCGGCAAGCGGGTGCTTGTTCGTGATCGTGCTCGGCACCCTGATGGTGCCCGGTGTGGTCACGTTCGTCCCGCTGTTCGTGCTGACCACCAAGATGGGGCTGTCCAACACGCCTGCTCGGGATGATCCTGCCGTTCGTGGCCGGGCCGTTCGGGGTGTTCCTGATGCGGCAGTACATCATGGCGCTGCCCGACGAGCTCATCCAGGCCGCTCGCATCGACGGCGCCGGAGAGCTGCGGATCTTCGCCTCGGTGATCATGCCGTTGTGCGGGCCGGCCCTGGCCACGCTGGGGATCCTGACCTTCCTCGGCTCGTGGAACAACTTCCTCTGGCCGCTGGTCGTGGCCCAGACCGAGGACAAGTACACCCTGCCCGTGGCCCTGGCCCTGTACGCCGTCGGCCAGAACGCCACCCAGTACGGACTGCTGCTGGCCGGGTCGGTCGTCGTGGTCGTCCCGGTGCTCGTGATCTTCCTGTTCCTGCAGCGCCACATCATGCAAGGCATCGCCATGACGGGCATCAAGTAGCCCGTCCTCACCCCGCTCAATCTCGGAAGGAGCACCACCCCATGCGCTTGCCCACTCCCATCGTCGGGATCCTCTCGGCGTCGGCCCTGGCCCTCGGCCTGCTCGCGGCCACCGGACCCGCTCCCGCCGCCACAGGCGGCACCGGCCCGGCGCCTGCTGTCGGCCCGTCCCGGCCCTCCCGGCAAGGTCCTCGACACCTACTTGCGCGACACCTGGAAGTCCTTCACCGCCATGGTCGACCCCGGGCACGGGACTGGTGTCCGACAACGTCGGCGGCAACCTTGCGGGCGACACGCGCGCGGCGTACACCTCGCCGACCAACATCGGCGCCTACCTGTGGTCCACCACCGTCGCCCAGGACACCGGCCTGATCGGCCCGCAGGGAGGCGCGGCACCCGGATCCGCCAGACCCTCGACACCCTGGCCACGCTGGAGAAGCACGAGCCGTCGGGGATGTTCTACAACTGGTACGACCCGGCCACCGGCGCGAAGCTGACGACCTGGCCCGAGCCCAACCCGGACGGCACCCACAACCCCGTCTACCCCTTCCTCTCCAGCGTCGACAACGGCTGGCTCGCTACCGGCCTGCTGGTGGTCGCCGGCGTCGGACAAGAAGCTGGCCCGGCAAGGCCGACGCGATCCGGAAGCGGATGGACTTCGGCTGGTTCTACGACGAGAACGCCGGCGCGCGCCTGACCGCAGACCAGCCGGTCGGCGGCCAGATCAGCGGCGGCTTCTGGGTGGCCCCGCCCCCGGGCTGCTCACAGCTGGTCGCCCTCAAGCCGGGCACCGACCCCGTCTACCAGACCTGCCACCGCTACGGCGCGTTCAACACCGAGCCGCGGATGGCGTCGTACCTCGGCATCGCTGCGGGCCAGATCCCGACCAAGCACTACTGGGGCGGCGTCCGCACGTTCTACAACGACAACTGCGACTACGCCTGGACCGAGACCAAGCCGGTCGGCGAGTGGAAGACCTACGACGGCATCCCGGTCTTCGAGGGCGCGCTGCCCTACCGCGACATCAACGTCGTGCCCACCTGGGGCGGCAGCATGTTCGAGGCGCTGATGGTGCCGCTGTTCGTGCCCGAGGAGAAGTGGGGCCAGCGCAGCTGGGGCGTCAACCACCCGCTCTACGTGCGCGGCCAGATCGAGCACGGTCTCGACGACGCGCAGTACGGCTACTGGGGCTTCTCGCCGTCCAACAACCCGGCCGGCGGCTACCGCGAGTACGGCGTCGACGCGCTCGGCATGGACACCGGCATCCCGGGTGCCGGCGGCTACACCAGCGACCAGGAGCGCACGATCTGGAACCAGGCGTACGAGGGCTGCCACGGCGGTGACCCGGCTCCGACGACGTACGGCGACGGCGTGGTCACCCCGCACGCGTCCTTCCTCGCCTACCGCTACGCGCCGCAAGCCGCGCTGGCCAACCTGGCCAAGCTGCGCGCGAACTTCGACGCCTACGGTCCCGGCGGCTTCTACGACGCCGATCGCGGTCCGCAGCGGCCAGGTGAGCAGGCGCTACCTCTCACTCGACCAGGGCATGGTCATGGCCGCGCTCGGCAACGCGCTCGCCCATGACGACATGCGCCGATACGTCTCCAAGGGCGCGATGCAGCACAAGCTCGAGCCGCTGATGCGGCAGGAAGTCTTCTCGGCGGGGCGGCGTTGATGGCTGGCGCGACGCTCCGACTGGGAGCAGCGGATCGGGCAGCGGAGCGGGGCCGCCTTCGGCGGCAACGCCCCGCGGCTCGACCCGCCGAAGGACCTGGTGGCCGTCTCGGGTGCTCACCAGGTCACGATCACCTGGGAGCCGGTGGCGGGTGCCATCGGCTACCAGGTGTACGCCGCCCCGGCGGCGGCCGGCCCGTGGGAGCCCCTCGACCACGCCGGTCGCGACGTGCTCGCCGTGCCCCATCCGCCGTACGCCGACACGACGGGGACCGCGGGGGAGTCGCGGTGGTACGCCGTGGCCTCGCTGTCCGACGTGCACGTCGAGGGCGACCGCTCCGAGCCGGTCGAGGCCACGCCACTCGCCGGCCCGCCCGAGGCCGTCACCTCGCGCGTCGACGCGAACGACGACCGTGGCGACCTGCCTCGGCCGTGGCGGCCGATGATCGGCAGCGAGCACCTCTCCCACATGCTCTCCACCGACACCACCGGTGGCCGGGTGATCGGCGAGGAGCTGACCTCGGCCCTGAAGGCGGCGCACGACGAGCTCGGCGTCACCCACGCGCGGGCGCACGCGATCCTCGGCGACGACCTCGGGCGTCTATCGCGAGGTCGACGGCGAGCCGGTCCACGACTTCGCCGGTGTCGACCGGGTCTACGACCACCTGCGCTCTATCGGGCTCTATCCGGTCGTGGAGCTGTCGTTCATGCCTCACGACCTCGCCTCCGACCCGAGCAAGACGGTGTTCGACTACGCCGCCATCGTCTCGCCGCCGCGCGACTGGGACCGCTGGCACGCGCTCATCCGCGACCTGGTCCAGCACCTCGCCGACCGCTACGGCCTCGACGAGCTCGTGGAGCACTGGTCGTTCGAGGTGTGGAACGAGGCCAACCTCGAGGTCTTCTGGTCCGGCACGCCCGAGGACTACCTGCACCTCTACGACGTCACCGCCGACGCGGTCCGGTCGGTCGACGACCGGCTGCGCGTGGGCGGCCCGTCCTCGGCGGCCTCCGGCTGGGTCGAGGAGCTGCTCGCGCACGCCGAGCGGTCCGGCTCGCCGGTCGACTTCGTCACGACGCACACCTACGGCAGCCCGCCGCTGGACTTCCGGCCGATGCTGGAGCGCTACGGCCGCGAGGGCACCCCGATCTGGTGGACCGAGTGGGGCGTCACCCCGACGCACTTCAACGAGGTCAGCGACGCCGTCTTCGCCGGCACCTTCCTGCTCCGCGGGATGGCCTCGTCGATGGACCGCATCGAGTCGTTGTCCTACTGGGTGGTCTCCGACCACTTCGAGGAGCTCGGCAGGCCGCCGGCCCTGCTGCACGGCGGCTTCGGCACCCGCACCGTCGGCGAGCTGCGCAAGCCTCGCTGGTGGGCGCTGGCGCTGCTCGAACGCCTGGGCCGCACCCGCATCGGCGTGGAGCTCGACGGCGACGGGGCCGGCTCGCTGGTCGAGGCGCTGGCCGACACGTTCCGACGACGGCACCATCGGCGTCCTGACCTGGAACCTCACGCTCGACCAGACGAAGGCCTCGGGCTCGCCCGACCTCGCCAGGCCGGTGGCCCTGTCGGTGACCGGCCTCGAGCCGGGGGCGTCGTACGTCGTCCACCACGACCGCGTCGACGACGACCACTCCGACATCGCAGCGGTGTGGGGCCGGATCAAAGACCAGGACCAGGACTGGCCGACCGACGACCAGTGGGCCACCCTGCGCGCGGCCGACCGCCTCGATCCGCTCGGCCCCGACGAGACGCTCGTCGCCGACGACGAGGGTCGGGTCGAGGTGAGGTTCGACCTCCCGATGCCCTCGATGTCGAGCCTGACATTTGCCCCCGTCTGAGACCGGCCACCTGACACGATGGACCCATGACCGAGCGGCTCGTCTTCGACGGTGACTGCGCCTTCTGCACGACCTGCGCCAACTGGCTCGCTCGCACGGGCCGGGTGGAGATCGTGCCGTGGCAGTTCCTCGACCTCGACTCCGTCGGACTCAACGTCGAGCAGGCCTCCACGTCGGTCTGGTGGCTGGTCGACGACCGCGCCGTCGAGCACTCCTCACGGGCCATCGGACGGTCCCTCATCGCCCGCGGGGCCCCTTGGTCCTGGGCCGGGCGGGTGCTGCTGGTGCCGGTCATCCGGCCGCTCGCCGACGCGGTCTACCGGCTGGTCGCCCGCTTCCGTCACCGACTGCCGGGCGGCACCCCAGCCTGTCGGCTCCGCTGACCCGGCAGCGGCCCGTGTCCACACGCCCGCCAATGGCGGACTCCGCCTGTCTCAGGCGATAGATTCGTCCCAGGCATCCACAGTGAGCGCTAGGCCGGGGGGCAGTGCCGCTCCGGTGGAAGCTCAGGCCGGAAACCGCCTCGGCAGGTGATGCCGGGGCGGTTCCAGGTCTTCGAGCCCACCTCAGGTGAAGAGGAAGACTCCGCCCGGGCCTACCGCCAGCGCGGCCAGGATGACCATGATCCCCCACAGAGGTTGGCCCTTGACCAGCATCCCGAGTCCGGCGACAAACAACATGACGGAGAAGATCCACAGGAACAGTTGCATCGGCGTACTCCGTTCGACCTCTGTTTCGAGAGGCGGGTGTCGACTCGTCCCCTCGACCCTGGCGAAGCGGACTTCCTGAGAGGCCTCGCGCCTCACGCGCGACCCCGCAAGCGTCCTACGAATCGTCCGCGGCCGCGCGGGCAGGCGTGCCGTTGTCTAGTCCGGCGTGGGCTCTGTGTCTGGAGGTCGTACGGCGGCAACCGCCTCGTCCACGGTTGCGTAGACGGTTTGCAGCACCTGGTCGTCCCCACCGGCGCGTCGCAGGACGTCGCGGATCTGACCGATCCCGTGGGCGATGAGCAGCTCGACTCCAAGCCTTCGCAGGTCTTGCGCCAGCCGGGTCAGCATCTCGGTGGCGGACACATCGATGACGGGTGTCGTCTCGGCGTCGAGGACGATGGCGACGGTGGCCGGGGTGACCTGCGCCAGGATGGCCGCGCGCACATGGTCGGCGTTGGCGAAGAACAGGCTGGACTCGACGCGAACCACCACGACGTCGTCACGTTGGGCCAGGTCGTGGTGTCTTCCCGTGTCGACCCACACGCCTTCGCCGGGAGTCGTGGAGGCTGTCCGGGCCAGGGTTGTCACCTGCGGGCGCGAGGCCCGGTAGAGCAGGAGCAGCAGTGAGACCGCGATGCCGATGAAGAGACCAGGAAGCGTGTCGAAGATCAGGACACCGAGCAGCGCTGCGAGGGCGGCAAGGAAGTCGGCGCGGGCAGCCCACCCGTAGATCCCGCCCAGGTGGCCGGTCCAGACCCGATAGAGCCGCACCAGGCTCGGGATGTCGACGAGCTCGATGACCGCCGCGATGACCACCGCAGCCAAGGTGGCCTCGGGGAGGTTCTCGAACAGCCCGGTCAGGAACAACAGCGTCAAGACGGTCAGCGCCGAGACGGTCAGGCTCGAGACCTGGCTCTTGGCGCCGGCCCCGCCGTTCACCGCGGTCTTGGAGAGGCTCCCGTTGACGACCATGCCCGAGGCCAGCCCCGACCCCAGGTTGGCCGCCCCCATGCCCATCAGCTCACGGTTGGCGTCGATGTCGTAGCCGGCCTTGGCGGCGTACGTCTTGGCGGCCCCGAGACCCTCCGCGAACCCGACCAGCAGCACGCCGACGGCCGCACCCACGAGGACCAGGTAGTCCTCCGGGCCAAGGCCCTGGGGCAGTCCCACCCGGGGTAGGCCCGACTCGATCGGACCGACGATCTCGACGCCCCTACCCACGAGGTCGAACAGCGAGACTGCCGCGATGCCGAGGAGCACCGCGACAAGGGAGCCGGGGACCAGCGGCAACCATCGGCGCAGGCCCAGCACGACGGCCAGGCTCAGCAGGCCGACGACCAGCGTCGCGAGGTTGGTGTCTCCCAGCCCCCGCACCAGGTGAGCCATCTGCTCGAAGAAGTCGCCGCCCCCCTTCGCCACCCCGAACAGCTTGGGCAGCTGACCAGCGATGATGGTCAGCGCGAGCCCGACGATGAAACCCTTGAGCACCGGCTCGGAGATGAACGAGGCGAGGAACCCCAACCGGAGCAGCCCCGCGAGCAGCCCCAGGACTCCCGTGACGATCGCCAAGGTCGCGGTCAACGAGACGTAGTCGTCGGTGCCGGCCCGCGCGTAGACCGCCACGATGCTCGCCGACAGCGCAGCCGTCGCCGACATCGACGCCACCACCAGGTGTCGTGACGACCCGAGGACGGCGTACAGGACGAGCGACGGTACGGCGGCATAAAGCCCGACCACCGGGGGGACACCTGCGATCGTCGCGTAGGCCAAGGACTCCGGCACCAACACGGCCCACACGGTGAGCCCGGCGAGCAGGTCCGCCCGCAACCATGTCGGTCGATAACCGCGGAGCGACGCGAAGACAAGCGGTTGCCTTGGTGCCATGCCGTGGACCCCTTCACGTCGTCGGCTATCGCATCCTAGCGACGCAGCTTCCCGTGTCGGGGAGCAACTAGCAGGCCGTGCGCGCGGAGCCTGGACACGGCAGCCGCCGTTTGGGATGGTCCGGTGATGGGGCGGCTGTGAACGAGGTCATCGGGGAGCTCCTGCCCATGGCGCTGGGTGTGGCGATCAGTCCCGTCCCGATCATCGCGGTGATCTTGATGCTGCTCGCACCGAAGGCCACCGGGACCAGCCTCGGGTTCCTCCTCGGTTGGGTCGTGGGCATCGTCGTTGCGATCTCGCTGTTCGTGGTGGTGGCCAACGCCATCGGCCTCTCGTCGTCCACGGGCCCGTCGACGGGCTCCTCGTGGACCAAGATCGTGCTGGGCATCCTGTTGGTGTTGCTTGCCCTCAAGCAGTGGCGGTCCCGCCCGGGTCCGGGCGAGACGGCGTCGCTGCCGAAGTGGATGGCCGCGATCGACACGTTCACCGCCGTCAAGGCGGCCGGACTGGGCTTCCTGCTGGCCGCGGTCAACCCCAAGAACCTGGCTCTGTCCATTGCTGGTGCGGTCGTGATCAGCTCCGCCGAGCTGTCGACCAGCAAAGTCGTCGTGGCCATCGCGATCTTCGTGGTGATCGCCGCCAGCACGGTCGCGGTCCCGGTCCTGGCATATCTGGTCGCCCGGGAAAGGATGCGCGCACCGCTGGACTCGCTGCACACGTGGCTCGTCGCCAACAACGCCACGGTGATGGCGGTGCTCCTCGTGGTGATCGGCGTGGCACTCGTCGGCAAGGGCATCGGTGGCCTCTAAGGGCAAGACGTCGACGCGCGCGTGGCTGCTGCCGTCGTTGCGCGGCTACCAGCGCGGATGGTTGCGTGCGAGGCTGGCTGGCCTGTCGGCCGGGGCAGTGGTGATCCCCCAGGCGATGGCGTACGCCACGATCGCCGGCCTGCCGGTGGAGATCGGGCTCTACACCTGCATGCTGCCGATGCTCGTGTATGCGCTGCTGGGGGGTTCGCGGTCGTTGAGCGTCTCCACCACGTCGACGATCGCGATCCTCGTCGCTTCGAGTCTCGCGGGGCTGTCCGGTGGTCGCAGCGACGAAGCGCTGTTGCGTGCCGCCTTCACGCTGACGGTGCTCGTCGGGGTGTGCCTGCTGGTGATGCGCCTGTTCCGGTTGGGCTCCCTGGTGGAGCAGATCAGCCCCGCGACCTTGACCGGTGTGAAGTTCGGAGTGGGGCAGACCGTTGCGGTGACCCAGCTGCCGGCGCTGCTGGGCATCACTGCCGACCCCGATGACGAGGGGTTCTTCGGCAAGCTCGCGGATGTGATCGGCAAGCTCGGCGGCGTCAACCTGACGACGACGCCGGTCTCCCGTGCCATGAGATTCCCTCCGTCGACCCCGATGATCTACGAGCGTTCTCGTCCTCGTGGCTGCTCGCCTCACCCGGTCGGGGTGAGGGTGGCGACGACCTCAGGATCGAGCCCGACGCTGGCTGCGGTCAAGGACCGGTTTCATCGCCGCGTGGGCCGACTCAGGCCCGGCAGGGCGCGATGATCGAGCGCACGCGCACCGGGCGGAGATCGGGGTTGTTGAGCTGCGCGACCGTGAGGGCGCGCACGAGTCGGGCGGCGCTGCATCGGGCTGCCACCGTGTCCATTCCGGACTTCACGAGCGTGGTCGACAGGTAGGTCCGGCTCACTGCCAGCGTGACCGCATCCATCGAGCGACCGGCGGCCACCGAGGCCGCGCCCGAGCCTGGGTCGCACGACTCGAATACGAGGCTCGACCCCGCGCGGCGGACGGTCGCCTGCCCCTCGGGCCCTTGGGCGACCCACGCCCTGAGGGCGGCCCGCATCTGATCGAGGTCTCTGGGTGTGTCGCCCGCGTAGTCGAGCCGCACGCAGCTCACGTCGTCGCGGTCGAAGGCGACGTACGAGTCGCCTCCCCAACCGAGCGCTGCGGTGAGTGCCTGCTTGACCGGGATGCGCTCGGCGAGCACCAGCAACCACGAGATCGCACCGAAGTCGCCGCTGTCGAACTTCTCCTCGCCCTTGGCGAGTGTCGGCTCGGACACCTCGAGGTAACCCTGGTGGTCGGCGACGAGGGTCCACGGATCGAGCTGCTGCTCCTCGGTGGTGGGGGGCACCAGGAAGAGGTCGTCCACCGCCCGCTCGCCCCCCTGGGCCAGGGCGACCCGGAGCAGCGCCTCCCCGAAGACGTACGGCGCGGCCGTCAAGGTCTTGAGCACCTCGGGGATCTCGCTCGACTCGGCCTCGAACCCGCTGACCTGGTTTGCCAGGGACTTGTCCAGCGCCTTGCGGGCTCCCTTGCCCAGCGACTCACGCCAGGCCGTCTCGATCCGGCGCGCGTCGCCCTCGACCAGAGCGTGGAATGCGCTCGAGGCCGCGGAGTCCGCGTTGGACCCGTCGAGGTCGGCGAATCGCTCCTCGAGGTCGAAGTGCTGGTCCTGCAGGGCGTGGGTCAACTCGTGGACGAGGGTGGACTCGACCGCGGGTGTCAGCTCCGTGCCCCGGATCCGGATCCGCTCGTCCTCGTAGGAGTAGTAGCCGATGATCCCCGAGCCCTGGAGCTGGTTCATCAGGTCGAAGAGGTCGACATCCCCCTCGATCAATCCCAAGGCCCGGAACAGCCCGGTGTACTGCTCGATCTCCTGGCGGTCCTCGTCGGTCAGATCTGCATCGTCCGTAGTGACCTGCTTCTCGAAGTCGGCGGGGGGCAGGAAGTCCACATAGACCGGATACTCGAACTGCAGGTCGCGCTGCTTCTCCACGATTTCTGCGAACGGCTGCACCTTGGCGTTCCAGGCATCCGGGTGAGGGGGGCCGCCGCTGCCACGCAGCTGGATCACGCCGACCACCGTGACGGCGGCGAGGCACGCAAGTGCGACAACAAGGATCAGCCAGCGGCGCTTGCGCGGGGCTGTCACGACCGGCTTGGGCGCAGTCTCCGAAGGGTCGCCAGTTGCCTGGGCCGCCTGCACGTCCGTGTCGCTCACCCAGCGAGGGTAGGTCGGCGAGGAACCGCCCGTTGCCTAAACGTCGAGACCGGGACCTGGCTGATCGGCCAGTTTTTCCAGACCTTCGATGACCACGTCCTCGAAGCCGTGCATCGCCACCAGCTCCGGGAAGGGCTGCTCGTCGACCCGCTCGTTCGCCGGGCCGTAGCCGAACCTGCCGGTGGAGAGGAGCCAGCACGGATTCTCGGTGGTGGCCTCCCCGTCCCAGCCGATCCGCCGCCCGACCTGCCAGGCCGCGCGTTGCTTCGTGGTGGCCAGGCCGAACCGGCTCGATCTGGTCGTGAGCAACGTGGATCCGGGCCACCCCTGATCCTCGAGGCGAGTCAATGCCGCGTCGGCAAGGGTGTCGATCTCGGCCCACTGCGCCCGCTGGCCGGACGCGGCATCAGCGTCCAACCGCAGGGCTGCCGAGGCCGCCGCGCGCCGAGTCCTGTCGTCTGCGGCCTTGGCTTCCCGGTCGGCCTCGTTCATGCCCGCAGTTTACGTCGGGCTCTCAATGACGCACGCGATCAGCGGGGGTGTGACTTGCGGGGGTCTCCCGATGCGACAAGGGGGTGAGCCGGAGGCATTGCCTGCCCTTAATGCCCACATGGTTCGGGCTTAGCCGAGTGCTTGGGAGTCTCCACTCGACCCACTGAGAGGAGAGCTCATGAAAATCAACAGAGTCGCCGTCGGCGTCATCGTCGGTGTCGTCGTGATCGCGGCAGTCGCGACAGTCACGTGGCTAAGCGTCAGCGACTCGGCCGAGGCCAGCGACCGGGGCACCTGTGCCAACGCGACTTACTCCTTGGAGGCGGAGCGCGAGGACGACACCCTCGAGGTCTCCTTCGAGCTTCAGTCGAGCGCGCCCGGCGAGACCTGGCAGATCAAGATCGCCCAGGCCGACGAGGTGCTGCTCGAGGACGAGCGCGAGACCGATGCCGACGCCGAGATCGACGTAGACGTCTACGCACCCCGCACAGGGGACAACCGCTTCACGGCGACCGCCACCCAGGGCGACGACGTCTGCTCGGCCGCCATCACTGCCGGCTGACCCAGCACCACCACACCAATCGAAAGCGAGCACCAACCATGTCTGTCATCACCCGCTTCACCAGCCTCGTCGGCATCACCGCCCTGTTGGGTGCCTCCACCGCCCTCCTCGTCGCCGCCCCGGCCCACGCCGACGTCGAGCGCCAGGGCGCCTGCGGTGCTGGCCACTACGAACTGACCGTCGACCGTGAGGGCACCGGCTGGGACGTCGACGCCGACCTCGACCGGCTCGCCACCGGTGCTGAGTGGAAGATCGTGCTCAAGCACGACGGGAAGCGCTTCTACCGCGCTGTGCGCACGGCCGACCACGAGGGTGAGATCGACGTCGACCGCTTCCGAGGCGACACCGCAGGCTCCGACGTCTTCACCTTCAAGGCCACCCGGGTGGGCGGCACCGAGCGCTGCACAGCCCGGATCACGGTCGGCTGACCCGTACGACGTTCAGCCGGGCGGGCCGAGCGTCACGACCACTCGTCCGCCACCGAGCGGTGACCGACCCGCCTCCAGACCGCCACCCGACCCGGTGGCGGTCTGGTGCGCGATGGCCAGCCCGAGTCCGGAGGAGTCGCCGCCCGAAGTGCCCCGCGCGAGCACGTCGATCCCGTCGGGGAAGCCCGGACCGGCGTCGTCGACGGTGAGCACCAGGCCACCGCCGGCTCGGGGGGCGATCGTGACAGCGACGGCAGCCCCTTCCTGCGTGTGCGTGAAGACGTTGTCAAGGAGAACGTCGAGGAGGGCGACGACGTCCTGCTCACCGGCGCGAACCCTCGTCTCACCGGGGACCTCGACCCGTACCTCGAACTCCCGGCCCTGCTCCTCGGCCAGCGGCTCCCAGAAGTGCGCCCTCTCCTCGAGCGCCGCGACCGCGGCCGTATTCGGCACCAGACCCTCGCGCTCGGAGCGCCGAGCCTCGCTCACCACGTGATCCACCATCACCTGCAGCTGGTCGAGGTCCCCCGACAGGCGCTCCCGGTCGCCGGTGTCGGCTAGCGCGTCGATGCGCAGCCGCAGTGCCGTGATGGGGGTCCGCAACCGGTGGGACAGGTCGGAGACGGCGGCTCGCTCGCGCTCCAAGAGGAGCTCGATGCGGCCGACCAGCCGGTTCATCGTCGCTCCTAGTTCGCGCACCTCTGGCGGACCCGCCGGTGGTTCGGGCCCGGGCCGGCTCTCGTCGCCGAGCCGCTGGGCGTATTTCGCCAGGCGCCCGATCGGCCGCACGAACGAGCGACCAAGTCGGTCGGCGAGCACAAGCGCTCCCAACAGCAACACCAGACCCAGCCCCGCGATCACCAGGTAGGCGCGCAGCGTGGGACCGGAGGCGAAGCCAGGCTCGCGCACGAAGATCCGGATGACCGGCGTGCTCGCCGCGGTGGTGCTGCTCCCGCCCAGCGACACCGGGACCAGGATCTCGGCGCCACCGGACACGTCGTCGACGCGGGCCCGGCCGGTCGATCGCGCCTCCTCTACCCGGGAGTCCTCGCCGGGCTGTGGCCCGATCGCCGTCCCGTCGGGGTACAGCACCGTGGTGAGGGTGGGGGAGTCGCGGTTGATCCGGTCGACGTACACCGCCACGTCGCCGTAGTCGTTTCCCGACCCCGACACCACCGTCTCGGTGGCCTGGACCTCCAGCGCAGCGCTGGCCAGGCGGTCCTCGAGCGCATAGTCGCGCAGCAGAACGGCCATCGGCACCAGCATCGCCAGCAGCACCATCGTCACCGCGGCCGCAACGGTCACGATCAGGCTGCGTCTCACGGTGGCCGCCTACGAGGCGGGCGCGGACAGCCGCACCCCGACGCCGCGGACCGTGTGCAGGTACCGCGGCTCGGAGGCTGACTCGCCCAGTTTGCGCCGCAACCAGGACAGGTGCACGTCGACCGTCTTGTCGGAGCCGCCCCAGGCCTGGTGCCACACGTCGACGAGCAGCTCCCTCTTGGTCACCACATCGCCGGCGCTTTCGGCCAGCCGCACGATCAAGTCGAACTCGCGTGGGCTGAGGTCGATGCGCACGCCGTCCAGGGTCACGGTGCGGGCGGCAACCTCGATCTCGAGCCCACCGACGGTCAGGTTGCGCCGCTGAGTGAGTTCGTTGCCCGCGGTTCGCCGCATCACTGCGCGGATCCGGGCCTCGAGCTGTGCAGTCGTGTAGGGCTTGACCACGTAGTCGTCGGCTCCGGCATCGAGGCAGCCAATCAGGGACGGGTCGTCGTCACGGGCGCTCGCCACGATGACCGGGACGGCGCTCACGGCCCGCAGCATGGACAGCACCTGTGTTCCGTCGACGTCCGGCAGGCCGAGGTCGAGGATGACTAGGTCCGGCTTCGTCTCGACTGCCATGGTGAGCCCCAGCATTCCGGTCGAGGCGGAGGCGACGGCGTAGCCGAGGTCAGCGAGGGAACGCATCAGGAGCGGACGGATGCGCTGGTCGTCTTCGATGATCAGCACCTGGGCCACGACGCGAACCTACCCGGGCCGCCCGCGGTCTTAGCCGCGCCTTAACCTGCCGCTAGCACGACGTCAGGGGCCGGACCGCAAGAATGACGCAGTGACGCGAAACCGGGGCTGGGCCCAACCTCTGGGCCTGACCGCGGTTTGGTTGGTGGCGGCGGGCCTCGCTGTCACGGTGGGCGTGGTCGCGGTGACCACTGTCGGCGCGAGCCTTCGCGGCCGCGGGCCGTTGGGAAACGAGGTGATCCGGACCCAGCTCCAAGAGGGGGCAGAGGCGTCGCCGGATCCCAGCCTGCCGAGGGTGCCGCGCACCATCACCGACGAGTTCGGTGAGTTCGACGTGGCGTGCCAGGGCGTGTACGCGCTGGGGCTGGAGGCGAGGCCAGACCGTTCCGCGGGGTGGCGGACAGTCAGCTACGACCCTGGCCCCGACGACGACGTGGACGCGGTCTTTGCCAATCGTGGCCGATCCATCGAGGTCGAGGTCTACTGCAACCGCGGCGAGCCGACGGTAGCCGAGATCGAGCGCAACACCCTTCCGAACAGCGAGTAGCACAGTCGCTGGCGCGGTTGGACGTCTCGTGGCTCGCGAGTGTTCGGGAGCAAGCGCGCCCGCACGCGCTACGGACGCCAGGACGAACGACAGCGAGAGGAGGGACATGCAACACGTAGATGACAGGGCTCCGAAGGATGTCCTGACCGCGACTGCCGCCACGCGCTGGCTCGCCCTCATGGCTCTCGTCTATGTGCTGCTGGCAGGACTGGTAGCTGTCGGCTCCAGCCACCTCGTGGATGTTGATGAACGCGTCTCGCTCTGGGCCTTCGGTGAGACCTACGGCTCAGCCGCGCTGAGCGACTGGTGTCGATGGGTGTCGGACTTCGGGGCGCCGTGGGTGATCCGACTTGCACTCGTTGCGGCCGCCTTGGTCCAGTTCTGGAGGGGTCACCGACACCTGGCCCTGTGGTTGGTGGGAGTCGCGCTCCTGGAGAACATCGTCGCGCCACTGGCAAAGCTGGTGCTGGCTCGCCCGCGACCGGAATGGGCAAACCCGATCGTGGTGGAAGAGGGGCTGTCCTTCCCGTCGGGACATTCGGCAGCGGCCGGGATGTTGATCACTGCGTGGACGCTGCTCATCCTGGTCACGGTGCGACAGAAGGTGGCCCGATCGCTGATGGTGGCCACCTGCCTCATCGCGGGCATCCTCATCGCCGCCAGTCGCATCTTCCTCGGCGTTCACTACCTCAGCGACGTGCTCGCGGGGCTCATCCTCGGGAGCATCCTGACGCTCGCCGGCTGGCTGGCCCTGCTGCGGTTTGGCGGTCCGCCGATTGCAGGAGATCCGGCGGACCGCTCCAGGCACGGGCTCAGCGTCGCAGCTGGGTCCCCCGAGTAGGTCCGCGTCGGCGCATGTTGCGGATCAGCGCGGGTGGGACTTGCGCGGGTCGCCCGAGCGCTTGGCGGCACGGTCCGCCGCGGTCGGCTTGTTCCGGCCGTCCCACCAGCGCCAGGCCGCCGTCACCACGATCGCGCCGACCAGGGACCCGATGATGCCGCTCGGCCTGAGGTCGAGGCCGTCACCGGACAGCAGGCTGATCAGCAACCCACCGATGAACGAGCCGACGAGTCCGGCCACGATCGCCATCGTCCAGTCGACCCTGCCGCGCTTTCGTCCGAGAACCAGTTGGGCTCCAGCACCGACGAGCATGCCGAACAAGATGATGGCGAGGATCAGCATGTGCCAAGACTAGCCTCAGAGCGCTCATGGTGAGCTGGTCACGTTGCTGACGTTGATCGCGGTCAACCTCGCCTGGGAGATGCTGCCGCCGCCGAACGTGTGGCATTGCAGCGACGCGGTTCCGGCGGCGGCGTACGTGGTGACGAGGTTGTTGGTGATGATCTGGGTCCCGGCGAAGTTTCCACTTTGGACGAAGCTCGTGTCCTTGTGGCCCAGTCCGTCCACCAGATCGCATTCGACGATGTCTCCTCCGAGGTTGGTGTCGATCTGCGCCTTGGAGATCAGCACGTAGGCGCCGGCTGGCAGGCTCAGCGCAGCCATCGTCGTCACGGTCGTAGGGAGCGGGACTGCAGTCTCAAAGTGCTGGGAGTAGGCGGGGCCGCCGTGGCTGAGCGCGGTCTTGGCCGCGCTGGAGATGTCGTTGGTGCTGACCTGGCCGTCGCCGATGTCCTTGGAACCTACCGAGCCGTCGACGATCTTCGCGCCGTTGACGGAAGCCTTCTTGATCTTCCCTTTGCTGACCGCCTGTCCGGCGAGGTCCTCGGTCGTGACGTTCGCGTTCTTGATCGACTTCGAGACGACAGAGTTCTTTGGGGCGATGGTCACGGCGGCATAGGCACCGGTGCTCAACGCGACCACGAGAGCGAACAGCGAGATGATCATGGAGGGCGAGGGCCGCAACCCCCGCATCGAGCCCTTGTTGGCGGTGTTCGACATTTCCGTGCCTCCATCTGAGCTGGGAATCAGGACGTTCGACGTTAACCGGCCTGACCAGTCATTGATAGGCAGCGCAGGTTCACGCTAGGTCCGACCCGCGCGCGCGTCTCGCGGCGGTGCCGTGGGCGTTGCCGCCGCCGGATCTCGACTGCAAGGCAGCGATGAGTTTCGACGGATCGAGTAGTCAGCGTAGGTAGCGTCCCGTCCCAACCAGAGGAGTCTGCATGCGCAAGGTGGTGCTGTATGAGCTGTTGTCCCTCGATGGCGTAGCCCAGGACCCGGACACGTTCATCGTCGACTGGGATGAGGAGATGGATGCCAACCTCGCCGACTGTCATCGCCACCCAGGACGCGGTCATTCTCGGCCGTCACAGCTATGACGAGTGGTCTGGCTATTGGCCGGACAGCGAGGTCGAGCCATTCGCCACATTCATCAACGGCGTCGCGAAGTACGTCGCGTCTTCCACACCGCTGGAGCGGCAGTGGCACAACACGACAGCGATCGAAGGCGGGTTGGTCCAGTTCGTGGAAGACCTCAAGAACTCTTCCGGCGGGGACATTGGCGTGCACGCCAGCATCTCGGTCGCCCAAGCGCTGCTCACAGGGGACGCCGTCGACGAAGTACGGCTCGTCGTCGCACCGTCGATCGCCGGCAGTGGGAGACGGCTCTGGGACGGACTGCCGCCGATGCGCCTCGAACAGCTCCGCAACGTGACGACGCCCAAGGGCTACCAGCTGGCCGACTATCGCATCGCGCGGTGACTCGACCGGCGTGTGCCGGTGACTCGTGCTGGAGTCATCTTGTAGGGGTATGGCGTTATGCCCCATGCGGCTGATGCCCATGGCGCAACCGCGTCCTACCGTTGGATCACCCTCGCTCCGGACGCCCTCTCACATGGGGTGAGGGCCCACTTGGCGGGGACCTGACGCAACCATTCTCGCAAGGCGGGCGCTGGACCAAACCTAGGAGGCCACGGTGCTGGATTACTTGCACATCATCCTCGACGCCCGCCTCGCCAAGATGGACCAGCGCGGCGCCACTGCTGTCGAGTACGGCCTCCTGGTCGCCGGCATCGGCCTTGTGATTGTCGCGGTTGTCTTCGTCCTCGGTGGCACCATCCGGGACGTGTTCAGCAGCACGGACGCCTCGATCAGCAATAGCTGAACGAGGGCCGTGCGCTCGGTCGGGCGGCCCAGATGACGAGACGAGTCCGCACTTCTCACGCTCAGACCTACAGTCGGCACTGAGGTGTCCGCATCGCCTCACGTCTCACCCCGGGTTCCCGAGGCCCGGCGAGACAAGCCCCGCGCGGCGTCAGTCTTCGCGCAGGGCACCGCCCACCGGCACGCTCACAGGTCGCCCGGTGGGCGGTTTCGCGCCTGGGGGAGCCCGCTCGCAGAGCCGGCCTAGTGCCCCAGCCCCTGATGAGGGGACAGCCCCGCCTCCTGGGCACAACTCACAGGTGGATCCCGGAGGGCAGAACTGGGGATTTCGACGGGGGTGCCGGAAGCGACCGGTCGATAGACATATCTGGCCAGCAGCAACGTCCGGCCATCATCCCCGAGAAACGAACGAGGAACACCATGTCCACCACCAAGATCGCCGCCGTCGCCCTGCTGGCAGCTCTCCCCCTGGGGGCGCTCGCCGCCACAGCCGGCGCCGAGGCCGCCACCCCCGCGTCGAGCGCGAAGATCACCGCGACCGTGTCGGACTCGACCCCCAGGTCAGGCCGCGACCTAGCCGTCGCCGGAAGCGTCACCGAGAGCGGCCGCACCCGCCCGGAGACCCACACGGTCACCGTCGGCAGCAATCCCTACGGCGTCGCCGTCGCGCAGAACCTCGGCCGCGCCTTCGTCGTCAACGACGGCTCGGTCTCGGTGCTCAGCCTGGTCAGTCATCGCCAGCTCGCTGAGTTCGACACCTTCGGCTTCCACGGTCAGAACTCGATCACCCTGGCCAAGCACGACCTGAGCGGCTACATCACCAACAACCTCAAGCGGGTGCTGACCGTGATCGACACCGAGAAGGAGAAGGTCACCAAGACCATCCGGGTCGGTGACGGCGCCATCGACTCCGTCACGGCCCAGACGACGCGCGGTGAACGCGTCTTCGCCGTCCTCGCCAAGCCGGCCGCGCCCCAGAAGTCCGGGGCCACCAACCAGGTCGTCGCCGTGTCGACACGGGCCGACACCGTCGTACGCCGCACCACCCTGCCTGGCCCGTCGTACGTCGTCGCGGCGTCCCCAGACGGCAAGCAGGTGTGGGCCGGCAGCCTCAAGAGCGGGCGGGTGTGGGTGCTCGACAGCGCCAGCGGCGCGATCGTGCGGACCATCGCCGTGCCGGGCTCCGGGCCCGTCGGTGGCATCGCGTTCAGTCCGGACGGCTCCCGGGCGTGGGTCGGAGGCCTCGCCGGCGTCTCGGTGGTCTCCACGACCACGGGCCGCACCCTGCGGTCGCTCTCGACCACCACGCTGTTCCCCCAGGGCGCGCAGATCGGCTCCATCGCACTGACGGCCGACGGCCGGACGGCTTTGGTCGAGAACTCCGGTTGGGGCGGCGCGGGGAGCATCCGCGCGGTCAGCACCGTGAGCGGAGTCGTCCGGTGGCGGGTCCCGGCCGGCACCCAGGCCGAAGGACTCGCAATCGACCAGGAGCGTGGCGTCGTCTACGCCACCGACTACGCGACCGACCAGGTGACCTGGTTCAGGCTGCCCGACGGGCGCTGACCTGCCGTCAGAGAGACGCGCCGGGAGTCGATCCCCACCCGATCGCGCTGGTCGGCCTGAGCCTGGGCGCACACCCGGCGCCGCGGACGGCCAACGTCGAGCACGGGATCGCCGCCCTCGTCGCCGACTGCGACCAGCTCCGCTACTTCACGTTGGCCGGCTGGCGATGACGTCGTACTGGGCGAAATTCCCAGGACGAGACGGTGCAGGACTGGTCATTTCCGCCTGGGGTGCACAAGCCGGTTCAGGTCAACGATGGGCAGCGTCCACAAGGACATCCCGATCAGAGAACTGGAGACCCATCCCATGTACAAGAAGACCCTCACCGCCGCCGTCATCCTCGCTGCGGTGGCCGCCCCCGTGGCGGCGTACGCCGCTGCCCACGGCGAGCTCGGCTCCCGTGCGGGCCAGACCACGTCCCACGCCACGAGCACGGGGCGCCAGGCGCCCGCCGCCACGCACGTCACGTGCGTCGGCTCGGCCACGTCCTGCACCGCCACGGTCAGCCTGGCCGGCGGCGCCAGCAACGAGAAGGTCTCGATCGCGCTGCCCGACCCGGGCGTGCGACTGGAGTCGGTCAAGCCGACCAGCTCCAACCTCGATGGTGCCTACCTGGTCAGCGACCAGGCCCGAAGCGCGAACGGCCGGCAGTACACCTTCGCGCTCAGTGCTGCCGAGGCTCCTCAAGGCTCGGCGCTCAAGTTCGCCTTCCATACCCCGGGCCAGCGGAACGCCGAGATCGTCCGCTGCACAGGAGGCGGCGCCACGTGCACTGCTCAGGTCGGGATCGGTGGCGGCGCCTCGAACCGCCTCGTCGTCGTCCAGCTGCCGCGCACAGACCTGGGTCTGGTCTCGGTCCGGCCCAGCAGCTCGACGCTGAGGGGCGCGTACTCACTGAGCGACCAGCGCCTGCGCAAGGGCGACTCGGAGTACCAGTTGGTGCTGAGCGCCGTCGAGGGCACCCCCGCGGGGTCCAACCTGATCCTCACGTTCGCCCGGTACTGACGAGGACGGCACTGGCTACACACGCCAACGAGAATCGGCGGCTGACGTTGCACGGCCTTGAAAGGCAAACGTGCAGGTCAGCCGCCGGTTCGACGACAGGGGCGGGCCTACAGGCCGGCTCGCTAGATGTCGTAGTACTGACTGACTCACCCATGCTGATGCGATGTAGGAGCGGGGCCTCCGCTCCTCGTGCCCCTGGCGGATGCTTGGGGTTCTGACGTCTTTCACGACGAAGGGGGCCCCTGATGTCAGAGTACGCAGGAAGACAGTTCGTTGGTATTGACCTGCACCGTCGCCGGACGGTGTTGGTGGGGACCACCGAGTCGGGTGATGTCCTGGAGGCGGTCCGGATCCTCAACGACGTGGACTCGCTGAACCTGGTGATGGCTCGTGCGGGTGAGGATCCCGAGGTGGTGCTGGAGGCCACCTATGGCTGGTACTGGGCGGTCGACGCCCTGCAGGCGGCGGGTGCACATGTGCATCTGGCGCATCCGCTGGGAGTGAAGGCGTTTGAGTACCGGCGGGTCAAGAACGACTTCCGGGACGCTGCGGACCTGGCCGACCTGTTGCGGATGGGTCGGCTGCCCGAGGCGTGGATCGCGCCGCCGGCGACCCGCGGGCTGCGGGAGCTGGTGCGGCACCGGGCGAAGCTGGTCGGGCTACGCAGCCACTGCAAGGCCGAGGTGCACGCGGTGCTGGCCAAGTGCGGGATCCAGGTCACCATGTCGGATCTGTTCGGCCTGGAGGGCACCGCGCTCCTCGACCATCTCAAGGTGCCGGCCCCGTATGGGGCGCGGGTGCAGTCCCTGCAACGACTCATCGAGGACCTCGAGGACGAGATCGACCTGTTCGCCCGACTCGCACGCGGGAAGCTGGTCGCCGACCCCGGCTACACCGCGGTCCAGCAGCTGCCCGGGATCGGGCAGGTCCTGGCCGCGGTGTTCCTCGCCGAGGTCGGCGACGTCACCCGGTTCGCCAAGCCCACCCAGTTGGCCTCGTGGGCCGGGCTGACACCCAAGCACCACGAGTCCGACACCCACGTCCACCGGGGCCGGATCACCAAGCAGGGCTCCCGGCTGGTCCGATGGGCCGCGGTGGAGTCGGTCAAACGGATCGGCACCCACACCGTGGTCGGCGCCTACAAGGCCCAGGTCGCCGAGCGGCGCGGGAAGAACGTCGGCACCGTGGCCGCAGCCCGCAAGCAGATCGAGTTCGTCTACTACGCGCTGCGCGACCACCACGTCCGTGCCCTGCACCCACCGGGCAGTCCACGACGCCAGCACACGACGCCAGCACACGACGCCAGCAGTGGCAGGACGTGGGGCAGCGCCATGAGACCCGATGCTTCGACGACCGGCCGCGAGGCCGTGCAGGTCAAGACCCCCACCTTGATCACCGATGTGGTGACAGTGCTGGCGAGGTCGCCCGTCTGATTGACCCCGACCGGCCGTCGAACCCCCAAGCTTCTGCGCACCCCATCACGCGGCCCGACGCGCGCCTACCTGCGCGCGTCGGCGACCCCGAAGGGATGACCGAGCAGCACCAGCTCGCTCCAGTCCAAGCCGGGAACCCGGCGATGATGAGAACCCCGCCACCCACGTTGCTCGACCCAAGGAGCCACCCACTCCCCGAAGCCCGACACATCCATCAGCATGCGCCGAACGGGACCGGCGTCAAGGCCCTCCGGCCGCTCCGCGGTCGGGCTCCGCCCGAGCCTTGACCCCGACCCCTACCTCGACGCGTCCAGCAACGACGTCCGGGCAAGAAGAACACCAGCCAGATCCTCTTGACCGGCCCCGCTCCTTCAGGGATGACCTGTCGAAAACGCCGCTGCATCGTTGGGTCGTACTTAGTCAGGATTGAAAAAGTTGTCCACAGTAGAGCCGCAGTAGCTTCGTCGGCATCGGGCCGGTGCGTCGGCCCCTCGTCCCCCGAAGAATCTCATCGGAGCGTGAGCGCGTAGCCCCGCCCACGAACGCGACGGATGTTTGCCACGCTCGCTAGGTGACTTCTCAGGCGCGCGACGTGAACGCGAATGGTGTTCTCTGAAGGCCCGCCGGTAACGCCGCCCCACACCGTCGTCCGCAACTCCTCATTCGTCACCACGTCGGGTGCCTGGTACATCAAGGCACGCAGTAGCTCGAACTCCTTGAGCGGGAGATCGCCGATGCGAACCCCTGCCACGGTCACGGTGTACGCCCTAGCGTCGAGCTCCAGGGGTCCAAAGGTGATCTTGACCTGGTCGTCGAGGCCGCGGTGCAGCTTCTCGAGTACGTCCCATAGGACTGCCGCGGAATATGGTCGGGCGATAGTCGCGCTTGCTCCGGCCAGGAGAAGCTCGCCGGCGCTCGTGGGGTCGTCGGGATCCATCACGGCCACGATGGGGACAACGGCGCGCTGGCGAACCCGCGTCACGAACTCACTAGCGGACAGATCGCAAGCATCCGAAGCGATCACGACTGCGGTCGGGCGGGTGTGGCCGAACTCGATCAGCCCGTCGATTGCGGAGTCCACGCAGGTGAGGTGAATCCCGCGCGCGGACATCCCCTCGACAAGATCCGAAGGGGCGATCTGCGGATCGACGACGAGCACATGTGCCCCAGTTGCTCGCGTCCAGCGTTCATGTGACGCACGCGCGGAGAGATTCCGCGACGCCACGGCGTCGCTCTTCTTCTCTGTTCGCCTCAGTCTCGCGAGCTCCATCATCGCCGAGTGTGTCAGCCGAAGCGGCCGGAGATGTAGTCCTCGGTGCGCTTGTCGTGAGGGTTCGTGAAGATCAGGCCTGTCTTGTTGTACTCCACGAGCAGCCCGGTCCGGTTGCCCGTCACCTCGTCGGGGCGTGCGGTGAAGAACGCGGTGCGGTCGGAGACCCGGGCAGCCTGCTGCATATTGTGAGTGACGATGATGATCGTGAACTCGTCACGCAGCTTGACCATGAGGTCCTCGATCCGGGCCGTGGCAATGGGGTCGAGAGCTGAGCAGGGCTCGTCCATCAGGATCACGTCCGGCTTGGTGGCGATCGTGCGGGCGATGCACAGGCGCTGCTGTTGTCCACCGGACAGGCCGTACGCCGACTGCTTGAGCTTGTCCTTGACCTCGTCCCACAGAGCGGCGCTCTGCAGCGCTTCCTCGACGAGCGCGTCCATGTCGTCGACCTTCATGCCGGTCACGCGGGGCCCGTAGGCGACGTTGTCGTAGATCGACTTGGGGAACGGGTTCGGCTTCTGGAAGACCATGCCGATGTGGGTTCGTACGGCGATCGGGTCGACGCCTCGCTCGTAGATGTCCTTTCCGTGGTAGGTCACGCGACCTACCACCCGGGCGCCGGGCACGAGGTCGTTCATCCGGTTCAGCGACCGCAGTACCGTCGATTTGCCGCAGCCTGAGGGGCCGATGAGGGCGGTGATCTCATGGCGGCCGAAGACGAGGTTGACGTCGTGGACGGCGTGGAAGTCGCCGTAGAAGATGTTGAGCGCGCCCGCCTCCATGATGGGCCGCTCGGGAATGTCACCGATCTCACGGCCGGCGCCGGTTTGCACGTCGACCATGGTGCTGACCCCGCTCTCCTTGAAAATGTCGGATGAACTGGCGGTCGCCGTACCGGCGTGGGTGGCCATCGAATGAGTTCCTCTCACCAGGTGCGCTGGAACTTGTTGCGAATGAAGATGGCCAGTCCGTTGAGCGCCAGGATCATCACGAGCAGGACGATGATCGCGGCGGCGGCGGCCACCCTGAACTCCTCGCGCGACTGCGAGGTGGAGGAGTAGATCTCCAGGGGCAATGCGGTGAACTGGCTCATCAGGCCGTTGGGGTCAAACCGGATGGCCGTGGCGGTGCCAATCATGAGCAGGGGTGCGGCCTCGCCGATCGCGCGCGACAACCCCAGGATCGTCCCGGTGGCTATGCCGGGCACCGCCGAAGGCAGCGTCTGCCGCCAGGTCGTCTGCCACTTGGTGGCTCCGAGCGCCATCGAGCCGTCTCGGATCTCCCGCGGAACGGCTCGCACGGACTCCCGGGTCGTGATGATGATGACGGGCAGGATCAGCAAGGACAGTGCGATGGCGCCGCTGATGACGAGACCGCGCTGCTGGATGCCGATCACGGCGACGAAGGCCACGGCCAGCAGCCCGTAGACGACCGATGGCACGGCCGCGAGGTTCTGGAGGTTCACCTCGATCAGTCGGTTCCACCACTTCTCCCGGTCGGCGAACTCCTCGAGGTGCAGGGCTGCGGCGATGCCAAGTGGAACCGACATTGCCGCCGTCGCGAGCATCACCCAGACGCTGCCGAGGATGCCGGCGCGAAACCCGGTGCTCTCGGGGTGGAGGGTGGAGCTGTAGTTGGTCAGGAGTTCCTTGTCGAAGCGGGGGGCGCCGTCGATGGCGGTGGAGATGATCAGGGCCAACAGGACCACGACGCCGAAGAAGAGTGAGAACCACAGCAGGAACAAGAAGATGATCGAGCCTGTAGTGCGGTCTCGCTTGCGGCCGCTGGTGGCGAGGACTGTGTCGGCCGCGGCCTTTGCGTAGGTGGTGGTCATCAGTACTCCTGCCGGTACCGACGGACGAGGGCGACGCTGATGGCGTTGATGATCAGCGTGATCACGAAGAGGAGGAGGCCGACCGCGAAGAGCGTGTTGTAGCTGGTTGAGCCCACGGGGTTCTCACCGCCGGCTGTGGTCGCGATGTAGCCGGTCATGGCCTGCATGCCTTCCCGCGGGTCCAGGCTGAGGTTGGGTCGTGAACCGGCGGCCAGGGTGACGATCATGGTCTCTCCCACCGCTCGCGAGAGGCCGAGGATGACCGAGGCGGCGATGCCTGACAGGGCGGCGGGTACGACGACTCGCAGGGTTGTCTGCATGCGGTTGGCACCCATGGCCAGCGACCCCTGACGCAGCGCCAGCGGCACCGCCGACATGGCGTCTTCGGACAGCGAAGCGATCGTGGGAATGATCATTACGCCCAGCACCAGACCCGCCGCGAGGGCGTTGGTGAAACCCACGTCGACGTGCAGCACCTTCTGCAGCACGGTGGGAGTCACGAAGGACAGCGCGAAGAAGCCATACACCACGGATGGGACGCCGGCGAGCAGTTCCACGATCGGCTTCAGCCGGGCCCGCGTCTTCTTGGACGCGTACTCGGACAGGTACATGGCGGCGCCAAGCCCGAAGGGGATCGCCAAGACGAGCGCCACCACGGTGATCACCAACGTGGCCGACACCAGGGGCCAGACTCCGAAGGAGGGTTCGTGCGCGTTGGGCGCCCATCGCGTGCTGCCCAAGAACTCCCAGACCGGGACGTCACGAAAGAACTCGATCGCAGGACGGAGCAGCGCGATCACGATGCCGATCGTGGTCGCGACCGACACGAGGGCCGCGAGGAGCAGAAGCTTGCGGATGACGAACTCCCCGGGACGCGGACGCCCGGAGAGGTCAAGAGGGGAAGCCTGCGGGCCCGCCGAGGTCGGCGGGCCCGCAGGCGTCAAGGTGGAGCTCACGTGGTGCTACCTGGTCCCTATCAGCCCTTGAGCCCGTCCAGTGCCGACTGGGTCTCGGCGGTCTGGTCGTCGTTCAGCGGGATGAACTTGGCGGCCTCGGTGATCGCCGGCAGGTTGTCGATGTAGAAGTCGACGAACGTGGCGACCTGCTCCTTGTCCGCGTAGGACTTGTTGCTCACGTAGATGAACAGCGGACGAGACAGGGGCGTGTAGGTGCCGTCCTGCGCGCTCTCGGCCGACGGCGCGACGCACCCGCTGCCAGAGTCGACCTCGACGGCCTTGAGGCTGTCGGCGTTCTCCTCGTAGTAGGTGAAGCCGAAGTACCCCATTGCGCCCGGAGTGCCGGTGACACCCTGAACGATGACGTTGTCGTCTTCCGACGACTCGTAGTCGGTGCGCGAGGCGCCCTCCTCACCGTTGATGACATCGGTGAAGTAGTCGAAGGTGCCCGAGTCGGTGCCGGGGCCGAAGAGGCTGATCTCCTCGTCGGGGAAGCTGGGGTCGACCTGGTTCCAGTTGGTCACCTTGCCCTCGGCGGCGGGCTCCCAGATCTTCTTCAGTTGCTCGGTCGTGAGGCAGTCGATGTCGAGGTCGTTGTTGACGACGACGGTGAGAGCGTCGGTAGCCACCTGGAGCTCCGTGGACTCCACGCCGCCGTCCGTGCATGCCGTGGCTTCGTCGTCCTCGATGGGTCGGGACGCGTTGGAGATGTCGGTCTGTCCGGCGCAGAAGACCTCGAACCCGCCGCCGGTCCCGGCCTCACCCACGGTGACCTTGATGTCGGGGTTCTCCTCATTGAGGAGCTCGGCGGCAGCGTTGCTCAGGGGGTAGACGGTGGATGAGCCATCGACGGCCACGGCGCCGGAGGCACCACCGCCATCGGCGCTGGCGCTGTCCTGCCCCCCGCAGCCGGCGAGGGCGAGCGCGAGTACCGCCACGGCCGGCACGATGACGCCGCTGATCCTGGTGCTCTTCACAGAGTTTCTCCTGAAGTTCAGTGGGACTGACACCAGCGAACGTAGGAGCCCCGAGTGACTAGGCGTGTGGTGGTTTCTGAACGGAGGATGAACAGATTGAAGCGTCAGCGAGGCAGCGGCACCGCCGTGTGATCGAGGTCGCTCGAGAACGCGCCCGACACAGCCACGAAGCTCGCCTGAGAGCTCGTCTCGATGAGCCCTCGGCGGACGCACACTTCCGGTACTTAGACGTGACCGTTCGTTGCGATCTGGGCAGTGCAGGAGAACAGCCGGGAGGAACTGCCCGCCCCAGGGGACGGGCAGTTCACTCGCAAAGCGGGTTGTCTCTCCCTGGCTGCGATGGAGGTTTCATGGTCCGCAACCTCTAGGCCAACCGTACGTTCCGCGGAGAACGGGCGGAAGCACCGCCCGGTAATCGTGAGCCCAACGATCAAGCGTTGCGGGGATTCCGTTGGCGCTTTGACTCGAGGACTCCGATGGCAAGCACCGCGAGTGCGACGAGCAATGCGCCGGCCCACTGCACTGGGGTCAATCGATCGCCAACCAGGAACGCGGCGGCGAGGCCCCACACAGGGATGAGGGGGAGGACCGCCCCGGCACTGGTGGCTGACACCTGCCGAAGACCGGACACGTAGAACACGAAGGCGCCGCCGTAGTAGACGATGCCTGATGTCGCGGCCAGGAGCAGGGTCGCAGCATCGGGTCTGGTGCCCGCCGCACCGCCACCCGTGGCGATCACGGCGACGGCGAGCCAGACCGCAACGAGTGCGAGGGCCAGCACCTGCTGTCCGAGGACGACGATCAGCGAACCGTCGTCAAGGATGAGTCGGCGGGTCAGCACCGTGTAGAACGCGCACGCGACCACAGCGGCGAGAGTTAGGGCGACCCCGGCCGGACTTCCGTGTGCTCCCGGCGTGGCGAGGACGGCGATCGCGCCGGCGGTGGCTGCCACCACGAGCCCGGTGACGACCGGCGGAACCCGCTCTCGAAGTATGAACACGGCCAGTCCGATGACCAGGATCGGTTCCAGAGCCCAGATGAGGACGGCGAGGCTGGCGCTTATCGTCGTCAGACCGAGCAGGCCGAGTGCGTAAGCGAGAC
Source organism: uncultured Actinomycetota bacterium (assembly GCA_963769755.1). GTDB lineage: Bacteria > Actinomycetota > Actinomycetes > Propionibacteriales > Nocardioidaceae > Nocardioides. The sequence goes on from CAVYMY010000011.1 coordinate 70,458, forward strand.
CCGGATTGAGAGCCCCCAGAGCCACGACCCTTCTGTAGCCAGAGGAGCCGGGAGCCCGGGGACGGGTCCGAGTCGACGCGATGAGGATCAGCACCAGGAAGGTGCAGCTCGCTGCGAGCTCCAAGGCGAGCAGCACCACCGGTGCGAGACCGCGGTCAAGGGCAAGCTTGCTGAGAACCGTTCCGGTGCCCCAACACGCGGTGGCGGCAACCAACATGACGAATGGGCGGACGGTTGGGCGTGCGGGCATGACGATGACTCCGTGGTGGAAGGAGAGAGGGCGCGGCGAGGTGGGGAGCCGGAACCGGCTCCCGTGCTCAGGTCACGCAGTCGTCGTCACACCGGTCATAGGCAGGCAGCCGCAAGCGCTTGCGCACTGCACAACTCGCCTGCATGCGATGGACCCTACGCCGAACAGGTGCCCCGGCCGACGGCCCAGCATCAGTCGGCGCGACGCCGCTCGAGGAGGACGGTGTCGCGCCAGACCCCGTCAAGCTTCGCGATCCTCGGCCGTACGGCAAGGGTGCGGTAGCCGGCCGAGTGGTGCAGGGAGATCGAGGCGCGGTTCTCCGGGAAGATCGAGGTCTGCAGCGTCCACAGGCCATTGCTGTCGGCCTCGTTGACCTGCCGGTGCAGGAGCGCCTTCCCGACGCCGCGGCCCCGGGCGGCCTCGGTCACATAGACGCTGGTCTCTGCGACACCGGCGTAGCAATCACGGTCACTGACCGGCGCTGCTGCCGCCCAGCCCACGACGACGTCGTCTCGCTCGGCGACCCAACGGTGCTCGGGCAGCCACTTGCCGGCGAGCTCCCTGGCCGAGGGGACGTCGGTCTCGAAGGTGGCGTTGCGGGTGGCGACCCCCTCGGCATAGATGTCGCGGACCACGTCCAGATCGTCGTCCGTCATCGCGCGCGTCGCGACGTCGGCCGGTAGGTCCTCCGGGCAGCACGGCAGGGCAGCCAGCGTGCCCATCACGACATCGGCCGCATGGGGGAGCCCGGTGCAGCAGGCGGGGTTGACCGAGACGATCGAGGCGGTGCCGACCTTGTCGACGGTCACGAATCCCACGTCGGCCAGTCGCCGCACGTGGTGTGAGCAGGTCGACTGGCTGATCCCTAGTCGGGCAGCCAGGTCACCGACCTTGATCGAGCCGGTCGGCGCCGTCGACACGGCGTGCAGCAGGCGGACCCGGGTCGGGTCAGCGAGAACAGCGAACCACTCGGCGTACGTCGCGGACGCTTGGTCGTCAAGCTGGGTGGAGGCGCCTCGGGTGGGGCCGCAGGAGTCCGGATCGATCACATTGAGAAGCAGGTTCGCGCTCGTCATGAGGGAAGCATAATCGATGGGCGTCGATGGTTGCATCATCGACGCCCATCGATTATCTTGATCATCGACCACGATCGATGAAGCCAGGAGCTCGCTGATGACCACCGTTGCCGCACCCGCCCCGACAACCTCCGCGCTCCTGCGCCACCCCGGCCACCCGCTGGTCGTCGTCGGAGCCGGGCCGGCCGGCCTCGCCGCCGCCGCGCAGGCGCATTCTCGGGGGATCCCCACGGTCGTGCTCGAGGCCGGATCCGGCGCTGGCACCGCGGTGCTCGAGTGGGGGCACGTACGGCTGTTTTCGCCCTGGTCAGAGCTGATCGACCCAGTGGCCGAGAAGCTGCTCGCCGAGAGTGGATGGGCCAGCCCCGACCCGACCGGGTTCCCCACCGGGCGTGAGTGGGTGGATCGCTACCTCGCGCCGCTCGCCGAGGTGCTAGCCACGAAGCCGGGCGTCGAGATCCGTTTCAAGCAACGCGTCGTCGGTGTGGCCCGAGCCGGCCGCGACCGACTCGTGGCGATCGACCGCGATGAGGTGCCCTTCACCGTCCACGTCGCATCGCCCGCGGGACGCGCACTGATGAGTGCCTGCGCAGTGATCGACGCCTCCGGGACCTGGGGCACACCCAACCCGTTGGGTGCCGACGGCTACTTCGCACCCGGCGAGGCCGAGCACTCCGACCGCATCTTCTACGGCATCCCCGACCTCGGACGACCCGAGACGGCCAGCCGCTACGCCGGCAAGCACGTTGCCGTCGCCGGCCGCGGCGCATCGGCTCAGAACGCTCTCGTCGCCCTGGCGCAGCTCGCCGAGAGGCATCCCGAGACTCGCGTGAGCTGGCTGGTCCGCCGCCACGACACCGCGTCCGCCTTCGGCGGCGGCGACAACGACCAGCTCGAGCAGCGCGGAGCCCTCGGCAGCCGCGCCAAGCAGGTCGTGGCCAACGGCCCCGTCACCACGGTGACCGGCTTCCGCACCACCCGGGTCGACGCCGCCCCTGACGGGTCGATGACCGTCGTGTCCGTCGACGGCAGGCAGGTCACTGACGTCGATGAGGTCATCGTGGTCACCGGGTTCCGGCCCGACCACACGTGGCTCTCGGAAGTCCACCTCGACCTGGACGGCGAGCTCTCTGCCCCGGTGGCGTTGGCACCCGAGATCCATCCGGCGTACCACTCCTGCGGCTCGGTCTCGCCGCACGGGGCGAACCTGCTTCGCCAGCCCGAGGGAGACGTCTACCTCGTCGGGATGAAGTCCTACGGCCGCGCGCCGTCGTTCCTGACGCTCACCGGCTACGAGCAGACTCGCAGCGTCGTGGCGGAGGTCGCCGGCGACCACGAGGCGGCCGCCCGCGTGGAGCTCGTCCTGCCCGAGACCGGGGTGTGTGGTGGTTCCGGACTGTTCGAGGAGCAACCCTCCGAAGGTGGCTGTTGCGGGCCTTCCGTCACGGCGGCGCCCGAGCTACTGACCATCGGCGCCGCGCCGGAGATGCAGTCGGTGGTGGAGCCCAGCCCGCAGGCCCAAACGTCCTGCTGCTCTTGAGCCGTGCATGACGGGACACCCGCTGCGACGGGGCCGGAGGCCGCCGCCGGTACTCCCGGCGGCGGCCTCCGACGTGAGGTCGCCGTCCTCTGCGTCACCGAGATCACTACATGGGGCGCACTGTTCTACGCCCTGCCCGTCGCTGCGGGGACGATCTCCGCTGACCGAGGTTGGCCGCTGACACACGTGTTAGGGGCCTTCACCGTCGCCCAGGTGGTCGCCGGCGTCTGCGGATTCTGGGTCGGACGCCGTATCGACCTCGTCGGCCCTCGCACGATCATGACCCTGGGCAGCACGCTGGGCGCCGTCGCCCTGCTCGGGATCGGCCTTTCGCGGACGCCCTTCCAATTCCTCTCAGCCTGGATCGCCGCCGGAGCCGCCATGTCCGCAACTCTCTACCCGCCCGCATTCGCCGCCATCACAGGCTGGACCCGGGGTGACCATGCGCGACGGCTGCGAGCCCTGACCGCTGTGACGCTCGTCGCCGGCCTCGCCTCGACCGCCTTCGCGCCACTGACCGCCTGGCTGTTAGGGCCTCTCGGTTGGGAGAACACGTACTTCGTCCTCGCGGCGCTGGTGGCCGCGACGGCGGTCGTTCATGCGTGGGGGTTGCGCGAGCCATGGCCGAGGCTGGGACGAGTCGGCGCGTTAGGCGCCGGACCGGACCACGACAAAGCTTTCGGCCCTGACCGGTTTCGGCGCACCGACTTCACGCTTCTCGTGGTCGGCATGACGCTGGCCGGATTTTCGGTCTTCGCCGTGGTGGTCAACCTCGTCCCGATGCTCACTGAGCATGGTCTGAGCGTGCGCGAGGCGGCGGCCGTCCTCGGGGTCGGCGGGATCGGCCAGGTGGCCGGACGCCTGTTCTACTCCCGGCTCGCTGCGGTCACCACGCCGTGGACGCGCGCCTGGGCCCTACTCGCCGCAATTGCTCTCACCACCATCGGGTTGGCGGAGATTCACCAGCCGCTGATCGTCGTTGGTGCCTTGTCGTTCGCGGCCGGGATGGCACGGGGACTTTTCACTCTCGTGCAGGCGACCGCAGTCTCGGACCGGTGGGGTTCCCGCGGCTACGGAGCCCGCAACGGCATCCTCTCCGGCGCCACCATGGCCGCCGCTGCCTTTGCCCCGTGGGTCGGGGCGCTGATGGCCGTCGCTCTCGGCGGCTACGGCCCGGCGTTTTGGTGCCTCGCGATCGCGACCGCCCTCGCCGCGCTACTCATCCGGCCACCCAGCCGACGCGTTGCCCCCACCGCCTGAAAACCACACCTCAACACCGACGGCCCGACGCGCGCCTACCTGCGCGCGTCGGCGACCCCGAAGGGATGACCGAGCAGCACCAGCTCGCTCCAGTCCAAGCCGGGAACCCGGCGATGATGAGACCCCGCCACCCACGTTGCTCGACCCAAGGAGCCACCCACTCCCCGAAGCCCGACACATCCATCAGCATGCGCCGAACGGGACCGTCGTCAAGGCCCTCCGGCCGCTCCGCGGTCGGGCTCCGCCCGAGCCTTGACCCCGACCCCTACCTCGACGCGTCCAGCAACGACGTCGGGGCAAGAAGAACACCAGCCAGATCCTCTTGACCGGCCCCGCTCCTTCAGGGATGACCTGCGCAAACGTCGAGGATGGCCGGCTGTTTGTACCGGATGTGTAACAGGCTACCCCGTTGTTCTGGGTGTCCCATGCTGGAAGGCGCGCCTGGATTGATCTAGATATCAGCCGCTTTCTAGACCGGCTCCACGTCGAGGGCGGTCAAAGGCGTGGACCCGCGCTGACATCTTGATCCGAAGGACGCACGCCATATCCGCGGTGAGGCACGGAAGAACCGCGCAGAGTCTGGATATCGCGCCGGTGGTGTTCCAGGCTCTCAGCCGCCGAGCTTGCGCAGGCGCTCCTGGTCGAGCACGGTGATCCGGCCGCGGCCCAGGGTGATGTGGCCCTGGTCGGCGAGTTCGCCGAGGACCTTGGTGGTGGTTTCACGCGAGGTTGCGGCCAGGGCGGCGAGCTGCTCGTGGGTGAGCTTGACCTGGACGCCGCGTCCGAGCGGGCGCTCGGAGGAGGCGGCGGCGAGGGTGGCGAGGGCGCCGGCGATGCGTTCGGGGACGGACTTGAAGACGGCGTCGGAGAACTTCTGTTCGAGCTCGCCGATTCGGCGGCCGAGGGTCTCGGAGATCCTGGCCGCAATCCTGGAGTCGCCGAGCAGGAGGCGGCCTACGTCGGCCTTGGTCATCACACAGACGACGACGTCATCGAGCGCTTCGGCGAAGCTGTCGTGCATCCGTTGGCCGACGATGACCACAGCGGCAGCTCGTCCCTGCGAGCCTCGATCTGCGACGTCGCCCTGCTCGAGGTCTGAGCGCCGCCGACTCCACTGGCGCTGATCGGTTGCTGCAGCCGCCCGTCGTAGCTGCCGCCACAAGGCGGCTCACGCGCCGTTCTGGTCCCCGTCGGAGGCGCGATCGGACGCTTCGCGCGATCACATGAGGCCGCTTTCCAGCGCGTGGATGGCCGCCCCGGCCCGGGACGAGACACCGATCTTCTGGTAGATGTGCGTGACGTGTCGCTCGACCGTCTTGGGGGAGATCCCGAGCGCCTCAGCGATCGAGGGGTTGGTGTGCTCGCGGGCCACCAGGCGGAGCACGTCGATCTCGCGCTCGGTCAACGTGATGGCGGCCGCGCGACGCGTCCATGTCCCACGTTGCCCGACGGAGGTGGTCACCGCGTCCGCGGCGTTGCGGTCCAGCAGCCCCTCCCGTACCTGCGCCCCGAGCGCGTTGCAGGCTTCGGACTCGGTCATCGCCTGACGGTGGGGACGTGTCTCGGTCAGCGAGCACCACGTGTTCGCGGCCGCCAGGAGCCGTGCGGCCGCCGACAGGCCGGACGACTGGAGCCCGCGGTGGTACCCCGACCCGTCGAGCCGCTCGTGGTGGGCGGCGCCGAGCGCACCGACCGGGGCTAGGACGGGGCTCGCCGCGAAGATGCGTTCAGTGAAGTAGCTGTGCAACCTGATCCGCTCGTGCTCAGCCCGCGACAGGGGGCCGGGCTTCGCGAGCAGGCTTGATTGCACCCCCACACGTCCGACGTCATGGACCAGGGCAGCGCGGCCAACGAGGTCGACGTCGGCCGGCGACATGCTCGCGGCCCGGGCCGCCCGCTGGGCCACGTCGGCAACGCGGCGGGAGTGGCCGATCATGTGCGGGGACTTGAGGTCGCCGAAGTCGGCGATGCAGGTCAGCGCGCGGTCGACCTCGACTCCGGACAGCAGGATGGGATCACCTGGCTCGGCATCCAGCAGCTGTTGACCGAGATCACCCTCGTCAAGGCCCGAAAGGAATTCGCCGATGTCGTCGGCGACGAGTCTGGCCAGGACGGGGTCGAGCGACCTGCCGGCCCGGTCCCGGAGTCGTTGCGCGATCTCGCCGGGCCCGCGGGTGGTGCTCTCCTGACCGACCTGCCAGGCCACGTGCACGACCCGCATCGGCAGGCTGATCCCCTCGCCGGCCGCGAGCTGCTGGGTGCTCATGCCGTCCCAGCGCTCGTAGGCGTGGGTCAGTCCGCCGACGACGCGTGGTCCGAGCTCGAGGCGGTTGGCCATCAGCTCCGCCGCCTCGCAATGGTTACGGTGGTGTTGTGCCATCTGCGGCCTGGAGAACCACGCGGCCAGGGTTCGAGCCGCGGCACCGGCATCGGCTGGCGGCATGGTCGCAGCGAGCATCCGTTCCAGCTCGGGCAGGAACTCATCGTCGGTGACGACCAGGAGGTCCCCCAGGCCCAGCTCGTCCACCGCCTGCGAGGTGTCGTGCGAGGTCGTGGTGCAGCCGACGTAGCACAGGAGCGCGATGTAGTACGCCGCGACGACGTCCTCGTCGCCGTGCCCTGCCACCCGCGCGAGACGCTCCGAGATCACGGCCGTTCGCTGGACCGTCTGGGCGGGCACGCCCAGGCCGAGCTCGATGGCCAAGGCCAGCGAATCCAACACATGCGCCAGGCGCACCGGCGAAGCGTCCATCGCGCATCCGTTCGGGTCGGGACGGTTAGTCCACACACCCCGCTGACCAGCGTCAAGGGGTCCGGTCAGCCGGGGACCGGGACCGCGCCGATCTGCACCATCATGCCCATGGCGTCGAACTGTGCGTGGTGCTCTACAACCTTGCCGTTCTCGATCCGGTCGAAGGCGTCACCGCAGACCCGAACGGGACGGTTGCTGGCGGGGATGCCGTTGAACTCACCGGTGTGCAGCGCGGTCCAGGTCAGGCGGGTCGCGACGCGATCGCCTTCGGCAACCTGGCTCTCGATGATGTGCCGGCCGTTGGAGAAGCCGTCGGTGATCCCCCGCACCATGCCTTCGAACTCCTCCCGGTTCATGACCTCTCCGCCGTTCGCGCTCGCGACGATGTCGGGCGCGGCGGTCGCGCGCCAGGTCTCGAAGTCGAGATCGTCGACGCTCTGCAGGAAGGACCGGGCGATCTGCTTGTTGGTCTCGGTGCTCATCTCGGGTCTCCGTTCGTGTGGATCGTTTGTGAAGGAACGTCCGGAGCATGTCGCGCGAGCGGGCGCACGACATCCGGCAAACCCCCCACGGAGCAACGGACCGGATGGTTGCTAACATAACAAATTCTGCTATATTGCATGGACAGTCATATTTACCCCACTGTCCAACGGGAGTTCCCATGCACACCACCACCTTCGACTACACGCTGATCACCCCGACGTCGCCCGATCGGGCGTGGGCGGTGGTGGGTGATCCGGCCGGCATCGTGAGCTGGGTGCCAGGAGTCGAGGGCGTCGATGTCGACGGCTTCACTCGGGTCTGCCGATTCGCCGACGGCCGGGTGCAGCGCGAGGAGTTCTCGATCGCGACCGGCACCGCCCGCGAGTTCGGCTACTCGGTCGAGGTCGCCGGGAGCCCGATGGCGACCAATGGCGGATCCCTGAGGGTGGCGGAGCGTCCAGAGGGTGGCGCCACGGTGCGCTGGTCGGCCGAGATCGAGTTCGTCGACGACCAGGCAGCCGCGATGATGGTGCCGATGCTGCGCGACGGATTCGGTGCTGCCTTCGAGAATCTCGCTCGGACGATCGACCGATGACGAGCCCAGCCCAGAGAATCACCGACGCACGAGACGACGGCCTCGACGAGGTCTTCAACGTGCTTGCCCAACCGGTGAGGCGACGGATCCTTCGGGCGGTCAGCACCACGGAGCGGTCGGTGACCGACCTGCACGGATTTGTCGGGTTGCCGCAGCCGGTGGTGTCCCGGCACCTCGCGCAGATGCGAGCGGCGGGGGTCGTCGACGTCCGCCCCGATGGGACGCGCCGTCTCTACAGCGTGCGTACCGAGGGCCTCCAGCCAGTCGAGGACTTCCTGCGGGTGCTGTGGCCGACGCGCCTCGACGCTCTCCGCGATCTCGTGATTGCAGATCTGGACCAGCAAGGATCGGCCGATGCCGACTGAGCTCCGGCACCTGGTCAGCATCCCGGCGCCGCCGGCTGCGGTGTTCCCCTATCTGGTCGAGCCGGCGCAGCTCGTCAGATGGATGGGGGATCGGGCGCGGGTGGAGGCCGTTGACGGTGGCGCCTATGAGCTCGACATCAACGGAGTGCTCGTGCGGGGCCACATCATCGAGTGCCGTCCGCCCAAACGGCTCGTGATCGCCTGGGGGCACCGGGACTCCGTCGAGTTGCCCCCAGGCTCGAGCACCGTTGAGATCCGGCTGCGTGAGAGCGACGAGGGTGGAACGCTGCTCGAGGTCGTCCACTCCGGGCTACCCGCAACCCAACTCGACCAACACGGCGCCGGCTGGGAACACTTCCTCGCGCGCCTCGTGCTCGCTGCCGCAGGCGACGACCCAGGCCCCGACCCCTTCGCCCGCACGGCCGGCGGATGACCGCAGAACTGCTCGACGACATCGTGTGCGCAACTCGAACCGAGGGCCGGTCCGGTGAACCGACCGCATGCGCGCCTCAGACCGGTCCAGGTGTCCGGCCCCGGACATTCGCGATGGTCGTGAGGGGTGCAATCGTCACCAAACTGCAGGCGACTCGCGTCGACGAGCAGTCCGCTTCACGTCGACCTCATGGCCATCACGTGCGACCCGGACGCCGTCGAGCAAGGGGGAAGCGGACCCGGCCCTTTCATCGCCGACGCCTGGGTGCCACTCGCGATCGCGATTAGAGAGTCATGTTGGCGTTCGGGTCGGGGCCGGGGTCGCCTCCTGTCGCGGCGATCGTGAGCCGGTGAAGGTAGCTCTCCCAGCCTTCGCGGTGGTGGGCCACGGACTCGGGGTCGGGGAGCCCGCGGTGGGTGAGCCGCACGAGGGTGCCAACGTCGGTGGCCTCGAGGGTGACCTCGACGCTGGTCGAGCCCGGCGGGACGACCGGGTGGTCCTGCCATCCCCAGGTGAAGACCAGGCGCCGGGGCGGGTCGAGTTCGACGAACTCGCCTCGTGCCTCTATGCCCTCGCGCATGTGCACCCTGTAGACGCCGCCGGCGACGGGGGAGAGGGTGACCTCGGTGCCCATCCACAGCGCGTACCGGGCCGGGTCGGTGAAGTACGGCCACACCTTCTCAGGTGGCGCGGCGATGTGCGTGGTGACCTCGAGCGGGGCTGTGTTCACTGATCCTCCTGGTTGCGCAGATCTGCCTCGACGACGGCCTTCAGGTCGTCGAGCCGGTTCTGCCACGTGGCTTCGATGACGGCGCGCAGGTGGCCCATCGCCTCGGGGTTGGCGCGGTACAGACGCGATCGTCCCTCGCGGCGTTCGGTGACGAACCCGGCGGCCTTGAGTACGCCGAGGTGCTGGGAGATCGCCGGCCAGGACACCTCGAAGCGGGCCGCGATGTCGCCTGCGGAGAGCTCGTCGCGCCAGATCAATTCGAGGATCTGGCGACGTCGTTCCACGGCGATGACCTTGAGCGGGTCCATTGCTGCCTTCGTCGGTGGGTTGCGTCGTCGTCGTCCCCCAGTCTATATTTAAGTCACCACTTAAACAAAGATCTGAACAGGCGGGTCGCACGAAAGAGGAGATACCCATGGACACCACGATCCTGGCGCTGGACGTCGATGCTGAGGCTGACAAGCTCGTCGAGATCCTGAGCACGACCGAGGGCATGCGCTCGGTCTGGACGTCGAACTGCGATGTCGCCGACGGCAAGGCGCGGTTCGGGTTCGCGATGGCCCCGGTTGACCTGGACTGCACCGTGGAGGTCGTCGACGGCAAGAGCGTCCGCTACACCATCGAGTCCGGCTTCCCGTTCTGGAACGGCTCGGTCTTCGAGTGGGAGCTCGGTCCCGCGCTCCGCGCCGAGAGCGGCACCAACCTGCTCTTCCGCCACCGCGACTTCGAGGACGGCTACCCCGAGACCGACCTGGCCTTCACCAGCCAGACCTGGGCGCTGATCCAGCAGACCATCAAGGCCCACGCCGAGGGCGGAACCCCGGGCCCGGCCCTCGGGTGACGGTCACCCACGAAGGAGCAGCATCGTGAAGGTCGACGTGACCACCGAGATCGTCATCGACCGGCCGGTCAGCGAGGTGTCGGCCTACGCGGCCGACCCCGACAACGCGCCCAGGTGGTACGCCAACATCAGGTCTGTCGAGTGGAAGACCGCACCGCCGCTCCAGCAGGGGAGCCTGGTCGCGTTCGTCGCCCAGTTCCTCGGCAAGCGGCTCGCCTACACCTACGAGATCGCCGAACACCGTCCCGGCCAGCGGCTGGTGATGCGCACCCGGAAGGCCCGTTCCCGATGGAGACGACGTACACCTGGGCCGCCCAGTCGCCGACCGCGACCCGGATGACGCTGCGCAACGCCGGCGAACCCGCCGGCTTCTCGACGGTCGCCGCGCCGGTCATGTCGGCGGCGATGCGGCGTGCGAACCGCAAGGACCTGGCCAACCTCAAGGCAATCCTCGAGCAGGCACAGCCCTCGACCTGACATCTGCAGGCGGCTGTTCGCCCCCGTGTCGCCGGTGAGCGAGAAGCGCCGAGCAGTGGCTGAGCAGCGAAGAAGCGCTCGTAGCTTGAGTCTTCGACCGGCTCGCCACAAACACCGGCCGCAGGCAGATACCTAGTCGTCCAGGGTCGCCGGAACGTCCACGGCTTGTTCGGTGCGCCGCGCGGCTCAGGAACGACACCTCGGCCTCGGTGCGTGCCAGCGCGGCTGCGCGGTCGTACGCCAACGCGGCGTCGCGCGGTCGTCCCAGCCTTTCGAGCATCGATCCGCGAGCGGCATGCAGCAGGTGGTAGCCGTCCAGCTCCTCCGCGATGTCGTCGAGCAGGGCAAGGCCGGCCTCCGGCCCCTCGGTCTCGGCGACGGCGATGGCCCTGTTCAGCGCCACGACCGGTGTCGGCATGACCGCGATCAGCCGGTCGTAGAACCGGACGATCGCCGCCCAGTCCGTGTCCTCGTACCGGCGAGCGGCGCAGTGGAGCGCCTGGATGGCCGCCTGCAGCTGGAACGGCCCGAGCCGGCGACGCCGCATGCAGGCGAGCACGAGCGCCTGCCCGTCGGCGATCAGGGCGGGATCCCAGAGCGACCGGTCCTGGTCCTTCAGCAGCACCACGTGGGCTCCATCGCCGCGCGCCGGCATCCGTGCGTCGCTCAGGATCATGAGGGCCAGGAGGCCGACCGCCTCGGGCTCGTCGGGCATGAGCGACACGAGCACCCGAGTCAGCCTGATGGCCTCGGCTCTCAGGTCGCGGCGCCCGACGTCATCGGCGCCGGCGTTGTAGATCAGGTACAGCACCGAGAGCACCGCACGCAGGCGGTCCGGCAGGTCGTCCTCGTCGGGCACTTGGTAGGGGATATGCGCCGCCTTGATCTTGTACTTGGCGCGCACCAGGCGCTTGGCCATGGTGTCCTCGCTGACCAGGAACGCTGAGGCCACTTCCGCGGGGGTGAGTCCCGCGATCAGACGGAGGGTCAGCGCCACCTGGTGTTCGACGCGGATGGCCGGGTGGCAGCAGGTGAAGATGAGTCGCAGCTGGTCGTCGTGCATGGGCTCTGGATCCTCGGGGCCGGCGGTGGGCTCGGCACGCAGCCGATCGGCCGCGATCTGCTCGGTGAGCTCGCGTCCTCGCCTGCTTCGCCGGACGACGTCGATGGCCCGGTTCCGCGCGGTGGTCACGATCCAGCCGGCCGGGTTGTCTGGGACGCCGTCCGTCGGCCAACGATGTACGGCGGCCGCGAAGGCGTCCTGGACCGCGTCCTCGGCGAGCGTGATGTCACCGAATATGCGGATCAGCGTCGCGATGGCCGGGCCGTGCGCCTCGCGGAACGCGCGCTCGACGTCGTCCATCCACCCCTGCCTCAGTGGGCGGGCGCGTCCTGGAGGCGGCCGGTGGCGCGGAAGGGCCGCACCTCGATGTCGTGGTTGATCGCCTCGACGACCTTCTCCGCCCACGCCAGCGCCTCGATCGAGGTTGTCGGCGTTGATGATGTAGAAGCCGCCGATGTGCTCCTTGGCCTCCACGAAGGGCCCGTCGGTGGTCACCTTGTCGAGGCCGGTGCCACCTCGCACCACGGTGGCCGCGTCCGGGCCGTGCAGCGCGCCCCCGAACTCGAACGCTCCGGCGCGGTCCATCTCCTCCTCCAGGGCGATCACCCGGCCCATGAAGGCCTGCATCTCCTCGGGCGCGGACGGCGCCCCCGCCCCGTCGCCTTCGACGTCGTAGACCGACAGCAGGTACTGATTCATCCGGACTCCTCGTTTCCGCGGGGCCATCCCGCTTCTACCTACTGACGAACGACACTGGGCTGATCAGGACAGTCTGGGAGGAGGTCTCAGTATTGTCCGCGCCCGCGTCTACGCTCCGATCATGAACCGCATCGACCGCCTGTACGCCTTGGTCGAGGAGCTGCGGGCGGCGGGGCCCAGGGGCCGTACGGCGCGGCAGCTGGCCGAGCACTTCGAGCTGAGCGTCAGGACCATCGAGCGCGACCTGAGCGCGCTCGGGCAGGCCGGCGTCCCGTTGGCGACGAAGCAGGGGCGCACCGGGGGCTACACGCTCGACCGCTCGATGAGCCTGCCGCCGCTCAACTTCACTCCCCGCGAGGCGGCCGCCATCGCCGTGGCGCTGAGCCGCAGCGAGCACGTGCTCTTCACCCGTGACGCCCGCAGCGCCCTGCAGAAGATCGTGGCCGCGATGCCCGAACGAGCCCTCGAGGAGGCGCGCGCGACCGCCGAGAAGGTCAGGCTCCTCGTCCAACCCGCCCCCGACCCCGATGCCGAGATCGCCGAGACCATCTGGCGAGCCGTGCGCGACAACCAAGTGCTGCGCATCCACTACATCGACGTCGGCGGCCTCGAGACCGAACGCGAGATCGAGCCGCAGCACGTCGTGGTCGGACCCAACGGCTCCTACCTCACCGCCTGGTGCCACCTGAGAGGAGACGACCGAGTCGTTCCGCATGGACCGCATCACCCGAGCCGAGCGGACGCCGTCGCTGCCGCGCCCGCAGCGCGTCGCCCCGGAGCCGATCGTCGACGGCCACCAGACGAAGCTGCCGGAGTCGGCGCTGCGCCCCGAAAATCTCCTGACCAACTCCGACATAGGGCTGTCGCGCAACCGCGAGACGGTGGGTGCATCCCGCCGCTCCGGCGGGTGACCCGACCGCGAAGGAGACAACCATGACCAACCCCGCTCCCGGCACCCTCGCCTGGTTCGAGGTCGCCACCAGCGATCCCGACGGTGCCGAGAAGTTCTACGGCAGCCTCTTCGACTGGACCTTCCAGGCCGACGGACCGGCCGCCTCCGGCGGCATGGACTACCGCAACATCAAGGCATCCGGCGCCGACGGACCGATGGGCGGCATCTTCGGCACCGGCGGCCAGGTGCCCGACCACGCCGTGTTCTACATCCTCGTCGTCGACGTCGAGGCCACCTGCGCCGACGCCGAGCAGCTCGGCGGCTCGGTGGTCAGCAAGCACCTCGACCCCGGGCCCGGCGCTCCGACGTTCGCCTATCTGCGCGACCCGTCGGGCAACCGGTTCGGCGTCTTCACCCCGCCGGCGGCCTGATGGCGCGAGACGCGAAGGACACGTCCCCGTCGGAGCAGTCCGACGGGGACCGCCCCGAGGGGGCACGCGACCTCTACGACGAGCTCACCGACGACCTGCTCTACGACCCTGCCATCGGCCGAGCCACCATGATGGGCTACCCCTGCGTGCGGCTGGCCGGGAAGTTCCTGGCCTCCTACGACGACAAGGCCGGGTGCCTGGTCGTGAAGCTGCCCCGCGAGCGGGTCACCGAGCTCATCGAGAACGGCGACGGCGACCCGTTCGCCCCCGCCGGCAGGACATTCCGCGAGTGGGTATCGATCCCCACCACCGACCGGGAGCTGTGGCAAACGCTGTTGGCCGAGGCCGTCGACTTCGCCCGGAAGGGGCTGGCCGATTAGCGCCGAACGGGTGAGCCACCGGAATGCGTGGCCAGCAAGTTGGGCTTGAGTGGGGATATCCCTGAAGTTGGCACGAGATCTAGCGCAGGCGTTTCCGACGGTCAGATTGGAGAGCGACGCCTCGGACGCGGCTCGCCTCCTTGCGGAGAATCGTCCCCCGCTTAATCGTGCTCGATGAGACCGCTGGTCAAACAGGAGGTGCCGCGTCGCCCTCGGGTTGGACGACGTACCAGTTGCCACCGTTGAGGAACACGGCGTGGCACTTCACTTCGCGCTTGGCCTCGTGCGCATAGAAGTAGAGCGGATGGTCGTTGTAGGTGACCTGGGCAGTGCCGTCGGTCCGTTCGGTGATTGCGAGCAGCGAACTCTCGACGCCCCGACCCGCGACTGGGTCACCGGTGGTGAGCACGGGGGGCCATGCCTCGGCGCAGGCGTCATAGCACTTGGGCTTCGAGGTGGTCTCGATGTCGAAGAGGTAGATCGCCTGCCCGGTCCCGTCAAACAACATCTTCCCGAATTCGCTGCCTGCGGCGACGATGCGGGCGCCGCGTTTTGTGGGTTCGGCCGCCGTCGATGGTGCCGGCTCGCTGGTCGTGGCGGTTGGCGCCTCCGTCACGCGAGCAGTCGGACTCGATGTCGAGGCCGGTTGGTCTGCTGCGGAACCGGAGTCGTCGCCGCAAGCCATCAGTAAAGTGAGGAGCAGCGTCGCGGCGCAGAGTCGGGTCAGCATGACTGGAAGTCTGCCCCCCATTTCTGTGGTGGAGCCACCGCGGCCGCCTGACGACTTCTTACGAGCGGGAGCGACCTCCGGGTCAACGGGCTTTCCCCCATGTCTCGACGGCGCGCCAGAATGTCGATCATGAAGGTTGACGTCCAGGTGGAGACCACGATCGAGCAACCTCCTGGGGTGGTCGCAGCGTTCGCGGGTGATCCCACCAACGCGACGGAGTTGTACGCCAACATCAAGTCGGTGGAGTGGAAGACTCCGCCGCCTGTCGCCATCGGTTCCCGATGGACTTCGTCGCCCAGTTCCTCGGAAGGCGACTGGCCTACACCTACGAAGTGGTCGAGCTTTAGCCCGAGCGCCGGCTGGTGATGCGCACCGCGGACGGTCCGGTCCCGATGGAGACCACGTACATGGTTGGGAGCCGGCGGGAGAGGGCGCTACGAGGATGACGCTGCGGAACCGGGGCAACCCATCGGGCTTCTCCCGAGTGACCTGCGAGTTTCCCGAATCGTGAGCGTGGAGCGAGGGCCGACTTGGCCCACAGGTATAACTCATAACCCAGAGGATTCGGAATCAAATCCTCCTCGTGCACTTCATGCCTTCGATCGACGAACCAATCAACACGGCCCATCACTCCACACGCGGGAGTCCACCGTGGCCCTCGTGAGGAGTGGCCCCGGACAGTTGGTCTGCCGGCGCGTGAAAACCACGAGGGCCTTTGCCTTCACCGAGGCCCCGTCAACGCGAACCCGCCGAGTTCGAGCAATACGTGAGAAGTGACTACAGGTCGTAGTACTGACTGACTGACCCATGCTGACCTGCACAAACGTCGAGAATGGCCGGCCTTTTGTACCGGGTGTGTAACAGGCTACCTCGAGTTCTGGGTGTCCGGAATCGGAAGGGACGTGCCTAGATAGATCTAGAAATCGGCCGCTTTCAAGGTGGCCACACGCACAGAAGACCTCAGACAACTGCGTCGGTGTCTCGGCCTGAACGGCACTGCGCTGCGATGTGAAGCAACTTCGCGGCGGGCCAGCGGCCCGGATGACGAGTGCGTCCAGTAGACCCACCACGTCGGCAGCGGCGGCCTCGGGCCGGTAGCCCACTGCGGGCTTGTCGCTCTCCCCGACCCCGCGCTGATCGGGTGCGATCACGTGTAGGTCAGCGGGTAGCAGAGCCACGAGCCGGTCGAAGGACCGATGGGTCTCACCCCACGGGGGCGACAACACCGCCGGCGCTCCTTCGCCCTGCTCGTGCTGGGCTATGCGAACACCGTCGGCGAGCACGACATGGCTCATCGACTCACCGTCACCAGCGGCGCGGGATCCGGCCCAGGTCGCAGGTGCGTCTATCCGTCAATCATG
This sequence comes from uncultured Actinomycetota bacterium, assembly GCA_963769755.1. Classification (GTDB taxonomy): domain Bacteria; phylum Actinomycetota; class Actinomycetes; order Propionibacteriales; family Nocardioidaceae; genus Nocardioides. Next base: position 86,816 of record CAVYMY010000011.1, read on the forward strand.
GTCCACCTTGCTCACCCACCCCCAACCTCAGGGGAGTCGACACCGCAACTCCGAGCTCGCCATGGCAGGGAAGTTGGGGTGGCGCCCCGATGGGCAAGTGATCGCGCTGGCTCGAGAATCGAACGTGTCGGGGCTCATGACCTCAGCGCACAGCGACCACCACTCCTGCCGTCCGGCGGCCGGTGGCTCTGGGCCATCGAGCGCCACTCGACGCCCTGATCGATCATCCACTACTTCGCAGACAAGGTGGTTCTGATGCGAGCAGTCATCCAGCAGCAGTACGGCGGTAGCGAGCAGCTCTCCCTCGCCGACATCCCGGCTCCGGTTGCGGGTCCCGGCGACGTGGTTGTCCGGACGCGGGCGGCAGGGGTCGACCGCGGCACCTGGCACCTGATGACCGGACAGCCATACGCCGTCCGCCTCATGTTCGGCCTGCGCCGTCCTAGGCATCCGGTGCCGGGTCGTGACGTGTCCGGCGTAGTGGCAGAGGTCGGCGGGGACGTTAGCGATGTCTCGGTCGGCGACGAGGTCATGGGCACCGCGGACGGGTCGTTTGCCGAGCTGGCGCTGGTCCCTCAGAGCCGCGTTGCTCCCAAGCCGGTCCGGCTGTCCTTCGAGGAGTCCGCCGTGCTCCCCGTCTCGGGGCTCACGGCGCTGCAAGCGGTTCGGGACGCCGGACGCGTCAAGCCCGGTGACCAGGTGCTGGTGATCGGTGCCTCCGGCGGCGTCGGTTCGTATGCGGTCCAGATCGCCACCGCATACGGTGCCGAGGTCACCGGCGTGGCAAGCGGCGCCAAGGCCGACCTCGTGCGCTCCCTAGGCGCCACGAGGGTCATCGACTACACCCGCGAGGACCTCGCCGACGGCACCCGCTACGACGTCATCCTCGACATCGCCGGCCGTCGCCCGCTCAGGCAGTTGCGCCGACTGCTGGCCGAGCGCGGCACCCTGGTCATCCTCGGCGGCGAGGGAGGAGACCGCTGGCTGGGAGGTGTCCACCGCCAGCTGGCGGCGATCGCGCTCTCGCCGTTCGTCCGCCAACGGCTCACCTCCATGATCAGCAAGGAGAGCGCAACGGACATGGCTGAGCTCACGCAGTTGGTCGAGCGGGGCCAGTTGCGTCCGGTGCTCGAGCGCACCTTCGAACTTCGGGAGGCCGCCAAGGCGATCGACCACGTCGCGACCGGACACGTCCGCGGCAAGGTCGCCGTCACTCTCTGACCGGCACACCCGACACCCGACACTCGACATGAGGAGCCAACCGATGAGTGCCACCACCACTGCCAGCACGACCAGTACCGCTTCCCGCACCGCCGCCGGTTGGGCGGCGGGAGGCTACCTCGCCCTCTTCGTCCTTGGCGGCTTCGCCAACTTCCTCGCGCTCAGCCCGGTGCTCCAGCCGGGCGACGCCGTGGGCACCGCGGCCGCGCTGCGGGAGTCCGAGACCGCGTTCCGCCTCGGCGCCGCGGCCTTTCTCGGCATCTTCTTGATCGACGTCGTCGTCGCCTGGGCGCTGTGGGTGCTCTTCCGCCCGGTCCATCGCGATCTGTCACTGCTGGCGGCGTGGTTCCGGCTGACCTACACCGTCGTGCTCGGGGCCGCGCTCGGCTTCCTCTACGCCGCGCTGTGGCTGACTGGCACCCCCGGCTCCCTCGGAGAAGCGAACGACGAAGCCGTCCTGCTGGCCCTGCAGATCTTCGAATTCACCTGGGTCGCCGGCCTGGCCGCCTTCGGCGCCCACCTCGTGGTGCTGGGCGTGCTGCTGTTCAAGGCGCGTGGCCCACGGTGGATCGCCTGGCTGCTCATCGCCGCCGGAGCCGCGTACGTCCTCGACACGGTTGCGCACCTGCTGCTGTCCGACTACCAGGCATCCGCCGACCTGTTCCTCGTCCTCGTCGCGGTGCCGTCGGTGATCGGCGAGCTGAGCTTCGCGGTCTGGCTGCTGCTCCTGGCCACCGGCCGGCGTGCGGTCCCGACCACACCTGTCGAAGAGGCCAGCGAGAACAGCATGACCTCGGTCGGGCATCCGTCGTGAGCCCCCGCCCAACGGTGCCGGCTGCGCCTGCACCTAGGCACGGATGCGTCGGGCGCATGAGCCTGGAGAGGCTGGCCCGGTGCGGACACTTGTCACACTGACTGCCCTTGGTTTGAGCGTTGTCCTGCCCATGAGCGCGCCGGGCGGCTCGATCGACGATGTCATCGACAGGGAGATGCCTGCGTCAGGCGCACCGGGCCTGGCCTATGCCGTCGTGGTCGACGGGGAGATCACGTCGGCCGGTGCGCGAGGTGTCGTCAGGCTCGGCGGCGAGAAGGCCGTCACGCCGGACACCCCGTTCCTCACAGGCTCGATCTCCAAGAGCTTCACCGCACTGTCCATCATGCAGCTGGTCGAGGCAGGTGAGATCCAACTGGACGCCGAGGTGTCCCAGTATCTCGACGTCTTCTCGAACCGGGCCGCCGGCGCCATCACCGTCCGCCAGCTCCTCAGCCACACCAGCGGCTATTCCACACTGCAGGGAAACGCGTCCCACACCGACAGCAGCGGCGGGACGGACGAGCTTGCGCGCCGCGTCGACCAGCTTGCAGAGCTCAGCCCGGCCCACGCACCCGACGAGGAGTGGGAGTACTCGAACACGAACTACCAGATCCTGGGCCGCGTGGTCGAGGTGGTGAGCGGGAAGGACTACCAGACCTACGTCGCAGAGCACGTCCTCGAACCGATCGGCATGAAGAACAGCTTCGTCGCCGACGGTGAGGTCCATCCCTCCATGGCAACCGGGCACAGACCATGGTTCGGCACCGAGAAGCCGTTTTCCGAGAACACCACGCAGCGCGGCACGGCCCCGCAAGGGGGGATCGTCGCGAGCGCCAACGATCTGGCGCGCTACCTGCAGACGATGATGAATGGCCACGACGATGTGCTGAGCGCAGAAGGCAAGTCCCTGATGATGCGGCCGGCCAGCGCAGCATCGCCCTTCTACGGCCTGGGCTGGTTCGTGGACTCGGGCAACGGGACCGTCGGGCACTCCGGAACGAGCCCGGGCTATGAAACGCTCGCCACGATGATGCCCTCCGAGAAGAAGGGGGTTGTCGTGCTGGTCAACGGGGGCAGCGGAGTCGGGTTCGGTGAGACGGCCCAGCTCCGCAACAGCATCACCGCCGCGGCGTTGGGCCTCGACTACGACGGCGAAGGGTCGCGCCTCTCCCAGAAGACCCTGTTCGTCTCTATGGTGCTGCTGCCGTTCGTCTATTTGCTCAGCATGATCTGGGCGTGGCGGCACCGTGTCGCGATACGCGCCAAGTCGGGCGTCTTCGGCCTGTTCAGCCTGTGGTTCCCGCTGCTCACCACGCTTGCTGCAGCGTGGGTCATCCTGCACCTGGTGCCGAACCTGTTCGGCACACCGTTGGCCAACATCAGACTGTTCCAGCCCGACCTCGGTATCGCGCTGATCGCCACCGCAGTGACGGGTGTCCTGTGGGCCGTGTTCAGGCTCGCGGTCGCCTACACCGGCAGCACGGGTACTGCCTGGCGAGCGAGTCCCACAGGGGGAGATGCTCGGTCTTAGCTGAATGGTGCAACCGGTCTCGGACCTGCCCTTGCGACGTCTCCGACGCGGATTCTGTCGAGAGATCGATCGGATCCCCGATGTCAGCCCGCAGCTCCCCGCAAGTTTCCGGCTTCCTGGGTACGGGCATACAAGGCGGCGCGGGCCGTCTGGTCTTGGTTCAAGGTCAGCGTGGTCCCGGGGCCGGACCTAGGGTTCGACCAAGCCAGTTCGGATGGCGTAACGGGTGACCTGGACACGATCGTTCATGTTGAGCTTCTCCAGGACGTTGGTCCGGTGCCGGTCCACCGTCTTGAGGCTGATGCACAACATGTCAGCGATCTCCTGGGAGTTGTGTCCCTCCGCGATGAGCTTGACGACCTCGGTCTCTCGAGGGGTGAGCGGTCCGGCCCCCGTGACTTGGCCTTGGTCGACCAAGGCGAGGTATCTGCGCACGAGGGCACCGAGCGCACTGGGGTAGATGAAGGGCGCACCGCGGAGAGCGGCTCGGCACGCTTCGATGATGTCCTGGTCGACCTGACGCTTGAGCACGTATCCCGCCGCACCCGCGGCGATCGCCTCGAAGAAGTACTGCTCGCGGTCGTACATCGAGAGGATGAGGATCGGAAGTTCACGCCCTCGCCGGATCTCTCGTGTGGCCTGCAAGCCGGTCATGCCCGGCATGGCGATGTCGAGGATGGCGAGATCGAGGTCCTCGCTGAGGCCCAACTGCAGTGCCTGCCGTCCGTCTTCAGCTTGGGCCACGACCTCGAGGTCCGGTTCCCGATCGATCAGTGCTTTGAGTCCTGCCCGGACGACGGCGTGGTCGTCGGCGATCAGCACTCGCGCCACGCCGTTACCGGTCATCGGCCGGCAAGCGTGCTGACGTCTGTGCAGTCCAGCCGCACGGTGGTGCCCCGCCTTCCAGGTCGTCGGGCAACAGCGGCTGGGCCGATGTGTAGCCGGCCTCCGACCAGGAGCGCTCGCTCGCGCATGCCGCGGATGCCGGGGCCCTCCGAGGCGGGGACGGAGAAGCCGGTGCCGTCATCGGTCACCCGTAGCGTCAGCCGGTCTGCGGCTGCTTCGAGGGCAAGCGTGATGCGGGAGGCACCTGAGTGCCGTACCGCGTTGGTCAGGGCTTCTTGCGCGACGCGGTAGACGACCAGCTCGAGTTCCGGAGCAAGGGGTGGCAGCTCCTCGGGGATTGTCGTCTCGATTCGCGACGGTCGGTTCGCTCATGCTCTCGGTCAGGGCGTCGACGGCACTGAGGAGACCGAGATCGTCCAAGAGGGCGGGGCGCAGCTGCCAGGCGAGTGCACCGACCTCGTCCAACGTTGCGCGCTGTTGCTCTTGGATGTATTCGACCTCGGCCTTGAGGGGCTTGGGGAGATCCTCTGCCAGTCGCTGCAGCTGCAGCAGTGTGCCGGTCAGGCGCTGACCGATCTCGTCGTGCAGCTCACGGCCGATCCGTCGGCGCTCACCTTCGATGGCGCTGAGCGTGCGGCGCGCGCTCGTACGCCGTTCGTTCTGGAGACGTTCCAGCATGGTGTTGAAGCCGGCGATGAGCGCCTTGGCTTCAGGGCCGCCGGTCTCTGGCAGGTGTTCTTCGGGCTTGAGCACGTCGATGGTCTCCATGCGACGTACCACGGCTCGCAGTCCACGGAAGTTGAGCCGCAGCACCACGGCGTTCGCGACCGCGATGACCACGGCGCCCACGGCCAGCACCAGCCCCTGCTCGGTCGCGATCGGGAACGACACCGTCGCGGGTGTGACGACCAGCGCCAGCACGGCCAGGAGCAGCACGGTGCTGTTGACCAGGACCACGCGTGCGTAGAGCGAGAGGTTCCACCAAGCCGGGCGCACCCAGTCCGACCGGTGCCCTTCCATGCCCATCTCCGGGCGCATCAGCGAAGCGGCCATGCTCCAGCCTCGCTCAACCCATGGCGCCACGCAATGCAGTCCACACCCCATGCGTGCGCGGCACCGCGGAGCCATCAGCAGCCTGAAATTTGGGGTGCCGACCGGATGGGCAAGCCTGCGCAACGTCTTCAAGACTCGGAGTACGCGGCTGAGCGCCGCGCGATCGGCATCCGGAATCGGAGGGACCCCATGACCACTTCAGAGCAGACCGATACCGCACGGGGCGCGGTGACGACATCGACGCCCCGTCCTCGGGCATCGCAGCAAGCCGGCGGCTGGGCCTCGCTGGTGGAAGCGTTCACCTACGTGGTCGGCTTCGGGGTCGCGGCGGCCTACCTGGCACCGGAGGGCTTTATCGACGCGCAGGACGATCCCGCCGAGTCGCTGGCCTTCCTGCTCGACCACCAGGCCGTCCTGTACGCGTGGTACCTGGTGCTCTACCTGGTCGCGGGTGCGGCCCTGGTCGTCCTCGTCCTCGGCATCCATGACCGCCTCGAGGACCGGACCCCGACACTCGCCCGGACCACCACCGCGTTCGGGCTGATCTGGGCGGGCTTGGTGCTGGCCGGTGGGATGGTCGCGCTGGTCGGCCAGCGCGCCGCCGTCGAGCTCGCCGCCACCGACCGCGCCGAGGCGGTCTCCACCTGGTCTGCGGTCAGTGTCGTCCAAGACGCTCTCGGCGGCGGCATCGAGATCGTCGGCGCGCTGTGGGTGCTGCTGGCCAGCATCGCTGCCCTCCGCAGCTCGGCACTGCCGCGGGGACTCGCCGTGCTCGGTGTGATCGTCGGTATCGCCGGCACGGTGACCCTCGTCCCGCAGCTGGCGGACGCCGCCGCCATCTTTGGCCTCGGCTTCATCGCCTGGTACATCTGGGCCGGCCTCGTCCTCCTCCGCGACACCGCCCGGGCCGTGAGCGCCGAATGACGACCCCACCCCCCACCGGTCAGCCGGAGAAGCACGACCAACCCCCGGAAGGTCTGCGTGGTGGGCGCATCCGGAAAGCTGGGCCGCTATTTGGTGCGCCACTGTCTGGACCGCGGGGACCGGGTCGTCGGTGTCTGCCGGGAGCAGAGTGTGGGAAAGCTTGCCGAGTTCGGCGAGCTCATCACCGTGGTGCCGGGGAGGACCGACGACCGCGACGTCATCGCCCGCGCCGTGGCCGAGTGCGATGCGGTGTTGACCGTGCTGGTGCCGTGGGGGGTGCAGCACTACGCCTCCGGCACCGCCAAGGCGGTGCTCGACCTCGCGGAGCCCGACGCGCGTCTGGTCTTCTCCTGCGGCTGGCACATCAGCCGCGACGGCCAGGACGTCTACCCATGGAAGCTGCGCGCGTTCGTCGCCGTCTTCGGGCGCCTGGCCAAGCTGGCACGGAAGGTCGACCTCGACGACCAGGTCGAGGCATGCCGGAGGATCTTCGCCAGCGACCGTCGGTGGACCGTCGTGCGCTGCAGTGACGTCGAAGAGGGCGAGACCCAGGGACTCCCGATCTGGCGCCGCCACGTCGGTGATCCCGCCCTGGCCAGCAACCTGACCCGACGCGTGGACTTCGCCCTGTTCATGGTCGAGGCCATCGATGACGACGAGCTGGTGCGGGAGGCCCCGGCGATCGTTGGGCGGCTCAGCCCGTCGGCGCAGGCCTATGCCGGAGAGGAGCACGTCGCATGAC
>CAVYMY010000012.1:0-782152 GCA_963769755.1 uncultured Actinomycetota bacterium
ATGTTCACGATGCCCCAGGGCGCGTGCCAGCCGCCCAGGAAGAGCGTGGTGGCCAGCGCCGAGACGGTGGCCATGTTGATGTACTCGGCCAGGAAGAACAGCGCGAACTTCAGCGACGAGTACTCCGTGTGGAAGCCGCCGACCAGCTCGCCCTCGGCCTCGGGGAGGTCGAACGGCGCGCGGTTGGTCTCGCCGACCATGGAGATCGTGTAGATCACGAACGACGGCAGCAGGATCAGGCCGAACCACAGGTCGTCCTGGGCGGCCACGATCTGCGAGGTCGACAGCGAGCCGGCGTAGAGGAAGACGGCGACGAGCGCGAGGCCCATGGCGACCTCGTAGGAGATCATCTGCGCGCTGGAGCGGAGCCCGCCGAGGAGCGAGTAGGTCGACCCGCTCGACCAGCCGCCGAGCACGATGCCGTAGATGCCGATCGCGGCGACGGCCATCACGAAGAGCACTGCCACCGGCAGGTCGGTCAGCTGCAGCGGGGTCTCGATGTCGGTGAACGGCACGTCGACGACCGGCCCGAAGGGGATCACCGCGAAGGTGATGAACGCCGGCACCGTGGCAATCACCGGCGCGAGCAGGAACACCCACTTGTCGGCGGCCTTGGGGATGATGTCTTCCTTCAGCGCCAGCTTCACGCCGTCGGCCAGCGACTGCAGCAGGCCGAACGGGCCGTGCACGTTGGGGCCGATGCGGTGCTGCATGCGGGCGACGACCCGGCGCTCCCACCAGATGTTGAAGAGCGTGAGCAGGACCAGGACCAAGAAGATCAGGACGGCCTTGATGATGATCAGCCACCACGGGTCGTGGCCGAAGTCGGCGAGCGTCGGGTTGTCGATCGGCTCTGCGGTGGCCAGCAGCGAGATCATTCCGCTCCCTTCAGGGTCACGGCAGTGCCTGGCACGCCCACGTCGGCCAGCAGGCCGCGGCCGGTGGAGTTGCCCGGCAGCCAGACCACGCCGTCGGGCAGGTCGGCGATCACGGTCGGCAGGGTGACCGAGCCGCGCGCGCCGGTGACGGTGACGCTGGGGCCCAGGGCGTCGTACATGGTGGCGCTGACCCGGGCAACGGGCATGCGGGCGGTGGCGCGCAGGTTGTCGTCGCCGTCCTGCATCGAGCCGAGGTCGATCAGCTGCTTCCAGCTGGCGAGCAGGGTGACGCCGGGGTCGGAGACGTCATGGTCGGTCCAGTCGGCCGCGTTGTGCACGGCGCGCTCGCCGTCCCACGGGCCCATCTCCTCCATCTCGGCGCGCGCCTCGGCGACGCTGCGGAACCCCAAGGAGTGACCGAGCTCTTCGGCGATGCCGGCGAGGATGCGCAGGTCGGGGAGCGACGACGGGATGGTGAAGACCGCCTCGAAGGTGCGGGGCCGGCCCTCCCAGGTGACGAACATGCCGGCCTTGTCGCTGACAGGCGCGACGGGGAAGACCACGTCGGCGACCCTGGTCACGTCGGTCTCGCGCAGCTCGAGGGAGACGACGAACGACGCCGCGTCCAGGGCCGCACGGAAGGCAGCCGGGTCGGCCGTGTCGTCGGGGTCGACGCCGCCGACGACCAGGCCACCGAGCTCGCCGGCAGCCAGCGCCGCGACGATCTGGTCGGCGTCGCGGCCGACGGTCTCGGGCAGTGTGTCGACACCCCAGATGGCGCCGGCGTCGACCCGGGCCGCCGCGTCGACGACGGGACGCCCACCCGGCAGCAGCCCCGGCAGGCAGCCGGTCTCGACCGCACCGCGGTCACCGGCACGTCGCGGCACCCAGGCGAGCTTGGCGCCGGTCTTGGCGGCCAGGGTGGCCGCCGCGCTCAGCGCACCGGGCGAGGTGGCCAGCCGCTCGCCGACCAGGATCACGGCGGTGGTGTCGACGCCGTAGTCGCCGTGGCCGAGCAGGGAGTCGAGCGCGGCGGCCTCGGCACCGGGACGGGTGGCGACGAGCTGGCCGCCGAGCTTGTCCAGGCCGCGCGAGGTGAAGGGCGCGATCGAGACCACGCGCAGCGGCGCCCGGCCGCGCTGGGTGGCCTTGCGCAGCCGCAGGAAGAGCGTGCCGGCCTCGTCCTCGGGCTCGAGCCCGGCGAGCACGACCGTCGTGGCAGCGTCGAGGTCGGCGTACGTCGCCGCCTGGCGCAGCACGACCTCGCCCGCGAGGAAGGAGGCCTCCTCGGCCGAGAGCGGGCGGGCCCGGAAGTCGATGTCGTTGGTCTCGAGTGCGACCCGGGCGAACTTGCTGTAGGCGTAGCCGTCCTCGGCCGTGACCCGGCCGCCGGTCAGCACGGCGGATGCGCCGGCGTCGGCGAGACCACGGGCGGCGACGGCGAAGGCCTCGGGCCACGACGCGGGACGCAGCGAGCCGTCGTCATCGCGCACCTGCGGATAGGTGATCCGGTCGGGGGCGGTGGCGTAGTGGAACGCGAAGCGGTCCTTGTCGGTGATCCACTCCTCGTTGACCTCGGGGTCGTTGCCGGAGAGGCGGCGCATCACCTTGCCGCGCCGGTGGTCGACCCGGATCGCGGCGCCACAGGCGTCGTGCTCGGCGACCGACGGGGTCGAGACGAGGTCGAAGGGGCGGGCCCGGAAGCGGTACTCAGCCGAGGTCAGCGCGCCGACCGGGCAGATCTGGATCGTGTTGCCCGAGAAGTAGGACTCGAAGGGTTCCTTCTCGTAGATGCCGACCTGCTGGAGCGCGCCGCGCTCGAGGAGCGCGATGAACGGGTCGCCGGCGATCTCCTCGGAGAAGCGGGTGCAGCGCGCGCACAGCACGCAGCGCTCGCGGTCGAGCAGCACCTGGGCCGAGATGTTGATCGGCTTGGGGAAGGTGCGCTTGACGCCGCCCGTGGCCGCGAAGCGGGACTCGCCGCGACCGTTGGACATCGCCTGGTTCTGCAGCGGGCACTCGCCGCCCTTGTCGCAGACGGGGCAGTCGAGGGGGTGGTTGATCAGGAGGAACTCCATGATCCCCTCCTGCGCCTTCTCGGCGACGGCGGAGGTGACCTGGGTGTTGACGACCATGCCCTCGGCGACCGGCAGGGTGCAGGAGGCCTGCGGCTTGGGGAACGGCCGGCCGTTGCCGGCGTCGGGGATGTCGACCAGGCACTGACGGCAGGCGCCGACCGGCGCGAGCAGCGGGTGGTCGCAGAACCGCGGGATCTGTACGCCGACCTCTTCGGCCGCGCGGATGAGCAAGGTGTCCTTGGGGACCGCGACGTCGATGCCGTCGATGGTGAGGTTGACCAGGTCGGTCTTCTCGGCGTTCTTCTCTGGGGCCTGAGTCATGCGGAAGCTCCTGCGGGGGCGAACAGGGTCGAGGCGGCCGGGTCGAACGGGCAGCCACCCTGGGTCAGGTGCGCGATGTATTCGTCGCGGAAGAACTGGATCGAGCTGGTGATCGGTGCGGTCGCCCCGTCGGCCAGCGCGCAGAACGACCGGCCGGTGATGTTGTCGCACTGGTCGAGCAGGATCTCGAGGTCGGCCTCGCTGCCCTGGCCCTTCTCCAGCTTGGCCAGCATCTGCACCAGCCACCAGGTGCCCTCGCGGCACGGCGTGCACTTGCCGCACGACTCGTGCTTGTAGAACTCGGTCCACCGCAGCACCGCCCGCACCACGCAGGTGGTGTCGTCGAAGAGCTGCAGCGCGCGGGTGCCGAGCATCGAGCCGGCCGCGCCGACCCCCTCGAAGTCGAGCGGGACGTCGAGGTGCTCGTCGGTGAGCAGCGGGGTGCTGGAGCCGCCGGGGGTCCAGAACTTCAGCTGGTGGCCCTCGCGGATGCCGCCGGCCAGGTCGATGAGCTCGCGCAGGGTGATGCCGAGCGGGGCTTCGTACTGGCCCGGGCTGGTGACGTGGCCCGAGAGCGAGAAGATGCCGTAGCCCTTGGACTTCTCGGTGCCCATCGAGGCGAACCACGCGTGGCCGTGCTCGATGATGCTGGGCACCGACGCGATCGACTCGACGTTGTTGATCACCGTCGGGCTGGCGTAGAGGCCGGCGACGGCCGGGAACGGCGGCCGCAGCCGGGGCTGGCCGCGGCGTCCCTCGAGACCCTCGAGCAGGGCGGTCTCCTCGCCGCAGATGTAGGCGCCGGCGCCTGCGTGCACCACGACGTCGAGGTCGAAGCCGGAGCCGTGGATGTCGCTGCCGAGATGGCCGGCGGCGTACGCCTCGTCGACCGCGGCCTGCATCCGGCGGATCACGTGGAGGACCTCACCGCGGATGTAGATGAACGCCTTGTTGGCGCGGATGGCGAAGGAGCTGATGATGACGCCTTCGAGCAGCGTGTGCGGGCTGGCCATCATCAGGGGGATGTCCTTGCAGGTGCCCGGCTCGGACTCGTCGGCGTTGACGACGAGGTACTTGGGCTTGGGGTTGTCCTGCGGGATGAAGCTCCACTTCATGCCGGTGGGGAACCCGGCGCCGCCGCGACCGCGCAGGCCCGACTCCTTGACCTCGGTGATGATCGCGTCGGGGTCCATGCCGAGCGCCTTCTTGAGTGCCTTGTAGCCGCCGAAGTCCTCGTACGACGCCAGCGTCCAGGCGCGATCGGCGTCCCAGTTGTCGGTGAGGACCGGGGTGAGGGTGTCGGTCACTTCTGACCTTCCTCGGCCTTGGTCTCGGTCTCGGCCCGGCCGGTGTCGGCCTGCTCAGCGGCCTCGGTCTTGGTGTCGGGTTGGGCGGCGGCCTTGTTGCCACCGTCGGGGCGCGGCGCGGTCCAGCCGTTCTCCCGGGCGATGGCGAGGCCGACCAGCGACGCGTGCCCGGCGGCCGGTCCGTCGTTGGCGAGCCCGTCGGGGAAGCCCGCGAGCACCCGCTCGGCCTCCCGCCAGGTGACCACCCGCGGGCCGCGGGTGGAGTGCACCTCGGCGCCGGAGCGCAGGTCGTCGACCAGCTCCGTGGCCAGCTGGGGGGTCATGTTGTCCATGAACTCCCAGTTGACCATCATCACCGGGGCGTAGTCGCAGGCGGCGTTGCACTCGATGTGCTCGAGGGTGACCTTGCCGTCCTCGGTGGTCTCGTCGTTTCCGACGTCGAGGTGGTCCTTGAGCCGCTCGAAGATGACGTCGCCGCCCATCACCGCGCACAGCGTGTTGGTGCACACACCGACGTGGTAGTCGCCGACCGGGCGCCGCTTGTACATCGTGTAGAACGTCGCCACACCGCTGACGTCGGCGGCGCTGATGCCGAGGATGTCGGCGCACGCCTCGATGCCCTCGGGAGTGATCCGGCCGTGCGCGGCCTGCACGAGGTGCAGCATCGGCAGCAGGCCCGAGCGTGCCTCGGGATAGCGGGCCGCGATCTCCTGCAGCTCGGCGTAGGTCTTCTCGTCGACGGACGTGGTCACCGGTCGACTCCTCCCATCACGGGGTCGATGCTGGCGATGGCCACGATCACGTCGGCGACCATGCCACCCTCGCTCATCACGCTGGTGGCCTGGAGGTTGGTGAACGACGGGTCGCGGAAGTGGGCGCGGAACGGCCGGGTGCCGCCGTCGGAGACGACGTGGGCGCCGAGCTCTCCGCGCGGCGACTCCACCGGCACGTAGGCCTGTCCGGGCGGCACGCGGAACCCCTCTGTCACCAGCTTGAAGTGGTGGATCAGGGCCTCCATCGACTCGCCCATGATGTGGCGGATGTGGTCGAGGCTGTTGCCCATGCCGTCGCTGCCGATGGCCAGCTGGCTGGGCCACGCGATCTTCTTGTCGGCGACCATGACGGGCGCGCCCTCGAGCTGGCCGAGGCGGTGGGCGGCCTGCTCGACGATGCGCAGCGACTCCCACATCTCGTTGAGGCGGATGCGGAAGCGGCCGTAGGCGTCGCAGGTGTCCCAGGTCTGTACGTCGAACTCGTAGTCCTCGTAGCCGCAGTAGGGCTCGGTCTTGCGCAGGTCCCAGGCGTAGCCGGTGCTGCGCAGCGGCGGGCCGCTCAGGCCTAGCGCCAGGCAGCCCGCGAGGTCGAGGTGCCCGACGTCCTCGAGGCGGGCCTTGAAGATCGGGTTGGCGTTGCACAGGGCGGCGTACTCGGGGAGGCGCTTCTTCATCAGGGTGACGAAGTTCTTGATCTCGTCGAGCGCGCCGCGGGGCAGGTCCTGGGCGACGCCACCGGGGCGGATGAACGCGTGGTTCATGCGCAGGCCGGTGATCAGCTCGAAGAGGTCGAGCACGAGCTCGCGCTCGCGGAAGCCGATCGTCATCACGGTCAGCGCGCCGATCTCCATGCCGCCGGTGGCGATGCAGACCAGGTGGGAGGAGATCCGGTTGAGCTCCATGAGCAGGACCCGCATGACATCCGCCTTCTCGGGGATGTCGTCGGTGATGCCGAGGAGCCGCTCGACGCCCAGGGCGTAGGTCGCCTCGTTGTAGAACGGGCTCAGGTAGTCCATCCGGGTGCAGAAGGTGGTGCCCTGCACCCAGGAGCGGTACTCCATGTTCTTCTCGATGCCGGTGTGCAGGTAGCCGATGCCGCAGCGGGCCTCGGTCACCGTCTCGCCCTCGAGCTCGAGGATCAGCCGGAGCACGCCGTGGGTCGAGGGGTGCTGCGGACCCATGTTGACGACGATCCGCTCCTCCACACCCTCCTCCCCGAGGTCCTGGGTGATGGAGTCCCAGTCCTGGCCGGTGACGGTGAAGACGCGTCCCTCTGTCGTGTCAGTGGGGCCGGCGTAGATGTCCTGGGTCATGAGTAGGACCTCCGCTCGTCGGGGGGCGGGATGGAGCCGCCCTTGTACTCCACGGGGATGCCCCCGAGGGGGTAGTCCTTGCGCTGCGGGTGGCCGGGCCAGTCGTCGGGCATCAGGATCCGGGTCAGGGATGGGTGGCCGTCGAAGATGATGCCGAACATGTCGTAGGTCTCGCGCTCGTGCCAGTCGTTGGTCGGGTAGACGTCGACGATGCTCGGGATGTGCGGGTCGGCGTCGGGGGCGGTGACCTCGACGCGGAGCCGGCGGTTGTAGGTCATCGAGAGCAGGTGGTAGACGGCGTGCAGCTCGCGGCCCTTGTCGTCGGGGTAGTGCACGCCGCTCACACCGGAGCAGAACTCGAAGCGCTGGTCGTCACGCAGGGTCTTGGCCACGGCGGGCAGGTCCTCGCGGCGGACGTGGAAGGTGATCTCGCCACGGTCGATGACGACCCGGTCGAGTCCCATGGTTGCTTCCAGTGAGTCGGCCACTTCGTCGAACCAGCCGCCGTAGGGGCGTTGCGCGGCGCCGGGGAAGACGATCGGCGCGACCAGGCCGCCGTAGCCGCTGGTGTCGCCGGTGCCCTCTGCGCCGAACATGCCGCGACGTACGCCGACCGCCTGCTCGACCGTCGTACCTGGGGCGACGACGTCGCGGGACGGGTCCTGGGTGTTGTCGTCGGTCATCGCAGCAGCCCCGTGCGGTCACCTGTCGGCAGCGCCTTGAGCGCGTTGGCCTCGAGCGTCTCGATCTCGGCGAGGCGGTTGCTGCCGAGCTTGGCGTGCTGCACCTGGTCGTGGAGCTTGAGGATCGCGTCGATGAGCATCTCGGGCCGGGGCGGGCAGCCGGGTAGGTACATGTCGACGGGCACGACGTGGTCGACGCCCTGGACGATGGCGTAGTTGTTGAACATGCCGCCGGAGCTGGCGCAGACGCCCATCGCGAGCACCCACTTGGGGTCGGGCATCTGGTCGTAGATCTGGCGCAGCACCGGCGCCATCTTCTGGCTCACCCGGCCGGCGACGATCATCAGGTCGGCCTGACGCGGGCTGGCGCGGAAGACCTCCATGCCGAAGCGGGCCAGGTCGTACTTGGGACCGCCGCTCGTCATCATCTCGATGGCGCAGCAAGCCAGACCGAAGGTGGCCGGCCAGAACGACGCCTTGCGCATGTAGCCGGCGACGCCTTCGACGGTCGTCAGCAGCACACCGCTGGGGAGCTTCTCCTCGATGCCCATCTAGCGCCTCAGTCCCATTCCAGGCCGCCGCGGCGCCATACGTAGATGTAGGCGACGAACACGGTGGCGATGAAGATGACCATCTCGGCCAGCCCGAAGAACTTCAGCGCGTCGAAGCGCACGGCCCAGGGGTAGAGGAACACGATCTCGATGTCGAAGACGATGAAGAGCATCGCGGTGATGAAGTACTTCACCGGGAACCGGCCGCCGCCGACGGGCTGTGGGGTCGGCTCGATGCCGCACTCGTAGGAGTCGAGCTTGGCGCGGTTGTAGCGCTTGGGGCCGACCAGCGAGCTCATGATCACGGAGAACACCGCGAACCCGGTCGCCAGGAGGGCCAACGCCAGGATCGGCGTGTAGAGCTCCATGCCCTGCGTCCCTTCCACGATCGTCAGCGCCGTGCTCGCGTCGGGCAGGTGCCCGGCTGTGGCCCGGATCACGAGATTGTGACTTTGTGAACAGGTTCACGAGCGGCGCCGTTGCACAGTCTAGGACTCCGAACCAGGCAAGGTCACCCCAGGGTCCACGCCCGCCATACCGGCCCTGACCTGGGCATTTAGCCAACGGTCGCGTGTGCTAAATCGCGGCCGGCGGCGCTTGTAACGCGGTGTCCGAGTGACCTCCCCAGGGTTGGGCCGCGGAGGAAGCCCACCGAACACCGCGTTACATGAAATCGGGAATTTTGCAGGGCGGTCACGCGGTGGCGCGATGCAGCGCGACGATCCCGCCAGACAGGTTGCGCCACTGGGTGTCGTGCCAGCCGGCAGCGGTCAGGAGGGCGGCCAGGCCGGCCTGGTCGGGCCAGGCCCGGATGGACTCGGCGAGGTAGACGTAGGCATCGGGTGAGGAAGAGACGCCCCGGGCGATCGTAGGCAGCGCCTTCATCAGGTACTCGAGATAGACCGTGCGCCAGGGCGCGTACGTCGGGTGGCTGAACTCGCAGACCACCAGCCGGCCGCCCGGCCGAGTGACCCGCCGCATCTCCGTCAGCCCTGCCGCCGGGTCGACGACGTTGCGTAGCCCGAACGAGATCGTGACCGCGTCGAAGGTGTCGTCGGGGAATGGCAGCTGCGTCGCGTCACCGGCCGTGAAGGGCAGGCCCGGGCGGGCCTGCTTGCCCACCTGCAGCATCCCCAGCGAGAAGTCGCAGGGCACGACCGTCGCGCCCGCTGCGGCAAAGGGCTCGCTCGACGTCCCGGTGCCCGCCGCGAGGTCGAGGACCACGTCGCCCACCCCGGCGCCGACCGCGTCGAAGACCGCTCGGCGCCAGCGTCGGTCCTGCCCCATCGACAAGACGTCGTTGGTCAGGTCGTAGCGCCGGGCGACCGCGTCGAACATGCGACGTACGTCGGTCGGTTGCTTGTCGAGGTCTGCCCGGGCCACGTGAGGAGCGTAGGCGGAGCGCTGCGTCGACAACGATCCGGTCACGACGCGCGCGCCACGCCGACGCCACGGCAACCAAATGCACGGGTTCGCCGTCTCCTCCACGTCACCATTGGCGAGTCGGGCTACTTCCCCGTTCCCGCCCGACCGAGAGAGGCACCCTCCATGAGATGGACGCGCGTCGTCGCGACCGCCGGCATCACCTCGCTGCTCGCGCTCGCCGCGGCGTACGGCGTGGGGACGGCCGTGCAGAACGGTGCGTCCGCCAGCCCCGAGCTGGCACCGCGCAACGCCCAGCCCTCGCGGGCCCAGCACGGGACCGACATCCCGGCCCCGTCGCCGTCCGCGGCGCCAACAGCCGAGGCGAGCCCGACCGTCACGGAGGAACCGAGCAAGGCACCGACCTCGGACCCGACGACCGCGCCGACCTCGACCCTGCCCGACGTGGTGCTGAAGCCGGGTGACAGCGGCGAGCAGGTGCGCGAGCTGCAGGTGCGGCTCTTCCAGCTGGCCTGGCTGCCCGAGGCCACGACCGGGCGCTACGACCCGCTGACCAAGGAGGCCGTGCAGGGCTTCCAGGTCAAGCGCGGCCTCAAGGGGACCGGAGTACTCGACCGCCGCAGCTGGCGCCGGCTCAAGGCGATGACGAAGACGCCCAGCCACGACGCGATGTTCAACATCTTCCACGCCGGCCCGGCGATCCTCGCGGCCGGCGCCGAGGGCGACGACGTCCGCGACGCGCAGGCCCGCCTCAAGCAGATCGCCTGGATCTACGGCGACGTCACCGGCACCTATGACCCGGCGACCGTGCAGGCGGTGCGCGGCTTCCAGGCCAAGCGCGGCATCCCGGTGACCGGCAAGATCGACCAGCGCACGATGGACCGGCTGCACGCGATGACGGTCACGCCGAGCCACGAAGAGATGTTCAACATCGAGCCGAAGCCCGGCGAGCTCGACGCGCGCTGCCGCACGGGGCGGGTGCTCTGCATCGACAAGACCAGTCGCACCGTGCGTTGGGTGATCGACGGCAAGGTGCAGCTGACTCTGGATGCGAGGTTCGGCTCGACCCTCAACGACACCCCGACGCGCGAGGGGCTCTTCCACGTCTACTTCATGAACGCCGACCACGTCTCCCAGCTCTATGGCTCCGAGATGCCCTACGCGATGTTCTTCTCCGGCGGCCAGGCCGTGCACTACTCCTCCGACTTCGCCACCGTGGGCTACTACGGCGCCTCGCACGGATGCGTCAACATCCGTGACTACGACGGCGTCAAGTGGTTGTTCTCGCAGGTGCACGTCGGCGACGCCGTGGTCGTGTACTGGTCCTGAGACAGGTCGGCGCGATGCCGCCGAGTAGGGTCTCCAGCGTGTCGAGCAGCCTCTCATCCGACGCCGCCGAGGGCGTCGGTTCCGAACCGCTCGTCGTCAGGACTGTCGCCCTCGACCTCGACCAGGCCGAGCTCCTCGACCTCCTGCCGCTGCAGGACCCAGTGGCCTGGCTCCGCCGCGGTGAGGGCATGGTCGGCTGGGGCGTGGCCGCCGAGGTGCGGACCTCGGGCAGCACCCGCTTCGCCGACGCCGACAAGTGGTGGCTCGAGACGACCAGCCGCGCGGTCGTTCGTGATGAGGTCGGCGAGCCCGGCACCGGTCTGGTGTGCTTCGGCAGCTTCGCCTTCGCCGACGAACCCGGCGAGTCGATGATGGTCGTCCCCGAGATCGTGGTCGGTCGCCGCGGCGACACGACCTGGCTGACGACCATCGGCCGCGGCAGCATCGCGACGCCCACGCTGCGGGCGGTCGAGCCGCCTGCGGCACCCGTCGACGTGAGCTTCGCCGACGGCGCCCTCGACAGCGAACGCTGGATGAGCGTGGTGGCCGAGGCGGTCTCGCGGATCAGCGCAGGCAACCTCGAGAAGGTCGTGCTGGCCCGCGACCTGGTGGCCACGAGCGACGTACCGGTCGACGTCCGCTGGCCGCTGCAGCGGCTCAGCGAGACCTATCCGATGTGCTGGACCTTCCACGTCGACAGCCTTTTCGGGGCGACCCCCGAGATGTTGGTGCGCCGGGAGCGCGGTCTCGTGACGTCACGGGTGCTGGCCGGCACCATCCGTCGTACGGGTGACGACGACCGCGACCTCGCGCTGGCCGCCACGCTCGCGCGCTCGTCGAAGGACCTCGAGGAGCACGAGTACGCCGTCCGCTCGGTCGCCGAGGCGCTCGAGCCGCACTGCTCGTCGATGAACGTGCCCGAGGCGCCCTTCGTGCTGCACCTGCCCAACGTGATGCACCTTGCCACCGACGTCGCCGGCGTGGTGCACGACGCAGCCACGGTCTCCTCTCTCGAGCTGGCCGCCTCGCTCCACCCGAGTGCGGCCGTCGGCGGCACCCCGACCTCGGTCGCCATCGCGCTGATCGCCGAGATCGAGGGCATGGCCCGCGGCCGCTACGCCGGCCCGGTCGGGTGGATGGACGCCGACGGCGACGGCGAATGGGGCCTGGCCCTGCGCTCGGCCGAGATCGACGGTGACACCGTGCGGCTCTTCGCCGGCTGCGGCATCGTCGCCGACTCCGACCCACAGGCCGAGCTGGCCGAGGCGCAGGCCAAGTTCCTGCCGGTTCGGGACGCGCTGATCGGGTTCTAGACAGCGGCCAATGTAGGTCGTGTGCTCAGGTGACTGCTGGAGCGACCACCTCGGCACACGACCTCAGAGATCGGCGCCGTCGGCCAGGCGGACGTAGGACTGCGACTCCGGAAGCAGGCGGCCGAGGTGGCCGTCGACGATGCCGAGTCCGGCGTCGGAGTAGATCCGGTCGTGGATGGCGAGGTTGCGCGGGGCGCCGACGAGCCGGGCGAAGTCGACCGCGTCGGAGGCCTTCATCCACGGCGCCGAGACCACCACGCACAGTACGTCGACCGGCTCGTCGGGCGGGGTGAGTGCGTCGCCCGGGTGGAAGAGGCGCTGGTCCCCGAGCGTGACGACGTAACCGCTGTTGTTGAACCGCGGCAGGTCGGGGTGGATGACGGCGTGCAGCTCGCCGACCGCGCGCACCGGCAGGCCGGCCGCCTCGAAGGACTCCCCCGGCGCGACCACGGTGACGCGCTCGGAGATGTCTGGGGCGTCCTCGGCGATCCGGCGGGCGACGGCGTCGATGGTGAACACCGGCGCGTCGGTGCGCGCGAGGTGGTCGGGCAGGTAGTGGTCGGGGTGCTCGTGGGTGATCAGCACCGCGTCGACGCCGTCCACCGCGTCGGCTTCGGTGAACATCCCGGGGTCGATCACGAGGGTGTGGCCGTCGTGCTCGATGCGCACGCACGAGTGCCCGAGCTTGGTGATCCGCATGATCACCACACTATTCGGCTGGCGGGCAGCGACTGTCGGCCGCGACAATCCGACGCATGCGCGAGGTGGTCCTGGCCGGTCTCGTCACCGGCTGGGCGATCGCCATCCCGATCGGCGCCGTCGGTGCGCTGCTGGTCGCGCTCACGGCCCGCACGTCGCTGCTCGTCGGATCCTCGGCCGCGCTCGGCGTAGCCACGGTCGACGGCGGGTACGCCGCGCTCGCCGTGGTCGGAGGAGCCGCCATCGCCGGCATCATCGAGCCGTACGCCGACGGGTTGCGCGTGGCGTCCGCCCTTGTGTTGCTGGCGATCGCGGTCCTGACGGTCCTGCACGCCTGGCGCCGCGCAGGAAGCCCGCCAGCCGAAAAGCGGCATCTACATGCTTGGCAGGCGTTCACCGCCTTCGTGGCGATCACGGTGGTCAACCCGACCACGGTCGTCTACTTCGCGGCGGTCGTCCTGGGCAACCCGGACCTGACCGACGGGTGGGCGCAGGGGCTGGTGTTCGTCGCGGCGGCGTTCGTGGCCAGTGCGTCGTGGCAGCTCGCGTTGGCCGTCGTCGGGTCGGTGCTGGGCCGCTCGATCACCAGCGACCGGGGCCGCCTGGTGACCGGCGTGGTGTCCGGCCTGGTCATCGCTGCCCTCGCCGTGCACACCCTGACGGGCTGACCCTGGCTCTCCCCCGAAACTTCTTCACCCCGGTCGGCGCGGCCCCTAGAGTCGGCGCATGGGTTTCATGGACAGGGCCAAGGAAGCGGCCGAGGACCTCAAGGCCAGCTTTGCCACCAACGAAGTCCGCGACAGCGAGCAGGCCTATCGCGACCTCGGGATGCTGGCCTACCTGACCACGACCGGTCGCCCGATCGACGAAGCCGACCGGCAGCGGCTGGTCAACCTGCTCTACGCGCAGGAGCAGCGCGGCGCGCTGCCCGCGTTCCGGCTCGTCACCGCGCCTCCGCCCCCACCTCCGCCTCCTCCCCCGCCACCGCCGCCACCCGCGCCGGCCACACCTCCGCCGCCGCCCCCGCCTCCTCCGGCTCCTCCGGCTCCGGCGCCCCCGCCGCCGATGGCCCCGCCGGAGCCACCACCCGTGGCCGACGCACCGCCCGCCCCGATGGCTCCGCCAGTGCCGCCCGACGCGCCGCCGGCGACCGAGACCCAGGTGCTGCCGACCGAGCCCGAGCAACCTGAGCAGCCTGAGCAGCCCAAGACGCCGCCGACGCCCTGACGACCTGAGAAGTCAGGCCGTCAGGTGGTGCACATAGCACCACCGCCAGTCCTCGCCCGGCTCGGCCGACTGCATGACGGGGTGGGTCGTCTCGCGGAAGTGTGCGGTCGCGTGCCGCAGCACCGAGGAGTCGCAGCACGCGACGTTGCCGCAGTCGAGGCACTGGCGCAGCGAGACCCAGGTCGTGCCGGCCTCGATGCAGGCAGCACAGACAGGGTTCTCGACGGTCTCGACGGCCGGGTGTGAGGTGAGGTCCGCACACACCTCACCCGCACGAAGCCGGCCGACGACCGACTCCCGGATCTCTGCGCGGTCGGCCGATGCGATGTCGATCATCGACTCCTCCACGTCGAGCATCGCCAGCACCTCGCTGACGATCGACGAAGGGACGTTGCCGGTGCTGCGGATCTCCAGCACCCGCCGGCGTTCGGCGTCGAGCATGGCCAGCCGGATCCGCGAGTAGAGCTCGCTGGGCGACTCCTGCTCGGAGTGGGTGCCCAACCGTTCCCACGCGGCGAAGTTGCGCTGCTCGATGCGTTGCTTGATCAGGGCTCCGACACCGTGCGGGTCTTCGTACTCGAGATCCTTGAGCTCCTTGAAGCCGGCCTTGGATGCCTGTTGAAGCAGGGTCGCGCGGGCCAGCGCGTCCTCCATCGGATCGGGTGAGGGAACCTTGAGGCGCCGGGCGAGCCACGGCAGCGACGAACCCTGGATGAACAGGGTGCCGGCCACCACCGTGAACGCGATGAGGAACAGCACCTCGCGATGCTCGGTGTCCTCGGGGATCACAAAGGCGGCCGCGAGCGTGACCACGCCGCGCATGCCCGCCCAGCCGAGGATCAGCGTGTACTGCCACGGCGGCTTCTTGCCGGTCTCGGGATCCGGCCCGGGGCGGACCAGCAGGTAGCGCGCGGCGAACACCCACGCCAAGCGGAGCACGATCGCGCCCAGCAGAGTCGCCGCGCAGACCGCGACGATCCGCGGCGTCGACAAGGTGCTGTCGGCGACGTCCGCGAGGATCCAATGGGCCTGGGCACCGATCAGCAGGAAGACCGTGTTCTCCAGGACGAAGGCGATCGTGCGCCAGTTCATCCGCTCCGCGATCCGCGACTGGGCCGTCTGCACGATAGGGGCCTTGTGGCCGAGCAGCAGCCCGGCGATGACGACCGCGACCACCCCGGACGCGTGGATCCTCTCGGCGGCGATGTAGGTGCCGAAGGGGACGACGAACGAGATCGCGACGTCGAGCACCGGGTCGGTGATCAGCTTGCGCAGCTTGGCAACGATCACGAAGACCACGAAGCCGACGAGCACGCCGCCGACCGACGCGATGAGGAAGTCCCAGCCGACGTGCATGTACTCGACCCCGACCAACATCGCGGCGATGGCCGTGCGCAGCGCGACCAGCGCCGTAGCGTCGTTGAGCAGCGACTCGCCCTCGAGGATCGTCACGATGCGACGGGGCAGTCCGATCCGGCGCGCGATCGCGGTCGCCGCGACGGCGTCCGGTGGGGCGACGACGGCGCCGATCGCGAGGGCGACCGGCCACGAGATGTCGGTGATGATCTCGTGCACGATCACCGCGATGCCCAGGGTCGTGAAGATGACCAGGCCGACCGAGAGCAGCAAGATCGCGCGCCGGTTTGCGTTGAAGTCCACGAGCGAGGTCTGGATCGCCGCGGCGTACAGCAAGGGCGGGAGCAAGCCGAACAGGACGACCTCGGGCTCGAGGTGGATCTCCGGCACGCCCGGCACGTACGACGCGACGACGCCCACCACGATCAGCAGCAGCGGCGCCGGCACCCCGATCTTCTCGGCGAGCGCCGTGCACGTGAGCACCAACACGGCGAGGCCGACGAGCAGGACCGCGATCTCCACCGGCACATCATCGCGCGTCGTGCCAACACCGATTCGTCAGCGGTTTGCTGTGGGATTTCCCGCGGTGGATCGCAGACGAATCGGTGTGGGTCAGCGGGCGGGCTCGGCGACCCAGCGCATCGGGTCGCCCCAGCCGAGCTCCTCGAAGCCGTGCTTGCCGAACGCCAGCACCACGAGGGTGCGCCGGTGGGCGGCGAACGTCAGCACGTGGGCGATCATCCCGCCGTAGGTGAAGACCTCGGCCGGCTCGCACAGCGCATCGACGAAGGTGTCGTCGACGCGCCCGTGCTCGACGACGTCGTGCACGTGGGAGAGGTACGTCGGGCCTTCGATCGCCAGCCGCTCGCGCATCGAGCTCAGCGACTCGTGCTCCTCCACCGACCAGTCGTAGTCACGGGTGGCCATCGCGGCGTTCCACATGCCCATCTGGCCGATCAGCCGGCTGAGCAGGGAGCGGATGGTCTGCTCGTCGTCGTCGACCTCGACGTGGATCACCTCGTCGAGCTGTGCGTCGGTCAGGCGTTCGGCCACCCGCACCATCTCGCCGGTGAGCCAGATGTGGTGCTCGACCATCCGCGACAGCAGCTCCATGGGATCGACCTTGTCTCGTGCGGGCAGCCGGAGGCCGCCGGGTGGGTGGAAGTGGACGCCGCTGGGCGCCGCGATCTGCAGGTGCCCCGGCTTCTTGCGCCAGGCCGCCGGTGGGGCGCCGTACGCCTGCTTGAAGGCGCGGGTGAACGCTTCGTGCGAGCCGTAGCCCGCCTCGACCGCGATGTCGATGAGCGGCGCCTTGGTCGAGATCATCCGGTACGCCGCCCGCTCCAGCAGGATGCGCCGGCGGAAGGCCTGCGGTGGCTCGCCGGCCACCGACTTGATCATCCGGTCGAAGTGGTACCGCGAGAAGTGCATCCGCAGGGCGAGCTCCTCGCCGGTGGTGTCGTGGTCGTCGAGCGCGTCGGCCAGCGTGTCCACGAAGCTGACGAACGTGTCCACGGCAACCGTCATGTCGCGATCCTGAGGCACTGACGGGCCGGGGGCTTGATCATCGTTGCCCGAGTGCGCGGATGCGGGCGTCCAGGTCGCGGCGGTTGTCGCGGCGGACCCGCACCTCGACCACCTCGATGCCGCCGTTGGGAGAGGCCAGCGCCTGCTCGAGCTCGGGCAGCGACTCGACCCGCCAGTGCGGGGTGCGGGTCGCGGCACACAGGCTCGCGAGGTCGACACCATGGGGCGTGCCGAAGAGCCGGTCGTAGCGGTCGGCGTGCTCGGGTGCGCCCTGCTCGAGGGTGGCGAAGATCGAGCCGCCGTCGTCGTTGTCGACCACGATGGTCAGGTCGGGCTCTGGGTCGTGGACGTCGTGGACCAGCCCGTTGGCGTCGTGGAGGAACGTCACGTCACCCATCAGCGCGAACGACCGCGTCGAGTCGCGGCCGAGGGCAGCCCCGACGGCCGTCGAGACCGTGCCGTCGATCCCGGAGAGCCCGCGGTTGGCGACCACCTTGCGTCGGCCACCGACCTCGTAGCGCGGCACCATCAGGTCGAGGTCGCGGATCGGGTTGGAGGCGCCGACGACCAGCAGCCCGCCTGCCGGGAGAGCGCGGGCCACGGCACCGGCGACCTCCCACGGCGTCAGGTCCGGCTCGGCCGCGAGCAGCGCGTCGAGGCCGCGGGCAACGTCGGCATCGGCCGTGTGCCAGCGGTCGAACCAGTCGGAGTCGTCGGGCGCGGTGGCGACCGGCCGCCCTTCGAGGTGCGCTGTGACCGGGAACGGCCGTTCGCTCCACACGCCCGGCGATGCGACCGACAGCACCTCGACACCGGGACTGGTGAGCAGCCGGGTGACCGGGCGAGACAGCGTGGGGTGGCCGAGCACGACGACCCGCTCGACCTCGGCGCCCAGCGGCCCGTCGAGGAGCAGGCGATAGCAGCGCAGCGCCGCCTCGCCGGTGCGCGAGCCGCTCGTCGGCTCGGCCAGCAGCGGCCAGCGGCCCTGTTCGGCCAGCACCCGCGCCGGTGGGCCGGCGTCGTCGCCGGCAACCACGACGGTGCGGGGGCCCGGGTCAAGGGAGACCTCGGGGAGGTCCCGCCACGCGTGCCCGGGAGGTTTCGAGACGGTTGCTAGCGCAACCTCCTCAACCTCCGAGAGCAGATCCCAGGGCTCGGCCGGCACCAGCGGCTCGTCGAGCTGCACGTTGAGGTGCAGCGGACCATCGCCCAGCCCGAGGGCGGTGCGCGCGACCGCGACCCCGTCGGCGCCGAGGTCGAGGGCGGTCACCAGCGGGCCGAAGATGCCGATCTGGTCGGTGGTCTGATTGGCGCCGGTCCCGCGCAGCCGCGCAGGCCGGTCGGCGGTCACCGCGACCATCCGCACACCGGCGTGCGCTGCCTCCAGCATCGCCGGGTGCAGGTTGGCCACGGCCGTTCCCGACGTGCAGATCACGACCGCCCGGCCTCCGCCGACCTTGGACAGGCCGAGGGCCAGGAAGCCGGCCGACCGCTCGTCGAGGCGGGAGTGCAGCCGGAGCAGGCCGGCCGACGCGGCGTCGTACACGGCGAAGGCGAGTGGGGCGCTGCGCGAGCCCGGCGCGACGACCACCTCGGTGACGCCCGCGTCGAGCAGCGCCGTAACGAGCCCGCGCGCCAGCTGGGTCGACGGGTCGCTCACGAGCGCCGATCCTGCCAGGCCCTGACCTCGGCCAGCCGGGCCAGCCAGTGCCGCTCACGTTCGGGAGATGCGGCCAGCCGATCGAGGTCGACCGGCGAGACCGTCGGCAGGCGCACCGGCAACGCGCCGTCGACCGGCAACAAGGAGTCGTCCACGACGTCGTCGGTGAGCAGCGCCAGCGTCGCCAGTCCGCAGGCGTACGGCAGCTCCGGCAGCGCCGCGGCCAGCGCCACGCCTGCCGCGAGGCCGACCGAAGTCTCCAGTGCCGAGGACACCACGACCGGCAGCCCGAGCTCTTCGGCGATCCGCAGGCAGGCCGCCACGCCGCCGAGCGGCTGCACCTTGAGGACGGCGATGTCGGCGGCCTCGAGGTCGCGCACGCGATAGGGGTCCGTCACCCGGCGGATGGACTCGTCGGCGGCGATCGGCACGTCGACGGCGCGGCGGACGCGGGCCAGGTCCTCGACCGCGGCGCACGGCTGTTCGACGTACTCCAGACCACCCGCCGCCCGGTCCAGCCGCCCGATCGCCGCGACCGCCGAGTCGACGTCCCAGGCGCCGTTGGCATCCACGCGGACCCGGCCGGCCGCACCGAGCGCGTCGCGCACCGCCTCGACCCGGGCCTCGTCCTCCGCGAGCGTGCTGCCGGGGTCGGCGACCTTGACCTTGGCCGTGCGGCAGCCGGAGGTCGCGACGATCCGGTGTGCCTCCTCCGGCGCGACCACCGGCACGGTGACGTTGACGGGCACCGAGTCCCGGACCGGAGCGGGCCAGGCACCTGCAGCCGCTTCCTCGGCGCAGCGCAGCCAGGCGGCCGCCTCGTCGGCGGCGTACTCGAGGAACGGGCTCCACTCCCCCCTACCGGCGTCACCGCGGATGAGCAGCCCCTCGCGCACCGTGATGCCACGGAAGCGGGTGCGCATCGGGATCGACCAGACCCGGACCTCGGTCACGCGCCGACCTCGAGCAGCCCAATACGGTCGACCTTGCCGTTGGCCAGTAGCGGAAGGGCGTCGAGCACCCGGACCTCGCGCGGCGCCCAGGCGCGCGGACAGGATGCGGCGACCCAGTCGCGGGCCTCGTCGAGCGCCAGGTCGCCGACGACCCAGGCGACGACGCGCTGGCCCCACTCCTCGTCGGGCACCCCGGCCACCTCGGCCTCGCGGACCGCCGGGTGCTCGCGCAGGCGAGCGGCCACCGCGGCCGCAGGCACCTTCACCCCGCCGCTGACCACCATGTCGTCGAGCCGGCCGAGCACCTCGAGCCGCCCGTCCTCGTCGAAACGCCCCGCGTCGGCGGTCGCGAACCAGCCGTCGACGAGCACCCCAGCGGTGAGCTCCGGGTCGCCTTCGTAGCCGTCGAAGAGCATCGGCCCGCCGATCCGGATCCGCCCGTCGACGCCGATCGCCACGGCCACCCCATCCAGCGGCAGGCCGTCGTAGACACAGCCCCCCGCAGTCTCCGCCGAGCCGTAGGTCGCCACCGCCCGTACGCCGGACGCCGCGGCGCGGGCGCGGAGTGGCGCGTCGACCGGGCCGCCGCCCACCAGCACCGCGGAGCACGCGGCGAGCGCCGCCGTGTCAGTGGGCGACTCGAGGAAACGATGCAGCTGGGTCGCGACCAGGGAGAGGTACGGCGCCTCGCCCGCGGCCAGCACGGCGTCGGCCAGCGTCGGATGGTCCTCCAGCAGCACCGGCCGGTGGCCCGCCACCAGCGACCGGCAGACGACCTGCAACCCGGCGACGTACCCCACCGGGAGCCCCAGCACCCACGGCCCTTCGCCTCCCAAGCGACGCGTCGTGGCCGCCACCGAGGCGAGCACGGCGCGACGCGACAGCAGCACGCGCTTGGGCCGCCCGGTCGACCCCGAGGTCTCCACCACGACCGGCTCCGGCTCGCCGTCGGCCGCCAGCCAGGCCGCCAACGCGTCGACCGCGCCCGGGGTCGGGCCGTCCAGCGCGGCGGAGAAACTCACGCGACGAACGCTAGTGGTCGTTGGGAGAATCGCTCGATGCCTGCCTGGATCGAACGCCTCCTGCCGCCGACCCTGCTCGCGCGTCGGCTGTCCCTGCAGGCGATCCTGTTCGCGCTCGGGCAGGGCGCGTTCCTCACCGGCAGCGCCGTCTTCTTCACCCAGATCGTCGGGCTGACGGCCGCGCAGGTCGGCCTGGGTCTGACCATCGCCGGAGTCGTCTCCTTCATCTTCGCGGTGCCGCTGGGCAAGCTGGCCGACCGGGTCGGGCCCAAGCGGCTGTGGGCGATGGGCGCCTTCGCCGAGGCGGTGCTCTACCTCGCGTGGCCGTGGGTGGACGGCTTCGGCCCCTTCGTCGCCATGATGATCGTGATCGAGCTCGTCAGCACCGCCGGCGGCACCGGCTACGGCGCCTACACGATCGACGTGTTCCCGCGCGAGGAGCGGGTCCGTTCGCTGGCCTTCATGCGCAGCGCCCTCAACATCGGCTTCACGTTCGGCGCGCTGCTCGGCGGCATGGCGCTGGCGTTCGACAACGATGCGGTGATCCGTGCCGTGCCGCTCGTCACGGCCGCCATCCTCGCTCTCAATGGTGTGCTCATCACGCGGCTGCCGAACGCTGCCCACGACAAGCCTGGCGGCCAACCGGTCGAAGCCCGTCCCGAGGTTGCATCTCCGGGAGCGCTGCGCAACCGTCCCTTCCTGTTCCTCTCCTTCTTCGACGGCGTCCTCTCCACCAACCAGGTCCTGCTCAACGTCGTGATCCCGCTCTGGCTGGTCGAGGAGACCGACGCTCCACGGGTGCTGCTGGCCTGGCTCTTCGGCACCAACACCGTGCTCGCGGTGCTCCTGCAGGTGCCGGCGTCCCGCGGCTCCGAGACCGTCCCCGGGGCCTTGCGCGCGTCCCGGATCAGCGGAGCCTTCTTCGTGCTGTCCTGCGGGATCGTGCTCGTCACCCACGACACCTTCGGCTGGGTCACGATCTTCCTGGTCTGGCTGGGACACGTCACCGTGACCGGAGCCGAGCTCTATCAGTCGGCGGCCCACTGGGGCTTCACCTCCGAGCTCTCCGACCCCGATCGGCGCGGTGAGTACCAGGGCGCCGCCCACCTCGGCGGCACCCTGGGCTCGGTCTGGGCGCCGGCCTTGTTCACGTTCCTGGCCATGAACTGGGGCACGCCCGGCTGGTTGACCATCGCCGCGATCATCGTGGTCGCCGTCATCGGCCTGCATCCGGCCGCGCGCGCGTCCGAGCGCTACCTGGCGGCCCACACCACACCGGCTCCCGACGCCCGCACGGAGGCGGCCGAGCACGAGCAGACCGAGATCGACCTCGAGGTCGAGGCGCTGACCGACCTCGCCGACCCCTACAGCTGAGCCTCCGCGTCACCCTGCTTGAATCGCCAGTCATGACGACGCCTGCGCAGTGGCTCGCGGGCGCCCGCCCCCGGACCCTGCCCGCGGCGGTCGCGCCCGTGCTCGCGGGCACCGGGGTAGCGGCGTACGGCGACGAGGCCGTGTGGTGGAAGGCGGCCCTCGCGCTGGTGGTCAGCGTTGCCCTCCAGGTGGGCGTCAACTACGCCAACGACTACTCCGACGGGGTCCGCGGCACCGACGCCGACCGGGTCGGCCCGATGCGTCTGGTCGGCTCCGGCGCGGCATCGCCGGGAGCCGTGAAGAGGGCGGCCTTCGTGGCGTTCGGCGTCGCCGGGGTGGCCGGACTGGCGCTCGCGGCCAGCACCGCCTGGTGGCTCGTCGCCGTAGGCGCCGTGTCGGTCGCGGCCGCCTGGTTCTACACGGGCGGCTCGAAGCCCTACGGCTATCTCGGCCTCGGCGAGGCGATGGTCTTCGTGTTCTTCGGGCTGGTCGCCGTGCTCGGCACGCAGTACGTGCAGGCCGAGGAGCTCACCCTGCCCGGCCTCTACGCCGCCTGCGGCATCGGTGCGCTCGCGTGCGCGATCCTGGTCGCCAACAACCTGCGCGACATCCCCACCGACCAGACCGCCGGCAAGATCACGCTGGCCGTGCGCCTCGGGGAGACCCGGACGCGCGCGCTGTTCGTCTTCCTGATGCTGGCCGCGGCCGTGGCCCTGGTCGGCGTGGCGCTGAGCACCACCTGGTGGGCGCTGCTCGCGCTGGTCTTCGTGCTGCCCGCCGCTCGTGCCGTCAGCATCGTCCGCTCTGCCCAGGGCCCGGCGCTGGTGCCCGCCCTGCAGCTGACCGGCTTGGCCGAGCTCGGCTACGGCCTCGGCCTCTTCATCGGTTTGTTGGTGGGTGCGGCGTAGGCTCGTGGCATGTTCTGGTTCCTGCTGATCGTGATCATCGCCGGCGTCGTCGCCTACCGCATGCGGGTCCCGCTGATGGCCAAGATCCTCGGCCAGCCGCAGGACCGCATCGAGCGGCGCCTCAAGGGCCCCAAGCCCTGAGCGACCCGGCAGGCTGAGCCGGGAGACCGGGCTCAGTCGACGTCCTCGCGCGCCTTGTGCTCCTCGAAGGCCGCCGACGCCTTGCGGGCGCGCTCATCGACGCGCCGCGCGAGCGACTCGCGTGGCCCGTTGAGCAGGAAGTACGACGCCACGCCGGAGAGCACGAACGCGATCACCACGCCCCACAAGATGGGCGCCTGGTCGGAGACGGCCAGCCAGATCCCCAGCACGAGTGCCAGGGACGCGGCGAAGAGCAGCAACCGCAGGGCGGTGTAGACGACAAACTCCTTCACGCCTAAAGGGTAGATGCCGACCACCTACGGCCTACTCTGGTCCCGTGCTGAAGTTCGTCGTCCTCGTCGCCCTGTTCGCGGTCGCGGTCTACCTGCTCGTCCGCGTGGTCCAAAAGCGAGGTCTCCTCGACGACCACCCGTCCGGACGCCCGTATGCCCCCGACGACGACATGGACTTCCTCCGCGACCTCGATCGCAAGCACAAGCACCCCGACGACCCCGACTCCGGCGCCGGGCCCTACTCCCCGTAGTAGCGCACCCGCGCCTTGGCGTAGTCGGCCACCTGGCGGGCCAGCCGCGCATCGGAGACCCGGTACGCCGGCGGGAGCAGCCGCTGACACTCGTCACCGGCGCACTTCGTGTAGCGCCGCCACAGCCGCTCCAGGTCGGCGCGCACGTGGGCGTACGCCTTGTCGTAGTAGTGCGACCGCAGCTCCAACGGGTCGCGGAACAGGTCGTAGAGCTCGCCGTCGCCGGTGCTGTAGCGGAAGAACGCGTAGCGGCCGGTGCGCAGCCCCATCTCGGTCAGCCCGCGCGGGAACGCGCCGACCTTGTGGGGCAGGTTCTGCAGGCCCTCGGTCACGACCGGCACGTTCCACGGCTGGTCGGCGGCAAAGACCGGCACCTTCGACGCGCCGTCCATGGCGGGCAGCGGTGCGGCCGAGGCGAGGTCGATGATGGTGGCGGTCAGGTCGACGGTGCTGATCGGCGCCTGCCGCACGCCGTGCGGGATGCCCGGTCCGGCCACCACCAGCGGCACTCGCAGCGACGGTTCGTGCGCCTTGATCTTGCCGAGCCGCTGGCGGTGCTCACCGGTGAAGTAGCCGTTGTCGGAGGTGAAGACGATGACGGTGTCGTCGTACTGTCCGGTCGCCTTGAGGGTGCCCACGATCCGCCCGAACTGCTTGTCCCAGACGTAAAGCGCCTCTGCGCGCTGCCGCTGGACCTCGAGCAGCGCAGCCCGTTCGACGGCCGTGACCTCCGGCAGCTTGCGCATGAACAACGGCTTGTCGGTGACGTCGCGCTCGCTCGGCCCCTTGACGCGGGTGCCCGGCGCGTGGGTGATCTGGGCGTCGAAGCGACCCCGCACCCACGCAGGACGCGCCGGTGTCTCGAACTTCGACAGGTAGCCGGTCGCGGTCCGGTAGTCCGACGGGTCGTCCGGCTCGACCGGGCCGCCGAAGTGCGGCGCGACCGGCGTCGCCCAGATGAACCACGGTTGCCCGGTGGCGCCGTACTTGCCGATCAGGCCCCGCACCTGCTCGCCGACCACGGTCGAGGAGTAGCGGCCACGGTTGGAGACCGTGTGGCCGTTCACGTTCTGGGTGAAGGCGCGGTAGTTGTAGGTGCCGCCGCTGAACGGCGACCCGGCCGGCCAGCGCTTCTCGACGCCCACCATCCAGTCGGTCCAGCCGGCGGGCACGTAGTTCACCGACGGACCGCCGGTGACACGGGAGGGCTGTTGGCCGTAGCCGTTGAGGTACTTGCCGACCAGCGCCGTCTCGTAGCCCGCCTTGTTCAGCGTCGTGCCGAGCGTCAGGTGGTCGTCGAAGGCCCCGAATCCGTAGGGCTCCTCGTGGCTGTAGACGCGGTGGTTGTGGGAGTACTGCCCGAGCAGGAACGACGCCCGAGCCGGGCAGCAGAGCGGGTTGGGCGAGAAGGAGTTGGCGAACGTCAAACCGCGCGAGGCGACGTACTTGCGGACGTTGGGCACATAGGCCAGCTCGTCCCAGCGCATGTCGTCGGTCGTCACGACCAAGATGTTGGGCCCGTCGTTGGCCAGCATGGCCTTGGCGGCCACCACGGAGCGTGGAGCCGGCGCGGCCGCATCGGTGCCAGGGCCTGCTGACTGCGGCGACGACGAGCAGGCGGCTGTGACAAGCGCGGCCGCACAGGCCAGCGCCGTCAGGCGCCCCCGGGTCATTCAGCCAGTGTGCGGGACGGGTCCACGTGCGTCAGGGATTCCGCGGCGTAGGAGTGCTGGCTGGTCGTGGAGAAGTAGTTGATGCCGATGAAGTTGAACCACAGCGTCGCCATCCCCACCAGGGCCAGGATCGCGGCCTTGCGACCACGCCAGCCGGCCGTCGCGCGGGCGTGCAGGTAGGCGGCGTACACGACCCAGGTGATGAAGGCCCAGACCTCCTTGGGGTCCCAGTTCCAGTACGACGACCAGGCCTGGTGCGCCCAGATGGGACCGGTGATGAGCACGGCGAAGGTCCACACGGGGAAGCCGAAGGCGTGCAGCCGGTACGCCGTGCGGTCCAGCGCCGCGGGCTCCGGGACTCTGGCGAGGTAGCCGGTGGTCTTGTCGCCCCTGCGCTCCTTGACGAGGTAGAGCACCGAGCACACGCCGCCGAGCGTGAAGGCACCGGTCGCGATCACCGCGGAGACGACGTGGATCACCAGCCAGTAGGAGTTGAGCGCCTCGGTCAGCGGCGCCACCGGGTCGTAGAGCCAGATCACCGCGACCATCAGCAGCGTCAGCACGATGGCGACGACCAGCGGTCCCATCCAGTCGAGCGAGAGGCGGCGGCGCAGCACGAGGAACAAGAAGGCGACCACGAACGTGCCAGCCAGGGTGAACTCGTACATGTTGCCCCACGGCACCCGGTTGGGGTCCGCGGCCATCCCGCGGCCGAGCAGGGCGACGAACTGCACCGCGCAGGCCATCGTCGCCAGCACCAGCCCGAGCCGCCCGGTCATCGCCGCCCGTCGGCTGACGCCCTCGTCGTCCTCCTGCCGATCGGGCTTGTCGAGACCACCGGCCCCGACGGCGACCTTGCGCTCGGCGACCACCGGAACGTGCCGCAGCGACGCCCACTGGACGAGGTAGGCGAGCAGCGACAGGAAGTAGAGCAGCCCCGCGGCCGCGACGGCCTGGTTGCTCAGCGTCTCCCACGCCTGGTCGGTCACGGCTTCTCCTCGTCGTCGGGCACGTTGCTGGGCAACCCTCGCAGGTCGCTCACCACGGCGGCCACCTCGGCCTCCACGTCTCCTGCCGTCGAGCGGTCCAGCCCGGCGACCTCGACCTCCGTCTGCTCCCCGTCGTCCTCCGAGCGTCGCGCCCGCACCCACACCCGACGCGGACGGATGAAGAGCGAGGCGAGCAGCCCCACGAGCGAGAGTACGACGCCCGCCAGCGCGACGTGCATGCCGGGCGTCCGGCTGATCTGGATGCGGTTCCAGCGCTGCACGCCGTCGAAGCTGACGGTGCCGGCCCCGTCGGGCAGCTCCACGGTCTGGCCCTCTTGCAGGTCGACGCGGAACATCGACCCGTCGGGCTTGGTCAGCAGCGTGGCCTTGGCCTTGTCGAGGACGTAGACCGACTGACCCGTGCCGTCGTCCATGCCCAGGTCGCCGGTGTAGGCCAGCAGCGAGAGCGTGGGGTTCTTCAGGTCGCCCATCACGTTGATGGGGTCGTCGCCGACCTTGAGGTAGGTCGGGTAGAACAGCCCCTCGAGGCCGATCTGGGTCGGCTGGGCGTCCGGGGCACGGACGACGCCGAAGGACAGAAAGTTGGAGCTCTCGGGCAGGAAGATCGTGGGTCCGCTGTAGGCCACGTCACCGTTGCCGTCGCGGATGGTGATCACCGGCGCGTAGCCGTGGCCGATCAGGAAGAGCTCCGTGCCGCCGATCTTCAGCGGGTGGTTGACCTTGAGGTCGTAGGACTGCTCGGCCGACTCGGGACTCTCGCGATAGGTCAGGTGCGCGTTGAAGCCGCGCGCCATGCCCTGCCGCGGGCCCGAGGTCAGCCAGTCGACGTCGAACTCGTCGACGGCGAAGCTGAAGGGCTCCATCGTGCTCGGGTCGAACAGCGAGCCCGGGTCGAAGTCGTCGTACTGGGTCAGGTTGTTGGCGAACCCGTTGCCCACCACCAGGATCACGCCGCCCTTGTAGCCGAAAAGGCTGCCGAGAGCGAAGCCCACCAGCACCACCAGGACGGCGAAGTGGAACAGCAGGTTGCCGGCCTCGCGCAGGTAGCCACGCTCCCCCGCGACGGATCCGTCCTCGGCGTTGACCACCACGCGATACCCCCGCTTGCGCAGCGCGACCCGGGCCGTCTCGACGACGTCGGCGGGCGGCTGGTCGACGACGTACGACGTGTGCACCGGCAGCCGGGAGAGGTTGCGGGGAGCCGCCGGCGGCTTGGCCCGCAGCGCCCGCGCGTAGACGAAGAGTCTCGGCACGATGCAACCGACGAGCGAGATCATCAGCAGCAGGTAGATGGCGGAGAACCACGCGGAGTCGAAGACCGCGAACAACCCGAGCCGCTCATAGATGGGCGTGAGCTGCGGGTGCTGCTCCTGCCAGCGCGAGGTCTTCAGCGAGTCGACGCCGCTCTGCGGGATGATCGAGCCGGGGATCGCCGCCAGCGCCAGCAGCAGTAGCAGGACCAGGGCGGTGCGCATCGAGGTCAGCTGCCGCCAGCCCCAGCGCAGCAGCTCGCGTGGGGTCAGCTCGCCAGACCGGCGCTCGGGCTCGGCGTCGGCGTGCGCCTCGGGCAGCGTCCCCTGGCTCATGCTGGCCTCACAACGAGGTCTCCGTGGTGGTGATCAGGTGGATCTGCAGCCAGGTGACCATGTCGTCCCACCAGCCCGAGACCAGCAGCACGCCGACGGCGACGAGCATCAGCCCGCCGAGCCGCATCACCCAGACCTGGTGGCGGCGTACCCAGGCGAAGGTGCCCAGAGCGCGGCGGTAGAGCAGGGCGGCGAGCACGAAGGGGATGCCGAGGCCGAACGCATAGACGGCCGCGAGCAGGGCCCCGCGCTCGGCGGTGGCCTCGTTGATCGAGAGCACGTTGATCGCGGCCAGCGTCGGCCCTAGGCAGGGCGTCCAGCCGAGACCGAAAAGGAAGCCGATGACCGGGGCCGCCACCAGGCCCACCGACGGCATCGAGTAGACCCGCCACTCGCGCTGGGTGAAGGGGAGCCACCCGGCGAAGGCCAGCCCGAGCACGATGAGCAGCAGTCCGAGGACGAAGGACAGCGTGTGCCGCCACTCGACCAGCCAGGCGCCGACCGCGCCGGCGGCGAAACCGAGGATCACGAAGACGACCGTGAAGCCGGCGACGAAGAGCAACGAGCCCGCCAGCATCCGGCCCCGCCGGGCCGAGCCGAGGTCGGCGCCCGAAAGCCCGGTGGTGTAGGAGAGGTAGCCCGGCAGCAGCGGGATCACGCACGGCGAGAAGAAGGACACCAGCCCGGCCACCAGGGCCACGGGCACCGCCAGCAGCAGCGAGCCCGACAGCGCCTGCTGCTGGAACCAGTCAGCCATCGGCGGTCTTCTCGTCGACCAGGTCCCGAGTGAGGTCCACGAGAGTCAGGGTCGAAGGCAGGCTGCCGATGATGCTGGCCGCGATCCGGCCGTCGGCGTCGAGCACCACGAAGGCCGGGATGGTGCGCGGGCCCAGCTTGCCCTCGAATGCCAGCAGCGCGTCGCCGCCTGGCGAGAAGTACGACGGGTAGTCGATGCCCTTCTCCCGCACGAACGCCTGCGGCTGCGCGGGGCTGGCGTCGCGGATGTTGATGCCCACGAATTGGGCCGAGTTGCCGAGCTCGTCGGCGGCCTTGACCACGGCGGGCGCCTCCGCGCGGCACGGCGTGCACCAGGAGCCCCACACCACGACGACCACGGGCTTGCCGCGCATCTCGGCGAGGGAGAGCGGGTTGCCGTCGAGGTCGTCGCCGTCGTACGACACCGGGTCGCCGCGCTCGCTCGGCGGCACGGTGGTGACGATGCCGTCTCCGGTGACGTATCCCTTGTCGCCGGTCGTGTCGAGGCCGGTGCAGCCGGTCAGCAAGAGCAGACCGACGACGAGCGCGGCGACATTGATCGGGCGGACGGCGTTCAGGGCTTGTGCTCCTCCGCGGCGCCGCCCGCGCTGAACGCGGCCCCCTTGTCGCGCACCGGGATCAGGTCACCTGCCGGCTCGGAGTAGGAGACCCGCACGAGGCCGCGCTCCTCGAAGTGGAAGGAGGTGAGCGAGCACAGCGTGCACTCGCGCCGGCGCGGGTCGTGCACGAAGTGGCGGCCCTCGGCCGAGAGCCGGCAGATCCAGATCGGCAGCATGTGGGAGACCAGCAGGGCCTCGTGCCCGTGTGCGGCCTGCCGGGCATCGAGCACGGCGGCCATCATCCGGTCGGCCACCTCGCGGTAGGGCTCGCCCCACGACGGCTTGAACGGGTTCCAGAGGTGCCGCCAGGTCTTGGGGTTGCGCAGGGCCCCGTCGCCCACGCCGAAGGCCTTGCCCTCGAACTTGTTGGTCGACTCGATGAGCCGCGGGTCGGTGCCGACCGGGAGGCTGGTGGTGGCGGCGATCGCGGCCGCCGTCTCCTGGGCCCGCTCGAGCGGCGACGCCGCGAGGTGCACGAGGTCGCGGTCGGCAACCGACTCGGCGACCCGTTCGGCCATCTTGTGACCCAGCGCGGAGAGGTGGTAGCCCGGTCGGCGGCCGTAGAGGATGCCCTCGGGGTTGTGCACCTCGCCGTGGCGCAGGAGGTGGACGATCGTCTCGGTCATTCAGGCTTCTCTCGTGGTGGTGGTGGCGGCTGCCGCGCGGGCGGCGTCGGGCAGCGCGTCGAGGATGTGCTCGACCGCGCGGTCGTCGTGGGCGCTGGAGAGGAACCACGCCTCGTACGCCGAGGGGGGCAGGTGCACCCCTCGGTCCAGCATGGCGTGGAAGAAGGCGGCGTACGCCGTGGTGTCCTGCGCCGAGGCGCCGGCGAAGTCGCGCACGGGCTCTCCCGTGAAGAACACCGAGAACATCGTGCCGGTGGACTGCACGACGTGCGGCACGCCGGCCTCGGTCAGCGCCTTGGCCGCGGCGGTCTGGAGGGTGTCGGCGACCAGGCCGATGCGCTCGTAGACCTCGTCGGTGGCAAGGCGGAGAGTGGTCAGGCCGGCGGTGGTGGCGACCGGGTTCCCCGACAGCGTGCCGGCCTGGTAGACGGGTCCCTCCGGGGCGAGCCGCTCCATGATGTCGGCCCGGCCGCCGAACGCGGCCGCGGGCAGGCCGCCGCCCATCACCTTGCCGAAGGTCATCAGGTCGGGGCGCCAGCCCTCGACCGCGCCGTCGAGGCCCCACTGACCCAGCCGGGTGGCCCGGAAGCCGGTCATCACCTCGTCGCTGACGAAGAGCGCGCCGTGGGCCGCGCAGGTCTCGGCCAGGAACTCGTTGAAGCCCGCCGCCGGCGGCACGACGCCCATGTTGCCGGGGGCGGCCTCGGTGATCAGGCAGGCGATCCGGTCACCGTGCTCGGCGAAGGCCGTGGTCACGGCCGCGCGGTCGTTGTAGGGCAGCACCAGCGTCAGTTCGGTCGACGACGCGGGCACACCCGGTGTGCCGGGCACGGCGAACGTGGCCAGGCCCGAGCCGCTCGCTGCCAGCAGCGCGTCGACGTGACCGTGGTAGCAGCCGGCGAACTTCACCACCACGTCGCGCCCCGTGAAGCCGCGGGCCAGCCGGATCGCCGACATGGTCGCCTCGGTGCCCGAGGAGACGAACCGCACCTTCTCGACCGGGCTCCGGGCCACGATCTCCTCGGCCAGCTCGACCTCGGGCTCGGTGGGGGTGCCGTACGACGTCCCGCGTGCGACGGCCGATGCGATGGCCGCCTGCACCTCCGGGTGGGCGTGCCCGAGAAGCATCGCTCCCCACGAGCAGACCAGGTCGACGTACTGGTTGCCGTCGACGTCGGTGAGCCAGGCGCCGCGAGCGGAGCGGATGAAACGAGGCGTGCCGCCGACGGCGTTGAAGGCCCGCACCGGCGAGTTGACGCCACCGGGCGTGACGGCCCGCGCCCGCGCGAACAGCGCCTCAGACGCCGACGTCGGGGAAGCCATGCGGCTCATTGTCCCCAACCGTCCCTGAGACTCCACATCGAGTCCGCTGACTGCGGCGCGGACGTATGCTGGGCGACTGGCCACGATCGGTGTGACCGGGGCCACAAATCGGGTTTGAACTCGTAACTCGTGGGTAACTTCAATCGTTGGAGGGTTGTCCGTAGCGCAGGGAGAGAGCGCCCGGATGAGTCGACGAGAGGGAGACT
The DNA here is from genome assembly GCA_963769755.1 of uncultured Actinomycetota bacterium. Classification (GTDB taxonomy): domain Bacteria; phylum Actinomycetota; class Actinomycetes; order Propionibacteriales; family Nocardioidaceae; genus Nocardioides. The sequence goes on from CAVYMY010000012.1 coordinate 31,141, forward strand.
GGGATGGCCGAGGCGAGGTTCAGTCGCCTCCAGAAGGCAGCCACTTTGGTGCCGCTGGCCCTGTTGTCCGCGGCCTGGAGCCTGAGCATCGCGGGCGTCGGCCTCACCGGCAGCACCGCGACGTCTGCTGAAAACACGCTCCCCGACGGCACCAGCGTGCCCGAAGAGGCCATCGAGGCGCCGGCCAGCGTCTCCACCCCCGGCTCGCTCGCGCCCGGCGTGAAGGGCGACGTCCAGGACGCCGTCCGCACCGCCTCAGCCAACGGCATCCCGTCGGCCGCGCTGACCGCCTACCAGCGCGCGGAGAACATCATCAACGCCGCCGACACGTCCTGCCACCTGCCGTGGCAGCTGATCGCCGCGATCGGCCGCGTCGAGTCCGACCACGGCCGCACCAACGGCAACAGCCTCGACAGCAACGGGCTCGCCCGCCCCGGCATCTACGGCATCGCCCTCAACGGCAAGCAGGGCACCTCCTTGATCAGCGACACCGACGCCGGTCTGGTCGACAACGACGCGAAGTTCGACCGCGCGGTCGGGCCGATGCAGTTCATCCCGTCGACCTGGTCGATCGTGGGCGTGGACGCCGACGGCGACTCCGAGCGCAACCCTCAAGACATCGACGACGCGGCCCTGGCGACCGCGGTCTACCTCTGCTCAGGCAAGGACGACCTCTCCGGCGACGAAGGCCAGCGGGCCGCGGTGTTCCGCTACAACCACAGCCAGGAGTACGTCGACCTGGTGATGGCGTTCTACCAGGCCTACGTCAGCGGCGACTACACGTCCGTGCCCAACCAGTCCACGGGCGGCGGCTTCATCGTCCCGGGTGGCGGCGGCGGCAACGGTGGCGGCGGTGGCGGCGGTGGCGAGCCGACGGCCAGCCCGGTGCCCACCAAGCAGCCGACCAGCAAGCCGACGCCCACGACCAAGCCGACGCCCACGCCGTCGTCCACGCCGACCACCCAGCCGAGCTCTCAGCCGACGCAGACCCAGCAGCCCAGCCCCGATCCCACCAAGCTGCCCACCAAGGACCCGACGACGGCCCTGCCCACGTCGGTGCCGACGACCCTGCCGACGGTGCTGCCCACCGAGCTGCCCACCACGATCCTGACGCCGATCCTCAACCTGGCCGAGGCCATCGTCCAGTGCACCGCCCAGGGCCTGGTCGACAACCCGCTCAACAACAACGACGCGTTCGACCAGTGCGTCGCCGGCCTCACGGGCGGCTGACCCGCTCGCTGGACCACGCAGAGGGTCGTGTGCCTGACGACGCGCTCTGGCGCGTTCTCAGGCACACGACCCGAACCAGCGCTTCGTCAGCGAGTCAACAGGCGGGCGGCCTCGGCGGCCCAGTAGGTCAGCACCACGTCGGCACCGGCCCGGCGGATCGAGGTCAAGGTCTCGAGGATGGCCGGCTCGCGGTCGATCCAGCCGCGGGCGGCGGCGGCCTCGACCATGGCGTACTCGCCGGACACGTTGTACGCCGCCACGGGCACCGGCACGGCGTCGCGCACCCGGCGGACCACGTCGAGGTAGCCGAGCGCGGGCTTCACCATCACCACGTCGGCACCTTGCTCGACGTCGAGCAGCGCCTCGCGGACGCCTTCGACGGCATTGGCGAAGTCCTGCTGGTAGGTCCGCCGGTCACCGATCAACGACGAGGCGACGGCCTCGCGGAAGGGACCGAAGAACGCGGAGGCGTACTTCGCGGAGTAGGCCAGGATCGCCACGTCGGAGTGCTGGGACTGGTCGAGCGCCTCGCGGATCACCGCGACCTGCCCGTCCATCATCCCGCTCGGCCCGACCATGTCGACGCCGGCCTCGGCCTGCGCGCGGGCCATCTCGGCGTACGCCGCGAGGGTGCGGTCGTTGTCGACGCGCCCGTCGGGGGTCAGCACGCCGCAGTGCCCGTGGTCGGTGAACTCGTCGAGGCACAGGTCGCTCATCACGGTGAGTGCGTCACCGACCTCGGCGACCACGTCGGTGATGGCCAGGTTGAGCACGCCGGCGGGGTCGATGGCACCCGAGCCGGTGGCGTCCTTGTGCTCGGGGATGCCGAAGAGCATCAGCCCGCCCAGCCCCAGATCGGCCGCCTCGTGGGCCGCCTTGAGCAGGGTGGAGCGGGTGTGCTGGACGACGCCGGGCATCGACGAGATCGGGCGCGGCTCGTCGATCCCCTCGCGGACGAACACGGGCAGCACGAGCTGCCGCGCCTCGAGCGACGTCTCGGCGACGAGTCGGCGCAGCGCCGGGGTGGTGCGCAGCCGACGCGGCCGGACGACGGGGCCGACCGGCCCGGCGACGGTGTCGCCGGGTGGGAGGGCCCCTTCGTCGTTCATCGGGACGAGGAGGCCTTGCGACGGGTCGCGGGCTTGCGTTCGGACGGCTTCGCGACCGGCTGACCGGCCTCGAGCATCGCCAGCCGGCGGGACGCGCCGAAGTCGGCGAGCGCCTCGACCAGCACCTCGACGTCGGGCTGGGGCGCCATCACGTCGACGCGCAGGCCGTGCTCCTCGGCGGTCTTGGCGGTGGCGGGCCCGATCACGGCGATCACCGTCGACGGGTGCGGCTTGCCGGCGATGCCGACCAGGTTGCGCACTGTCGACGACGACGTGAAGACGACCGCGTCGAACTTGCCAGCCTTGATCGCGTCGCGTGTCGGCGCGGGCGGCGGGGTGGCCCGGACGGTCCGGTAGGCCGTCACGTCGTCGCACTCCCAGCCGAGGTCGATCAGGCCGGCCACCAGGTTCTCGGTGGCGATGTCGGCTCGCGGCAGGAAGACCCGGTTGATCGGGTCGAGCAGCTCGTCGTACTCGGGCCAGTCCTCGAGGAGCCCGGCCGCGGACTGCTCGCCCGAGGGCACCAGGTCGGCACGCAGGCCCCAGGCCGCGATGGCCTGAGCGGTCTTGTCGCCGACCGCGGCGATCTTGAGGCCGGAGAAGGCACGGGCGTCGAGGCCGTACTCCTCGAACTTCTCGCGCACGGCCTTGACCGCGTTGACCGAGGTGAAGGCGATCCACTCGTAGCGGCCCTCGACGAGGCCGCGGACGGCCTTGTCCATCTGGAGCGGGTTGCGCGGCGGCTCGACCGAGATGGTCGGCACCTCCTCGGGCACAGCGCCATAGCCGCGCAGCCGCTGGGAGAGCGTGCCGGCCTGCTCCTTGGTGCGCGGCACCAGGACCTTCCAGCCGAAGAGCGGCTTGGTCTCGAACCACGACAGCGTCTCGCGCAGGTCGACGACCTCGCCGACGACCACGACGGCCGGCGGGCTCATCCGGGCGGCGCGCGCGTCGGCGGCGATCCGGTCGAGCGTCGAGACCACGGTGGTCTGGTCGGTGGTGGTGCCGGCGCGGGTCATCAGCACCGGCGTCTCCGGGTCGCGGCCGGCGGCGACGAGCTGCTTGCTGATGTCGCCGATGGAGCCGACGGCCGAGAGCAGGACGAGCGTGCGCTTGTCGGCGTACTGCCTCCAGTCGACCTTGTCGCGGCAGGTCACCACGGTGAGCTCGCGGTGGTCCTTGGTGGTCAGCGGGATGCCGGCGTACGCCGGGACCGCGCCGAACGACGAGACGCCCGGCACGATCTCGAAGCCGAGGCCGGCCTTGGCGACGGCCTGGGCCTCCTCGGGACCGGAGGCGTAGAGGAACGGGTCACCGGTCATCAGCCGGACCACGCGCAGGCCGCGCTTGGCCTGCCTGACCACGACCTTGGCGCGCGCGGCGTGGGTCAGCGGCTGGCCGTCCTCGCCGAAGCCACCGTCGACGAGCTCGGGCTTGCCCTCACCCTCGCCGGGCGTCTGGCCACCCTCCCCACCGAGTACGGAGCGCACTAGCGCCTCGTGCCCGGGGGCCTCGGTGATCACGACGTCGGCCTCGCGGAGCAGGTCGACGGCACGGACTGTCAGCAGCCCCGGGTCACCGGGGCCGGAGCCCACGAAAGCCACCCAACCGCCTCGGCTGCTCGGTGTCTGAGCCGTCGCCGCGGTCGAAGTGGCGCTGCTGGTCTTGCCTCGCGTCATGCGTTCTGCCTTCTCACTGGTTCTGCTGGTGCTTCTGGTCGTCCGTCGGCGGCCTCGGCCGGCGCCAGGTCTGCTGCTCCTTCTGCGAGCATGTCCGTTGCGAGCCGCGCGCCCAAATCGGCGGCGCCCTCGGGGGTCCCGGTGGCCGACATCCGGACGGCGAGCAAACCGTCGGGGGAAAGAGCCACGGCGCGGACCCACAGCTCGTCGCCGTCGTCGCCCTCCGCCACCTCGGCCAGCGCGCCAACCGGGGCGGCGCAGCCGCCCTCCAGCGTGGCCAGCACGGCCCGCTCGGCGACGACTGCGACCCGGCTCGCGTGATGATCGAGGCCGGCCAGCTCGGCCAGCAGGTCGTCGTCGGCCCGGCACTCGACGGCCAGGGCTCCCTGGCCGGGTGCGGGCAGCATCTGCAGCGGGTCGAGCACCTCGGTGGCGTCGTCGAGACGGCCGAGGCGCGCCAGGCCGGCGCGGGCGAGCACGACGGCGTCGTACTCCCCCGAACGGACCTTGCCGATCCGGGTGTCGACGTTGCCGCGGATGTCGACGATCTCGAGGCCCATGCCCAGCGCGTGCAGCTGGGCGGCGCGTCTCGGGGAACCGGTGCCGAGTCGACTGCCGACCGGGAGCTCGCCGAGGGTGAGGCCGTCGCGGGCCACCACGACGTCGCGAGGGTCCTCGCGGAGAGGTACGGCGGCCAGCGCGATCCCGGGCGCGGGAGCGGTGGGCAGGTCCTTGAGCGAGTGCACGGCGACGTCGACGCGACCGTCGAGGAGCGCCTCGCGCAGCGCGGTGACGAACACGCCCGTGCCGCCCAGCGTCGCCAGCGGGGCGTCGGAGCGGTCGCCGTGGGTGCTCACCTCGACGAGCTCGACCTGCCGGCCGAGCCGGCTCTCGATGAGGTCGGCGACGTGACGCGCCTGGGTGGTGGCGAGCAGGGAGGCGCGGGTGCCGACCCGGAGGACGCGATCGGTCACGACTCCTCCCCTGGTTGAGGCCCGGACTCAGCCCCTGGTTCGGGAACGACGGGCCGGGTGACGGCGTCGACGGCGTCGGGGTCGAGGGCGAACAGCTCGCGCAGCGCGGCGGCGTAAGACACCGCGCCGGTCTCGTCGGCCAGCTCCTTGACCCGCACGGTCGGCTGGTGGAGCAGCTTGTCGGCGACCCGGCGCATGCTGCGCAGCACCTCGGTCCGGGACGCCTCGTCGAGCTCCGGCAGGCGCGCGGCGAGCCGGGCCAGCTCGGCGTCGACGACCTCGGTGGCCATGGTGCGCAGGGCGACGACGGTCGGCGTGACGTTGGCCTGCACACGGGCTGAGAGGAACGCCGCGACCTCCTCGGTGACGATCCGGCGGACTGCGTCGACCTCGGCTCCGACCTCGGAGTCGCGGAGGTCGTCGGCGAGGTCGGCCAACGTGACCATCGTGACGTAGGGCAGCTCGCGCACGCCGGGCTCGACGTCGTGGGGCAGGGCCAGGTCGATCACGCCTAGGGGCGCCCCGAGCGCGCGGACGGTCTCGGTGGTCAGCAGGACACCGACCGAACCCGTGCAGGCGATCACCAGGTCGGCGCCCACGAGCTCGTCGGCCAGGTCGGCGAGAGCGGCTGCGCGGACGCCGTACTCCCTGGCGAGCCGGGCGGCGCGGTCGGGCGTGCGGTTGACCACGACGACCTCCGACGCGCCCCGACGCGCGAGGGTGGCCGTGGCCAGGGCTGCGATCGAGCCGGCTCCGACGACGACCGCCCGGCGCCCGTCGACGGGGCCGCGCGCGGCCGCGACTCGGTCGAGGGCGGCCGAGACCAAGGTCGGCGCCGCCTTGTCGATGCCGGTCTCGGCGTGGGCGCGCTTGCCTACGCGCAGGGCCTGCTGGAACAGCGAGTTGAGGGCCGGGCCGATGGTGCCGGCGTCCTGGCCCATGGCCAGGGCCTCCCGGGTCTGGCCGAGGATCTGGGCCTCGCCCACCGCCATCGAGTCCAGCCCAGAGGCGACCTGGAAGAGATGGGAGACGGCGCCGTCGTCGTAATGGACGTAGAGGTGCGGCAAGAGTGCCTCGGTGGAGCGGCCGGCCCGTTCGACCAGCAGCGCCGACAGCTCCTCGACGCTCCCGTGGAAGCGGTCGACGTCGGCGTAGATCTCGAGCCGGTTGCAGGTGGCGATCACCGTCGCCTCGGTGACGTGTTCACCGGCGGCCACGTCGCGCAGCAGCTTGGCCGCACCCTCGGCGTCGACGGCGACGCGCTCGAGGAGGGCCACCGGAGCACTGCGGTGGGAGATGCCGACGACGAGGACGCTCATGCGGTCTGGGCCTTCCGCTGCTCGTGGTAGGCCAGGATCTGGAGCTCGATGGAGAGGTCGACCTTGCGCACGTCGACCCCATCGGGCACCGAGAGCACGGTCGGCGCGAAGTTGAGGATGCTGCTGATGCCGGCGGCCACCATCCGGTCGGCGACGTCCTGGGCGGCGACCGCCGGGGTCGCGATCACGCCGATGGCCACGCCTTCCTCGGCCACGATCTGCTCGAGGTCGTCGAAGGGACGTACGTCGACGCCCGCGACGACCTCCTGGTGCCGCTCGGGGTCGGCGTCGAGGAGCGCGACGACGCGGAACCCGCGGGTGCGGAAGCCCGAGTAGTTCGCCAGGGCGTGCCCCAGGTTTCCGATGCCGACGATGATCACGTGCCAGTCCTGGGTGACGCCGATCTCGCGAGCGATCTGGTAGCGCAGGTAGTCGACGTCGTAGCCGACCCCGCGGGTGCCGTAGCTGCCGAGGTAGGACAGGTCCTTGCGGAGCTTGGCGCTGTTGACGCCCGCGGCCGCGGCAAGCTCCTCGCTGGAGCAGGTCGTCGTGCCCGCCTCGCTGAGGGTGATCAGCGCCCGCAGATAGATGGGGAGCCGCGCGACGGTCGCCTCTGGGATGTCGCGGGCAGTCTCGCTGGAAGTCCTGGCGGTCAAGGCTCTCGTCTCCAGCCGACGGGTCCGGGGTGTTGACGCCCGGTCGGGTCCCGTACGGCCCGATCACTCTAGGTCGCTTGTGAACGTGAGAACAAACCGAGACGGGCGTCAGCCGCCGAGTGTGGCGCGGGTCACGCTGCTGCCGCCGACAGTCCGTGACGGACTAGCCCGACAGGGCCGCTCGCAGGCGCGACTCGTCGACGCGCCAGAAGTCGTGGCGGCGGCCGTCGACGAGGGTCACCGGGACCTCCTCGCCGTACTCCTCGAGCAGGGCCGGGTCGTCGTCGACCGAGATCTCGACGTACGTCTCGCCCAGGTCGGCGCAGACCCGATCGATCACCTCGCGGGCCACCTCGCACAGGTGGCAGCCCGGGCGGCCGTACAAGGTCACCCGCGGGGCGCTCGCCTGGCTCACGCCCAGCTCACTCCCTGCTCACTCCCTGCTCATTCCAACAGCCCCAGCGCGCGTCGGCGCTCGAGCCCCCGCAGCTGCCCCTTGCGCACCCGGCCGCTCAGCGTCATCGGCAGCCGGTCGACCACCTCGATGCGGGTGGGGCGCTTGAAGCCGGCCAGCGCCTCGGCGGCCCGGGACCGCACGGCCGCCTCCACGTCCGCAGGCGGCAGGCCCGGGGCTCGCACGTAGGCCACCACCGCGGCCCCGGTCTCGTCGTCGGGTACGCCGATCACGGCGGCCTCTTCCACGCCGGGCACCGCGCCGATCACCGCCTCGACCTCGTGCGGGTAGACCCGGAAGCCCGACACGACGACGACCTCCTGCACGCGGTCGACGAGGAGCAGGTCGCCATTGTCGTCGAGGAGTCCGACGTCGCCGGTGGCCCACCAGCCGTCGGCGCCGGGCCCGTCGGCGCCGTCGGGCCAGTAGCCGCTGAACAGGTTGGCGCCGCTGACCTGGATCTCGCCGGGGTCGCCGCTCTCGGGGGCGTGGCCGAGGTCGTCGACCAGCCGGAGGCCGACTCCCGGGATCGCAGAGCCGAGCGAGCCGGGCAGCACGTCGCCCGAGCAGAGGGTGCTCGTCACGACGGGCGCCGCCTCGGTCAGCCCGTAGCCCTGGTGCACGGGGATGCCGGTCTGTGCGGAGAAGCTCTCGATCACCTGGCGCGCCAGCGGTGCCGAGCCGGACAGCACCAGACGGACGGACGCCATCCGGGACCGGAGGTCGTGGACCCCGAGCCAGTGCGGGAAGACGGCTGGGGCGATCGGCACGACCGTGACCCCCTGGTCGGCGATCAGGTCGAGGGTGCCCTGCGGTTCGAACCCGTCGCTGAGCACGAGCGTGGCCCCCTCCCGCAGGACACTGCCCAGCACGGCGTTGAGCCCATAGACGTGGAACAGCGGCAGCACCCCGAGGACGACGTCGTCGGAGTGGATCAACGGCGGCTGCACGGCGGCGGCCTGCTCGATGTTGGCCAACAGTGCTCGGTGGGTCAGCATCGCCGCGCGGGGGTGGTCGACGGTGCTGCCGGTGTAGAGCAGGCACGCCAGCGCCTCCGGGTCCGGGAGCGCTGGCACGGTCCGCGGCTCCGCGGTGCGCAGGTCGGCGAAGGCGACCTCGTCGGCGCCCGCAGCAGAGTCATCGGAGTCGACCACGACGACTCGCGGCGTACGCGCCCGGGAAACGACCTCGTCGTCGAGCACTCCTCGCGAACCGTCGAGCGCCTCGCGGACCAGGGCGGTGGCAGCCCTGGCGTCGGCTACCGCGGCGGCGTCGGCGAAGACCAGGCGGGCTCCGGAGTCGGCGATCATCCAGGCCAGCTCCTCGACCTTGGCGCGCGGGTTCACCGGCACCGCGACCAGCTGGGCGCGCAGCACACCGACGTACGTCGTGACCAGCTCGAGCCGGTTGCCGAGCACCGTCATCACCCGCTGGCCGGCAACCATGCCTACCTCGCCGAGACCCGCCGCGATCTGGTCGGCCTCACGGTCCAGGTCGGCCCAGGTCAGCCGTCTTCCGGAGGACTCCACGAGGGCCGTCCGCTCGCCGCGCTGGGCAGCGGAAGACGCCGCCAGGTCCTCGACCCGGCGGGCCTGGGAGGCACCCGTAGACATCCGTCCATGGTTCCACAGGGCCTCAGCGGTCGTGGCGCTTCGCACTAGTCTCGTGGCGTGACCGCACCGTCAGACCGGTCCGCCGACCAGGCCCGCAGGACACGCCCGCGCCTCGACCTCCAGCGTCGTTCGTCCATGGCCGGAGAGGCAGCCGCGTCGGCCGCCGAGGTCGAGAACGCGCTGTCCACGCCGGCAGATCCCGAGGCGGCGGCGTTCTTCGACGTGGACAACACGGTGATGCAGGGAGCGAGCATCTTCCACCTCGCCCGCGGCCTCTACCGGCGCCGGTTCTTCACCACGGGCGAGATCGCGGCAGCCGCCTGGAAGCAGGCCAAGTTCCGCATCGTCGGCGTCGAGGACCCCGACCACGTGGCCGATGCCCGCGCCTCGGCCCTGAGCTTCATCGAGGGGCATACCGTGCTCGAGCTCGAGCAGCTCGGCGAGGAGATCTTCGACGAGGCGATGGCGCGGCGAATCTGGCCGGGCACCCGCGCGCTGGCCCAGCTGCACCTCGACCAGGGTCAACGGGTCTGGCTGGTCACCGCGGCGCCGATCGAGATCGCCTCGATCATCGCTCGCCGGCTCGGCCTGACCGGCGCCCTCGGCACCGTCGCCGAGCACGAGGACGGCGTCTACACGGGCCGGCTGGTCGGCGACCTGCTGCACGGCCCGGCCAAGGCTGAGGCCGTCGCTGCCCTTGCGGAGCAGGAGGGGCTCGACCTGGCCCGCTGCGCGGCGTACTCCGACTCGGCCAACGACCTGCCGATGCTGCTGATGGTCGGTCATCCCTGCGCGATCAACCCCGACGCCCGGCTGCGCGCCCACGCCAAGCGGGCCGGCTGGCAGGTCTACGACTACCGGACCGGCCGGAAAGCGGCCCGCCTCGGAGTGCTGGCGGGAGCCGTCGCAGGCGGGGTGACCGGCGCCGTGGCCGCGGGGCTGGCGGTGCGCGGGCGCCGAAATCTCGGGTCCTGAGACACCTGGGCCACGCAGATCTGCCTGCTCAGGGGCACCGCGGGGCCTGCGTGGCTTGCGACACTTTGTTCTTCAGTCGGTTCCCACGACGACGCGGTCCCGCCTACCCTGAGAGTTTCTGAGTGGTATCAGGGAGGAATCCGCCAGTGGAGCCGGACTCGGGCACCGTCGCGGCGCGTGGCTTGGCAGCCCTGCGCGCGCTCGTGCTCGCGATCCTGATCGACGAACGAGCGGTCCTCGCCGGCTCCGGCCACCTGCTGATGAGCGGCGCCTCCGTCACGGAGCCCGCCCCGACCGGCGCGGGCCCCTCGGACGGGCCGAGCGGTGACGACAGCGCCTACGCCGCCTCGAGCGAGGGGACGGAGGCCGAGCGCGACCGCCTCATCGCCCTCGTGGAGCTGGCCCGAGGCGGCGACGCCGAGGCCTTCGGGATGCTCTTCGACCACTACCACGGCTCGGTCTACCGCTTCCTGTTCCACCGCACCCGGTCGGGCACCCTCGCCGAGGACCTGACCTCGGAGACCTTCTTCCGGGCGCTGCGGAGCATGAGCAACTTCCGCTGGCAGGGCAAGGACTTCGGGGCCTGGCTGATGACCATCGCCCGCAACCTGTGCACCGACCACTTCAAGGCCGGCAAGACCCGTCTCGAGCTGACGACCGAGGACATGGGCCTCCACGACGACGCCACCGAGGGTCCCGAGGAAGCCGTGCTGGCCAGCCTGACCAACGAGGTGCTGCTCAGCGCCCTCACCGAACTGCCCCTCGAGCAGCGCGACTGCCTGGTGATGCGCTTCCTGCAGGGCATGAGCATCGCCGAGACGGCGGCGGTCCTCGGACGCAGCGACGGGGCGATCAAGCAGCTCCAGCTGCGCGGCGTACGCAATCTCGCGAAGCTGATGCCCGAAGGGCTCCGGGACTGATGGCGCCGCGGAGCAGACCGGCCATTACTACCGGCCAGTACGCCGTAACCACACGGCGAACGGGGTCGTTGTGGTGGGTGTCCGGCACGGGTGCCGGAGCACGTGACCTGACAGGAACCCATCGATGACCCCGGTGTTCGCGACGCGTCGTCACGCCGAGGAGTTCGAGGCGGTGGTCGACGGCCTGACGACGCGCAAGGCGTCCGACGACCGCTACGACGACCTGCTCGAGCTCGTCGGCGCGCTGCGCGCTGTTCCGCAACCGGTTGCCCGGGCCGAGTTCGTCGCCGAACTGCGCGACCGGCTGGTGGCGGAGGCCGCGGCGATGCCTGTCATCGCGGCGGCCGAGTCCGAGCGGCTGCGGCTGCGCAGCGCCGATCCCGGCCGCGTCGCGCGCCCGCGCGAACGGCGAGTGGCGGTCGCGCTCGGTGGACTGGCGCTGCTGGGAGCCACCACGACGATGGCCGTGGTCGCCCAGTCGGCCCTCCCGGGCGACGTGCTCTACCCGCTCAAGCGGGCTGTGGAGAGCGCCCACGTGGGTATCAGCGTCGGTGACGAAGGCAAGGGCACGACGTTGCTGGCCAACGCCTCGACCCGCCTCGACGAGATCGAGCGGCTCGCCCAAGAGAACGCCGACGACCGGCCGGCCGAGATCTCCGACACCCTCAGCGACTTCACCCAGCAGGCCACCGAGGCCTCCGACCTGCTGCTCACGGCGTACACCGACGACGGCGACCCGCAGTCGGTGAACCACCTGAACTCGTTCACGGCCTCGTCGATGGCCTCGTTGGCCGAGCTGGACGGCAAGCTGCCCGACACCGCGCAGGACGAGTGGGTGCACGCGGTGACGACGCTGGTCCGCATCGACGAGTCGGCCCAGCAGACCTGCCCGACGTGTGCCAGCACCGACCTCGACGCCATCACCCCGACGATCCCCACGATCGGGACCGGCTTCGGCACGGGCACGCTGCCGGCCGTCGATCTGCCCGACGTGCTGCCGACCGGACTGGCCCTGCCGTCGGTCGGCGCCTCCGAGCTGCCGCCGGGCAGCGTCACCAAGCCCACGCCGACGATCGGTGGCAGCGGCGGGCCGACCGCCTTGCCCACCGTCGTACCGACCTCCCTGCCGAGCAACTTGCCGACCACCGTGCCGAGCAGCGCCGCCCCGACGGGCGGCGTCCCCACGACCGTTTCGACGGTCGTCACTTTGCCGACCCTCGACCCGACCGCCCTGCTGAGCTCGCTCACCGGCGGGCCGAGCCTGCCGGCGCTGCCGCTGCCGACCGACGCCGTCACCCAGCTGCTCGGCGGGGTCACCACGATCTTGCCGACGCCGGTCGCCACGTTGCTGGACGGCCTGCTGCCGTAACGCTGCCTGGTCCTTCGGGTTCGAGACGGGCCCCCAGAGGGCCCTCCTCGTGCTCCGGCGTCAGCGCCAGACGGATTCGCGCTTCATCAGCAGGTTGTAGAGGGTCTGCTGGATCGTCTCGCGGACCTGGTCGGTCACGTTGAAGACGAGCATGGGGTCGTCGGCCGCGCCGTCGTCGAACTCGTCGGTGCGGATCGGCTCGCCGAACTCCAGCAGCCACTTGGACGGCAGCGGCACCAGGCCGAGCGGGCCGAGCCACGGGAAGAGCGGGGTGATCGGCACGTACGGCACCCCGAGCAGGCGGGCGAGGGCCGGGATGTTGCCGATGAGCGGATAGATCTCCTCGGCGCCCACGACCGAGAGCGGGATGATCGGGACACCGGTGCGCAGCGCGGCACTCACGAATCCGCCGCGGCCGAAGCGCTGGAGCTTGTAGCGCTGGGAGAACGGCTTGCCGACGCCCTTGAAGCCCTCGGGCCAGACGCCGACCAGCTCGCCCTTGCCGAGCATCCGCTCGGCGTCCTCGGTGCAGGCCAGCGTCGCGCCGCTCTTGCGGGCCAGCTCGCCGACGAACGGCATCCGGAAGACGAGGTCCGCGCCGAGCGGACGCAGGTGACGCCCGGCGTGGTCGTGGACCGCGACCATCGTCATCATGCCGTCGACCGGGACGGTGCCCGAGTGGTTGGACACGATCAGCGCGCCGCCCTCGTCGGGGATGTTCTCGACGCCGCGGACCTCGATCCGGAACCACTTCTCCGCGATCGGCCGCATCAGCGCGAGCATGAACTTCTCGGCCACCTCCTGGTCGAAGCCGAACTCGTCGACGTCGTAGCCGCCGGTCAGCCGACGGCGCAGGAGGGCGAGCATCTGGGCCAGCTGGGGCTCCCACTGGTCACCGAAGACCTCGCGCGCGGCGTGCTGGAGCGCCGACCACCAGGCGTCGGGCGAGACGCCGGCGAGCGGGCCACTGTCGGTGGTTGTCGTGGCCGCGCGGGCCTTGGGAGCCGTGCGAGCCCTGGGTGCTTTGGGTGCCTTGGGGGCCGCGGTGTCGGCGGGCACGGCCTCGGTGGTGACCTGCTCGATGACGGGCTGGGCGGCCTCGGCGGGACGACGCTTCGGCTTCGGTCGCGGTTTGGCGGTGTCTCCCGCGCGCACCCGTCGGGCGGCGGCGAGGTTGCGGGCGGCCGAGGAGGGCCGGTCCTCGCCCGTGCCGCGCCCGGGGCGGCCGCGAGTGCCGATCGGGATGATCTCTGCGTCACTCATGGCGATCCTGCGGCGCTGGCCTGGGGCAGCAGGTCGGCGAGCCCGGCGACGGCGCGCTCGGAGACCCGCGACGAGGCCGGCATGGAGTTGGCGAAGTCGGCGAACGCCGCGGCAGTGGTGTAGTCGGGCTCGAAGCCGAGCACGGCACGCATCCGGGTGGTGTCGATGCCACGACCGAAGGTCAGGAAGCTCAGCTGCTCGGGCGAGAAGTCGGCGAGCCGGGCCGAGCGCAGCACCGAGCCGAGCTGACCCACGGCGAAGCCGGGCATCGGGACCACGGCGCGCTGGAGGCGGCGTACGGCCTGGGAGAGCATCAGGATGCCGTCGCCGGCGACGTTGAAGGTGCCGTGGATGTCGGCGACCACGGCGTGCTGGAGCACCCGGTTGAGGTCGCTCTCGTGGAGGAACTGCATGCGCGCGTCGAAGCCGAGCACGGTGGGAATGACGGGCAGGCGGAAGTACGACACCATCGGGCTGACGACGTGGGGGCCGACGACGTTGGCCAGCCGCAGCATGGTCACCCGCACGTCGGGCCGGCGCCGGGCGAACCCGCGCACGTAGCCCTCGATCTCGGCGGCGTCCTTGCTGAACCCCGAGCCCGGTGAGCGGCGCGGCCCCATGTCCTCGGTGAACATCGCCGGGTCGCGGCTGCTGGCGCCGTAGACGGTCGAGGTCGACTTCACCACGAGGTGCTGGACCGAGGGCGCCTTCTGGCACGCGGCCAGCAGCTGCATCGTGCCGATGACGTTGAGCTCTTTCATGGTGCCGCGTCCGCCGGCGCTGCCGGGGGTGGCGATGACACTCATGTGGACGACGGTGTCGACGTCCTCCTTGGCGATCACCTTGGCGATCACCGGGGTGCGGATGTCGGCCCGGATGAACGACATCGCGCCGACGTCGCCGCGCGGGGGCACGACGTCGACGCCGATCACCCGGTCGATGCCGTCGGTGGCCGCGAGAACGCGCGCGAACCGCCTCCCGAGGTCTCGGGAGACCCCGGTGACGAGTACGACGCGGCCCATGCTGATGTCCTCAGGCGACCCTGGGCGTGGGCTACTTGCCGAGCTTGCGGCGCTGGACGCGCGTCTTCTTGAGCAACTTGCGGTGCTTCTTCTTGGCCATGCGCTTGCGCCGCTTCTTGATGACTGAACCCACGCGGAAACCTTTCACCTGCTGGTGTGTGTCCCAGGGATCGTTCGTGGGACCAGGTCAGACTAGCCGCCCGGAATGAACCGCAGAGAATCGGCGGGTAAGCGCGGGACGAGCGTCAGCCGGCGTTGTAGAAGCTCTTGCGCAGATACTCGTTGACGTCTTCCTCGGTGACGCGGAACGAGCGGCCGACGCGAACGGCGGGCAGCTCACCGCTGTGCACGAGGCGGTAGACCGTCATCTTGGAGACGCGCATCATCGCGGCGACCTCGGCGACCGTGAGGAACTTGACTTCGGAGATGTCTCCGGGGGTGTGGGCAGGCATCTCGCACCGTATCTCTCTGCGCAGAACGCCACCGGCTTCCCCACCAGTGAATACACGTTCCGCCGCACCGTGAATATAGGGCCTGGAGTGACTCGTGGGGAAGGGTTCGACTAGAGAAGCCTCATCTGCCCGGCGTGTCGGCTTGAAACTTTGCCTCCGGTGCGAGCGGCCGGAGGGCACCGGCCGTTTACGGCTGGGGATCCAGGCCGTGCCACGCAAAGACCTCGGTCCGGGTCGCGAGGATCATCGAGTCGAGCCAGTTGTCCGGGTCGTAGCCGTCGGTCCAGTCGCGCCAGACCGGGTTCCGGTCGTCGGTGAGCCGGAGCGGCGCACGCCGGCCGAGCGTGGTCTGCACGTGCTCACGCCAGGGGGCCGGCGTCTCGGTGGCCGGGTCGAGCGGGCGCCCCCCGACGATCGCCAGCAGGTGGCTCCAGGCGCGCGGCACCACCTCGACGACCGCATAGCCGCCACCGCCGGTGGCGACCCAACGCCCTCCGCAGACCTCGTGGGCCAGGTCGTGCAGGGCGACGTACGACGCCCGCTGACCGTCCACCGACAGCATCAGGTGGGCGAGCGGGTCCTCCATATGGGAGTCGCAGCCGTGCTGGGTGACCAGCATCTGCGGAGCGAACGCGCGCACCAGAGGCGGGACGATCGCGTGGAAGGCGCGCAGCCACCCCGCGTCCGCCGTACCAGGTGGCAGCGCTACGTTGACCGCCGAGCCCTGCGCCTCGGGACCACCGCTCTCGGCCGGGAACCCGGTGCCAGGAAACAGCATCTGGCCGGTCTCGTGGAGCGAGATCGTCAGCACCCGGGGGTCGTCCCAGAAGATCTGCTGGACGCCGTCGCCGTGGTGGACGTCGACGTCGACGTACGCGATGCGCTCGACGCCCTGGTCGAGCAGCCACTGGATGCCGACGGCGACGTCGTTGTAGATGCAGAACCCGCTCGCGTGGCCGCGCATCGCGTGGTGCAGACCGCCGGCGATGCTCGCGCTGTGGAGGCTCTCGCCGGAGTGCACCTGGCGGCAGGCCTCGACGGTCGCGCCGACCACGTGGGCGGCGGCCCGGTGCATGTCGGGAAAGACGGGGTCATCGTCGGTGCCGAGGCCGTGGTCGTCGTCGATGCTGTCGGCGTCGTCGGGGCTCGTCCCTGCCCGGTTGACCGCGTCGATGAACGCCTGGTCGTGGATCGTGGCGATCAGCTCGTCGTCGGCGAACGGTGCGGGCACGAGTCGCAGCGGGCCGCCCTGGCTGTCGAGGAGCCCGAGGTCGTGCACCAGACGCATCGTGAGGTCGACCCGGATCGGCGACATGGGATGGCCGGGCCCGAAGTTGTACTGCGTCAGCGACGGGTCGAAGACCACCGTGGCCGGGCCCGGGCACTCCATGGCCCGAACGTACCGTCTCGCTCTACGATGGATGCGTGCCCACAACTGCGAACCGGATGTTCTGGTGGCCCGCCTGACCAGGCGGACCACGCGTTGACGCACACCCATCAACCCACGGCCGCCCTTCGGGCGGCCGTTCGTGGTTCGCGCTGACTGATGTCGGTCGAGCTTGGCGCGACGCCCGGAGGGCTTCAACACCAGGAGCTCTCGATGAACCGCAACCTCTCCCTGATCACGCCCACCGGACGGCTGACCCTGGGCAACTACCTCGGCGCCTTCCGCAACATGGTCGCCGCGCAGTCGGCCGGCGACTGCTTCTACGGCGTCTCCGACCTGCACGCGATGACGACCACCCACGACCCGGCCGTGCTGCGGTCGACGATCGCCGAGGTGACGGCGCTGTTCCTCGCGGTCGGCCTCGATCCCGGTCGGGCGGTGCTGTTCCGACAAAGCGCGGTGCCTGCCCACCGGGAGCTGGCCTACCTCCTGGAGTGCACGGCGTACACCGGCGAGCTGGCTCGGATGATCCAGTTCAAGGAGAAGGGCCGCGGCCAGCCGTCGACCCGGGTCTCGCTCTACACGTATCCCGTGCTGATGGCCGCCGACATCCTGCTCTACCGGCCGACCGCCGTGCCGGTCGGCGATGACCAGCGCCAGCACGTGGAGCTGACACGTGATCTGGCGATCCGCTTCAACAACACCTACGGGCCGGTGTTCACGGTGCCCGAGATCGTCACGCCGGCGGCCGGGGCGCGGGTGATGGACCTGCAGGACCCGACCCGCAAGATGAGCAAGTCCGCCGCGCCCGGCCTCGATGCCGGCGTGATCCGGCTGCTCGACCCGCCCGACGTCATCCGCCGCAAGGTGGCGCGGGCGGTGACGGACTCCGAGACCGGCCCGGGCGCCGTACGAGCGTCGGAGGCGAAGCCTGGCGTGACCAACCTGCTCGACATCCTGACCGCCTGTGGAGGTTCGGCGACGGGTCTCGCGACCTACGGCGCGCTCAAGGCTGCCGTCACCGACGCGGTGGTGGCCGAGCTCGAGCCGGTCCAGAAGGCGTACGCCGAGCTGGCCGCCGACCCGACGTACGTCGCCGCGGTCTTCGCCGCCGGAGCCGTCCGCTGCCGAGACGTCACCGCCCCGGTCGTCGCCGCCGGCGAGGCCGCGATGGGGTTGGGGTGAGGGCGGACGAGATTTCTCCGGTCAACCGGAGAAATCTGAACATGCCGCACGTCGCGAGGTGCGGCATGTTCAGGGAACGTGCGACAAGTACGCCGGGTCAGCTGGCCTCGAGCTCGCCGAAGCCGGCCAGCACGAGGTCGCGCACCGTCTCGACGGCCTGGGCAGCGTCGACCCCCGTCGCGGACACCGTGATCTCGGCCCCTTGGCCCGCGCCCAGCGTGAGCAGCTCGAGCGAGCTCGCGGCATCGGCCCTTCGCCCCCCGGCCTCGACTGCCACGTCGGCCTCCAGGCACCCCATCGCGGTGGCGATCTGGGCCGCGGGCCGCGCGTGCAGTCCCTGCGGGTTGACGAGGGTGAGTCGCGCCGAGGCGTCGGCGTCGGTCGCCGTCGGCCCGTCCGCCGGGCGCTCCGTCCCGTGTTCGGCCAGGCTGATGACCTTCGGCAGCAACGCGGCCTCCGCCTCGCGCGCCACCGTGTCCAGATCAGCACCGCCGGCGGCGCGCACGACCGCCGCCACCAGCCCTTCGACGAACGGGGCCGCGCAGAGCCGCACCGGCCCGGCGGGCGACGACAGCTCGAGCGCGAGCTCGCTGCTCATCACCGCCGAACCCAGGTCCATGAGGACGAGTACGCCGTCGCTCGAGGCCGCTTCGGCGATCGCCTTGGCGACCTCCGTGGCGTCGGTGCCGAACCCCCCGGACTTGCCAGCCGCCACCGCGACCACGGGGCCGGCCCCGTGCACCATCTCGTCCGCGAGCGCGACGGCCGCCTCGGCGAGGGCAGGACTGTGGGAGACCACGACGATGCCGATCACGTCGTCCCCCTCACGCCAGCGTGTCGGCAAGGGCGCCTAGCAGCAGCGCCGTCGAGGCGGCGCCCGGGTCGATATGGCCCACGCTGCGCTCCCCGAGGTAGCTGGCCCGCCCCTTGAGTGCTTGCATCGGCTCGGTGGCGTCGCGTCCTGTGGCCGCGGCGTCGGCAGCCGCCCGCACCGCGTCGGCGAGATCGGCGCCGGAGCCCAGCGACGCCTCGAGGGCGTCGAGCCCAGGAGCCAGGGCGTCGTACATCGTCTTGTCGCCCGCCTCGGCCCGGCCCCGCGCGACGATCCCTTCGAGCCCGGCACGGAGCGCCGCCACGAGGGCAGTGCCGTCGAGAGACGTGGCGTCATCCGCTGCCGTGGCCGCGCGCAGGAAGAACGTGCCGTAGAGAGGCCCGCTGGCCCCGCCGACCGAGGTCACGAGCGTCATGCCCACCTTCTTGAGGAGGTCGCCGGCCGTCGTCGGCACGGGTTCGATCGCCGCCATCACCGCGTCCATGCCGCGGATCAGGTTGGTGCCGTGGTCCGCGTCGCCGATCGCCGAGTCGAGCTCGGTGAGATAGTCGCCGTTCGCGTGGACCTCGTCGCGGAAGGCTGACAGCCACCCGACAAGCTGGTCGACGGATACGGCATCGGTCACGGTCAGAGTCCCCATCGCAGGCCCGCTGTCTTCACCGGAGCATCCCACAGCCGGACCATCTCGTCGTCGGCCTTCAACACCGTCACCGAGGCCCCGGCCATGTCGAGCGAGGTGATGTAGTTGCCGACCAGGGTCCGCGCCACCTGGACGCCGGCCTTCTCGAGCAGCACGGCCACCTCGCCGTACAACAGGTACAGCTCGATGAGCGGAGTGCCGCCCATGCCGTTGAGCATCACGATGCTCGGCCCGCCCTGGAAGTCGAGGTCGGCGAGGATCGGGTCGACCAGCTGTTCGGCGGTCTCGGCGGCTCCGACCAGCGGCACCCGATGACGACCGGGCTCACCGTGGATGCCGACGCCCATCTCCATCTGGTCCTCGGGAAGCTCGAACGTCGGCTTGCCGGCAGACGGGACCGTGCAGCTGGTCAGCGCCATCCCCATCGACCGGCCGTTGGCGTTCACCCGCTTGGCCAGGGCCAGTACGGCGTCGAGGTCCTGGCCCTGCTCCGCCGCCGCGCCCACGATCTTCTCGAGCAGCACGGTCACGCCGACGCCTCGCCGCCCAGCGGTCCACGTCGAGTCTTCTACGGCGACGTCGTCGTCGGTGACCACCGTCGCGACGCGGACGCCGGAGTCGGCGGCGGCCATCTCGCCGGCCATCTCGAAGTTCATCACGTCGCCGGTGTAGTTCTTCACGATGTGCAGGACGCCGGCGCCGCGGTCGACCACGGTCGTGGCCTCGACCATCTGGTCCGGGGTGGGCGAGGTGAACACCTCGCCGCAGCAGGCGGCGTCGAGCATGCCCATGCCGACGAATCCTCCGTGCAGCGGCTCATGACCCGAACCGCCACCCGAGATGAGGGCGACCTTGCCCGAGGCCTTCGGTTGCCTGCGGTAGATGATGCGGTGCTGGTGGTCGACGCTGAGGTCGGCGTGGGCGGCGGATACCCCCTTCAGGGCGTCGGCAAGCACGTCCTCGGGCTTGTTGATGAGCTTCTTCATGATCAGACCTCCGACGGGACGGCGGCCGCGGCAGGGGCCTCGGCGGCAGGGGCATTGTCGTGCGGGGTGTGGGCGATGATGCCGAAGGCCACCGCTGCGGCGACACCGGCGAGGAGCTCGGCGATGACGTAGACGGGCCATTGCTCCCAGCTCACGCTTCCTCCGAGGATCTCCTGGACGAGCATCGGCCCCGTCGTGCGAGCGGGGTTGATCGAAGCGCCCGTCGTCGGTGCCACGGGGATGATCGCGGCGAACACCACCATGCCGATCGCGAGACCGGCCCACCCGGGTGCTGCCTTGCGGTAGATCACGCCGAAGACGGCGAACACCAGCAGGAAGGTGCCGATGAACTCGGCGAAGAACGCCTGGTACCAGGGAATGGCAGCCCCGTACGACGCGACGCCGAGCCCGAAGTCGCTGGCCTTGGTGCCGAGCACGCCGACGATCGTGAACGCCCCGGCCACGGCGCCGAGCACCTGGGCGAAGATGTAGCTGGGGACCTCCGACCACGGGAACTTTCCGGTCGCGGCAAGGCCCAGGGTGACTGCCGGGTTGATGTGGTTGCCACCGATGTAGCCGAAGACGTAGACCGTCACGATCACGATCGTGGCGAAGGCCAACGAGATGATGCCGAGGTCTGACCCGCTGAACGTGGAGCCGTTGGCGTCGTTGACGATCAGGAGGGCCGGGACCGACCCCACGCCTACGAAGACCAGGAAGGCGGTCCCCAGAAACTCGGCCCCGAGCTTCTGCCACCTCGTGTTTTCATCCATCCCAGTGCCCTTCCGTGTGATGCGAATAACGTTCGACAATGTCGAATAATTCACCTAAACTCGGGACTCGTCAAGAGAGATCGTGAAAATCGCGCCCAACAGGGCATACTCGGGGTCACGCACGGTCCACGGAAAGTCCAAGTAGGGGGAGGCTCGGGTGATTCAGGCGATCGACCGCGCGGCGCGGGTCCTGAGCGCTCTGCAGGGGTCCCGGCACCTGGGCATCAGCGAGCTCGGTCTCGCCCTCGAGCTGCCGCCGTCGACCGTGCACGGGATCGTGAAGTCCCTCCAGGTGCACGGGTTGGTGGCCAAGGAGCCACACGGTCAGCGCTACATGCTGGGCCCGACCCTGCTCCAGCTCTCGAACGTCTACCTCGACACCCTCGACGTCCGGGCTCGCGCGATGCGGTGGACCGGAGACCTGAGCGAGCGAACCGGGCTCGCCGTACGCATGGGCGCGGAGTTCTTCTCCGAGGTGATCGTGATCCACCACGAGCCGCGACCTGATGGCAGCCGCCAGATGCCCGAGACGGGGCTGACCATTCCCGCGCACGCCTCCGCGCTTGGCAAGGTGCTGCTCGCCTACCGTCCGGAGTTCAAGGACGTCATGCTCGCAAGGGGCCCGTTGCGCAGCCTGACCGGCGAGACCGTCACCGATCCCGACGAGCTCGAGAAGGCGCTCTCGGAGGTGCTCGCGACCGGGTACGCCGTGGAGGACGAGGAAGCGGTCCTCGGCGAGGCCTCGATCGCCGTACCCGTGGCCGACCGCGACGGCGAGGCAGTGGCGGCCATCGCCGTCGTCATGCCGGCGAGTGAGCAACCTGTCGCCGACTCGGTGCTGACGCTGCTGCGCGAGACCGCCCGCAACGTCTCGCGGGAGCTCGGGTCGCCCACCTGGCCGCCGGTGGTCACGCCGCCTTCTTGATGAACTCCCGTTGATGACCGGCGCCGTTGGCAGTGCCATGCTCGGCGGGTGCGCGCCGTCCGCCTGGCCTGCTTGACCCTCGGTCTCATCGTCGCGCTGGTGTCGCCGGTGGCGACGGCCGTCGCGCCGCCTGCGAGCCACGCGCCGCCGACGATGCGACTGAGCGTGATGTCGCTGAACATCTTCTACGGCGGCGACGACTTCGACCTGGCCACCAGCGACTGGTGTCCGGTGGCCAACGACTGCCCGCGGGCCCTGCACCGGCTCGCCCACATCGTCGAGGCCAGCGGGGCCGACGTCGTCGGGGTGCAGGAGCCCGAGCGCAACACGCGCAAGCTCGCCGACCTGCTGGGTTGGTACGCCAGCCCGCAGGCGCACGTCATCTCCCGCTTCCCGATCCTGGACCCACCCGACGCCGACGGGCTCTACACCTTCGTGACACCCGTGAAGGGGCACGTCGTCGCCGTCGCCAACGTGCACCTGCCGTCGACGCCGTACGGCCCGTACCAGGTGCGCAAGGGCTGGCCCCGCCACGACGTCCTGGAGCTCGAGCGGACCCTGCGCCTGGCCGCCCTGGCGCCAGTGCTCCGCGAGCTGCCCAAGCTGGCCGACAAGGGCATCCCGGTGTTCCTCACCGGTGACTTCAACAGCCCCTCCCACCTCGACTGGACGCCGGCGGTGGCGGCCAGCCGGGTCGAGGTTCCGTACGCCGTGTCGTGGCCGGCGAGCCGGGCGCTGGCCGACGCCGGGTTCCGCGACTCCTACCGCGACGCTCACCCCGACCCGGTGCTGGATCCCGGCTACACGTGGTCGCCGGGTGGTCCCGAGACCCGCCCTCACGACTTCGTCGACCGGATCGACTGGGTGCTCCACTCGGGGCCGTCGACGACGGTCTCCAGCATGCTGGTCGGCGAGCACGGCAACCCGCAGGTCGACCTGGCGTTCGCCAAACCGTTCCCGACCGACCACCGCGGCGTCGTCTCGACCTTCGACGTCTCGCCCGCCGAGTCGCCGATGCTCGTCGCCCCCGAACGCCGTCGCGTGGCCGTCGGTCAAGCGCCGTTGCGGGTGCGCTTCCACGGCACCGGCTCGCCGCACGAGGTGGTCGCACTCGTGCCTGGTGGTGGTGCCACTTCGCCGCTGCTCTCAGCGAGATCGACGGGCGGCAGCGCGGATGGCGTGATCCGACTGGCGAAGGCCCGCCTCCGCCCCGGCCGCTACGACATCGTGCTGATCGACGCGCACACCGGCGCGGTCGGCGCCCGGGCGCCGGTCTGGGTGTACGCCGCCGGCACCGGGCCGCGGCTGCGGACCAGCGGGTCGTCGTACCAGGTCGGCGACGCCGTCCGCGTCCACTTCTCCGGGGCACCCGGAAACAACCTGGACTGGATCGGGCTGTTCCGGTGTCACAAGATCTGCGACGGACCTGGGGGCTACCTGGTCTACCGCTACACCCAGGCCCGCATCGTGGGCTCGGTGGCCTTCGGCTCCGACACCTACCTCGGCGAAGGCGTCGCGGCCTGGCCGCTCCCGCCGGGTCGCTACCTCGCCCGCCTGCTCGTCGACGACAGCTATCACGCGATCGGGAAGTCGGCGAGGTTCACGATCACGAAGTGAGGTCGTCGGCCGGGGCCTACTCGCCGGAGAGCGCGCGGGAGCGGTCGCGGGCCGCTTCCATCGCGGCCAGGAACGCCGCCCGGACCTTGTGGATCTCGAGCTCGCGCAGGGCGGCGGCGGTGGTGCCCCCGGGAGAGGTGACCTGCTCGCGAAGCACTACCGGGTGGGTGCCGGTCTCGCGGAGCATCTTGGCCGAGCCGACGAGCGTCTGGACGACGAGCTCGGTGGCGGTCGCGCGCGGCAGGCCGAGGTGGACGCCGGCCTCGATCATCGACTCGACGACGAAGAAGATGTAGGCCGGGACCGGAGCCGGAGATCGCGGTGACGGCGTCCATCTGGCGTTCGGGGATGCGCAGCACCCGGCCGGTCGAACCCATCAGCTCCTCGGCCTCGGCGAGGTGCGCCTCGTCGCAGTGGGAGCCGGGCGAGATAGCGGCCATGCCCTCGTCGACGAGGGCGGGGGTGTTGGGCATGACGCGCACGACGGCGACGCCATCGGGCACCCGCGACTCGATGAAGGCGGTGGTGATGCCGGCGGCCAGCGAGACGATGAGCTGGCCGGGACGCAGCTCGGGAGCGATCTCCTCGAGCAGGTCGGCCATGTCCTGGGGCTTGACGACAAGGGCGAGGGTGTCGGCCTTGCGAGCGGCCTCGACGTTGCCGACGACCGCGACGCCGTAGCGCTCCTCGAGCTCGCGGGCGCGGTCGGGCCGCTTCTCGCCGACCAGCAGATGGTCGACGCGCCGGCCCGCGCGGACGAGCCCGGACAGCAGGGTCTCGCCCATCACGCCGGCGCCGAGGATGGCGGTCTGCGACATGTCGTCCTACTTCTTGGAGACCAGGGACTTCACGAAGAATGACAGGTTCTGGGGACGCTCCGCGAGGCGTCTCATGAGGTAGCCGTACCACTCTTCGCCATACGGCACGTAGACCCGCATCGTCTCCCCCGACGACGCGAGCCGCTTCTGCTCCTCGGGTCGGATGCCGTAGAGCATCTGGAACTCGTAGGAACCCTGCTCGCGGCCGTAGCGGCTGGCCAGCGACGAGCCGATCTCGACCATCCGCGGGTCGTGGGTGGCGATCATCGGGTAGCCCTGGCCGCCCAGCAGCACCTTGAGGCAGCGCACGTAGGAGCGGTCGACGTCGAGCCGGCTCTGGAACGCGACGTCCTCGGGCTCGTTGTAGGCGCCCTTGCACAACCGCACGCGCGAGCCTTCGTAGGCCAGCACACGGCAGTCGGCCTCGGTGCGGAAGAGATACGCCTGGAGCACCGCGCCCGTCTCGGGGAAGTCCTTGCGCAGCTCGCGCAGGATCGCCAGCGTCGAGTCGGTGGTGGTGTGGTCCTCCATGTCGAGGGTGACCGTGGTGCCGGCGTTGCGGGCGGCGCGGCAGATGGTGCGCGCGTTCTCGAGGGCGATCTTGTGGCCGCCGCCGGCGACGGTGTCGGGCAGCGCCTGGCCGATCGCCGACAGCTTCACCGAGACCTCGGCGTGCCGGGCGAGGCCGTGGCCCGCGAGCTCGCGGAGGAGGTCGACGTACGCCGCCACCGTGGCGTCGGCCTGGTCGACGTCGAGGGTGTCCTCGCCGAGGAAGTCCAGCGTCGCCTTGAGGCCGTCGTCGACCAGCCCGGCGGTCGCCGTCACGGCCGCCGCGGTGTCCTCTCCAGGCACGTAGCTCTTCACGATCCCCGCCGACACCGGCATGGTGCTGACCAGTCGTTTGACCTGCTCGCTGCGGGAGAGCAGCAGGAGCGGTTCGCGCAGGACGGACATGCGCTCAGGCTACGCCGTACGCCTCCGCAAGGTGGCAGCACCGAGGGCCAACGCGCCCGTCGCGAACGCCGCCACGATGGCCACGTTGCGCCACACCTCGGCGGTGTCGTCAGAGGCGGCCAGGGCCTGCATGGCGTCGATCGCGTACGACAGCGGGAGCGCGCTGCTGATCCAGCCGAGCACGGTGGGGAGCTGGTCGCGGTCGATGAAGAGGCCGCACAGCAGGATCTGCGGGATCACCAGCAGCGGCATGAACTGGACGGCCTGGAACTCCGTCTGCGCGAAGGCGCTGACGAACAGTCCCAGGGCCGAGCCGAGCACGGCGTCGGCGATGGCCACGACCGTGAGCAACCACACCGGCCCGTCGATGTCGAGCCCGAGGACGCCCACGCTGAGCGCGACGGCCAGGGCCGACTGGACGGCCGCGACCAGCCCGAAGGCCAAGGCGTAGCCGCCCAGGAAGTCGAACTTGCCCATGGGCATCGCGAGCAGGCGTTCGAGGGTGCCGGACGAGCGCTCGCGCAGCGTCGTCACGCTGGTCACCAGGAACATGACGATGAACGGGAACAGCGCGAGCAGGCCGGGACCGAGCCGGTCGAAGAACGGGATCGGGGAGTCCTCGAACATCCACCACAGCAAGGTGATGAGCAGGCACGGCAGCACCAGCAGCATGGCGAGGGTGCGGCGGTCGCGACGCAGCTGGGTCAGCACGCGCGCGGTGACGGCCAGGGTGATGGTGGGGTTCATGCCGCATCTCCTGCCTCTTCGACGAGTGCGAGGAAGGCGCTCTCGATGTCGTCGGTGCGGGTCGTCTCGCGGATCCGGTCAGGGGTGTCGTCGGCGATGATCCGGCCCTCGCGCATCAGCAACAGGCGGTCGCAGCGGTCGGCCTCGTCCATCACGTGGCTGGAGACGAAGACCGCCGCACCGTCGTCGGCGATGCGGTGGAAGAGCGCCCAGAGATCGCGCCGGAGCACCGGGTCCAGCCCGACCGTCGGCTCGTCGAGGACGAGCAGGTCGGGGTTGCCGAGCAGGGCGACCGCGAGGCTGGCCCGAGATCGCTGGCCGCCGCTCAGGTGGCCGACGACCTGGTCGGCGTGGCTGGCCAGGTCGACCGACTCGATGGCCGTGGTGACGGCGTCATCGCCGACCCCGAGGACGCTGGCGAAGAACCGGAGGTTCTCGGCGACGCTGAGGTCGTCGTACACGCTGGCTGCCTGGGTGACGTAGCCGAGCCGGCTGCGCAGCTCCTTGCCGCCGGCCTCGAGCCCGAACACCTGCACGGTCCCCGACGTCAGCTGCTGTACGCCGACAAGGGAGCGCATCAGCGTGCTCTTGCCGCAGCCCGACGGGCCGAGCAGGCCGGTGACCGTGCCCGCCTCGATCGTGAGGTCGATGCCCTTGAGCACCTCGCGATCACCCCTGACGACGACGAGGTTGCTGACCTCCACCGCGTTTTTCATCATGTGATGAATTATGGCTCGGGTCGTGGGCTGGGTCAAGCCGAATCCTTGACAACTGGTAACTCATTGGTTACCAATAGGCATGGACGCGTTCGAGGCGCTGGCAGACCCGGTCCGCCGCGCGCTGCTGGCGCAGCTGGTCCCGGGACCGGCGCGGGTGGTCGACCTCGCGGCGCACCACCCCGTCAGCCGCCCCGCCGTCAGCCGGCACCTGCTCGGCCTGGCGGCTGCTGGGCTGGTGACGGCAGACGACGTCGGCCGCGAACGCCACTACCGCCTGAGCCCGGCCGGCCTAGATCCCGTCGCCGCCCTCGTGCGCGAGCTGCGGGCCCCCGCGCCTCCCGTGCCGGCGGCCAGCCTTGACGCCCTCGACCTCGAGGTGCGTCGTACGGGCCGGGAACGCCGCCGCACCACCCACCGACAGAAGGGCACGGCATGAACGACTCCCCTCATCCCACCGGCCGGCGCGAGCTGCGGCACGACACCAGCTATCTGGTCCTCACCCGGCAGTTCCGGGCGCCGGTCGCCGATGTCTGGGCAGCGATCACCGAGAGCGATCGGCTTGGCCGGTGGATCGGCACCTGGGAGGGTGACCCGGCGTCTGGGTCCGTCGACTTCCGGATGACGTTCGAAGGCGAAGGCTCGTACGTCGGCCGCTACGACATCGACGTCTGCGAACCCCCTCACCGGCTGGTCCTCCGGAGCTTCTACGGCGGTTTCGAGTGGGTCCTCGAGCTCGACCTCACCGAGACCGACTCGGTCACCACGCTGACGTTCGCCCAGGTGATGGACGACCCCGACGAAGCGGAGAACGTCGGGCCGGGCTGGGAGTTCTACCTCGACCGCCTCGTCGCTGCGGAGACCGGCGGCGAAGTCGACTCCATCGTGTTCGAGGACTACTACCCGGCCCAGTCCGACTACTACCGAGCCGCGTTCAGCTGACGATCCACAGGCTGCGTCGCCTGGCATTTCCGACTGGCGGCTCCGTAGGTAGGGTCGAACCGACGTCACCTGTTCTCGGAGGTCCTCGTCATGGTCCAACGGCTGCTCGCGTCCCTCGCGTGCTGCTGCCTGCTCGCGCTCGCGGGGTGCAGCGACGACTCGTCGTCGTCCGCTGGGCCGGACCCGACTCCCACGTGCCAGTCGTCGAGCCTTCGCCCTCGCCGACCGAGACCGAGGATGCGGAGACGCCCGAGGAGTTCGTTCGACGGTGGGTTGACGTCGACCGGCGAGATGCAGAACTCCGGCGACACCGAGGAGCTATCGAGCGATCTCGTCCGAGTGTCGCCATGCCTGCGACGGTAGCCGACCAGGTCGAGGGCGTATCTACGCCGCCGGCGGCTACGTCGAGACCGAAGGCTGGACGATCCGAGTCCTCGAAGCATCGCGAGTCCTCGAGAGCCACGACGATGTCACCGTCGACGGTGACGTCAGCGCCGACCGAGTACGTCGAAGCGGCTGGGCGGCGAGGTACAACGCCTGGAGGTCGGCGAGGCATCGTACATCTTGCGCCCGATACGAGGACAGCTCTGGGTGCGTCGACGATCTCGGAGGCGGTCGCCAATGACATGAGTCGGGCCGTCTGGGCGCCTGGCATTGCTCGCAGTCTGCTTGCTGCGTCTGTCCCTGACGCCCAGCAGCCGACGGATGAGCCCAGACCTGCCACGACGGTGCGAAACCTCTATGCAGCTCACACAGCTTCTGCCACTACACGCGGAGCCGAGGTCCACACTGCTGATCTCTCAGGCGACCGACCGGCGTCCACTACGCGGTCAAGCCGATGTGTGTGGAGACCCAGATCGTCAAGGACAACTGCGTCAACCAGCAGAAGTGCAGCGAGCCGCCGGACACCTTCAAGTACATCGTCTTCCGCAGTGAAGACGGCGGGCCCTACGAACCCTGGGGCACCGTCTGTCTCGGCGCCGACGCAGCAGAACATCTGGGAGCCCTCACGCCGGCGCGCGTGTTCAAGGAGATGAAGAAGCTCGATTGGCCGACGGCCGAGCTCGTCATCCAACCTCCAGACGGCCAGCACCCTGGTCAACCTGAAGACCAACTTCCTCACCACCACGACCGAGCCGACATCCAAGACGATCACCTTGCTCGGCCGACAGGTCGAGATCGAGGCGAATCCGGTCGACTACACGTGGCACTTCGGCGACGGGGCCATCCAGGCTGGGGCGGACCCCGGAGCGGCATACCCCGATCTGCGTGTCACTCACGTCTACCTAAAAGCGGGAGTCACCGTGAGCCCGAGCGTGGACGTCACGTACGAGGGCCGATATCGGGTGAACGGTGAAGGATGGACACCCATCCCCGAGACCCTCACCATCCCCGGCGACCCGGTCACCCTGGCCGTCCTGAGCGCGACCCCGCATCTCGTCGGGTGATCTGCCGAGCGCGTGACGCGGCTGGTGCGTCGCAGGCTCGGCAGATCAGGGCAGGTCGCCGGTGAGGTAGCGCTGGATGGTGGGGGCGTACGTCGCGACGACGACGTCGCGGGGCATCGAGGCGAGCGGTTCGACCTGCAGCACGTAGCGCATCAGGATCAGGCCGATGACCTGGCTCGCGACCAGCGGCATCCGGTGCTCGGGACGGTCGATGCCGAGGGCGACGCCGATGGGCTGGATCACGACGGGGAGGAAGCCGTCGCTGAGCAGGCGCTTGGCCGACGGATCCATCACGCCTCGGGCGACTGCCAACAACGACGGCCGGATCTCGGGGTCGTCCCATACCGAGAGGAAGATGCCGAGGAAGCGTTCGGCGGCCTCCTCGATCGGGCCCGAGATCACCGGACCCACCAGCTGTCGCGGGTCGACCGGCACCTCGAGGGCGGCGAGGAAGAGTTCGTCCTTGGAGCCGAAGTAGTGGTGCACCAGCGCCGCATCGACGCCAGCCGCGGTGGCGATGCCGCGGATCGTCGCACCGGCAAAGCCGTGGGTCGCGAACGACGACCGCGCCGCCGTCAGGATCGCCGAGCGCGTGTCGGGCGAGCCCCGGCGGCGCCCGCGCGGCACCGCGCCCGCGCGCTCAGCCATGCGCCGATGGGACAGCGAAGTGCTCGCGGGCGAACTCCAGCGACTCGACCAGGTCGCGCTCACGTTCCTCGCGCGAGGACGTCTTGCGGGTGTTGATCTCGAGCACGATGTTGCCGTCGAAGCCCGTCCCGGCAAGGTGCCGCAGGAACGCCGCCGCCTCCATCACGCCGCGACCCGGCACCAGGTGCTCGTCCTTGGCCGAACCCGTGCCGTCGGTCAGGTGCACGTGTCGCAGCCGGGAGCCCATCCGGCCCGACATCTCGATCACGTCGGACCGCGCGATGGCGGCGTGTGAGAGGTCGATCGTCATGTTGGCGTAGGACTCCTCGGAGGGATCCCAGCCGGGCACGTACATCTCGACTCCCCGGCGCGAGGATGCCCGCCACGGATACATGTTCTCCACGGCGAACGCCAGCCCGGTCGCGTCCTCCAGCTGGGCGATCCCCTCGACGAACGTGGCGGCGTAGTCGCGCTGCCAGCGAAACGGCGGATGCACCACGACCACCTCGGCGCCGACGGCCTGCGCCATGTCGGCGGAGCGCTCGAGCTTGCCCCACGGGTCGGTCCCCCACACCCGTTGCGTGAAGAGCAGGCACGGCGAGTGGATCGCGACGATCGGCAGCTCATGGTGCTCGGACAGCTGGCGGACGGCGGAGGTCTGCTGGCTCAGCGCGTCGATGCCGACCATCACCTCGACCGCGTCGTAGCCGACCTTGGCGGCGTACGCGAAGGCGTGCGCCGTCGACTCGGGATACACCGAGGCGGTGGACAGGGCGACGGAAGTGGTCACGTCATCCCATGCTCGTGCTCAGCGCAGTCGGCTCGGCCAGGGTCATCTGATCGATGCGTTCGAGGATGACACCCTCGCGCAGCGCCCACGGGCAGATCTCCAGCTCGTCGAGGTCGAAGATGTCCATGCACGCCTCGGCGACGAGCGCTCCCGGCACGATCTGGTGTGCCCGCGACTGCGAGACACCAGGGAGCACGGCCAGCTCGTCGCCGTCCATCGACACCAGGAGGGGGATCCAGTACGACAGGTCCTTCATCGGCAGCGTGCGCGGCACCAGCGCCCCGTCACCGGCGGGGGCCGCCCCGCAGATCCGCGCCAGCGACCGGAACGTCTTGGACGTCGCGGCGGCCCGGTCCGGCTGCCCGAACCGCAGCATCTGGCCGGCGTCGCGGGCGATCTCCGCACGGATCTTGCGACGCAGCTTTTTCAAGTCGTCATCATCGGGGCGACTCTTCGCGAAGTACTCCCTGGCCAGTCGAGCCGCCCCCAACGGCACGGACCAGGCCACGTCGGGGGACTCGTCGGCTCCTCCGGCGATCTCGAGAGAACCGCCGCCGATGTCGAAGACGCTCAACCGCCCGGCCGACCAGCCGAACCAGCGGCGTACGGCGAGGAACGTCAGCCGCGCCTCGTCCGCTCCGGAGAGCACGTCGATGCGGACGCCGGTCTTCTCGTGGACGTGGTCCAAGACCTTCTCGCTGTTGGCCGCGTCGCGCACGGCCGAGGTCGCGAAGCCGACAACCTCCTCGCACCCCTTGTCCTCCGCGACCACGACGGACGAGGCGACGAAGTCGACCAGCAACTTGACTCCGGTCTTGGAGACCTCACCCTCCTCGTCGAGGTGCTCGGCGAGGCGCAGCGGCTCCTTGTGGGAGTACGCCGGGAGCGGCGCCGCGCCGTCGTGGGCGTCGAACACGAGCAGATGCCCGGTGTTGGAGCCGATGTCGAGGACGCCCAGGCGCATGGGACCAAGTTACTAGGGGCTCAGGTGCCACCCCTACGCTTGTGGGGTGCCCGAGGTCGACCTGGTGTTTCCGCGTGCGTTCGTGGAGTTCGAGGACCCCGCCGACGCCGGCCAGGTCTTCCGCTGCGACCTGACGTGGCTCACGTCCAGCTACATGTGCATCTTCGGGCAGGGCTGCCAGGGCATCTACAAGGAGTCGCCCGACACCGGGTGCTGCACGCTGGGCGCCCACTTCGCCGACAAGGCCGACGAGAAGCGGGTGGCGGCGTACGTCGACCAGCTCACCCCCGAGCTGTGGCAGCTGCGGCCCGACCGTGCCAAGATCCGCCGCAAGGACTGGGTGGAGACCGACGACGAAGGCGCCCGCAAGACACCGGTCGTCGAGGTCGACGGGCAGTCGGCCTGCATCTTCCACAACCGCGCCGACTTCCACCTCGGGGCCGGCTGCGCCCTGCACGCGCTGGCCCTCGAGCAGGGCCGGCACCCGCTCGAGACCAAGCCGGACGTGTGCTGGCAGCTGCCGATCAGGCGCACCTTCCGCAACGTCAAGCGGCAGGACGACACGTCGTACTCCGAGGTCACGATCGGCGAGTACGACCGCCGCGGCTGGGGTGCGGGTGGCCACGACCTCGACTGGTACTGCTCTGGCAACACCGAGGCGCACGTCGGTGTTGAACCCGTCTACGTCACCAACCGCGCCGAGCTGACCGAGCTGATGGGCGAGGCGGCGTACGACGAGCTGGCCCGGCACTGCGAGGCGCACCTCCGCTCGCGTTCGGCGCTGGCCCTACATCCCGCCGACCCGCACTGAAGTTTCTCGATGTCAAGAGATGCCGACCCCCATGTCTCGCGAACCTGAGAGGGAGTTGAGAATGACGGGCATGCGCCTGGACCACGTTTCGTTCGCCGCCGGACCCGACGGCCTCGCCGCAACCGCCCAGCGCATCGGGGGACTGCTCGGCAAGAAGTTCACCGATGGGGGCATGCATCCACGGTTCGGGACTCGCAACATGATCCTGCCGATGGCTGACCACACCTACCTCGAGGTCGTCGAGGTGCTCGACCATCCGGCGTCCGACAAGGCGCCGTTCGGACAGGCGGTGCGGGCGCGTTCGGCGCTCGGCGGCGGCTGGCTCGGCTGGGTCGTGGCCGTCGACGACATCTCCGTCGTGGAGCGGCGGATCGGTCGCGAGTCGGCGACCGGCAACCGCTACCGGCCCGACGGCACCGAGCTGACGTGGAAGCAGATCGGCATCAACGGGCTGATCTCCGACCCGCAGCTGCCGTTCTTCATCCAGTGGTCCATCCCCGACGAGCTGCACCCCAGCAACGGTGCCGACGGCCAGGTTTCCCTTGCCTGCTTGGAGATTGCGGGTGACCCGCAGCGGGTCAGCGAGTGGCTGGGCGAGACCGTCGAGGCGCCGCTGGAGGACGTGAAGGTCGACTGGGTCGCGCCGCACGGGGCGCCGGGCATCCTGGCCGCGCAGTTCCAGACGCGCAACGGGCTGGTCCGCATCTGAGCGCTGGTCCCGTTGGCAGGGGTCGGCTGCCTCGCGGCGCCGTCGCCAGTCCCAACATCTGGCAGCACCCGGCGACCTATGAGGTCGAGAACCGGGCCTTCGACCCCGACGGGCTGGTCGAGGCCGCCATGCTGGCTCGCGCCGACTGGGCCGGGGGGACGCTGCTCGACCTCGGCTGCGGGACGGGCTTCCACCTGCCGCGGTTCGCGACGACTGCCGCCCGCGTCATCGGCGTGGAGCCGCATCCCGATCTGGTCGCACTGGCGCGGCGGCGTACGAAGGCATTGACGAACGTCGAGGTGCTCGCCGGCACGGCCCAGGAGATCCCGCTGCCCGACGCGTCGGTCGACATCGTGCACGTGCGCTGGGCCTACTTCTTCGGCCCCGGCTCCGAGCCGGGGTTGCGCGAGATCGCCCGCGTCGTACGCCGCGAGGGCACGGCGTTCGTGATCGACAACGACGGCACCCGGTCGACGTTCGGACGGTGGTTCGGCTGGGGCTACCCGAACGTCGACGCCGCGGAGGTCGAGCGGTTCTGGGCTCGGCACGGCTGGACGCGCACGCCGGTGCTGACGCGCTGGTCCTTCGGGTCGCAGGCAGATCTGGAGGCCGTGGTGCGCATCGAGTTCGACCGGGACGTGGCCGAGCGAGTGCTGGCCGACCATGCCGCGGCCGGTGGCGGCACCGACGTGGACTACGCCGTCAACGTCTGGTCCCGACACTTCTAGATCGTCGACCCCTCGCCGTCCCCAAGCAGCGGAGCACTCGACAGGATTTCCCGAATGCCCGGCGGCGCTCGACGCCCCCACATAGGGTCTGGACACCGTTTGACAGGAGAGGGGCATGTTCGTCGAGGCTCGGGTGATCGGCCGGTCGCGCCCGCCGGAGGTACGGGAGACGACCGTCAAGGCTGCCGACGTCGGATCCCTCCGCGACCTGCTCGAGCTGCTCGTCGCCGAGGAGCTGACGGGCTACGAGACCCGCCGACAGGACGCGATGCTGCTCCACGTGCTCGCGCCGGAGGGCCTGGTCCGCGGCCACGAGACCGGCCGGTACGGCGCCGGGCCCGTGGGTGGTCCCGCGCCGCGCCAGGAGGACGCCGTCAGGCGGGCGTTCGAGGCGTTCACCGACGGGTTGTACTTCGTCGTCGCCGACGACCGCCAGATCGAGGCCCTCGATGAACCACTGAGCCTGGGCGACGACTCGCGACTGCGCTTCGTGCGCCTGGTCGCGCTGGCGGGGGGCTGACCAGGTGCTGCCGCACGCAGAAGTCACTCGCCGACTCGCAGCGGATCGCCGCTCGGAGCCGCGCCCCCTGCCGACGGGACACCCTCTCTCACCACTGCTCGCCGCGGCCTTCGACGTCCAGCTGGGCAACAGTGGCGCATTGGCCAAAGCACTGGACGAGCTGCCGGCCGCCGAGCTCGGCGAGCTGGTCATGCTCCTCGAGCCCCAGTTGGGTCGTGACCTGCTGGCCGCGTGGGTGTTGCGCATACAGATGCCCTACCTCGACGAACGCCCCTTCCGGGTCCCCGCACGCTCTTGGACGCGGTGGCAGCGGTTCACCGACCTGCGGACGGTGCTCGCCGCCACCAGGCTCTACGAGCGGGACCTCCCGTGGTTCGCCCGCTGGGCGGGCTACCTCCACGACGGGCAGCCGGAGGCGTTCGGGGTGCTCCTCGCGGCTCGGATCGCGGGCGGGGACACGGCGCTGCGCGACCTGTTGATCGAGATCGCCCGCGGCCGCGACGAGGTCGCATCGCTCAGCCCCCACGTGGTCACGGCCCTGCTGGCCTGCCCAGACCCCGTGGCGTGGGACGCCGTCACGGACCTGCTGGTGAAGGCTCAGCGCCAGGAGGGAGTACGCGAGCTGGTGCTTGCCCACGCCCACCTCGCCCCACCGGCAGGCTTCCGGCGCATCGTCGAAGTGATCCTGGAGCACGGGATGACCCGGTTCGTCACGGTCGTGCGCGCGGCCTCGACGTGGCTCGGCGAGTCCTACGAGGTGCGGCAAGACAAGCTCCTGACCGCACATCTAGAGACCTTCGCCTCCTACCTGGACGACCCTCCTCGTGGCGAGTCGTTAGCCGCGGTGACGCGTCGGGGCGCCGCGGACACCTACCTGGCCCTGTGTGCTCTGGGCGTGCATGGCGTGGCGCCACACGAGACTCCCGGGCTGCTGGCGAGCCCCGACCCGGAGGTGCGCCTGGCCACGGCGCGGTTCGTTGATACCGCCGGGCTGCTGCCCCAGAAGGCGCTCACGCCGCTCCTCCTCGACGTCGACCCCCGAGTGGCCGCGTTCGTCGTGGGCCGCTACGCGGTGGACGTCGACGGTTACGGAGGCGGTGCCTCGTGGCTCACTACGGAGGAGATCGACAACCTGCTCCTGGCCATGGAGCGGTTCGAGCGCCCGGTCACCTACGAGGTCGGGGTCCTGACCTCGCGCACCGTGCCGATCCAGCGCTCGTCGGCCGCCGATGCCCTGATCGCCTTCACCCGCGACATCCGCGACCCTCGCCTGCACGCGGCTTTCCAGCGCGCCGGGGTCGCCGGCCGGATCAGGCGCGCGCGTCGGCTCGCCGACGAGCCGGGCACCTATCGGACTGAGCTGGTCCACAGTCTCGGCGACGCGAGCAGCCGGATCCGCCAGATCGCTCTAGACGCTCTCCACCGGAGCGTTTCAGACGTGGCTGCCGACGAGGCATTGGCGCTCGAGCGGCTGTTGGACAGGAGCGGCTCGGGGCTGCGTCCCCGGACGATGGACCTGCTCAAGCGGCAGTCCCCCGAAGCGCTGGCCGCCACCATCGCGCGGCTAGGAGCGGGCACCGAGCGGCAGCAGTCGGTCGGCCGTGAGCTCGGTGGACTCCCCACGACCGCTGTCGAAGCCCTGCCCCTGGCGCCGAGCCGAGGGGTCGAGGCCCTCCTCGACGTGGACGACACGCGGCGTACGCCCGCAGTGCGGCCGCCGGCGCCGCCCGTGCCCGACGGCCAGGCCGAGCGGTGCGAGCTCGTCGTCCGCTCGCTGCTCGCCTGCTTCGACGAGCATGCGGACGTCGACGTCGACGGCGGGTGGGGCCCGGTGGCCCTGAAGAACCTCAGCCAGTGGATCCGGACGCCGGAGGGAGAGCTCATGCCCTTCCCCGAGGTCTTCGGCCCGTGGTGGGCAGAGGTCGAGCCCCAGCTCACCGACGGCGGAGTCGAGCTGCTGCTCGTGGCCGAGCTCTACGGCCACCTGCTCGTTCCGCAGGGCATGGACTCGCTGCGGTGGACCGCACCGGTCGTAGCCAAGCTCATCGGACCACGCTGCGCCGAGCTCCAACGCTGGCGACTAGCGCCTCATCTGCTCAATGGCCTGGCCGCCAAGGTCCGCCGTCCCTCGTGGCGGCGACACGAGCTGGACGTCTCGACCTCGCTGCTCGCGGCGCTGCCGGAGGCCTACTTCACCGCTGAGGAGCTGGTCACCTGGGTCGGCAGGCCGCAGCGCTTCGGCGGGCGCAAGCCACCCCCCGACCCGCGGATATGGATCCAACGGTGGCTGCCCGGTGTCAGGTCGCGCCGGTTCGAGTCACCTCTGGAACGCGATGGGTTGCAGGAGGCCTGGGCCCTCGCCCGGTACGCGGACGAGCCGGCCGGCACTCACGTCAGGGGCAGAGATCCGGAAGTGCCGGACCGAGCCCGCGCCGCACAGCTCGGCGTCCCTCTGGAGCACCCGTTGGCCGCGATCCCCCTCCAGGCGCGGCGCTGGCACCCCTCGGCGCGCTTCGCGGTGGCCGCCTACGAAGCCGGCGTCGCGACCGAGGAGGACATGGTCGACTTCCTGCTCGGCCAGGGCGAGGCCCTGCAGATCCTGACCCGTCGTGCTCCGGAGGAGTGGGTCGGGCAGGCGACCAGGACCGCCGAGCTGGTCGACCGGGTCCGCGTCGCTCTGCTGTCCCGCGAGCTGCATCGCGGCGAGTTCGCCACGCCGACGAGCGGCCTGATGCGACGGGTCCGCAGGATCGAGGGGATCCCCGTGCTCACGTCGTACCTGACCGCGCTGGGCCCAGAACCCTTCGCCCGCGGCTACTCACGCGATGGCCGGTCCGGTGCCCTGTCCTCCGTCGTTCGCCGGGTGACTCCCACGCCTGAGGACACCCCCGAGGCCTTCGCCGCAGCCGTCCGGACGTCCGGTCTCGACGAGCGCCGGATGGTCGAGCTCGGCCACTATGCACCGCAGTGGGCAGCCCACGTCCAGCACGTGCTCGGCTGGCCCGGATACGAGGACGCCGCTTGGTGGATCCACGCGCATTCCAAGGGTGCCGACTGGTCGGTCGACGAGGAGATCCGGTCGGAGTGGCGGGTGGCGATCTCGCAGCGCACGGCAGTAGGCGCCGACGACCTGGTCCGCGGCGCCGTGGACGTCGACTGGTTCCACCGTCTCCACTCCGTGCTGACCGATGAGCGATTCGACGCAATCCTCCGGGCTGCCAAGTACGCCAGCTCCTCCACCGGGCACAACCGGGCGACGCTGTTCGCCGAGGTGCTGAGGGGCCGGGTCACTCCCGACCAGCTCCGCGACCGCATCCGAGCCAAGCGCCACCAGGACTCCGTGCGGGCGCTCGGCCTGGCGCCACTCCCGGACCAAGGTCGCGACGACGAGATCCTGGAGCGCTATCGCCTGCTGCGAAGCTTCGTGGCCACCGACCGGACCAGCGGGTCCGTACGACGAACCGCCGAGCGGGAGGCGGTAGAGGTAGGGCTCGAGAACCTCGCCCGGACGGCCGGGTACCGCGACCCGCAGCGACTGGGTTGGGCCATCGAGTCGCACGCCATCGCGGACCTCGCCGCCGGTCCAGTCACCGCCGTGCACGGCGACCTCACGGTGACCCTGTCGGTGCAGGCCGACGGCAGCCCCGACCTCGACGTGCGCCGCGGTGCCCGGCAGCTGGCCAACATCCCGAAGGCCTCGGCGAAGGTGCCGGAGATCCTGGCGCTCAAGGAACGTCGCGCCGAGCTGGGCGACCAGGTCGTCCGGATGCGCCAGTCGCTCGAGAGGTCGTGCGTGAGCGGCGACGCGATTGCGCTCGACGAGCTCGCCGGCATGCTGCGGCACCCGGTGCTGCGGCCGATGCTGCGCGACCTGCTGCTGATCGGCAGCGACGGGACACTGGGATTCACGGGCGAGGAGGCCGGTCGGCTGATTGGCGCGGACGGCGGGATCCGCAAGGCGACGGGCCCGTTCTGCGTCGCCCACCCCGTCGACCTGCTCGCGACGGGTCAATGGCCGGAGTTCCAGCGCGTGCTGTTCGAGCAGGAACGGCGTCAACCCTTCCGCCAGCTCTTCAGGGAGCTGTACACCCTGACTGACAACGAGCGGCAGACTCCCACCACCTCCCGTCGCTACGCGGGCCACCAGGTCGAGCCACGGCGGGCGCGGGCGCTGCTCACGGCTCGGGAATGGGTCGTCGACTTCGAGAGTGGCTTCACCAAGACCTTCCACGCCGAACGTCTCACCGCCTGGGTCGACTTTCCGTGGGTCGACGGCAGCCCCGCGATGGGCAGCGAGCCGAGCATCGAGTCGGTGTCGTTCGCGCCCCAGGTGCGCACGGGGCCTGGAAGGCGCGCAACCTGGGACGACGTACCGCCGCGGGTCTTCAGCGAGGTGATGCGCGACCTGGATCTGGTCGTGTCGGTCGCCCACGCTGCAGGTGTCGACCCGGAGTCCTCCGAGTCGACCATCGAGATGCGGGCCCGGCTGGTCCGCGAGACCGCCCAGCTGCTCGGCCTCCAGGTCGAGATGTTCGAACCGTTCGTGCGGGTCACCGGCGCCCGGGCGAAGTACTCGGTCCATCTCGGCTCGGGGGTCGTGCATCGTCAACCGGGCGGCGCATTGTGCCTGGTGCCGGTGCCCGACCAACAACGCGGCCGGATCTTCCTGCCGTTCGTCGACGACGACCCCCGGACGGCCGAGATCCTGTCCAAGGTCATCCTCCTGGCGTGCGACGACACCATCCTCGACCCGGCCATCGTGGCCCAGATCAGCGGCTGACCCAGGGCGGTCACCCCGTCTCGCGAACCGCCAGCGTGGGCGTCAGCAGCACGCCGGGGGATACGACGGGCGGGTGGCCGAGGAGTCCTTCGAGGGCGCCGACGATCTCGACGGCGACCTCCTCGAGTGGCTGCCGGACCGACGTCAGGCCGGGGCGCATCACCTGGGAGACCTGGGAGTCGTCGAAGCCGACGACGGAGATGTCCTGGCCGGGCGTCAGGCCGCGGTCGTGGAGGGTGTGCAGCACTCCCATCGCGAGCGTGTCCGAGGCGCAGACGAAGGCCGACGGGTTCGCCTCGTCGAGCAGCACCGCCGCGGCCTCGCACCCGCTGGAGACGGTGTCCTCGACGCGGGAGGCCAGGCCGGTGGTCGAGAGATGCCGCCCGTGCATGGCGCGGGTCCAGCCCGAGCGGCGGTCCTCACCGATCCGCGAGTCCTTGCGCCAGCCGATCCAGGCGATCCGTTCGTGGCCGCGGTCGAGCAGGTGTGACGTCGCGAGGTCCACCCCCGCGGCGCCGTCGACGTCGACCCAGGGATGGTCGGCGCCGTCGTCGTCCCAGGGCCGGCCGAACGCGACGAACGGCGCCCGGCGCTGCCGCAGCCATGCCGCCTGGGGGTTGCCGAGGTAGGTGTCGGTGACGATGAACGCGTCGACCGCCGTGGACCGCAACAGGTCGTCGTACCCGCCGAGCTGCTCCTGCTCCTCGCCGCCGGCGAACAGCAGGATGTGGTAGCCCGCACCGCCCGCCGTCTCCACGAGCGAGTGCACGAAGCGGTCCATGGCGGCGTTGGCCGTGCCCTCCTGCGCCGGGCTGAACTTCAGGCCGATGAGGTGGGAGGCGCGGGTGCGCAGGTTGCGGGCGGCGCGGTTGGGCGAGTAGCCGAGCTCGGCGATCGCCTCCTGCACCCGCGAGAGGGTGTCCGCGCGCAGCAGGTCGGGGTTGTTGATCGCGTTGGAGACCGTCTGGCGCGAGACGCCGGCCCGCTCGGCGACGTCGGCGAGGGTGGGCGGCGCAACGGGATAGCGGATGGTCATCGCGCACCTCCCTGCCCGACCGGAGTTCCCGTGTGCTCCGCGGCTTGATCGATCCAAGGTCAGCATAGGTGAGTCGTACGCCGCCCCCGGCGCGACCCGGCCCGGTGCGGCGACCGGCCCCTGTCGGTGCGCTCGCCTAGCGTGACGTCCATGTCCCCCCAGGCACGAGCACCCCGTCCGGCCCACCGCTGCAGCGAGTGCGGCTGGGAGACCGCCAAGTGGGTCGGCCGCTGCGGCGAGTGCCAGGCCTGGGGCTCGATCCTCGAGACGTCGGCTCCCGTGCTGCGGGCCGCGGCTGGCCCGGTCAGCACCCCGGCTGTGCCGATCGGCCAGGTCAGCGTGGCCGACTCCACCTTCCGGCCGAGCGGGGTGCCCGAGCTCGACCGGGTCCTCGGCGGCGGGCTCGTCCCCGGCGCCGCGATCCTGCTGGCCGGCGAGCCCGGCGTCGGCAAGAGCACGCTGCTGCTCGAGGTGGCCGCCAAGACCGCGAGCAGCCGCCGGCGCACCCTCTATGTCACCGGCGAGGAGTCCGCCTCCCAGGTGCGGCTGCGCGCCGATCGCACCGACGGGGTGCACGACGAGCTCTTCCTGGCCGCCGAGACCGACCTGGGCGCCGTGCTGACCCACATCGAGGAGGTCCGTCCCGAGCTGCTGGTCGTCGACTCGATCCAGACCATCTCGGCCGCCGGGCTCGACAGCACGCCGGGCGGCGTGACCCAGGTCAAGGAGGTCGCCGCCGCGCTGATCCGGGTGGCCAAGACCCGCAACATCACCACGGTGCTCGTCGGTCACGTGACCAAGGACGGCGCGATCGCCGGGCCGCGCGTGCTCGAGCACGTCGTCGACGTCGTGCTGCACTTCGAGGGCGATCGCAACTCCCGCTTCCGGATGCTGCGGGCGATGAAGAACCGCTTCGGCCCCGTCGACGAGGTCGGCTGCTTCGACCTCTCCGCCGAGGGCATCGTCGCTGTGTCCGACCCGACCGGCCTGTTCGTCCAGCACCACCACCAGCTCGTGCCCGGCACCTGCGTCGCGGTCAGCATGGAGGGCAGGCGGCCGATGCTCGCCGAGGTGCAGGCGCTGGTGACGCCGTCGTCGGCCGAGCGCCCGCGGCGTACGACGTCAGGGCTCGACGGCTCGCGCGTCGCCATGGTCCTCGCCGTCCTGCAGCAGCACTGCGGCGTGCGGCTCCACACCCACGACGTCTTCGCCTCGACCGTCGGCGGCGCGCGCGTGCTCGAGCCCGCCAGCGACCTGGCCGTCGCGGTCGCCCTCGCCTCGGCCACCCGGGGCGCACCGGCGCCGCAGGGTGCGGTCGCGATGGGTGAGATCGGGCTGGCCGGAGAGCTGCGCCGGGTCCGCGACATGCCCCAGCGCATCGCCGAGGCCGAGAGGCTCGGGTTCGCGGTGGCCGTCGTGCCGACCGAGCGGGGCGAGCGTCAGGTCTCCTCCGTGCCGCGCACCACCGACGGCATCAGGGTGCTCGAGGTGCCCGACGTGGCCTCGGCCCTGCGGGTGCTCGGGCTGGTCCGGGCCGACGGCCGGACGACCGGTCCTATCCCCGTCAACGTCTAGACTTCCCGCCGTGGCCGGCCCCGAGCGATCCGACGAAGTCCTCCGGCTGCGGGGGACGTTGGCGTCGATCGCGCCCGGCACTCCCTTTCGCGACGGCCTCGAGCGGATCCTGCGCGGTCGCACCGGCGCGCTGATCGTGCTCGGCAACGACCGCACCGTCGAGTCCATGTCGAGCGGCGGCTTCGCCCTCGACGTGCCGTTCACCGCCGCCGGCCTGCGCGAGCTGGCCAAGATGGACGGCGCGATCATCGTCGACAAGGACCTGACCCGGATCATCCGCGCGGCGGTGCACCTGATGCCCGACCCGCGGATCCCGTCCGAGGAGACCGGCACCCGCCACCGCACCGCCGAACGCGTCGCCAAGCAGACCGGCCACCCGGTGATCTCGGTGTCCCAGTCGATGCTGATCATCGCGGCGTACGTCGGCGAGATCCGACACGTCCTCGAGGACTCCGGCCAGATCCTGTCGCGCGCCAACCAGGCGCTGGCGACGCTCGAGCGCTACAAGCTGCGCCTCGACGAGGTGTCGAGCACCCTGTCCGCGCTGGAGATCGAAGACCTGGTGACGGTGCGCGACGTGGCCGTGGTCGCGCAGCGGCTGGAGATGGTGACCCGGATCGCTCGCGAGATCGAGGACTACGTGCTCGAGCTCGGCACCGACGGCCGGCTGCTGTCCCTCCAGCTCGAGGAGCTGATCACCGGCGTCGACGCCGAGCGCGAGCTGGTCATCCGTGACTACGTCCCCGGCGGCCGCAAGGCCCGGAGTGCCGAGGCACTGTTGACGCGCCTCGAGTCGCTGTCGCCGACCGAGCTCGTCGACCCCGCCGCAGCCGCGAAGGCCCTCGGCCTCGGCGACCAGCTCGACGGCGCCGTGGCCCCCCGCGGCTACCGGCTGCTGGCCAAGGTGCCCCGGCTTCCACCGTCGGTCGTCGACCGGCTGGTCGAGCACTTCGCCACCCTGCAAAAGCTGCTGTCGGCCGGCGTCGACGACCTCCAGGCCGTCGAGGGTGTCGGCGAGCTGCGGGCGCGCAGCGTTCGTGAGGGCCTCTCTCGCCTGGCCGAGTCGACGATCCTCGAGCGCTACGTCTGACCTGTCAGCCTTTCCCTGAACATGTCGGCCCTTGCAGAGGCTGACAAGTTCAGGGATCCCCGGCTGACCGGGGATTCCTTCTCAGTGCGGCTTCGGCTTCTTGGTGTGCTTCGGGGGCTCCGGCGTCGTGGTGGTGGTGATGGTCGCGGGCAGCGGCGCGAAGAGCTCGAACTGCTCGTCGGCCGGTTCGCCACCGAATGCCGCGACGCGCACGTGGTACCAACCCGGCATCGCCCACTCGGTGAGCCGCGAGCAGGTCGCGTCGGAGCGCTTGGCGTTCCAGGTCACGCTGATGTAGGACGCGACCTCGCGCCGGACCACGGCAGTGGACTGGACGATCGCCTGCGGGCACTGCCGGCTCGACCAGATGTCGTCGCGGCCGGACGTGATCTTCAAGGTCAGCGTCTTGTCGGAGACCTCCCACGTGCACGCGTCGGCGACGAGGGTGCGCAGGCTGAGCGAGATGACGATGTCACCGCCGCCGATCGGGTCGCGGACCTCGGGTGTGACCACGACGTCGCCCGGCGAGCAGGGGCCCGTCGGCTGGGCCAGCGGGGTCGGCGTCGGCTTGGGCGCCCTGGACTTGCGAGGCTTCTTGGTGCCCTTCGGCATCTGGATGTCGGGTCCAGACGAGCTTGCGGAGGCGGTCGGCGTGGCCGCGACCTGCACGGCCGACGGCCCGGGGTCGGCGTCGGAGCCGTCGCTCGACCCGACCAGCATCCTTCCGACCGCGAAGACCGTGAGCAGCGCGGTCCCGAGCACCGCCACCCGCCGGAACCAGTAGACGCGCGCCGGCAGCCTTCTCCGCGTCGTCATGCGGCCACGCTAATGAGCCGCGGGGCCCGGGCCGGGTAGCCACTCCGAGGACGCCTAGCATCGGGCGCGATGAACGACCTCCACGCGCCGCTGTTGGCCTGGTACGACGCCAACGCGCGCGAGCTGCCGTGGCGCGGCGAAGCCGCGACGCCGTGGTCGGTGCTGGTCTCGGAGTTCATGCTGCAGCAGACGCCGGTGGCCAGGGTCGAGCCGATGCACCGGGAGTGGCTGGACCGCTGGCCCACGCCGGCCGACCTCGCGTCCGCACCCAGTGGCGAGGCCGTCCGCGCCTGGGGCCGGCTCGGCTATCCCCGGCGGGCGCTCCGTCTCCACGCCGCAGCGACCGCGATCGTGACGCTGCACGGCGGCGAGGTGCCCGCGGACTACGACGACCTCCGCGCGCTCCCCGGGGTCGGCGACTACACCGCCACCGCCGTCGCCTGCTTCGGCTTCGGCCGCCGGCACGCCGTCCTCGACACCAACGTCCGACGGGTGCTGGCGCGGGTGGTCACCGGGATCGAGCTGCCGCCCGTCGCCCCCAGCGCGGCCGAACGCCGCCTCGCCACCGACCTGCT
Source organism: uncultured Actinomycetota bacterium (assembly GCA_963769755.1). Classification (GTDB taxonomy): domain Bacteria; phylum Actinomycetota; class Actinomycetes; order Propionibacteriales; family Nocardioidaceae; genus Nocardioides. The sequence continues at coordinate 75,188 of CAVYMY010000012.1, forward strand.
CCCCGAGTCGGACGCCGACGCGGCCACCTGGTCGATCGCCCTGATGGAGCTCGGCGCACTGGTCTGCACCGCCGCCCGCCCGCGTTGCGACGCGTGCCCGGTTGCCGACCGGTGCGCGTGGCGCGCGGCCGGCTACCCGGCGTACGACGGCCCGCCGCGCAAGGCGCAGACGTGGGCCGGCACCGACCGCCAGTGCCGCGGTCGCCTGCTCGGCGTGGTGCGCGAAGCCGAGGGCCCGGTCTCAACTGCGCGCCTCGACCTGGCCTGGGACGACCAGCAACAACGCGCCCGTTGCCTGGGCTCACTCCTCGACGACGGCCTGCTCGTCGAGACTCCCGACGGCTACGCCCTCCCCGACTAGCGGGTGGCGCGGTCGAGGATCTTCTCGACCTTGGCGGGGGGCTGGCCCGTGTGGAAGGGCCGCTTGGGTTCCGAGGCCAGCCTGTCGAGCGCGGCGAGCAGGTCGGACTCGGCGCCATCGGGGAGCGGCGTCGGCACGTGCCCGCCCGCTTTCGGATCGACGTGCTCGAGCAGCGCGAGGTCGCGCAGGGTGTCGAAGTCGTCTTCGGTGGTGCGCTCGAAGATGCGCTTCAGGTAGGGGGCGGCGTGGTTGGCGCTGAGCCCCTTGCCGATGAGCGTGCGCAACGCGACGGCGGTGGGCTCGCGGCCGGGCCGGAAGTTCGGGACGGGACCGGCGGCCAGGATCGAGGTCCACTTGCGCACGAAGTCCTCACCCGAGAACGACTCGTAGTGCAGCAGCCGCAGGTCGGGATCGGTGAAGGAGTCGACCTCGTTCTTCTCGGCGTCGACCACGTGGTGCAGCGCCAGCCAGAGCTCGGTCGTCGGACGGATGCCGGACTTGCCGTCGACATGCCCATGGAAGTAGGCGCCGTTGGACGGCCGGTCGACCGCGCCGAGGGTGTGCAGCAACGTCAGGTCGTCGGCGTCGAGCAGTCGCTTGAACCAGGTGGGGTCGCCGTCCCACTTCCAGCGTGAGACCGCCTCCAACGGGGACCAGCTTGACCGCCCGGGTCGCGGCCGGCACCCGGCCGAGCACCGACCGGTCGAGCTGCACGATCTCGTCGGCGTCGATGTGGAAGACCCAGTCGGCCCAGTCGACCCTGCTCAGCAGGGCCTTCACGACGTTGGCGTTGATCCGCTGGCGGGTGTTGAGCTGCTCGGGCCGCTTGTCGGCCCACCACGCGTCGTCGGTGACCACGCACGTGACGTGGGGGTGGGCGTCGAGGAAGTCTCTGACCTCGACCGTGGCCGGGTCGCCGGGAGCATCCAGGAAGAGGAACAGGTGGTCCGCGCCGCCGGCGAGGTTGCCGTCGACGTACCGCTCGAGGTTGGGCAGCGTGTCCTTGACGGTGCTCGCCGTGACGACGAGGCCGCCGGTCACCCGGCGGCCTCGTCGGTGGAGCGGTGGCTCACTCGGTGCCGGTCGTCTTCTCGACGTCCACCGGGCCGGCGGTCGCGTCGTCGCCCTCGCCACGCAGCGGGTCGGCGGGCGGCGCCGTGTCGGCGGTCTCGAACGGCGGCAGGTCGGGCATCACGCCGACCTTCTGGCCCTGGAACGTGAAGGTCGCGGTCGGGCCCTCGCCCTCGACGCCGACCAGCACGAGCTGGCCCGGGCCGATCTCACCGAAGAGCATCTTCTCGGCGAGCACGTCCTCGATCTCGCGCTGGATGGTGCGGCGAAGCGGTCGCGCACCGAGCACTGGGTCGAAGCCCCGCTCGGCCAGCAGCTGCTTGGCGGGCTGGGTCAGCTCGAGCTGCATGTCGCGGTCCTTGAGACGCAGCTCGAGGAAGGCGACCATGTTGTCGACCATCGCGACGATCTGCTCCTGCGACAGCGGCGGGAAGACGATGATCTCGTCGACACGGTTGAGGAACTCGGGGCGGAAGTGCTGCTTGAGCTCTTCTTGCACCTTGGTCTTCATCCGCTCGTAGGAGCCGGCGTCGCCGGACTGCTGGAACCCGAGGCTGACACCCTTGGAGATGTCACGCGAGCCGAGGTTGGTGGTCATGATGATGACGGTGTTCTTGAAGTCGACCACCCGGCCCTGCGAGTCGGTCAGGCGACCTTCCTCGAGGATCTGCAGCAGGCTGTTGAAGATGTCGGGGTGGGCCTTCTCGACCTCGTCGAACAGCACCACCGAGAACGGCTTGCGCCGCACCTTCTCGGTGAGCTGGCCGCCCTCTTCGTAGCCGACGTAGCCAGGAGGCGAGCCGAACAGCCGCGAGACGGTGTGCTTCTCGCTGAACTCGCTCATGTCGAGCTGGATCAGCGCGTCCTCGTCTCCGAAGAGGAACTCCGCGAGTGTCTTGGACAGCCAGGTCTTACCGACACCGGACGGGCCGGCGAAGATGAACGACCCACCGGGACGCTTCGGGTCCTTCAGACCCGCACGCGTACGACGGATGGCCCGGCTGAGTGCCTTGACGGCCTCCTCCTGACCGATCACGCGCTTGTGGAGCTCGTCCTCCATCTTGAGCAGCCGGGTCGACTCCTCCTCGCTGAGCTTGACGATCGGGATGCCGGTCGCAACCGCCAGCACCTCGGCGATCAGCTCCTCGTCGACCTCGGCGACCTCGTCCATGTCACCGGCGCGCCACTGCTTCTCGCGCTCGGCCTTCTTGAGGATCAGCTGCTTCTCCTCGTCGCGCAGCCGCGCGGCGGCCTCGAAGTCCTGGCCGTCGATGGCGGCCTCCTTGCGCTGACGCACGTCGCCGATCTTGTCGTCGTACTCGCGCAGGTCGGCGGGCGCCGTCATCCGGCGGATCCGCAGCCGGGAGCCCGCCTCGTCGATCAGGTCGATCGCCTTGTCGGGCAGGAACCGGTCGGAGATGTAGCGGTCGGCGAGCGTGGCCGCGGAGACCAGCGCCTCGTCGGTGATGGTGACGCGGTGGTGGGCCTCGTAGCGGTCGCGCAGGCCCTTCAGCATCTCGATGGTGTGAGCGATCGACGGCTCGGCCACCTGGATCGGCTGGAAGCGGCGCTCGAGGGCAGCGTCCTTCTCGAGGTACTTGCGGTACTCGTCGAGGGTGGTCGCACCGATGGTCTGCAGCTCGCCGCGGGCCAGCATCGGCTTGAGGATGCTGGCGGCGTCGATCGCGCCCTCGGCGGCGCCGGCCCCGACGAGGGTGTGGATCTCGTCGATGAACAGCACGATGTCGCCGCGGGTGCGGATCTCCTTGAGCACCTTCTTGAGGCGCTCCTCGAAGTCACCGCGGTAGCGGCTGCCCGCCACCAGCGCCCCGAGGTCGAGGGTGTAGATCTGCTTGTCCTTCAGCGTCTCGGGCACGTTGCCCTTGACGATGTCCTGGGCGAGGCCCTGGACGATCGTCGTCTTGCCGACGCCGGGCTCCCCGATCAGGACGGGGTTGTTCTTCGTCCGCCGGGACAGGATCTGCATGACCCGCTCGATCTCAGGCTCGCGGCCGATGACCGGGTCGAGCTTGCCCTCGCGGGCGGACTGCGTGAGGTTCTGGCCGAACTGGTCGAGCACCAGCGACGACGACGGCGTGTCGGACGACGAGCTGCCGGCGGCCGAGCCGGACGCGGCCGACTCCTTGCCCTGGAAGCCCGAGAGCAGCTGGATGACCTGCTGGCGCACCCGGTTGAGGTCGGCGCCGAGCTTCTGCAGCACCTGGGCGGCCACGCCCTCGCCCTCACGGATCAGGCCGAGCAGGATGTGCTCGGTGCCGATGTAGGAGTGGCCGAGCTGCAGCGCCTCGCGCAGGGACAGCTCGAGCACCTTCTTGGCGCGCGGGGTGAAGGGGATGTGTCCGCTCGGGGCCTGCTGGCCCTGGCCGATGATCTCCTCGACCTGCGCGCGGACGGCCTCGAGGGAGATGTCGAGGCTCTCGAGAGCCTTGGCGGCGACGCCTTCGCCCTCGTGGATGAGGCCGAGCAGGATGTGCTCGGTCCCGATGTAGTTGTGGGAGAGCATGCGGGCCTCTTCCTGGGCCAGCACGACCACCCGGCGGGCTCGGTCAGTGAACCGCTCGAACATGCTCATCGCTCCTGAAACTCGTGGTCCAGAACGCCCTGTCTGTTTGGGTCGACGCTCCGGGTACGTGGGGTTCAACCCTGCTGACAGCCTACGCGTTCCCTAAACGCGAGATAGGCGGTCTGCTGTGAGCGAACACAACGGCCCGGGAAGGCGTCTCCCGGGCCGTTGTGGTCAGTGCTGGGTGGATCAGTGAGCGGCGTCGAAGGCCGACCGCACGTCGGCCGGGATCCGGCCGCGGTCGGGCACCTTGTGCCCGTTGGAGCGCGCCCAGTCACGCACCTCACGGGCACTGGGCCCGAGGTTGGTGCTGCTGCTGGATCGGCGAGTCCGACGACCGGACCCACCCACGGCCCGAGCCGCCCCGACGTACTGCGCCAGCGCGTCGCGCAGCTTGCCGGCGTTCTTGTCGTTCAGATCGATCTCGTAAGTCTTCCCGTCCAGACCGAATGACACGGTCTCCGTGGCCGAGCTGCCGTCAAGATCGTCCTCGAGGACGATATGGACCTTTTGCGCCATGTAGCGGCTCCCTCAATATCGCAGGTGATGTTGGCAACCCCGTGCCCAGACAACATTAGCGGGCTATTGCGCAAAAGGCGCATCGGGGTTTCGGCGTGGTCGCCCGTCATCTTCAGGATGTATTCGCCAACCCGCGGAATTCACGGATGGAAAACGGCGTTCAGGTGTTGCGTGCGAAGACAAGCTCGAGGCCCCGCAACGTCAACCACGGCGCATGGTCGGTGAAACAACGACATTCGTCGACCACGAGCGGCGCCAGGTATCCGGTCGCGACCACCCGCACGTCGGCGGGGTCGGCGCCCAATTCCACGATCATCCGGCCGACAATTCCCTCGACGAGGCTGGCGACCCCGAAAAGCATGCCCGACTGAAGGGCCTCGACGGTGTTCTTGGCAATCACCGAGCGTGGCCGGACCAATTCGACCTTGCGCAGCTGGGCACCGCGCTCCCCCAACGCCTCGAGAGATATCTCGATCCCGGGAGCGATCGCCCCACCGATGTACTGGCCCTTGGCACTGACCACATCGAAAGTCGTGGCGGTGCCGCCGAAGTCGACGACGATGGCCGGACCGCCATATTCGGTGGCCGCCGCCAACGCGTTGATGATGCGGTCGGAGCCGACCTCCCGCGGGTTGTCCATCAGCACAGGCACGCCGGTGCGCACGCCCGGCTCGACGACCACGCTGCGTACGTCGGCGAAGTGGTCGGCAAGCATCAGCCGCCACTCCTGCAATACCGCGGGCACGGTCGCGCACACCGCGATGCCCGTGACGTGCTCGATGTCGTCGCCCAGCAGGCCGCGGAGCAGCACGGACCATTCGTCGGCCGTGCGGTGCTCGCTGGTGGCGACCCGCCAATCGCGGGTCACCTTGCCGTCGTCGACCAGCCCCAGCACCGTGTGGCTGTTGCCGATGTCGGCGGCGAGAAGGGTCACCTCAGGTCCATCCCGATGTCGAAGACGCGCACGGAGTGGGTCAGCGCGCCGACGGAGATGAAGTCGACGCCGGTGCGGGCGACGTCGCGCGCGCGCTCGATGGTGAGCCCCCCGGAGGCCTCCAGGGTGGCCCTACCGTCGGTGATCCGGACGGCCTCCGCCATCGAGTCGGTGTCCATGTTGTCGAGCAGGATCCGGTCGCAGCCGGCGTCCAGGAGCTGCCGCAGCTGGTCGAGGTCGGTCACCTCGACCTCGACGGGCAGGTCGGGGTGCGCCGCTCTGACGGCCTCGTAGGCCGGCAGCACGCCCCCGGCCGCGATCACGTGGTTGTCCTTGACCAGGGCCAGGTCGCTGAGCGAGAAGCGGTGGTTGACCCCGCCGCCGCACCGGACGGCGTACTTCTGCAGGGACCGCAGGCCAGGCAGCGTCTTTCGGGTGTCGAGGACCCGTGCCTTGGTGCCCTCCAGGGCGGTCACCCAAGCGTCCGTGGCGGTGGCCACGCCGGAGAGGTGGCAGACGATGTTGAGAGCGGTGCGCTCGGCGGTGAGCAGCCCGCGGATCGGGCCGCGCGCGCGCATCACGACCTCTCCTCCCCGCACGTGGCTGCCCTCGAGGACGCGGTCCTCGACGACGACCTCGTCGCCCATGACCGTGTGCAGCACGAGCGCGGCGACCGACAGGCCGGCGACCACGCCCGCGTCCCGTGCGGCGAAGTCGGCGACGCCCCGAGCGTCGGCCGGGATGGTCGCCTCGCTGGTCAGGTCGCCCTGGGCGCCGGGCAGGTCTTCCCCCAGCGCGGCCACCACGTGGGCGTAGACGTCGAGTGGGTCGAGGCCGGCGTCGGCCATCTCTTCGACCAGGTCGCCGGGCAGACCTTCGAACGAGATCATCGGGCCACCACCGCGAGCGTGGGGTCGGTCTGCGGCGCCGGCCAGAACTCGAGAGCGAGCTCGCCGTCGACCATGCGGGCATCGAAGTGGCCCGCGAAGCGTTCGTCGTCGCGGTCGGGGAAGTCGTCGCGCCAGTGGGAGCCGCGGGTCTCCTCGCGGCGGGCGGCAGCCTCGGCCAGTGCCGTGCTGATGGTGACCAGGTTGGTGGTCTCCCAGGCCGCCTGGTCGACGTCGTCGGTACGACGACCGGCGAGGTCGGCGAGGGCGTCGCGGGCAGCGGCCAGGCCGGCCGCGGAGCGGAGCACCCCGACCCGGGCCGTCATCAGCTCCTGGAGGTCGGTGCGGCACTCACCGGGCACCAGCCCGGCTGTGCGGTTGTCGGGGGCGGGAGTGGTGGCGGCTCTCAGCTCGCCCGGGAGCACGTCGGAGATGCGTCGCGAGAAGACGAGGCCCTCCAGCAGGGAGTTGGAGGCCAGCCGGTTGGCGCCGTGCACGCCGGAGCAGGCGACCTCGCCGGTGGCGTACAGGCCCGGCACGCTGGTGCGACCCCACAGATCGGTGGCCACGCCGCCGGAGGCGTAGTGACACGCGGGCGCCACCGGGATCAGCTCGGTGACCGGGTCGACGCCGTGGGCGCGGCAGGTCTGCAGGATGGTCGGGAACCGCTTCTCCCAGAACTCCAGGCCCAGGTGCCGGGCGTCGAGCCACATGTGCGGATGGCCGGTCTCGTTCATCCGCCGGGTGATGGCCTTGGCGACCACGTCGCGGGGGGCCAGGTCGGCCAGCTCGTGCTCACCCTGCATGAAGCGGTGGCCGTCGAAGTCGACGAGGAAGGCGCCCTCGCCACGCACCGCCTCGGAGATCAGCGGCTGTTGGCCGCGGGAGTCGGGACCGAGGTACATCACGGTCGGGTGGAACTGCACGAACTCCAGGTCACGCACGGTCGCACCGGCGCGCAACGCGATGGCAGTGCCGTCGCCGGTGGACACCACGGGATTGGTGGTCTGGGAGAACACCTGCCCGAAGCCGCCGCTGGCCAGCACGACCGCCCGGCAGTGCACCGCGCCGACGCCGTCGTTCTGCCCCTCGCCCATCACGTGCAGGGTGAGCCCGGCGACGCCACCGCCGTCGTCGAGCAGCAGGTCGACCGCCAGCGCGTGCTCGACGACCTCGATCTCGGGCGCCGCCTTGATCGCCGCCTCCAGCGCCCGCTGGATCTCGGCGCCGGTGGCGTCGCCGCCGGCGTGCGCGATGCGGTCGCGGTGGTGGCCACCTTCGCGGGTCAGGCTGAGGTCGCCGGCAAGGTCGTGGTCGAAGATCGTGCCGAGCTCGATCAGCTCGCGGACGGCGTCGGGCCCGTCGGTCACGAGCAGGTGCACCGCAGCGGGGTCACACCCGCCGGCACCCGCCACCAGGGTGTCCCGCTCGTGCTGCTCGGGGGTGTCCTCGGGCCCGAGTGCGGCCGCGATGCCACCCTGCGCCCACTGCGTGGAGCCGGCGTTGAGCACGCTCTTGGTGACCACCAGGATCCGACCCGCTGGCCGGAGCCGGTCCTTGAGCCGGAGGGCCGCGGTGAGGCCGGCGATGCCGGACCCGACCACCACGACGTCACAGGTCGTCGTCCAGCCGGGTGCGGGGGCAGCGAGGCGGCCGGGCAGTCGGGACATGGCTGCTGAGACTACGCGCGCTGGATCAGGTCGCCGCGGGTGAGCCCGGGGTCCCCGAACGTCTCGGCCGGGTCGTAGCCGGTGGCGAGGACGTGGTTGTCGGCGTCGACGAAGACGACCTGCGGCTGGAAGCCCTTGGCCTCGTCGGTGTCCATCTGGCCGTAGGCGATCAGGATCACCGTGTCGCCGGGATGCACGAGGCGGGCCGCGGCGCCGTTGATGCCGAGCACGCCGGAGCCGCGCTCTCCCGCGATCGTGTAGGTCTCGAGGCGGGCGCCGTTGGTGACGTCGACGATGTGCACGAGCTCACCGGGCAGCAGGTCGGCGGCGTCGAGCAGGTCTTCGTCGACCGTGACCGAGCCGACGTAGTGCAGGTCGGCCTGGGTCACGGTGGCCCGGTGGATCTTGCTCTTCATCATGGTCCGCAGCATCAGGATCCTCCTCCGAGAGTCAGCGGCAGGTTGTCGATCAGGCGGGTGCTGCCGACCTTGGCGGCCACCAGGATCCGGCCCTCGACGGTGCCGGTGCCGTCGAGATAGTCAGGCAGCTCGCCGAGGTCGGGAGCGCGGATCGCGAGGTAGTCGACGTCGACCTCGGGCTCGGTCTTGAGGACGCTCTTCGCGGCCCACCTCGCCGCGGGGACGCCGTACGCCGCCCGCTCCTGCGCCGCGCGGAGGGCCCGGGAGAGCACCGCGGCCTGCCGGCGCTGCTCGGGGTCGAGGTAGCGGTTGCGGCTCGACAGCGCCAGCCCGTCGGGCTCGCGGCGGGTCTCGGCGCCGACCACGTCGACACCCAGGCACAGGTCGAGCACCATCCGCCGGATCAGGGTCAGCTGCTGGTAGTCCTTCTCGCCGAAGACCGCCACGTCGGGGCGCACCAGCCCGAGCAGCTTGGCGACCACGGTCAGCACGCCGCGGAAGTGGCCCGGCCTCGTCTCGCCCTCGAGGATGCTCGCCGAGCGGCCCGGGCTCGATCGTCACCTGCGGCGCGCCACCGGGGTAGACCTCGTCGAGGCTCGGGGCGAAGACGAGGTCGACGCCCTCCTTCTCGCAGACCTCCAGGTCTGCCTCGAGCGTGCGGGGATAGCGATCGAGGTCCTCACCGGGACCGAACTGCAAGGGGTTCACGAAGATCGACACGACCACCGGCCCCTCGCCGACTCGTCCACGCGCCACCGTCATCAGGCTCGCGTGGCCGTCGTGGAGGGCGCCCATCGTCGGCACCAGCCCGACCGCGGCTCCGGCAGAGCGGCGTGAGGCGAGGAGATCGGCGAGCTCCGCGCGGGTGCTCGCCAGCACCGGGGACACGAGCGCCTCAGATCCGGCCGGTGTCCCGGATCGTGCGGACCTCGGCCTCGCGGGCCGCGACGATGGCCTCGTCGAGCACCCGGCGGATCTTGGCCGCGCGGATCGGCAGCACCCGTCCGTCGGTGACCACGCGGTCCAGCGTCGCGCGCGCCATCGCGACGTACGACGCCAGCGTGTGCGGTGCGTTGGCCGCGACCTCGGCCAGGTGGGCGCGCACGGTGTTGACGTCGCCGCGCACGATCGGGCCGGTCAGCGCCGCATCGCCCTCGGCCAGCGCGTTGTCGAGCGCTGCGGTCAGCAGCGGGCGCAGGGTGGCGGCGGGGTCGTCGGCGCCCGCGGCCCCGAGCAGCTCCATGGCCTGGGTCACCAGGGTGACGAGGTGGTTGGCGCCGTGAGCGAGACCGGCGTGGTAGAGCGTTCGCCGGTCCTCGGGTACCCACATCGCGGTGCCGCCGAGGTCGCCGACGAGCGCCTCGGCGAGCTCACGCTCGTCATCACCAGCCGTGACGCCGAAGACGCAGCCCTGCAGCCGGGGCAGGTCGATGTGGGTGCCGGTGAAGGTCATCGCCGGGTGCATCGCGATCGGTCTGGCGCCGACGAGGGTGGCGGGCTCGAGGACCGCAAGCCCGTGGCGGCCGCTGGTGTGCACGACCACCTGCCCCGGGTGGATCGCGCCGCTCGCGCTCAGCATCGTCACGACGTTGTCGAGCATGTCGTCGGGGACGGTCAGCAGCAGCACGTCACAGGCCCGCGCGACGGCGGTGGGCTTGTCGAGAGGTACGCCGGGCAGCAAGGCCTCGGCGCGGCCGCGGGAGGCATCGGACTCACCGGCGACAGAAACGATCTCGTGGCCTTCGGCGCGCAAGGCCGCGGCCAGGACGGCGCCGACGCGGCCGGCACCGATCACGCCCACACGTAACTTCAGCAGGGGCTTGGGCATTCTTCTCGAACCTCTCGTTTCAGTCCCGCCGACCACCCTCGGGATGAGGGCCGGTGTGGGTACCAGACGATGTGCTCGCTGTTGTCAACCCAAGGCTACGCGGGGGGCTTCCGCACGGGTACTCATCCGCGACGTGACGTACCCGACATTCCCGAGTCGGCGCCAGTTGACGCGGGGAGCACGCCGAGTCGGCGCCAGTTCACGCGGGCAGGACGCCGAGTCGGCGCTTGTCGGCGCGGGTATCGACTGTGCGCCCGCCAACTGGCGCCGACTCGACCACGTACGACGACCAACTGGCGCCGACTCGACGACGTACGACCGACAACTGGCGCCGACTCGCGCTCAGCCGACCTGGAGGGGGCGGGGGGCGCGCGGGAGCCACTCTCGGGTGACGTAGTCGACGATGTGGGTGCCCTCGGGTGCCGTCAGGTCGACCACGCCGGGGGGCACCTCGCCGGCCCGGAGGGCGTGGAAGACCTCCCACTCGCGGCGCTTGCGCTTGTTGCGGAACGACGTGGCGAACGACTCGGGGTCGGTCCAGTGGGCGAACTCGTCGCCGTCGAGGTACTTCAGCTCCACGCACAGCCCGTGCGGCAGCCCGATGGAGCGGACGCCGACCGGGGTGGTGCGGATCTCCCACTCGAAGGCCTTGGTGAACACGAAGTCCGGGCCGATCGGGAAGCCCCACTCCTCGGCGTTGCGCAGCCCGAGGTCGAGGTAGCCGTGCCGGTCGTCGGCGAGGTAGAGCCCGTGGCGCGGCACCCGGATGATCGAGGCGACGTCGCCGACCTGCCAGCCGAGGTCGGCCAGGGACACCTCGCCCTCGGTGGTCAGCACCATGTCGCCGTCCCACTTCCAGGAGTAGCGGGTGCCGACCTGGGCGAAGCACCAGTTGTAGAAGTACGACAACGAGTGCACCGACAGCTCGGGCTGGGCCAAGTGCTCGGCGCCGGCGCGGGCCACCGAGAAGGGGTACGACGTCTGGGTGAACTTGTCGGCCCGGCCCGAGCGGGCGGCTGTGTCGGCCGCCACCTCGGGCGTGCCGTCGGTCGACCCGTTGTCGACCAGCAGCACGTGGTCGCAGGCGCGCAGCAGCGGCGGCAGCACCCATGGCAGGGATGGCGCCTCGTCCTTCACGCGCAGCACGGCCGTCGTCCCCGGCCGGAGTCCACCGGGCTTCGTCCACGGCCAGACGATGTCGAAGTCGGTGTGCCCCTCGAGGTTCTGCAGCCCGGTGGCGTCCGGGGAGACTGCGGTCACCGGCTGCGGCCCAGGGCCTTGCGCAGCCCGCGGCGCCAACTCGGCGGGATCATCGCGCGCACCCCGTGGGGGATCTTGTCGGCCATCGAGCCGGAGTCGGGCGCCGGCTCGCCAGGCGCGTCCGGTCCGCCACCGCGGCCCCGCCCGCCCTTGAGCTCGCGCTTGACCCGCTGCTCCGCGGCGACGACCGACGAGCGCGAGATGGCCTCGGCCTCGGCGTAGAGGTCGACGTAGGCCTCGCGCAGCTGGTCGAGGTTGGCGTGTACGTCGGCCGTGTCACCGCCCGGCTCGGCGAGCTTGTTGAGCTCGCCCCAGGTCTGCTCGGTCAGCTCGTGCAGCCGTGGCGGCAGGTCGAGGTCGGCCAGGCTCTGGGTCACCCTTCGCAGGCCCGGGTCGACGAACCGGTGCCCGTCCCGGATCTGCTCGCTCTTGGCGTGCAGCACGCTTTGCAACGACAGCGTCTCGCCGAGCTGCATGACGACGCGGGTCCAGTCGTCCAGGAGATCGCCGTAGCGCACGAAGGCGCGGCCGCCATCGGCCACCGACTCGCGGGTGGCTCGCTCGGTGTGCAGCAGCATGTTGAGCCAGCTCGCCGCGAGGTGGGACGAACCGAGCCGGTTCGCGTAGTACTTCTGCTTGCTGCCCACGACCTCGGCAGGCGGGCGCAGCATGGCCGCGAACACCGGCGTCGCGCCCGTGCGGATCGCGGCCACCCGCCACAGCCCCAGGAACCAGGAGAGCCGCGGGTCCTTGACGATCAGCTCGTTGCCCTCGGCGAAGTGGCCGTCGAGCCACTCGGCCGTGCGGATCCGCTCGGGCTCGCGAGTGGCGACCCGTCCGGTCTCGAACCAGGCGTCCGGCCGGGCGTCGCTGACCTGGACGCCGGCGTCCTTGAGCAGCCGGTCGTGGTGCTCCACGACCCAGGCCGGCTCGCCGAAACCCTTGGGGTTGGACTCGTCGGCCACCACCTCGGGCTGGGGTACGTGCAGACCCATCAGCTGCATCAGCCCGGACAGCGTGCTGGTGCCGCTGCGACCAGCCCCGGCCACGAAGAGCACCTTGCGGGGGTAGTCCTCGGGCTCGATGTCGACGACCGGTGACGAAGCATCGGTGGAGGCGTCGGTGGTGGGGCTGCTCACGGCAGGGAAGCCTATCCGGTGCCCTCGGTAGGGTCCGTGCCATGAGGCTCCGGCGGCGTACGACGTCAGCCGGGCCCCGCGTCAGCATCGTCGTGCCCGTCTATGACGTCGAGCGCTGGCTCCCCGAGTCACTCGACAGCCTGCTGTCCCAGACCGGTGTCGACCTCGAGGTCATCGTGGTCGACGACGGGTCTCCCGACGGCTCCGGTGCCATCGCCGACACGTACGCCGCCCGCGACGACCGCGTGCAGGTGCTGCACGTCGCCAACGGCGGCCTCGGCTCGGCCCGCAACGTCGGCACCGAACGGGTCACCGGCGACTACCTCGGCTTCCTCGACTCCGACGACGTGCTGCCGCCGGGGGCGCTGGCGCTGCTGGCCGGCACCTTGGACGAGTCGGGGTCGGACCTCGCGACCGGGTCGGTGGCGCGCTGGGAGTCCGACGGCCTGCACCAGCCGCCCTGGATGGCCCGGCTGCACCGCGACCGACGGCTCGGACTCACGGCCCGCGAGCACCCCGAGATCCTGGGCGACGTCTTCGCGTGGAACAAGCTCTTCCGGCGGTCGTTCTGGCGCGAGCAGGGGCTCGAGTGGCCCGAGGGCGTGCGCTATGAGGACCAGCCGACCACGACGCGGGCCTACCTGTCCGGCACCTTCGACGTGATCCCAGACGTCGTCTATCACTGGCGGATCCGCCACGACGGCACGTCGATCACCCAGCAACGGGCGTCGGTGACCGACCTGCGCGACCGGTGGGCGACCAAGCGGATGGCGCTCGAGGCCGTCCAGGAGTACGACGACGCCGGGACGTCGGCGTACTTCGTCGACCGCGTGCTGGCCGGCGACCTGCACCGCTACTTCGTGGAGATCCCGGCCGCCTCGGACGAGTGGTGGGCGCTGCTCGTCAACGGGGTGCGCGAGCTGTGGGGGCAGCGCTCGCTGGTGCACAGTGGGCTGCCGCCCGTGCACCGGCTCATCGGCTGGCTGGTCGAGCGCGACCGCCGCGCCGAGGCCGAGTCGGTCGTGCGCTGGCTGGGCACGCTGGACGGCCCGGCACCCCGGGAGGGCGACCGCCTGGTCGTCCCGCCCGGGGTGCTGGATGTGTCAGATGTTGATCCCGCGGCGCTCGAGCTGCGAGAGCACGAGCGCTGACTCTCCGGTGGTTTCGAGACGGCTGCTAGCGCAGCCTCCTTAACCGACGGAGGAGCCTGGTCAGTCGAGCAGGTTTTCCTGCTCCAGGTAGGAGTTGGCGACGTCCTCAGGCTTCTCGCGGTCGACCGAGACCAGGCCGTTGAGCCTGGTCAGGTCCTCGGTCGTCAGCGCCGCCATCAGCGGGGCCAACAGCTCCCCGACGTCCGGGTGGCTCTTGAAGTACTCGGTGGAGATGGCCGGCACGAGGTTCTGGGACGGCTGGATGTGCTGGTCGTCCTCGAGCAGCACCAGACCCTGCGACTCCAGCGTGCCGTCCGTCGTGGACGTGAGCCCGAGCTGCGACTCGCCGTCGATCACGGACTTGTAGGTCTCGTTGCTGGCGAAGCCGAGCGGGAGGATCTCGGTGATCTTGATCCCGTAGACGTCGGTGAGGCCGCCGGCGCAGTCCGTACGCCCTTCGCAGTCGGGGGCTGCGGCCAGCACGACCGACTTGCCCTCCATGTCGGAGAGCGTGGTGACGCCCTCGGCCTCGGCGTACTCCTTGGTCACGAAGAAGGCGTTGGTGTCGGTCGCCATAGACGCGTCGAGCAACGTGATGCCCTGGTCCACGAGGAGCTCCTGGGCGCTCTCGATCGTCTCCGCGGCGTCGGCGGTGGTGATCGGCTCTGCGTCGTCGCCGTTGACCTTTGCGTTGAGGAAGTCGACGATGCCGCCGACGTATTCGGGCACCAGGTCGATGCCGCCTGGGAAGTCGGCCATGTAGACGTCGCGCGTGTCCACGAGCTTGACCTCGGGTTCGTAGCCGTTGGCCGAGAGGATCTGGGCGTACATCTCGGCGACCAGGGTTGCCTCGGGGAAGTTCTGGCCCGAGATCCGGATCTTTCCGCCGCCGACACCGGCGTCGGTCTCGTCGGCGGGGTCGCTGTCGAGGGAGTCCCCCGCACACGAGGCGAGGAGGAGGGCGGCGCTGGCCGCGGCCAGCCCAGCGAGAATTCGGCGTGGATACATGAGTGCGATCGACCTTCTGTGTCCCGTGGCGGCGCCACGCGTGTCCGGTGCTGCAGGAAGTGGTGCGACTACTACAACCAAGCGAGCGCTCGAATCATCCCGCGACGGGTTCGAGCACCGGCTCACCCTCTGGGTCACGATTGCGCAACGAAGGGGTGCGGGACTTGCGGACGGCGTGCAGCACTCCCGCGGCGGCGAGCTCGAGCACCAGGGCCACGACGGCGACCACGATGGCTCCGGCGATGCCCTTGGCGTAGTTGGTGCGGTAGAAGCCGTCGGTGATGATCCGCCCGAGTCCGGGTCCTGCCACGAGCGCCGCAATGGTCGCGGTGGCCCAGACCTGCACGAGCGCGAGCCGGACGCCGGACATCACCAGCGGCAGGGCAAGCGGAAACTCCACGCGGGAGAACTTCTGCCAGCCGGTCATCCCCATGCCGTCGGCGGCCTCCCGGACCTCGGCGGGCACCTCGCGCACGGCGACGTAGCCGTTGGTGATGATCGGCGGCAGCGCGAAGAGCATCAGCGCGATGAGCGTCGCCAGGCCTGCCCGGCCGTAGGGCCCGAAGGGGTTGGTGCCGGGAAAGTCGGCCGTGACGAGCAGCGCAAGCAACGCGAAGGTCGGCACGGCCCGGCCGATGTTGGAGATGTTGATGGCCAGGAAGCCGCCGCGGCCGAGGTGGCCCAGCCACATCGCGATCGGCAGCCCGATCGCCACCGCCACGGCCAGTGCCGTGAAGCTGATCAGCAGCTGCTGGAGGAGCAGGTGCCAGATCCCGGTGGGGCCCTGCCAGTTGGCAGGGTCGGTGAGGTAGTCCCAGGTGTCGCCGAAGATGTTGCTGTTCATGCCGGCTGCCGCTTTCTGGCGCGGCCGGTGCGCCAGGTCCACGGCGTCAGCACCTTCTCGCTCAGCACGATCGCGGTGTCCAGCACCACGGCGAGCACCACGCACAGCACCGATGCGGCCAGCAGCTCGGCCTTGAAGTTGGTCGTGACCCCGTCGCGGATCAGGTTGCCGAGGCCGCCGTACGACACCAGGGTGCCGACCGTGGTCAGCGCCACCGTCGAGACGGTCGCCACCCGCAGCCCGGCCATCATCACCGGCAGCGCGAGCGGGAGTTCGACGCGCAGCAGCAGACGCGTGGGCCCGTAGCCCAGACCGCGTGCGGACTCGCGCACCTCCTCGGGCACCGAGTCGAGCCCGGCCAGCGCGCCGCGCACCAGGATCGTCAGCGCGTAGAGCGCCAGGCCGATGACGACCGTCAGGGCCGTGATGCCGGTGAAGGGCACCAGCAGAGGGAAGAGCGCCAGCGACGGGATCGTGTAGAGCCCCGTGCTGATGCCAAGGATCCCCGCCTCCAGCCGCCGGTAGCGCCTGGCCAGCAAGGCCAGCGGGAAGGCGAGCAGAGCCCCTGCCAGCACGGCCGACAGCGTGATGAGCAGATGTTCCACGGTGGCGTCGACCAGCTCGGAGTGGTAGTCGGAGAGGTACGCCGGGCAGATCCAGTCGTTGACCAGCCTGCTGTAGCAGCTCGGCTCGGCCGCAGCCAGCGGTGCCTGGCCGCCGAGTAGGGTCACGCACATGGACGCTACCGGGTCAGATCCGGCCCGGTCGTCGCGCGAGCCGATGATCCGGCTCGAGGGAGTCGGCAAGACCTACGACGACGGCACGGTCGCCGTCCACGAGCTCGATCTAGAGGTCGAAGCCGGGAAGCTGCTCGTGCTGGTCGGGCCATCGGGCTGTGGCAAGTCCACGACCCTGAAGATGATCAACCGCCTGATCGAGCCCACGACGGGCCGGATCTTCATCGACGGCAAGGACGTCACGACCGTCGACGCGGTCAGGCTCCGGCGCGGGATCGGCTACGTCATCCAGCAGGTCGGGCTGTTCCCCCACCAGAAGATCATCCGCAACGTGATGACCGTGCCGCTGCTCTACGGCGAGTCGACGGCGACCGCGCGGTCGCGGGCCAAGGAGCTGATGGAGCTCGTCGGCCTGGACCCGGCGACGTACGCCGACCGCTACCCGCACCAGCTCTCCGGCGGGCAGCGCCAGAGAGTGGGGGTGGCCAGGGCGCTGGCCGCCGACCCGCCGGTGCTGCTGATGGACGAGCCGTTCGGCGCCGTCGACCCGGTGGTGCGGATCCGCCTCCAGGACGAGTTCCTGCGCCTGCAGCGCGAGCTCGGCAAGACCGTCGTCCTGGTCACCCACGACATCGACGAGGCCGTGAAGATGGGAGACCGGGTCGCGGTGTTCGCGGCGGGCGGCCACCTGGCCCAGGTCGGCACGCCCACCGAGCTGCTCGCGCATCCGGCCGACGAATACGTCGAGGACTTCGTCGGCGCCACCCGCGGACTGCGCCGCCTGACCGTCACCACGATCGACCCCGAGCACCTCGACCCGCTCGACGGCGTCACTACCGGCGAGCTCGGCGCCGCGATCGATCTCGACGCGACGCTCGAGGAGGCGCTCGCCGTCTTGCTGCGCGACGACAAGCCGATGGTGGGCGTCAAGGACGGCGCCAAGTTCGTCGGCGTACTCACTCCTGCCGGCATCCACCGGCAGCTGCGCGCCTCCCTGCGCTGATGTCCAGGTCTCGACGCGGGCTCGCCTAGCGGCTCGACCAGCGAGAGGTCGGTGGTCGAGCCTGCCGAGCGCAGCGAGGCGTGTCGAGACCCGGGCAGGTCAGGCGTGGCGGACGGCTGGTGGCTGCCGCCAGGTGGAGACCTCGTTGCGGAGGGTGCCGACCTCGGCGGTGAGGGCGTCGATCTCGGTCTCGAGCTCGGCGACCCTGAGGATCGCCTCAGCGGCGCGGGTCTCGGCCTCGTCGCGACGACGTGCGACGTCCGTGGCGTCGGCCTCGGCCAGGTCGGCCCGGCGGGCCTCGGCGCTGACCTTGCGGGCCGACTCGGCAGCCCGCCGCTGCGCCGACGTCAGCGCCACCTCGAGCTCGTCGATCATGGTCTGGCGGGACGCCAGCTTGCCGTCGACCATCGAGAGGTACGCCGCGTGCTCGACCGAGCGCTTGGCCGTGATCTCGTGGTAGTCGCGGGCCTGCTCGGCACGGTCGGCGTTGTGCTGCCGACGGGTGTCCATCAGCTCGGAGTGGGTGATCCTGGTGGCGGCGGCGCCGAGGGCGACGCCGAGGATGGCTGCGATCGCGAGGAGGACCTGCGAGTCGAGCAGGACGGCGCCGAAGACGACGACCGCCGCGGTGGTGACGAGGGCGGCAGCGACCGAGAGCCGCGTGCTGCGCTGCCTGCGACGAGCCTTTGGGGAAGACATAACGGAAAGGCTAGGGCGCGTCGGTGTCTTTCCTGACGCGACACGCTCGCTCGAGGAGCAGCGCTGTGGCGACCACACAAGCCCCGCCAACGGCCGCCACCAGCGACCGCACGGCGCGCTGCTCGGCCAGCTCGGCGCTCACGCCGACCCAGCTGAGTGCGTAGCCGAGGTAGCCGCCGGCGACCAGCGCCCCGACGTACGCGCAGGCCCTGGCGAGCACCAGCCGGTTGACCGCCTGGTGCGGCAGCAGCCGTTCGCGGCGCACCTGCACGGTGCGCCAGGTGGCGCGGGCGGTGACTGCGAGGATTGCCGCCACCAGGAACAACGCGAGCGGCTGGGCCCAGGTGACGATCGGCGCGGCGTCCATCGTGCGGTCGGCGTAACCGTGCAGCACCCAGCCGCCCACCAGGCCGGCCACGCCCCAAGCGGTCAGCACGCCTGCAGACGTCGGCCGCAAGCGGCCGACCGGTTCTTGCTCTGGAGGGTCCTCGCTCATCGATCTCCGACCGGTCAACGGGCGCGGTTCGATGACTACTGGAACTGCAGGATCAGGTCGTCGCGCAGCTTCAGGCCGCTGCGATCGGTCTGCTCCAGGAGCTCGCCGATCGGACCATAGTCGGGCAGCACGGCGTCGGGCTCGATGTCGTACCAGGGCTGGAGCACGAACGCGCGCTCGGCGGCCCGCGGGTGCGGCAGCTTGAGCGCCTCGTCGTCGGACCTGCGGTCGCCGATCACGATGATGTCGACGTCGAGGTTGCGTGGCGCGTTGACCTCGATGCCGTCACCCCGCTCCCGGCCGAAGGCGTCCTCGATGGCGTGCGCTCGGTCGAGCAGCCGGCCGGAGGCCAGGGTCGTGTCGATCAACACGATCGCGTTGTAGAAGTTGTCGGAGCCGGGTGGGCAGTTCACAGGCTCGGTCTCGTAGACGGGCGAGGCTCCGGTGACCCAGACGTCGGGGGTGTCGGCCAACGCGTGCACCGCGCCCTGGATGCTGGCCATCCGCTCGCCGAGGTTGGAGCCCAGGGACAGCACCGCCCGCCGGATAGGTCGCATCTCACCCGTCAGGGTGTCGGAGTCGACGATGTGCGGGTTTGGCGTCTCCGTCATGTGGTGGCCTCGGTTCCGGGGGGTCGGGTCCTGGTGATGGTGAGTGTCACGTCGGCGAACGTCGCGTCGATCGGGGCTTGCGGCTTGTGGACCGTGATCCGCACCCATTCAACACGAACGTCCCTCAGGCAGACGCCCGCGATCCGCTGGGCCAGGGTCTCGATCAGGTCGACCGGGTCCTTCTCCACGGCGGCTTTCACCGAGGCCACGAGACTCCCGTAGTCGACGGTGTCGCGCAAGTCATCGGAGGCTGCCGCCGGGCCGGTGTTGACGCCCAGGGTGAGATCCACCACGAAGGGCTGCCCCGCGCGCTTCTCGGCCTCGAAGACGCCGTGGTAGCCGTAGCACTCGATCCCCGTGACGCTCAGCTGGTCGGTCATCTGGTCGCTCCTGTGGTCGTCGAAGTGGTCGTCGCGCCGTCCTGCTCGAGCTGCCACCGCTCCAGGGTGAGCAGGGCGTCATGGGCGGCGCGGACGTCGTGGACCCGCAGTCCCCAGACGTCACGCTGGGCCAGCAGCACGGTCAGGGCGGTGGTGGCGTACTCGCGCTCGCCGACCGGGCGTGACTGTCCGTCGGGACCGGCCAGCAGCGAGCCGAGGAACGCCTTGCGCGACGCCCCGACGAGCAGCGGCAACCCCAGCGCAGAGAGGTCGTCGAGACCGGCGAGCAACGCCCAGTTGTGCTCGGCCCGCTTGGCGAAGCCCAACCCGGGGTCCAGCACGATGCGGTCGCGGGCAAGCCCGGCTGCCGTCATCGCCTCGACCCGCTCGGCCAGCTCCTGCCGTACGGCGGCGACCACGCCTCCGGGGTCGTCGTACTCGGCGTGCTGCTGCATCGTCTCGCTGTGGGCGCGCCAGTGCATCGCGACGTACGCCGCCGAGCTGTCGGCCACCACGGCGAGCATCTCGGGGTCGGCCAGCCCGCCGGACACGTCGTTGACCACCTGGGCTCCGGCGGCGACCGCCGCGGCCGCGACCTCGGCGCGCATCGTGTCGATCGAGACCACGGCTCCGGCCTCGGCGAGGGCGGTGATGACCGGGATGACACGGCCGAGCTCCTCGGCGACCAGCGGCCGGGTCGCGCCTGGCCGGGTGGACTCGCCACCGACATCGAGGATGTCGGCGCCGTCGGACAGCAGCTCGAGGCCGTGCTCGATCGCTGCCCCGGGCGTGGCCCAGCGGCCGCCGTCGGAGAACGAGTCGGGCGTCACGTTGACCACGCCCATCAGCACGGGCCGGCCGGCGCGTGACGGCAGCATCAGCGGCTGCTGTTGATCAGCGCCATCGCCTCGGAGCGGGTGGCGGCGTTGTGCATCTGGCCGCGCACCGCCGAGGTGATGGTGCGCGCGCCTGCCTTGCGAACGCCGCGCATCGTCATGCACAGGTGCTCGGCCTCGACCACCACGATCACGCCGCGCGCCTCGAGGATGTTCACCAGCGCGTCGGCGATCTGGGTGGTGAGGCGCTCCTGCACCTGCGGCCGCTTGGCGTACACGTCGACGAGGCGGGCGAGCTTGGAGAGCCCGGTGATCTTGCCCGTCTCGGCAGGGATGTAGCCGACGTGCGCGACGCCCGTGAACGGCACGAGGTGGTGCTCGCACATCGACCACAGCTCGATGTCGCGGACCAGCACCATCTCGTCGTGACCGATGTCGAAGGTGGTGGTGAGCACGTCGGCGGGCGTCATCCGCAGCCCGCTCGTCAGCTCCTCGTAGGCCCGCGCCACCCGGCCGGGAGTCTCCCGCAGCCCCTCGCGCTCGGGATCCTCGCCGATGGCGTAGAGCAGCTCCTTCACGGCGGCCGCGGCCCGCTCGTGGTCGAAGTCGGGGACCTCGTCCGGTGGGCGCTGGGACCAGGCGACCGGCTCGATGCCGGTCACGAGGGCACCATCACGAAGGACGCGGCAGATCGCTGCCGGACTGACCCGCGGGCGCCTCGACTCCCGGGTCGCCGTGGACGTCGCCGCCGGAGCCCGGGGGCGTGAGGATCGCGCCTGCGTCCTCCTCGACGTCGACGGACACCGTGCCGTTGACACGGGCCCGGTCGCGGATCTCCTGGGGGATCTCGATGGGCGGGATGCTCGACGGGCTGCGGTCGGGCGAGCCGGTCCAGGCCGGGCGCGCCGAGCGGCGGCGCAGTGGCTCGAAGACCTTGGCGACCTGCTCCTTGTCGAGGGTCTCCTTGTCGAGCAGCTCGAGGACCAGGGCGTCGAGGACGTCTCGGTTCTCCTCCAGGATGTCGAATGCCTCCTGGTGGGCCGCGGTGAGGAACTTCTTGGTCTCCTCGTCGACGATCGCCGCGACGTCCTCGGAGTAGTCGCGGCTGTGGCCGATGTCGCGGCCGAGGAAGGGCTCGTGGTTGTTCTCGCCCAGCTTGATGGCACCGAGCCGCTCGGTCATGCCGTACTGGGTGACCATCGCGCGCGCCAGCGCGGTGGCCTTCTCGATGTCGTTGCTCGCGCCGGTGGTGGGGTCGTGGAAGACCATCTCCTCGGCCGCGCGGCCGCCCATCATGTAGGCCAGCTTGTCGAGGATCTCCGAACGCGTCGTGGAGTACTTGTCCTGGTCGGGCAGCACCATCGTGTAGCCGAGGGCCCGCCCGCGCGGCAGGATCGTCACCTTGTGCACGGGGTCGGTGCCGGGCAGGGCCGCCGCCACCAGGGCGTGGCCGCCCTCGTGGTAGGCCGTGATCAGCTTCTCGTGCTCGTTCATCAGGCGGGAGTGGCGCTGCGGGCCGGCGATGACCCGGTCGATCGCCTCGTCGAGCGACTCGTTGGTGATCAGCTTCTGGTTGTGGCGCGCGGTCAGCAGCGCGGCCTCGTTGAGCACGTTGGCGAGGTCGGCGCCGGTGAAGCCGGGCGTACGCCGCGCCACGGAGAGCAGCTTGATGTCGGGAGACATGGGCTTGCCGCGCGAGTGCACCTTGAGCACCTGGTGCCGGCCGTTGAGGTCGGGCGCGTCGACCTGGATCTGCCGGTCGAAGCGACCCGGACGCAGCAAGGCCGGGTCGAGCACGTCGGGTCGGTTGGTGGCGGCGATCAGGATGACGCCGCCGCGCACGTCGAAGCCGTCCATCTCGACGAGCAGCTGGTTGAGGGTCTGCTCGCGCTCGTCGTGGCCGCCGCCCATGCCGGCGCCGCGGTGCCGTCCGACGGCGTCGATCTCGTCGATGAAGACGATCGCCGGGGCGTTCTCCTTGGCCTGCTCGAACAGGTCGCGGACACGGGAGGCACCTACGCCGACGAACATCTCGACGAAGTCGGAGCCGGAGATGGAGTAGAACGGCACGCCCGCCTCGCCCGCGACCGCGCGGGCCAGCAGCGTCTTGCCGGTGCCCGGAGGGCCGTAGAGCAGCACGCCCTTGGGGATCTTGGCGCCGACGGCCTGGAACTTGGCGGGCTCCTGCAGGAACTCCTTGATCTCGCCGAGCTCCTCGATCGCCTCCTCGCAGCCCGCGACGTCGGAGAACGTCGTCTTGGGCATGTCCTTGGTGATGAGCTTGGCCTTGGACCGGGCGAACTGCATGATGCCCTTGCCGCCGCCGCCCTGGACCTGGTTCATCAGGAAGATGAAGAGGAAGACGATCAGGGCGAAGGGCAGCAGGGTGGCCAGGATCGAGCCGAGCAGGCTGGGCTGCGGGTTCTCGGAGTTGGACTTCTCGATGGTGCCCTTGTCGATCTGCTCGTCGACCGAGTCGATGATGCCTTCCTGCTGGCCGTTGACCCAGTGGGCCATGACCTTGTCGCCGCCCTCGCGGTTGGTCCCCTTGTCGAGGGTCGCCTTCATGACCTGGTCACCGTCGACGAAGGCGATGTCCTGCACCTGGCCGGTGGCGATGTACTGGCTCATCTCGGAGGTGGAGATCTCGTCGTACCCCCCGCTGGGCGTGAGGTATTGAAGGGCCAGGAGGACGCCGACGACGGCGACGACGATCCACAGCCAGGGACCCTTGAGCAATCTCTTCACGAAACTCTTTCCAGCACGCCCCGGAGGGCACTCGTCTGAGGGGACGACGGTACAGGCCCGCCGACAACAACCATTGTCTCAGGCAGAACGCCTGAGCGGTAAGCGAACGTTCCCTAATGGGTCGGGTCCGCCCCGGTCAGCCCGGACCTCAGCTGTAGACGTGCGGGGCCAGGGTGCCGATATCGCGCAGGTTTCGGTAGCGCTCGCGGTAGTCGAGGCCGTAGCCGACGACGAACTCGTTCGCCGGGAATGAGCAGAGCTCCCAGCCGACGTACCCCGTTTTCAGCTGTAGACGTGCGGGGCCAGGGTGCCGATATCGCGCAGGTTTCGGTAGCGCTCGCGGTAGTCGAGGCCGTAGCCGACGACGAACTCGTTCGCCGGGAATGAGCAGAGCTCCCAGCCGACGTACCCCGTTTTCAGCTGTAGACGTGCGGGGCCAGGGTGCCGATATCGCGCAGGTTTCGGTAGCGCTCGCGGTAGTCGAGGCCGTAGCCGACGACGAACTCGTTGGGGATGTCCCAGCCGACGTACTTGACGTCGACGGGCATCTGGAGGGCCTCCGGCTTGCGCAGCAGCGTGCAGATCTGCACGCTCGCAGGCTCGCGCGAGGCCAGGTTGGTCGAGAGCCAGCTCAGGGTCAGGCCGGTGTCGATGATCTCGTCGACGATCAGGACGTCGCGGCCCATGATGTCGGTGTCGAGGTCCTTGAGGATCCGCACCACACCGCTGGACTTGGTGCCCGAGCCGTAGGACGAGATGGCCATCCAGTCCATCTCGAGGTGGCGCTCGAAGCTGCGCGCCAGGTCGGCCATCACCATCACGGCGCCGCGGAGGATGCCGACGATCAGCAGCTCCTTGCCGGCGTAGTCGGCCTCGATCTCGCGGGCGAGCTCGCCGAGGCGGTCCTGGATCTGCTTCTCGGTGAAGAGCACGTTGACGAGGTCGTCCTCGACGTGGCGGGCGTCCATGGCCGCCACTGTAGGGCCACGCACTCGTCGGTCTCGACCGGGCGTGCGGTCAGGTGGAACGGAACCGGAGCAGGTCGCCCTCCCTGTACGCCGTCACCCGGCCCGGCAGCTGCACGTCGCCGTGGCCGCTCCCCGGTCGTGGAGCGGCCACCAGGTCCGCCAGCGCGACGACGTGCACATGGAAGAGGTCGGCGGCCGGCGAGCCCGCTGCCAGTGCTGCGAGCCGGAGCACCCGCGAGATGACTGCCGACGGGTGCCGGGCGAGCGCGGTCGCGTCGACGCCGTTCTCGATCCGCACCTCTTCGAAGACGCCCTGCGCCCAGCCGTCTAGGGCCTCGATGTCGGGCCGCACCTGGTCAGCCGTCCGGGCCAGGGTGGCGGCGACACCCGGCCCGAGCTCGGCCTCCAGCATCGGCAGCACCGTGTGGCGCACCCGGTTGCGGGTGAACCGGGGGTCGTCGTTGGCCGGGTCGGTCCACCACTCGATGCCCGCCGCCCGGCAGGCGGCCTCGGTCTGGGCCCGGGTCAGGTCGAGCAGCGGCCGGCGGAAGACGCCCCAGGTCCGGCGCATGCCGGCCAGCGACCGGCCACCGCTCCCGCGGGCGAGGCCGAGGAGCACGGTCTCGGCCTGGTCGTCGAGGGTGTGGCCGAGAAGCACGACACCGGAGCCGAACCGCTCGGCGAGCTCCTCGAGGACGGCGTAGCGCGCCTCCCGCGCCGCCGCCTCGGGGCCGTGACCGTCGGTGGTCACGGCGACCCGGGCGGTCGCCGTCTCGTCGGCGCCGAGGATGGCCATCTGCGCGACGACCCGCACGGCCAGCTCGGCTGAGTCCTCCCGCAGCCCGTGGTCGACCGTGACGCCGACGACCGACCACGGACGGTCGCGGGCCTCGAACACGGCAGCCGCCAGCAGGGCCAGCGAGTCGGCGCCGCCCGAGCACGCGACAAGCACCGGCTGGGCACCAGGGTCCGCAGCGCCGGCGAGCGCGCGTCGTACGGCGAGCCGGGTCGCCGCTACGGCGGGGTCCGGACCTGGCACCTAGAGAACCCTGTTCACCCAGGCTGCGGGGTCGGCGATCTCGGCCTTGGTGGGCAGGTGGGCCGGCTCGTGCCAGACGGCGTTGAACTCGGTCATGCCGACCTTGTCGACGACGCCGCGGACGAAGCGGGCGCCGTCGCGGTACTGCGCCATCTTGGCGTCCAGGCCGAGCGCTCGACGGATGAGCTTGTCGAAGGTGCCGAGACCCTGACGGCGCTTGGTGAACTTCTTGCGGATCGAGGCCACCGACGGGATCACCTCGGGGCCGACGTCGTCCATCACCACGTCGGCGTGGCCCTCGAGGAGAGACATCATGCCGGTGACGTCGTCCATGATCTGGCGCTGCTCGGGGCTGCCCAGCAGCTCGAGCAGGCTGCCGCGAGCGCCGCCGCCCTTGACCACCTCGGAGATCCTGGCCAGCCCCTCGTCGAAGAACCGGCTCGGCTCGATCGTGTCGGCGAGGCGCGCGACCTGCGCGGCCAGGTGGTCGCGCATCCACGGCACCGCGGTGAACTGCACGCGGTGGGTCTCCTCGTGCAGGCAGACCCAGAGGCGGAAGTCGGTGGGGTCGGCGTCCAGCTCCCGCTCGACGTGGACGATGTTGGGGGCGACGAGCAGCAGGCGGCCGGCCGGGTCGTGGAAGGGGTCGAACTGGCCGAGCACCTTGCTGGCGAGGAACCCGAGGACGCCACCGATCTCGGCGCCGGTCACCCGGGACCCGATGGCCCGGCTGAGTCCCGTGGGCGGCCCCTTCTTCTCGGTCAGTTTGGCGAAGACCGGGGTCAGCAGTGTGTCGAAGCTTTCGGTGTTGGCCCTGATCCAGCCGGGTCGGTCGACCACCAGGAGCGGCGCCGTGGCGTCGTCGGCCACCAGGCCCGTGAACTCGCGGACAAGGCTGGTGGAGCGGGTGGCATCGGCACGCAGCTCGGCGACGACCGCCGCTGCTTCGTCCCGGCCGATCTCGGGCCCGGCGCCGGCGAGCCGGGTCCCGACGGAGACCGCCAGCTCCCAGTCGACCATCGCGTTGGGGCCGTTCGGGCCGTTCGGCTCGCTCATGGGCACGAACCTACCCGGGCCGCCCATGCGCGAGTGGGCGCCAGTTGCCGCGCATACGACGCCGAGTCGGCGCCAGTTGCCGCGCGTACGACGCCCAGTCGGCGCCAGTTGCCGCGCATACGACGCCCAGTCGGCGCCAGTTGCCGCGCATACGACGCCCAGTCGGCGCCAGTTGCCGCGCGCACGACGCCCAGTCGGCGCCAGTTGGCCGCTCGGAGGCCGCAAACATGAGTGAACAAGCGCCGACTCGTGACGCCCTGCGCGTGAACTGGCGCCGACTCGGGCCTCCTGCGCGCGACAACTGGCGCCGACTCGCGCGGATCAGCGCGTGCAGTGGCAGGCGCCGATGGCGGCGGCGGCCGCGTCGAGCGCCTCGCGGGCGGCCAGGGTCTTGAGCAGCGCTACCCGGTCGGCGACGAGCACGAACACAACCGTGGTGCCGTCGAGGTCGGTGGCCACACCGGCCAGGGCGCTGACTCCGGTGAGGGTCCCGGTCTTGGCGCGGACCCGGCCGCGGGCGGGCGGCGGGGTGTCGGTGAAGCGGTACTCCAGGGAGCCCGTGAAGCCGGCGACGGGCAGCCCGGTCAGGACCGGCCGGAGGTCGGGGTGGTCGTCGGAGGCCGCCAGTCGCAGCACCGCCACCAGCGTGGCCGGATCGAGTCGGTTGTCCCGGGACAGCCCGCTGCCGTCGTACAGGACCGCGCCTTGGAGGGGTACGCCGAGCTCGGCCATAGCCTGCTCGACCCCGGCCACCCCACCCTGGAACGAGCCCCGGCCGACGGTGGCCACCCCGACCTGGTGGCCCAGCACCTCGGCGGCCTCGTTGTCGCTGACCGAGAGCACCCGTTCGACGATCTGGGACAGCGGCGCGCTCTCCACCTGCGCGACGGGGGTGGCGCCGGCGCCCGCCCGGTGCGGGGTCGGCGATCCGGTGACTACGAGCCCCGTCGCCCGGAGCTCCGCCGCGAAGTAGCTGGCCGCCGTCTGCGAGGGGTCGGCCACCCGGCCCGAGCCGTCAGCCGGTCGGCCCTCGTCGACCCAGAGCGCCCGGATCGGGGCGACCACGCCGTCGGGCACGTAGCTCGCCTCCCAGCCGGCGCTGGCGTCTGGCCCGGTGAAGAGCGAGTCGTCGTAGCCCAGCCGCACCCGCCTGATGCCCTCGGCGGCGAGCGCGTCGGCCACCTTGCGGGCGAGGGTGCGCACGTCTGCGCGAGCGGGATAGACCTGGTCTGCGGGGTCGTGGTCGGGCTTGCTCATCAGGTAGGGGTCCCCGCCGCCGACCAGCACGAGCCGCCGCTTCTTCCCGTTGCCCTCCAGGACGACGCTGGTGGTGAAGCGGTGGTCGCCGCCCAAGACGTGCAGCGCCGCCGTCGTGGTGAGCAGCTTGGTCGTCGAGGCCGGCAGGACGACGCCGCCGCGCTCGAAGACCACCCGGCCGGAGCCGAGGTCGGAGACCGTGGCGACGACGTGCTTGCCGAGGTCGGGATCCGCCAGCAACGGCTCCAGGAGACGCGCCACTCGCCGCGGCGCCATCGAGCCCAGGTCGCTGGCGGGGACGGCGCTCGCGACTGCCGGCGGCGCCGTCGGCGCCGGAAGGGTCAGGCCCTCGGGCGGGGGTACGGCGGCCGGCTGCGTGGCCGGGTCGGGTGACGGCGTAGCGCTGCCGAACCAACGCTCGCCGAGGTCATATCGGTACGCCGCCGCCGCGCCGCCGAGGATCGCGAGGACGAGGACGACAGGCAGCCAGCGGGTCAGCACAGCCCGGCCACGACCTCGGTCGGCTCGTGCCACGGACAGACCCTCCTGGCTTCGCGCTTTTGCGCCATTGTGCGGGAGACTGACCGCGGCAGCCCGATCGGGGCCGCCAGCGAGCGAGTTCGTGACCGTGGAGGACGCCGTGCTGGAGTTCGACGTACTGGTGGAGATCCCCAAGGGGAGCCGCAACAAGTACGAGGTCGACCACGAGAGCGGGCGGATCCGGCTCGACCGGACGCTGTTCACCTCGACCCAGTACCCCGCCGACTACGGCTTCGTCGAGAACACCCTCGGCCTCGACGGCGACCCGCTCGACGCGCTGGTGCTGCTGATCGGCGAGCCGACGTTCCCCGGATGCCTGATCAAGTGCCGGGCGATCGGGATGTATCGGATGACCGACGAGGCCGGCGGCGACGACAAGGTGCTGTGCGTGCCGGTGTCCGACCCGCGGCTCGAGCACCTGCGCGACATCAACCACCTGCCGAAGTTCGACCGCCTCGAGATCGAGCACTTCTTCCAGGTCTACAAGGAGCTCGAGCCCGGCAAATCGGTCGAGGGCGCCAACTGGGTCGGCCGCGACGACGCCGAGGCCGAGGTGCGTGCGTCGTTCGAGCGGGCCAAGACCGAGGGCCACGGCTCCGACCTCGAGAACATCGCCGACGACTCGCTGGGCGAGCGGCACTGAGGCGACTCTGTGGCGGGATACCCGGTCGACCGGGTATCGCGGACGTTCGGGGGCGTTGCAACCGTCACAAAGAGGCAGAAGCGCCCACGAAGGTCGCCATCGCACGAGTGATCTCGACCAGCGCCTCGGCCGACCGGACCGCGTCCGCAGGGTCGATCAGGCCGTGGTCGAGACCGTCGAGCTGGAGGACGTCGCACCCGCCGGCCGCCAGGGAGGCGGCGACGTCGACGTCCCACAGGGCGTCCTCGGTCCCGCCGACGAGCAGCTGACGGGCCGGGTTCGCGCGGATCGCCTCGACAAGGACCGGATCGACCAGGACCGGCGTCAGCCAGATCGCGGGATATGCGCGTTCGGCGGCCAAGCGGGCGGCGTACGTCCCGAGCGACTTGCCGACCACGAAGATCGGGCCGTCGATACCCGAGGTGGCCGACGCCAGCTGGTCGCCGACCCAGGCCACCTCGTCCTCGATCGACATCGACGAGTTGGCCGGGGGGTCCCACCAGACGTCGCGGACCCGCCAGCCGGCCGCCCGCAGCACGTAACCAGCGTAGGCACAGCCCGGGGCGGCGGGCGGGTAGCCGCGGCCCGGGATCACGACGCCGGTGCCGACCGGCTCGCCGGCGGGCTCCCAGACGTCGGTCGGGACACCTGGTGGAAATCGGGTCATGCCTTGACTCCTCGGAAGTAGACGATGGCGCCGCTGGTGTCGAGGTCGACGTCGGGTACGCCGCCCTCGGCCAGCCAAGTCGTCAGCTCGGGCCGCGTGCAGGACGGCCCGAGCAGTCCTGACAGCCGACCAGCGCGACGCACCGGCTCGAACCGCCGACCGGTGTCGTTGAGCAGCGCGCTTCCGGTGACGACGCCACCGGAACGAAGCACCCGCGCCAGCTCAGCCACAGCGACGCGCGGGTCGGGGAAGCAGTGCAGGCCGGTGAACGTCACGACCAGGTCGAACTCGCCATCGGGGAACGGCAGCGCACCGACGTCAGCGAGCCGCGGCACGACCTGGTCGGCGACCCCGAGCCGCCGGGCGGCTTCCAGCGTCCGATCGAGCATCGCCTGGGCGATGTCGGCGGCGACGTAGTCGAGTCCTCTGCCCGGGGCGCAGCCCGCGCAGCGCTACGCCGCCGCCGCACGGGATGTCGAGCACCACCGAGCCGGCCCGCAGGGTGCCGATCTCGGCCGCGGCGGCGTACAGCCGCTCCAGGTCGCTGCCCAGCGCCACCCGCCAGCCAACCCCGCCCGCCCGCGGGTGCTCCACCGACCAGTCGTAGACGTGCGCCCAGAGCGGGTCGTCGGCCCAGCCCCCGAGGCCGGGAATCTTCACGGCAGCCTCACGCGCCGACCAGGTCGGGCGAGCGCAGCATCTCGGGCGGCACGCCGAACGCGTCGACCAGGTCGACCGCGAGCGGCCGGACCCGGCGGCAGAGCCGGTTGACCTCCCGGCTGATCGCCTTGGACCGTACGACGGTGAGCCGGCCGTGCTCCATGAACCAGGCCCGGTCGGCCTCGATCACCGACAGCGCGTGCAGGTCGGCGAGCAGCGACAGCGCGCGCTTGTTGTCGTCGTCGGGGAGCCCTGCGATCTTGCCGACCATCGCCTCGAGCGCCACGCGCTCGACGTGCGCCTCCGCCGCGGCGATGACGTGGTCCTGGACGCGCGAGAAGACCAGACCCGGGTTCATGTCCGCGTCGATGCCTCGCTTGAGCCGCCGAGCCACTCCGCCGAGCATGTGCTCCTCGCGGAACCGCAGCATTGCCAGGTGGTAGTTGGTGT
This sequence comes from uncultured Actinomycetota bacterium, assembly GCA_963769755.1. GTDB lineage: Bacteria > Actinomycetota > Actinomycetes > Propionibacteriales > Nocardioidaceae > Nocardioides. The sequence goes on from CAVYMY010000012.1 coordinate 105,653, forward strand.
CGAGGATCCCGGCCTCGTCGTCCCAGCGGTCCCCACCAGGCAGCACGTCCTTGATGAGTTCGAGGAGCTTGTGGACGCTCGTCCGCTCGACGATCGTCTCGACGGCCATGCCGGTGACGAAGCGGACCATGCCGAGCTGGTCGAGGTCCTCGAAGTCGCTGGCGTAGTCGGTCAGCAGTCCCTTGGCGACCAGCTGCATCAGGACGTGGTTGTCACCTTCGAAGGTGGTGAACACGTCCGTGTCGGCCTTGAGGGCCGCGAACCGGTTGACGCTGAGGTAGCCGGCGCCTCCGCAGGCCTCGCGGCACTCCTGGATCGTGCGGGTGGCGTGCCAGGTGCCGAGCGCCTTGGTGCCGGCCGCCCTGGACTCCAGCTCCCGTCGGGTGTGCTCGTCGTCGGTCACACCGGAGAAGACGTCGTGCAGCTGGGCGGACACCGCCTCCTGGGCGAAGTGCAGCGCGTAGGTGCGCGCGAGCAGCGGGAGGAGCCGCCGCTGGTGGATGCCGTAGTCGAGGAGGAGCTGCTCCTCGTCTGGCGAGGTGGCCTCGAACTGCCGCCGCCGGTCGGCGTACTTGACCGCGATCGCCAACGCCACCTTGGCGGCGTTGATGCCCGCGCCGCCGACGCACACCCGCCCCTGGACGAGGGTGCCCAGCATCGTGAAGAACCGGCGGTTGGGGTTGTCGATGGTGCTCTCGTAGACGCCGTCCTCGCTGACGTCGGCGAACCGGTTGAGCAGGGCCCGGCGCGGCACGCGCACGCCGTCGAACCACAGGCGGCCGTTGTCGACCCCGTTGAGGCCGAGCTTGAGGCCGTCGTCCTCGATGCGGACGCCGGGCGTCGGCTGGCCGCCGACGCGGATCGGCACCACGAACGCGTGCACGCCGTGGGACTCCCCGCCGACCTCGAGCTGGGCGAAGACCACGGCCAGGTCGGCGTGCCGCGCGGCGTTGCCGATGTAGTCCTTGCGGGCCTCGTCGCCGTGGGTGGTGATCACGAACTCCCCGGCGTCGGCGTCGTAGGTCGCCACCGTGCCGAGGGCCTGGACGTTGGAGCCGTGACCGGTCTCGGTCATCGCAAAGCAGCCCATCAGCCGGGCGGTGACCAGGTCGTGCAGGTAGGCGTCGTGGTGCCGCTTGGTGCCGAGCTGGAGGATCGCGCCGCCGAACAGCCCGAACTGCACACCGACCTTGACCAGCACCGACAGGTCGCCGTAGGCCAGCGTCTCGAAGGCCGCCACCGACGCGCCGATGTCGCCGCCGCCGCCGTACTCCTTGGGGAAGCCCATCCCGGTCTGACCGGTCGACGCCATCTCCACGACCAGGTCGCGGACCCGGTCGCGGAACTCGTCGCGGGGCAGCGTCTCGGCCTCCTCGAGCACCGAGGCGTACGCCGCCAGGTTGCGGCGGACCAGGTCGCGCACTTCGGCGTACTTGCCGTCCAGCAGGGCCGTCAGGGCGGGGACGTCGATGTCGGGCGGTGCGGGCCGCGACGTAGGGTCTGTCGACACGGTGTCGTCGGCGGGTGGGACCGTCTCGGTGGTCATGCAATTCACGCTACCGGGGCAGTCAGGGGCGGGACAGTTGGTAGATTCCAGCGGGATCGGAGGGGAGGAAAGTGCCCAGGCACCCCATCGAGACCGGCGACGTCCATGAGTGGCTGCCCTATAGCTTCTCGATCGTCGGAGCTCAGAAAAGCGGTACCTCGACGTTGTCGACGGCCCTCGACCGACACCCGCAAGTAGCCCGCGCCCCGCGCAAGGAGCTGCAGTTCTTCACCCGCGAGGACGTCGACTGGAGCCGCCCGGACTACCGCGGTTACCGCGCGCCCCGGCGCAAGCCGCAGCACCTGATCGCCGGCGACGCCACCCCGGCCTACCTCTTCTGGCCGGGTGCGCTCGAGCGGATGCGCGACTACAACCCAGACCTGAGGCTGATCGCGGTCTTCCGTGACCCGCTGGAGCGGCTGTTCTCCCACTGGACCATGCTGCGCGGCCGGTGGACCACCTCGCCCGACTGGCCGGAGTTCATCACCGAGTTCCGTCCACCGACCACGCCGACGGCCCTGCCCGACGTGCCGTCGCTGGCCTTCAAGCAACGCTCGGGAGTGGCCCGCGGCTACTACGGCGACCAGGTGACCCGCGGGCTGACGATCTTTCCTCGCGACCAGTGGCTGTGGCTGGAGTTCCGCTCGATGCTGGCCGACTTCTCCGGCACGCTCGACCAGCTCACCGACTTCCTCGATGTCGACCGCTACCACCGCCACCCCGAGCCGGGCCGCCAGATGAGCGGCCCCGACCGCGTGGTCGGCACCCCGCCCAGCGCCGCCGACCTGACCTCGCTGGCCGAGCTCTATGCCGCAGACCTCGCCCAGTTCGGCGACGTGTCGGGCCTCGACGTGACCGAGTGGCCGACCTCTCAGATCCTCTCCGGACTGCTCGACCCCGCCGAGCTGGCCACCAAGTTCGCCGCCCGGGTCGAAGCCCTCCCCGTTGAGCAGGCCGTCGAGCCGCCCGTCGAGGCCATCGCTCCGAAGGCCGGGGACGAGCGCGTCAAGGCTGGTTGATCTCAGGGCCGGGCGAAGAAGTTCGGCGCGATCCAGTAGTACATCGAGACCTTGGCGACCTTCTGGCCGGTGCCCGGCGCGTGGATGATCTGGCCACCGCCGACGTAGAGCGCGACGTGGTAGATCGAGCTCGGGCTGTCGGTGTCGCCCCAGAACACCAGGTCGCCCGGCTGGAGCTGGTTGACGCCGATCGGCGTGGAGGCGTCGTACTGGCCTGCTGAGTAGTGCGGCAGTGAGACGCCGCCCGCCTGCCAGGAGCGCATGGTCAGCCCGGAGCAGTCCCACTTGTCCGGACCCGCCGCGCCCCACTGGTAGGGCTCGCCGATCTGGGCCTCCACGAAGGCGATCGCGGCCGTTGCGCCGCCGGCCGGGGGCGGCGGTGGGGGCGGCGGAGGGGGCTCGGTCGGCGTCACGGTCGGCGTCGGCGTGGGTGTCGCGGTCGGCGTCGGGGTCGCGGTGGTGGGAGTTGCCGTGGGAGTGGGGGTCGCGGTCGGCGTCGGGGGGGCCGTCGGGGTCTTGGTGGGCGTCGCCGTAGGTGTCGCGGTAGCCGTGGGCTGCTTGGTCGGTGCCTTGGTCGGCTCGTCGGTCGGCTCGTCGCTCGGCTGGCTCGTGGGCGTCGGCTCGGGTGTGGGCTCAGGGGTCGGCGTCGGGATCGCCGCCGCCTCCAGCTTGGCCTGCCGCTCCTCGGCCAGCTCGACGCTGATGTCCTGGAGGCGCGCGAGCTGGCCGATCAGGTCGCCCTTCTGGCCGGCGATCGCCTGCGCCTCGTCGGCTGCCTGCACCTGGGCGGCGCGGGCGGCCTCGCGGGCCTGGTCGGTCTGCTCAGCCAGGTCGGCCGCGGCGGCCCTGGCATCGGCGGCCTGGTCGCTGGCGACCCCGGCGAGGGTCGCGGCGGCGCTGTAGTCGTCATAGACCTGGTCGAGCGCGCTCTGGGCGTTCTGGAAGCTGCTCGTGCGGTCGATGACGGTGCTGATGCCGTCGGCCTGCAAGATCGCGGACAGGGTGGTCAGCGAGGGCGACATCTCGTACGACGACGCCACTGTGTCGGCGTAGGCGTCGCGCATCTCGACCAGGTCGGCAGCGGCGAACCGCAGGCTGCGCTCGGCGGCGCGGGCGGCCTTGCGGGCCTCGCGGTAGTGCCAACGGGCCTTGTTGAAGGCCTCCTCGGCCTGGGCAGCCCGGATGGCCGAACGCCGCAGCGAGTCGTTGGCGACGGCCAGCTTGGCCTGCACGCCGGCGACCTCGGCGGCCTTGTCGGAGGCCGCGTCCTTGGCCGCGCGGACATCGGCCCGGCTGGGGATGGTGTCTGACGTGGAGTCGCCGTCGTCGGCGGTGGCGACCCACGCCGGGCCGGCTGCCAGCGTCAGCGTGATCGCGGTGGCGACGGTGGCGACAGCGAACCTGCGCACGTCGGCGTACTCCTCAGCTCTGCGCCGGCACGCTTCCCCACACGCCGGCTCGCGAGCCCCGATGGACCCACTGACGTGCCCCGGGCGACTTCCCCATCGCCCGAGGCACTCGCAGCACGCTAGTGCGCTTTCGTCACATAGGGAACATTTTCCCCAAGTTTCCCACCCGCCCCCGGCGTGTCGGCTTGACGAACTACAATGTTGTAGTTTTCAGGGGTGGTTTCGAGACGGGCGCCAGGGCGCTCTCCTCAACCACGAGGGCCGGTCAGTCGTCGAGGACGGGGACCGTGGCGGAATCCGCGGTGGGGTGCGAGGCGAGGCCGTGGCGCTCGAACACCTGACCGCTGGCGACCCCGCCGACGTAGAAGGCGATGAGCGCGATGGCCACGCCGGCGACGTCGTCGGCGATGTAGTGCCAGCCGAAGTAGATGGTGGCGGTCACGGTGAGGCCGAAGTTCACCCAGAAAACGATGCGTAGCGCGCGGTTGCGGACGGTGTACTGGATCATCATCGCGACCAGGAGGGTGATCGCGGTGTGCAGGCTGGCGAACCCGGCGATCGACTGCACCGTGCCCTCGACGCCGCCCTGGATGACCTCGAGCCGGATGTTCGACAGCGCTTCCATCAGCTGGTCCGTCGGTGTCTTCGGCAGGTCGGTGTAGATGTAGGGATAGGCAATGCCGGGGCCGAGCGTCGGGAGCGCGTAGTAGGACAGCGTGCCGAGCGACCAGGCGATGGCCTGCGACGTGGCGAACCAGTAGCCGTAGGTGATGTTCTTCGACCAGATCAGCCACGCGGTCAGGGCTAGCGGCACCAGTGGCAGGAACCACAGGTAGACGTAGGACAAGAAGAACGCCATGAAGCCGGTGCCGAGCAGCTGGTGCAGCAGCAGGCCCGGCTCGTGCCCGAACATCAGGGCCCGGTCGACGAGGTGGAGCGTCCGGTCGTACTTGGTGTCGCCCATGATGGTGAACGGCAGGAAGGACTTGAGGTTCCGGTAGGACACGTAGATCAGGTAGAAGCAGACCAGCCCCATCACCACGAGGGTCATCCGCTCGCGGGTCCAGTGCGTGCGCAGCCGCGTGCGCACGATCTCGGGCATCAGCGTCGGCCGGAGCCGCGATAACCACAAAGTCCGCGGCAGCAGGTCGAGCAGCAACGCGCCGAGGACCAGCAGCGGCAGCCGCAGCCACGACGGTCCGAGGAAGCCCTCCGGGTCGACGAGCCGCTTGTCGACGGCGATCGCCGTGGTCACCGCGGCTGTGCCCATCAGGAGGGCGGTGCCCACGAGCAGGGCGTAGGCACGGCGGTACACGGCCCTCAGTCTAGGAGGGGGTGCACCGAGGCCTCCGACAGGATTGCCAGCCGCCCTGGGTCGACCGCGAGCGTGATGGACGCCCCCACGGCCGGATGGCTGTTCAAGGGAGCCACGGCGTCGACGACCCCGACGCCGGGGATGTCGACGACCAGCCGGATCTGCTCCGGGGTGGCCCGCGACGAGACGACGACGCCGGTCAACGAGCCGTCGGGGTCCAGCGTCAGAGCGGAGCGTCGTACGGCGACCGCGGGCGCGGGTGAGCGACCGGCGGCCGCGAGCACCAAGGCGGCGGCCTCGTCGCGCAGCACCCGCGCGTAGCCGAGGAACAGGGCCGTCTCCGGGTCGGCGGGCGCGCGCCAGACGTCCGCGATGGGGCCCTCCTGCACGACCCGGCCGGCGCGCATCACCGCCATCCGGTCGGCGACGGTGAACGCTTCCTCGTGGTCGTGGGTGACCATCAGCGCGGTCGTCCCGGCAGCACGCAGGATGTCGCGCAGGTCTCCTGCCAGCCGTTCGCGCAGGCCGGCATCGAGCGCGGAGAGCGGCTCGTCGAGCAGCAGCAGCCGCGGCGAGACCGCGAGGGCCCGGGCCAGGGCGACCCGCTGTCGCTCGCCGCCGGAGAGGGTGGCGGGCAGGCGGCTGCCGTAGCCGTCCAGGCCGACGAGGTCGAGCAGCTCGGCCACCCGCACCTCGATGCCGGAGGCTCGGCGCAGCCTGAGCGCGTAGCCGACGTTGCGGGACACGGTCAGGTGCGGGAACAGCTGCCCGTCCTGGAACATCAGCGCGAACCCGCGCCTGTGAGTCGGTACGCCGGCCAGGTCGGCGCCGTCCCACGTCACCGCACCCGCGGCCAGCGGCTCGAGGCCGGCGACCGCCCGAAGCAACGTCGACTTGCCGCACCCGGAGGGGCCGAGCACCGCCAGCACCTGGCCGTCGGGCAGCGAGAGATCGACGTCGACGACGGCCGGCACGCCGTCGTAGGACACCGACACCTGCTGCAGCCCGAGCATCAGCTGGTCCCGACGGGCACGTGCAGGCGCTCGACGGCGAGCATCACCACGGCGGTGGTCGCGGCCAGCACGACGGATGCGGCCAGGGCCATGCCGTAGTTCATCGGGCCAGGGTGGCCGATCAGCCCGAAGATCACGACCGGCAGCGTCGCGTTCTCGTCGCGGGCGAGGAACGACGTGGCCCCGAACTCCCCCAGCGAGATGGCGAACGCGAAGCCGGCCGCGGCGAGCAGCGGTCGAGCCATCACCGGCAGGTCCACGGTGATGGCGGCCCTGAGTGGTGAGGCGCCCAGGGTCGCGGCGGCCTGGCGCAGCCGATCGTCGATCCCGCCGAGCACCGGCGCCAGGATGCGGACGACGAGCGGCAACGCCACCAGGGCCTGGGCGATCGGCACCAGCAGTGGCGAGTCGCGAAAGTCGACGGGCGGCTGGTCCAACGTGACGAGGAAGCCGAAGCCGAGGGTCACCGCCGAGACGCCGAGCGGCAGCATGAACAGGCCGTCGAGGACACCGCGCACCCGGCGCTCTGTGCGCGAGCGGGAGCGCCGGGTGGCGACGACCGCCACGGTCAGCCCGAAGAGGAGGGACATCCAGGTGGCGTCGACGGCGGTGCGCAGCGAGGTCATCAGCGCGTCGGTGACCGGGACGATCAACGCCTGCTGCTCGCCAGTGGTCCCCAGGGCGCGGTAGTTGGCCAGGGTCCAGTCGTCGCCGCTACGCAGCGAGCCCACGACCAGGGCGCCGATCGGGGCGGCCACGAGCAGCGCCAGAAGCAAGGTCACCACCGCGGCCGGGAAGTCGCCCCGGGTGAGGCGCCGCGGCCTGGCGACCACCCTGGCCACCGTCGGGTCCGGCGTACGACGGGCTCGGGCTGCGGCGAGCAGCAGCCCGGTGATCACGAGGAGCTGAAGCACGGAGAGGGCCGCGGCCGCCTGGAGGTCGAGCAGGTTGGTGGTCAGCAGGTAGATCTCGGTCTCCACCGAGCTGTAGCGCAGCCCACCGAGGGTGAGCACGATGCCGAAGGCGGTGGCGCAGAAGAGGAACACCACGGTGGCGGCCGACACGATCGCGGGGCGCAACGCGGGCAGCGTGACCGTGCGCAGCACCTGTGTCGGGGTCGCCCCCAAAGCCGCCGCTGCCTCGGCCGGGCGCGGGTCGAGGCCCTCCCAGGCGCCCCCCACGACGCGGATCACCACCGCGGCGTTGAAGAACACCAGTCCGGCGATGATCGCCGCCGGGGTGCCGTCGAGACCGAGGAAGCCGAGCGGGCCGCTCTCGCCGAGCAGCTGGCGGAAGGCGACGCCCACCACCACCGTCGGCAGCACGAACGGCGCGAGCATGGCCGCCCGCAGCACCCGACCCCCGAGGACGCGCCGCCGGTAGAGCAGGTGGGCCGCGGGCAGGCCGAACGCCACGGACAGAAACGTGCCGACGGTGGCGCTCCAGAGCGTGAACCACAAGACGCGGTGCACCCGCGGCCGGCTCAACACCTCGAGGACGCCGAGGGGGTCGAACGAGCCGTCGGTCCACAGGCCCAGCGCCATGATCCCCGCGACGGGCAGCACGAAGAAGACCCCGAGCACCGTCAGCGGCACCACGGCGAGGCCCAGCAGGCGGACGGTCCTCATCGCGAGGTGACGTCGCTCCACTCGGTCAGCCACTCGTCGCGGTGCTCGGCGATGTCGGCAGGGTCGAGCGTCAGCGGGTCGTCGGGCTGGACGGCGTACGAGGCCCAGTCGGCCGGCAGCTCGGTCTCGGCGTCGACGGGGAAGACGTACATGTTCTCCGGCAGGGCGGCCTGCACCTGTGGCGAGAGCAGCCAGTCGACGACGGCCTCGGCGCCCTTGGGGTTGTCGGCGCCGGTCAGCACGCCGGCGTACTCGACCTGGCGGAAGCACGTGTCGAGCAGCGCGCGCGTGGTGCTGGTGCCGTCGGCGACGGTGAAGGCCGGGGACGAGTCGTAGGACAGCACGATCGGCCGGTCGCCGCGGCCGCCGCCCTGCGTGAAGTCGACCTCATAGGCGTCGGACCAGCCCGCTGTGAGCTTGGCGCCGTTGTCCATCAGGGAGGTCCAGTAGGCCTGCCAGTCGTCGCCGTACTCGGCGATGGTGGCGAGCAGGAACGCCAGTCCCGTCGAGCTGGACGCCGCGCCCGGAAGCACGAACAGGTCCTGGTACGTCGGGTCGGCGAGGTCGTCGAGCGACTCCGGCGGCGCGATGCCGTGCTCGTCGAACCACGTGGTGTCGACGTTGACGCAGACATTCCCGTTGTCGATGGGAGTCATGCGCTGGTCGTCGTCGCCGGGCAGCTCGAAGGCGTCGGCGCCGACGGGGAGCGCGGCGTCGTACGGTGCGAACACGTCGGCGTCCAGCGCCCGCGACGCGAAGGTGTTGTCGACGCCGAATGCCACGTCACCGGTGGGGTTGCCCTGCGTGAGGACCAGCTTGTTGGTGAGGATGCCGGCGTCTCCGGAGGCGCGGATCACCAGGTCGTAGCCGGTGTCCTGCTCGAAGCTCTTGATCAGCTTCTTGGGCAAGAAGAACGAATCGTGGGTGACGAGGACGACCTGCTTCGGCGTGCTGCCCGGTCCGTTGTCGGAGCCGGAGGTGTCGTCGCCTCCCGTCAGGGTGCAGGACGTGAGCGGGACGCTAGCGGCGAGCGCGAGCGCGGCGACCCGCAGGCGCGCCGGACGGATGGATGGCAGAGCCATTGTGGACTCCCTTCGCCGGTGCTAACCGGAGCAGGTTCGAGGGTCTGCGGCTGTCCGCACTCTCAGCCCGCGGCCTCCGCTGGTCGATGAACCAGTCGAGGCGACGTGCTCCCCTGTCGTGTGTTGTCGTCGCCAGTCTAGGCGCGGCTGGGTGTCGGGCGCTCCCCGGGTTTCGAGACAGGCGCTAGCGCGCCTTCCTCAACCAACGGGGGATCCGGGCACCCGCCACCCGGCTAGCTGGGATGGATGCACCCTGGGCGACTACCGCGTCAGCGTGATCGCCTTCGCCAGACGGGTGAGCTTGGCCGGGTTGCGCACGGCGTAGAGCCCGGCCACCACGCCGTCCTCGACCAGGATCGAGAGCAGCGTGTCGACCTCGCCGTCGATGACGAAGGCCAGCGCAGGACGGCCGTTGATCATGGTCCGCTCGACGCTGTCGATCGGACCGCCCTTGGTCGCGGCGCCGTCGAGGAAGCGCAGGGTCTTCTCGCGGCCGAGGATCGGCCGCATGGCGGCCTGCTTGACGCCACCCCCGTCGGTGACGAGCACGACGTCGGGGGCCAGCACGTCCATCAGGCTTTGGAGATCGCCACCCTGCACGGCGAGCACGAACCGGTCGAGGATCGCGTCTCGCTGGCGCGCAGACACCTGCTCGCGCGGCTGGCGGGCCTCGACATGGTTGCGGGCGCGGTGGGCGATCTGGCGGACCGCGGCGGGCGACTTGTCCACGGCGGCAGCGATCTCGTCGTACCCGACGTCGAAGACCTCGCGCAGCACGAACACCGCCCGCTCGGTCGGCGTGAGCGTCTCGAGCACGACGAGCATCGCGGTCGAGACGCTGTCGGCCAGCTCCATGTCCTCGGCCACGTCGGGGGTGGTGAGCAGCGGCTCGGGCAGCCAGGGCCCGACGTAGGTCTCGCGCTGGCGGGCCAACGTGCGCAGCCGGTTGAGCGAGAGGCGGGTCGTGATCCGCACCAGGTAGGCGCGTTCGTCGCGGACCTCGTCGTGGTCGACATCGGCCCACCGCAGCCAGGTCTCCTGGAGCACGTCCTCGGCATCGGCCGCCGAGCCGAGCATCTCGTAGGCGACCGTGAAGAGCAGGTTGCGGTGGGCGACGAAGGCGTCGGTCCCCGTCCCGCTGCCCGTCCCGTTGCCGGAGCCGCTCATGCGCCCGAGGGTACGGCGCGCAGCGGAGGCAGCGGGACCTCGCAGACGTCGGAGAACCCCTGCGCCTTGAGCCCGGCGGCCAGGTTGAACCGGGCCCGCTCATTCTCGATCGCGACCATCATCGTCAGCTCGACCATGGCCGGCTCGCCGAGCTCGCGGACCAGCGAGGCGACCATCTCGTCGGTGACGGTGGGCGGCGTGGCGCTCATCGCCTCGGCGTACGCGAGCACCTCACGCTCGAGCGGCGAGAACGCGTCGGACTCCTGCCAACGCATCACCTCGCGGATCTTCTCCAGGTCCATGCCCTCGCTGTGGGCGAGGTAGTAGCCGAAGTCCAGGCACCACGAGCAGCCGACGGTCGCGGCGGTGCCCGCCTGCGCCAGCACCGACAGGTCCCGGTCGAGGGCGTCGAACTTGGCGACCTTCTGCTCGAAGGAGAACACCGCCTTCATCACCTTGCGGTTGTGCCAGAGCACGTAGGCGTTGTCGGGGACCTTGCCCCACGTGCGTCGCGCGTACGTCGTCAGGACACGGCCGTAGAGGCCGGTGATGCTCGCCTTCGGGATGCGGAACGTGCTGGGCATGGTGACCTCCCAAGAGTGGGTTCTCGTTGTCGGTCATGAAGACACCGGGCCCGGCCGATCTGTGACAAGGGTTTCGAGGCAGGTTGCGTTGCGCAAACTCGGCAACCAACGAGATGGTGACGCATGCCGAGTCGTCGCCACGAGCTGCTCGCACGGGTGGTGCCCCGAGTGCGCAAGGCCCGCGAGCTGGTGGACGAACCCACCGAGCGGGCCCGCCTCGAAAGCTGGCACACGCACGCTCGACCGGTCCCTGCCGACGCGGGCGGTGCCGCGCTTCGGCCGTCGGTTCGTGGTGGTCAAGGAGGAGCTCGCGGCGGGCTTCCCGGCGTACGTCATCACGCCCCGGCGGGTCACCCCGACGCGCACACTCTTCTATCTGCACGGTGGCGGCTTCGTCGCGCCCATCGATCGCTTCCAGGTCCGCTACGCCACCCGGCTGGCCGCCGCGATCGGCGCCCGCGTCGTGCTGCCCGACTATCCGCTCGCACCCGAGCACTCCTGGCGCGACAGCCACGACGTCATCGCCGACCTCGCCGCCCGCTGGGCTGCAGAGCCGGGCGGCATCGTCCTCGCGGGCGACTCCTCCGGCGGCGGCTACGCCTTGGCCCTCGCGCTGACCCTGCGCGACACCGGCAGCCAGCAGCCCACCCACCTGCTCCTTCATGCGCCCTGGGTCGACCTGACCACCAGCACCCCGGAGACGCCGGCCTTCGACGAAGTCGACCCTTGGCTCCACATCGGCAAGCTCCGCGCGTACGCCGCCTGGTGGGCCGGGTCACCCGACGACCTCGACCGTCCCGAGGTCAGCCCCGGGCTGGCCGACCTGGCGGCCCTGCCGCCGGCGCTGATGTTCTACGGCACCCGCGACCTGCTGGCGCCGGGCTGCCGGCTGCTGCGCCGCCGCGCCGTCGAGGCCGGCTGGAACCTGACCGCCGTCGAGCGGCCCGGGCTGATCCACGTCTACCCACTGCTGCCCTTCCTGCCCGAGGCGCGCGAGGCGTTCGACGAGACAGTGGACTTCCTGGGCACCGACGGATGACGACGATCTCGGTGCTCCGCTTCGACGAGCTGGACCTGCGCTCCGCCTACGACGTGTGGCGCCTGCGGCAACAGGTGTTCGTGGTCGAACAGGGCTCGCCCTATCCCGACCTCGACGGCCGCGACCACGAGCCGGACGCCAGGCATCTGCTGCTGCGCGAGAGCGACACCGAGGAGCTGGTGGGCTATGCGCGCGTCCTCGACGACGGCGACGCCATCCGCATCGGCCGGGTGGTGGTGGCGAAGGCAGACCGCGGTCGAGGGCTGGCCAGGCAGCTGCTGCGCGAGGCGATGGCGCTGGTCGGCGACCGGCCGTCTCGGCTGGACGCGCAGACCGAGCTGGCGGGCTGGTACGCGTCGTACGGATTCACGGTCAGCGGGAGTGAGTTCGTAGAGGACGGCGTCGCGCACCTCCCGATGTCGCGTCAAGCAACAACGCCCGGATAACCCTGTGCAGCGGGCGATCCGTCGTCGTACGGTGCAGGTGGGAGGGCGACATGCACGACGTCCAGCTCAGCGCTTCGCAGTTGACGGCCATGCATGCTCTGCTGCGTCTCGACCCCGTCCCGGGCCGGCCGCTCCCCGAGCAGGAGGCCTTCCAGCTCCTGGATGAGCTGGTGCCCTGCGATCTCCTCGGGGCGGTCTACGTCGACCTCCACGGTCGTGTGACAGCGGGCATCGAGGTCCTCCCTGATGGCCGCCAGCAATGCACTGCGCAGCGATTCGAGAGCGACATAGCGTTCGGCGACGACCGTCGCGGTCCGTTCTATCTCGGATACATGCACTGGCGAGAGCACCCGGCCAGGGCGGAGGCGTGCGGCGTCCCGCTCGATGCCGACGGCCTCGCGATCGGCTTCCGCAACGGGGCGGACCACATGGTGCAGTACTACTTCGGGCGGACTGGTCGATTCTCGCCTGAGGAGCTGGCCCTGCTCTGGATGCTCGGGCCGGCGCTCGAGCGCCTGGCGCGCGAACGACCGACCCCGCAGCTGCCGACATGCCTGACGTTGAGCGAACGTCGCATCCTCAGTCACGTCGCCGCTGGGCGCACCAACCAGGAGATCGCTGCGCACTTCTTCATCGCGACCAGCACCGTGCGCAAACATCTCGAGAACAGCTATCGCAAGCTCGGGGTCACCAACCGGGTGGCCGCCATCGCTCGCCTCAGGGGCGCAGACCTGCCGGGCCTCGACCTTCGGGAGCGCGTCGACAGATACGCCTGATGGCGTATGTCCCGAGCAGGCGGGCTCGGGATATCCAAGGAGCACGCGGAACGCGGGCCGCTGCTGGCGGGTCGTCGTCCCATCGAGGAAGGTTCCTCGCCGACACCTTGGAGGTCACCGTCATGATGCTCACCCGACGATCGTTGGCCCTCGGCTCCGCTGCCGTGGCCACCACCGCCGTCACCCTTGGCCCGGAGACGGTCGCGGCCGTCGCCGCCCCAGGTCGCAAACGGCACCCCTCCACCGAGAGCGGACAGGCCGTCCTGGACTGGGAGCAAGTCTCGATCGACACTGTCTACGGCCCCTTCGGCACACCCCTCGTCACGCCCATCCCGGTTGGGATCCCGGTGCTCGGCTTCGTCTCGGTCGCCATGTACCGCGCGGCCTGCAGCTCGGCGCAGCGGGGAAGCAGCTCGGAGTCGGCCGCCGTGGCGCAGGCAGCGCACGACGTCCTGCTTGTGTACTACCCGGGCCAGGCCGGCGCGCTCCAGACGGCCCTCGACAAGACGATGAACGCGATCGGCCCCGGCCACGCCCGCACCAAGGGCCGCCGCATCGGAGCCGACGCTGCGCGGGACATGCTGAGGAGCCGGCGGGGCGATCACTATCTCGACGGTTCGATCCTCTACAGCAAGCCGAACACCGCCCCCTACTGGCAGCCCTCGGCGGTGACGTCTCCGATGTCGGTGGGAGGCCCCATGCTCGCCCCCTGGCTCGGCTCGCTCCGGAACCTGGTCGTCGCGGCCGAGCCGATCAGCGGCCCGTACTCCCTCGGGTCCACCGCGTGGGCCGACGACTACGAAGAGGTCCGGGCGGTGGGCAGCAACAACTCCATCGTCCGGACGCCGGCGCAAGGAATGACGGCACTTTTCCACAACTCAACCAACGCCGGTCGAACCCTCGGCGAGTCGATGATCCGCTACCTGGTCGCACATCCGCAGGACATCCTCGACACCGCGCGCACGTTCGCCCTGATGCACGGCGCGCTCACCGACTCGATCATCTGCGTGTGGCAGCAGAAGCGCGACGTGGGGTTCTGGCGACCTTTCCAGGCCATCTCGGGACAGCAGGACGACGGCAACCCGGCGACGATCCCGCAGCCCGGCTGGACGCCGCTCGTTCAAAACCCGCCGTACTCGGACTACCTCAGCGGACACGGGGGCGCGACGTCACCGCAGATCGAGGTGATCCGCCGCCTGTTCGGCGAAGACACCTCGCTCGAGCTCCGCTCGCCGACGCTGGGGGCGCGGACGTACGCCCGGCTGTCGGAGATCGAGCACGAAGCCTTCCACGCCCGGATCTGGGGCGGTCTGCACTACCGCCAGGCGATGCGCGATACCTACGAGATGGGGCACGGCACGGCGGTGCGTGTCATCTCGGCCCTGGGCTGACTCGTCCAACTCCTCCGGCAGGACGAGGTCGGCGGCACGGGTGCTCGGTGTCGGGCTCGGGCTGACGGCGTACACCCTCGGGATGCGGCACGCCTTCGACGCCGACCACATCGGTGGGATCGACAACGACGGGTCGTCGCTACAGCAGGTGACCGGCGTGTGGGGCACCACCGTCAGCGACCATCGGCGGGATCGAGCTGATCGGCCTGCTCGCTGAGAAGACCGGCGTCGACTCCGGTCTCGTGGGTGCGATCGCGGCGGTCGACCTCGAGTACGTCGGCTACGGCATCGTGCTGCTGTTCCTCTTCACCTGGCTCACGTCGGTGACGATCTGGCGGGTTGCTCGCATCGACGAACGGTGGAGCCAGCACCCCAACTAGGCCTCAGCCGAGCGCTCGCAGGCCGACCCGGACGGCGACCTCGACCGGCTTCACCCCCCATTGTGAGGTCAAAGCGTGACGGGCAGCCGCGTGTCGATGCCCAATCCCCACTGCGGGTGGCCACCTCGCGCGTGCACCTCGGCGTCGACCACGTCGAGCCGGTAGAGCCGGAGGTCGCCGTCGCCGGACAGCTCCTCGACGCTGAACGCCCGGGCACCCTCGCGCACGTGCGTGAACGCCCGGGACACCTCCTCGACCAGGTCCTCCTCGGGCACCTCGACCGCGGTGCCCGTCAGGTAGACCGCTCGCGTCTGCGGAGACGGGACCGACGAGTCGAAGACGACGGCGTTGACGCGCGGGTCCGCGGCGATGTTGTGCGAGTGCTGCGAGTCCGGCGAGGACACCCAGTAGAGCGCCCGGTGCTCGTGGTGGTTGAAGTAGACCGGCGAGACGCGCGGGTGCCCGTCAGGTTGCGCCGTGCCGAGCACGACGTAGCGGTTGGACGCGATCACGTCGCGGGCCATCTCGGCCAGCTCCGCGGCGTACTTCTGGGCGACGGCGGCCTTCTCGTTGCTCTTGTACGTCATGATGCGTCCGACCCTGCCACCGCCGAGAACTCATCGCGAGCCTGTCGGCGGGCCTCGGTAACGTCGGACCCATGGCCCGCTTCAAAGAGCTCTGCCTCGACACCGCCAACCCTGACAGCGACCTCGCGACCTTCTGGGCGGCCGTCGCAGGCGGCAAGACCCAGGCGCCGGCCCGCGGTGAGCCAGCTGACGTCATCGGCCGCACCGACCAACAGAGCATCTCGATCTGCCCCGTCCCTGAGGCCAAGACCGTGAAGAATCGCGCCCACCTCGACATCTACGCCCTCTCGATCGACGACCTGGTGGGGCTTGGCGCGACCGTCCAGCTCCCTGTCGAGGAGAGCGGCTTCCACTGGACGGTGATGCAGGACCCCGAGGGCAACGAGTTCTGCGCCTTCCTGCGCGACGAGCTGCCCGACTACCGCGTCCACGGCCTCGTCATCGACTCCGCCGACCCCGAGTCCCAGGCACGGTGGTGGGGCGAGGCGTTCGGCGCCGAGGTCGAGGACAACACCGAGCACGGGGGCGGGTGGTGGACGCTGCTCCATGCCACCGACGACCCCGTGCTCACGTGGGACTTCGTGCCCGTGCCCGAGCCAAAGACGGTCAAGAACCGGCTCCACTGGGACGTGCGCGGCACCGTCGAGGAGTTCCTCGACCGCGGCGCCACCCAGCTGTGGGACCACCCCCGCTGGGTGACTCTCGCCGACCCGGAGGGCAACGAGTTCTGCGTGTTCCCGGAGAAGACCTGAGCGTGGCCGACCGGGCGCCGGCCGCCGAGGTCACCCGCGGGCAGGTCATCGCCTTCCGCTGGGCGGCCCATCAGCTCGACCGCACCCGCGGCACCGTCGCCGACACCGCGCTCCTCGACTACGGCGTCCAGGACACCGGTCCGCGGGGAGCCCGATGGGCGCTGGCCAACCGTGGACTGACGGGTTACGGCGACGCCGACATGCTGCTGGCTTGGACGATCCGGGTCTCGCCCCACCTCTACCGTCGCGCCGACGCCCGGGCGATCGCGATCGCCACCTCACCTTACGACGACATCGACGCAGCCAAGCGGATCTTCGACGCCTCCAAGCCCTTGCGCGAGGCCGGCGTGCCGGTGCTCGAGGCGCTGGCCACGGTCGCCGGTCACGAGCGCGACATCGTGTCTCGTCCGACCGTCAAGGGTGACCTGTCGACCGCCCTGACGCCACTGCTCGACGAGCACTCCGTGCGCTGGTGCAACCCGTGCCAGGCAACGCACGCGTGGGAGTCTCCGTTCCGCATCGCCGCCCTCCAGGCCGGGCTCGAGCTCGAGCCCGAGACCTCGCCTCCGGTGCTGCGCCGCACCAAGGGCGGCCGGCCGCTCATGTTCAAGAAGTCAGCGACCGAGGCCGAGCCCCGGTTCGACGTGGTGCGCAACTACCTCCGGTTCTATGGTCCGGCGCGGGCCGCCGACGCGGCGAAGTTCCTCGACGCGCCCCTCAGCGTGGTGCGCGGCCAATGGCCCGAGGACGTCGTTGCCGTGGAGGTCGGCGACCTCCCGGGCGGGCGGGAGCATCGCTGGGCACTCGCCGACGACCTGCCGGCCCTGCGCGACGCCGAGCCCGCATCGCCGGCGTCTGCGGGCGGCGTCCGCCTGCTGGGGCCGTACGACGCTTGGGTGCAGCTGCGCGACCGCGAGACGCTCGTGGCCGACCAGGCCCGGGCCAAGGGCCTCTGGCGAACCATCGGCCGACCGGGCGCGGTGGCGGTCGGCGGCGAGCTCGTCGGCACCTGGCGGCCGTCGTCGAAGGGCAGCAAGCTCACCGTCAGCGTCGAACGCTGGGGTCGCCTGAGCCGGGGCGTTCCCGACCGGATCGGCGAGCAGGCCGAACTCCTGGCCTCCGTGCGAGGCCAGGAGCTGGCCGGTCTCGAGTTCACACGCGCGGGACGCGCGTAGGAGCCGAGTCAGTGGTGGTGGTCCTCGTGCCCGTCTTCGATCTGGGCCCGGATCTCACCGCCGCCGTTGGCCACGGTGTGCACGTTGACGTAAGTCGCGCCTGCGCGGATGGCGTCGACGAGCTCGACGTACTCTCCAGCGGCGATGCCCTGGCCAGTGGGCCCGATCACGCCGACTGGCCCCACCATCCCGGTCACGGTGGCCGGTCCGGGCGGACAGAGCGGCGTGCCCGTGGGTCCGTTGCCAAGGTTGGTGCACAAGAACACGCTGATACCACCGCTCTGGCCGGTCGCACCGAAGTGAATGTGCGCCTGCGTCACGGCGGTGGGGGTGTCGGCGTAGCTCAGCGAGTACTGGATGCCGGCGTCGGTCACCCTGGCGCGGAACTTGCCGTTGCCGGGTGTCGACAGGGCCAGCGGGGTCTCCTCGTAACCGGTCAGGTGCTCATGGATGGTCCCACGGGACCCGCTCCCCCCGTCGCGGCCGGCGCCACCACCTCCGCCCCCGGTCGCACTCACCGCGGCCGCGCTTCCCGCGATCACTCCCAGCGCGATCGCCGCGACTCCGAGCCTGATTGCACGCGTGGACATCGAGCACCTCCCTAGGGTGGAACCTTTGCCTCACACGTTGCGCCTGACCGCGCGGATCCGGTACTGCCCTTTAGGGCAGGTTGACACTGCCGGCGGCCCGTCAGTGCCCTTCGAACGACGGGGTCGCGGTGTGGTCGGGATCGCCGTGCGTGCGCCGGTCCTCCTTCATCTCCGCCTCGTAGAGGTGTCGCTTGCCGTCGGCGAGCTGCTCGCGGGCCCGCCGCTCGAGCGCCTTGAAGGTCGCGTAGTAGCCGTCGTCGTACTCCTCGACGATCTGGAAGCTCCACCGGCCGTGCAGCGTGTTGCGGCCGATCAGCTCGGTCTCGATCTGGTCGGCCAGCTCGGCGTGCCCGGCGCCGCGAAGCATCTCGACGGCCTCGCCCGCTTGCAGGTCACCTGTGCCGCACAGCCGGTGGAAGGCATAGAGGTGGCCACGGGCCACCTCCACGGCTTCGAGAGCCTCCGACAGCTTGCCGAGGGCGTCGACGGTCTTGTCGTCGAGGCCCTCCGGCCGGCGGTGCTCGGGGCTCGGCCGCTCGACGTCGGGCCCCCGATCAGTCATCGAGGAAGTCCAGCAACGCCCGGTTGAACTCGCTCGCGTGACTGACGTTGATGCCGTGCGGACCACCCTCGAGCACCACGACCTGACTGCCGTCGAGCGTCTCGTGGGTCCGCTTGCCCGATCCCTCGAACGGCACGATGACGTCGCTGTCGCCGTGGATCACCAGCGCAGGCACGTTGATCTTCGGAAGGTCGTCGCGGAAGTCGGTTGTGGCCCAGGCATCCATGCAGCCGAGCGCGGCCTGCTCGTCGGACTCCTTGCACATCGCCAGGGCCTCCTGGCGCTGCTCCTCAGTCACCTTGAGGTCGTCGCTCGCGGAGAAGAAGTTCTTGGTGAAGTCGTCGAAGAACGCGTCGCGGTCCTTCTCGAGCCCTTGGCGCAGCTCGGCGGCGAACTCGCGAGATAGCGGTCCGTCCGGGTTGTCGTCGCCCTTGAGCAGGTACGGCGGGATGGCCGCCGCGAAGACCACGCTGCGCAGCCGGTCGTCACCGTGGCGCGAGACGTAGCGAGCCACCTCACCGCCGCCCATCGAGAAGCCCACCAGCGTCGCGTCGGTCAGGTCGAGGTCGTTCATCACGTTGGCCAGGTCGTCGGTCAGCGAGTCGTAGTCGTACTTGTCACCGGGGTCGGACTTGCCGAAGCCACGACGGTCGTAGGCGACGACCCGGTAGCCGGCGTCGGTCAGCGCCGAGGTCTGCTCGGACCACGACGCGTGCGAGAGCGGCCACCCGTGGACCAGCACCACGGGACGGCCATCGCCGCCGCTGTCGCGCACGGAGATGTTGTGGTCGGACTCGCGCTGCTGCTCGGTCATGGCACTCCTCTGATTTCGATTCGGTCCTCGTCGCGACGCTAGCCCGCGACCCTGGGTCGGGCCACCCTCCGTGGGGGTGATGGCAGCGCTGCGATCCTGGTGGTGAACCGGACAGAAGGAGAAGGAGATGCCCGTCCAGCTGAACCACACGATCGTGCACGCCCGCGACAAGGCCGAGACAGCCCGGCACCTGACCGAGATCCTCGGCCTGCCCGAGCCGGCGGCCTACGGTCCGTTCCTCGTGGTGCAGGTGACCAACGACGTCTCCCTCGACGTCGCCGATGACCACGGCGAGCCGCACTCGCAGCACTACGCATTCCTCGTGAGCGAGGAGGAGTTCGACGCCATCCATGGCCGGATCGTCGAGCGCGGTCTGGACTGGTGGGCCGATCCCTTCCACCGCCGGCCGGGCGAGGTCAACCATGGCGACGGTGGCCGTGGCCTCTACTGGAACGACCCCAACGGCCACAGCCTGGAGATCCTCACGGTGCCCTACGGAGGGTGGCCCTCGGCCTGAGCCGGGACCCGAGCTTCGCCCCCGGCTTGAGAGCGCTTCCACCACCCCTGGGGGTGCAGTCGGGGCGCCTCTCCCTTTGGGCGGTAGTCAGCGCTCGGAGATGGCTCTAGCGTCGAGCGGGACTGGAACCGCCCACCCAGGTCCCCCGTCTTGGGTGGGCGGTTCTGCTCTCCCCAGGAGTGGGCGCAGCTGCCCGGACTCGGCAACCAGGTGCAGTCGACTGGCTGGCCTGACCGGGGTGCGCGGCAGGTGCCATCTGATCAGTTCGTCGACGCGATCGGCCTGGATCTGTAACTGTGCCATGGGATTTCCTCTTCGCTCGTTGGGTCGAACCCTCCGTCGCTCTCCCGCGGCGCGCCAGCGCCATTTCCCGAGAAGATGCGTGTAGCCAGAAGGTAGACGGCCTGTGGATCCCGGTTGGCAAATCTGCGCAGAACCGCGGGGCCTGTGCAGACCGGTTTGCCACGCTGTGCAAAATCTCTTGCCAATTCGAGGCAAACTGCCCCCGATCGCCTATCGTCGGTCATGCGGAGCCTCTCCACCCCCCGGCGAGGAACGCAGCTCGGAAGGAATCTCCCGTGTCTCGGATTGCCCCCCACGCCTTGGACGAACCGCTCACCCTTGACGAGTTCCTCCGTCTCTCCCGCCCGCTGACGTCAGGTCCGCGGTCGCGCAGCGGTATCACGGTCGCCCTCGCGCCCTATCTGTTCACCGTCGCGTTCATCTCCATCTTGGCCGCCACGGTCTGGGGACTTCGCGTCGTCGGCGGCGCCTAGGTCGAGCCCACGGTCGTCCGAGACCGGCATGATGCGGGCCGGACTGGCGTACAGTCCCAGCCATGGGACACCCGTGAAGCCGGTCATGCGGCTGGCCATCGTCGATGACTACGCCGTTGTCTGAGCAGGCGTGGCTGCCTTTCTCGCGGACGAGCGCATCGACGTTGTCGAGACCGGTGCGACGATGCCTGTCATCACCGACGTCGACATCGTCCTGTACGACACCTTCGGTCAGATCCAAGGCGACGGCATCGACCTCGAAGACTTCGTCCGCGACAGCGGCGCCAAGGTGGTCATCTACAGCTGGAACCTTCAGCCGGACCTGATCCAGCGAGCGATCGAGGGAGGTGCCTCCGGCTACCTGTCGAAGGTGCTCTCCGGACCCGAGATCCTCGACACTCTCGAGCGGATCATGAAGGGCGAGACCGTCATCCTCGTCGGGAACAACGAGACGAGCGTCGAGGGAGCCGGCGACTGGCCGGGCCGGGCGGCGGGGCTGTCGCCGCGCGAGGCCGAGATCCTGGCGCTCATCACCCAGGGTCTGAGCAACCAGGAGATCGCCGATCGTGCCTATCTCAGCATCAATTCTGTGAAGACCTACATCCGCTCGGCCCACCGCAAGATCGGTGTCGACAAGCGCACGCATGCGGTGTTGTGGGGGGTCGCCAACGACTTCCAGCCCAACACTGAGCGCATCATCGATCCGTTCCTGCGGCTGCGTCCCGCGCCTTCCTGAGACCGGCCGTCAAGCCGGGGCGGCCGCCAGGTGCTCGGCGCGAACCCGGTCGTCGTCGGCCCACCGATACATCATGTACTCCGCCACGTCGTTGGCCTCCTGCATCCCGTAGAGCCGGGCGATCATGTGCAGCGCCAGGTCGATCCCCGCCGAGACGCCGGCGCCCGTGACGATGTGACCGTTGTCGGCAACCCGCACGTCACGACGTACGACGGCCTTCGGCGCGGCGGCCTCCAACCTGCCGTAGCTGCCGTAGTGGGTGGTGGCCTCCAGACCGTCGAGCAGGCCCAGGGTGGCCAGCACCATCGCCCCGGTGCAGACCGAGACGAGGTGCTCGACGTGCTTCTCCTGCTCCGCGACCCAGGCCATCAGGCGTGGGTTCCCCAGGATCACGCTCGTGTTGCCGCCGGGGATCAGCAGCATCGACAGCGGCGGGCAGTCGTCGATGGTGTGGTTGGGCTGGATCAGCATGCCGGCGTTGGACCGGACGACGCGCGCCTCGTCGGCCACCGTGAACACGTTGAAGTAGGCCTCACCTGAGTCGCCGGTGACCCCGAACGCCTCGAACGGGCCGCAGAAGTCGAGCACCTCGACCTCGTCGTGGACCAAGATCGCGAGATTCCTCTGGGCAGCCATACGGCGGACGCTACTCGCGGGCCACATGCTCGCCAACGGGTTTGCGCCCCACCCGCCGGACCGGCCTGTCTCGCCAGGTGCGACCGGGCGTCACTCCGTCCGCAATGCCGTCGCGGTGCGAGTCCGTGCCGCCCACCCGGCGGGCAGCAGCGCGCCGGCAGTGGCGAGCACCAACCCGCCGAGAGCGAACACCACGAGCTCCCACGGTCCGAACACGCTGAGCACGACCTGGGGCAGCTCGACCCCCGCACCGTGTCCCATCGCCGGCATCAAGATGCCGTGCAGCAGCACCCCTGCGGGGACGCCGACGAGGCCACCGACGAGCCCGATGAGCAGGACCGACGAGAGCACCGTCGTCAGGGTCTGCCGCGGGGTCATGCCCAGCGCCTTGTGGATCCCGATGTCGTGCACGCGATCGCGCACGTCGAGCACGACCGCGTTGAGGACTCCCAGCCCCGCGACGGTGACCAGCATCAGGGTCAGCAGGCCGGCGAGAGCGTCGATGATGACGACCAGCTCGTCGGCGCCGTCGGTACCCTCCGGGTGCGCCGTGAGGTCCAGCGGATCCAGCGCCTGCTGGAGCGCGTCGGCGTACGCGCCGGGGTCGGTGCCATCGGTCACCGAGACGAGCCAGGTGGTCAGTGTCGTGCTGGCGTCGGCCTGGGTGAGGACGAGCCCGTCGTTGTTGCCCGGGTCGAAGACCTCCCCAACGATCGTCAGAGTCACCGGCGTCCCGTCGTGGGTGAGCGTGAGAGAGTCTCCGATCTCACGGTCGGTGGACCGCAGGACCTCGGTGGGGACGACGGCCTCTCCCGGGCGGGCGAACCAGCGTCCGGCGACGAGCTCGTAGCCGACCCACCCGGGGTCCTCGGTGTACTCGACCACGGACGAGCCGCCCGTCAGTCCGGGAACGACCACGTCCATCTCGGCGTACCCCAGCCACTGCGCGGTGCCGGACTCGGCGTCCAGCGCGGCCGCGACATCCAGTGGGTCGGCGGGTTCCGGTTCCGTGCCTGGCCTCGCCGTGTGCTGGGCTCCCGGTGGGCCGTCGTCCCCGAACCCGTCGACGACGACGTCGGCTGCCGAATGGTCGGCAGCAACCTGGATCCGGTTCAGCGACGTGGCCAGCCCGGCCGCAAGCGTGACGGCCGCGGCGCCGAACGCGATCGCGAGGACCATCGCCGCTGCGCGGGCCGGTGCGCTGAACGGGCGGGCGAGCCCCAGGGTCATCGGCCGGGGCAGCGGAAGCCTCGCGGCGACCCGCGCGGCGTACCGTCCGCGGCCGGCGGCCGGCGAACGCCCGACAGCAAGCGCGTCCACGGCCGAGAGCCGCCCCGCGCGTCCCGCGGCGGCCGAGGCGGTGATCGTGACCACCGCGAGCGCACCGACGAGCACAGCGACGTCCACCCAGGGAGCGATCGTCAGAGCGACGGTGCCGTAGAGATCCTGCGTGTCTGCCAGCAACGGCACCGCCACCAGGTTGCCAGCAACGACACCCAGCACCGCCCCCGCCGAAGCAGGCAGCAGCGCTTGCGCGACGTACGCCCGCACGACCTGGGACGGGGTGAAGCCGAGCGCCTTGAGAATCCCGATGCGGCGGGTCGTCGAGCCCACCGCGCCGGCCACGACCGTGCCAACGATCAGCACGGAGAGGAGGAGGCTCAGACCACCGAAGGTCAGCAGGAACGGCACGAACAGCGAGATCTGGTCGTTGGCCTCCTTCTTCACGACCAGCCACGACCGCGCGCTGGTGATCGCCCCGTCCGGGAGAGCGGCCGTGACGGCGTCCCGCACGTCGCCGACTGCAGACGCGGTCCTGGCGTCGTCGAGCCGATACAGCATCTGGTAGCCGCTGGACATCGCGGGCAGGGTAGCCAGGCCGCCCGGAGTCATCCAGGCGTCCGCCGTATCGCTCACCGACCGCGCCAGGCCGACGACGGTGACGTCCCGGGCGTCCGACCCGTCACCCATGGTCAGGGTGTCGCCCACGGCGACCCGGAACTCGCCACCGGCGGCCAGCAAGGCCTCACCGGGCTTCCCGGGCCAGCGTCCCTCGACCAGCGTCAGCTGGTCGACACCGGTTCCCGGACCCGTCCGGCCGGCGACGGTCAGCACGGGGCCATGAGCGCCTGGGGGTGGCTCGCTCAACCCCGGTGGCGGTGGCGGCAGAACCATGACCTGAGCCACGGTGAACGGGCCGGAGGCCTCGGCGACGCCGTCGACCTCGGCACTGGTAGTCAGCTGAGCGGCCGTGGCCTTCGCGGGGTCCGTCAGCACCGTCAAGTGCGCCCCGCGCTGGGCGGCGAAGGCGTGGTCGAAGGGCGCGTTGGACGCCACCAGCAGTCCGACACCGAGGACACCCGAGGTGACGGCGGCGGCGGTGGCCAGCATGATCACGACGGTCTGCACCCAGCGGCGGCTCACCCCGGAACGGACGACCCGGCTCAGTGCGCTCATCGCAGCGGAGCCAGCGCGCTGTCGGAGGCGATCCGGCCGTCGACGACCTCGATCGTTCGGGTGGCGCACTCGTCCGCGAGCGTCCGGTCGTGCGTGACCAGCAACATCGTCTGCCCGTCGGCGTGCAAGTCGGTGAGCAGTTGCCGAACGTCGGCACCGGATGCGGTGTCCAGGGCTCCGGTCGGCTCGTCGGCGAGCAGCAGCGACGGCCGGTTCATCAGCGCCCGCGCCACGGCCACCCGCTGCCGCTCACCTCCGGAAAGGCGACCCGGGTAGGCACCTGCGTGGCGGTCGATCCCCAGCGTCTGCAGCAGCTCGGCGGCCCGGCGGTTCGATTCCCCGCGAGCGGCGCCGGCCAGCTGGGCCGGCAGGACGACATTGTCGAGAACGGTGAGGTCGTCCAGCAGGTTGAAGAACTGGAAGACCAGCCCGATCGTGGCGCGCCGGTACTTCGCCGAGGCGGCCTCGCCCAGCGTGTCGATGCGGCTGCCGCCGACCGTGATGGTGCCCGCGGTCGGTCGGTCCAATCCGGCGACCAGGTTGAGCAACGTGGACTTCCCGCTGCCGGACGGCCCGAGGACGGCGACGGCCTCGCCGGTGGCCACGGTCAGCGACACGTCGTCCAGGGCGGGGGGGCCACCGTCGTAGCGGCGGGTGACGCCGTGTAGCTCGATGAGCGGTGCGGTGGTCATGGACTGCTCCCCGGTTCGTCGGTCACTGGTGGCCGACAGCAACGCTAGGAGCGCCGGAGGGTGGAGCGCGTCGCCCGGGATGGTGCTTTCCGGTCCTCCGTCAGGAGCACGTCGGCGGCTCGTCATCCTCCCGGCGTAGTCCGCTGCGGCGGCTGTCGTCCCCGAGAAGGACGCGGTGGGTCCACGTAGGGCGGACAATGAGCCGGTGGGACGTCGGCCTCTGCACGACCTGACCGGGTCCATCCGCGCCCTGCCCGCGTGGGTGCTGCGCCGTCGCGGAACGACGGAGCAGCTGACCCGCCGGAACTGGTGGCTCGACATCGGCTTGGCGGTCGGCCTCGCGCTCGTCGCGATCCTGAGCCACGACCAGTCCGACCAACCGGACCTCAGGCCCCTCGACGGGCCGGGAGGTGTGCCGGTGCCGCCGGAGTTCCCCCCTCTGGGGTCGGAGCTGACCGACCAGACGTCGGCCTGGGACTGGGCGGGGCCTGCCCTGCTGCTCGTGCTGGTCGCGGCTCCCTTGGTCTACCGCCGTCGCTATCCGCTCTCGACCCTGTGGGTCGTGTTGCTCATGGCCACGATGGTCACGGAGCACCCGGACGCGCTGCGGCTCTCGTTCTACGCGTGCGTGATCGCCGCCTACAGCGCCGCGGTGTACAGCCCGTACCGCGTCCTGGCCCTTCTGAGCCTGCCGGTCACCGCCTTCCTGATGGGGGAGCTGCAGGACGACACGCCCCAACCGGCGTTTGGCGGGACGATCAACGCGGTGCCCCCGGGCGCCGTCCCGTTCCTGATCCTGGCGCCGATCGCGGTCGCTGCGTGGGGCCTCCGCACGCTGCAGGCCCGCGCTGACGCCGAGCAGGCTCACGTCGTCGCGCTGCAACGAGAGGGCGCCGAGGCGGTCCGCCGCGCCGCCGAGGAGGAGCGGGCCCGGATCGCGCGGGAGCTGCACGACGTCGTGACCCACAACGTGAGCGTGATGGTGATCCAGGCCGGGGCGGCGCGCAAGGTGCTGGAGGCGTCGCCGGGTCAGGCGCGTGATGCGCTGCTGTCGGTCGAGGCGAGCGGCCGGGCGGCGATGACGGAGCTGCGACACGTGATGGGGCTGCTGATCGCGGACGGCGAGACGCTGGACCTGGCGCCGCAGCCCGGGATGGCCGAGCTCGAGTCCCTCGTCGGCCGGGTCCGGGCCTCGGGACTGGCGGTCGAGCTGGTGGTGACGGGGTCGCCCGACACCCCGATGCCGGACGGCGTCGTCCTTGCGGGCTACCGCGTCGTGCAAGAGGCCCTGACGAACGTGGTGAAGCATGCGGCCGGCTCGTCGGCGACGGTCCGTGTCGACTACGGCGACACCCATCTGAAGATCGAGGTCACTGATACCGGAGGCACGCGGCCTCCGTCGGCCGATGCCGGGAGTGGCCGGGGACTGCTCGGCCTGCGCGAACGGCTCGCGATCTACGGTGGGACGCTCGAAGCGGGCCCGCGCATCCGCGGTGGGCACCGGCTCGAAGCGGACATCCCCCTCGCGCCCGCAGCCCACGACCCCTTGGAGGTCTGATGAGTGACGCCATCCGGGTCGTGGTGGCCGACGACCAGGCCCTGGTGCGCACCGGCTTCAGGATGATCCTCACCGCCGACGGCATCAACGTCGTCGCTGAGGCGTCGACCGGCCACGAGGCGATCGACGCCGTGCGGCGTACCCGCCCCGACGTCGTGCTGATGGACATCCGCATGCCGGGATTGGACGGACTCGAGGCGACTCGCCGCATCCTGGCGGCCGACGGCGACGCACCACGGGTGCTGATGCTGACGACGTTCGACCTCGACGAGTACGTATATGCGGCGCTCGCGGCCGGGGCCAGCGGGTTCCTGCTCAAGGACGTCTCGCCGGAGCAGCTCACTGCCGCCGTGAGGCTGGTGCGCTCCGGGGACGCACTGCTGGCGCCGTCCATCACCCGTCGGCTGGTGGAGAGGTTCTCGCGCCGCGGCAAGGAGGAGTCGGTTGTGCACCGGGACCTGACCTCGCTGACACCCCGTGAGCGGGAGGTGCTGCAGATGCTCGCCCGGGGGCTGAGCAACGCCGAGCTCGCTGCCGCGTTCCAGCTGTCGGAGGCGACGGTCAAGACGCACGTGGCGCGGATCCTCGGGAAGCTGCAGCTGCGGGACCGTGTGCAGGCAGTCGTCGTCGCCTACGAAACAGGGCTGGTGGCACCCGGCGAGGCTTGACGTCGTCGCGCGGCGGCCGCACCACGGCCGCTTCGGACGGAGAACTCGAAGCCCCAGCCCGGGGACTGGGTGTCTGACCTGGGGCTACGAGGGGAGCCGCCTGTCGGAATCGAACCGACAACCCATTCACTACGAGGTCGGCCCTCGGGCCAAGGGGACTTCAAGCCATCTCACCTGCGCGGTCGTGCCAGCGCGGCCCGCAGGCACGCGCCCGGCGGAGCCGGCGCCTTGATTTCTGATAGGCAAACTCAGCAACCACACATGGGCACTGTCCGACCCGCAGCGCTCGGTGCGTCAGGTCCTGATTCCCGACGGCGCCCGCCGAGCGCATCGAGGCCGCGCGAGGGGTTGCCTTCGAGCGAACGCGGCGAGTTCCCGACTTGGTGTACTTCGTCTACTTCGTCTACCTCGGCCACCTCCTGTTTTTAATCATGCTCATGTTCGTGACGAGATCGATCGGCCTCATGGCTGGCGCCACTGGCGTCGCACCGCCAGTACTGCAGGGCCTGCCGCTCAGAGTTGGCCTCCAACCCATGCCGTAATCATGTTAATCAAGGCGCATCTTATGCTGATTAGAGGGTTGTTTGGGCCGTTCGGGTTACGGGCCGTCGTCGGTTCCGCCGCCGCCGCGCGCTTTGGCCCGACGCCGCCTACCGCCATCAAAGATACTAAGATCCCTTGCTGTTGGAATGATTAAGGGTTCTTTGGAGGGTGCTGTGCTGTCGTTTGCTGTCCTGGACAACGTCCTCGGCTCCGTCCCTGGCGCGCTCGTCATGCGGCTGAGCCGCATCGACACCGGGCGCGGCCGAGAGCAGCTCTACCGCAACCAACTTCCTCAACTCTTGACAGAACTAGCAGCGCGCGCCCGAGTCGCGAGCATCACCGCCTCCTCGGCTCTGGAAGGCGTAGTCGTCCCCGACCAGGCTCGGGCACTGCAGATCATCGACGGCAAGGCGGCCACACTCCGGAACCGCAGTGAGCAAGAGTTCGCCGGCTACCGGGCCGCCCTCGACTACCTCTTCAGTGAGGACTGGCGACCCCTGAATGTGGGGCTTCTCCTCCACCTGCACCGCCTCCTCTGGGCACAGACCAAGGTTGTTGGAGGCAATTTCAAAGACGATGACAACCTGGTTGTAGACCGTTCACCTGACGCGACGATCGAGGTCCGTTTCGTGCCAGTTTCATCGAAGCTCACACCGGAGTACACGAAGGAACTCGTGGACCGCTACAACGAGGCGATCGCTGATGGCGAGTACCACCCAGTCCTGCTCATCGGGCTGTTCGTGCTGGATCTGCTCACGATCCATCCGTTTCCAGATGGCAACGGCCGCGTCGTGCGCGCCATTACCAACGCCCTGCTCGACGATGCCGGCTACGGCGTAGGCAAGTACGTCTCCCTCGAGCAGATCATCGCGAACAAGGCAGACGAGTACTACGAGGCGCTCCTCAAGTCCACGCACGGATGGCACGACCAGAAACACGACCCATGGCCTTGGCTGGCCTACTTCGTCTCCGTGCTAACTACGGCGTACGACACGTTTGAGACTCGTGCCTCGTCTGATCGATCGACCGGAACCAAGCAGGATCGGGTCCGCGACTACGTCATGAGCCACGCCCCAGATGTGTTCAGAATCAGTGACATCCGAGTCGCCCTCCCGGGAATCAGCGACCCGACGATCCGGATCGTGCTCGACGCCTTGAAGCAACAGGGATTGATCACTCCTGAGGGCACAGGCCGCTCGGCAGTCTGGCGGAAGTCACGAGCAGGCGGAGTCGCCCAAGTCCGACTGACCGGGCGCCTCGGCAGCTAACCCACCCAGACCACAGTGGGCTCGTACGGCCGAGGCTCCAACTCCGCCAGCCCCGGTTCCTCATAGCGGCGCAGCCAGGCATGCACCGACTGCCGCGACACACCCCACTGCGCCGCCACCTCGCTCACCGCACGCCCATCACCGAGCACAGCCATGACCGCTTGATACTTCTGCTCCTACACGCTCAACTCCCTGACCATGAACCACTGTCAAGGAGCAACCGAAGCCACCGTCAAGCACCCACCGGAACCCTGAAAGCAAGAACCCGAGCCACTCCGTCAAGGAGGACCCGGGCTCATACACTACGAGGGGAGCCGCCTGTCGGAATCGAACCGACGACCTATTCATTACGAGTGAATCGCTCTACCGACTGAGCTAAGGCGGCGCGCTGCCCGGGTAGGTCGTCAGACGACCGGCCGGGCAACCCGCCGAAGTATACGGACGCGCGACGTACGCCGCCGAATCGGTGTGCGGGCCGCTCAGGCGGCGACGAGGGAGCGGTCGGCCGCGCGGCCGTGAGTGCCCGTGAGCCAGGTCTGGGCGCTGCCGCACCAACAGGTGTAGCTGACCAGGATGCCCTCGTCGGTGTTGGTCACCGCGGTGATCTGGCTCGGGAAGATGAGCTGCGTCTTGTCGCAGGCGGAGCAGTGACGGTCGAACATCGTGGTGACCTCCTCGGGCCTGGTGATGGTGGGTGGATGGTGTCTGGGTCAATTCTCTGACGGCAGCACTCATAGGGGTAGCCTCTCTTTCCGAGATCTCCTCAAGGGATTGCCTATGTTTTCGCTGCACCAGCTCCGATGCTTCCTGACGACCTACGAGCTCGGCTCCCTGACCGCGGCCGCCGAGGAGCTCGGCTACGCGCAGCCCTCGATCTCCGAGCAGATCCGCGCCCTCGAGAAGACGCTCGGCACCCAGCTGTTCCGGCGCGCCGGGCGGGGCGTCGTACCGACGACGGTGGCCGACACCCTGCGGCCGCACGCGGAGGCGACGCTGGCCGCGGCCGAGGAGGCCCAGCGGGCAGTGCTGCAGGTGAAGGCTTTCGAGACCGGGACGATCCGCTTCGGGATGTTCGGCAGCGCGCGGCTCTATGTCAGCGCGAGTCTGGTGGCCGACGTGCTGGCCCGCTATCCCGGCGTCCGCGTCGAGATCGTGGGCCAGAACTCCGCCGAGGTGCTGGAGGACCTGCGCCGCGGCCGCATCGAGGCCGCCTTGATCGCCGCACCTCAGACGAATGAAGGGCTCGAGGTGATACCTGTGGCGCGCGACGAGCTCGTCTACGTCAGCGTCGACCCGGAGCGCACGGCCTCACCGGTCACGGCGAAGCGGCTGGCCGAGGCGCCGCTCGTGATGGCCGACACCAGCTGGCGGGCGACCGACTCGATGCGGCTGATCCTGCGCCGGATGCTGCACGAGGCGGGCTACAACCCGCAGACCCGGATCGAGGTCGAGGACGTCGAGACCGCCATCGAGCTGATGGGCCGGGGGTTGGCCGACACGGTCGTGCCCAAGGGCGCCGCCGAACAGCTGGTCCCCCGGCTGGCGCCGACCGCCCGGTGGCAGGTGCTGCGACCGCGCCAGTACGACACGTTCGCGATCGTGCACCGGGTCAACGCGACCCTGTCTCCCGCTGCCCAGCTGATGATCGAGCTGGCCGTCGCCCGGATGCGGAAGGTCGCCGAGCCGATCAACTGAGACGGTCAGCAGGACAGGTCGCCGGCCGGGACGTTGCCTTCGATGAGGTAGGACTCGACGGCCTCGTCGACGCAGTCGTTGTCGGAGTTGTAGCCCGTGTGGCCGTCGCCGTCGCGGGTGATGAGGATGCCCGAAACAAGCTGGGAGGCCAGCGCCTGGGCCTCCTCCAGTGGAGTGGCGGGGTCGCGGGTCGTGCCGATGACCACGATCGGCGCCGCGCCGTCGCCGTCGATGGTGATCGGCTTCTCCGTCGAGCGGGCCGGCCAGTCGTGGCAGCCCACCAGCCCCCAGGCGAAGACCCGGCCGAAGGTGGGCGAGGCCTTCTCGAACGCCGGGAACTCGGCCGGCACCTCGGACGGCGAGATGCCCGACGGGCTGTCGAGGCAGCTGATCGCCGGGAGCGCCTCCATCAGGTTGTCGGCGAAGGTGCCGTCAGGGTTGCGGTGTGCGTAGGCGTCGGCGAGCAGGAGCAGCTGGGACCCGTCGCCGTCCTGGGCCGCGCGCAGGGCGCTGCTCAGCAACAGCCAGTAGCCGCGCTGGTAGAGCGGCGCGATGATGCCGTAGACCGCCAGGCCCAGCGTCAGCTGTCGGCCGTCGGCCGTCGGCAGCGGCTCGGCTTCGACGTCTTCGAGGAAGCCCTGGATCGTGGCCATGCCCTCGTCGACCGAGTCACCGAGGAAGCACGAGGACGAGCTCTCCACACAGTTGGTGACATAGGCGCGCAGGGCGGTCTCGAAGCCCTTGGCCTGGGTCAGGGCGGACTCACGGAAACCGAGGGTGGGGTCGACGGCGCCGTCGAGGACGAACCGACCGACCCGGGTGGGGAAGAGCTCGGCGTACGTCGCGCCGAGCTCGGTGCCGTAGGAGGACCCGAAGAAGTTCATCGTCTGCTCGCCGAGCGCGGCCCTCAGGACATCCATGTCGCGGGCCGACTCGATGGTGGAGATGTGGGACGCCAGCTCGCCCGACAGTGAGGTGCAGCCGCGGCCGAGTGCCTGGACCTCGGCCAGGTAGTCGCTCTGCTCCTCAGGGGTGTCGGGCTTCGGGTCGGCCGCAAGATAGCCGTCGAGGTCGGCGTCGCTGAGACAGTCGACAGGGTCGCTGGCACCCGTGCCGCGGGGGTCGAAGCCCACGATGTCGAAGTAGGTCAGCAGCGGCTCCCTGAAGTAGGAGGCTGCCTGCTCGGCTTCCGTCGTCCCGGGGGCGCCGGGGCCACCCGGGTTGACCACCAGCGCGCCGACCTTGCGGTCCTGGTCGTCGGCCGGTCGCATGAGCAGGTTGAGGTCGATCGTCTCGCCGGTCGGGTCGCCGTAGTCGAGCGGCACGGTCAGCGTCGCGCACTCGTTGTCGCCGCACGACTCCCACGCGAGGTCCTGCTCGTAGAACGACGCCAGCGCCTGATCTGGCGACGTAGTGGCCGGCTCGACACTCGCGCTGGCGGTGGGGGTGACCGGTTCGTAGTCGGGGGTGGCGTCGGCAGCGCCACGATCGCGCAGCAGCAGACCCACGGCAGCCAGCACGCCGACCAAGAGCGCGAGCACCAGGAGTCCCGCGACGACCCGCCTCACCGGGACATGCCTTCGGGCACCTTGAGCGCGAGCATCATCGACTCGAGGGCCAAGGGCACGGGCACGTTGAACTCCAGCATCTGCTCGCGGGCGTCGAAGATCCACCGGATCCGCCGCAGGTTGAGCTCGGGCGTGGAGACCCTCACGATCTGCTCGACGTCTCCGCGGATCTCCTCGTTGACCAGGGCGATCGTCGCGCCGCTGGAGAGCGCGATGGCGTCGCGGTAGACCGAGACCAGGTCCATCAGCCCGCGGTCGACCACGTCGAGCTGGCGACGCTTGGCCCGCGTCTTCTGGCCCCGCTCGAGAGCAGCAAGCGCGGGCGCGTAGTCGCGGGGTCGGCGGCCGCGCTCGACCACGCCGTAGGAGCCGTCGAGGTCGGACTTCTCGCGTTCGTCGAGGTCGCCGGTGATCAGGTCGGCCTCCTCCTTGGTCACCTCGGCCAGGTTTTGCGCCGCCGTCATGCAGGCGCCCAGCGAGGTGAGCCGGGCCGGGATGGAGACCACCTCGTGACGCCTGTTGCGGGTCGCCTCGTCACGGGCCAGCGCCCGAGCCCGGCCGATATGGCCCTGGCTGGCGCGAGCGGCGTACGCCGCCAGCGCGTCGGGCACGCCGTCGCGACGGACCAGGAAGTCGGCCACGTCCTCGGCCGTCGGCGTGGTCAGCGTGACCAGGCGGCAGCGGGACCGGATGGTGGGGAGCACGTCGTCGACGGTGGGCGCGCACAGCATCCACACGGTGCGGTCGGTCGGCTCCTCGATGGCCTTGAGCAGGGCGTTGCAGGCCTGGTCGGTGAGCCGGTCGGCGTCCTCGATCACCAGCACCTGCCAGCGGCGGCCCATCGGCGCCAGCGCGGCGCGCCGGACCAGCTCGCGGACCTCGTCGACGCCGATCGAGAGCTTCTCGGTGCGCACGATGGTCACGTCGGCGTGGGTGCCGGCCTGCACGGTGTGGCACGCGTGGCACTCGTCGCAGCCGCCCTCCTCGCACTCCAGCGCTGCCGCCAGGGCCACGGCGGCGTTGGAGCGGCCCGAGCCGGGCGGCCCGGTGAAGAGCCAGGCGTGGCTCATGCCGCGGCCGGCCGCCGCCGCCTGCATCGCCTCGATCGCCTGCGCCTGGCCGACCAGGTTGTCCCAAACGGTCATGGGCGCTTGGCCTGTCCGAGCAGGGGCGTCACGCGCTCGCGGACCGCATCGGCGATCTCGTCGACCGGCTGGCGGGCGTCGACGACGAGGTAGTGATCGGGGTCGGCTGCTGCCGTGGCCAGGAAGGCCGCACGCACCCGCTCGTGGAACTCCTCCGACTCGCCCTCGATGCGGTCGCGCTCGTCGAAGCGTCCGAAGCCGTGGCTGGGCTCGAGGTCGAGCACCACGGTGAGGTGGGGCCGCAGATCGTGGGTGGCCCAGCGGGCGACGTGTTCGACCTCGGCCATCTCGAGCGGCCGACCGGCACCCTGGTAGGCGAGCATCGAGTCGACATAGCGGTCGGTGATGACCACCTCGCCGCGGTCGAGCGCGGGACGGACGACGGTGTGCACGTGCTCGGCCTTGTCGGCGGCGTAGAGGAGCGACTCGGTGCGGTCGGAGAGCTCGCCTGTCGCCGGGTCGAGGACGATGTCGCGCAGCAGCCGGCCGACCTCGGTGTCGCCGGGCTCGAACGTGAGGGTGACGGCGTAGCCCTCGCTCTCGAGCCAAGTCCTGAGGGCGCGCGACTGGGTTGACTTGCCGGCGCCTTCGCCCCCCTCGAGGCAGACGAAGACACCGACGCTGGTGTAGACGCCTGGGCCGGACATGGTGCGCCAGACGCTACCTGGCCACCCCGACGCCTCGTTGAGTCGCGCCCCGTGATCGTCCGATTGGCGGCTCGACCACCGAAAGCGACAAGGCGGCCTAAGGACCCTTGGCGGTCGTTTTCGTCGTCTTCTTGGCGGTCTTCTTCGCCTCGGCCTTCTTGGCCGGCCGCTTGGCGCCCTTCTTGGCCGTCTTCTTGGTCGCCGGGCCCTTGGCGCGCCGCTCGGCCAGCAGCTCGGCGGCGCGTTCGAGGGTGATGGCCTCGACCGTGTCGTCCTTGCGGAGGGTGGCGTTGAACTCGCCGTCGGTGACGTACTCGCCGAAGCGGCCGGCCTTGACCACGACCGGCGATCCCGACACCGGGTCGTTGCCGAGCTCCTTGAGCGGGGCGGTGGCCGCGCCCCGGCCGCGCTGCTTGGGCTGGGCGTAGATCGCGAGCGCCTCGTCGAGGGTGATGCTGAGCAGCTGCTCCTCCGAGGCGATGGTGCGCGAGTCGGTGCCCTTCTTGAGGTACGGCCCGTAGCGGCCGTTCTGCGCGGTGATCTCCACGCCCTCGGCGTCGGTGCCGACCACCCGTGGCAGCGACAGCAGCTTGACGGCGTCGTCGAGGCTGATGGTGTCGAGCGTCATCGACTTGAAGAGCGATCCGGTGCGCGGTCGGTCCGACTTCTTCGCGTCGTCGGGCAGCACCTCGGTGACGTAGGGGCCGTAGCGCCCGTTCTTGGCCACCACCTGGAGGCCTGACTCGGGGTGCTCGCCGAGCGGGATCTCCTCGCCGGCCGGGTTGGCGAACAGCTCCTTCGCCTTCTCCAGGGTCAGCTCGTCGGGGGGCAGGTCGTCGGGCACGTTGGCCCGCTTGCCCGTGGGGTTGCCCTCCTCGTCGGGGCCCTCGAGGTAGGGACCGTAGCGACCGACGCGCAGCACGATGCCGCTGTCGGGGCCGCCGACCGGGAAGGTCGCCAGCTCCTTGGCGTCGATGTCGCCGAGCTCGTTGACCAACTGGTGCAGGCCGACGACCTTGTCGTTGCCGAAGTAGAACTCGCTCGAGCTCGGAGTTGCGGTCGGTCTCGCCGGCGGCGATCTCGTCGAGCACGTCCTCCATGCGGGCGGTGAACTCGTAGTCGATCTGCCGGGCGAAGTGCACCTCCAGCAGCCGCACCACCGAGAAGGCGATCCAGGCCGGCACCAGCGCCGTGCCCTTCTTGTAGACGTAGCCGCGGTTGACGATGGTGCCCATGATCGAGGCGTACGTCGACGGTCGGCCGATCTCGCGCTCCTCGAGCTCCTTGATCAGCGTCGCCTCGGTGTAGCGGGCGGGCGGCTTGGTCTCGTGGCCGCTGGCCGTCAGTGACGCAGCCGAGACACGGTCACCCTCGGTCAGCTCGGGCAGGGGCACCTGGTCGTCGTCGCTGCGCTTGCCGGCGTCGGTGCCCTCGACGTAGGCCTTGAGGAACCCGTGGAAGGTGATCACCCGGCCGGACGCCGCGAAGACCACGTCGCGCCCGTCGGACGCGGCGCCGCCGAGGCGCACCGAGACCGACTGGCCGACGGCGTCCTTCATCTGCGAGGCGACCGTGCGCATCCAGATCAGCTCGTAGAGCCGGAACTGCTCGCCGGTCAGGCCGGTCTGGCCGGGCGTGCGGAACGAGTCGCCCGACGGACGGATCGCCTCGTGCGCCTCCTGGGCGTTCTTGACCTTGGACGCGTAGACGCGAGGGCTGTCTGGCAGGTACTCCGGGCCGTAGAGCTCGCGCACCTGCGACCGGGCGGCCTGTACCGCCGCGCTCGACAGGGTGGTCGAGTCGGTGCGCATGTAGGTGATGAAGCCGTTCTCGTAGAGCCGCTGGGCGACCGACATGGTCACCGAGGCGCTCATGCCGAGCTTGCGGCTCGCCTCCTGCTGGAGGGTGGTGGTGCGAAACGGCGCATAGGGCGACCGCTTGTAGGGCTTCGCCTCGACCGACCGGACGTCGTACGACGTGTCGTGCAGGGCCTCGACGAGGGCCTCGGCCCGGCTGCGGTCGAGGTGGACGCGCTCCTTCTTGCCGGAGAGCTCGCCGTCGGAGCCGAAGTCGGCGCCGCTGGCCACCCGCACCTCGTCGATGGAGTGCAGCCGGGCGGGGAACATCCGCGGCTCGCGTCCGGCGCCGGCGTCGAAGGTGCCCTCGAGGTCCCAGTAGGACGCCACCCGGAACTTGATCCGCTCGCGCTCGCGGTCGACGACCAGCCGGGTCGCCACGGACTGGACCCGCCCGGCGGAGAGGCCGGACATGACCTTCTTCCACAGCACGGGCGAGACCTCGTAGCCGTAGAGGCGGTCCAGGATGCGGCGGGCCTCCTGGGCCTCGACCAGGTCGTCGTTGATCTGGCGCGGGTTGGCGACGGCCTCGAGGATCGCCGGCCTGGTGATCTCGTGGAAGACCATCCGGTGCACCGGGATGCCCTTCGGCTTGAGCTCGTCGAGCAGGTGCCACGCGATGGCCTCGCCCTCGCGGTCCTCATCGGTGGCGAGGTAGAGCTCGTCGGCGTCCTTGAGCAGCGTCTTGAGCTTGGCGATGTGGGCCTTCTTGTCGCGCGGCACCACGTAGTAGGGCTGGAAGCCGTTGTCGACGTCGACCGCGAGCCGTCCCCACGGCTTGTCCTTGATCTTGGCCGGGGTGTCGGCGGCGCTCTGCGGGAGGTCGCGGATGTGGCCGATCGAGGACTCGACGACGTAGCCCTGGCCGAGGTACCCGCCGATGGTGCGGGCCTTTGCCGGGGACTCGACGATCACGAGCTTGTGTGCCACCTGCTGCTTCTTCCTCCAGTGCTGCGATGCATTTCCCCGGTTCCACGGGGCTCACGGCCGATCACGGTAGCGCTAGTCCGGTCAGTTGCGGGCCATCAGGGGCCGCCGTGGGCGTCCGCCGGGAGCCCCACCGTAGGTGAGTCGCCGAAAAGAATTTCGGGTCGCCCGGCCAGATGGCACCTGGAGCTCACTGGTAGCAAGTCACTGGGGAAGGGTGCCCAGCCCGTGGCTGCGCGCTCGCAGGATCGCGTCGCCGCGGTCAGCGGCGTGCAGCTTCGCCACGATGGCCGACACGTTGTTGCGGACCGTCTTGGGCGCCAGCGAGAGCTTGCGAGCGATCGCCTGGTTGCCGAGGCCCTGCGCGACCAGGTCGAGGATCTCCCGCTCACGAGCGGTGAGCTCTGGAAACGCAGCCGCGGTTGCGGGCGGATGCTCTCCGGACAGGAAGCCCAGCATGCGCCGGGCAACCGCTTCGCCGAACAGCGCCTCTCCGGCGGCTGCCGCGATGACACTCCGGACCACGTCGCGGCGGTCCGCACCCTTCAGTACATATCCCGACGCCCCGGCCCGCACCGCGGCGAACACCGACTCGTCGTCGGTCTGCATGGTCAGCACCAGCACGGCGGCCGACGATGACGTCGTGATTCGCCGGGTGGCCTCGATGCCGCCCATGCCCGGCATGTTGAGGTCCATGAGCACGACGTCTGGCCGCAGCTCGCGGGTGAAGGCGACGGCCTGCTCGCCGTCCTCCGCGGCCCCGACGACGAGGATCTCCTCCTCGCCTCCAAGCGCCGTCATCAGGCCGTCGCGGAATATCGGGTGGTCGTCCACGACCAGGACGCGGATGGCAGTCACGACGGCACCAGGGACGGGACCGGCAGGGCGGCCACGACGGTCGCCCCATGCCCGTCGGTCGTGCTCACCGTCAGCGAGCCGCCGAGCTCGGCGGCCCTCTCGCGCATGGACTCGAGGCCGATCCCGTCGGTGTGGGAATCGCGCAGCCCCACGCCGTCGTCGGTGACCTGGACGCTAAGCCAGCCGTCGGTGCAGCCCAGGCTGACAACGCAGCGCGACGCATGCGCGTGGCGCACCACATTGGTCATCGCCTCGGTGACGATGCGGTACGCCGCGACCTCGACCGCCGCGCTGGCGACCTCCAGCGATGAGGGGCAGTCGACGTCGACCACGAGGCCGGCGGCGGAGAGCGACGCAGCGTGCTCACGCACCACACCCGCGAGCCCCAGGTCGTCGAGGGCAGGAGGGCGCAGTCCGTCGACCACTCGGCGTACGTCGAGCACGCAGTGGGAGATCTCGGCCTTGATCTGGCCAAGGAGCATCGCCGCCGCGGGATCCGCGATCGGCCAGCGGTCGCGCAGGGCATCGCACTGCAGGCTGGCCGCCGCGAGCGTGGGACCGATCCCGTCATGCAGGTCGCGTCGGACCCGCAGCCGCTCCTCCTCGCGCCCGTGCACGATGCTCTCTCTCGACTCCTGGAGGTCGTCGGCCAGTCGCCTCATTCTCTTCTCGACGGCCACCTGGCGGGCCAGGTCGCCGAGCAGCTGCATCTCGCTGGCGTCGAAGGCTCGCCCCCCGGCCCGGCGGCCGACGAGCAGGTAACCCTCGTGACGGCCGTGTGACACCAGGGGAAGGGCAACCGCGTCGCCCGGGGCGGCGACGGTCTCTCCCTCGACGACCTTGACATAAGGCACACGCAGCGAGCGGGCGATCGTGCCGGTCACCGTGTCGATCAGGTCGTCCTCGCCCGTGGTCTCCTCGAGCCGGGCCGCGAGCCCCGACAGCACGGTGTAGGGGCGGGAGCGGTCGCCGTACAGCATGCGGGTGATGAGCGACTGCAGGAACTCCTTCGCCGGACTCAGGACGACCGCGATCACCGTGGCCGCCAGCAGTGAGCTGCCGACACCCGAACCGGCACCCAGCAGCCGGGCGGTGACGTCGACGATGACGACGTAGACGAGGACGACCAGGCCCACCAGCAGGACGTAGACCAGGGCGCGGTCGAGCACGGCCTGGACGTCGAAGAGTCGTGAGCGCAGCACGGCTACCGCGGTGGCTACGGGGAGAGCGAGGACTGCCGCGGTCTCGGCGATGGCGCCTGCCCAGTCGGGCAGCCATGGCGAGAGGACGCCTTCGACCACCACCACGATGACGGCCGTCAGCAGGGCGAGGACCAGCCAAGACATGCCCTTACGGGTCTCGTCGGAGCCGCGACGCCAGCGCACGATCAGCGAGGCGATGCCGAGAAGCGTGACGACCCCGAGGCCCGCCAGGATGATGTCCAACAGCCGCGTGGGAAGCATCCCCAGCTGAGCGACACCCAACGGGTTCAGCGCTGGATCGTCCTCCTCGACACGTCCCGGCTTGAGCAGGAGGGCCACCACGGCGACCACCAGGAGTGCAGTGGTGGCCCTGGTCACCCAGCGCCAGCGGGGCGAGGGAAGCCGGCCGTCCGGGAACAGGAACAGCGGGTAGGTCGTCGCGAGCACCCACGCGACGCCAAGGCAGATGTTCTCCCAGACGAAGAGCTCCGCGCCGGCGACGCTGGACGGGTCCCGGTCGCGCAGGATGTTGGAGACGGTGCCGAGAAGCACGCCTGAGGTCTGCGCTGCCCCGACCGCGATGAACAGCCAGCCGACCACGTTGCCCGGCACGTGCCAAAGGATCAGCAGGCCGACCAGCGGGAACGCCATGAAGCTGGCGAACCACAAGACGTCCGTGACGTCGACGTGATCGCCGCCGCCGAACACTTCGACGGTGAACGCCGCAACGAACAGACCGACTGTCAGCAGAGCCGCTGACATCGCTGCGTGTCGTCGTACCCGAGTTGCCACCAGCAGGACCTCCTCGATCGCAACCTACGACGCCCAGCGTCCCGCAGCCGAGGGACATCTGTCCCGCCCCAGCCGTGTGGGCATCGGGCACACGGAGGACCGCGGGCCGTTCCGGGCGGGACGCTTCACCGCCTGCACTGGCCCTGAACTCATTCGCCTACACACCAGGAGGTCATCGCCATGGCGCTCACCGCCGAGAACAACCGGACGGCGCTCGACGAGCAGTCCGTCGATCGCCGAACGCTCGGGCTGACCGCGCTCAGCGGTCTGCTCACGTTCGCCGTCAGCCTCGGCACCTGGTCGGACGGGTCCACACCCGAGGTCGGGAAGGCCACCGGGGCCGAGATCCGGCAGTACGCCCTCGAACACGCAACGCAACTCCGGGTCAGCGCTGTGGCCGTCCTCGCGGGCAGCCTGCTTCTGACCGTGTTCATCGCGGGGCTGGCCCAGCTCCTGCGGCGCTCTCGGCCCGATTCGGTCATGCCGGCCGTCCTGGTCGTCTCCGGTTCGGTCGCGATCGTCGGCATGCTCCTGAACGCCGCGACGGCCTCGGTCTTCGCCTTCTCTCACGAGCTCGACGGGATCCCCGACTCCACCGTGGTGACCTACTACGAGGTGGCGGAGGTAGCCGAGCACTTCATGTACGGCTTTGTGCTCGGGGGACCCTGCATGCTGCTGATCGCCACCTTCTCCCTGGGCGCCCTCCGCGACCGGCTGATGGCCCGCTGGGTCTGCTGGTTCGGCTTCCTCCTCGCCGCGGAGGCTGCGTTCGAGATGGGCAGCGCGCTGTTCCCAGATCCTGGGGTCGGCGGCCTGCACCTGATCCAGATCTTCGGATGGTGGCTGTGGCCGCTGGCGGTCGGCTGCGCGCTCGGCTGGCGGTGGCTTCGGCTCCGGCGAGGCTGAAATGACCCCGACCCGCCCGAAAATTCGGGCGGGTCGGGCTCAGGTCGGCGCGGGCTCGGTCGGAGCCCCACCGTAGGTGAGTCGCGCCGAAAATCTTTCTCGGGCGGCCGCGCCCAGAGTCCTATGCGTCGACGGGCTGGGTGTTCCGATCGGCCTCGTGCTCGGCCTGGGGTCCGTCGACGACGTGGGTGCGGGCCTTGACGACCGGCACGGCGAACGCGACCAGCGCTGCGAGGGCCGAGGTGACGACGAGGACGGTGAACCCGTTCGTGTAGCCGGACTCCAGCGCGAAGCCGTCGGGGCGGGTGTTGGCGGTGACGACGCTGGCGACTACGGCGCCACCGAGAGCGCCACCGACCGTGCGGATGTTGGCGTTCATGCCGCTCGCCACGCCCGTCTGCGACTGCGGCACCGCCTCCACGATCAAGTTGGACATGGCTGCAAATGCCAGGCCGAACGCCAGGCCCAGGACCGTGGACTCGACGAGGACCTGCCACACGTGGTCGTGGGCGAGCACGAGCCCCACGGTCCCCAGCGAGGTCAGGGTGGCGCCGACGGCCAGCACCGCTTTGGACCCGTAGCGGGCTGCCAGTCGTCCGGAGTACAGGCCGGCAACGAACGTCGCCACGGTCTGCGGCAGCAGCATCAGCCCCGACTGCGTGACCGAGGCACCGAAGCCGTAGCCCGTGACGTCGTCGGGTGTCTGCAGGAACTGGGGCAGGAACGCGAACATCGAGTACATCCCCATGCCGAACAGGAAGGCGACCAGGTTGACGGTCCACACCGTGGGGATGCGCATCATCTTCATGTCGATCAACGGGGTCTCGCTGTGGCTCTCGGCCCATACCCAGATCGGCAGGACCACCACGGACGTCGTGAACAGGCCGATGGTGATCGGCGAGGTCCAGCCCCAGCTGTGGCCCTGGCTGACGGCGAGCATCAGCGCGACCAGCCAGGTGGACATCAGGACTGCGCTGGTCAAGTTGATCCGGCCCGGCGTGCGCTCGGGCGACTCGGGGACGAACAGGTACGCCGCGATGGCGGCGAGCACGGTGATGATCATCGGCAGCCAGAACAGCCAGTGGTAGCTCAACGCACTGACGATAGGGCCGGCGACCACCAGCCCGATCCCGCCACCGACAGCTAGCAGCGCCGCGGAGGTGCCGACCGCCCCCGCCACCTTCTCGCGGGGGAACTCGTCGCGGATGATCCCGAACGTCAACGGGAGCACGCCGGCGCCGATCCCCTGGATCGCCCGGGCCGCGATGAGGACGCCGATGGTCGGCGCGACCGCGGCGAGCAGCGAGCCGGCCGCGAGAGCGCTCAGCGCGAAGACCAGCATCCGCTCCTTGCCGACCTTGTCGCCGACCCTGCCCACGATCGGGGTGAAGACCGACGCCGAGACCAGATAGGCCGTGATTACCCAGGTGACCGTCGCCTGGTCGGTGTGCAGGCCGGCCTCGATGGTCGGCAGGACCGGGCTGACCATCGACTGCAGCAGCGAGAACGCCGCGACGCCGGCGCACAGGACCACGAACGTCACGCGGTAGTCGG
Source organism: uncultured Actinomycetota bacterium (assembly GCA_963769755.1). Classification (GTDB taxonomy): domain Bacteria; phylum Actinomycetota; class Actinomycetes; order Propionibacteriales; family Nocardioidaceae; genus Nocardioides. Next base: position 147,929 of record CAVYMY010000012.1, read on the forward strand.
TGCGCTTGTCGGTGCCTGCCACGCAGTTGGTCCGTCCGCGTCTCGTCGAGGTCGCGTTGCCGCAGGCAGATCAACGCTGACGCACCCGGGTCTGCTTGCTACAGCAGCAGAGCACCGCGCGACATTCCCGAACGCTCTGACGGCCGGCCGGACTACCCAGGAAATGACACCGACCCGCCCGAAGGTCTCGGGCGGGTCGGTGGGTGACGCGTGTGCTCAGGCCCTGATCAGGCCTTGGGCTGGAACTGCTGGGTCGGCGCCGGCTCGGTCGGTGCTGTCTCGGTCGGCGCGGGCTCGGTCGGGGCCGGTGCGGCCGGGGTCCCCGGGCCGTCGGATCCGATCGAGATCTCACGCTGCTTGGAGATGTAGACGGCCGTCACGATGATCGCGGCCGCCACCAGGGCGATGATGATGCGCAGGGCGTCGTTCTCGTCCTTGCCGACGCCCATCGAGACGACGGCGCTGGCGATCAGCAGCGAGACCAGGTTCATCACCTTGAGCAGCGGGTTGATCGCCGGACCGGCGGTGTCCTTGAACGGGTCGCCGACGGTGTCGCCGATGATCGTGGCCTCGTGGGCCAGCGATCCCTTGCCGCCGTGGTTGCCGTCCTCGACGAGCTTCTTGGCGTTGTCCCAGGCGCCACCGGCGTTGGCCAGGAAGACTGCCATCAGGGTGCCTGTGCCGATCGCGCCGGCGAGGAAGCCGGCGAGCGCCGTGACGCCGAGGCCGAAGCCGACGGCGACGGGCGCGAGGACCGCTAGGACGCCCGGCGTGATCAGCTCACGCAGCGAGTCCTTGGTGACGATGTCGACGACCTTGCCGTACTCCGGGCGGCCGGTGCCTTCCATGATCCCGGGGATCTCACGGAACTGGCGCCGCACCTCGAAGACGACGGCGCCGGCGGCGCGGCCGACGGCATTGATGGCGAGCCCGGAGAACAGGAACACCACTGCCGAACCGAGCAGCACGCCCACCATGACGGCCGGGTTGAAGACGAAGAAGTCGCCCAGCGAGAACTCCTCGGCGGTCGGCCTCGCCTCGACCAGCGCATCGAGCACCTCGGTCGCATAGGAACCGAACAGCGCCGTCGCCGCCAGGACGGCAGTAGCGATCGCGATGCCCTTGGTGATGGCCTTGGTCGTGTTGCCGACCGCGTCGAGCTCGGTCAGGATCTGGGCGCCCTCGGGGCTGACGTCGCCGGACATCTCAGCGATGCCCTGGGCGTTGTCGGAGACCGGACCGAAGGTGTCCATGGCCACGATCACGCCGACCGTGGTCAGCAGACCGCAGCCGGCCAGCGCCACCGCGAAGAGCGACACCGTCAGCGAGGCACCGCCCAGCAGATAGGCGCCGAACACGGCGGCGCCGATGACCAGCGTGGTGTAGACGGCCGACTCGAAACCGACCGCGAGGCCGGATAGCAACACGGTGGCCGCACCGGTCAGCGAGGTCTTGCCGACGTCCTTGACGGGGCGGTACTCGGTGCCGGTGAAGTATCCCGTCAGCGCGAGGATGCCGGCCGCCATCACGATGCCGATGACGACGGCGATCGACGCGATCAGGGCCGGGTTGCCGCTCGCACCGCTGATCGAGAGTTGGTCGAGCGCGCTCGGCGTCACGTTCTCGAAGTCGGAGAAGTCGGTGGGCAGGTAGAGGAAGGACACCACGACGCTGGCCACGGCCGCGATGCCGGCGGACAGGTAGAAGGCCCGGTTGATGGTCTTCAGGCCGTTTTCGCCGACCTTGGGCTTGGTCAGGTAGATGCCGGCGACCGCGGTGAGCGCGCCGATGGCGGGGATCAGGAGGGGGTAGACCATGCCCTTGTCGCCGAAGGCCTGCGAGCCGAGGATCAGCGCGGCGACCAGCGTGACGGCGTACGACTCGAAGAGGTCGGCCGCCATGCCGGCGCAGTCGCCCACGTTGTCGCCGACGTTGTCGGCGATGGTCGCGGCGTTGCGCGGGTCGTCCTCGGGGATGTTCTGCTCGACCTTGCCGACAAGGTCGGCGCCGACGTCGGCAGCCTTGGTGAAGATGCCGCCGCCGACTCGCATGAACATGGCGAGCAGGGCGGCGCCGAAGCCGAAGCCCTCGAGCACCTTGGGCGCCTGGTCCTGGAACGCCAGCACCACGATGCTGGCCCCCAGGAGGCCAAGACCGACGGTGAGCATCCCGACCATGGCGCCGGTGCGGAACCCGATGGTCATCGCCGTCTCGCGTCCCTCGGTGTTGGCGGCTGCCGCGACGCGCAAGTTGGCACGCACCGCCAGCCCCATGCCGAGGTAGCCGACCGTCGCCGAGAAGCCGGCGCCGACCAGGAAGAAGACCGAGCGGAAGATCCGGACCGTCGTGTCGTCTGCCGGGAGTGCCAGCAGCACGAAGAAGGCGATCGCTGCGAACACCGCCAGCGTGCGGAACTGCCGAGTCAGGTAGGCGTTGGCGCCCTCTTGCACGGCGTGGGCGATGTTCTTCATGTTGTCGGTGCCTTCACCGGCGGCAAGCACCTCTTGCCTGAACATCACAGCCATCGCGAGCGCGCCCAGCGCGATCACGGCGACGATGACGACCAGGATGAGGTTGCCTCCGGAGAGCTCCACAACGGCCGGAGTAATCCCGGTCATGCGTGTCCTCCTGCGCTATAAGTCAGATGATCGTCGCGGAGTCTACGCAGGAGTGACCGCGGTACTGCATCCCGGTGTGGTGTGGGACACCCGTCTGGGGCGCTGACGGGGCTATCAGGGGCCGGGAGCGAGCTCAGCGGGAAGCGAGCGCCTCTTCGGCGGAGTCGTGGATGACGAACACCTTGGCCAGGCCGGTGATCCGGAAGATCTTCAAGAGCCGGTCCTGGGTGCAGACCAGGTCGAGCGAGCCGTCGTGGGCGCGGACCTTCTTCAGGCCGCCGACGAGCACGCCGAGGCCGGTCGAGTCGAGGAACTCGACGTTCTGCATGTCGACGATGATGTCGTAGGAGCCGGCGGCCACGAGCTCGGTGAACTTGTCGCGGAGCCGGGGCGCCGTGTAGACGTCGATCTCCCCTCCGACGGCCACGACGGTCGTACCGTCGGCCTCGCGCGTCGAAAGAGTCAGGTCCACGTCTTCTCCAAGAGCCCTCGTGCGGTGGGGTCACGCGAGGGCACGCGTCGGCGCGCCCCCTGCTCCAATCAAACCACGGCCTCGCGCGGTTCGTGGAAATAGGTGCGAGGTGGCGGGGGACGACCTCCGAGCGGACCGACCTGCCGCTGTCTGCGCGGTTTGCGAGACTCGACGACGTGCCCACCCCGTCCTCGACCGCGCCGTCGGTGCGCGACGTGGTCGAGCGGCTCTCTGCGGTCCCGGGCCGGGAGGACCGGCTGACCCACCTCGAGGTGCTGCCCGCCCGCTCGGCCGTCGAGGAGGAGTGGCCGACATGGGTGCCCGACGACGTGCGGATGGCCTACGTCGCCCGCGGGCTGACGGTGCCGTGGCGGCACCAGGTGCAGGCGGCCGAGGCGGCTCACGCCGGCACCCACGTGGTGATGGCGACCGGGACGGCGTCCGGCAAGTCGCTGGGCTATCAGCTGCCGACGCTGTCGGCCATCCGCACGAGCCGGGGACCGCGCGGGCAGCGCGGCGCAACCACTCTCTACCTCAGCCCGACCAAGGCGCTGGCCCAGGACCAGCTCGCCGGCCTCGACGCCCTCGGGCTCGACCTGCGGGTCTCCACCCACGACGGCGACAGTCCCCGGGAGCAGCGCGAGTGGACCCGGGAGCATGCCGAGTACGTGCTGACCAACCCCGACATGCTGCACCGCTCGCTGTTGCCCGGCCATCACCGCTGGGCGTCCTTCCTGGGCAGCCTGCAGTACGTCGTGGTCGACGAGTGCCACCACTACCGAGGGGTCTTCGGCGCACATGTGGCCCAGGTGTTGCGCCGGCTGCGACGGGTGTGCGCGGCGTACGGCGCCCGCCCGACGTTCGTGCTCGCGTCGGCCACCGTGGCCGAGCCTGATCGGCATGCGGCACGGCTCACCGGGCTCGACTTCCTGCCGGTGACCGAGGACGCCTCGCCGCGCGGCCAGGTGGTCATCGGCCTGTGGGAGCCGCCGTTCACGTCCTACGCGGGCGAGCACGGCGCCCCGGTGCGCCGGGCGGCGTCGTCAGAGGCCGCCGACCTGCTCGCCGACCTCGTCGTGGAGGGAGTGCGGACACTGGCGTTCATCCGCTCGCGCCGCGGTGCGGAGCAAGTCGCGCTGACGGCGGCGGCGCTGCTCGCCGAGGTCGACCCGGCACTGGCCAGGCAGGTGGCGGCCTATCGGGGCGGCTACCTGCCCGAGGAGCGTCGGGCGATCGAGCGGGCGCTGCGCGCCGGCGAGCTGACCGGCCTGGCGGCCACCAACGCCTTGGAGCTCGGCATCGACATCAGTGGCTTGGACGCCGTGCTGATGGCCGGCTTCCCCGGGACCCGCGCGGCGATGTGGCAACAGGTGGGGCGGGCCGGTCGAGGCCACGGCGACGCGCTGGGGATCTTGGTGGCCCGTGACGACCCGCTCGACACCTATCTGGTCACGCACCCGCAGGCGCTGTTCGGCCAGCCGGTGGAGGCGACGGTCTTCGACCCGAGCAACGAGCACGTGCTCGGGCCACACCTGTGCGCGGCCGCCCAGGAGGTCCCGCTGACCGAGGCCGATCTCCCGCTCTTCGGGCCGACCACGCGGTCGCTGCTCGACCGGCTCGTCGAGGAGGGGCGGCTGCGGCGCCGGCCCCGCGGCTGGTTCTGGACCGAGCGCTATCGCGCCGCCGACCTCACCGACATCCGTTCAGCCGGTGGCAGCCCGGTGGCGCTGGTCGAGACCGACACCGGTCGGGTCATCGGTCACGTCGACCCGTCCAGCGCGCACGCCACCGCTCACCCCGGAGCCGTCTACGTGCATCGCGGCGACACCTGGCTGGTGCAGACACTCGACCTCGACGACCACGTCGCGCAGATCTCGCGGGCCGATCCCGACTACTCCACGACGGCCCGCGAGCTCACCGAGATCCGGATCGTGGCCGAGCGCGAGGGCCGCGACTGGGGCGACGGCTGCCGCCTCAGCCTGGGCACCGTCGAGGTCTCCCACCAGGTCGTGTCGTTCCTCAAGCGTCGACAACCCGGAGGTGAGGTGATGGGCGAGGAGCCGCTCGACCTCCCGATGCGCTCGCTGCGGACCGTCGCCGTCTGGTGGACCGTCCCCGACCATGTCCTCGTCGAGACCGGCCTCGCGGAGATCGACCTGGCCGGCGCCGCGCATGCCGCCGAGCACTGCTCCATCGGCCTGCTCCCGCTCTTCGCGACGTGCGACCGCTGGGACATCGGCGGGGTCTCCACCATCCTGCACCCCGACACCGGCCGGCTGACCGTGTTCGTCTACGACGGGCATCCCGGCGGCGCCGGGTTCGCCGAGCGGGGCTTTCAGGCAGCCCGCGAGTGGCTGGCCGCCACCCGTGAGGGCATCGCGTCGTGCGCCTGTGAGGAGGGTTGTCCGTCGTGCATCCAGTCGCCCAAGTGCGGCAACCAGAACAACCCGCTCGACAAAGCGGGCGCCGTACGACTCCTCGACGCCCTGCTGGGGGAGTAACCTCCGGCCATGTTCATGGTGGGAGTGCTGCTCATCCTGGCCGGTGGCCTGGCGATCGTCGCGGCCGTGTTCGGCAGCGAGGGGTCGGCGACCATGCTCGACCGGGACCTCGACGCGTTGACGATCTTCTTGTTGGGGCTCGGCGCGGGTGTGGCCGTGTGGTGGGGCATCAGCATCGCCAGGTTCGGCGCGCGGCGCTCCCTCAAGCATCGCCGCGAGAGCAAGGAGCTCCAGGAGCTGTCGGAAAAGCTCGACAAAGCCGATGAGGAACGCCGTCGTGAGGTCGACGACCAGCCGCCGAACGTCTGACCAGCCCACTCACAACCGCTGCCAGGGCGGCTTGCCGGCATACACCTCGCCGTAGTAGGTCGCCCTCTCGAGCTCGGACGCCGCGGCGTCGTCGAGGAGCACTGTGGCATGCGGGTGGAGCTGCAGCACGGACCCCGGGCAGGACGCCGAGAGTGGCCCCTCGACGGCTGCCGCGACCGCTGCTGCCTTGGCGGCTCCGGTGGCGATGAGCAGCACGTGGCGGGCGCGCAGGATGGTGCCGAGCCCCTGGGTGAGCACGTGCCGCGGGACCTGGTCGGCCGAGCCGAAGAAGCGGGCGTTGTCGGTGCGCGTGCGGTCGGTGAGCGTCTTGATGCGAGTCGCGGAGCTCAGCGACGAGCCCGGCTCGTTGAACGCGAGGTGGCCGTCGGAGCCCAGGCCCAGCACCTGCAGGTCGATGCCACCGGCAGCCGCGATGGCCGTGTCGTAGCGACGACCGGCGTCCGGCAGCCCTTCGGGATCGGGGTCAGGCCCGTGGACGCGCTCGCGGGCGATGCCGAGGCCGTCGGTCAGCTCGCGGTGGATCGTGGCGCGGTAGCTCTGGTCGTGACCGGCCGGGAGGCCGACGTACTCGTCGAGCAGGAAGACCGTGACCGCGTCGTACGACGGTGCGGTGCCGGCCTCTCGCCGCCGCAGTAGCTCGTTGTAGAGCGGCACCGGGGTCGAGCCCGTGGCCAGTCCGAGGACGGCGTCGGGGCGGGACCGGACGAGGGCCTCGACGGTGTCGGCGGCGAGCACCGCGACGTCGCCGAGCATGGCGAGTGGGACGACCTCCATCAGGCCATCCTGCCGTGCACGAGGCTGCCGCCGACCACCGTGGCGACGACCTGGAGACGACCGCCGGAGGCGTCGACCACCACCAGGTCGCCACGGCGTCCGGGGTGGAGCGATCCGCGGGTGCGGTCGCCGACCAGCCGAGCGGGGGTGGTGGTCGCGGTGGCGACCGCCTCGGCGAGCGTGCAGCGGGTGGTGGCCATCAGTACCTCGAGGCAGGCCATCAGCGAAGCCGCCGACCCTGCGAGCGTGCCGTCGGCGAGCCGCACCGTGCCATCGGCCACCACCACCTCCTGGTCCCCCAGCCGGCTCGGGCCGTCGGCCAGCCCGAGCGCGGCCGTGGTGTCGGAGACGCCCAGGAACCGGTCGGGTCCCAATGCCCGCCAGAACGCCGACAGGGTCGCGGGGTGCAGGTGGTGACCGTCGGCGATGACGCCGGCCACCAGGTCGGGACCGGCGAGGGCGACGCCGACCGGGCCGGGTTCGCGGGCGAGCAGCGGAGGCATCGCGTTGCCGAGGTGGGTGAACGCGCGTGCTCCGGCGTCCACCGCGGCCGCCACGTCGTGGGCGGTGGCGGCCGTGTGGCCAACGCAGACGACGACGCCGCGGGCGGCGAGGTGGGCCACGACCTCGAGGGCGCCGGGGAGCTCCGGAGCGATCGTCGCCAGCAGCACGCCGTCCTCGCGTGACCACTCCGCGACCAGGTCGAGCGACGCGGCCGCCAGCAGGTGAGGTGGGTGCGCACCCGCCCGGGTGGGGGCGATCATCGGCCCCTCGAAGTGGAGTCCGAGAGGAACGGCGCCTGCCCACCCCGCAGGCGGACCGGCGGCCAGCGCGGCGAGTGCGGCATGCCGGCTCGCTGGGTCGCTGGTGATGAGCGTCGGGGCGAAGGCGGTGACGCCGTACGCCGGCAGGGCGGCCGCGACGTCCCAGAGCCGGTCGGGCGTCTCGGTGATGTCGAGTCCCGCGGCGCCGTTGACCTGGAGGTCCACGAGGCCCGGGATCACGGTGAGACCTGTCGCGTCGACCACCTTGGTCGGCTCCCCGGCCGGTGCGGAGTCGGCGATGATGCCCTCGACGACCGTGGTGTCGACGCGGTCGCCGTGGACGTCACGGCCGCCCAGGATGCGCAGCGTCGTCATCGGACGGGCCCCGGCGGCCCCGGGGGTCATCCGTCCCACCCGGCCGAGGCGAGCACCTCGCGGACCGCGGCGACGGCGGGCAACGACGACCCGCGCGTGCAGATCCGCGGTGTGCGGTCGTCGTACGGGCCCGGCCAGCCCCACTCGACGACCACGACCGGCCTGGTCGCGGCAAGGTCGGCGACGAGGGCGCCCACCTCGGGGCGGCGGTGGGCGTCGCGGACCTGGACCACGAGTGGCCCATCACCGGCCAGCCGTCGGTCGGGCTCGGTCGGGTCGAGGCAGTCGTCGGCAGGCAGCCCCCACGCGGCGTCGCCGATCGCGATGTTGGCCCGGGTTGCGATGCTGACGACCGCGGCCCCGCGCAGGTCGGGCAGCGCGCCCTCGACCGTCACCGCCCGGCGGGCGCCGGCCAGCTGGTCGGTGCGTGGGCGGCGGGCGAGCTCGACGCGGGGCGGTGCAGCCGGTCGACGCGGGCCGCGGCGTCGACCAGTCTCGCCTCGGGGAGGCGGCCCGAGCGCACTGCCGCGACGACTGCTCGCTGGACCTCGCGCACCAGGGCGACGTCCTTGTCGGCGCCGAGACAGAGCAGGTCGGCGCCCGCGACGAGCGAGAGCACGGCGGCCTCGGGGATGCCCCGCCCGTCGGAGGCGCCGGCCATGTCGAGGGCGTCGGTGACGATCGCGCCGGTGAAGCCCAGGCCGTCCGCGGAGCAGCGCCAGGACGCGAGGGCTGAGGGTGGCCGGCAGGTCGTCGTCGACGGCCGGCACGAGCAGGTGGGAGGTCATCACCGCGGCGACGCCGGCGTCCACCGCCGCCGCGAACGGCACCAGCTCGCGACCCGCCAGGACCTCGAGGTCCACATCCACGATCGGCAGCGCGAGGTGGCTGTCGGTCGAGGTGTCGCCGTGGCCCGGGAAGTGCTTGGCGCAGGCCGCCACCCCGGTCTCCTGTAGCCCCTGCAGCCAGGCGACGACGTGGTCGGCGACCCGACGCGGATCGGTGCCGAAGCTGCGGGTGCCGATGACAGGGTTGTCGGGGTTGGTGTTGACGTCGGCGACCGGCCCGAGGTCGAGGTCCACGCCGACGGCGGCGAGCTCGGCGCCGACCAGCCGACCGGTGTCGCGGGTGAGAGCCAGGTCGTCGGCGGCACCGAGGGCTCCGGGGCCGAGGACCGGGCTGCCGGTCGCGACGTGCAGCCGGGTGACGTCTCCGCCCTCCTCGTCGATCGCGACCACGGCCCGGGGCGAGGCTGCGTGCACGGCGGCCGCGAGGCGAGCCACCGCGTCGGGACCGTCGGCGGTGTTGGAGCCGAACAGGCAGATGCCGCCGAGCCCGGTCGCCAAGAGGTCGGCGGCCTCCGGCGTGAGCGTCGGACCGGGGAACGCCGCGAGCTGCACGCGCAGCGCCAGCTCGTCGAGATGCGCGGTCATCCCTTCACCGCCCCGGCGGTGAGGCCCGAGACCGTCCGACCCTGGACGGCGATCAGCGTGGAGCCGGCCGTGATGGCGCTCCAGTGGGTGCCGCGGTTGACCTCGGCGAATGTGTTCAGCCAGACGGGGAGCGTCATCTTGTCCTCACGGCTCATCAACACGACGGCGAGGGTGAACTCGTTCGAGGCCGGATGAAGCCGAACTCCCGTCGCCACCAGGCCAGAGCGAGCAGGGAACGTGATGCGGCGGAACGCCTGCAAGCGCGAGCAGCCGTAGACATTATGTGTCAGGGACCACCACCCGACTTTCCCGGCCCGGCCCTCGAGCTGGCGGCCAGGTCGGCGGACTGGCCGAGCCAGTGTGGGCCCGGCACCAGCACCTCGACCCACAGGTCGTCGACACCGACCTCGCAGCCGGTCAGCGTGGCCCCGTTGGCCTCGGCCACGGCCGCCGCGACCGCGCAGCCGGCTTCCCCGCGGAGCTCGGCCTCGGCTCCTGCCAGCGCGGCCAGGTCGGCCGCGGACTGCGCGGTCCGATGGGCCACCACCATCGCCTGGACCACGCCGAGGGCGGCACCGATGAGGAGCAGAAGGCCGGCGAATGCGATCGTCAGCACGGTCGCCGCGCCGCGCTCCGCCGGCCTCCCCCGAGGCGTCCGGGATGTCATGGCGGGGCTCCCGGCGCCGACACCGACGTCGACTCGGTGGCCGCCACCGCCTCGGCCGAGACCGTCACGGCCGGCAGGAAGTCGAACAGGCCGCCCACCCCGTCGATCGCCACCGTGCCGGTGACCACGACGTGACCGTCGGCGGCGGCGTCCACCTGGAGCGACGACCCCGGCGGCGCGACCTGCTGGCCCCGGGCCAGCGCCTCGGCGACCGAGTCGCCTCGGGCCACGGCACGGGCTGCCTCCCGGGTCGCGTCGACCATCCGGACCTGGGTCGTCCCGAGGGTGAGCAGCCACACCAGCCCGATCGTCAGGGCCACGAGCAGTGGCAGCGCCATCGCGAGCTCGGCGGTGACGGCGCCGCTCTCGTCGGGCGGCTGCCGACCGGATCGGGCCCGCGAAGTCACCCGATGCCCAACAGGGACAGCACGTGGTCGAACAGCGTCTTGAGCAGGTGGTCGCCGAAGCCGCCGGTGAGCAGCTTGTAGAGCAGGCCGGCCAGGCCGGCGCCGGCGGCCGTGCCCACGGCGTACTCGGCCGTGGTGATCCCCTGCTCCTCGCGCCGGGCCACGCTGGTCGGGTTCTGGCTCATGTGTGTCTCCTCCTTGTCCGGGGACGCCCGCTGCGCCCCCGACAAGACCCTCGGCCACGGCGGGCAGCGGCGGGGTCGCCCGGAGCGGCGTCGGGGGACGAGGCGCTCCGGTCGTGCGGCTGTGGACGGCCGCCGGGCACCGGGCGAGTCACCAGTCGAGCGCGTCGACCATCCCGGCCACCCACGGGACGATGCCGAGCAGCACGAACGACGGCAGCAGGCACAGGCCGAGCGGGACGGCTGCCTGCACACCCACTCGGCGGGCCCGGTCCTCGGTCTCGCCGCGGTCGCGCGGCGGCCAGCTCGGTGGCCAGCCGGTCGAGCGCGGCGGCGACCGGTTCGCCGGTCTGCTGGGCCCGGACCAGCGTCCGACCCAGCGGTGCCAACGCCTCGTCGTCGTCCAGGACGCGCCACACCTCGGCGGGGTCCAGGCCGAGTGCCAGCCTGGGTGGCAGTGGGGCGAGCAGGTCAGCGGCCGGACCGGGCAGGGCCGCGCACACTGCCGCGAGGGCGTCGCCGACGGGAAGCCCGCCCCGGACGGCGGCCGCGAGCAGACCGACGAGGTGGGGCAGGTCCGCGCGGGTCGCTGCGCGGCGCCGCCGCTGCGCCGGGGTCTCCGCACGCGACAGCACCACCCAACACACCGTGGCGCACACCAGCCCCGCAGCGAGGCCGGCGGACGCCCGACACGAAGGCCCAGGCACCGACGCCCGCGAGCGTCGCCCAGAGCCAGCGCCGTCGCGGGCGCGTCGTCTCGAGGGACTCGCGGGCACCACCGCATCAGGCGTGCGCACCGGCGCCGGCCGGCGTACGGCGGGTGGCACGACGAGCCAGCCGGCGGCCGCTGCCAGCAGGCAGGCCAGGGCAACAGTCACCGGTGCACGTCCCGGGCGAGGCGGTCGATCCACGCGAGTCCGGCGAAGCCGAGCGCGAGCCCACCCGCCAGACAGCCGAGGCCGAGCGGGGAGTCGATCAGGAAGGTCACCGGATCGGCACCGGTGCCGGTCGCCATGGCCAAGCGTCAGCAGCGGCAACGCCGCCACCAGCCTGGCGGTCGCCCGCGCCGAGGCCAGCTCACCCTGGACGATGCGGTCGGTGGCGCGGGTCGCCCGTAGTCCGTCGGCCACCCGCGCCAGCGCATCGGCCAGCCCGCGACCCGTCCGGTGCGAGACCTGCCAGGCCGCGGCCACCAGCCGCAGACCTTCGGCGCCTGGTTCCTTCGAGAGCCGGTGCATGGCGTTGGCCACGTCGCCGCCCAGCGTCTGGCTGGACGCCACCGGCGCCAGGGCCGGCCAGACCTCCGAGGCCTGCGCGAGCGCCGATCCCGGCGGCCGACCGGACGCCAGCTCCGCGGCGAGCAGGTCGCAGCACTCGAGTACCCGGTCGCGGGTGGCCGCGGCAGCGCGGGCTCGCCGGGCGTTGCGCCACAAGCGCCGGATCGCCCCGGCGACGCCCAGCCCGATCAGGAGGAGGACGGTCGGCCGAGGGGCGCCCAGCGTCAGGCCGACGAGGGCGGCACCCGCACCGACCACCACCACGACGATCGGCGTACGCCGCTCCGCCGTCGGCCGCGGAAGGCGGCGAGGCGGGGTCGTCGCGCACCAGGCGGCCAGGGCGGCCAGCACCGCCGCGGTCATGGGTCTGGGTCGAGCATCGCGCCGAGCCGATCGGCGGCGGGTCCGGGCCACGAGGCGCCCCGGTCGTCGAAGGCGACTGCGGTGCTCATCGTGACCAGCCCACCGGCGTCACGCGTCGGCACCGCGACCTCGCGCAGCCGCCGACGGCCCGAGGGGTCCACGCCGAGGTGGAGCACGACGTCGACGGCGGCGGCCAGCTGGCTGTGGGCGGCCAGCCGCTCCAGGCCGGCCGCCAGCGCCAGGGCCTCGATGCGCGCCGGCACGTCGGACGCGGAGTTGGCGTGCAGCGTGCCGCAGCCACCCTCGTGGCCGGTGTTGAGGGCAGCCATCAGGTCGACGACCTCGCCGCCGCGCACCTCGCCGACGACGAGCCGGTCGGGCCGCATCCGCAGCGCCTGCCGGACCAACGTGCGCAAAGTGACCTCACCGGCGCCCTCGATGTTGGGCGGGCGCGCCTCGAGCGCCACCCAGTGCGGGTGGTCGGGACGCAGCTCGTGGGAGTCCTCGACGAGCACCAGCCGCTCGGCCGGCGCGGCGAGCGAGAGCATGGCGGCAAGAAGCGTGGTCTTGCCCGACCCGGTGCCTCCGCTGACCAGGAAGGCGAGCCGCCGCCGGACCACCGCTCGCAACAACCGCTCGCCGGCGGTCGTCAACGCGCCCGCCTCGACGAGCTCGGCGGGGGTGAACGTCCGGGCGCGCGGCACCCGGAGGGAGACGAGCGTGCCGGGTCGGGCCACCGGTGCGAGCACCGCGTGGCAGCGGGTGCCGTCGGGCAGCCGGACGTCGACGAAGGGGCTCGCGTCGTCGAGCCGCCGGCCGCCGAGCGCGGCCAGCCGCTGCGCGAGACGTCGTACGGCGGCCTCGTCGGCGAACGACACGGCGACCGGCTGCAGCCCATCACCGCGATCGACGTAGACGCCTTCGGTCCCGTTGACCACCACGTCGGTGACCCCGGGCTCGGCCAGCAGGGGCTGCAGCGGCCCGGCGCCGAGGACGTCGCGCCGCAGTGCTTCGTGCACGGCCAGGACGGTGGCGTCACCGACCGGCCTCCCGGTCGCGCGCAACGCCTCGGCGACCCGATGCGCGGTGAGCTCGCCCGGGTCGTGGGCCAACCGCTCGCGGACCTCTTCGACGACCGCCGTGAGCTCGCCCGGCCGGACGGTCCCGCTCACGCCGCGCGGCGCAGGGGAGCCACGCCGGCCAGCAGTCTCAGGCAGGTGCGGCCGAGCGGTCCGCGACGCGAGCGCACCGGTCCCAGACCCAGGTCGATCGCCTCCTCGAGACCTCGCTGGTCGGGCATCTGTGCCGCGACGGGCACGAAGTGATCCGGCCGATCCCGTCGGCGCGTACCTGCTCACCCCGCAGCACCAGCCGCAGCGGGGAAGGGTCGCGGAACCGCGCACAGAGCCGGACCGACGAAGCCAGCCCGGCCACGGATGGCGTCGTCAGCACGAAGACCTGGTCGCACCGGGCGACGAGCTCTTCGACGACCGGGTCGACGGTGCGGGGCAGGTCGAGCACGACGGTGTCGTGGCCACGCTGGGCGGCCGCCAGGGCGTTGCGGACGGCGAATGGCTGGAGGCTGCCCTGCGGTCCGGGATACCAGGTCAGCGCGCCGAGCCCGTCGCGCTTGGGCAGCGAGTCACGCAGCGAGCGACCGCTGAACCGGCCGGTGGTCTGGCACAGCGCGTCCCACCGGATGCCGTCGTGACCCTCGAGGCCGAGGACCCTGTCCACGCCCGGGCCCAGCGGGTCGGTGTCGATGACGACAGCCGGCCCGGACAGGGCCGCCATCTGGCCGAGCGCGCACGCGAACGTCGTCGCGCCGGCGCCGCCGGAGCCGCCGATCACGCCGAGGGTCAGGCAGCCGCTCGGCGTCGTGTCGCCGACGTCGGCCAGCAGCTCGGTCACCCACCCCTCCGAGCGAGGCAGCTCGGCGACGTTTTCTGCGCCGAGGGCCAGGGCGGTCCGGAACACGTCGTCGGGCACGCCACCCCACCCGACGACGTGCACCCCGGACCGTCGCGGCGGGGCCAGCCGCGACAGCGGACCCGCGAGATCGACGCCGACGAGCACCAGCGGAGCCACGCTCCAGGCGCTCAGGGCCGCCGCGTCGTCGTGGGCCAGCACCGGCTGGACGCCGGCGGCGGCGGACAGGCGTTGCAGCTCGTCGAGCAGCGTCTCGTCGGTCGTCACGATCAGGGGAGCGTTGGCGGGTGCGTCCATGGCGGGCACCATCCCCCGGGTCGGCGGACCACCCACCTCACCCGCGCGTCGCCTGTGGACACCACCGACGGGGACGCGTTTGTGGACGGCTCCGGGCCGGGTCTCCCGGTCTGGGCCCATCCCCCGACCTACGATGAGGCCATGCCAGCACGCCCCACGGCGGCGTTCTTCGACCTCGACAAGACGATCATCGCGCGGTCGAGCTCGTTCGCGTTCAGCAAGCCGTTCCAGGCGGGTGGGCTGATCTCGCGCCGGGCGATGTTGCGGTCGGCGTACGCGCAGTTCGTCTATCTCGTCGGCGGCGCCGACCACGACCAGATGGAGAAGATGCGGCAGTTCATGTCGCAGCTCACGGCCGGCTGGGACGTCGCCACCGTCCGCGAGATCGTCGCCGACACGCTGCACCGACGTCGTCGACCCGATCGTCTACGACGAGGCCGTGTCGCTGATCGAGGAGCACCGGCTGGCGGGCCGCGACGTCGTCATCGTCTCCACCTCGGGGGCCGAGGTCGTCGAGCCGATCGGCGCGATGCTCGGGGCCGACGACGTCATCGCCACCCAGCTCGAGATCGTCGACGGCAAGTACACCGGCGAGATCGAGTACTACGCGTACGCCGAGGAGAAGGCGCGGGCGATCCGGGCGCTGGCCGACGAACGCGGCTACGACCTCGAGGGCAGCTTCGCCTACAGCGACTCCATCACCGACGTCCACATGCTGGAGGTCGTCGGCCATCCGCACGCCGTCAACCCCGACCGCGAGCTGCGCAAGGTCGCGATCGCGAAGGGCTGGCCGGTGCTGGTCTTCACCCGCCCGGTCACCCTGCGCAGCCGACTGCCACCTGCCCGCTCGACCCTCGCGGCGCTCGCCCTCGGCGGCGTCGGCGCGGTCGGCTGGGTGCTCTGGTCCAACGCCCGGCGGCGCCGTCTCGGCGCCTGACATGCGACGGCACCCGGCTCAGGAAGTCGAGTGCCGCCACTGACACGCGGATCGTGGGCTACCAAGCGTGCAACGCCTAAATGCTGCCCCGGGAGTGTCCCGGGAACTCGCGCCCTCAAGAAGGGTGGTTCGCCGCGTGGGTACCCGGTCCGCGTGCTGTTTTTGAATTGGTTCTACTCCTTTGTACGCCGGTCTGCCGGTGCCTACAAGGCTTGACTTTGCCCTGGCACCGTGAAGGTCAGACCGGTCTCAGCCGCGGGCGAGCGGGCTGGCCTCGGCGCCCGCGGCGGCGGCCTCGGCGGCGTACCGCAACCAGGCGTGCACGCCCGAGCGGGCCACCGTCGCGGTAGCCCCGCAGGTTCGACTCGTACGCCGCCCGCAACGCCAGGTGCCCCGCCTCCGGCACCAGCACCGAGCGCTCGTCGACACCCCGCGCGACCCAGACCAGCCGCTCGGCCGCCCGGGCCACGATGCCGTTGTGCGAGGCGAACGGCGCGGCGCTCGCGAGGTCGGCATGCACCACCGCGGCCACCAGCAGGGCCGGCGCGGCCGTCTGCGAGGTCAGCAGCGCACCGAGGGATCGCAGCCGCTCCCCGGACTCCTCGTCGCGCGGCCGGCCGGAGTCCTCGGCCGGCGCCGCCAGCGAGTGCAGCCGGGCGAAGCCTGCAGCGGTGCCGAACGCAGCGTCGGCACCAGCGACAACAGGTGGGCCGAGACCCGCACGGCGTCGGCGGCCACCTCGTCGCCGGCCCCGGCCCGCACCTCTTCGAGGGTCGACGCCGAGCCCTCCAGCACCGCCGACGCGTGCGCCCCGATCAGCAGCGCCTCCGCGGTGTCCTCGGCGCTGGTGCGGCGCAGCCCCCGGTCGCGCAGCAGCGCGTCGATCCCGTCCCGGGCCGCGGCGAACGCCGAGGGCACGCCCTCGAGGCGCAGCAACGGCGCGAGCGGGTCGGTCATGGCGCCAGGGTAGGGCGCGGTCCCGAAGGTAGGGTCGCCCGTGATGAGCGAGGAGCAAGAGGGGGGCCCGAAGCCGGACTGGGCGCACTCCTTCGGGGGCGTCGCCGAGGCCTATGACCGCGGCCGGCCGACGTACCCGACCGAGGCCGCGGCCTGGCTGGTCGGCCAGGAGGCCGCCACCGTCCTCGAGCTCGGCGCCGGCACCGGCAAGCTCACCGCCCAGCTCACCGCCCTCGGTCACGACGTGTTCGCCACCGACCCCGACCGGGCCATGCTCGACCGCCTCGAGGCCAACCTGCCCGACGTACGCACCGCCGTCGGCACCGCCGAGGAGATCCCCCTCGGCGACCGGTCCGTCGACGTGGCCGTGGCGGCGCAGGCCTTCCACTGGTTCGACCTCGACGTCGCGCTGCCCGAGATCGCGCGCGTCCTCAAGCCCGGCGGCCGAATCGCCGTGGTGTGGAACCAGCGCGACGAGCGGATCCCTTGGGTACGCCGCCTCGGCGCCCTGATCGGCACCCAGGACCAGCTGCGCGAACCCGCCGCCGCCATCGTGCACAGCGGGCTGTTCGGCTTCCTCGAGGAGGCGTCGTTCGCGTTCTGGCAGACCATCGACCGGCGCACCATCCAGGACCTGGTGCTGTCGCGCTCCAACGTCGCCGTGCTCGACGAGGAGGGCCGGGCGGCCAAGCTGGCCGAGGTGCTGGCGTTCTACGACGACTTCGGCCGCGGCATGGACGGCATGCAGCTGCCCTACGTCACGCGCTGCTTCCGCGCGACCGTCGCCGACCGGCCGGGGGCCGAGGACCATGCCGACGGCGAGCCCGGCGACGAGCCCGAGGACGGCCCCTCCGACGGCACCGACACCGACATGCTGCTCATCGACTTCCGCTGATCGTCGAACCTGACCCGAGCGGACTATGGCGAGACGACGTTCGTAGTTGCTGGTGTCCATCAGCGCGTCGTGAGACCCTGTCCGTGAGGCAGGGCAGCCATGACGAGGTGATCCCGTCCGCACCGGCGCAGTCGCCGCGCTCGCGCTGCTCGGCACGCTGCTCGGCCATGCCTGCCGCCTGCGGCGCGCCGCGTGGCTGGCACCCGCCGACTCCGATCTCGCCGGCACCGTCGACGTCCGTACGGCCCCATCGTCGCCGTGGACGCGGACGGTGACGCGATCGCGGTGTGGGGCATCGACAACGGGTCCATCAGGGCAACATCCAGGCCGCCTGGCGGCCCGCCGGCGGGACAGTGGACGGCGCCCGTCAGACCTCAGCGACCCGACCCAGTTTGCGCAGGAGCCGTTCGTCGAGTTCGACCCCGCCGGCAACGCCACGGTCGTGTGGCGTCAGGTCCCCGGGGCGTGGCAACACGGTCATCCAGGCCAGGTCGCGCTCGGCGTCCGGAGTGCTGGAGCGGCGTCACGTCGCTCTCGACCGGCCCGGCAGGCCTTCAAGCCGTCCGCTGGCCGTCGACCGCCGACGGCTCCGCCACGGCTGTCTTGGTACGAACGGGTGCCGATGGCCGCGACGTACACGATCAAAACTGCCGCCGGCCCGCCGGTGGCGCTTGGGACGCCCTCTCAGAGCCAGTCGGACGCCGGCCCGATCTTCGATCCGTCTCTCGCGGCCAACGCCGGCCTGGTCGCCCTCGCGTGGCGCGACCGGACCACCAGCAAGAGCGTCATCTGGGCTCGGGTCCGCTCGCGGCCGGCGTCTGGTCGCCGGCCGACGCCGCTGTCGCCCGCAGCACTGGACTCCATCGACCCCCAGTCGCTCGTCGACTCCTCAGGAGTCGTCACCGTCGCGTGGCAGGTCTACGACGGCACCCACACGATCGTGCACGCGATCACCCGGTCCGCGGCGGGCGTCTGGAGCGGGGTGCAAGAGGTATCCGACGTCTCGGTCGACAGCGTCTCGCCCGACCTCAGCCTTGACCCCGGCGGCGCGGTGACCGCCGCGTGGCGCACCCTCGGTACGCACGCCGTCGTCCAGGTGCGCCGTCGCATCCCAAGGGCGGGTCCTGGAGCGACCCGCAGTCGCTCTCCGACCCCCTGCTGGACGCGGACCGCCGGCTGTCACCACCGATCCTGGCGGGAACACGGTCGTCTCGTGGGCCTCGAGGTCCACAGGGAGCACGACGACAGTGTGCTGGCGAGCCGTCGGATCGCCCGACCGGCGGCAGCTGTCGGCGCCCCGACCTCTCAGACCTCGCCGGCCTCGTCACGATCGACACGAGTCACCGAGGTGGCGACCCGACGGCGCCGGCAACGTGGTCGCGGTCTTGCAGCGATGGAACGGCTCGCACCGTCATCCAGGCGTCGGCACTGGACGCGCCGGGCCCGTCATCTCCGGGTTCTCCGTTCCGTCGAGCGGCAACGGCCGGGAAGTCGCTGTCGTACGCCGCGACCGCCACTGACACCTGGTCGGCGATCTCGGCTTACAGCTGGTCCTTCGGCGATGGCGGCACCGCAACCGGTGCCAACCGCCACCCACACGTACGCCGCCGCCGGCACCTACACCGTGACCATGACCGCCACCGACGCCGTCGGCAACACGACGACCCGGACGGCGACCACCAGCATCACGGCCGCACCGCCAGCACTCGCAGTCCCGACCATCACCAAGTTCAAGCTCACCGAGAAGAAGATCAGGGCGTCGACCCGGCCGATGGCCCGTGCGGTCGCCAAGAAGACCAAGCTCAAGGTCGGCCTCAGCACCGCCGCCAC
Organism: uncultured Actinomycetota bacterium; assembly: GCA_963769755.1. Lineage (GTDB taxonomy): Bacteria > Actinomycetota > Actinomycetes > Propionibacteriales > Nocardioidaceae > Nocardioides. Next base: position 166,937 of record CAVYMY010000012.1, read on the forward strand.
CCTCAAGCTCGTCTTCAAGAGCAAGCACAAGCACCTCGTCAAGGGAAAGAAGAAGTACGTCCGCGTCGTGCTCGAAAGGCAAGCTGCCCGCCGGCCTCTCCAAGGTCACCATCAAAGCCAAGCTCAAAGGCAAGGTCCTGAAGCCCGACACCTATGTACTCACCGGCACGGCAAAGAACTCCTCGGGGAAGAGCCCCAAGAAGAAGGTCAAGCTGAAAGTGGTCCGATGACGCGAACCCACCGCCGTAGCGCACTGCTCGCCGCCGCTTCTCTGATCGTCGGCCTGGCGGCGGTGTCAGCCGAAGCCGCGCCGAGCTGGGTCCCGGCCGGGCCCGTCGGGCCCGCCTTCGCCAACGGGTTCGTGGGCACGGTGGCAGTCGACTCGAACGGCAACGCCGTGGCCCTCTGGTCGGCGTCGGACGGCAGCTAACCTCCAGATCCAGGCTTCCAGCCGCGCGGCCGGCGGCACCTGGGGGCCGGCGATCCCGGTGTCGGTGCCGGGCGCCTCTGCCGTCTTCCCGGAGATCGTGCTCGCTGACGACGGCAGCGCAACCGCTGTCTGGTTCCGTTCGACCGGGGTGCTGTCCTTCGGCCTGCAGAGCGCGACCCGGGATGCCAACGGCCTCTGGAGCGCGGCCGTGGACATCGCGGGAGGCAGCGGGGTCTTCGACGAGGCTGCGCTGGGCCTGCTCCCCGACGGAGGAGCGATCGTCGTGTGGCCCCGCAACGTGGCCGGGTCGTGGTACGAGTACGCCGCGGTGCGGTCACCGGCTGGGGTGTGGGGCGCACCCTCCAACATCTCGGCTGCCGCGACGACCGACTCGGGGCGGCCCGCCCTCGGCGTGGACGCCGCCGGCAACACCACTGTCCTGTGGACGCGGTACGACGGCGCGAACAACATCATCCAGACCCGTACCAGGCTCCCGGACGGCCTGTGGACCGCGACCGAGTCGCTCTCGCAGGTGGGCCAGGACGCGATCTACCCCAACGTCGCCGTCGACCCGGCCGGTACGGCGACGGCCGTGTGGGCCCGGTTCGACAGCACTCGTTACATCGCGCAGTCGAGCACCCGCACTGCACCCGGCGCCCCATGGTCCAGTCCGGTCAACCTGTCGGCCAACCACCTCTCGGTCATCAACACCGACGTGGCCACGAGCAGCAGCGGACGGGTCGTGGCGACCTGGGCAGCGGCACCCGACGGCTTCCCGTCCCGCGTCCAAGCGGCGATCCGCGAGCCCGGGGCGGCCTGGGGCCCGGGCGTCGACCTGTCCGACCCGACCGCCGACGCCGACCACCCGCGAACCGTGCTGGCGGCGAACGCTGCCGCCACCGTCGTGTGGACCCGTTTCAACGGCACCAACAACGTCGCGCAGGGCGCCACCGCGCCGGCCGGCGCGGCTTTCGGGGCCGCGCTGAACCTCTCCGACACGGCGCGTGAGGCGCACCCACCACGGCTCGCCGCCGACGCCCACGGCGACGTGGCCACCTTCTGGGTGGACGACGGAGCCTCGAGCTCCCAGGCCCGCTACACGGCCTACGACGTCGCCGGGCCCGTGGTCGGCAGCCTGACGGCTCCGACGTCGGCCACCGCAGGCAAGGCGCTCTCCTTCGCTGCAAGCGCAACCGACACGTGGTCGTCGGTCGCGTCGTACGCCTGGTCGTTCGGCGATGGCACGTCCGCGACCGGTGCCAACGCGAACCACACGTACGCCGCGGCGGGCAAGTACCCCGTGACGCTCACCGTCACCGACGCCGTTGGCAACGCCGCCACCCGGACGGCGACGACCACCGTGAAGGCACCGGTCCCCGCCATCACCAAGTTCAAGCTCACCAAGAGCAAGGTCCAGGCCCTCTCGAGGGCGGTGGCGAGGAAGACCAAGCTCAAGGTGCGGCTCAACACCGCCGCCACCCTCAAGCTGGTGTTCAAGAGCAAGCACAAGCACCAGATCAAGGGCAAGAAGAAGTACGTCCGCGTCGTGCTCAAGAAGCAGCTGCCCGCCGGCCTCTCCAAGATCACCATCAGGGCCAAGGTCAAGGGGATCAAGCTCAAGCCCGACACCTACAAGCTCATCGGCACCGCCAAGAACACCACCGGCAAGAGCCCCAAGAAGAAGGTAAAGCTCAAGGTCGTCCGACCGTGAGCCTTGTTGCGCACAGGGCACCCCGTTAGCGTCCGCGCATGGTCTCCGCGCTGGGTCGGCTCTTCCGGCGCTCCCACCTCGGCACCGAGGCGGACCGGACGACGTTCCGGACCCTGCACACGGCCTCGCTCGCGAGCCCGGCCCTTCGCGAGGGGCTGACCGAGGACAGCGCCGAACGCAGCATCCGGCACCTCCGGGCACTCCTGGGCGCACCCGCAGTCGCCTTGGCCGACACCGACCGGGTGCTGGCCTGGGACGGCCTGGGCTCACACCACGCCGAGCAGGTCGCCGAGCTGACGGCGACCTCCGAGGCGACCAAGGTGGTCGGCCCGGTCGACCTTTCCTGCGCTCTGGCCGCGACCTGCCCGGTCCGCCACGTGATCCTCAGCCCGCTGGTGGTCGAAGAGGTCGTCGTCGGACACCTCGTCGTCGCCTCGCCGGACCCCACGGCCGGCCTGGTCCGCGCCACCGACGAGGTGGCCGCCTGGGTCTCCGGACAGCTCGACCTCGCCGAGCTCGACGCGTCGCGACGACGGCTGGTCGAGGCCGAGGTGCGGGCGTTGCGGGCCCAGATCTCGCCACACTTCATCTACAACTCCCTGGGCGCGATCGCGTCCTTCGTGCGGACCGACCCGGAGCGGGCCCGTGACCTGCTGCTCGAGTTCGCGGACTTCACCCGCTACTCCTTCCGGCGGCACGGCGAGTTCACGACGCTGGCCGAGGAGCTGCGCTCCATCGAGCGCTACCTGCTGCTGGAGCAGGCCCGCTTCGGCGACCGGCTCCGCGTCGTGCTGCGCATCGCCCCCGAGGTGCTGCCGGTGCAGATCCCCTTCCTCTCCCTCCAGCCGCTGGTCGAGAACGCCGTCAAGCACGGGCTCGAAGGCCGCGAGCACGGCGGCACGATCACGGTGGTGGCCAGCGACCTGGACCGCGAGTGCGAGATCTCGGTCGAGGACGACGGAGCAGGCGAGGATCCCGAGCGCGTACGCCGTGCGCTCGCCGGCGCCGAGGAGGGCGACTCGGTCGGTCTCGCCAACGTCGACGAGCGGTTGCGGCACGCCTTCGGCGACGAGTACGGCCTGGTCGTCGAGACCGCGCCGGGGGCCGGGACCCGGGTCGTCGTACGCGTCCCCAAGTACGCGCCGGGGATCAGCGCATGATCGAGCCCGTGAACGAGCCAGGGAACGGGGGGGCCGCCGGGCTCCGCGTCCTCGTCATCGACGACGAGCGGCCGGCTCTCGACGAGCTCGCCTTCCTCCTTGCGCGCGACCCGCGGGTCAGCGGCGTCCTGACCAGCGACTCGGCAACCGACGCGCTCCGGGTGCTGCACGACCTCAGCGTCGACGCCGTGTTCCTCGACATCTCGATGCCCGGGCTGAGCGGACTGGAGCTCGCCCAGGTGCTGGCGCGCTTCAAGTCGCCACCGCCGATCGTGTTCGTCACCGCCCACGATGGCCACGCCGTCGAGGCGTTCGATGTCAACGCCGTCGACTACGTCCTGAAGCCGGTCCGCGAGGACCGGCTGGCCGAGGCGGTCCGCAGGGTCGTCGAAGGAGGCGGACCCCGGCGCGTCAGCGAAGACGAGCAGGTCGCCGTCGAGCTCGGTGGCGTGACCCGCTTCGTGTCCCGCTCCGACATCACCTACGTCGAGGCCCAGGGCGACTACGCCCGCCTGCACACCGCCGACGGCTCCCACCTGCTGCGCATGCCGCTGGCGACGTTGGAGGAGGAGTGGGGCCCGGCCGGCTTCGTCCGCATCCACCGTTCCCTGCTCGTCTCCCTCCCCCACGTCCAGGAGGTGCGCACCGAGGGCGGCCGGTGCAGCGTGCTGGTCGCGGGCATCGAGCTCGGGGTCAGCCGACGACATACCCGCGCCCTGCGCGATCTCCTGGTCCGCCGCAACCGGCCGGGCGGCTCCGGATGACCATCCCCGAGCGGGTCCGCGTCACCTCCCCGCGTACGACGCCCGGTCGCCGCCGCGAGCCGCCGAGCGCTGCTCACGAGATCGACGCCCAGAGCCAGGTCGGCGAGATCTACCTGCGCTCGCTGCTGCGGGCCCAGCTCCGGCTCGGGGTCACCGCGATCCTGCTGCTCCTCGTACTCGTGGGTGGGCTGCCCCTGCTGTTCTGGCTCGCGCCGGAATGGATGGCCGTCGAGTTCATCGGCATGCCCCTGGCTTGGGGCCTGCTGGCCTTCGTGGTCTACCCGACCCTGGTGGCGATCGGCTATTGGTACGTGCGCGCCGCCGAGCGCAACGAGCGAGCCTTCATCGACGTGGTCCAGAGACCATGAGCGCTGCGGTCGCCGCCAGCCCCATCGCCATGAACCACGCGTTCGGCATCGTCGCGGTGCTTGTCGTCTCGGTGCTCACGGTCGGCATCGGCATCTGGGGGCTGCGGTTCAGCCGCACCACCTCCGACTTCTTCGTGGCCTCGCGGTCGGTCCGCCCGACCCTCAACGCCTACGCGATCGGCGGCGAGTACCTCTCCGCCGCGTCGTTCCTCGGCGTCGCCGGGCTGGTGCTGGCGTTCGGCGTCGACATGCTCTGGTACCCCGTCGGCTGGACTGCCGGCTACTTGGTGCTGCTCGCCCTGGTCGCGGCTCCGCTGCGCCGCTCGGGCGCCTACACGCTGCCCGACTTCGCCCAGGCCCGGCTGCGGTCCCGACAGGTCCGACTCGTCACCTCGGCTCTGGTGGTGGCCATCGGTTGGCTCTACCTCATCCCGCAGTTCAAGGGCGCCGGCTTCACCCTCGAGCTGGCCACCGGTCTCGACGCCCGCCTCGGCGGTCTGGTCGTCGCCGTCGTCGTGCTCGTCAACGTGATGACCGGCGGCATGCGCAGCGTCACGTTCGTGCAGGCCTTCCAGTACTGGTTGAAGCTCACCGCGCTGCTGGTGCCCGCCTTCTTCCTCCTGTTGGTCTGGCTCGGCGACGGCGCCGAGTCACCGGCCCGGTCAGCGACGGCCTGGGCCACGCCCTTGACAGGCCTGGGCGCGCACCCGCTCTACACGACGTACTCCCTCATCATCGCCACTTTCCTCGGCACCATGGGCCTGCCCCACGTCGTGGTCCGCTTCTACACCAACCCCGACGGCTGGGCCGCGCGCCGGACGACGCTGGTGGTGCTGGGGCTGCTCGGCATCTTCTATTTGTTGCCGCCCGTGTATGGCGCGCTGGGGCGGCTGTACGCCAGCGACCTGGTCGCGCAGGGCCGCTCCGATGCGGTCGTGCTCGAGCTGCCGGCCCGGATGATCGGCGGAACGGGCGGCGAGCTGCTCGGCGCGATCCTCATCGCCGGCGCCTTCGCCGCCTTCCTGTCCACGTCGTCGGGGCTGACGATCGCGATCGCCGGGGTGCTGTCGCAGGACCTGATGAGCCGCTGGCTCCCCGGCATCGCCGCCTTCCGGGTCGCCGCCGCCGTCGGCGTCTCGGTGGCGTACGCACTCGCGGTGCTGGCCGACGACGTCGGCGTGGCGACGGCGGTCGGGCTTGCCTTTGCCGTGGCCGCCTCCACGTTCTGCCCGCTGCTGGTGCTGGGCATCTGGTGGCGCCGGCTCACCGACGTCGGCGCCATCGCCGGACTGGTCGTCGGCGGCGCGACGAGTGGCTTCGCGGTGGTGCGGACGTTCGTGGCCACCGAGGACTCCGGCTGGGTCTCCACCCTCCTCGCCCAGCCGGCTGCGTGGACCGTGCCGCTGGCGTTCGCCGCGATGATCGTGGGCTCGCTGCTGACGCCCGGACGCCTGCCGCTGCACGCCACCAGGTTCATGGTCCGGCTGCACACACCCGAGGCGATCGGGGTCGACCGCGGCTGACCGTTCGTCGCGTGGAACCGACCGTCTGCCGAATGTGCCGCGCCACCGAGCGAGGTACGCGCACGACACCCTCCCCGGCTGGGTACCGATCGGCCAACGTGAACGACGTCACAGCGTTCCCGGAGACCCCTTCGGAAGGGATGACTCATGACCGACTCGATCCCCGTCGAGGCCCACACTGAGGCCGAACGACACGATCCGCTCTACGACCGGCTGCACGCGACGCCGGAGTTCCAGGAGCTCAAGCGTCGACACACCGGCTTCGTGCTCCCGGCGACGCTGGCGTTCCTCTCCTGGTACCTGCTGTACGTGGTGATGTCGATGTGGGCCCACGACTTCATGAGCACCGAGGTCGTCGGAAACATCAACGTGGCCCTCATCTTCGGGCTCCTCCAGTTCGCCTCCACCTTCACCATCGCGTGGATGTACTCCCGCTACATGAATGCCAAGGTCGACCCGCTCGCCCGCGAGCTCGAAGCCGACTACAACCAGGAGGTGGGCTCGCGATGAATACCCCATTCGAATGCTCGCTCCGCTCCGCTTCGAACGGGGGCCCCGAAAATGAGCTCCGACACCCTGACGGCCGTCTTGTTCATCGTCGTCATCCTGATCACCGTCGGCATCACGTTCTGGGCCAGCCGCCAGACCGAGGGCACGGCGAACTTCTACGCCGGCGGCCGATCGTTCAGCGGCTTCCAGAACGGGATGGCCATCTCGGGCGACTACATGTCGGCAGCGTCGTTCCTCGGCATCTCCGGCGCCATCGCTCTGAGCGGCTACGACGGCTTCCTCTACTCCATCGGCTTCCTCGTGGCCTGGCTGGTCGCGCTGCTGCTCGTGGCCGAGCTGCTGCGGAACTCCGGCAAGTACACGATGGCCGACCAGCTGGCGTACCGGATGCGGCAGCGCCCCGTGCGCACGGCGGCGTCCACCTCGACCGTGGTGGTCTCGATCTTCTACCTGCTCGCGCAGATGGTGGGCGCGGGTGCGCTGGTGACCCTGCTGCTCGGCGTCACGAACGAGGCGGTGAAGGCGTGGACCATCGTCGGCGTCGGCCTGCTGATGGTCTTCTACGTCACGGTGGGCGGCATGAAGGGCACCACCTGGGTGCAGATCGTCAAGGCCGTGCTGCTGATGGGCGGCACGATCCTGATCACGGTCCTGGTGCTGGCGAAGTTCAGCTTCAACCTTTCCGACCTGCTCGGGGCCGCCGCCGACAACACCGGCAAGGGCCAGGAGTTCCTCCAGCCCGGCCTCAAGTACGGCGTCAGCACCACGTCGAAGATCGACTTCGTCAGCCTCAGTCTCGCGCTGGTGCTCGGCACGGCCGGGCTTCCGCACATCCTCATCCGCTTCTACACGGTGCCGACCGCGAAGGACGCTCGCACGTCGGTGTCCTGGGCCATCGGCCTGATCGGCGCGTTCTACCTGATGACGCTGGCGCTGGGCTTCGGTGCCGCGGCGCTGCTCGACACCGGACCGGACAGCGAGGTCGCCGCTTCGGGCGGCAACCTGGCTTCGCCATTGCTGGCGGAGGCCGTCGGTGGCGGGGAAGGCTCTACCGGAGGCGCGATCCTGCTCGCACTGATCAGCGCGGTGGCGTTCGCCACCATCCTCGCGGTGGTCGCCGGTCTGACGCTGACCTCGGCGTCGTCGGTGGCCCACGACCTCTATGCCACGGTCATCAAGAAGGGCAAGGTCACCGAGAAGGACGAGGTGAAGGTCGCCCGCATCGCGGCGTTCGTGATCGGCGGCATCGCCATCGCCTTGGCCATCCCGGCGCAGAAGCTGAACATCGCCTTCCTGGTGGCGCTCGCCTTCGCCGTCGCGGCCTCGGCCAACCTGCCGTCGATCATCTACAACCTGTTCTGGAGGCGCTTCAACACCCGCGGCGCCACCTGGGCGATCTACGGCGGACTCATCTCCTGTGTGGTCCTGGTGTTCTTCTCGCCGGTCGTGTCCGGCCTGGGCGTCAACCCGGTGACCGGGGCGAGCTTGTCGCTGTTCCCGGCTGACGTGGACTTCCACTGGTTCCCGCTGCAGAACCCGGGCATCGTGTCGATCCCGCTGGGCTTCTTCTTCGGCTGGCTGGGCACGGTCACGTCCAAGGAACCCGACGCCGAGGAGAAGTTCACCGAGCTCGAGGTCCGGGCCTTCACCGGCGCCGGTGCCGAGCAGGCGACACTCCACTAGCGCCGGGGGGACACCGATTCGTCTGCGGATCACCATGAGTCTTGACGCTCACGGACCGCAGACGAATCGGCGTTCCGAGCTTTCAGTCGGGCCGCGGGTGTCGAGCGTCGCCGGGGAAGCCGAACTCCGTGTGCACACCCGGGCTGAAGGCGACATGGTCGGGCTGCCGGCCGCGCAGGTCGGCCAGGCCGACCGAGCCGAGCAGCCCGTCGTCGAGCTCGAGGATCTCGGCGTCATGCAGGGGCCAGGGCTCGTGCTGGTTGGGGATGTAGAGCGTGCGTCCCCACCAGCGCACGTGCAGACCCCAGCGGGCGCTGACGAACTCGTCGAGCGGCGTGCTCGGCCGCGGTTCCCCTACCCGTACGACGACCCGGCTGCTCGCCCGCACGCCCGGCCACCGCATCGTCGACGCATAGGTGTGCACCGAGTCGGTCAGCTCGTGGCGCATCCGCGCCCATCGATACGGCAGCCCGAACCCCACTCGCGCGCCAGCCACCACGACCGACCGGTCGGTGTCGAGGCTGAGGAAGACGATCCCGCGCCGACCCGTCTCGTCCACGGAGTACAAGCGCACGTTGGTCTCGAGGAAGGTGCCGGCCCAGGGAACTCCGGATCCGCGACCGAGACCCGCGTCGACCATGCGGAAGGGGATCAGCCCGACGTACGTCACCCCGTCGAGCTCGTCGGGCCGCACGCCCGGCGGCAGCAGGGCGCGCACCCGGTCGGGCTCGACGGCCCAGTGCACGAAGGTGAGGTCGCGCCAGTCCTGGCTCATCATCACCCGACCACTCAGCCGGGGAGCCTGTATGGAGACGGGCTCGATCACCTCGTCAGCCTAGGTCCGTGGGCAGGTAGAGCGTGGCTGTCTCCTCCCGCAGCCGAACCAAAAGGCTGCTGAGCGCGTCGGACAGGCATGCCCCTTCGCCACGCTCGCCTCGCTGTCGGCCTCGGCGTCCTGCTCGCCAGCGCGGCGGCCGGCCCGTCGTCGTACGCCGCCTCCGCCGCGCCGCCGACCTGTCACGGCCATGCTGGCGACCATCACGGCGTCGTCCGGGACCTCCCCGATCTGGTCGGCACGGACGGCCCCGACGTCATCGTCATCGACAAGTACGTCTTCGGCGTCGACGCCCGAGCCGGGGACGACCTGATCTGTAGGACCGTCGCCGGTGCGACGAGCATCGACGCGGGTCCTGGTGACGACACCGTCGACCAGGGCGCCGCCAGCAATGGTGGCGTGGTCACGCTGGGCGAGGGCGCCGACGTGCTGACGGGCACCTACGGCGGCTATGTCTACGCGGGGACCGGACCCGACCCGCATGGCAACCCCGTCCCGGTGGTGGACACCGAGCGCGACACCATCACGATCGGAACCGGTGGCGGCGTGGTCACCTCGGGCTCGCTGGACGCCTCGAACGCCGACGTCGTCGACTTCGCCGGCGGCGACAGCCGCCTGCAGTGGCTCGGCACCCAGGGGACGGGCGGTTCCATCGCGTTCGGCGGCGGCCGCAACGCCCTGACTCTCTCGGTCACCACTCCGCAGCCAGTGCAGTGGAAGGCCAGCGCCGTCAGCCGCTCGATCAGGGTCGGCGGCAAGGTGGCTGTCCGTTGGTCCGGGGTCGTCAACGACTACGCGATCGGGGAGCAGTCCAGTCAACCCAGCGAGCTCAAGGTCGACGGCAGCAACGCCGACGAGAGCGTCGTCGTGACCAGTCGCGCCTACCTGCACCTGAGCGGTGGGGACGACGAGATCGTCCTTCCCTTCGGCTACGAGCCCCCATCGTCCGTCTTCTCCGCCGGCGGGGGGCGAGACCGGCTGGTGTCCGGCAACACCGACAGCGACACCAACATCCGAGGCCACGAGCAGGTCCGGGTCTTCCTCGACGAGCACCGACTCGTCTTCGGCGCGGGCCCTGAGCCCCAGGTGACGATCGTCAACGGCATCGAAGACCTCTCCGTCGGCGCGACCAGCGTCCGGGTGCACGGCGACGAGAAGGCCAACGAGGTCTTCACCACGGGGTGCGACATCCGCGTTACCGGTGGCCCCGGCAACGACAGTCTCCATGGCTCCTCAGGCGGCAAGGCCGACTGCCCATTACTGCTGAGCCGGCTGCGCGGAGGCTCTGGTCGTGACGAGCTCATCGGCACCGGTCAGGACGACATCCTGCTCGGTGGCAAGGGTCGCGACCGTGCCGACGGCCGCAAGGGCATCGACAGGTGCCAAGCCGAGGTCACCAAGAGCTGCGAGACGTAGGAAGGACAGGTCCGCTCGTCGCACCGAAGAGGCGCCTCGTCGCACCGGGGTCGTCGTACGCCGCGCAGCCGGGTAGGTTCCGAAAGGAGGCCTACCCGACGACGCAGGAGAAGCGGATGACCGACCAGACCCTGTCCAACCTGAGCACGGAGACGCGTCGGTTCGAGCCGCCTGCCGAGCTCGCGGCCGACGCCAACGTGAAGGCAGAGGCCTACGCCCGGGCCGATGCCGACCCCGAGGCGTTCTGGGCGGAGCAGGCCGAGCGCCTCGACTGGAACAAGAAGTGGGACCGGGTGCTCGACTGGGACGACCCGCCGTTCGCCAAATGGTTCGTCGGCGGCCGCATCAACGCGGCGTACAACTGCGTCGACAGGCACGTCGCGGCCGGCAAGGGTGACAAGGTCGCGCTGCACTGGGTCGGCGAGCCGGCCGACGACACCCGCGACATCACCTACGCCGAGCTCAAGGACCAGGTCTGCCAGGCCGCCAACGCGTTGACCGACCTGGGTGTGCAGACGGGCGACCGGGTCGCGATCTATCTGCCGATGATCCCGGAGACCGTGGTGGCGATGCTCGCCTGCGCGCGCATCGGCGCCCCGCACACCGTGGTCTTCGGCGGCTTCAGCGCCGACGCCCTCGCCTCGCGAGTCGCCGACTGCGAGGCAAAGGTGATCATCACCGCCGACGGTGGCTACCGGCGCGGCGCTCCGTCAGGGCTCAAGCCCGCCGTCGACGAGGCCGTCACCAAGGCCGCCGAGCAGGGCCAGACGGTCGACAAGGTGCTGGTCGTGCGGCGTACGGGCCAAGACGTCGACTGGGACGACAGCCGCGACGTGTGGTGGCACGACGCGGTGGCCGGCGCGTCGACGGAGCACGAGTGCGAGTTCTTCGACAGCGAGCACCCGCTCTACGTCATGTACACCTCCGGCACCACCGGCAAGCCCAAGGGCATCCTGCACACCACCGGTGGCTACCTCGTCGGCACGTCGTGGACGCACTGGGCGGTCTTCGACCTCAAGGCCGACACCGACGTCTACTGGTGCACCGCCGACGTCGGCTGGGTGACCGGCCACTCCTACATGGTCTACGGCCCGCTCTCCAACGGCGTCACGCAGGTGGTCTACGAGGGGACGCCCGACTCCCCGCACAAGGGCCGCTGGTGGGAGATCGTCGAGCAGTACGGCGTCACGATCTTCTACACCGCACCTACGGCCATCCGCACGTTCATGAAGTGGGGGTCGGACATCCCCGAGAAGTTCGACCTGTCCTCGGTCCGGGTGCTCGGGTCGGTCGGTGAGCCGATCAACCCGGAGGCCTACATCTGGTACCGCGAGACCATCGGCGCCGGCAAGGTCCCCGTCGTCGACACCTGGTGGCAGACCGAGACCGGCATGATCATGATCAGCCCGCTGCCCGGCGTCACGGCAGGCAAGCCCGGTTCGGCCATGACGGCGATCCCCGGCGTCGGCGCCGACGTCGTCGACGAGGAGGGCACGCCGGTGCCCAACGGGTCGGGCGGTTTCCTGGTGCTGACCAGAGCCCTGGCCGTCGATGCTGCGCACCCTCTGGGGCGACGACGCCCGGTTCAAGGAGACCTACTGGGAGCGGTTCGCCAAGCAGGGCTACTACTTCGCGGGCGACGGCGCCAAGAAAGACGACGACGGCGACCTGTGGCTGCTCGGCCGGGTCGACGACGTGATGAACGTGTCGGGCCACCGACTCTCCACCACCGAGATCGAGTCCGCGCTGGTGTCGCACCCCAAGGTCGCCGAGGCGGCCGTGGTGGGCGCCGCCGACGAGATGACCGGCCAGGCCGTGTGCGCCTTCGTGATCCTGCGCGAGTCCGCCCTCGCCGACGACGGCTCGGCGCCCGACGACCTCATCGAGGAGCTCCGCAAGCACGTGCAGAAGGAGATCGGCGCGATCGCCAAGCCGCGCCAGATCATGATCGTCCCCGAGCTGCCCAAGACGCGTTCGGGCAAGATCATGCGCCGCCTGCTCAAGGACGTCGCCGAGCACCGCGAGGTGGGCGACGTGACCACGCTGGCCGACTCCACCGTGATGGACATGATCAAGGAGAAGGAAGGCTCCGGTTCGTCGGAGGAGTGACTCGTGGGCCGCTCACGAAGCGGCGCTCAGGCCAGGACGAAGTAGCGCAACGCGACGTAGGGGACGCATAGGCTGATGGTGACGGCCGTGACGACCAGTCCGTAGCGGGTGAACGTCCAGAAGCTGATTGGGTGGCCGTTTCGCTTGGCGATGCCGAGGACCACGACGTTGGCGCTGGCTCCGATGGCGGTGGCGTTGCCACCGAGGTCGGCGCCGAGCGCGAGTGACCACCACAGCGACTGCTGCTCGGGCGGAAGGCCGGGCGCCGGCCCGACGAGCTCGTGGACGAGCGGCGCCATGGTCGCGACGTACGGGATGTTGTCGACGATGCCGGACAGCACTGCCGAACCCACGAGCATGCCCAGGGCTGCGGGCAGGTAGCTGTCACCGATACGAGCGGTGAGCGTCTCGGCCAGGTCGCTGATGACGCCCTGGTGTACCAGGCTGCCGACCATGACGAACAGTCCGACGAAGAAGAGCAAGGTTTCCCACTCGATCTCCTCGAGGTAGACCGAGTGCGGCACGCGGGAGACCAGGACTGCAGCTCCGGCCCCGAGGAGCGCGACCAGGGACGGCTCGAGGTGGGTCACGGCGTGTGTGACGAAGCCGACCAGGACGATGATCAGCACGACGCCGACCCGGACCAGCAGGCGCGGATCTGTGATCGTCTCGCGAGGCTCCAGCCGCATCACCGCTTCGGCGCGGTCGGCGTCGTACCGCAGTCGACGGCCCCACAGCAGCCAGCAGAGCCCCACGAAGACCACCATCAACACCACCACGATGGGCGCCATGTGGACGAGGAAGTCGTTGAAGCCGAGGTCTGCGCGACTACCGATGATGATGTTGGGCGGGTCTCCGATCAGCGTGGCTGCACCGCCGATGTTGCTCGCCATCACCTCGGCCAGCAGGAACGGCACCGGGTCAAGGCCGAGCCGATCGCACAGCAGCAGCGTCACCGGCGCTATCAGCAGTACGGTTGTGACGTTGTCCAGCAGGGCCGACGCGACGGCGGTGATCAGGACCAGCAGGACCATCATCCGGAAGGGGCGCGCCCGGGCGCGTTGAGCGGCCCAGATCGCCAGGAACTCGAAGACGCCGGTCTGACGGAGAATGCCGACGATCACCATCATCCCGAACAGCAGGAAGATGACGTTCCAGTCGATCCCCGTCTCCTCGGAGAAGAAGATCTCGTGGCCCCGGACCGAGCCGATGGCCACCATCGCGGCGGCACCGAGCAGCGCGACGAGCGTCCGGTTGAACTTCTCCGTGACGATGACGATGTACGCCGCCGCGAACACCGCGAGCGCGAGCCACGCGGTCAGCGCCATAGGGTCAGGTGACTGTCAGGCGGCAGAGGCAGGGCGAGCAGCAGAGGCACGGGCGACGGCTTCCGGGGTCGTTGGAAAGAACCGCCGACCAGACTTCCCGGCACACCTGGCCGTCACCGTACACGTGACGATCCGGGAGGACCGCATCAGGCGTCGTCGGTGTGGAGGACGTCGCGCTCCAACCGGCGCCGGACGAGCGGGCTGCCCTGTCCCGCTGCCGTGGCGATGGCGGCCAGCACCCGGCTCAGCGTGATCACGCCATGGAAGCCGCCGTCGCGGTCGATGACCAGGATCACCGGCGTGCGGCCGGCATCCATGACGCTGGCGATCTCGATCAGCGTGTCCTCCGGATGCACCGACGGCGGCTTCGTGGCGGTCAACCGCTTGGCCTCCAACAGCCCGCCGATGGTCGCCCGGTTGAGGGCGCCACACAGCTCGTCAGCCCCAACCTCGTCGAAGGCGTGGGAGAGGTTGGGCTCGTCGCGGACGTATTGCGGGAGCACCAGGCTGAGGATCTGACTGCCAGGGATCACCGCGATCGGCACACCTTCCTCGTCGGCGACCACGAGACCCGAGAGGCGGTACTCCGCGACCACCCGGGCAGCTTCCGCCCCGGTAGTCGCACGCTGGACCGTCGGCACCTGCTCGGCGAGCTGCATCGCTCTCATGGGATCAGGGTGTCACGGCGTCGCGTGGAAGCGGTCCCGGTGGCCGAGCATCAGGACGGCGAGGATCGCCGAGAGGACCGAGCCGGCGAGGACGGCGGTCTTGGCCACGTCGCGCTCGACTCCCTCGAACGCCAGGTCGGAGACCAGCAGCGAGACGGTGAATCCGACGCCGGCCAGGATGGCCACGCCGATGACGTCGCGCCAGCCGATCGAGGGGTCGAGCTCGGCCCGCGTGAAGCGGGCGACCAGCCAACCTCCCGCCAATACGCCGACCGGCTTGCCCACGACCAGACCGAGGACGACCCCGACGAAGATCGGGTCGCGCACGAGGTCGGCACCGCCGGTGATCACCACGCCGGCCGACATCAGCGCGAAGAACGGCACCGCGAGGCCCGAGGAGATCGGGGACCAGACGTGTTCCAGGTGCTCGGCGGGGCTGACCTCCTCGTCAGGGTCGTGACGGACCCGGGTCAGCATGCCCAGGGCCACCCCCGCGATCGTGGCGTGGATGCCGGACTCGTGGACCATCCACCACGCCAGCACAGCGAGCGGGGCGTAGAGCAGTGGCGTCGTGACTCGCCGATGCTGCAGTAGCGCCCAGACAGCCAAGGCGAGACCGGCCACGGCGAGGGGGACCAGGTGCAGCGAGTCGGTGAAGAACACCGCGATGATCACGATCACGATCAGGTCGTCGACCACGGCGAGGGTCAGCAGGAAGGCGCGCAGGGCCGTCGGCAGGTTCGAGCCGACCACCGCGAGGACGGCCAGCGCAAAGGCGATGTCGGTGGCCGCGGGCACCGCCCAGCCCTCCAGGCTGCCCTCTCCCCACCAGTTGACCGCGAGGTAGAGCAGCGCAGGTACGGCGACCCCGCACACCGCCGCCACCACCGGCACCGCCGCGTCGGCGGGCTTTCGCAGCGAGCCCACCACCAGCTCTCTCTTGAGCTCCAGGCCGGCCACGAAGAAGAAGATCGTCAACGCGCCGTCGGCCGCCCAGTGCTCCAGGTCGAGCGGCCCGACATCCAGGTGCAGCAAGTCGAAGTAGGCGTCCGCCCAGCGCGAGTTGGCCCACAGCACGCCGATCACCGCCGCGGTCAGGGCAAGCGCGCCGCCGACCGTCTCGCGACGGAAGAGGTCCCCGAGGAAGCTCGCCTCGCGCTGGTCGGGCTCGGAGAGGAGTCGGCGTACAAGGGCCACAGTGGGGTCTCCGATCGAGCTAGACGCCGTCGACGCAACGACGTGCCGACCAGACTCCCCGGCTCACCACCCGGCCAGCGTAGTGCCTCGCCCGGATGGGGGACCCCAGCGGATGGGTTAGGCCGGTAGGGTCGCTCGCGACAGTTCTGAGGGCAGGGGGAAGGTGTCATGGCGATCCAACCGACGCACAAGGCCGGTTCGGCAGATCTCGTCCCGAGCCCCGACGACCCGACCATCGGCCGTCTCGTCTCTGACGTCAGCCGCGACCTCTCGACCCTGATCTCCAAGGAGATCCAGCTCGCCAAGAGCGAGCTCAAGGTCAGCCTCCAGAACGGCGGCACCGGCCTCGGGCTCTTCGCCGCCGCAGTGTTCTTCATCTTGATGTCGCTGGTGATGTTCTCGATGGGGCTGGCCTACCTCATCCACTGGAACGGCGGGGGGCTCGACCTGCAGTGGGCGTTCCTCGTCGTGTTCGCCCTCTACGTGCTCGTTGCCGCGATCCTCGGCTACGTCGGCTACCGCAAGGTCCGCAAGGTGCGCGGCCCCGAGAGGGCGATCGCCCAGGCCCAGGAGGCCAAGGCCGCGATCACCGGCCGCTGAGCCGAGACGTACGACGTCAGCCGGCGCAGTCACCGGTGTCGGCCGGCGCCCCGCGGCCCAGCCCGAGGGCAGCCGCCTGCGCGACCTGGTCGGCCGTCAGCGCGTAGCCCGTCTCGTCGTCGGTCAGCGAAGCGGCGAACACCAGGCCCGCGACGTCGCCGGCCGACGTCACGACCGGTCCACCCGAGTTGCCCGGGCGCACCTTGCCCCGCAGCGAGAGCACGTCGCGGATGACCGCACCCTCGCCGTAGATGTTGGGAGAGCGCAGCCGCTGCTGGGAGCGCACCCTCCCGACCTCGACGTCGTAGGGGCCGTCCTCGGGGAAGCCGAGGATCGCCACCCCCTCCTCGTCCTCGACCGTGCGGTCGAACGACAGCGTCGGCGCCTCGCCCGACTCGACCGCGATCACCGCCACGTCCACGTCGGGGTCGTAGTAGACGACGACGCCGGCGAGCGTCTCGTCGCCGATCTGCACCGTCGGGTCCTCCACGCCGGCCACGACGTGGGCGTTGGTCATCACCCTGTCGCGCGCGAAGAGGAACCCGGAGCCCTCGATGCCGCGACCGCAGGAGTTGGAGCTCTGGATCTTGACCACGGCCCCCTCGGCGCGCACCACGTCGGGGTCGCGCAGCAACCGTTTCGGTCCGGGCGCGACCTCCACGATCCGCTCCGGCGCGAAGGGCTCGAGGTAGCGCGGGAAGAAGCTGGTGCCGACCACGTTGTTGAACGCCTGCAGCACGCTGTCGGCCGACTCGGGGAGCACCTCGTCGACCTCCTTGAGCACCGCCGACCCGCGGACCAGCGGTGTGATGCCCGAGATGCCCGAGCCGGCGATGGCCACGCCCAGCGCCCAGGCGACGAGCAGCACGGCCAGCCCGCTGAGCACGGCGCCGCCGACCGCGTCGACGGCGCGGAAGGGCTGCCAGCTGATCCGGTCGCGGAGCTTGGCGCCGGCGAACTGGAACGCCGCCTGGCCCAACGTCGCCGCGAGGATGACGATGAAGAGTGCGCCCAGCGATACCAGCACCGACGGGTTGGCGTCGCCCAGGGCGACGGGCGCCAGCCAGACGCCGACCAAGCCGCCGATCAGCAGGCCCGCGGTCGCGAACGCGCCGGTGACGAAGCCCTGCCAGTAGCCCGACAGGGCGTAGGTCAGCACCAACGCGACCAACAGCCAGTCGAGCAGGTTCACGCGAGGCTCCTAGCTGCGGTCGGCGGGTGGCCGGGCGGACCGGCTGGGATCACCTTGCAGCATGTAGGGGGGCAGATCACGAATCTCGTAGCTCTCCCACGGCGTGGACCACCCGAGGTAGTCGAAGAGCCGGCTCACGATGCCCGCGGTGAACCCCCAGAGGATGACGTCGCGGTCGGGTCCGATGAGGTACGCCGGGCCGACCCAGCCGGAGGGGTGTCGTACCTCGATCCGGTGGTCGCTGCCCAGCAGCTCGGTGATGGGCACCAGGTGGATGGCGTGCACCTCGTCGGGATCGACCACCGTGACCGGCGACTGGGCGCGCCACCAGCCGAGCACCGGCGTGACGGCGAAGTTGCTCGGCGGCAGCCACAGCTCGGGCAGCTCGCCGAAGACCTCGACCCCGGCCGGGTCGAGGCCCGTCTCCTCCTCCGCCTCGCGCAGGGCCGCCTGCTCGGCGGTCTCCCCACGGTCGATCGAGCCGCCCGGGAAGGAGACCTGGCCTGGGTGGGAGCGCATGTGGTGGGAGCGCTCGGTCAGCAGCAGCTGGCCGCCCTCGCGGCCGTGGTCGTCGTCGCCGGCGAACAGCATCAGCACGGCGCCGCGCCTCGGGTCGGCGTCCTCGGGCGGCAGGAAGCGCGTCAGGTCGTCCCCGGTGATCGCCTCGGCACCCGCGCGGACCGGCAGCAGCCAGTCGGGGATCGGGCTCACAAGCGGACCCCGAGGTGCTCCTCGACGAGGTCGACCAGCTCCTGCTCGGTCTCGATCTCGCCAGGCACCACCGTGGCCGTGCCGTCGGCGTCGATGAAGACGCTGATGGGCAGGCCCATGCGGGGCGAGAACGGCGAGTGGGCCGCCAGCTCCCCACCCGGGTCGGCGACGAGCGGGTATCGGACCTTGGAGTCCGCGACGAGCTCCATCGCCGCTCCGGTCTGCACGTCGGCGTAGTCGATGCCGAGCATCGGCAGCTGCTCACCGTGCGCGGCATAGAACTTCGCCAGCACCGGCATCTCCCGCCGACACGGGCCGCACCAAGAACCCCAGAGATTGACGACCAGCGGCCCGCGCAGGCTCGCCAGGTCGACGTCGGGACCGCCGCCGAAGCAGGGAAGCGTGACGGCGGGCAGGCCGTCCTCGACGGGCTCTCCGCTCCCCGGCTCACAGTCGGCCACTCCCGCGGCCTCCTTGGCCTGCACGAGCTCGGGGGTGTCGACGTCGACCTTGGACGGCCCAGGTGTCGGCACGTCGTCGGGGTCGCACGCCACGACCCCGCCCAGCACGGCCACCAGGGCCACCGCACCAGCGGCCAACGCCTTGGCGCGACGGGTCATGCCCGGCCTTCGGTGCGCACGAGCGTGGCGGCGACGACCGGGTCGACCGGCCCCGCGCCGTACGACGGGCACCAGTGCGCGATGGTGCACGCACCGCAGGCGGGCTTGGTGGAGTGGCAGACCCGCCGGCCGTGCCAGATCAGGTGGTGGCTGAGCATCGTCCAGTCGCGCTTGGGGAACAGCGCGCCGACGGCGTGCTCGGCCTTGACCGGGTCGGTCTCGGCGGTCCAGCCGAAGCGGCGGGCCAGCCGGCCGAAGTGGGTGTCGACGGTGATGCCGGGGATGCCGAACGCGTTGCCGAGCACGACGTTGGCGGTCTTGCGGCCGACGCCGGGCAGCGCGACGAGGTCCTTGAGGCGCGGCGGAACTTCGCCGTCGTGGCGCTCGACGAGGGCGGCACTCAGCTTGAGCAGCGACTCGGTCTTGGCCCGGAAGAACCCCAGGGGCCCGATGATCGCCTCGAGCTTGTCGCGCTCGGCGGCCGCCATCGCCGGGGCGTCGGGGTAGGCCGCAAACAGCGTGGGCCGCACCGCGTTGACCCGCTTGTCGGTGGTCTGGGCGCTGAGCACCGTGACGACCAGCAGCTCGAAGGGATTGTCGAAGTCGAGCTCGCAGCGGGCGTCGGGATAGGTCGTCGCCAGCACCCGGTCGATCTTGCGAGCCCGGCGAACAAGTGAGGTGCGGGACTCAGTGGGAGGGGCGGTCGGAGGCACGGGATCAGCGTACGGCGCCGTGCGGACGTCCCGCGGACCAGCGATGCTCCCCTGTGACCGTGGTCACTGGCTAGGATTCCGGCAGGCCCAAACGGGCTGAAGTCGAGGAGGTTCCGTGGACAACGACGTAGTGCGCCAGGCCCCGCTGTTCAGCGCGCTGGACGACGAGGCGGCCACGGCCCTGCGCTCCTCCATGGCCGAGACCAAGCTGCGCCGCGGCGACGTGCTGTTCCACGAGGGTGACTCGGGCGACAAGCTCTACATCGTGCTCGACGGCAAGATCAAGCTCGGACGCACGTCCAGCGACGGCCGCGAAAACCTGCTGGCGATCCTCGGCCCCGGCCAGATGTTCGGCGAGCTCTCGCTCTTCGACCCGGGTCCGCGCTCGGCCACCGTCACGGCCGTCACCGACACGACGTTCGCGTCGCTCTCCCACGAGGACCTGCTGCGCTGGCTCGAGGGCCGGCCCAATGTCGCCCGCGGACTGCTGGCCCAGATCGCGGGCCGGCTGCGCAAGGCCAACGACGTCAACGCCGACCTGGTCTTCTCCGACGTCCCAGGCCGGGTCGCCAAGGCGTTGCTCGACCTCGCCGACCGCTTCGGCCGCACCGCCGACGACGGCGTGCACGTCCACCACGACCTCACCCAGGAGGAGCTGGCCCAGCTCGTCGGCGCCTCCCGCGAGACCGTCAACAAGGCGCTGGCCGACTTCGCCTCCCGCGGCTGGCTGCGCCTCGAGCCCCGCTCGGTCGTGATCATGGAGATCGACCGCCTCCAGCGCCGCGCTCGCTGAGCGGGCGGCGTACCCCATGTAACGCGCTGTTCCTACGGCTTCCTCAGCGTTCGAACGCTGGCAAAGCCAAGCGAACACCGCGTTACATGATTTGCCGCCGCCGATAATTCAACGACGGGTGAGATAGGCGAGCTGGGCGCGGACGGAGAGCTCGGCGGCTCCCCAGAGGACCGGGTCGACGTCGGCGTACACGATCTCGACCACCTGGCGAGGCAGGGACTCATGGTCGAGGGGTACGCCGTCGCGGGCGGCCGCGTGCAGCGAGCGCACGGCGTCCCGGACCTGTTCGAGGCGTTCGCGGCGGTGGGCGATGTAGTGGTCGATCGCCGCCAGTGCGTCGTCGATGACCGGCCCGTGGCCCGGCCAGACCGTGCCGATCTCGTGGGCCTCGGCCAACGCCCGCAAGCGATCGAGGGAGTCGAGGTAGGCGCCCAGCTCCCCGTCGGGGTGCGCCACCACGGTGGTCCCCCGGCCCAGCACGGTGTCGCCGGTGAGCACGGCCCCCTCCGCGGGCAGCACGAACGACAGCGAGTCGGCCGTGTGTCCCGGCGTCGCGACCACGTGCACCTCGAGGCCGTCGACCTCGACCACGTCGCCGGCCCCGAGGCCTTCGGAGCCGAGGCGAAGCGCCGGGTCGAGTGCGCGTACGCCGCACCCGACGCGCTCCGCGAAGGCCCGGGCCGCCTCGGCGTGGTCGAGGTGGTGGTGGGTCAGCAGCACCACGCCAACCTCCCCGGCCGCCTCGGCGATCGCGTCGAGGTGACCCGGGTCGGGTGGACCCGGGTCGACCACCACCGCGCGGCTGCCGCCCGGCTCACGGAGAACCCAGGTGTTGGTGCCGTCGAGGGTCATCGGGCCCGCGTTCGGGGCCAGCACGCACACCCCGCGCTCGCCGAACGAGCCGCCCGTCCAGGTCCCCACCCAGGTCACCGGGTCCGCGACTCGATCAGCGCGTGCAGCCTCTCGGGGACGGACAGCGCGGCGGCGTCGCCCTCTCCCTCGACCGAGGGCGTGAACATCTCGACCGTCCTGCCGCGGGCCGCGTCGAGCACCTCGCGCGGCGAGCCGTACTGGCCGACCTCGAGGCAGGTCAGGTAGGTCGGCGGCATCATCAGCAGGTCGCCGGCCTCCACCGAGGCCGTGGCCTTCTGGACAGACATCCACGTCACCGACGCCGACTCAGACGACACGTCGCGGGTGCGCTGACCCTCGGGCAGCACCGCGACGAAGAACCAGGTGCGGTAGCGCCGCGGCTCGAAGACGGGCGTCAGCCAGCCGGCCCAGGCGCCGAGCAGGTCGGAGCGCAGCACCAGCCCGCGTCGCTCCAAGAAGGCGGTCAGCGACAGCTTGCGCGCCTCGAGGGCGACGCGGTCGGCTTCCCAGTCGTCGCCTGTGGTGTCGGCCACCACCTCGTCGACCGAAGCGCCGGCCAGCAGCACGCCGGACTCCTCGAAGGTCTCCCGCACGGCGGCGCAGACCAGCGCCCGTGCCATCGGGGCATCCGTCCCCAGCCGCTCGGCCCACTCCTCGGCCGTCGGCCCGGCCCAGCCGACGGTGTGGTCGAAGTCGCGGGGGTCGACGCCACCACCCGGGAAGACGAACATGCCGGCCGCGAAGGCCATCGACGCCTGGCGGCGCAGCAGATAGACCTCCGGCCCCTCCCCCGAGCCCGAGCCCGAGCCCGAGCCGCGCACCAGCACCACCGTGGCGGCGTCGCGCGGCTCGGCCGGGCTCAGCGACCCGTCGGCGTACGCCCGGGCCTGCTCCACCAGGTGCGGCGGCAGCGGGATCCGCAGCACCCGCTCAGACCTCGACGACGAGCTCGACCTCGACCGGCACGTCCAGCGGCAGTACGGCGACCCCGACCGCCGACCGGGCGTGCTTGCCGGCGTCGCCGAACACCTCGCCGAGGAACTCCGACGCTCCGTTGGCGACCTGCGGCTGGCCGGTGAAGTCGGGCGTCGAGGCCACGAAGACCACGGCCTTGACCACCCGCTTGATCGCGGAGAGCTCGCCGATCTCAGCCTTGATGGCGGCGAGCGCGTTGATCGCACACTGCCGCGCGCACTCGTAGCCCTGCTCGGGGCTCACCGCACCGCCCAGCTTGCCGGTGGCCAGCATCGCGCCGTCCTTGCCGGGCAGCTGACCGGCGGTGAAGACCAGGTTGCCGCTGCGCGCCGTGGGTTGGTACGCCGCCAGCGGCGGCACCACCTCGGGCAGGGTCAGCCCCAGCTCGGCGATCCGCTCCTCGGGAGTCGTCATGCCGCTCAGCCCTCGAGGGGGCGCTTGAAGTAGCCGACCAGGTTCTCCGGGTTCATGCCTGGCGCGATCTGCACCAGCTCCCAGCCGTCGGCACCGAAGTTGTCCAGGATCTGCTTGGCGGCGTGCGTGAGGATCGGCGCCGTCAGGTACTCCCACTTGGTCATGTCGGGCACCCTACCCACCCGGGGTCGTGTGCCCCACGACGCGCTGGGGCGCGTGCTCAGGCACACGACCCGCCAGCGGTCAGCGCACCACGTCGTACGTCGTGTGCACGGCGTACGTCGAGTGGTGCACGTCGGCGATCGCGAGGTCGACGTCGTCCGCGAACCCGTCGAACAGCCGCTTCCCGGCGCCGAGGATCACCGGGGCCACCGAGATGACCAGCCGGTCGACGACGCCCGCCTGGAGGCCCTGGCGGATCACGTCGGCGCCGCCGCCGATCACCACGTCCTTGTCCCCCGCGTCCTGGCGGGCGCAGAACAGCGCGTGGTCGAACCCCTCGACGAAGTGGAACCCGTTGACCGGGTCGGGCTGGTCGTCGAGCCGGTGGGTGAGCACGATCAGCGTCCCGGGGAAAGGGTTCTTCCCGCCCCACGCGCCCGCGGCGTCATACATGGCTCGTCCGACGATGCTCCCTCCGATGGTGGAGGTGAGGCCGTCGTAGAACTCCTTGTCGGCTCCCGACATCCCCGCCGGGTCGTGCGCGCCGTCGTAGGTCCACGGACCGCCCATCACCCAGTAGTGCAGACGCTCCCCGCCCTGACCGAGACCTGCCTCGGGCCCGTCGCCCGGGCCGGTGACGTAGCCGTCCACCGAGGTCGTGATCGTCGCGAGGACCTTGCTCATCGCATCAGACCAGCGCCGGCTCGGTCTTCTCGCGGACCTCGTCCCCGGTGACCCCCGGGGCCAGCTCGACGAGCTTGAGACCCCTGCCTTCTGACGGAGGGGTGACGTCGAGCACGCACAGGTCGGTGATGATCCGCTGCACGACGCCCCTACCGGTGTACGGCAGCGAGCACTCCTCGACGATCTTGTAGGAACCGTCGCGGGCGACGTGCTCCATCAGCACGATGACGCGCTTGGCGCCGTGGACCAGGTCCATCGCGCCGCCCATCCCCTTGACCATCTTGCCGGGGATCATCCAGTTGGCGATGTCGCCGGCCACGGAGACCTGCATCGCGCCGAGGATCGCGGCGTCGATCTTGCCGCCGCGGATCATCCCGAACGATGTCGCGGAGTCGAAGAACGACGCCCCCTTGCGGAGCGTGACGGTCTCCTTGCCGGCGTTGATCAGGTCCGGGTCCTCGTCGCCTTCGAACGGGTAGGCGCCGACTCCGAGGATGCCGTTCTCCGACTGGAGCACAAGCTCGACGTCGTCGGCGACGTAGTTGGGCACCAGCGTCGGCAGGCCGATGCCGAGGTTGACGTAGGAGCCGTCGGTCAGCTCGGCGGCGGCGCGGGCCGCCATCTCCTCGCGGGTCCAGGCCATCTCAGCTCGCCTCCCGCGGACGAACGGTCCGCTTCTCGATCCGCTTGTCGGCGGCTTGCTCCGGGGTCAGCGCGACGACCCGCTGCACGTAGACACCGGGCGTGTGTACGTCGTTGGGGTTCAGGTCGCCCGGGTCGACCAGCTCCTCGACCTCGGCGATGGTGAGGCGGCCGCACATCGCGGCGAGCGGGTTGAAGTTGCGGGCGGAGTCGCGGTAGACGAGGTTGCCGTGCCGATCGCCCTTCCAGGCGCGGACCAGCGCGAAGTCGGCCACGATCGCCTCCTCGAGCACGTACTCCCGGGACTCCCCGCTGATGGCGAAGTCGCGGGTCTCCTTGGCCGGTGACGAGACCACCACGTTGCCGGCCTCGTCGTACCTCCAGGGCAGGCCGCCCTCGGCCACCTGGGTGCCGCCGCCGGTGGCGGTGAAGAACGCCGGGATGCCGGAGCCACCCGCCCGCATCCGCTCGGCCAGGGTGCCCTGCGGGGTCAGCTCCACCTCGAGCTCGCCGGAGAGGAACTGCCGCGCGAACTCCTTGTTCTCCCCGACGTACGACGAGATCATCCGGCGGATCCGGTGCTGGCCGAGCAGCATCCCGAGCCCCCAGTCGTCGACGCCGCAGTTGTTCGAGACCGCCTCGAGGTCGGTCGTACCGGCGGCGAGCAGTTCCTGGATCAGCACCGTGGGGATGCCACAGAGCCCGAAACCCCCCACCGCCAGCGTCGCTCCGTCAGGGATATCCGCAACCGCTTCGGCGGCCGATGCCACAACCTTGTCCACGTTCCGGATCCTAGCCACGGCCCGCCTTCTAGGATTCGCGTGTGTCCCCCGACTTTGCCGACGTGCGCCTCCATGTCGTCACCGGCAAAGGCGGCACGGGCAAGTCGACGGTGGCGGCCGCCCTCGCGCTCGCGCTGGCCGCCCACGGCAAGAACGTGCTGCTGTGCGAGGTCGAGGGCCGACAGGGCATCGCCCGGATGTTCGACGTCGACCCGCTGCCCTACGCCGAACGCCGCGTCGCCACCGGCCTGGTCGACGACGACGGCTCGCGCGCCGGTGTGGTCAACGCGCTGCACATCGACCCCGAGTCGGCGCTGATGGAGTACCTCGCCATGTACTACAAGCTGGGCCGCGCCGCCCGGGCCCTCGACCGATTCGGCATCACCGAGTTCGCCACCACCATCGCGCCGGGCGTGCGCGACGTGCTGCTCACCGGCAAGGTCTACGAGGCCACCAAGCGCAACGCCCGCAACAAGAACGCCATCCAGTACGACGCCGTCGTGCTCGACGCGCCGCCGACGGGCCGGATCACCCAGTTCCTCGGCGTCAACAGCGAGCTGGCCGGGCTGGCCAAGGTCGGGCCGATCAAGAGCCAAGCCGACAAGGTGATGCGGTTGCTCACCTCCTCCGGCACGGCAGTGCACCTGGTGACGGTGCTGGAGGAGATGCCCGTGCAGGAGATGGTCGACGGCATCGCCGGCCTGCGGGCGCACGGTCTCCCCGTCGGTGGCCTGGTGGTCAACATGGTCCGCCCGCAAGACCTCGACGCCAAGGCGCTCGCGGCCGCCCGCGCCGGCAAGGTCGACACGGCCGCGGTGGCCAGGGACCTCAAGAGCGCCGGCCTCGACACCGACGACAACCTGGTGGACGGGCTGCTCGCCGAGGCCCGCGACCACGCCGAGAGGCGGGCGCTCGAGGACGCGCAGCGAAAGCTCGTCGCCGAGCTCAGGCTGCCGACGTACGAGCTGCCGCGCCTGACCGGCGGGATCGACCTCGGGGCGCTCTACGAGCTGGCCGGGCTGCTCCACGAACAGGGCCTCGCATGACTTCACCCCACGAGATGGCGGGGGCCCCGAAATGACCCGGGCTACGGGCCGCGCGCGGTCCCGGGTCGGACCGCAGGCGACGCACACCTCGCCCCGGCTCGACGTCGACGCCCTGCTTGCTGACAGCTCGGTCGGCATCATCGTGTGCTGCGGCTCGGGCGGCGTCGGCAAGACCACGACGTCGGCGGCGCTGGCGCTGCGCGCGGCCGAGCGTGGGCGCAAGGTCGTGGTGCTGACCATCGACCCGGCCCGCCGCCTCGCCCAGTCGATGGGCATCGAGGCGCTCGACAACACCCCGCGACCGGTGGCGGGGATCGATGCGTCGGCCGGCGGCAGCCTCGACGCGATGATGCTCGACATGAAGCGCACCTTCGACGAGGTGGTCGAGAGCCAGGCCACGCCCGAGAAGGCCCGGCTGATCCTGGAGAACCCCTTCTACCAAGCGCTGTCGAGCTCCTTTGCGGGGACGCAGGAGTACATGGCGATGGAGAAGCTCGGCCAGATCCACCGGGCGGCCCAGGCCGACGGCACCTACGACCTGATCGTGGTCGACACCCCGCCGTCGCGCTCGGCGCTGGACTTCCTCGACGCCCCGGAGCGGCTCTCGAGCTTCCTCGACGGGCGGTTCATCCGGATGCTGCTGACGCCCGCCCGGGGACCGGCGCGGCTGATGACGGCGGGGCTGGGGATCGTCACGGGCGCGCTGACCAAGATCCTGGGTGCGCAGGTGCTGCGCGACGTGCAGACGTTCGTGGCGGCGTTCGACACGCTGTTCGGCGGCTTCCGTCAGCGCGCAGAGAAGACTTTCCAGCTGCTGCAGGCCGACGGCACGGCCTTCCTCGTCGTTGCGGCGCCCGAGCCGGACGCGCTGCGCGAGGCGGCGTACTTCGTCGAGCGGCTGACCGAGGACGGCATGCCGCTCGCGGGCCTGGTCGTCAACCGGGCCAGCGCACCACCGGCCGGCACGCTCAGCGCCGAGGAGTCGGCGGCCGCCGCAGGCAGGCTCGGCCGCGACGACCCGGACTCACTGACCGCTGGGCTGCTCCGCCTGTACGCCGACCGGAGTCGGTTGGTGGAACGCGAAGCGGCCTTGCGGTCACGGTTCGCGGCGGCGCACCCGGAGGTGCCCACCGCGATCGTGGCCGCACTGGCTGGTGACGTGCACGACCTCGACGGTCTCCGTCGTATCGGCGTCTCCCTGGGGGGTCAAGACGCTGATGACATCCGGGAGAGCGTCAGACGCCGGTCTTGACCTGCGCGCCGATGCGAGCGTTCTCGAGGACCTTGCGCCACGAGGCGTTCGGGCTGCGCTTGAGGAGGGCCCGGCGCTCACGCTCGGTCATCCCGCCCCAGACACCCCACTCGATCTGGTTCTCGAGTGCCTCAGCGAGGCACTCAGCCTTCACCGGACACCCGGCGCAGAGCTTCTTGGCCTTGTTCTGCTCGGCACCACGCACGAACAACTGGTCCGGCGATGCGGACCGGCAGGCCGCCTGACTTGCCCAATCTTCATTCCACATGACTGACGTCCCCACATCCGTCTACTCCGACGTCCCCATGACGCCGACAGGGATTGATCCCTACGGAGAAAGTTAAAGGAGCGGGGACCTAAGCCACAGAGTCAATAGGCCTCATTCCCCTAGTCCGAAATGACTAGTACGGCATGACTATCTTTGCGAGGCCTGGGGCGGGCCGACCGGAAACCGACACCACAGAACCAGTCCCCGCGAGCGCGAAACCTCCGCACTTACCTAGGCGTGGAGCCGCCTCGCCGAGTGGGTAGTCCGGGGCTGGTCACGTACCCTGTGGGGCATGTCCCACCCCCGGTCCGACCGACTCTCCGCACCCCGGGTGCTCGGCCACCTCGTGGTCATGCTGGCCGTCGCCGCGGTGATGGGGCTGGTCGCTGCCGGGCTCGCGATCCCCTTCGCCGGCGTCCTCGGCATCGGCACCAAGAAGGTCGCCTCGTCGATGACCGGGCTGCCCGAGGAGCTGAAGACCGAGCCCCTGGCCCAGCGCACGCTGATGGTCGACGAGGCCGGAAACGTGATCGCCACCCTCTTCGACGAAAACCGCATCAACGTCTCGCTCAGCCAGATCTCGCGCAAGATGGTCAAGTCGATCGTCGCCATCGAGGACTACCGCTTCTACCAGCACGGCGCGCTGGACCTCAAGGGCACGCTGCGCGCCCTGATCACCAACCAGGCCAACAGCGGTGTCGTGCAGGGTGGCTCCTCGATCACCCAGCAGATGGTCAAGCTGACCCTGATCGACCAGGCCAAGGGCAAGAAGGAGCGGGAGGCCGCCACCGACGACACCTACGCCCGCAAGGTTCGCGAGCTCCGATACGCCATCGCCTTCGAGCAGCACTACTCCAAGGACTGGATCCTGGAGCGCTACCTCAACCTCGCCTACTTCGGTGACGGCGCCTACGGCATCCAGTCCGCTGCACGTCACTACTTCGGCAAGAACGCCAAGGACCTCAACTGGGGCGAGTCCGCCATCCTGGCCGGCCTGGTCAAGAACCCGACCGGCTTCGACCCGACCAACTATCCCGACCGGGCCCTCGAACGCCGCGACATCGTGCTCGACCGGATGGCTCAGCTGAACGTGATCGGCCAGGCGAAGGCCGACGAGCTGAAGAAGAAGGGCCTCGGCCTCGGCGACGTCGTCAGCACCCGCAACGGCTGCGTGTTCTCCCGGGCCCCGTTCTTCTGCGACTACGTCCTCAACCGGCTCTACCACGACAAGTCGTTGGGCCGCACGGTCGCGGAGCGCAAGCAGCTGATCTACACCGGCGGTCTGACGATCCACACCACCATCGACCTGCGCGACCAGGACGCCGCCGACAAGTCGGTCTCCGAACACGTCTACCCCACCGACCAGGCCATCGGCGGTCTGGCGATGGTCGAGCCGCGCACCGGTGACGTCAAGGCGCTCGCACAGTCGCGCCCGATGGGTCGCGACCGCAAGAAGGGCGAGACCTACCTCAACTACGTCGTCCCGAAGCGCTACGGCGACTCCAACGGCTTCCAGGCCGGGTCGACGTTCAAGGCGTTCGTGCTCGCGGCCGCGATCGGCAAGGGCATCCCGCTCAACACCACGATCAACTCTCCCCAACAGGTCCACATCCCGATGTCCAACTACCCGACCTGCGGCGGCCACAACTTCTACAGCACCGACGTCTGGGAGCCCCAGAACTCCACCGGTCAGGGCACCTTCGACCTCTACACCGGCACCAGGTTGTCGGTGAACACGTTCTACGCCCAGCTGGAGGAGCGGACCGGCCTGTGTGAGCCCTACCGGCTCGCCAGGGCCATGGGCATCGACCTCACCGACCCCAACCGCGAGCGGGTCCCTTCGTTCACCCTGGGCGTGGTGGAGACCAGCCCGCTCGAGATGGCCGAGGCGTACGCCACCTTCGCCGGCCGCGGCTTCCACTGCGCCGCGCGACCGGTGACCTCGATCGAGGACGCCGACGGCAACATGTTCAAGGACTACCCCGAGCAGTGCGAGCAGGTGATCCCGGCGGCCGACGCCGACGCGATCAACGACATCCTGCGCGGCGTGCAGGAGCCGGGCGGCTTCGGCTACGACGCCGGCATCTCGCTGGCGCAGGCCTCGGCCGGCAAGACCGGCACGATCAACGACAACATGGCGGTCTGGTTCGTCGGCTACACGCCCAACCTGGCCACCGCCTCGATGATCGCCGGCGCCAACTACGAGGGCCACTGGGTCTCCCTCAACGGGCAGACCGTCGGCGGCAGCTACATCGACGCCGCGCACGGGTCGACCACGGCCGGCCCCATGTGGGGCGACG
Source organism: uncultured Actinomycetota bacterium (assembly GCA_963769755.1). Taxonomy (GTDB): domain Bacteria; phylum Actinomycetota; class Actinomycetes; order Propionibacteriales; family Nocardioidaceae; genus Nocardioides. The sequence goes on from CAVYMY010000012.1 coordinate 196,666, forward strand.
CGATGAAGGCGATCTCAGCGTGGCTGCCCGACGTCGACTTCACCCCGCCCAGCGGGCAAGACATCGCCGGGGTGCTCACCGAGGTGCCCGACACCGGCGGCATGAGCGTCGAGCAGGCCACCTCGCTGCTTGAGTCACTCGGGTTCGTCGTCGAGGTCGGCGGTTTCCGTGCCAGCGGCTACGCCTATGGCACGGTCGCCTACACGCTGCCGGGTCGCGGCACCGACCTGGCCAGCGCGACCACCATCACGATCTACCAGTCCACCGGCCACGCTCCGCCCAAGCCGCCGAAGCCGCCGCGCGGCGGGGGCGGTGGTGGGGATGACGATGACGATGACGATGACGGCGGCCCCGGCAACGGCGGCGGCAACGGCAACGGGCGCTGATCAGCCCGTCGGCACTTGGTTTCGAGACAGGCGCTGGCGCGCCTTCCTCAACCAGGGGGTGACAGCTGGCGGCGTACCTCCGCAGCAACCGCACCACCGTCGGCGCGCCCCTTCACCTGGGGCGTGACGACACCCATCACCCGGCCCATCGCCTTCATGCCCTCGTCGGCGACTCCCAGCGACGCGATGGTCTCGGCCACCAGCGCCGAGACCTCCTCGTCGGTGAGCGGCGCGGGCAGGTAGTCGGCGATCACCGCGGCCTCGGCCAGCTCACGCTCGGCCGACTCGGTGCGGCCGCCGTCGGCGAAGGCCGTCGAGGCCTCGCGGCGCTTCTTGGCCTCGGTCGAGAGCACCCCGATGATGTCGTCGTCGCTGAGCTCGCTGGCCTGCTTGCCGGCCACCTCTAGGTTGGTCACCGCGGTCAGCACCATCCGCAGCGTCGAGGTGCGCAGCTCGTCCCGGCTCTTCATGGCCGTGGTCAGGTCGGCGCGCAGCCGGTCCTTGAGGTCGCTCATGGCGCCATTGTCCGGCATCGCTCGGCGCTGTGGCAGCCTGGGCAGGTGCGACCGACCCAGCTGGCTGCCCGGACCGTGGCGGCGGGAGCCATCGCGGGCGCCGCACTGACGGCGTACGCGATGGCCGAGGCGCGCGCCTACACGCTGCGCCGGGTCGAGCTGCCGCTGCTGCCCGCCGGGCACCGTCCGCTGCGGGTCCTGCACCTCAGCGACGTCCACATGACGCCGGGCCAGCGCCGCAAGCAGGAGTGGCTGCGCGGCCTCGCCGAGCTGGAGCCCGACCTGGTCGTCAACACCGGCGACAACCTCAGCCACCGCAACGCGGTCCCCGTCGTCACCGAGGCGCTCGGCGCACTGCTCGACCGGCCCGGGGTGTTCGTGTTCGGCTCCAACGACTACTACTCGCCGACCATCCGGAACCCGTTGCGCTACCTGCTGCCCGACGACGGCACCCGCAACATCCATGTCCCGCAGCTGCCCTGGTCCGACCTGATGCGTGCGTACGTCGACGCCGGATGGCTCGACCTGACCAACGACACCGACCGGCTGACCGTCGGGGGGACGACCCTCGCGTTTGCCGGCGTCGACGACCCGCACCTGGGCTACGACCGACTCGAGTTGGTCCGCGGGCCTGCCGATGCCGACGCCGACGTACGTCTCGGGGTCACCCACGCGCCGTACCTGCGGGTCCTCGACCAGTTCGCCGCCGACGGCTACGACGCCGTCCTCGCGGGTCACACCCACGGCGGCCAGGTCTGCCTGCCCCTCGTGGGTGCGCTCACCACCAACTGCGACATCGACAGCGCCCGCGCCAAGGGCCTGCACCGGCACCCCGCGGACTCCCAGCCCGGCGATCCTGCGAGCACCTGGCTGCACGTCTCCGCCGGTGTGGGCACCAGTCCGTACGCCAGGATCCGGGTCGCCTGCCGCCCCGAGGCGACCCTGCTGACACTGACCCCGCGGGCCGCCTGAACCGATTACGAGACGGCCCCGACGCTCCGGTATGCTCGCCCAGGTTGTGGACCGGGAACGGTTCCAGCCATCGGGCTGTGGCGCAGCTTGGTAGCGCGCCTCGTTCGGGACGAGGAGGCCGCAGGTTCAAATCCTGTCAGCCCGACCGAGTGAAATCGAGACATCCCGAACAGACCGAACCTTCGGGTTCGGTCTGTTGTCATTTGGGGGCGGGCCGCCCCGCGCGTCGACAGCGATGACGGCAGTTCGCGGCGTCGTACCTCCGGCTCACGCTCAACCCCAATCTCGCTAACACAGCCGAGGTTGCGGCGCGGTCGGAAGCACTGGTTGTTCGTCCGAACGGCTGCCCACAGAGGTCTGATCCAGTCCAGACCGGATCGACGGACTTGCTCGATCGGCCTCGGCGCGCAGCGGCACACCCCAGACTCAAGGCACTGGGGGGAACCAGTCAGCGAGCAGGAGAACCCCAGGGCCATGCGAACGACACTCGGGAACGTGTCCGCCGCCTCCAGTCCCCGGGGGCGTCGGCTGGCGACGACAGTCGCTGCGCTCGCCCTGTGCTTCGCGGCCGGCACCGCCGTCGCCAGGGCGAGCGGTGGCGTCTCCACCGACCCCGAACCCCATGTCGGGTCGAAGACGCAGACCGTGAGCCAGCCCCCGATCTATGCGCCGTCCGACAGTGCGGCGTACAGCGGCACACCCGGCAACCCGCTCGTCCGGCCGTGGGGCGTCTACCAGGGCCCGGCCGAGATGCCGTGGCTCCCCTACCTGGCGGCCAGCGATGAACAGCAGACCCTGCTGGACAAGATCGTGCAGCGGCCCAAGGCGACCTGGTTCGGCGCGTGGCAGCCCAACGCGGACATCACCGAGCGCGTAGAGACCTACCTGGAGCTGACCACCGGTGGCGACCCCGAGGTGCTCGCCCAGATGACGATCTTCCGGATGGTGCCGTGGGAGCGCGAGGCGTGTGACCGCCTGCCGACGGCCGCGGAACAGGCGAGCTACTACGAGTGGATCGACGGCTTCGCCGCCGGTGTCGGTGCCACGCACCTGGCGGTGGTGATGCAGCCCGACGCGCCGTTCGGCCTGTGCGCGCCGGGTGGTTCCCAGCTGCCGCTGCACATGATCCGCTATGCCGTCCGCAAGCTCAGCGCGCTCGCCAACACCAGCGTCTACATCGAGGCCGGCGCCGCCGACTGGCTGCGTGACGACCCCAAGGAGGCGCTGAAGATCCTGGTGCCCGCCGGGATCCGCGACGCGCGCGGCTTTGCCCTCAACGGCACCCACTACGACTCCACCGAGCGTCAGATCCGCTTCGCCGCCGACATCTCCAAGGCGCTGCGGGACCGGGGGATCCCGGGCAAGTACGCCGTCATCAACACCGCGGAGAACGGCCAGCCGTTCAAGGGCTACGAGTACGACGGCCCCAACTTCGACAACGCCCGCGCGTGCACGAAGGCCGACCAACGGCGCTGCGTCACCCTCGGCATCCCGCCGACGATCGACGTCGGCAGCCCGCAGTGGGGGCTCCCGGCGGCTGACCGCAAGCTGGCGGACCGGTACGTCGACGCCTACCTCTGGTTCGGACGGCCCTGGCTCTACAACCAGGCCAAGCCGTTCGACCTGCAACGAGCGCTCCAGCTCACCCGCACCACGCCCTACCCATAACCGGGTCCTGAAACTTGCCGGGGGAAACGCCGCCGGAGGTCATGCGGGTGCGGCCCGAAAGGGTCCACCCGCGTGACTCCGGTCAGGGCTGCGACGGCGTACGCCGCGTGGCACACTGCGCGCATGGCGCCCGAGGATCGTGACAAGGACGAGCCCTCCCTCGAGCTGCCCTCGCTCGGATTCCGACGCAAGCGCGCCAAGCCTGAGCCGGCCGAGGCGGCCCCGGGGGCCGAGGACGCGACCGAGGACTTCGCGCCCGAGCAGGTCACCGGCCCCCTGGCCGAGCCCCGCACCACACCCGCCGACGACCCGGCCCGAGACGCCGACCGCGACCGGTTCGCGCCCGTCGGCAAGGGCAGCCCTGGACCGGACCACGAGACGACCGTCATGTCGGAGCCCGTGACGGATCCCCTGGAGGAGCCGGCGGAGCAGCCAGCGGAGCAGCCGGCGGACGAGACCCAGGTGCTCGAGCCGGAGGAGCCACACGCCAAGCGACGCGGCCTCGCCCTGCCGGCCATCGGCGCGCTGCCGGCGGCCGTGGTGACCGGCGTCCTGGTCGGGATCATCACCGTGGGGCTGACCTGGCAGTCGTTGCAGGTGTGCTCGTTGATCAAGGACACGCCGTCATGCGGCGACTCGGGCATCTTCCTGCTGCTGATCGTCTTCGTCGTGATGGTCTACTTCGGCGCCGCCCTGCTGCGGGCGTGGCGGGTGCGCGACCCGGGCAGCACCAGCTTCCTCGGCATGGCCCTGCTCGCGGTCGTGGTGATGCTGTTCATGCTCGACTCGATCGAGGAGTGGTGGACCATCATCGTGGTCCCGGTCCTTGCCGCCGTGACCTATGCGCTGTCGCAGTGGGTCACGTCGACGTTCACCGAGCCCGGCGACCGGCCGCACTGAGCTCGGGCCGGCTCGGGCCGGGCTCAGGCTGGTCAGCGCCGAGCGATCACCAGCTCGGCGATCTGGACGGTGTTGAGCGCCGCGCCCTTGCGCAGGTTGTCGTTGCTGACGAACAGCGCAAGACCTCGGTCGCCGTCGACGCCCTCGTCCTGCCGCAACCGGCCGACGTACGACGGGTCGTTGCCGGCGGCCTGCAGCGGCGTCGGGATGTCGCTGAGCTCGACACCTGGTGCCCGCGCGAGGACCTCGCGGGCCCGCGCGACCGTCAGCGGTCGGGCGAACTCGGCGTTGATCGCCAACGAGTGGCCGGTGAAGACCGGCACCCGCACGCAGATGCCGGAGACGCGCAGGTCGGGGATCTCGAGGATCTTGCGCGACTCGTTGCGGAGCTTCTTCTCCTCGTCGGTCTCGCCCAGGCCGTCGTCGACGATCGACCCGGCGAACGGGAGGACGTTGTAGGCGATGGTGCGGGCGTACTTCACCGGGTCGGGGAAGGCGACCGCCTCGCCGTCGTAGGCGAGCTCGCGAGCCTTGTCGCCCGCCGCGGCCACCTGGCTCGCCAGCTCCTCGACGCCGGCGGCGCCGCTGCCGGAGACGGCCTGGTAGGTCGCCACCACCAGGCGGAGCAGTCCCGCCTCGTCGTGCAGCGCCTTGAGCACGGGCATCGCGGCCATGGTCGTGCAGTTGGGGTTGGCGATGATGCCGCGGCGGGCCTCGGCGATCGCGTGCGGGTTGACCTCGGAGACGACCAGCGGCACGTCGGGGTCCATCCTGAACGCCGACGAGTTGTCGACCACGATCGCGCCCGCCTCGGCAAACCTGGGCGCGAGCGCCCGTGAGGCGGTCGCGCCGGCGGAGAAGAGCGCGACGTCGAGGCCGCTCGGGTCGGCCGTGTCGGCGTCCTCGACGGTGACCTCGCGGTCGCCGAACGGCAACACCGTGCCGGCCGATCGGGCTGAGGCGAAGAACCGGACCTCGTCGGCTGGGAACCCGCGCGCCAACAGGATCTGGCGCATTGCGACGCCGACCTGACCGGTCGCGCCGACCACTCCGAGGGCGACGGTCATTTCCGGGGTCCCCGCGGAAGCGTGAGCCGGAGGAGCGCAGCGGGGGAGGCGAGCGGTTTCGTGGGGTGGTTCATTAGCGGCCGGTCCCGCCGTAGACGACGGCCTCGACCTCGTCGGAGTCGAGGTCGAACGCCGAGTGGGTGGCCTGCACGGCCGCGTCGACCTGCGCCTCGTCGACGATCACCGAGATGCGGATCTCGGAGGTGGAGATCATCTCGATGTTTACCCCCGATGACGCCAGGGCCGCGAAGAAGCGGGCCGTGATGCCGGGGTGGGAGCGCATGCCGGCGCCGATCAGGGAGACCTTGCCGATCTGGTCGTCGTACAGGAGCCTGTCGTAGCCGACCTCGTCCTGGATCCGCGCGAGCGCACCCATGGCCGTCTGGCCGTCCTCGCGGGGCAGCGTGAAGGAGATGTCGGTCAGGCCGGTGGCCGCCGCGGAGATGTTCTGCACCACCATGTCGATGTTGACCTCGGCACTCGCGAGGGCCTCGAAGATGCGGGCCGCCTCGCCGACCTTGTCGGGTACGCCGACCACGGTGATCTTGGCCTCGCTCCGGTCGTGGGCGACGCCGGCGATGATCGCCTGCTCCATGTCATCAGCTCCCTCGGGCAGGATCCAGGTGCCTTCCTTCTGGGAGAAGGAGGAGCGCACATGGAGCGGAATGTTGTAGCGACGGGCGTACTCGACACAACGCAGGTGCAGGATCTTGGCCCCCGAGGCCGCCATCTCGAGCATCTCCTCGTGGGAGATCCGGTCGAGCTTGCGAGCCGTGGGCACGATGCGCGGGTCGGCGGTGAACACGCCGTCGACGTCGCTGTAGATCTCGCACACGTCGGCGCCGAGGGCCGCAGCGAGCGCGACCGCGGTGGTGTCGGAGGCGCCGCGGCCCAGCGTGGTGATGTCCTTGGTGTCCTGGGAGACGCCCTGGAAGCCGGCCACGATGGCGATCGCGCCGGCCTGGATGGCGTCGACGATGCGGCCCGGCGTGATGTCGATGATCTTGGCCTTGCCGTGCGCCGAGTCGGTGATCACGCCGGCCTGAGACCCGGTGAACGACTGCGCCTTGTGGCCGAGCTGGGCGATGGCCATGGCCAGCAGCGCCATCGAGATCCGCTCGCCAGCGGTGAGCAGCATGTCGAGCTCGCGCGGCGGCGGGAGCGGCGTGACCTGTTCGGCCAGGTCGCGCAGCTCGTCGGTCGTGTCGCCCATCGCGGAGACGACCACGACCACGTCGTGGCCGGCCTTGCGGGTGGCGACGATGCGCTGGGCGACCCGCTTGATGCCGGTCGCGTCGGCCACCGACGAGCCGCCGTACTTCTGCACGACAATGCCCACGGGTATCTGTCCTCGAACTCGGCTGGCCCGGGCATGCTCACCCGGGTGCCTGAGTCTATCGAGCGACCGGCTCCTCGGTTCCGAGCATCTCATTGGCAGCGGCGACCTGGTCGGCGTCGAGGTCGACATCGACGTCGAGCCGGTCGTGGGAGACGACCGACAGCAGCGCGTTGAGCAGCGCGCCCGCGAGGTTGCCCCACGAGGAGACATAGGAGAACTGCCACCACCACAGCGCCTCGGGGACGTCGCCGGAGCGGTAGTGGCGAAGGCCGACCTCGAGATCGGAAGCGATGCTGGTCAGGTCGTCGGAGAGCTGGTTGTTGACGACCTCGGGGACGTAGGGGTCGAAGACGAAGCTGTAGGTGTCCACGCTGTCGAGCAACTTGGCCAGACGCAGCCGCATGTCATCGAGGTCGGCGTCGGGGCCGACGTCGGGCTGGTACTCCTCGCGCGGCGTGAAGTCCTGCTGGGCACCTAGGCGGGCCCCTGCCAGCAGCACCTGGCTGATCTCGAGCAGCAGCAGCGAGATCGAGGCGCCCGCGTCGGGCTCGCGGGAGATCGCGCGCAGGGCGATCAGGAAGCTCTCGACGGAGTCGGCGATCGAGGCCGCGAAGTCTTCTGTGGCGCTGTCGAGCGGCAGCACCGCCTCGGCGGTCGTCTCGTCCTCAGTCATCGGCGGATCGCCTCCCAGCGAATGCACGGCCCAGCGTCACTTCGTCGGCGTACTCGAGATCACCGCCGACGGGCAGGCCGCTCGCCAGCCGCGTGATCCGCAGTCCGAACTCCTTGAGCATACGGGTGAGGTAGGTCGCGGTTGCCTCGCCCTCCAGGTTGGGGTCGGTGGCCAAGATGACCTCGGTGATCGTCCCGTCGGCGAGGCGGATCATCAGCTCGCGGATGCGCAGCTGGTCGGGCCCGATGCCGTCGATCGGCGAGATGGCGCCGCCCAGCACGTGGTAGCGGCCCTTGAACTCGCGGGTCCGCTCGATGGCGACGACGTCCTTGTACTCCTCGACCACGCAGAGCTGCGCCTGGTCGCGCCTCGGGTCACGGCAGATGCGGCACTGGTCGTCCTCGGACACGTTGAAGCAGATAGTGCAGAACTTCACGCGCGCCTTGACCTCGACGAGGACGTCGGCGAGGCGGCGTACGTCGGCCTGGTCGGCCTGCAACAGATGGAAGGCGATCCGCTGCGCGCTCTTGGGACCCACGCCCGGCAGCCGGCCGAGCTCGTCGATGAGGTCCTGGACGATGCCTTCGTACATCTGGCGGGGTCAGCCACCCATCCCGGGGAGGCCACCGGCCAGCGGTCCCAGCGCGCTGCTGGCCAGGGCGTCGGCCTGGGCCTTGGCGTCGCGGTAGGCGGCCACGATCAGGTCGCCGAGGTCGGACAGGTCGTCGGCGCTCGCACCGTCGAAGCCGCCCTCCTTGATCGCGACCGCGATCAGCTCGCCGACGCCGTTGACGGTCACCGTGACGGCGCCGTTGCCGACGGTGCCCTCGACTCGGGTCTCGGCCAGTTGGGCCTGGGCGACCTCGAGACGCTCCTGCATCTGCTGGGCCTGCTGGAGCAGCGCGTTCATGTCGAAGCCGCCGCCGCCCATGCTCTCGAAGGGGTTCTCGGTCATCGTCTGGTCCTTGCTGTCGGGGGTCGTCGGGGGTCGATCTGGTTGTCGGCTGGTCGGGTCGGACGTCAGTGGTGCGGGATCTCCTCGATCACCTCGGCGCCGAGGGTCTGCTGGAGCAGCTCGGTGCCGGCGAGACCGGAGGCGTCGACGTCATCGTCGTCGGGATGGGCCTCGGCGTCGGCCGCGGCGCGCGGGGAAGCCTGGTCGCGACCGGGAGAGCGGGTCTGCTGGATCGCCTCGCGGGCGGCCGCGCGCGACGACGGATCGGAGGTCGGCTGGGGTGTCGGGGTCGCCGCCAGTGAGTCGTCGGCGGCCCAATCGGGGGGCTCGGAAGGTGCAACGGCTGCCGGGACGGGTTCGGGCGGTGACTGGGCCTGCGACTGGGCCTGGGGCGATGCCGGCGTCGCGGCCGGCGGCTGTCCGCCGCCTGGGGTGGCGCCGGGGTCGACGATCGACTCGACCTGCCAGTCGGTGCCGACGACGTCGATCGCAGCCTGCCGGACAATCTCGGCGCTGCCGCCGGCATCGAACGACTCGCGAGCACCGGCGTTGCTGAAGCCGAGGGTCAGGGTGGTTGCGTCGACGGCCACGACCTGGGCGTGCTGGGTCAGGTGGATCCACGTCAGCCGGCGCCGGATCTTGACCGCCTCGACGATGTCGGGCCACAGACGGCGTACGTCGACCAGGCCCAGCGCGCCCGGGGCCTCGGCCGCAGATGGGGGCGACGGTGGGGCCGGTGTGGCGGCCGGCGCCTCGGGGGCGGGCGGCTCGGGCTGACTGTCGGCAGCGGCATCCGGGACGACCGCCGGCCGCTCCTGGACCGACGGCGGAGCCGGCGGGGCGGATGGCACCGTCGGCGCCGCGACTACCTCGTCGGACGTGGGCTGGGCGCCGATGGCGATGCGGCGCTCGAGCCGGTCGAGCCGGGCCAGCACCCCCTCGGTGCCGTGGTCGGCGCCGGGCAGTAGCACCCGCGCGCAGATCAGCTCGAGCAGCAGCCGGGGCGCGGTGGCGCCGCGCATCTCGGTGAGGCCGGTGGCGACCAGGTCGGCCGCTCGGCTCAGCTCGACGGGGCCGAAGCGCGCGGCCTGGGCGACCAGCCGCTCGGCAGCGTCCTCGGCCACATCGATGAGACCGGTCGCCGAGGCGTCCGGGACGGCCGAGATGATCACCAGGTCGCGCAACCGGCGAAGCAGGTCCTCGGCGAAGCGGCGCGGGTCTTGGCCGGTCTCGATGACCCGGTCGACCACCCCGAAGACGGTCGCGGCGTCTCCCGCGGCGAACGCGTCGACGACGTCGTCGAGCAGCCCCTCGGGGGTGTAGCCGAGCAACCCGGCCGCGAGTGCGTAGGTGACGCCCTCGGCTCCGGCACCGCCCATCAGCTGGTCGAGCACGGACAGGGTGTCGCGGGCCGAACCGCCGCCGGCGCGGACCAGGAGCGGCAGCGCGGCGGGCTCGATGGCCACCTTCTCGCTCTCGCACAGCTCGGACAGGTAGGCCGAGAGCAGCCGAGGCGGGATCAGGCGGAAGGGGTAGTGGTGGGTGCGCGACCGGATCGTCGGCAGCACCTTGTCGGGCTCGGTGGTCGCGAAGATGAAGCGCAGATGGGGCGGCGGTTCCTCGACCAGCTTGAGCAGGGCGTTGAAGCCCTGCGTGGTGACCATGTGGGCCTCGTCGATGATGTAGACCTTGTATTGGCTGCGCACGGGCGCGAAGAACGCCTTCTCCCGCAGGTCACGCGCGTCGTCGACGCCGCCGTGTGACGCCGCGTCGATCTCGATGACGTCGATCGAGCCCGGCCCGCCGCGGGCCAGGTCGCGGCAGGAGTCGCACTCGCCGCACGGGTCGGCCACCGGCGCCTGCTCGCAGTTGAGGGCGCGGGCCAGGATGCGTGCGGACGTGGTCTTGCCGCACCCGCGCGGGCCGGAGAAGAGGTAGGCGTGGTTGACGCGGTTGGCGGCCAGCGCGGCCCGCAGCGGCTCGGTCACGTGGTCCTGACCGATGACCTCCTGGAAGGTCTCGGGCCGGTAGCGCCGGTAGAGCGCGAGGGGTGCTTCCACCCCTGAACCCTAACCAGGCATGCCGACAACCGGGAGGCGGCGTACTTGTCAGGCCTTCCCTGAACTTGTCAGCCCTCGCAAGCCCTGACAAGTTCAGGAATCCCCGGTCAGCCGGGGATCCCTTCAGGGCATGAAAAGGCCCCCCACGTACCCGGCAGAGCTCGCTTGCCCTTGCTGCCTTCCGGCCCTGGGGGAGTTAGGCAAGATGCCGCCACATGGGGGGTTGGCCCCGAGTGTAGGTGAGCCGTTGCCGCCCCACCAATCGGACCCCGGCGCCCATTGAACGGGTCGTGTGCCTCACGACGCGCTCTGGCGCGTGCTCAGGCACACGACCCGGTATCGGCCGGATTTCATGGGACACGACAGCCGCCGGTACTCTCCTCGGCGGAGGATTCGCCTAGTGGCCTATGGCGCTCGCTTGGAAAGCGGGTTGGGTTAATAGCCCTCAGGGGTTCGAATCCCCTATCCTCCGCCAGCCAGCTTCGGCTCAGGCCCGTACGAGCGGGTTGGGTTGACAGCGCTCCCCATTCTTCAGGGGTTCGAATCCCCTAGCCTCCGCCAGCTCCCTGTCATAAGGACTTTCGTCCCATGGAAATGTACGTTCGCCCCATGCGGTGATCTGTCTGGCCTGCGTAGAGTCCAAAGCAACCGGCCCCCTGGCTCACTAACCCCCTCCTTGGTAGGTCCTGCTCCGGCATCTGGCTGGAGCCCCCCTTGCGGCCGCAATCTCGCTCACTCATTTCCGCTGCGCTCACCGTCCCTCTGGGTGGTCTCGCGCTTGTCCTTCTGCTCGCCGCCACGACCGCGCCGGCCTCCGCCGCGCAGCCACCCGTGGGCCTCGGCACCGCCGACTCCTTCGCCGTCCTCGCTGGCAGCACGGTGACGAACACCGGGCCGAGCGTGATCAGCGGCGACGTCGGACTCAGCCCAGGCAGCTCGGTCACGGGCTTCCCGCCCGGCAATGTCATCAATGGCACGATCCACATCGCCGATGCGGTGGCCTTGCAGGCACAAAGCGACCTGACGACGGCGTACAACGACGCGGCGGGGCGAACTCCGGCTGTGATCCAGTCAGACCCGGACGTCGGGGGCCAGACACTGGTCGCCGGCGTCTACAACACGTCCAGCGCCATGTTCCTGAGCGGCACCGTGACCCTCGATGCCCAAGGCGATCCCGCCGCGGTCTTCATCTTCCAGGCCGGTTCGACCCTGATCAGCGCGAGCAACAGCACGGTCGCGCTCGTCGGTGGCGCGCAGGCCTGCCACGTCTACTGGCAGGTCGGCAGCTCCGCGACGATCGGCGTCGGGACCAACTTCGTCGGCAACGTGCTGGCGCTGACCAGCATCACGATGCAGACCGGTGCCACCCTCCAGGGAAGCGCGCTTGCCAGGAATGGCGCGGTCACCCTGGACACCAACGTGATCACCAACGAAGGCTGCATCGCCCCCACGTCCCCGCCCCCGACGACAGCGACGGTCGCGCCCACCGCGACGTCCGGACCCACGTCGACGGCCACCAGTACGTCCACTCCGACCGGTCCTGGGTCTCCCGGACCGACGGCCACCGGCACGGGCGGTGGCCCCGGTGGTCCCACACCCACCACCACTGAAGGTGGCCCGGGAGGCCCCAGCGGTTCTGGCAGTCCTGGCGGCCCGAACAGTCCTGGCGGCCCGGAGAGCCCGGGCGGTCCGAACAGCCCGGGTGGCCCGGGGACGCCCCCGATCCCGACAGGGCACCCCGGCACCGGAAATGCTGACGCCGCCTCGAGCGGCGCCAACACCTGGCTCTTCATGGGCTTGCTCTCCCTCGTGGGAGCAGCGGGTGCTGGGATTCTCGGCCGGAGGAAGTCCGCGCCGTCGACACAACAGCGGCGCGCGTGACCATGGGCCGCGGACGCGTCGCGATCTGGCGGTCCGCGGCTCTCGTCCTGCTGCTGACCGCGGTCTGCTGCCTGGTGATCTGGGCGGACCGGTCATCTCCAGATGGTGCGGAATCCGCAGGTACTGGCAGTTCGAACCTCCCGTCCGCCACGAGCGGATCGACATCCGTGGGGTCGGCTCGCCACGCAGCGGGCGCGCCCGCACGGCCGGTCGCGATCAGCATTCCCGCGATCGGCGTACGCAGCGTCCTCGGAGGCCTTGGGCTCAATGGCGACGGCACCGTCGAGGTGCCCACGGATCCCGACCTGGCGGGCTGGTACCGGCTGGGGACCCGGCCCGGTGCCGTGGGCTCGGCGGTCATCCTCGGTCACGTCGACTCCGATGAGGGTCCCGCGGTGTTCTATCGACTGCGCACCCTGAACCAGGGCGACGTCGTGGACGTCCAGCTCGCCGATGGCTCGTCCGTGCGTTTCCAGGTGCGGTCGATCCGCACCATTCCGAACGAGCAGTTCCCGGCTCGCCAGATCTACGCCGCCAAGGGCGGCCGCACGCTGAACCTGATCACCTGCGGTGGCGCGTACGACGCGGCGCGCGGCGGCTATCAGGCCAACGTGGTCGTCAACGCGCGCTGGGTCCGCACCCGCCAGGGCTGACCGTTCAGCAACAGGCGGTGGCCGTCGGCTGCAGCTCGAGCTCCTCTGCCGTGCCTCCGCAGCAGCGCGCATCGGCCTGCTCCGTGCCGCCGAACGTCTCGGAGTCCTCGAGCACGGTGTAGACCTCCCACTGCTCGCCGTTGGGAGTCCCCTCGACCCAGAACTTGTCCTGCTTGGCGTAGCAGCAGGTCTGGGCCCGCTCGTCGGTCGATGCGAGGCCTGCGGCCGCCAGGCGGACCTGCGTGCTGTCGACGGTCTCGGTGTCCGCAACCTCGACGCCTAGGTGGTTGACCGAGCCGCCCTGGCCGGGGTTCTCGATCAGCACCAGCTTGAGCGGCGGTTCGACGACCGCGAAGTTTGCGTAGCCGGGCTTGACCTTCGCCGGCTCGGTGTCGAAGAGCCTGCTGTAGAAGGCGATCGAGGCCTCGAGGTCGTCGACGTTGAGGGCCAGCTGGATGCGCGCCATGGTCTCTCCTAGATATCGATGGATGTCTATCTATGGCGGATGTTGCACCCAGACATCGACAACTGTCAATATAGACGCATGTCGAACTCTGTTCTAACGCTCACGCCTGTCCAGACCGTGGCGTGCTGCTCACCGCTCGTCCAGGAGCCGCTGAGCGCCGACGCGGCCGATCGGATCGCCCCGCTCCTCAAGGCGATCGCCGACCCGGTGCGGCTCCGGCTGCTCTCGCTGGTCGCCTCGCATGCCGACGGCGAGGCGTGCGTGTGCGACCTCAACGACGCCTTCGACCTCTCCCAGCCGACCATCAGCCACCACCTCAAGGTGCTCCACGAGGTCGGCCTGCTCGACCGCACCAAGCGCGGGGTCTGGGTCTACTACCGCGCCCGCACCGAGGCCCTGGCCGACCTCGCGACCCTCCTCGGCGGGGTCGCCGCGTGACCCTGGTCCGCCAGGTGGTCGCCGAGCTCGTCGGTACGGCGTTCCTCGTCGCGGCCGTGATTGGTTCCGGCATCATGGCCGCCCGGCTCACCGCCGACGTCGGCCTCCAGCTGCTCGTCAACAGCATCGCCACCGGCGCCGTGCTGGTCGCGCTGATCCTGGCGCTGCACCCGGTCTCGGCGGCCTTCAACCCGGTCGTCTCGCTCGTCGAGGTGGTCCTCCATCGGGTGCCGGCCCCCAAGGCCACGCTGATGATCCTGGCTCAGCTCGCGGGTGGCGTGCTCGGCGCCGTCACGGCCAACCTCATGTTCGGCCTCGACGCCGTCACCGTGTCTACCCAAGATCGCAGCGGCGGCGGCCTCTGGCTGGGTGAGGTGGTCGCCACGCTCGGACTCGTACTCGTGATCCTCGGCACCGCCCGCTCGGGTCGGCCCCAGAACGTCGCGTTTGCGGTCGGCGGCTACATCGCGGCGGCGTACTGGTTCACGTCGTCCACCAGCTTCGCCAACCCCGCCGTCACCGTTGCCCGCACGTTGTCCGACACCTTCGCGGGCATCGCGCCCAGCTCCGTGCCGATGTTCGTCGTCATGCAGCTCGTCGGCGGCGCGGTCGGCCTGCTCCTCGCCCGTCTCCTGTACGACGACCGGTCGCCCGCCCAGAGCCGCACGGAAGGTGCCGCCGCATGACCGACTCGATGGTCCACCGGCCCAGCGTGCTCTTCGTCTGCGTCCACAACGCCGGCCGCTCCCAGATGGCCGCCGGCTACCTGCGACACCTCGGCGGTGACCGGGTCACGGTGCTCTCAGCCGGCTCGGAGCCCGGCGATCGGATCAACCCCGTCGCCGTCGCCGCGATGGCCGAGGAGGGCATCGACATCGCCGGCGTCAGGCCCCAGGTGCTGACGCCCGAGGCCGTCCAGGAGTCAGACGTCGTCGTCACGATGGGCTGCGGAGACGCATGCCCCTTCTATCCCGGCAAGCGCTACGAGGACTGGGTGCTCGACGACCCGGCGGGTCAGGACCTCGAGACGGTCCGCCCGATCCGCGACGAGATCAGGGCTCGCGTGGAGGGCCTGCTCGCCGATCTCGTCTCGATGCCCTAGCTGTCGCGACGCGACAGATAGAGGACAGCCGGACTCCCTGTGAACGGCGATTCGAACTCCACGGGTCCGTCCTCGTCGACCGTGACCGGGTCGCCGTCTCGCGTGGCGCGAGCAGACACGTCGAACCACTCGACTGCGTATCGCCCCTGGTCGAGCGCGACCGTGAACGCCGTCCCATCACCGTTGGGCTCGAGGACCAGGTACTCGTGACCCGGGCTGACCAGCGCGTAGCCGGTCGACGCGACGTCGCGCCGCGGCTCGGTGTCGACCAGCGATATCCGTTCGGCGTACGAACGCGTGTCACCCATCGCCCGGCGGCCCGGCTCGAACGCCTCGAACGAGTCCCCGTCTTCGGGTCTTGCGCCCGGCTCGAGCCCGGCGATCAGCCCGAAGTCCATCAGGATCGGGTGATGGCCGCGCAGGAAGGACTTCCAGGCCCACAGCGCCTCGCCGTGCCCCGGGGCGTAGTGATCCGAGTCGCTGATGACCACCTTGGCCCCGTCGGCGACCGGCGGGTCGGCGTACCAGTGCGACGGCGGAGACCCGGGCTCCATCGGGTGGCTGCCGTCGGCGAAGGTCTCGTCGTCGTAGCCGGGCGAGATCCACTCGGCCCGGCTGCGCAGCAGCGGCTCGTTGACCCTGGGCTGGTCGGCGACCGGGAACTGCATCGTCATCCCGATCGGATGGGAGTCGTAGCCGCTGTCGGTTTCGTGGTCCTTGACGACGTCGATGACCCAGTACTGCCACTCGGTCGAGTCGCCGAGAACCGGCGCCTCCGCCAAGCCCAGGTACGCCGCGAACTCGTCGGGCAGCTGCCCGTCACCCGTCGACTCGTTGGCGACCTCCCAGAGCACGTTGGGCAGGTCGTGGACGGTGTCGACGACCTTGCGGAGGTACGCCTTTGCAGCGCCTGCACCCGCGCGTCGAGCGGCAGCACCTGTAGGTCGTCGATCGACGTGGCGCTGACGCCGTTCACGTTGTTGCGTGCATAGAAGGGGTGTCCCTCGATGTGGTCGGGCGCGGGGCTCAGGTGCAGCGCCCACCCGTCGAAGAGCATCACACCGACATAGATCCCGGCTTGGCCGGCCTTCGTCACGCGCTCACGGAGGCGGTCGAAGAAGGCGTCGTCGAACCGATCGAGGTCGAACCGCAGCTGGCCGTCCTTCGCCGTGCCGGGACCCGTGCGCGCCCACGGCTGCGGGCTCATGTTCAGGTGGTACTCGCCGCCGGCGGCCTGCGACTGGAACTGTTCCCAGCGCCAGAGCCTGATGAAGTTGTGGCGGCGTTCGGTGAGGAAGGCCAGGTAGCGGTCGAAGTCCATCATCTCCGGCTCGGGAGGCGCGTCCACCGCCGGGCCCATCCCGTCGTGGAGGTTGTTCCAGATGTGCGAACCGGTGAGGTAGACGGCACGACCGGTGTCGTCGTCACGGTGCGTGAAGTAGCGCGGATTCCTCGCCGAGACCGTCAGCGGGCCTCTGATGTCTGCGGGGGTCATGGTGGGCGTGGTCATGTCGTACGACCTCCTCAGTCCGACCGGCTCACGGCAGCATCGTCGCCAGACCATCGCCGACGGTTCACACGGTTCGGGCAGAGCCGAATCATCGTCGGCCGCGTTCAGTCGCGGCGGCGCGCCAGCACAGGGCGGAGCAAGAGCGCCAGCAGCAGCGCCGCGCCGCCGACCAGCGCCGCCCACAGCGCGGTGTGCCGCAGCGGAGCCAGGTTGTCGACCTCCGGCTCGGGCGCCCGAGCCCGCGGGTTCTCGTCGCGCGCGGAGCGGGTGTCGGAGACCTTGCCTTCCTTGCTCGGCCGCAGCGGCCGGGTCAGCGCCTCCACCGGTTGCACGACGCCCGCACCGGTCAGGCGGGTGGGGTTGTCCATCGTCCCGGAGGCAGTGGCCAGGAGGCGGGCGGTGATCTGGTCGGGGTTGTCGTCGGGGAACCGCGCCCACAGCAGGGCCAGCACGCCGCTGACCTCCGCGGCGGCCCAGCTGGTGTTGATGTCCTGGAGGGTGCAGGTGCTGCCGTTGACGGCGACCACGACCGCGCCGTAGGTCGGCGCAGCCACATCGGTCGCCGAGCTCGAGGCCACGCTGAGTGACGCGTCGCTCCCGTCGCTGCCGCCTGCGGTCGCGTTCACCCCGATGACGTCGTTGAGGTAGCCCGCAGGAAAGACCGCCTTCGCGACGTCCTCTCCCGGCACCGGCTGGGGGAAGGCCGCCATCGGTCCGACCCCGGTGCGCGATCCGGTTTCGGCAACCACGATGACCCCGGCCTCGCGGGCCGCCGCGACGGCCTGCTTGAGCGCGTCGTCGGCGGCGACCGCCAGCGAGACGTTGGCCACCTTGATGTTCAGGTCGCGGGCGTGCTCGGCGACCCAGGTCAGCCCCGCGGCCAACGAGCCGGATGTGAGTGGTTGGCGCTCGTCGTCCTCGTCGCCCGAGGTGTCGTACACGCGTACGTCGACGATGCCGACGCCCGGTGCCACGCCGAGCAACCTGCCGCCCGGCCGCGTGGCGCCGGCGACCAGCGACGCGACGGCCGTGCCGTGCGGGTCGTCGATCTCGGTGCGGCCGGTGATGCTGATGCCGCCCACCACGGGAATCTGTCCTCCCTGGCGGGAGACGCCGGAGTCGAGGACGGCGACGTTGACGCCGGCGCCGGGCTCGCCGCCCTTCACCAGCGCCTGGGCCTCCTTGATCCGCAGCCGCTCGAGTGGCGCGCTGTCGTCGGTCGTGTGCACGACGTCGTCGACCACGTCGCCGCAGAGCACGGAGTCGAGCGCCGGCCGGGCCAGCGCCGGTGCCGGCAGGACGATCGCCAGGAGGGCCAGCGCCACTGCCGGCCGGGCGAGGCCTATTCGCACGGCTCGCCGCTCGGTCGCACGGGCGGGCAGAGCGCGTCGGCCACCGACAGGTTCACGCCCCGGTCGAAGAGCTTGACCCAGGTATCGGGCACCACGGGAACCGGGAAGTCGCCGAAGCCCAGCTTGTCGGCGGCCTCGGGACCGACGAGCGGATAGCTCACCCCGTTGGAGTCGATGATGAAGGGAGACCCGTCGACGGTGTCGGCCCAGCTCCCGGACAGCACGTAGGCACCGCCGCCGGTGATCACGTCGACGGAGCGCTGCCCCGGCGGCACCTCGGCCGAGGAGGCCTCCGGCTCCGGCCGTACGCCGAGCTGGACGACCGGCACCTGGCCGGCGTCGGTGACGAGCTCGGCACAGTACTCGCCGCGGACCTGGGCCAGTGTCGTCTCGGGCCAGTGCGCGCTCCGGTCGGGGGCGAGGTGGGCGAAGGTGATCTGGTCGGACTGCAGCTCGCGCGCCGGCGCGCCCTCGACCTGGGAGTTGCGCAGCACCGCGAGGGCGAAGTCAGTGAGCGGGACCGGACCCTTGGCGGCCAGCACCACGCTCTCTGCGGGGGTCGTCACGATGTCGCCGACGCGTGCGTCGGCGGGCACTCCGGAGTCGGCTCCGGCGTAGTCGACCGGGCGGCCCGCGCCGGCGATGCCGAACGTCTCCCACTCGAGGGCCCCGCCGACCGGCCACAACGACAGCCAGTCGGAGGTCACCGGCATCGCATCGGCACCGACACTCAGCCCGAGGTCGCGGAGCATGTTGTCCTGCCCGCCTGCGTCGGCCGGCAGCCGGTAGAGGTAGGCGCTGGGCTGCTCCCCGGCTCCCGAAGCACCCAGCGCGATGACGTAGCGGACGCCGTTGCTCTCCACCAGGAAGCCGGCATCCTTGGCGGGCGCGACACCCGGACTGGTCGTGACCTGGAGCCGGACACCCGAGGTGCCGCCGGTGCAGGCAGTCCAGCCCGACTCGACGAGGTCGTCGGGGTCGGGGATGTTGGCCGGGGCGTTCAGGATGCCGATCGGCTCCCCGATCTTTTCAGCGTTGATGGCCTCGTCGGACACGATCGTCGGCGAGCTCTCCGAGCCCAGGATCAACCGCGCCGAGGTGATGTTGATGACCGGCCGGATCACCAGCTCGCCCGAGTCGGGGATCGTCACGACGTAGGGCTGGCCGCGGTCCTTGGAGATCACCAGGCCGGGCTGCTTCCAGTCGGCCTCGTCACGGCCGAGGAGCAGACCGGTGACCGCGCCGCCGGCGACCACAAGAAGCGCCAGCGCGATGCCGCCGACCAGGGCTCGGCCCGGCCGGGCGGGCTCGACCTCTCGCCCACCTGGAGCGCCGGAGACGAACGCCGTGATCAACCGGCGACGGCTGTAGGCGTGCGCCTCGACGAGGTCGCGCTTGGTGGCCATCGGTCACGAACCGCCGCGGACGGCCGACAGGAGACCGGTGGCGATCACGAGGAGCGGGAGCATCGACAACAGCGCCGCGGACTCGGCGATGTCGCCGAACCGGCCGCGGCGTACGGACGGGGTGGCGGGGAGCAGGGTGGCGGCCAGCAGGAAGGCGCCGGTGGCCGAGAGCGCGACGGCCGCGACCGGCCGCCAGTCGGGGTGCAGCCACAGCATCGCGGCGCCCACGGACAGCAGCCCGAGCACGCCGGAGACGAGGCCGACCAGCACCTCGGCCCCGGTGCGGTACTGGCGGGTGCGCAGCATCACCACGAGGCAGGCCATCACCGCGAGGATCGTGCCTGCGACACCCATCGAGACGGCGAGCGGCGCCACCAGGACGAGCAGCAGCCCTACGGTGGCCGAGACGGCGACCAGGATCTCGTGGGCGGTGCGTGCGTCGGCGCCGACCTGGTCGGGGTCGATGTCGTCGGGGTCGGCAGTGATGTCGGCGACGGTGTAGAGCTGGTCGACGCTGGTGCCGGTGGCGCCGAGCGCGAGCCACGGAAAGACGCTGCCGACCAGCACCACGAAGACCAGCGTGCTGGTGAGCACCACGGCCGGGTCGAGGTCGAACTGCTCGGTGGCCAGGCCGCTGACCAGGAAGATGGCGCCGACCAGGATGGGTGGGATGACCAGGGTGCGACCCTCGCCCAGCCCGATCAGGGCGACCAGACCGGCGACCATCGCCGCCCCGCCGGCGGCCGCCACGGGATAGCCGAAGAAGGGGTCACCCCAGGCATACATCAGGCCCGCGATCGCGGCGTAGCCCGCGCCCATCCAGGCCACGGCGACGGCGGCGTCCGGCTCGTCCTGGCCCCGGGAGAGCACGATCGCGCCGACCACCAGCGCCAGGGCCACCAGGCCAGCAGCGGCCACCGCCACGGTCGACTCGTGCTGGATCAGCAGGGCCAGTGCGCCGAGCGCCATCAGCAGGCCGGCGGCACACAGGGCCGTACGCCGACCGGTCTCGGGCGACCACGGCTTGAGGTCGCGTTCGACCACGTCGGCCATGGCCTCGACCACGTCGTCGTAGACGCGCGGGCTCGGATCGGACACGCCCGCGGTCACGGTGACGACTCCGCCGTCCTCCACGCCCTGGATCGTCAGACCGGCGTCGGTGGCGAGCTCACGGCCGTCGACGGTGACCAGGCGGTAGCCGCCGTAGACCGTCGTCGCGTCGAGCAGACCCACGCTGCGCGCGAGCTCCGGAACGAGCTCCGCCACCGGGACGGCACCCGGGAGGACGAGGTCGACCCGTCGCGTCCCGGAGGCCACGGTGATCCGGACCAGGCCGGATGCGCTCGGCGGCGCCTGACTCATCTGACCTCCTGCCGGGTGGGGGCGTGGGGGGTCAGTCAATCACTCCGGAGCTCGCGCCCTCGTCGTCGATCCAGTCGGAGTCCTCGTCGAACAGCTCGACGGTCGGGGGCTGCTTCTTCTTGTTCTTGTCCTTGCCGCGCCCGCCGGCAGCACCGGCACCCGCGCCCCCACCAGCACCGCGGCCCCCGGCCGCGCCACGTGAACCCGCGGCCCGAGAGCCAGCACGACCGCTCGCACCTCGACCGGTGGTCGAGCCGGCTGCTCCGGCCGCTCCGCCGACGCCGCCGCGGCCACCAAGGGAACCGCGAGCCGAGCCGACACCGCGTCCGGTGGAGCCGAGGACGCCGCCCGATCGCAGGCCGCCTGCGCCCGCGCCTGCTGCCAGGCCGGCGCCACGGATGCCGCCCGCAAAGCCGCCGAGCACACCGGCTCCGGCCGCACCGCCCACCGCTAGAGCACTGAGCGACCCGGGCCCACCGGGGGTCGGGGCCACGCCACCGCTGGGCGAGTAGCCGCCGCTCGGTGTGTAGCCCGAGCCGTGCCCGGTCGAGTAGGGGTCGAGGCCGCCGTGGCCCGGGTAGCCGGGATGGCCCGGCGTGTGGCCCGGCACGTAGGGGTCGTGGGGCGTCGGCTGGTAGGGAGTGTGCGGCGTGGGCACGTGAGGGTCGTGCGGCGGCAGGCCGGGGTCGTGCGGCGGCTCCGGCACGTGCGGCGGATGCGGGTGGGGGTCCGTGGGCACGTGGGGCGTGTGCGGTGTGTGGGGGTCGGCCGGGACGCCCGGCGTCGTACCGCCTGGAACACTCGGGGCCTGCCCACCGGTCGAGGAGCCACCGGTCCCACCGGGACCAGCCACCTCCGGCGTCTTGTCGTCGGGCACCTTCTTGAGCACCGCGATCGCCTCGTGATAGGCGTGCTCCATCGCGTCAGCCTTCGCCTTCGACTGCGTCTCGCGGTCGGCCGCGGCGCTGTCGTAGGACTTCTTCTCAGTCTGGTATTTGTTGAGCTTGCCCTTGTCGATGGTGTCGTCGTCGTTGACGGCGTCGGGCGGGAAGGTGGGCGGGTCACCCATCGGGTTGCCGGCCAGCTTGGTGTTGAGGTGCTGGGCGGGCTTGAGCGCGTAGATCGCGGTGTGCAACGCGTCGTGGATGTCCTGGATGTCCTGGGCGTGGCCGTTGACCTTGTTGCCCACCTCGGTGAACGCCTGCAGAGCGGCGTCGACGGTCTTCTTGCCGAGGTTGTCGGCCACGGGTGCCGCGACCTTCAGCAGGCTCTCGGCGACCTTCTCGAGCCGGTCGGCGGCGTTGGACCAGTGGTCGAGCTCGTCGCTCAGCGGCTGCCAGTCGGCACCCGCGACGAGGGAGCGGAGCCTGGCCTCCTCGTTACCCGACATTGTTCTCTCCCGGAGTCTCCCCGGTGTTTCCGGGGGCGTTGCCGGCGGGATGGTTGAGCGCCCCGCCGTGGTGGTTGTGCAGCCCGCTGCTCTCGACCTTCTGGGTCAAGGTGGTCAGGAAGACGCCCGCGTCGGCGTCGGTCTCCTCGGCCTTCTTGGCGGCCGAGAGGATGCTGTCGGAGAAGGCGCCGAGATCGGTGGCCACGGTGTCGAGGGCGCGCGACATGATGCCGTAGACCCGCTCGTGCTGATAGCTCATCGCGCCGCCCAGCTCGGAGCTGCCGAACTTGCCGGGGGCGTCGGTCTTGCCCTGGAGCCCGTGCTGCGCGAGGAAGGTCTGGGCCTCCTCGAGGTCCTTGGCCGCGCGGGTGATGTCGGCTGGGTCGA
Organism: uncultured Actinomycetota bacterium; assembly: GCA_963769755.1. Lineage (GTDB taxonomy): Bacteria > Actinomycetota > Actinomycetes > Propionibacteriales > Nocardioidaceae > Nocardioides. The sequence continues at coordinate 219,148 of CAVYMY010000012.1, forward strand.
GGCGGTAGCCCTGGAGATTGGCGGCTTCGAGGATCGTCTCGAGGACGGCCGTGAAGTTGATCATCGGGTTGCCTTCGTTGCGGTGGCGGCGTCGGCGCGCCGGCGTGCGGAGGGGCCTCGAGGACCGGCAGCTGTGCTGCCGGCCCTCGTGGACCTGGTCAAGTGCGACCTGGGACCTGGCATCAGGCCTTGATGTTGAAGCCCTGCGCGCTCTTGGCGTCAGTGCTGATGTATTCGGCGTTGGAGGTGTCCACCTGGAGGCCGGCCTGGTTGAGCAGCAGGATCATGCCGTCCATCTGGCTGTCCCAGCGGTTCTTGGCCTCGTAGAAGGCCTCCTTCGCCTGGCCGCCCCAGGCGTCCACGTGTGGCTTGACCTCGGCGGCCATGGTGTCGAGCGCCCCGCGCAGCTGGTTGGCGGTCTGGATGATGTTGCCCGCGGCCTCGTCGAGAGACTTGTGGTCGACTACAAGCATTGTCTTGTCCCCTTACCCTTCGTCCTCGGCTCAGACCTGCTCGAGGTTCTTGTTGATCTGGAACATGCTGCCGCTCTGGGTCTCGTCGTTGACCGACGCGTCCTTCTGCGTGGTGGAGAGCGAGTCCTCAAAGAGCTGGAGCGCCTTGGTGATCTCGCCCTGACGGGTCTGCCATTCGACGTGCAGCTTGCCGAAAGCCATGCCGCCGGCGCCCTGCCACCTCTGTGGCATGCTCTCGAGCTGACTCGACAGCATCGCGCTCAGCTTCTTGAACTCGGCCTGCGCGGTGTTGATGCGGTCGCCGATATGGGTGAGCCCACCATCGACGATCTGGATGCCCTGGCCATCTGCAGCAGCCATGTCGCTCCTCCTCCTGAATCTCCCGGAGCGGCAGCTGCCACCCGAGCTCGTGCGAACTGTTCTTGGATCCCGATTCCCTCTCGCCTTCTTGGTCGATCGGGACACCCCAGGTCTACCCGGCCCGTAGCGGCCTAAACATCACGAAGTCAATTCCCACAGGGTGCGGAAGAAGCCGGCGGAGACGACCAGCGACGCGATGGCGAACGATCCGCACACACTCTCGGCCACCTCGGCACGCCGCGCCCACCAGGCGGAGCGCCAGCCCCGACCGGTCGCGACGGCGACGACCACGAGCAGGCCGGCCAGCAGTACGGCGACCACGCCCACCGTCAGCCACTGCGAGTCGCTGAGCACCGGGACCATGGCCCACGTCAGCGCGGCCCAGCAGGCGAGGCCCGCGAGCCGCAGCAGCGCACGGGCGGCCGAGTGTCGATAGCTGCGGGCGCTGAGCAGCAGGCCACCACCGCACAGGAACACCAGCAGCCGGGCGCCGATGCGGTCGATCGGCAGGTCGGCGGCTTCCAGCAGCAACGGCGCCGACAGGGCGGAGACCACCAGGATTGCCGCGGCCGTCGCGCTGATGATCGCCGAGCCGCGCGTGGCCACGGCGACCACCGCGGCCTCGGGCACGACCACCCGGCCCCGCCGGCTGCGTGGCCGCTCGCGCGCCGACCAGGCCGTGATGGCGAGGCGGTCCATGTCGATCAGGAAGTTGTCGGGCACGTCGACCGCCATCGCCGGGACCACCCGCGCGGCCAGCATCGCCAGCACGAGCAGCAGCGACCAGGTGGCCCGGGGCGCGACGTCGAACAGCGTGGCCAGCCCCGTGAGGGCGAAGAGGCCGGCGCCGGTGACCATCCAGACCCGGGCAGCCGCGTCGGTGCCGTCGTCCAGGGCGCGGGCGATGCCGGCAGCGACGGCTGCCGCGAGTCCGGCGATCCCCAGCACCAGCGGCAGCTTCTCCTGGTCGGCGTCCCAGACCAGGGCAAACGCCGCCGCCCCGGCAAAGGCCGGAGCGGCCAGCGCCCGGACGTGCCGGTAGGCGCCGATGGGCAGCACACCCAGCACGGCACCGGCCAGCAGCAGGTCGACAGCAATGTCCTGGTGTCGCTGCGAGACCGAGTGCGCGGCGCACCAGCCGCCCAGCACGGCCGCGGCCGCCGCGAGGCACACCCACAGCACCGAGATCGGCCCCGCCTCCGTACGCCGACGCGCGGGCTTGTGGGCTCGCTTGCGGGTGGGTGCGCGATAGACCGAGGTGGTGGCGACGAGCACGTCGCCGGTGTCGACCCCGCCCTCGACGAGCGGGGTGTCGGGGGACAGCGGCTCGCCGAGCTCGGTGAAGATCAGCGGGATCGAACCGAGGCCAGACTGGGCGGCGTACTCGCGGGCGACGTCGGTGGCTGCGGCCTCTGGCGGGACCACGAGGTCGACCGATCCGAGAGGCCCGTGCACGGTGAGGGCGAGGCTGTCGCGCCTTCCGCTCTGCAGCCCCGCCATGTCCGGCAGGGTAGTCGCTCGCTGCCATCGAGACGGGCGCCCGCCTATCATCGAGCGACCGACACCACTCTCGGCCCGCAACTCTCGGTAACAGGGGGCACACGTCAGTGACCACGACGCTTCGCGGCGGCCGCCTCGACCAGCCCGAGATGCCCACCGGCGAGATCGTCTTGCAGGCACCGCCGGCCCTCGAGCAGCACGAAGGCGCGAGCGGCGTGCTGATGAACGCCATCCCGATGCTGGGCAGCCTCGGCTCGATCGTGCTGGTCGCCAGCATGGGTGGTCGTGCGGGCGGCGGTCGTAGCTATCTCGCGGCGGGCATGTTCCTGTTCGCCACGGTCGGCTTCATCATCGTGCAGATCGACCGGCAGCGAAAACAGCGCGCCCAGGCCCTGACGGGCTCACGCACCGAGTACCTGCGCTACCTCGCCAACGTCCGCAAGGTGGCCCGCGACGCGGCCGACCAGCAGCGTCGGGCGTTGACCTGGCACCACCCGGCGCCGAGTGCCTTGCCCTCGTTGGCCGAGGAACGGTCCCGCATCTGGGAGCACCACTCCTCCGATCCCGGGTTCCTGCACGTCCGATACGGCTTGTGCTCCCAGCCCCTCGCCCTCGAGCTGGTGGCTCCCGAGACGACGGTGGTCGACCAGGTCGACCCGGCGGCCGCCTCGGCGCTGCACCGGCTGCTGGTCGTGCACCGACTATTGCCGGGCCTGCCCGCGTCGATCGACCTGAGAGCCTTCGACCGCGTCGAGGTGTGCGGCCCAGAGGACGAGGCACGGTCTCTGGCCAGGGCGATGATCGCGAGCGCGACAGCTTTCCAGTCGCCGGAGAACCTCGAGGTCGCCGTCCTCACCTCCGAGCAGAACCTCGCCCACTGGGACTGGGTGAAGTGGCTGCCGCACGCCCAGTCGACCCAGCAGAGCGACGCGGTCGGACCGATGCGGATGGTGTCGACGTCGCTCAACGACCTGGCCACGCTGCTGCCGCCGGACCTCAGCGAGCGACCCCGGTTCGGTGCCGACGAACGTCCCGCCACACCCCACCTGCTGTTCGTCGTCGACGGCGGCTTCCTGCCGCCCGGCAACCACGTCGTACCGCCCGACGGGCTGCACGGGGTGACGGTCCTCGACCTGCCGGCGCGCTGGGACGAGCTCGACGACGCGTCCTGCCTCCGGCTGCTCTTCGACGCGAGCGAGCCGGCCGAGAACGGTCGTCCCGCCCTCACCGCGCTGCGGGTGCGCGAGGCGCCCGTGCGGGCGCTGGCCGACCAGTGCGACCAGGCGACGGCCGAGGCGTTCGCCCGTCGGCTGACCCCGCTGCACGTCGTGACCGCCGGCGTCTCCGACACCGCCAGCGGCGAGATCACCGGCCCCAGCGACTTCATGGACCTGCTGGGGCTCGGCGACGTGTTCACCTTCGACCCCGCGATGGCCTGGCGGCAGCGGCCGGCGCGCGACCGGCTGCGGGTGCCGATCGGCCTCGGCGACGGCGGCGCGATGATCTACCTCGACATCAAGGAGTCGGCCCAGCAGGGCATGGGTCCGCACGGCCTGGTGATCGGCGCCACCGGCTCCGGAAAGTCCGAGTTCCTCCGCACGCTCGTGCTCGGGCTGGCGATGACCCACTCCCCCGAGCAGCTCAACATGGTGCTCGTCGACTTCAAGGGCGGCGCCACCTTTGCCGGGATGTCGGAGATGCCCCACGTCTCGGCGGTGATCACCAACCTGGCTCAAGAGCTCACCTTGGTCGACCGCATGCAGGACGCCCTGTCGGGTGAGATGGTGCGCCGCCAGGAGCTGCTTCGCCAGGCCGGCAACTACGCCTCGATCCGCGACTACGAGAAGGCCCGGGCGGCCGGCGAGGCGCTCGAGCCGTTGCCGTCGTTGTTCATCGTGGTCGACGAGTTCTCCGAGATGCTGACGGCCAAGCCCGAGTTCATCGACCTGTTCGTGGCCATCGGCCGGCTCGGCCGGTCGCTCGGTCTGCACCTGCTGCTGGCGTCGCAGCGGCTCGAGGAAGGCCGGCTGCGCGGGCTGGAGTCGCACCTGTCCTACCGCGTCGGCCTGCGCACGTTCAGCGCGGCCGAGTCGCGCGGCGTGCTCGGCGTTCCCGACGCCTACGAGCTGCCGCCCGTGCCGGGCCTCGGGTTCCTCAAGCCCGACCAGTCGACGCTGCTGCGGTTCAAGGCGGCGTACGTCTCGGGGCCGCCGACGATGCGGGCCCGGCCGCGGCTCGAGGAGGGCGGTCAGGTGCACGGCATCTTGCCCTTCACGATCTCCGAGGTGCTCACCCTGGAGCCGCCGCGGCAGGACGAGCCCGAGCCCGTCGTCGAGGCGCCGCAGGGCGAGCAGGACTCGCTGCTCGACGTCGCGGTCGAGCGGATGGAGGGTCACGGCCCGGCCGCCCACCAGGTGTGGCTGCCGCCGCTCGACGTCCCCGACACCCTCGACGACCTGATGGCCGACCTGATCGAGGATCCCGTGCTCGGCCTCGTCTCGCCCGAGTGGCGCAAGCTCGGCGGGCTGGTGCTCCCGCTCGGCACCGTCGACCGGCCGCGCGAGCAGCGCCGCGACACCCTGACGATCAACCTCGCCGGCGCATCCGGCCACTCGGTGGTGGTGGGCGGTCCGCGCAGCGGCAAGAGCACGCTGCTGCGCACGATGGTGACGAGCATGGCGCTGACGACCACGCCGCTGGAGTCGCAGTTCTACGTCATGGACTTCGGAGGCGGCGCCTTCTCGCCGATGGCCGACCTGCCGCACGTCGCCGGCATCGGCAGCCGCTCCGAGCCCGACGTCGTACGCCGCATCGTCGCCGAGGTCACCGGCATCGTGGACCGCCGCGAGGCCTACTTCCGGGCCCACGGCATCGACTCCATCGAGACCTATCGCAGCAGGCGAGCACAGGGCCGGGTCGACGACGGCTACGGCGACGTGTTCCTCGTCGTCGACGGCTGGAGCACGCTGCGCGCCGACTTCGACGACCTCGAGCTGCACCTGCAGCAGCTGGCCAGCCGGGGCCTGACCTTCGGCTTCCACCTGGTGGTGGCCAGCGGCCGATGGGCCGACTTCCGGGCCGCGATGCGCGACATGTTCGGCAGCCGGCTCGAGCTGCGGCTCGGCGACCCGCTCGACTCCGAGATCGACCGCAAGGTCGCCGGGCTGGTGCCGGCGGGCCGACCCGGCCGCGGTCTGGTGCCGGGCAAGCTGCACTTCCTCGCCGCGCTGCCGCGCATCGACGGCAACCCCGACACCGAGAACCTCGGTGACGGCATCGAGGACCTGATCAAGCGGGTCAGCGCGGCCTGGAAGGGACCGCAGGGGCCCAAGCTGCGGCTGCTGCCCAACCTCATCGGGCTCGACGCGCTGGTCGCCCAGGCCGGGCCCGACGACAAGCGGATCCTGCTCGGCATCAACGAGAAGGAGCTGGCTCCGGTCGGCCTCGACCCCGATCTCCAGCCCCACCTCCTCATCTATGGCGACGGTCAGTCGGGCAAGAGCGCGACGCTGCGCGCCTACCTGCGCGAGGTGGTGCGGACGCGCACCCCGCAGGAGGCCCAGATCGTCGTCGTCGACTATCGGCGCACGCTGCTGGGCGAGGTGCCGGAGGACTACCAGCTCAACTACCTGACGTCGGCGACCCAGGCGACGCCCACGATCAAGGACCTCGCGACCTACCTCGAGAGCCGGATCCCCGGGCCGGACGTGACACCCGACCAGCTGCGCAACCGGTCATGGTGGAAGGGCGCCGAGGTCTACGTCGTCATCGACGACTACGACCTGGTGTCCACCCAGCAGAGCTCACCCGTCGCGCCGCTCCAACCACTCATGGCGCAGTCACGCGACGTCGGCCTGCACGTGATCGTCGCCCGCCGTTCCGGTGGCGCCGGCCGGGCGTCGTACGAGTCGGTGCTGCAGTCGATGCGCGAGCTGGCGATGCCGGGCCTGATGCTCTCCGGCAGCCCCGACGAGGGCATCCTGATCGGCACCATCAAGCCCCAGGCGCTCCCGCCCGGCCGGGGCCGCCTGTGGACGCGCGAGCGCGGCGTCGAGGTCGTCCAGATCGGCTGGTGCGACCCGGCGCTCTGACGCAGCCGCGCCATGGGTGGATCACCCTGGGCCGTTGCCCTCCACGAGCTGGCCGTCGAACGTCGTGCCGCGGGGCATCCCCGTGTAGCTGCGTCGACACCACCTCCCGGGCACTCAGTGGTGGGGATCGCGGGTTGGAACAACTCGCCCGTGAGCCTGGCCTTTCCGACGAAGCTGAACGAGAAGTCCATCGGCGACCTGAAGCTACCGTCGAAGTCGCAGACCGTCCCCTTGCCCGGGAAGGTGCCGGTGAGCCCAACGGCAGGAGTTCCGGCTGCTTCGACGGGGGGCCGCTTGAGTCGCGCGCTGGCGACCGTGCACACGTCCGCGCAAGCCACGGTGAAGTCGATGCCGTCGTAGCCGGGATATCCCTTGGAGTCCACCCGGCCGACGTACGTCCCGGAGAAGGCCTTCGTCGGCTGGCCGGTGGTGGGCTCGGAGGCGGTCGTCTCGTCCTCGGTGACCTCCGGTGCGGGATCCTCGTCACCGGGAGGGTCGGCGCCTGCGGACGAAGGATCGGTGCCGTCGGCGCCGAGTGTGCTCACCGCGCTCGACTCTGGAGTCGGGTCATCCGATCCGGTGGCCGCGACGACTGCGGCCGTGCCGGCGACCACGGCCACGACCGCGGCAGAGGCGCCCGCGATCGCGAGGAGCCGCCTGCTCTTCAGGACCCCGGACGAGAACGAGCCATGGTCGGGCGAGTGGCTGTCGTGCTTGTGTTCCCGGCTGCCCGGGCCGCCGGGGCCGCCGACCAAGCCGCTGATCGGATTACGCTCGCCGGGCAGGAGGTTCCGCAGATTACCGAGGGCGCGGTAGGCCCCCACCGATCGGGTCTGCTCGGACGAGTCCAGCACCGGCAGCGCATGGGCCCGTCCGAGGAACTCGTGCAGCCAAGCGTCCAGCTCGCCGGCGTCGAGCTGACGCAAGAATGCCTCGAGCCGTGCGCCCGGGACGCCGACGTGGATGCGTTGCCCGGCGGGGCCATTGACATCGAGGACGACGAAATGCCAGGTGACCATCCGCGCGGTGATGGTCAGTCCCGACCGTCGACGCTCGGGCAACGCCTGGCCGAAGGCTTGATCATGGGCCGGGACCGAAGCGTGCTCACCGGTCACTGACAGGGCTCCGGCCTCCAGGGGGAGGGGTCGCCGGCCGGCGACGACGTCATCGACCAGCGCAAGCTCCTCGGCGGACACCTGTCCGACGACGGCTGGGCGACTCCAGTCCAAGACCAGCTCCAGCTGCTGCTGGGCCGTACGGGCACCCAACCGCGTGGAACGGCCGGTCGCGTAGAGGTCGCCCCCGTAGGCCAGCCGGTCGACGTAGAAGCCGTACCTCTCGTGGGCTGCCTCGGTCTTTCCGTTCAAACGCAGCGAGCGAGGTGGGCGGTGCTTGAGCGCCAACGTCGCGGCGGTGGCGAAGACAGCGGCAGCCCGGAGCCGATCGCCGTCCACGAACTCACCGCCGAGCTCCAAGCGCCCGCGTCTGGGACGGACAAGAAGTCCGGGGGAGTCTGCGCGGTCGAGCAGCAGCATCATCGGCACGGCGTGGGAAGACACGAACCGTCTCGCTGTCCGGACGCTGTGGGCGTCTCGGACCTCGACGTTGAGGTGCGTCGAGAAACCGTCGAGGGTGTGCGAGGGTCCGAGGGCCGATCTCAGCAGTCGCCGGCCTTCCTCGCCGTGTCCGACCAGCTCGTGGGTGAAACCTGGCCGCACCAGCACCGGAGCACTCGCGACCTCGGCTTCGCGGCCGTCAGCGGTCAGCACCGAACCGCTCGACAACCTGCGAGCGGAGGGGTCGCCGGGGTCGAGTCCGGGGACTCCCGCACCGACGTCGGCGATGAGCGCACGGAAGTCAACCTGCCCGTCGGGACCGTTGACGACGTACTCGTGCTCGACTCCGGCCCAGCGGTGAGTAGCGGTGCGCCTCACGACCTGCCGGTCGAGCGACCGGTTCAACGAGGTGCCTTGTCCTCCGGCGCGGTCGGATCGAGGTCATCGGGCTCGTCGCGGCGCAGACGCTCGCGTCCTTCGTCGATGAGATGGTCGGCCGCTCGGTCGACGACCTTGTCCTGGATCGTCTGTGCCAGTTCGGAGCTGCACGGTCACGACCGTGCCTCCTGCTCCGGCCATGAACGCGGTGTCGCCGAGCTCCTCGACGGACAGCGCGTTGCCCTTTTCCCCCATGACAGCCTCCCCGATCGTGCAGGAGGCACACCGTATCTGGTCGGGCATCCCGACGCCATCAACTCAGGAGCGTGCTAGTCCACGACGGTCGGCAACCCTGAGGTGAGATCTCTTGAGCCCGCGCAGCCTTGCAGTCCAGGGGTTTTGCTCCACGTCTGCCAAGGGTGGGTCTTTGCGACGATGCCTGGCCTGATGCTCTCGGGCAGCCGCGACGAGGGCATCCTGATCGGCACCATCAAGCCCCAGCTCTCCCGCCCGGCCGCGGTCGCTTGTGGACGCGCGAGCGCGGCGTCGAGGTCGTCCAGATCGGCTGGTGCGACCCGGCGCTCTGACGGAGTCGGGCGCGAGGCGGAGGTGCTGCGAGGCGGCGATCCGCTGCAGGCTGAGTGCGTCTGTCAAGGCCTCATCCGGAAGACGGTCACCTGGTACGGAAGGTCCAGCTCCGCCTGCTGGCGACCTGCCTTCGTCGAGCCTGGTCGAGCCGGTTGCCGGCGGTGTCACGGACTGCGGTGGTGACCACGACGCGGTAGGTCGATGCCCGGCGCAGTGGAGACTTCGGGTGCAGCACCACGCGCCGCGACGCTGCGTCGTACGTCAGTCTCGCCGCCACCGCCTTGGCGCCGCCCTTCCGCTTCAGCTTGACGCTCGAGGACGTGAGACTTGACCGCCGGACCGCCTCGGAGAACGTCACCTTGACCGACTTGCTGACCTTGACCCGACGTGCTCCCTGCGCGGGCGAGGCGGACTTCACCCTGGGAGGCCTCCGATCTATCGTCGGCGTGGCCGTCGACGTCGGCGTGGCCGTGGCGGTGGAGCTGGGAGCGGCCCCCGCCGCCTGCCACAGCGGCGTTACCCAGTAGTTCGTGCTGCGATTGCCACGGACCGGGAAAGAGCCGCACTGTGCGTCGTCGTAGCAGTAGACGCCGTTCGGGCTGTCGTCCGTAGACCGGAGCGCCGTGATGGGGCCGACGGTCCGCGCCGACTCGGCGAAGTAGTCGTAGCTGAACGCGTACTTCGTCTGCGGGGTGAAGTAGGAAGCGATGTAGGTGTTGCCCGGCACTATCGTCACCGGATCGGCGAAGGTCACGTCCTGCCACCGGTGGCCGGCGCCCGGCGAGAAGTCCGCCTGGGCGAGGCGTGATCCCTGGGAGTCCCAGAGTGACGCCGTGACGGTCTTGGTGTCGACGCGGTAGATCCGCACCCCGGTGATCTGCAGCTCTGCGACGTCTGGAACTTCACGCCGACCTCGAGCCCGTTGCGGGAGTCGTTGGCCACGCAGAAGGCGTTGTCATCCAGCTGGAACCCGCCGCAGTCCTTCTCACCCTGGTTCGCGGAGAAGCTCGTCGACCACAGCCCAGTCGGCTCGTCCTGGTCATCCCCCTGCGCAAGGGGTTGCATGCCGACGACGATCGACGCCAGCGCCCCACTCGCGAGCGCGGCGCAAATGCCCGTCAAACTCACGCCGTGCCCCTGTCACGTGAGACGATTCTCGGTTTCGACCCAGGATAGCGCTGTCCCAGATTCAGGGGCGTGGAGTCTCCATGAGCCCAGATCGACGTCTGGAGGCAGGTCTAGTGCGCCGAGCGCACTAGTGACGAGGCGTGCGGTCGACGGTCAACGTAACGCTGCTGTTCTTGTACGACACCCGGAACCGGTAGCCGTCTGCGTTCAGGACAGCACCTCGGCAAGCCCGCGGAACCTGCCGTGGATCGCGCTGCCGTCCATGATCGTCAACACGGTCCCTCGGGTCAGAGCCCCTTGCACGTCCACCGACAAGCCACCGTCCAACCTCAGATCACCTGCAGCCAGGAGACTCGTGTAGTCGCTGTCGGAGTAGATGGTTGTCAGGAAGCGACCATGCCTGTCGATGCGCAAGTCCCCGCGACGTCCATGGAGTTGTCGGGAGCCACGGGCACGTCCGTGATCTGTGCCGCCTCGCGGCCGTGAGGCCGGGCTGCAGTGCGCCACCCAGGATGTTGACGCTGGCGGCCACCTGCCACCGCCGCCCAGCGTCCCGCCTCGGACATCGATGGGGCTCGCGTGCGAGCCAACGACCGAGAGCTTGCCCCCGCGGACCGTGCTCTCCCCGTGCCAGGTGTTCGAGCCGGCAAGGAACAGGGTCCCTTCGCCGGACTTCGTCAGGCTGCCCTCGTACACGCGCATGTTGCGGGCCTGCTCGCGCCGGGTGCCGATCGCGAAGTCCGATTCGTCGATGTCGCTCGCGCCGGGCGGCAGCCCGTGTGTCCATCCCTTGGCGACCTTGGTCGCCTGCCAGTCGGCCGCTTCGGCGTTGTCCTCCTGCAGGCGCGCGCTGATCGCCACGTCAGAGATGTCGTTCGACCAGACGTCGCGATATCCCTTCGTGTTGATTCGGTCGGGCCCAGGAGCTGGCCCGGACCCCGCATGGCTTCGCGCAGACTGACCGTGTGCCAGCCGTTGCGTCGGTCGGGAACCTGCACGATCTGGCCCGCGGTGGGGTTCGGGATCGCAGTGTCCTGGCGTCGCTGATCGTGGCGTTCTGCCGGCCGGTGGTGAACATCGTGTAGAGCGCCTGCTCGTTGGTCATGTAGGGGAAGCGCTGCATGATCAACGAAAGCGCGGCCGCCGAGTGCGGGCCGGCCATCGACGTACCCGAGAAGGCTTGGTAGTTGGGCTGCGGCTCCCCGTCGAGGACTGCACCGTCGTGCTGTTGATCGACCTGCTCGGTGCGGTGATGCAGGACCACTTCGCGAGGCCGCACCGGTTGAACTCCTGCTGCCCCGGCACGAGCACCGAACCGTCAGGGTTGAACGTGCGCCCGATGTTGGGGTTGACGCCTGACGTCGTGTACCACTGGCCCTCCAGGTCTGGCAGGAAGTACGGCGTGGCCCCTCTTGCAGTCGGGTTCGCTCGCCGGCGTTGCCGGCGGTGAACTGAATGATCGTGCCGGTGCGCGCGACGTCGATGGCGCCGTTCAACCAGTGCACGTGTTGCCATTCGCGTCGGCGACGCCATCGCGAGTCGACAGGTAGCGCCAGGCCGGGTTCAGGCCGAAGCTGGCCGGGCCGCCGGGGGGCGGATCATAGGTGTTGTAGTTCTCCGTGGGGGGTGCGCTCCCCCAGCTGCTCGTGATGATCCTGATGGGCTTGTGGTTCGCCGTCTTCGCTCCTGTTCACGGCCCGGTAGACGTTACCGAGATAGGCGTTGTCGGGCGTCTGCTCGGGAGTCGCGTGGCCGGCAGCAGGCCGTAGAAGACGCCGTCGGTCTTGTGAGTGTTGCCGGCATAGAGGTTGGCGTTGAACGCGACGCCGTGCATGTTGGCTGCCGGCCCAGCGGGCTGCGTCTCGCCGATTCCGTCGCGGCTCGCGGCGATCGTTCCGCTGACGTGGGTGCCGTGGGTGTCGTTGAACGCCGGGTCGTAGAACCCCGGCGTCGGACCCGTCTGGCCGCCCTTGGCGACCACCGAGAAGAAGCGATCGCCGACGGTGTAGTTCGTGTGGAGACTGCCGTGCTCCCGCTGGTGTCCGGCGAAGTGCCCGAGTCGACCATGCCGATGTTCATCCCGGCGCCGGAGTACCCGGCGGCGTACGCGAACTCCGCTCCGATCGACACCATGCCGTTGTCGCGTAGGAACTCAGGGGTACGCCAACTCGCTGGATCGCCCAGCTGGCCCGGATCCCCGACGTACGACTCGATCGGCTGTGGCGGCTCTGGCGGCGCCGCGACCGCTGGTCGCGCCATCACGCACGGCACCGCCATCGCCGCCAATGCCCCCGCAACCAACGTCTTTTGCGCAGCCCGAGCTGCTGCCATTCCAACCACCTCCGAGATAGGTATCCGGGCACGCTAACTGCGCCTCCGCACCCGATCAACCCTTGGCCGAATGCTGCCAACGCCTTGGGGGAAACCCTTCTGGCGAGCGTGTCGGACCCGGGGTGGGGCGTTCGTTGAAGTAGTGAGCAGCGGCCGGAAGAGGTCGCCCGGACGAGGGAGTCAAAAGGATGGCGCGGTACCTGATTTCGTTCGACGATGGCGCGATGAACTTCCCGGAGGAGGACTGGGCCGCCGTGGGCGAGGCCTCGCACGCGGTGGTCCGGGAGGCCAAGGATGCCGGGGTCTGGATCTTCGGCGGCGGGGTGCAGAGCCAGCGCGCAAGCATCGCGGGCACGGACGGGAAGGTCATCGACGGGCCGTACCCGGAGACGAAGGCTGTCATCGGCGGGTTCTCGATCATCGACGTGGCCTCACGCGACGAGGCGCTGGAGTGGGCTGCCAGGTTCGCCGTCGCCTGCCGCTGCCAGCAGGAGGTGCGCGAGATCATGTTCGACCCGCTCTCCTGAGCCCTCGAGCCGGAGCGACGCAACGACATGGACGAGATAGAAGAGGAGAGACCGAGATGGGTGAGCTGCACGTCAACATGAACATCACGCTCGACGGCGTGATCCAGGCCAACGGTGGTCCGACCGAACAGGACGCCGGCTTCGAGTACGCCGGCTGGGAGCGCCCGTACGGCGATGAGGAGTCCGGACAACAGATCGTCGCGGACGTCCAGGAGTCCGACGCGCTGCTGCTGGGGCACACGACGTACGACATCTTCCGCGGCTACTGGCCGGGCAAGACCGACGACATCGGGCGAGCCTTCGACCGGGTCCCCAAGTACGTCGCGTCCCGAGGCACGCCGCAGCTGTCGTGGGACACCAGCACCCAGGTGGTCGACGCGAGCGCGGGGGTGAGGGACCTGCGTGAGCGGCACGAGCAGATCCACACGTGGGGCAGTGCGAACCTGCTGCAGACCCTGTTCCGCGAGGGCCTGGTCGACCAGGTGAACCTGTGGGTGTGTCCGGTGGTGATCGGGCAGGGCAAGAAGCTCTTCCCCGAAGGCACCGGGGCCAGCCGGTTCGAGCTGGTCGAGCCGCCGAAGGCGTATCCCGGAGGGGCGACGCTGCTGCGCTACCGGTGCCTCGAGGGCGCGCCGGAGACGGTGCCCGAGACCTGACGATGACGCCGGATTCAGTCGGTGGCCCTCGCGACGCTGGGCGCTGACGTGGTCGATGCGGCTGCGCCGTCCGGTGGCGTCTCGGGGGCGCAGGTCATGCGCGTCCGCCTTCGTGCGGGAGAGGCGTACCTGAAAGTCACCGAGGCTCCGGCCGGGGATGTCCGACGCGAAGCCGCGGAGCGCGAGTTGCGCTTCTATCGTCACGTGGCGTCGAGGGTGCCGGTGCGGACGCCCGCACTCATCGACGTCCTGGTGGCTGACGAGGGAGTCGCCATGCTGCTCGAGGATGCCGGCGTCACCCGCGACCCTGGCGCGTGGAGCAGCCACGAGTGGGCGGCGCTCGGCAGCGGCCTGGCCGACTCCACGCCATGCCCCTGCCCGGTGATGAGTGGGCTCGACCCGACGATCTGCTGGCCGCGCTGGAGAACCCCGAGATGGACCAGATCAAGGCGATGTGGGCCGAGCAGCGGGAGGTGTGTCAGGTCGCCAACGCTCGCGGCGTCATCCTCGAACACCTTCGTGGAATGCCCGAGGCAGTGGTGCACGGTGACTGCCACACCGGAAACATCGTGCACGGGAACGACGGCCTCGGCTTCTGTGACTGGCAAGCGTTCGGGATCGCACGGGCGTCGTCCGACCTCGCATTCTTGAGCGTTCGGGCCACCCCGAGCGGCGTGCCGGTTCCCGACCTGGTGCTCCAAGCCCATCAAAGCCACGGTCAGCGACTCGGCGTCGCGATGGACCCCGCCAGGTTCCGATGGGCCGTCGCCTTGGAGGAACTCGCCATCCTGATCTTCCAATGGCCGGCCTACGCGGCCTACAACAACGCAACGGGCATCAGCCGGGTGCGCCGTCGAGCCAGTCGACTCGTCGAGCTCCTCGGCCGAGACCTAGCGGGTCCCCATAGCTCAGCGGCGACGGCCGGTGCCGAACATGCCGCGGGCGATCTCGCGGGCGGCGGTGCGCATGAAGTCCTTGAAGGGGCCTGACGAGACGACGTCCTTGACGATGCCGCCGTCGTCCTTGGTCGACGTACGGCGCCCGCTCGAGGTGGAGCGGGACCGTTCGGCCTTGGCGTCCTCCTTGGCCCGCGCCTCGGCGGCCTCCTCCTCGGCGTGCCGTCGGGCACCCTCCTCCACCTTGACGGCGAGCTTCTCGCGCGCCGAGTCGCGGTCGATCGCGGTGGCGTACTTGGCGTTGCGAGGGCTGGCGGTGACCGTGGCCAGCATGGCGGCGGGGTCGGCCGGACCCATCAACGACTCGGGGGCGCGCAGCCGGGTCCACGCGACGGGGGTCGGGGCGCCGCGCTCGTTCATCACGGTGACGACCGCCTCACCGATGCCGAGGCTGGTGATCACGCGGCCGAGGTCGTCGTAGGCCGAGTGCGGGTAGGTGTTCACGGTCGCCTTGAGCGCCTTGGCGTCGTTGGGTGTGTGGGCGCGCAGCTGGTGCTGGATGCGCGAGCCGAGCTGGGCGAGCACCTCGTCGGGGACGTCGGTCGGGCTCTGGGTCACGAAGAAGACGCCGACACCCTTCGACCGGATCAGCCGCACGGTCTGCGCGATCTGGCCGAGAAACGCCTTGGAGGCATCGTTGAAGAGCAGGTGGGCCTCGTCGAAGAAGAAGACCAGCTTGGGTTGGTCGATGTCGCCGACCTCGGGAAGGTCGTGGTAGAGGTCGGCGAGCAGCCACATCAGGAAGGTCGAGAAGACGGCCGGCCGGTCCTGGAGGTTGGGCAGCTCGACCAGGCTCACGAGTCCGCGACCATCAGGCGCCACCTGCAGGAACTCCGCGGACTCGAACTCTGGCTCACCGAAGAACGCCTCGGCGCCCTGGTCCTGGAAGGTGATCAGCTCGCGCAGGATCACTCCGGCAGTGGCGGCCGAGAGACCGCCGAGGTTCTTCAGGTCGGGCTTGCCTTCGTCGCTCGTCAGGTACTGCACCACGGCGCGCAGGTCGGCGAGGTCGAGCAGCGGCAGCCCGGCCTGGTCGGCGTAGTGGAAGACCAGGCCGAGGCTGGACTCCTGGGTCTCGTTGAGGCCGAGGACCTTGCTGAGCAGCAGCGGGCCGAAGGCCGTCATCGTCACGCGGAGCGGGATGCCGGTGCCCTGGCCGCCGAGTGCGTAGAACTCGACCGGGTACGCCGTCGCGGTCCAGGTCTGCCCCACGGACGCGGCGCGGGCGGCGATCTTCTCCCCCGCTTCCCCCGGCACGCTCATGCCCGAGAGGTCGCCCTTGATGTCGGCGGCGAAGACGGGGACGCCGTTGGCGCTGAGCTGTTCGGCCATCAGCTGCAGGGTCTTGGTCTTGCCCGTGCCGGTCGCGCCGGCGACCAGGCCGTGCCGGTTGAGCATGCCGAGCGGGATCCGGATATGGGTGTCGCTGAGCTCGGTCGCGTCGAGCATCAGCCCGCCGAGCTCCAGCGCCGCGCCCTCGAACTCGTAGCCCGGCGCCACGGCCGCGACGATGGGATTCGGGTCGCCGGAGCCGTCGGGAGCGGGCGCTGACTCGGGTGCGGACGTCATGGGCGGAAGCGTAGCCACGTGCCGCCGCGAGGCTCCGGCGGCGACCACCCGGGCGGCGTACCATCCCTCCGTAGGGGCGAGGCGTGGTCTCCCGGCTGCGCCTAGACTTCGCGTGTGATCTTCAAGCGCGTCGGCGAGGGGAGGCCGTACCCCGACCACGGACTTACGTCGCGTGGCTGGGCTGACGTGCCGCCCCGCCAGGTGCGCCTCGATGAGCTGGTCACGACGAAGGACACCTTGCACCTGGCAGCGCTCCTCGACGACGACTCCACGTTCTATGGCGACCTCTTCGCCCATGTGGTCGAGTGGCGCAACGAGTACTACCTCGAGGACGGGCTGCACCGCGCCCTCCGAGCTGCGCTCCAACAACGCCACGTCCTGCATGCCCGTGTCCACCTGCTGGCGGGCTGAGTGCCGTGAGCATCCACATCAAGACCGTGATCACTCTCGTGGTGCTGGCCGGCATGCTGCTGGTCGGCGGGGTGTGGGGCTGGTCGGCGATGACCCGGCCGCTGCCCGGCGGGGCCGACGTCGGAAAGTGTGAGATGACGACGGTCGAAGCGGGCAGCAAGGTGCGGGCCGGGCAGGTGACGGTCACGGTGCTCAACGCCGGCAGTCGAGCGGGTCTGGCCGACCGGACCCTCGGCCTCTTCACGGACGCCGGCTTCGGCAAGGGCGACGTGGGCAACGCTCCCAAGGGCAGCGCTGTCGAGCGGGCCGAGATCTGGACCACCGACCCGGACCGGCCCGACGTACGGCTCGTCCGCAGCCGCCTCGGCGAGGAAACAGCAGTGGTCCGGCGCGATGCGACCGGAGTCGGGGTGATCGTGGTGGTGGGCAACACCTTCGACCAGCTGGTCGAGGGCAAGGGTGCGGTCACGGTCAAGGAAGACGCTGAGATCTGCTCTCCGCCCCAGGTCTGACCTGCCCCAGTGACCGGCCGGCGACCAACGGCCGCGTCCCTTACGCCGCCGAGCCGCGGACTGTACGGTCGCACCATGGTGACGCCCCCGAGCGGCGACGCTCGGGTCGACATCGTCAACGAGCACATGCGGCTCGAGAACGCCAAGGACTTCGACGCCTGCATCGCGATGTTCCACCGGGCCCGATACGACGTACGCGCCTCCGATGAGCTGTACGACGGCGCCGACCGGGTCCACGACTTCCTCGACGAGAACCACACGGCGTTCCCGGACTTCGAGTTCCTACCGAGTCGCGTGGCGCCGGCCGCCGAAGTCGTGCTCGTCGAGGGCCGGTTCACCGGCACCCACCTGGGCGAGTGGCGTGGCCTGCCACCGACGGGCCGCCGGGTCGACTTCCCGATGTGCCTGATCTTCGAGTTCGAAGGAGAGTCGATGGTCAGCGAGCGGCTCTACTTCGACGTCGGCACCCCGCTCGCCCAGCTCGGCGTGGCCGACGACCCCGACAGCACGCGCGGGAAGCTGACGGCGGCGATCACCCACCCGCTCGTGATCACCGGCTCGGCAGTCAGGTCGCTCTGGTCTCGCCTGTTCGGCCGGGCGAAGTCATGAGCTACGTCGTCACCGCCCTCTATGTCGCGCTCCTGGCGTGGGGCCTCTACGTCGGCGTCCGCCAGGTCTACCAGGGCTACCGTCTGCCGGCGCACCTGCTGAACCCCTTGATGGCCAACCGTCACGCACTGCGGCTCTACACGGTGCACCTGGTCGTCTGCGTGGTGTTCCTGTTTGCCGTCGGCCCGTGGGCGATCGCCCACAAGAGCATGCTCTGGTACTGGGGCGGCACCATCGCGATGCTCAGCATCTCGCTGCCGCTCGCGGCGTTCTTCAACCGCAACCCGCAGTCGTTCGGCTCGTTCATCGGGCAGTGGGTCAAGCTGCGCAACTACTTCGAGTACGCCGCACACATCGTGGTCGCCGCAGTGGCGGTCAACTGGTCCCTCTACACCCTGCTGCTGTGGTGGATCGTCGCGTACCGCTTCCTCGACGTGGGGCCGCGGCGCAGCCTCCAGAAGCTCTACGCGACCCCCGACAAGCTGGCCGCCCGGCCCTGGGCGCCCACGCTCAACTGGGCGGTCATCGCCGGCATCTATGTGCTGGCCTTCGTCGTCGTGAAGCTCGACCTCGTGATGTTCGCCAACGTGCCCGGCGACGCCACGCCCACCCACAACGCGGCCGCCTGGGAGATCGCGGTGGTGCTCGCCGTCAACCTCGGGCTGACGATCTTCGCCTGGCTCGGCATCAAGGCCTACTCCGACTCGGTGGCCCAGACCGGCTCCCCGGACAAGGCGACCGCCAGCTACTGACCGGAGCGCGGCTCGTCGACCCAGCGGCCCAGCCGTCCGCCGAGGGACACGTCGCGGAGTCGACGCTCGGTCGCCTCGCGCAGCTTGCGGGGCGTCACGACCAGCACGTCGTCGCCTCGCTTGAGCACCGTACGACGCTCGGGCACCATCGACTGCCCGTCGCGGATCACCATGGAGACCGACGCGCCCACGGGCAGCCGCAGCTCCCCGACCTCGACCCCGTGCAGTCGCGACGCCGGGCTGATGGTGACCTGCAGCATGTCGGCCGCGATCCGCTCGAGGGGCGCGGCCTCCAGCTCGAGGTCGCGCGGCTCGGAGCGGCGGACGACTCGCAGCCACCGCGCCGCCACTGGCAGGGTCGGGCCGGTCAGCAGGGTGTAGATGACCACCATCACGAAGACCACGTCGAAGAGGCGCGGCGCATCGGCAACGCCCTCGGCCAACGGGATCGTCATCAGCACGATCGGCACGGCCCCGCGCAGGCCGGCCCACGAGAGGAAGCCGATCTCGTTCCACGGCATCCGTTGCACCACCGTGCTGGCGATCACCGACAGCGGCCGGGCCACGACCGTCAGGACGAGCCCGGCGAGCACGGCCATCCCGACCGTCTCCCATGAGATCCGACCCGGCGAGAGCAGCAGCCCCAGCATCACGAAGAGCCCGATCTGGGCGAGCCAGGCCACACCCTCGGCGAAGGAGCGGGTCGCGCCGCGGTGGGGCAGCTCGGAGTTGCCGAGGATGAGCGCGGCGACGTAGACCGACGCGAACCCGGAGGCGTGCACGAACGCCGAGGCGCCGTACGCAAGGAAGGTCAGCGAGAGCACCGCGATGGGATAGAGGCCCGACGCCGGCAGCGCCGCGCGGCGCATCAGCCACACGCCGCCGAAGCCGAAGACCAGGCCGGACGCCACGCCGAACAGCAGCTCGTAGACGACGATGCCCGCCGTCACGAAGACACCGTGCTCGACGAGGGCTCCGGTGGAGATGAGGGTCACGAGCACGACCGTCGGGGCGTCGTTGAGGCCCGACTCGGCCTCGAGCGTGCCCTTGAGCCGCCGGCTCAGCGGCACCACGCGCAGCACGGAGAAGACGGCTGCCGCGTCCGTCGGCGAGGTGACCGCGCCGAGCAGCACCGCGAGCTCCCACGGCAGGCCGAGCAAGTAGTGCGCGGCCACGGCCATCACCGTGATCGATACCGCCACGCCGATGGTGGCCAGCGACACCCCGAGCCGCATCGACGGGCGCACCTCGTGCCACTTGGTGGTCAGGCCGCCCTCGGCCAGGATCACCGCCAGGGCCGCGAAACCGAGCGCCTGGGCGACCTCGGCGTTCTCGAACTGGATGCCGAGCCCGGCCTCGCCGAGCGCCACGCCCATCAGCAGGTAGATGAGCAGGCTGGGCAGCCCGGCCCGCGAGGAGATCCGGACGGCGAGGATCGCCAGGATCGTGACCGCAGAGCCCACCAGCAAGAAGAGGTCGAGCTGATGGACGTCGAAGCTCATTGGTCAGCCCTCTCGACTCGCAGGCTGGCAGGCGACGGGCGCAGTCTATCGGGCCGCCCGGTGTCGACCTGGGCGTCGCGTCGTCCACAGGTCCGTCGCCCGCACGTTTCGTGACCCCCTGACCGCGGGCACCTTGCTCGGCAGATCCAACTCGGGAGGCGGCATGTACGGCGACACGACGGTGATCCGGCGGCTCGCCGCCGATCTGCGCGAGCAGGCCGCCGACATCCGCGCCGAGGCCGACCGGCTCGTCGCCCGCACCGACGCCGCGGGCTGGCTCGGCCGGGCCGGCGACGCCCTCTGCGAGCGAGCGCGGCAACGTGCCCTCGCGCTGCGCCGGTCCGCCGCCCTCCATGACGACGCCGCAGAGGCCCTCGAGCGGCATGCGCGGGAGGTCGAGCGGCTGCAGCAGCTCATCGAAGAGATCGAGCGACGCGTCCGCCGCCTGGTCGACGCGGCCCGCGACCGGCTCGGAGGCCTCGCGGGTTCCGTCGCCACCTGGGCCGACGACTGGCTCGACCGCTTCGACCCGCCCGCCTCCGGCAGCCGCCGCTGGCTCGATGTGGAGGTGCCTGGGCTGTGACGACCGTCCGCCTCGACCCTCCCCGTCCACTCGAGTTCCTGGCCGGTCTCCCCGTCCGTTTCCGGATGTCGCCCGCCGCACTACGCCTCCTGACGGACCGCGACGGCGACAGCGAGTCCGGCGAGTCCCGAGACGCCGCCGCCGCCGAGCTGGCCCGGCTCGGACTGGTCGACGTCGTCGGGCAGCCACACCCCGACTCCCGCTGCGCCCTCGACGCCCTGCACGCGCCCGAGGTGGTCGTCGGCGTCGACGTCTCGGTGCACCGCGACGACGGAGCCCACGGATTCGCCCAGCTGCACTCCCGCCAGGGTCTCCGGTCGGGCCGGGTCACTGCGCTGTCGTCGGCCGGTGGCGCGGTCGAGCTCGCGTGGTTCGACGACGACCACTGGCAGTCCGAGCTGGCGCGGGCGGCGTCCGTGAGCCCACCCGTCGGGTCACCCGAGGCCCCGCTGCCGAGGCTCGACCTGCCCCTCGACGCGATCCTCGCCGGCGGTGAGGCGCTGCGCACCGGTCGAGGCGACGTGTTCGAGGAGCTCGTCGACCGCTCGGTGGGCCTCGCGACCACTCCCGACGGGGTGCTGTGCAGATCCGACCTGCACACCCAGCTCGTCCGACTCCACCGGGGCACCGTCGGCCGCCTCCGCGCCTCGGTCGCAGCGTCCGAAGGCGGCAGAGCCCGCGCCGGCTGGGTCAGCTGGTTGCTGGTGGCCGACGGTTGGCGGTCTCTGGCGCCGGTCGTCCGTGCGGGCGAGCGGGGCGTCCGCATGGAGCCGGTGGTCCCGCTCGACCTGGGCCGTCAGGTGGCGGCGCTGGTCGCGGCCGTGCGAGGCGGGTCGTGAGCGACCGGCCCCCCATCACCGACGTGACGGGTGGCTCCCACGGGCAGGTCGTGGCCTACGAGCATGCGCTCGCGCTGGCCGACGACTACGAGGTGGCGGGTGGCCGGATGCGCGACTGGGCCGGCCGCGGTGGCCAGGCCTTGGCCAACGGCGACCTGCTGGAGTCGGCGCTGCTCTCGCCGCTGACGTTCGCGGAGGCCGAGGGCGCGGTGCTGGCCGCGACTTCCGGGCCCGACGGCATCTTGGTCGAGTCGGTCGTGTGGGAGGCCGACGCGCTCACCATCCGCGTGCGCGTCCGGGCGACGCAGCTGACCGACGAGCTGGTGGCCGAGGTGTGGGAGCGGCTCGACTACACGGCCGGGCAGGCGCTGGGCTTCGGGTTGGTGGCCGTTGCTCCCGGGCTGGCGGTCGGTGGGCTGGCCCTCGCGCTGGTCTGGTCGCAACTGCCCGACGACACCCGCCGGGACCTCGAGGAGGGCGCCGCCGAGGACGTGCAGGAGTGGCTGAACCAGCACCCCGAGGTCGTTCAACACCTCGTCAACGGCAGCGGCGGCCTGCTTGACGGCCTCTGGGACGGCCTGACGCCGACGGCGCCCGGCGGACCTCTCGGCGTACCCCTGTTCACGCCCGACACCGAGTCCGCGGCCGCGCTGCTGGCCGGGCTCTACCACGACGGTCCGGTGCACACGGAGCCCACGATGCTGACGGTGCCGAGCTCGGGCACCGCGCCGGCCGACCTGGCCGGCCTTGTCCACCACCTCGGCGAGGTCAACGAGCTCTCCGACGCCGATCACCCAGAGCACAACGGCACCATCGAGATCCAGACCATCACCGCGCCCGACGGCTCGGTCAGCCACGTCGTCTACCTGCCCGGCACCGACGACATGGCCACGACCCCGTGGAGCCAGGACGGCGACGTCCGCGACCTCGGCACCAACCTGCTGCTGGTCAGCGGCCAGGACAACGGCTACCAACAAGGCATTCTCGAGGCGATGGCGCAAGCAGGGGTCCGGCCCGGCCAGCCGGTGGCCCTGGTCGGACACTCGCAGGGCGGCATGGAGGCCGCGGCGATCCTGGCCCGCGACGACTCGCCGTACTCGATCACCAACGTGGTCACCGTCGGTTCTCCGACGGCCCAGGTCGACGGCTTCCCTCCTGGGACTCACGTGCTCTCCCTGGAAAACCAGGGCGACGTGGTGCCGCTGCTCGACGGCGAGGACAACCCCGACTCGGCCGCGCAGGTGACGGTGCGGTTCGACGACCACGAGACGAGCGTGGGCGGCAACCACAGCCTCGACCACTACGTCGCCGGAGGCGAGGCAGCCCAGGCCAGCGACGACCCGTCGATCCAGGACCAGATCGCGAGTCTGACCGAGCATGGTTTCATCGGGGCCGGAGATGGGCAGAACGTCACGAGCCAGATCTTCCAGATCACCCGGGATCTCTGACGGTGGTCGAGTGTTTGGCGACGGCCGCTCGGGGGAAGGAAGCGGGGAGAGCCCCGGAGTGCGCATGGAGGTGCGGTCATGTACGGCGACACCTTGGTGATGCGCAAGCGCGCGAGCCAGCTGCGCGAGCAGGGCGAGGACATCCGCTCGATGGCCGATCAACTCGTCACCCACAGCGACGACATCGACTGGACGGGCCGCGCCGCCGACGCGATGCGCGCGCGGATCCGCAGCCGCGCCGACCACCTCCGCGAGGCCGCCAACGCCCACGACAGGGCGGCCGACTCGCTCGAGAAGCACCTCTCCGAGTGCGACCGGCTCACCGAGGCCATCGACGGCGTCGAGCGACGGGCCGGGTCGATCGTCGCCGACGCCCGCACCCGGATCGCTCGGATCGACTCCGCCGCCGACCACGACGGCGTCCGCGCCACCCCGACCCAAGAGGACCAAGCCTTGCTCGCATTCGTGCCACCGCCGTCTGGTCACAAGGACTGGCTCGACGTCGAGCTGCCGGGGCTCTGACATGGTGACCATCGACCTCGGCGTCGCTCCCGCCCCTGCCGCTAGCCTGCTCGACGGACTGCCGCGACGGCTGCCCCTGACGCTGCCCGAGCTCCGGCTCGCCGCCGAGCTCGCCGGCGGCGCACCGCTGCCGTTCGAGCTCCGCACGGCCGCCTCGACCACCAGCGCCCTCGAGGGGCGCCTCGGCCAGGCCCGCAACGGCACCGAGGAGGCGGCGTACGCCGCTGCGCTCGACGGCCTGCACGAGCCCCGCGGCTCCCTGGAGCGCCGCGGGCTGATCGTCGACGGCACCCTGGACGGCGCCCTCGCCGGCGCGATCGGACTGCTGGCGACGCCCACCGTGGCGGTCGACTTCGATGTGGTGGTCGACGGTGTGCAGGTCAAGGCCTGGCACCGGCAGTCCGACCTCGGCGTGGCCGCACTGTCCACCGCCGACGGGATCGTCTTCGAGGTCGCCTGGCTGCCCGCGGCGCAGTGGGCCGACGAGCTGGCCCGCGTCGCGGCGGTGCCGAGCGACCTGCCCATCCGGGCGAGCGGGGTGCCCGCGGCCGTCGACCTGCCCTATGAGCTGCTCGACGCCGCCGGCGAGGCGTTGCACCACGGACGCGGCGACCTTGTCGCCGTGCTCGCCGACCACCACTCGGGCGCGGTCGTCGAGGACGGCCGGCCGGTGCCCGACGCCGACGTCGCGATGCTGCTCCAGACCTTGAGCCGCGAGACGCGCGGTCGGTTGCGCGGACTGGTCGCCAACGTCTCCGACGGCGCACCCGAGGTCGTCGGAGTGATCTCGTGGCTGCTGCTGGCCGACGGCTGGCACTCCCTGCGCGACCTCGACCGAAGGCGATCCCCTCGTCCAGGTGCGCGCGGTCGCGGCCGACCAACTAGGCGCGGCCCTGGCCCTGGTCCTCGCGGAGGTGACCGCATGAGCGCGTCCGACGAGCAGCACCCCACGCCGGAGACGCCGGTGGCCGCCGCCGATCTGGCCGACAAGTACGAACGGATGCTGCGGCTGGCCGACCTCTTCGACTCCTCCGGCCAAGAGATGCGCACCCGCTCCAAGCTCGGCGCCGAGGTGCTGCGCGACGAGGCGGTGGCCGAGTCGGCCGAGCTGTCCAAGGCGACCTTCGACGTGGCTGCCGACGACATCCGGGCCGCGACGACCGGCCAGCACGGCCTGCTGACGCGCTCCATCGAGCTCGACGCCGACGCGTTGATCGTGCGGGCGACCGTGCTGACCTACCGCTGGATCGACGAGCTGCAGGAGGCCGCCTACAAGACGCTCGGCTCGATCGCCGGCCGGGCCATCGGCTACCTCGCACCCGGGGTCGCGCTGGGCGGCGCGATCGTGTCGGCCGGCCTCATCGAGACCGACGCACTCGACCGCGACGGCATCGCCGACTATCTCAACGAGCTCGCCGAGGCCAACCCCGACCTGATGGACCACGTCACCAGCGGTGGCGGAGGTCTGGTCGAGGCACTTCAGCTGCGGTCGCTGCTGACGTCCGGGCTGCTGGCGGGCGACCGAGGCCGGCTCGCCGCCGCGGGTGGCCTGCGCGCGCTCGGCATCGACTCCTTCCCCGGCCAGACGACGGCGGCGGTGCGCGACGTCGCCGGCCCGCTCATGCCGGAGCCAGAGCCCGTTGCCAGCGAGGCACCCGACGGCTCCGGGCAGACGGTCCCGCGCAGCATCGAAGAGCTGATGAGCACGCTGTCCACCTCGGGGCGGGTCACCGTCCACCAGGTCGGCGACGCCCGCTTCATCGCCTACCTGCCCGGCCCCGACGGTGGCAGCGGCCGCCGGTTGCGGCTCGTCGGCGGTGACCCCTCGACGTACGCCGCCCAGGCCTTGGCCGCCATCGAGTCCGCCGTCGGCGACACTCCCGGAGCCACGGTGATGCTGGTCGGCTCGGCCGCCGGCGGGGTCGCTGCCGCCGAGATCGCCTCGGCAGCAACCTCGGCGAGCTTCACCGTCGACCAGGTCGTCACCGCCGGCGCACCGTCGGCCCAGGTCCCCGCTCTGCCGGAGGGCACTCGGATGCTGTCGCTGGAGGACCGCGCCGACCCCGTGGCACTGCTCGGCTCCCTGATCAGCGCCGGCTCGACCAACCGGCTCGTCGTGGTCTTCGACGGCGGCGAGAACGGCGGCAAGGATGCCAACCAGGACGCCTATGTCCTCGGTGGCCGGGCGGCCGACCAGGCCGACAACCCCGACCTACGCGCGGAGATCAGCCGGATCCAGGCGCTCGGCTACCTCGCCGGCTGAGGTCCAGGTCACACGGCCACCTGTCCGTTCGGCCATCTCGGCTAGCCCGCAGGTGTCCGATCGGCTATCTCCGGATGGCCGTTTCGGGTGGTCATTGCCCATTCAACAACAACCGAGGTCCTGCTTACTTACCGTTCAGTCAGTACCCAGCGCACCTCCGCGCCGGGGCCCTTCCTAAGCAGGAGCAGTCATGCAGCGCAAGTCCCTCAAAGTCGTCCTCGTCTCGACCGTCGTCGTCCTTGTGGGCGCCGGCGCAGCCTTCGCCTACTGGACCACGACCGGCACCGGCAGCGGCTCGGCCACGACAGGCACCGTCGTGCCCGTCACGGTCACCCAGACCAGCACCGTGACCGCGATGGCTCCCGGCCTCGCGGCCCAGCCCCTCGCCGGCAAGTTCAACAACCCCAACGGCGGCCCCGTCTACGTGACCTCGGTCAGCGCCACCGTGAGCGGCACCGACAAGGTCGGCTGCGACGCCAGCGACTACACCGTCACCGGCAGCCCCGCCGCCGTGGGCGCCCAGATCCCCGCCGGGTCCGCCCAGGGCAACTGGTCGGGCATCTCCATCGCCTTCAACAACAAGGCCACCAACCAGGACGCCTGCAAGGGTGCCCTCGTCTCGATCGCCTACACCAGCAACTGAAGTCTGGGTGGCCTCCCCGCCACCCGAGCCAGTGCCGGAGGAGAAGCACCCGATGACGCCGATGCCGTCCCGTGTAGTCACACATCGCCCGCGAGGCCTTGTGCGACTGCCGGGACGGCTTCTCGCATTGGCCCTTGGGGCCGGTCTTTTGTGGGTCCCGGTCTCGGCCTCGGCCTTCGTGACCGCGCCCGGATCCGGGTCGGGGTCAGCCGGCACCGGCACCTTGAACGCCCCCACCAACACGGTGGCGACGACGCCCGGTCCCAACAGCAACACGGTCCCGATCACCTGGACCGGGTCGACCCTCGGCTCAGGGCAGGCGGCGCAGGGCTACTTCGTGCAGCGGGTCCGGTCCTCCGACCAGCAGACCCTGCCTGCCTGCGGCACCAGTGCGACGAGCCTGAAGACGTCACCCGGCTGCAGCGACCTGACCGTGCCCGACGGCACCTACCGCTACCGGGTCACGGCCGTCTACAACTCCTGGACCGCGTCAGGCACCCTGGGCAACACGGTCACGGTGAACAACGGGGTCCCGAGCATCTCGGTCGGCTCGGTCAGCCCGACTCCCAACGGCAACGGCTACAACCGCACCACCCCCGTCACGGTGAACCTTTCCGCGATCCCGGGCAGCGGCGGCAACGCGGTCGCCTCGATCACCGCCTGGGTCGACGCCGCAGGACCCACCACGCAGAGCGGTGCTACTCGCGCCATCATCGTCGCCGGTCACGGGACGCATCTCGTGTCCTTCTACGCGACGGACGCCCTAGGGGGACAGAGTCCCACTGGCACGTACACAGTCAGGATCGACCTCGTCAACCCGTCGGCACCGTCGGCACCGGCACTCACCGCCGCCACGGACACCGGCACCTTGTCGACCGACGGCGTCACCAAGATCACCGCGCCGGTCTTCACCGGCACTGCCGAGGCCGGTGCCACGGTCACCGTCTACGACGGGGTCACCGCGATCGGTACCGGGGTCGCCACCGGCGGCACGTACGCCATCCAGAGCAGCACCCTGACGGCGGCCACGCACACGGTCACCGCCAAGGCCATCGACCTGGCCGGCAACACCTCACCCGCCTCGGCGTCGGCCACCATCGTCGTCGACACCACCGCACCGGCGGCGCCCGCGGCGCCCACCCTCTCCGCGGCCAGCGACAGCGGTACGTCCAGCATCGACAGGATCACCAACGACACCACCCCGACCTACACCGGGACCTCTGCCCAAGTGGGAGGCGTCGTCACGTTGTTCGAGGGCGCGGTCACACTGGGCTCCGGATCGGTGACTGCGGGCGCCTGGTCGGCGACGTCGACGGTGCTGGCCGACGGGACCCACACGATCACGGCGAAGGTGGCGGACCTGGCCGGCAACCTCTCGGCCGCCAGCCCGGCCGCACCGATCCTCACCATCGACACGGTGGCGCCGACCACGCCGTCGACCCCCGCCCTGGCAGCGGCGAGCGACACCGGATCGTCCAACACCGACGGGATCACCACCGACACCACGCCGACCTACACCGGCACCCGCCAGGCGCAGTCCATCGTCACCCTGCTGGCCAACGGAACGGTCGTGGGCACCGCCAATGCCGGCGCCACGACCACCTGGTCGATCAACAGCTCCGTGCTCGCCAACGGCACCTACGCCATCACCGCCTTCGCCAGGGACGCGGCCGGCAACGCCAGCGCCACCAGCGCAGCTGCCGCACTCACCGTCGACACCGTCGCCCCCACCACCACGCCCTCGGTACCGACCCTGACCGTCGCCAGCGACACCGGGATCAGCGCCACCGACCGCATCACCAGGCTGAGCACCCCCGCGCTGACCGGCACGGCCGCAGCGGGCGACACGATCGTCCTGTTCGACGGCGCACCCCAGGTAGGCACAGGCGCCGCCACTGGGGGCACCTACCTGATCACCACCAGCGCCCTCACCAACGGCGTGCACAACCTGACGGCGAGGGCCACCGACGTGGCCGGCAACCTGAGCACCGCATCGGCGGCCACCGCGGTCACCGTCGACCTCTACTCGCCGACCGTGACCATCAAGAAGCCGATCGGCCAGCCCAACCCGATGACCACGTCGCCAGTCCCGTACGACGTGCTGTTCAACGAGGTTGTCTACGGGTTCATCGGCGCCGACGTCACACTCACCGGGACAGCCGGCGCGACCACCACCACCATCAGCGGTGCGGGTCCGAGCTACACGGCCTCGGTGAGCGGGATGCTTCGCGCGGGCACCATCATTTCCAACATCCTCGCCGCAGTCGTCACGGATGCCGCCGGCAACAACAACCTCGTGACCACCTCCCCCGCCCTCCAACGCACCATCAACTACGCGCCGTGACGCCCGTGGCAACCCGTGGCGCCCGGGTCGCACGCCCTCGAGCCGAACGGAGATCCGTGGAGACGCGACGACACACCAAGGACGACATCCTCGAACACGCTCTGGACCTGTTCCTCCGCCAGGGCTACGACACCACGTCACTGGAGCAGATCGCCGAAGAGATCGGCATCACCAGGCCCGCGGTGCTCTACCACTTCAAGAGCAAAGAGACCTTGCTGCGGACCATCATCGAGCCCGGCCACCAGGCCGTGTCCGAGGTCATGAACCGCTTCCGACCCGTACGACGGCCAAACGCACGTCAACAGGAGGCCGTGCTCCGCGCACTCCTGACGCCATTCGTGGAGCACCGCAAGGCCATCGCGCTGATCACCCGGTTCACCAATGAGTACACCGGGGCCGGCATCGGGGACGTGGTGGCCGATCTCAACCGCCGATGCGCCGCCCTGCTCGGGGGAACCGACCTCGACGCGGATCCCGTCCGTCGCGTCAAGGTGGTGGCCGGCCTGGCCGCCCTGAGCGGCATCCTGGGTGCCCGACTGCACGTGCCTCTCGACACCGAGGACGAGCGGGAGGCCCTCATCCGGGGGCTCGTGGCCCTTCTCAAGAGCTGAGCGCTCGCGACAGCGTGCCGCCTCGGCGGAAGGCCCTTCGCGTGGCAGGCTCGGCGCCGATGGACGACATGGACTGCGACAACTGCGGCGCCACGATGCGCTGGGAGACCTCGCACTCGCGGTGCGACCGGTGCGGCTACATCCGACCCTGCTGCGAGGGCGCGGTGGTGACGGCGAGCTGCGTCGTACGGCGCGTCGACGAACCCGCCCGGTGAGATCTGCCCTTCGATTGGGAGCCTCGATAGGTTCGGGGCACCACCGACGGGAGGACGGATCGTGATCGAGCTGACCAAGGGTCAAGAACTGACGCTGACCACCGAGGACGGCCGGCCACTGACCCAGGTGCGGATGGGTCTCGGCTGGGACAAGGAGCGCACCGCGGGATACATCGGCACGGGCGCGCCGGAGGTCGACCTGGATGCCTCCGCGGTGGCCTTCATGGACGGCCAGCTCGCCGACCTCGCGTTCTACAACAACCTGGAGACCCGCGACGGGTCCGTCGTACACCTGGGCGACAACCAGTCGGGGCGTGGCGAGGGCGACGACGAAGTCATCACCGTTGACCTACCCCGTGTGCATCCGAGGATCGACACGATCGTCTTCCTCGTCAGCAGCTATCAGGGCCACACCTTCGAGTGGATCAACAACGCCTACTGCCGGCTGGTCGACGACCACGACGTCGAGTTCGCCCGCTTCACGCTCACCGGCGGTTCGCGCGAGACGGGCATGGCGATGGCCAAGCTCTTCCGCGACGGCGAGGAATGGAAGCTGCGGGCCATCGGCGAGGGGATCGCGGTCAAGGTGCCGACGGAGTCCGTGGAGGCACTGCGCCCGTACGTGTGACCCGACCGGTCACACGAGGTCGTGGACGAAGCCGCCGAGCTGGGTGAGGTTGCGGCACTCCACCATCGGCACCACCTCGCCGTAGGCGGTTGCGGCGGAGTCGCCGGTGTCCCAGTGGCGGCGGTGCTCGGGGTTGAGCCACCAGGCATGGCGCGCGGCGCCGGCGAGGTCGCGGAGGACCGGGACCGCCAGGTCGCTGTAGTTGGATCGGGCGTCGCCCAGGATGAGCAGCGACGAGCGCGGACCGAGAGCGCTGGGGAACGAGCGGGCGAAGTCGTTGAAGGCGTTCCCATAGTTGGTGCGGCCCCAACGTGCGGCGTGCTCGCTGCTGGCGGCGAGCGACGCCAGCACCGCGCCGGGATCGCTGCCGGGCACGAAGAGCCGGGTCACCTCGTGCACCTGGTCGACGAACGTGAAGGCCCGCACCTGCTGGAACTGCTCGCGCATCGCGAAGACCAGCATCAGCGTGAACCGCGCGAAGCTGGCGACCGAGCCGCTGACGTCGCAGAGCACAACCAGGTCGGTGCGGTGCGGTCGCTTGGGGCGGTGCCGAGTCACCAGCGGGACGCCGCCGGTGGAGATCGACGCCCGGACCGTACGCCGGAAGTCGAGCGGGCCGCGGCGACGGGCGTGCTGCTCGCGGGCGAGCCGGGTGGCCAGCCGCCGGGCCAGCGGCTGGATCTCCCTGCGCATCTCCTCGAGGTCGGCACGCTTGGCGGCGGTGAAGTCGAGACGCTCGATGCTCGGCCGGACGGCGACGTCGGCGACGTGGTCGGGGCCCTTCTCCTCGG
The DNA here is from genome assembly GCA_963769755.1 of uncultured Actinomycetota bacterium. GTDB lineage: Bacteria > Actinomycetota > Actinomycetes > Propionibacteriales > Nocardioidaceae > Nocardioides. The sequence goes on from CAVYMY010000012.1 coordinate 249,934, forward strand.
CGATCCGGCGCCGGGCCTCGGACTCGACCAGCCGGGTGAAGCCGCCCAGCCGGCGGGCCGCCGCCCTGCCCGCCTCGTCGTCCGCCCGACCGTCGGCCCGCAGTGCCTCGACGATCCGGGCCACCAGGTCGTCGGGCGACAGCCGCCGCAACGCCGTGTACGCCGACCAGCTCGACAGCCCCGGACCGCGGCCGGGCATCGCGCCGAACCGGCCGATCGCCTGGACCGCCAGCCGTTGCTGGGCGTCGAGGTCGCCGGCGACGAGTGCCTCGAGCAGCTCGGCGCGCAGGGTGTCGCGGGCCTCGGCCCCGTCGCGCGCACCCGTCTCGGCGTCGGAGTCCTCGTCCGCATCGGCGGCGGACCCGTCGCCGACCACCGCGGGTAGTAGAGGTCGAAGAGCGTGTCGAAGGTCGGCCGGTGCGAGTGCCGCTTGACCAGCGTGGCGGCGTACCCGTCGCGAACCTCTGCGCGGTCGTCCCAGCGCAGCGCACCCAGCGCGGCGACGGCGTCGAGGTCCTCGGCGAGCGAGACCGGCACCCCGGCCGCGCGCAGCGCCTCGAGGAAGTCGATGTGCCGGTCGACCAGGCCGCTGTCGGTCATCTCAGGTCCGCAGCTTCAGCTCGCGGACGGCGATGGCCTGGTCGGACGCGTGCTTGAGCACCGCGCCGAGAGTCTCGTCGACGGCGGCCGGGTCTAGGTCGCGGATCTGCAGGGCGACCAGGGTGCGGGCCCAGTCGACGGACTCGGCGATCGAGGGCGGCTTCTTGAGGTCGAGCTCGCGTAGCCGCCCGATGGTGGCGACCAGCTGTCCCGCGATGCGCTCGTCGAGGTCGGGCACCTGGCCGACGACGATCTCGCGCTCCCGCTCGGCGGTGGGGTACTCGAGGTGCAGGTAGAGGCAACGCCGCTTGACGGCCTCCGACAGCTCGCGGGTTGCATTGGAGGTGAGCACCACAAAGGGCCGGCGGACGGCGGCGATGGTGCCGAGCTCGGGGATGGTGACCTGGTAGTCCGAGAGCACCTCGAGCAGCAGCCCCTCCACCTCGACGTCGGCCTTGTCCACCTCGTCGACGAGCAGCACGGTCGGGTCGTCGCGCCGGATCGCGGTGAGCAACGGCCGGGTCAGCAGGAACTCCTCGGTGAAGATGTCGTCGTGGGTCTCCTGCCAGGAGGCATCGCCGCGACCGGCCTGGATCCGCAGCAGCTGCTTCTTGTAGTTCCACTCGTAGAGCGCCCGCGCCTCGTCGAGCCCCTCGTAGCACTGGAGGCGCACCAGGTCCGCGCCCGTGGAGCGGGCGACCGCCTTGGCCAGCTCGGTCTTGCCGACGCCGGCTGGCCCCTCAACGAGCAACGGCTTCTCGAGAGCCCCGGCCAGGAAGGCCGTCGTCGCGGTCGCTCCGTCGGCGAGGTAGCCGGCCTCGGCGAGCCTGCGCGCGGCGTCGTCGGGCGAGGCGAACCAGGTCACCCGGCGAGCATAGGGCGGCGCGTCGGTAGCCTGCCGGCCATGGTCGAGCCCGCCGCCGTCGCCGAGATCTGGGAACGCGAGTTGGCCGGCCTCGGCGCCTGGTCGTTGGTGCTACGAGGCCGTGGCGTCGACCTCGACGTCCGCGGCGAGCTCGGCTACAGCGGGGCGTCGACCATCAAGACATTCCTGCTGGAGCAGACCTCACTCGCCGTGGCCGAGGGACGGCTTGGCTGGGACACCGTCATCGAGGCAACGCCGGAGCACGTCGCGGTGGGCGACGGCGTGCTCGCCACCTGGCCGTTGCCGCTCCGGCTCCCGCTGCACGTCGTCGCCCAGCTGATGACCGCTCTCTCCGACAACACGGCCACCAACGTCGTCGTCGACGTGCTGGGTGGTCTCGAGGTCGTCAACGACGCCCTGGCGGCCGGCGGAAAGGCGTCACGGATGCGGCGCTGGGTCACCGGCCGGCACAGCGACCCGCGCTGCGACGAGTGGGACTCCACAGCCGGGCTGCCGTCGCGGGCCGGACTGAGCGTCGTCGTACCGCTCGAGCACGCCGCCTCCGTCGACCGGATGGTCGCCGACACTCAGCACGGCGTCGCGCGCGCGATGCTCGAGCAGCAGTGGCACAACGACTCCCTGGGCCGGCACCTGCGCGACGAGACGCCGTTCGCCCACAAGACCGGATCCGTCGGCGGCGTACGTCACGACGGCGGCGTGCTGCTCCCCGGGACGCCCGACGCCGCTCGCGGTGCACGTCTTCACCGACGGACCCGAGCGCGACGAGACCGTCGACGACCCCGCATGCGTGGCAATGGGCCGGGCGCTCGGCGGGACGCTGGAGGCGCTCGGTCTCGGCGATCTGCTGATCCCCGGCTGGGACCGCGTCAGTGGCGGGCGCGGTACGCCGCTGCCTTGACCCGGTTCTGACAGGCCGTGGAGCAGAACCGACGGCTGGCGTTCTTGGACGTGTCGACGTAGACGCGGTCGCAACGGTCGGCCAGACAGACGCCGAGCCGGCCGGCCAGGTCGCTGCCGATGGCCAGCGCCAGGCCGGTCGCGCAGCCCGCGGCCCAGCCGGTGGCCAGGCTGTCGTCGAAGCCGTGGAAGTGCACGTGCCAGCCACCCTCGGGCAGCGGATCGAGCTGAGGGCGGGCGCCGGTGCGGGCGAGCATCTCGTTGAGCTCGCGGGCTGCCGTGGGCAGATCGCCCCGGTCGGTGGCCTCGAAGACCTTGCGCATCCGCGCCGCGTCGTCCGCGAGCGCCTTGGCCTGCCGGGGGTTGACGGACGGCGTACGACGGCCGTCGCCGCCCAGCGCCGTCGCCGTCGCCGCGACGCGGGCAGCACCGGTCGGCGCCTCGACGTCATAACCACCGCGGGCGCCTGGCGTGAGCTCGTTGACGAGGCGGGCCGCGACCTCGACGACGTTCAGAACGTGACTGTCGAACGTCATTTGACCAGTCACTCTCCGTTGCGTACGGTGGATCCGATGTTACTGACAATAGCGCGTTCGACAGTGATGCCGTGGCGCAGTCTGCCGAGCACGGTGTGGCTGCTGGTCGTCGCCCGCGCGGTGAACCGGCTGGGTGCCTTCACCCTGCCGTTCCTGACGGTCACGCTGGTGCAGGACTTCGGCGCCAGCCTGGGCCAGGCGGGCCTGCTGCTGGCAGCGTTCGGGGTGGCGACCATCCCCTCGCGCCTCCTTGGTGGCCGGCTGGCCGACCGGTGGGGCGGCCGCAGCACCATCGTGGTCGGCCTGGCGGGGACCGCCATCGGGCAGCTGATGGTCGCCGGCGCCCGCTCACTGACCGAGGCGGCGATCGCCGTCGCACTGCTCGGCCTGGCCTTCGAGGTCTACGAACCGCCCAGCCAGTCGATCATCGCCGACGTCACGACCGCCGAGCAGCGGCCCATCGCCTACGGCCTGCTCTCGGCGGCGCTGGCGGCAGCGGGAATGGGCGCCGGACTCTTGGCGGCTGTCCTTGCCGGCATCGACCTGCGCTGGTTGTTCGTGGCCGACGCGGCGACGTGCCTCGTGTGCGCCGGCCTGGTCGCCGCCCTGCTCCCGGGCGAGCGTCCATCCCGGCAGGAGAACCGACCCGATGTCCGGGCCTGGTCGGACCGGCGGCTGTTGGCGATGCTGCTGGTCGGCACGACGTTCGCCGTCATCTACCTCCAGATCACCATCGCCCTGCCGCTGACGCTGACGGCTCGCGGTCTGGGCCCCTCGTCCATCGGGCTGCTGCTGACCGTGTCGGCCGCGACCGTCGTCCTCTGCCAACCGCTGCTCGCCCACCCGTGGCTGCGCGCCCTCGACGACTTCGCGGCCTCGACGCTGGGCTACCTGGTGCTCGCCGCCGGCCTGCTCGCCACCGGATTCGTGACCTCGCTGCCGGCCTTCCTCGCAGCGACCGTCCTGTGGAGCGTCGGCGACGTCGTCCTGATGGGCCGCGCCTACACGATCGTCGCCGGCCTCGCTCCCCCGACCGCCCGCGGCCGCTACCTCGCGGTCTACGGCACCAGTTGGGGAGTCGCCGCCATCATCGCGCCGGTGCTCGGCACTCAGCTGCTCGCCCGCGGCGGACCCGAGCTGACGTGGACCTGCATCACGCTCGTCTGCCTTGTCCTGGCTGTCGCTCAACCGGGGCTCCGCCGGCGGCTAGCGTGAAATGACGAAGACCGGACCTGGTCAGGTCCGGTCTCGTGACGATCACTGCGGATCGGCTGGCGGTGGCGGTGGGATTTGAACCCACGGTGGGCTTGCACCCACACACGCTTTCGAGGCGTGCTCCTTAGGCCGCTCGGACACGCCACCGCCGGAGAGGTTACCGGACCTCCGAGTGCGTCCCGAAATCGACCGGGACGTCGTACCAGGACCGGCAAAAGTCCGATGGGCGCCGGGGTCGCCCGCTTGAGAGAGGGACCCGAACAGGGTTCTGCCGGTCCTGGTACGAGCCTGTGCCGGGGGTCAGCCGACGATGACCACGTGCAGCGTGCGGGGTCCGTGCACGCCCTCGACCCGGTCGAGCTCGATGTCGCTGGTGGCTGAGGGCCCGCTGATCCAGGTCAGCGGGCGGGCCGGGTCGAGGAGCGGCATGGCCTCGGGTACGTCGGCGACGACCTGGTCGGCGCGGACGATGCAGACGTGCACGTCGGGGACCAAGGAGATCGCCCGGCGACCCTGGCCCGGGCCGTGGTCGAGGACGATCGTGCCGGTCTCCGCGATGCCGACCGCCGCGTCGGTGACGACCGCGACGCAGGCATCCAGCTCGGCCGCGGACAGGTCGTCGTCGACGACCGCGTTCGGTACGTCGACGGACAACCCGGCCGGGACCACGACCCGCCCTGCGGGCAAGGCGGCGAGCACCCGCTCCAACTCCTCGCCGGCTCCGCAGCGCTCGACGACCGCGCGGTAGTCGGCCACCCTGTCGGCGAAGTGCCCGACCGAGTCCGCCGTCCGCGCACCTGCGGGGATCGGCGGCACCACCGACTTGGGAGCTCTGCTGATCGCGGCGCGGACTCGGGCCAGGATCTCGTCGCGCGCTGTCGTCACGTGCCGCCCCCGCCCGTACGCCGCCACCAGGCCCGGAAGGACTCGCGAGGTGCGGACGGCAGGTCGCGAGCGTTGGTCCACGCAGACGCCCCCATGCGCCGGGCGACACCGGTGCCCGCGCGGGTCAGCCGCTCCGCCCAACCCAGGCGACGTCCAGACCTGAACGCCGCCGCCGTCGCCCGCATAGCCATCGCCTCGACCGACGGCACCCGATCGCCGCGATGGGCATCGACCACCTGGGTGCGCAGGTCGACGAGCACTGACGGGATGTCGATGAGCACCGGGCACACCTCGTAGCAGGCACCGCACAGCGAGGAGGCGTAGGGCAGCGAGTCGGTCTGCTCGTCGACACCGACACCCTTCATCAACGGGTTCAGGATCGCGCCGATCGGGCCTGGGTAGACCGAGCCGTAGGCGTGGCCGCCCACACGTTCATATACCGGGCAGGAGTTCAGGCAGGCCGAGCAGCGGATGCAGCGCAGCGCCTGCCGCCCCACCTCGTCGGCCAGCGCGCGGGTGCGGCCGTTGTCGAGCAGCACGACGACGACCTCCTGCGGCCCGTCGCCGGGCGTGACCCCGGTCCAGGTGGACGTGTAGGGATTCATCCGCTCGCCCGTCGAGGACCGTGGCAACAATCTGAGGAACACGTCGAGGTCCGCCCAGGTAGGCACCACCTTCTCGATGCCGACCACCGAGACCAGCACCTCGGGAAGCGTCAGGCACATCCGGCCGTTGCCCTCGGACTCGACCACGACCAACGTGCCGGTCTCGGCAACGGCGAAGTTGGCGCCCGAGACGGCCATCCTCGCCCGCAGGAACTTCTCGCGCAGGTGCAGCCGCGCTGCCCCGGCCAGGGCCGCCGGGTCGTCCGTGAGGCCGTCGGGCGCGGGCCGCCCAGCCGCCGCCATCTTGCTCAGGAAGATCTCGCGGATCTCCGCGCGGTTGCGGTGGATGGCCGGCACCAGGATGTGGCTGGGCAGGTCGTCGCCCAGCTGCACGATCAGCTCGGCCAGGTCTGTCTCCCACGCGGCGATGCCCTGGGCGGCCAGCGCCTCGTTGAGCCCGATCTCCTGGGTCACCATCGACTTGACCTTGACCACCTCGTCGATGCCGTGGGCGCGGGCTACCTCCGCGACGATCGCGCAGGCCTCCTCGGCATCGCGGGCCCAGCGGACCGTCGCCCCAGCCGCGACCAGACGCTCCTCGAGCATGACCAGGTGCTCGTCGAGCGACGCCAGCGTGGCGTCCTTGATCGCGGCACCCGAGACCCGCAGCTCCTCCCAGTTGTCGACCTCGGCCACTACCCGCGCCCGCTTGTCGCGGATCGTCGCGGTGGCGTGCGCCAGGTTGTTGCGCAGCTGGGTGTCGGCCAGCGCCGCCCGGGCGGCGACCGGGAACTTCGGCATCCCGACGAACGTGCCAGTCATGAGAGACCCTCGGTCGCGGCCAGCACCTCGGCCAGGTGCATGACGCGTACGCCGGCTCGCTGGCGCGACAGTGCGCCGCCGATGTTCATCAGGCAGGAGTTGTCGCCGGCGACCAGCACCTCGGCGCCGCTCTCGCGGACGTGGCGGGCCTTGTCGGACACCATCGCGACCGAAGTGTCGCTGTTCTTGACCGCGAAGGTGCCGCCGAAGCCGCAGCACTCCTCGGCACGCGGCAGGTCCACCAGGGTCAGCCCGCGGACGGCGCGCAGCAGGTCCGTGGGCCGGTCGCCGACGCCGAGCATCCGCAGCGAGTGGCATGTCGGGTGGTACGCCACCCGGTGCGGGAAGGACGCGCCCACGTCGGTCACGCCCAGCACGTCGACGAGGAACTCCGACAGCTCGTAGGTCCGCGGGCCCGTCCGTTGCACAGCCTCGACCAGAGCGGGGTCGCCCGAGCGACGAGCCACGATGCCGTGCTGGTGACGGGCGCAGCCCGCACACGAACCCGACGGCGTCACCACGGCGTCGTACCCGTCGAAGGCCCGGACGAACGACCGCAGCGCGGGCACCGCCTCGTCGAGGTAGCCGGTGTTGACCATCGGCTGGCCGCAGCAGGTCTGCGCCTTCGGGAACTCCACTTCCACGCCGAGCCGTCGCAGCAACGTCACCGTGGCGCGGCCAGTGTCGGGGAACATCGCGTCGTTGATGCAGGTGACCATCAGCGCGACCTTCACGGCTCGATCCTCTCAACCACGCGGCTCGAACCGCGCAAGGTCGTGAGTGCGGGCGACCAGCACCCGCAGGTCGGCGAGGTCCGGGCCGACGACGTCAGCGGCTCGGGCCTGCACCAGGACGTTGCCGAGGGCCGTCGCCTCGACCGGGCCGGCCAGCACGGGACGGCCGCTGCGGTCGGCGATCGCCTGGCACAGCAGGGTGTTCTGCGCGCCTCCGCCGACGATGTGCACCACGCCGATGTCCCGTCCGGCAAGTCGTGGCTGCACGGTCGAGCGCCGTGGCGATGGCAGCGGCGATGCTGTGCACGATGCAGCGCACCGTCGCGACGCGGCCCCGTGGAGCGGCGACGTCGTGCTCGGCGCACCAGGCCTCGACCCGCGCCTGCATGTCCCCCGGAGGCAGGAACCGCTCGTCCTGCACGTCGACGACCGGCACCGGGCCGTCGTACTGCGAAGCGGCTCGGAGCATGCCGGCGAGGTCGGACTCCCCCCAGGTCCGCAGGGTCTCGCTGAGCAGCCACGTGCCCATCACGTTGGTGAGGAAGCGGATAGTGCCGTCGACGCCGCCCTCGTTGGTGAAGTTGGCGAGGCGCGCCTCCTCGCTGAGCACCGGAACGTCGAGCTCGAGGCCGACCAGACCCCACGTGCCGAGCGAGATGTACGCCGCGTCGTCGGTCTGCATCGGCGCGCCGACCACGGCCGACGCCGTGTCGTGGGAGGCCACCGTGACCACCGGCACGGCCGCGCCGACCTGGTCCGCGACATGGGACAGCAAGGTGCCGCGTACCTCTCCGGGATCGACCAGCGTGCCGAACAGCGCCGGGTCGAGGTCGAGCCGCATCATCAGCTCGGTGTCCCACTCACGGGTCGTGACGTCGAGAAGCCCAGTGGTCGAGGCGTTCGTGCGTTCGGTCACGGGGTTGCCGGCGAGAAGGGTGGCGACGAGGTCGGGGATCAGCAGGATCGAGGTGGCGTCTCTCAACTGGTCGTCGGCGGCGAGCTGGTAGAGCGTGTTGAAGGGCAGGTACTGCAGGCCGTTGCGCCGGTACAGCTCGTCGGCGCCGATCAGCTCGGCCACGGACGCGGGTCCTTCGGAAGCGCGTCGCTCGTCGCGGTAGTGGAACGGCTGGCCGATCAGCCGCCCGCCGCGCATTCGCCCGTAGTCCACGGCCCAGGAGTCGACGCCGATCGAAGTGAGCGGTCCGTCGGCGTATGCCTTGGCGAGGCCGGCGACCGCGTGGTTGACGAGCGCCTCGATGTCCCAGTGCAGCCCGGCCCCCTGGGCCGCCGGCAGGCGTACGGGGTCGTTCGGGAACCGGGCTGCGGCGGTCAGCCGCAACGTGTCCGGCCCGACCTCGCCGACCATCACCCGGCCGCTGGATGCGCCCAGGTCGACGGCGGCGAAGCGCTGCGTCATCTGAGGAAGGCCGCCGCGACGCCCGCATCGACGGGCACGTGCAGGCCCGTGGTGTGCGTCATCTCCGGCCCGCAGAGGGCGAAGACCGCATTGGCGCAATGCTCGGGCAGCACCTCGCGCTTGAGCAGGGTGCGCTGGGCGTAGAACTCGCCGAGCTTCTCCTCTTCGACGCCGTAGACGGCCGCCCGCTCGGCGCCCCAGCCGCCGGCGAAGATGCCGGAGCCACGGACGACGCCGTCGGGGTTGACGCCGTTGACCTTGATGCCGTGCTCGCCGAGCTCGGCGGCCAACAGCCGCACCTGGTGGGCCTGGTCGGCCTTCACCGCGGAGTAGGCGATGTTGTTGGGGCCGGCGAAGACCGAGTTCTTCGACGAGATGTAGACGATGTCGCCGCCGAGCTTCTGCTCGATCAGCACCTTGGCGGCGGCGCGCGACACCAGGAACGAGCCCTTGGCCATCACGTCGTGCTGGAGGTCCCAGTCGGCGACGGTGGTGTCGAGCAGCGACTTCGAGAGCGACAGGCCGGCGTTGTTGACCACCAGGTCGACGCCGCCGAAGGCGAGCACGGTCGCATCGACCATGGCCTGCACGGCAGCCTCGTCGGAGACGTCGACCTGTACGCCGACCGCGACATCCGATCCACCGATCTCGGCAGCGGCCGCCTGCGCCTTCTCCAGCGACAGATCGGCGATGACGACGCAGGCGCCCTCGGCCGCGAGCTTGGTGGCGATCGCCTTGCCGATGCCCGATGCCGCGCCGGTGACCAGGGCGATGCGAGTCGCCAGCGGCTTGGCCTTCGGCATCCGTTGGAGCTTGGCCTCCTCCAGCGCCCAGTACTCGATGCGGAACTTCTCGGCCTCGTCGATGGGTGCGTACGTCGAGAGCCCCTCGGCGCCGCGCATCACGTTGATCGCGTTGACGTAGAACTCGCCGGCGACGCGAGCGGTCTGCTTGTCCTTGCCGAAGCTGAACATGCCGACGCCCGGCACCAGCACGATCAACGGGTCGGCACCGCGAATGGCGGGCGACTCCGGTGTCGCGTTGCGGTCGTAGTAGCCCTGGTAGTCCTCGCGGTAGGGGGCGTGCAGCTCCTGCAGCCGAGCGATCGTCTCCTCGACGGATGCCGTGCCGGGCAGGTCGAGCACCAGGGGCTTGACCTTGGTCCGCAGGAAGTGGTCGGGGCACGACGTGCCGAGGCCGGCCAGCCGTGGATGCTCGGCGGAGGCCAGGAAGTCCAGCACCACGTCGCTGTCGGTGAAGTGACCGACCATCGGCCGGTCCGACGAGGCGATCGAGCGGACGGTCGCCGCTATGGCCGCGGCCTTGGCCCGGCGCTGCACCTCTGGCAGGGCGGCGTACCCCTGAAGCGGTGGACCGAACGGCTCAGCCTTGCCGTGCTCGGCGATGTAGGCCGCGGCCGTGTCGATGATCCAGAGCGAGTTGGCCTCGGCCTCCTCGCTCGCGTCGCCCCAGGCGGTGATGCCGTGGCCACCGAGGACGCAGCCGACCGCCTGTGGGTTGGCCTGCTTGATCTCCGCGATGTCGAGGCCGAGCTGGAATCCCGGACGCCGCCAGGGCACCCAGACGACCTTCTCGCCGAAGATCTCCTTGGTCAGCGCCTCGCCGTCGGCAGCGGTCGCGACCGCGATGCCCGAGTCGGGGTGCAGGTGGTCGACGTGAGCGGCGTCGACCAGGCCGTGCATGGCGGTGTCGATCGACGGGGCCGCACCGCCCTTGCCGTGCAGGCAGTAGTCGAACGCGGCGACCATCTCGTCCTCGCGCTCGAGGCCTGGATAGACGCCGACCAGGGCGCGCATCCGGTCGAGCCGCAGCACGGCGAGGCCCTCGGGCTTCAGGGTGCCGAGGTCTCCACCGGAGCCCTTGACCCAGAGGAGCTCGACGTCCTCGCCCGTCACCGGGTCGACCTCGGTGCCCTTGGCGGAGGTGTTGCCGCCGGCGTAGTTGGTGTTCTTGGGGTCCTGCCCGAGGCGGTTGGACCGCGCCACGAGCTCGGTGACCGCGCTGTTGAGGGGGAGGTTGGTCATCAGTTCCATCCTGCCTGTGCGCCGCCGACACGGTCGGTCTCGACCTGTTCCTGGTAGCCGCTCGCGAGGTAAGCCGCCATCGGATCTGCCGGCAGGCCGCGGCCCTCGCGCCACGCGGCGAGGTCGCGCCGTACGTCGGTGTAGAACGCGTCCATGAAGACCTGGTTGGCGGCCAGTACGTCGCCCGCCGTGCGGGCGGCGTCGAGGGCCTCGGTGTCGAGCAGCAGTGCCCGGGCCATCATCTCCTGCACGTTGAGCACCGAGCGGATCTGGCCGGGGATCTTCTTCTCGATGTTGTGGCACTGGTCGAGCATCAGCGCCACGTCGGACTCGGGCCCGAAGCCACCGCCGCGCACGACCTCGACGAGGATCCGGAAGAGCTGGAAGGGGTCGGCCGCGCCGACGATCAGGTCGTCGTCGGCGTAGAAGCGGCTGTTGAAGTCGAACGAGCCCAGCTTCCCGAGCCGCAGCAGCTGGGCCACGATGAACTCGATGTTGGTGCCGGGGGCGTGGTGGCCGGTGTCGAGGCAGACCATGGCGCGGTCGCCGAGGGCGGCTACGTGCACGTACGACGTGCCCCAGTCCGGCACGTCCGTGTGATAGAACGCCGGCTCGAAGAACTTGTACTCGAGCACCAGCCGCTGGTCGTCGGACAGCTGGGCGTAGATCTCGGCGAGCCCCTCGGCCAGCCAGTCCTGGCGCGCACGGATGTCGCCCTGGCCGGGGTAGTTGGTGCCGTCGGCGAGCCAGATCTTCAGGTCGCGGGATCCGGTGGCGTTCATGACCTCGATGCAGTCGAGGTTGTGCTGCACGGCCTTGCGGCGCACCGTCGGGTCGGTGTGGGTCAGGCTGCCCAGCTTGTAGTCGTCGTCCTGGAAGGTGTTGCTGTTGATGGTGCCGAGGCCGACGCCCTGGTCCGCGGCGTACTTGCGCAGCTCGGCGAAGTCGTCGACCAGGTCCCACGGAATGTGCAGCGCCACCGTCGGCGCCAGGCCGGTGAAACGGTGCACGGTCGCGGCGTCGGCGATCTTCTCCTGGACCGTGCGCGGAGTGCCGGGCGAGCCGAAGACCTTGAAGCGCGTGCCGGAGTTGCCGTAGGCCCAGGAGGGGACTTCGATGGCGAGGCCCTCGAGCCGGCCGGTGATCTCATCGAAGGTCGTCATCGCATTTCCTGTCTATGGTTTCAGTGGGAATCGTCGTCGGTGGTGCGGGCCAGCTGGTCCTCGAGGTGGAAGACCTCGTCGAGGAGGAGGAACCCCTGGTCGGGCCTTTGGTCTGGCACGACGTCGAGATCGTCGAAGAAATCGGCCATCTCGGCCTGCCAGCGGGCGTTGACCTCTTCTGCGTCCATCGCCGCCTGCGCGGCCGTGAGGTCCGGCGACTCGACGTAGCCGATGAGCAGCCCGTCGGGTCGCAGGAAGAGCGAGTAGTTGGTCCAGCCCGCGGCGTGCAGGGCTTCGAGCATGTCGGGCCAGACGGCGGCGTGCCGCTCGCGGTACTCCGCGATCCGGTCTGGCTTCACCTGGAGCTGGAAGCAGTAACGAGGCATGACGGGCTCCGGGCTGGTCGATGCGGGTCGGTCGGGGTTCTGGTGCCGGCGGGCGGATGCGAGGCGTCCGCCGGCACCAGTCAGTGGGTCAGGAGTGGATCGGCTCAGAAGTTGAAGTCGCCGATGTTGTCCTTGTTGAAGCGGAACGGCTCGCCGAGCAGCACGGTGGCGTCCGCGCCGACCTCGAAGTCGCCCAGATCGCCGGCGGTGAAGGAGTCGCCCTCCTCGCCGGTGATGTCACCGTCGACGAGGGCCTTGGCGGCCCACGCCGCGAGGTAGCCCAGGTCGCCCGGGTTCCAGAGCGCGAACTCGGTGACGGTGCCGTCCTCGACGTAGTCACGCATCTGGTTGGGCGTGCCCAGACCGGTCAGCGCGACCTTGCCCTTGGCGTCCGAGGTCGAGAGGTAGCGGGCGGCCGCGGCGATGCCGACCGTGGTGGGCGAGATGATGCCCTTGAGGTTCGGGTGGTCGGAGAGCAGCGCCGCCGTCTTGTCGAACGACGTCTGGTCGTCGTCGTCGCCGTAGACGGTGTCGACGAGCTTGATGTCGGGGTGGTCGGACGCGAGGAGCTCCTCCATGGTCGCGATCCACGCGTTCTGGTTGGTGGCGTTGGCCGCCGCCGACAGGATCGCGATCTCACCGGCGTCGCCGATCTGCTCGGCGATCATGTCGACCTGGACCTGGGCGATGCCCTCGGCGGTCGCCTGGTTGATGAACAGGTCGCGACACGACGGGTCGGTGTCGGAGTCGAACGTGACGACCTTGGTGCCGGCGTCACGGGCGGCGTTGATGGAGTCGCACAGTGCCTGCGGGTCGTTGGCCGAGATCACCAGCGCGTTCACGCCCTGCTGGGCCGCGGTGTCGATGAAGGAGACCTGGGTGTCGGGACCGATGGTGTCGGGGCCGACCTCGGCGAAGGTGCCGCCGAACGCCTCGACGGCCTTCTTGCCGCCCGCGTCGCTCGTGTCGAAGTAGGGGTTGCCGAGGGCCTTGGGGATGAAGGTGACGGTGGTGGCGTCGCCGTCCCCGCCACCCCCGCCGTCGTCAGCCGTCGAGGAGTCGTCGGAGCCACACCCCGCTAGAGCGAGGCTGGCGACCAACGCCATGGCTGCCATGGCGGCGAATCGAGTTGTCTTGATGTTCATTGCCTTACCTTTCGTGATTCGTCGCCGGAGGTCGGCGCCTTCGATGGCCCTGCGGCCATGGCCCTGCGCGGGATGAGCTCCCGGACCCGCGGCAGGAAGCTGGAGGAGATCACCGAGGCCACGAGTAGGCAGCCGATGATGATCTGGATGATCTCCGAGCCCTTGTCGCTGAGCAGGAGCGCGGAGTTGAGGACGGCGATGAGCAGGACGCCTGCGATCACGCCGTGCATCGCGCCGCGGCCGCCGAAGATGGAGACACCGCCGAGCAGCACCGAGGCGATGACCTTGAGCTCGAACCCGATCCCGGTGTCGGTCGCGGCCGAGTCGGCACGCAGCATCACGTAGAGGCCGGCGAACGAGGCGACCAAGCCGCTCATCACGAACAACAGGAACTTGGTGCGCGCGACGTGCACGCCCGAGAAGTGGGCTGTCTCAGAGCTGAGCCCGATCTCGAAGATGCCGCGGCCGAAGGAGGTGAAGTGCAGCAGCACCCCGAAGACCACCGCGAGGACGACCACCGGGATCACGATGTTCGGGAGGTCGGTGTTTGCGATCCGCTCGGTGGGCCAGTCCTGCCAGGCGGCGGGGAACCCGGCGATCCGGTCCGTCTGGATCAGTCCCTCCGCGAGACCGCGGTAGAGCGCGAGCGTGCCGATGGTGACTGCCAGTGACGGGAGCCCGACGTACGCGACGAGGGCGCCGTTGACCGCGCCCAGGACCACGCCGAGGAGCAGTGTGAGCAGGACCGCGGTGAGCATGGAGACGTCGTGTTCCTTGACCAGCACACCGCAGAAGGCCGCGCTCACACCGAGGGTGCTCGCCACGGATAGGTCGATCTCGCCGGTGACGATGATCAGCGTCATCGGGAGCGCCATGAGCATGATCGGCGCGTATTCCTTGGCCAAGTTGTACGTCGTCAGCGGGCTGTCGAAGAACTCGACATTGAGCAGCGAGTAGACGTAGACCACGACCAACGCAGCGATCACCGCCCCCTCGCGGTTGAGGAGCAGCCGCTGGGCGAGTCCGCGCGAGTAGGACGGATAGCTGCGCGCCGTGCTCGGGGTCTGCTGGGCCAGAGTCACGATCGATCCCCCGCCATGTCTCGGGCCTCGATGAGCCGGTGCGTCCGGCGTAGCGTCAGCACCCGGTCGAGGATGATCGAGCCCAGGATCAGGGCGCCGACGACGGCGCCCTGCCAGAAGTCGCTGATGCCGAGGATCGGCAGTGCGCGGTTGATGGTGACGAGCAGGAAGGCACCGAGCGCCGCGCCCCACACCGTGCCGCTGCCGCCGAAGATCGCCACGCCGCCGATGACGCAAGCGGCGACCGCCTGGAGCTCGAGGTCGCGCCCGGTGCCGGCGAACGCCGTCGCGTAGCGCGCCACCGAGAAGACTCCTGCCAGACCCGCAAGGGAGCCAGAGAGCACGAACGCGCCGAACACGCGCTTGCCGACGTTGAGACCGTAGAGCTTGGCGGCGTCGGGGTCGGAGCCGATGGCGTAGAGCTCGCGGCCGCCGCGTGCGGTGTGCAGGTAGTACCCGACGATGGCCAGCACGATCAGACCGATGACCATCAGCACAGGGATCGTCAGGATCTGGTCGGTGCCCAGCTTCTCGAAGTTGGCCGGGATGTCGCCGGCCACGATGCGCTTGCTGCCGACCAGATAGGTGAGGTAGCCCCGGAAGATGTACATCGTGCCGAGCGTCACCACCAGCGCCGGCACCCTGAAGAACGCCACCAGGAACCCGTTGACCGCTCCGAGGGCAGCACCGATCAGCAGGCCGGCCACGAAGACGAGCACGACGGGGGTGTCGGGGTTGGCGATGAAGATCTTGCCGGTGGCGTACGCCGTGATGCCGACGATCGAGCCGACGGACAGGTCGACGTTGCGGGTGATGATGACAACCGCCTGCCCGATCGCGAGCAGCAGCAGGATCGAGGGTGTCAGCAGGGTGTCGCGCCAGCCGTCGCCGCTGAGGACGAACGTTGAACGCTTGGCCGTGGCGGCCACGATGATGAGGACCAGCACGATCGCGATCGTCAACTCGCGCGAGCGCAGCAGGGTGCCCAGCATGCGGGAGCGGCGCGACTGCTGGCTGGGCTCGACGAGAAGGTCCGTCATTTCGTCGCCCCGGCTCCGGACCGCGTGGCGGCGGCCATCACGTTTTCGGGGGTGGCCTGGTCGCGCGAGATGTCGGCGGTGATCCGGCCCTCGCAGACCACGAGCACCCGGTCGGCCATGCCCAGCACTTCGGGCAGCTCACTGGAGATCATCAGGATCGCCAGGCCCTGGCCGGCCAGCTCCGAGAGCAGCCGGTGAACCTCGGCCTTGGTGCCGACGTCGATCCCGCGCGTGGGCTCGTCGATGATCAGCAGCTTGGGGCTGGTGGCCAGCCACTTGGCGATGACGACCTTCTGCTGGTTGCCGCCGCTCATCGTGGCGGCCGTCATGTCCAGTGCGTTGGTCTTCACCTCGAGGCGGGCCGCCCAGGGCCGGGCGGCCTTGTACTCCGCGCCCGCGGTGAGGAAGCCGGCCTTGTCCAACTGACCGCGGATGACGGACGCGATGTTCTTGCCGATCGAGCCCTGGATCACCAGGCCTTGGTGGCGGCGGTCCTCGGGGACGAACGCGATGCCGGCACGGATCGCCGCGCGAGGGTCGCGCGGCGGGACAGGCTTGCCGAGCAGCGTGACCGACCCGTCGTCGTACGCGTCGACGCCGAACACGGCCCGGGCGATCTCGCTGCGGCCCGCGCCCACCAGCCCAGCGAGTCCGACGATCTCGCCCGACCGCACCTGGAACGTGACGTCGTGGAACTCACCGGCTGTGGTCAGGCCCTGCACGTCGAGGACGACGTCGCCGATCTCGGCCGGCGTCTTGGGGAAGAGGTCGCCCACCTCGCGGCCGACCATCCTGGCGACGATCTGGCTCTCGGTGGTGTCGGCGACCTTGTCGGTGGAGATGTAGGCGCCGTCGCGCATCACGGTGACGGTGTCGCACAGTGCGAACACCTCGTCGAAGCGGTGGGAGATGAAGACCAGGGCGCGACCCTCGTCGCGCAGGCTGCGGGCGACCGCGAAGAGCCGTTCGACCTCGTTGCCGCTGAGCGCGGCCGTGGGCTCGTCCATGATGAGCAGCCGGGCATCGAGGGAGATTGCCTTGGCGATCTCGATGATCTGCTGGTCGGCGATGGACAGGCCGAGCGCCGGGCGGCGCGGGTCGATGTGCACGCCCAGCCGCTTGAAGAGGGCGCTCGCCTCGCGGTGCATGCCGGAGCGGTCGATCCGCCGGTTGCCGCCGAGCGGCATCCGGCCCATGAAGATGTTCTCGGTGACCGACAGGTCGGGGAACAGCGTCGGCTCCTGGTAGATGACCGCGATGCCTGCGTCCTTGGACTCGGCCGTGGAGCCGAAGTCGACGTGCTCACCGGCGAGGAGGAACTCTCCGCCATCGCGCCGGTAGACACCGGCCACGACCTTGACCAGCGTGGACTTGCCCGCACCGTTCTCGCCGACCAGCGCGTGGATGGAGCCGGCCGCGACCTGGATGCTTCCGGACCGGAGGGCGACGACGGGGCCGAAGGACTTGGAGACGTCGCGCAGCTCGAGGACCGCGTCGGTCTCTCCCTGCGTCGTCGCTGGCATGGTGTCCTTGTTGGTCGCTGGAGGAATTGAAAGGTTTCAATTCCTGACGAACGATAGTGACTGCCCTCACATGCGTCAACCCTCTCGAGGTGATCCGATAAGGCTGTGCACCCGAAGTTCGCCGCGTTCGGCATCCGCTACAGTGCGGCTGGAGCGTTTCATTTCAGGCAGTGGACGGGGAAGCGGACCGATGGCGGACCACCAGGGGCTGGACCGGCGCTCGGCATCCGTCAAGGACGTCGCTGCCGCTGCCGGGGTCTCGCTCGGCACCGTCTCCAACGTCCTCAACCGTCCCGACAGGGTCAGCTCCGGCACCAGGCTCCGGGTGGAGCAGGCGATGGCCGATCTGGGCTTCGTGCGCAACGAGTCGGCCCGGCAGCTGCGGGCCGGCACCAGCCACACGCTGGCCTACGTGATGCTCGACGCCGCCAACCCCTTCTTCACCGACGTGGCCGCCGGCATCGAGGACGTCGCCGAGGAGGCGGGCTTCTCTCTCTACATGTGCAACAGCGGCAACCGTTCCGAGCGGGAGGCGGCGTACCTCGACCACCTCGTCCAGCAACGGGTGCAGGGCATCTTGATCACCCCGCTCGACCCGGAAGCCGACCACCTCAGTGCCGTACCCCGACGCGGGACGCCACTCGTCATCGTCGACCGCACCAAGGGTGACGACTCGCTGTGCTCGGTGGCCGTCGACGACGTGCTGGGCGGTCACATGGCCGTGGAGCACCTGGTGGACCGGGGGCATCGGCGGATCGCGTACGTCGGTGGGCCGACCTCGATCGGTCAGGTGCGCGACCGCGCCGAGGGCGCCGACAAGGCTGCCCGCGATGGCGGCGTCGACAAGATCACCCTGTTCGCCACGGCAGCCACGACCGTCCGGGAGGGTCGGCTCGCCGGCGAGCGACTGCTCGGCCTGCCCAGCACCCGTCGGCCGACTGCGGCGTTCTGCGCCAACGACCTGCTCGCGCTCGGGCTGCTCCAACAGGTGGTCGCTTCCGGGACTCCGCGTACCCGACGACCTGGCGATCGTCGGCTACGACGACATCTACTTCGCGGGCGCCGCCGCCGTCCCGCTCACCTCGGTCCGCCAGCCCCGCCACTTGCTCGGCAGCAAGGCCGCAGAGCTCGCGCTCGCCGAAGCCGCCGATCCCTCCCATGCGCACGAGCAGGTGGTGTTCCTCCCCGAGCTGATCGCCCGCACCTCGACCCTGGGCTGACGATCACGCGCGAGTCGGCGCCAGTTGCGCTTCAGACCCGCCGAGTCGGCGCCAGTTCGCGCTTCAGACTCCGCCGAGTCGGCGCCAATTCACGCCGGTGCTGCCGAACGTGCGCACACTGGCGCCGACTCGCGCACCAACCCGCGACAACTGGCGCCGACTCGCGCATCAAACGGTGACAACTGGCGCCGACTCGCGCATCAGCGGTGGTCGGCGAAGAACTCCGCGAGCAGCGCTGTGGACTCGCCGGCGAGGACTCCGCCGATGACCTCGGGCCGATGGTTGAGGCGGCGGTCGCGGACCACGTCCCAGAGGCTGCCGACGGCGCCGGCCTTGTCGTCGTACGCACCGAAGACCAGCAGGCCGATGCGGGCGAGCACGATCGCGCCGGCGCACATGGTGCACGGCTCGAGGGTGACGACCAGGGTGCAGCCGTCGAGTCGCCAAGACGCCCCGGTGGCCGCGGCCTGGCGCAGCGCGACGATCTCGGCATGTCCCGTGGGGTCGTTGTCCCGCTCGCGCACGTTGCGTCCGCGGCCGATCACCTCGCCGGTCGCGTCGAGGACTAGCGCGCCGATCGGCACGTCGCCGGTCGACAGGGCCGAGCGTGCCTCGGTCAACGCGGCCTGCATGGCGGCGTCGTACGCCGGCCTCACGCGGCACTCCCCATGACTCAGCCCTCCGGGCTCAGGCGGAGGTGAGGCCGGCGGCCTCGTCGAACAGCGGGCCGAAGCCGAGGCGCCGAGCCACGTCGGAGAGCATCTCGTCGGGGTAGAGGTCGAAGTCGTCGAGCAAGACGGCCATGTCCATGGCTGCCATCCCGAGGTCGCCGAGCAGATCGAGGTCACCCGCGGGGACCTGGTCGTCCTCGTCCTCAGGCGGCGGCAGGCCGAGGTGCTCGACGGCCGAGGCGGCCAGCTCCCACTCGTCGGCGGCGGTGACGTCGGAGAGCAGGATGCGGGTCATCGCGCCGGCTACCCGGACGATCACGAAGAAGTCCTCGTCGACGGCGATCATCCCGACGGCGCCGCCGTCACCGGGGAACCGGCGCAGAGCGTGGGCCAGCGCCTCGACGTCGCCGAGCACGTCGTGGACGAGCTCCTGGACCTGCCAGACGCCTTCTTCGCGATAGGCCGCCACGGCGAAGTCGATGCCGTCGATGGTCTCGACCATGGCGCACCCTCCTATCCGCGTCGCGGCCTCCTTCGGTCGCGTTCAAGAGTGTCAGACGTCCGCTCGCGGGCCAACCCCTATAGCCGGGCCGCGGGCTGCAGCCGGGCCACTCAGCCCCACTAGGGTTTGCGCCATGCGCATCCACGTCATCGACCACCCGCTCGTCGCCCACAAGCTGACGAACCTGCGCGATGAGAACACCGACTCGCCCACCTTCCGCCGGCTGGTGGACCAGCTCGTCACGCTGCTGGCCTACGAGGCGACCCGCGACGTGAGGGTCGCGCCCGTCGACATCGTGACGCCGGTCGGGCCGACGTCGGGTGTGCGGCTGACCGACCCCCAGCCGCTGGTGGTGCCGATCCTCCGGGCGGGGCTCGGGATGCTCGACGGCATGATGCGGCTGCTGCCGACGGCCGAGGTCGGCTTCCTCGGGATGATGCGCAACGAGGAGACGCTGCAGGCATCGACGTACGCCGAGCGGCTCCCGGACGACCTGTCGGGTCGCCAGTGCTACGTGCTCGACCCGATGCTGGCAACCGGCGGCACGCTGGCCGCGGCGATCAAGTTCCTCACCGACCGAGGCGCCGACGACATCACCGCCATCTGCCTGCTGGTCGCGCCGGAGGGCTGCGAGCGGCTCGAGCAGGATCTCGCCGGCATCGACGTGCCGGTCACCGTCGTGACCGCCGCGATGGACGAGAAGCTCAACGACAAGGGCTACATCGTGCCGGGGCTCGGTGACGCCGGCGACCGCCTCTACGGCCTCGCCGGCAGCTGACCCACCCCGCTCAGCTCGGGAAGATCTGCACCGTGCCGGTGGCGATCAGCACGAGCAGCACCAGCACCAGGAGCCCGAGCGCGGCGTAGGTCCAGGACTTGCTCGCGCGCTCCTCGTCGGGCTCCGGCGCGTCGTAGTGGTGTCCTTCGGGCCGGCCAATCCGGTCGTCGTGGGGATCGCTCATGCACTGCTCAACGACGTACGCCACCAGAGGTCATGCCACGGTATGTGTCTCGACACGCCGCTCGCCCTCGCGGTGGCTCGACAACCGGCCTCTCGTTGGTCGAGCCGGTGTCGAGAGCCCTAGAGCGCCTTGACGCTGGTCAGCAGCTTGCCGAGGGACTCCTTGGCGTCGCCGAAGAACAGGGTGGTGGTGGGCTCGAACAGCAGCTCGTTCTCGATGCCGGCGAAGCCGGGGCGCATCGAGCGCTTCATGAACACGACCTGCCTGGCCTCGTCGGCGTTGAGGATCGGCATACCGTAGATGGGCGCGCCAGGTGTGGTCTTGGCCGCAGGATTGACGACGTCGTTGGCGCCGACGACGAGGACCACGTCGGCGTTCTTGAAGTCGCCGTTGATCTCGTCCATCTCCTTGAGCTGCTCGTAGGGCACCTGCGCCTCGGCGAGCAGCACGTTCATGTGGCCGGGCATCCGGCCGGCGACCGGGTGGATCGCGTAGTCGACGTCGACGCCGCGCTCCATCAGCACGTCGACCAGTTCGCGCAGGGTGTGCTGTGCCTGGGCCACGGCCAGCCCGTAGCCGGGGACGATGATCACGCGCTCGGCGTACGCCAGCAGGATCGCGATGTCCTCGGGCCCGGCGCTCTTGACCGGGCGGTCGGACGCCTCGCCGGCGCCCAGGGTCGAGCCGCCCTTGAGGGCACCGAAGAGGATGTTGGCGACCGAGCGGCCCATCGCGCCCGCCATCAGCAGGGTGAGGAACGTGCCGGAGGCGCCGACGAGCGTGCCGGCCACCAGGAGCAGGGTGTTGGACAGGATGTAGCCGCCTGCAGCGACGGTCAGGCCGGTGAAGGCGTTGAGCAGCGAGATCACGATCGGTACGTCGGCGCCACCCACGGGCAGCACCAGCAGCAGGCCGATGAGCAGCCCGACCACTGCCAGGACGACGCCGGCCCACATCGCCGGCTCGCGGATGAGCGCCACGCTGAGCGCCACGGCGCCGAGGAGCGAGGCGGCAAAGACGATCGGCAAGCCGGGGAAGACCACCGGCCGGGAAGTCATCAGGTCCTGCAGCTTGGCGAAGGTGACGATCGAGCCGGAGAACGACACCGAGCCGACCAGGATCGTGAAGGCCGTCGCCAGGAGGGTGAACCAGCCCTCGTCGGTGGATGCGCCGATGACCTCGTTCAGCTCCAGCAGCGCCACCAACGCGGCCGCCCCGCCGCCGACGCCGTTGAAGAGCGCCACCATCTGGGGCATCTGGGTCATCTGCACGGTGCGGGCGCCGTAGACGCCGATCACCGTGCCGACCACGATCGCCGCCAGGATCAGCGGCACGTGGTCGAGGTCGAGGTAGAAGAACGGGATCGCACACGCGACGACCGCCGCGACCGCGCCGATCATGTTGCCCTTGCGCGCAGTCTTGGGACCCGAGAGCCCCTTGAGCGCGAGGATGAAGCAGATGGCGGCGGCCAGGTAGGCCAGCTGCGCCCAGACGGGGATGGTCACTTGTCGGCCCTCCGACGCCGACCCGGTGGACGACACGGCCTTGGCGGGCTTCTTGCGGACGAACATCTGCAGCATCCGGTCGGTGACGACGAAACCGCCGATCATGTTGATCGCGGCCAGCACGATGGCGATCAGTCCGACGGTGAGCGCGAGCCCGTTGTCGGTGCTGCCGGTCACGATGATCGCGCCCAGCAGGATCACGCCGTGGATGGCGTTGGCTCCCGACATCAGCGGCGTGTGCAGGGTCGAGGAGACCTTCGAGATGACCTCGATGCCGACGAAGATGCTCAGCACGAAGATCGTCAGCCAGACGACGCCCTCACTCATGGGTCTCTGCTTCCTGGTCGTACGGCGCGTCGCCCGGCGGCTGGGCCGGTGCGGGCGGCTCTGTCGGGGCCTGCGGATCGGGTCGGGGCTCGGGTGTTGGCTCGGCGTCGACTCCCTCGATCGCCTCGCGAGTCGGCGCGTGCCGGATCGTGCCGTCGTGGGTCACGCACGAGCCCGTCACGATCTCGTCGTCGAAGTCGGGCGCGAAGCTGCCGCCCTCGACGCCCTCACCCGTCGCGGTCATCAGGGTGACGATGTTGACGATGTTCTGCGCGTAGAGCCGCGAAGCCGGCCCCGGCATCTGCGACGGCACGTTCTTCCCGCCCCAGACCTGGGCGTTGCCGATGCGCACGACCTCGCCGGGCTTCGAGCCCTCGACGTTGCCGCCGGTCTCCGCGGCCAGGTCGACCACGACCGAGCCGGGCTTCATCTGCTCGACCATCGCGCGGGTGACGAGCATCGGCGCCGTACGCCCCGGGACGGCGGCGGTGGTGATGAGCGCGTCGGCCGCGGCGATGTAAGGCGTCAGCAGGTCGCGCTGCCGGGCCGCGCGGTCCTCGGTCATCTCGCGGGCATAGCCGCCCGCCCCTTCGAGCGTCTCGAGCTCGAGGTCGATCGACTTGGCGCCCATCGACCGGATCTCCTCGGCGGCGGCGGCGCGCACGTCGTAGGCGCGGACGACGGCGCCGAGGCGCTTGGCCGTCGCGATCGCCTGGAGCCCGGCGACACCCGCGCCGAGCACGACCACGTCGGCGGGCTGCACCGTGCCGGCGGCGGTCATGTTGAGCGGGAAGAATCGGCGCAGCAGCCCGGCGGCCACGATGGCGCTGCGATAGCCCGCCACCAACGCCTGCGACGACAGCGCGTCCATCGACTGGGCCCGCGAGATGCGCGGCACCAGCTCCATGGCGAAGGCCGTGATCCCGCAGTCGCGCAGGTTGACGACCGCGTCCTGCTCGGCGTTGGTCGGCAGGAACGAGATGGCGGCGGCGCCGCGGGTCAGCCGGCGGATGCGGTCGGTGTCGAGCGGCTGCACCGAGACGACGAGCTGGGCGGACTCGATCGCGCCTTCCTCGATGACCGCGCCGGCCGACTCGTACTCCTCGTCGGCGATCAGCGCGTGCATTCCGGCGCCGGGCTCGACCGCGACGTCATAGCCGAGCCCCGTCAGCTTGCCGACGAGCTCGGGCACCATCGCCACCCGGGACTCGCCGTCGCGGGTCTCTGCAGCGACTGCGATCTTCACGTGCCAGAGCTTCGGCGGGCACACTCGCCGAAGTCGAGCTTCTCGCGCGCCGGCGAGGGCTGGGGGCCAGCCGAGCACGCAGTCGACAGCAGCACGGCGGTCACAGCGAGAAGCGTGCGCACCTCCACATCGTCACCCCCGAGTGGGAACGTCGCCACGGTCTCGTAGCGCGGCCTCTTGCGCGGCCCTTCACCCAGGTACGACGCGATGAGCTCGACGCTGTCGACCGTCCACGCTCGGCCCTCGGTAGGCGTCGAGCAGCCGCACCCACGTCGTCGCCTCCTGCGGGTGCTTGAGCCGTGCCACGGTGACATGCGGCTTGAAGCGCGCACCGTCGACGGCGATGCCGGCCTTGCCGGCCGCGGCGCGGGCGCCGGTGGCCAGCCGGGTCATCTCCACGCGGGCCTGCTCGTCGAGGTCGAGCCCGGTCCACAGCACGCGAGCCCGGCCGACGTTCGGGAAGGCGCCACCGCCGGCCAGCGCCGCCGAGAACGCCGTACGCCGCTTGGCCGCTCGCGTCAGCCGCTCCTCCAGGTCGTCCAGCCTGCGTTCGGGCACGTCGGCCAGGAAGGCCAGCGTCACATGGAACTGGTCGATGGCCGCCCAACGGAACTCGCCGGCGTCGCGACGAGGCTCGAGGAAGTCGTCGAGATCGGCCAGCGCCTCGTCGGGAGGCACCACCGCCACGAACATCCGCACGCCGCGAGGGTAGACGGGGGGACACTGTCGGGCGATGCGCATCGCGACGTTCAACATCCTCAGCGGCCGCTCCCCGGGCGACGACCAGGTCGACGAGCGCCGCTTCGCGGAGGCCGTCCGCGCCCTCGACGCCGACGTGCTCGGCCTGCAGGAGGTCGACCGCAACCAGCCTCGCTCCCAGCACGCCGACCTGACCGCCATCGCCGCCGAGGCGATGGGGGCGACGGCGCACCGGTTCGTCGCGGCGCATGTCTGGGACACCCGGGGCGTGGTCGGCGGCGACGGATGAGGACCTGCCGTACGCCGCGGCGTACGGCGTGGCGCTGCTGAGCCGTTACCCGGTGTCGGGCTGGCAGGTGGTGCGGCTGCCCGCCGCACCCGGGCGGATCCCACACCGGTGGCCCGGCCGGGTGCTGCCCAGCTGGGTCCGCGACGAAGCCCGCGTCGGCGTCGTCGCCGAGGTCGCGACCCCGGCGGGCCCGGTGCGCGTGGTGAACACCCACCTGTCGTTCCTGCGCGGTTGGAACGTCCGCCAGCTGCGAGTGCTGCTGCGTGGTCTCGGGGACCGCTCGGGGCCGATGGTGCTGCTCGGCGACCTCAACATGGGCAGGGCCACGGCCGAGCGGGTCACCGGCCTGCGGCCGCTGGCCACCGGTGCGACCTTCCCGGCTCATGCGCCCAGCGTGCAGATCGACCACCTGCTCGCGACGCCCGGACCTGGAGTCTCGGCTCGGGTGGGCCGGTGCGGCTGTCGATGTCGGACCACCTCGCGCTCGTGGCCGAGCTGTAGTCCTGGATCTTCGGCGATCGAGCCCGGTTCAGCCGGTGCGGGAGCCCTCCAGCCCCAGCGGCGCTCGACCGGCAGATCCGCGCACGACAAGCTCTGGGGCGAGCAGCATCTCGACGCTGGAAGGGGCGAAGCGCCACCGATGAGATCGAGCAGCGCGCGACAGGCCGCCGCAGCCATCTCCATCGAGGGCTGCCGCACGGTCGTGAGTGGGGGATCGGTGAACTCGATGAGCATCGAGTCGTCAGATCCCACCACCGACAGGTCCCGCGGGACCTCGAGGCCGCGCTGCCGAGCGGCCCGGAGCACGCCGAGGGCCATCACGTCCGACCCGCAGACGATCGCGGTGACACCCCGGTCGAGCAGCGCGGCGGCCGCCTGTGCCCCGCCGGCGACCGTGAACGTCGTGCACTCCACGAGGCCGTCGAGGTCGGCGTCCGTCAGGCTCGGGTCGACGTGCTCGCGCATCGCGGCCGGGAATGCGCCGGCCTTGCGACGTACGGGGGTGTAGCGGTCCTGCCCGAGCGCGAGGCCGATCCTGGTGTGCCCCATGTGGGCCAGGTGGGCGACGGCCAGGTCGACGACGCGGGCGTCGTCGGTGGCGATGCACTCGGCTCCCGACGTCCGGCAGGAACCCGTTGATGAGCACGACCGGCAGCCCGCTGTCGGTGAGGCCCCTGTAGCGGCCGGGTCTGCCGTCGGCGATGGCGTGCATGCCGGAGACGAAGATGATCCCGGCGACGCCGTGCTCGAGCAGGCTGCGGACGTAGTCGTCCTCGTGGATGCCGCCCAGGCTCTGGGTGCACAGCACCGGCGTGTAGCCGTGGTGCCCGAGGTTCAGCTCGATCAGCTGGGCGAGGCGCGGGAAGAACGGGTTCTCGATCTCGGGCACGACCACCCCGACGAGCCCCGCCATCCGCGGCCGCAGGCGCGCGGGACGGTCGTAGCCGAGCACGTCGACGGCGGTCAGCACCTGCCGTCTGGTGCTCGCGTTGACGCCCGGCTTGTCGTTGAGCACCCGGCTCACGGTGCTGATGCTGACGCCGGCCCGCTCGGCGATCTCCGCGAGCCGCACCTGCATGGACGCACCTTAGCGCCGAATCGTGCTGAAGACCGAGGAAAATTTCAGCGACCTGGCCTCTGGTGCCACCAGTCCTGCAATTTTTTGCGGAACTATTGTCACTCCGAAATCGCGCTGTTAGCGTGACCGGAATCACAGACCCTCCCGAAGGGATCGACCAGGATGCGCAAACTAGCCCGGATCTTCGTGCCGGTACTCCTCGCGGTGAGCCTCACCGCATGCGGCGGCTCGGACTCCTCCACCACGACCACCACCGGTGGCGACAACACCGAAAGCGCGTCGGCAGAGCCGTCGCCCTCCGACTCCACGGCCGTCCCCGAGCGGGGCGACGCCGACCTGGTCATCTGGACCGACGCCCTCAAGATCGACTGCGTCAAGCCGGTGGCCGACGCCTTCGGCGAGGACAACGGCATCTCGGTCGAGGTGCAGGCGATCTCCACCGACCTCCAGACCAACTTCGTCACCGCCAACTCCGCCGGCAACGGCCCCGACGTCGTCGTCGGCGCCCACGACTGGATCGGCAACCTGGTCCAGAACGGCGCCATCGAGCCGCTCCAGCTCACGCCCGACCAGCTCTCCGGCTACTCGCCGAAGGCGGTCGAGGCCACGACCTTCGACAGTCAGCTCTACGGCGTGCCCTACGGCATCGAGGCGCTGGCCCTCTACCGCAACACCGACGTGGCGCCCTGACGAGCCCAAGACCTTCGACGACGCAGTCGCGGCGGGCCAGGCGGCCGTCAAGGCCGGCAAGGTCGACTCGGCGCTCAACCTCCCGGTCGGCGAGCTGGGCGACGCCTACCACATGGAGCCGATCCTTACCTCGTGGGGTGGCTACATCTTCGGCGCCGGCTCCGACGGCGGCTACAACCCCGAGGACGTCGGCATCGGCAAGGAAGGCTCGATCGCCGCCGGCAAGGAGATCTCCCAGCTGGCCAAGGACGAAGGTGCTGCGCCCCTCCATCAGCGGCGACAACTCCATCGCCCTGTTCACGAGTGGCAAGGCGGCGTTCCTGGTCTCCGGCCCGTGGGCCCTGCCGGACATCCAGAAGAGCGGCATCAAGTACGCCATCCAGCCGGTGCCCGGCTTCGCGGGCGAGGGCCCGGCGCAGCCCTTCATGGGGGCGCAGGCGTTCATGGTGGCCTCGGGTGCGCAGAACGCGGCGTTCGCCCAGGAGTTCGTGACCAACGGCGTCAACAACGAGGAGGACATGTTGAGCCTCTACGAATGCACCAAGCTGCCTCCGGCCATGACGGCGGTGCAGGACCAGGTCACCGACCCGGACCTGAAGATCTTCACCGACGCCGCCAACGCGGCCGGCCCGATGCCGGCCATCCCCGCGATGGCCAGCGTGTGGGAGCCGCTCGGCAAGGCGTACGCCGCGATCGTGGGCGGCGCCGACCCGACCACGACCATGGAAGACGCCGGCAAGACCATCAACGAGGCGATCGCCGCCTCCTCGGGCGGCTGACCGGCGCCAACGGGGGTCCGACCCCGGTGAGTGGGCCGGAGCTCAGTCCGGCCACTCACCGGGGGCGGGACCCTCCTACACCTCCACGCTTCCTCTACTGACGCGCCTGAGGTCCCGAGGCGCCGGGCTGATCTCCCACATCCCACTTCCCACCTGGAGGCCCTCGTGGTCACATCCACCGATCCCCATCCCGACGAAGACCTCGTCCAGAGCGAGGACCACGAGCACTGGGGCGGCACCTCGCGACATGTGTGGCCCATCGTCGTCAAGGTGCTGTTCCTCGGCACCGTCATCGCCCTGGCCATCTCCATCACGCCGATGCTCGTGGCCGCGGAGAGCTGGCTGTTCCTGCTGGCGGTCTGGGCGATCGCCGCCGTCCTGCTGGCCACCTACGCCACCCAGCGGTTCCTTCCGTTCAAGTACCTGGTGCCGGGCCTGCTCATGCTCGCGCTGTTCGTGGTCTACCCGATCATCCTCACGGCCCAGACCTCGTTGACGAACTACGGCGACGGCACCCGCTCGACGAAGGAGGAGACGGTCGCCCAGATCATCGGCTCCTCGGTCGTGCAGACCCCCGACGCGCCGCGCTACAACCTCGAGCGTCGCGACCGAGAGCTCGGTGACCACCGGCCCGTTCACCTTCTTCCTCGTCAGCCAGGAGGACGGCACCCTCTACAAGGGCACCGAGGACGGGCTCGAGGAGCTCGACCAGGGCGACGTCACGGTCGAGAACGACAAGATCACCGCCGCCGACGGCTACACGTTCCTGACCGCCAAGGAGGTCAACGCGGCCGGGGACGCCATCAAGGAGTTCACCGTGCCGACCGAGGACGGCGCGATCCGTGCCCTCGGCATCACGACGGCCTTCGAAGGGACCACCACCCTGGAGTACGACGCGGAGGCCGACACGATCACCGACGTCACCACCGGCACGGTCTACACCGTGCAGCAGCAGGGCGACCGCGAGTTCTACGTCGACGATGCCGGCAACCGGGTGTCCGACCAGTCCTGGAAGGCCAACGTCGGGCTGGACAACTACAAGAAGCTGCTCACCAACTCAGAGATCCGCAGCGACTTCATCAGCATCTTCATCTGGACCTTCCTCTTCGCGACGCTGTCGGTGGCGACGACGTTCATCCTCGGGCTGCTGCTGGCGATGACGCCTCAACGACCCGAGGATGCGCGGCCAGAAGGTCTATCGGGCAGTCCTGATCATGCCGTACGCCATTCCCGGGTTCATCTCGCTGCTGGTGTGGTCCAGCTTCTTCAACCGCGACTTCGGCCTCATCAACGACGTGACCGGGCTGAACATCAACTGGCTGGGCTCGACCTTCAACGCCCGCGTGGCCGTGCTGCTCACGAACCTGTGGATGGGTTTCCCCTACATGTTCCTGGTGTGCACAGGTGCGCTGCAGGCGATCCCGTCGGAGCTGCGCGAGGCGGCCAAGATCGACGGCGCCAGCGGCTTCAAGCACCTGACCCGCATCATCTTCCCGCTGATGCTGGTGAGCGTCGCCCCGCTGCTGGTCGCGTCGTTCGCCTTCAACTTCAACAACTTCAACGCCATCTACCTGCTGACCGAGGGTGGCCCCTTCTCGCCGGACAACCCGTCGGCCGGCGGCACCGACATCCTGATCAGCTACACGATGCGGTTGGCCTTCGGCGCCGGCGGCGCGCAGATCGGCTTCGCCTCGGCGGTGTCGGTCGTGCTGTTCGTCATCACCGGCGTGATCGCCGCCCTGCAGTTCCGCGCCACCAAGAAGCTCGAGGAGATGAGCTGACATGAGCACAGCAGGTCATCGCCCCCGGCGAACCCCTCGCCGCCGAGCCGAAGCGTCGCAAGAAGGTCCGCGAAAAGGCCCCGAAGGGGCGGTGGTTCCAGGAGGTCGGCTGGCGACACATCGTCGGCGTCATCGCGTGCTTCTGGGCCTTGTTCCCGATCTCCTACATCGTCTCGGCCGCGCTGAACCCGCTCGGCAACGTGGTGACCACCGGGATGATCCCCAAGACGTTCAGCACCGAGAACTTCGACAAGCTCTTCAACACCCCGTCGATCCAGTACGAGCGCTGGTACGCCAACACGATGATCATCTGCGTGGCCGTGACGTTCATCCAGATCTTCTTCAGCGCTCTCGCGGCATTCGCCTTCTCGCGGATGCGTTTCACGGGCCGCCGGGGTGGTCTGCTCGCGCTGCTGTTGATCCAGCTGTTCCCGCAGTACCTCGCGGCCGTCGCGCTCTACCTGATGTTCACCGAGATCGGCGACGCGGTCCCGGCTATGGGCCTGAACACCCTGCTGGGCTACATCCTCGTGCTGTGCGGCAACTCGCTCGGCCAGGTGTGGCTGATCAAGGGCTTCTTCGACACCCTGCCGATGTCGCTCGACGAGGCGGCGAAGGTCGACGGAGCCAGCCACGTGCAGACGTTCTTCCGGATCATCCTGCCGCTGGTGACGCCGATCCTGGCCGTCTGCAGCCTGCTGGTCTTCGTGTCCGTCATCGGTGAGTTCCTGCTGGCCTCGATCTTCCTGACCGACGGCAGCAAGAAGACGCTCGCCACCGGGCTCTACGGCCTCATCGACGGTGACCGCTCCAACAACCTCGGCGTCTTCTGCGCCGGCGCGCTGCTCATCGCCATCCCCGTCATCTTGCTGTTCATGTTCCTGCAGCGCTTCATCGTCGGCGGCATGACCGCGGGTGGCGTCAAGGGGTGAGCCACACGGTGCAGGGGTGGGACCCGCACCACGACGGGTCCCCGCTCTACCGACCGGAACCACCCGCACTCGGGGCGCGCATCCCGCTCCGGGTGCGGGTGCCGCACGCTCCCGATGGCCGACCCGCGGCGGACCACGTGGTGCTCCGGTCGGTGCGCGACGGCGAGCCCTTCGTGGTGGAGGCCGAGCAAGAGAGCAGCGACGAGGCCGGCGCGTGGTGGTCGGCCGACCTCCATGTGCACAACCCCCTGACGTCGTACCGCTTCCTCCTCACCGACGGCCGCTCGCGCTTCCGGTGGCTGAACGCGTCGGGAGTGCACGACCGCGACGTCACCGACGCGTCGGACTTCCGGGTCAGCACCGAGCACCTGCTGCCGGACTGGGTGGAGGACCAGGTCGGCTACCAGGTGTTCCCCGACCGCTTCGAGCGCACCGACACAGGGGCGCCGCTGCCGGCTTGGGCAAACCTGGCCGATTGGGACGACCCGGTCCTGCACCGCGGACCGGACGTCTCGTCCCAGCTCTACGGCGGCACCCTCGACGGCATCACGCGGCGGCTCGGCCACCTGACCGACCTGGGCGCCACGCTGCTCTACCTGACCCCGGTGTTCGAGGCGCGGTCCAACCATCGCTACGACGCCGTCTCGTTCGAGCGGGTCGACCCGCTGCTCGGCGGCGATGCGGCGCTCAGCCGGCTGCTGGACGCCGCGCACGCGGTCGGCGTCCGCGTCGTGGGCGACCTGACCACCAACCACACCGGGGTGGAGCACGACTGGTTCGAGCGGGCCCGCACCGACCCGGCGAGCGACGAGCGCGGCTTCTACCGGTTCGGCGACGACGAGACCTACGTGGCATGGCTCGACATCGCCTCGCTGCCCAAGCTCGACCACACCAGTGCCGAGATGGCCCGGCGCCTGTACGACGGCCCCGACTCGGTGGTGGCCCAGTGGCTGCGCGAGGGGCTCGACGGATGGCGCGTCGACGTTGCCAACATGACGGGCCGGCTCGGCGCCGACGACCTGGCCAACCACGTCGCGAGAGCCGTCCGGCGCACGATCGCCGACGTCCGGCCCGACGGGTGGCTGCTCGCCGAGCACGGCCACGACGCCAGCCTCGACCTCGACGGCACCGGCTGGCACGGGACGATGGACTACGCAGGCTTCACCCGCCCGGTGTGGTGCTGGCTCAACGGCGGCTCGGCGACCCACCCCGTCGAGCCGCCGGGACTGCCGCACGGGCTGAGCTACCTCGGTCTACCGATCGACATCCCGGTCATCGCCGCCGAGTCGGCGATGGCCACGATGCGCGATGTGCACGCGTCGATGCCGTGGCAGTCCTTCGCCGGATCCACCATGCATCTGGACTCCCACGACGTGCCGCGGTTCCGCACCGTCACCGGCGGCGGCACCGACGGATGGATCGACCGCAAGGGCATCGGCCGAGACCGGCACCTGGTGGGCTTGGCCATCCAGATGACGATGCCGGGAGTCCCGGTCGTCTTCATGGGTGACGAGCTCGGGCTGACCGGTCTCGACGGCGAGCACTCGCGGACCCCGTTCCCCTGGCTGCGACCAGACGAGTGGGACGAGCCGACCCTGGCGGCGTACCGGTCCTGGATCCGGCTGCGGCGCGACCACATCGCCCTCCGGCGCGGTGGACTGCGCTGGCTGCACGCCTCGGGCGAGTCGATGACCTATCTGCGCGAGCACCCAGACGAGACGCTGCTGGTGCACGTCAACCGCTCTGCCACCGGTCCGACCGCGCTGCCGCTGGCGCCGCTCGGCGCGGACGTGCGCGGGGTGACGTGGCTGGTCGGCGATGGCAAGGTCGCCGACGGCACGCTCGAGCTGCCAGGCGACGGCCCGGCGGCGTACGTCGCGGCGCTGGGGTGAGCCGGCTCAGATCTGCGTGCCGACCAGCTGGCCGATGAGGAAGGTCACGGCCATCGCCAGCACACCCCCGCCGACGTTGCGCAGCACGGCTCGGCCAACGTGGGCCTCGCCGAGGCGGGCGCTGAGCCAGCCGGTGATGGCGAGCGCGATCGCCACGGACATCATCGTCACCCACACCCGAGCGTCGTGGGGTGCCACGGTGATCGTGATCAGCGGGAGCAGCGCGCCGACGGTGAAGGCGATCATCGAGGCCCAGGCCGCGTGCCAGGGGTTCATCAGGTGGTCGGGGTCGATGCCGAGCTCCGCCTCCGCGTGCGCGCCGAGCGCGTCGTGGGCGGTCAGCTCCTCGGCCACTCGGACGGCCAGCTCCTCGCTGAGGCCCTTCTGCTGATAGATGAAGGCCAGCTCGGCCAGCTCCTCCACAGGGTCCTCGGCTAGCTCGCGGCGCTCCTTGGCGAGCAAGGCACGCTCGGTGTCGCGCTGGGTGCTGACGGAGACGTACTCCCCCGCCGCCATGCTCAGTGCTCCGGCGAACAGCCCCGCGACGCCGGCGATCATGATCGCGTGCCGGTCGTCGGTCGCGCCCGCGACGCCGACCACCAGGCCCGCCGTGGAGACGATGCCGTCGTTGGCCCCGAGCACGCTTGCGCGCAGCCAGTTGAGGCGTTCGGCGATGCCACCATGGTGGGGCTCGTCCTCGTGCGGGGCCGGCGGAGCCGCGGCTGCCGGTTCGCTGGTCACACCTCGATCCTCCAAGCCCCGTTGGGGATTCGCAACGAAGGACAGGCTGCCCTCCGCTCCTTCGGGGCTACAGACCGAGGTCGCGGCCGATGAGCATCTTCATGATCTCGTTGGAGCCGGCCCAGATCTTGGTGACGCGGGCATCGCGCCAGGCGCGGGCGACGCGGTACTCGTTCATGTAGCCGTAGCCCCCGTGCAGCTGGACGCAGTGGTCGAGCACGTCGTTCTGCACCTGGGCGGTCCACCACTTGGCCTTGGCGGCGTCGATCGGCGTCAGCTCGCCGACGCAATGGGCCAGCACGCACTGGTCGACGTACGCCTGGGTGACCTCGACGCGGGTGACGAGGTCGGCGAGCAGGAACTGGTTGTGCTGGAAGTGGCCGATCGGATGGCCGAAGGCCTTGCGGTCCTTGGCGTACTGGATCGTCTCGTCGAGGATCTGCGCGCAGTGGGCGAGGTTGGTGACGGCCGAGCCGAGGCGCTCCTGCGGCAGCCAGTTCATCATGTGGATGAAGCCCTCGTCGACCTCGCCGATGACATTGGCGTGCGGCACGCGTACGTCGGTGAAGGACAGCTCCGCGGTGTCGGACTCGTCCTGGCCGACCTTGTCGAGCTTGCGTCCGCGGGCGAAGCCGTCACTGTCGCTCTCGACGCCGAACAGCGTGATGCCGCGGGCCTTCTTCTCCGGCGAGGTGCGGGCCGCGACCACGATGAGGTCGGCGGAGTAGCCGTTGGTGATGAAGGTCTTGGAGCCGTTGACGACCCAGTCGTCGCCGTCCTTGACGGCCGTCGTCTTGAGGGCCGCGAGGTCGGAGCCGCCGCTGGGCTCGGTCATCGCGATCGCCGTGAGCAGCTCGCCGGTGCAAAAGCGCGGCAGCCAGCGCTGCTTCTGCTCCTCGGTGGTCAGGTGCACGAGGTACGGAGCCACGATGTCGCCGTGGATGCCGAGGCACGACGGGAGCGCCATGTTGACCTTGGCGAGCTCCTCGGTGAGCACGGCGTTGAAGCGGTAGTCGCGACCCTCGCCCTCGACGAGCTGGCCGCCGTACTCCTCGGGCACCTCAAGCCCGAGGAAGCCCTGTTTGCCGGCCTCGATCCAGAAGTTCCGCGGCAGCGCGTGGGCGTCGGCGTGCTCCTCGAGGTGCGGGACGACCTGCCGGTCGAGGAACTCCTTGACCGAGCCGCGGAAGGCCTCGTGGTCGCTGTCGTAGATGGTCCGCTTCACGCTGCGTA
Organism: uncultured Actinomycetota bacterium; assembly: GCA_963769755.1. Classification (GTDB taxonomy): domain Bacteria; phylum Actinomycetota; class Actinomycetes; order Propionibacteriales; family Nocardioidaceae; genus Nocardioides. The sequence goes on from CAVYMY010000012.1 coordinate 283,963, forward strand.
TGTTACTCGCCGGTCACCCTCACCCCGCCGGGTGTTGGATCGTTCCAACTCCTTGGCCTAGGCTCCCTTGTTCGGGGAGAGGCCGGTCTTCTCCCGACCCACCCACGGGAGGACCTGCGTGGAGACCTGGCCCGGAACGGCCTACCCGCTGGGCGCGACGTTCGACGGCAGCGGCACCAACTTCGCCATCTTCAGCGAGCACGCCGAACGCATCGAGCTGTGCCTGTTCGACGGCCCCGAGGCCGCGGGCGAGACCCGCGTCGAGCTGACCGAGGTCGACGGCTTCGTGTGGCACTGCTACCTGCCGACGGTGCAGCCCGGCCAGCGCTACGGCTACCGCGTCCACGGGCCCAACGAGCCCAGCCAGGGCCTGCGCTTCAACCCCAACAAGCTGCTGCTGGACCCCTATGCCAAGGCCACCGCCGGCACCATCGACTGGGACCCCTCGCTCTTCGGCTACCACTTCGACGACCCCGACTCGACCAACGACGACGACTCGGCGGCGCACATGCTGCACGGCGTCGTGATCAACCCGTTCTTCGACTGGGAGGGCGACCGCCGCCTCAACATCCCCTACAACGAGAGCCTTATCTACGAGGCGCACGTCAAGGGGCTCACCCAGCTGCACCCGGACCTCCCCGAGGAGCTGCGCGGCACGTACGCCGGCCTGGCGCACCCGGCGATCACCAGCCACCTGACCAAGCTCGGCGTCACGGCCATCGAGCTGATGCCGGTGCACCAGTTCGTGCACGACGCGACGCTGATGGAGAAGGGGCTGCGAAACTACTGGGGCTACAACACCCTCGGCTTCTTCGCACCGCACCAGGAGTACTCCAGCGCCGCCGACGCCGAGGACAAGATCGGCCAGCAGGTGCAGGAGTTCAAGCAGATGGTGCGCTCGATGCACGCCGCCGGCATCGAGGTGATCCTCGACGTGGTCTACAACCACACCGCCGAGGGCAACCACCTCGGGCCGACGCTGAGCTTCAAGGGCATCGACAACCCGTCGTACTACCGGCTGATGGAAGACGACGCCCGCTACTACATGGACTACACGGGCACCGGCAACTCCCTCAACGTGCGCCAGCCCCACTCGCTGCAGCTGATCATGGACTCGCTGCGCTACTGGACCACCGAGATGCACGTCGACGGCTTCCGATTCGACCTCGCGGCGACGCTGGCGCGCGAGTTCTACGACGTCGACCGGCTCTCGTCGTTCTTCGAGCTCGTGCAGCAGGACCCGGTCGTCAGCCAGGTGAAGCTGATCGCCGAGCCGTGGGACATCGGGCCGGGCGGCTACCAGGTCGGCAACTTCCCGCCTCAGTGGACCGAGTGGAACGGTGCCTACCGCGACACCGTGCGCGACTTCTGGCGCGGCGAGCCGTCGCTGGGCGAGTTCGCCTCGCGGCTGGCCGGCTCGGCCGACTACTACGAGCACTCGGGCCGGCGGCCGGTGGCGAGCATCAACTTCGTGACCGCCCACGACGGGTTCACGCTGCGCGACCTGGTGTCGTACAACGACAAGCACAACGAGGCCAACGGCGAGGGCAGCAACGACGGCGAGAGCCACAACCGCTCGTGGAACCACGGCGCCGAGGGACCGACCGACGACCAGGAGATCCTGGCCGAACGGGCCAAGGCGCAACGCAACTTCCTCGCGACCCTGCTGCTGAGCCAGGGGGTGCCGATGATCCTGCACGGCGACGAGCTGGGCCGGACGCAGGACGGCAACAACAACACCTACGCCCAGGACTCCGAGATCGCGTGGGTGCACTGGGACAGCGCCGACAAGCCGCTCGTCGAGTTCACCTCCGCCGTCGCGAAGCTGCGGCAGCTGCACCCGACGTTCCGGCGCAAGCGCTTCTTCACCGGCAACACGGTGCGCACCGGCGACGGCAAGCGGCTCAACGACATCGTCTGGCTGCACCTCGACGGCCGGGCCATGGAGCAGGACGACTGGACGAGCGGGTCGCAGGCCATCGGCATGTATCTCAACGGCGACGGCATCGCCGGCAAGGACGCACGCGGCCGCACCATCACCGACGACCACTTCCTCATCTACTTCAACGCCGACGGTGCAGCCGAGGTGACCCTCCCGCCAGACGAGTTCGCCCGGGCCTGGGACGTGGTCATCGACACCAGCGGTGCCGCCGACACGGCAAGCACCATGGCGGCCTCGACGAAGTTCCAGATCGCCACCCGGACCGTCGTGGTGCTCCAGGAGCACGCCGAGCCGGAGGAGGAGCCCGACCACTCCGTCGCCGCCTCCGTCGCGGCGCTGGCCCAGACCGGCGCGACGTCGCCGGCCGCCGAGCAGCGCGACCGGTCACAGCCGACGAAGTCACCCGACACCTGAGGCATGCGGACCCCACGGAGCACCTACCGGCTGCAGGTCACGCCCGACTTCGACCTGTACGCCGCCGCGCGCGTCCTGCCCTACCTGCACGACCTCGGCGTCGACTGGGTCTATCTCTCACCGCTGCTCCAGGCGACGTCCGGGTCGTCGCACGGCTACGACGTCGTCGATCCGACGCGCGTGGACTCGGCGCGTGGCGGTGCTGACGGGCTTGCCGCACTGTCGGCCGAGGCGCGCCGGCTCGGGATGGGGGTGCTGGTCGACATCGTGCCCAACCACATGGGCGTGGCCGACCCTCAGCAGAACGCCTGGTGGTGGGACCTGCTCCGCCTCGGCCGGTCTTCGGCGTACGCCGACGCGTTCGACGTCGACTGGGAGGCATTCGACAACCGGGTGATGGTGCCGGTGTTGGGTGACGACGGCGCGTCGCCGGACACCGCCTATCCCCAGCCGGCGACCCACTACGAGCTGGTCTCGTGGCGACGCGGCGACAGCGAGCTGAACTACCGGCGCTTCTTCACGATCACCACGCTGGCCGGCGTACGCGTCGAGGAGCCGTGGGTGTTCGCCGAGTCGCACCGAGAGATCGCGCGGTGGTTCGACGAAGGTCACGTCGACGGGGTGCGCGTCGACCACCCCGACGGCCTGCGTGACCCGAAGGCATATCTCGACGACCTGAGCCGGCTGACGGGCGGTGCCTATGTGCTCGTGGAGAAGATCCTGGAGCCCGGCGAGGCCCTGCAGACGTCGTGGGCGACCGCTGGAACGACCGGGTACGACGTCCTGGGGCTGATCGACCGCGTGCTCGTCGATCCCGACGGTGAGCACCAGATGCCCGGCGATCCCGTGGACTGGCCGTCGCTGACACACACCACCAAGAGAGCCGTGGCGGACTCGTCGTTGCTGGCCGAGGTGCGGCGGATCGTGCGAGAGCTCGGTCTCGACACGGGCTCGACCGACGAAGATCTCGGTGGTCGAGCCGCGAGCGCTAGCGAGCGTGTTGCGAACCTCGAGGATGCCGTCGCCGAGCTCCTCGCGAGCTTCCCGGTGTATCGCTCCTACCTGCCGGAGGGCGTCGAGCACCTCGACGAGGCGCTGGCGTCCGCGCGTGAGCACCGGCCCGACCTCACGTCCGAGCTCAACGCGCTGGAGCCGGTGCTGAAGGATCCCGACCACCCGGCGGCCCGGCGGTTCCAGCAGACCAGCGGCATGGTGATGGCCAAGGGCGTGGAGGACTGCGCGTTCTACCGGTACTCGCGGCTGACCTCGCTCAACGAGGTCGGGGGCGACCCCGGCCAGTTCGCGTTGGAGCCGGCTCGGTTCCACGAGCTGATGGCCGAGCGGCAGCGCGACTGGCCGATGGCGATGACGACGACCACCACTCACGACACCAAGCGCAGCGAGGACACCCGGGCCCGGATCGCCGTACTGGCTGAGGTTCCGGACCTCTGGGCCGACTCGCTCGATCGGCTGCTCGAGCTGGCGCCGCTGCCGGACCACGGGTTCGGCTCGCTGCTGTGGCAGGCCGTGCTCGGTGCCTGGCCGGCGTCACGGGAGCGGCTGCACGCCTATGCCGAGAAGGCGATGCGTGAGGCGGGCGACCGCACCACGTGGACGGATCCTGATGAGACGTACGAGGCTGCGGTGCACGCCGCGGTGGACGCGGCGTTCGACTCGGCCGAGGTGGCATCCGTGCTCGACGCCCTGATGGCCGCGACCGAGACAGCAGGCAGGAGCAACGGGCTGGCCCTGAAGCTGTTGGCGCTGACCGTGCCCGGCGTGCCCGACGTCTATCAAGGCACCGAGCTGTGGGACCACTCGCTGGCCGACCCCGACAACCGGCGTCCGGTCGACTTCGACCTGCGGGCGAGGCTGCTGGCCGAGGAACCTGCCGACCCCAAGCTGTTGGTCACCGCGACCGCGCTGCGACTTCGCCGCGACCGGCCCGAGCTCTTCACGTCTTACGCCGCCGTGCCGGTGCGCGGGGAGGCCGCCGACCACGTGCTGGCATTCGACCGTGGCGGCGCGGTCAGCGTCGTCACCCGGCTGCCCGTCGGGTTGGCCGCGCGAGGTGGCTGGGGTGACACGACGCTGGTGCTCGACGGCAGGTGGCGCGACGTGCTGACGGATCGGCCGGTGGATCTGCGCCTGGCGGGGCTGCTGGGCGTGCATCCGGTGGCGCTGCTGGTGAAGGAGGACTGATGGCTCGCGGACGGTTCGACGTCTGGGCTCCGGCCCCTCGACGGGTGCGGCTCAGCGTCGGCGACGACGTGCTGCCGATGCGGGCGACCGACGGCGGCTGGTGGACACCCGACGGCGCCGTTCCGGAAGGCGAGGTCGACTACGGCTACCTCCTGGACGACGACGACAAGGTGTTGCCCGACCCACGGTCACGCCGGCAGCCGGCCGGGGTTCACGAGCGGTCGCGCACGTTCGACCCCGCGGCGTACGAGTGGAACGACGCGGCCTGGACTGGAAGGCAGCTCGCCGGGGCGATGCTCTACGAGCTGCACGTCGGCACGTTCACGCCGGAGGGCACGCTCGATGCTGCGCTCGGCCGGCTCGACCACCTGCGGTCGATCGGCGTCGACCTCGTCGAGCTGATGCCGGTCAACGCCTTCAACGGCACCCACAACTGGGGCTACGACGGGGTGCTGTGGCATGCCGTGCACGAGCAGTACGGCGGGCCGGCGGCCTACCAGCGCTTCGTCGACGGCTGCCACGCGGCCGGCCTGGGCGTGATCCAGGACGTGGTCTACAACCACCTCGGGCCGTCCGGGAACTACCTGCCGCTCTTCGGCCCCTACCTGAAAGCGGGCAGCAACACCTGGGGCGCCCTGGTCAACCTCGACCAGGAGGGTGCGGTGGAGGTACGCCGCAACATCTGCGACAACGTGCGCATGTGGCTCGCCGACTACCACGTCGACGGGCTGCGGCTCGATGCCGTGCACGCGCTCGACGACTCGTCTGAAGTGCACCTGCTGGAGGAGATCGCCGTCGAGGTGGCCGCGATGTCCGCCCACCAGGGCCGGCCGCTGACGCTGATCGCCGAGTCCGACCTCAACGACCCCAAGCTGATCACGCCGCGAGAGGCCGGCGGCTTCGGCCTCGACGCGCAGTGGAGCGACGACTTCCACCATGCCGTCCATGTCGCGCTGACCGGCGAGACGCATGGCTGGTACGCCGACTTCGAGCCGCTGGGCGCGCTCGCCAAGGTCTGCGAGCGGGGGTTCTTCCACGACGGCACCTTCTCGTCGTTCCGGGGTCGCGACCACGGCGTGCCCATCGACACCACGGCCATGCCCACCTGGCGGTTGGTGGTCTGCAGCCAGAACCACGACCAGATCGGCAACCGGGCCGTCGGCGACCGCGTCGTGGAGACCCTCGACGACGACCAGCTCGCCTGCGCGGCCCTGCTGACCATGGCAGGACCGTTCACGCCGATGCTCTTCCAGGGCGAGGAGTGGGCGGCCTCGACGCCGTTTCAGTTCTTCACGTCGCACCCCGAGCCCGAGCTGGGCCGGGCCACGGCCGAAGGTCGGATCGGTGAGTTCGCCACCCTCGGCTGGGACCCGGCCATCGTGCCCGACCCGCAGGACCCGGCGACCTTCGAGCGCTCCAAGCTCGACTGGTCGGAGCTGGAAGCCGGACGGCACGCGCGGTTGCTGGCGGCGTACCGCCGGCTGGCCGAGCTGCGCCGCGAGTGGCCGGAGCTGACCGACCCGGCCTTCGACCGGACCCGCTGCACAGTCGACGAGGAGGCTCGGCTCTTCACGATGCGCCGCGGCTCGCTCGTCGTGGTGGTCAACTTCGGCTCGGCCGAGGCGAGCTGGGAGGTCGAAGGCGTGAGCCGGATGCTGTTCGAGACCGAGGCGAGGGTTGCCTTGAGTGGCTCTCTCGTCACGGTGCCCGCGCACGCCGGGGCGCTGCTCGCACCGTGAAGGCGTCTCGCGTCAGACGGCGACCGGGCGACGTAAACGACGCGAGATAAAGGTGCCCCACAACGCGGCGAGCGGGAACATCACGAGGGAGTAGACCGCCGCCGGGACCGAGATCGTCACGGATTCCAGGACCTCGACGGCAACGAAGATCGCCAGGGTGCCGTTGTGCACGCCGATCTCCATCGAGCAGGCGATCGCCTGGCCTTCGACAACACCGACGGCCCGGGGGATGACGTAGCCGACCACGAGGCTGATGGCGCAGAACACTGCCGCGACCAGCCCCACGTCGGCGAAGTAGTCGCCGACGTTGTCGCGCTCGTCGACGAGGATGCCAAGCACCAGGATGGCGAGCACCGCGGCCGAGCCGATCCGCACCGGCCGGTCCATGCGCGCGGCGAAGCCCGGGTTCCTGTTGCGCACCAGCATCCCGATGACGACGGGGACCAGGATGATCGCGAACACCTTGACCACCTCGACGAACGGCACCGACACCTCGTCCCCGCGGTCGTAATAGGCGATGGCGATGCCCGTGACGATCGGCAGCGTCACGACTGAGATCACCGAGTTGACCGCCGTCAGGGTGATGTTGAGCGCGACGTCGCCGCGGAACAGGTGGCTGAGCAGGTTGGCCGTGGTCCCGCCCGGCGACGCCGCGAGCAGCATCATCCCGATCCCGAGCAACGCTGGCAGGTCGGCGAGCACCACGAGGCCGAAACAGACCAGGGGCAGCAGGACCAGTTGGCAGGCGAGCGCCACGGCGACCGCCTTGGGGTGCTTCGCCACCCGCCGGAAGTCGTCGGACGTGAGGCCGAGACCCAGCCCGAACATCACGATGGCCAGAGCGATCGGCAGGCCGACCGTGGTCAGGGCGGAGTCCATGGCCGGACACTAGCGGCCCAGGCACGTAGCAGGACCGGCCACGATCGTCCGGAGTGCGGTCTAGCCTGACCTCATGCCGGCCGAACCCTCGACGGACCACCTCACCATCCGGCCGCTGTCGCCAGACACCTGGCCTGCCTTCGCCGGCCTTGTCGAGCGGCACAACGGGGTGTTCGGCGGGTGCTGGTGCACCTACTTCCACTCGCTGTCCCGCGACCCGGAGCGCACCTACGAAAGCAATCGTGATCTCAAGTGCCAGCTGGTCGAGGACGGGCGTGCGCACGCCGCGCTGGTCTTCGACGGGGACGAGGCGGTGGCCTGGGCGGAGTACGGGCCGCCGGGTGAACTGCCGAACATCCATCACCGACAGCAGTACGAGGCGGGACTGGTGACGGCGCCCGACTACCGGATCACCTGCATCTTCGTGGACCGACGTCACCGGCGCGGCGGCGTTGCGGCGCTGGCGCTTCGGGGAGCGCTGGACCTGATCTCCCAGGCGGGCGGCGGGGTGGTCGAGGGATACCCCCACGACATGTCGAAGCAGCCCGAGGGCAAGAAGATGTCGTCGTCTTTCCTCTACAACGGCACCCGCAGGATGTATGAGGAGGCCGGCTTCACCTACCAGCGGTCCAAGGGACAGAAGAACTGCGTGATGATCCGTACGATCGCCCCGGCCTGACCTATCGCCCTAGGCTTGCTGCATGCCTCAAGCCGACGGCCACCCCATCGCCTACACCGCGCTCCAGCCGGGCACTTCGGTGCAGACGAGCGACGGGCACCCCTTTGCCACGGTCCAGGCGGTTCTGGTCGACGAGAGGGTCGCGGTGTTCGACGGCATCGTCGTCCAGACGGCGGAAGGGACACGGTTCGTCGACGCCGATCAGATCGACTCGATTCACACCACCCACGTCCGCACGACGCTTTCCGCGGAGCAGGCCGCGAAGCTTCCGCCGCCCGAGGGGTCGACCCTGGTGGAGATCAAGCCATCGAAGTCGATGGCCGACCGACTGCGCCGCATGTTCGGTCGGGGGCCTCGCTAGCATCTGCGCGCTAGCAACCGCCATCACCCGCCCATCGGCACGACCGCGAGCAGCACGCTGTTACTAGCCGGGATGGGGCCGGAGCTTGAAGACCAGGATGCCGAGGTACTTGTTCATCCACGCCTGCTTGTGCGGGTAGCGGCGTCGGGCGTCTTCGGATAGTTGAGGCTCGATCGCGGTCTCGATCCACAGCCCTGCCGCACTGAACACGTTGATCAGGTCAGAGACGGTGTAGGGGCGCTTGGTGAGAGTGATCTGGTCGTTCCAGCCGCTGAGGTAGGAGAACGGGGCGGCGGAGAAATACTCTTCGCCCAAGGATGTCTCATTCTGTTCTGCCCGTTCGACGGCGTAGCGGATCGGCTGCGTCTTGGTCACCAGGATGAATCCATCCTTGGCCAGCATCGTGCGCGCTGCCTGCAGGGTGCGGACTGGATCCTTCGCGTAGCCGAAAGACTGCAGGAACAAGATCCGGTCGAACGTGCGACCGGCAAGCCCGGGCACCGATTCCAGCTCAGAGAGATCGCCTCGGATGAACTCCAAGCCAGGCAGCGGGGCACTGAGGAAGTTGCCACTGATGTCGACACCTACGCAGGCAGTCGCACCGTCTCCAACCAACTCAACGAGTTTGCCCCCGTTGCCGCAACCGGCATCGAGCACCGACCGTCCGGTGACATCACCCAGTAGGTCGCGCTGAGCGGGCCACTCGACCAGCCGATCCAGCGAGTCTTCCCTGGATCGGGCTCGCTCGTAGTCCGGAGCGAGTTCGAGCCACGCGGTGCTCGGATCTCCAGGACTGTCCGGGTGAGAACCCATCGTCAGGTGTGAGTCGTCTGACACCGCCACGAGACAAAACGTAGTCGTTCCTTGACTGCCGCCCGCCTAGGGACGAATCGGGATGCACGCCCACCGGGGCGACTGAGCGCATCGCGGCACGTCGACCACCAGACGCGGCGGATCGCTGAGCGTGAAGACGCGGAACGGCACTGGAGCGCCATCGATCCCGACGAGCACCTGGGTGTAGCCCTCGAACGTGCCGCCGACGTACACGTCGTCGAGGATGCGCCCGCTCGGGGGCTCGAAGTGCCTGGGACCGCCGTAGTAGCCAGAGCCCGGCCAGGTGGTGCCGGAGGCGTAGATGTCCAGGATCGCGTCGCCGCCGAGCGTGACGGTTTCGCCGCTGCCGTCCAGCGCGGCCTTGTCGACGTAGTTGACGGCCCAGCCGGGGATGCCCGTGCCCGTGAACGCCAACACCAGCCGGTCGAAGCTCTCATGCTCGGCAACGCGAACGTCGGTGAACACGAGGTCCCACTCACCCGAGTTCTCTGCCGTCTGGGGTGCCGTGTTGTCAGGGAACGCCGGAGCGCCGTCGGCCGGATCGCCGGCGGGTGTCTCGTTGGCAGAGGCGTCCGTGCTGAAGGTGTCAGGGGTGGGCTCCTGCGGGGCCGTGGTCTGGCTGGTCGCGAGGGCACTGGTCGGTTCCCCGGCGCCCTCGGTCCCGCAGGCCGCCAGGAGCGGGACGACGACGGCGATGCTCAGCAGGATGGTCCTAGCTCGTCGCATCGCCATTGCTTCCCCTCACCCCGAGAGCAAACAACCGATCAGGCAGTCAAAACGAGCCCCCTTGATAGACACGGTCACCTGAACCCCTGCCGAAAGGTGCTGATCATTCGACGCCTGACCGAGACTCCTGGTTGACCTGATACGCACGAATCTCGGCACGACCGCACCGCCCTCGGCATGTGAGTGCGTTCAGTCGGGTGCAGTCGGGGTGAGGTCGGCCGGGGCGGTCCTCCGCGCTGCACATTCACCCGGTTAGGTGATAGGCAGGTTGTCGTGGCCTTCGTGCGTCCAAAGAAGAGGGCTCCCTGGCACCTTTGAGCGGGCTGCCGCAGGGGTGGTCCCATCCAGCGAACCGGAGCTGAGTGATGGATCAGAACGAACCTTCCGAGTCGATCGGGGCGGCGCACGCGGCGCTGCTGGAGTCCTTGCCGTGGGCGGATGCCGATGACTTCGCTGATGCCGAGCGGGGCTTCATCGCGACACTCGAGGACCCGGCGATCCGCAATGCTGCGGGTGAGGTCGTCTGGGACGCCTCGACGTTCGACTTCCTGTCCGGTGATGCACCGACCTCGGCGAACCCGAGCCTGTGGCGTCAGGGGCAGCTGGTGGCCAAGCACGGACTGTTCGAGGTCGTCGAGGGCCTCTACCAGGTCCGTGGCTTCGACCTGTCGGTGGTGTCCTTCGTCGAAGGCGACAACGGCGTCATCGTGATCGACCCGTTGCTGACCGCGGAGACCGCTGCGGCCGCCTTGGCGCTGTACCGCCGGCATCGTGGTGACCGCCCGATCGTGGCTGTCATCTACACCCATTGCCACATCGACCACTTCGGCGGCGTCTTCGGGATGGTGAGCCAGGATCGAGGTCGACTCCGGCCGAGTGAAGGTCGTCGCCCCGGACGGGTTCCTGGAGCACGCGATCGCGGAGAACGTCTATGCCGGCACCGCGATGTCGCGTCGGTCCGCCTACATGTACGGCGCGTCCCTGGCCCGCGGGCCCCAGGGACAGATCGGTGCGGGTCTGGGTCAGAGCACCTCGACCGGCGAGCCGGGCATCATCGTCCCAACCGTGCTGATCACCACGACCGGTGAGACCCACACCTTCGACGGCGTTGAGATCGAGTTCCAGATGGCTCCGGGCACCGAGGCACCGAGCGAGATGCACCTCTACATCCCGCGGTACCGGGCCTTGTGCATGGCCGAGAACGCTACGCACACCCTGCACAACCTGCTCACCCTGCGGGGCGCGGTGGTGCGTGACCCGCACGTGTGGTCGCAGTACCTGACCGAGGCCATCGTGCGGTTCGGTGACAGGAGTGACGTCCTCTTTGCCCCCCATCACTGGCCGAGGTGGGGCAACGACAAGGTGCTGGCTCATCTGGCCATCCAGCGTGACGTCTACGGCTACCTGCACGACCAGACTCTCCGGATGATCAACAAGGGCATGACCGGGGCGGAGATCGCCGAGGTCATCGAGCTGCCACCTGCGATCACCCAGGCATGGAGCACCCATGGCTACTACGGCTCGGTTTCCCACAACGTCAAGGCGATCTACCAGCGCTACATGGGCTGGTTCGACGGCAACCCCGCCCGGCTGTGGGCTCACCCACCGCAGGCGATGGCCGAGCGACACGTCGCGGCTTTCGGGGGGATCGAACGGACGGTTGAGATCGCGCGGGAGGCTTACGACTCTGCTGACTTCCGCTGGGCGGCGACCCTGTTGGACTATGCGGTGTTCGTCGACAGCGACCACGCGGGTGCCCAGTCGTTGTACGCGGACACCCTCGAGCAGCTCGGCTACGGCGCCGAGAACGGCACGTGGCGCAACTTCTTCCTCTCGGGCGCGACGGAGCTGCGCGAAGGCAACTTCGGCACTCCCCTCTCGGCGAACTCGCCGACGATCATGGCGCAGCTGAGCCCCGAGCAGGTCTTCGACTCGATCGCCATCACCGTCGACGGGCCCCGGGCCTGGGACCTCGACCTCGCCTTCGACGTCTCGTTCAGTGACCTGGAGCGGAGCTTCCACCTCACCCTGACCAACGGCGTACTGGTCTACCTCGAACAGGACCCGGATGGCACCGCACCCCTACACCTGACACTGACCAAGACGCGGCTGCTCGCACTCCTGACCGGCGACACCTCGCCCGCGGGGCTGGACATCAACGGCGACATGGGAGTCCTGGAGTCCCTCGTCGCCGTGCTCGACCCTGGCGACCCCGGCTTCAACATCGTGGTCCCGTAGCGGGCGGGGCCCGTCGAAGCCCCCGACATCCTCACTCGGCACGAGCGCGCGGATCGCGGCAGATCCGGGCGCTACTTGGTGAAGTGACGCTCGACTTCACTTCCGGTGGTGGAGTCGATGCTGATTCGCCAGCACGACCACGAACTGCCGACAACGCTGTCGCTCTGAACATCAACCGACACCCAGGAGTCGCGTTCGCCTTCAGGCGGCAACGCCTGCCACCTCACCGATCCGTCGAGATCTCGACAGACGATCATCGCGATGTGGCCGCCATCGTCCTCACGGAGTTCGACCCGGCCGGACCCGTCCGGCAGGACCATGGATTGCGACATGTCGCGATCATGCCCCAGCGAACGAGCCTCGTGGCCACATCCGCTCATCGGCATGAGCGCGCACGTCTCCGGACGTCGTCGAACACCGCGGTGTCGAGAGGCGACGAAGACACACCGCAGCGCCCGTCCTAGGTGGGCGGGTGTGGGGCGGGGTGGTCAGGTGTGGCCGGGTTCGTGGGTGACCGCGGGTGCGGGTCGGCGGTCGGTTGATACGTCGAGGGTGCCGTGGTGGTCGCGGAGGAACTGGTAGCCGTGGGGGCTGGTCCATAGGTAGCTGCCGGGTTCGAGGATGACCGATCGCCAGGAGCCGTGGGTCTTCAGGCGGTGGTGTAGTCGGCACAGGGGCGCGATCGCACACGAGCAGGTGGGTCCGCCCCGGGCGTAGGGGGTCACGTGGTCGCGGTCGCAGGGATGTTCGTCGGGCAGCAGGGTGCGGGCGGGACGGGTGCACCAGGGGAACGTGCAGGTGACATCGCGGAGGGCGACGGGTTCGGCGATCCGGTCGGGCACCTCGTAGGCGTCCACGGACACGTGGTCGGCCAGGTCGATCACAGGCTTGACGACGACGTGGGTGTCGGGGCGGCCGCACCAGTCGCGGATGGTGTCAGCGGTGACCGGGACCCGGGTGTTCTCCACCCGGCCGATCCCGGCACCCCCACCTCTCCCGCCACTCCCTGCGCTCCGGACTGCTTGGTCGGACAGGTGCAGGTGCAGCACCACCTTCCGCATCGTGCGCCTGCTGACCGACTTCGTCGGCTCCTGCCCGGACTCGCGGGTGAGGTCGAGGGTGGTTTGGTGGCGGGCCAGCTCGCCGACGGCGAGGGAGCGGCGTACGTCGAGGGACTCGGTCGAGCCGAGGGCGGCGAGCTGGGCGGCGCCGGCGCGGATGGCTTCGTCGAGGTTGAGGGCGTCGGCCAGGTCGAGCTCGCCGTGCACGACCGAGGTGCCAGCGAAGGAGACCTGCTGGTGGTCGATGTCGAAGTGCCGCCCGTCGGAAGCGGCGACCCGCCGGGCTTCGGCTTCGGCGGGCATGAACCGGCCGACCGCCTCGGCCACGAGCCGGTCGACCTGGGCCGGGCGGACGCGGTGGGCGACCGGGGCGACGTGCCGGTCCACGAACCCGGCCGCCTCGAGGGACAGGCCGAGGGTTCCGTCGGCGACCCGCCGAGCCCGCCACGCGGCCAGGTCACCATTGACTACTCGTGCCCAGAGCCTCGGGAGCCGGTAGCGGAGCTCGACGGCGTGGCCGACGTAGCGTTTGCCGGCCTCGGTGGGCAGCCCGATGGCGGCGGCGAACTCGGCGACCGCGAACTCTGCGACAAGCGGTGCCCCCGGACCGGCCACCGGCATCCCGGTGTCGCCGAACCCGCGGACATGGACGGTCTCGGCGACCTCGAGCGACTCGGCGGGATGCATGATCGCCCACGCGACCGCCAGCTCCAACAGGTCGGCCTCGGCCCGATCGGCCGCCGCCCGCTGGGCCCGCGCCGCCGCCAACACCGCCGCCGGGGTGTCCGGCGACGAGTTCCGCGACGAGGTGGTCATGGGACTACTCAAGCACTCGCCACCGACAGTGCTCGCTGCTCAGGACCCTTTGTCCACAAGGGGTTCCGGGGTTTCTTGCGATGGTTTCGAGACGGTCGCTAGCGCGGCCTCCTCAACCAACGGAGGGCGGCCCTCCTCAACCAACGGCGCGCGGTCAGTAGTACCAGGGGAAGCCGGACCAGTCGGGGTCGCGCTTCTCGAGGAACTGGTCGCGGCCTTCGACGGCCTCGTCGGTCATGTAGGCGAGGCGAGTGGCCTCGCCGGCGAAGAGCTGTTGGCCGACCAGGCCATCGTCGATGAGGTTGAAGGAGTACTTCAACATCCGCTGCGCCGTGGGCGACTTGCCGTTGACGAGCCGACCCCACTCGAGACCGGTTGCCTCGAGGTCGGCGTGGTCGACGACCTTGTTGACGGCGCCCATCCGGTGACCGTCATCGGCGGAGTACTCCTGGCCGAGGAAGAAGATCTCGCGGGCGAACTTCTGGCCGACCTGCCGGGCCAGGTACGCCGACCCGAAGCCGCCGTCGAAGGAGCCGACGTCGGCGTCGGTCTGCTTGAAGTGCGCGTGCTCGCGGCTAGCCAACGTCAGGTCGCAGACCACGTGGAGTGAGTGTCCGCCGCCGGCGGCCCAGCCGTTGACCAGGCAGACGACGACCTTGGGCATGAAGCGGATCAACCGCTGACACTCCAAGATGTGCAACCGTCCGAGCTTGGCCTTGTCGATCGTGGCGGCGTCGTCGCCCTCGGCGTACTGATAGCCGGCCCGCCCGCGGATCCGCTGGTCGCCACCGGAGCAGAAGGCCCGCTTCCCGTTGGCAGCCGACGGGCCGTTGCCGGTGAGCAGCACACAGCCCACGTCGCTGGAGATGCGCGCGTGCTCGAGGACGTGGAGCAGCTCGTCGACGGTGTGCGGCCGGAAGGCGTTGAGCACGTCGGGGCGGTCGAAGGCGATCCGGACGGTGCCGTGGGCGCGGGCCCGGTGGTAGGTCACGTCGGTCAGGTCGTCGAAACCGGGCACGGTGTCCCACGCGGACGCGTCGAAGGTCTCGGACACTCCGTCGATGGCGCTCATGGAGAGGACCGTACTGGCGGCTACCGTGCCACCGTGACCCCACCGCGCACTCGACGACCCCGTCCACCCGCCATGCCCGTGCCGGTCGGCGCCCGCGAGGTCTACACCGACGGTGCCTGCGCCGGGAACCCGGGACCGGGAGGCTGGGCCTGGGCGCTGAGCCCCGAGACCCATGACTCCGGCTACGAGCCCGCCACCACCAACCAGCGGATGGAGGTCCGGGCAGCGCTCGAGGCGGTGCGGGCGCTCGACGGACCGCTGCTGGTGGTCAGCGACTCGACGTACGTCGTCAACTGCTTCCGCGACGGGTGGTGGCGCGGCTGGCTGCAACGCGGCTGGACCAACAGCGCCAAGAAGCCCGTCGCCAACCGCGACCTGTGGGAGCCGCTCGTCGACCTGGTGAACGACCGCGGCGACGTCGCCTTCGACTGGGTCAAGGGCCACTCGGGACACCCGATGAACGACCTGGTGGACCGGTTGGCTGTGGCGGCGTGCCGGGTAGGTTCGGAAGCGTGACTCTTCAAGGCGAGTACGTGCCGAGCAAGCAGCAGTGGGTGCGCGACCAGGTCGCGGCCTACGAGGAGTCGGGCGGACAGCGGGCCAACACGCTCCGCGACAGCGATGACCCGATCGTGGTGATCACCTCTCGAGGCGCCAAGTCGGGCGTGCTGCGCAAGAACCCGGTGATGCGGGTCGAGCGCGACGGCAAGTACCTCGCGGTGGCCTCGATGGGCGGGTCCCCGGACAACCCCGAGTGGTTCTACAACTTCGTCGCCAACCCCGAGGTCGACCTTCAGGACGGGCCGGAGGCGAAGGCTTACCGCGCACGAAGGCTCGACGGCGACGAGCGCGTGGACTGGTGGGCGTACGCCGTGCAGACCTGGCCGACCTACGGCAAGTACCAGGAGAAGACCGACCGCGAGATTCCGATCTTCCTCCTCGAGGAGATCGACGAAGGTTGACCACCGGCCGGGTCCGTCCGCTGATACTCGCGACATCTCCCCGCAACGTGCGAGTCATAGGCTCAACACCATGAGCCTGCTGCTGCGCGTCG
Source organism: uncultured Actinomycetota bacterium (assembly GCA_963769755.1). Taxonomy (GTDB): domain Bacteria; phylum Actinomycetota; class Actinomycetes; order Propionibacteriales; family Nocardioidaceae; genus Nocardioides. The sequence goes on from CAVYMY010000012.1 coordinate 299,980, forward strand.
AGCTCCCCGACGTCCCGGGGTCGCTGGGTCGCCTGGCGACGGCCATCGGCGTCGCGGGCGGCGACATAGGGGCGATCGAGATCGTCGAGAAGAGGTACGACGGCACGGCCGTCGACGATGTCTTCGTCGAGATTCCGCCCGGCGTGATGCCCGACTCGATCGTGTCTGCCTGCAACGCGCTCGAGGACGTCGAGGTCGTCTGGATCAGCCGCTACGCCGCCGGCAACAACATCTTCCTCGACCTCGAGGTGGTCGAGGAGCTCACCGGCGACCCGGCTTCGGCCCTGGACCGGCTGGTCGACCTGCTGCCGGTCACCTTCCGCTGCGAGTGGGGAGCGCGGGTCGCCCAGGGCGACAAGGTGGTGCGCGGCACCGAAGGCGCTCCGCTCGAGATCGCCTGGCTGCCGCTCGAGAACCCGCGCCGGCTGGACCCGCTCGACGAGGAGGACGTGCGCTGCGCCGCTCGGCTGAGCGACGACGAGATCGTGGTGCTGGGTCGACGCGGCGGGCCGGCGTTCATGGAGTCCGAGCTGGCGCGCCTTGGGCACCTTGCGGCACTCGCGGCGTCGATCGAGGCTCGGGGTTAACCGGAGGTTGGAGCGGCGGGAGCGGGGTCGGGTGGTCTGCCGATCATCCAGCGGCCGAGGCGGACGGCCAGGAGGGCCATCAACACACCGGCGATGTCGTCGGTGACGTAGTGCCAGCCGAAGTAGATCGTCGCGAGCATGACCGTGAGCAGGTAGAGCGTCATCAGCGCCGCGGCCAGCCGCTTGCCGTAGTAGTGCAGCATCAGCACGATCAGCGTCACGAAGCCGACGTGCAGGCTGGCCCAGGCCGAGATGCTGTTGAACGCGTCGGGCGCGCCCCGGTCAGCGAGGATGTGGGCGCGCGACGCCAGGTACTCCGCCTGGGTGTCGGTGATCTTGGTGTGCGGCAGCCCCGCGAACTCATGCGGCGCCGCGGCGAACGGGCCGAGGCTCGGGATCAGGTAGTAGGCGCCGGTCCCGAGGATCCAGATCCACATGGCCGAGGCCAGGAACACGTAGCCCTCGCGGATCTTGTCGACGAACACCAGGGCCGCGATCAACGACAGCGGCACTAGATAGGTGAACGCGCGGTAGACCGTCTCGAGCGGGTACGCCGCGGCCTGCTCGCCCAGCATGTTGTGCAGCAGCACGGCGGGGCTGTTGCCGAAGAACAGCCACCGGTCGAGCCGCAGCAGTGCGTCGTCCTGAAGGGTGTTGAAGGCGTCCCAGCTCTTCAGGTTGCGATAGCAGATGTAGACCGCGTGATAGGCCACCAGCCCGCTGATGGCCAGTGCGAGACGGTGCGCCGGCCAGCGCAGCCGCAGCATGGTCGGCGTACGGCGAAGCGGCCAGCCAGCGCGCCGGGCCCGGAGGGCGCCGTCGGCCAGCGCAAGCACGCCGAAGATGACGAGCGCATTGGCGAGTCGGGCCCGGAACATCTTGCCCTCGGGGTCGCGCAGCGGCACGCCGACGTGGTGGGACCAGTAGGCCGTGATGGCCGCGAAGCCGAGCACGAGCAGCCACACGCCCACCACCATCCGGACGTGTCCGGGGTCGTCGGAGCGGACGGCCTCGTCGACTGCCGTCGTGCTCGGGGTCCCCGTCGGGGTCGGTGCCACGTCCACTGCGGGGTCCACGGTAATGGGAGGACCCTCCGGGCGGCATGGCAGCATGGCCTCTGATCGTCGAAGAGCTTGCTGGCCGGTCGGCCGAACGGGCCCTCGTCCGGGCCCACGGCGGCGGCTGGACCGGCACGGGGATGGGAGCACCATGAGCGTGGCAAGTCAGCTCGCCGCGCCCGCCCGGCCGCCCGCCCCTACCGTCCCGCGCCGCCGACGCATCTCGATCGAGCGGCACCCCGTCGCGGCCGCCTTCGTCGCCGCCGCGGCGCTGCACCTGCTGTGGTGGTGGCTGTTCGCCGACAGCGGCGGCGACCTCGCCGCGCAGGACGCCTGGGCGGCGTTCGCCCGCGAGCATCCCGGCAGCGCCTACAACATGGCGTGGTACGGCGGCATGCACCCGGCGTCGTACAGCCCGTTGTCGCCCTACGTCATGGCCCTGCTCGGCGTGCGCACCACCCTGATGGTTTCGGGCACGCTCGCGGCCACCCTCGCCGCGCTGCTCGTCGTGCGCAGCGGCGCCGTACGCCGGCCACTCCTGCCTGCGCTCTACGGCGCGTTCGCGCTGACGGGCAACACGTTCTCCGGGCGGGCCACGTTTTCGCTGGGCACCGTGATCGGGCTCGGCGCCCTCGCCCTGGTCTTCGCCGGGCCGGAGCGGTGGACCCACGGCAACCGGCTGCCGCGCGGGGTGCTCGCGGGAGCGGCCGTGCTCTCGGCGCTCGCTACGGCCTGCAGCCCGGTGGCCGGCCTGTTCCTCGGCGTGGTGGCTGCGGCGCTGTGGATCCAGCGACGGCGTACGACGGCCTATGCGCTCGGCGTGCCGCCGGTCCTGGTGGTCGCGCTGTCGGCCTGGCTGTTCCCATTCTCCGGCGAGCAGCCGATGCCGACGCTCTCGGTCATCTTGCCGGTGGCCATCGGCGTGGCCGGCATCATGCTCGCGCCGACTTCGTGGCGCACGGTTCGGATCGGGTCGGCGCTCTATGTCGCCGGCGTGATCGCCACCTGGATCGTGCCCTCACCTGTCGGTTCCAACGTGGTGCGCCTGGGCCTGGTCTTCGGCGGCATCCTGCTGGTCTCGATGGCGGTGGCCGTCGAACCCCTGCGCCGACCGCACCCGCGTTGGCAGCTGCGCGGCCCGCTGGGCGTCGGCGCCGTGCTCGCGTTGGCCATCGTCACGTCGTCGGCCTGGCAGGTCGGCGTCGCGGCCCGCGACGCGATCAGCACCAAGCCGACGGAGGCCTGGACGCTCGACTTCGCCCCGCTCGTGCAGCAGCTGCAGTCGGCCGACGCCGAGCTCGGCCGGGTCGAGGTGGTGCCGACCCGCAGCCACCGCGAGGCCGCCGCGCTGGCGCCGTACGTCAACCTGGCCCGCGGCTGGAACCGCCAGGCCGACGCCGCCCGCAACAAGATCTTCTACGAGGACGGCCTCCTCAACGCGGAGAGCTATCACGCCTGGCTGGACCGGTGGGCCGTCCGCTACGTCGTGCTGGCCGAGGCACCGCCCGATGCTGCCGCCGTCGAGGAAGACGCGCTGGTCAGGACCGGCCTCGACTACTTGACGCCGGTGTGGTCGGACGCCAACTGGACGCTCTACGCCGTGGACACGCCGGCGCCGCTCGCCGACCCACCCGCTGTCGTCCTCGGCTTCGACGCGGCCGAGACGAGGCTGTACGTTCCCCGGGCTGCGAACGTGGTCGTGCGGATCCCCGCGTCGCCCTGGCTGAGCCTGGTCGACGCCGAGGGGCAGGCGATCGCGCCGCCGGCCGACAGCGAGACGGATGGCCTGCCCGTCAACGTCAACGGCTGCCTGAGTCCGCTGGCCGCTACGCCGACCTCCGACGGCACCGAGGACACCTGGGTGGTGCTGCACGCGCCCGAGCCGGGCATCTATCGGCTGGCCGCTCCCTACACCTTCGTGCGCGGGACCGCCTGCCCGGAAAGCCTCATCCCGGCGCCACCCGGCGGGCCAGGCCGCTCGCCCGCTGCGCCCGTCGGCTGACGCCAGCCCGGATCGACGCCTCGGTCCCGACCACGCGGACGACCTCCTGGGCACGGGTCACCGCGGTGTAGAACAGCTCGCGGGTCAGCAGCGGGGAGTCCTCGGGTGGCAGCAGCACCGTCACCTCGGCCGCCTGGCTGCCCTGGCTCTTGTGCACGGTCATCGCGTGCAGGGTCTCGACGTCGGAGAGCCGCGAGGTGGCGAAGTCGCGGTGGCCGTCAGCGCCCGCGATCACGGCGCGTACGCCGTCGCCGGCCCGCACGACGACGCCGGTGTCGCCGTTGAACAGGTCGAGGCCGTAGTCGTTGCTGGTCACCAGCAGCGGGCGGCCGACGTACCACTCCTGGCCCCAGCCGCCGCCGACCGGCGCTCCGGTCGCGTCGGCCAGCCCGCGCTCGACGGTGCGGTTCCAGGTGGCCACGCCGTAGGGGCCCTCGCGGTGGGCGCACAACAGCCGGTGGGCGTCCATCGCCTCGAGCGCGGCGGTGGCGTCGCCGGCCAGCGCCGCGGCCCGGGTGGCCAGCGCGTGCCGCACCACGTCGTCGCGTACGCCGGCCAGCGCGGTTGCGTCGCCGGGGTCGACGAGGCGGATCTCGTCGTGGCCGGCACGGAGCAGGTCGAGGACCGCGTCGGCGTCGCCGTCGCGCAGGGCCTGGGCCAGCGAGCCGATGCGCTCGCCGAAGCGGTGTGGCGTGACGAGGGCGGCCACCGAGCCGTCGTGGTGGGCGCTCAGGCCGGCGACCAGGTCGGCAAGCACCGCCCCGGCCTCGACCGAGGCGAGCTGGTCGGGGTCACCCACCAGCACCAGGCGGGCTTCGGGCCGGACGGCCTCGAGCAGTCGGGCCATCATCGTCAGCGACACCATCGACGTCTCGTCGACCACGACGACGTCGTGTGGAAGCCGGTTGCCCCGGTCGTGGCGGAACCGGGTGCGGCTGTCGGGCCGCCAGCCGAGCAGCCGGTGCAGGGTCTGGGCGGCCACCTCGGGAACCCGCTCGCGGTCAGCGGTCGGGAGCGCGGCCGCCTCGCGGCGTACGGACTCCTGGAGCCGAGCCGCGGCCTTGCCGGTCGGCGCGGTCAGGGCGATGCGCAGCGGGGTCGTCGACTGGCCGGCGAGCATCGCCAGCAGGCCGGCGACCGTGGTGGTCTTGCCGGTGCCGGGGCCACCTGTCAGCACGGTGGTCCACTGGCGTGCGGCCCGGATGGCGACGCCGCGCTGTTCGTCGCGGCCTGCTCCGAACACCCGCGCGGCAGCAGCTTCGAGGCTGGCGGCGTCGGTGACCGGCGCGGGCTGGTCGGCCCGGGCGACCAGGTCGTCGCGGACCTGACCCTCCTCACGCCAGTAGCGGTCGAGGTAGAGCAGCCCGCCTTCGACGCGGACCACCGAGGCCGCCGCCAGCGCACTGGCGGCGACGCGGTCGAACCAGCCCTCTGGTGCGGGCCAGGGCAGCGACGGGTCGAGGGTGGCCACCGCGGCCAGGTCGACACACACGGATCCCTGCCGGACTGCGCGGCACGCGAGCGCCAGGGCCAGGCCGGCGCTCTCGTCGGTCTCGCCCGTGATCGCGCCCAGGCGCTGGGCGACATGGACGTCGGCGGCCTCGAGCAGGCCGGCCAGGTTGAAGTCGCGCAGCAGCCCTGTCGCGCCCTGCGCGAAGCGGCGGTCGTGCGGGTCGTCGGTCTCGAACCTGCCGAGCACCGGGCCAGTGATCTGCTCGGTCACGATGCCCTCCCGTCGAGGAGGTCGGAGATCGCGACGACCAGCGCAGCCGGCGGCTGCCAGCTGAAGACGCCGGTCGGGGTGCCGTCGGTGCGCGGGCTGTCGGGCCCGGCCATCCCGCGAAGGAAGAGATAGAGCACGCCGCCGAGGTGGGTGGCGGGGTCGTAGCCGGGCAGCCGCCAGCGCAGGAACCGGTGCAGCACGACGGTGTAGAGGATGGCCTGCAGCGGGTAGTGGGCGTGCAGCATGGCCTCGGCCAGCAGTGGCGGCGTGTAGTCGGCGGTCGACGCGGGCACCTCGGGCCGGCCGAGTCGATTGGTCTTGTAGTCGACGACCACGAACCGGGGGTCCTCGGCCCCGAACATTTCACCGGGCACCCGGAGCACCACGTCGATGGAGCCCGAGAGATAGCCGACGAGCAGCTGGTCGCCGAGTCCGGGTTCTTCGAGCAGGTCGGCGTACGGAAGCACGGGGTCGTCGGCGGGCAGGTGCGCGTGCAGCAGCCCGGCGAGCTCGCGGAGCCAACGGCCAGAGGCGGCGCGGGTGTCGCCGCCACCGAGCGGGATCTCGAAGTCGAGCTCGGCCAGCCGGTCGGCGAGCGGGATCTGGAGCAGCGTGAGGTCGCCGCCGAGCGGACCCAGCGACGTCTGCAGGGCGGGCACCAGCCCGGAAGCGAGGTCGTCGGCGGTGACGGGCGCCGGCCACCAGCGGAGCTGCTCCGCAGCCCGGGCGGCGAGGTCGGCCATGGCGTCGGTGGCCGCGGGGTCGGCGTGCTCCAGAACGCCGTGCACCAGGCTGCCGAACGTGGCGCCCGCCGGCAGGTCGGCCATCGGAGAAGGCAGGTGCGTGTCCCCGCCCGCCTCGACCGGCAGCACCGCGCCGAGCTCCTCGTCGGCCGGTTCATCGTCGAGTTCGCGGACCTCGGGCTCCGACGAGACACCGGCAGTGTGGACGCCCGTCTCGGCAGCCCGCACCAGCCCGGAGTACGACGTGCGGCGCCAGTCGGCGTCCACCTCGCGGTCGAAGGCGCGGGCGGTCAGGCGGGGCGGAGGTGGCTGCGGTGCGGCAGCGCCGGCCGCCGTCACCTCGGAGACCTCCGGGCTCGGCCCACCCAGGTCGTCGAGCCGTGCCAGCACCGAGGCGACGTAGTCGTCGTCCTTGAGCGCCATCCGGTCGGGCACCTCGGGCGTGCCCGGCATCCGCCCGAACAGCACCCGGTGCAACCCGCCGGTCACGGTGTTGGTCGTCGGCGCCCACCAGGTGACGACCTGAGACTGGGCGCGGGTGAGAGCGACGTAGAGCTCGCGCAGTTCCTCGCCGGCCTCCTCGGCGAGATGACGACGCTCGTGGTCGCGCCACTGGGCTCCGCCTCCGCTGACGTCGAGGCAGCGCTGGCCGTCGTCGTCGTGGAAGAGCGCACAGCGCACTGGGTGCACGAACTTCTCGAATGCGAAGGGCAAGTAGGTGACGGGGTACTGCAGCCCCTTGCTCGCGTGCACCGTGACGATCTGCACGGCGGCCGCGTCGCTGTCGAGCCGGCGGGTCCGCTCAGGAGTGGCGATCCGCTTGCGCTCCTGGCGGAACCACTGGAGCAGGGCCGTGAGCCCGAGTCGCTCGCTGGTGGCCTGCTGATGGAGCGTCTGGGCGACGTGGCGCAGGTCGGTCAGGGTGCGCTCGCCGCCTACGGTGCCGAGCACCCGGGCGGTCAGCCCGCGCTCCTCGGCCGCTTCGACCAGCGCGGCCACCCCGCCCTGCCCACGCAACAGCAGCGCCCAGCCCCGCAGGGTGTCGGCGACGTCGTCGGTCAGCTCGTCGCCGCCGACGTCGAGCGCGGTCGTCGTCTGACCGACGAACGCCGTCAGCGCCGCGGCGTGCACGCGCGCGGACCGGTGCGGCTGTTCGAGCCCCTCGAGGAGAGCCAGCCAGTCGTCGGCCGCCGGCGTCAGGAACACGTGACCGCCGCCGGCCACGACCGCCGGGACCCCACGGTCGGCCAGCGCCTGCTGGACGAGCAGGCCGTGGTCTCGAGCGGCGACGAGTACGGCGACGTCCCCGGCCCCGAGCGGACGGCCGTCCCAGGTCGGTTGCGCCGCGAGCAGCCCGGCGATGTCAGCCGCGCAGTCGCGGGCGACGTGCTCGCGGGCCGCCGCGACCGGCACGGTGCCGTCCTTCTTGTTGAGCGTGAACCCGTCGCGGCGGACCTGCCGGATCCGGAACGGCGCCGGGTTCGGTGCACCCACCAGCCGCGAGGCTGTCGTCTCGGCCGCGACCGGCCGGACGACAATGCGCGGGTCACCCAGCGCCGCACCCTCGAGCACCAGCTGGAGCCGGGAGACCAGCGCCTCGTCGCTGCGCCAGTTGGTGCCGAGGGTGGCCTGGGTGGTGGCCGTGGCCGCCGCCGCGAGGTAGGTGACGACGTCGCCGCCACGGAAGGCGTAGATGGCCTGCTTGGGATCGCCGATCAGCACCATCGTGGCGTGCCCGCTGAAGGCTCGGTCGAGGACCTGCCACTGCACGGGGTCGGTGTCCTGGAACTCGTCAACCAGCACGATCCGCCACCGGCGGCGCATCCGGTCGCGGGCCGGGGCATCGTCGCTCTCGAGGGCGTCGGCCAGCCGGCCCAGCAGGTCGTCGTAGCTGAGGATCCCGAGCCGGCGCTTGCGGCGGTCGACCTCGGCGCGTACGCCGACCGCGAACTCGACGCGCTCGGCCGCCGGACCCGTCTCGCCCTCGGTGGCGACCAGGACGGCCTGAGGGTCGCCGACCGAGTCACGGGCCAGGGCCAGCGCGTCGGTGCGGGAGAAGGACGGCTTGTCGACGGCCTGCCCGAACCGCGCGAGGTAGAGATCGTCGACCACCTCGACAACCAGGTCGTCGAGTGACTCGACCAGAGTCGCCCCCGCGTCGGTGTCACCCGCCACGCCCAGCGATCGCAGCACCAGCTGGCAGAACTGGTGCGTCGTGGCGATGGTGGCGGCGTCGAAGTCGGCCAGCGCGTCCCGGACCCGGGCATGCCGGAGCGCCAGCTCACCTGCGTTGGCGGCGAGCAGGTGGTCGAGCACCTCGTTGCGCGCGGTGGGGGGTGCGGTCGGGTCGCGCAGGGCGCGTTCGGCGTCGACCAGCGCGTCGCGGACCCGCTCGCGCAGCTCCTGGCTGGCCGCCCGGCCGAAGGTGATCACCAGCATCTCGTCGAGGGTCGCCAGCCCCTCTGCCACGAAGCGGGTGACCAGCGCGGCGACCGCGAAGGTCTTGCCGGTGCCGGCGCTGGCCTCGAGCAGAGTGGTGCCGGTCGGCACCGGGCCGACCAGGTCGAAGGGCGCCATCTCGATGGCCGTTGGGGGCGGGATGGTCACCACGAGCCCTGCTCGGAGTCGAGCAACGGCGACCAGAGCCGCAGGGCCAGGGCGCCGAATCGGCTGGTCTCGCCGGCGAAGTCCTCGCCCGGCCCGGGAGTCGTGTCGAGCCCGGGGATCGGGCTCCGCGCACCGAAGGCGCGCACGTGAGCGGGGTCGGCGTCCTCGCCGGGAAAGCGGTCGCTCTTCCAGTCCCACCCGGCCTGGCGAAGGGCGTCGACCGTGTCGGCACGCGTCCGTCGTTGAGCGGCGTAGCGAAGGGAGGTCTTGAGGGGCAGCGGGAGCGGTTCGCTCAGGCCGCGGTCGCGCAGGGCGACCAGGTCGGCGAGCCACGAGACAGCGCGGTGGTCGAGAGGGCCGAGCAGCGACGTGGCGACGCTGTCGCGCGACCTGCTGCCGGCCCGCCCGATGGTCAGCGCGGTCCAGGAGCGATCGGGGTCGGAGACGCTCAGCGCCAGCACGGAGACCCAGGACTGGAGGCGGTGACTGGCGGCCAGCCGGGAGTAGCCCACGGGCACCAGCCGCTCGCCGTACACGCCCGGGACGGTGCCGCGCAGGCGACGCCCACCGCCGAGGTCGATGTCGACGTCGACGGAGCGCGCGGGGGTGTTGCGGGCGTCGAGGCCGGCGGCTGCGAGCGGCTCGGCGTTGCGGACGAGGGTGTCGAGCAGCCGCCAGCCGAGGCGGCCCGGGGGGAGTACACCGCGACGCCACTCGCGCTGCTTGACCGTGTCGACCGGCAGCCCCGCGAGCAGATCGCGGAGCACCCGGTCGCCCACGCTCCACTGCTCCAGCGCGTCCAGCTCGACGGGCAACGCGTCGTCGAGGTCGTCCTCCTCCTGCGGCAGGGCCAGGTCGAGCCGGCCGCGTACGAAGCCACGCACCGGGTGCCGGAAGAAGGTGAGGAGCTCATCGAGCCCGACGTCGGCGACAGGCCTTGCGGGCAGCGGTCCGTCGAGGAAGGCAGGCGGCGGACGCCGTGGCCCGGCGGCGGCGTTGGCGCCCGCGAGAGCCGATCGGTCGAAGGTGAAGGCGTGCCCCGCGACGAGCTCGCCCGGGACGACGTTGCGCCGGTCGAAGGACTGCAGCGGGTGGTGGACGGTGATCGTGTGGGAGACCGATCCGTCTGGAGCGGTGGCGGTCTCGTCGAGGGCGTCGAGCACTTCGCCGAGCGGGACTGCGGGAGGCCGGGGCTGGCCGGAGTACTCGTTTGCGCCGGTGTAGGTGACCACGAGCGTCTCGGTGGCGGCGAGGACGGCGTCGAGAAGCAGCTGGCGGTCCTCGCTGCGGGGGTCGCGCTCGCCGGTCAGCGGCCGGCGGGCCAGCACGTCGTCGCCGTCGACCGCGCCGACGCGCGGGAAGACGCCGTCGTCGAGGCCGACCAGGCAGACCACCCGGTGCGGCACCGAGCGCATCGGCACCATCGTGCAGACGGTCATCGTGCCGGTGCGGAAGTTGGCGCGGGTCGGGCGGCCACCGAGCCGCTGGCCGAGCAGGGCCCGCAGGTCTGGCAACCGCAGGGGTACGCCGCCCAGGCCGCCCGCCGCGTCGGCGGCGGTGCGCACTCGCTCGAGCTCGCGCTGCACCTGGCCGGACTGCCACGCGTCGGTGGCGCTCACCAGGGTCAGCGCGCCGACCCCGTTGCCGAGGACGTCGAGCCACTCGTCGAGCGGCCGGCTGCCGACGAGGTGGTCGGTCACCGACCGCAACCGGTCGACGTACTCGGCGACGCGACCGGCCAGGTCGACCTGGCCGCTGCCGACGTCGTCGAGGGGGAGGGTGCGGTCGAGCCAGGTGTCGGCGTCGTCGGAGAGCGTGACTCCGGCCAGGATGCGGTCGAGGCCGAACTGCCAGGTGTTGGCCACGACTCCCGAGAGGCCGAACTCCTCGCGGTGCTCGGCGTCGAAGGCCCAGTGGATCCCGGCCGCGCGGACCCAGTCGGTGAGCTGGACCAGGTCGTCGTCGCTGAATCCGAACCGTCGGCGGACGGGCTCGGCGTGAGCCAGGTCGACCACGTGACTGGCACCGGCCCGGCCGCCCGCCAGGTCGAGGAGGGTCGCGGCGACTCCGAGGACGGGGTTGGTCTGGGTCAGCGCCCGGTCGGCGAGCTGGACGCGCAGTCGGTGGGCGGGGTGGCCGTCGGGCCCGACCATGCCGCCGGGGCCGCCGAGCCCGAAGCCGGCGGAGATCAGCGGCGCGTAGGTCTCCACGTCGGGACACATCACCAGCACGTCGCGCGGCTCGAGGGTGGGGTCGTCGGCCAGCAGGCCGAGCAGCACCTCGCGCAGCACCTCGACCTGGCGGGCCGCGCCGTGGCAGGCATGCACCTGAACGGAGCGGTCGTCGGGTCGAAGGGTGCGGGCGGCCGCCGGTCCGGTGGCGTTTGCCCGGATGTCGGCCTGCAACCACTGGAGCAGGCTGTCGGGCCCGGGCTCGGGGAGGGGGAGGGACTCGTCGACGGGCGCGACGGCGGCCAATGCCCGCTGGAGCTCGCGAGTGTCGCGACCGAGGGTGGCCAACAGCCGGTGGCCGACTCGTTGGTGGGACGGGTCTCCCCGGCGCTCGAGGGCACCCTCGCGCGCGTCGCCGACCAGCGCCGCCCACAACGCATCGGACGGATGCGGCAGCCACAGGTGGACCTCGCGATGCTCTCCGAGGGCCGCCAACAGCTCGATCTCGGTGACGGGCAGGCGGGTGTGGCCGAACAGCGAAACCCGTGCCGGGAGGTCTACCGCACCGGGGTCGTCGCGCAGCCGGGCCAGCGTCGCGGCGTGTCGCAGGTGTGGCGCTTCGGCGGGCACGGCGGCGGCGAGGCGTCGCCACAGCTCGGCCTGCCACAGGAGGTCGCCATCGAGCGGCTTGCCTGCACCGTCGGTGTCGCGGCCCGCGGCCCAGTCGGCGACCAGGGCCGGCCGCTGCACGGCGTACGACGCGAAGAGGCCGGCGAGGCGACGGGCGACGGCGTAGCGCCGGCCCACCCTGAGGTCGGCCTCTGCGGGCGGCAGGCCGTGGCCGAGGTGACGGGCCAGCGTCGCGGCCCAGGTCTCGTCGAGGGAGCTGTCGATCGCGGCCAGCAACGGCCAGACCAGGGCATCGGGTGACCAGGGGTCCTCGTCGCGGGTGCCGGTGATCTCGGCGACCAGTGAGGTCGGCGTCCGGAAGTCGACGCCCGCGCAGACACCGTCGCCGCGCGCGTCATCGGCGCCGAGGTGGTGGGAGAGCCGCTGGGACAGCCAGCGCTCGACGCCCTTGGCCGGCACCACGACCACCTCGGTCGCGAACGGGTCGGCCAACGGCGTGCGGAGGACGGCGGCCAGTCCGTCGGCGAGCACGTCGGAACGCGTCGCCCGGTGCAGCCGCAGCGTCATGCGCCGACCTTATGGGCTGGGGCCGACGGCCCTGGCCGCCCCAGGACATGGAGCGGGGCCGGCGCCCCTTTCGGAAAGCGCCGGCCCCTGAGATCCGTTGAGTGTGCCTACTACCAGACCCTCCGCCGCGTGCCGCCGATCGGCACGAGGTTCACGACCAGGCCGACGACGAGCAAGATGGCGCCGATGATGGTCAGGATGCTGATGTTCGCGATCAGCCCGATGATGAGCAGGATCAGTCCGAGGACGATCATGTAGCACTCCCTTTGTGGATGACCCTCGAGTTACTCGAGGCGCTCGACGGAATCGAGTCGATCAACCAGGATGTCGGCACCCTCGGGCACCGGCCACACCCTTGTGGGTGACGGCCTGCTGACCGGCAAGCGCGGACAAGGGCCAGACAGGCATAGTCTGTGGGCGTGCCCATCCGTGTCGCATTGGTCAACGACTATGAGGTCGTCGTCCACGGCATCGCCTCCATGCTGCGTTCCCACACCCACGACGTGGAGATCGTCGAGCTGAATGCGTCGAGCCGGGTGGCCGAACCGGTCGACATCGCGCTCTTCGACACCTTCACCCAGTCGCGTGACAACGGCACCGGGGTCGTCAGGCTGCTGGAGAACCCGTACGTCGGCAAGGTGGTGGTCTATACCTGGAGCACCGACCCGGAGCTGCGGCAGTCCAGCCTCAACCTCGGCGTCGCCGGCTACCTCTCCAAGCGGCTGAGTGCGACTGATCTCGTGCTCGCACTCGACCGCGTGCACCATGGCGAGGTCGTGGTCACCGACCAGCCCGCCCGCCTGCCGCTCATCGGTGGCGACTGGCCGGGGCGCGAGGAAGGACTGACGGCTCGCGAGTCCGAGGTGCTCTGTCTGATCACCCAGGGCCTGACCAATGCCCAGATCGTGGAGCGGACCTCGCTGTCGATCAACTCGATCAAGTCCTACATCCGCTCCTGCTACCGCAAGATCGACGTCGACAGCCGTTCGCGCGCGGTGCTGTGGGGTGTCGAGCACGGCATGCAGCTCGACCGGGTCCGGGTGTCCGACCCCGACATCCCGGGCGCCAAGGTCTGACCGCGCACCGATCGTCGGGCCTGTCGTCGCCCGCCGGCCGATGGTTTGATGGCGAGATGCTCACGGCCAACTTCCGAGTACGCCGCCCGTCTGCTGTCGCCCACCTCGTCGCCTGCTTCGCGCTGGTCGCGACCGCGCTTCTCCCCGTCAGCGCCCAGGCAGCCGAGCCCGCGGCCTGGAGCCGCGCCGACGCGATCGGCGACGCTCCACCACCGGCGGACATCGAGATGGCCGCGACCCACTGGGGCCCGAAGGGGAAGACGATCTTCGTCCGGGCCGAGGTCCGTGACCTCGAGCACAGCGGCCGCTTCCGTGTCAGCCTGGTCAACGACGGCGAGACCATCCATCTCTTCGTCAAGAAGAACCTGACCACGACGCTCGCGTTGGTCCAGCACTTCAACTTCGAGGGCAAGCACGAGAACCTGCCCTGCAAGGGCATCTTGGTCGAGTGGAACGCCATCGACGAGTACGTCTTCGTTCGCGCCCCACTCGGTGCGTGCGTCGGCTCCGGCCCCTGGGGAACCGACGGCGTCTGGCTCAAGGGCCCCCTGGGGGCCGTCGACAAGGTCGGCAAGATCTGGTGGACCGGCGACTGACGCTGGCCCTGTCCTCGCACGTCGCGCGGTGGCACGATGGCGAGATGTTCACGGCCAACCCTGGGGTACGTCGCCGTACCGGCGCTGCCGCCCGACTCATCGCTTGCTGCGCGCTCGTCGCGACCGCAGTCCTCCCCGCCGGCGCCGCCGACGCCGCCGAGCCCGCCCCCTGGAGCCGCAACGACCCGGCCGGCGACGCGCCACCGCCGGCCGACATCACCTTTGCCTCGGTCCACTGGGGACCGAAGGGCAGGGCGGTCTTCGTGCGCGTCGAAGTAGCCGACCTCCAGCCCGCCGGCCAGGTGCGGGTCAGCATGGTCACCGACGGAGAGACCATCCACCTCGTGGCCAAGAAGACGCCGACCTCGTTGCGGGGCAAGGTGGTGAACATCAACTTCGACAGCCAGCAGAAGATCCCCTGCCCGGTCAAGGTCGTCTGGAACGTCGCCGACGACTTCATCTTCATGGACGTCCCCCTTCGGGTCTGCATCAGGTCAACCCCCTGGGGCACCGATGGGGTGCGGGTCAAGGGCCCCGCCGGCGCCTTCGACACGGCCGGTCGCATCGTGTGGAGCGGCGACTGAGTCAACCCGAGGCGACCCGGTGAGACGCGGGGGGCGGTGAGCAGGGGTCGCTTTCCGGCGCGCAAACCGACCCTTCCTCACCGGCGGGCTGAGCAAACCGACCCTTACTCACCGCTGCCCGGCGCAGGTCAGTCGCGCGCGGCCCGCTCCGGCTCGGTCTGATCGGTGGGCCCGGTGGGCCCGGCGGGCTCGGCGGGCTCGGCGGGCTCCGTGGTCTCGGCGGGCTCGGTGGTCTCCGAGGGTTCCGCCTGCTCCGCCGCTACCGCCTGTTCCGCGCGGACACCGGCGACGACCTGCGCGTGCTCCTGGCGGCGTACGGCGCTCAGGCCGACGAGCAGGTAACCGACGAACCCGACCACCAGCGCGGCGGGCACGCCGAGGTTGGCGTAGGCCCAGCTGCCGTCGCGGCCGTCGAGGCCGAACGGCTCGAGCAGGTAGCCCATCCAGTCGAGCCCCTTGCCGGCGCCGGTGGTGTCGATGACCAGGCCCCAGCCGACGGCGGTGGCGACGACCAGCAGCAGCACCGACTCCCAGCGGACCGCGCCGTAGCCGCCCTCGCCGTCCTCGGGGTCACGGAACAGCGCGCGCTCGTCGTAGGGGTAGCGGCGCATGAACAGGTCGCACAAGAAGATGCCGCACCAGCCGGCCATCGGCACACCCAGCACGATGAGGAAGGCGATGAAGATCGACAAGAAGTCGTCGGCGACCCAGACGATGTAGATCGTGCCGATCATCATCAGCACCCCGTCGAGGAGGGCGGCGGCCCAGCGCGGCGCCTTCAGGCCAAGGGCGAGCAGGGTCAGCCCGGACGAGTAGATGTCGAGGATCGCGCCGCTGACCAGGCCGCCCACGGCGACGAGCGCGAAGGGCACCAGGAACCACGTCGGCAGGATCGTGGTGAGTGCGCCGATCGGGTCGGCCGCGATCGCCGCGCTGAGGTCGGGGTCGTTGGCGCAGAGCAGCACCCCGTAGGCGACCAGGATCACGACCGGCAGGCTGCCGCCGAAGGTCGGCCAGAAGACGACACCGGAAGTCCGCACGGTGCGCGGCAGATAGCGGGAGTAGTCGGCGGCCGAGTTCACCCAGCCGATCCCGAAGCCGGTCAGCACCAGCACCGTCGCGCCGACCACGGCACTGGTGGGGCCGGCCGGGATGTCCTGCGCGGCACCGAGGTCGATGTGGTCGACGGTGAGGCCGACATAGACGGCCGTGGCCGCGATCAGCGCGATCGTCAGCCACTTCTGGATCTTCATGATCGCGTCGAAGCCGAGCACCCCGGCTGCCACGATCACCATGGCCACCACGACGAACGCCACCACCTTGGTGGAGTCGCCCGACGCCCAGCCGAGGCGTTCGAAGACGGTCGCCGTGGCCAGGGTGGACAGCGAGACGAGCACCGTCTCCCAGCCGACGAGCAGCAGGTACGACACCAAGCCGGGCAGGCCGTTGCCGATCCGGCCGAACGCCGCCCGAGAGAGCACCAACGTCGGTGCCGAGCCGCGCTTGCCTGCGATGGAGACCAGGCCGACCAGGAAGAAGCTGACGACCGCGCCGACGACCGTGGCGATCAGGGCCTGGGTCAGCCCGATACCGAAGCTGAGCACGAAAGCGCCGTAGGAGACGGCCAGCACCGAGATGTTGGAGGCGCACCAGGGCCAGAAGAGGCCCGAGGCCTTGCCCTTGCGCTCGCTCTCGTCGACGACGTTGATGCCGTTGGTCTCCACGGCCAGAGGACGGCGCACGGGGACCTCACGGCGCTCGCTGGGAAGTTCGGCTGGGCGTTCGGTGTCGGTGCTCATCTGCTGCCCCTCTCGGTGAGGCTTCTCTCGATCAACCGGACCAACAGCGGACCGGTTCTCGCGGCGGTGCGCTCGGCCACCGACACCACCTCGGCGGGGTCGATGCCACCCTGTGTTGGATTGCCGGGGGTGCCCTCGATCGCGGTCACGGTCGAGAGTCCGACCAGCTCCATCCCACACTCTCGCGCCGCGATCGCCTCGTAGACCGTCGACATGCCGACCAGGTCGGCGCCGATGCGACGCAGCCACTCGGCCTCGGCCCAGGTCTCGTAGTGGGGTCCGCCCAGCAGGGCGTACACCCCTTCCCCGAGGGTGGGGTCGAGCTCGCGCGCCACCGCCCGCAGGCGGGCGGACCAGGCGTCGGTGAGGTCGACGAATCGCGGCCCCTCGAGTGGTGAGCCGAAGGCCAGGTTGAGGTGGTCGCGGATCAGCAGCGGCTGGCCGATCTCGACATCGGGGCGCAGGCTGCCGTTGGCGTTGGTCAGCACCGCGAGCCGGCAGCCCGCCGCAGCCGCGGTCCGCACGCCGTGCGCGACGGCGGCCGCGCCGTGGCCCTCGTAAAGATGGGTCCGACCGAGCAGGAGCAGCACCCGGTGCGCGCCCACCGACACCGAGCGCACTTCACCGCGATGACCTTCGGCCACCGGCGCCAGGAAGCCCGGAAGCTCGGCCATCGCGAACGCCGCCAACGGCTCGCCGAAGGCCTCGGCGGCCGGGCCCCAGCCCGACCCGAGGACGACGACCGCGTCGTGGCGATCGCTGCCCGTCAGCTCGGCGAGCCGGACCGCGGCGGTGCGCGCTTCGTCGTACGGGTCGCCCACGGAGCCACCATGACACGTGTCAAGGACGACCCCTACGCTGGTCGACGATGATCATCGAGATCCGCTGCCATCGCCTCACCGCCCCCCTGCACACGCCGTTCGTCACGGCGCTGCGCCGCGCCACCGACCTCGAAACGACGGTCGTCGAGCTCGTGGACGACGAGGGTCGTCGTGGCTTCGGCGAAGCACCACAGGTGTGGCGAGTCACGGGTGAGTCGCTGGCCGGTGCGGAGGCCTGCCTCTCGGGACCGCTGGCCGACGTGGTGCGCGGCCGGTCGACCGACGACCTCGACGACCTCGGCCGCGAGCTGGCCGCCGCAGTGGTCGGCAACTTCGGCGCCAAGGCGGCCATGGACGTCGCCCTCCACGACCTGGCCGCCAAGCGGGCCGGCGTCTCGCTCCCGGTCTTCCTCGGCGCGCCGGCCGGTCAGGGTGCGCTGCGGGTGCCGACCGACGTCACGGTCTCGGCGGGTGAGGCCGACGAGCTCGGGGCCACGGCCGCCGCCCGCGTGACCGACGGGTTCTCCGTGCTCAAGCTCAAGGTCGGCACCGACGCCGAGCACGACGTGATGCGAGTGAAAGCCGTGCGGGCGGCCGCGCCCGACGCGCAGATCCGCGTGGACGCCAACCAGGGTTGGACTCCCGACGAGGCCATCACCGTGATCCGCGCGATCGAGGAGGCCGGCCTCGACGTGGAGTTCGTCGAGCAGCCCGTGGCCGCCGACGACATCGAAGGGCTGGCCGAGGTCACCGCTGCCGTGACTACGCCGGTGATGGCCGACGAGTCGGTCTTCGGGCTGCGTCAGCTCCAGGCCGTGATCGACCATCGGGCCGCCGACCTGGTCAACGTCAAGCTCGCCAAGTGCGGCGGCCTCGGCGTGGCCCGGGCGCTGCTCGAGCGCGCCAGAGACGCCGGGCTCGGCACCATCGTCGGCTCGATGATGGAAGGTCCGATCGGCGTCGGCGCCGCGGCCTCACTGGTCGCGGCCGTCGGCACCAGCCACGTGAGCGACCTCGACGCCGCCTGGTGGGCGGCGGCCTCGCCCGTGGCCGGCGGGGCGTCGTACGACGCCGGCACGATCGTGCTGCCCGACGCGCCCGGGCTGGGCATCGACGGGCTGGCCGTCCGATGACGACCGCAGTGCTGCGGGTCGGGGTGCCGGTCGCCACGTTGTGGACCTCACCCGAGGCGCCCCGCGAGCTCGACGCCCGAGCGGTCGCCCCCGACGCCGACGGGGCCGACATCGAAGCCTGGCTCGGCGGCCTGACCCCGGCCGACCGGCTGGACCTGCATGGCCGGACCCTGACCCAGCTGCTCGGCGGCGAGCCGGTCCTGGTCGTCGAGGAGGTGTCCGGCTGGTCTCGCATCGAGGCGCCGTGGCAGCCGGTCCCTACCGGCGACGGCTACGACGGCTGGATGCCCAGCGGCCAGCTGCGCGCGCCCGCGCCCGACGACCTCGACCACCCCGCGGCCGCGGTGCCGCCGGACCGCATCTCGGTGGCGGCGTACGCCGAGCGGTTCGCGGGCCTCACCTATCTGTGGGGCGGCACCAGCCCGGCCGGCTTCGACTGCTCGGGCCTGGTGCACTACTGCTATCGCCAGGCGGGCGTCGTGGTGCCGCGCGACTCGCCAGCGCAGGCGGCGGCGGTGACGCCGGTGACGCTGGGCGAGGAGCAGCCGGGCGACCTCTACTTCTTCGCCCGCGAGGACGGTCGGGTCTATCACGTCGGGTTCGCGACCGGCCGGGGGCGGATGCTGCATGCCCCCGAGCGGGACGGCTCCGGGGTGATCGTCGACGAGGAGCTGACCCCCGAGCGGCGCGACCACCTCGTGGCCGCTGGCCGGTTCCCGCTCGAGGAGTCTCCGCTCGGCCCAAAGATCAGCTGAGCAGGATCTCGGCCAGCGCGGCGACGAGTCGGTCGATCTCGTCGTCGGTGCTGTAGGGCGCGAGCCCGACCCGCAGCCCGCCCGTCTCGCCGAGGCCCAGGTGGTGGGAGGCCTCCCAGGCATAGAAGTTGCCCGACGGGGCGTTGATGTCCCGCTCCGCCAGCGCGACCGACACCTCCGCGGCGACGGCGTCGGGGAAGGTGAGCAACAACGTCGGCGTGCGCCGCGCAGCCCGTGAGTGGAGCACGACCGGCAACGACGCGAGGCCCTCCTCCAGACGGTCGCGCAGGGCGTCCTCGTGCGCCTCGATGGCCGCGAACGCCGCGACCAGTCGTGCCCGCCGACCCCCCGCCTCTCCACCGAGCGAGGCGAGCAGGTCGATGGCGGCCGTGGTGCCGGCCATCAGCTCGTAGGGCAGCGTGCCGAGCTCGAAGCGCTCTGGCACGGCGTCGGTCGCCGGCGCCAGCTTGTCGGGGTGCACGGTCGCCAGCAGCGCCGGATCGGCCACCACCACCCCGCAGTGCGGGCCGAGGAACTTGTAGGGCGAGCAGCCGTAGAAGTCCGCGCCCAAGGCGCACCACGTCGCTGGCCACGTGCGCCGTGTGGTGCACCCCGTCGACATAGAGCAGCGCGTCTGCGGCGTGCACGTCGGCAGCGATCGCCGCGAGGTCGGGCCGGGTGCCGAGCAGGTTGGAGGCGGCGGTGCACGCAACCAGCCGCGTCCGCGGCGAGAGCACCGCCGCGACAGCCTTCGGGTCCAGCTCGGCGGTTGCGGGGTCGAAGTCGACCCAGCGCACTCGACCCCGCGGGCCTCGGCGGCGACCACCCAGGGCCGCACGTTGGCGTCGTGGTCGAGCCGGGTGACGACGACCTCGTCGCCGGGCCCCCAGTCCTTGGCCAGTGCCCGGGCGAGGTCGAAGGTCAGCTGGGTCATGCTGCGGCCGAAGACGACGCCCTCGGGCACCCCGCCGGTCAGGTCGGCCACCGCCGACCGGGCCGCCACCACCGCCGCGTCGGCGTTGCGCTCTGCCGGGGTGAGGTCGCCGCGGTTGGACAGCGGCGCGGTGATCGTGGCGCGCATCGCCTCGCCCACCACGTCGGGGGTCTGGGTGCCGCCCGGTCCGTCGAAGTACGCCGTGCCGCCGGCCAGGCTGGGAAAGTGCGCTCGCAGCGCCTCGACGTCGTACCCGCTCATGGCGGCGATGCTGCCACGTCACACTTGGGCCCGTGACCGAGCCCGTGGACGAGGCGGACGTGGCAGCGGGCAGTCGACCGCCTGCGCGCTGCCGGATGCGTCCACGCCGACGACGAGGCCGACCGGATCTGGGAGACGTACGACGACCCGGCCGACCGCAGCGCCGCCGTGGCTCGCCGCGCGGGCGGTGAGCCGCTGGAGCAGGTGGTGGGCTGGGCCGAGTTCGGCCCGGTGCGGGTCGCGCTGGCACCCGGGGTCTTCGTGCCCCGGCGCCGGGCCGAGGCGATCCTCGAGCCCGCGATCGCGGCCAGGCCCGACGCTCGGGTCGTGGTCGACCTGGGCTGCGGCGCCGGTGCGCTGGCCGCGGCACTGGCCCGGCTGCTGCCGGAGGCGGCGGTGCACGGCACCGAGATCGACGCGGAGGCACTGGCCTGCGCGCGGCTGACCGCGGCCGGCGGTTTCGCCGTCCACGAAGGTTCGTGGTGGAGCGCCCTCCCGGCGTACCTGGCCGGACGTGTGGACCTCGCCGTCGCCTACCTCCCCCACGTGCCGACCTCACGGCTGGCCGACATCCACCCCGACTTCCGCGCCCACGAGCCGGACCTCTCCGTCGACGGCGGCCCCGACGGGCTCGACCCGTTGCGCGCGGTGCTCGTCGACGCGCGCGCGTGGCTCGCGGCCGACGGCGTGTTCGTCACCTTGCTCTCGACTGCTCAGGCCGACGCACTGGGCGAGCCTCGACCTCCGTGGCGTTCCGCACCGAAGTGCTCGCTCGCGACGCGGAGGACGAGGACGGCGACGACGACGCCGTAGTGGCGTTCCACCCCGCCTGACAGACTCGCCCTACCGATCGGGAGGTCCGAGATGAACGACACACCCATCAGCGACCGGCTCAAGCAGGCGGTCGACGACCTCGACCTCGAGGCCAAGGTCGCGGCCGCCGCCGAGGCGGCCGAGCTGGCAGTGCTGCGCGGCGTCGAGCGGGCAGCGGGCTACGCCCACGACCACCGCTCCGACATCGACGCGCTGCTCGACCGCGCCAGCTCGCTGATCGACACCCGCACGGACGGTCGGTACGCCGACCGGGTCGGCCGGGTCCGTGGCCAGGTCGCCTCCGGCGTGGCCAAGCTGGCCGAACGCCGCGCCGTCGACCCCGACCAGGGCGCCGACGACTGACCCGACGACTGGCCCGGCTCGACTGACGGGACGTCACATGGGGACACGCTTGGGCGCGCACGAGGACCCGGATACCCCCCGGTACCGGGTCCTCGGCTGCCGGACGAAGTTGCCGCCCGACATGAGATGGCCGGATCGAACCCCGGCCTGCTGGGGTCCCTTCCCCCGACGCCCGCAAAAGCAGGCGTCAACGGCCACCTTAGTGCACGGATGGGTGCCTCGATTCACCCAGAAGGGGACATCTGTCCCGTCCGTGCCGGTTTTGACGGCTGATCAGCGCCGAAGCACGGGCGTTGCGGTCGAGATTTAACCTGGGACCGCGGCTAGCGGGTGGTGCCAGGCTCGAGACGAGCCCCAGCAGGCACCTTGGTGCGGGCAGCAACCCGGGAGTCGCGGCCGACGAGGGTGACCTCCTCGTCACGAGCCACGCGACTGCTGGGCAACGCACCGACCTCGCAGCCGCGGCCGAACCTGCTGCCGTCGTCGGCGACCGTCGTGGTCACCCTGGCGCCGGCCTCGACCACGACGTCGGCGAACAGCACACTGTCCTCGACCCGGGCACCCTTTTCGACCACCACGCCTGGACCAAGAACGCTACGCACGACCTCACCGGAGACGTCGCACCCCGCCGAGACGAGGCCGTCCTCGATCCGGCCTCCGGCGCGCAGCCGGGCCGCGGGACGGTCCTCCCAGTGGGAGATGATCGGTCGGCTCGGCTGGTCGAAGGCGTCGATCTTGCCCGCGATGAGGTCGCGGTGTCCCATCAGGTAGGCGCCGGGTCGGCCGACGTCGCGCCAGTACCCCGGGAGCGGCTCGGTCCGCACGTGTCCCTGCTCGACCAGCCACGGCAGCAGGTGCTCGCCGAAGTCTCCGAGCCCGCTGTCGTCCCCCTCGGCCACGTCCATGAGCTGCCGGCGGAGCTCGAACAGCGACTCCAGCAGAGCCTCGGTCCGGTAGAGGAAGATCTCGGTGGCCACCACGCCCGAGCTCGGACGCGACGGCTTGACCTCGACGCCGGTGGCCCGGCCCCCACGGCCGGTGAGGACGACGACGTTCTCGCTCGCCTCGCGCTTGGTCACGACGGAGGTCAGGACCGTTGCATCAGCGCCGGACTCGACGTGCCGCTCGATGACCGGCATCAGGTCGGTCGCGAAGACGTGGTCCGCGCTTGCGACCAGAGTCGTGGTCGCCCCGAAGTGGGCGATGTCCCGGCTCATCCTCAGCAGCAAGTCGGCGTTGCCGTGGGCGAACTTGTCCTCGGTGGCGGGTCCACTGCCGGTCTGCGGCACCATCCGCCGGAAGCCGCCGCGGTTGCGGTCCAGGCTCCACGGGCGCCCGCCCGACAAGTAGTCGTCGATCGACGCGACCTGGAACTCCACACTCACCCAGATGTCGCTCAGCCCTGAGTTGGCCAGGCTGGAAAGAACGAAGTCGATCAAGCGGTGGCTGCCCCCGAAGGGCAGCACCGGCTTGGCGCGCTCGCGGGTGAGCACGTCCATCCGGGACCCCTGCCCGCCGGCCTGGACGATCGCCAGCACATCCCCACGACGGATCACGACGCCCCCTCCCTCCTCTGCGGTCCGAGCCTCGGGGCCGAGTCGGCGCCAGTTGCCCGCCATACGACGCCCAGTCGGCGCCAGTTACCCACATCGCCCGAAAACAAGCGCCGACTCGCGCTCAACCCGGAACGGTGCACGGGCCGCCGGCCCACGCGGTCAGCCGACCGCGACCCACGTCGAGTGCCACCGTGGCGAGCGTGGCGGTGGGGTCGGGATCAAGGTCATGGGGGTGCCGGCACACGGAGCCGTCGGGACTGTGGTGCCGCATGGCGGCGTAGACGTCGCGGACCGTGTCCGGCGGGCGCTCGCCCAGCTCGGAGAGCAGGTGGTCGCGGCGTACCCACGAGTTGCGGTCGAGCCGGCCGCCCTGGCAGCCGGGCTCGCCGTCTGCGGAGACGAAGTGGTTGGTGCGCACCAGCAGGTCGTCGACCAGGGGCACCTGGCCGACGCCCTCCGGGAAGGTCTCGAGCGAGACGGCGTCACCACCTCGATCCACCACGGTGACGGCGGAGGAGGCGGTGTAGGTCCGGGCCGTCGCCAGCTCCCGGGCTGTGGCGGCCGTGTCGCACTCCTCGAGCAGGGTGCGAAGCAGGAGGTGCACCGGGAAGCCGACCTGCGCATCGTCGCCGGCCGGCCGCTGGTCGTCGGCGTCGTGGTGCAGCATGTTGAGCATCACGCCGAAGCCGTCGTCGTTGACGCCGATCTTGGCGAGCACGCCATACTCCGTCAGCGTCCTGACGCGACCCCCGTCTGGCAGCGGGATGGTCCAGCACAGCCAGTTGTCCTGCATGCCTGCGTACCAGTCCCAGGTCTGCACGGCGATCGGGGCCCGGCCCTGCGAGGTGGACACGACGGTGGAGCACTCGCTGGGGATCTCGGCCCCGTCGGGCGCCGCGATGGCGAGCAGCTCGGTGCGGGCGTTGAGGGCGGCCACGTGCTCGACGGGGATGCCGGCACCGGCCGCGAGGCCGGCGATCTCGGCCGCCGCACGCGGGGCCAGGTCCTCGATGCTGCGCCAGGCCCGGCCGCCCCAGTGGTCGAGGTCGAAACCCGGGGCGAGCCGCTCGAAGAGCCCGGCGTACGCCGCCACGGTGGTCGCCATCGGCGCGGCCTGGGCCTCGCCGAACTCCTGGCCACGGCCGTAGGGATCCACGCGGGTCGAGACGAACGAGGTGGACGGGCTCATGAACTCCAGTGTGACAGCCGCTCGGCGGCTGATCCGCGGTCCCGTGGGAACGTACGACCCATGAGCGACGACGACGGCGACCGCGACGAGAGCGAAGAAGAAAGGCTCGACCGCAACTGGAACGAGATGCTCCAAGAGCTGCGCGTGGTGCAGACCGGCGTGCAGCTGTTGTCGGGGTTCTTGCTGACCCTGCCGTTCACCACCAAGTTCGACGACCTCGACGTCTGGCAGGTCCGGCTCTACCTCGCGCTCGTGCTGACTTCCGGCCTGGCAGTCGGCGTGACGCTGACGCCGATCATGGTCCACCGTCGAGTCTTCGGCCAGCGCGTCAAGGATCGTGTGGTCGCCACGGGGCACGCGCTCACCCAGGTGGTGATGGGTCTGCTCGCTCTCCTCATCGTCGGCATCTGCACCCTGATCTTCAGCGTCGTCATCAGCTGGTCGGCCGCCATCGTCGTGGCCGGTTGCACGGCAGCGGTCCTCTTCACCTTGCTCATCGTGGTTCCGCTGCTGGTGGCTCGACGCAACGCCAGGCCGTGACTTCGACGAGCACGTCCGGACAGACGGACGCCCGGGTCGGCAAGCCGGCCCGGGCGTCGCGTGGGAGCGGGGCGTCTCCGGTGGCGCCACGCTCTCCGGTCGGAGCTATCAGGTGAAGATGCTGACCCCGCCGGGACCCACCAGAAGCCCGACGATGATGAGGACGATGCCCCACAGCGCCATGCCACGCACGAGTGCCACGATCCCGCTGACCACGAGGATCACCGCAAGAATCCAAAGAAGAAGAACCATTGCCTTGTCGCTCCTTGTGAGTGCGAACCGCGTCGCGCCGTGGGAGGTGCCCCACCGCGCCTCAACCAATCAAGCAGACGAGAACGCCGGTCCACAGCGCCCACAAGGGTGAGAGAGGTCGGCATCGCCCCCCGTAGGGGTGGTGGACATGTGAGTCAGTCATATATAGCGTCGATGGCATGACCGAGAAGCTGACGACCACCCTCAAGATCGACAACTGGGACGAGAACCCGACCCAGGAGAACGACGACGGCACCAAGCTCACCCGCGCCGTGGTCAGCCTCACCGAAGGCGCCGACGGGCTGAAGTCCGGGCGCTTCGAGTCGCTGATGCACTACAAGACGGACGGCACCGCCGCCTACGTGACCGTGATGCGCGTCGAGGCGGAGCTTGGCGGCCGCAGCGGCGCGTTCACCGCGGTCGGCGAGGGAAGCTTCGACGGCACCACCGCGAGCGGCACCATGCGCATCGTCGAGGGCACGGGTGACCTGGCCGGCATCACCGGGACCCTGGAGAGCAGCTCCACCCAGGCCGACTACCCGAACATGCCGCTCGTGGTCGAGTACGACCTCGGCTGAGCGACCGTGACCGAGCCGGCAGCCGAGCCGCCGGAGTTGGCCAACGTGCTTGGTGCCCTGGCTCTCGTCGTCACCGACGAGATGGTCGCCAAGGTCACCGAGGGGGCCGGCGGGTCGGCGAGCGACGCGGCCGCGATAGCAGCGCTGTCGGAGTTCCTCGACGGCGCGACGATCGACCGGGTGCACCGGGTGCTCGGTCTCACGCCGTCGGGCGCCGTGCGCCTCGTCGACCGGCTCGTCGAAGCAGGACTGGCGACCCGCGGGCCCGGACCCGACGGGCGTTCCCGTGCGGTGCTGCTCACCGCGGCCGGCCACGACCGGGCGGCGCAGGTCCACGGTGCCCGCACGTCGTACCTGACCCCTTTGCTTGCGGGACTCTCACCCGCCGAGGTCGACGACCTGCATCGACTGCTGGGGCGGGTGCTGTCCAACGTCGTCGCGGCCAAGGACGGCGGCCCGTGGACCTGTCGGCTCTGCGACCTGAAGGCGTGCGGCCGTGAGCAAGGGCGGTGCCCGACCGCCAACGCGGCGAGGGAGAAGTACGGCACGGACGCGGCGGCCCGATAGCGGGGATGGACCCGGGCGGCCGGGTGTGCGGGTCTTGGGTAGCGTCGACCGCACCTAGCGCGAAGGGGGCCCTCGTCGTGACCACGGACTCAGGCGCCGCGGCGGCGCCCCCGGGTGCCGCGCCGTGGCCGGCGAGCCTGGTCGCCGCTGCCCATCCGGGTCCAGCGCTGGCCGTCACCGTGCTCGGCGCGCTGCTCGCCGTCGCCGACGGGCTCGGCCCGGGGATGGTGGTCCTCGTGACCGCCGCCGTGCTGAGCGGCCAGCTCTCGATCGGCTGGAGCAACGACCTGGTCGACGCAGCGCGCGACCGCGCCGTCGGTCGCGCCGACAAGCCGCTGGCCACCGGCGCGGTGTCCGTCACGACGGTCCGCGTGGCGTGCGCCATCGCCGTCGTCGCGTGCGTGCCGCTCTCGCTTGCCTGCGGGCCGGCCGCCGGGCTGACGCATCTGGTGTGTGTCGCGGCCGGCTGGGCCTACAACCTCGGATTGAAGGCGACCGTGTGGTCGTGGCTGCCGTACGCCGTCGCGTTCGGCGGGCTGCCCGTCTTCGTCGCGCTGGCCGACCCGCCCCAGTCGTTGCCGCCGGCCTGGATCCCGCTGGCCGGTGCGCTGCTGGGCGTCGGTGCCCACCTGCTCAACGTGCTGCCCGACCTGGCCGATGACGCCGCCACCGGAGTCCGCGGGCTGCCGCACCGGCTCGGCGCGCGGTGGCTACCGATCGTGGCGACGACCGTGCTCTGCCTGGCGACTGTCGTGGTGGTCGTGGGCTCGGAAGTCGACCTGCTCGTGGGTGGTGCGGTGCTCGTCGTCACCGCGGTGCTCGCCACGGTGGCACTGACCGGGCAGGGAAAGCGCCCGTTCCTCGCGGCCATCGGCATCGCGCTCGTCGACGTGGTTCTCCTGGTGGGCGTGCGATGAGCGAGACGTGGGATCTCGTCGTCGTGGGCGCCGGACCGGCAGGCGCCGCGACAGCCCTGGCCGCCCTCGCCGAGGACCCGGACGCACGGGTGCTGCTGCTGGACCGGGCCGACTTCCCCCGCGACAAGTCGTGCGGGGACGGGATCGCTCCCCACGTCCTCGACGCGCTGGCCACGATCGGCGTGCACGGCATCACCGACGGCTGGACGCCGCTGCAGCACCTCGAGCTGGCCCACGGTCCGACCGTGGTCGCCGGACCGATGGCGCGACCGGTCCACGTCATCCCTCGCGAGGTCTTCGACGCGCGGCTGGTGGAGCGCGCCACCGCGGCCGGAGCCGTGCTTCGTCGCCACCGGGTCGGACGGCTCGAGCGTCGCGACGACGGAGTGGTCGTCGACGACGCCCTGCTCGCCAAGGTCGTGGTGGGCGCCGACGGTGTGCACTCCGTCGTGCGGCAGCACCTGCTCGGCCGGCCACGTGAGCCCCGAGCCATCGCCATCCGCGGCTACCTGCCCACCAGCGCGGAGCTCACGGGCAAGCAGGTGATCCGCTACGGCGACCGCCGCCAGCCGTCGTACGCCTGGGCCTTCGACCGCGGCGACGGGCTGACCAACGTCGGCTACGGCGAGCTGCTGCCGGGCGCCAGCACGGGTTCGCCACCAAGCCGGGCACTGTTGTTGGAACAGCTCGAGCTGCTGATCCCCGGTGCCGCGACCGGCGGGACGCACTGGCGCGGCCACCACCTGCCGCTGTCGGGATGGCGCTGGCGGCAGCCCGACGGGCCGGTGCTGCTCGTCGGCGACGCCGCCGCGCTCGTCAACCCGATGACGGGTGAGGGCATCTACTACGCCGTCGCCACCGGCATCCTGGCCGGTCGCACGGCCGCCCGGGCCGCCCGGGCCCCGGGCCGCCCGCCGGCAAGCGGTCTCGTCCGCCGGCGCCGACCACCGCCGAGAGGTCCGGCGGCTGCTGGCCTCGCACCTGCGGCACACCTGGACCGCCTCGCGACTGGCCCAGTCGCCCGCCATCGTCGACGCCGGCATCCGCGCCGCCGGACGCGACCGGCGGGTCTTCGACACCCTCGTCGAGATCGGCCTGGGCGACGGCCGGATCACCCCGCGCCTGGCTGGCGGGCTCGCCACCTCCCTCCGGCCCCGCATTCGCCCCGACACCCGACCGCGCCCCCGACCCCGCCTACGAGCACCGAGGAGCTGAGCATGGGAATCCTGGCTGTCCGCGGCGCCCTACCCGGCCACCGCCACACCCAGCAGGACATCACCGACGCCTTCGCCGGGGTGATCGCGACCCGCAGCCTCGACGAGAAGCTGTTGCGGCGCTTCCACGCCAACGCGGGCGTGCAGTACCGGCACACCGTGCTACCCCTTGACCAGTACGCCGCGTTAGGCGGGTTCGGCCACGCCAACGACCTCTTCATCGAGCACGCCGTCGAGCTCGGCTCGCGAGCCATGGTCGACGCGCTCAAGGCGGCCGGGCTGACGCCGAGCGACGTCGACCTGGTGATCTCGGCCACGGTGACCGGGCTGGCCGTGCCCTCGCTCGAGTCGCGGATCGCGGCCAGCATCGGACTGCGGCCCGACGTGAAGCGGATGCCGCTGGTGGGCCTGGGCTGCGTCGCCGGTGCGGCCGGGATCGCCCGGATGCACGACTACCTGGCCGGGCATCCCGACGACGTTGCCGTCCTGGTCGCGGTCGAGCTCTGCTCGCTGACGGTGCAACGCGATGACGTCAGCATCCCCAACCTGGTGGCGAGCGGGCTGTTCGGCGACGGCGCGGCCGCGGTGGTCGCGACCGGCGCCGGCGGACGGCCGGGTCGGGCCGAGGTGCTCGATACCCGCAGCCGGCTCTACCCCGACAGCGAGCGGACGATGGGCTTCGACGTCACCGGCAACGGTCTGCGGATCGTCCTGGACGCCGAGGTGCCGGTGATGGTGGAGCGCTACCTGCGCGGAGATGTCGACGAGTTCCTCGCCGCCCACGGACTGGCCCGCGCGGACATCGCCTGGTGGGTCTGCCACCCCGGCGGCCCCAAGGTGATCGAGGCCCTCGAGGCCACCCTCGAAGTGCCCCGCGATGCCCTGCAGCTGACCTGGGACTCGCTGGCCCACGTCGGCAACCTGTCCTCGGCATCGGTGCTGCACGTGCTGGCCGACACCTTGCGCGAACGGCCGCCGCCTGCCGGCTCCTACGGCGTACTGATGGCGATGGGGCCCGGCTTCTGCTCCGAGCTGGTGCTGCTGCGCGCGACCGACGACGACGGCACGCCGGAGGCCGCGCTGTGACCGGCCTGGTCGCCTTCACCGTCCTGATCGGGCTGGTGGGTCTCGAGCGGATCGCAGAGCTGGTCGTCTCGACCCGCAACGCGGCCTGGAGCTTGCAGCAGGGCGGCGTCGAGACGGGGCGCGGCCACTACCCGGTGATGGTTGTGCTGCACACCGGCCTGCTCGTCGGCGCGCTGGTCGAGGCCTGGGTCGTCCGGCCCGACGTGCCCGGCGCGCTCGCCTGGTCGATGCTCGCGCTGGTGGTGCTCTCCCAGGCGCTGCGCTGGTGGTGCATCGCCATCCTGGGCCGGCGCTGGAACACCCGGGTGATCGTCGTACCCGGGCTCGCTCCGGTGCGCTCTGGTCCCTACCGCTGGCTGAAGCACCCGAACTATGTCGCAGTCGTCGTGGAAGGCCTGGCGCTGCCGCTGGTGCACGCCGCCTGGATCACGGCCGCCGTGTTCACCGTCGCCAACGCCTTCTTGCTCCGCGTGCGGATCCGTTGTGAGAACGCTGGGCTGGCGAGCCTGCCGGCAACCCGGGAAGGTCAGCACTCCGATGCGTGACCTGATCGTCGCCGGCGGCGGCCCGATCGGCCTGGCGACCGGCCTCTACGCCGCTCGCGCCGGCCTCGACGTCGTCGTCCGCGAACCGCGCGACGGGCCCATCGACAAGGCCTGCGGCGAAGGGTTGATGCCCGGCGCCGTCGCCGACCTGACCGACCTCGGCGTGCCGCTGCACGGTCGGCCGATCACGGGCATCCGCTACGTCGCCGAGCGTCACCAGGTGAACGCGGCGTTCCGATCCGGCCCCGGCCGCGGCGTGCGCCGCACGACCCTGCACGACGCCCTGGCCGACCGCCTCAAGGAGGTGGGCGTGGTGGTGGAGCGCCGGCGCGTGGACTCGGTGGTGCAGGTCGGCGGGCACGTGTTGGTCGACGGCGAGCCGACCCGCTATCTCGTCGCGGCCGACGGGCTGCACTCCCCCGTCCGGCGGCTGCTCGGACTCGACCGCCCCGAGCCCGGCCGCCGTCGCCACGGGCTGCGCTGTCACGTCGCG
The DNA here is from genome assembly GCA_963769755.1 of uncultured Actinomycetota bacterium. Taxonomy (GTDB): domain Bacteria; phylum Actinomycetota; class Actinomycetes; order Propionibacteriales; family Nocardioidaceae; genus Nocardioides. The sequence goes on from CAVYMY010000012.1 coordinate 330,140, forward strand.
CAGCCGCCGTGGACGTCGTACGTCGAGGTGCACTGGGCGCGCGACGCCGAGGCCTACGTGACGCCGGTCGACGACGACCAGATCGGCGTCGCCCTGCTCACCGATCGGGTGGCGTCGTTCGAGGAGCTGCTCGAGGGCTTCCCGCTGCTGCGCGGGCGGTTGACGGGCCAGCGCTCCAAGGTGCTCGGTGCCGGACCGCTGCGCCAACGCACCAGTGGGCGCTCGGCAGGTCGCGTGCTGCTCGTCGGCGATGCCGCCGGCTACGTCGACGCGCTGACCGGCGAGGGCATCGCGGTCGGGTTGGGGCAGGCCAGGGCTGCCGTCGCGGCGATCGCGACGGGTCGGCCCGAGCGATACGGACCGGCCGCCCGACGACTCGGCTGGCGGCACGACCTGCTCACCCGCGCACTGCTCGAGGCCACGGCGTACGCCCCCGTCAGAAACCGCATCGTGCCTCTCGCGCGGCGTGCGCCCTGGCTCTTCTCGGCCGCGGTCAACCAGTTGGCGCGACCGGTCGGGGTGGTGTCGTGACGTCCTTCGCCGGCGAAAAGGTGGTGCTGCTCGACGCCGTCGGCCGCGCGATCGGCACGGCCGACAAGCGCGAAGTGCACCACCGCGACACCCCGCTGCACCTGGCGTTCTCCTGCTACCTCTTCGACGGCGCCGGCCGGTTCCTGCTGACCCAGCGCGCGCTCGACAAGGTCACCTGGCCGGGCGTGTGGACCAACAGCTGCTGCGGCCATCCGGCGCCTGGCGAGGCCATCGAGGACGCCGTACGACGCCGCGTGCTGCAGGAGCTCGGCGTCGGCGTCGAGGAGCTCCGGCTGGTGCTGCCGCGGTTCCGCTACCGCTCGGTGATGGCCGACGGCGTGGTCGAGAACGAGCTGTGCCCCGTCTTCGTGGCCACCACGACCGACGAGGTCCGGCCCGACCCGGCCGAGGTCGCCGGGGCGGTGTGGGAGTCCTGGCCCGAGCTGCGTCTCGGGGTGCTCGACGGCAGCCGCGACATCGCGCCCTGGTGCCGCGAGCAGGTGGCCGAGCTTCCCGAGGACCCGCTCGCCGCCGTCGCCAGGCCGCGTGACGAGCTGCCGCCGGCCGCGCGCTGACACCCTCAACCCGCGGTGGCGCCCCACAACGTCGAGAACACGAAGTCGCCGGGCGGACCCCAGGCGGCCGCCGACGGATCGTTGAGCGCCCCATCGGCGTAGGTGTCGATGACGAGTCCGGATCCGACCTCGTTGGTCGCGAGGAGGACCACGCCATGGATCACCCGGCCAGACGCCAACGTCTGCTCGTAGCGGACGTGGGCCACGTGCAGGTCGTTCACCAGCACACCGAAGGACTCGACGTCCCCGACGAGGGCGTGTGTCGTCCCCTTGAAGTACGCCGGCAAGTAGGCGGTCAAGGCGTCGACGGCCGTGGTGCCCGTGAGTCCGGTCGCGGCGGTGAGGTCGGTGGTGAACTCGGGCTCTGTCGCGGTGACTACCTGGACCGAGCCCGACGGCAGCTCCTCGACCTGGGACGCCGGTGGTAGCCGCAACGAGTACCTCCCGAACTGCCGGACGAGGATGGGACCAGTCTTCTCGTACGCCGCGCAGTAGTCGGGGTCGCCGGTGATCCAGCCGCGCGCCATCGCCGCTCGTCGTTCTTCCGGGCCGCCATGCGCCTTCTCGTCGGCCCAGTCGAACTCGGAGTTGGCGATGCCCGCCAGGGTCTGCAGCGCGTCCTCGACGTCGCCCGCCTGCAGGGTCAGGGCGTAGCCGCCAGCGTCCACGCCGTCGAGGAAGCTGCCGGCGTAGCAGTCCGCCTGGAGCTCCTGTCCGATGTTCAGGTTGAACGGTCGACCGTGAAGGTCCGAGATGTGGTGGCCGAACTCGTGGGCCAAGATCACCACCGACCCCATGTTCCCGGCCCGCGAGTAGTCCTGGTCGAGCTCGAGCAGCCAGTCGGTCGAGTATTCGATGGAGTCGTCAAACGGGCAGTACGCCGCGTTGTCGGCGTAGGCCTCACCACAGGCCAGCTCGGGTAGGTCGCTGTCGCGGTAGGGCGTCCACTTGGTCACCGGCGTGTACGGCACATCCGCAACCTGCGGCATCGTCGTCGACCAGAACGCTTCCAACGCCTGGCGGGTCGGCGACACGATGGCGTTGTCCGCCGTCCCGTCAGCCGGCAGGGTGCCCTCGCCGGATCCACAGGCGGCGAGGAGCACCAGCAACACCGGCGAAGCCCAGCGTGCCGCCCGCAAACGGCGCCATCCCACCCCTGCCAGCATCTGACCCCCCCTGGTCACCCGGTCGGACCTCGATCAGACGGGAACCCCTGACCCCGGTCAACCCCAGGGCCGGGTCATGTTGGGATGACCGATCGGTAGCCTCGAACATCGTGCAGGGGAACCGGCGGCTGCTGGCCGACACACGGCCGCTCGCCGAGCCGCACTTCCGCCGCCTCTGGCTGGCCAACATCGTCACCGTCATCGGCGCCCAGCTCACCGTCGTCGCGGTGCCGGCGCAGATCTATGCGATCACCGGCTCGTCGGCGTACGTCGGTCTGACCGGGCTGTTCGGACTCGTCCCGCTGATCGTCTTCGGGCTGTGGGGCGGCGCGCTGGCCGACGTCTTCGACCGGCGCATCCTGCTGGTCATCACGACGCTCGGCCTGATCGGCACCAGCGGCCTCTTCGCCCTTCAGGCGGCCCTCGAGCTGGAGAACGTCTGGGTTCTGTTCGGGCTGTTCTCTGTGCAGCAGGCCTTCTTCGCGGTGAACCAGCCGACCCGCAGCGCCATCATCCCTCGGCTGATCGGGCCGGAGCTGCTGCCCGCCGCCAACTCCCTGAACATGACGGTCTTCATGGCCGGCGCCATCGCCGGACCGCTCGTCGGCGGTGCGTTGATCCCGGTGCTCGGCTACACCTGGCTCTACGTCGCCGACACGCTGTGCCTGTTCGCGACGCTGTATGCAGTCATCGGGTTGCCGCAGCTGCGCGTCGAGGGCCGGGCCGGCACCCCAGGACTGCGGGCCGTGCTCGACGGCCTCCGCTACCTGCGCGGGCACAAGGTGCTGCTGATGTCTTTCGTCGTCGACATCATCGCGATGGTCTTCGGGATGCCGAGGGCGCTCTTCCCCGAGATAGCCCACGAGTCGTTCGGGGGCCCCGACGAGGGTGGCCTGGTGTTCGCGTTGCTCTTCGCGGCGATCCCCGCCGGGGCCGTCATCGGCGGCGTCTTCTCCGGCTGGGTCTCGCGGATCCAGCGCCAGGGGCTGGCGGTGATCGTCTGCATCGTGGTCTGGGGCCTGGCGATGACCGGGTTCGGGCTCGCCGTCGCGTTCGTCGACATCGGGTCGGTGCCGATGCTCGCGCTGGCCCTGCTGATGCTGGTGATCGGCGGCGCGGCCGACATGGCCTCGGCGGCGTTCCGCCAGAGCATGTTGCAGGCCGCCGCCTCCGATGACGTGCGCGGTCGCCTCCAAGGCGTCTTCCTCGTCGTCGTCGCCGGCGGGCCCCGCGTCGCCGACGTGGTCCACGGCAGCGCCGCCGCAGTTGTCGGTACGGCGGCCGCCGCGGCCGGCGGCGGCATCCTCGTCGTCATCCTCACCGTGGTCGCCGCCCTCGCCGTACCGGTGTTCGTGCGCTACCGGCTCGTCCCCCGAGCGGTCAGCTAGGAACCGTTTGACGTGGCGAAACGGTTCCTCACTCACCGCCGCTCGGCGCGCGACCCGGGCAGCGGTGGGCTGGCAACCGTTTGCGGCTTGCGGACGGTTGCCAAGTCACCGCTCCTGGGCGCTCGGCCGCAGCCAGCGTGCCAGCAGCGGCAGCATCGCGAGGATCAGCACCAGCCGCAGCAGCTGGACCGCCATCACGTAGGTGACGTCGGAGCCGCTGTCCGCGGCGATGGCGAGGACGGCGAAGAGGCCGCCGGGCGTGGTGGCGAGGTACGCCGTCAGCGCATCCACCGGTGTCAGCCAGGTCAGCAGCGCGCCGAGCCCGGCGGTGGCAGCGATCATCACCAAGACGATCACGAGCACGACCGGCAGCATCCGCGCGATCCCGAGCAGGCTGGCCCGGGTGAACCGCAGCCCCACCTGCACCCCGATCAACGCGAAGCCCACCCACTGGAGCCACGTCGGCACGGACACCTCGCCCAGCCAGCCGCCGGCCGCCACCACGGCAGAGACGAACAGCGGGCCGAGCAGGCTCATCGTCGTCACCGGCACCAAGCGCGCGATCAGCAGCCCGAGGCCGAGGCTGACCGCCACGAAGACCAGGTCGGCGACAGGCGACGAGTCGGCAGGCTCGAGCGCCCCTCGGCCATCAGGCGGGTGGAAGACGACCGAGGTCACCAGCGGCATGCAGAGCAGCACGACGAGCACCCGCAGGTACTGCACCACGATCACCACCCGGTCGTCCGCCCCCAGGTCGCGGGCCACGGCCACCACACCGGAGGCACCACCGGCGATGAGCGCGAACACGCCCGTCCTCCTCGACACGTCATGACGAAGGCCCAGCACGAGGCCCGCCCCGATGCTGATCACGAGCGTGCCAAGCGTGACCCCGACAATCGACAGGCTCTCGTCGGCCATCCGGCCGAGCGTGGTCAGGTCCATCAGCGCCCCGACGGTGATCCCGATCAGTCCCTGACCGATCCGGAACGCCCACGTCGGTACGTCGAGCGGCAGCGGCGAGGTCAGCGCGTGCGCCATCCCGCCCAACACCGCCCCGAACAGCACCGCCGACGGCACTCCGAGCACGGCCATTGCCGCGCTGGTCACCACCGTGACGCCGACGACGATGCCGACCGCCTGCAGCGGGGTACGCGTGCCGCCGGTCATCGCTCGAACAATATGTCGCCAACACGCGATTGTGTTCTCAGATTTATGGCCTAGGGTGCGTCCATGCCAATTTCTCGCACCCACTCTGGACGCCTCAAGGCGGTCCTAGCGCTGGTCGCCGCCGCGGGACTCACCGCCGCCGGCCTCGCGTTCCTGTCCACGCCCACCGAGGCGGCTCCATCAGCGGCCGCCCCCCTCAAGAAGGGCTACACCGGCGCGCCGGTCAACCCGGCGCCGTACACACTGACCCAGCCCGACGGCAGCACCATCGAGGTGCGCCGGTTCGGTGACGCCCTGAGCAACGGCGTGGCCACGGTCAAGGGCAACCACACGCTCGTCCAGGGCAACGACGACTACTGGCGCTACGCCGCCGGCCTGAAGGCCTCCGGCGCGCTGAAGCCGTCCGCCGTGATCGCCGGGCAGGGCACCGCTCCCCGGGCGTCGAAGAACCTGGCTCCTGCGCCGACGGCCAAGGCGACGCAGGCCGAGACCCCGAAGGCCGGGGTCGGTGACGACGACGAGCTGGTGATCCTGGTCAGCTTCGCCGACCAGGACGCGGTCGGCTCGGACCAGGACGACTGGGCCAGCCGGTACTTCGGCGCCAGCGACAGTGTCGACGACTTCTACGACGAGGCGAGCGGCGGCCAGTTCGGGCTCACTCCGGCCGCGGACACCTCTGGCGCCAGCAATGGCGTGGTGGGGTGGCTCGAGCTGCCGTACGACCACCCGAACACCGGCGTGGAGAACAACAGCGAGGACTACATCGCCGACGCGATCGAAGCGGCTGACCCGTTCGTCGACTACGCCTCGTTCGACACCGACGGCGACGGGGAGATCGACACCGACGAGCTGCACGTGACCGTGATCGGCGCGGGCTACGAGACGGCGTACTCCGGCCCGGGCAACACCTGCGAAGACGGGCCGAGCATCTGGGGCCACCAGTGGGACCTCGCCAACGCCCAAGTGCCCGCTCCGGTGGTGGACGACGTCACGGTTGGTGACCTCGGCTACACCACGTTCGGTGAGTGGCACTGCGCCGCGAACGAGGTGGCCGACCCCGACGGGCACATGGCCACCATCGGCATCATGGCCCACGAGTTCGGACACGACATCAACTGGCCCGACCTCTACGACGTCGACGGCTCCAGCGAGGGCATCGGCGAGTTCAGCCTGATGTCGGGCGGCTCATGGGGCGAGACGGGCGGCGCGGGCAGCCTCGCCGGCAACTCTCCGTCGCACCCCGACGCCTGGGCGCTGTGGTACCAGAACTGGGTCACGCCCACGTCCGTCCTGACGCCGACCAACGACGTCCAGGTGGCGGCCGGCACATCGGTGCTGGTCTCGCCCAACCCGGGCGGGGTCGACTGGCTGTTCGGGGAGAACTCGGGGCAAGGTGAGTACTTCCTCATCGAGAACCGCCAGCCCGTCGGCTACGACGTCTCCATCCCGGGCTGCGGACTCGTTGCCTACCGGATCGACGAGCGGGTGACCTCGAGCAACGGGGCCAACTCCGACGAGGACGACCCGCTGGTCAAGGTGCTTGAGGCCGACGGTCTCAACCAGATGTACAACAACGTGAACCGTGGGGACGCGGGTGACCCCTACCCGGGCAGCTCCGGCAACCACGAGCTCGACAACGCATCGAACCCGAGCACCAAGTTCGACGACGGCACCCCGTCCAACCTCGATGTCCACATCGACTCCAACACCTGCGCGAGCACCATGCAGCTGGACGTGGTGGCGCCGGGCATCGTCTCGCCGCCGCCGACCCCGCCGGCCAACGACAACTACTCGGCGGCGACGGTGGTCTCCGGCGGATCAGGCACCGTCACGCAGTCGACGAAGTACGCGACCGAGGAGGCTGGCGAGCCAGAGCCGGCCGGAGTCGGCGCTGCCTCGGTCTGGTTCAAGTGGACCGCTCCGGCGAGCGGCAATCTGACGGTCAACACGTTGGGCAGTGACTTCGACACCACGCTGGGGCTCTACACCGGATCGGCGGTGAACGCGCTCACCGAGCTCGCGTCCAACGACGACTTCCCGGGTGCTGGGGTCACCAGCCGGGTCACGGCCCATGTGACGGCGGGGACGGTGTACTCGATCGATGGCGCCGGCTGGGACGGAGACACCGGCTCGCTGACGATGGGCTGGAACCTCGTCGCCGACCCGACCACCCCGACGCCGACGGTCGTTCCGACCGTGACGCCGACGGTCATCCCGACGCCGACGGTCACCCCGACGGTGGTCCCGGCTCCGGAGAACGACATGTTCGCCTCGCCGACCAAGCTCAAGGGCAAGGACGGTAAGGAGAAGGGCACCTCGGAAGGCGCGACCACCGAGGCCAAGGAGAAGGTGTTCAAGGCCGGCAAGGGTGGTGCCTCATCCGTGTGGTTCACCTTCAAGGCCAAGAAGGACGGCAAGCTCACCATCAAGGCGAGCGGCGACTTCGCTCCGCTCCTGGCAGTGGCCAAGGGCACGAAGCTGTCCAAGCTGGACGTTCTCGAGTCCGACACTTCGGGCGCCAAGGCCGAGGTGACCGTGAAGGTCAAGGAGGGCAAGACCTACCGCATCGTCCTCGACGGCAAGCACGGTGGCTCGGGCGCCTACAAGCTGACCTGGAAGTGGAAGTCCGCCAACTAGGGCAGTAGCAGCACAAGAGGGCGCCCGCCGGGGAAACCCGGCGGGCGCCTTCTTTGTCTGCGGCGGCGCGGGTCAGCCGCGCGCGACGTTCTCCAGCACGACAGCAAGGCCCTGGCCGACGCCGATGCAGATCGCGGCGACGCCCCAACGGTCGCCGGACTCGCGCAGCCGTGCCGCCAGGGTGCCGAGGATCCGGCCGCCCGAGGCACCGAGCGGGTGGCCGATGGCGATGGCGCCGCCCTTGGTGTTGACGATCTCGGGGTCGACCTTCCAGGCGTCCACACACGCCAGCGACTGCACGGCGAACGCCTCGTTGAGCTCGACCGCCGCAACGTCGGCCCAGGTGATCCCGGCCCGACCCAACGCCTGGTTGACGGCCTCGATGGGCGCGATCCCGAAGTCCTGCGGGAGCAGCGCGAAGGTCCCTCGGCCCGAGACCCGCGCGATCGGGTCGAGCCCGATCGAGTCGCGTGCGGACTCCGAGCCGAGCAGCACGGCGGCAGGCGCCGTCGTTGAGCGGCGAGGCGTTCGCGGCCGTGATGGTGCCACCCTTGTCGGCGGGGCGGAACGCCGGCTTGAGCCCGGCGAGACCCTCCACCGACGAGCCGGGCCGGATGCCCTCGTCGCGCGGGAGATCGCCGGCCCCCACGCTGGCATCGACTGGCACCACCAGGTCGTCGTAGAAACCAGCGGTCCAGGCCGCGTCGGCCAGGTCGTGGGACCGAACCGCGAACGCGTCCTGCCGCCGCCGCGAGATCGCGAACCGGTCGGCCAACAGCTCGTTGGCCTCACCCAGCGAGACCGTCCACGCTGCGGGCATCCGCTCGTTGACGAGCCGCCAACCGAGGGTCGTGGACACCGCGGTCACGTTGCCGGCGGGAAAGGCCCGCGATGGTTTCGGCAGCACCCAGGGCGCCCGGGTCATCGACTCGACGCCGCCGGTCAGCACCACGTCGGCGTCCCCGCACTCGATGGTCCGCGAGCCGCTCATCGCCGCGTCGAGCGAGGATCCGCAGAGCCGGTTGACCGTCACGGCCGGCACCGAGACCGGCAGGCCGGCGAGCAGCACGGCCATCCGGCCGACGTTGCGGTTGTCCTCGCCGGCCCCGTTGGCGTTGCCCCAGACCACGTCGCCGATCCGCTCCGGGTCGAGGCGCGGCGCCTTCTCCAGCAGGCCCGTGATCGCCGTCGCGGCCAGGTCGTCGGGTCGAACGTCGGCCAGCGCACCGCCGAAGCGCCCGAACGGCGTGCGCACTGCGGCGTACACGAAGGCGTCTCGCTTGGCCATGGCCTCACCCTAGGACCTGCCAGCCTGGCGCTGACTTCCTCGAGGAAGGGGTCGCCTGCTCCGAGGTGTGCGACCATCGAATGTGACTGAAGAACGCTGCGACCATACTTTCCTTCCGATCAGTCACTGTGGATGCAAGATCCACGCCCGCCTGGACCTCGGCGGCCTGACCAACCATGTCGGCCCCCGGCCGGCGGCCGACGCGGGCGCGCGTCCCCCGAAGGACGCGATCCTGGTCCACCGCGAGGGCAAGGCCCACTGGGCCGGGTGCTACCACCTGCCCAGCGAGAAGGACATCTCCGCGCCGACGTGGGGCTGGATCCCCGACCGCAAGCTCTGGAAGACCATCGGCACCGACCAGGTGCAGGCGACTGGCGGCAACACCGCCCTCAAGGCCCGCACCCGCTGTCGCAACTGCGACGGCTGAGACTCCGCGCAACCGAGTCTCTTCCCCCGCCCGGCTACCTTGGGACGGGAGGAAGGGAGACTCCCGGTGCCACCTCCACGCACGTACGCCGCTCTGGTCGCGGTCGCCGTCCTGCTGACGGCCTGTTCGTCCTCGTCGTCCTCGCAGACGCAGTCACCTCCGCCGACCGAGCCCAGCCCAACGGCCACGTCTGAGTCATCCAGCCCGAGCGCAACGCCGTCTGCGACGGCCGCCCCGACCGAGGAGGCCGTGCCAGCCGAGCCGGCTCCGCCTCCGCACCCGGTCTCCATCCCGGCCTACTTCGACCGCAAGTTCTCCGGCGGCGACCTGCGCCTCGGGACCATGCGCGAGCAGACGGCCGACTACACGTCGTACAACGCCAGCTTTCGCAGCGGAAAGCTCCGGATCACCGGGGTGCTCAACGTGCCGACCGGCCGCGGCCCGTTCCCGGCCGTCGTGCTGGCGCACGGCTTCATCGACCCTGCCTACTACGTCACCGGCCAAGGCATGACTCGCGAGCGTGGCTATCTGGCCGGGCGCGGCTACGTCGCCTTCCACGTCGACTACCGCAACCACGCCGGCTCGAGCGACGACCCCCTCGCGGCCCAACACCTGCGGCTCGGCTACTCCGTCGACGTCATCAATGCCGTCACGGCGCTGCGGCAGACCGAGGACGTGCCGGTCGACGACGACCGCGTCGCGCTGATGGGGCGGTCGATGGGCGGCGGAGTGGTCTACAAGGCACTCGAGATGGCGCCCGGGCTCGTCGACGCCGCGTCTGTGTGGGCGCCCGTCAGCTCGCTGGAGGGCGAGAACTACGATCGCTGGATCCGCAACGACGCGACCCGCTCGGAGCTCGACGCCTACGTCGAGCGCACCTACGGCCTGCCGCAACAGCCCGGCAGCCGCCGCTTCTGGCGCGAGATCAGCGCCCGCACCTACTTCGACCGGATCACCGAGCCGCTGCTCATCGTGCAGGGCGGCAACGACAGCACCTGCCCACCGCCCTGGGCGCGCGCGACCTACCGAGCGGCCCGCAACGCCGGGGTGGACGCACGGCTGGCGTGGTACCCCATCGAGGAGCACGCCTTCGGCCCGCGCTTCTTCGCCGCCATGGACCGCACGACCAGCTTCTTCAACTCCGAGCTCACCGCTGGTTGAGGAGCTTGCGGTCGTCCTCCGCTGGTTGAGGAGGTTGCGCTAGCAAGCTCACTCGTTACCCGGGGACGCCTAGCGACGACGTACGCCGGCCAACACGGCCGACTCCACGCCTTCCCAACTTCCGACCAGCGTCTCGTCGCCACTCACCTCGGCGCCGACCCGCCGGACCACGATCAGGTCGAACGGTCCGGCCTCCACCAGCGTGGTGTCGCCGTCGTCGCGAGGGGACACCTCCGTGATCAAGGGGCCGTCGATCCCTTCCGAGCCGGTGCCGTGCACCCGCACGCTCTTCTCGCCTTCCTGCATCACCCCGTCGATCTCGATGAGCAGGTCGGCCTCGGTGCCGCCGTTGAGCACGGCGTTCACGAGGGTGCCCGCCCAGACCGGGTCGCCGCACGCGTCGTACACCCACCGCTTGCCGAGCACGGAGTGGTCGGTGGTGCCGACGAGGAAGTCGTCGGCGCCATCGAGGGGTGCGCCGCGGTAGGTGAGCGGCACGTGCAGCACGGTGCCGTCGGGAGCGCAGAGAAGGAAGCTCTCGAGGCCGACCTCGCCGGCGGGATCGTCGAAGCGATAGGCGCCGACGGGCTTGAGCTCGACGCCTTGCGGGGCCCACGTACGACCGGGCAGCCAACCATCCAGCAACTCGCGTTTGGACGGGGTGATACTCGCCTGGTGCAGGAGGGCCATACCTCAGAAAGTAGCGCCGACCCTCAAGCCATCATGGGGTCAGGCGAGTGCGACCTCGGCCGCGGGCCCGAGCAGGCCTTCCTTGCGGGCGACCAGCACGGCCATGCCGATGGTCGCGGCGGCGGCGAACATGTTGACCGCCAGCACGGTGACGCTCTTGATGAGCACGAAGTTCTCCAGCGACTGCGACTGCAGCAGCCACAACGTGAACGACGCCTTGGCGATGCACAGCGTCGCCCAGAAGATCGTGAGGTTGCGGAACATCCGCCGGACCCGGGGCCGCAGCTTGAGCTCCTCGGTCATCGGGTAGAAGTCGCCGGCCAGCCGGGCCACCATCGGCCGGGCACTCGCCAGCGAGAGCAAGAACGTCGTGCCGACAACTGCGTCGCTGATGATCGGCTGGAGGAAGTAGAGGAACGTGCTGCCCGCAGCCAGGGAGACGACCGTGCGGATGGTGATGAGCGTCGCGGCGATGATGAGCAGCCCCGACGCACGACGTCCGGTCACGGCGCGCCAGGTGATGGCGCCGTAGGACCAGCACAGCGCCACGATGATCGCCGTCCACACGCCGGCAAGCGCGAAGGTCGTGTAGAAGAGTGTGGCCGGGATGACGCAGGCCACCAGCAGGCTCAGCGCGACCCGGCGGATCACTGCCCGGAGCCGAGGGCGGGCCGGGAGGTCCGCGTCGGGGGCGGGTGCGACGGGGGCTAGCGCTGCAGGCGTGATCACAAGGGACACGGGGGTCCGTTCCAGCCGGAGGGGGCGATCCGGCTTCAAAGTCTGGGCCACCCGGGAGGGCGCCGATTCCGGCACCCGGGGGGACTCCCTGGTGGATAAGTCGAACCTACTTGCGACGCGTTGAGAGGAAGGAGATTCGCGCCGAAATGGCCCAACTGGACTACCACTCTAGTCCTCGCACACCACTCGGGTTCGGCCGTTCGCTGGCTGAGTACAAACGACCCTGGGGTGCCTCGCCGGTTGAGGAGGGCACCCGAAGGGCCCGTCTCGAAACCAGCGAGCATGACGCACCGGCGCGGCCGTCGCCTCACACCACGATTCCGGACGACAATGCGACCGTGACCGAAGTCGCGACCCAAGCAGCAGCCACCCCGGACGTGCGCACGGCGATCCGGCTGGGCTGGGCGGTGGCCGAGCTCCGCGGCCGTTCCTGGCCCGAGGGCGCCCGGCCGGTGACGGCCGCACTCCCGCCGCACCCTGAGCACACGCTCCCGCTGCGCTCGCAGCGCGACGACGCGGCCGCCCGGCGATCCGCCGTACGCACCCTGGCCTCGCTCGCCACCAGCCTCGGCGTCCCGGCCGACGACGCCGAGGCGAGCCTGGCCGAGGAGGCCCGCTGGCAGGACGTCGCGACGTACTTCTACGAGTTCGACGCCCGGATCCAGGACTCGCTGACGACTCGCGACGAGACCGCGGCCAACGGGTACCTGCTGGCCCGCGGGCTCGCGGAGTGCTACTGGGGCCTCGGGCCCCGTGAGACGTGGCAGGACGGCGGGCGGGAGACGGGAGTCTCGCTGCCCTTCCTCTTCGGCGACGACCGGCGACGCGAGCTGACCCGGATGCTCGGGCGGCTCACGCCTGGACACATGCACCCGCTCAGCGCCGCCGCGATCTCAGGGAGCGTCGAGGCCTGGGGACGGGTGGCCGAGGACCCGACCTGGTCGAGCGCGCCCGACCTGCGTGAGCGGCTTTACGAGCAGGTACGCCGCTGGTACCAGCTGCTCCTCCTGGGTCAGGACCCCACCACGTTGATCAAGCCCTACGCCAAGCTCAGCAGCCCGCACGGCCTGCGGCGGTTGCTGCGGTTCTACCGCCCCCAGATCCTGCTGGGGTTCGCCGCTGCCGCCTTGATCGTCACCCTGGTCGTCGGCTTCTTCGCGCTCAAGGACGACGTGGGGAACGACTGGGTCCCTGGGCTCTTCGGCGTGCTCGGTGCCCTCGGCCTCGGCGGCGTGGCCATCACCGGGGTCCTGGCGCGAGCCAAGAACACTGCCGAACGGCTGGCGACGCGGCTGCGGCAGGACGCCTATACCGACCTGGTCGCCGTCGCGGTCGCGTCGGTCCCGGCGTACCCCGGCGCCACCGACCGCGAGAGCGCCCGCAACACCGCCCAGAGGATCGAGCTCGCCGTGCGCCAACGCTCGCTCACCACCGCGACGCCACCCCCGCCCGACTGAGCTCCCCGCCGCTATGAACGATGCGCCCGACCTCTCCCGCTACGCCGACTTCCTCGCCTGGCTCGATGAGCAGGGCGCGACCGACCCCGACCTGCGCTCCGCGTGGATCGGCGGGTCGGCGGCGACCGGCGGGTACGACGAGTACTCCGACCTCGACGTCGAGGCACTGGCCGCCGAGGGCACAGCGACCCAGCTGTACAAACGTCTGTTGAGTGAGATCGTCCAGACGTTCTCGCCCACCAGCGTGTGGGAGCTGCCCGAGTCGACGTACGAAGACGGCCGTCAGTGCTTCGTCACCTTCGACGCTTCTCCAGGTGACCTGACGACACCGACGCGGCTGGTCGACATCGTCGTCTGGGAGACCACGGACGAGCACCGGCACATCGACGTACGCCGCCACGGCACGCCGCTCGTCCGCTTCGACCCCGACGGGCTGCTGGTGCTCCGCCACGACGACGAGGCCGACCTGCGCCGCGGCATGGAGGCGACGATCTCCCAGCTTCGCCAGCGTCGGCTCGTCGGCGAGTGGCTCGTCAACCGGGCGATCGCGCGGGACCACCTGCCGGAGGCCGTCTCGCTCTACCTGCGTTTCGCGCTGACGCCAGTCGTCCAGCTGCTGCGCGCACGCGACTGTCCCGAACGTCATGACTACGGCCTGCGCTACCTGCACACCGACCTCGCACCCGAGGATGCCGCCCGCATCGACACACTGCTGCCAGGCGTCCAACGACTACGCGACCTCTCGACCGAGTGCTTCGTCTGGCAGGACGAGCTGCTGCACACCGATTCGTCAGCGGTCTAGCGGATCTTCCCCCGCTCAGCCCCGCTGACGAATCGGCGTCGGCCCATCAGAGACCCAGCTGCGCAGCCAGGAACGCGAGCCTGTCGACCCGGGCGGCGTCGGTGAGCTCGTGGTCGGCGTGCTCGTAGAGCTTCACCTGAGCGAGCGGACTCGACGCTGCGTAGGCGTCGCGGACGTCCTGGCCGATGAAGAAGTCATCGCCGGCCCACTGGAAGAGCACGTGGGACCCGAGCCGGGACGTGTTGTCCACGGGGTCCAACCCGGCGAAGAGGGCCAGGTAGTCCTCCCTCTCCTGGCCCTCGAGCCGCAGCCAGAACTGCGCGAACCAGTTGCCCATCAGGGCGTCGGGCGCCTGGAGCACCATCACCGAGACGCGGCGGTCGGACTGGGCGAGGATGGAGCCGTACATCGCGCCGTAGTCGTGCCCGACGAGAGCGATGCGTGACTTGTCGACACCCTTGACCGACGCGAGGGTGTCGAGGGCGCGGCGCATCGCGGCGACCTGGTTCTTCACCAGCGTGACGTCGCCGGTGGTGCCGTCGGGATTGGGCACCCACGGGAAGTAGCCCTGCGGGAGCACGGAGACGACGCCCTGGCCGGCCAGGGTGATGGCCTCGGTGAGGTACTCGCCGCGGTCGTTGTTGATCTCGCCGAGCCAGTGCAGGAACAGCACTCCGGCGGCGGAGTTCTTCTTGAGGTTGCCGGCGGGCCGGACGACGTAGGCCTGGACAGCGGCCTGGTGCGGCACCCGGATCGTGATGTCCTCCACCACGATCTGCCCGGCGCCAGGACCACCACCAGGGCCAGGACCACCGGGCGCCCCTAACCCCGGCTGCGCAGAACCCACTGTGGGCAGTCCCGCCGACACCAGTCCCGCCATCGCCGCCACCGTTGCTGCCACGAGCGCCATCCTTCGTCTCATCCCGGCCTCCTTGCGTCAGTAGTAAAGATGCCTTTACACCTGACGAATCTAGAGTCGGTAGCATAGGCCGTCAAGCAACTGACGCTCAATCGTGATCAAAGGTGGTGAAGGGCAGTGGAGGCCGTGCGTGCGGGGTTCCCGATGGACTGGCTCGCGGACGCCGCCGCGCCGGCCTCCGACGTCGAGCTGGCCCTCCTGCTCGTCAACAGCCACGACCTGCTCGAGGAGCAGCCCGACCGGCTGGTGGATGTCACCTGGCTGACCCGAGCCTTCACCGCAGCGGGCCACGGCGCCCGGGCCGCGGAGCTGTCGAAGCGCGACCTCCCCCGCCTCCGCCGCCTGCGCGACGCTCTGCGGCTGGTGTTCGAGTCGGACGATGTCGCGGAGGTCGCAGCAGTGCTCAACCCCCTGCTGGCAAAGGCGAAAGCCATCCCGATGCTGGTAGTCGAGCCCAACGAGGAAAGCCCCACGCTCCAGGTCGGAGTCGGACTGCGTGGAGTCGCCGCGCTGGAGGCGCGGCTGCCGGCGGCCCTGGCGGCGTACGTCGCCGAGCACGGGACGGCCCGCCTCGGCGTCTGTCACAGCGACCCCTGCCGCTGCGTGTTCGTCGACCGCACGCGGGCCGGCACGCGCAAGTACTGCTGCACCTACTGCAACGACCGGTACGCCGCCCGCGCCTACCGTCGGCGCAAGCGCAGCTAGCCGCCCGGCCGGTCCAGCGACCCCAGCGCCGTGACGAGCCGAGCGATGTCGTCCTCGTGGTTGTAGAAGTGCACCGACAGCCTGAGGATGCCGGCGCGTGCCGATCCGACTACTTGCGCGTCGGCGAGGGCGCCGACGACCCGGGCGGGCTCGAGGTCTCCGAGCGGAACGCTGACGATGGTGCTGCGGTTCCCCTCCGGCAGGGGCGCCGGGTCCCAGCCCGTGGCGGTGAGCGCGTCGCGCAGCTGCGCCTCGAGGTCGCGGTTGCGGGCATAGATGACGTCGGGCCCGAAGTGCTCGAAGACCTCGAGGGCGGTCGCGTTGCCGAGCGCGGCCAGCCAGCTGATCGAGCTGTCGAAGCGCGATGCCGTCTGCGAGAGCTCCATGGTCGGGCCGTAGAAGCTCCCGAACGGGTCGGCGCCCGCGCGCCAGCCAGCGTAGATCGGCGTGAACCGCTCGCGCACGGACGCAGAGAAGTAGCAGTAGCCCATCCCGCGACCTGCGTTGAGCAGGTACTTGTGGTCGGTGGAGGCCAGCACGTCCACGTGCGGCAGGGCCGGAGCGACCGGGACCGCGCCCACCATCTGCGAGCCATCCACGAACACGACCGCACCGACGCGTCGCGCCACCGAGCTGATCGCGGCGATGTCGGAGCGGTGACCGGTGGCCGACTGGACCCCGCTGAACGCCACCACCCGCGTGCCGCCATCGACGCGCTGGTCGACGTCTTCAGGCTCGAGCCCACCGCGCCGGAAGGGCACCTGACGGACGTCGTACCCCTTGCGCTCGAGCTGCCGCCAGGGGAACTGGTTGGAGCCGAACTCCCGCTCGCCGATGACGACGTTCTCGCCGGCCGCCGCGGGCCCGAGCTGAGCCGCGACGAGCCCGGCCGCCAACGCCACCCCAGGGATGAGCGCCACGTCCGCAGGGTCGGCGCCGATCAGCCGCGAGGCCATCGCCCGGGCGCTGTTCGCAGCCTTCTCGCCTTGCACGAAGTCGAAGCCGCGCTCGACCCAGTCGTCGACGGCTCCGCGGTACGACGTCGCCAGCTGCTGGCTGCCGAGCCCCGTCGAGGCCGTGTTGAGGTAGGCCCGACCCGCGGTCGCGGGGAACAGCTGGCGCGCTTCGCTGACGTCCGGGACGGGTGCCTCCGGCTGCGGATCGACCACGAGCACCACGTTACGCGCGAAGGACCGAAGGCCAGCGTGGGAGCCGGCCTCGTGCGCCGCGGGCGGGGAGGATGGCGCAAAGAGAGGTGGACACCATGAGCAACAACAACGCCGGCGCTGCCGGAGGCGGCGCGGTCTACGGACTCGGAATCTTCGGGGCCCTGGTGTTCTTCTGGCAGCAGGCGGACGGGTTCTTGGAACACGTGTGGGCGATCGTCCAGGGCCTGTTCTGGCCCGCCTGGATGGTCTACGAGGCGTTCGAGGCGCTGTACCGCTGAACCGTCACCACTGGCGGTCGACGAGCTCCTGAGAGATCCTGCCTGGCATGAACGTCACCAGCGATCCGACTGCCGAGTTCCACCGCCTGCACACCTCGGGATGCTTCGTGATGCCCAACCCATGGGACGTGGGGACCGCACGCGCCCTCGAACAACTGGGCTTCAAGGCCTTGGCCACGACCAGTGCCGGACTGGCCTGGACACTGGGCCGGCCGGACGACCAGGTCACCCTCGACCAGGCCCTCGAGCATCTCCGCGTCATCGCGGCGGCCGTGACCGTGCCCGTCAACGCTGACTTCCAGGGCGGCTTCGCAGTGGACCCGGCCGAGGTGGGCGCGAACGTGAAGCTGGCTGCGACCACCGGGATCGCCGGGCTGTCCATCGAGGACTCAACGGGCGACGAGGCCGATCCGCTCTTCGAGTTCGAACTGGCCGTCGAGCGCGTCAGCGCCGCACGGCAGGCGATCGACGAGACCGGCACAGGTGTCGTCCTCACTGGTCGATCCGAAGGGTTCGTGTGCGGGCGGCCCGACATCGACGAGACGATCCGCAGGCTCCGTGCGTACGCCGACGCGGGCGCCGACTGCCTGTACGCCCCGCGCATCGAAAAGATCGAGCACGTCGAGGCGATCGTCGCCGCGGTGTCACCCAAGCCGGTGAACCTGCTGATCAACGCCCCGTTCACAACGGCCGCGGAGGCCGCGGAGCTGGGCGTCCGACGCATCAGCGTGGGCGGCACCCTCGCGCGCACCGCATGGGGTGGCTTCCTGGCGGCCGCGCAGGAGATCGCCGACGCGGGCACCTTCACCAGCTTCGACAACCTGCCCAACGTCGAGGCACTGATGAGCCGGTGAGCGCGATCAGCTGATGCCGCGTCGGCCCGGTCGTGTGCCGGATCGGTCGCTTCAACAGCCACCTCAGCACACGACCGTCGGCGCAGCGTTGTTCCCGTCTTGCCCGGGTACGTCCCCGTCGTGACACAGCGCAGCGCGACGGTCCGGGTCGGCATCTCCGGCTGGCGCTACGCCGAGTGGCGCGGCGACTTCTACCCGAAAGGACTGCCGCAACGGCGCGAGCTCGAGTATGCCGCCGAGCACCTGACCTCGATCGAGATCAACGGCTCCTTCTACTCCCTCCAGCGCCCGTCGTCGTACCGCAGGTGGCGTGAGGAGACGCCCGAGGACTTCCTCTTCGCTGTCAAGGGCGGCCGCTTCATCACCCACCTCAAGCGACTGCAGGGCATCGACGCACCACTGGCCAACTTCTTCGCCTCCGGTGTGCTCGCCCTCGGCCCCAAGCTCGGACCCGTGCTCTGGCAGCTTCCCGAGTCGCTGGCCTTCGATGCCGACGTCCTCGACGCCTTCCTCGCCCGCCTCCCCCGGAGCACTCAGGCGGCTGCCGACCTGGCGGCAGGCCACGACGACCGGATCAGCGGCGACCGCGTACTCACCAGTACGAAGGAAGACCTGCTGCTGCGGCACGCCCTGGAGTTCCGCAGCAGGACCTTCGTCGACGAGAGGGCGTACGCCGTCATGCGCAGGCACGAGGTGGCCTGCGTCGTGGCCGACACTGCTGGCCGCTGGCCCTTCGTCATCGAGCTCACGTCGCCGCGCCTGGTCTATGTCCGTCTGCACGGCGACAAGGAGCTCTACGCCAGCGGCTACTCGCCAGAGGCCCTCGACACGTGGGCTGAGCGGTGCCGTGGCTGGGCGGCCGATGGCCGCGAAGTCTTCGTCTACTTCGACAACGACATCAAGGGATTCGCTCCCCACGACGCCATGGCGCTCATCCAGCGACTGCGCTGATCATGACGACAACGCGGTCAGGCCGCAGGCACTCCCCCACGCCAGCGTGGAAGGGGGCGCCTGCCGATCGCCGTGTCGACGGCCGCGGCGGCCAACAGCCGAGTGGAGTTCAGCAGCGGGAGCGGCGAGACCGACGGGGAGACAAGCAACGGCAGTTCGCTGCCGGCTAGTGCCACTGCCGAGCAGCCGCGCTCGGCAAGCCGGCCGATGATCCGCACGGTCTCGTCGCGAGCCTCGGCGGAGTACCGGCCGACGACGAGCTCGTCGAGGATGATGCCGTGCAGGGTCAGTACGTCGGCCGGCTCCGGCACGACGGCCGTGATCGCTCGGCGTTCGCACTGGCGTTGATACATGTCGGAGTCCAGCACCCACGATGTGCCGAGGATGCCGACCGTGTCGTGTCCGAGCCGGTGCGCCTCGGACACCACGACCTCGGCAATGTGCAGCCCCGGGAGTGCGAGCTCTTGCCCGAGCGACTCCAGGCCGAGGTGCGCGGTGTTGTCGGGGCACGCGAAGAAGTCCGCGCCTCCGGCCCGTAGCCGGCGGGTGCACAGCGACAGGATCGAGCCGACCTCGGCGAGATCACCGCGACGCAGGGCGTCGAGACTGGTGCCCATCGCGACGCAGTTGAGGGAGAACTCGGGGTGCTGGTAGTCGGCCAGCGCGCGCTGCCCGTAGGTGCCGATCCCGCGCACGAAATCGGCCGAGCCCTCGACCGTGTGGCCCACGACTCCGATGTGGAACACGGGCGCCCGCCTCCCCTCTCGAGCTCGCCGTGCCCTCCGACGACCCCAGCCGCAGTCTCGCGCCGACCCTGTGGACGCAGGTCACGAACCGATTGCGATTGGGGCTCGAACGTTGCGGTTCCGCACAGGTCCTTCCGGTCGTCGAAGCGACGCCGAATGCTGCGAATTGGTACGACGTCGGGCCACGAAAGGAATCCACGTGCGACTCAAGAGGTCAGCAGTACTCATTGCCACCGCTTCGCTTCTGGCGCTCGCCGCTTGCGGCGGCGGAGGGGGCGACGGTCCCACCGAGCCCATCCAGAGCCAAGGAGATGGAGGCGGTGCGGGTGCCGGCAAGGACCCGAAGGCCGTTGGCCCCCTCGCCGTCCCCGACGACGCCGCTGCCGGCGGCACCGTCAACGTGCTGACCGTGCAGGTGCCGGCCACGTTCGACCCGACCCGGGCGTACTTCACCGACTCCACCGGGATCATGAACCTGGTGACCCGGGCGCTGACCCAGTACGCCTACAACCCCGAGACCGAAGACATGCAGCTGGTCCCGGACATGGCCACCGACCTCGGCCGTCCCAACGAGGACAACACCGAATGGACGTTCACGCTCAAGGACGGCCTCAAGTACGAGGACGGCACCGACGTCAAGGCCGAGGACGTGGCGTACGCCATCGCGCGGTCGTTCGCGATCGAGGAGCTGCCCGACGGGCCGACCTACCAGCTGCAGTTCTTCCAGGACGGTGACACCTACCCGGGTCCCTACAAGGAGAAGGCCCCCTACAAGGGCGTCGTGGTCGACGGCAACGACATCACCATCAAGATGTCGCGGCCGTTCCCGGAGATGGACTTCTACGCATCGTTCCCCGTCTTCACGGGCATCCCGGAGGCCAAGGACACCAGGGAGGAGTACGGCAACCACCCGCTGGCTACCGGTCCCTACATGTTCGAGGACTACAAGCCGGGCTCGTCGCTCACCCTGGTCAAGAACCCCAACTGGGACCCCGCCACCGACCCCGGCCGCATCCAGTCGGTCGACAAGTGGGTCTTCACCTTTGGTGAGGACACCGCCAAGCTCGAGAACACGATCCTCTCCGACACCGGCGACGGCCAGACGACGATCACCTACGACAACGTCACGCCGCCGACGTACAAGAAGGTCTCGGAGGACGCACCGGATCGCCTGGTCGTCGGCACCTCACCGTGCACCTACATGTGGTACCTCGACATGACCAAGATCACCGACATCAACGTGCGCAAGGCGATCGGCTACGCCTACCCCTACGTCGACGTCTGGAAGGCCGCCGGCGAGATCGTGGGGCTGACCCGGGTGCCGGGCACCAGCATCCTGCCTCCCGGCACGGTCGGCCGGGCGACCTATGACGTGCTCGGGATCCAGGGCGAGAACACCGACCCGGAGAAGTCCAAGCAGCTGCTGACCGACGCCAACGCGATGGGCTACGAGATCAAGTTCCTGTACGCCACCGACGATCCGCTGTCGGTGGCCGGCAAGGACCAGCTGGTCAAGGGCTTCGAGGCGGGTGGCTTCACCGCGACCCCGATCGCCTCGACGACGGAGAAGATCCGCGAGGCACGGACCGACTACGACAGCCCGATCAACGTCCGCTCCAGCGGCTGGTGCTCGGACTGGCCGTCGGGTGGCTCGTGGTTCCCGGCCCAGTGGGACGGCTCGCTGGTCGGCCTCGAAGGCATGCCGAACCTGGCCAACTTCAAGGAGGACGACGCCGACGCCATGCAGAAGGCGATCCTCGACGGCAAGGCCGACGAGGCCGCCAAGAAGTGGGGCGAGTTCGACAAGTTCATCGAGGAGACCTACTACCCGGCCGTGAACGTGGGCTACTCGGGCACCGCGATCATCCGGGGCTCCAAGATCGGCGGCATGTTCAACGACAACGTGCGCGGCATGCCGACGCTCCAGCTCATGTACGTCACCCAGTAGCACCCAGCAACAGCTCGGAGAAAGGGACTGCGCGAGCCGCCTTTCCGGCTCGGGCAGCTCCGGGACCTGGCCCCGGATCAGTCACCGCACGACCGGTCCCACCAGAGCGGCCCTCGACGCCACCGTCGAGGGCCGCTCCGCCGTCCGCCTCGGGGGTCGAGGAGTGCCTACGCCGAGTCTGCGATGCGCCGCCGCTCGAGGCCGTCGAGGAGCACGTCGAGGCCGAACTCGAACTCGGTCTGGTCGTCGCACCAGCCGATCGTCGTCTCGGGGTCGTCGTGGACGATCTGCGCCATCATCGCCACCAGGTGCGGCACTCGGTCGGCCATCGCGGCCAGGTCGGCGGCGGAGGGGCCGGCGTCGGCGCCCCCTGCTGCCGGGTCGAAAAGCTCTTGGCTGAACCCGATGACGCGGCTCCCCAGGGCATGCAGCGTGTGGTGGGCCAGGTCGTAGGAGAACCCGCCCGCGTGCAGCGTCGCGAGCACCCCTTCGTAGTAGGTGATGAGCGACGGGGGCGTGGTCCGCGACTCGAGCACGGCGGGCAGCCAGCGGTGCTGGAGCATCACCCCGCGCGCCGTCAGGATCTGGCTCCGCAGGGCAGCAACCCAGTCATGCTCGGCAGCCTCGCCACCACCGGGGCCGACCTCGGCGTTGAGGTCCGCCACCACGGTCTCCACCATGCCGTCGAGCAGGTCGCCCTTGTTGGCCACGTGGTTGTAGAGCGACATCGCCTCGACGCCGAGCTCCTGGCCCAGGCGTCGCATCGACAGGGCCGGCAGCCCGTCACGGTCGGCCAGGTCGACACCCGCTCGCAACACGCGGGCGCGGCTCAGCGGCGTACGCACCGCCGCCTGCGAAGCCGCTCTACTCACCGCTCGACCACCCCTCGATCATCTGGGGCCAAGGGTAGACGTCGATCCGACTTACGGCGTATGTTTACGCCGTAAGTTTCCCAGATCAGGAGCAGCCATGACCGAGACCACGCCCCTCAGCACCAGCCACCCGACCGACCTGCCCACCACCATGCGAGCGGCGACCTACGACCGATACGGCCGACCGGAGGACGTGGTCCGTGTGCAGCGGGTACCCGTGCCGCAGCCCGGTCCGGACGACGTCGTCGTCCGCGTCGCGGCGGCGTCAGTCAACGCCCTCGACTGGCACTTCACCACCGGGCTGCCGATGTTCGCCCGGCCCGCGGCGCTCGGGCTGCGCCGCCCGAAGCGCACCGTGCCGGGAGCCGACGTCGCCGGCACCGTGGTCGCCTGCGGCGACAGCGTCAAACGCTTCCGGGTCGGCGACGAGGTCTTCGGGCACATCGACGGCGGCGGGTTCGCGGAGTACGTCGTCGCGCCCGCCGAGTGGCTGGTCGGCAAGCCGCAGGGGCTGTCACTCGAGGAGAGCGCGACGCTCGGCGTCGCCGCCGAGACCGCCCTGCAGGGTCTGCGCGACTGGGCCGGGCTGCGCGCGGGGCAGACGGTGCTGATCAACGGGGCGTCGGGTGGGGTCGGGACCTTCGCCGTCCAGCTCGCGAAGGCACTCGGCGCCTCCCACGTCACCGCCGTCTGCAGCACGCCCAACGTGGAGACCGCAGCGCGCCTCGGCGCCGACCGGGTCGTCGACTACACGCAGGAAGACCTCACCGCGGGCGACCAGACGTACGACGTGGTGTTCGACAACGCCGGGTCCTGGTCGTTGCGAGACTGCCGACGCCTGCTCGCGGACGACGGGATCTACGTGATGGTCACCGCCCCCAAGTCGAAGTGGCTGCGACCGCTGCCGCGGATGCTGGCAGCAATCCCCTACTTCAAGGCCACTCACGGTCGCTGCGCCGTCGGCAAGGTCGCCGACCGCGACACCACCGACCTCGAGCTGCTGCGCGACCTCGTCGAGCGGGGCGAGGTACGCCCCGTCATGGACCGGCGGTTCACCCTCGATGAGGCGGCCGAGGCGCTCCGCGTCCAGGGCGAGTTCCACGCCCGCGGCAAGTCGGTGGTCGTGCCGTAGCACGACCACCGCGTCGACCGGCTGCGAGCCGTTGCTCAGGCGACGGTGATCACCGAGCAGGTGAAGCGGGGGTTCAAGCCGCCGTACTGCACCGACAGAGCGCCGGCCTCGAAGGTGCCGATGTAGACGTGCCGCTCCTGGATCGGGGAGGTGGCGGGGATCCGCATCACCCAGTCGTCTCCCTCGCGGGTGATGGTCGCAGGATCGGGTGCGCCTTCGACGAAGCCGCACTCGTCGCCGCTCATCTCGAAGGTCGGGTCTCCGGAGAGATCCAGGCCCTCGGTGCTCATCCCGGTGCTCCACAGGTGGCCGTGCTCGGGGACGCCGTTGCTGTCAGGGGTCAGTGGGTGATCGGCCCCCGCGGGCATGTGTCCGTAGCTGACGTCGGCATCGATGCCCTGGTCGGCCAGCGCGGACTCGAGCCCCGAGGCGTCCACGAGGGTGTGGATGGTCACGACGACGGAGCCGTCGTCGTCGAGCTGGACGGCGTACGCCGGGGCGGCCGTGGGGCCACCACCGACGCCGGTTGCGAGGAAGATGCCGCCGACGGCCGCAGCGGCCAGGAGTCCGCCGGCCCAGCGCCGGACGGGCCGTCGCTGTGGGGCACGGGTCGAGACGTGGTCGCGCAGCTCGGTGAGCAGCGCTGCTTCAAAGGTGTCGAGCTGGGTGTTCATGAGGTGGCCTCCGGGATCAGGTCGAACAGATGGGTGTGGAGCCGGGCGCGGCTGCGGTGCAGCCGGACCCGCGCGGTGGCCGGCTTCACCCCCAAGCTGCGTGCGGCGTCGGCGACCGAAAGCCCGTCCAGAGCGACGAGCTCCAGGAGCCGACGGTCTTCGTCCTTGAGCTCGGCCATGGCCCGGTAGAGGCGGCGCGTCTCGCGCTCGGCGTCGATGCGGTCTTCGATCCGGGCCAGGGAGGCGGGGTCGAGCAGCCGTTGCCCACTGATCCGGCGTACGGCGGTGAGCTCGCGACCGCGGCGGCGTACGTCGGCGGCGATCGTGTTGCGGCCGACGCCGTACAACCAGGCGATGACCGGCCCGCGTTCGGGTCGATATCCGGCCGCGCTGTCGATAGCGGCCAAGAAGACGTCGCCGGTCAGGTCGGCTGCGCGGTGCGGGTCGCTGACGCGACGGGCCACGAACCGCTGGACGGCTTCGATGTGGTCGCGATAGAACGCCTCGAATGCGTCCGGGTCGCGACCGATCCTGGTGAGTGGGTCGTAGAGAACTTCCATACCCTTGCTTGGTCGGTCCGGGGCGAAGCGTTACAGCGCGGCGCTCACCGGCTGAGGTTCAGGCTAGTCGGGGCCACCCGCAGAGGTGAGTTGAGCCGGTGTCCTGGCACCTACCGTGGCAGCGTCGGCCACCACTCGGGGGCCGCGGAAGGAGAAACGGTCATGGGATACGGACTAGGGGTGTTCCTCCTTGCGTTAGGGCTGATCCTGGCCCTTGCTGTCAGGGACTCCATCGAGGCGATTGACCTCACGATGGTCGGCTGGATCCTGGCTGGTGTGGGCCTGTTGGCCATCGTCGTCACGGCGATGACGACCATGCGGTCCCGCGGGACGACCAGCGTCGCCACCACCACGCACGCGGACGGCACCCAGTCGACCACCGAGCGGCGCCAGGAGAGCGACCCGCCCGCGACGATCTAGATCGAGGCATCCGGCCGGGCCGAGACGCCCGGCGGTACTTTCCAACCGTGGCGATCTCGAGCCCCGGTTGGGATCGGCTCCAGGCGGCCATTGACGGCCGCGTCGGTGCCGACCCCGAACCGACCACGTTCAACGCCCGGTTCCACGACGTACGGCCGCTGGCGGCGGTTCGCTGCACGTCGCCAGCGGACGTCGCGACGACACTGTCGTACCTGCGCCAGCACGATCTGCCCTTCGCCGTGCGCAGCGGCGGCCACTGCTTCGCCGGCCACTCGTCGAGCCCCGGCGTCGTCCTCGATGTGAGCCCGATGGACCACGTCGCGCCGGACGGCGACCTGGTCACGGTCGGTGCCGGCGCCCGCCTGGGTGCGGTCTACGACCGCCTCCAGCTCGACGACCGTGCCCTGCCCGCCGGAACCTGCCCCACCGTCGGGATCGCCGGGCTTGCCCTGGGCGGCGGCCTCGGCGTCCTCGGTCGCCGCTACGGACTCACGTCCGACCAGATGGTCTCGGCCCAGGTCGTGCTGGCCGACGGCTCTGTCGTCACCTGCGACGAGAGCCGCGAGTCGGACCTGTTCTGGGCGCTCCGCGGGGCCGGCGCCGCCAGCTTCGGCGTGGTGACGTCGTTCGTCTTCCGCACCGTCCCGGCGCCGCGCGCCGTCAACTTCCACCTCGCCTGGGACTTCGACCAGGCCATCGACGTCATCGAGGCCTGGCAGACCTGGGCACCGACGGCGCCCGATGAGCTCGCCGCCAGCCTCAAGCTGATCGCGAGCGGCGACCCGGACCAGCCACCCACCGTCAACGTCTACGGCGTCCTCCAGGTCGGCGACGCCGATGACGCCGACGGGTCCCACGTGATCGACGACCTCACCCATCGGGTCAGGGTCGAACCCGCTTGGCGGTGGGCCGAGGTCCTGCCCTTCGCCCGGACGCGGCAGCTCTGGGCGCAGCTGCCTCCTCCCGGGACCTCATTCCACGACCTCGCCGCCCCCACGGAGTCGCGCCCGTGGCTGTTCGCTCGCTCGGAGTTCTTCCGCCGGACCCTCACGACCACCACGGTGGCGGCGCTGCTGGAGGTCATCACCGAGGACCGGGGCGCCGGGGAAGAGCGCGAGCTCGACTTCATGCCCTGGGGCGGGGCCTACAACCGGGTTGCCGCCGACGCGACTGCCTTCGTGCACCGTGCCGAGCTGTTCCAGCTCAAGCACTCGGCCACCGTCCGCCCCGATGCGCCGGCACAGGCCAAGGACGCCGCCCAAGCGTTCGTGCGGCGGTCTTGGGAGACCGTGCACCCATGGGGATCAGGCGGGGTCTTCCCCGCATTCCCGGACCGGGACCTCCCCGACCCGGCCGAGGCATACCACGGCAGCAACCTGCCCCGCCTCCGCACGATCAAGGCGCGCTACGACCCCACCAACGTCTTCTCGTTCCCGGCTCCCTGATCGGACCAGACCGGGGTAGACAGAATCAGCGAAAAGCACTACGCCGCGAGCTGCGCCGGAGGACTCTCGAGGTGGTGAACGACTCTCGTATCCCGCGATTCGGGGGTCGCACCTCGTGATCGGGGGGTGGTTTCGATGGGACCCATGGAACGGTTGCTCCAGGTTGTCGCCGACGGCGCGATGTGGGCGCTCTTCCGGCTCTCGCGCGTGCGCTGCTGAGCTCCAGGCGGCGATCAGGGTGAGGACGATGCGACCGCTCCGACGATGTCCAGAGCGGCGGCCTTGAGTCGTTCGCCCTGCCCGGCACGGAAGAGCTCGACGACGACCGGGCTGGCGAATGTCCCCATGAAGAGCAGCTGCGCCTGCAGCTCGGCGTCGACGATGCCGGGCCGCAGCTCGCGGAGCAGGTCGGCGATGTGCCGGAACCAGAATGCGTGAAAGTCTTCGGCTTGCGGGTCGGGCGTGGTCGTGGAGTACGCCGCGTATAGCTCGAAGTTGTCGATGGCAAAGTCGGCCCACGCGGCGAAGAAGGCGAGCAGCCGCTCTCGTGCGGGCGCACCGGGCCCGAGTGGAGGTTCACCGGAGACGACCCCGCGGCGCAGCGTCTCGGCGCGATTCATGACCAGCTCGCGCAGCAGTCCGGCGCGGCTCCCGAATCGGTGGAACACGGTGCCCTTGCCGACACCGGCGGCCGCGGCGATCTGCTCGATCGACACGCTGCCGGCGCGACGTTCCGCCAGCAGTTTCGCGGTGGCGTCGAGGATGGCCCGGCGATTGCGTACGGCGTCGACCCGCTCGGTTCGCGGATGGTCGGCAGTCACCGCGCCCTCCTTGGTTCATTCGTTTGCCAACAACTTGACCGTCGGTCCATATCGTCGCACACTGATTACTGGACCAGCGGTCCAGATAGGCGGAACACAACGCCTTTCAATCTCGGGGAGGACGAGTGGCATGCGGGACAGCGTGACGGTGGTGAGGCCCGGTGATCCGCGGTACCGGGACCTGCAGTTGCGGGGGAAGAACCGACGCTTTGTCGGGTCACCGGACAGCGTGCTCGTCGTGCGCGACACAGGCGATGTGGTGGATGCCGTCGAAACCGCCGTCGCTGCCGGACGCCGGCTCGCGGTGCGCAGCGGTGGGCACTGCATGGAGGGACTTGTCGACGATCCCGCGATCGAGTGCGTGATCGATCTCTCCCAGATGGATTCGGTGTACTACGACGCGGGGCGGTGTGCGTTCGCGGTGGGGGCCGGCGCCACGTTCGGCCGGGTGTATCAGGCCCTCGACTTGGGCTGGGGAGTGACTCTTCCCGGCAGCACCTGTCCCAGTGTCGGCGTGGGCGGCCACGTCATCGGCGGTGGATTCGGGGCCTTGTCACGGATGTACGGCACCGTCGCCGATCACCTGTACGCGGTCGAATCCGTGGTTGTGACCGCCGACGGCCACGTGGAGCAGGTGATCGCGACTCGGGACGAGGGAGACCCGAATCGTGACCTGTGGTGGGCGCACACGGGAGGCGGTGGCGGGAACTTCGGCGTCGCCACAAGGTTCTGGTTCCGGAGCCGCGATGTCCAGTCTGACGATCCCGCGCTGTTGTTGCCGAAACGGCCCTCCGGCTACACGGCGGCCTCCGTCGCCTGGAAGTCCGCGGACCTGAACCAGGATGCGTTCACCACGCTCGTCGAAAACTTCACCGGGTGGTGCGCACAGAACAGTTCCCCTGGCAGTCCTGGGGCGACCATCTGGGGGACGCTGATCGCGTTCCGCAAGGAATTCGGTGTCGTCATGCTGACCGGCCAGATCGATCCGGGGCAGCCTCACAGCAGCGAATCACTCGACACGTATGTCGCCGAGGTGACCGCCAACGTCCCCAACGGCACCAAGACGACCCGAGACGACGAGCCGTGGCTCTACAACACGATCAACCTTCCGGACACGTCCGACGTGCTGGGACTGCCGGCGACGCAACTGCGTTCGAAGGTCAAAGGCGCCTACCTGCGCTCGCCACTGGAGGCCGCGCAGACCGAGACAGCTTTCGACTACTTGACCAACGATGGCTACGACTGGCGCGGCGGCGTCATGGGGCTCGTCACCTGGGGCGGACAGATCAACGCACTGGACCTGCACGACACTGCGTTCCCGCACCGAGACTCCACCGTCATGCTGTCGGTCGGAAGCTTCTGGGACAGCCCGGAAGAAGACGACAAGCATCTCAGCTGGGTTCGGAGCTTCTACCGAGACTTGTTCACGAGCACCGGCGGCGTGCCCGTACCGAACGACCGGGCGAGCGGATGCTATGTCAACTGGCCGGACCCCGATCTCAAGGACGAGAGATGGAACCGGTCAACAACGCCCTGGTCGGAGTTGTACTACCGGGAGAACTATCCAAAGCTCCAGGCAACAAAGCGCCGGTGGGATCCCGGCAACATCTTCAACCATGCGTTGTCGATCGACCCTGGCGAGCAGAGGGGCGGTGTCACCCGTGGGCGAGCCGAATGATCCGGCCCCTCAGTGGGCGGAAGCGCTCACCGTTTGGCAAGCCCTCGACCTCACATTGGCGTTGCGAAGCGCGGCGGCCGCCGCTGAGCGCCTGGAAGGATCGGACCAGCCCCCCGAGGTGCTGACCTCGGTGAACTGTGGCGACCGGCTCCTGACCGTGGGCATTGGACGATCCAGTGACACAGGCGAGGTCGTCGTGCATCTCAGCCGCGGACCTTCTACCCCTGGCACGCCAAGCACTGGCGGTGACCACGAGGAGTGACGGATCCGGATGGCGCGCCCGAAGGGATTCGAACCCCTAACCTTCTGATCCGTAGCCTTGGCGCGGCCGGGCACACGGGTGCCGAGCCGCTCGACGGGCCGTTCATCAGCCGCTCGCCAAACCGCACAGGTGCATCACAGTGCGGCCGCGTTGCCGCCAACGTTGCCGTCAGCGTGGCTGGTGCAGTCGGCCAACGCGTGGTCCCGATCGCGGACCAGGCTGACAGGAGCTGAGCAACGGGTCAGGGTCTGCTTGTGGGGATTGCCCCGCAAATCGTGCGGAAACCCCTCTGGGGATCACGCCCTGCGACGGAGATCATCAAGATGTGTCGGGGATCGCGAGTGTTCATGTCGGGGTGCTGGTCGTCGACGACCAGGACCCGTACCGGCGCGCGATGTCGGTAGTCGTGGACTCGACCGACGGCTTCGTCGTCGTCGGGGCTGTCGCATCGGGTGAGGAGTCGGTCGCCGCCGCGGCCGAGCTCGAGCCAGACCTGGTCCTGATGGACATCAACCTCCCGGGCATCAGCGGGATCGAGGCCGCACGCCGGATCAGGGGAGTCGCCTCGGCGCCAGTCGTCGTCCTGCTGTCCACTCACGACGAGGACGACTTCGACCTGTCCGGGTGCGGTGCGACGGCGTACGTCTCCAAGTCCGCACTCAGCCCGGCACGCCTGCGGCAGGTGTGGTCGGATCGAGGCGCCCATCAGGCCCGGGAGCAGGCACCGGAGCCAACGTCGGGAACCTGATCTGCAAGGCATTCCCGCTCTCTGGGTCGGGAACGTGGAGTGCTCCTCCGCACGCCTCGATCCGATCGACGATCGCCAGCCGGTTGAGCGCGTCCACGTCGACGCCGTGGATGACGAGCACGAGATCACCGCGGTCGTCCAGCGTCAGACGGACCTCGCCAGCGGGGTGCTCGAGCACTTCCACACAGCAGTAGTACGCCGCCGCTTCCACGCGCTCAGGGAACCTCGCGGTCGCGGTGGCAGGGTCGATCCGGACCGCGTCGGCCCGCCGCATCGCTGCGGCCCGTGACTGCAGTGCGGAGCCGAGCCCCGAACGCGTCAGGTTCGTCGGGTAGATGCCACGCGTCAGCTCGCGCAGCGTCTCGACGGCCTCCGTCGCCAGGACGACGCACTCCTCGATCCTCTCGGCCTCTGCGCCATCGGCCGCGGCCCGCGCGACCTCGGCACGCAGTCGAACCATCGTGGGGAGCACGCGTCCCGCGATTGAGGACTCGAGTCGCCTTCTCTCGGTGTCGACGGCCCCCATGATGCGGTTGCGGGACGCCGCCAGCTCGCGGGTATGACGGTCGAGCTGTCGTACGCGCTCCGCGAGCTCGAGCTCGAGCCGAACGTTGCGCAGGGCCAGGGCCGCCTGCTCCGCGATGTCGGACAGCAACCTGTGCTCGAGCGGCCGGATGTCCCGTCCCGGCGGGAGGGTCAGCATCATCGAGCCGAGAAGTCCTGAGGAATCCTTGATCGGCACCACGACCGCACCATCAGGCGAGTCGTCGCTCTGCTCGGGTGCCTCGGCTTCCGGCCATGCCGCGGCCAGACCGGCACCGCCCTCACCTTCGAGACGGACGACCACCCGTTGTGCGTCCACGGCTTCGCCCGCGGCCGCCGCGATCGCCGGCAGCAGCTCGCCGGTTGCAGGGCTGCGCCCGATCCGTGCGCTGAAGTGGGCGAGCGCGTCGTACGGCGCGGCCCGGTTCCCGTAGGCCAGGCGGTCGGCGAGACGGAGGACCCGGCGTCGCAGGGGCTGGAACGCCAGCGCCACGGCGACCGTCGCCAGCAGGGACCACCAGAAACCGCCTCCTGTCCGGTCCTCCACGGTGCGACTCAGCAGCACGACCAGGCCGACGTAGCCGACCGCCACGAAGGCCGTGGCGATCGCGAGCACCACGGCCCGGCTGACGATCACCTCGACGTCGTAGAGCCGGTAGCGCAACACCGCCACACCGATGCAGACGACGAGGGCCAGGTACGACACGTAGAGCGGCACGCTCGACCACCACAGCTGCCTGCCGTTGTTGAAGCCCTGGCCGATGATCAGCACGAGGAGCGCGACGCCGACGCCGGTCGCCCCGAGCGTGACGACCCGGAGCTGCTGGCGGGCCGCGCCGGTGGCTCCGCGGAGCCGCTTCAGCATCGCGACGACGCTGGCCAGAAGCATCAGCGTGATCAGGATGACGCCGCCGCTGAGAATCACCTGGACGTGTTGCCGGGCATCGATCGCGTCCCCGCTGCGGTTGATGCCGTTCCGGCCGACAAGGACGAGCCCGAGGAGGTACAGCCCCATCCCTGCCCACGCCACCCGAGCGACCCAGCGCCACCGGTCCGACAGGTACGTGCCCCCGGGGACCAGCAGGAAGACGCCGGTCAGGAGCGCCAGCGCCAGCGGCCCTCCGAGGGCGGCGGCGACCCAGCCGGAGAGCTGCCCCTGCGCCGCGGTGCCGTGGCCGTCGTACTGCAGCACCCAGACCCCGTAGGACTCCGTGGCGAGCGAGATGCTCGTCGAGACCCCGATGAAGGTGAGGATCCAGCCGATCGGGTGCCGCGGATGTGCCGTCAGGATGACCGCGCCGAGGACGGCGCTGCCGAGGCCCGCGAGGTTGACGAGCGGCCAGCCGTGGATGCCGGTCGACTTCATCGAGAAGGGCGAGTACGACGCCGCGACCAGCGCCGTATCGACGACCGCCAGCGCCAGGCTGATCCCCGCCGCGGTCCACGCAACGTGTCGCGCCTGCACGTCAGGCCGCCTTGCCGACGGAGATGACGACGTCGGTGCCGCCGGCCTCGTTCGCTCGGACCGCGAGATCGCCGCCCACCGAGTCCACCCGGTCGCGAAGGTTCCCCAGCCCGCCCGCCGCCACGACCGCCGCGACGTCGAAGCCTTGCCCGTCGTCGCGCACGAGCAGCTCGATCCGGTCGCCGAGGTTCGCGAGCTCGACCTCGATCCGGCCGGCCGCCGCGTGCTTGACTGCGTTCTGCACTGCCTCGACGCAGCAGAAGTAGAGCGCCGTCTCGAGGTCGGCGTCCTGTCTGCCGAGCCCGCGGTCGAGGACCGCGACCGGAATGATGCTGGAACCCACGACGTCGCGCACGGCCGCGGCGACGCCGGCGTCGGTGAGGATCTGGGGATAGATCCCGCGAGAGAGGTCCACCAGGCTCGTGATGGCGTTGTCGACGGCTTGCCCTTGCTCGGCGAGCACCGCTTGCGCTCGGTCGGGAGTCCGAGCGCTCAGGGTGTGGGCGACGCGGAAGTTGACGACGAGCGCGACCAGGTGTTGCTGGGCCCCGTCGTGGATGTCGCGTTCCAGGCGCCGCCGTTCGGAGTCATGGGCGTCGACGACACGTCGGCGCGAGACCTGGAGGGCCTCGGCCAGGGTCGCCAGGTCCTCGGCCCGCTTCGCCAGCTCGACGCGCAGCCCAGCACCGTGAAGCACCAGACCCGCCTGGGCCGCGAGGTCGGCGAACAGGCGTTCCTCCACCGGCGACAGCGGCTGGTCGGGGTGCTCCTGGAGCCGCAGGATGCCGAGCCGCACGCGGTCTAGCGTGACGTCGAGCGATCGCACGCCGGGCTGGTCGCCGTCCGCCCGGTGTTGTCTGGAACCGGCTTCCTGTGGCCAGGCGGCCGCCAGTTCCGGTTCGCGGTCGACCATGAGCCAGACCTCGGCCCACCTCGCCCCCGTGCCCTCCGCGAGCAGGCGTGCCATCCGCAGCGGGAGCTCGACGTGGTCCGGCTCGATCTCGCCGGTGAGCGACTCGGTGAACCGGCTGAGCACGTCGTAGGGCGTGGCCCGGTCCCCCTGCACCCAGCGCTTCGCCACGCGTTCGAGCCAGGACCTCAGCGGCTCCAGACCGAGTGCCACGATCGCGGTCGCGAGGATCGAGAGCCCTACGTGGGGCGAGTCGGTGTGGCCGATCAGCAAACCCCCGCCCAGCACGACGACGACGTAGACGGCGCAGACGGACAGGAAGGTTCCTCCCAGGACGACCAGGGCCACCCGTCGGTCGCGACGCGTGCCGGTCAGAGGCGACCACATGTCAACAGTCTGCGCCAGGAGTGCCGCGTCGCGCCGGGAGGTGAGCCGACCGCACGGGTGCGGTCAACCGCACTCCGACCGCTCCGCCCCGGTCAGCGAGTCGCCTCGACGAAGGCGAGGACGGCCATCACCCGACGGTTGCTCTCACCCTCGTCGTCGAGGCCGAGCTTGAGGAAGACGGCGCTGATGTGCTTCTCGACCGACCGCTCGCTCATGTACAGCGTCCGCGAGATGCTCGCGTTGGTGCGCCCGCTCGCCATCTGCTCCAGGACGGCGCGCTCCTTGTCGGTCAGCCCGCGCAGGGGCGAGCTCGCCTCGTCTGGCCGACGCAGCATCAGACCCTCGACGATCTTGGGGTCGAGAGCGGAACCGCCGCGGGCCACGTCGTTGAGGGCCCGGACCAGCTCGGTGACGTCGGAGACCCGCTCCTTGAGGAGGTAGCCCAGCCCCGCCACTCCGTCGGAGAGCAGGGCGAGGGCGTACTCCTCCTCGACGTACTGCGACAGCACGACCACACCGATGGACGGGTGCTCGGCCCGGATCTGCTTGGCGGCGTCGATGCCCTCGGTCGTGTGGGTCGGCGGCATCCTGATGTCGGTGAGGACGGCGTCCGGCTGGTGCTCCCGCACCGACTTGAGCAGCGACTGGGGGTCGCCGACGCTGTCGACCAGCTCGATCTCCTCCACCTGGGCGAGCAGGGCGGTGATGCCTTCCCTCACCAGGTAGTTGTCGTCGGCCAGCACGACCCGCAGCGCCATGCGATGGACACTAGTGCTCCGCGCGCGACACCGCGGCCGGCCCCGAGAGGGACCGGCCGCAGCTTGTCGCTGGTTCAGACGAGCTCGAGCTCCTTCTCCGGCTCGACAGCTTCGTGCTGCTGCTCGTCGCCGTCGTGGGCACCACCCTCGATGTCGATCGTCGGCAGGCGACGCTCGAGCCAGGTCGGCAGCCACCAGGCCCAGTGCCCTAGCAGGCTCATCGCGGCCGGCACCAGGACCATCCGGACCAGGGTGACGTCGAGGAACACCGCGACCGCCAGGCCGACCCCGAACATCTTGGTCGTGACGTCGACGTCCAGGATGAACGACGCGAACACGCTGATCATGATGAGCGCGGCGCTGGTGATCACCCGAGCCGTCGAACCCACGCCCTCGACCACGGCACGCTTCGGGTCGAAGTGCTTGCGGTACTGCTCGCGGACCCGGCTCATCAGGAACACCTCGTAGTCCATCGAGAGTCCGAACAGGATCGCGAACATCAGCATCGGCGCCAGCGGCATGATCGGCACGGTCTCGTGGACGCCGATCAGGCTTGCGCCCCAGCCCCACTGGAAGACCGCGACGACGACGCCGTAGGCCGCCGCGACACCGAGCACGTTGAGGAACGCGGCCTTGAGCGGCACGAGCACCGACCGGAACACGATCATCAGCACTAGGAACGACAGCCCGATTACGGCTCCGAGGAACCAGGGCATCCGCTGCTGCAACCGGGACGAGACGTCAGCGGTCAGGGCGGTCGAGCCCGTGACCGATGTCTCGACACCGGTGCCGTCCACCGCCGCGGGGATGGTGTCCTCGCGAAGGTGCTCGAGCAGCTGGTCGGTACGTGCGTCCTGCGGCGCGGTGGTCGGCGTCACCGTGATGATCGCGAGGTCACCTGCCTCGTTCGTCACCGGTGAGCCCACCGAGGCCACCCCTGCTTGGCTGGCCAGATCCTGCGCGAGCCTGTCGAGAGTGGCGCCGGAGATGGTCGCACCCTCGTTGTCGAGCACCACCTGGAGCGGACCGTTGGTGCCGGGGCCGTAGCCGTCGGCCATCAGGTCGTACGCCTTGCGGGTGGTCGACGTCGGAGCGTCGTTGCCCGCGTCCGCGAACCCGAGGTGCATCGAGAACACCGGAATGGCGAGAGCGCCGAGGACCGCGGCCGCAGCGACGCCGTAGCGCACCGGCTTGGCGACCACTCGTGCGGCCCAACGGGCCGAGGCGGAATCCGCGTTGTACGCCGGCTTCTGCTTCACGAAGGGCACCCGGGCGCTGTTCACGCGGTGCTTGACGACGCCCAGCATCGCGGGCAGCAGCGTGATCGAGGCCAGCATCACGACGGCGACCATGATCGCCGAGCCGTAGCCCATCATCGTCATCATCGGGATGCCCGACACCTTGAGGCCGAGGATCGCGACGATCACGGTGACGCCGGCGAAGAGCACCGACAGCCCGGCCGTCGCATTGGCGCGGCCGATGGCCACGGGCACCGAATGTCCGGCAGCCAGGTTCTGGCGGTGCCGAGACAGGATGAACAGTGCGTAGTCGATGCCGACACCCAGGCCGAGCATCATCGCGACGATGCCGGTGACCTTCGGGACGGCGACGAGGCCGGACATGATGCCGATCGCGCTGCTGCCAACGACGATGGCCATCAGGGCCGTCGCGATGGGCAGGCTCATCGCGATGAGCGAGCCAAAGGCGATGGCGAGGATGAAGACCGCCATCACGATGCCGATCAGCTCGCTGTTGCCGCCGGCGGGGAGATTCGCGTAACCGAGACCACCGTCGTATTCGACCTGGATGCCGGCGTCACGGACGTCCTGGACGGCCTTCTCGGCCGCGTCGTACTCGGGGGTGCCGACCTTCTCGATGTCGAAGCCGACCGTGGCGAAGGCGGTCTGCCCGTCGTCACTGAGGGTCGGTCCACGAGGGTCGTACGGACTGTTCACGGCGATCACGTGGGGACCGGCGGAGAGCTGCGCGACGGCGTCCTCGATCGCGGCCTTCTCGTCGGGGCCGGTGAGTCCGTCCGCCGAGTGGAAGATGACGTTCGAGGAGTACAGCGTCTGCTGCGGGAAGCGATCCTGGATGGCGTCGGCGGCTGCCTGCGAGTCAGATCCGGGCAGGCTGAACGTCTCGTCGTAGCTGCCGCCGCTGGTGGCGTTGAGCATGAAGATCGAGACGGCGATCACGACCCAGGCGCCGATGACCTTCCAGGGATGGCGGCCTGCGAAGTGGCCGATGCGGTAGAGAGCGTGAGACATGGAGAATCCTTCGGGGTTGGTCGTGCGGGACGTGGACGTCTGTGTGCTGGTCATGTCTCGACGTTAGAAATTCCTGGCGCCGGGAGACATGGCGCAGGCCGCACGACACCAGAGGGACCCCGCACGGTCGTCCGGCAGTCACGGTGCGGAAAACCGCCACCCGGCCCGCGGAAGACCGCCACCAGGCGTTCACGCCTCGATGCACCGCCTCTTTCGTCAGCCGCGAGGCGCCCTAGGAGTGTCAACGCGGTGCCGCTGCAGTGAGAGCCGAGGGCTGTCCACGTCGTCGGACAGCCGCACCGGCGCACGGCGTCCCAGCAGCGTTGCCGTCAGCGATGCAGCCGCCATCTGACTGGGCGTCAGAAGGACGCGTCAACGCGACGTAGGTGGCAGTGCAGACGCGTGCACTCAGGTGCAGATGAGTCGATCGGCGGAAATGAACAGCCGAGCTTCTACTCCATGCTGCGACCCGATGCCGTCAGTTCAGCAGCCATGACGCATCTGCAGGAGCGGTCAGCACACTCATTTCAGCAGGTCAGAGTCATAACGGCGTGGCGCGCCCGAAGGGATTCGAACCCCTAACCTTCTGATCCGTAGTCAGATGCTCTATCCGTTGAGCTACGGGCGCCCGCCCCGAAGGACTGCATGAGGATAGCCGACCCCGCGGGGGTTGCCGTAATCAAGCCACCGGGCACGATGGGGGGATGCGGGGTGTCCTCGTGCTCGTCTCGGCAGTGGCGGTCGCCGGCCTGACGACGGCTTGTCAGGACGATTCCGACCCCGGCCCGCTGCCGCCGTCCACAAGCGCCCAGGCCTCGCCGTCGACGACCGTCGGCGCCACGGGAGCCGCGGCCGAGCTTGGGGTCCCCGAGTTCTCGGGCGACCTTCCCGTCGACCTGGTCATCGGGCTGCAGATGCTGGGCCTCGGGTGCCGGCCGACCACGCCCCGAGACGCGTGCACCGTCGACGGCCTCCGGACCTATACCTGGGTCGGTCAGAAGCATCCGGTCGACCTCACCAAGGCTCGGATGCGGCCCGCGCTCGATCACGGCTCGTGGGTGGTGACGCTCCGCTTCGCACGCGGCGACGGCTCATGGGTGACCCGGGCCGCTGCCCGCGCGCGAGCCATGGGCGGCTACGCGCTCCTCCTCGACCAGCACACCGGCGACGCACTCGGCTCTGTCCAGCCCGCGCAGGTGCAAGGCGGCCGGGTCGTCGTCGAGAATCTCTCCAAACCCGACGCCTGGGACGTCGTCACGACATATGTGACGGCCGCCACACAGCGTTGATCGATCCAATATGTCGCCGCGAGGGGCGCCGGTAACCTCACGGCACCACTCGCCGTCAACGTTGCCGCGCGATCCCATCAACAACTCAACGACACCTCCGTCGACAGGCTCGACGGCCGGGCGCCGGCCTCTCGGACAGGCTCAGGCGACTACCCGCGCAAGGCTCGAAGGGGAACCATCGCCATGACCGCCGACACCTCCACCGCCGAGCCCGCCACCAACGGCGCCCCGCCCACCAGCCACCAAGGGATCCTCGCCTTCGTCAACGAGGTCGCCGCGATGACGACGCCGGACCGCGTCTACTGGTGCACCGGCTCCGACGAGGAGTGGACCGAGCTGACCGAGGCCCTGATGTCGACGGGCACCTTCATCAAGCTCGACGAGAAGAAGAAGCCCAACTCCTTCTACGCCGCCTCCGACCCCACCGACGTGGCCCGGGTCGAGGACCGCACCTTCATCTGCTCGGTCGACGAGAAGGACTGCGGCCCCACCAACAACTGGATGGCGCCCGACGAGATGAAGCAGATCATGCGCGGGCTGTACGCCGGCTGCATGAAGGGCCGCACGATGTACGTCATCCCGTTCGTGATGGGCCACCTCGAGGCCGAGCAGCCGAAGTTCGGCGTCGAGATCACCGACTCGGCGTACGTCACCGCCAGCATGCGCGTGATGGCCCGCATGGGCTCTCACGTGCTGCGTCGGATGGAAGAGCTCGACGCTGCCGGGGAAGACGTCCGCTGGGTCCCGGCCCTGCACAGCGTCGGCATGCCGCTCGAGCCCGGCCAGGCCGACGTGAAGTGGCCGTGCAACGACACCAAGTACATCGTGCAGTTCCCCGAGGAGCGCGCGATCTGGTCGTTCGGCTCCGGCTACGGCGGCAACGCCCTGCTGGGCAAGAAGTGCTACGCCCTGCGCATCGCCAGCGTGATGGCGCGCGACGAGGGCTGGCTGGCCGAGCACATGCTGATCCTCAAGCTGACGAGCCCCGCCGGCAGCACCAAGTACGTCGCAGCGGCATTCCCCAGCGCCTGCGGCAAGACCAACCTGGCGATGCTCAAGCCGACCATCCCGGGCTGGAAGGTCGAGTCCATCGGCGACGACATCGCCTGGATGCGCATCGGCGAGGACGGCCGCCTGTGGGCGGTGAACCCGGAGTACGGCTTCTTCGGCGTCGCGCCCGGCACCAACGAGCACACCAACCCGCACGCCATGGAGACCATCAACATCGGCAACTCGGTCTTCACCAACGTCGCGCTCACCGACGACGGCGACGTGTGGTGGGAGGGCATGGAGAACACACCTGCCCACGCCACCTCGTGGAAGGGCGAGGACTGGACGCCCGACAGCGACGAGCTGTCCAGCCACCCCAACAGCCGCTACTGCACGCCGATCAAGCAGTGCCCGATCCTGGCTCCCGAGTACGACGACCCGCGCGGCGTGCCGATCGACGCGATCCTCTTCGGCGGTCGCCGCAAGACCACGATCCCGCTGGTCACCGAGGCCCGCGACTGGGTGCACGGCACCTTCATGGGCGCGACGCTCTCCTCAGAGACCACCGCCGCCGCGGTCGGCCAGGTCGGCGTGGTCCGCCGCGACCCGATGGCCATGTTGCCCTTCATCGGTTACCACGCCGGCGACTACTTCAACCACTGGATCGCGATGGGCAAGGAGAACGACGAGTCCTTGCTGCCGAAGATCTTCTACGTCAACTGGTTCCGCCGCGACGACGAGGGCGACTTCCTCTGGCCGGGCTTCGGCGAGAACAGCCGGGTCCTCAAGTGGGTCATCGAGCGCATCGAGGGCCAGGCCGCGGCGGTCGAGACACCGATCGGGCACGTGCCCGCTCCGGGCTCGCTGGACATCGACGGCCTCGACATGACCCCCGAGCAGCTCGCGCAGGCGCTCGAGGTCGATGTCGAGGAGTGGCGGGCCGAGCTGCCGCAGATCCAGGAGTGGTTCGAGAAGTTCGGCGACCAGCTCCCGGCGGTGCTGTGGACCGAGCTCGACGGCCTGCGCGCCCGCCTGGGCGAGTGACGCGACGGCCCCCCGCGGGCCCCTGAAAACACGCCGAGGCCCGGCCTGGAGATGCTCCAGGTCGGGCCTCGCGGCGTGCCCGCATATGCCATGATCGCGCGTGGGGGAAGAGTTGGAAGGGGATGTGGGTGCCCGAATACGGTCCTGAGGACCGTGCCGTCTTCGAGTCGCGCGCCACCGAACTGTTCGAGGAAATCGTCGCCTCGGGAGGCCTGAAGGACGACGACCCCCGGATCACCGGCGACGCGGAGCTCGGTGCTGCCTTCTCGCTCCTCGTCCGCCTCAACCTCCTGGTGCTCGACGGCGCCGACCAGGTGTGGCACGCGGTCGACCCCGCCACGGTGCAGGCGCAGGTCGTCGCTCCCCTGGGCGCGCAGGGCGCCGAGCTCCTCCAGGAGTCCTCGCAGTGGGCTCAGGCGTTCACCGGGCTGGCGCAGTCGTGGCGGCGGACGTCGCACTCCGAGGGCGGCCCGTTCACCGAGATCCGCGGCCCGGAAGCCATTTCCTCGTTCCTGGTCGCGAGCGTGGCCGACGCCGGCGAGGAGCTGCTGACCGCCCAACCGCAGGGTTCGCGCGACGGCGCCACCCTCGAGGCCGCCGCACGCCGCGACCAGGCAGCCCTAGAACGCGGCGTGAAGATGCGGATCCTCTACCAGCACAGCGCCCGGCGCAGCTCGATCACGCACAAGTACGTCGCCGCAGTCACCGCCCGTGGGGCCGAGGTCCGCACCCTCGACGAGTTCTTCAACCGGATCATCGTCATCGACCGCCGACTGGCGATCATCCCCGGCAGCGGTGGGCCGGCGACGGCCCTGGTGATCCGCGAGCCCAACCTGCTGGCGTACCTCGTGGACATCTTCGAGCGCACCTGGGAGCGCGGCCGGACCTTCACCAACCGAGGCAGCGCCGCGCAGCGCGACATCGCCCAGGAGCAGCGACAGATGACCATCCGGATGCTCATCGAGGGGCATGCCGACCCGGCCAGCGCCAAGCGCCTCGGGGTCAGCCCCCGCACCTACGCCGGCTACGTCGCCGACCTCAAGGAGGAGTACGAGGCCGAGACCCGCTTCCAGCTGGGCTACACGATGGGCAGCCTCGGCATCTCGGGCAACGAGCAACGTCCAGACGAGGTCGAGGGCGACGGGGACTGACCCGGGCGGTCAGCCTGGCCGATGCACTGGCAAGTAGCTGACAAATAACGAGGGCAGTGCCAGTGGCACTGCCCTCGTTTTATTGAGACCGGCCGGGGGGGTGGCCTAGGAGGCCCGACGCGTTGGGGGGTTGGTCGGGTTTCCCTGTCTCAAGCTTGTGGAGTTGTCGTGGTGGAACGGGTGTCAGGTCAGCGGCCCGGAGGCTTGATGATGGAGCATCCCGGGCAGTCCCAGCCCGTATCCTGCGCCTGCGCCGGCGCGGCCATTCCGAGCAGGCCGACGGTCATAGCCGCACCGGCCACAATCATCGTCGCCTTACGAAGAATGTGCATCAGCGTGTCTCCCAAACCTAGGAACAGTCCTGCCC
Source organism: uncultured Actinomycetota bacterium (assembly GCA_963769755.1). Classification (GTDB taxonomy): domain Bacteria; phylum Actinomycetota; class Actinomycetes; order Propionibacteriales; family Nocardioidaceae; genus Nocardioides. The sequence continues at coordinate 371,523 of CAVYMY010000012.1, forward strand.
TCGATCTGCAAGTCTCGCTGATGCAGTGCCCGCAGTCAGCCCAACGTTGGTTCATCTAATTGCATTGCACAATCTTGCAGGCACGGCGAGCCGATCCTCACGGTCCCCCGAGAGGATCGGCTGCATTGGCGGAGGCGGCGGGATTTGAACCCGCGAGAGGTTTGACCCTCAACCCGCTTAGCAGGCGGGCGCCATAAACCGGGCTAGGCGACGCCTCCCCAAACAGCGTGGACAGGTTACAAGCAGGAGGCGGGCCTCGCCGAATCATGCACCCGTCACCGCTCGCGACGCAGTAGTTTTCGTACTTCGGCGACAAATTCGTCGCGATCGGCGGCGAGGGCCGCGGTCGGGATCGTGGTCGTGCGCCCGTCCCGGAGGGACAGCACGACGCACGGGGTGCCCCGCAGCTCGGCCGTCGAGGCCCGCGCCACGTCAACCCACCGCGCGCGGGCGACACCCGCGCCGCGCACCAGGCGGACCTGGTAGCCCAGCTGGTCCAGCCGCACGACGTACGCGCGGCTGCTCGCCCACCACCCGAAACCGGCCACGGCCCCCAGGCCGAGGACCGCCACGACCAGGATGGCGCCCGGACCGACTCCGGTGGTGGCCGTGACGAGGGTTGCCACCAGCACGGCCAGTGCAGCCACCAGCATCGCGGCGCCGGTCAGCCGGACGACCAGGCTCGGAGCGAGGCGGTAGACGGTCGGCACGGGTTGATTGAACAAGACACCACTAAATTGGGGCAGCCCGGGGGTTGTCGAGAACCCGTCTTCGGGACGAGACTCAGTCTTCCACCCGACGCAGCGAGTTGGGGGAGGCCCCCCATGACGACGACGGCCAACACCCTCGCCGAGCTCCACGAGGCGCTCGACACGCCCCGCCAGCCGAGTGCGGCCCAAGGCCCTTGGCGGTGGACCGTACGGCGCCGGATGGCATCGGTGCGCGACGCGCTCGAACGCGAGCCCGACGGCGATGCCGACGGCTGGCTCTCTGCCCGACACGGTCGGTCGGCCCGCGAGCGCGCCGCGCTGCTCGCTCGACTGCACGCCCTCGGCCCGCAGGTCCTCGAGGCCGCCGACCTCGAAGGAGTCAGGACCGAGCTCAAGCGGCTGCTCAGCGACATCGACCACCACGTGCAGCGCAGGAACGACCTGGCGTACGACGAGGTCGAGCTGGAGATCGGCGGCTCGGAGTAGGCGCACGGTCGCCCGGCAATAGACTCACCCCCGGTCGCGCGGCTCCGCCGTCGCGGCCACGGAGGGGTGCCGGAGTGGCCGATCGGAACCGCCTTGAAAGCGGTCGCTGGCAGAAATGTCAGCCGCGGGTTCGAATCCCGCCCCCTCTGCTGGTCTCGGGACGCGAAAGCGCGCCTTCCTCAACCAGCGACTGTGGCCGTCAGAGCAGTGGCCAGGTGCGGGGCGGCTCGGGCCGCAGGGCCGAGGCGGCCTCGTCGGTGCGGGCCCGACGACCCCGCGACCCGGTGAGCAGCAGGTCGGCCCGGATCACGACCAGGCCGATCACCAGCCCGATCACCAGGGAGTAGAGGGTGGTCAGGCCGGCCTCCTGGACGGTGAGACCGGGGTCGAGCAGCGTGCGCGAGATCGGTGCTGCCGCCGCGACCCCGAACACGCAGACCCACCAGCCCTGGCGTCGCCGGGCCCGCATGTGGGTGCCCCACACCAGCGCCGGCACGCCGAGCAGCGCCTCCACCGGACGCGGAGCGCCGTGCAGGTTGTCCAAGGCCCACTCCCGACCGTCGAGAAGGGCGTCGACGAAGCCGGGGGCGCCGTAGCGGCGCAGCACCTCGGCGTACGCCAGCGTCAGCGCGAGCAGCCCGCCGCCGATCACGACCGCCAGCACACCGCGGCGGCCCAGACCGTGCAGACCGGCACCCAGCCGGAAGACCACCACGAAGCAGAGGAAGAGCGAGCCCAGCAGCGTCGTGTACTCGAACCGCACCAGGCTCAGCGTCGGCTCCAGGCCCACGACAGCCAGCGCCCCGGCCACGCCGACCAGCGTCGCCAGCACTGCCTCACGGGCCGCCTGCAGGAACGTCACGGCGGGCACGGTGATCATCACGGCGAACACCGCGGACACGATGCAGGTGAGCACGGCGGCGCCGGTGCGTAGGAGCGGGTCGTCCATGACCACGACCCAGGCGCCGAGCAGGAGAGCGAGCCCGGAGAAGACGAACGTGCGGCCGCCCGTGCGCGCGACCAGACCCGCGGTGAAGGCCACGGCCACGGCTACCGCGCCCGCGTCGCCGACGTACGGCGGCGGGTTGGGGGCCGCGGAGACGCCCAGGGCCACGAGCCCGCCGACGAGCAGCAGCACCCACAAGGCGACTCCCCAGCGTCGGCCTGCCCGTCGCTCCCGGCGTCGCGGCTTCTCCAGGCGACGGCGGGGCGCGGGGTTCGGCACGGGGAGGAGGCTAGCGACGGTCTAGAGCCGGCGGTTCGCCAGTGACGGGTTGGTGCGGCGGGCCTCGTCGAGCGCCGCCCGCTCCAGCGAGACGGTGAGCGTCTCGGGCTTCTCGCCGGCCTCGGCCAGCACGTCGCCGAGCGGGCCGACGACGATCGAGTGGCCGGTGTAGCGGGGGCCGGGCTGGCCGGCGGCGACGACGTACGCCGTGTTCTCGATCGCCCTGGCCCGAGCCAGCGTGGTCCAGTGGTCGACCTTGCGCGGCCCGGCGACCCAGGCGGCGGGCACCACGATCACCTCGGCGCCGGCGCCGACGAGCGCCCGGGCGAGCTCGGGGAAGCGCAGGTCGTAGCAGGTCATCAGGCCGACGCGGAAGCCCGCGAGGTCCACCACGGTCGGCGTGAGCGGGCCGGCGGTGACGCGGTCGGACTCGCGGTAGCCGAAGGAGTCGTAGAGGTGGATCTTGCGGTAGTCGGCCCGCGCCGCCCCCCGCAGGACCAGGGTGTTGGTCGGCCTGGCCGGGTCGTCGGCGCGCTCGAACATGCCGGCCAGGACGGTGGTGCCGCACTCGGCCGCCACCCGCTCGACCTCCTGGGCGAACGGCCCGTCGAGCGGCTCGGCCGCTTCGCTGAGGTCGGAGCCGGGTTCGCCGAAGTCGCGGGCGAACGCCTCGGGGAAGACCACGAGGTCGCTGCCTGTCGGCGTCAGCTCGGCGAGCCGCGCCCGGTTGTCGGCCGGGTCGAGACCGGAGGCCTCCTGCACGAGCGTCACCTGCATGCCCCCAGTCTGCCGCGAGTGGGCCGCGCCCGCTCGGTCGGGACGTCGCTGGCCGGGGCCCGGCAGACTGGGCGGGTGCGGTACGACGCGGTGGTGCTGGCGGGGGGCACGGCTCGTCGTCTCGGCGGGGCCGACAAGGCCGCCCTCGACCTGCGTGGTCGGAGCCTGCTCTCGCACGCGCTGGCGGCCGTCGCCGGCGCCGGGACCGTCGTGGTGGTCGGCGAACAGACACCCACGGACCGGCCGGTGGTCTTCACCCGCGAGCAGCCGGCGTACGGCGGCCCGGTCGCGGCGGCATACGCGGGTCGCGACGCGCTGGTCGACGCCCCGGACCTGGTCGTGGTGCTGGCCGTCGACATGCCGGGCGTGACGGCGGCGACCGTCGACCGGCTGCTGGCGGCCTGTGGCCCCGACCAAGGAGCTGCGCTCACGTCAGGTGGTCGGACCCATCTCGCGCTGGCCGTGCCGGTGCGGCTGCTCGACGCCGCCCGACCACTCGTGACCGACGGCGTGGCCCTCCGCGACCTGATGCCCGCGCTGGCGCTCGAGGCGGTGCCGGCGCAGGGCGACGAGGCCGCAGACGTCGACACGGCGGACGACCTGTCTAGATGGCGTGGCCAATCCGGCTAGCGAGCTTGATCGTGGGGCTTGATCGCCGGGGCCGGGGCGGCGAGATTGGTGCCGTGAACCTCCACGACTGGATCGACGAGCTCTGTGACGTCCTCGATGTCGACGCGGAAGTCGACGAGGCCCTGGTGCTCGACCTCGCGAAGGTCGTGGCCGACAACGTCGAACGACCCGCGGCGCCGGTGACGGCCTACCTGCTGGGCTTCGCCGCCGGCTCCCAGGACGCCAATCCCGAAGGCGTCGAGAAGCTCGCCGCCAAGGCGCAGCGCCTGGCCGAGCAGTGGGACCGCCCGCCCAACGCACCCGACCCCGTCGATGTCACCGTCGAGGTTCCCGACGACAGCACGGTCGACCACAGCGCCGACGCGTACGACGACTGACGTGCGCGCCGTCGTCGCATCCGGCCCCGGTGGGCCGGAGGTCCTCTCCGTCACAGACCTGCCGGACATCGAGCCCGGAGCCGGTGAGGTGGCGATCGCCGTCGTGGCCAGCGCGGTCAACCGGCCCGACCTGCTGCAGCGGCAGGGTCTCTATCCGCCACCGCCCGGCGCCTCGGACGTGCTCGGGCTCGAGTGCAGCGGCACCATCGCCGCCGTCGGTGAGGGCGTTACCGGGTGGAGCGTCGGCGACGAGTGCTGCGCCCTGCTGGCCGGGGGCGGCTACGCGTCGCGGGTCGTGGTGCCGGCCGGTCAGGTGATGCCGGTGCCCGCGGGGGTGTCGCTCGAGCAGGCCGCGACCCTCCCGGAGGTGGTGTGCACGGTGTGGTCCAACGTCTTCATGATCGGCCGGCTCCAGCCAGGCGAGTGGATCCTGGTCCACGGCGGGGCCGGCGGCATCGGGTCTATGGCGATCCAGTTGGCCCGGGCCCTCGGCGCCCGCGTGCTGGCCACTGCCGGCTCGGCGGAGAAGCTGGCCCAGTGTGCCGAGCTCGGGGCACAGGTCACCATCGACTACAAGCAGCAGGACTTCGTCGCCGAGGTGAAGGCGGCGACCGAAGGCCACGGGGCCGACGTGATCCTCGACAACATGGGGGCGTCGTACCTCGCGCGCAACGTCGAGGCGCTGGCTGTCGAGGGGCGGCTCCTCGTCATCGGCCTGATGGGCGGGATCAAGGCCGAGCTGGACCTTAACCAGCTGATGACCAAGCGCGGAGCCTTGATCTCCACGAGGCTGCGCCCGCGGCCCCTCGAGGCCAAGGCCGCGATCTGCGCCGCCGTCGTCGAGCACGTCTGGCCGCTGTTTGCCGACGGCACGGTGCGGCCGGTCGTCGGCGCCGCCATGGCGCTGGAGGAGGTCGTCGCGGCGCACGCGCTGATGGAGGCGGGCGACCACAGCGGCAAGATCCTCCTCACCGTCGCCTAGGCTGGCGGACATGACGCAGCAGAGCGCGCCCGAGCCCACGCCGACCCCGGAGTAGGCGGTCAGGCGGGTCAGGCGGGTCAGGCGGGTCAGGCGGGTCAGGCGGGGACGAGCCCATGGGACACGTCGTGATCGTCGGGCCGGACGGGCAGCCCGTCGGCACGATGCCGGCATCAGCCCTGCAGCCGTCTCCCGAGGAGGACTCCTCCGAGGCCGACCTGACCCGGCTCGTGGAGCAGCCGGCCAAGGTGATGCGGATCGGCAGCATGATCCGCCAGCTGCTCGAGGAGGTGAAGGCGGCGCCCCTCGACGACGCCAGCCGCAAGCGCCTCAAGGAGATCCACCGCAACTCCATCAAGGAGCTCGAGACCGGGCTGGCCCCCGAGCTCGTCGAGGAGCTCGAAAGACTGACGCTGCCCTTCACCGGTGACGAGACGCCGTCGGACGCCGAGCTGCGCATCTCCCAGGCCCAGCTGGTCGGGTGGCTCGAGGGGCTCTTCCACGGCATCCAGACCGCGATCTACGCCCAGCAGATGGCGGCGCGTGCGCAGTTCGAGCAGATCCGGCGGGCACTGCCTCCGGGTGTCACCATCGCCGCCGGCCAGCCGGGGCACCCGGGTGGCCCAGGAGCCGAGGGCCAGCAGGGCGACGAGGGCGACCAGCAGCCCGGCTCCGGAGGCATGTACCTCTAGCTGCCTGGCCAGTTCGCCGCGCGCGGCGAACGGACGGCGTACCCCATGTAACGCGGTGTTCCTGGGGCTAGCCACGCGTTCGAACGCCTGCAGAGCCGACCTAACACCGCGTTACATGCCGCGGGTGGGCGGGCGTACCCCATGTAACGCGGTGTTCGTGGGGCTATCCACGCGTTCGGACGCCTGCAGAGCCGACGGAACACCGCGTTACATGCGAAATCGGCCCCCGAGCGTCAGCGGCGGGTGCGGCCCAGGCGGCCGAAGACGAGCAGGCCCAGCAGGCCGACGAGGAGCGCGGCGGCGCCGGGGGCGGCCAGCCGGGTCAGGGAGGGCGGGTCGGCGCCGGCGACCTCGGTGAACTCCGCCTCGGCCGGCGTCGGTGGGATCGGGGTGGTACCGGCGCCGAGCAGCGCCACGATCTTCTGGGTGCGGGCGCTGGTCGCGGGAGCGGTGCCGCCACAGCTGTTGGCGAGCAGGTTGGCGTCGGCGGCGCGGACGAAGAACAGGTAGCGGTTGTCGGCCGTCATCCCCCTCAGGCCGCAGGCCGACTCGGAGGCGTCGGACTTCACGGTCACCCGGGGCGAGCTGATGTCGCCCTTGTAGACGCGGTCGACCTTGACGTCGTACGACATGATCTGGCGCTTGCCCGACGTCGTGGGCCCTGACGCCATCGTCACCGTGCCGCTGAACACCCCGTCGGCGGCCTCGACCGCCTGGGTCACCGGGAGCCGCTCGCAGTTGCACGGGCGCGCGTTCGCCGGCCCGGCCACGACCACGGTCGTGAGGCCCACGATCAGCATCACCAGGAGCCTGCGCATGCCGCTAATCAGATCACAGCCCGAAAACGTCGCTCAGCACGCGGGCCACGCCATCGTCGTCGTGTCCCGGGGCCAGGTGCGCTGCGGCTGCCACCACGGTCGGGTGCGCGTCGGCCATCGCGTACGACGTCCCGGCCCACGTCAGCATCGCCAGGTCGTTGGGCATGTCGCCGAAGGCGATCACGTCCTCGGGCGCGATGCCGAGGTCGGCGCAGATCAGCTCCAGCGTGGTGGCCTTGGTGACCCCGGCAGCGCTCATCTCCAGCAAGGTCGACGTCGACGACCAGGTGACGACCACCAGGTCGCCGGCGGCCGCAGCAGCGCGGTCCCAGTACTCCTGATAGCCGAGCTCCTCGTGGCGCGCCAGCACCTTGAGCGCGGGCTCGGTGAACAGTTCGGCGATCGGACCGCGCCGGCTGCCGTCTGGCACCGGGTGCCGCTCGTGGAACTCCGGCTCGAGCGCGATGCCCTCAAGGGTCTCCACCGCGAAGGCACTGCCGGGGATGGCCTCCAGGATCCGCCGGCACACCTCGAGCCCCACGTCGGGCTCGATGGTGCGCAGCCTCAGCGGCTGCCGTCCCGCGACGTCCCACACGAGCGCGCCGTTGGAGATGACGGCGAGCCCGTGCCCGCCGACGTGGTCGAAGACCTCGGCTGCCCACCGCAGCGGCCGCCCGGTGACGAAGACGACGGGGATCCCGCGGCGATCGAGCTCGACCAGCACCTGCTGCGTGCGCTCGGACACCGTGCCATCGGATCGCACGAGCGTGCCGTCGAGGTCGGTGGCGACCAGGCGCGGGGTCACGGGAACCACCGGGCCAGCTCCGTGGCGGCGCCGTCCTCGAAGACCGTGCCGGTGACGTGGTCGGCCGCCGCGATGACCTCCTCGACGGCCTGCCCCATGGCCACCCCGCGGCCGGCCCAGCGCAGCATCTCGATGTCGTTGCGGCCGTCGCCGATGGCCAGCACGTCGGCCGCGTCGAGCCCGAGCTGCGCGGCCACGTGTGCCAGCCCCGACGCCTTGTTGACCCCGACCGGCGCGAGGTCCATCCAGGCGGTCCAGCCCACGACGTAGTCGGTGCCGTGCAGTCCGAGCCGCGCCGCCAGCTCGACGAAGTCCTCGGCGGTGGCGTCGGGGTCGCGGATGATCACCCGGCTGACCCGCTCGGCGAGCAGGTCGGCAACCTCGGTGATGATCATGGCGCCGGAGAGCTCACCGGTGGGGAAGGGCCGGTTGACGCGATAGCCGACGCCGCGCTCCTCGACCGCCACCAGGGCCGTCGGGTGGTGCTCCAGCACCGCCGCAACGGCCGCCCGTGCGTCGAAGGTCTCCTCGTGCACGACCTCGACCGGCGGGTAGCGGAACACCACGGCACCATTGGAGGCCACCACCCAGAGCCGTTCGGCGTCCGCGTCCGGGGCGGCGATCTCGAGCAGGTCGGCGATCTTCGTCATGCCGTGCGGCGACCGGCCGCTGGCCAGTACGACGTGCGCGCCGGCGTCAAGGGCACGGTGCACGGCGGCGTACACGGCCGGCGGGACCTGCTCGTAGGTCTGTCCGGAGCCCTCCACCCATTTGAGCAGGGTGCCGTCAATGTCGAGCGCGACGAGCCGCGGACGCCAGCCGTCCGTCACGTGACCGGCTTGATGACGTCCAGCCCGCCGAGGTAGGGCCGCAGCGCCTGCGGCACCCTGACCGAGCCGTCGGCCTGCTGGTGGGTCTCGAGCAGGGCGATGATCGGGCGGTTGGTCGAGCAGAGCGTGCCGTTGAGGGTGGCGACCGGCCCGACCTGGCCGTCGGCGAAGCGGCCACGCGTGTCGAGCCGACGGGTCTGGAAGTCGGTGCAGTTGGACGTCGACGTCAGCTCGCGGAAGCGGCCCTGCGACGCGATCCAGGCCTCGCAGTCGAACTTGCGCTGCGCCGACAAGCCGAGGTCTCCGGCAGCAACGTCGATCACGCGGTAGTGGAGCTCGAGCTTGTCGAGGAACTCCTTCTCCCACTCCAGCAGTCGCTGGTGCTCGGCGAAGGAGTCCTCCATGGTCGTGTAGACGAACATCTCGACCTTGTCGAACCAGTGCACCCGGAAGATGCCGCGGGTGTCCTTGCCGTGCGAGCCCGCCTCCTTGCGAAAGCACGGGCTGAACGCGGCGTAGCGCAGCGGGAGTGCGCCGCCGTCGAGGATCTCGTCGGAGTGGTACGCCGCCATCGCGACCTCGGAGGTCCCGACCAGGTAGAGGTCCTGGCCCTCGATCCGATAGACGTCGTCGGCCGCCTGGCCGAGGAAACCGGTGCCCTCCATGGCCCGCGGCTTGACCAGCGACGGAGCGATCATCTGGGTGAAGCCGGTGTTGCGCGCCTGGTCCATCGCCATCATCACCAGCGCCAGCTCGAGCTGGGCACCGATGCCGGTGAGGAAGTAGAAGCGGCTGCCCGAGACCTTGGCCCCGCGTTCGAGGTCGATCGCGCCGAGCATCCGGCCGAGCTCGACGTGGTCGCGCGGCTCGAAGTCGAACTCCGGTGGCGTACCGATCGTCTCCAGCACGACGTAGTCGTCCTCGCCGCCGGCCGGTGCCTCGTCGGCCGCGACGTTGGGGATCTCCATCAGCGTCGAGCGCCACAGGTCCTCGGCCTCGGTCTGCGCGGCCTCGGCAGCCTTCACCCGTCCGGCGAGCTCCTTGGTCTGGGTCAGCAGCTCCGCCTTCTCGTCGCCCGAGGCCTGCGGGATCAACTTGCCGAGCTGCTTCTGCTCGCCGCGCAGCCGTTCGAACTCCGCGATCGCGTGCCGTCGCGTCTCGTCCGCGGAGATTGCCCGGTCGACCACCTCGTCGGACAGGCCACGCTTGGCCTGGGCGGCGCGGACGCGGTCGGGCTCCTCGCGGAGGAGGCGGGGGTCGATCATGTCGTAAGGCTATCGGCGGCTCTCGTGGAGCAGCACCCGAGTTAGCCCCTTGCGGATGAGGGAGAGACGCGAGGCCACCGGCATACTTGCGCCGTGCTGGACCGCCCTCGCGTCATCACCCTGTTGTGGGCAGCCCTATCGCTGGCCCTCTTCGGCGTGCTGACCCTGATGGTGACCCAGGACCGCTCCCCCCTGGAGGCACTGGACACCTTCGGGCGCCGGGCCGAGGACTGGGCCGACGGTCATCGCGTCCTCCAGCAGACGCTGCGGTTCATCGAGGACGCCTTCAACACGATCCCGATGGCGATCTACACAGCCATCATCGCCGGGCTGCTGTGGTGGAAGAAGCATCGACGGGCGGCCGTCTATCTGGTCGCCGTCTCGTTCGTCACCTGGCTGGTGACGAGCCTCGTGAAGATCTGGATCGGCAGGGACCGTCCCGACTGGCAGGACCCCGTGCAGCTCATCGAGAGTCGCTCGTTCCCCTCCGGCCACACCTCGTCGATGACCGCGTTGATGGGCGTCCTCGTCGTCTTCGCGATCATGTTCGTACGTCGCTCCAGCGCCCGGCGGGCGGCGTACGTCGCCGCGGTGCTGATGGTCCTGATGATCTGGGCCGACCGCGTGCTGCTGGGCCGCCACTACCCGACCGACGTCATCGGCGGCACGCTGCTGGGCATCGGCGTCGTGCTGCTCGGCCTCGCGGTCTACAACCCGCTGCCACGGAGTCATGCGGCAAAGGAGCTGCCACTGGTCGACGCGATCCCGAGCGCGCGCCAGCTGGCCGTGATCGTCAACCCGATCAAGGTCGAGGACGTCGCGGCGTTCCGCACGATCGTGACGGCCATGGCCCTCGAGTCGGGCTGGTCGACGCCGACGTGGCAGTACACGACGGTCGAGGACCCGGGCACGGGCATGGCCGAGGCCGCCGCAGTCGCGGGCGCCGACCTGGTGCTGGTCTGCGGCGGCGACGGGACGGTGCGCGAGGTCTGCGCCGAGCTGGCCGGCACCGGCATCCCGGTCGGCATCGTGCCGGCCGGCACCGGCAACCTGCTCGCCCGCAACCTCGAGATCCCGCTGTTCCTGCGCTCGGCCATCGACGTGGCCCTCAACGGCCAGGACCGTGCCATCGACCTGGCGGAGGTCAGCGGCGACGGGTTCGACGACACCCACTTCATGGTGATGGCGGGCATGGGCCTGGACGCCGCGATCATGGAGGGCGTCAACGAGGACATCAAGAAGAAGGTCGGCTGGTTCGCCTACGTCATCTCGGGCCTCAGGGCGGTGATGTCACCCGTGGTCAAGATCGAGGTCTCCGTCGACGGCGCGGAGTTCACCTCCCACCGGGCGCGGACCGTGGTCGTCGGCAACGTCGGCTATCTCCAGGCCGGCATGCCGCTGCTGCCCAACGCCGCGATCGACGACGGCGTACTCGATGTGGTGCTGCTGTACCCGAAGCGGTTCCTGTCCTGGGTGCCGCTGGTCGCGCGAGTGCTCAGCAAGGGCCAGCGCACCGACGACACGATCGGTCGGATGACCGGCCACACCGTCGTGATCCGGGCTTCCGCCGACACCCCGCGGCAGCTCGACGGCGACGCAATCGGCCCGGGTCGCGAGCTGCGCGCGACCTGCATCCACGGGCGGCTGCTGGTGCGCGTCCCGCGCTGACGCGCCGCCCGGATCTGGCCGAGGTGCGAGCGCTCAGGGAGCACCTTGGCTCGACGCGTCGAGGAGATCGCTACGTTGGCCGCCATGGAGTGCGACGACTACCAGCGCGCCGCGATGCGCACAGCCCGCGACCGGGATGCCCCAGACGAGTTCATGCACCTGGTCCTCGGCTTGGTTGGCGAGACGGGCGAGATCGCCGAGAAGGTCAAGAAGCTGGTCCGTGATCAGAACAGCGATCTGGCTCAGCTCGATCGTGACGACATGGCCGCCGAGCTCGGCGACGTCCTTTGGTACGCCGCGGTCCTGGCGAACTTCTTGGGTCTGTCCCTGAACGACGTCGCACAACGCAATGTCGACAAACTCGCCGACCGGCAGCGTCGCGCCGTCCTCGGTGGGTCAGGCGACAACCGCTGAGGACGATGACCTCGTACGCCGGCGGATCTCAATCAGCGAATGCTGCAAGTGAAGCGGCCTCGGCGTCGGGTCACGACTACCGTCATGCGCATGGCAGCCCTCTCCGGTCCTCGCATCCGGCACAGCGTCGCGTTCACCCTGCACCACGCGGAAGGAAGCGCCGAGGAGGCGACGTTCCTCGACGCCCTGCGCGCCCTGGTTGCGATCCCCGGCGTCGCGGCGTTCGAGGTGATGGCCGAGATCAGCCCGAAGAACGCCTTTCGGCACGGCGTCTCGATGGAGTTCGCCGACCGCGCGGCGTACGACGCGTACAACGCTCACCCCGACCACGTCGCGTTCGTGGCCGACCGGTGGACGAGCGAGGTGGCCGACTTCCTCGAGGTCGACTTCGCCGCCGCGGATCGAGGCTGAGCATCTCCCCCTGATCTATCAGTGCGTCCTTTGCGGGAAGGGAAGGGCGATCGGGTCGGCGGCAAGGCGGCTGCGTCCGTCGGCGTCGAAACGGTCGAGGCCGAGGTCGGTGAGGTCGAGCAGGTCGGTGCGGCCCGCCACGACCAGGTCGGCGGCCGCGCGGGCGACGCCGGGACCCCACATCATCCCGTGACCTCCGGCGCTCGCGACGACGGTGCCGGCGACCGGCCCGTCGTCGCGTAGGAGCGGGCCGATGATCGGCAGGTGGTCGGGCGTGTAGTCGATGGTGGCTGCCCACGCGCGGCGTACGCCGAGTCCTGCCGTCGCGGGGAACAGCATCGCGACGCGTGCCCGCATCCGCTCGAAGTAGTCCCAGTCGAACTCACGGGCGCGGCCAGGCTGCTCGTCCGGGTTGCTCATCCCCCAGAGCAGGCCGCCGTCCTCGCCCGGTCGCCAGTAGATCCCCGACGCGACGTCGAACACCATCGGAAGCTCGTGCACGTCCACGGGCAGAGGAGCCGTGACGACCACCTGATGGCGGGTGCCGCCGGCGGCGATCCGCCCGCCGGCCAGCGCACCGACCGCAGCGAGATCGGGGCCGCCTGTCAGCACGACGGCCTCGGCCTCGATCGGGCCCGCGGCGGTTTCGACGCCGACCGCCCGACCGTCGGTGACCCGGAGTGCGATGAACGCGCAATGCTCGTGCACGTCGACGCCGAGGCCGACGAGCGCGGCGGTGTAGGCCAGCACGTTGCGGGGTGCGTCGAGGTAGCCGTCGCCCGCGGCGTACGACGCCCCGTGCGTGACGCCCGGCGCCAACCCGGTCTTCCTGCGGTCCAACTCGTCGGCGTCGAGCCACTCGACGTCGAGCCCGAGCGACCGTTGGAGGGCGATCCGCTCGGCCGCGGCCGCGGCCTCGTCATCGCTGAAGCACGGCATCAGGTAGCCCTGGGCGACGAATCCGGAGTCCAACGGGTAGTGGTCGCGCTGCGAGGAGTAGAACTCGCGGCTGAAGAGCCCGAGCCGGATCGCGGCCTCGGTGCCACCCTGGGCGCGAACCATCCCGGCCGCCCGGCTGCTGGCGCCGCTGCCGAGCGTCGCAGCCTCGACGAGCACGACCGACAGCCCCGCTTCGGCGAGGAAGCACGCCGCCCATCCCCCGACCGTGCCGCCGCCCACCACAATCGCGTCGACCCTGTCCACGGGCCGACTCTGTCCCAGACTGAACGTTCAGTCAATGACCGGCAGCGGGCAGTCAGCCGCCGAAGCCGCGCCGCCTGATCTCGGCGTTGATGGCCGGGACGATCTCGTGGAGGTCGCCGATGACCGCCCAGGTCGCCCGGGTCACCATGGTCGCCTCGGCGTCGGAGTTGATCGCCAGGATGTGCTTGGCCGAGGCGCAGCCCGCCCAGTGCTGGATGGCGCCACTGATCCCACAGGGGACGTAGAGCTCCGGGGAGATCCGGCTGCCGGTCTGTCCGACCTGCTCGTGGTGCGGTCGCCAGCCGGCGCTGGTGACCACCCGCGAGACGCCCAGGGTGCCGCCCAGGAGACTGGTCAGCTCGAGCACGTCGTCGAACTTTTCGGCGCCGCCAACGCCACGCCCCGCCCCAACCACCACCCGGGCCGAGGCCAGCGCGCCGGACAGGTCGGGCTCCGGTTCCTCGGTCGAGACCACCCGGGCCAGCAGGTCCTGTGCGTCGATCTCGGGCTGGTGCTCGACCACGTCGGCCGCGCCCGGCTCGGCGGCGGGCCGGGCCTCGACGGCGTGACCAGCGACGCTGAACACCGCCGGCCGCTGGTGCAGGTTCATCTCCTCCAGCGCCGCGCCGCCCACCACCTGGCGGGTCACCACGAAGGGCGAAAGCCCGGAGAACGACAGCACGTTGGCGGCCATCGGCACTTCGGCGCGAGCGGCGACGTGGGCCATCAGCTCGTTGCCGCGGTCGGTGCCGGCGGCCAGCACCACGACCGAGCCGGCGGCCTCGCGCACGGCGAGGATGGCGGACGCCCAGCCAGCTCCGGAGAAGGCGTCGACGCCGGCGCCGCCGACGCGGTGCACAGTGCGGACGCCGTACGCCGCGAGCTCCTTGCGCAGGTCGTCGGACACGGCGCCGACGACGACGGCGTCGACGGGAACGCCGTTGCCCGCTGCCGAGAGGTCGCGTGCGAACGTGACGGCCTCCAGGGAGACCTCGGTCGCGGCGCCCTCGAGGTCGGTCTCGACGAGGACGAGGATCATCGGCTCAGCACCCCCAGCTTCTCGAGGATGTCGACGACCGCTGGGGCGGCGGCCGGCCCCTCGCCGAGGATCTGTACGGCGCTCGGAGTCGGCGGCGGCAGGGTCATCCGCACCCGTGCGGGACCGGTCGGCTCGGCGACCGGCTGCCGCTCCTCGACGGGCACCTTCTTGGCCTTGATGCGACCAGGGACCGACGGATAGCGCGGCTCGACGCCGCCCTCGCGGATCGTCACCACGGCCGGCAGCGGCACCCGGTAGGTCTCCTCTCCCTCCGGCCCCGCGCCGCGGGCGACCACGACCCGCCCGCCCTCACCAGCGTCCTCGACCGACAGCGTCGAGGCACCGTTGACCACCGGGCGGCCCAGCTCGTAGGCCAGCCGGATGCCGACCTGGAAGTCGCCGCTGTCTGCCGCGTCGTTGCCGAGCAGCACGAGGTCGTAGGTGCGGCCGGCAGCCTCGTGGTCGCGCACCACCGCGGCGATCTCGCGGGCGACGTCGGACGGGCCGAACAGATGCGGCTCGGCGACGACCTGGGTGGCGGCCGTGCAGCCGACGGCGAGCGCGGCGCGCAGCTGCTCGACCGCCTCGGCGTCGCCGAGCGTGAGCACGGTGGCCTCCCCCTCGCCGGCGACCGTCTGGACGGCGAGCTCGACCGCGCACTCCTCGTGGGCACTCATCGTGAAGCCGGAGCGACGCCCGTCCACGGCCTGGCCGTCCTCGGTGAGGACGATCTCCTCGGTGCTGTCGGGGACCCGCTTCACGCAGACAAGAACGTTCGTCATCGCAGCCGCTCGTTCGCCGGGTCGAGCAGCGGCGTCGCGTCGACGGACCGGACGGTCACGGGATAGAGCTCCTCCATGTAGGAGACCGCGAGCTCGGTGCCGATCACCGCCTGCTCCGGCGGCAGGTAGGCCAGCAGGACGTGCTTGCCGAGCGACGGCGCCGAGCCGGCGGTGGTGACGTAGGGGTGGTGGCCGTGCCCGTCGGTGAGCGGGCCGCCATCCTTCGCGAGGATCGGCTCCCCACCGAGCATGTAGCGCTTCATCCCGGACTTTGACGTGTGGTCCTCGACCGTCAGCGTGCAGAGCACCGTGGCTGGGCCAGGTGTCGACAGAGCCTCCCGTTGAGCGAGATACGCCTCCTTGCCCACGAAGTCGGCCGCCTTGACCTTCGGCCGCTGCATGCCCGCCTCGACGATGGTGCGCTCGGCATCCAGCTCGAAACCGTAGGCGCGGTAGCCCTTCTCGATGCGACCGGTCGTGCCGTAGACGCCGATGCCGGCAGGGATGACGCCGTGCTGCTCGCCGGCAGCCAGCAGCCGCTCCCAGAGCTCGGCGGCATCGTCCATGCCGACGTAGAGCTCCCATCCCAGCTCGCCGACGTAGGAGATGCGGGAAGCCAGGACGGTCAGGTCGCGGCCATTTCCTCCGACGGTGATCTCGCGGCAGGTCAGGAACGGGAAGCCCTCGTGCGAGACGTCGTCTCGGGTAAGCGACGACAGGATGTCGCGCGCGCGCGGCCCCCAGAGGCCGATGGTGCCGACCTCGTCGGTGCGGTCGGTCAACGTGGTGGTGTCACCGTCTGCCTGGACGAGGTGGTCGGTGAACCACTGGCGGTCGGCCATGCCGTGGGCGCCGCCGGTGACGACGCGGAATCGGTCCTCGCCGAGACGCATCACGGTCAGGTCGGAGCGGAAGCCGCCGTGCCCGTCGAGCACGGGCGTGTAGATCACCTTGCCGACCGGTACGTCGCACTGGGCGACGCAGGTGCCCTGCACGCTGGCGAGTGAGCCCGGACCGGTGATGTCGAGGACCTGGAAGGCACTCAGGTCGATCACCGCCGCGGCCTCGCGCATCCGCAGGTGCTCGGCGTTGATGATCGGGCTCCACCAGCGCGCGTCCCACTCGTGCTCGCGCGGCATCACCGCGTCGCCGTACTGCTCGACGAGGCCGGCGTTGGACTCGTACCAGAACGGCCGCTCCCAGCCCGCGGTCTCGAAGAAGACGGCCCCGAGCTTCTGCTCGGACTCATACATCGGTGAACGCCGCTGGTCGCGGTCGGACTCGTACTGCTCGGCCGGGTGGATGATGCCGTAGGTCTTGATGAACGACTCGGTGGTGCGCAGCCGGGTGTGCTCGCGACGCATCTGGTGGGGGTGGAACCGCGCGATGTCGCTGTGGGCGACGTCGATCTCGGACCAGCCCTGGGTCATCCACTCCGCGACCGCGCGGCCGACGCCCGGGCCCTCCTTGATCCACACGGCCGCGGCGCTCCAGAGCCCTTTGACGTGGCTCTCGCCCAGGATCGGGCTGCCGTCACAGGTCAGCGACAGCAGGCCGTTGATGGCGTAGCGCATCTCGGCGCCCTCGGCCCCGAGCAGCTCTGGCATCAGCTCGTAGGCCTGCTCGAGCTGGAGGTCGAAGTCGTCGGAGGTGAAGGGGAGCTCGGTCGGGGAGAGCTTGGACTGCTCGATCGTCGGGATGTCCTCGGGCTCGTGGAGGATCGCGCGGTGGGCGTAGGAGCCGACCTCCATGTCGGCGCCGTGCTGCCGCTCGTAGCAGTAGGTGTCCATGTCGCGCACGATCGGGAACGAGATCTCGCCCTCGCGCTCGGCCAGCTGCGGGCAGGGGCCGACGCTGATCATCTGGTGCACCGCCGGGGTGAGCGGGATGCTGACGCCCGCCATGTCGCCGATCTTGGGGCTCCACACCCCACAGGCGATGACGACCGTCTCGGCCTCGATGTCGCCCTTGTCGGTGCGCACCCGCCGGATCCGGCCGTCCTCGACGTCGAGGCCGGTGACCTGGACGTTCGGGACGACGGTGAGGGCACCCGCCTCCAGGGCACGCTCGCGCATGATCGTGCCCGCGCGCAGCGAGTCGACCACGCCGACGCCGGGCTGCCAGAACGCGCCGACGATCTGGTCCTTGTCGAGGAACGGCACCTTCTCCTGCACGAACTCCGGCGTGACCAGCTCACCCTCGATGCCCCACGCGCGGGCCGACGACATCCGTCGCCGCAGCTCCTCCATCCGCTCCTCGGTGCGGGCCACCTCGAAGCCGCCGCACTGGGTGAAGACTCCGAGCTCCTGGTACTGCTCGACCGAGTCGAGAGTCAGGTCGGTGATCTCGCGGGAGTGGTCGGTCAGGAAGATGAAGTTCGACGCGTGGCCTGTCGATCCGCCGGGGTTGGGCAGCGGGCCCTGGTCGAGCTGCACGATGTCGCGCCAGCCCAGCCGGGCCAGGTGGTGGACCAGGCTGTTGCCGACGATGCCGGCACCGATCACGACGCAGCGCGCGGTTCCGGGAACGTCTGCCACGGCTTTCTCCTTGTTGCGTATCACGCACTACATTGCGCTATAGGGAACAGTGTTCGAGTGTGGCGCGACGACCCGTGCCGGGTCAAGTGCGACCGGGCACGGGTCGGCGCGCTCGGCGTCGTCGCTAGCTGGCGGAGCTCAGCCCAGCCAGGCGTCGACCTTGTCGGGGTTCTCGTCGATCCACTTCTGCGCGGCCTCGTCGGGGTCCATGCCGTCCTCGGCGATGTACTTCGAGACCAGGTTCTGGTCCTCGTTGGTCCACTCGAAGTTCTTGATCAGGTCCACGGCCGGTGAGTCAGAGTCCGCGAACTTGGTCGAGATCAGCTTGTTCAAGGCGTACGGCGGATAGTCGCAGTCCACCTTGGCAGCATCGGCGTCGCAGCCCTCTTCGTAGGGAGGCAGCTCCACGCGTTGCAGGTCCAGCTCGTCGAAGAACCACTGCGGCTCGTAGAAGTAGGCCAGCAGCCAGGTCTTGTTCTCCTCGGCCGACCTGAAGCTCTGGATCAGCGCCGCCTCACTACCGCCGACGACCACCTGGAAGTTCAGGTCGAGGTTCTTGACCAGGGCCTCGTCGTTGGTGACGTAGGACGGGTCGCCGTCGAGCAGCTGGCCCTTGCCTCCCGACTCAGAGGTCGAGAACTCCTCGGCGTACTTGTTGAGGTTCTCCCAGCTCAGGACGTCCGGGTGCTCCTCGGCCAGCCACGGCGGGACGTACCAGCCGATGATGCCGTCGTTGCCGGTCAGACCGGCGTCCTCGACCGCGCCCTGCTCGTCGATGTACTTCTTGACGAGGTCGGGGTGTCCCCAGTTCTCGACGATGGTGTCGATGGAGCCGTCGGCCATCCCCTGCCAGCCGACCTCCTCCTTCACCTCCGGGTAGGTGACGTTGCAGCCGAGCTCCGTCTTCGCCACCTGGCCGATGACGTGCGCGTTGGAGACATAACCGGTCCAGGGGTTGATCGCGATCCTCAGGTCGCCGCAGTCGCCGGCGGTTTCAGTCGTGGTCTCGCTGATGTCGCCCCCGCCGCACGCGGTCAGGCCGAGGCCTACCACCGCTGCGAGCGCGAGCAGCCAGGTACGGCGTGGTCGTCGTGGCATCCGTTTCATCCTTCCTTCGTCTCCGCGACCGCCGCGGAGGAAGCGTGTGTGCTGGTGGTGCTCAGCGGCCATAGCGCGCCGCTGCGTATCGGGCGATCCGGTCGAGCATCACGCCGAGCGCCGCGATGGCGATTCCGGCGGCGAGGCCCTTCCCGAACAGCTGGTCCTGCGAGAAGCCCGAGACCACGATGTAGCCGAGGCTGCCGCCGCCGACCATGCCGCCGATGACAACCATCGACAGCACGTAGAGGAGACCCTGGTTGGTGGCCAGCACCAGCGACTCGCGAGCCATCGGCAGCTGGACCTTGGAGATCATCTGCCAGCGGGTGCTGCCGGTTGACCGGGCCGCCTCGACCGTCGTGGGCGAGACGCCACGGATGCCGTCCGCGACCAGCTTGGTGGCGATAGGGACGGCGTACGCCGTGGCCGCCATGATGGCGGTGAACCGACCGGGAGCGAACAACGCAAGGGCCGGCACGAGATACACGAACGGTGGGATCACCTGGAAGGCGTCCAGGAACGGCCGGATCGACACGTCGGCCCGCCGGCTGCGTCCCATCGCCACACCGAGGCCGACGGCGATCACCATCACCAGCGCAGTGGCGATCAGCGTCATCGACAAGGTGACCATCGTGTCGTTCCAGAGGCCGGTCCAGAGGATGACCGCCTCGCACACCACCGTGATCGCCGCCGGCCGCCAGCCGCCCAGCACGTAGGCCACGGCCAGCAGCACGATCGCCATCACCCACCACGGGGACTGCGACAGCAGGTCCTGCAACGGGTTGATCAGATACAAGGTCACCTGGTCCTTGACCCAGATCGTGAAGGTGTCGACGTTGCCGACGAACCAGTCGGTGAACTCGTTGATCAGGCGGGTCAGCTCGGGCCCGCTGATCCACTTCAGCACCGGCGTCTCGCTGACGTCGGGAAACACCGCGAAGTTGAGCTGTTGGCGGGAGAGGTACACGCACACGGCGACCGGGATGAACAGCACCGACAGCAGCAGCCACCGACCTGCGGTGGTGACGCGCGGCAGCCGCTGGCCACGGCCGGCGTCCTCGGTGGCCCACCTCGGCAGCCGCTCGAGAACGACGCCCGTCAGCATCACGCCCATGCCGCTCGCCGAGCCGACGTTGGTGCGGCCGGTGCCTCGCTCACTGGCGGCTGTCGTGGTGCGGTCGAGCATGATCGCCATGAACACGATGGCCAGCCCGGCGACGGACGCTGCGCCGACGTTCAGCGTCTGGAGCGCTGCGACCACGGGCTTGCCGAGTCCGGGTCCGTTGACCAAGGCGGCGATGGTGGCCATCGACAGCGCGGCCATCATGCACTGGTTGATGCCGACGACGATGGTGCGGCGAGCCATCGGCAGCTGCACCGAGCGCAGCATCTGCCGCCCGGTCAGTCCCAGCGACCGGGCCGCCTCCTGCGTCGTCGGAGAGACCGAGCGGATGCCGTGCTCGGTGATCCGCACGATCGGGGGCAGCGCATAGATGATCGTCAGCACCAGCGCGCACGCCGAGCCGATGCCGAAGAACAGGGCGAGCGGGGCCAGGTAGCAGAACGGCGGGAACGTCTGCATGATGTCGAGGACCGGCGTGACGGAGTTGGAAACGGCCTTGCTGCGAGCCATCCAGATGCCAAGCGGGATGCCGAACGCCATGCAGATCACGACGGCGAGCAGCGTGATGATGAGCGTGTCCATGCTGTCGGACCACAGGTCGACGACGCCGAAGAACAGCAGGGTGAGGGTGACCAGGATCGTCGAGCGCAGCCCGGCGACGGCGTAGGTGATCCACGCCCCCAGGGCGACGACCCCGAGCCAGCCGATCTCGGGAACCGGACGCGGGAACGCCGGGATGGCGATCAGCTCCTGGAAGAACAGGACGATGGCGTTGAGGGCGTCAGAGATACCGCCGAGGACGCCGCCGAGGAACCAGTTGTCTGCGCCCTCGAGCTGGACCCAGTCGCGCGCCTCGTTGAGCTGCTGGTGCAGCTCCGTGGTGTCCTGCAGACCCAGGGCCTTCGTCATCTGGCCCTGGAGGGCGAAGAAGCCGACCAGCCAGAACACCAGGATGCCGAGGAGCTTCAGGCCGGTACGACGCGGCTTGCGCTGCTCGACGTACGGGAGCTGCTCCTTGATCGTGGCGAGCGCGGTGGCGTCCCTGTTGTCGGTCGCGGTCACTGCAGGCCTTCTTCGGCGACCACGACGCGCAGGATGTCCTGGTCGTCGACCACGCCCACGACCTTGTCGCCCTCGACCACCCGGCACGGTCCGTCGTGATCGAGCACGATACGAGCGGCGTCGCGGACGATCTGGTGGGACTGCAGGACCGGGCTGTCGGCGTCCACGTCACCGGGCCCCGGGTCACGCATCACCCACTTCAGGGTCAGCACGTGGGACTTGGGGACGTCGCTGGTGAAGTCGCGGACGTAGTCGTCGGCCGGCGCGCCGACCACCTCGTCGGGGGTGCCGATCTGGACGATCTCGCCGTCGCGCATGATCAGGATCCGGTCTCCCAGCTTGAGGGCCTCTGCCAGGTCGTGGGTGATGAAGACCATCGTCTTGCCGACCTCGTGGTGCAGCCGGATGACCTCGTTCTGCATGTCGCGGCGGATCAACGGGTCGAGGGCGGAGAACGGCTCGTCGAACATCAAGATGTCGGGGTCGGCCGCGAGGGCGCGGGCCAGGCCGACGCGCTGCTGCATGCCGCCGGAGAGCTCGTCAGGGTAGTTGTTCTCGTAGCCGGACAGGCCTACCAGGTCGACCATCTCCTGGGCGCGGTTGCGCCGGCCTCCCTTGTTCTCGCCGCGCACCTCGAGCCCGAACGCGATGTTGTCGACGACCTTGCGGTGCGGCAGCAGGCCGAAGTGCTGGAAGACCATGGAGACCTTGCGGCGTCGCGTGTCGAGCAGCGCCTTGTCGGACATCGCGGTGATGTCCTCGCCGTAGAGCTTCACGGTGCCGGCCGTCGGCTCGATCAGCCGGGTCAGCAGTCGCACCAGGGTCGACTTGCCGGAGCCCGAGAGACCCATCACCACGAAGACCTCGCCGGGCGCGACCTCGAAGCCGACGTCGCGGATGCCGACGACGTGGCCGGTCTTCTCCTGCAGCTCCTTGCGCGTGAGCTTGGCGTCCTCGGTCTTCATGATCGCGTCGGCCTTGGGGCCGAAGATCTTCCAGAGCCCTTCGACGTGCACCGCGACGTCGTCGGAGCCGCCCTCGGCGTTGGCGGCAGGGGTGGTGGGCTGAGCGGTGGCGGTCATGAGGGGACCTCTCGGTTGCGGCTGTCGCCGGGCGGGAAGAGCGGGCTGCCCTCGCGGTGCCGGTAGTACGGCACCTCGGCCGGCGGCAGCGGGGTGTTGCCGGCGATCAGGTCGGCGGCCTTCTCGGCCACCATCATCACGGGGGCGTAGATGTTGCCGTTGGTCACGAACGGGAAGACCGAGGCGTCCACGACGCGCAGGCCGTCGACGCCGTGCACCCGCATCGAGGTGGGGTCGACGACCGACATCTCGTCGACTCCCATGGCCGCCGTGCACGACGGGTGCAGCGCGGTCTCCGCGTCGGCGCGGACCCAGTCCAGGATCTGCTCGTCGGTCTCGACGTCGGGTCCGGGCGACAGCTCGCCGTTGTCGTAGTCGGCGAAGGCCGGCTGGGAGAGGATCTCGCGGGTCACCCTGATCGCCTCGACCCACTCGCGCCGGTCGGTCTCGGTGGAGAGGTAGTTGAACTGCAGCGAGGGGTGCGTCCTCGGGTCGCGCGAGCGGATCCGCACCCAGCCGCGGGTGTCGGCGTACATCGGGCCGACGTGCACCTGGTAGCCGTGGCCCTCGGTCGGCGCCGAGCCGTCGTAGCGGACCGCCACCGGGAGGAAGTGGAACATCAGGTTGGGGTAGGCGACGAGGTCGTTGCTGCGCGCGAAGCCGCCGCCCTCGAAGTGGTTGGTCGCGCCGAGGCCGCGGCGGTGGACGAGCCACTGGTAGGCGATGCCGGGCCTGGCCCGCCACCGCAGGCCGGGGGCGATGGACACCGGCAGCTTCGAGGCGTGCTGGACATAGACCTCGAGGTGGTCCTGGGCGTTCTCGCCCACACCCGGCAGGTGCTGGACGACGGGGATGCCGTGGCCCCGCAGCAGCGACTCGTCGCCGACTCCGGAGAGCTGGAGCAGCTGGGGGCTGGCGATCGCGCCGCCGCACAGGATCACCTCTCCGGCGGCGACGCTGCGACGCAGCCGGCCACCTCGGAGGTAGTCGACGCCGACCGCCCGGTTGCCGGAGAAGCGCACGCCGGTGACCCGGGCCAGCGTCTGGACCGTCAGGTTGCTACGTCGGCGGACCGGGTGGAGGTAGGCGCGGGCGGCGGACAGGCGACGCCCGCGGTGGACGTTGCGGTCGAAGCGCGCGAAGCCCTCCTGGCGGTAGCCGTTGACGTCGTCGGTGCGGGGATAGCCGGCCTGCTCGGTCGCTGCGAAGAACGCGGTGAACAGCGGGTTCTCGGCAGGCCCGCGCTCGAGGACCAGCGGCCCGTCGCCACCACGCCACGCGTCGGCGCCGTTGCTGCCGTCGGGCAGCAGCAGCTTCTCCATCCGCTTGAAGTAGGGCAGGCAGTGGGCGTAGTCCCACTCCTTCAGGCCCGCCTCGGAGGCCCAGCGCTCGTAGTCCATCGGGTTGCCGCGCTGGAAGATCATCCCGTTGATGCTCGAGGAGCCGCCGAGCACCTTGCCGCGCGCGTGGTAGACGCGTCGGTTGTCGAGGTGGGGCTCGGGGTCGGTGCGGTAGCGCCAGTCGTAGAGCGGGTTGCCGATGGGGATCGGCAGGGCGGCAGGCATGTGGATGAAGGGATCGACCCGTACGTCGGACCGGCCGGCCTCGAGCAGCAGCACGGTGGTCGCGGAGTCGGCCGAGAGCCGGTTGGCCAGCGCGCAGCCGGCCGAGCCGCCGCCCACGATCACCACGTCGTAGCGCTCGTTCATGGCTTCCCCATGGATCCGCCGGCTCCCGCATCGACGGCGTCGCCGGAGAACCAGCGCTGCTCGGCGGGCCGGATGTTGTGCCAGACGTGCTTGGTCTCGCGGTACTCCGCCAGACCCGCCTCGCCGAGCTCGCGGCCGACGCCCGACTGCTTGTAGCCGCCCCACTCGGCCTGGGGCACGTAGGGGTGGTAGTCGTTGATCCACACGGTGCCCATCCGCAGCCGCCCGGCCACCCGCTGGCCCTTGCCGGAGTCCTGGGTCCACACGGCGCCTGCCAGCCCGTACTGGCTGTCGTTCGCGATCGTCACTGCGTCGTCCTCGTCGGTGAAGGTCTCCACCGTCAGCACCGGGCCGAACGACTCGTCCTGGGTGACCGACATGCTGCTCGTGCAGCCGTCGAGGATCGTGGGCAGGAAGTAGAAGCCCCCGGCGAGGGCCGGGTCGTCCGGGGCGCTGCCACCGCAGCGCAGCACGGCCCCCTCGGCGATGCCGGCGGCGACGTACGCCGCCACCTTCTCGCGGTGGGCGGCGCTGATCAGGGCGCCGGTCTCGGCCTTGTCGTCGAACGGGCCACCGAGCCGGATCGACGACGCTCGCTCCACGAGCGCGTCGACGAAGGTGTCGTGGATCGACTCCTCGACCACCAGGCGGGCCCCGGCCGAGCAGACCTGGCCGGAGTGCAGGAACACCGCCGTGAGTGCAAAGTCGAGGGCCACGTCGAGGTCGGCGTCGGCGAAGACGATGTTGGGGTTCTTGCCACCGAGCTCGAGGGCGACCCGCTTGACCGTCGGGGCCGCGGCCGCCATCACGACGCGGCCGGTGGTCAGGCCGCCGGTGAACGAGACCAGGTCGACGCGCGGGTCGCTCGCGAGCGGTGCCGCGGCCTGCGGCCCGGCGCCGAGCACCAGGTTGCCGACGCCCGCAGGGAGCCCGGCCTCCTCCAGGACGCGCATCAGGTGCATCGAGGTGTGCGGGGTGAGCTCGCTGGGCTTGAGCACGAACGTGTTGCCGGCGGCCAGGCAGGGCGCGACCTTCCAGGACGCCTGGAGGAGCGGGTAGTTCCAAGGGGCGATGAGCCCGCACACGCCGATCGGCTCGTGCACGACGCGACTGACGACGTCGGGGTTGCCGGTGTCGACGATCCGCCCTGCGTCCTCGGCGGCGACCCGGCCGTAGTAGCGGAAGACCGAGACGACGTCGGCGACGTCGTACTCGCTCTCGACCAGTCGCTTGCCGGTGTCGAGCGACTCCGCCCTGGCGATCACGTCGACGTCTCGCTCGAGCAGGTCGGCGACGCGCAGCAGCAGGTCGCCGCGCTCGCGCGCCGACGTGTTGCGCCAGGGTCCGCCGTGGAAGGCGGCGTAGGCCGCGGCGATCGCCGCACCCGTGTCCTCCGGGCCGGCCTCGTCGACCACCGCGACCTCGGTCCCGTCGGCGGGGCACCGGATCGTCCGCGTCTCACCCGAGCGCGCGCTTGTCCACGCTCCGTCGACGTAGAGGTCCGGCACCACGCGCTCCTACGCTCACGCCCGCTGCGTCACCCGGGTGATTGTTGCGTTATTCGCAACGCATTGCTTGTTCCGCAACTGGCCCTGTGGGCAGAATAGGTGACCTGCGCCACACGTCAAGGCCTGTGAGCGGTCTGGGAGCGGTAGTGACGAACCCGTTACTCGCGCTCGCCCCAGCCGAGCCGGTGCGACACCTCGAGGGCGGCGGCCAGCAGGAGCGGCACCGTGTGCTCGAGACGTTCCCCATCGAGCCGGAAGCTGGGGCCCGAGACGCTCATCGACGCGATCACGTCACCGTGCGCGTTGCGGATGGGTGCGGCGGCGGCGGTCAGGCCCGTCTCGAGCTCGTCGACCGCGACGGCGTACCCCTGCTCGCGCACCACGGTGAGCTCGGCCCGCAGCTTGGCGAGCGTGGTGACCGTGTGGGTGGTGTAGCGCGGGAGCTCGCGCACCGCCCGCTTCAGCATCGCGTCGTCGAGCTCGCTGACCAGCACCTTGCCGTTGCTCGTCGCGTGCAGGGGGATGTGCTGGCCGACCCAGTTGTGGGACTGCAGCGCCGAGGAGCCGGCCACCTGGTCGAGGTAGAGCGCCGAGGTCTCCGATCGGACGGTGATGTTGACGGTCTCGCCGGTGTCGGCCGCCAGCTGACGGCAGACCGGGCGGGCCTCCTGCACCAGGTCGAGGCGCGCGGTCGTCGCGCCGGCCAGGCGCAGGTTGCCGACCCCGAGCCGGTAACGGCCGCGGTCGCCGTCCTGCTCGACGAGGCGGTGGGTCTCCAAGGTGGCCAGCAGCCGGAACGCAGTCGACTTGTGGACGCCGAGCTCGCTGGCGATGTCGGTGACCCCGGCCTCGCCGTCACGGGCGAGCACCTCGAGAATGGTCAGAGCCCGGTCGACCGACTGGACCGTCGCGCCCTGCTGGTCGCCGTTGGTGGTCGCGAGCAGGCTGGGTCCGTTGGACGCGGCCTCGCTCGCCATGCGCCGCACCCTAGCGCAGAGACTGTTGCGTATCGCAGACTGCGTTCCGGTCACCGCAACGGTGTCGATGACGGATCAGGGAGGCGGTGAGGGTGATGACGCCCGACCAGCGCACCGACGAGGCCGGCGATCCCGCCGGTGACTTCGTGCTCGTGCTCTCGTGCCCGGACCGCCCCGGCATCGTGCACGCCGTCACGACCTTCCTGGTGGAGCACGACGGCGACATCAGGGAGAGCCAGCAGTACGGCGACCGGCGGCTGGGCCGGTTCTTCATGCGCATCGACTTCGAGGTGGCCCAGCAGGTGGGTGCCGAGGAGCTGCGCGCGGACTTCGCGGCGACCGCTGAGCAGTTCGACATGACCTTCGAGCTGTGGTCGGCGCACGCGCCGTACCGGACGCTGATCATGGTCTCCAAGCAGCAGCACTGCCTCAACGACCTGCTGTTCCGTCAGAGCACCGGGTCTTTGCAGATCGAGGTGGCTGCGGTGGTGTCCAACCACCTCGACGCCGAGCCGCTGGTGAAGTCCTACGGGCTCGACTTCCACCACCTGCCGGTCACGCCGGACACCAAGGCGGAGGCCGAGGCGCGGCTGATGGGCCTGGTCGAGGACCTGGACGTCCACCTGATCGTGCTGGCCCGCTACATGCAAGTGCTCTCCGACGACGTGTGCCGCCGCCTCGACGGCAGGGTGATCAACATCCACCACTCGTTCCTGCCGAGCTTCAAGGGCGCTCGCCCCTACCACCAGGCCTTCGACCGCGGGGTCAAGCTGGTCGGTGCGACCGCCCACTACGTCACCCCCGACCTCGACGAGGGCCCGATCATCGAGCAGGACGTGGTGCGGGTCGACCACACCTACTCCGCCGAGCAGCTGGTGACCGCAGGCCAGGACGTGGAGGCACAGGTGCTCTCGCGCGCAGTGCGCTGGCACTCCCAGACGCGGGTGCTGCTCAACGGCGACCGGACCGTCGTCTTCCACTGACCCCCCACCGATTCGTCAGCGATCTGGCGGGTACTCGCAGCGCGGGAATCCTGACGAATCGGTGTTCAGTCGCCCAGCTCCGCGCGGCGGCGGACGACGTACGCCGCCAGCTCCTCGCGGATGGCTTCGTCGAGGGGCGGCGGTTCGTACTCGTCGAGCTTCTTCTTGTAGAGCTCGCCGGCGCGGATGGCGGTGTCCTTGGCGCCGTTGCGCATCCAGCGCTCGTAGTTGTCGGAGGACGAGAGCATCGGGCGGTAGAAGCAGGTGCGGAACCGCTCCATGGTGTGCGCGGCGCCGAGGAAGTGGCCTCCGTGCCCGACCTCCTCGTGGGCGCCGAAGGCCATCGAGGCCTCGTCGATCTCGAGCGGCGTGAACTCGTGCTGGAGCATCTGCACGAGCTCGACGTCGATGACGAACTTCTCGAAGCCCGCGACCAAGCCGCCCTCGAGCCACCCGGCGGCGTGCATCACCCAGTTGGCACCGGCGAGGAACGTCGGCAGCAGCGTCATCAGCGCCTCGTAGCCGGCCTGCGCGTCGGGCACCTGCGAGGAGGTCAGCCCGCCACCGGTGCGGAACGGCAACCCGAAGTGACGGGCGATCTGGCCGGTGCAGAGCAGGCCGATGCCGGACTCGGGTGTGCCGAATGTCGGCGACCCGGACTGCATGTCGATGTTGGAGAGGAACGACCCGAAGACCACCGGGCAACCTGGCCGGATCAGCTGCGAGAGCGCGATGCCCGACAGCGCCTCGGTGATCTGCTGCACCAGCGCCGCGGGGATGGTCACCGGCGACATCGCGCCCATCAGGATGAACGGCGTCAGCACGACCGGCTGGGCGGCGGTGGAGTACTCCCACTGGGCCTCCAGCATCCGGTCGTCCCAGCGCAGCGGGCTGTTGCAGTTGATCAGCGAGATGGTCGCCGGCGTCTCCTCGATCGCAGCGCGGGAGCCGAACAGGATCTCGGTCATCGCGATCGTGTCGAGTGCGTTGGTGCCGGAGACGACGTTGCCCATGTAGATCTTGTCGGTCAGCGTCTGCAGCGCGTAGGTCATGTCGAGGTGGCGGCTGTCGAGCGGGGTGTCGTTGGGCTCGTTCACCACCCCGCCTGCCGAGTCGAGCACCGAGAAGGACTGCGCAAGCCGCGCAAAGTTCTGGAAGTCCGCCATGGTGCCGTCGCGACGTACGTCGCCCTCACGCACGAAGGGCGGGCCATAGACGGCGCTGAAGGCCATCGAGTCCCCGCCGATGTGCACGTTGTGATCGGGGTTGCGGGCCTGGATGTCGAACTCGCGGGGCGCCTTCGCCACCTGCTCGAGCACGAAGTCCGGGTCGAGGAAGACCGTCTTGTCCTCGACCTTCTGACCCGCCTTGCGGAACAGCTCCAGCGCCCGGTCGTCCATGAACTCGACGCCGATCTCGGTCATCAGCCGGCGCCAGCCCTTGTCCAGGGTCGCCATCGCCTCGGCCGACAACACGTCGTATCGGGGCATCTGGTTGCGGAACATCGGTCCTCCTGCCTAACCTGGCCTCATGATGTGGGACCACGGTCCCACATCATGGAACCGATCGGAACCCCGTCAAGGAGCTCTCGTGCCCGACCCAGCCGGCAGCGGTACGCAAGCGGTCGACCGCGCCGCGCAGCTGGTGGCGTCGGTCGTCGAGGCCGACGAGCCGGTGTCGTTCGCGGATCTCCAGGAGGCCAGCGGCCTGGCCAAGTCGACGACGTCGCGGATGCTCTCGGCCCTCGAGCGAGGTGGGCTGCTGGAGCGCGCGCCCGCTGGCGGCTACGTCGCCGGCCGGCTGTTCTGGCTGTACGCCGCCCGGCACGACCCGTGGGAGGACCTGGTCCGGCTGGCCCGCCCCACCATGCAGCGCATCGGCGAGGAGACCCACGAGACCGTGCACCTGGCCGTCACCCGCGGCCACCAGGTCGTCCAGGTCGCGCAGGTCGACGCCCGCTATCTGCTCAGCACCCGCGACTGGACCGAGATCGACGTACCCGCACACACCTCGGCCCTGGGCAAGGTCTTCTTCGCGTGGGGCACCCTCGAGCCGCCCGAGCACCTCGAGGCGCTCACGCCCGCGACCATCACCGACGTCGTCCAGCTCCGCCGCGACGGAGCCAGGACCCGGCGGCGCGGCTTCGCCGTCACCACCGACGAGCTCGAGGTCGGCCTCACGGGCATCGCGGTCCCGGTGCGCGGCCAGCGCGGCGAGGTCGTCGCGGCGCTCGGCATCTCGGGACCCACGGCACGTCTCTCGGAAAGCCGCGACGAGATCGGTCGTCGGCTGGCAACCCAGGCGACGCAGCTCACCCAGGTGCTGCGTGGAACCCAGACGAACAAGCAGCAGGAGGGCGTCGCATGACCAGTCCCGAGGAAGTCCTGAAGGGTCTCTACGACGAGACCCTGGTCGGCAACGCCCCGCGGGTGCTCGAGCTGACCGAGGAGGGGCTCACGCTCGGCATGGAGCCGCAGACCCTGCTGTTCGACGCTCTGATCCCGTCGCTGGAGGAGGTCGGCGCGCGCTTCGAGCGCGGCGACTTCTTCGTGCCGGAGATGCTGATCGCCGGCCGCGCGATGGCCGGCGCGATGGAGCGGCTGCGTCCGCTGCTGGCCGAGACCGGCGTCCAGACCGTCGGCAAGTTCCTGATGGGCACCGTCAAGGGCGACGTCCACGACATCGGCAAGAACCTCGTCAACATCATGCTCGAGGGTGCCGGCTTCGAGGTCATCGACCTCGGCGTCCAGGTCGCCCCCGAGAAGTTCGTCGCCGCGATCGAGGAGCACCAGCCCGACATCGTCGGCTTCTCGGCGTTCCTGACCACGACGATGCCGATGTTCAAGGCCAACATGAACGCGCTCGAGAAGGCCGGCCTGCGCGACAAGGTCGTCGTGATGGTCGGCGGCGCCCCCGTCACCCAGGAGTACGCCGACGCGGTCGGCGCCGACGGCTATGCCGCGGACGCCTCGGCCACGGTCCGGCGCGCCAAGGACCTGCTCAACCAGCGCCGCGCCAAGGTCCTTGCATGACGGAGCCCCTGGAGACCGTGCTCCGCAGCGCCACCAAGGAGGTGGTGCTCGGCCACGGCCGACGGTTCTGCATCATCGGCGAGCGGATAAACCCGACCGGCCGCCGCATCTTCCAGGAGCAGCTGCGCGCCGGTGACCTGTCGGCGATCGAGCGCGACGTGAAGGCCCAGGTCGAGGGTGGCGCCGACGTGCTCGACGTCAACATGGGCGTCCCGCTCACCGACGAGCCGGAGCTGCTGGCCAAGGCGATCCAGATGATCCAGAGCCTCACCGACCTGCCGATCTGCATCGACTCCTCGGTGGTCGAGGCGCTCGAGGCGGGGCTGTCGGTCTATCAAGGCCGGGCGCTGGTCAACTCCATCACCGCCGAGGACGACCGGATGGCCGCGATCCTGCCGCTGGTCAAGAAGTACGACGCCGCGGTCATCGCGCTGCCCAACGACCACGACGAGATCCCGATGGAGACCGACAAGCGGCTCGACCTGACGGCCAAGATCATCCGGGTCGCGACGCAGGAGTACGGCATCGCGGCGGCCGACATCGTCATCGACCCGCTCGCCATGCCCATCGGCGCCGACACCTCGACGTCGCTGGTGACCCTCGAGACGATGCGCCGGATCCGCGCCGAGCATGGCGTCAACATGACCTGCGGCGCGTCCAATGTCTCCTTCGGGATGCCCGACCGCCACACCCTCGGCGCCGCGTGGCTGCCGATGGCGATGAACTCCGGGCTGACCAGCGCGATCATGGACGCCCGGACGCCGCAGATCGTCGAGGCCGTCAAGGCCGCCGACGTGTTGCTGAACCACGACGACTGGGGGATGGCCTGGATCGCGGCCCACCGCGCGAAGCAGACCACCTGACATGACCTCTTCCGACGAGGAGGGCGCCTTCTCGCTGGAGGACGTCCGCCGCGAGGGCCTGATCACGCCGGCGGGGACCGAGCCGGTGCTGCACGACGGCACCGGCCGGGTCGAGCTGGCGTTCACCGTCGAGGACAAGGACGCGCCGCCCTCGCGGCGTACGGTCCGGGTGCCGCCTGGTGTCACCGTCTTCGACTCGGCGTCGTGGAACGGCATCGCCATCGACTCCACCTGCGGTGGCCACGGCACCTGCCACAAGTGCAAGGTGCGGGTCAGTCCGTCGACGCCGGTCTCGCGGCACGACGCGCGGACCTTCGGTCGCGACCAGCTCGACGAGGGCTGGCGGCTCGCATGCCTGGTGCGCGCGACGCGCGACCACGAGGTGCTCGTCCCCCCGCTCACGACCCGCCCCAAGGCGGCGACCGTCGGCGTCGGGCGGCAGGTCATCCTGCGGCCGGCCGTGCAGAAGCGGTACGTCGAGCTGGCCGAGCCCACTCTTGCCGACCAGCGCACCGATCTCGTCCGGCTGCTCGACGCCATCGACGACCTCGAGCCGGTGGCCGACCTCCACGTGCTCCGTCGGCTGCCGACGGTGCTCCGTCAGGCCGACTTCAAGGTGACCGCCGTCGTCGTGGACGAGGCGCTCGTCGACGTCGAGCCCGGAGACACCACCGCGGTGCGCTACGGCGTCGCCTTCGACCTCGGCACCACGACCGTGGTGGCGACCCTGCTCGACCTGTCGACGGGCACGCCGGTCGCCGTCGCCTCGATGCTCAACCGGCAGCAACCGTTCGGGGGCGACGTGATCAGCCGCATCAGCGCCACCATGCTCGACCCCACGGCTCTGGGCCGCCTGCGCGCGGCCGCGACCGAGACGCTGGCCACCTTGACCTCCCAGGTGTGCGAGGAGGGCGGGATCGCCCCCGACCACGTCTACGAGGCAGCGCTGGCCGGCAACGCGACGATGGTGGCGCTGGCGTTGGGCATCGACCCCGAGCCGATCGGCGTGGCGCCATTCGTGCTGTCCACCGCAGTGCCGCCGACCGTGCTGGCCAGCGAGCTCGGGCTGCCGGTGCACCCGGGCGCCCGGGTGCACGTGCTGCCGGCGCTGGGTGCCTACGTCGGCGGCGACATCGTGGCCGGCATGCTCGCGAGCGGCATGGACCGCGACAAGCGGACCCGGCTCTTCATCGACGTCGGCACCAACTGCGAGATCGTGCTCAGCGACGGCGACCGCATCCTGGCCACCGCCGCACCGGCCGGGCCGGCGTTCGAGGGTGGCGCCATCAAGTGCGGCATGCGCGCCGACGACGGCGCCATCGAGGTGGTCAAGCTGACGCCCGAGGAGGGTGGCACGGGGGTCGAGCTCGGCGTGATCGGAGACGTCGAGCCGATCGGGCTGTGTGGCTCGGGACTCGTCGACGCCGTGGCTGAGCTGGTGAAGGTCGGGCTGCTCGACGCCAGCGGTCGCTTCGTGACCGACGAGGTCGCCGCCGAGATCGCACCTGGCCTGACATCGCGGCTGACCAAGCTCGGCGAGGAGCGGGTGTTCGTGCTGCACCGCCCGAACCCCGACGCGGATCTCATGGACTGTGTGGTGCTCTCCCAGCGCGACGTCCGCGAGCTGCAGTTCGCCAAGGCCGCCATCTCCACGGGGTGGACGTTGCTGCTCAAGGAGCTCGGGCTCGAGCACCGCGACGTCCAGCAGGTGCTACTGGCCGGCTCGTTCGGCAGCTTCCTCTCGGCCGCCTCGGCGATCCGGATCGGCCTGGTGCCGACGCTGCCCGTGCTGCGCATCGTCGCCGCCGGCAACGTCGCCGGCGAAGGTGCGAAAATGACGCTGCTCTCGATCCGCGAGCGTGCCGGGGCGCGGGCCCTGCTCGAGGAGGTGAGATATGTCGAGCTCTCAGACCGACCTGAGTTCAACGACCTCTTCGTCGACCAGCTCGGGTTCAACGTCTGACCGCTCGGGTCGTCGTACGGCGCTGGTCGCGTGCGGAGCCCTGGCCAAGCCCGCCGCCGACGTGGTGGCGCGCCGTGGCTGGTCCGTCGACGTCCATCCGCTGCCGCCGCTGCTGCACAACCAGCCGCAGGAGATCGCCGGCGAGGTACGCCGGTTGGCGACGGCCCTGCTGGCGACGTACGACCAGGTGGCCGTCGGCTACGCCGACTGCGGCACCTACGGCGCCCTCGACGAGGTCTGCGCCGAGCTCGGCCTGCGGCGGCTCCCCGGGCTGCACTGCTACGACCTGTTCGCGGGCGAGAGCCGGCTGGCGGCGTTCTTGGACGAGCAGCCGGGCACCTATCTGCTCACCGACTTCTTGGTGCGCTCGTTCGAACGCACGGTCGTGCGCGAGCTCGGCCTGGACCGCTATCCCGAGCTGCGCGACGACTACTTCCGGCACTACTCCCGGGCGGTCTGGCTCGCCCAGGAGACCGACGACCCCGAGCTCCAGGCCCTGGCGACCACGGCGGCCGACCGGTTGGGCCTGCCACTCACGGTGATCCCCACCGGCGACGGACGGCTCGAGGAGGCGCTCGCCGAACTCGTGGGGTAGCCGCGAAAATGCTTGTAACGCGGTGTTCGCGTGACTTCCTCCGCGTTCGAACGCTGGGGTAGTCACACAAACACCGCGTTACATGGGTTGCGCCAGCCGCTCGAGCAGGTCGCGGCGCCAGGCGGCGGTCTCGGCCACCTGGTTGAAGGTGTAGACGTGCAGCCCTTCGACCAGCGCCTCGGGTGCCGAGAGGCTCGGGGCGCATTTCTCGAGGAAGCGCTCGCCGGTGAACCCACCGGGCGCCGCCAGCCGGGCGAACATGCGCTTGTTCTTGTTCAGGAACCGGGTCGACTCGCCGACGCCGATCTTGGTTGCCATCGCGAGCAGCTTGGCGCGTTCGACCGGGCCGGGTACGCCGAGCAGCAGCGGCATCGTGATCCCGCGCTTGCGCATCCGGGAGACCCAGGTGCTGACGACCTTGGCGTCGAAGCTCAGGTTGCTCACCACGTGGGTGGCGTAGCGGCGCTTGTCCCACATCGACTGGATCGTCAGGTCGTCGGTGATGGTCGGGTGTGACTCGGGGTAGCCGGTGATCCCGACGTGCGAGAAGGGCCGGCCCAGCTCGGCGAGGTCCTCCAGCAGGCTCAGGGCATCGGGGTAGCCACCGACCTGGTCGGCGTCACCGCCCGGCACGAAGATCCGGGTGACTCCCTTGCCGGTCAGCCGGTCGCAGATCTCGGCGAGCTCCGCGCGGTCGCGCACCATCCGGGCGGCGAGGTGCGGGACCGCGACGTAGCCGTGCCCGATCAACCGCTCGGTCAGGTCGAGGGTGGCTTCCAGCCCTTTGCTGGGCGATGCCGTGACGGTGACGGCCTGCTCGGTCGGCACGTGCTCGAGGACCTTGTCCTCGGTGGTCCCCGTGGGCAGCACCTCGTAGCGCGCCTCCCGGACCAACCGGGACATCCAGCTCGCCGCACGCTTGTTGCGCATGATGCACCCTGTTTCGTGATGCGCATCGAATGTCGCTCAGGCTAGTGCCCGCCGGGGTCGGGGACAACCGTCAGTGAGGCTACGCCGACCTGGCGTGGGCGACTGCCTCGTCCTCCTCGGGCGAGAGCTGCTGCTGGCAGGTCCAGCCGACGATGCTCTTGGCATAGGTGCGGGCTTCCGAGCGGCCGTGGATCGAGGTGAGCACGACTCCGTCACCGCCATCGTCGAGGAGGGCCAGCGACCAGCTGAGGTGACCACCCATGTCGTCGAAGGCGTCATAGCGAACCACCGCGAGGTGGCGCAGGGCTCCGCCGGCCTCGGCTCGCAACGCCGCGACCTCCTGCCGCAGCCCCACGACGTCCTCGGGCAGCGCGTCGACGCCGACCCGGCGGCGTACGGCGCGGACGCGAAGCCAGCCGGTGACCGCGACCGCCAGCGCGATGGCCAGGGCCACGAGGGCCACCGCGAGGGCGGCCTGGTCGGTCGTCACGCTTCGGCACCCTAATAGTTCGGCTGCTGGGAACGAGGCTGCCGCGACGGGCCCGGGTGCGAAACTAGCCAGCGTGCCGACACCCGCCTCCGCCCGCATCGCCTACCAGGGCGAGCCCGGCTCCAACTCGCACTTGGTGTGCCGGCAGCACTACGCCGACTGGGAGGCGGTGGCCTGCGCCAGCTTCGAGGACGTCTTCGCGGCCGTCGAGGGCGGTGACGCAGACCTGGCGATGATCCCGATCGACAACTCGCTCGCCGGCAGGGTCGCCGACATCCACCACTTCCTGCCGGCCAGCTCGCTGCACATCGTCGCGGAGCACTTCCTGCGCATCCAGTTCGCCCTCGTCGGCCTGCCCGGCACCTCCATCGACCAGATCCGCACCGTGCACAGCCACGTGCACGCCCTCGGCCAGTGCCGCAAGATCATCCGCGAGCACGGCCTGGTCCCCGTCATCTCGGGCGACACGGCCGGCGCCGCCCGGGAGATCAAGGAGGCCGGCGACCCGGCACAGGCGGCCATCGCGCCGCCGCTCGCCGCCGAGATCTACGGCCTCGACATCCTGGCCTCAGACGTCGAGGACGAGGACCACAACACCACCCGCTTCGTGGTGCTCTCCCGCGACCTCGTCGAGGCGCCCGCCGACGACGGCCCGGTGGTCACCAGCTTCATCTTCAACGTGCGCAACCTGCCCGCCGCGCTCTACAAGGCGCTCGGCGGCTTCGCGACCAACGGCGTCAACATGACCAAGCTGGAGAGCTACATGGTCGGCGGCGAGTTCACCGCGACACAGTTCCTGGCCGAGGTCGACGGACACCCCGAGCACCCGCCCGTCAAGCGTGCGCTGGAGGAGCTGGCGTTCTTCACCACCGACGTGAAGGTGCTCGGCGTCTATCCCGCCGACCCGTTCCGCGCGACCGCCATCGGCGGCTGAGGAGGGACGACGCGCTCACCGGGCTTCGCGACAGGCGTTAGCGCGCCTTCTTCAACCAGCGGCGGGCTTCAGCTGGCCATCAGGCAGAACAGCGCCCCGTGGGGGTCGGTGAGGGTGGCCATCCGGCCGGTGCCCTCGAGGTCGTACGGCGGCACGATCAGCTTGGCGCCCAGGGCGTCGGCCTGGGCCACGGCCTCGTCGACGTCGACGACGTTGAAGTAGACGTTCCAGTGCGGCGGCGCCTCCTCCAGCGGCGCGGACAGGCCGGCGATCGGCCGGCCGCCCGAGCTGAAGGTCGTGTACGTCGCGGCGTTGGGCCAGGCCACGGGGTTGTCCTGACTGGTCAGGCCCAGGACGTCGGCGTAGAAGCGCGACGCCCGACCGACATCGGGAGTCAGCAGCTCGTTCCAGATCGGGGTGCCCGGCTCGTTGGCGCGCACCGTGCGCATCGTGCGTGGGTGCCACAGGCTCACCCGGGCACCCGTCGGGTCCTGGATGCGCGCTGTGCGGCCGTAGTCGAAGAAGTCGAAGGGCTCGGCCTCCACGACGCCGCCGGCCGGCCCGACCCGCGCGGCGACCGCGTCGACGTCGTCGGCCGCGAGGAAGACGTTCCAGAACGCCGGATGCCCCTCGAGCTCGGGAAGCTGGAACGTGATCCCGGCGACGGCATCGCCCTGCAGGTTGCCGACGATGTAGAAGTGGCCGTCGTCGAGCGGGTTCTCGACCATCTCCCAGCCGAAGAGCGCGCCGTAGAACTCCGCCGCTCCGCGCTGGTCGGGCGTCATCAGCTCGACCCAGTTGGGCGTCCCCTGCGTGTAGGTGTCGAACACGGGCATGGTGTTCCTCCCTCGTCGCCGCGTCCTCTATCAGGAAACACCCGTGCGCCCAGGGATACAACAGGGATACAGCGAGAATGCAACGGCAATCCGGGGGTCAGGGACAGCCCGGTAGGTTCGCCCGGTGGACCCGGTCGTGATGGCGCTGACGTTCGGGGCGATCTTCGTGGTCGAGCTGCCGGACAAGACCTTCCTCGCCACCTTGGTGATGGCCACCCGCTACCGCCCGCTCCTGGTGTGGATCGGGGTCAGCCTGGCCTTCGCCGTGCAGACCATCGTGGCCGTGCTGCTCGGGCACGCCGCCTCCTTCCTGCCGGTGGATTTGGTGCACTCGTTCGCGGCCGCCATGTTCCTGATCGGGGCCGTCCTGCTCTTCCGCGAAGGCCGCGCCCACCACCAGTCGACCGGCGAGGAGTTCGTCAAGGACACCAAGGACGTGCACGGGGCACGCGTCGTGCTGACCTGCTTCCTCATCCTCTTCGCGGCCGAGTGGGGCGACCTGAGCCAGCTGCTGACCATCACCCTGGTCGCCCGCTACGAAGACCCAGTCAGCGTCTTCATCGGTGCGCTCGCGGCGCTGATGGCGGTGAGCGGACTGGCCGTCGTGGTCGGGCGCGGGTTGCTGCGCTACGTCTCCCTGCACGTGCTCCACTACATCGGCGCGGCGGTGTGTCTGGCACTCGCCCTCGCCACCATCGCCGAGCTCGTCGCCTGACGTCGTACGCCGACTCGGGCCGGAGGCCGGATCGGTAGGGTGCGCGCATGGCACAGCAGGCACCCCACGGCGCCGACTCCGAGGTCGGCACTCTCCAGACCGTCATGCTCCACCGGCCCGGACCGGAGCTGAAGCGGTTGACCCCGCGCAACAACGACCGCCTGCTCTTCGACGGCATCCCGTGGGTGTCGCGGGCGCAGGACGAGCACGACGCCTTCGCCCAGGCGCTGCGCGACCGCGACGTCGAGGTGCTGTTCCTGACCGACCTGCTGACCGAGACGCTGGAGAGCGAGGACGCCCGCACCGAGGCGATCGAGACGGCGCTGAGCCAGCTCCATCTCGGCGACACGATGCGTCGCTACCTGCGCCCGCTGCTCACCGAGGCCTCACCGGAGGAGCTGACGTCGTACCTCGCCGCCGGCATCCGCAACGACGAGGTGCGCGGCGGCTTCGGGCTGGTCACCTCGCTGCTGCCCACCGACGACTTCCTCATCGACCCGTTGCCCAACCTGCTGTTCACCCGCGACTCCAGCGTCTGGATCCGTGACCGCGTGGCCATCACGTCACTGGCCATGCCGGCCCGCCGCCGCGAGACCCAGCTGACCGAGCTGATCTACACGCGGCATCCGCGCTTCGCCGGCACCGGCACCTTGCACGGCTGGCGCGACGACCACGTCGAGGGCGGTGACGTGCTGCTGCTGACCCCAGGCGTCGTCGCGGTCGGCGTCGGGGAGCGGACGACGCCCGCCGGAGTCGAGCAGCTCGCCCGCGAGATCCTGCACAAGGGCCTGGTGCACACCGTGCTCGCCGTGCCGATCGCGCAGGAGCGGGCCACCATGCACCTCGACACCGTCTGCACGATGGTCGACGTCGACAAGATCGTGATGTACCCCAACATGGCCGGCACCCTCAAGGCCCACACCGTCACGGTGGAGGAGCACGGTGAGACCGACGCCGACCTGGTGCTTCACGTGGCCGAGGCCGAGCCGTTCCTGGTGGCGGCCGCGAAGGCGATGGCCATCGACACCCTGCACCAGATCGACACCGGCCTCGACCCGGTCACGGCAGAGCGCGAGCAGTGGGACGACGGCAACAACACCTTGGCCCTGGCGCCGCGGGTCGCGGTCGCCTACGAGCGCAACGACGAGACCAACTCCCGCCTGGAGGAGTCCGGCATCGAGGTCGTCCGCATCGCCGGGTCCGAGCTCGGCTCGGGCCGCGGCGGACCGCGGTGCATGAGCTGCCCGATCAGTCGCGCACCGCTGGGCGAGTGAGCCTTCGCACACCAACCGGCAGAAGTGCCGGGTGCCGGCCTTCCTGAGCCAGGCCCGGACGCCGCGATCGGACTTGTGCCGGTTCGGGTACGAGCGCGGAGGCTGAGATCAAGGGCCCGGCCGTTGTCGACGGGGGATGCGACAACGACCGGGCTGGCGAAAAACGTAACCCGAGGCCCTGAGCGCGGACAACTTCGGGGTGCGCTGAAACGGTCCAGCCGTCGCGAGCGCGACCAACCGTCAGGACCGAAGGGTGACCTGTCGGTTGGCCAGGCCGGAGCGGGCGGCACGCTGCTCGGTGGTCAGGTCGGAGTCGTCGGCCAGCGCCTCGGCGAGGTCGGCAGCGAAGCGGGCAGCCGGCTCCTCGAGGGCCTCCGCGCCGGTTCCGACGGGCAGGTCCCAGACCGGAGCGAGCAGGCCGTGGGTGCGGAACATGCCGACCAGGCGGGAGTCCGCGGCGAGCTTGTCGCGGCCGGCCGCGTGCAGCCGCGAGAGGGCGTCGAGAAGCGCCGCCTCGGGCTCGGGCATCACCCAGCGCAGGTGCTCCTTGGTGCCGACGTCGGTCCAGTACGCCGCCTCGACGCTCGTCAACCGCGACGTCGGCGAGGCCGCCGCGTTGGCCTGCTCGAGTGCCGCCGCGGTCGCCGGGTCGTCGTCCACGTCGGCGACCCAGAAGCCGAAGCCGTCGTGCACGGTCACGTCGAGGCTCTTGTTCGTGACCAGTTCCTGGAGGCGCGGGCCGGGGCCGGGCGGGTCGGTCAACCCGACGATCCCCGGGTCGCCGGCGTCGGCCACCGCCAGCGCGTTGGCGAGCACGGCAGCAAGGTCGCGGGACGGGTCGCCGAACTGGTGCTGCACCTGCAGCCCCAGCCACACCTCGCCGCTCTCGCGCACCATCGCCGGCGCGGCCATCGGCAGCAGGCTGCACAGCGTGACGCTGCGGTCGGTCCCGTCGATCGTCAGCGGCGCCGTGGCAGCGGGCACCAGCTCGCGCATGGCCACCAGGTCGCACTCCGAGGGCAGGCCCTCGAACGGCCGCCCGACGTACGCCGGAGCGCCGTCCGCCGATCCGTGACACGCCTTGTAGCGCTTGCCCGACCCACACGGACAGGGCTGACGGGGCCCGACCTCGCCCGGCGCGTGCGCCTGGTCACGGGGCTTGGTGCGCGATCGCTTGGCCATGGGGTGGAGGCTATCCGCCGGGTGTCGGCTCAGCCGAAGCGGTCGTCGAGCAGCCCCATCATGAAACGCGGGCGGTCGGTGATCACCGCGCGGACGCCGAGGTCGAGACAGGTCTCCAGATGTGGCTCGGTGTTGACCGTCCAGACATGGATCTCGCGTCCGCTGTCGGCCAGTCGGCGCGCGAAGGTCGGATGCCGCTGCAGCGAGCCGATGCCCGGGCCGACGATCCAGTGGTCCTCGACCATCGGCTTGAGGACGGGCCAGTGCCGCGACTTCTCGACGAGCATCACGAGCCGCAGGTCGGGGGCCAACCGCTGCACGCGCTGGAGGGCGACGACCGAGAAGCTCATCACCCGCGCCGGCGAGTCGGTGCCGGCCCAGCCGAACTCCTTGAGCATCGCCACCAGCCGGCGCTCGACCAGTCCCGCAAAGCGCGTCGGGTGCTTGGTCTCGATCGCCACCTGCACCGGCCGGGGATGGTCGGCGACGGTCTCCAGCAGCCTCTGGAGGGTGAGCACGCCGTCGCGCTCCGGGTCGCGGTCGGGCGCCTCGTCGTCGAGGTCCGCCCACGGGTTCTTCCAGGCCGCGAAGTCGAGCTCGTTGAGATCTTTCAGCTCCATCGTGGAGACCGCGGCCTTGGTGCTGGCCGTCCGGCTCAGGTCTCGGTCGTGCACGCAGACGAGGTGGCCATCGGCGGTCAGCCGGACGTCGCATTCCAGCGCCTCGGCGCCCTCGTCGAGAGCCCGCCTGTAGGCACCGAGCGTGTGCTCGGCGTTGTCGTGGCTCGCACCGCGATGGGCGACGACCTGCGGTCGCGTGGCCACGGTCATGGCAGCCATTCTTGCCCCTCGCGGGGGCTCCGTCAGGCGTACGCCGAGCGCCGCGCCGGTCGGTCTTCCGTGGCAGGGTGAGGCCATGGCGCAGCGCGATCGGCCCGAGGTGCCGGAGGCGATGCTGCGTCGCCTCCGCCCGGTCCTGGCCGCGTTCCCCGAGTGCCGCGAGGAGCCCGCCTGGGTCGGCACCCGGTGGCGGGTCGGCAGCTCCACCGTCGCGCACGTCTTCGGCGGCGAGGACCAGCTCTTCCGCATCGTCTTCCGGGCCGAGCCCGACGAGGTGATGGCCCTCGAGCACCTCGGGTCGCCCTACTTCCGCGGGGGCTGGGGCCGCAACATCGTCGGCCTGATCCTCGACAACGACACGGACTGGGACGAGCTGGCCGAGCTGCTCACCGACTCCTACTGCGTGCAGGCCCCCGCCTCGTTGGCCCAGCGGGTGTCGCGGCCGGGCTGACGTCGTTTGGCCCCCCCATTCGTCCTGGTGTACGCCGCCGGCGCGGCGTCGTACGCTGCTGTGCACGGCCTGGGCAGCCGGCCGCCTGCACCCCGACATCCGGGACGGTGAATGCCCGCCACACCAACATGCACTGTCCGTGATGCGCCCTCCTCGGGCGGACCACGCAGCAACGCAGGCACCTGTGCACGTCCGCCGGGAAGCAGAGCCGCATCATGTCGACCCATCAGCTTGATCCCCAAGATCCGAAGGCGATGGCGCGACGGCTGCGCCAGACGCTCGCCGACCGCGGAGTCGAGGTCAGCCACAGCGAGGCGCTCGAGCTCGTCGCCCAGCAGTACGGCGCCCGCGACTGGAACACCCTCGCCGCGGAGGTCTCGACGAGCTCGACGAGCGATCACGCTTTTGGTCCGGTGATCCCGGTCCTTCGCATCTTCGACGTCGCCAAGGCTCGGGAGTTCTACGGCGGGTTCCTCGGCTTCGCCATCGACTGGGAGCACACCTTCGACGACCACTCGCCGGTCTACCTCCAGGCCAGCCGGCAGGGCGCCCTCCTGCACCTGAGCGAGCACCATGGCGACGCCACCCCGGGAGCCACCGTGCGCATCCTCGTCGCCGACGTGATGCGGCTGCACCGTGAGCTGCACGAGCGCGACTACCCCTACGCTCGGCCCGGCGTGCAGACCCAGCCGTGGGGGCTCGAGGTCGCGGTGATCGACCCGTTCGCCAACCGGCTGGTCTTCCACCAGCTGACCGACGACGAGCCGACCGAGGGCGGCGGCACGGCAGCCGGGCCGATCGAGCACGAGCACCTCGTCGGGTGCTCGCCGGAGCACGCATTCCACGTGTTCACCCGTGAGATCGGCGCGTGGTGGCACCCGGCCTACGCGCCGCCCGGCCTGACCGGTGTCGACATCGAGCCGGTCCTCGGTGGCGCATGCACGATGCGGGTCGCCGACGGGTCGGCGTACAGGTGGGGAACGGTGACCGCGTGGGAGCCCGGCCACTTCGGCATGGACTTCACCCTCGCCCAGGACGCCGACCACCCCAGCCGGCTCGACGTGTGGTTCGAATCAGTGGGCGAGCGGACGCGGATCCGCTTCAGCCATGGCGGCTGGACGCCGGGCAACGTGGCGGGGCGGGCGCGGTTCAGCGAGTGGCCGATCCTGCTGGAGCGGTTCGTGGCCCGCGCCGAGGGGCGCGAGCTGCCGACGAGCGGGCCTGGCGAGTGACAGATCTGCTCGTCGACGGAGACCTCACGCTGCGGCGCGCAGTTCCTGCCGACGCGGCCGACATCGTCGAGGTCTACTCCGAGGCCGACACTCGGCGGTGGATGCTCTGGGACGACGAGCTGCCAGATCATGCCGAGGCGCTGGCCAACATCGAGCGTTCCGAACAGGCGTGGGCCGAGGGATCCTGGGCCGTCTTCCGCATCGTGGTCGATGAACACGTCGTCGGCGGGGTCAACCTGAGGTTCGCCGAGTACGACACGGCCGAGACGTCGTACTTCCTTCACACGTCGGCGCGGGGCCGCGGGCTGGCCACCAGGGCGGTGCTGCTGGCGGCCGACTGGGGGTTTCGCGAGCGCGGCGTCGCCCGCGTCTTCCTGCGAGCGAACCCCGAGAACGCTTCGTCGGTGGCATTGGCGCAACGGGCAGGCTTCACGCTCGAGGGCGTGGAGCGGCAGTCCGCGGCCGGTCCTGATGGGCGCCGGTTCGACTCCTTCGTCTACTCACTGCTGCCTGCGGAGCGGGTGTCGATCCGACCCGCCACGCTCGCCGACGTCGACTTCCTCACGGACACTGCCATCGCGGCCACCCAGGACCAGGGTCGCTTTCCCGCCGACGTCGACCTCTCGGAGTACCGCGCCGGCTTCGTCGAGTGGACCCAGGAGCAAGTGCGCGGCGAGGTCCCCGACAGCGAGACCTCTGTCGTCGAGGCGTACGGCGCCGCGGTCGGCCGGCTGCGCGTCGTGCGCACCGCAGAGATCGTCGAGCTCGCCGGACTACAGCTGCTGCCCGCTCACCAGTCGCGCGGGATCGGCACCCGGATCATCGGCGACCTGGTAGCGGAGTCACGGGCGTCGGGGCGGCGGTTCGAGCTGTCGGTCGAGAAGGACAACGTGCGGGCACAGGCGCTCTACGAGCGGCTCGGCATGGTGCAGGTCGGCGAGACCGACCACGACCTGCTGCTGCGGCTCGTCTGAGTCAGGTGGCTGGTCAGCCGTTGGGCCGTTGCTCCACCAGGCCGACGAGGTTGCCCTCGGAGTCGCGGACGGCCGCCTGCCACTCGTCGGTGCCGGCCGGGCCGAGAGTGTCATCGGCGTGGCTGAAGATCACATGCGGCTCGCTGACGATCTCGACCCCGGCCCCGCGCAGACGGTCGACGGTGGCATCGATGTCGGCGACGTCGTAGTAGTGCATCGCCGAGCCCGTGCCCTGCTCGAGCATCAGCCGGACCCCGTCGAGGTCGAAGAACACCAGCCCCGGAGGGTCGTAGACCGCAGCCGGCCCTTGGCCGAAGAGGTCGGTGTAGAACGCGGTGGCCCGGTCGAGGTCCTCGGCCCGCTGCGCCATCTGGATGATCCGCATGAGACCACTCTGGCACCGGATCCCGGGTCCGTCGCCCTCCGGGATTCGGCGAAGGCGCAAGGGGTTCGCGTCGACCTGCGCCGGGTGGCTAGCGTGCCTGCATGAGCAGCCCGCACCTGACACCCGAGGAGTTCCGGCGGCACGGCCACGACGTGGTCGACTGGATCGCCGACTACTGGAGCTCGGTCGGGGAGCGTCCCGTGCTGGCGCAGGTGACTCCGGGACAGGTCGCGGCCACGCTGCCGACGACCGCCCCGGAGGACCCCGAGTCGGTGGACGCGGTGCTGGCCGACCTGTCGGACCTGCTGCTGCCCGGCGTGACCCACTGGCAGCACCCGCGGTTCTTCGCCTACTTCCCGGCCAACTCCTCCCCCGCCGGCGTGCTGGGCGACCTGCTCTCCAG
Organism: uncultured Actinomycetota bacterium; assembly: GCA_963769755.1. Lineage (GTDB taxonomy): Bacteria > Actinomycetota > Actinomycetes > Propionibacteriales > Nocardioidaceae > Nocardioides. The sequence goes on from CAVYMY010000012.1 coordinate 415,811, forward strand.
CGGCATCGGCACCCAGGGGATGATCTGGGCCACCAGCCCGGCCGCCACCGAGCTCGAGCAGGTGGTGCTCGACTGGTTGCTGCGGGCGCTCGGTCTGCCCGACGCCTTCGCCGCGAACGGCGCCGGCGGTGGCGTCATCCAGGACACCGCGTCCACCGCCACGTTCACGGCCCTGCTGGCCGCGTTGCACCGCGCGAGCGGCGGCGCGGCCCGCACGGACGGCGTACGTGCCAACACCTACACGATCTACGGCTCCACCCAGGCCCACTCCTCGTTGCTGAAGGCCGCGATGATGAGCGGCCTCGGCGAGCAGGCGGTCCGGTCGGTGGCCGTCGACCCGGTGACCCAGGCGCTGGACGTCGACGCGCTGCGATCAGCGCTGGAGGCCGACCGCGACGCCGGGTTGACGCCGGTGATGATCCAGGCCGCGGTCGGTACGACATCCACGGGCGCCGTCGACCCGGTCGCCGCGATCGCGCCGCTCGCGCAGGAGCACGGCGCCTGGCTGCACGTCGACGCCGCCTGGGCCGGCGTCGCGGCGGTCTGCCCCGAGCATCGCTGGATCCACGACGGGGTCGAGCACGCCGACTCCTACGTCACCAACCCGCACAAGTGGCTGCTGACCACCTTCGACTGCAGCGCGTTCTGGGTGCGTGACCGTTCGGCGCTGGTCGGCGCGCTGTCGATCCTCCCGGAGTACCTGCGCAACCCGGCCACGGAGTCGGGCGCGGTGGTCGACTACCGCGACTGGCATCCCCAGCTGGGCCGGCGGTTCCGGGCGCTGAAGCTCTGGACGGTGCTGCGCACCTACGGCCTCTCGGGCCTGCGCGCGCACATCACGACTGGCGTCGAGCAGGCCGCTCGCTTCGCCGGTCTCGTCCGCGCCGACGAGCGGTTCGAGATCGTCACCGAGCCGGTGCTGGGGCTTGTCGTCTTCCGGCCGGTCGGTGACGACGCGCGCGCCACGGCGCTGATGGATGCCGTCAACGCGTCGGGGACGGCGTACCTCTCCCACACCAAGGTCGAGGGCCGCACCGCACTGCGGCTGGCCGTCGGCGCCTGGCAGACCACGGACGCCGACATCGACCGCACGTGGGTCACACTCGCAAGACGAGCTGGAAAAGCTCGACGCCTAGTCGGTCAGCGCATCTTCACCAGCAGCTGGCCGTTGTCGCGGACCTGAGTCTCGAGCAGGTCGTCGCGCGACTCGACGAACGCACGGAAGGAGGAGAAGCCCAGCGCCTTCTCCTTGAACTTCGGGTCCATCCGCTGCATCTGGCTCTTCACGCTGGAGCTGTGCATCCAGCCGTCTTCGCTCTTCTCCAGGCCGACCCGCATCGCGCGGGTGAGCAACGAGGTGGCTTCCGCCTGTTCGGGCGGCTCCGATGGCTCGGGCGGCTCGGGCGGGGCGGCCGCCATGGTGGCCGCCTTCTTCGTCGACTTCTTGGTCGCAGCCTTCTTGGCTGCCTTCTTGGCGGGCGGCGCCTTCTTGGCCGGGGCCGGCGGCGGCGTCACGCTGGGCAGCGCACCGTAGTCGCTGAACTCGTCGCATGCGGAGACCAGTGCGCTGCTGGTCGAGCCTGCGACGCCGATGCCCACGACATAGCGGCCCATCCGCTTGCAGCGCTGGGCGAGCGGCACGTAGTCGGAGTCGCCGGCCACGATCACCACGTGGGTGATGTCGCCGTGCTGGAAGAGGTCGTCGACGGCGTCGACGGACAGCCGGATGTCGGCGCCGTTCTTGAGGCCGGCGGAGGCGAAGAGCTGCACCAGGTCCACGGCGCGGTCGATGAGCTGACGCTTGTACGCCGCGTTGGCGGGCACCGACCAGTCGGCGTACGCGCGGGTGATCGCGACGGTGCCGAACGAGGAGGCGTAGTCGATGATCGCGCCGATGTCGACCTCGGCCTCGGCCAGTCTGAGGTCGACGGGATCGGTCGACTCGGCCGCGCGTCCATGGCGGCGCGCGTTGTCCTGACGCCAGGAGCCGTCGCCGTGGACGTTGTCGTAGCGCGAGATGACCACGTTGTCGAAGTCGATGTAGACGGCAACGCGGGAGGTGTCGCTCATATCGCGACCCTAGCCTTCGGCGGTCGATCCGCCACGAGCGGATCCGCCCACGGCAGCACGCCCTACGGAACGGCAGGCTCGCGACGCATCGTGGGGGCATGACCACTCACGACCGGCTCGACGACGAGCTCACCCGCCGCCTCATGCACCAACGCATCGTGGTGCTCGGCGAGGCCCTCGAAGAGTCCAACGGCAACCGGCTGATGCACCAGCTGCTCTTGCTGTCGGCCGAGGACCCGCGCGCCGACATCGGCCTCTGGATCAACTCCCCGGGTGGCTCGGTGCCGGCCATGCTGGCGATCCACGACGTGATGCAGCTGATCCCCAACGACGTCAGCACGCTGGCCATGGGGATGGCGGCCAGCGCCGGGCAGTTCCTGCTGTCGGCCGGCACCCCGGGCAAGCGGTTCGCGCTGCCGCACGCGCGGATCCTGCTGCACCAGGGGTCTGCCGGGATCGGCGGCAGCGCCATGGACATCGAGATCCAGGCCCAGGACCTGCGGCACACCCGCGACACGGTGCTGGCCCTGGTCTCCGAGCACACGGGCCAGGACGTCGCCACTATCGAGCACGACTCGCGGCGTGACCGCTGGTTCACGGCCGAGGAGGCCAAGGACTACGGCTTCGTCGACCGCGTCGTCAGCACGGTCGACGACGTCGCAGCACCCGCCGGGCGCCGTCCGGTGGTCGGACTGAGCCGAGCGAACGGAGGGACCCGATGAGCAGCTACACGATCCCGTACGTCACCCAGACGACGCCGCGCGGAGAGCGCACCGTCGACCTCTACTCCCGGCTGCTCGCCGACCGGATCATCTACCTCGGCACCGAGATCGACGACGGCGTGGCCAACGCCGTCATCGCCCAGCTGCTGCACCTGGCCTCCGACAGCCCGGAGACCCCGATCAGCCTCTACATCAACTCTCCCGGCGGCTCGATCACGGCGATGCTGGCGATCTACGACGCCATGCAGTTCGTCTCCTCGCCGGTCGAGACGACGTGCGTCGGGCAGGCGGCGTGGACGGCTGCGGTGCTGCTGGCCGGCGGCGAGGCCGGCCGACGGTGGATGCTGCCGCACGCGCGGGTGGTCCTGCACCAGCCGGCGATGCAGCAGCGCGGCACCATCCCCGACCTGATCGTCGAGGCCGACGAGGTGGCCCGGATCCGCGCTCTTCTCGAGGAGATCCTCGCCCGCCACACCGGGCGTTCGGCCGAGCAGGTGCGCGAGGACACCGACCGCGACCTGGTGCTGCCCGGCCAGGCGGCCGTCGACTACGGCATCGCCGACGGTGTGCTGCAGGCGCAGGTGCCGCTTGGCGTCAGCGCCTCGTAGCCGGCAGCGCGAGTCGGCGCTAGTTGGCGCAAACTGGCGCCGAGTCGGCGCAAGTTGGCCGTCAACTGGCGCCGACTCGCGCAACGGTCAGGCGGCCAGGCAGAGCGTCGTACCGCGCGGCGCCGAGGGCCGCGGCGCGGCCTGCGCGACGCGGATCGTCAGCTGCCGGACGGTGAGGTCGAGGGCGCCGACCACCGCCGCCAGGATCTCCGAGGAGGGGTCCTTGAGACCGCGCTCGACCTCGGAGAGGTACTGCGTCGAGACGCCCGCTCTGTCAGCGACGTCGGAGAGCCGCTCGCCGCGCGCTTGCCGCTCGGTGCGCAGCTCGGCGCCCACCAGCTCGCGCCACAGGGGCTCGGCCTCCTCGCTGGGCTCGCGCGGCGGTTGCGGTCGGCTCGGCATCCTGACGACGTCTCCCATGCAGCCACGGTAGGTCGGCGCGAGGCGGAAGTCCCGCCGTTCCGCTCAGGGCGGAACGCGCTGGTCGGGATACCCGGTCGACCGGGTATCCCGACACTTGTGCCGCCAACGGATCGCTGTGGGGGACTTGAAGCAGTCCGTTCGCGTCACAAGTTGCCTCGTGGCGCCAGCGAGCGGTCTAGCGCGGCCTCAGCGCCCGCGCAGGAACTGGCCGAAGTGCGGGACGGTGAAGGCGACCCGGCCGCGTTCGGCGGAGTAGACGAGGCCCTTCTTGATCAGGCCGTCGCGGGCAGGCGAGAGCGACTGGGGCTTGCGGCCGAGGTGGCGGGCCACGTCGGCCGTGGCCGTGGCCGCGTCGCCGCCGTCGGCGCCGAGGTCGGCCATCGCGGTCATGTAGTCACGTTCGGCCGGGGTGGCGCGTTCGTAGCGGACCCCGAAGAAGCCGACGGCCAGCTCGGCCTCAGCATCGGGGGCGGCGGCGAGCACGTCGTCGCGCGTGATGGGCGACATCGGTCGCGACCTCCCAGGTGGCCTTGCCGTAAGCCTGCACGAAGTAGGGGTAGCCGTCGGTCAGCCGATGCAGCTCGGTCAGGGCGTCGCCGTCGAACGAGACGCCCTCCTCCCCCGCCGGCACCCGCAGCGCGCGGTCGGCGTCGGCCGCCGAAAGCCGGTCGACCATGACGTAGCGGAAGAGCCGTTCGGCGTACGACTTCGAGGCCGCGAGCGCGACGGGCAGGTGTGGCAGGCCGGCGCCGACCACGAGCAACGGCGCGGACTGCTGGCTGATCTCGTGGCAAGCGCCGCAGACCGCGGCCAGCTCGTCGGTGGCGATGTCCTGCATCTCGTCGACGAAGAGCGCGACGCCGACGCCGAGGTCGCCGCCCAGCGCGGCCACGTCGGAGAACAGCTCGGTGAGGTCGAGCTCGAGGTCGCCGCTGTCGGCCCGGCCCTTGGCGGCGGGTACGTCGACCGGCGGCGTCCAGCGCAGGCCGCGGCGGTCGGCCAGCGAGGTCCGCAGCGCGAAGCTCTTCACCACGCCGGACAGCTCGTCGACCCGGTCGGGGTCGCGGTGCCGGTGGCTGACCTCGCGGATCGCGGCCGTCACCGCCTGGGCGATCGGGATCCGGATGCTCTGGTCGGGCCGAGCCTCGATCTTGCCGGTGCCCCAGGCGCGCTGCCCGCCTGCGAACGCAGCGCGTTGAGCAGCACGGTCTTGCCGACGCCCCGCAGACCGGAGAGGACCATGCTGCGCTCGGGCCTGCCCGCGGCGACCCGCTCCAGGGTCACGGCGAACTGCTCGAGCTCGCGGTCGCGCCCGGCCAGCTCGGGAGGCCGCTGGCCGGCTCCCGGCGCGTAGGGGTTGCGGATCGGGTCCATGTCCGGACCGTATCCGCGCGTCTAGCGCGAATCGTAGATTTCCGTCGCGGGCGTGGCGCTGGGTGCCGCCGCGGCAGCGGTCGGATGCAGCAACTCGGATCGGCACGCAGCAGAGCGACGCAGGCTCACCGCCGCCGGGGCTCAGCCCGCCTGCTGCGCGGCGCTGCATTGACCGCGGCGGCGTACGCCCGGTCGAGGCCGGCCCGCAGCGTGTCGATCAGCTCGGGTACCTCGTCGATCGAGAGCCGGAAGGTCCCTGAGCAGACGTTCTCGCGCCACAGCGAGAGGACGACCAGGCCGTCCTCGGTGTGCCAGGAGACCCGGAGCGCGCGGTCACCGCCGCGGGCATCGAGGAAGATCGAGCCCGCCTGCGGGAGCGGCCGGGCGTTGGGCATACCCCATTCTCCGGCCGCCATCACGATCCGGCAACCGGTCGGTGGACCCTTCTAGACTGGCGCGCGTGCCGGAGCTGCCCGAGGTGGAGGCGCTGGCCCTGGACCTCAAGGGCCGGCTGGCCGGCCGCGCCATCGCCAAGGTCCACGTCGTGGCGATCAGCGCGCTCAAGACCTTCGACCCGCCGGTGCAGGCCCTCGAAGGCACCTTCGTCGACGACGTCACCCGCCACGGCAAGTTCCTCGACATCTCGACGTCCGGGCTGCACCTGATCTTCCACCTCGCCCGCGGGGGCTGGGTGCGTTGGCGCAGCGACCTCCCGCCGGTCCCGCCCCGGCCCAACCAGAAGTCCGGGCTGGCCGTGCGCGTGATCCTCGACGACGAGTCCGGCATGGACGTCACCGAGATGGGCACCAAGAAGCGGCTGGCCATGTACGTCGTCCGCCAGCCGCTCGACGTACCCGGCATCGCCAGCCTCGGGCCCGACCCGCTCGACGACGCGTTCACCATCGACCGACTCTCCGAGCATCCTCCAGAAGGCCGGCCGCGCCCAGATCAAGGGCGTGCTGCGCCACCAGGGCACCATCGCCGGCATCGGCAACGCCTACTCCGACGAGCTGCTGCACGCCGCCAAGATGTCACCCTTCAAGCCGTCGAGCAGCCTGAGTGACACCGAGCTGCAGACGCTCTACGACGCCATCCGCAACGTGCTCGGCGACGCCGTCGAGCGCTCCCGCGGCCTGGCCGCCAGCGAGCTGAAGGGCGAGAAGAAGTCCCATCTCGCCGTGCACGGCCGCACCGGCGAGAAGTGCCCGGTGTGCGGCGACACCGTGCGCGAGGTGTCCTTCGCCGACTCCAGCCTGCAGTACTGCCCGACCTGCCAGACCGGCGGCAAGCCGCTGGCCGACCGACGCCTCTCGCGGCTGCTGAAGTAGCTCCCACCAACGACGCCGCCGGCCCACGAGGGACCGGCGGCGTCGATGCGTGTCTACGGCTGGGCTACGACGAGGCCCCGTCGCTGGGGGTCGGCGTACCCATGCACTCCTTGCTGAGGTAGGTCTGCAAGGCCTCCTGGTTGGCCTTGTCCTCTTCGGAGAAGTCCTTCTCGACGTTCGCGAGGTCCTCCGCGGTGGCGTCGTCGGGAAGGTCCTTGATCTTGTCGATCAGCAGCTCGAGACCGTCTTGCGCGTCCTCGGGCATGCCGTCGGGGGTGCCGACGTCCTCGAGCTTGTCGGCGAGGTCCTTGAGGAGCTTGACGGCGTCGGCGTCACTGGCCCCGGCACCCTGCTCCTGGGCCGTCTGCGCGAGGTCGAGGAAGACGCCGCAGAAGTCCTCCACGCTGGCACCCTCCGGGGCGTCGCTGGAGTCGTCGCCACAGCCGGCCAGGAAACCGAGCAGCAGGGCCATGGCGGCCAGCAGGGAAAGCTTCTTCACGGGGTGCTCCCTCGAACGATGCGTCTGGTTGGTGGTGCCCACCCTGCCCCATCGAGATGGTCCCCGCACAACCGACGGCGGGCCAAGACCCGGGGCGGCCTAGGCGAACGCCGCCGGGACGGGCGCGGAGAGCGCCCCGTTCAGTCGCTTCAGGTAGTCGTCGCGCGCTATCTCGGTGGCTCCGAGCGACTCGAGGTGTGGCGTCTGCCACTGCACGTCGAGCAGCCGGGTCGCTCCCGGCACGTCGTCGAGCAGGTCGACCAGGGCCACCAGCGCGGCCTTGGAGGCGTCGGTCTCGCGGTGGAACATCGACTCACCCGCGAACAGACCACCGATCGAGACGCCGTAGAGCCCTCCGGCCAGCCGCCCGTCGCGCCACGCCTCCACGGAGTGCACCCAGCCCAACCGGTGCAGCCCCACGTACGCCGCCCGGATCTCCTGGTCGATCCAGCCCGACTCGCGGCGCGGATCGGCACAGGCGTCGACCACCTCGCCGAGGGCCGTGTCGACCCGGATCTCGAAGGTCCGGGCCGAGCGCCGCAACGACCGGGTGACCCGCAGCCCGTCGAGGGGCAGCACCCCGCGGCGTACGGGGGAGAACCAGTACATCGGCTGGCCCGGCTTGCCCGCCGGCATGGGGAACAACCCGCGCCGGTACGCCGCCAGCAGCGTCCCCGGCGCCAGGTCGGCGCCCACCGCGACCAGGTCGTCGTCCTGGTCGAAGTCCTCCGGCCGGGGGAAACGCCACGCGCTCGGCGGTGGCTCGGTCCGCATGCCTCACACGGTAGGGGTGCCCTGGCCACCCGTACGATCGTGGGCATGGGTGTGATGAGGACGGCGGGCAAGCAGCTGGCTCCGCGCATCGCGGAGCTCGCGCCAGGGCTGACCACCGCGTTCGTCCGCGAGTCGCTCCATCGCGCCATCCAGGGTGTCGGCCCGCTGCCACCGGCGGCAAAGGCCGCCGACAAGCAGCTCAAGGAACAGCGCGGCGACGTCCAGAAGGCCGTGCACGAGGTGATCGAGAACCACGTCCGGCTCGCCGGGGCCCAGGGCTTCGTCACCAACCTCGGTGGTCTGATCGTCGCCGCCGTCGCCATCCCGGCCAACATCACGGGACTGGCGCTCATCCAGTGCCGGATGGTCGCCGGCATCGCCCACCTGCGCGGCTACGACCTCGACGACCCGAAGGTCAGGAACGCCATCTTGGTCTGCCTGCTGGGTGAGGACATGGTCGACGCCCAGGTCAAGGCCAGGAAGATCCCCGCGCCTCCGATGGCGCTGGCCACGGCTCCGGGCTACGACGCCGCCACGGACCAGGACGTCGCGTCGGTGGTGGCCTCCGACCTGCTCACCAAGGTCGCCGGCAAGCGGATGGCCACGACGGTCGCCCGCCGAGTGCCCGTGGTGGGCGGGATCGTCGGCGCCGGCACCGACGGCTACTCGACCTGGAAGATCGGCCGTTACGCCGACCGCGAGCTCCTGCCCCTCGCCAAGCGGTAGATCCCGAGGAGGCCCCGGCCCACTGCGCTTCGGGTCAGGCCGTGGACGGCCTTCTCGCGGGCCCGATAGCTGGGCCGCAGGTAGGACCGGTCGAGCGCAGCCCGCGTCTCTGCCAGCTCCGAGGTCAGTCGGGCGTCCTCCGCGCGCATCCGCGCGTTTTCGAGCAGCAGCGCCTTGATGGCGTCGACGGCGGCGCCGGCGACGTCGCGCTCGCGCGGCCGGTCAGGGTCGACGTACGGGTGCAGTGCGGCGTTGCCGCGCAGGTCATCCAGGTCACCAACCACGTCGTAGCCGCGGCTCTCGATCTCGGCGACCCACGCCTCCTCGATCTCCTGCACCCAGGGCACCGTGGCGGGTGGCAACGCCAGGCGCGGGGAGGCCACCCGGTGCGAGAGCGTCTGGTGGGCGAGCAGCTCGCGGACCAGCGGTCGGTAGTCCCCTGGCTCGAGCGAGCGGTTGGCGGCCCGGTTGATCCGCCGGATCAGCGCGGTCTCCGGGACGCCGAGGGACGGGTTGACCCGCTCGGCCTCCAGGTCGAGGTCGATCCCCTCGAGCCCGAAGGCCTGGCTGAACCGCTTCCAGAGCAGGTCGGGCGCGCCCCCGGGCGAGGGCACGGTGACCAGGTGGATGCGCTCGGGCGGCAGGTCCACGCCCCAGCGGTTGAGGATGTCGGGGACCTCCTGGACGCTCCAGAACCACGACGCGATCCGGCTGTTGCGCGTTGGGTCGGTCAGCCGGGCCAGGAAGCGGGCGTAGCTCATGCCGCTGCGGTGCTTGACGTTTTCCTGCCACTCCGCCGGGATCTGGCGCACCAGGTCGCGCACCGAGAGCACGAGGTGCACCTCGACAGAGCCGGAGCCGCCGCGAGGGTCATGACCCAGTGAGGTCAGCGCGTGCCCGACCTGCGAGCGCGAGGCCGCGGCCAGGATCTCGTGGCTGATGATCGCTGTCTCGCCGGTCCATTCGCGCACCTGCTCCGACAGGCGGTCCCAGGCGCCGACGGCCTCGGACTCCAGGCCGCCCCACGGCAGCCGCATCAGGTCCAGCGCGGCCAGGAAGTGTGCGTCGAACCGGTCGGCGGGATAGAGGATCCCGCGATCGGCCAGCGCCCGTTTGTTGCGGAACAACACGTCCTGCAGGTACGACGTGCCGGTCTTGGGGGTGCCCACGTGGAGGAGGACCCGCTTGGTCATCGCTCCACCTCCGTCTCGGGCGTCCCGTCGAGCAGCACCCGCACCGCGAGGTCGAGGGTGGCCTCCGGCGACGGTCCGGCCGTCTCGTCCGGCTCGTCGGGCTCGTCGGGCTGGTCCGTGGCCCCCGCCCAGCGCGGGACGAGGTCGTCCAGGTCGCCGTGGACAGCGTAACCAGCGTTCTTGATGCCCCGGCGCATCTTCTCCGCAGCCCGTTCGAGCCACTCCCGCCGCTCGACGGGTACGACGAGGGGTCCGGCGTCGCGGACCGCAGCGGCGACGGCGGCCACCCTGGGCCGCAACCGGGTGCTGAGCAAGGTCGAGCGGGTCTCGGGCAGGACCAACAGGCCGAGCACCGAGCCGACCCGGCGCGCCAGCTCACCCGCCTCGCCCGGCATGGTGGCCGGCCAGGCCAGCCGTCGGTCGCCGACGAGGGTGGCCACGGCCGCGGGGTCGAGCACGATGTGCACCGCCTCGCGGCCCAGGCGCCGCTCCCAGGTGCGGGCCATGGTCAGGAGGTCGACCCGGCCCGGCACCTCGTTGCGGTCCTGCAGCAGGGCCAGCCAGTCCCGCCAGACCGGGGCACCCTCGGTGAAGGCCCGGTGGGTCCAGGCGTGCGCCGCCATCGTGCCGAGGTCGGCGCCGACCACGACGACGCGCTGGCGTCGGCCGCCGGGAGGTCGGCCCTTCGGCGACGAGCTGGTCGCGCAGCGGGTCGGCGATCTCGGGGTCGCCGACCAGGCGGTAGCCGCGGCGCCACAGCCGCGGCGTACGCGGCTCGGCCGGCACCGGCTCGCCTGCGGCGACGAGCTGGTCGGCCAGCACGCTCGCCGCCACCCGCACGAGCTCGCCGGGCGGCAGGTCCGAGGGGTCGACGGGCGCCGGGCCGAACCGGGACTCGACGCCGGCACCGACCAGCTCGAGGTCGGGACGGCCACGACCGGCCGCACTGGCGGTCAGCACGCTCTCTGCCAGCGCCGGGTCGGGACGACCCGCGGCGTTGAGGCGGCGCAACAGCTCCAGCTGCTGGGCGCCGGGCAGGTAGCGACCGCGGGAGTCGCCGAGGCCGGACCAGTCCGACCAGGCGGTGGTGCCACCTGTCTGCAGGTGGGCGACCCAGCCCCAGGCGCGGACCTCGCCCTCGGAGGGGCGAGTGCTCCCCGAATGGGCGGGGGCGGTCACCGCTGCTCGCGGGCCCGGCGGATCCGGCCGGCGATCGTGTGCCGCGGGTCGGGGCGCGAGGCGGCCTCGCGGGTCATCGCCGACAGCGCGTCCACGGCCGCGCCGAGGAGCACCTTGGCGGGCACCTTGTCCGGGTTGACGTAGGGCTCGTCCTCGGGGAGGGGCAGGGGGCGCAGGTCGTCGAGGTCGCCGACGACGTGGATGCCGCTGTCCTTGACCCACTCGATCCAGCGCTCGGACTGCTCGCTGGCCCACTCGAAGCGCCCGGGAGGCAGCCGGACCGGGGCGGACGTGCGGTGCACCAGCTGGTCCTGGGCGAGCAGCTCGCGGATCAGCTCGTCGTACTCCGCCTCGCGACGGGTCGCCCGGTCCATCCGCCGGTTGAGCTGGCGGATCACCTGGGTCTCGGCCACGCCGAGCGAGGTGTTGAGCCGGTCGCTCTCCAGCGGCGCCCACGCCGGGTCGATGCCGAACGCCGTGCAGAACCGCCGGAACAGCTCGTCGGGCTCGCTGGCGCCGCGCGGCGGCACGGTCACGAGGTGGATCCGCTCGGGCGGCACCCCGGCGCTCCAGTTGGTCAGCACCGTCGGCAGGTCGAAGGCCCGGAAGAACCACGGGCGGCCGAACTCGACCCGGTTGAGGAAACGCCGGTAGGCCCACTTGCGGCCCTGCTTGATGCTCTCCTGCCAGGCCGCGGGCAGCGCCCGGCCGAGGTCGCGCGCGGAGTAGACGACGTGCACCTCGCAGCCCCTGAGGTCGCGCATCGCCTTGGCGATCACGTCGGGCGCGGCCGGGGCGAGGATCTCGTGGCTGACGATCGAGGTGCCGGACTTGCCGCGCACGCGGCGCAGCAGCACGTCCCACATGCCGGCCGCATGGCCGGGCTCGCCACCCCAGTCCTCACCCAGCAGGTCGAGGGCGGCGCGGAACTGGAACAGCCCCGGCGACACCAGCCGCGACCGGGTCGGGAAGTAGACGTCGTGCTGGGCCAGCGTCTTCACGTTGCGGGCGAGGCGGTGCTGGAGGTAGGTCGTCCCCGTCTTCGGCGCACCGATGTGCAGGTGGACGACGCTGGTCATGGGGTCGATTGTGGCGCAAGGCGAGCGATGAGGGAGACCCGCGTTGCGAGCGTCGTGATGCGCGTGCGGTGGCAAGGCGGAGGAGCGAAGGCGGGTGGACACCCTTCGAGTGACGACAACGCAGCCAACGTGCGTGCAGCGCGGCGCGCAGCAGCGGGAATCACTCAGCGCTCGCCGATAGAGCGCGCACAACCGCAGAAGGGCTGGGGCGGCCGAGGTGGCCGGCCAGCCAGGCGCTGGTCGCGACCATGGCGTCGAGGTCGACGCCGTGCTGGATGCCGAGGCCGGTGAGCATCCAGACCAGGTCCTCGGTGGCCAGGTTGCCGGTGGCGGACTTGGCGTAGGGGCAGCCCCCGAGGCCGCCCGCGCTGGCGTCGAAGGTGGTGATACCCGCCCCGGAGCGCGGCCAGGGTGTTGGCCAGCGCCTGCCCGTAGGTGTCGTGGAAGTGCATCGCCAGCTGGTCGGTGGCCATCCCGGCCGCGCCGAACGCCTCGATGAGGGCAGTGACATGGCCGGCGGTGCCTACCCCGATGGTGTCGCCGATGCTGAGCTGGCTGGCGCCGAGGTCGAAGAGCCGCTTGCCGACGCGGACCACCTGGTCGATGGGTACGGCGCCCTCCCACGGATCGCCGAAGCACATCGACACGTAGGCCCGGACGTCGAGACCGGCGTCTCGTGCGCGTCGTACGGTCGGCTCGAAGAGGGCGAACTGCTCCTCCAGGCCGCTGTTGAGGTTCTTCTCGGCGAAGGTCTGGGTGGCGCTGCCGAAGATCGCGACGTGCCGGCAGCCGAGGGCCAGGGCCCGGTCGAGGCCGCGCTCGTTGGGCACCAGCACCGGGAGGTCGAGGCCCTCGTCGCCCAGCAGGGCCAGCAGTTCCTCGGCGTCCGCGAGCTGTGGCACCCACTTCGGGTGCACGAAGCTGGTGGCCTCGACGATCGGCAGGCCGGCGGCGAGCAGCCGGCGGATCAGCTCGGCCTTCACCTCGGTCGGCACCAGGGCCGCTTCGTTCTGCAGGCCGTCGCGGGCGCCGACCTCATAGATCGTGACGCGCTCGGGGAGGCCGGGATCGCGGACGACGCTGGGCAGCACCATCAGTCGCCTCCCTTCTCGACGAGGAACAGCCGGTCGCCCAGCCGGACCTGATCGCCCGCCGCCGCGTCGACGTTGGTGACGGTGCCGGCGAAGGGCGCCTTGAGCGCCAGCTCCATCTTCATCGCCTCGAGGACGCCGAGCAGGTCGCCCTCGGCCACGGCCTGCCCCACCGCGACCCGGACGTCGAGGACCGTGCCGGGCATCGGCGCGGTGATCGAGCCGTCGCCCGCCGCGACGGCGTCGGCGAGGCGGTCGGGCGGGGTGAAGTCGAACCGCTGGCCCAGGTAGGAGACATCCGCGACCCTCGGCTGCACGTTGACGACCGCGCGGACGTGATGGCCGTCCACCAGCGCGTCGATGACGTGGTCCGCGGCCGACAGCACGCTGACCGGGATGCCGTCGACGGTGCCGGCCACGCGGTCGACGACGACGTCACGGTCGAGCTCGACGAGCGTCGGGGCGGGCTGGCCCCCGAGCCGGAAACCGTCGCTCTGGAAGGGATGCGGCGGGCCGAGCGATGCCAGCATCGCCGAGATCCAGGCCACCAGGATCCGCGGCACCTCGGGGTCGGGGGCCGGCACCTCGTGGTGGTCGAGCCAGGCGGTGTCGATGGTCGCGTCGCGGAACTCGTCGCTCGCAACCAGCGCCCGCAGGAAGCCGGCGTTGGTCGTCAGGCCGAGGATCACCGTCTCGTCGAGGGCCGCCACCAGGGCCCGCCGGGCCGCCTCGCGGTCGGGGCCGTGGGCGATCACCTTGCCGAGCATCGGGTCGTATGCCGTGCTGACGACGCCCTCCGGCTCCAGCGCGGCGTCGACGCGGACTCCGTCGCCGACCGGCCACCTGACGATGCTCGCCGTCCCGGCCTGCGGCAGGAACCCGCCGAAGGAGTCCTCGGCATAGACCCGCGCCTCGATCGCGTGCCCTGAAACGGTCACCTCGTCCTGGGTGAACGGCAACGTCTTGCCGGCGGCGATGTCGAGCTGCAGGTGCACCAGGTCGAGGCCGGTGATCATCTCGGTGACGGGGTGCTCCACCTGGAGCCGGGTGTTCATCTCCAGGAAGTAGGCCTCGTCGGTGGCGGTGTCGAGCAGGAACTCCACGGTGCCGGCGTTCTCGTAGCCCACCTCGCGAGCCAGCGCGACGGCCGCGGCCGTGACGCTGCGTCGGACGTCGTCACTGATGGTCGGCGCGGGTGCCTCCTCGAGCACCTTCTGGTGGCGCCGCTGGGAGGAGCAGTCGCGTTCGTGGAGGTGCACGACGTTGCCGTGCGAGTCGGCGAGCACCTGCACCTCGATGTGGCGGCCGTGCTCGACGTACTTCTCGACGAGCATGGTGTCGTCGCCGAAGGCAGCCATCGCCTCGCGCTTGGCCGCCGCCACCGCCTCGGCCATCTCGTCGGCGCCGCGGACGATGCGCATGCCCTTGCCACCGCCGCCGGCGGCGGCCTTGACGAGGACGGGGTACGCCGCGTCGTCGCCGGTCGGCACGACCGGCACTCCAGCGGCGACCGCGATCTCGCGGGCGGCGTCCTTGCGGCCCATCTTGTCCATCACCTCGGCCGACGGCCCGACGAGCTTGAGGCCGGCCGCCTCGACGGCGCGGGCGAAGGCAGGGCGCTCGGACAGGAAGCCGTAGCCGGGGTGGATCGCGTCGGCGCCGGAGGTGCGGGCGGCCTCGACGACGGCGTCGATGTCGAGGTAGCTCGCGACGTGCACGGCCTCGTCGGCCGCCCGCACGTGCAGCGCGTCGCGGTCGAGATCGGTGTAGATCGCGACGCTGCGGCGGCCTGTCTCGCGACAGGCCCGCATCACCCGGAGCGCGATCTCGCCACGATTGGCGACGAGGACGGTGTCGATCGTCATCTCGTTCACATTCGGAAGATGCCGTAGGTGGGAGCCGGGACCGGCGCGTGGGCGGAGACCGCCAGGCCCATGCCGAGCACGCGTCGGGTGTCGGCCGGGTCGATGATGCCGTCGTCCCACAGGCGGGCGGTGGAGTAGTAGGGCGAGCCCTGGTGCTCGTACTGGTCGCGGATGCCGGCCTTGAAGGCATCGGTGTCGTCGCGCTCGGGACCGCGCACCTCGGCGAGCACCGACGCCGCCTGCTCGCCGCCCATCACCGAGATGCGCGCGTTGGGCCACATCCACAGAAAGCGCGGGTCGTAGGCGCGGCCGCACATGCCGTAGTTGCCGGCGCCGAACGACCCGCCGATGACGACGGTGAACTTGGGCACGACCGAGCACGCCACGGCCGTGACGAGCTTGGCGCCGTCGCGGGCGATGCCCTTGTTCTCGTACTCCCGGCCGACCATGAAGCCGGTGATGTTCTGGAGGAAGACCAGCGGGATGCCGCGCTGGTTGCACAGCTCGATGAAGTGCGCACCCTTGAGGGCCGACTCGCTGAACAGGATCCCGTTGTTGGCCACGATGCCGACCTGGTGGCCCCAGATATGAGCGAAGCCGGTCACCAGCGTCTCGGCGTAGAGCTTCTTGAACTCGTGGAACCGACTGCCGTCCACGATCCGGCGGATCACCTCGCGGACGTCGTACGGCGTGCGGGTGTCTGTGGGTACGACGTCAGCGAGCGTGCCCGGGTCCTCGAGCGGTTCCTCCGGCGTCTCGACCCCGGCCGTCGGTTGAGCAGGGCGCGCAGCGCCCGTCTCGAAACCAGGCCGCTGAGGCAACGTCGCCACGATCCCGCGCACGATCGCCAGCGCGTGGGCGTCGTCGTCGGCCAGGTGGTCGACCACGCCGGACGTCCGGGCGTGCACGTCGCCGCCGCCGAGCTCCTCGGCCGTGACGACCTCGCCGGTCGCGGCCTTCACGAGCGGCGGACCGCCCAGGAAGATGGTGCCCTGGTTCTTGACGATCACGGACTCGTCGGACATCGCCGGCACGTAGGCACCGCCGGCGGTGCACGAACCCATCACCGAGGCGATCTGCGGGATTCCCCGTGCCGACATCGACGCCTGGTTGAAGAAGATCCGGCCGAAGTCGTCGCGGTCGGGGAACACCTCGTCCTGCATCGGCAGGAAAGCGCCGCCGGAGTCGACGAGGTAGACGCAGGGCAGCAGGTTCTCGGCGGCGATCGCCTGCGCCCGCAGGTGCTTCTTGACGGTCATCGGGTAGTAGGTGCCGCCCTTGACGGTGGCGTCGTTGGCGACCACCACGCAGTCGCGGCCTGCGATGCGGCCGATGCCGGTCACGATGCTCGCGGCCGGCACGGCGTTGACGTCGTCGGGCTTGGTCGGGTCGCCGTACATGCCGTACGCCGCCAGCGGGCTCAGCTCCAGGAACGGGCTGCCCGGGTCGAGCAGCCGGTCCACCCGGTCGCGCACCAGCAGCTTGCCGCGGTCGAGGTGCTTTTGCCGCGCGCTGTCCGAGCCGCCGCGGCGGACCACGGCGAGCCGCTCCCGCAGCTCGGCGACCAGATCCCCCAGCTCTTCACTCACGCGAGTCAGGTTAACGTTCGTTAACCGCTGGCGCTACCCTGACCCTGTGGAGCGCCGCGACCAGATCCTCGACACGGCCGCCCGGCTGTTCGCCGAGCGCGGCTTCCACGGCGTCTCCGTCGGCGACATCGGCAAGGCGGTGGGGGTCAGCGGTCCCGCGCTCTACAAGCACTTCGACTCCAAGGACGCGGTGCTGGCCGAGATGCTCGTCGACATCAGCGAGCGGCTGCTGGCGGAGGGGCAGGAGCGAGTCGCCAATGCTGCCGACGCGTCGGCAGCGCTCGCGGCGCTGGTGGACTGGCACGTCGACTTCGCGCTCGCCCACCAGCCGCTCATCGTCGTCCAGGACCGCGACTGGCAGTCGTTGCCGACCGCCGCCCGCGAGCGGGTGCGCACCCTGCAACGCGCGTACGTCGACCTGTGGGCGACCCAGCTAGGCCGACGCCACCGCGGGCTGAGCGAGGACAGCACGCGGGCGATGGCGCACGCGGCGTTCGGGCTGATCAACTCCACCCCGCACAGCAGCCTGCTGCCCGCGGCGGCAATGCGCGACCTGCTGCGGGACATGGCGCTGCGCTCCCTGGACGCGTGAACCTTCAGGGTCGGCAACTACTCTCGTGGGTATGAACTGGGGGCCTCGGGGACGTCTCGCCCTGGTCCTGGCTGCCGTCGTAGGGGTCGTGGCCGGCACGCTCGTCGGCATCGCGACCACTGGCGAAAGCCCCGATGCCAAGGCCACGGACCCCGGCAGCAGCCCTACCTCGGCCGCCCCGGGCAATGCGACCGATCCGCTCAACCTCGGCGTCCCTCTCGAGAACCTCGACTGCACCACCGAGAAGATCCTGGTCGTGGGATACGGCGAGACAAGCGGCGCCCTCGAGAGTGCGGTGCAGACCAACAGCGACAGCGATGCGAAGTACCTCGAGACCGCCGACTCGTGCAACACCCTCTACGGGCCCGAGGACGGGCCGGCACCGAAGTACGTCGTCTACATCGGTCCTTTCGACTCCACGTCGGAGCCGTGCGGGCTGCGGATGAGCGTCGACCACAAGGGCGACGCGGTGACGAGCCTCAAGCCCGGCCAGAAGACGCATGTCCCTTGCCTGTGCGTGCTGAGGCCTGCGGACTTCCCCATCCTCTCCATCGGGATGCATCCCAGCACCCGGGACGGCATCTACGTCCGGGCCCTCCAGCAGATGCTGCTCGACATCGGCCTGATCACCGCGAGTCACGTGACCGGGTACTACGACCAGGCGACCGCGAGGGTCATCACGCGGCTGCAGAAGCTCAACGCCCTCACCCCCGCCAAGTACGGCACCGTCGAGAGGCTGACCTGGAACCAGATCATCGACCGCGGCTGCCTCGGCTTCGACTTCTAGCGCGAGTCGGCGCCAGTTCACGCGTCAACAAGCCCGAGTCGGCGCCAGTTCACGCCAGTACGACGCCGAGTCGGCGCCAGTTCAAGCGTTGGCACGGCGCGACAGGGCGAAGGAGCGCCGACTCGCGACCCCTACGGCAACAACTGGCGCCGACTCGCGTCAGAGCAGGTGGTCGATCTCCGTCTCGCCCTGATCGAGCAGCTGGACGATGCGCCGGGCGCGGGTGGCGGCGTCGACGGCCAGCGCCAGGTCGTCGGGCTCGACAGGGTCGCGTTGCGACTCGGCCCGGGTGGTGTCGCGGTCGTGCAGCCGGGCGAGCAGCTCCTCGCGCGGCAGCCCGCGCAGGGTGAGCAGCACAAACGGGTCCGCGTCGGCCAGCCAGGCGACCTGGTAGGCCGCGGCCAGCGCGTGGGCGCAGGGGTCGATCCAGGCCGCACACGTGCAGGTGGCCTGCAGCTCCCCACCGAAGGGCAGCAGCTCGACGCCGGCCTCCTCGGCGTGCTCGACCAGGCCGTGCGGCAGCTCCCCTGCCACCAGCGCCGGCAGCCGCCCGGCCACGGCCGCGACCGCTTCGACGAACGCCGCCCGCTCGGCGTCCTCGAGCACGGGCAGCGTGGTGCTGGTCGACCACAGCTCATCGCCGTCCTCGACGGCCGCGACGAAGGCTCCCGCGCCGACCGTGATCGCGCCCACCGATCCGGCCCGGGCCAGCGACCGGGCGCGCCGCAGCTCCGCGTCGCCGTACGCCGACTCCTCACAGGCGCGCACCCACGCCTTGCCCCACCACGTGGTAGCGCGGGCGGCTCCGCGGCGCGGCCGGATGCGCGGATGGGTGACCCTCGCGGGCGGTTCAGTCGCCGTCATCGTCGCCGTCAGGGTCGTCGTCAGCGTCGCCCGGCTGGAGAGAGACGAAGTCGCGCAGCTCGTCGTCGCTCAGCTCGGTGAGGGCGGTCTCGCCGCGTGCCAGCACCGCGTCGGCCAGCGCGCGCTTGCGGGTGAGCAGCTCGGCGATCCGCTCCTCGATGGTCCCGCGGGTGATCATCCGGTGCACCTGGACCGGGCGGTGCTGACCGATCCGGTAGGCCCGATCGGTGGCCTGGTCCTCGACAGCCGGGTTCCACCACCGGTCGACGTGGATGACGTGGTCGGCCCGCGTCAGGTTGAGGCCGGTGCCGCCGGCCTTGAGCGAGAGCAGGAACACCGGCACCTCACCGGCCTGGAAGCGGTCGACCATCGCCTCGCGGGCGCGCACGGGCGTGCCGCCGTGGAGGAACTGGTGGACGATCCCGAGCCGGTCGAGGTGGGCCTCGAGCAGCCGCGCCATGGCGACGTACTGGGTGAAGACCAGTACGGCGCCGTCCTCGGCCAGGATGGTCGCGACCAGCTCGTCGAGCAGGTCGAGCTTCTGGGAGCGCCCGGACAGACGCACCGTGCCTGACTGCTTGAGGAAGTGCGCCGGGTGGTTGCAGATCTGCTTCAGCCCGGTGAGCAGCGCCAGCACCAGTCCGCGGCGGGAGTCCTCGTCGGCGCGCTCGATGCGCTCCATGGTGTCGCGGACGAACGCCTCGTAGAGGACGACCTGTTCGCGGGTAAGCCCCAGCGGGTGGTCGGTCTCGGTCTTGGGCGGCAGCTCGGGGGCGATGCCGGGATCGGCCTTGCGGCGACGGAGCACGAACGGGCCGACCAGGCCCGCGAACTGTTGGGCCTTGGCCGGGTGGACCCCCGACTCGATGGGCGCGGCCCAGACCTTGCGGAAGGCGTTGCGGCTGCCGAGCAGCCCCGGGATGGCCCAGTCGAGGATGGCCCAGAGCTCGGTCAGGTTGTTCTCGACGGGGGTGCCGGTCAGCGCGACACGGGCCGTGCCGGGGATGGCGCGCAAGGCCCTCGCAGCCGACGACGCGGGGTTCTTCACGTGCTGCGCCTCGTCGGCCACGACGAGTCCCCACGGCACTCCGCGCAGCCGGGTGACCCCGGGCAGGATCGACGACGCGTGGTCGCTGCGCAGCGTGCCGTAGGTCGTCAGCACGAAGCCGGGGTCGCCTCCCTCGGCTTCCGGCTGGCCGTCCTGCTCGAGGTCGTCGAGGGAGCGCCGCGAGCCGTGGAACCGGCGTACGGGCGTGCCCGGAGCGAACCGACCGATCTCGGCCTCCCAGTTGCCGAGCAGCGAGGTCGGGCAGACCACCAGGGTCGGCCGGGCGGTGCCTGGCGGTGACGTCTCGAGCCGGTGCAGGTGCAGCGCGATCGTGGTGACGGTCTTGCCGAGTCCCATGTCGTCGGCCAGGCAACAGCCGAGGCCGAGCGCGGTCAGCTGGTCGAGCCAGGTCAGGCCGTGCCGTTGGTAGTCGCGCAGGGTGGCCTTGAGGCCGGCTGGCTGGTCGAGCGGCGTGCGGGTGGGCGCCGACAGCAGCCGCTCGCGGACCTTGAGCAGGCTGGCACCGACGACGACCTGCTGTTCGCTGTCCTCGACCTCGACGGTGCCGGTGAGCGCCGCGGCCACGGCCTGCACCGGGCTGACGGTGCGGATCATCCGCCGCTTGGCCTTGCGAGCGACCTCGGGGTCGACCACCGTCCAGGCGCCGCGCAGCTTGAGGATCGGTGACGCGCTAGCGGCCAACGCCTCCATCTCGGCGTCGGAGAGCGGGTCGCCGTGCAGAGCAACCTGCCAGCGGAACGCGAACATCGCCTCCGGCCCGAACAGGCCGGTCATGAGCGGGTTCTCCTGCGGGCCGCCGTGGTGCTCGAGGTTCGCCCGCGTGGTCAGGTCGCGGCCCAGGCTGCGCGGCCACATCACGTCGACGCCGGCCCGTCGCAGGGCGCCGACACCCTCGTCGAGCAGCGAGACGAGGTCGTCGGTGTCGAGGGTGATCTCGTCGGGGACTCTCAGCTCCAACAGGCGGTCGAGCGCCGGCCAGGCCTGAGCCGCGCCCCTCAAGGCGATCGCGGCATGGGTGCGCGCCCGCTCGTCGAACCCGTGGTCCTCCGGCGACCCGGCCCACAGCACGGCGGCGTCGCACAGGTGGAGCGGGTCGAGTTCGTCGTGCACCTGCACCACCAGCCGCACCGACCCGGCGACCAGCTCCTCCTCGTCGGCCTCGACGCGCAGCGAGATCGTCACCAGCGCCGGCAGCGCCTTGGATCGCTGGGATGCGTCGAGCTCGGCACGCAGCCGTTGACCGAAGTCGGCATCCTCCTCCGACTCCACAGCCGACGGGGTGCCGCGCGGCAGGGCGTCGACCACGGCGGCCAGCACCGCACGCACGGCCGCCTCGGCGTCGGCCACAGATTCGTACGCCGCGTCGTACGCCGGGTCGGCGGCGAGGCGGCGTACGTGCTCGTCCTCGGCCTCCTCGAGCGGCGCGAGCCGCCAGCCACCGTCGACAGGAGCGAACCGGCCGGCCCCGACCAGGCGAAGCGCCAGCAGGCCTGCCTCGGCCAGCAACCCCACACTCGGATGCACGTCTCCATCGCCGGCGTCAGTGCGGGCCCGCACGAGCACCGGGAGTGCGGCTCGGATCGGCAGCGCGACCGTGCGGGAACCGTCGGTGAACTCCACGCTGCCGGCGCGCGGCGGCTCGGCAACACGAAGCACCGCCGGGCCGGCGACCGGGACCACGCTCACACGGCCCGACGGTAGCCGCCACATCCGACTGTCGGTTCGGGAACAGCCCTGGCGAGCGCATTGTTCGCCCGAGAGCAAAGCAGTGGCCCGCTGTCGGCAGGCTTCTCTACGCTGATCCGGCGCACCGGGGCCACGGGCGCGAGAACCAAGTGGAAGGTCGATCGTGACGAGCACACAGCCAGCAGCAGGCCCGCAGTCTCCGGGCGACTACCCCGACCACATCGACGGGGCCGTCCTCAAGATCGCCGGCGTCGTCGTGCTCGGCGCGATCATGACGATCCTCGACATCACGGTCGTCAACGTCGCACTCCCGACGTTCCAGACCGTCTTCACGGGCGTCGACGACCCGCTTCCCTACTCCACGGTGGCGTGGACGGTGACGGGCTACACCCTTGCCCTCGCGACGGTGATCCCGATGACCGGCTGGGCGGCCGACCGGTTCGGCACCAAGCGTCTCTACCTCGCCGCGATCGGCCTGTTCACGCTCGGCTCCGCGCTCTGCGCGGCGGCGCAGTCGATCGAGATGCTGATCACCTTCCGAGTCCTCCAGGGCCTCGGCGGCGGCATGCTGATGCCGCTCGGCATGACCATCATGACCCGGGCGGCCGGCCCACACCGGATGGGCCGCCTGATGGCGATCCTGGGCGTCCCGATGCTGCTCGGCCCGATCATGGGCCCGATCCTCGGCGGCTGGCTGATCGAGCACGCCTCGTGGCACTGGATCTTCCTCATCAACGTCCCGTTGGGCCTCGCGGCGATCGTCTACGCCTGGTTCGTCCTCCAGAAGGACTCGCCCCAGCCCTCGGAGTCGTTCGACTTCCTCGGCATGGCCCTGATGTCGCCCGGTCTGGCGCTCTTCCTCTACGGCGTCTCGTCGATCCCCGGCGCCGCCAACGGCGACTACTCCTACGCCCGCGTCTGGGTGACCGCGCTCCTGGGCCTGGCCTTGGTGGTCGCGTTCGTCTTCCACTCGTTCCGGCCCGAGCACCCGCTGATCGACCTGCGGCTGTTCAAGAACCGCAACCTCACGGTCTCCCTCATCACGATGTTCCTGTTCGTGGCCGCGTTCTTCGGCGGTCTGCTGCTGGTGCCGACCTACTTCCAGCAGGTCCGCGGCGAGTCGGCCCTGACAGCCGGCCTGCTCGTGGCGGCGCAAGGCATCGGCGCGATGCTGACGATGCCGATCGCCGGCACGCTGAGCGACCGGATCCCGGTGGGCCGCATCGTGCCCGTCGGCCTGGTCGTGATCGTCATCGGCTTCTTCGGGCTGACCCAGGTCACCGCCACCACGCCCTACCCGCTGCTGATCGCGGAGCTCTTCGTGCTGGGCCTCGGCATGGGCGGAACGATGATGCCGCTGTTCACCACGGCACTCAAGACGCTGAAGGCACCCGAGGTGGCTCGGGGGTCGACCCTGCTCAACATCAACCAGCAGATCGGCAGCTCGGTCGGAGTCGCGGTGATCTCGGTGATCCTGACCGCCCACCTCAACGCCTCCGAGCTGGCCAAGCCCGCGATGGCGGCGACCCTCGACCCGACGCTGACCGACGCGGTCGGCGGAGCGGCGGCCGTGACGGCCGGCCTCGCAGAAGCGGCGGCGGCTTTCGCCGACACGTTCTGGGTGGCCTGGGTGCTGGTCGTCCTCACGCTCATCCCGGCGCTGATGCTGCCGCGCAAGCACGAGGAGTCACACCTGCTCGACGCCGACACCGAGGAAGGCGTGCCGCCGGTCATCATGCACTGACGCGCGCGAGTCGGCGCACGTTGGCGTTCGTCGAACCCCGAGTCGGCGCCAGTTGTCGCTAGGAGGATGGGGTCCGGTGACAACAAGCGCCGACTCGGCGTGTTTCCAAAGGCAAGTGGCGCCGACTCGGGCTATCAGCCGGTGGTGGCCAGCACCAGCGGGTGTACGCCGGCCGCACCCGCGGCCATCAGCGCCCGGGCGGCGAGGGTCAGCGTCCAGCCGGTGACGGCCTGGTCGTCGACGAGCAGCACCTGGTGGTCCGCGACGGTCTGCTCCGAGTCGGTCTGCCAGGCGAAGCGACGGCAGACGGCGGCCACCCGCTGCGCGGAGTTCATCGCACCCTGGCCGGGTCTCACTGAGTCGTCCACGATCGTGAACCGGCCCACGATCGGCACCTGCAGATAGCGCGCCAGCCCCTCGGCCAGGTCGCGACCGAGGGTCGGGCGGCTCGCCGACTCGACGTAGGCGATGGCGGTGACCGAGGGCTGCCAGTCGCCGAGCACCTCGATGACCGCCTTGGCCAACGGCACGGGCACGGGACCGTCTTCGGTGCCGGCCCGGAAGAGGTCGCGCAGGGCCTGCCCGTGGCCGAGGTCGGTCAGCCGGGCCACGGCTCGGCCCTCGCTCGCCGCCTCGGCGATCTTGCCCTTGAGGTCGAGGCCCATGGCGGCGAGCCCGGTCGGCCACATCTTGCGCGGCGCGACGACCACGCCGGGGCGCGCCAGACGTTCCTCCGCCGCGTCGAGCGCGGTGTCGGATACGTCGATGGACAGCTCGAACCCGCCGCAGTTGTCGCAGCGGCCGCAGGGACCGTCGGCCTGGTCGTCGAGCTGGTCTCGGAGGTAGACCATCCGGCAGCCGTCGGTGGTCAGGTAGTCGAGCATCGCCTGCTGCTCGCGCTCGCGGGCGGCGGTGACGCGGGCATAGCGATCGGCGTCGTAGACCCATGGCTCGCCGGTCGCGGTCCAGCCACCTTGCACGCGGCGTACGGCGCCGTCGACGTCGAGCACCTTGAGCATCGTCTCGAGCCGGGTGCGGTTGAGCTCGATCCTGGTCTCCAGCGCAGCCGTGCTCATCGGGCGGCCCTCGTCGGCGAGCACCTCGAGCGTCTGGCGGACGAGCTCCTCGCGGGGGAAGGCCAGGGAGGCGAAGTAGGCCCAGATGTCGCGGTCCTCGAGCGCGGGGAGCAGCACGACGGTGGCCTCGTCGACACCACGCCCGGCGCGGCCGACCTGTTGGTAGTACGCCACGGGCGACGCCGGGGCCCCGAGGTTGACCACGAAGCCCAGGGTCGCGTCGAACCCCATCCCGAGCGCGCTGGTCGCGACCAGCGCCTTGACCCGGCCCGCCGCGAGGTCGGCCTCGAGCGCCATGCGCTCGGTGGGATCGGTCTGGCCGGAGTAGGCGTGCACGTCGTGGCCGCGCGAGCGGAGGTAGCCGGCGACCTCCTGGGTAGCGGCCACCGTGAGGCAGTAGACGATGCCGGAACCGGGCTGCTCGGCCAGGTGGTCGGCCAGCCAGGCGAGCCGTTGCTGGGCGGTGCGCAGCCGGACGACGCCCAGGCGCAGCGACTCGCGGTCGAGCGAACCGCGCTGTACCAAGACGTCGGTGCCGAGCTGCTCGGCGACGTCGGCGGTCACCCGGGCGTTGGCGGTGGCGGTGGTGGCCAGCACGGGTACGCCGTCTGGCAGGTCGCCGAGCAGCGTGCGGATGCGGCGGTAGTCGGGGCGGAAGTCGTGGCCCCAGTCGGAGATGCAGTGGGCCTCGTCGACCACCAGCAGCCCGCAGGTCGCGGCCAGTCGCGGCAGCACCTGGTCGCGGAAGCCGGGGTTGTTGAGGCGCTCGGGGGAGACCAGCAGGACGTCGACCTCGCCGGCCCGGATCTGGTCCTGGACCGGCTCCCACTCCTCGATGTTGGTGGAGTTGATCGTCACCGCCCGGATGCCGGCGCGTTCGGCGGCCGCGATCTGGTTGCGCATCAGCGCCAGCAGCGGCGACACGATCACGGTCGGGCCGGCGCCCTCGGCCCGAAGCAGCAGGGTGGCGACGAAGTAGACCGCCGACTTTCCCCAGCCCGTGCGCTGCACAACCAGCGCCCGACGCTTGTCGACCGCGAGCGCGGAGATCGCGGCCCACTGGTCGTCGTACAGGACGACGTCGTCGCGCCCGACCAGCGCCCGGAGGTGTTCCTCGGCGCGGGTGCGGACCTCGGTGGTGGCGACGGGCATGCCGGCATGTCTACCAGCGGCTGCCCACTGCCCTTGTCGGCCTTCCACAGGGTTGGAGTTCGCCGCGGGCGCTGGTCGACGTCCCCCAGACGTCACCAGATGCGGACGCGGTCCTCCGGGTCGAGCCAGAGAGCGTCGTGCTCACTGGTGCCGAACGCCGCGTGGAACTCGTCGAGGTTGCGCACGATGTTGGCGCGGAACTCCGGCGGGCTGTGCGGGTCGATGGTGAGGTACTGCTGCTCTTGCTCCTTGCGGCGCTTGGTGCGCCAGCAGTAGGCCCAGTTGGAGAACAGCCGCTGGCTGTCGTCGGTGGTCACCTCGCCGCCGTCGGCCGCGCGGGCGATGGCGTAGGCCTGGTGGGCGATCGTCAGCCCGCCCAGGTCGCCGATGTTCTCCCCGACGGTGAGCGCGCCGTTGACGTGCTCGCCGGGCAGCGCGCGTGGCTCGAAGGCGTCGTACTGCGCGATGAGGGCCTTGGACTTCACCTCGAAGGCGGCCTTGTCGTCGGCGGTCCACCAGTCGTTGAGGTTGCCGGAGCCGTCGTACTGCGCCCCCTGGTCGTCGAAGCCGTGGCCGATCTCGTGGCCGATCACGGCGCCGATCCCGCCATAGTTCTCGGCCGGGTCGGCGTCCGGGGAGAAGAACGGCTTCTGCAGGATGCCGGCGGGGAAGCAGATCTCGTTGGTGCCGGGGTTGTAGTAGGCGTTGACGGTCTGCGGCAGCATCAGCCACTCGTCGGGGTCGAACGGCGCCCCGATCTTGGCCAGCTGGCGGGCGGTCTCGAACGACGCCGCGGCGGCGACGTTGCGCACGAGCTCGCCGGGGTAGAACTTCAGCTTCGAGTAGTCGCGGAACTTGTCGGGGTAGCCGATCTTGGGCCGGAAGGTGTCGAGCTTCTCGTAGGCCCGTTGCTTGGTGTCGTCGCTCATCCAGTCGAGGGCGGCGATCGAGCGCCGGTAGGCCTTCAGCAGGTTGGCGACCAGGTCGTCCATCAGCGCCTTGGAGTGCGGCGGGAAGTGTCGCTCGACGTACTCCTTGCCGAGCGCCTCACCCATGGCGCCCTCGATCAGCGCCACCCCGCGCTTCCACCGGGCCCGCAGCTCGGGCGTGCCGTTGAGGGTGCGGCCGTAGAAGTCGAAGTTGGCGAGGACGAACTCGTCGGTCAGGTACGGCGCCGCGGCGCGGACAACTCGCGCGGTCACCCAGATCCGCCAGTCCTCGATGGGGGTTTCCTCGAGGACCGTCGAGAGGTGGGCGAGGTACGACGGCTGGCGGACGCAGGTCTCTGCGACCGTGGCGTCGGACCCGCCCAGGTTGCGCACCCAGGCGCCCCACTCGAAGGCCGGGCACAGCTCGGTCAGCTCGGAGAAGGTCATCAGGTTGTAGGTCTTGATGACGTCGCGGGTGTCGGCCCGCTCCCAGTGCCCCTCGGCCAGCCTGGTCTCGAGCCTGAGCACCGTCTCGGCGGCGCCGGTCGGGTCGTCGTGGCCGACCAGGCCGAGCATGGTGGCGAGGTAGGCGACGTACTTCTCGCGGATCTCGGCGAACTTGTCGTCGCGGTAGTAGGACTCGTCCGGCAGGCCCAGACCGCCTTGGAGCACGTTGACGATGTAGCGGTCGGCGTTGCGGTCGTCGTTGTCGACGTAGGAGTTGAAGAGGCCGGAGCCGCCGGTCCGCTCGAACTCACCGAGGAACGCCGCCAGGTCGCGGGTGTCGCGCAGCGTCGCGGCGGCGTCGAGGATCGGCCGGATCGGGTCGAGGCCGGCCTGACCGATGGCCTCCTCGTCCATGAAGGAGGCGTAGAGGTCGGCGATCTTGCGCGAGTCTTCGTCGTCGCCACCGGTCTCGGCGAGCGACTCGATGATCGCGTGCACCTGCTCCTCGGCGACGTCGGCCAGCTGCACGAAGGGGCCCCAGCTCGACTTGTCGGCCGGGATCTCGACCTCATCGAGCCAGCGTCCGTTGACGTGACCGAAGAGGTCGTCCTGAGGGCGGATGTCGGGGTTCATGCCCGCGCGGGCGTCGTCCAGGATGCTCACGTCGGTCACCCTAAACGGGGCGTCCTCACCCTCCTGGCGGCACCTCGGTCCCATAGCCCGATCAGGCCATGGCTAGCCCGGCACGGGTAGTGCGAGTGTGACCCCAGGGATCTCGCTCCGAAGGAGTCACCATGGTGTTGCGCCGTCTGTCGGTCGTCCTCGTGCTCGTCCTCGGCGTGGTTGGCCTGGCGGGGCCTAGCCTGGCCGGGCCTCCGGGCAAGTGGACGGTGATCTCCGGCGGGGGACTCAGCAACATCGTGGAGCCGGGCATGCACCGCACGGCCGACGGCACCCTGCACGTCGCCATCGTGCGGGAGAACGCCAACTCCACAGACTACATCGACGTGGCCCATGTCTCCGAGAGCGGCAAGCTCTCGGCCGGACGACGGTGATCGACCAGTGGGCGGGCGTCACGAGCGATCCCGAGCTGGTCGGCTCGCCGTCGGGAGGCCTCCGGTTGGTCTTCGGGGGACAGCGCACGGTGGTGACCGGAAGACCCCTACAACGAGGGCTACGTCTACTGGGCCGAGCTCGGACCCGACCGGGACCGTGTGGACGCTCGCTCCGAACGTCACCCCGGCCAACGCGGGCACGACCGGCTACGCGTCGTACGGCACCGGCACGACGACGCTGCCCGACGGCACGCTCGTGACGGCGTACCCGCTCAACACGACGATCTACTACCAGGTCGGCGTGGGCACCGCTGTGCAGTCCTTCGACGTGCCGGAGTGCTGTACCTACGACATGACCTGGTCCAGGACAACGGCGTCGTGTACGCCGCGTGGTCGGCCAACGGCAACAGCGACCCGAACCGCGGCATCTTCCTGCGCGAGATCTACCCGGTCCTCGGTCCGGTGGTGAAGGCGCCGAAGTCGAGTAGCGTCGGACGGTTACCTCCAGCTCGCCCAGGGCGTCGCGATGGCGGCGCGCAACGGCGGCGGCACGTACCTGGCGTACTGCACCGGGTACCCCTTCTGCGAGCACGATCGTGCTCTGGAAGGTCGGCACCTCCAAGACCGTCAAGGTGCCCGGGTCGAAGAACGCCGCGCAGGTCGCGATCTCGCCCGCTCCGAGTGGTCGGCTGTGGATCGCCTGGGCCACCGACAGCGACGAGGTCTACGCGATCCGCACGAGACACCAAGGCCACCGGGTTCGGCGCTCTGCGGCACCTGCCGCCGCCCAAGAAGTCCCTGGGTGTCTATGACATCGACGATCGAGGGCACCCGGGCGCGCGGCGACATCGTGTTCAACGACAGCGACGTCGATCTGGCACCAGCAGGTGTACGCCGGGCTGACGCTCAAGTCTTCGGCCGGGGAGTGGAACGGCGACCACAGCGAGAAGATCGAGTTCAAGGTCACCGACGCCGGCGACGGGGTGCAGGGCGCGAAGGTCAAGGCGAAGTGGAACGGCACGAAGCTGACCTGCAAGACCGAGGCCAACGGGAAGTGCTCGATCACCTTCCCGAAGCTGGGCAAGAACAAGATCACCGCG
This sequence comes from uncultured Actinomycetota bacterium, assembly GCA_963769755.1. Lineage (GTDB taxonomy): Bacteria > Actinomycetota > Actinomycetes > Propionibacteriales > Nocardioidaceae > Nocardioides. Next base: position 444,832 of record CAVYMY010000012.1, read on the forward strand.
ACGGCGAAGAAGGCCGGCTACGCCCCGACGAGATCAAGCTCAAGGTCAACTGAGGATCAAAGGACGTGGGCCACCGACTTCCCCAACGTGCGCCTGTCGGCCATGTCCTGAAGGGCCTGGCCGAAGCCGTCGAGGTCGTACGTCGCCCCGATCGGCGGCTTGACCACGCCCGACTCGATCAGCGGGAGCAGTGAGGTCCACTGGTGCTGCATGAAGCCGGGCGTGACCATCGCATACGCACCCCAGCCCACGCCGCGCACGTCGACGTTGTTGAGCAGCAACCGGTTGACCTTGACGACCGGGATCTCCTGGCCCGATGCGAACCCCACCACGAGCAGCCGACCCCTCGGCGCCAGTGCCCGGAGCGAGTCGGTGAAGGCGTCGCCGCCGACCACGTCGAGGACCAGGTCGACGCCGCGCCCGTCGGTCAGCCCCATGACCGCGTCCTTGAACCCGTCGAGGAGCACCGTGTCGTCGGCGCCGGCCGACCGGGCAACGGCGGCCTTCTCGTCGGTCGATACGACCGCGATCGTGCGGACGCCGTACCCGCGGGCTATCTGGATCGTCGCGGTGCCGACGCCACCCGCGGCGCCATGGACGAGCACGGTCTCTCCCGCCTTGACGTTGCCGCGCTCGACGAGGGCGAACTGGGCGGTCAGGTAGTTCAGCGGCAGCGCCGCGCCCTCGTCGAAGCCGAGGCTGTCGGGGAGGGCGAAGGCGAACTCGGCCGGGACCGCCACCCGCTCGGAGGCGCCGCCGTAGGGCAGCACGGCGGCCACCCGTGCGCCCGGCTCGAAGCCCGGCCCGCTGACGACCGTGCCCGCGAGGTCGACGCCGAGCGTGAACGGTGGCTCCGGCTTGATCTGGTACTCGCCCCGGCTCAGCAGCAGGTCCGGGAACGAGATGCCGACGCTGTGCACCTCGATCAGGACGTCGCCAGCCCGGGCGTCGGTTCGTCCACGTCTTGTACGACGACGTCGGCAGGGCCGGTGGGCGTGACGACCTGGGCAGCGCGCATGGGCTGATCTGCCGTGCTCGACCACCGCTGGTTGAGGAGCTAACCCACGTTGACGATCGCGTTCATCTCGAAGTGCATGGGGTCGGTGTAGGACCAGCGGCCGCCCCAGGTGAAGCCCCAGCGCTCGAAGATCGCCACCACGCCCCGGTCCATCTCGCCGACGGTGCCGCGTTGGTTGCCGGGCACGTTGAGGTCGAGCGCCAGACCGAAGGAGTGGTTGGACAGCTTGGTGGTGCCGGCGATGAAGCGCGGGTAGTAGCAGCCGGCGTACTCCGAAGGGTGGATCGCATCGGCAAGACCGGCGCCGACGATCTCCTGCAGCGCGGCCCGGAGCTGCTCGATCATCACCCGGTTGCAGGTGACCTGCCCGAGGATCGGCACCTCGGCGGTGCCGATGTGGGCGGCCACCCACGACGGGTCGGGGGCGATGTGGCCGCCGCCGAGCACCGTGTAGTTGAAGATGCCGACGGCGTCGGCGACGGTGCCGACCAGGTGGGCGGTCTGCTGGACCGTGATGTCGAGGTCAGGCCCGAGGATCTGCACCGAGGCGCGGTCCCCGGCGATCTTGTCGATCGGGCTGCGCTTGGACTGCGGGACACCAGTGCGTCGGTCGAGACGATGAGGGCGTTCCCCGGGCGCATCCCGAGGGCCTCGCCGACCTTGACGTTGACGACCGCGTCGACCTGCGGGATCTGCGGGGCGTAGGCACCGACCGGCACCTGGGGCGCGTCCTGGCCGTTGCCGAGTCGCAGATAGCCGTCCTTGGCGGGCAGAGCTTTCTTTCCACTTCTCCGGGAGGGCGAGCTGCCCGGCCGCGATCCGGTCCCACTCCTCCTGGAGCTCCGCGCTCTCCCGAGGCGTGTAGTTGCGGTACGTCGCCGGGTCGACCGCGGCGAGGTTGAAGGCGCGGTTCTCGATGCTGACCTGGGCCATCGAGACCTGCTCGACGTCGCGCACGCCCTTGATGGCGCGGATCCGCCGACCATCCCGCGGGTCAGCGTGTCCTGGCTGAACACCAGCAGGTCGGCCGAGACCAGCGGGCCCGATCGCTTGCCGGGTGGGTCGACGGCCAGGTCGGGCGGCTGGGTCGACGGCTCGGTCGTGCCTGCGTCGCGGGCGGCGCCGGCGACGGCGCGCGCCCGTGGGTCGGGACGCACCGGAGTCCTTGTCGCCGCACCGGCCAGGGTCGTCGAGCAGCAGGGCGGCGGCCAGCAGCGCCGACGACGTCGTCCTCCCCCAGCCCATCCGTCCAGGGTAGGCGCGCGCGGCCACACCGATTCGTCAGAGATCGGCCCGCTGCGGAGGACCCGCTAGACCGCTGACGAATCGGTGTCGAGGTCGGGCAGCTTGGCCGGGATGGTCAGCCAGGAGACGACGCCGCCGAGGACCAACAACACCGCGCACGCGATCATGGCCGACTGGTAGGCGGCGTCGAAGACCAACGGGTCGGCGTAGTCGGTGCCGCTCAGGCCGACGGCGACCGGCAGCGCGGCCACGGCCAGCAGCGAACCGGCCCGCGCGACGGCGTTGTTGACCCCGCTGGCGATCCCGGCGTGCTCGTCGGGAGCAGCAGCCAGCACGGTCGCGGTCAGCGGCGCGACCATCAGCGCGAGGCCCAGGCCGAACACGGTGAGGCCCGGGAAGACGTCGCGCCAGTAGTTCACGTCGCTGCCGATCCCGACCAACATGAGCGTGCCGACGCCCATCACGACCGGGCCGACCGTCATCGGGATGCGCGGGCCGATCCTGGTGGCGAGCGCGCCGCCGCGGGAGGCGAGGAAGAGCATGCAGATGGTGATCGGCAAGGTCGCCAGGCCGGCCTCGAGGGCGCCGTAGCCGCCGACGGTCTGCAGCTGCAGGACCAGGAAGAACAGCACGGCGCCGAGGGCGGCGTAGACGAGCAGCGTCATCGAGTTCGCGGCGCTGAACGTGCGGTCGGCGAACAGGCCCAGCGGCATCATCGGATGGTCGCCACGCTTCTCGGCCATCAGGAAGGCGGCGCCCGTCACCACACCGATGACCGCGGCCCAGGCGGCGTACGGGTTCCCCCACTCGATCAGGGCGTACGTCACCCCGCCCAGCGCGATCGCGGCCAGCGTCGCGCCCACGATGTCGAAGTGTTCCGGCGCGTCGGGGTCGCGGGTCTCGGGTACCCACCGCTGGGCGATGACGATGGTGACGACGGCGATCGGCAGGTTGATCAGGAAGATCCACCGCCAAGAGGCGTACTGCACGAGGGCGCCACCGACGAACGGGCCGATCGCCGCCGCGATGCTGCCGAGGCCCGACCACGACCCGATCGCGCGGGCGCGGCTCTCGGGGTCGAACGCACCCTGGATCATCGCCAGGCTGCCGGGCGTGAGCAGGGCGGCGCCGACCCCCTGGAGGATGCGGGCCACGATCAGGATCGTGGCCGTCGGCGCGATGCCACACAGCAGTGACGCCAACGCGAACCACACCGTGCCGACGACGAAGATCCGGCGCCGGCCGTAGCGGTCGCCGAGCGAGCCCCCGAGCAGGATAAGGGCCGCCATGCTGAGCAGGTAGCCGTTGGTGATCCACTGCAGCTGGGCCAGGCTGGCGTCTAGGTCCTCGCCGATGGTGCGCAGCGCCACGTTGACGACCGTGCCGTCGAGCAGCGTCATCCCCGACCCGAGAACGGCCGCGGCGATGACGGCCCGCCCCGTCTTGCTGCCGAAGGCGACCTGCTCGCTCACGCTTTCAGACTAGGCGTGGCAGGTCGTGTGCTGAGGTGGTCGCCCTGGCAGCCAGTTCGGCACACGACCGACGCGTCAGCCGGAGATCGCACGAGCGGCGAGCCAGGCGATGTCGTCGGAGGTCTGTTGTGGACTGCCCGACGGCTGCATCACGTGGCTGAGCACGACGCGGACGATCATGTCGATGGCCGCCTCGAGGCGCTCGGCCGGCAGCGGGACGTCGTACGCCGCCACCCGACCGCGCACGACCTCCTTGGCCGTCCCGAGCAGGGAGTCGGCGTGGGTGGTCAGCAGGGGCAACAGCTCGGTGTCGGCACCATGGGTGGCCGACACGACGGCCTTGAGCAGCCGGTTGCCCTGGGCGAGCTCGAGGACACCACGGCAGGCGCCCCGGATGGCGGCGGGCAGGTCGTCGGGGTGCGCGTCGAAGGCCCGGTCGACCTCGGTCAGGAAGGCGGCCAGCTCGCGCAGCACCATCTCCTCGGCCAGCGCCGGTTTGGAGCCGATCTCGTTGTAGACGGTCTGGCGGCTCACCCCGACGCGGTCGGCGAGCTTGGCCATGGTGATCGTCGCCCAGCCCGACTCGGCAGTCAGCTCGGCCGCGGCCGCGACGATCCGCTCGTGGGTGCTCACCCCAACAGCCTAGGCAGCACGCGGCCCCGGGCGCCCTGAGGCGCCCGGGGCCGTCGTACGCCGGTCTGGCCGACGGTCACGCTTGCGGCGCGAGTCCGAACTGGACCCGACCGGCCTCGTCGACCGCAGCGTCCAGGATCTGGTCGTCGAGGGCCTGCGACGCCGGCGCGTCGAGGTAGACGATGGCGCCGTCGAGCTCCACGGTCTGGTCGCCCGGCTCGGGCGAGGCTGCCGTGGTGACGGCGAGACCCTTGGACGGGTCCTCGGTGATGCGCAGGCCCGCAGTCTCGAGGCCTTCTTGCGCGGCGGTGATGCTCTTGACGATCGTGCTGGCGTTCTCCGTGAGGGTGAGCAAGGTGCTCTCCTTCGTCGATTGCTGGCAGGACGCCACCCACCATTCCTCGCGGGCGGCGCGCACGCAAACCGGGGGTGACCCAGGTCACGCGTCGACGCGCTCGACCGGGACGAAGTCGTCCTTGTCGCGTACGCCGCAGTCGGGGCAGCACCAGGTCTCGGGGATGTCGGCCCAGGCCGTGCCGGCCGCGAAGCCCTCGCGCTCGTCGCCGGTGACCACGTCGTAGACGTAGTCGCAGCCCGGGCAGCGCGCGGCGAGGACTTCGGGTGAGTCCGGTGGTTGCGGTTCAGACCAACCCTCTGTGGTTGCGGTAGCGCTGTTCGGTTGCTGGCCGTGGTCGGGGTCGCCGAGTTGGCGGGTTGGTGAGGGGGGTGGCGGGTAGGTCGCGAGGATCTTGGCGCGCTTGCGGGGGGTGATGTTGGCGCGGGACAGGTCGCCGTCGAAGTGCTGCAGCACGCGGGGGTCCATCACGCGGCGCCAGATGGCGGGGACGATGGCGAGCACGATCATTCCGGCGTACCCGGTCGGCAGCACCGGCGACTCCTGATAGTCGCGCAGCGTCTGGTAGCGCCGGGTGGGGTTGGCGTGGTGGTCGCTGTGCCGCTGCAGGTGGTAGAGCAGCACGTTGGTGGCGATGTTGTTGGAGTTCCACGAGTGCGAGGGATCGACCCGCTCGTAGCGCTCGCGCTCGCCGACGCCGACCTTCTGACGCAGCATCCCGTAGTGCTCCATGTAGTTGACGACCTCCAGGAGCGAGAAGCCGACGATGGCCTGCACCACCAGGTAGGGCACGATCCCGACGCCGAGCCACGCGACCATCGCCCCCCACAGCACGGCCGACATCAGCCAGGCGTTGAGCACGTCGTTGCCGAGCCGCCACGGATGCTGCTTCTTGCGGGCGTAGCGACGCTTCTCGATCCGCCAGGCGCTCTTGAGTGAGCCGATCACCGTGCGCGGCCAGAACTGGTAGAAGTTCTCGCCGACCCGCCCCGAGGCGGGGTCCTCGGGGGTGGCGACCCGGACGTGGTGGCCGCGGTTGTGCTCGATGTAGAAGTGCCCGTAGAAGCTCTGCGCGAGCGCGATCTTGGACAGCCAGCGCTCGTTGGCCTCCTTCTTGTGGCCGAGCTCGTGCGCGGTGTTGATGCCGATGCCACCGATGCAGCCGATCGAGATCGCCAGCCCGAGCTTGTCGACGGCGGACAGCTCGGCCGAGGTGGCGATGAGCCAGAAGGCGCCGAGGAACCCGACGTACTGGATCGGCAGGAACAGGAACGTGATCCAGCGGTAGTACTTGTCCTGCTCGAGCGCCTCGATGACGTCGTCGGGCGGGTTGGAGCGGTCGAGGCCGGTGACCAGGTCGATCGCCGGGACGACCACCAGGATCACGATCGGGCCGATCCAGAACCACACGCCCCAGCCCGTCAACGACCACATCCCGTAGCCGACGAAGGCCAGCGAGGGGACCACGAGACCGATCAGCCAGAGGTACCGCTTCGGGTCCCTCCACTCCTCGGTGGAACCGGCCCGGACCGTGCTCGTCGCGCTCATGGATGCCTCCTGGGTTTACAAGACCATACGATTTGTAAACCCAGGAGGCAAGGGTCTCAGTAGCCGGACGTGCCCCGTTCGCAGCCGTCCACCAGGGCGAGGAGGTCGGCCGCGCCAGGCACGCCACGGGCCACCAGCCCGTCGATGCGGCCGCGGATGTTGTCGTACGACGTGGTGCGCCCAGTCGGGTTGTCAGCGTCGTAGTCATCGTCGTACTCGCTCAGCTTGACCAGCTCGGCGAGGTCGGCGGCCGCGGTGGCCAGGGCGAAGGAGTCGCTCGGCGTGGCCTCGGGATCGGCCGCCAGCACCGGCGCCTCGGCGCTGCCCGGCGCCCGGGTGCCGGCGGAGACCCACAGGACCTTCGCGGTCCCGATCTGGGTGCCGGGCGCGACGCCGTCGGCCAGCCGCACCTCGTAGAGCGCGGTGGCCCGGTGGCCGGCCCCGAGCTCGCCGGCGTCGGCGCCGAGGTCCTCGAACGACTCGTCGGCCATCGCCCGGTTGTCGTAGCCGACCAGGCGGTACGACGTGACGAGCTCCGGGTCGAACGTCCACCTGGGTGCGCGCGTCGTCGGCGACCGGCGTCAGCAGCGAGGTCAGCTCGTCGACGTAGACGTGCTCGGCCTCCTCATAGGTGTCGACGTAGCGGTAGAAGCCATCGCCCTGGTCGGCCAGCTGCTCCATCAGGTGGTCGTTGTAGTTGCCCATGCCGTAGCCCACCGTCACCAGGTGGATGCCGTTGCGGCCCTGCTCGGCGATCATCGAGACGATGCCGTCGGGGCCGGTGATGCCGACGTTGGCGACGCCGTCGGAGCAGAGGATGACGACGTTGATGCCACCGGGACGGTACGCCGACCGGGCCTGCTCGTAGCCCCGGGCGAGGCCCTCGGCGAGGTTGGTGCTCCCGCCGGGGTGCAGGCGGTCCACGGCAGCCAGGATGGCGTCGTTGTCGTCGATCCGGGTCGGCGGCAGCACCACGTCGACGACGTCGTCGAACGCGACCACCGAGACCGTGTCGTCGGGCCGCAGCGACTCGGCGAGCAGCGCGATCGAGCTCTTCACCAGGCCGAGTCTGCTGCGGATGTCCATGCTGCCGGAGCGGTCGACGACCAGGGTGAGGTTGACCGACGGCCGGTCCTCGGCGGCCAGCTCACGCGCCGTCACGGCGACCCGCACCTCCTGGGTGCCGTCGTCGAGCGAGGGGGCAAGAGCCGTCTCCGTCCGCAGCGCGAGGTCGGTCTCGGTCGGTGCCGGGTCGTCGTACGGCAGTGCGTTGACCCACTCCTCGGACCGCACCGACTCGGCCGGCGGGCGGATGCCATCGGCGGCGAGCGCCTGGGCCACCCGGAACGAACCGTTGTCGACGTCGAGCGCGAAGGTCGACTCGGGGTCGACCGTCGGGTCCACGTAGCCGCTCATGCCGGCGTCGACGAAGGTGTTGTCCTCGAGGAGCCCCGGTTCCTGACCGTCCGCGGCGGCGGGGCCGGCTGCGCCGCCCTGGGAGGTGGCGGCGCCCGCGGCGTCCTGGTCACCCTCCTGGTAGTTGTCGTAGTAGCTCTGCGGGTCGGCGCTGGGCCCGATGTCTGCCTCGCCACCGCAGGCGGTGGCCAGACCGGTGAGAGCGAGCAGTGCGGCGGCGAGCGCGGTGTGCTGGATGCGTGGCGTCATGGTCGTCGGACGGGTCTTTGCCAGGCGCCGTTCCTGGGAAGCCCGATCGCGACCGGATCGTGACCGGCGCGTGACCCTGCCGGCTCGGCCCCGCTCAGGCCCAGGTGATGGGAGCGCGCCGCCAGGGGTCCAGGACCGCGTCGGGGGCGGCGAGCTCGTCGCTGCGGTTCCACAAGGTGAGGTAGACGGCCACTGCCGGCCCTTCGAGCCGTACGTCGCCCCGGTCTGCGACCTCGTCGCGCGGGGCGATCGTCACGACGGGCGGGCGCTCGCCGACCTCGACCAGCCAGCCATTGTCGGACTCGTCGGCGAGCACGCCGATGGTGACCGGGTTCTCCGATCGCAGCCGGCTCTTGTTGCGGGTCATGAAGCCGGCGAGCAGCTCGTCGATGCCGTCGAGCGCGACGGCCGGGTCGATCCAGGTGTCGGCGGCCGTCGGATAGCGACCGAGCGACGCGGCCAGTGCGTCGACCGCGTGGATGGTGGTCTCGTGGCACTGCCGGCGCGCCCAGAAGCGACGCGGCGGCGGGGCGTCGTTGAGGAAGACGACGGTGCGCACGTCCTCGGGCGCCTCGGTGATCGCCGCGACCAGTGCGATGGCGCCGTCGCGCAGCCAGTCCACCGGCCGGGGCGCCCGCCGGCCGGCCCGCTCGACGGCGTCGGGGTCGACGCTCTCACCGCGCAGGTTGGCCGCGGCCCAGCGATGCACCATGCCCTGGTGGCCGATGAGGCGGCGTACGGTCCAGTCCGGTGTGGTCGGCACCGGCACGTCGAGCCCGGCGTCCTCGGCACGCCGCGCGAACGCCGCGACCGCGTCGCGCAGGGCGGCGAGGTGCTGGTCGAGCGTCATGGTGGTGGGCACGCCGCGAGGATGACACCTCCCGACGTCCGGCGCCTTCGGGTTTCGGCCCGTATCCCAAACCTCGACCCGTCCCTACCCTCGAAAGATCGGCTGGAACGCGACGCCATTCCGGCTCTCACCTGCCGACAAGGGGGACTGCTCTCATGGGCATCATCACTTCGGGGCGCTACGCCAGCGTCGCGTCCACGCTGGCACTTGTCGTCGCGCTCGCCGGCACGTCGTACGCTGCGGTGAAGGTCACCGGCGCCGACATCAAGAACAACACGGTGAGCACCAAGGACGTCAAGGACAAGACGCTCAAGCTCAAGGACCTCGCGCCCGCAGCGACCTCGAGCCTCAAGGGTGCCACCGGGCCCGAAGGGGCGGCCGGGCCAGCCGGTCCAACCGGCGCCCCCGGCAAGCAAGGGACCGCAGGGTGAGGCAGGACCCAAGGGCGACAAGGGCGACGCGTGCCTGTCCAGCGACCCGGGCTGCCGTGGCCCCCAGGGCATTCCGGGCACGAACGGAACCAACGGCACCGACGGGGCCCCTGGCGGGCCCGGTCCCTCGGCCCAGTACATCAACGTCAACCTGACCAACCCGAGCATCCAGGACGTGACGGTGGGCACGTTCGCCCTGAGGTTCTGGTGCTCGGGCGGTGTGAACAATCGCCAGTTCCAGCTGTTCGCCCTAGGCAGCGGAGGCGCGCAGATCGCTGGGGTGAAAGGCATCGACGACGACCCCAGCAACGCCCTTCGGTTCACCGCCGGAAACGGGCTGTCCACAGGCTACTTCTCGACCATCGCGACCATCGGCGTCAATGCACCCAACGGCGGCGCCACCTTCCCCCACTTCTATCGCCTCGGCGGGACGCTGGTGCTGCACAACAACCTGCGCAACGTGACGTTGGTCTACGAATGTTCCTCGACGACCGCGACAACACCGGGACCTGTTCATTCCGTGGGTCGGCGGTGCCTTCGGGGTTGCTCTGACCTCAGCGCTTGAGCGCGGTCACCTCGGGAGCCCACTGCGCCGTCGTGCACACGCTCGCCTTCAGCGGCAGCCGCCAGGTGTGCCCGAGCGCCGGGAGGCGCAGGGCGACCAGAGTGGCGTCGGCGGCGGCGCACTCGTTGGCCGGGATCGGACCGGGGTCGCTCCAATGCACGACGGTCGACACCGTGTCGCCGGGTTGCAATGCCAGGGAGGCGTTCTGCGCCGGGCTCGCGGCGGCAGTTCCGAGCGGGCCGTCGAAGTCGCGGAACCTCGCCTTGGTCCGCGTCGGCACCACGCACAAGGTGTCGCCGACGTTGGTCACCCGGACCGTGAGGAAGCGACCGCCGGCGGCGCCCTCGAGGCGTCCTTTGGCGACGTACAGATGGTTGACCGTGCAGCTGGGGATGTCCGTGGACGCGCCGGTCGCGGGCAGCACGGCGACGGCGACTCCGGCAGCCGAGAGGGCGAGGGCCGTCACGACCGCTAGGGCGGCGGCGACACGGGGGATCGGACGTCGGATCATGCTGGTTCCTCCACTTTCTACCGGGATGCTCTGTGCGGGACCACCATCGATTGTGACGCGGCGGCGGTCACTTCGGTTGTGGGCGACTTGGCGGATGAGGGAGATTGAGCGCATGGACGACCACCCCTTCGGCATCGACTTCGGCGGCTCGGGCATCAAGGGGGCGCCGGTCGACATCGAGCAGGGCGACTTCGCCGACGACAAGGTGCGGATCCCGACGCCGCAACCCTCGACGCCGGAGGCGGTCGCCGAGGTCTTCGTGGAGCTGTTGGGCAAGTTCCCCGACTCGCGTGGCTCGGTGGGTGTCACCGTCCCGGCCGTGGTCCGGCACGGCGTGGTCACCTCGGCCGCCAACATCGACCGGGGCTGGATCGGCACCGACGCCGACGCGCTGTTCACCAAGGCCACGGGCCGCGACGTCCACGTCGTCAACGACGCCGACGCCGCCGGGCTCGCCGAGGTCCGCTACGGCGCCGCCAAGGGCCGCAACGGCTTGGTCATCGTCACCACGCTGGGCACGGGCATCGGCTCGGCGATGGTCTACGACGGCGTGCTGGTGCCGAGCTCCGAGCTCGGCCACCTCGAGATCGACGGCTACGACGCCGAGAAGCGGGCGGCCAGCAGCGTCAAGGATGCCGAGGGGCTGTCGTACCCCGAGTGGGCCGAGCGGCTGACGGTCTACTACCGCACGCTCGAGAAGCTGTTCTCACCCGACCTGATCGTGGTCGGCGGCGGCGTCAGCAAGGACGCCGACAAGTTCCTGCACCTGATCGACGTCGACACCGAGATCGTCGCGGCCACCCTGCGCAACCGGGCCGGCATCGTCGGGGCCGCGCTGTACGCCGCGGAGGCCCTGGACGAGCAGGGCTAGCCAAAGCCAGCCAGCAGGACTACTCGGACAGCGCCTTCTCGATCTCGTCGCGCAGGTCGGCGGGCTCGGTGCGCGGGCCGTGCCGGTCGGCCACCTGGCCGTCGCGGCCGATCAGGAACTTGGTGAAGTTCCAGTCGATGTCGGACCCCCGGCTCCCGGACCGCTGCTCGCGCAGCCAGGCCCAGAGCGGGTGGGCGTCCGGCCCGTTGACGTCGACCTTGGCGAACATCGGGAAGCTCACGCCGTAGGACGTCTCGCAGAACGCCGCGATCTCGCCCTCGTCGCCCGGCTCCTGGTGACCGAACTGGTCGCACGGGAAGCCGAGAACGGCGAAGCCGCGGTCGCCGAGGTCGTCGTACAACTGCTGGAGGCCGGCGTACTGAGGGGTGAACCCACACTGGCTGGCGGTGTTGACGACGAGGACGACCTGACCGTCGTACGCGGTGAGAGGGACGTCGGTGCCGTCGATGCCGCGGGCGGTGAAGTCTCCGAGAGTAGTCACGATCCCGAGTCTGTCACCCGCCCGCGAATGGCCGCGGCGACGGCCTGAGGGACGGCCGGGTTGAAGACACTGGGGATGATGAAGTTCGGGTTGATCTCCTCGTCCTTCACCACGTGGGCGATCGCGTCGGCTGCGCGCAGCAGCATGTCGAGGGTGATCTCCTTGGCGCGGGCATCGAGCAGGCCGCGGAAGACGCCGGGGAACGCCAGCACGTTGTTGATCTGGTTGGGGTAGTCGGAGCGCCCGCTGGCCACCACGGCGGCGTACTTGTCGGCCTCGGCGGGGTCGACCTCGGGGTCCGGGTTGGCCAGCGCGAACACCACGGCCTCCGGTGCCATCTCCTTGATCCACGCGGCGTCGAGCACGTTGGGCGCGCTCACGCCGACGAACACGTCGGCGTCCTTGAGCCCCGTCCTCAGGTCACCGCGGACCAGGCGGGGGTTGGTCCGCGCGGCCAGCTCGGCCTTGGCCGGCGGCAGCGAGGTGTCGTCGCGTGAGAGGCAGCCCTCGCGGTCCCAGACCACGACGTCGCTGACGCCGGCGGCGAGCATCAGCGTGACGATCGCCGTACCGGCCGCGCCGGCGCCGGCCACCACGATGCGGATGTCACGGATGTCCTTGCCGACCACACGCAGGGCGTTGGTGAGCGCGGCCATCACCACGATCGCGGTGCCGTGCTGGTCGTCGTGGAAGACCGGGATGTCGAGGCTGGCCCGGAGCCGCGCCTCGATCTCGAAGCAGCGCGGGGCCGCGATGTCCTCGAGGTTGATGCCGCCGAACCCCGGCGCGATCATCTCGACGGCCTTCACGATCTCGTCGGTGTCCTGGCTGGCCAGGCAGATCGGCCAGGCGTCGATGTTGGCGAACCGCTTGAACAGCGCCGCCTTGCCCTCCATCACCGGCAGCGCGGCGCCCGGGCCGATGTTGCCGAGGCCGAGCACGGCGCTGCCGTCGGTGACCACGGCGACGGTGTTGCCCTTGATGGTCAGCCGGCTGATGTCCTCGGGATGCTCGGCCAGCGCCATGCTCACCCGCCCCACGCCAGGCGTGTAGGCCATCGACAGGTCGTCACGGGTGCGGAGCGGCACCTTGGACGTGACCTCGATCTTGCCGCCGAGGTGGAGCAGGAACGTGCGGTCACTGACCTTGTGGACCTCGACGCCATGCACCTGCCTGACCGCCTCGACCAGGCTCTCGGAGTGGTCGGAGTCCGACGCCGAGCAGGTGACGTCGACGACGAGCCGGTCGTGGGTGGAGTCGGCGACGTCGATCGCCGTCACGATCCCGCCCTTCGTGGCGATCTCCGTCGCCACCCGCCCGACGACGCCGTGGTCGGGTGCGGTGTACAGCCGCATGGTGATCGAGTACGACGACGCGGTGGCAGCGGACATGCCTGCCAGCCTTGCGCCGACGTCGGTTGCGGGCAAGTTGCGGTCATCGAGGTCGGAGCGTCGTAGGGGAACCGGCAGAAGTCCTTTCCGCGCCGTGACCTCCCGCCGAGACGGCCCACGACCCACACACTTCTGCCGGTTCTGGTGCGAAGTGGGTCAGGTCGTCAGCCGACGAGCGGGCCGCGAGCGCGGGCGGTTGCGCCCACCTCGACGGGGCAGGCGTAGCCCGCCAGTGCCACCACGACGCTGCGCTCGCCGAGGTCGAGCACGACCTCGCCGTCGTCGGCCGACGTCACCGTCCCGACCGCCTCGTAGACATCCCCGTCGGTGCGGCCGATCATCATCGCGTCGTCGGGGCCGGCCGGCTCGAGGTCTGCGCGGGCGAGCATCCGCAGGCTCGGCCGACGACGCCCCTTGCGGATCCACAAGAACCCGACGCCGAGCACGATGGCGTCGGCGACGGCCATGAAGACGTACGGCGCCTTGCTGTCGATCTGACCCTCGACTCGGTGGGCGGTGGGCCGGTCCTCGAGCACGCGGACCCGGATCTCCTTGCTCGCCACGGCCTTCTCGTACGCCGCGCGGTCGACCTTGGCGGCGTAGTCGCGCTGGTCGGGGTCGATCTCCTCGGGGAGCCGGAAGGCCACCAGGTAGCTGTCGTCGCCCTTGCGCGAGGTCTCGACGACGGTCGCGGTGACGTCCACGCCCGACCGCTCGAGGCGGGCACGCGTGATCAGCGTCGCGACGAGCGGGAAGGTGAGCACCAACAGCATCGCGACGACGAAGACCACCCTGCGGGTGCGAGCCGTCCAGGGCAGCCGCATCCCGGTCACTCGTACCAGCCGCACGCCTCGGCGGCGTACTCGTAGGTCTCGTTGGTCACCTCGGGGCTCATCGCGAGCCGGACCTGCTGCGCACCGCTCTCGCGGCCATGGCCGGCGATGGTCAGGTTGATGAAGAACGTCGTGCCGCCCGAGGCCGCGCCGAACGAGTGCGAGTCGCAGCGCGCCGGCTGGGCGGGAAGCTCCATCGTCACGTCGCTTCCTTTGCCGTCGATCTTCTGGCCGACGGTCCAGAAGTCTCCTTGGGCGGAGGTGAACAACGGCGTGCCGCCGACGGTGTCGACCGTGTAGGACCCGCGGCGCCCGGTCGGGTGCGCGGTGAGCCGGAACAGGGCGATCGCGTCGGCGCCGGTGCCCTGCACCTCGATCCCGGATGTCCACTCCAGGGGCGCGATCCGATCGATCACGATCTCGGCGCAGCGCGCCTTCGACCACCGGCCGACCACGGAGGTCTCGTCCTCGACCTGCACGTCGACCACGTCCTCGCCGTAGTCGACCGTGACCGTGGCGCCGGTCTCCTCACCGTGGCACGTGGGTTCGATCAGCCGAAGGGTGTAACCGCGGTAGGAGCCCGACGGGATGGGGCGCAGTCGGCCACCGATCACGGGCCGGACCAGCAGGTCGTCTCGGTAGACGATCTTGCGGGGCGTGACCTCGTGGTCGAGCCCGTTGGTGATCCACACCTGGAACCGGCCCAGTGCGACGTCGCGGCTCGACTGCTGGAGCTCGGCGGTCAGCCCGCCACTCAGGGTCTTGCTCGGCATCGGAAGCATCGACAGCGTCCGGGTGGGGGAAGCCGTCGGTGAGGAAGGAGTGCTTGTCGGGCCCCCCGCTGAATCCCCTGACGCACTCGACCCGTCATCGGCGGCACAGCCCGCGAGCGCCAGCGAGGCGGCCAGGAGCACGGGCAGCACCCCGCCGACGAGTCTCCTCATTTCCCCAACTCTGCCAGCATCATCGCGACGCCGACGGCAGTCCTTTCGAGCTCACCGGGGTCCACGCTCTCGTCGGCGGCATGGATGTGGCAGGCGGGTTCCTCGACGCCGATGAGCAGGATCTCCGCGTCGGGGTGCGCGGTGGCCAGCGCGTTGCACAGCGGGATCGCGCCACCCTGGCCGGCCGTGACCAGGTCCTTCCCGTACGCCGCCGCCATCGCCGTTGCCAGCGCGGCGTACCCCGGCCCGCGGGTGCCGGCCGCGAAGGGCTCGCCCAGGGTCTTCGGCTCGACGCTCACCTGGGCCCCCCATGGCGCGGCGCCCTCGAGGTGTCGCACCAACAGCTGCTGGGCGGCCGCGGCGTCCTGGCCGGGAGGCACCCGCAGGTTCACCACGGCTCTCGCCTCGTGCTGGATCGCGGCGGTCACGCCGACCACGGACGGCGCGTCGATCGCGAGCACGGTGGCGGCCGGCCGGGCCCACACCGTGTCGGCGACCGAACCCGTGCCGAGCAGTCCGACGCCGGGCAGCACCTGGGCATCGGACGCGAAGCGTTCGGCGGGATAGTCGGCGCCGTCCCAGGTGCCGGTGTTGTCGAGCCCGGTCACCGTGGTGTCGCCGGCGTCGTCACGCAGGGTCGAGAGCACCGCGATCAGCGCGGCGAGGGCGTCGGGCGCCGCGCCGCCATACATCCCCGAGTGGGCCGGGCCGGCCATCGTCCGCACGGTCACCAGCACCGAGCCGGTGCCGCGCAGGCTCGTCGTCACCGTCGGCGTGCCGAGCTCGACGTTGCCGGCGTCGGCGATGAGCATCACGTCGGCCGCGACCAGGCCGGGGTCGGTGCCGGCCAGCCGACCGAGACCGCCCTTGGACATCTCCTCCGAGCCCTCGCACACGACACGTACGCCGACCGGCCACGGCCTCGGCAGCGCGCGGAGCGCCGTCAGCAGCATGACGAGGTTGCCCTTGCAGTCGGCGGCGCCGCGGCCATAGAGGCGGCCGTCGCGCTCGGTCAGCTCCCAGGGCGACGACGCCCATTCCGTGGGGTGGGCCGGCTGCACGTCGTAGTGGGAGTAGAGCAGCACCGTCGGCGCGCCCTCCGGCCCGGGCGTGTGCCCGATGACCGCGTCGCTGCCGTCGTCGGTGGGCACGCGACGTACGTCGTCCACTCCGGCGGCCGCGAACAGCTCGACCACCGCGTCGGCGGCATCGGAGCAGGCCTCCTCGTGCGCGCCGTCGGCCACCGACGGCAGCGCGACCAGTCGCGCCAGGTCGTCGAGAGCACCGGGGACCAGCCCCGCGACCCGTTCTCTCATGTGAGCTGCTCGAGATATTCCGGCAGCATCTCCCACCACGTCGGCCAGTCGTGGTCGTAGGTGGGCCCCCAGTCGTCGACCCGGTTGGGCACTCCCTTGGCGCCGAGGATCTCTGCCGCCCGCCACGACTCGCTGGTGTCCTCCCACTTGCCCGACCCGGTGGCCAGCATCACGAAGCGCTCGCGCAGCAGGTCGAGCGCCGGCCCCTCGAGACCCGGCAGGAAGTGCAGGGGCGACGAGTAGAAGAGGTCGTCGGTGAAGCCACCGATGAACCGTTCGATGTCGTAGGTGCCGCTCATGCAGACTGCGGCCCGGAACAGGTTGGGGTAGCGGCAGACCAGCGCGAGCGCGTTGAACGCGCCGATCGACGCGCCGGCGACGATGACCAGGTTGGGCCCATCGGTGTCGGCGTGGATGGCCGGCACCACCTCGTGCGCGATGGCCTGCTGGAACTGGTTGAACAACCAGCAGCGGTACGCCGCGTCGCCGTCGTCGACAGTCATCGCGCGGCCGGCAACCGAGTCGCACGAGTAGACCTTGATCCGACCGTCGTCGACGAGCCCTGCGAGGTGGCCCACCATGTGGTGCCGCTCGACCTCCTCGGCGTCACCGCCAGCCGTCGGGAAGACCAGCACCGGCACGCCGAAGTGGCCCCAACGGGCCAGCGTGATGTCTTGCTGCATGCGATCGGAGCGCCAGCGCTCGATGGCCTTGTCCATCCGACTCATCCTCTACTCGTAGACGAACTTCTGCTCACCCGGGTGCAGCCAGGCGAGCCCGTCCCGGAGTCGGTCGCGCCAGTTCTCCCAATTGTGGCCGTCGCGCGCTTCGACGTACCTGACTTCCATCCCGGCCTCCCGAAACGTGGTCACCATCGAGCGGTTGGGAGTGATCAGCGGCTCGTAGACGCCGCAGGTCAGGTAGACCCGGTCGGCGATCCGGCGCGGCCGGGCGCGATAGCGGTTCACGAACTTCACCACCGGGTCGAAGACCGGCCCGCCGCCGTGCTCCTGGCCGATGTCGGTGAAGACCAGCGACGGCGACTCGAGCAGCAGCGAGCCGAAGACGTCGGGGTAGCGGTTGGCGGTCGAGACCGTCGCGACGCCGCCGAAGCTGGACCCCATCAGGGTCCGGGCGACCGGGCTGTCGGCCAGCGGCAGCTCCGCGGTCAGCTCCGGCACCAGCTCACGGGCGACGAAGCGGGCATGCGGGGCGTGGTTGGCGTACTCCACGAGCCGGTCGCCCACGGGCGGCACGAACGCGACGACCATCTCCGCGATCTCGTTGCGGTGGATGAGGTTGTCGAGCACCGTCTTGGCCGAGGCGTACTGGAGGTAGTCCAAGCCGTCGTGCACGACCACCAGCGGATAGCGGATCACGCCACGGAATCGAGCCGGCAGATAGAGCTGGTACGGCACCTGGCGGCGCAGCGCCTTGCTCGCGATGCTCCGGTCGACCAGCTCGCCGGTGCGGGCCTCGGGATCGTGGAGGCACCAGTCGGGCACCTCGTAGCCGGCCGCGGCACACACCGAGCTGGCACCGAACGGGCCGTGCGCGAGCTTGGGGTTGAGCGGGTCGTTGAGGAAGGAGTCGGTGTGGTCGTCGCGGGTGACCTCGAACTGGTACTCGATCCGCGACCCCTCGGGGATCTCCGTGGTGACGTACCAGAGGTCCGTGTCGGGCACGTGGCGCAGCCGCAACGGGTCGGCCAGGCCGACCACCCGGTGCCGGACCGACACCTCGTCGGCGTGACCCCGCCACAGGAACGTCGCCCGCGAGCCCTCGATGATCGGTGTCCCGTGCCGGCCGATGAACCGGTCGACCGCCGCGTCGTCGAGGGGACGCCGGTCCAGCAGCCGGTTGATCGCCAGCTTGGTCGCCGCCCGCGTCACGACGGACCCCCGACCGGTTCGGCGCCGACCTCCGTCAGCACCCGCGCTTCCTCGGGCACGGACCCGTCCGGCTCGATCTCCACGCGGGTCCCGTCGTCGAGCAGCAGGCAGGCGGCCGGGGCGAACCGGCGTACGAACACCCGAGCGTGCACCGGGTCGTCGAGGTGCAGTCGCCGACGGGCGTGCGGCATCGCCACCACGTCGCGGACCCGGCCGATGCCGCGGTCCCAGACCTCGGCTCCCTGCACGCCCTGCGGGCCGTTGTCGTTGTAGAGCACCACCCGCTCGGTCATCGCCATCGCGCCGGCCGACCAGGCGACGACCGGCATCTCGGGCGGCGGGTCGACGGCGAACAGCCGCAGGCAGCGCACCAGGATCCCGACGTGACCACCTGCGACGGCCAGCACCGAGGCGTCGCTCAAGAGCTCGCCGACCTCGTGCCGGTGCCGGGCCACCAGCTCGCTGCGCTCGGGCGGGGCGGACTCCTCGAGCTCGAGGTAGAGCTTGTCGACGACGCCCAGGTACCACGCATCGATGTCGCGGACCTCGCGGACGGCGTCGGCGAAGGCCGCGTCGGCGACGTCCCCGCGCGCGGGCCGCCGGCCCACGGCGTACGTCGTGTCGAGGGCTCGCTGCAGGCGCAGCGAGTAGATGCCGGCCAGCTCGTCCATCGCATCGCGATGGGCCAGTGCCTGCGCGGCGAAGTGCTCGTCGTGGGTGAGCACGTCGCTCAGCCGCGCGTAGAGCCCGAGGTTGCGGCTGCGCCCGTCCATCACCTCGTCGAGCTCGTGGTCGGCCGGCTCCCGGTCCTGCCAGCCGGCAGTGACCGTCGCAACCGGACCGTCGGCGTTCTCGTCCTCACCCAGGCCTTCACGCAGCGACTTCACGACGGTGCCCGCAGTGGTCAGGAAGCGTTGCGGGCCGAGGAGGACCGTCCTCATCTGGTGATCAGCCCGGCGTCAACCGGCATGCACGTGCACGGTGCGGCCGACGTCATCGAGCATCGACCGCGCGGTGTCGTAGTCCGGGTGGCGCAACCGGACCCACGCGTTGGCCATGTAGCCGGCCTCCACCGGCTGGGTCCCGGTGCCGATGTCGGGCAGGTAGGCGTCGATGATCCACTCGCCGAAGCGGGAGTTGACGTCGTCGAGCCCGCTGTAGCCGTTGATGTGGCCGTCGCGGTCGGGGCGCAGGGCGACGATGCCGGCGGCGTACTGGCGCGACATCGCGCGTTCGGGCTTGCCGTGCACGATGGCGTGCGCCCACTCCCGATAGACGTCCGCGTCGTTGGCCGCCGAGTAGAGGTCCCAGGCACCGACGCCGGGCGGCCGGCAGCCGATCTCCGAGAAGCGCAGCCCCTTCGGCCCGTAGAACCACTCCATGTGGGTGGCGGAGGTGGTGATGCCGAGGGCTTCGATCACCCGTTGGCCCATCACGCGCACCTCGTCGTAGAACGGCGAGTCCGCCATCCGGTTGGTGGTGATGAACTGTGGGTTGATCCAGCGGTGCCGCATCGCCTCGAGCACGTTGGGGTAGTAGTGCGTGACCCAGTCGTGGGCGACCTGGCCGTCGATCGCGATCGTGTCGTAGAAGCCCTCGTGCCCCTCGACGAACTCCTCGACCGCGATCGACTCGTCGCCGGCGTAGGCGCCGAGGGCGCGGTCGAGGTCGGCCATCGAGTCGACGCGAACGGTGCCTTGGGCGCCCGCTCCGCTGCGGGGCTTGAGGATGAGCGGGAAGCCGATCTTGTCGGCGAAGGCGCGCACCTGCTCGGCGCTGTTGGCGGCCGTCGAGGCCGCGGTCGGTACGCCGGCCTGCCGAAGCGCCTCCTTCATCGACGGCTTGTCGCGGCACAACCAGGTCGTGCGCAGCGACGTGCCGGGGATGCCCCGGGCCTCGCGCACCTCGGCCGCGGCCATCTGGTGCGACTCGATGGTGGTCTCGAGACGGTCGACCCACATCTGGTCCTGGGCCCAGCGGACCGCTTCGTCGAGCTGTTGGACGTCGGTGACGTTGCGCACCTGGTAGTAGGCCGCCATCTGGCCGCGCAGCTCGTCGCCGAGCTCGCCCTCGGCCGACTCGCCCACCCCGATCACCCGCGCGCCGACGCCAGCGAGCGCGGCGACGAAGCGCGCCTGGTTCCGTGGGAACGCAGGCTCCACGAAGACGATGTTCACGCGCGCCACTCTAGTGATCGCGAGGGCGGTCGTCCTGAGGGTGGCTCCGGCGGACGTGCCAGGACGCGATGCCGGCGCGAGAGCTGAGGTCCAGCTTGCGGAGCACGTGGCTGACGTGGTTCTCGACGGTGCGCTCCGAGAGGCTCAGCCGGGCGGCGATCGCAGCGTTGCTCAGGCCGTCGGCGACGAGTGCCACGATCTCGACCTCGCGCCGCGTCAGCGGGCTTCCCTCGTGCGGCGCACCCAGCTGGGCGATAGCGGCCGACAGCGGTGCCATGCCGAGCCGGGCGGCCAGCGACCGCGCGCGATCGAGGGCGACCGTGTCACCAGGCCGGCCCAGGCTGCCGAGCTCGGCCAGGACGACGGCCTGGAGGGGTGCCGCATGCAGGGCCTCGCACTCACGCAGCGCGGCGGCCAGGTGCATCCGGGCCAACGGGGTGTCGTCAAGAGTTGCCGCCAGTCGACCGAGTGCGAGGTTGACTGGGCCGTCGTATGGGGTCGCGGCGAGACCGATGGCCTGCAGCCCGGCATACGGCGCCAGCTGGTCGTAGATCACGCGGGCCGTCTCCGTGTCCCCCAGCCACGAGCAGACGTCGGCATTGCCGACCGCCGCGATCAGCCACTCCGGGGCACGGTCGGGGAAGCGGCGCACATGCGGGGCGATGGCCCGCCACAGCAGCTCGGCCTCCTCACGTCGGTCGCCGGCCTTGTACATCACGCATACCCAGCCGGCGGCCAGGTAGGGCAGGCCGTCGACGACGGCGCGCACGGCCTGCGTCACCTCTGGAAGCCCACGCCCGGTCTGCATCGCCACCACCGAGGTGAAGACCAGCTGGAAGAACCTCGCCTCGCCCTCGGGGTCGGCGACGACGGCCTCCTCGACAAGCCCGACGGCATCGTCATAGCGGCCTTCGAGAAGTCGCTGCGAAGCCTCGACCAACAGCAGGTAGGACCGCCAGGCCGGTCGGTCGAGCCGAGCCACAAGGGGCCGCAGCGCCTGGAGCTCGGCGCCCAGGTCGATCCGGTCGCCGAGCACCGCGTACGCGTCCATCCGCCAGCGGCGCCCCCAGGCGGCGTACTCGTCCGTCCCGGTACGACGGCCCAGCTCGACGGCGCGGTCCGCGATGGTGAGCCGCTCGGGCAGGTGGTCGATCGCGAAGCGTGCCGCGTGCCACGCCTGGAGCCGCAGGAACGCAGCCTCCGGGTCGTCGCTCTCGGGCGGCAAATCGAGCGGTTCGGGCGGCCCGAAGGGGTTGCTGGTCGCCACCAGCTGAGCCCTCACCCGCGCCATCAGGACCGGGTCGCCCTCGCCCAGCCGGGACAGGGCATCGACGCAGAGCTCGTGCACGCGTCCGGCGATGTCGGCGCGAGTCGTCGTCCGGATCACCGTGGCTGCGTCTGCGAGCACCGTCGTGTCGCCGGTACGCCGGGCTTCGTCCGCCGCGTGCTCGCACGCCGCGAGCGCGTCGGCGACGGCACCCCGGCGGTACAGGTCGCGCGCGCGGTCGACGAGCTCTGCGGCCGTTGCCACAGCAACGCAGTCTAGGGATGAGTGGCGAGATGAGTGGTTCCACCGATGCGGCGCAACCCTGGTGGTTCCTAACGTTTGCGCATGACCAGTGCCGTCGCCACCACCTCACACCTGTCCGCTTCAACCGCCTCGCGCCTCCGCGCGTACGGCTTGGTCGGGGCCGTCGCCTCGCTCGTCGGAGCCGCGTGCGCCGTCGCGATCATCGCCTGGGACCCGATGGTCGACGATGACCGCTTCAGCTATCCCTTCGATGCGACGTCGTTCGCCATCGCGCAGTCCTTCTTCACGCTGCAGCACCTCGCGATGCTGCCGCTCTTCGCGGGTCTGCTGATCCTGGAGCGTCGGCACCGCTCAAGCGCGCTGCGCATCGGGACCTGGTTGGCACTCGCCGGGATGGTCATGCTGACGGTCACGGAGGTCGTCGCGATCTCGGCCAGCGACGCCGCCATCGACGACTCCACCGGCACCCTGGTCGGCACCTTGTACTCGGTGCCGATGCTGCTGCTCGGGGTCGGCCCGCTGGTGGCCGGGATCGGTGCCCTGCGGGTCGGCCTGTTCGACGGTCCTGCGCGGTGGCTGTTGCTGGCGCTGGGCGTCTACGTTTTCGTCGTGATGTTCCCGGCCGTCTTCGGTCCGATGGTGGCCGGACGCGTGGCGATCGGCGTGTGGCTGTTGGGCTACGCCTGGCTGGGCCTGGAGCTCTCCAGGAGTGCGCGCATGTGACGACGTCCGGTCGCGGCCGGCGGTGCGCCGCTCAGTCGCCCGTGTCGGTGGACGACTCCGAGTCGCCCTCGATGACCACCACTGCGTAGCTCTCGTCGAGCCGCACGTCGACGGTCGTGCCGTCGGACTTGGTGACCTCGACCTCCCACGTGGCGCCGTTCTCGCTGTCGCGCTCGACGGAGTTGGCCCTTCCGCCACCGGTGGCCTCCAGGGCAGCCGCCGTCGCAGCGTCAGCCTGCGCCTGCGTGTAGTCGTGGCTCCCCTGCTCGCCCTCCTCGCCACCACCGGCGACGGCGACTCCGCCACCCACCAGGGCGGCGGTCAGGGCGACTCCACCGGCAACCGCTGCGACGCGCTTCCTCATGGTCTGCTCCTCGATGTGTTGGTTGCCACGATGCTCGGCCATCGACCCTGAAGCCAGCCTGAAGGCGTGTTCTGCTGCTCTTCAGCGGGGCTTCAGTCGGCTCTGGGATGCTCCGAACGTGCGGATCCTGGTGGTCGAGGACGACAAGCACGTCGCCCGGGCGGTCCGCCGCGGTCTGGAAGGCGAGGGGTACGCCGTCGACGTCGCGCCTGACCGGCACCGACGGCGAGTGGCTGGCGACGGAGAACGCCTACGACGCCGTCGTGCTCGACGTGATGCTCCCCGGCCTGGCCGGCGACGAGCTGTGCTCCCGGCTCCGGGCGGCCGGCAACTGGGTGCCGATCCTGATGCTCACCGCGCGAGCCGGCCCCGAGGAGGAGGCGCGAGCCCTCGATGCGGGCGCCGACGACTTCCTGGCGAAGCCCTTCTCGTTCGTGGTGCTGATGGCCCGGATACGCGCGCTGCTGCGGCGCGGCGGCGGCGAGCGGCCGGCGGTCCTCACGGTCGGTGACCTCGGGCTCGATCCGGCCGAGCACCGGGTGTGGCGAGGCGACCAGCCCATCGCCCTGACTCCCCGACAGTTCTCGCTGCTGGAGTTCCTGATGCGGCGGGCCGGGCGAGGTGTTGTCGAAGGCCACGATCCTCGAGCACGTCTGGGACTTCTCGTTCGACGGGGACCCCAACATCGTGGAGGTCTATGTACGACAGCTCCGGCAGCGCATCGACGAGCCCTTCGGCCGGTCGTCGCTGCAGACCGTGCGGCTGGTGGGCTACCGGCTCGACCCGGACGGTGGCTGGCGATGAGCCTGCGACTGCGCACGACCCTGCTCGTCGCGGTGGTGGCCGCACTGGTCCTGGTGGGCGGGGCGGTCACGCTCGACCTGGTGCTCCGGCACCGGCTGACCGAAGCGGCCGACGACCTGGCCCGGTCACGGGTGACCGACCTCCTCGCCCTCGGCCGGACGGGAGACCTGCCCGAGGTGTTGGTGAGCGTCACGGACGACTCGGTGGCCCAGGTCGTCGACGACGAGGGTCGCGTCGTGGCCGCCTCCGTCAATGCCGCCGGTGCGGGGCCCGCTCACCGACGAGCCGGCGACAGGCGGTCTGCGCCTGCTCGAGGATCGTCGGGCCGGACGACACCGAGACCGAGCGCTACCGACTGTGGACGTCGACAGGCCAGAGTGCCCAGGGACGGGGTCCGGGTCTACGTCGGCACCAGCCTGGAGTCGGTGCGCGAGGCGACGGCCAACCTCCGGCGGGCCCTGCTGGTCGGCGTACCGCTCGTCTGGGCGCTGCTCGTCGCGGCGACCTGGGTGCTGGTCGGCAGGGCGTTGCGGCGGCTCGACCGGATCCGCGCCGAGGTCGACCTCATCACCGACAGCGACCTCGATCGTCGGGTCGACTCGTCCGGCCGCGACGACGAGGTCGGTCGGCTGGCCACGACCATGAACCGGATGCTCGACCGGCTCGAGCGGGCCGCCGAACGGCAGCGCCGGTTCGTCGCCGATGTCTCCCACGACCTGCGTAGCCCGCTGACCGCCGAGCGGGCCCAGCTGGAGCTGGCGATCGCGGCGCCCGACTCGCTGGACGACGCTTCCCTGCACCGCGACCTGCTCGGCTCACGTCGGCGAGATGGAGGCGTTGGTCGACGACCTGCTGTTCCTGGTCACGACCGAGGAAGCCGGGCCCCGGAGCACCGGCCGCTGGACCTCGAGGACCTCGTGCTCGAGGAGGCGGAGCGCACCCGGCGGTTGACCGACGTGCACGTCGATACCTCGAGTGTCTCGGCCGCGCCAGTCGTTGGCGACGCCGACCGACCTGCGGCGGCTCGTGCGCAACCTGGTCGAGAACGCGGTCGCGCACGCCACCTCGACGGTCGTGCTGCGTGCTGCTGTACGGGGCGAGGACGTGGTCCTCGACGTGCTCGACGACGGGCCGGGCGTGCCCGCCGGCGCGGCGGAACTCGTCTTCGAGCGCTTCCACCGCGGCGACGACGCGCGCAGCCGGCGCGGCAGCGGACTGGGTCTGTCGATCGCGAGGACCGTGGCCGAACGCCATGGCGGCAGCTTGCTACTCGTCGTGGACGACGGGCCCGGAGCGCACTTCCGATTGACCCTGCCGGTGCAAAACCCGTTGCCGAGCCCCCGGCCTGAGAGTTGGCTGCAGGAGCACCCCGACGAAAGGCTCACGCTTGCCGACCTGCCCCGACACCGACATCGCCTATGACCGCGCCGGACCGACCGGCGGCCTCCCCCTCGTGCTGGTGCACGCCGGCATCGCCGACCGGCGGATGTGGGACCCGGTCCGCCCGGCCCTCACCGCCGACCACGACGTGGTGCGACTGGACCTCCGGGGCTTCGGCGAGTCCACGACGGCGCCGAGAGGCCCCTGGTCGCCGCGGGCGGACGTGCTCGGCACCCTCGACGCGCTCGGCATCGATCGCGCGCACCTGGTCGGCTGCTCGTTCGGATCGGGCGTCTGCGTCGAGGTTGCCCTGGAGCGACCAGCGGCCGTTGCCTCGTTGGTGCTGTCGGCGCCCGGTGGCGCGCTCATCACCGAGCGGACGGCCGACCTGGCGGCCTTCTGGGAGGCGGAGGGGAAGGCCGTGGAGGCCGGCGACTTCGAGGCGGCCGCCGAGGCCAACGTGGTCGCGTGGGTCGACGGACCTCGTCGCGGCCCGGACGTCGTCGGGCCGAGGTCCGCGACGCGGTCCGTGACATGCAACGGCTGGTCTTCGAGATCGGTGAGACGTGGGACTGGGACGCGGTGGAGAAGTTGGAGGACGAGCTCGACCCACCTGCCTCGGAGAGGTACGCCGACCTGGCCGCGCCGACGCTGGTGCTGTCCGGCGCCCTCGACATCGACGCCATCGGGCAGGCGGCCGCTGGCCTGGTTGCCGGGGTGCCTGACGTCCAGGGAGTCGAGTGGCCCGACGTCGCCCACGTGCCCTCGATGGAGCGTCCGGACGACTTCGCCGCGCTGGTGCTCGACTGGGTGGCCACGCACTCCTAGCCGGGTCCGGCGGCTTCAGCCTGCCTTCAGCGCGCGGTCGGCATCGTGGTCGGCATGACCGTCACTCGCACCACCGCCGTCCTGGCCGTCGCCGGGTCGGCGCTCGCCATCCTCCTGACCACGAGCGCCGCCGCGCCCTCTGCTTCCGTCTCGGCCGGCAACCCCGACCCGAGCCAGTTCAAGCATCCCCACGACAATCCTTTCTTCCCGCTTACCCCAGGCTTGGTCACCGGGCTGCGCGGCACCGACGGTGCCGACAAGTTCCTCCAGACGGTCAAGGTCACCAGCCGCACCAAGACGATCCTCGGCGTCGAGACGACTGTCTTCCGAGACGTCGTGCGGCACGCCGACGGCTCGCTCGCGGAGGCCACCGACGACTGGTATGCCGCCGACAAGGACGGCAACGTCTGGTACTTCGGCGAGGACACCGCGACGTACGACAAGCACGGCAACGTCGAGAGCCGCGAGGGTTCGTGGCAGGCCGGCGTGGACGGCGCGGAAGCCGGCATCATCATGCTGGCCGACCCACAACCCGGTGACGCCTCCCGGATGGAGTTCGACAAGGGCACCGCGGAAGACCAGGCCTGGGTGGTGCAACGACTGCCCTTCGTCGACACCCTGGGCGGGCGCTACGACGACATCGTGCGCACCTTCGAATGGAGCCGGCTGGAGCCGAAGGTGATCTCGATGAAGTTCTACGCCCGCGGCCTCGGCATTGTCGAGGAGCGCGACGTTGCCGGCGCTGACGAGCACTTCTGGTTGGTCTCGTCGCACCCGTGACCGCCGATGCGGTCGGTCGGCGTGTGCGCCGGTAGCGTCGAGAGCATGACCCAGCACCGGGTGACCGGGGCGAACGCCCCGAGGCCCCGCGAGACGCCGTCCGAGGACAAGTCGCTCACCAAGGTGCAGCGCTGGGTGATGTCGTCGCTGGCCGTCATCACGATCCTGCACCTCTCGGCGGGCATGATCGCCGGCGCCTGGTCGATCGACGCCGACCGGTCCGACGCGCGCGGTGCCAAGATCGGGCTCTGCATCATCGCCGGCGGTTTCGGCATCGTGGCCATCGCCGCCTTCCGGGCGATCCACGCCAAGAGGATCCTGTCGCCCTGGTTGCTGCTCGGCCTGCTCCCGATCTTCGTCGGGCTGTGGCTGGTGCTCTAGCTCAGGTGCGTCGGCTCCACGTCGGACTTGTGGCCCTGGTCGGCGCCGACCTCCGAGCCCGCGTCGGACCCTGTCTTCGTCGATGCCCCGCCCGTTGGCCGCTCTAGCCGGATCACCACCGACTGGGTTTGCGGCGCGTCATGGCTCATCACTACTCGCGCCCGCCAAGGCCGGACAAGCCGGGGTCGCTGGGGCTTCAAGTGAGGCCCGACCGCATCGCGTTGTGACGCCACGCTGATACGCCTCTCGCATCTGTGTCTCGCGTCGCAACCGCGGCGCGAGACCGGGCGGCAGGAGCCGCCCCAACAGAGTGAGGAACACATCATGAACCGATTCAAGATCGCCGCTACCGCCGTGGTGGCAGCCGTGAGCACGCTTGCCCCTGGGCATCGGCGGGGCGGCGCACGCCACACCTCGTCGTTCGGCTGCCCCGTCACGCCCTACGCCCCGACGCCGGTGCAGAGCGGGGTGCTCGGCCCCAACGGCCGCCGGATGGCGAAGTACAAGGTCGACGTCACCTGGATGTCGGCAACCGCGACGTCGAGATCGACCAGGACTTCTGGGAGCAGGACCTGGTGACCAGGGAGGGCAACGCGGACGACGAGTACTTCGGCGACCAGGCCACCTACCTCAACTTCGCGGTCGCCGGCACCCAGTCGTTCACGACCAGGGTGGAGCTCCCCTCGACGGGGCCGGTCGAGAACGGCACCGAGGAGGTCTACCAGGCCGTGCAGTTCCAGGTGTCCAGCGGTGGGGTGAACGGCGGCTGGACCGCCGAGGAGCTCACCCAGCCGACCGAGCTCTGGAAGTGACCCACCGGCGGCGGTGCGGGAGCGCTCGGGCTCCCGCACCGCCGTCGCGTATCACCAGGCAGGCAAAGGGCTCCTGAACGAGCGTGACTTCCCCCGGATCGCGTCCCGCACGCCTCCTGGTCGTGGCAGCGGCCGGCTACGGCAAGACGACAGCACTCGAGGCCGACCAGCCCCCGGACGGGGTCTTGTGCACGGCCGCCGAGGCGCTGGCGCATGACCTTCCCGAGGCACAGTGGATCGGTGTCGACGCCTTCGACGGCATCGACGTCAACGGCCAGCGTGAGCTGGTGCGCCGCCTGGGCGCGCTGCCCAGGGACACCGGCATCGTTCTCGCGGCCCGGACCCCACTCGATCCGACCGTCCGCGGCGATCTGCCAGGGCAGTTCTTCGACCGCGGCCCCGCGGACCTCGCCTTGGCGCCGTACCCGATCGCCAGGCTGCTTGCCGAGGAGTACGCCGTCCTCGACCCGGAGGCGGCCCCACGCGTCCACGAGCTCACCGCTGGTTGGCCAGCACTCGTGCACTTCGCCGGCGACATCCTCGCGCGACAGCCCGACGCCGACCTCGCGCACTCCCTGACCAGCCCCTCCTCGCCGGCTGCCGAATGGGTCGCCTCGAACGTCCTGGCGGACCTGCCGGACGACGCACTGGACCTGCTCTCCGTCCTCGGCGGGATCGGGCCCGTGACCCGTGGCCTGTGCCACCAGCTGGCCGCGTGGCTGGGCCTCGATACGGTCGGCGCGCTGGTCGACCGGCTCCGTCAGAGCGGCGTCCTCGTGTCCCGAGACCGACCCGGTGACGGTGATGCAGTCGTGTTCGTACCCGTCGTCGGCCGGGTGCTGGCCGCGCGTCGCGGTCCGGTCGACCCCGACCTCCTCAGGGCAACGGCCGGGGCCTACGAAGCGGCGAACCTGCCGTTCCCGGCCGTGCAGGCCTACGCACGGGCCGCGGCCCACAGCGACGTCGAGCGCCTCCTCGGCGAGCGCGGCGCCGAGATCGTACGCCGTGGCGATGCGCGGGGCGTGGCCGACGCGATCGCTGCCTCTCCTCTCGAGCCCACCCCCGCTGTCCGGCGTACTCAGGCGGACGCGTTGCGAAGGCTCGGGGACGGCGCCGGCGCCCGGCGAGCCCTCGGCCCGCTGTTGCAGTCGGCCGACCTCGCCGTGCGCGAGCCGGAGGTCGCGACTCTGCTGGCGACCGCGCTCTACACGGAGGGCGACCTCGAGGCGGCCCTGGAGGTTCTCGACGGCGTCGACACGACAACCGTGACAACCAAGCCCGCGGGCGTCGAGTGGCAGGCCAGCCGGGTCAAGGTCCTGTCGATGCTAGGCCGGCGGAGTGAGGCGCAGACACTGGCGGCCGAGACGCTGCGTGCCGCTGAGGTCTCCGGTGACCCGCTGGCGCTGGCCGAAGCACACCTCGCCTCCGCACGGACGAGCACCGGTGCCCGCAAGGAGGCTCACCTCGAGGAGGCGCTGCGCGCCGCGATCGCTGCCACCGACGTCGTGACCGCCTCGCTGGTGCTGGTGAACCAGTCGCACCTGCTGCTCGCTGCGGCCCGGTATGCCGAGGCCGCCGTCGTTGCGCGAGAAGCGGTGCGGCTGGCCGAGATGTCGTGCCCCACGGGTCGGCTCCCGGTCGCATTGCACAACCTCGCCGAGGCCCTCACCTTCGTCGGCGAGTACGACGAGGCCAAGTGGCTGCTGCAGCGAGCGGTGGCACTGAGCCGCCGCCTCGGTGCGGGGCGGACCGCCTCGGGTCTGTTCGGCATCGCCGAGATCCACCGTCAGCTCGGACACGACGAGCAGGCGACCGCGGCGTACGAGGAGACCATCGGCCTGGCCCGGAAGTCGGGGGAGCTCCAGGTGCTCGTCCCCAGCCTGGCCGGGCTGGCCAGACTGCAGGTCCGCCACGACAGCGACGCTGCCGAGGTTTTGGCTGCCGAGGCCGAAGCACTGGCGACACCGGCGCTCGTGCCGTTCGCGCTCATCGCGCTCGGCTGGGTGGCGCTGCGCCGAGGCGCGCGGGAGCAGGCCAGCCGCCAGGCTCGGCGGGCGATCGAGATCGCGGGCGGCGTGCAGGCCTTCGACCTGCTCGCCGACGCCTTGGAGCTGATGGGCGTCGCGGCCGACGATCCGGACGACAAGCGGGCCGCGCTCACCAAGGCGTTGTCCATCTGGAGCGACGGCGGCGCAGCGCCAGCGGCGGCCCGGATCGAGCTGCTGCTCGGCAGCCTCCCCGAGGCCGACAGCACCGACCGCTCCCGCGCCCGTGACGCCGCGCGCCTCCTGCAGCGACTCGGCGTCGCCGACGTGGACGGGCGGCCCGTTGCCGAGCATCACCCCACGGCCCAGGTGCGGATCCAGGTATTGGGGGCCTTCGAGGTCCGAGTCGCAGGGGAGCCAGTACCCCTGCAGGCCTGGCGTTCGCGGCAGGCGCGGACCCTGGTGAAGATCCTCGCGTCGCGCCGCGGCCGGCCGCTGACCCGTGACTACCTCAGTGAGCTGCTCTGGCCCGACGACGACCCCGCCAAGACCGGGCACCGCCTCTCCGTGCTGTTGGCGACCGTGCGCGGCGTACTCGATCCCGACAAGTCCTGGCCGGCCGACCACTACGTCGCCGCCGACACCACTGGTCTCCGGCTCGACCTGGCCCGGGTCGCGGTGGACGCAGACGGACTGCTCCACGACGCCGCCCAGGGCGCGGACCTGATGGAGGCCGGCGACGACGCCCGGGCGCTGGAGATCTTCGGTGACGTCGACGCGCGCTACGTCGGTGACGCCTTCGAGGACGAGCTCGCCGAGGAGTGGGCCGACGGCTTCCGAGAGGAGGCGCGCGCGGCCTGGCTGCGCTCCCTGCGCCGGCTGGCCACGCTGCGCAGTCGGGAGGGCCGCGTCGACGACGCCCAGGGGCTGCTCGTCCGGCTGCTGGTCGCCGACCCGTACGACGAGCAGGTGCACCACATGCTCGTGCGCACCCTCGCCCGCGCCGGCCGACACGGCGAGGCCCGCCGGGCCTTCCAGCGCTGGCAGGACGCCATGCGGGCGATCGAGGCGCCCATGCCCGCGCCGGCCGTCTTGCGGCTGACCGACTCACCGGCCCGGCCGGCCCGGCCGGCGAGGCCGGTTCGGCGACTCCGGCTCGCGTCGGGAGCCGCGTTGTGACGCCACGCTGATGCGGCGCCGACACCTTTACCTCGTCGCAGTGAAGCGGCGGCCCGGCCAAGGTGGCCGGGCACCACACCAGGAGGTTCGACACATGTCTCACCACACACGTCACGCACGCATCCGCGCCGCCCTCGCAGGGGCCACGACCGCCGCCCTGCTCGGCTTGGCAGCCACGGCCGGGCCCGCGTCCGCCGGTGCGCCGCCTCCGCCGGCCGCCGACTGCGGCACCCCTGGCAACGTGATCATGGGCGGAGCGGGCGACGACGTGCTCCCCGGCACCGCAGGCGATGACCTCATCATCGGCGGCGGTGGCGACGACCAGATCCACGGAGGCGGCGGCAACGACGTTGTCGTGGGCGGGGCCGGCGACGACACCCTCAAGGGCGGGGTCGGCGACGACTGCATCGACGGCGGCGTGGGCGCCGACGACGCCGAAGGTGGCGAGGGCAACGACCTGGTCGGGGGCGGCGACGACGACGACTGGGTCGGTGGCAACGAGGGCAACGACGTGGTCGACGGCGGCGATGGTTTCGACCACCGCACCGACACCCAGGGCAACGACCAGAACCTCCGACTGGAGCACTGACCCGGACGCTCCCGCGACCCTGAAATGAGTGAAGCCCCAGGTCATCCCTGGGGTTTCACACGTGCGCGAGGGGGGAGTTGAACCCCCACGTCCTTTCGGACACACGGACCTGAACCGTGCGCGTCTGCCTATTCCGCCACTCGCGCCAGAAGCGGGGCTCAGGCTATCCCAGCGCGAGAGTTCTGCCCAAACCAGCCGACGGGCTGCCTGAGGGGGGCGGACTGCCCCGATACGATCGACGACGACCCGGCGCGCGGTTGGGTCTTCACTGGCGTGCCGGAAGGAGGCGGATGTGGGCGGTCTGCAACGTTTCGAGCAGCGGCTGGAGACGGCTGTCTACGGCGCTTTCGCCCGCGTCTTCCGCAGCGCCGTGCAGCCCGTCGAGATCGCCGCGGCCCTGGAGCGCGAGTGTGACAACAACGCCCAGATCCTGAGCCGCCAGCGACGTGCCGTACCCAACGACTTCCACGTCGAGCTCGCGGCCACCGACTTCGACAGGCTCTCCCCCTACGACTCGACGCTGGCCGAGGAGCTCGTCCAGCAGCTCCAAGAGCACGCCCAGGAGCAGAACTACGTGTTTCCGGGCCCGGTGACGATCGTCTTCGAAAGCGCGACCGACCTGAGCACCGGTCGCTTCCGCATCAAGAGCCGCGCCCAGGCCTCGGTCACCAGCAACAGCAGCCTGACCCGGCAACGCCAGCCGCGCGCCGTGCTCGAGGTCAACGGCACCCGGCACCCACTCCAGCCGCCGGGGCTCACGGTGGGCCGAGGGACCGAGGCCGACGTGCGCATCAACGACCCCGGGGTCAGCCGCCGGCACATCGAGTTCGTCGTGCTCCCGGGCGGCGTCGGCGGCGACGGCATGGAGATCGAGGTCGGCGACCTCGGCTCCACCAACGGCATGCTCGTCGACGGACACCGCATCCAGCGCACCGCCGTCACCGACGGCACCCGCGTCAAGATCGGCAGCACGACCCTGACGGTGCGCATCTCGGAGGAGGACGTCGATGTCTGAGCTGACGCTCTTCCTCATCAAGCTCGCCTACCTCGCGATCTTGTGGATCTTCGTGCTCTCGGCGCTCTCGGTGATCCGCTCCGACATGTTCGGCGCGCGCATCCCCGAGGGCGCCCGTGCGGCCGCCGCCAAGCGCACCCCTCGTCCGCCGAAGCCCGGCAAGGCCCGGCGCGGTGCACCCACCCACGTCCTGGTCGTCGACGGCGACAACAAGGGTGAGCGCGCCGACCTCTCCGGGGCGCCGATCCTGATCGGCCGCGGGAGCGACGCGGCGATCCGCCTCGACGACGACTACGTCTCGACCCGCCACGCCAGGATCGCCGCCTCCGGCGACCAGTGGTTCGTCGAGGACCTCGGCTCCACCAACGGCACCTACATCGGCAGCGTCCGGATCACCCAGCCGACCACCCTCACGCTCGGCACCCAGGTGCGGGTCGGCAAGACGGTGATCGAGCTGAGGAAGTAGCCGATGACCTTCCGTCTGCGCTTCGCCGCCATCTCGGACGTCGGCCGGGTCCGCAAGGACAACCAGGACTCCGGGTACGCCGGTCCCTGGCTGCTCGCGGTCTGCGACGGCGTCGGTGGCGCCGCCCGTGGTGACCTGGCCTCGAGCACCGCGATCACCCAGCTGCGCAAGCTCGACGCCAAGCCCTCCGCCGACCTGCTCGCCCAGGTGGCCGGCGCCCTGCATCGCGCACACGACCGCATCGGCGAAATCGTCGACGACGACCCCAGCCTCAGCGGCACCAGCACCACCGCCACCCTGGGCCTCTTCGACGGCGCCAAGCTCGGCATGGGCCACGTCGGCGACAGCCGCGCCTACCTGTTCCGCGGCGGGGAGATCACCCAGCTCACCAAGGACCACACGTTCGTCCAGAGTCTCATCGACGAAGGCCGGATCACCGAGGAGGAGTCCCGCTCCCACCCGCACCGCAGCCTGATCCTCAAGGCCATCGACGGCATCCACGAGGCCGACCCCGACCTGTTCGACGTCGACCTCGAGCTCGGCGACCGCCTCCTGTTCTGCAGCGACGGCGCCAGCGGGGTGCTCAACGACGGTCGGCTGGCCGACATCCTCTCGATGAGCACGCCCGACTACGCCGCCGTCGAGCTGGTGCGCGCCAGCCTCGAGGCCGGCAGCAGCGACAACGTCACGTGCATCGTCGCCGACGTACTCGACGAGTCCGAGGTCGCCGCCGACACCCAGGCGATGCTGGTCGGCGCTGCCTCCGACCTCAAGCGCCGGCTGCACCTGCCGGCCGCGATGGACAGCCTCTTCCGCGGCCACCGGGCCGGCGACACCGGCGAGCTCGAGCCCGTGCGCGCCGAGATCCCTGACAGTGTCCCGTTCGCGATCGACTCCGACCCCATCGACCCGGAGGAAGCTCGCTACGCTCCGCGGCCCCCGCGTCGCTTCCTCTTCCTCCGCCGGCTGCTTGCGACCGTCGCGCTGCTCGGCGTCGTGTGGATGGCCGGGGCGGCGGCGTGGTCGTGGAGCCAGACGCAGTACTACGTCGGCGAGCAAGACGGCACCGTCACGGTCTTCCGCGGGCTCAACGCCACCATCGTCGGCTTCGAGCTCTCCCAGCCCTACCTGTCGACCAACGTCACCATCGACCGGCTCTCCGACTACGACGCCTCGACGGTCCGCGAGGGCATCGACGCCAACAGCCTCGCCGACGCCCAGCGCGCGGTCGGCCGGCTCGCGGCCAACCAGACCCTCGACGCCGACGAGGGCGGCGCCGATCCGAGCGCGACCGCGTCCCCGACTGCGAGCCCCACTGCCAGCCCAACTGCCAGTCCAACCGCTACCCCGACCACGACTCCGAGCGGCTGAGGCGATGTCCCAGTCCGGAGTCCTCATGGAGTTCGTGCACCGCCGTCGCCGCGGTGCGGAGCTGTTCCTGCTCGTGCTCGCCCTCGCCGTCGGTCTCGGCGCCTACGCCGCCGTCGGCCTCGGCGTGGAGGGCGAGGTGCCGACCAACATCTTGGGCTACGGCGGCTGGCTGGCCGCCTTGATCGTGGCCGCCCACATCGCGGTCCGCTTCACCGCGCCGTACGCCGACCCGGTGCTGCTCCCGGTCGTCGCCGCGCTCAACGGTCTCGGCCTGGCCGTCATCCACCGTCTCGACCTGGCGCTCGACCACACCTTCGCCCGCCAGCAGCTGATCTGGATGACCCTCGGCGTCGGCCTCTTCGTGGTCACCCTGATGACGCTGCGCGACCACCGGGTCCTCCAGCGGTTCACCTACACGAGCGGGCTGGCCGCGATCATCCTGCTGCTGCTGCCGATGGTGCCCGGCCTCGGCGCCACCATCAACGGCTCGCGCATCTGGGTCCACCTCGGCCCGTTCAGCTTCCAGCCGGGCGAGGTGGCCAAGCTGCTGCTGGTCATCACCTTCGCCGGATATCTCGTGCTGCACCGCGACGCGCTCGCACTCGCCGGCCGACGGGTGCTGTTCGTCGACCTGCCTCGAGGCCGCGACCTCGGCCCGATCCTGCTGATGTGGTTGATCAGCCTGGGCATCCTGGTCTTCCAGCGCGACCTCGGCTCCAGCCTGCTGTTCTTCGGCCTCTTCCTGGTGATGCTCTACGTCGCCACCGAGAGACCGGGGTGGCTGATCGTCGGTGGCGGGCTGTTCCTCGGCGGCGCCTTCCTCGCCTACCGGCTCTTCGCCCACGTCGAGATCCGCGTCGAGACCTGGCTGCACCCCTTCGAGTACTACGACGACGCCGACGGGGCCAAGAGCTTCCAGATCGTCGAGTCGATGTTCGGGATGGGCTGGGGTGGCCTGCTGGGCCGCGGCTTCGGCAACGGCATGCCCCAACGCATCCCATACGCCGAGTCCGACTTCATCATCGGCGCCATCGGCGAGGAGCTCGGGCTCACCGGCGTGATCGCGGTGATCGTGCTCTACGGCCTCATCGTCGAGCGTGCGCTGCGGGCCTCGCTGATCTGCCGCGACGGCTTCGGCAAGCTGATGGCCGTCGGGCTCGGCAGCGTCATCGCCCTGCAGGTCTTCGTGGTCATCGGCGGCGTGACTCGCTTGATCCCGATCACGGGTCTGACCACGCCGTTCCTGTCATACGGCGGCTCCTCGCTGGTCGCCAACTGGGTGATCATCGCGCTGCTGCTGCGGATCTCCGACCACGCCCGCCGCCCGCTCCCGATGCTCTCCACCGAGGACGAGTCCGACTCCGAGCAGACCCAGGTGGTGAAGCTCGGATGAATCGCCCCATCCGCACCATCTCGATCTTCTGCATGGTGCTGTTCCTCGCGCTGATCGTCAACGCGACGTATCTCCAGTACTGGCAGGCCGGCGCGCTCGACAAGGACGCCCGCAACCGGCGGATCATCCAGGAGGCCTTCTCCCGCGAGCGGGGCGCCATCCTGGTCGACCGCAACCCGGTGGCGGAGAGCGTCCCGATCGACGACGAGTACAAGTTCCAACGGGTCTATGGCCAGCCCTTCAAGTACGCACACGAAACGGGCTGGTTCTCCTACTTCACCCAGACCGGGATCGAGCACAGCCAGAACGACGTGCTGTCGGGCAACGACTCGCGGTTGTTCGTCACGCGCCTGGTGGACCTCATCAACGGCAACAACACCGAGGGCGGCAGGGTCTCGCTGACCCTCGACCCGGCGGCCCAGACCGCCGCGTTCGATGGGCTGCAGGCACTCGGCCCGGACGTGCAGGGGGCGGTCGTGGCCCTCGAGCCGGCGACCGGCAAGATCCTGGCGATGGTCTCGCTGCCGACCTTCGACCCCAACCAGCTGGCCTCCCACGACTTCACGGCCGCCACGGACAAGTACGACGAGCTCAACGCCGACCCCACCCAGCCGCTTCTCAACCGCGCGATCCAGATGACGCTGGCGCCCGGGTCGACCTTCAAGCTGGTCACCGCGGCGGCCGCGATCGAGAGCGGCAACTGGGACGCCTCCTCGATGGTGCCCGCCGGGGCGACCTACCAGCTGCCGGAGACCACCGGCGAGACCGGCCTCATCGACAACGAGGGCCGCACGGAGCTGCAACCCCAAGCGGATCACGTTCGAGACGGCGATGGAGTGGTCGTGCAACACCACCTTCGCCCAGCTCGCCATCGAGGTCGGCGCCGAGGCGATGTACAACCAGGCGCAGGCCTTCGGGTTCAACGAGCACTACCTCGACGACCTCGGCCCGCAGGCCGAGTCGGTCTTTCCCGCCGGCATCAACAAGCCGCAGACCGGCCAGACCGGCTTCGGCCAGTTCGACGTGCGGGCAACCCCACTTCAGATGGCGATGGTGGCGGCCGGTATCGCCAACGGCGGCACCGTGATGAAGCCCTACATCGTCGACGAGGTGCAGTCGGCCGACCTCGACATCCTCGACAAGACCGAGCCCACCGAGCTCTCCCAGGCGGTTTCCCCGACGACCGCCAACGAGCTGACCAAGCTGATGGTCGCCACCGTCAACTCGGGGACGGCCGACGACGCCCAGATCCCTGGCGTCGAGGTGGCTGGCAAGACCGGCACCGCGCAGAGCGGTGTCGCGGGCAAGCCGCCGTACGCCTGGTTCGTCTCGTTCGCCCCCGCCGACGACCCCCAGGTCGCGGTGGCGGTGATGATCGAGAGCGTGCCAGGCAAGGACACAAGCGAGATCGCTGGTGGGGCCTTGGGGGGTCCGATCGCCAAAGCCGTGATGGAGGCAGTCATCCGATGACACCCGACAACCAAGGACCGACGCTGATCGGCGGGCGCTACGAGCTCGGCGAGCTGCTCGGCCGCGGCGGGATGGCCGAGGTGCGCAAGGGCATCGACACCCGGCTCGGCCGCGTCGTCGCCGTGAAGCGGCTGCGCACCGACCTGGCCAGCGACGCGACGTTCCAGGCCCGGTTCCGCCGCGAGGCGCAGTCGTCGGCCTCGCTCAACCACCCGGCGATCGTCTCGGTGTACGACACCGGCGAGGAGTTGGCGACCGACGGCTCAGGGATCGCCCAGCCCTACATCGTGATGGAGTTCGTCGCCGGCCGCACGCTGCGCGACATCCTCCGCGAGGGCCGCAAGATCCTCCCCGAGCGGGCCCTCGAGATCACCTCCGGAGTCCTGGCGGCCCTCGACTACAGCCACCGCGCCGGGATCATCCACCGCGACATCAAGCCCGGCAACGTGATGCTCACCCCGAGCGGCGACGTGAAGGTGATGGACTTCGGCATCGCCCGGGCCATGTCCGACGCCTCCTCTGCCATGACGCAGACCGCCGCTGTGGTGGGCACCGCCCAGTACCTCTCCCCCGAGCAGGCCCGCGGCGAGACCGTCGACTCCCGCTCCGACGTCTACTCCGCAGGCTGCCTGCTCTACGAGCTGCTGACCGGCCGGCCGCCCTTCGTGGGCGACAGCCCCGTCGCAGTGGCCTACCAGCACGTCCGGGAGCCCGCCGTCCCTCCCTCCAACCACGACCAGGACCTCACCGCCGAGATCGACACGATCGTGATGAAGGCGCTGGCCAAGCGGGTCGAGGACCGCTACCAGAGCGCGGCGGCGATGCGGGCCGACATCGAGCGCTACCTCGCCGGCCACCCCGTGCGGGCCACCGTGCCCGAGCCCGAGACCACCGTGGTGCCGACCTACAACGAGCCGGTGACGGCCACCACGATCAGCACCCGCCCGGTCGACGCCGACGACGACGACAGCGGCAGTCGGACTGGCCTGCTGATCTTCCTGGGTCTGCTGCTGGTGCTGCTGATCGCGGGCGCCGCCTTCCTGCTGCCCAAGATGTTCGACGAGCCACCTGCGGAGACGCGGGTGCCCGACCTGATCGGGATGACCGAGGAGCAAGCCCGCACGGCCATCGGCGATGCGGGACTCAGCGTCGGGCAGCCGGAGTACGTCGCCGACTCGACCGTCGGGCGCGACAAGGTGATCAAGCAGGATCCCAACCGCGACACCTTCGTCGAGCCCGGAGCCACGGTCACGATCACGGTCTCGACCGGCAAGCCGATGACGACGGTCCCTCCTGTGGTCGGCCAGGACAAGGAGACGGCCAAGGCATCGCTCGAGGGCGCCAACCTGACCGTCGACCTTCAGGAGAAGGAGTCCGACGAACCCAAGGGCCAGGTCGTCGAGACCAACCCCGCCGCCGGGGAGTCGGTGCCCGAGGGCACCAAGGTCACCGTCTTGTACTCCGACGGACCCGAAGACGTGCCCGACGTCGTCGGGATGGACGAGGACGACGCCAAGGAGGCGCTGCAGGAAGCCGGGTTCAAGCCCTTCGTGGTCACCTCGTCCGACACCGAAGAGGAGAAGGGCACCGTGATCGAGCAGAGCCCGTCGGGCGGTCAGCCGAAGCCCGAGGGCACCGAGGTGACGATCGTGGTCTCGAGCTTCGAGGAGCCGACGGAGACACCGACCCCGACGATCACACCGACCGAGACGCCGACCGTCTTGCCGACCGAGACGCCGAGCGAGTCGCCGGGCGGCGGCGAGCCGACGGACGTGCCCCCCACCCCGTGACTTCTCGTTGGTTGAGGAGAGGCTCCTCAACCACCCGAGGAGGTCGTGGTCGTCGTCAGCGGCTTGGCGTAGGTGATGTCGAGCAGGCCGTCGTACGGCGGCGCCACGATCTGCTCCTGGACATCCTCTTGCCACCCCACGGCGATGTCCGGCTGCTCGGCGTCGCTGCGGTAGAGCTGGAGGTAGTCGTCGTCGTCGATCGCCATCGCCAGTGCCGCCGGGTCGCCGATGCCGGAGATCGTGTAGGGCTGGGAGTAGGGCACGCCCTGGAGCTGCACGGCGTTGCCGATGCACTTGATGCCGGTCGTGCTCACCACCCGCTGGCCCTGGATGGTCACGGCGGTCGCGCCGCCCTTCCAGAGGGCGTTGACCACGGCCTGGATGTCCTGCTGGTGGACCACGAGCCGGTTGGGGTCCTGCTGGCTGGACTCGGCGACGTCGGCCGGAGCGTCGGTGAGCACCACCGTGACGCCCGGGCCGGTCTGCTCGACGAGCCCCGCGGGCCCTTCGAGCGCCTTGGCCTTGTCGCGCAGCTCGGCGACCTCGTCGTTGTCGACGGCCCCGGTCATCGCGGCCACCTCGTCGGTGAGCGTGGCCACCCGGACGCGGAGGGCGTCGTACTGCCTGCTCTCGGTGCGCACCAGCGCCGCCAGGTCGGTATAGCGGCCCGGGCGCAGGTCGGTGCCGCCGCTGTTGAGCGCGCTGACCGCGAAGAGCCCGCCGCTGACCAGGACGGCGAGCGGCGTGACGACGCGCCACCACGTCCAGCGGCGCGGGCCTCGACCACCCGAGGCAGGCCTCGCGTGGGTTCCCGAGCTCATGGCGACTAAGGTAACCCGCGACCTGTTGCCCATCGGCCCAGATCGCCAGACCGTAGAGATCCCAGGAGTGCAGGTGCCCCAGTCCAAGTCGTCCCGTCAGGACTTCCTCGATCCCATTCGGGGGCCACTGTTCACCGTGCGCTTCATCGTGGCGCTGGTGCTGATGCTGGGCGGCATCGCGTGGATCGCCTACTACTACCTGGTGGTCCGGGTCGACCCGACCGCCTTCCCCACGCCCGAGCCGGGTAAGCCCGCCTTCATGGCCGACCTGGAGGACTGGAACTACCTGATCGGCTTCGGGATGTTGTTGCTCGGGCTGCTGGTGGGCGCCCACCCGTCCACGCCGATGGGCCGCAACCGCGGCGTCGTGGTGACCATGCTGGCCTGCTTCCTCATCGGACTGCTGTGGATCTGCACCTACTACGTGCTCACCGGTCAGCACCTCGACAAGGTCCCCGTCTTCAACGACCTCGGCCAGTACAACCTGCTGGTCGGCATCGGCTTCATGGCCGTGGGCTTCTCCTACGCCACCCGCTGGGAGTGAACCGCCCGAACCCTCCGGGCAGATCAGCGTCTTCCACGCCTGTCCACACGCTGGGGACGGCCTGGGGATAACTACAGCGCTGTAGTTATCCCCAGGTGTGTCCACACCCTGGGGAGAACTACTGCCATGTAACCCAGGCGGCCCAGCGGGTGCGGCAGGTCAGGTGGTCAGGGCGACCGAGCGCGCGAAGATCGCGATCAGCAGGAACAGGCCGAACAGCGACAGCCCGACCACCTGCCACATCGTCCGATGGGCCCGGGGCGCGTAGATCAAGATGACGGCGATCACCACACCGCCCAGGAAGCCGCCGAGGTGTCCTTGCCAGGAGAAGCCGAAGGTGAAGGTGAGCACGGCGTTGATGCCGATCCAGATCAGGATCTGCTGCACCTGCCCGTGCACCTTGTAGGCCACCACGAGCAGCGCGCCCATCAGCCCGAAGACGGCGCCCGAGGCGCCCAGGGTCGCGCTGTACTGCGGTGCGGCCCAGTAGACGAGCGCAGAGCCGGCCAACCCCGAGAGGAAGTAGAGCGCCAGGAACCGGGCGCGGCCGATGACCATCTCGAGCTGCGGACCGAGCACCCACAAGGCGAGCATGTTGAAGCCGATGTGCCAGATCTGGACGTGGGTGAAGGTGCTGGTCACCAGCTGCCAGTAGGCCCCATCGCTGACGCCGGGGAACCACAGGCCGTCACCCCGGGTCTGGGTCAGGCAGACGGCCTCCGTGTGGACACCCGGGTAGAAGCCTCCCTTGCTTACGTCGGAGTTGCAGCGCCCGACGGGGATCAGCGACAGCCGGTCGACGAGACGGCTCAAGCGACCTCCGGTGACCATGATGGCCACCCACACCCCGACGTTGAGCGCGATCAGCACGATCGAGGTGGTCGAGGCGTTGGTCGGCCGCAGCCCGCCGTAGGCCGTCCGCCCGCTGCGGGTGTCCTTGGACCCCTTGGCCAGGCACTCCGGGCATTGGAAGCCCACGGCCGCGTCGCGCATGCAGTCGGGGCAGATGATCCGCTCGCACCGCTGGCACCGGATGTAGGCCTCACGGCCGGGGTGCCGATAGCACGTGGGTACGTCGGCCGCCCCCGGCTGACTAGGGGGTGCGGGCTCGGACATGGTGGATAGGGGTGAGCGGGGTGCTCAGCCGCGGATGATCTCGACCGACTCGATGACGACCGGCTCGACCGGCTTGTCGTTGCGACCGGTCTCGGTCGTCTCGATCGCGTCGACCACGTCGCGCGAGGCCTGGTCGGCCACCTCGCCGAAGATCGTGTGCTTGAAGTTCAGCCACGTGGTCGCGCCGGTGGTGATGAAGAACTGCGAGCCGTTGGTGCCCGGGCCGGCGTTGGCCATCGCCAGCAGGTAGGGCTTGTCGAAGACGAGCTCGGGGTGCGGCTC
The DNA here is from genome assembly GCA_963769755.1 of uncultured Actinomycetota bacterium. GTDB lineage: Bacteria > Actinomycetota > Actinomycetes > Propionibacteriales > Nocardioidaceae > Nocardioides. The sequence goes on from CAVYMY010000012.1 coordinate 486,675, forward strand.
GTCCTTGAACGTGTAGCCCGGGCCGCCGGTGCCGGTGCCGAGCGGGCAGCCGCCCTGGATCATGAAGCCGGGGATCACGCGGTGGAAGCCCAGGCCGTCGTAGAACGGGCCGGTGCGGCCGTTGCCGGCGTCGTACTCCTTGGTCCCTTCGGCAAGGCCCACGAAGTTGTCGACCGTCTCGGGCGCGTGGTCCGGCAACAGGTTCAGCGTGATGTCGCCGCGGTTGGTCTTCAAGACGGCCTGCAGGTCAGCCATGTCTGCCTCTCGGAAAGGGAACGCTTCGTTGTCCGATCCTGCCATGTCGCCCCAGGCCACCCCCCAGCCACCCGACGGCGCCACCTACCGGGCGTGCCAACGTCCCAGCCAACGTCCCAGCCAACGTCCCAGCCAACGTCCCAGCCAGCAGGTCACCCCTACGGGCGCTCGCCGTGTCAGGCAGTGTGGGGCATGATCGAAGACCTACGTTCGACGAGAGGAACGTCCCGCCATGCATGTGCGCAAGAAGAAGTCCCTCATCGACCAGGCGATCGACCAGGCATCCGACTACATGGACGCAGCCCGACCCGCAATCGAGTCGGCCGTGGACCAGATCGTCGTGCTGGCCTCCGACGCCCGCGACAAGGCCGGCCCCCTCCTCGCGGAAGGTCGCGCCATGGCCACCGAGAAGGCCGCCGTGGCCGCCGACCTTGCTTCACAGAAAGCCTCCGTCGGCGCCGAGCGGGCCGCTGACCTGGCGTCCGCCAGCCGCGACTATGCCGCGGCCAAGGTCGCGGAGGCCAAGGGCGAGCCCCAGAAGACCAAGGGTTCGAAGGTCCGCAAGCTGCTGTTCTTCGGCACGGTCCTGGCCGTGGGCGGCTTCGTGGTCAGCAAGCTGAAGTCCAAGTCCGAGGCCGACAACTGGCACTCGTCCTACGTGCCCCCGAGCAGCTCGACGGGCAGCACGTCTCCCAGCACGTCCACCACCGGGCACCACCACGGGCAGCACCCGGCTCGCGCCGGGCGTCGGCACGGGTGCGGTCGGCGCCGACGACCCGATGGCCAAGCTGGTCGACGAAGGCGGGCCGACCGACGACACCGCCGGCGCCTCGCCCGACGAGGCGCTGGCCGACGCGGCCGAGGAGCCCCACCCGGTCACCACGCCCGACGACCCCGCCGACGTGGTCGAGCTCGACCCGACCGAGAGCCCGACCCGCAGCAAGAAGAGCTAGCGCGCCTCCACGTCACCACGCGCACCGCGCCGGCGGACCGGGAGGTCGGTGGCGCGGTGCTCGTCGATCCACGCGTCGATGCGCTCCCACCAGGTGAACAGCCACTCGATCTGGGCGTCGCGGTCGTCGGGGATCTCCTCGCGTGACACCTGCCACCAGCGCATCACCAGCACCTTGTCCATCGGCAGCTCGCGCCACACGTCGCGCACGGTGAGCATGTGGTCGAGCCCGGTGTGCGCGACCAAGACGACGTCAGCGTCGGGCGCGGCCGCCAGCGCCGCAAGCACTCCACCCGGCCGCGGGGCCAGCACGTTGGTCATCGCCTCGGCCCGCACGGCCATCCGCTCGAGCCCCAGCTTGCGGAGACGCTCGATCCCCCGCTCGCGCCGGCGCGGCGTGAAGTTGCCGCCCTCCGGGAAGATCACCAGGGCGTCGTCCTCGTCGAGCCCGGTCGCCAGCGCAGCGATCTCGTCCTCGAGCCGCGCACCCGCGCCGGGGTTGGGGGTGATGAACCGGGCCGGGATGCGGTGCAGGAGCACGTCGATCGCGGGATCCCAGGCCAGGGTGTTCTTGAGCACCACGCGCGGCTCGCGGTGGTACCAGTGCATCAGCGCATAGACCAGCATGAACGAGTCGCCCGGCCCGGCGTGGCGGCAGCAGACCACCAGCGGGGTGCCCGGATGGGCGTCCGGCGCGGGCCCGTCGGTCTCGATCCGCAGGTTGAGCACTCGCTGGGCCTCGCGGAAGAACACCCAGAGCAGGCCCTGCACCAGGTCGTAGTGGATCCCCTGGAAGTACGGCGTCCGGATCCGCCAGCCGAAGCCCGAGGCGATCCACAGCCCGAACAGGATCACCAGCAGGACGCTCTCGCAGACCAGGTAGAGGATCGCCAACCACAGCAGCCGCAGCGGCCGCCAGCGGCCGGGGATCAGCGGCGAGAGCGCGGCGGCGCCGACCAGCCACAGCGGCAGCGTCACGCCGATGAACACCGTCACGAACACCAACAAAGGCGCCATGACCAGCCGCCGCACCCGGTGCATCAGTCCTCCCCTTCGGGCTCGTCGAGCTGGTCGAGGTAGGCGACGCTGGCGCGGTGACTGGCCTCGATGCGTTCGGCGACACCCGAGAAGCTGCGGTGCCCCAGCAGCGAGTCGTCGCGCGCCGTCGTCCCCCGAGCGGGCAGCACGTGGGCGACGACGCCGGGAGGCAGCTCGGCCAGCTCGCGGCCGAAGCGGTGCCGGCGGGCGATCTCGAACGACACCCGCGCCACCTCCCACGGCCGTCGGGGCACGCTGAGCGGCCGGTCGATCCGGCCCACCTGGAGCACGTAGACGATGTCGGCACCGAGCTGGACTGCCCGCCCCAGCGGGATCGAGTTGACGATGCCACCGTCGAGGAAGTGCTCGTCGCCGACGCGGGCCGGAGGCAGCAGGCCAGGTACGGCGGCGCTGGCGACGATCGCCTCCACCAGCGGCCCGGAGTCGAACCAGTGCTCGGCAGCCCGCTCGATGCTGGCCGCGCAGACCTGGAAGCGCACGGGCAGGTCCTCGAAGCGCAGGTCGCCGAACTCCTCGGCGAGCCGTTGTCGCAGCGGCTTGGCGGAGTAGATGTGCGTCCCCGTCGCCACCGCCCGCCGGACCGTGCGCAGCGGGCGGTCGCCGTACACCTCACGGCTGGCGCCGGCCGACTGCCACAGCTCGGTCAGCCGACCGATGACTGCCAGCGAGGGATCGCGGGCGACCATCGCGCCGTTGAGGGCGCCGACGGACGTGCCGAGGACGAGGTCGGGATAGATGTCGCGCTCGAAGAGCGCCTGCAACATGCCGACCTCGACGGCACCGAGCACGCCGCCGCCACCGAGCACGAACGCGGTGGTCATCGGAGGCCGTCCTCAGTGCCGGCCGGCGAGCTCGGGGTACTCGGCGCGCATCCGAGTGGTGACGGCGTGCTCGACCCAGAAGATGATCAGCGGGATCAGCCCGGCCGCCAGGCACAGGATCGTGAACCGGATGCTCCAGCCGGCCCGCCGGGACAGCAGGAACGTCACCACGAAGTAGGCCATGAAGAGCCAGCCGTGCACGACCCACATGACGCTGGCCGCCTCACCGAACTGTTGGAGGTCGCTGCCCTCGGCGGCGAGGTACTTCAGTGGCAGCGCGACCAGGGCGCAGAACGCCAGCAGCACGCCGACCATCAGGGCCAGCACACGGTAGGTCCAAAAGAGCCGGCTCACAGTGCGCGACCCTACCCAGTCCGCGGGTGCTCGCCTTCCGGCACCGGCTGTTCGGCTGCCGGTCCGGCGGACCGCTCGGCCGTGGTGTCGCGGACCCAGCGCCACCAGACGAAGGCCGCGAAGGCCCCGAAGAACCACCACTCGATCGCATAGAGCAGGTTGCGGATCGCGGTGAACCGGCTCGCGTCCGGAAGTTGCTCGAGCTCTGCCTGCACCAGGCCATCGGGGTGGCCCGACAGGCGGGTGACGACGAACGCGCCGTAGAGGTCCTCGTCGAAGTGCTGGGCGAGGTCGGCCACCCGGAGCTGGGGCAGCACGTCGTCGGTCGGGTCGTCGTCGGTGGCCCCCGTGCTCTCGGAGGGCTGGAGCCAGCCGACCAGGTCGACGGCGCCACTCGGCTGTGAGCCGCGCTCCCCCGACGAGGGCGTCGCCTCCCAGCCGCGGACCACGGGCAGCACCGACTCGCCGACCAGGACCGGGTCGACCACCCAGTAGCCGTCCTGGCCATCGTGCTGGCGGCCCGACACCCAGAACGTGTCGCCCGTGTAGCGACCGTGCACCTCGACGGGTTGCCCGACGAGCTCCCCCGGGAACGGGTCGTCGGGGCCGATCGCGTCGGCCAGCGGGATCGGGGCCACCTGCGTCAGGTCGCGCGCCTCGGCTTCGCGACGGGCCTGCCACCCGTCGTACTGCCAGAGCCCGAGCCACCCGGCCGCGACCAGCAGCACCACGAGCAGCAGGTGGTTCGCCCAGTAGCGCGGCGCGAGCAGGGCGGGCACCAGGCCAGGATACGAACCCCGCCGGACACCACCGTGAGTGCCATGATCCTCGCGTGACGATCACCGCCGAGCAGGCCACGCGGTTCCAGGACGCGTTCGACCTGATGGCGGGCAACATCGGCCAGGCGGTGCTGGGCAAGGAGCACGTCGTCCGCCTCACCCTGACCTGCCTGCTCGCCGACGGCCACCTGCTCCTCGAGGACCTGCCGGGCACTGGCAAGACGATGCTGGCGCGGGCCTTGGCCAACACCGTCGAAGGCTCGCATGCGCGGATCCAGTTCACCCCCGACCTGCTGCCGGCCGACGTCACCGGCGTCACGGTCTACGACCAGCACAAGGGTTCGTTCGAGTTCCACCCCGGCCCGATCTTCCACGACATCGTGCTGGCCGACGAGATCAACCGGGCCTCGCCCAAGACCCAGGCCGCGCTGCTCGAGGTGATGGAGGAGGGCCACGTCACCGTCGACGGCATCACCCACGACGTGCCGCGGCCCTTCATGGTGATCGCCACCCAGAACCCGATCGAGCAGGCCGGGACCTACCGCCTCCCCGAGGCGCAGCTCGACCGCTTCCTGATCAAGACCTCCGTCGGCTACCCCGACGCCGAGTCCACCGAGGAGCTGCTGCTCAACTCCCGGATCCGCGACCGGGCCTCGCTCATCAGTCCCGTGGTCGGCAAGGACGACGTGGCCCGGATGATCGGCATGGCCGACGAGGTGTACGTCGACCGGTCCATCGTGCGCTACGTGCGCCAGCTCGCCGAGGCCTCGCGGGTCCTCCCGCACGTGAAGATGGGGCTCTCAGCACGCGGCTGCCTGGCCTTCGTCCGGGCCGCCAAGACCTGGGCGGCCGCCGACGGTCGTGGCCACGTCGTTCCCCACGACATCGCCACTCTCGCCGAGCCGGTGCTCAGCCACCGGATCCTGCTCGACGCACAGGCGCAGTTCAGCGGGGTCCAGGTCGCCGATGTGGTGGCCACCCTGCTGGCCGACGTGCCTCCCCCGGTGGACCGGGTCACAGGCTGACGGCATGGGCACCCGGGCACCGCTCGCTGGACTGATCGGGCTGTGGCGCAGCGTCACCCCGCTCGGCCGCGGAGTACTCGCCCTCGGCGTGACCGCCCTCGCCCTGGCCCGGCTCGCCGGCCTGGTCGAGCTCTCGGTGGTCGGGGCCACCTGTGGGGTGCTCGTCGTGCTCAGCCTGCCCTTCGTCATCGTGCCGACCCGCGTCACCGCGCGGCTGACGCTGATTCCGCAGCGCACGACGGTCGGCACGCCGGTGGCAGGCACGCTGGAGCTGGTCAACCGCCTGCCCCTCCCCGTCGGCCGGCCGATCGTGCTCCTCCAGAGCGGGCCGGCCAACCGTTGGCTGCGGCTGCGCACGCTGCCCGGCCACGGCACCCTGACCGAGAGGTTCTCGGTGCCGTCGCCACACCGCGGCGTGATCCCCGTCGGCCCGGTCGTCTACCGGCGGACCGACCCCGTGGGGCTGTTCAGCCGGGAGATCCGGTGGGCGCCGGCCCAGGAGCTGTTGGTCCGACCGGTGATGATCGACCTGCACGCGATGCCGATCGGTCAGGTGCGTGACCTCGACGGGGTGCCCAGCGACCAGGTGTCGATGAGCGACCTGGCGTTCCACGCGCTGCGGGAGTACGTCCGCGGCGACGACCTGCGCCACGTGCACTGGCGGTCGTCGGCCCGAGCCGGCCAGCTCGTGGTCCGGCAGTACCACGACACCCGCCGCACCCACGCCACGCTGCTCGTCGACTGCCGCCGCGACGCCTACACCGACAGGTCGGACTTCGAGCTCGCCTTGTCGGTCGCCGCGTCCCTCGTCCTGCGTGCCGCCCGTGACGGGCACGAGCTGACGCTCGTCTGCGGCGAGCAGGTCGTCAACAGCTCCGACGCGTCGTACGTCCTCGATGCCTTCTGCCGGAGCGACTTCGGCAGCCACGAGCTCGGTCCCCAGGTCGAGCGCAGCATCCTCGCCGCGCGCGACACCAGCTTGTTCTTCCTGGTGACCGGCACCGAGCTCGACGTCGCTCAGGTGCAGACCACGTTGCGGCACCTCCCGGCCGAGGTATGGGCGGGGGTGGTGCGGGCGGGTCAGCGGAGCACTCTCGGTCTCACCGAGTACGCCGGCCGACCGATGCTGACCCTGACCGACCTCGCCCAGCTCCCCGTCGCGATCGCCGGGGTGGCCCGATGACCGTGCTCGAGCCCGCGCCCGTCGTCCCCACGACGCCCCCCGCGGTCAGCGCTCCGACTCCCGCGATGCCGGTCGTGCGCACGCTCGACCTGGTGGCCGTGGTCGCGCTCGCGGGGCTCGCCCTGCTCGGCTGGTGGTCCACCTTCGACGGCCGGCTGTGGCTGTTCGTCGGCCTCGCGGGGGCCGTCGTCGGCGTCGGCGTGGTGCTGCACTCCGCACGCCGCGGCCCGCTGTGGCTGGCCGTCACCCTGCCGCTGGCGTACGTCGGGACCGTCATCCCCATCACCGGGCTGGCCTTCGGCGACGCCGGGCTCCCCGCCCCGGCCACGGTCACCCAGGTCTTCGCGGGCACCTTCCGCTGCTGGGGGCTCCTCGTGGGCACCCACCCGCCGATCGAGGGTTCGGGCGTGGTGTTGCTGGCGCCGTACCTCGCGGCGTTCGTCGCGTCCGTCATCGCCACGCTCCTGGCCGTCCACACGCGCAGCCCGATCTGGCCGGTGCTGCCCCTCCTCGGGCTTCTCGCCGGCGTCCTGGTGACCGGCAATCACACGTCGGTCTCCGTGCTCCTGCTGGGCGGAGCGTTCGCACTGGGCGCGCTGTGCTGGTCGATCGAACGCGCCGGCCGTCTCGACCCATCAGGACCGACGGCGCAGGCCCGCTGGGCTCTGGCGCTGCCCCTGGTCGCCCTCAGCGCGGCGGTGGCCGTGCCCCTGGGCGGGCTGGCCCTCGGCGACGGCAGCGATCGACTGGTGCTGCGGGAAGAGACGGCGGCTTTCCCTGCCGCGACCCTGGTCACCCCGCTCGACACCTTCCGGCGGTTCCGGAGGCAACCCGGGGACCAACCCAACAACGCCTGGGACGAGCGGCTGATGACCATCACCCGGGAGCCGGCCGGCGCGATGCTGCGGATCGCTGTGCTCGACACCTATGACGGGGTTCACTGGGTAGCCGACAACGACACCGAGCCGGCACGCGCCGACGACCGGTTCATGCTGCTCTCCGCGGCCAACTTGTCCTCCCGCGCCGGCAGCGACAAGAACATGGTGCACATCGCCCTGGCGAAGGCGTGGAACAGTCAGTGGCTGCCGTTCGTGGGTCGCCTGGATCGCCTCAACACCTACCTGCCGGGCACTCTGGAGCTCGACGACATCCGCTACAACCCCGTGACGTCCACGGCGGTGGCGACTCGTGTCCTCGGCGCTGGAGACACCTACGAGTTCTTCGCCGAAATCGACAAGATCAACCTCCCTCGCGAGGCCCGGCCCGCGACGATCCTGGACCAGGGCAACTACGCGTTCGGTGCCTTCCTCGATCCGTGGGTGCAAGCGGTCAGTCGGCCGAGCGGAACCAGGCTCGACGCCGTACTGCGGGCTGCTGACCTGATGAAGCAACGCGGCCGCTACAGCGACGGCGCCTTCGGCTGGGAGGTGCAGTTCCGGGCGGGGCAGGACACCGAACGGCTTGGCGAGTTCATGAACAGCCAACGGATGGTGGGCAACGACGAGCAGTACGCCGCCGCGATGGCGCTGCTCGCGACCAGGATCGGCGTGCCGGCGCGTGTCGTCGTCGGCGCCGGGATCCCAGCGGACGGGGAGGTCCGTGGCCGGGACGTCGTTGCCTGGGTCGAGCTGAGGGTCCGCGACGGGTCGTGGCGGATCTTGCCCCCGGAGACCTACATGTCGACCCGCCGGCCGACGCCGCACGACCCCCCGATCCCACCGGTCTTCATCCCACAGCCGGAACCCCAGCCGACGCCCGACCCCACCACCCCGAGTCCGACGCCGGACCCCGAGCCCGACCAGGATCCGACGGACCAGCAGACCGAGTCGTCGGACGGTTCCCGGTCGTGGCTGCTGTGGATGCTGCTGCCGGTCGCCGCCGGTGTCATCCCCGGGCTGAAGCTGCTGCGCCGGGCGCGTCGACGCCGGGCGGCTCGCGTCTCGCTCCGCTACGCGGGCGCCTGGCAGGAGCTCGTCGACCGGGCCCGCGACCTCGGGCTCGCCGTACCGTCGCACCGGTCCCGCCCGGCCCAGGCGGTCACCATCGACGATACCGACGCGCCCGGGCTGGCGCGGGCGGCGGACGACGCGATCTTCGCGGCCGGTGACCCCCGGCCCGAGCAGGCGGAGGCGTACTGGACGTCGATGCTCGACGTACGCGGCCGCCTCGGTGCCCGTGTCTCCTGGCGACGCCGGCTCCTGGCGCCGTTCAGCCTCGCGTCGCTGCGCCGCACCTGACGCGGCTCACGACCTGACCGCTCCGGGCTCCCGGCGCTAGAGCGCCTCGAGCTCCAGCTCATCGAGCGGACCGATGGCGTCCTCGGCAGCCTTGTGGTTCCTGACCCAGCTCTGGAAGGTCGGCCCGTCGAGCGCCTGGGCGAAGAAGAAGCCCTGAGCGACATCGCAGCCGAGCAGCTCCAGCACTTCGAGGGTGGCCTGGTCCTCGACTCCCTCGGCGACGACGGTGAGGCCGAGGTTGTGGCCGAGCTCGATCGCCGACTCGACGAGCGTCCGGTCCTTCACGCCGATCACCATGTCCTTGACGAAGGAGCGATCGACCTTCACCTCGTCCACGGGCAGGATCTTGAGGTAGGCCATCGACGCGTAGCCCGTCCCGAAGTCGTCGATCGACGTCTTGACGCCCAGGGCGCGGATGCGTCGCAGCACGTCGATCGTGCCCTCGGGGTTGACCAGGATGCTGCTCTCGGTGATCTCCACGCAGAGCAGCTCGCCGGGCACGCCGGCGGCCAGCAGGCACTGGGCGATCGTGTCGGGGAACGACGAGTCCAGCAGGCAGCGAGTGGACACGTTGACCGCGACCGGAAGCGGGCAGTTGTCGTCCATCCAGACCCGAGCCTGCTTCAGCGCCTCGGTGAGCACGTGGGTGGTGAAGGGCTCGATGAGACTGGTCCGCTCCAGGGTCGGGATCCACTCGCCCGGCGGCAACAGGCCGCGGGTCGGGTGCTGCCAGCGGGCCAACGCCTCGGCGCCGATGAGGCGACCGCTGTCGACGGCGATCTTGGGCTGGAAGTGCAGCACGATCTCGCCGGACTCGAGCGCGGTGCGCAGCGAGCTGATGAGGGTGATCCGGGTCGCCGTGCCGTCCAGCTGGTTCGGCTCGAAACGGCTGTGGCCGAGATGGCGCTCCTTGGCGACGTACATGGCCACGTCGGCGTCGCGGATCACGTCGGTCACGTCCTGGTTCGCAACCGCCGTCGTGATCCCGATACTGGCCTCGATCTCCAGCGTCATGTCCTGGATCACGAAGCGGCGCTTGAGCTCCTTGGCGATTCGTGCCGCCGTATCCTCACCTGCGTGCGGCTCGGCATCCCTGACGAGGAACGCGAACTCGTCACCGCCGAATCGTGAGACAACGTCTCGGGCGCCGACACATTTGCGGAAGCGATCGGCGACCTCGATCAGCAGCAGGTCACCGATGTGGTGACCGAGGCTGTCGTTGACATCCTTGAACCCGTTCAGGTCGACCATCAGCACGGTCGGCTGCCGAGCGCCGTTGTGCGCTGCTAGCAAGGCACGCTCGGTGTGGGCGGCGAACGTGGTGCGGTTGGGAAGGCCGGTGAGGGCGTCCTCAGCGGCCATCCGCTCGATCATGCGGCGGTCGCCGCGGCTCTTGCGCCCGGTAGCACCGAGCACGATCAGCCCGAGCAGGAACAGGACCGACATCCCGATGGCGAGCATCCGCGATGCGTCTGTCGCCCGCGAGATCTTGGCGGCGTTCATCCGGGTCTGTTCGGCCTCTTGAGCCAACACGGTTGCCCGGATCTCACCCATCAGGTCTTCCTGGCTCGCGATGATGGCGGCCCCCGCCGCCGAGTCGCCCTGTTCCAGGTTCGCGAGGATCTCTGCAGTGGCCGCCTGCACCTCCAGCTCCTGGTCCAGCAGCACTGCAAACGTGGCCGAGCGGCCGTCGACCCTGAGCTCCGCGAGACGCTCGAACGACCCGACGACCTGTGGCTGGATCTCGAGCAGCTCGTCGACCTCGGGGCCGGCAGGGTCGGCCACGACTGCCTGCATCAGGTAGTACTCGTGGGTCACGAGCGAGCTGGCCTGCTGGTGCAGCTGGGTCTCCGCGGCAGCCGCTTTGGTGCTGCGCAGGAGTGCTGCCTGGCTCCACGTGCCGAGCATCGCCGCTGAGATCAGGACGACCAGGGTGCCAACTAGCACGGTGCCGACCCAGCGGGTCCGCGACGGTTGCCCAGGGATCGGCACGGAGCGTGTTGGCACAGCGTCTCCTTGCAGGTCATTCCCGGGGGGAAGGCTGACCATACAAGTCTTTGCAGAGCCAGATACCCCGATTGCGGAAGGTGCCGAGGACCCGGTCGGTGTGACACCTCACGTCACGGGCCCTACCAAACGGAGTACACCCGGTGCACACGCTGTTACCGTCGAAGAAGAGGAACCGGGACGTCCTTCGGCGCCGCGTCGAGACCGTCCCGTGAGGCTCAGATGACAGGGGCACCGGTTTCCGTACCGAGCCAGGGACGTTTCGCGGCTCTCATGAGCGTGGACCCGTTCGTACGCCGCGCAGTCGCCATGCTGGGCGTGCTGAGCGTCGTGGCTGCGCTGTACCTGGTGGTTCCGCTGTCGGGATTCGCCCTGACGGCCTACTACCAGATGCTCGCGTCGAGCAGCGTCCTCATCGCGCTGATGGGGGTTGCCTACCACCGTCCGGTGCGGCGTCGTGGCTGGTTGTTGGTGCTGGCCGGCTTTGGCAGCTGGGTGGTCGCCGACATGGTGTCTTCCATCGAGCAGCACTTCTGGCGTGGCGAGGTCTACCCGGCTCCCTCCGACGCGCTCTACCTCGCCGGCTATGTGGTGATGGCGGCAGGGGCCGTCGTCATGGTTCGCACCCGACGCTCGGGTCGCGACATGACCGCGCTGCTCGGCGCCCTGATCATCGCCACCGGCGCCGCCGTGGTGGCTGCCGTGTTCGTGATCGCGCCGCTGGCGAGCGCATCGGACCTCACCACCGTCGGCAAGGTCATCGCTTCGTCCTACCCGATCGGCGACGTCCTGCTGATCGCCGTGATCGTCAGGATGTGGGCCTCCCCGGGCGCGCAGACCGCGTCGTACCGCCTGCTTGTCTCGGCCTTCGTGCTGACGACGGCCGGGGATGTCTTTTGGAACGTGGAGCTGATCGCCACCGGGGACCTGACGAGCAGGGGGTCCGACGTGCTGTGGCTGGGCAGCTACCTGGCGGTCGCGGCCGCCGCCTGCCTGCCGTCGATGAGGACGCTCGCCGAAGGGGCACCCGAACGGGCGGACACCGCCTCCCCCAGCCGCCGGGTGATCGTGCTCGCTGGCGGCATCATGTTGCCGGCAGCGACGCTGCTGCTGGACGGCGCGACCGGAGATGGTGTGCTCTGGCTCGTCATCGGCGTCGGTGCGTTGCTCATCTCGATGCTCGTGATGCTCCGGATGGGAAGGATCCTGCACACCGTCGAGATCCAAGCGGTGCAGCTGGCCGCCCTCGCCCGGTCCGACGCACTGACGGGCGCACCCAACCGCCGCACCTGGGACTACGAGCTGTCGCGGGCGTGTGCAACGAGCCTCGAACACGGCACGCCCTTGTGCGTCGCGATGATGGACATGGACCACTTCAAGGCCTACAACGACACGCATGGCCACCAGGCAGGTGACCGACTGTTGCGCGCGGCCGTGGCCAGATGGACCGAACGGCTCGGGCCGGGGACCTTGCTCGCCCGCTACGGCGGCGAGGAGTTCGCCGTCCTGTTCCCCGGCCTCACCCTGTCCGAGGCGCACGCCCGGGTCCAAGACCTCCGTGCTCTCACCCCACACGGGCAGACCTTCTCTGCGGGTGTGAGCATGTGGGACAGCCTCACCGAACCCGCCCACGTCGTCGCGTGCGCCGACCAGGCGCTCTACGACGCCAAGCGGACCGGCCGCGACCGCGTGCTCGTCTACGGCAGCATGGCCGTCGACGCGAGCCGGACGCCGGCGCTACCGCCGTTCAGCATCGTGCTGCAGCCCATCGTCGAGGTCGCCACAGGCAGGATCGTCGGGCACGAGGCGCTGTCGCGCTTCGAGGGCAGGGCCAACGACCCGCGCGCGGTCTTCCGCCTGGCACACCTCGATGGATACGGCGACCTGCTCGAGGCCGCGACCATCCTGGCCGCCCTCGACCTCTCCGACCGGCCCGAAGGCCAGGCGCTCTACGTCAACGCCTCGGCGCGCGCCCTCGCCTCGACCCGCTTCTGGATGCGGATGCCCGAGCGTCTCGACGAGGTGATGGTGGAGCTCACCGAGGACACCGTGCACATCGACAGCGCCACGCTGGCGGACGCCGTAGCCCGGCTGCGCGCGCGAGGTGCTTCCATCGCCCTGGACGACCTCGGCGCCGGCGTGGGCGAGTTCCACCGGATGGCGGCGCTGTGCCCCGACGTCGTGAAGGCGGACCGTTCTCTCGTCCACGGCTGCGCCACCCAGCCCGGCCAGAGCGCCGTACTCCGCGCGTTGGTCACCTACGCAGAAGCCCTCGGCACTCTGGTGTGCGCCGAAGGCGTGGAGGACTGGGCCGACCTCGACCACCTCGAGGAGCTCGGCGTCAGCCTCGCCCAGGGCTACCTGCTCGGCCGGCCGGATCCCGAGTGGCGGGCCGGCAACGCCCTGACCGGACCAGCGGCAGAGCTCGACGTGCTCGGGGCTTAGGACGTCACTGCCGAAGCCTCGGATCGTGCGCGGCGTCCACAAACATGGCCGGGCAGCCGCGATCGACGGCTTCGGGGCGCAGTTCGTAGTGCCAGGGTTCGTTGCTGTAGATCTGGCACAGCCCGTACTCGGAGCCGTGCTCGGACATCCACGAGACGGCGTCGACCGGCCCGAGGTCGACCGCATCTCCCGAGACGTGCGCAGAGCTCTCCGGAGGCGCCACCCACCGGGCAGCTTCCTCCTTGGACCCGTACGTCGTGACTGCCTCACGGAGGAGTCGTTCCTGGTAAGCCGGGGACCGCCAGCCGCTGGTGACGTAGAGATCGATCCCGTCGCCCGCGGCATCAGTTGCAGCTCGGCGCAGGGCACCGAGCAGAGCGGGATCGAGGTTGGCCACGGCAGGAATCCCGCCGGCGAAGATCGTCACGCGGCCCGGGACGGCGCCAGCCGCCTCGCCGAACGCATTTCGGTGCTCGCTGCGAAGGAAGCCGAAGGGTGCGGCGGCCGTCGAGGACGAGGACGCCAGCACCTGGTGGCCGAAGGCTGCGGCGATCGTCGCGACGACGACCAGCGAGCCGACGGCGAGGACCTTGGGGATCCGACGGATGCGTGTTCGTGCTGGTTCGCTGTAGGTCATGGCTCGAGTCAAGGCAGCGTGGTGTTGCCAGCGCGTAAGTGGTTTTCGATATGCCGGCGATATGGCCAGGCTCGTACCATCGACGGCGTATGCGTGTGCTGATCGTTGAGGACGAGCCCTTGCTGGCCGACGCCATCCGCGATGGCCTACGCCTGGAAGCGATCGCGGCCGACATCGCCGGTGACGGTGACACGGCTCTGGAGCTGCTGACCGTCAATGCCTACGACATCGCCGTCCTCGACCGCGATATCCCGGGCCCCTCCGGCGACGAGATCGCCGAACGCATCGTCGCGTCCGGCGGCGGCATGCCTATCCTCATGCTCACCGCTGCCGACCGGCTCGATGACAAGGCGTCCGGGTTCGAGCTCGGCGCCGACGACTACCTCACCAAGCCCTTCGAGCTCCGAGAGCTCGTGCTGCGGCTCAGAGCACTCGACCGCAGGCGAGCCCACAACAGGCCACCCGTGCGAGAGATCGCAGGCCTGAGGCTGGACCCGTTCCGCCGCGAGGTCTACCGCGACGACCGCTACGTCGCACTCACGCGGAAGCAGTTCGCCGTGCTCGAAGTCCTGGTCGCGGCCGAAGGTGGTGTCGTCAGTGCCGAAGAACTGCTCGAACGAGCCTGGGATGAGAACGCCGATCCGTTCACCAACGCCGTACGCATCACTGTCTCGGCACTGCGCAAACGCCTAGGTGAACCCGGGATCATCGCCACGGTGGCCGGCGTCGGCTACCGCATCGGCACGGCACCCGACACCGCACGTGCAGGCGATGACCGTGGATAGGCAACCTGGCTTGAGCGTTCGCCTCAAGCTCACCTTGAGCTACGCGGGTTTCCTCATGGTTGCCAGTGTCTTGCTGCTCGCGGTCGTGTGGGTGTTCCTCCTGCGCTACGTGCCCGACGTGATCTTCACCAACGGGATGTTCGTGCCGAACCGCTCCGACCTCGTGCGCGCCTTCGTTCCGAAGGCCGCCGCAGCGCTGGGGTTCCTGCTGTTGTTCGGCCTCCTGGGAGGATGGGTCCTCGCCGGCGCCATGCTCGCGCCCCTTACTCGCATCACCAGTGCCACCCGCCTGGCCGCGGGCGGATCGCTCTCCCACCGGATTCGGCTGGAGGGCCGCAACGACGAGTTCCGTGAGCTCGCCGACGGCTTCGACGCAATGCTTGCGCGGCTCGAAGCGCACTTCGCCGAACAGCAGAGATTCGCAGCCAACGCCTCCCACGAGCTGCGCACCCCGCTGGCGATCACGCAGACACTTCTCGACGTCGCCCGCAACGATCCGAGCGGGGACGCCGTCGAGCTCGTCGACCGCCTCCAGCTCGTCAACACCCGAGCGATCGACCTCACCGAAGCGTTGCTCCTGCTCAGTCGCGCCGACCAGCGGTCCTTCGCGCGAGAACACGTCGAGCTGTCCCTGATGGCGGAAGAAGCCACCGAAACGCTCCTGCCCCTCGCAGAGGAACGCGGCCTCAGCATCGAGACCTCCGGCGAGATGACGCCCACCATCGGCTCGCACGCGCTTCTGCAGCAGCTGACGACCAACCTCGTCCACAACGCGATTGTTCACAACCAGGCCGAACGAGGCGCCGTGTGGGTCACGACCAGGGCGGGTCCCAACACTGCGGTGCTCACCGTCGAGAACACCGGGGAGAAGCTCACCCCGCAACTGGCTTCCACTCTTGTCGAGCCGTTTCAGCGCGGCACGGGAAGGGTCCGCGACGGCCACGCCGGTGTCGGCCTCGGCCTGGCGATCGTCGAGAGCATCACCCGAGCACACCACGGAACCCTGATGCTCACTCCTCGGACCGATGGCGGGCTCTGCGTCACGGTGCAGCTACCTGGGCCACCGCACACAGGCAAGTGATGTTCGGCGACCTGCCGCGCGACGAAAGTGTGGAGCCTAGGGGACTCGAACCCCTAACCCCCTGCTTGCAAAGCAGGTGCGCTACCAATTGCGCCAAGGCCCCTGGGGGCGGTCAGGCCTGCGTGGAACCGGTGGAGTCGTTCTTGCCGACGTTGTCGGTGGCCTCGGCCCACAGGGCCTGCTCGTGCTTGCCCTCGTCCATCTTCTTCTTCACGACGACGGCAGCAGCGGCGGCCAGCAGGACCAGCAGGATCTTCTTCATCGTTGTCTCCGTCGCGGCGTGCGTGAGTGTCGGACCTGGCTTCGGGTGGGCCTAAGAGGACTTGAACCTCTGACCTCTTCCTTATCAGGGAAGCGCTCTAACCGTCTGAGCTATAGGCCCGGGAACGCGCCGACCGCCCCCACGTGGGACGGCGACCGAGAGGGAAGACTATCCCAACGCCGAGGAGCCTCACAAAACGATGAGCGGCCCTCGGAGCCGGCTCAGTGCTCGTCCTCCACGAGGGTGATGTCGATGCCGCCGAGCAGTGCCGCGGCCATGTTGTAGAGGAAGGCGCTGAGCGTCGCGATCGCGGTGATCAGCACCACGTCGATGACCGCGACGAGCATCGTGAAGCCGATGACCCGGTCGGTGCCGAGGTAGTCCTGGATGGTGAACGGGTTGTCCGCCTGGTCGCCGACGATGTCGCGCACCGTGGTGTTGATCGAGTCCCAGACACCGGCCGCGCCGAGGACCGACCACACCATCAGCACCGACACGATGGTCACCACGCCGAGAGCGATCGAGAGCAGGAACGACGTCTTCATCACCGACCAGGGGTCGACCCGGGTCAGCCGCAGCCGGGCGCGCCGCGGCGGGCGGACCTTCGTGGCCCGGGCCGGACGAGCCGGTGCCTGCTTGACGTTCTGCACCTTCTGGGTCTTCTGCACCGCGGGTGGCGCGGGTGCCAGGTCGGGTGGCGGGGGCGGCAGGACCGGACCGGGCTGGGCCGGCGCGGCGGGGCGTGCGGACGTCTGCTCGGCAGGGCGCGGGGCGGCCTGCGGGCGTACGTCGGTGGACGAGGCGAACCGCTGCTGCAGCCGCGCCGAGCGGGACGTCGCGGCGGCGGAGGCCGTCGTGGAGGTCGGCGAGGCGTCACCGTTGGCGTCCAGTGCGGGCATCCGGGCGCTGGTCTGCTCGGTGGGTCGCTCCGTCATCAGGCCTCACTCTCGGGTGGGGAATCGGCCGAGGTCTCCTCGATTGTTGCACTCGGGCCCAGATCGGGCGATTCCTCGGCGGCGCCCGTGGAGGCCTCCACCGGAGCGTCGCCCCCCTCGTTGCCAGCCCCTTCTTCAGCCGTCTCCTCGGGGTCCGGCGCCTCGACCGAGCGGGCCACCACGGCGACCGCGTCGCCCGACTTGGGCGTCACGAACTTGACCCCCATCGTCGAGCGGCCGGTCGGCCGGAAGTCCTCGTTGATCGGGCTGCGGACCACCTGGCCGGCCTGCGTGATCGCCAGGATCTCGTCGCCGTCGACCACGATGAAGGCGCCGACCAGGCCGCCGCGGTCCTCGTTGGCGAGCGACATCGTGCGGATGCCGAGGCCGCCGCGCGACTGGAGGCGGTAGTCGCTGATCCGGCTGCGCTTGGCGAAGCCGCCGTCGGTGATGGTGAAGACGTATTGCGGCTTGACCGCGGCCCGCTCCTCCATCGCCACCTGCTCGGCGCGGATCACCGACATCGACAGCATCGAGTCGTTGTTGCGGAACTTCATGCCCGAGACGCCCGACGTGGCGCGGCCCATCGGCCGCAGCTGGGTGTCGTCGGCGCGGAACCGGATCGACTGACCCTTGCGGGAGACCAGCAGGATGTCGTCGTCGGGCTCCACCAGCTCGGCGCCGATCAGCTCGTCGTCGTCCTCGCGGAAGTTGATCGCGATCACGCCGGCCTGTCGCGGACTGTTGTAGTCGCCGAGGCGGGTCTTCTTGACCAACCCGTTGCGGGTCGCCAGCACCAGGTAGGGCGACTGCTCGTAGTCGCGGATCGCCAGCACCTGCGCGATGGACTCGTCGGGCTGGAAGGACAGCAGCCCCGCCACGTGGCCGCCGCGTGCGTCGCGCGAGGCCTCCGGCAGGTTGTAGGCCTTGGTGCGGTAGACCCGTCCGGCCGTGGTGAAGAACAGCAGCCAGTGGTGGTTGGTCGTGGCGATGAAGTGCTCGACGACGTCGTCACCGCGCAGCGACGCCCCGCGCACGCCCTTGCCGCCGCGTCGCTGGGTGCGGTACTGGTCGGCGCGGGTGCGCTTGGCATAGCCGCCGCGGGTGATCGAGACGACGAGCTCCTCGTCGGGGATCAGGTCCTCCATCGAGAGGTCGCCGTCGGCCGCGATGATCTGCGTACGCCGCTCGTCGCCGTACTTCTCGACGATCTCGCCCAGCTCGTCGATCACGATCTGCCGCTGCCGCGCAGCGTCGGCGAGGATGTCCTCGAGGTCGGCGATGAGGATCTCGAGCTCGGCCAGCCGGTCGATGATCTTCTGCCGCTCGAGGGCGGCCAACCGGCGCAGCTGCATCTCGAGGATGTGGGTCGCCTGGGCCTCGTCGACCTCCAGCAGGGCCATCAGGCCGGCGCGCGCCTCGTCGACGTCGGGGCTGCTGCGGATCAGCGCGATCACGGCGTCGAGCTGGTCGAGCGCCTTGACCATGCCCTCGCTGCAGGTGGGCGAACTGCTCGGCCTCGCGAAGGCGGTAGCGAGTGCGTCGCTGGATGATCTCGATCTGGTGGGTCACCCAGTGGGAGATGAACTGGTCGATCGTGAGCGTGCGGGGCACGCCGTCGACCAGGGCCAGCATGTTGGCCGAGAAGTTGGTCTGCAGCTCGGTGTGCTTGAACAGGTTGTTGAGCACCACCCGAGCCACCGCGTCGCGCTTGAGCACGATGACCAGACGCTGACCCGTGCGGTCGGACGTGTCGTCACGTACGTCGGCGATGCCCTGCACCCGCCCGAGGTCGGCCAGCTCGGCGATCTTGGTCGCGAGGTTGTCGGGGTTGACCATGTAGGGCAGCTCGGTGATCACCAGGCAGGTGCGGCCCTTGCTGTCCTCGTCGATCTCGATGACAGCACGCTGGGTGACCGAGCCGCGGCCGGTGCGGTAGGCCTGCTCGATCCCCTCGTGGCCGACGATCAACGCGCCGTTGGGGAAGTCGGGGCCCTTGATCCGCTCGACCAGGGCGTCCTGGAGCTCCTCGCGGGTGGCCTCGGGGTGTTCGAGCGCCCAACGAGCGCCGTCGGCCACCTCGCGCAGGCTGTGCGGCGGGATGTTGGTGGCCATGCCGACGGCGATGCCGGCCGAGCCGTTGACGAGCAGGTTGGGGTAGCGGGCCGGCAGGATCGTCGGCTCCTGGCTGCGCCCGTCGTAGTTGGGCTGGAACTCGACGGTGTCCTCGTGGATGTCGCGGACCATCTCGAGTGCGAGCGGCGCCATCCGGCACTCGGTGTAACGCATTGCGGCGGCGGAGTCGTTGCCGGGCGAGCCGAAGTTGCCCTGGCCCTGGACCAGTGGCGCGCGCATCACCCAGGGCTGCGCGAGCCGGACGAGGGTGTCGTAGATGGCCGTGTCTCCGTGGGGGTGGTACTGACCCATCACGTCGCCCACGACGCGCGAGCACTTGGAGAAACCCCGGTCGGGCCGGTAGCCGCCGTCGTACATCGCATAGAGCACCCGGCGGTGCACGGGCTTCAGGCCGTCGCGTACGTCGGGCAGCGCCCGGCCCACGATGACCGCCATCGCGTAGTCGAGGAAGGCGCGCCGCACGGAGGTCTGCAGCTCGACCGGCTCGATCCGGCCGCCCAGAGGGGCGTCGGTGGGCGTCTCTGTCACGATTCTTCTCTCTCCGCTTGTCTAGCGTTCTTCGTAGAGTCTTGGATACGACGCACGACAGCGCGTCGGGTCACGCCTAGATGTCGAGGAACCGGACGTCCTTGGCGTTGCGCTGGATGAACGAGCGACGCGGTACGACGTCCTCGCCCATCAGGATCGAGAAGATCTCGTCGGCCTGGGCGGCGTCCTCGAGCTGCACCTGCAGCATCAGCCGCTGGTCGGGATCCATGGTGGTCTCCCACAGCTCCTTGGCGTTCATCTCACCCAGACCCTTGTAGCGCTGGACGGGGTTCTCCTTCGGCAGCTTCTTGCCGGCCGCCTGCCCGTCGCGCAGCAACGCGTCGCGCTCAGAGTCGGAGTAGACGAACTCGTGCTCGGCCGGCTTGTTCCAGCGCAGGCGATAGAGGGGCGGCTGGGCCATGTAGACGTAGCCGCCCTCGATCAGCGGGCGCATGAAACGGAAGAGCAGCGTCAGCAGCAAGGTGTTGATGTGGTGGCCGTCGACGTCGGCGTCGGCCATCAGCACCACCTTGTGGTAGCGCAGCTTGGCGATGTCGAACTCTTCGTGGATGCCGGTGCCGAGAGCGGAGATGATCGACTGCACCTCTGCGTTGCCGAGCACCTTGTCGATGCGGGCCTTCTCGACGTTGAGGATCTTGCCGCGGATCGGGAGGATCGCCTGGATGCGCGGGTCACGTCCCTGTCGTGCGGACCCACCGGCCGAGTCGCCCTCGACGATGAAGACCTCGCACTCCTCGGGGTTGGTCGACTGGCAGTCGGAGAGCTTGCCGGGCAGGCCGCCGCCGCCGAGCAGGCCCTTACGGGACCGGGCCAGGTCGCGCGCCTTGCGCGCGGCGATCCGGGCCGAAGCGGCGGCCTGGGCCTTGCGCACGATGTCGCGACCCTCGGCGGGGTTCTGCTCCAGCCAGGCACCGAGCCGGTCGTTGACGACCTTTTGCACGAATCCCTTGGCCTCGGTGTTGCCGAGCTTGGTCTTGGTCTGGCCCTCGAACTGCGGCTCGCCGAGCTTGATCGAGATGATCGCCGTGAGGCCCTCACGGATGTCGTCGCCAGAGACGCGGTCCTCGCGCTTCTTGATGAGGTTCCACTCCTCCCCCCAGTGGTTGACCTGCCCGGTCAGCGCGGACCGGAAGCCCTCCTCGTGGGTGCCGCCCTCGTGGGTGTTGATGGTGTTGGCGAAGGTGTGCACCGACTCGGTGTAGGAGGTGTTCCACTGCATCGCGACCTCGAGGCTGAGGTCGCCTGCACCGGTCGTCTCGGCCTCGAACGAGATGATCGTCGGGTTGGCCTTGTCCTTGCGGCGGTTGAGGTGGGCGACGTAGTCGACCAGGCCGCGATCGTATTTGAAGACGCGTTCGAGGCCGCCCGCACCGGCTCGCTTGATCGCGTCGGAGTCGGCCTGGTCGACCTCGGCGGCAACGGTGTCGTCCTCGACGGCGTCGACGAGCTCGCCGGCGTCGGGCCGCTCGTCGCGGATCACGATCTCGAGGCCCTTGTTGAGGAAGGCCATCTCGCGCAGGCGGTTGGTGATGGTCTCCAGCGAGTACGTCGTGGTCTCGAAGATCTCAGGGCTGGCGTAGAACGTGACCGTGGTGCCGGTGCCCTCACCGGGCTCCATCGGCCGGACCTCCTCGAGGTCCGCGTCGGGCACGCCGAGCTGGAAGCTCTGCCGCCACAGGTGCTCGCGGTTGCGCACCTCGACGACGAGGCGGGTCGACAGCGCGTTGACGACCGAGACACCGACGCCGTGCAGGCCGCCGGACACCTTGTAGCCGCCACCGCCGAACTTGCCGCCGGCGTGCAGCATGGTCAGCGCCATCGTGACGGCCGGCATCTCCTGGCCGGGCGCGGTGTCGGTGGGGATGCCGCGGCCGTTGTCCTCGACGCGCACGCCGCCGTCGGCCTGCAGGGTGAGCACGATGCGGTCGCAGTAGCCGGCCAGCGCCTCGTCGACGGCGTTGTCGACGATCTCGGTCACCAGGTGGTGCAGGCCGCGCTCGCCGGTGGAGCCGATGTACATGCCCGGGCGCTTGCGGACGGCCTCGAGGCCCTCGAGCACGGTGATGGCCGACGCGTCGTAGTCGCCGTTGCCGCTCGCCGCGGCCTGAAGGTCGGCCGTCGTCAAGGTCGAGCTGTCCCGGATGTCGGGGACGTAGACGTCAGGGACGTAGTCGTCGGGGACGTCTTCGTCGCTGAGGTCTGCTGGATCTGCGGGGGCGGTGGCGAGGAGTTCATCCGGCTGCTGGTTGTCCTGGGCGGTCGGTTCGTCGCTCACGCGCACCTCTTCTTCGTCGGCCCGTGGGGCCCTTCGACACGACTCGGGCCGCGACTTCTTGGAGCTCGCGACCCGAACCCCATGATAGCCCGTTGCGGGCCGCATTCCACACAGCCATCCCCAGGCCGGGGGTGCAAACGCCCCGAAATCCCCCATGAGCGGCTCGGGAAGGCCGCTCGGGCGGCCTTTCGGGGGGTCGCTGGACTCCCTATACGTCCGCGACGCGCTCAGATCGGCTCGAGGCCGCTGGCGCGGGTCAGCCGTAGGTGTCGCGCGGGCCTCGGCCGTCGCGCACCGAGCGAGGGCCGCGCTTCCAGTTCGGCAGGTGCGGACCGAGCACCTCGATGACGGTGACCGTGCCGTGCCCCAGCTCGGTGTTGAGGCGGCGTACGACGTTGGGCGCGAGCAGCTTCAGCTGGGTGGCCCACGCCGTCGAGTCGGTGCGCACCACCAGCCGCCCGTCGCTGAACGATTCCGGGGTGCTGTGGCCGCCGACCTCCTCGCCGACCAGCTCGGACCACCGCGCAAATACCCCCGCCACCCGCAGGTCGACGTCCCAGCCGTGGTCGTCGACGAGGCGGCTCACCGTGGTGTCGAGGAGCTGGGGGTCGCGTTCGTCGGGGAAGGCTCCCGACGCCTTCGCCGGGCCGGAACGCCGCTCGGTGCCGCGCTGCCGAGCGCGCTTCGCCGGGGACGAGCGTGCCGTCGCCCGGGACAGCGAACGCGCCAGGTCGAGGCCGTCGTCCTTCCGCTCCGGGCCGCCGCCGGGCGGAGGCAGGACCGGCTCCTCAGTCGACACGCGTCACCTCCCCGCCACCCACCAGGAACCGTACGCCGGCCAGCTTCTCGGGCACGTCGTCGGCGACCGCCGCAGTCACCAGCACCTGCTCGGCGCCGGCCACCAGCTCGGCGAGCTGGGCCCGGCGCTCGACGTCGAGCTCGGCGAAGACGTCGTCGAGGATGAGGATCGGGTCGTCGCCGTCTGACCGGAGCAGGTCGTACGACGCCAGCCGCAGAGCCAGCGCGAACGACCACGACTCCCCGTGGCTGGCGTACCCGCGCACCGGGAGCCGGGACTCTCCTTCACCGCCCTCCTGACCAAGGGTCAGCACCAGGTCGTCGCGGTGCGGGCCGACCAGTGAGACGCCGCGGTCGAGCTCGTCGCTCTGTCGCTCGGCGAGGGCGGCCAGCACGGCCTCGGACAACACGTGCCGGTCGCGCGGGCCGTCGTCGGGCAGCGCCACTGACGCCTTGTAGTCCATCTCGGCCGCATCGCGGCCGGCCCCTCGGGCGACGGTGGCGTACGCGTTGCCGAGGTAGGGCCGCAGGTCGTCGACCAGCGCCAGCCGCTCCGCCAGGATCTCCGCCCCGACCCTGGCCAGGTGGGAGTTCCAGACGCCGAGCGTCGAGAGCGCGGAGTCCTGGTTGGAGGAGCCGCGGCGGGCCAGCCCGGCGGTCTTGAGCAGCGAGTTGCGCTGGCGCAGGATCCGCTCGTAGTCCGCGCGTACGCCGGCAAGCCGGGGCGTGCGGAGCACCAGCAGGTCGTCGAGGAAGCGGCGCCGATCGGCCGGGTCGCCCTTGACCAGGGTCAGGTCCTCGGGTGAGAAGACCACGGTGCGCACCAGGCCGATCAGGTCGCGGCTGCGCGGCAACGGCGACTTGTTGACCCGCGCCCGGTTGGCCCGGCCGGGGTTGAGCTCGACCTCGAGGACCGCGGTCCGTCCCTCCCGCACGACGGCCGCCCGCACGATCGCCTGGTCGGCGCCGGCCCGAACCAACGGGGCGTCCGTGGCCACCCGGTGCGAGCTCAGCCTCGACAGGTAGTCGATCGCCTCGACGAGGTTGGTCTTGCCCTGCCCGTTGCTGCCGAGGAACGCCGTGGCGCCCGGCTCGAGCACGACCTCGACGTCGGCGTAGGAGCGGAAGTCGTGCAGGACCAGGTGGGCGACGTACACCGGCGGCGCGTCGCCTAGCCGGTCGGCGCGTCGCCGCCGGGCGGCGCCTCGGTCTTGACGGCGTGCCCGCCGAACTGGTTGCGCATCGCGGCGACCGCCTTCATGGCCGGGCTGTCGTCCTGGCGGGAGATGAAGCGGGCATAGAGCGCGGCGGTGATCGCCGGGGTGGCGACGGCGTTGTCGATGCCGGCCTCGACGGTCCAGCGGCCTTCGCCGGAGTCTTCGGCGTAGCCGCGCACCTTGGACAGGTTGGGGTCGTCGTCGAGCGCCGCGACCAGGAGGTCGAGCAGCCAGGAGCGGATCACCGTGCCCTCGCGCCACGAACGGAACACCTCGGTGACGTTGTCGACGAGGTCGACCTTCTCGAGCAGCTCCCAGCCTTCGGCGTAGGCCTGCATCACGGCGTACTCGATGCCGTTGTGGACCATCTTGGAGAAGTGGCCCGCGCCCACGGCGCCCGCGTGCACGGCCCCGAACTCGCCCTCGGGCCGCAGCGCGTCGAAGGCCGGCTGGACCTTGGCGACGTCGTCGTCGGAGCCTCCGTACATCAGGGCGTAGCCGTTCTTCAGGCCCCAGACCCCGCCCGAGACCCCGCAGTCGACGAACCCGATGCCCTTCGGACTGAGCATCTCGGCGTTGGCCTGGTCGTCGGTCCAGCGCGAGTTGCCGCCGTCGACGACGAGGTCGCCCTCACCGAGGAGGTCGCCGAGCTCCTTGATGGTGGCGCGGGTCGGGTCTCCGGAGGGCACCATCACCCACACCACCTTGGGCGACGGCAGCTGCTCGACCATCTCGGCCAGGCTGCCGGCGTCGGAGACGTCGGGATTGCGGTCGTAGCCGACCACGGTGTGGCCGGCGTTGCGGAGCCTGGTCCGCATGTTGCCGCCCATCTTGCCGAGGCCGACGAGTCCGATGTCCATGTGAGATCCCCTCTCGTGGTGCGGCGACGGCGACCCGGCGGTGACGACTGGGCCGTCAGGAGAGCAGGCGGCGCGGCATCAGCAGGTAACGGAAGCCGGGGTCCTTGCCGTCCTCGCCGATCGAACCACTGATCACGACGGGTTTGGAAGCCTGGGTGAAGGCCAGCTCGACGACGGCCTCGTCGATGGCGGTGAGCCCGTCGAGCAGGAACTGCGGGTTGAAGCCGGTGGTCAGGTCCTCGCCGTCGATGGTGGCCTCGATCGACTCCGACGCCTGGGCCTCGTCGCCAGAGCCGGCATCGAGGGTCAGTACGCCGTCGCTGAAGGCCAGCTGGACGGCGGTATTGCGCTCGGCCACCAACGCGACGCGCTTGACAGACTCGATGAGCGCGACCTTGTCGACCAGCGCCTTGGTCTGGTGCTCGGTGGGGAACAGGCTGCGCACCTTCGGGAACTCGCCGTCGAGCAACCGGGTCGTCGTACGACGGGTGCCGCCGGGTGCGGAACCCTCGAAGCCGATGATGCCCTCGCCGGAACCACCGGCCGCGAGCGCCAGCGTCACCTCGGTGCCGGCAGTCAGAGACTTCGCGGTGTCGCCGAGCACCTTGGCCGGCACCAGCGCGGCCAGCGACTCGTCGGGGCTGTTGGGGTGCCAGTCGAGCTCGCGGTGGGAGAGCCGGAACCGGTCGGTGGCCAGCAACGCGATCGTCGAGCCGCTGATCTCGAGGCGAACCCCGGTGAGCACCGGCAGCATGTCGTCGCGGCCCGCGGCCGTGACCGCCTGGGCGACCGCATGGGCGAACGTCTCACTGGGCACGGTGCCCGTCGGCGCCGGCATGTCGGGCAGCGTGGGGTAGTCCTCGACCGGCATCGTCTGGAGGCTGAACCTGGCAGAACCGCAGGTCAGCGACGCACGGGAGCCGTCGAGGGTGACCTCGACGGGCTTGGCCGGGAGGCTGCGGCAGATGTCGGCGAGCAACCGGCCGCTGACCAGGGCGCGGCCCTCGTCGGCGACCTCGGCGCTCAAGGTCGCTCTGGCCGAGGTCTCGTAGTCGAAGGTCGACAAGACGAGCCCGTCGTGGGTGGCCTCGATGAGCAGGCCGGAGAGGACCGGAGCGCTCGGACGGACGGGAAGGCTGCGGGCAGCCCAGGCGACGGCGTCCGCGAACGCGTCGCGGTCGACACGAAACTTCACTCGGGGTTCCTTCGACTCGACAGGTGGTGCGGGCGAGCACGCGCGGGCCGGCTCAGGATGCTGCGGGGAGCCGGGGAGGAGCCGCGCACGGGTCTGGACTGAGCATCCTGCCACGGGGTGCCCACAGTGGGGAGGCCCGGATCACAAACGGCACGGCCCCGGGCACTTGTCATTCGGGTCCCGAGACGGATCCTGGGGACGGTCATCCCCAGGAAGGGGCCCGGAGAGATGTTCACTGGGGGATCCGATGAGTAGAGGTACGTAGTAGTCATAGCAACGGTGGAAACTGTGGATGAGGCGGCATCGGTGCAGGTCAGCGGCCGAATTCCGGTTCTCACGAGACTGTGGACGACCTGGGGACAGCTAGGGCGGCGATGTGCACCGGTCAGGCGGCGGTGCACGGCTCGTGCCTTCTGTCCACAGCCCCTGTGGAGGAAAGCCCGGCGCGGCGCACACCTTCTGCACAGCCTTCGAGACCGGGTTCTCGGTGAGTTCTCGGTCAGTTCTGGCGGGCGTGCATCTTGATGCGGTTGGTCAGCTCGGAGACCTGGTTGAACACCGCGCGGCGCTCCGCGAGCAAGGTGTTGATCTTGCGGTCGGCGTACATGACCGTCGTGTGGTCCCGGTTGCCGAACTGGGCGCCGATCTTGGGCAACGAGAGGTCGGTGAGCTCGCGGCACAGGTACATCGCGATCTGACGGGCCATCACCAGGTGCCGGCCGCGGCTGGGGCCGGTGATCTCCTCGATCGGCAACCCGAAGTACGCCGAGGTCTGGGCGATGATCAGCGAGGCGGTGATCTCGGGCTCGCCGCCCTCGGGGATCAGGTCCTTGAGCACGATCTCGGCCAGGGTCATGTCGACCTCCTGGCGGTTGAGGTTGGCGAACGCCGTGACGCGGATCAGCGCACCCTCGAGCTCGCGGATGTTGGTCTGGATCTTCGACGCGATGAACTCCAGCACGTCCGGAGGCGCGGTGAGGCGGTCCATGGCCGCCTTCTTGCGCAGGATCGCGATCCGGGTCTCGAGGTCGGGCGGCTGGACGTCGGTGATCAGCCCCCACTCGAACCGGTTGCGCAGCCGGTCCTCGAGCGCCTCGAGCCGCTTGGGCGCGCGGTCGGAGGTCAGCACGATCTGCTTGTTGGCGTTGTGGAGGGTGTTGAAGGTGTGGAAGAACTCCTCCTGCGTCTGGGTCTTGCCCTCCAGGAACTGGATGTCGTCGATCAGCAGCACGTCGACGTCGCGGTAGCGCCGCTTGAACCGGTCCTGCCGGTCGTCGCGGATCGCGTTGATGAACTCGTTGGTGAACTCCTCGCTGGAGACGTAGCGCACCTTGGCCCCGTTGTAGAGGCTGCGCACGTAGTGCCCGATCGCGTGCAGCAGGTGGGTCTTGCCGAGTCCGGAGTCGCCGTAGACGAGCAAGGGATTGTAGGCCTTGCCGGGAGCCTCGGCGACGGCCACCGCGGCGGCGTGCGGGAAGCGGTTGGACGAGCCGATGACGAAGGTCTCGAAGGTGTACTTCGGGTTGAGCCGGGTCTCGAGCACCGGCTGCCGGGCGTGGTCGGGCGCGGAGTCCTGGGTCGGCGCCGCCGTACCTGACAGCCCACCAGAAAGGCTGTATGTCGACTTGTCGTCTTGTGGATGAGTCGACATGTTGTTGGCCAGGTTGGGTTCGTCGACCGGGCGGGGCGGCAGCAGCACGGGGTTGACGGTCACCCCGAGCCGGATGTCCCGACCGAACGTCAGGGTCAGCGACTCCTCGATCTGGCCGCGCAGCCGGCCCTCGAGCTGGGTGCGGGTGAACTCGTCGGCGACCTCGATGATGGCGTGGTCGCCGTGCAACGTGACGGGCGCACTGGCCTTGAGCCAGGCGCGCTGGTTGGGCGCGAGCTCCTCGACCACCCGCTGCCAGGCCGCCACCAGGTCCGACTCCGCGGTCGCTGTCCCCGGTCGGTTGTCCGGTCGGTCGCTAGGTCTGCTGCCCGGTCAACTGCGTCGTCCACGCGCGCTCCCCGCCACTCTCTCCTCGACTCCCGTCATCGGGAGCCGGTCCGTATCGTCCGCCATCGTTACCACGATGTCGCCTACAAAACTCCACATACTTCTCCACAGGCTGTGTAGGAAGCGCACAGGTCCGGGAGCGCCGCTGGGCGAGAGCCGATTCCTCCCGCATTCCGGGACATCACCGCAGGTCAGCGGCCATATCGCCGGAGCAACCAGGGGCCGGTGCAGGCTCTCCTGGAGTGCAGATGGGGGACGGCGGGGAATCTCGTCGTGGCCCGAACCTAACCCGCCGCTCTCCGTCGCGGCAAGAGTTCATCCACAGGCCGACGACGCTGGAGCGGTCCAGTGGGCCACCGCCGAGCCCCACGGTTTGACCCTGTGGAAGACCCTCGCGTACCGTTGGCCGGTCACCTGGTGTCGACGGGTGCCGCATGTCCACGCCTGATCCACTCCCGAGCGTGGGTGGGCGGTCTCGCCGACGTGGCCTCAGCGGCCGCAACCGCGCGTCGTCACTCGTTCGACGACCTGCGGCAAACAACCCCGGGACCGACCCTGAACACCATCGGAGAGAAGTCGTGAGCAAGCGTACGTACCAGCCGAACAACCGCCGCCGCCACAAGGTGCACGGTTTCCGCCTGCGCATGCGCACGCGCGCCGGCCGGGCCATCTTGGCCTCGCGTCGCCGCAAGGGCCGCAACAGCCTGGCCGTCTGAGCCCGGGCGTTTCGCCCGTGCTGCCCGCGGCTGCCCGTCTCACTTCGAGTGAGTCCTTCCGACGCTGCGTCCGCGCGGGTCGTCGGGCCGGGAGCCGCACGGTCGTGGTGCACCTCGACGCCGCTGGCGAACCGCCGTGCCAGGTGGGCTTCGTGGTGGGTCGTGACGTCGGTGGAGCCGTGACCCGCAACCGCGTACGCCGGCGCCTGCGGCACCTGGTGCGCGACCAGCTCGGCGACCTGCCCGGCGGCGTGCTGGTGGTGCGGGCGTTGCCCGCCGCGGCCGCAGCCGACTTTCCCGAACTCCGCGACGACCTCGGTCGTTGTCTGGGTCGAGTGCTCCCATGAAATATGTCCTCATCGCGCTGTTGCGCGCCTACCGCGCGGTGATCAGCCCGCTCTACGGCCAGGTCTGCCGCTACCACCCGTCGTGCTCGGCGTACGCGCTGGAGGCCGTGGAGGTCCATGGCAGCATGAAGGGGAGTTGGCTGGCCGTACGTCGCCTGGGCCGCTGTCACCCTGGGCCGCCGGCGGCTACGACCCCGTTCCCTCTCGCAACCCCGAGCCGCTCGCCGGCCCCGGTGCTGCGGGTCGACCCACCCTCTGACTTTCGGCTAGGAGCCTGACCAGTGCTCGACTTCCTCGGCCAAATCGGCCACTTCATCATGACGCCGCTGTACTACGCGGTCTCGGCGATCATGGTCAGCTGGCACTGGATCTTCACCGAGCTCGGGATGGATCCCGATGCGGGTGGCACCTGGGCATTGTCGATCATCGGCCTGACCTTGGTGGTCCGAGCCCTGCTGATCCCGCTGTTCGTCAAGCAGATCAAGTCCAGCCGCAACATGCAGCTGATCCAGCCGAAGGTCAAGGAGCTGCAGAAGAAGTACGGCCACGACCGCGAGCGGCTCGCAGCGGAGACGATGGCTCTGTACAAGGAGACCGGCACCAATCCGTTCGCGTCCTGCCTGCCGATCCTGGTGCAGATGCCGATCTTCTTGGCGCTGTTCCGGATGCTCGACCAGGCGGCCAAGAACGGCAAGGCCCACGGCTTCCTCAACGAGGACCTCGCGGAGTCCTTCGGCAACAGCAAGATCTTCGGGACGATCCCGATCAAGGACACCTTCCTCAACAACGGCGGCAACGTCGGGGTGATGGTGATGGCGGCCATCTTGGTGGTCGCGATGACCGCCACCACCTTCTTGACCCAGCGCCAGCTGATGAGCAAGAACATGCCGGCCGACGCGCTCAGCGGTCCCTATGCCCAGCAGCAGAAGATGCTGCTCTACGTCCTCCCCGTCGTCTTCGCGGTGGGTGGCGTCGCGTTCCCGATCGGCGTGCTCCTCTACTGGACGACGTCCAACCTGTGGACGATGGGTCAGCAGTTCTACGTCATCCGCAACAACCCGGCGCCGGGCACGCCCGCGTTCGCCGCGAAGCAAAAACGCGACGCAGCCAAGGGGATGCACTCGGGTACCGAAGCCGAGGGAGGCCCGTCGGGAACGGCGGTCGCCACCGCGGGCGAGTCCGAGGGCGAGCCCAAGCCGGCCCCACGACAGCAGCCCAAGAAGCAGTCCCGTCAGGCCCGCAAGAAGGGCAGCCCCCCGCGCGCCCCGGGCAAACCCACCAGCGAGGGAGAGAGCGCATGAGCGAACACGGCGTTGATCAGGTCGACCAGGTCGACCAGGAGCAGGTCGACCGGGACCAGGTCGAGGAGCAGGACGTCCACGAGCAGACCCCGGACGAGGACACCGTCGCCGAGCCCGGCACCGACAGTGTTGAGGCGCCCGCTGACATCGAGTCCTCCCGGCAGGATGCGCTCGAGCAGGAGGGCGACGTGGCAGCCGACTATCTCGAGGAGCTCCTCGACATCGCCGATCTCGACGGCGATCTCGACATGGACGTGGAGGGCGACCGCGCGGCGGTCTCGATCGTCGGCGCCGAGCTCAGCCAGCTCGTCGGCCAGCGCGGCGAGGTGCTCGACGCGCTCCAGGAGCTCACCCGCCTGGCCGTCTACCGCGAGACCGGCGAGCGGTCGCGACTGATGCTCGACATCTCCGGCTACCGCGCCGGCCAGCGGGCCCGGCTGGTCGAGTTGGCCAACGACTCCGTGGCCCGGGTACGGGAGACCGGCGAGCGGGTCGCCCTGGACGCCATGTCGCCGTTCGAGCGCAAGGTCGTGCACGACGCCGTCGCGGAGGCGGGCCTCACCTCGGAGTCCGAGGGCGTCGAGCCCCGTCGCTTCGTGGTGATCCTGCCGGCCTGACGGGCCGCCGAATGCCCGATGTTTCACGTGAAACACCCGCCGTTCCCGAGGTGGCACGGCGGGTGTTTGCGCCTGACCGGCTGGCGCTGGCGGAGCGGTACGCCGACCTGTTGGCGACCGAAGGCGTCCTGCGTGGGCTGATCGGACCCCGCGAGGCGCCCCGGCTGTGGGACCGACACCTGCTGAACTGCGCCGTGCTGGGCGAGGCGGTCCCTCGGCAGGCGAGCGTGGTGGACGTGGGCTCGGGGGCCGGACTGCCCGGCCTGGTGCTGGCCATCGCCCGGCCCGACGTCCGGGTCACCCTGGTCGAACCGTTGTTGCGGCGTACTCGCTTTCTCGACGAGGTCGTCACAGGCCTGGGGTTGGACGACCAGGTGGAGGTTCGACGCGGGCGGGCCGAAGAGATGGTCGGCGCAGAGACGTTCGCCGTGGTGACCGCCCGGGCGGTTGCTCCGCTCGAGCGGCTGCTCGGCTGGTGCATGCCGTTGGTCGCGCCCGAAGGCGTGCTGCTGGCGATGAAGGGGTCCGGCGCCGCCGACGAGGTGGCCGGCGCCGCGGCTCGCCTGGATGCGCTCGGCTGTTCGCAACCCGAGCTGCTCGACCTCGGCCGCGACGTGTTGGCGGAGCCGGTGCGCGTGGTCCGGGTGGCCTGGGCCGATCCAGGACGGGTAGGTTGGCCCCGCCCAGCCGCCGGATCGACGTCCCCGGCCGGGCGGGGGCGCTCCGCAAGCGAGCGGACGAGACGAACGCGGAGGAAGTCGTGACCGACGGTGTGGGACTCGGCTGGCCCGACCAGGGGTCCGGTTCGGGCGAGTTTTCCACCGGTCTCGGATGGCCCGGTGAGCCTGGTTCTCCACAGGGAGGGCCCGTTCATCCACAGGCCCCGGATCCGACCGTCGCCGCCGCGGACGACGACGTTTCACGTGAAACAACCTCGACCGAAGACACTCCGGCGCCCGCGACCAGGGTGGGGCGGGTACGCACCGCGGCCGAGCTGAGCGCCCTCACGCCGAGCAACTTCGACGACGAGTCCACGCCACTGGCGCGGGCCGCGGAGCACTCCGTGCTGGCCCGGCTCGGCACCCGGCAACGCGTTGCCCTGCCTCGCCCCGGAAACACCCGCGTGGTCGTGGTCGCCAACCAGAAGGGCGGCGTCGGCAAGACCACCTCGACCGTCAACATGGCGGCCGCCCTCTCCCAGCTCGGCCAGCGGGTGCTCGTGGTGGATCTCGACCCGCAGGGCAACGCCTCGACCGCGCTCGGAGTCGAGCACCACCGCGGGGTGCCCTCGGTCTACGACGCGCTGGTCGACGGCGTGGCCCTTCCCGACGTGACGGTCCCGGTGCCCGACCTCGACAACCTGTGGGTGGTTCCCGCGACCATCGACCTGGCCGGCGCGGAGATCGAGCTGGTGAGCCTGGTGGCCCGCGAGAGCCGACTCACCAAGGCGTTGGCCACCCACCCGGGCATCGGCACGGCCGCCGAGGCCGGCGAGGACCGCCTCGACTACGTCCTCATCGACTGCCCGCCATCGCTGGGGTTGCTCACGCTCAACGCGCTGGTCGCAGGGGCCGAGGTGATGATCCCGATCCAGGCGGAGTACTACGCGCTCGAGGGCCTCGGCCAGCTGATGGCCACCGTCGAGATGGTGCGGGCGCACCTGAACCCGCGGCTGCGGGTCTCCTCCATCCTGATCACCATGTACGACGCCCGCACCCGGCTCGCCGCCGGCGTGGCCGAGGACGTCCGGGCGCACTTCGCCGACCAGGTGCTCAAGACCGCGATCCCCCGCTCGGTGCGGGTGTCCGAGGCGCCGTCGTACGGCCAGACGGTGATGACCTACGACCCCGCGTCTCCCGGTGCGCTGTCCTACCTCGAGGCGGCCCGCGAGGTGGCACTGAAGGGAGCACCGACATGAGCCGAACCGCTCGCCGAGGGCTGGGCCGCGGCCTGGGCTCCCTGATCCCGACCGCCCCGCCAGACACCGACGACGAGGTCGGGGCCGACCAGACGGCCGGTGGCAGCGACGGCGGGGACGGCGGACTGGTCCGACCCGAGGGATCGTGGTACGCCGAGCTGCCGGCCGACCAGATCGTGCCCAACCACGTGCAGCCCCGGCAGGTCTTCGACGAGGACGCGATGGCCGAGCTGGTGCACTCGATCCGCGAGGTCGGCCTGCTCCAGCCCGTCGTGGTGCGCCAGACCGGGCCGCACAGCTACGAGCTGGTGATGGGGGAGCGCCGCTGGCGGGCGGCCATGGAGGCCGGTCTCCCGGCGATCCCCGCGATCGTGCGGGCCACCGGCGACCCCGACATGCTCCGCGACGCGCTGCTGGAGAACCTGCACCGCTCCCAGCTCAACCCGCTGGAAGAGGCGGCCGCCTACGCGCAGCTGCTCGAGGACTTCGGCTGCACCCACGACGAGCTGGCCGCGCGGATCGGCCGGTCGCGGCCCCAGATCAGCAACACCATCCGGCTCCTGAAGCTCTCCCCGGCCGTGCAGCGCCGGGTCGCCGCGGGCGTGCTCAGCGCCGGGCACGCGCGCGCCCTGTTGGGCGTCGAGGACCCCGACCAACAGGACCGGCTGGCCGCGCGCGTCGTCGCGGAGGGCATCAGCGTGCGCGGCCTGGAGGAGATCGTCGCCGTCGGCGTCGGCCCCACCGGGCCCACCACGCCGGCCCGCCGCAAGCCGGTGGCGCCCGGCCTCAACGATCTCGCCGAGCGGCTCTCCGACCGGCTGGAGACCCGGGTCAAGGTCGAGCTCGGCAGACGCAAAGGCAAGATCACGGTCGAGTTCGCCTCTCTCGACGACCTGCGCCGGATCATCGACATCATGGATCCGCGCAACCGCAACGACCGGCCCATCTGAACGTCCATTCCGCCGTCGATAAGGCGATATGTCGACAAAGCGACAAGACGACGTAGTTATGTTTCTGCAGGTCAGCGAGCCTCGCGGCGAGCGCGCGCCCGGGCGACCTTCTCGTCGCGGTCGAGCTTGACGGCCTCCTCCAGCGTCGGCGCGGTGCCGCCGTACGACGCGGGCAGCCACCAGGCGCCCGGCTCCTGCTGGGGATAGTCACGGATCGCTTCGTCGAGCAGCCCGCTCATCGCGGACCGGAGCTGCGCCGTCCCGGCCACCGGGTCGACGCCGGTGACCGGGATCGGCGCGCCGACCTTGATGGTGATGGCCTTGCCCCGGCCGAAGTCCTTGTCGTGGTCCTTGGTCATCATCCGCTGGGTGCCCCACAGCACGACGGGGATCAGCGGGACGTGCGCAGCCGCAGAGATCCGGACCGCGCCGGTCTTGAGCGACTTGACCTCCATCGCGCGAGAGATGGTGGCCTCGGGAAAGATGCCGACGAGCTCGCCGCTCTCCAGGACCTGCTGGGCCACATGGAACGACGACTCCCCGTCGGCGCGGTCGACGGGGATGTGCCGGCAGGCGCGCATGAGCGGCCCCGTGACGCGGTGGTCGAACAGCTCCCGCTTGGCCATGAACCGCACGCGGCGACCGACCTTGTCGGCCGGGAACCCGCCGTAGACGAAGTCGACGTAGCCGATGTGGTTGAGGGCGAGGAGGGCGCCGCCGGTGCGTGGGATGTGCTCGGCACCGTCGATGTCGATGCGCTGGCCCAGCAGCCGGAAGGCGAGCTTGCACGCCCCGATGATCGCGGTGTACGTCGCCTCGCTCACGGCCGGCCCAGGTGTCTCGGGGGGCTCAGGGCCCCGGCGGGCTGACGGGCATCGCGGGTGGAGGCGGCGCGGACCAGGCCGGCGAGCACCTCGCCGAGGTCGAGCCCGGCCGCCTGGATCGACAGCGGCACCGTGGAGGTCTCGGTGAAGCCCGGCGCCACGTTGACCTCGAGGAACCACACTGTGCCGTCGTCGTCGACGATCAGGTCGGAGCGGGACAGCTCGCGCAGGCCGAGCGCATCGTGGGCGGCCACCGCGACCCGGGCGCACTCATCGGCGAGGCCGTCGGCGAGTGGCGCAGGCACCTGGAACTCGGTCGAGCCGGCGGTGTAGCGGGCGGTGTAGTCGTAGACGCCGCCGTCGGGGCGGATGGAGACCACCGGCAGGGCCCGCGGACCGGAGCCGTCGTCCAGGACGGGCACCGCGACCTCGCTGCCCACGACGAAACTTTCGAGCAGCGCCTCCGGACCGTAGGCGTAGGCGTTGACCATGGCCGACGGCAGCTCTTCGGCGGTGCGCACCACCGAGCAGCCCAGCGCCGAGCCGCTCTTGGCGGGCTTGACCATCATCGGCAGGCCCAGGCGGCGGACCAGCGCTGCCATCACCGAGGCGGCGCCCAGCTCGCGGAACGTCTCGTGGGGCAGGCACACCGACGCGGGCGTGGAGATGCCGACCCGCTCGATCACCGCCTTGGCGACCGGCTTGTCGAAGGCCGTGCGGCACGCGGCCGGTGCGGCGCCGACGTAGGGCACGCCCAGCAGCTCGAGAACCTCACGGATCGCGCCGTCCTCACCGGTCTCGCCGTGCAGCATCGGGACCACGC
Source organism: uncultured Actinomycetota bacterium (assembly GCA_963769755.1). Lineage (GTDB taxonomy): Bacteria > Actinomycetota > Actinomycetes > Propionibacteriales > Nocardioidaceae > Nocardioides. The sequence continues at coordinate 522,017 of CAVYMY010000012.1, forward strand.
ACGCAGGCGGGTCCTCGGTCAGGAAGCCCATCAGGCCGGCGTCGACGTCGCGCTCGACGACCTCCAGCCCTGCCGCGCGCATCGCCTCGGCCGTGCGCCGGCCCGAGCGCAGCGACACGTCGCGCTCGTGGGACAGGCCGCCGGCCAGGACGACCACTGTGCTTTCGCCAGGGCTCACGCGTGGCTCCTCATGTCAGGTCACTGCCAGGGCTGTCGTAGCCGCTGCGCTGGTCGAGCTCCCGGTCGGGCGCGGGACCGGCGCCGAACGTCTCGCGCAGCTCCATCTCTTCCTCGAGCACGCCCGCGAGTCGGCGTACGCCCTCGCGGATCCGCTCGGGCGTGGGGTAGCAGAACGACAGCCGCATCGAGCCGGCGCCGAAGCCGTCGGCGAAGAACGCGGTCCCGGGCACGTACGCCACCCGCGCCGTGACCGCGCGGGGCAGCATCGCCTTGGCGTCGATGCCGGGCGGCAGGCTCATCCAGACGAAGAAGCCGCCGTGCGGCACGTTCCAGGTGCAGGCGGCCGGCATGAAGTCGCGCAGCGCTTCGATCATCGCGTCACGGCGCTCGCGGTACATCTCGCGCATCTGCTTGATCTGGCCAAGCCAGTCGTGCTGGGCGAGGTAGGCCGAGACCGCCATCTGGTTGAAGGCCGGCGGGCAGAGCGTGGCGGACTCCTGGGCCAGCACCAGCTTCTCGCGAACGGCGTGCGGAGCCAGCGCCCAGCCGACGCGCATGCCGGGAGAGAAGGTCTTGGAGAAGGACCCGAGGTAGACCACGCCCTCGGCCTCGTCAGCGCGCAGCGCGCGCATCGGCTCGGCGTCGAATCCCAACAGGCCATAGGGATTGTCCTCGAGGACGAGCACGCCCTCGCTCCTGCAGATGTCGAGGATCTCGGCCCGGCGAGCCACCGACATCGTCACGCCGGCGGGGTTGTGGAAGTTGGGGATCGTGTAGAGGAACTTGATGCGCTGGCCGGCGGTCTTGGCGGCGGCGATGGCCTGCCGGAGCGCGGCGGGCACCAGGCCGTCGGCGTCCATCTCGGCGTGCACCACCTGGCACTGGAAGGCCTTGAAGACACCCAGAGCCCCGACGTACGACGGCGCCTCGCAGATCACCACGTCGCCGGGGTCGCAGAAGATCCGGGTGACCAGGTCGACCGCCTGCTGGGAGCCGACCGTCACCACCACGTCGTCGGGGTGGGCGCTGATGCCCTCGAGGGCCATCACGTCGCAGATCTGCTCGCGCAGCCGCGGGTCGCCCTGGCCGGAGCTGTACTGCAGCGCCACCGGGCCGTGCTGGGCGATCAGGTCGGCGATGGCGTTGCCGACCACGTCGAGCGGCAGGCCGGAGATGTTCGGCATCCCGCCGGCGAGCGAGACCACCTCGGGACGCGAGGCGACCGCGAACAGCGCGCGGATCTCCGAGGCGGTCATCCCCTGGGTGCGCGCGGCGTAGCGGTCGACGTAGCTGTCGAGCCGCGTGCGCGCACTGTGCGTAGGCGGGGGCGCAGCCGAGGGTGTAGTGGAAGGGATCTGCTCCATGACGCGTCTAGCATGAGGGATCACCGGGACCCCTGCACCATCGGTCCGGGATCCGTTCGCCGGACAGTTCGCCGGGATGGGAGGTGACCGTGGGCCGCAAGGTGGTCCGCCTGACGCTCGACCATCTCGAGGAGCTGACGGCGCCGTGCCGCTCCTGCCTCTTCTGGCAGCTCGACCCGGTCCGCCGCGAGCGGGTCGAGGACGCCGCCGACGAGCTGGACGCGTGGGTCTCGGCCGTGCTGCGCGACTGGGGCTCGTGCGGTCGCGTGGTGTTGGTCGACGGCCGGCCGACCGGCTTCGCGCTCTATGCGCCCGAGGCGTTCCTGCCGGGCGCCGGCGCGTTCCCGACGGCGCCCGTCTCGGCCGACGCCGTACTGCTCACCCAGGTGTACGTCGCCCCCGACGCGAGGCGGGGCGGCCTGGGCCGCATGCTGGTGCAGGGAATGGCACGCGACCTGATCAACCGGGGCGGGATCAGGGCGGTCGAGGCGTTCGGCGACACCCGGGGTGACGCGGGGTGGGACGCCGCGCCGGCCCGCCGGCGCGACCACGCGCGAGGCAGCCGGTGCGTGGCCTCGACGGAGTTCCTGGGGAGTGTGGGGTTCAAGACCCATCGGCCGCACGCTCGGACGCCGCGGATGCGGATGGACCTCCGGTCGGCGTTGACCTGGAAGGACGAGGTCGAGGCGGCTCTTGAGCGGCTGATCGGCGTGGTCCGGCCGGCTCCCAAGCCAACGCCCGACGGACCGCGGGCCACGCCCCGCGTCGGCAGGGCGCCGAGGGTCAGACCTCGAGGAACTCCGAAAGCTCCTTGAGGATCGCGGCCTTGGGCCGCGCCCCCACGATCGAGCGGACGACCTCGCCGCCCTGGTAGACGTTGATCGTCGGGATGCCGTTGACGCGGTAGGAGAACGGGGTGACGGGGTTCTCGTCGACGTTCATCTTCAGGAACGTGATCTTGTCGCCGTGGGCCTCGGCGATCTCGCTGAGGATCGGGTCGACCTGACGGCACGGACCGCACCACTCGGCCCAGAAGTCGACCAGCACGGGCTTGTCGGACTTGAGGACCTGGGCCTCGAACTCGTCGTCGGTGACGGCCGGCATGTTTCCCACGGGGACTCCTTCGATGGACGCTCCGGACCGGTGTCCGGGCGGTTGTCGCGATGTGCTGAGTCAACACCACTGCGCAGACGTTTGTTCCGAGCCGGGCGGGTGCAGGGCGGTGCTTGCGCGAGTTCAGATTTCTCCGGTTGACCGGAGAAATCCGAACATGTCGTACCTAGGAAGGGTCGACAAGTCCAGGAAACGTACGTCAAGTAGGCCGGCGTCAGGACCCGACGGCGACCTTGGCGGTGTCGTCGGCAGCGCCGGCGGTGGAGGCCGCGTGGTCGAGCGCTGCCAGGTAGCGCTCGGCGTCCAGCGCCGCCGCGCACCCGGTGCCGGCGGCAGTGACGGCCTGCCGGTAGTGGTGGTCCACCAGGTCGCCGCAGGCGAAGACGCCGGCCAGGTTGGTGTGGGTCGAGGGTTGCCGGACCAGCACGTAGCCGTCGTCGTCGAGGTCGACCTGACCGGTCAGCAGCTCGGACCGCGGGTCGTGGCCGATCGCGATGAACAGCCCGGTCGCGGGCAGCTCGCTGCTCTCTCCGGTCACCGTGTCGCGCAGGGTCAGAGACTCGAGGCGCTCGCTGCCGTTGATCGTCGCGACCTCGGAGTTCCAGATGATCTCGAGCTTGGGGTCGGCGAACGCCCGCTCCTGCATGATCTTGGAGGCGCGCAGGCTGTCGCGGCGGTGGATCAGGCTCACCTTGGACCCGAAGCGGGTGAGGAAGAGGGCCTCTTCGAGTGCTGAGTCACCGCCGCCGACGACAGCGATGTGTTGCTCGCGGAAGAAGAAGCCGTCACAGGTCGCACACCACGACACCCCGCGGCCCGAGAGCTCCTCCTCGTTGGGCAGGCCGAGCTTGCGGTAGCCGGAGCCGGTCGCCAGGATCACGCTGCGCGCGGTGTAGGTGTCGGTCACCGTCTTGACGATCTTGACGTCGCCGGTGAGGTCGACCTCGACGATGTCGTCGGCCACCAGCTCGGCGCCGAAGCGCTCGGCCTGGCCGCGCATCTCGTCCATCAGGGCGGGACCCATGATGCCGTCACGGAAGCCGGGGAAGTTCTCCACCTCGGTGGTGGTCATCAGCGCGCCGCCGGCGGTCACGGAGCCCTCGAAGACGAGGGGGTGCAGCGAGGCGCGCGCGGCGTACACGGCCGCGGTGTAGCCGGCGGGTCCGGAGCCGATGATGATGACGTTGCGGGGGTCGTTCTCGGTCATGACTGGCGGCTCCTGGAGGCACTGCGGTGGACGCTGATGCAACCGATCGTAGGCGAGCGACATTCCCCCGTCCCCTCGGCGCAGATCAGGGCACGGTGAGCGTGATCGAGCGCAGCGGCTCGGTGGCCTCGCACAGGTAGAGATCGACGACCTGGACGTCCCCCGCGGCTGGCCGCAGCACCAGGGCGGCCGCCCCGCCGTCGTAGGTCGCCGCCACGACGGTCCCGTCGCCGGTGATGCCGGAAGCGCAGGTCGAGGCCGGCGCCCCGAACTCGGTGATGGCGTCGGGCTGGGCTCGTGCGAGGGCCTTGCGGGCCTCGCGCACATCGGTGCCGAAGTGTCCGGAGCGGATCTGCACCTCGCCGAGAAGCATGCCGCCGTCGGTGGGCGCCTCCGCCTCGGGGGCGGACTGAGAGTTGGGGGTGTCGGAACGCTTGGCTTCGCCCGCGCCCGCGTCGCCGCCCGCCATCTCCTGCTCCTGCACGGACTGGTCGGCCGAGGCCGAGGGACCCGCATCGTTGGCCCCGTTGGGGAGGATCTGGCCCAGGCCGACTCCGGCAACCACGACCGCTGCCGCGGCCACGAGCAGGCTCGCAGCGGTACGCCGGCGCCGCGAGGCCAGGTCGACCACGGGCGCGGGCCGTTCGTCGGTACGCCGTGCGTGCAGGTCGGCGAGCACGCCCTCGAAGCGCGCGACGACGTGGGCGGGCATCGGCTCGGTGTGCCGCGCCTCGGCGAGGAGGCGCTGGATGCGCGCGTCCTCGGCCGGGCTCAGTGGTGACTGCATGTCATCGGTGACATCGGGGTCGTTGGCGTCCTCGGGTCGCTCGGGCATCGTCGGCACCTCCTCTCGATGGCTGCGGGTGGCTGGTGTGGCTGGTGCGTCAACTGGGGACCTGTGGGGCTCGCGGGGCCGGCTCAGTCGGTCTCGGGTGGCCCACGTGGGGACTCGCCGGATGAGACGGGCCGGTCGCCGGGCCGGTTCCCCGCGGGCGGGCGGCCGCTAGCGGCCGGGTCGAGATCGCCGAGCAGCTCGGCAAGGCGGGCTCGGCCACGGAAGCAGCGCGACTTCACCGTGCCCTCGGCACAGCCGAGCATCTGGGCCACCTCGCTGACGGGGTAGCCCTCCATGTCGACCAGCACCAGGGCGGCCTTCTGGGCCGGCGGCAGGGAGTCGAGCGCGGCCAGCACCCGGCGTCGCCGGTCGGCAGCGACGCTGAGGTCCGCAGGGTCTGCGGTGACATCCGCGGAGACCAGGGAGCTGCGCCCCCCGTATTCGTCGAGGTCGTCGGGCAGCGGCTCGGCGCGACGTACCTTCGCTGCACGCAGTCGGTCCAGGCACGCGTTGACGATGATCCGGTGCAGCCAGGTGGTCACGGCCGCCTCGCCGCGGAACGAGCCCGCCCGGCGGTAGGCCGAGATCAGGCCGTCCTGGAGGCCGTCGGCGGCGTCCTCCGGGTTGCCCATCGTGCGCATCGCGACGGCCCACAAGCGGTCTCGGTGGCGGCCGAAGAGCTCGCCGAACGCGTCGGGGTCTCCGTCGACGTGGGCCCTCAGCAGCTCGGCGTCCGAGCGCCCGGTGGTCCCGGACGAGCCGATGTGGTGGGACGTCATCCGAGCACCGTCACCTCGGCCACCTCGCCGCGGTACCCGCCTTCGATCTGCGGCAGTGAGGTGAGCCAGACCGTGACGTAGCGGCCGGTGGGCGGATCGTCGAGGACCACCTCGGCGGTGGTCCCGTCGGCGGTGACGGTGCCCGCCGCCGTCAGTCCGCGGATCCCCGTCGGCGGCTCGTCGGTGACATAGACCGACAGCGACGTGGGCTGGCCGCCGAGTGTCAGCTGCACCTCGCTCACCGGGAGCGACTCGCCCAGGTCGATCGTCAGCCCGACGCCGGTCTTCAGGCCGCCTGGCCCGAGGTTCTGGGTGTAGGTCATGGTCCGCCAGGCGGTGTCGGGGTCACCGTCGACGACGAGGGGCGCGTCCTCGGCGTTCTCCTCCGGCGGGTCGCCCTGGGGGTCGAAGTCCGTGGCCGTGAGGCCGGTGTAGGGGCCGGCCTCGGCGCCTCCCGTGCTCCCCGAAGCGGTGGGTGACGCGCTGGGGCTCGGGGACGGGTCGCCGCCGAGCGGTGGCAGCCCGCGGCCGAGGTTGAAGGCGAAGACGATGCCCAGCAGCAGAAGAACGCACACGGCGACGACGGCCGCCAGCCGCAGCCAGCTGGTGCCGGGCCGGTCGATGGGCTCCTCGTCGTCGATGGGCTCGATGACCCCGCTGCCGGTGGTGATCCGGCTACCGGTACCGGTGCCGGTGCTGGTGTCCCACGGCCAGTACTCCGGGCTGCCGGGCGCAGCAGGGACGCGCGGGCGGCGGACGGGGGTGCCGTCGACCGGGTCGGGCGCGAAGAGCGGTCGCTCGGGCGCGCGTTCGAACGGCGGTGGGGGCGGCGGCTTCTCGGCGCGCTTGGCGATCCAGGAGACGTCGCCGGACTCGTCGAAGATCGGGATGCCCGCCTGGGTCGGCTGGTCGACCGGCGGCGCGGAACTCGCGGGATCGGCGTCGTGGGCGTCGTGGGCGTCGGCGTTGTCGGCGTCCGGCTCGAGGTCCTCGACTGGTACGGCGGCCGATGCGGCGACCGATGCGGCGATGGGTGCGGCGATGGGTGCGGCGATCGGTTCGGCGGGCGGTTCGGCGGACGCGTCGTGTGGCTCGGGTGGCTCGGGCTCGGCGTGCTGGGGCAGCGGGTCGTCCGGGAACGGCAGCGCGCCGGAGATGCCGGGCAGGGCGATCGGCATGGTCATCATGGTGGAGCCGCTCTCGCGACGCCGGACAGCAGCCACTTCCGCCTCGGCAAGGCCGGCCGGGTCGCCGACGAACTCACGCAACGCGTCGGCGATGCCGCCCGCGGTGGTCACGTCGACGTTGCCGCGGGCATGGGAGCCGGGGGCGGCGGCGTACGGGTTGAGGACGGCGTCGCAGAGGGCGTCGAGCACCCGCGGCACCCCGGCTCGCACCTGGCGAGGACGCAGCACCCGGCCGTGGGTGTGCGGCGCGGTCCGCACGGCCGAGGGGGCGACGCCGGGCCAGGTGCCGGTCAGGGCGGCGTAGAGCAGGGCGGCGAGATCGGCGACGTCGGTGGAGATCCGTCCAGACGGCAGCCCGTGCAGGGCGGCGTCGACCGCGAAGCCGATCACCCGGACCGAGCCGGTGCGGTCGATCAGCACGTTCTCGGGGACCAGCCTGCCGTGGGCGACCCCCGCCGTGTGGGCGATGTCGAGGGTCGAGGCGACCTCGGAGACCAGCCAGGCGGCCCGTCGCGGCGCGAGCGGACCCTCGTCGGCCAGCAGGATGTCCAGCGAGACCCCGCTCGCCCACTCGTTGACGACGTAGCAGAGGGCCCCGCCGTCGCCTGCCGTCTGCTCGGTGGTCTCGTCGACGTCGAGGACCCGGAGCATCCGGCGGTCCACGACCTTCGCGGAGGTCCGGGCGGCGTCGCGCAGCTGCTCGGCCCGGGGGTCGTCGGCGCGGATCAGGTGGAGGGCGACCGAGCGGTCCAGCATCGAGTCGTAGGCCCGCCAGAACAGACCGCCCGCGCTCTCGTCGAGCAGGTCGACGAGGTGGTACCGGTCGGCGAGGACGTCACCGGGGCGGATCGCGTGTGGCACGGCCCTCCTCCCTCGGTTCCCGACGGTCCGGCTGGGTGCACCACCCCGAGCCGACGTTGGCGGGGCGCCCCTCATGGTAGGTCCGCGCGGCGGCGAGTGCCGGGGGACGGTCCGAGCCGTCCGCCCCCATTTTGGCAGGCGGTGGGCTCAGTCCGACGACCGGCTCCGTGGCCGCAACCGGTGGGTCACGGTGTCGAGCACGGCGGTCACCTCGGTCAGGCGCAGCACGCGGGTGAGCGCGAGGAAGACCAGCACATCGGCGCCGGTGATGACGACCAGCCGTAGCAGGGCGCCCAGGTGGCTGGGCTCGTCGCGGCCAGGCAGCAGGAGAGCGAGGCCGATGGCGACGACGGTCGACGCCGCGGTCGCGATGGCCAGCCGGACCAGGAAACGCACCAGCTCCGGAGTGTGCAGGCCGCCGAGCACCCGGCGCAGCACGAGGTAGGAGATGAGCGAGCCGACGGCGTACGACGCGGTGTAGGCCAGCACCAGAGCGGGCGCGGTGTGTTCGGCGTCGGTGCGGGCGACGAGCACGATCGCCATCACGATGTTGGTGGCCGCGACCGCGCACTGGATGAAGAAGACGGTGCGGGTGCGTTCGAGGGCGTAGAAGCCGCGGAGCACGAGGTAGTGGACGGTGAAGAAGACCACGCCCGCGCCGAAGAGCGAGAGGCTGAGGATGTAGAGGCCGTAGGTCTCGTCCGGCGGCGCCGTACTTCCACAGGATCGTGGCCACGTCGGGCGCGATCACGGGCAGCAGCAGCGCGAACGGCACCACCACTGCCAGCGCCGTGCGGAGCACGCGGGTCAGGCTCCCGGCCAGGGCCCGCAGGTCGCCGGACCCACCCTGCGACGACAGCAACGGCAGCATCGCGGTGGCCAGCGAGACGGTGATGATCGCGTGCGGGACCATCACGATCAGGAACGTCTGCGAGTAGATGGTGTAGCCCGTGCCCAGCTCTGAGCCCTCGCCGTTGCAGTGGCCGAGGGTCTGCGCGGTGCCGCCCGAGGCGAGGCGGACCACCACGGTGTAGGCGATCTGGTTGACGATCACGAACAGCACGGTCCACATGCCCAGCCGCAGGGTGTGGCCGAGACCGGTGTGGCGGAAGTCGAAGCGCGGGCGGTAGTGCACGCCGGCCGACCGCAGGTAGGGCAGCAGGACGAGGAACTGGACGACGATGCCGGCGGTGGCCCCGAGACCGAGCCAGGCCACCTGCGCCGAGGTGTACGCCGAGCACTGGGCGTTGTCGGCGACCGGGCCGTAGTAGAGGAGATAGCCGATCAGTACCGCGATGGCGACCAGGTTGTTGGCGATCGGTGCCCACATCATCGGCCCGAAGCGGCGCCGCGCGTTGAGCACCTGGCCGACCAGGGCGAACATCCCGTAGAAGAAGACCTGCGGCAGGCAGAAGCGGGCGAAGGCGATGATCGAGTCGCGCTGAGCGGACAGCTGCGGGGCGTCGTAGTCCGAGGACAAGAAGATGCGCATCACCCACGGCGCGGCCACGACGAGGACGACGCTGACCAGGGCCAGGAAGAGGGCCGACAGGGTCATGATGCGGTTGGTGTAGGCCTCGCCGCCGTCGGGATCCGAGCGCATCGCGCGCACCAGCTGCGGGACCAGGACGGCGTTGAACACCCCACCCGCGAGCAGGATGTAGAGCATGTTGGGGATGGTGTTGCCGATGGTGAACAGGTCGGCGTGCAGCAGGTTGCCCAGCGCGGCAGCGAGGAGCAGTGAGCGCAGGTAGCCGCTGAACCGCGACACGACCGTGCCCGCCGCCATCACGGCACTGGACGCGAGCAGCCGATCCTCTTCCGAGCCGTCCGCGACGGGGCCTCCGCTCACCGACCGCTCACCGATCGCCCCGTGCGCCCGGCGCGCCCGGCGCGACGCCCAGCGGCGCCGGGACGGGATCGGCGTCGGCGTGCTCGGGGGGCGACTTGTCGTCGCCGCCCGGGCCGTCGCCGTCGTTGCCGTCGTCACCACCGCGGCCGCGGATCCGGCGGACCAAGCGGATCACGATGGCGACCACCAGCAGCGCGACGGCGGCGCCCATGATCAGCCAGATCACCTGGCTGACGGCGGCCGCGCGCACCGGCAGCTGGTCGGTGGAGCCGAGCGCGTTGCCGGCCTCGTCGGTGAGGGCGATGGTGACGTCGTGCACGCCGAGCTTGTCGGTGGAGGCCTCCAGCAGCACCGGCGTGGACGAGCCGGCGGCAAGCTGGACGACCTCGGGTCCGGTGATGGTCATCGGCGGGCTCGAGGTGGCCTCGATCCGCACGGTCACCGGCTCGTCGAGGCCGTTGGTGACCGTCACCGAGAAGCTGCCGCTGTTGCTGGACAGGATGACCCGGCGCGGCGCCGCGACCGAGATCGAGTGCAGCCGGGCCCGCACCCACGAGGTCGTGTTGACGGTGGACAGCCGGGACCGGAGGGCGTCGTTGCGGGCGAAGTAGGACACGTCGGCCAACGCCTCGCCCCGGATCCGCGACGCGACGTCGCTGGGCTCGGCCAGCACGCTCTGGAGCCGGTCGGCCTCGTCGCCCAGCGTGGCAATGGCGTTGAACGCCTCGTCGTCGACCTCGTGGTTGACCTGCCACGAGGGGTACTCGAAGCGGTCCGCGGCGAGCGGGCGTCCCGGCTGCGGCGTCGCGTCAGTCAGCGTCGCCAGCCGCATCCAGTTGACGTCGATCCCGTCGAAGAAGGACGCACCGTCGGGTGGCGTCCAGCCGGGCGGGAAGACCACGACCAGGGGCTGACGCCCCGGCTCGTTCATCCGCAGCGCCGCCTCACTGAGGATGCGCTGCCGCATGGCGATCGGAGCAAGCGGGTCGTCGGGCCCGGGGCCACCGGTCGCGCCCTGGGCGGAGTAGAGGATCAGCCGGTGTCCGGCGTACGACGCCACGCTGGGCGCTTGTCCGCGGGAGACGGTGCGGTCGGAGACGAGCACCGTGGTGGTGGCATCGGCCAGGGCGAGGGCCGAGTCGTCGAGGAAGCCGTTGGGCGCCGAGATCGCGGGCGCCATCGGGAAGTTGCCCAGCGTCAGGGTGGTACCCGACCGCGCCCGCGCGTCGGCGTAGACGTCGGGAGCATGTTTGGCTGCGGCCGCCACGTCGACGTCGCCCCACGGCAGGGCCAGCACCTGCTTGCCGGTGAGTGCCTGCTGGAGGCGGGCCAGCCACGCCTCGGCGACGAGCGCGGGGTCCTCCCCGGCCGGCACGGCGGGCGCGGAGCTGGGCTCACCAGACCCGGACTCGGATGGCGACGGCGAGGCCGTCGCCCCGTCGTCACCCTCGACAGGCGTGACCAGGGAGCGGGGCGGGTTGCCGTCCTGGAGCTGTCGCACCGCGGCGGGGACAGCCGGGTCGACCAGCCACGTGATGGGCCGGGCGCCGGCCGCGACGCCGAAGTCGAGGACGTCGTGGAGCTGACCCCCATCTCCCAGCGTCTGGGCCCACTCCTCGGGGTCGGCCAGGCTGCCGTCGGCCTCGTGCAGCGACTGGTGGCGCACGGGCAGCACCAGGGCGGTGTCGATGGGGGTGTCGGTGCGCGGCACGAGCGGCAGGAAGGTGCGGGCGCGACCATCGGCGACCGAGTCCCTGCCCGCGGCGGTCTGCCCGAGAGCGTGCACTCCGAACCAGTAGACCCCCGGCTCGTCGGCGCCGAGCTGGTTGGCGGGCACGCGGACCGTGAAGGGGGCCGATGCCCCCGGCGCGAGCTCGGCGATCGTGTCGAAGGTGCCGGGCGCAGTGATCCGGTCGCCGACAGACTCCTCGATGCCCCGGGTGCTCTCGAAGTCCAGGTCGGCGGTGGTGGTGATGGGGTCGGCCCCGATGAAGGTGTGCACGTTGACCAGCGACCAGACCTCGTCACTGGTGTTGGTCACCCAGCCGCTCACCCGGACGTTGCCCTGGCGGGGGATCGACGAAGGGGTCAGCTTGTCGATCGTGATGGCCAGCGGTGCGTCGGTAGCCCTCGCGGCGACGGACCCGGCCGCCGCTGCGGCGACGCCTGCCCCGCCGAGGCCTGACAACCCCGTCATCGCCGCGGCCGCGGCCAGGGCAGCCAGCAGCGTCGGGCGTCGGGGCACGGCCCGACTCTAGTCGGCGGACCCGGCCACCCCAGGCTGCCGCGGTCGCGCCTCCCGACCCTGGCACTAGGCTTCCCACCCGTGTCCGGCGTCGAGCTCCCACCCCTGCGGATCGCCGACGTCCAGCAGTCCGTGACCGACGAGCTCGACCGGATCGCGCCGGTCCTGGACCCACTCGGTGAGCTGTTCGCGGGAGCCGGCCACACCCTTGCCCTGGTCGGCGGACCGGTGCGCGACGCGATGCTGGGCAGGGCCCACAACGACCTCGACTTCACCACGTCGGCGCACCCCGATGTGACCGAGCGGCTGCTGCGCGGCTGGGCCGACGCGGTCTGGGACATGGGGCGCGCCTTCGGCACCATCGGCAGCCGGAAGGGCGAGTGGCAGGTCGAGGTGACGACGTACCGCTCGGAGAGCTACGACCCGACCTCCCGCAAGCCGGCGGTCGACTTCGGCGACAGCCTCGAGGGCGACCTGGGCCGGCGTGACTTCACCGTCAACGCGATGGCCGTGCTGTTGCCCGACCGCGAGTTCGTCGACCCGTACGGCGGCGTGGTGGACCTCGCTCACCGGGTGCTTCGCACGCCGGGCCGGCCCGAGGACTCCTTCTCCGACGACCCGCTCCGGATGATGCGGGCGGCCCGTTTCGTCGCCCAGCTCGGCTTCGCCGTCGACCCCGCCGTGGTGGCCGCGATGACCGCGATGGCCGACCGGATCGCGATCATCTCGGCCGAGCGGGTCCGCGACGAGCTGGTCAAGCTGGTGTGCGCGCCGCATCCACGGGCCGGGCTGACGCTGCTCGTGGAGACCGGGCTGGCGCAGATCGTGCTGCCCGAGCTGCCGGCGCTGTCGTTGGAACGCGACGAGCACCATCGCCACAAGGACGTCTACGAGCACACCCTCACCGTGCTGGAGCAGTCGATCGACCTGGAGGATCGGCTGGGTGGGCCCGACTTCGTCTCGCGCTTCGCGGCCCTGATGCACGACGTCGGCAAGCCGCGGACCCGCAAGTTCGTCGGCGACGGCTCGGTCACCTTCCACCACCACGACGTGGTCGGCGCGAAGCTGACCCGCAAACGCATGCAGGCGCTGCGCTTCCCCGGCGAGACCATCGACTCCGTGTGCAGCCTGGTGGAGCTGCACCTGCGCTTCCACGGCTACGGCGACGGCGAGTGGACCGACTCGGCCGTACGCCGCTACGTGCGCGACGCCGGCGACCAGCTCGAGCGCCTGCACGTGCTGACCAGGGCCGACTGCACCACCCGCAACCGGCGCAAGGCCGAGCGGCTGCGCCGGTCCTACGACCAGCTCGAGGAGCGCATCGCCCGGCTCTCGGAGGAGGAGGAGCTGGCCGCCATCCGGCCCGACCTCGACGGCACCCAGATCATGGAGATCCTCGGGATCGGCCCGGGTCCGGAGGTGGGGGCGGCGTACCGTTTCCTGCTCGAGCTGCGCCTCGACGACGGCCCCATGACCGACGACGAGGCCCGGTCGGCGTTGCTGGCCTGGTGGGCCGACCGGACCTGACCGGACCTGACCGGTGGCAGAGCACCGGCCAGGCCCGGCGACTCAGCGGATGGTGGCGAACCCCTCGACGTAGGCCCGGCCCTCGAGGACCCTGAGCTCGACGGAGTGGTTGCCACGTCCGAGACCCTTGAAGATCCGGTGGAACCGGATCCGCGGCGTGGTGTCATCGCTGGAGAAGTCGACCTTGCCGACCAGCTCACCGTCCACGAACACCTTCGCGATCCCGCCGTTGACGGATCGGCCGTGGACGGACATGGGTTCCCTCGCGAGACGTGTGGTCGCGCCAGGAAGGGCGACACTGTGCAGTCAACGACCTGCCGGGCCTCCGGGTTACGCCCGCCCGGTCGGTGCGGGCTATGCGCCTACCCGACTAGCGTCCCTGGGATGGCGCAGAAGCCGGTGGTTCACCACCGTGTGCAGGTGGTCGTGGTGATGGGTGTCTCCGGCGTGGGCAAGTCCACCGTGGCCGAGGGGATCGCCACCCTGTTGGGCTGGACACTCGCCGAGGGCGACGACTTCCACCCCGAGGTGAACGTGGCGAAGATGGCCGCCGGCCACCCCCTGACCGACGAGGACCGCTGGCCCTGGCTGCGTGCGATCGGTGACTGGATGTCGGCAGAGATCGCGGCGCAGCGCTCGGCCGTCGTCACCTGCTCGGCGCTGCGCCGCAGCTATCGCGACCTGCTGCGTGAGGGCCGGCCCGAGGTGGTCTTCTGCCATCTGGTCGCCGGCGAGGGCCTGATCGGCGACCGGGTCAGCCACCGCACCGGCCACTACATGCCCGCCTCCCTCCTGCCGAGCCAGCTGGCCACCCTCGAGCCGCTCGAGCCCGACGAGCCGGGCGTGGTCGTGTCGGTGCAGGACGACCCAGCCCAGGTCGTCTCCCGGGCCGTCGCTGCCCTCGGGCTCGGCAGCGCGACAAGACACGGCCGGGGATGACTACGCTGCGCGAATGACGAGCATCGAGGTGTCCGGTCCGACCGTCGAGCGTTCCGAGGCGGTGCTCACCGCCGAGGCACTCGAGTTCATCGCGGACCTCCAGGGGCGCTTCGGCGACCGGCGCGACGAGCTGCTGGCGGCGCGGCGTACGCGTCGCGGGGCGTTGGCCTCCGGAGGCTCGCTCGACTTCCTGCCCGAGACTGCCGAGGTCCGCGACGGCGACTGGCAGGTGGCGGCCGCGCCGCGCGACCTGCAGGACCGGCGGGTCGAGATCACCGGCCCGACCAGCCGCAAGATGGCGATCAACGCGCTCAACTCAGGGGCGCGGGTGTGGCTCGCCGACCTCGAGGACGCCAACACCCCGCACTGGCACAACGTCGTAGAAGGTCAGGTCAACCTGTACGACGCCGTGCGCCGCACCATCGCCTTCACCTCGCCCGAGGGCAAGAGCTATGCCCTCGCCGACCCCGAGCACCTGCCGGTGATCCTGCCCCGACCGCGCGGCTGGCACTTCGACGAGGCGCACGTGACTCTCGACGGCCGACCCGTGGTCGCGGCGCTCGTCGACTTCGGCCTCTACTTCTTCCACAACGCCGCCGAGCTGCTCTCCCGGGGCAGCGGCCCCTACTTCTACCTGCCCAAGATGGAGTCCCACCTGGAGGCGCGGCTGTGGAACGACGTGTTCACGCATGCCCAACAGGCACTGGGGATTCCGCACGGGTCGGTACGCGCGACGGTGCTCATCGAGACGATCACCGCGGCCTTCGAGATGGAAGAGATCCTGTGGGAGCTGCGGGACCACATGAGCGGCCTGAACGCCGGTCGGTGGGACTACCTGTTCAGCATCATCAAGAACTTCCGCGACGCCGACGGCTTCACCTTGCCCGACCGCAACGCGATCACCATGAACGCGCCGATGATGAAGGCCTACAGCGACCTGCTGGTGGCCACCTGCCACAAGCGGGGAGCCTTCGCGATGGGCGGGATGGCGGCGTTCATCCCCTCGCGTCGTGACGAGGACGTCAACCGCGCTGCCTTTGCCAAGGTGCGAGAGGACAAGAACCGCGAGGCAGCAGCCGGCTTCGACGGCTCGTGGGTGGCGCACCCCGACCTGGTGCCGGTCTGCGCCGAGATCTTCGACGGGGTGCTCGACGGCGACAACCAGGTCGCCCGCCGGCGCGACGACGTACGGGTCACCGCCGCCGACCTGCTCGCGGCCGACGAGACGCCCGGCGAGCGGACTCTCGACGGGCTGCGGCTCAACATCAACGTCGGCATCGCCTATCTCGCGGCCTGGCTCGACGGCAACGGGGCGGCAGCGATCCACAACCTGATGGAGGACGCCGCCACCGCCGAGATCTCCAGGTCGCAGATCTGGCAGTGGACGCACAACGCCGCTGCCTTGACGTCTGGTGAAGCTGTGACCAAGGAGCTCGTCGAGTCGCTGGTCACCGACGAGTACGCCGCGCTCGAGCAGGCGGGCTGGTACGTCGCGCACCTGCCCACCGCGCGCCGACTCTTCCTGCAGACCGCGCTCGACGACGAGTTCGTCGACTTCCTCACCCTGCCGGCGTACGCCGCCGTGCTCGAAGCCGAGAGCGAGGACTGACAGTGAGCCTGCCCAGGGCCCCCGAGGCCACCTTCCTCACCGACCGCCTCGAGCACTGGGCGAGCGTCGACCCCGACGGTCTCGCGGTGACCTATCTGGGCCGGTCGTGGACCTGGTCGCAGTGGTGGGACCGCGTGCGTCGGCTCGCGGGAGCCCTGCAGGGGCTGGGGATCGGCCGCGGCGACGTGGTCTCGTTCCTCGACAAGAACCACCCTGCCTGCGTCGAGCTCACCTTCGCGGCGTCGATGCTGGGCGCCGCCAACGCGATCATCAACTTCCGGCTGGCGGGCGACGAGGTCGACTACGCCGTCAACGACGCCGGGTCGAAGGTGTTGCTCGTCGGGTCGGAGCTGATGCCGGTGGTCGACAAGCTGCGCGACCGGCTGCCACAGGTGCAGCACGTCATCGAGGTGACCCCCGACGGTGGCGGTGGCGACGCCTATGAGGCGTTGCTCGCGGGAGCCACGCCCACCGACCGCGCCGCCGCGGTCGAGCCCGACGACACGGTCCTGGTGATGTACTCCTCCGGGACCACGGGCCATCCCAAGGGCGTGATGCTCAGCCAGCGCAACATGCTGGCCCACACCGTCAACGCCCACGACGGCTGGACCTTCGAGCCCGGCGACAAGAACCTCGTTGCGATGCCCCTCTTCCACGTCGGCGGCTCGTCCTACGTGCTGTTCAGCGTGCACGACGGGATCCCCAGCGTGATGACCCGCGACCCCGACGGCGCGTCGTTGGCCGGCGCCATCATGCAGGGCGCCAACCGGACCTTCCTGGTGCCGGCCGTGCTGGCCCAGGTCCTCCAGTCGGGCCCGGAGGCCGTGGCCGTCTTCGGGAAGCTGCGGACCTACACCTACGGCGCGTCCCCGATGCCGCTGCCGCTGCTGCGCGCCGCGATGGAGGCGTGGCCCGACACCGACTTCATCCAGGTCTACGGGCTGACCGAGGTCGGCGGCGTGGCCACCCACCTGATGCCCGACGTCCACCGCGACGCCGTGACCTCTGGCCACCCCGAGCGGCTGGTCTCGGCCGGGCAGCCGATCCCGGGCATGGAGCTGCGGATCGTCGACCCGGTGACGCTGGAGGACCTGCCGGTCGGCGAGCCCGGGGAGGTCTGGCTGCGCACGCCGCAGCTGATGACGCGGCTTCTTGAACAAGCCCGAGGCGACGGCCGAGGTCATCGTCGACGAGGGCTGGTTCCGCACCGGCGACCTGGGCCGGGTGGACGACGAGGGCTTCCTCTTCGTCGAGGACCGACTCAAGGACCTGATCATCTCCGGTGGGGAGAACATCTACTCGCCCGAGATCGAGCGGGTGCTGGCCGAGCACCCGGCCGTGATGGAGGTCGCGATCATCGGCGTCCCGCACGACCGCTGGGGCGAGACCGTCAAGGCCGTGGTGTCGCTCAAGCCCGGCGAGACGGCGAGTGAGGAGGAGCTGATCGCCTTTTGTCGCGAGCACCTGGCGGCGTACAAGTGCCCGACGTCGGTCGACATCCTCGACGCGCTGCCCCGCAACCCCACCGGCAAGATCATGAAGCGCGACCTGCGCAAGCCCTACTGGGCCGGCCACGACCGGACCATCGTGTGACCTCGCCGATGAGTCCGGACCGCGAGGGGAGTCCAACCTCCATGACCACGACGACCCACACCCTCGAGCTTCCCGACGTCGACCTCGTGTACGACGTGCACGGGCCGCTGCCCACCGCCGACGGCCGCCCCGTGCTGCTGATGATCGGGCAGCCGATGTGCGCCGAGGGCTTCGGCAGCCTGGCGCCTCTCTTCGGTGACCGCACCGTGGTCACCTACGACCCGCGCGGTCTCGGGCGGAGCACCGAGCGTCGCGACGGCCGGGTCGACCAGAACCCGCAGGACCAGGCCGAGGACCTGCACGTCCTGATCGGTGCCCTGGGCACAGGCCCGGTCGAGGTCTTCGGCAGCAGCGGCGGCGCGGTCACCGGCCTTGTCCTGGTCGAGACCCATCCCGAGGACGTCGTCACCCTGGTGGCCCACGAGCCGCCGATGAACGACGTGCTTCCCGATGCAGACGCCACCGACCGTGCGCAGCGCGGCTTCCTCGACGCCTACGCCGCCGGTGGATCGGGCGCGGGCATGGCGCAGTTCATCGCGATGACGTCGTGGCAGGGCGAGTTCACCGACGACTACTTCGCCCAGCCGCCGGCGGACCCCGCGATGTTCGGCATGCCCGCCGATGACGACGGCTCGCGGGACGACCCGCTGCTCTCCGAGCGCTCGCTGTCGATCACCCGGCACCGCCCCGACGTCGACTCGCTCAAGAATGCGCCGACCCGCGTCGTGATCGCGGTCGGGGAGGAGACCGGCGACGCTTACACCGGACGCACCGCCCGGGCCACGGCCGCGCTGCTCGGCCAGGAGGCCGTCGTCTTCCCGAGCCACCACGGCGGGTTCCTCGGAGGTGAGCACGGCTACGCCGGCAAGCCCGCCGAGTTCGCGGCCCGGCTGCGCGAGGTCCTCGACGAGGCCTAGCCCGGTCGTGTGCTCACGTGGCTGCTCGGGCAACCGATTCAGCACACGACCGGAAGGTTGGCCCGTACCCGACAGGCGGTGTCGGGATCTGGTCCTACGTTGGTCGGATGAGCGATGAGGAACGTCGGGAGTTCGTGGACGTCGACCTGAGCGGGTCGGTGTTTCGCAACGTCGACCTGACCGGCGCCACCTTTGAGTCCACCGAGCTGAGCGACGTCACGATGCGTGGCGTCGAGATGGTGCATGTGCGCATCAGCGGCGAGGTCGTGGACTTCGTGATCAACGGCGTCGACGTAGCGCCTCTGGTGGAGGCCGAGCTCGACCGGATCCATCCCGACAAGGTGTTGATGCGGCCCGACGACGCCGACGGGTTCCGCAAGGGCTATGCGCTGATCTCCGAGCTCTGGGACGGCACGGTCGACCGGGCTAGGGCGCTCGACCCGGCGCTGCTGCACGAGTCGGTCGACGGTGAGTGGACGTTCATCCAGACGCAGCGCCACCTCAGCTTCGCCACCGCCGCCTGGGTCGGCCGGGCGATCCTCGGCAACCCGACGCCGTGGCACCCGCTCGACCTGCCGTGGGACCAGATGCCCGACATGGACGGCATCCCGCGCGATCGCGAGGTCCGGCCGTCGCTCGACGAGGTGCTTGCACTGCGCAGCGAGCGCCGGGCCATGGTGCGCGACTACCTCGACTCGCTGACCGACGCGCAGCTCGCCGGCGAGACCGCGCCGATGCCCGGCCCCGGCTGGCCGCGCGACGGGCAGACTTTCCCGGTGAAGGAGTGCCTGCTGATCGTGCTCAACGAGGAGTGGTGGCACCGGCAGTACGCCGAGCGCGATCTCACCGCCCTGGACCCCCGCTGACGAGCAGGTCGAGGGAGTCGGTGTGGTCGCCCCACGCCAGGTCGAGGTGCCAGCAGCCGGCGCCCGGCAGGTCGAGGAACGACGGGCCGGTGACCGAGTCGATCACGACCGGAGGTGAGTCCGGCGCGAGCCTGGCCCGGATCGTGAGCGGCCCACTGTCGCTGCGAACCACCCACAGCACCTTGTTGTTGTGGTCGTCGGCGGACGGGTACATCAGCGGGTTGCCGAAGACCACGCCGAGGATCTCGCGCTTGGCACCCATCACGTAGAACGCCTCGGGCTCGGGGTCGGAGAAGCCCGTGCGCGCCCAGGCGGGCAGCGTTCGCGACGTCAGCGCGGTCGGACAGTCGTACGATGCCGCCGCCGGCTCGGCCTCGTCGCCAGTTGCCCCGATCGCCGCGACGACTCCGCCGGCCACCACGACAGCGGCAGCTGCACCCGCGGCCAGCACCACGCGCGGCGACGGCCAGCGCCGGCCGGCCTTCGCCCGCACGGTGCCGAGCAGATCGGACTCGGCGGGCGCCTCATCGGCCATCGCGGTCAGGGTGTCGGTCAGGCGTCGTTCGAGATCGGTCACGGCTGGTCTCCGTCCTCGGTTGTCAGGAAGTCCCGGAGGCGGTGCAGCCCCCGACTGGCATGGCTGCGTACGGTCGCCGCCGAGCACTGCAGGACGGCACCGATGGCCTCGTCGTCGTAGCCCTCGTAGTGCCGCAGCACCAGCACCGCCCGCTGCTGGGCGGTCAGCGAGGTGAGCCCCCGCCGCAGCTGGTCGCGAACGACCGTGACGGTGGCCGGGTCGCGGCCCGAGGACCCTTCGGGCACCGTCTCGGTCGGCCTTTCGGTGCTGCTTCGCCGCCGCGTCCAGTCGATGAACGACGTGGTGAGGATGCGGCGGACGTAGTGGTCGGGCTGGTCGGCGCGGGCCACCCATGACCAGCGGCGGTAGGCCTTGACCAAGGCGGTCTGCGTCAGGTCCTGGGCCAGGTGCGGATCTCCGGAGAGCACGTAGGCATAGCGCTCGAGGGCGCGGCCCCTCGTGGCGACGTACTCCTCGAACTCCACCGCTCCCCGTCCCTTCCGTGCCCGTCACCTCTCAAGACGAGTTTCGGGGACACATTGTTGAGACGCCACAGAACTCAGTTCCGGGAGATCTCCGTGCCGGCCACCCACGCCGCCGCCACGTCGGCCGGACCCGCGAGGGCGAAGGCCTTGGCCAGCGCGTCGTCCGTGGAGTCGGCGTGCCGCAGCGCGACGTCGAGGGTCGAGCCGTCGGCGGGCCGCAGCCAGAGGGCGTCGAACTCCTTGCCGAGCGAGAAGTCACCGACGACGTCGTCGAGGCCGAGCGCCTGCGCGCCGGCGGCGGTGGCGAGGTGGAGCAGGTGGGCGGCCGTGAGCCGGTGTCCCGTGGGCCCGAGCAGCTGCTGGACGAAGTACGCCTGCAGCCCCTCCTTGAAGAGCGAGAAGCCCGTGCCCGCCCCGACGTCGGAGCCGAGCGCTACGCGGACGCCGAACGCGAGGTGTCGCTGCAGCGGGAACAGCCCACTGCCGAGCGCGGCGTTGCTGGTCGGGCAGTGCGCCACGACCGAGTCGTGGTGGGCGAGCCGCCTCAGCTCGGCATCGGTGGGGTGCACGTTGTGGGCGAGCACGCTCCGGCCGCTGAGCAGCCCGTGGTTCTCATAGCTGGTGGCGTAGTCGCAGCCGAACAGCTCGCGCACGCCCGCGATCTCGTGCGGGTTCTCGTTGAGGTGTGAGGTGAACCAGGCATCGGGTACGTCGCCCAGCAGCGCCCCGGCCGAGGCCAGGAGGTCGTCGCTGCAGGAGAGCGAGAAGCGCGGGGTGACGGCATAGCGGGTGCGGCCCTTGCCGTGCCATCGCTCGGCCAGGGCCAGCCCCTCCGCATGGGCGCGCTCGGGAGTGGTGAACAGGTCCTCGCGCAGGATCCTGTCGCTGAGCACCAGGCCGCTGGTCACTCGCAGCCCGACCCGGGTGGCCTCGGCGAAGAGCGTGTCGACGGCCCCGGCGAAGTGGGACCCGAAGACGAGGGCCGTGGTGGTGCCCGCCCGCGCGAGCCCGGAGACGAAGTCGGCCGCGACCGAGGCGGCGTACGTCGTGTCGGCCAGCCGGGCCTCCTCGGGCAGCGCGCAGCGTTCGAGCCAGTCCAGCAGCGGCAGGCCGAGGCCGCCGATGACGCGGACCTGCGGGAAGTGCACGTGGGTGTCCACGAAACCCGGCAGCACCAGCCCGCCGCTCAAGTCGACGACTGGCTCGTCGGGGTGCCGGACGGCGAGCTCGGCGGCGGGTCCCCGGGCCACGATCACGCCGTCGCGGACGAGCAGGGCCGCGTCTGTCTCGGCGCGCAGGTGTCCGCCGGTGAAGGGGCTCTGCGGGGTGTCGAGGAAGGTGCCGCGGAACAGCGTCACCGGCGGGTCCGGTGTTGCGTAGACGGCTTGACCTCACGCTCGAAGGCGTCGAGCAGGGCTGCCGCGACCGACACCGCGATGGCGGCGGGCTCCTTGGCGGTGAGCGCGGACAGCCCGATCGGCGTGTGGATGCGGGCGATGGTCTCGTCGGGGTGGCCGCTGTCGCGCAGGGTGGTCCGGAACCGGGCCCACTTGGCCGACGAGCCGATCAGCCCGATCGGGCCGAGGTGGTCGACACGGATCGCGGCGTCGCAGATGGCGAGGTCCTCGGCGTGGTCGTGGGTCATCACCAGCACGTGGGTGCCGGGCGGCAGCTCGGCCAGCACCAGCTCGGGCAGCACCGGCACGGGGTGCACGTGCACGGCGGCGACGGCATCGGACAGCGGCGCCAAGGCGTTGTCGTCGAGGTGGTCGGCTCGGGAGTCGACGAGGTGCAGGTCGAGGTCGTGGCGCGCCAGGATGCGTGCCAGCTCGAGGCCGACGTGGCCGACGCCGAAGACCGCGACCGACGGCACCACGGCGAGCGGCTCCAGCAGCACGGCGACCTCACCCCCGCAGCACTGCACACCATGCTGGACCGGCGCCTTGTCGGAGAGGTGGGACTCGAACGTCTCGGGAGCGGTCGCGCCGTCGGCCAGCAGCCTCCGGGCGCGACGGACGGCCTCCTCCTCGAGGTTGCCGCCGCCGATCGAGCCCCAGGTCTGTGCGGCAGCGACGACCATCTTGGCGCCGGCCTCGCGAGGAGCGTGCCCGCGGACGTCGGTGAGCGTGACGAGTACGCCGGGCTCGCGGGCGTGCCGCAGGTCGGCCACGGCCTGCCACCAGGTGGTCATCGGATGGCGCTTTCGGTGGTCGAGCCGTCGAGAGTGACGAGCGACGTGTCGAGACCCGCCGCCCGACGGGCCCGGTCGAGCGCCCAGTAGACCTGCTCGGGAGTGGCCGGCGAGGCCAGCTCGACGCTGGTGCCGGGCGGCCCGAAGGCGGCCGCAGCCTGGCGCAGCGCCTCGCGGACGCTGAAGGCCAGCATCAGCGGCGGTTCGCCGACGGCCTTGGAGCCGTAGACGGCGCCGTCCTCGTGAGCACGCTCGAGCAGAGAGACCCGGAAGTCGGTCGGCATCTCCGAGAAGCTGGGCAGCTTGTAGGTGCTGGCCGCCTGGGTCGTCAGCCGGCCGCGGTGCTCGCCGTCGCTCTCGTCCCAGCGCAGGTCCTCCAGCGTCAGCCAGCCGGCGCCCTGCACGAAGCCGCCCTCGATCTGCCCCAGGTCGACCAGTGGGGACAGGCTGTCGCCGACGTCGTGCACGATGTCGACGCGGCGGGTGACGTAGGCGCCGGTGAACCCGTCGACCTCGACCTCGGCGGCGGCGACGCCGTAGGCGAAGTACTTGAACGGCGAGCCACTCATCGTCTTCAGGTCCCAGCTGAGGCCCTCGGTCTTGTAGAAGCCGGCGGCCCAGAGCTGGATGCGGTCGTGGTAGGCCCGGCCGACGAGCTCCTCCCACGACAGCTCGGGGTGCCTGGCCCGCAGTGGCGCCAGGCGTTCGATGATCTGCTCGCAGGCGTTCTTGACCGCGCCGCCGTTGAGGTCGGCGCCGGCGCTGGCCGCCGTGGCCGAGGTGTTGGGCACCTTGTCGGTGCGGGTCGGCGCGAGGCGCACCCGCTCGATCGGCAGGCCCAGCGCGGTGGCGGCGACCTGCAGCATCTTGGTGTGCAGGCCCTGGCCCATCTCGGTGCCGCCGTGGTTGATCAGCACCGAGCCGTCCTTGTAGACGTGCACCAGCGCGCCCGCCTGGTTGAAGGCGGTGAAGTTGAAGGAGATGCCGAACTTCACAGGCGTGATGGCCAGGCCGCGCTTGGTGTGCTCGTGCGTCTCGTTGTACGCCGCCACCTCGGCCTGCCGGGCGGCGAAGTCGCTGGACTCCAGCACCTGCTCCCACGCGGCCACGGCCCGCTCGGGGTGGCGTACGGGCTGACCATAGGGCGTGGACTGCCCCTCGACGTAGAAGTTGCGCCGGCGCAGGTCGACGGGGTCGAGGCCGAGCAGTGGCGCGCAGCGGCCGATGATGTCCTCGATGACGAGCATCCCCTGCGGGCCGCCGAACCCGCGGAACGCGGTCTGCGACGTCTTGTTGGTCTTGGCGATCCGGCCCTGCACGCGGATGTCGGGGATCCAGTAGGCGTTCTCGACGTGGCACAGCGCCCGCGACAGCACCGGCTCGGACAGGTCGAGGCTCCAGCCGCCGTCGGAGGTCAGCGTCGCCTCGAGTCCGGTGAACAGTCCGTCGTCGTCGAAGCCGACCCGCCACGTCGCGTGGAAGCCGTGCCGCTTGCCGGTCATGGTGATGTCCTGGTTGCGGGTCAGCCGCAGCCGCACCGGGCGGCCGGTCAGCGTCGCCCCCAGTGAGGCGATGGCCGCGAGCCCGTGGGGCTGCATCTCCTTGCCGCCGAATCCGCCGCCCATCCGCAGGCACTGCACGGTCACCGCGTGGCTGGGCACGCCCAGCACGTGGGCCACGATCTCCTGCGTCTCGGTCGGGTGCTGGGTGCTGGACTGCACGAACACCTGGCCGCCCTCGTCGACCTGCGCGAGCGAGCAGTGGGTCTCGAGGTAGAAGTGCTCCTGCCCGGCGAACTCGATCTCACCCTCGAAGACCCGGCTCGCGCGGGCCAGCCCCGCCGCCGCATCCCCGCGGTGGAGCACCGGCTGGGCACCCTGGAAGCTGCCGGCCGCGATCGCCTCGGGCACCGTCACGAGTGCAGGCAGCGGCTCGTAGTCGACCTCGACGGCGAGCGCGCCCCGGCGGGCCGCCTCGAGGGTCTCGCCGAGCACCCAGCAGACCGAGTGCCCGTAGTACATGACCTCGTCGGGGAACAGCGGCTCGTCGTGCTTGATGCCGGCGTCGTTGATGCCGGGCACGTCGGCGGCGGTGAGCACCCGGACCACGCCGACGACGTCGTACGCCGCACTGGGGTCGAGGCGGGTCACCCGGGCGTGGGCGTGTGGCGCCTGCACGGGGTGGGCATGCAGCACGCCGGCGTGGCGGACCACCAGGTCGTCGGTGTAGAGCGCGGCGCCGGTCACGTGCTCGGACGCGCTCTCGTGGGGCAGCGCCTCGCCGACGATCGCCTTGTCCGGACGATCGGAAAGCTTGCTCATCGGTCGCCTCCGGAGGTTGAGGAGGGCGCGCTCGCGCCCGTCTCGAAACCGGAGGAGGCAAACAGCTTCCGCAACGACTGCCCGAGCATCTCGGCCCGGAACTCCGCGCTCGCCCGCTGGTCGGAGATCGGCGTCCCCTCGTCGGCCAGCACGCGCGCGGCGGCGTCGACGGTGTCGGCGTTCCAGGGCCGCCCCTCGAGCGCGGCCTCGGTGGCCAGCGCCCTGATCGGCGTGGCCGCGACGCCACCGAGCCCGATCCGCGCCTTGCGGACCTCCCCGTCGGCCACGTCGACCGCAAAGGCGACCGCCACGCTGGAGATGTCGTCGAACGGACGCTTGGCGATCTTGTGGAACGCCGTCAAGCCCGCCGCAGGTAGCGGGACCACCACCTCGGTGATCAGCTCGCCCGGCCGTCGGACCGACTCGCGGTAGCCGGTGAAGTAGTCGGCGAGCGGCACCGCGCGCGTGCCCTCCGGCGAGGCCAGCACGACCTCGGCCTCCAGCGCGAGCAGCACGGGCGGCGCGTCACCGATCGGCGAACCGGTGCCGAGGTTGCCGCCGAGGGTGGCGCCGTTGCGGATCAGCCGTGAAGCGAACTGCGGGAACAGCGCCGCCAGCAACGGCAGTCGACCGTCCAGACGGCGCTCGATCTCGGTCAGCGTGAGCGCAGCGCCGATCCGGACCTCTCCGTCGGTCACCGTCCAGCCGCGGAGCTCCGGCAGCCGGTCGACGGCGATGACGGCCGTGGCTCGCTTGCCCTTGAGGTTGACGTCGACACCCCAGTCGGTGCTGCCGGCGACCACGACCGCGTCGGGGTCCTCGGCCAGCACGGCCAGCGCCTGGGCGAGATCGGTCGGCCGCACGAACACCGCCTCGCCGTCGTAGAGCCGGGTGGGCGGTGCCGCCGGCGCGGGCGTCGTACGACGTGAGGCGAGGCGGTCGTCGCCGTCGGGGAAGCCGAGGGCATAGGCGGCGTCGCGGATCGGCCGGTAGCCGGTGCACCGGCACAGGTTGCCGCTCAGTGCATGCAGGTCGAAGCCGTTGTCGCCGTGGTAGTCGTCGTGGCTCTGCGGGCCTGACCCGTTGGTGGCGGCCCGGCCCGCGCGGTAGAACTCCGCGGCCATGCTGCACACGAAGCCCGGCGTGCAATAGCCGCACTGCGACCCGCCGCGCACCGCCATCTCGCGTTGGACCGGGTGCAGGTCGGTGGGCTGGCCCAGCCCCTCGGCCGTGACGACCTCCTGGCCGTCGAGCGACGCGGCCGGGACCAGGCAGGAGTTGATCGCCGTCCACTCGGTCGCGTCGGAGCCGTCGGGCGCGGGTCGGGCCACCAGCACCGAGCAGGCGCCGCACTCGCCCTCCGCGCAGCCCTCCTTGGCGCCCGTCAGCCCCAGGTCGCGCAGGAAGTCGAGGGCGTTGGTGTACAGCGGCAGGCCGTCGAGGACTCGTGACTCGCCGTTGACCATGATCTCGGCCATCGCGCCTCCCTTGTCGCCCAGCCGCGCCCGCGCGGCATCAGAGGCATGGTTGCCGTGGCCGTTCGCGAGCCCGCTGGTTATCCATGCGAACAACAGGCCGTGCCCCGATGCTACTCGCCGCGGCTCCACCGATGTGCCGTGGCGGTGGCGCAGATACTGCTGCACACGCACGGCACATCCGCGCTGGTCCACAGGCCAGAGCGGTGCGGGAGCGGCACCGGGCTCGTTCCGGGCACCCTGCCTGCGTGGAAGACGTCACTCGCCGGGAAGTGAGCCGGCTGCTCGCGACGCAAAGCGGCGTGATCGCCCGCCGTCAGGTCGAGGAGGCGGGCGGGCAGGCTCACGACATCGAGCGGATGCTGCGCCGGCGGGAGTGGGTCCGGTGGCTGCCGGGTGTGTACGTCGACCACACCGGACAGCCGACGTGGGTTCAGCGCGCCTGGGGCGGTGTCCTCTACTTCGCCCCCTCCGCTCTCGCGGACGAGTCGGCCCTGCTCGCCTGCGACCCTCGACCGAGCCAGTCCGACTGCGACGCCCCGATCGCGATCGCGATCAACCGTCACCGGCACGTTCGCCCGCGACCGGGCTATCGGCTGCGCTGGTTGTCGACCTTCGACGAAGCCGTGCTGGCAGCGGCGAGTCCGCCGCGGATGCGCGTCGAGGATGCTGCGCTCCGAGTGGCGTCGCGCAGGAGCAGCCAGCTCGACGCAATCCAGGACCTGGCAGGTCCCGTGCAGGCGCGGCTCACGACAGCGCTCCGCATCTGCGATGCCCTGGTCCGGCATCCGAAGCTGACTCGCCGGGCGTGGATCGCCGACGTGTTGGACGACCTGGCCCAAGGTTCGTGGTCCGTGCTTGAGCACGGCTATCTCGTGCGAGTCGAGCGCGCACACGCACTGCCGGTCGGCACCCGCCAACACCGGGCGAGAGTTGGCGGCCGCTCGGTCTACCGCGACGTCGACTATTCGCCGTACGGCGTCTGTGTCGAGCTCGACGGCACGCTCTTCCACGCGTCCGCGGCCCAGCACCACCTCGACCTCGAGCGCGACCTCGACGCCGCGGTCAGCGGGCGAGCCAGCGTGCGGCTGGGATGGGGCCAGGTCTTCGACGGCGCCTGCGCGACAGCGGCCCGGGTCGCTCGGCTGCTGCAGAGCCGTGGGTGGAGCGACGCTCCTCGGGCGTGTGGCGCCGACTGCCTCATCGGCTGAAGGTTCGCCGAGCCTGTGAAGCACCAGACGGGCCAGAGACTCGGCAGATGCCTACAGCTCCAGCCGCGCGTGGCGGTTGACGTCCTTGTAGAGCAGGTAGCGGAAGGGGCCGGGACCGCCGGCGTAGCAGGCCTGTGGGCAGAAGGCGCGCAGCCACATGAAGTCGCCGGCCTCCACCTCGACCCAGTCGGTGTTGAGCAGATAGACGGCCTTGCCCTCCAGCACGTAGAGGCCGTGCTCCATCACGTGCGTCTCGGGGAAGGGGATGGTGCCGCCGGGTTGGAAGGTGACGATGTTGACGTGCATGTCGTGGCGCAGGTCGGCCATGTCGACGAACCGCGTGGTGGTCCAGGCGCCGTCGGTGCCAGGCATCTCGATCGGCGTCACGTCGCGTTCGTTGGTCACCACTAGCGGCGGCTCGTCGACACCGTCGACGCGCTGATAGGCCTTCCGGATCCAGTGGAACGTCGCCGTCGAGCCGGTGGTGTTGTGCAGCGACCAGTCCACCATCGGCGGCAGATAGGCGTAGCCACCGGGCTCCAGCTCGTAGGACTCACCGTCGGCCTTCAACGTCAGGGCGCCGTCGACCACGAACAGCACCGCCTCGGCGTGGGCGTCCGGCTCCGGGTCGTCGGAGCCACCGCCCGGCGACACCTCGACGACGTACTGGCTGAACGTCTCGGCGAACCCGGTCAGCGGCCGCGCCAGCACCCACAGCCGCGTGCCGTCCCACGAGGGCAGGTACGACGCGGTGATGTCGCTCAGCGTCCGCGCCGGGATGACGGCGTACGCCTCGGTGAACGTCGCCCGGTCGGTGGTCAGCGCGGTCTGTGGCGGCAAACCGCCCCTCGGCACGTAGTAGTTGGAGGGGTGGCTCATCTGATTCCTCTCCGCAGCAGTCGGCCCCGAGGCTCGGCGTCGTCGTCCGAAAGCAGTACGCCGCGCAGCCAGGTCTGCCGGACCACACCGGCGAGGCGTCGGCCGGCGTAGGCGGACACGGGGTTCTTGTGGTGCAGCCGGGCGACGTCGACGACGAACTCCTCGTCGGGAGCCAGCACACACAGGTCGGCGTCGGCCCCGACCTCGATCCTGCCCTTGTGCGCCAGCCCGACGCGGTCGGCCGGCGCCGTGGCCATCCAACCCACCACGTCGACCAGCGAGTGCCCACGCGCCCGGGCTTGCGTCCACACGGCCGGCAGGCCGAGCTGCACCGACGAGATGCCACCCCACGCCTGCCCGAAGTCGCCGGTCTCGACGCGCTTGAGGATGGCCGTGCAAGGCGAGTGGTCGGAGACGACGAGGTCGATGTCGCCGGCAGCGAGCGCCGCCCACAGGGCCTCGCGATTGGCCGCCTCGCGGATCGGCGGGCAGCACTTGAACTCGGTCGCTCCGTCGGGGATGTCCTCGGCGTCGAACGTCAGGTAGTGCGGGCAGGTCTCCACCGACACGTCGACCCCGGCTGCCCGAGCGGCTCGCAGCGCGGGCACGGCCGAGGCGCTGCACAGGTGCACCACATGGGCCCGGCCCTCGGTGGCGTTCGCCAGGTCGATGACCAGCCCGATCGCCGCATCCTCGCTCGAGGGCGGCCGTGAGGCCAGGAACCCGGCGTAGTGAGCCCCGTCGACGGCGTCGTCGTCGATCAGCGTGCCGTCCTCGGCATGCACGATCATCAGCGCGCCGAGCCGCGCGGTCTCGGCCATCGCGTCGGCGAACGGCCCGACCTCGAGGTGTGGGAACTCCTCGACGCCCGAGTCGAGCAGGAAGCACTTGAAGCCGAAGACGCCCGCGTGGTGCAGCGGCTCGAGGTCGGCCAGGTTGCCGGGCACCGCTCCGCCCCAGAAGCCGACGTCGACGCGCACCTGGGAGCGTGCCACGGCGCGCTTCTCCGCCAGCGCGGCCACGGTCGTCGTCGGCGGCACCGAGTTGAGCGGCATGTCGATCAGGGTCGTCACGCCGCCGGCCGCGGCCGCCCAGGTCGCGGTGGCGAACCCTTCCCACTCGGTGCGCCCCGGCTCGTTGACGTGCACGTGGGTGTCGACCAGGCCGGGCAACAGCACCTCGTCGTCGGCGAGGTCGACGACGCGGGAGGCGGCGGGCGGTTCGTCGTACGCCGTGACGGCAGCGATCCGTTCGCCCGCGATGCCGACGCAGGCGGCGACCTCGGCACCGCCCACGATCACCCGCCGGGCGCGGACGACGAGGTCCATCGTCGGGCCGAGGTCAGCTGCCACGGTAGGTCGTGAAGCCGTAGGGGCTGAGCAGCACGGGTACGTGGTAGTGCTGGCCGGGGTCGGCGATCGTGAACACCACGACCACCTCGGGATAGAAGGCGATTGCCCCCTGGAAGTAGCTGCCGGTGTCGAAGCGGAGCACGTAGTCGCCGGCCTCGAGCCGCTCGGGCCCGATCGAGGCGACCCGTCCGTCGGCGTCGGTGACCCCAACGCCGATCTCCTCCCCGTCGCGTCGCGTCAGCGCAACCGCGATCCCCGCGCCCGGTCGGCCGGCCGCGGTGTCGAGGACATGGGTGGAGAGCGTGCCCATCAGATTGCCTTCTCGAGTCGGAGGATCGCGATCTGGCGCAGGTTGTCGACCGTCTCGGCGCGCTCGGCCGCGTCGTCGTTGGCCAGCCGCCGGTCGAGCTCGGCCAGCACCTCGTCGGCGGCGCGGCCGGCCGCGCGGATCAGGAAGACGTGTCCGAACCGCTGTTCGTACACCGCGTTGCCGGCCGCCAGCCGGGCGGCCGTGTCGCCGGCCGACTGGTCCACGCCGGCCTGCTCACCGGCCGAGGCGTCGGCGTTGTGCCCGGCCGCCGCCCGTTCACCGATCCGCGGGTGGCCCGACAGCGCCGCCTCGAGGTCCTCGTCGGAGAGCTCCCGGGCCGCGGCGTCGGCGGCGGCGATCAGTTCGAGCCGGTCGACGTACGGCCTCCCGGCCAGCACTTCTTCGGCCCAGCGCGGCACCGACAGGCAGCCGAGCAGCAGGGTGCGGGCCTCGGCGTCGGGCAGGTCGTTGAACGGCAACATCAACAGAACCCCGGCACGGCCAGCCAGGCGTCACCGGCGGGCGGCGCGTCGTCGCGGGTCACCTGTGCCTCGATCAGCCCGTAGGGCCGGTCGGCGGCGTGGAACACCTCGCCATCGTTGCTGAGCCCCTCGAACCGCGAGAAGTCGACCAGGAAGTGGTGCCGGTTGGGCGCCGAGAACCGGATCTCGACGATCGCCGGATGGGCGTCGAGGACGGCCGTGCCCATGGCGTACAGGGACTGCTGCAGCGCGTAGGAGTAGGTGGTCGCGAACGTCGACAGCAGCAGCGCGCGCACGGCGTCGTACGACGCGTTCCAGTCGACGGACTCGTCGACGTGCCGCCACCGCGCCACCAGCGACGTCGCCAGGATCCGGTCGTCGGTCTCGGGCAGGGTGGTGAACTCGTCGGTGAGGAAGCCCTTGAACTCCGACCCGGTCGACTTCAGCACCACCAGGTCCTGCACGCCCGACAGCACGTGGGTGTCTCCGCGGCCGACGGTCACCACGCACGTCCGGGTCTCGCCACCGAGGCGTACGAACGCGTGGTCGTGCCCCTGCGCACCGTCGGGGCCGTCGACGGTGATGCGGTCCCAGACGTACTCCTCGACGCGCACCTGGGCCGCGCTCGCTGCCGGCGTGGCCTCGACGAGCCGCTTGCCGAGTGCCAGCGCGTAGTCCTCGGGGGACGAGACGCCGTGCAGCTTGGCGTAGGCGAAGGCGGTGTTCTTCTGGGTGTCGGTCGGCAGCACCGCCGACTGGTCGCCGGTGACGTGGGCATCGGCGAAGTCGCCGCGCAGCGAGGTCGACACGTTCAGGTCGCGGATCTCGTGCCGTGCGGTGTCGCGCACGATGCGGACGACCCGGTTCTCGGCCTTGCCGTACTGGTTGCCGCCGAGCACGTTCGTCATGCGCCGACCCTAGACGAACCGCGGGGCCGCCCTAGGCCACCGACGGTACGACGTCCGCCGGAGCCTCCCTCTTCGCCGCCATCGCAGCAACGTCGTCGTCACGCGAGGGGTCGCGCAGCGAGAAGACCAGCTCCTTCACGGCGACGGCCAGGTCGCCCGCCGTCAGGGTTGGCATGGCCGCGAGCAACCTGCCCAGACCGACGTCGATGTCCTCCTCGCGTCGTTCGATCAAGCCGTCGGTGTAGAGCAGAAGGGTGTCGCCCTGGCGCAGGGACGCCCGCTGGTTGCGACGCACGTCGGGTTGGACACCCAGCGGGCAGCCGTCGGCGCCCGGGAGCTGTTCGACCGTCCCGTCGCCGTGCAGCAGCAGCGGCGGCGGGTGACCGGCGTTGACCATCACCACCTCGTCCGTCGCGGTGTCGGTCACGAGATAGAGCAGCGTGACCAGCTGGTCGGTGGGGTAGCGCTCGAACATCAGGTCCAGGTTGGCGACGACCCGCTCGGGGTCGGGGTCGATGGCGACGAAGGAGCGCACCGCGGCACGCATCTGCGCCATCGCGGCAGCGGCCGCGACCCCCCGGCCCATCACGTCTCCGACGAAGAGGGCCAGTCGTCCGTCGTCCAGCGGGATCGCGTCATAGAAGTCGCCGCCGACATCGGTGCGGCCGGCCGGGTCGTAGTACGCCGTGATCTGCCACCCCGGGACGTGCGGGATGCTCTCGGGCAGCACCGCGTGCTGGAGGCGTTCGGCGGCGGCGAGGGTCTCGCTGTGCAGCTCCGCATTGTCGATCGCGATCGCGGCGCGCTGCGCCAGGTTCTCGGCGAAGGCGAGGTCGTCCTCGGTGTAGAGCCGGCCGGACTCGGCGTTCACCCAGGTAATGACCCCGAGCACCCGGTCGCGAGCGACCAGAGGCACGATGATCGCGCTGCGCAGTCCCAGGTCGCGGGCCACGCGCTCGTGCTCCGCATCGATGGCCGCCGCCACCAGCATCTCCTCGGTGACCTCCGCGATCAGCTCGGGCCTGCCGGTCCGCATCACGTTCCATGCGCCTCGCAGAGAGTTGGGGTTGCTCGGGTAGCGCTCCTCCAGCTGCCGGGCGAGCTCGACCTTGGCGGGGTCGACGTGAGCGACGGACAGCCGACGAAGGCGACCGTCCTTGACCACGTCGATGGCACACCAGTCGGCGAAGGTCGGCACCACGAGCTGTGAGACCTTGGTCAGGGTGGCCTCGTAGTCGAGGCTCGCAGCCAGCTCCGCCGACGCATCTGCGAGGAGTGCGAGCCGCGACGCCTGCTTGTCGGCCTCGGCCCAGGCCGCGATGCGCTGCAGGGCCTGGGCGCAGCCCGCCGCGAGGATCTCGAAGAACTCCAGCTCCGCCGTCGCGATCGTGCGAGGACCGGGCATGGAGAGGCCGATCACGCCGATCGTCGCGCCGCGCACGTTGAGGGGGAGGCAGACGATCGAACGCTCGCCGCGATCGCGGCTGCCGGGATAGAGCCGGGCCAGCTCGGCAGCTCCCGTGACGACGACGCGCTGCCCGGTGCGAACGGCGTCGGTCGTGGGCAGCTGCTGACTGAGCGAGATGGTGGCCCACTCCTCGGCCTCGCCGCGGGCACCGCCCCGGAGGCTGACGAGGTGCAGCTCGTCGCCCTCCAGCAGCATCAGCGTCGCGATCGTCGCTCCCACCGCGTCGGCGGTGTGCTCGACGATGATCTCGCTGACTTCCTCGATGGTCTCGGCGCGACCCAACTCACCCGTGGCTCGGTTGAGGCGACCGAGTCGCTCGCTGAGCTCGTCCCCGTCCACCATCTGTGCCGCCAGTTCACGTTCGTCGTGGGTGGCTTACAACGAATCGAGTCGCTGAGGGGTACGGCCCGGTTGACCCCCGAGGGCACCCTCGATTGTCTCGAGCGTGCGCACTGCGCAACAGCCCCCGCAGGGGTGAGACCCCTACTGGTCTGGTCCGGTGGCGGCCGGCCGGCGCGCCAGCCGGCGCAGGTCGCCGTCCTCCAGGCCGCTGCCCGAGCCGACCTCTTCGAGGTCGACCGCCCCGCAGTCGAGCCCGCGCAGCACGAAGTCGGCGAGCGCCCGCGCGGTTGCCGGCTCGTCGGCGATGCCACCGGCCCGTTGCTCGGCGTAGTCCGCGAGCCGCGTCAACGCCCCGGGCAGCGCACCGCGGAAGAAGCCGTACGTCGCGGCGTACCGCGTCGGCAGCTGGGCGGGGTGCAGGTCCCAACCCTGGTAGTAGCCGCGCTCGAGCGACCTCTTGACCAGTCGGTGGTGGTTCTCCCAGGCGGCGCGGACGTCGTCGCGATCGCCGACAGGGAGCACGTTGGTTGACCCGTCGGAGAGCCGGACGCCGGTGCCGGCCGCGGAGGCCTGCATGACCAGCTTGGCGTGGTCGGCGACCGGGTGCTCGAGCGACTGCTGCTCGGCGGCGATCCCGCAGAACGCGGAGTAGTCGTAGGTGCCGTAGTGCAGCGCGGTCAGCCGACCACCCGACGCATGGATCATCCGGGCGACCAGCGCACTGCCGTCGGGACCGAGGATCGACTGGGGCGTCTCGACCTGGATCTCGAACCGCAGGCTCCGATCGGCCAGCCCCAGCTCGTCCTCGAGCCGTGAGGCCGCGTGCACCATCGCCTCGACCTGGTCGACGCTCGTCACCTTGGGCAGCGTCACCACGAAGGTCTCCAGCGAACCGTTCGCCTCGGTCAGGGCGGCGACGAAGAGGGTCAGCGTCCGGACCCCGCGAGCCCTCGTCGACTGCTCGAACGACTTGATCCGGATGCCGGAGAACGGCGCGGCAGTCTTGGCCTGCTGCGACTCGGCCAGCGCCCGGGCGGCGGTGTGGGCGTGCTCGTCCTCGACCTCGGCGTCGTCACCCTCCTGGCCGCGGGTGCTGACGACGTAGCCGTCCTCGAAGTCGATGCGCAGGTCCTCCACCGGCTCCTCGGCCAGCTTGGCCTTGACGCGCCTGATGATGTCGGC
Source organism: uncultured Actinomycetota bacterium (assembly GCA_963769755.1). Taxonomy (GTDB): domain Bacteria; phylum Actinomycetota; class Actinomycetes; order Propionibacteriales; family Nocardioidaceae; genus Nocardioides. The sequence goes on from CAVYMY010000012.1 coordinate 556,274, forward strand.
GTCCCCGACCACGCTGGCGAACATGTCGGCGTGCTCGTCGAGCGCCGCCAGCGCCTCCCGACCCCACCGCTGCACCGTGTCGCCGGCGTCGGCGGCGTACACGTCCGCCGGCACGTACGCCGTGTGCACCGGCTGCCGGCCCGGCCGCTCGCCCGGGTAGCCCGACGCCAGCGCCGCGTCCGCGTCGGCCAGCCGGTCGTCCAGCTCACCGGTCAGGCTGGCCGCCAGCGCCTCGGGCTCGATCATGGGCAAACCCTAGGACCTTGGATTTCGAGACGGCTCACACCCACGCGCCCCGCGCGCGTGCGCTCGGAAAACACGCCGACCCGCCCGAAGGTCTCGGGCGGGTCGGCGGGCGTATCGAGAAGGGCTCAGCCTTCCTTGATGACGCTGGTGTTGCCGAACTTGTCGTGCCAGCCGCGCTTGAGCGGGTCGCTGTTGATGGTGACGGCGATGGCGATGACGGCGACGAACTCGGCCAGCGACGTCACGAGCCCCAACAGGTAGACGCCGCTGAAGATCGACAGGGCGGCCCATGCGTTGCGTCGGAGCGACTCCTCGTATGTCGGGTTGGCGCCGGTGGCGCCGAGGACTCGCAGCTTCATGATCTGCTTGCCGTAGGTGCGGCCCTGGGTCGAGTCCATGTAGGCGAAGTACGCGAGGTAGAGCAGGCCCCCGATGATGCCGCCGATGAGCGCGTTGGTGATCACGATGATCACCACCTGCACGATGCCGACGATGATGCCGTCGATGAAACGTGCCAGGAAGCGGTCGAGCAGCGAACCCGGCCGCGCACCGGCCACCGGCGGCGGCCCGCCCGCGTCTGCCGGGAAGGGCGTCGCGCCGTACGGCGTCTGACCAGCCGTCGGCGGGTTGCCGGCGTAGGGCTCTGCAGGGGGCGGTGGCGTGCCGGCGTACGGGTTCTGCGGCGCAGCCGGTGGAGGCGGCGGCGCCGACCCGTAGGGATTCGGCGGTGGCGGCGGAGGCGTACCGCCACCCTCAGCAGGAGTGCTTCCGGGCTGTCCCGGAGGCGGTGGGGTCTCAGTCATGCCAGCGAGGCTATGTCAATCCGGTCCCGCTGTCGCTGCTCCGCGCTGGCGGAGCGGGTCGGTCACGGCCGCGGAAGGCGGTGGTGGATGTCTTGGCTCATCCTCACGATCGCTAGGAAGAACTCGAGCATCATTCGAATGATCGCCAGATAGACGACGAGCGCGATCGCTCCGACCACCAGGACGAACAGGCCGAATGCGACCGATTGCGAGAAGCCCGCGACCAACCACGAGAGCCACCCGAGCACCAGCATGATGGTTGCCAGGATGTAGACGAACTTGACCACCTTGGGCGTGACGAAGCTGGAGAAGCCGAAGTCGAACAGCGCCTTGAAGAATCCTGCCGCGTCGGTGGTCTCAGCGGAGGAGCCCCCGTAAGGCGAGCCCGGGCTGGGCTGGTAGGTCGGGGGTCCCGAAGGCGGTGGCGGCGCGCCGTAGGCGGGCGGCGGCTGCTGCGGTGCTGCTGGGGTGTTGTAGGGGTCGGACGGAGGAGGCGGGTTCTCGGTCATGACCTCGAAACTAGAACAATTCCACGCCCCGCGTCGTTGGCCGGTCGGCGGCATGACCCACCACGGCCAACCACAACAGGAAACCGCCGGTCCCGACACGAGCGACGTGTCGGGACCGGCGGGCCGATCTGGTGGCTCGAGGCCTACTCCTCGCCGGCGATGAACGCCTCGACCCGGCGGCGCCCCTCGTCGTCGGGCAGCTGCACGGGCGGGGACTTCATCAGGTACGACGACGCCGAGATGATCGGGCCACCGAGGCCGCGGTCCTTGGCGATCTTGGCCGCCCGGACGGCGTCGATGATGATGCCGGCCGAGTTGGGGGAGTCCCAGACCTCCAGCTTGTACTCCAGGTTCAACGGCACGTCGCCGAACGCGCGACCCTCGAGGCGGACGTAGGCCCACTTGCGGTCGTCGAGCCACGCGACGTAGTCGGACGGGCCGATGTGGACATTGCGGTCGGAGATCTTGCCGGCGAGCGACCCCTGCAGGTTGGAGGTCACGGACTGGGTCTTGGAGACCTTCTTGGACTGCAGGCGCTCGCGCTCGAGCATGTTCTTGAAGTCCATGTTGCCGCCGACGTTGAGCTGGTAGGTCCGGTCCAGGGCCACGCCGCGGTCCTCGAACAGCTTGGCCAGCACCCGGTGGGTGATGGTCGCGCCGACCTGGGACTTGATGTCGTCGCCGATGATCGGCACGCCGGCCTCCTCGAACTTCGCGGCCCACTCGGGGTCGGAGGCGATGAACACGGGGAGAGCGTTGACGAAGGCCACCTTGGCGTCGATGGCGCACTGCGCGTAGAACTTGTCGGCCAGCTCGGAACCCACGGGCAGGTAGGACACCAGCACGTCGGCCTTGGTCTCCTTGAGCACGGCGACGACGTCGACCGGCTCGGCGTCGGACTCGTCGATCGTCTCGCGGTAGTAGATGCCGAGGCCGTCGAGCGTGTGGCCGCGCTGGACGGTGACGCCGGTCGGCGGCACGTCGGTGATGCGGATGGTGTTGTTCTCCGAGGCGGTCGTCGCGTCGGCGAGGTCGAACCCGACCTTCTTGGCGTCGACGTCGAACGCAGCGACGAACTCGATGTCGGAGACGTGATAGTCACCGAACGCCACGTGCATCAGCCCGGGCACCGTGGCCTCGGCGTCGGCGTCCTTGTAGTACTCCACGCCCTGGATGAGGGACGTCGCACAGTTGCCGACGCCCACAATTGCTACTCGAACGGATCCCATGTGGGTGTTCCTTCCTACTGCGTGTCAGCCACCGGCGTCGGGGCCGGAGCACTTCGGGGTGGTGTGGTGGCCGACTGGCCCTTGGCGTTCTCGCTGCTGCGTTCTGCGTTGATGAGGTCGGTAAGCCAGCGCACTTCGCGCTCGACCGACTCGATCGAGTGGCGGCGCAGCTCGCTGAGGTAGAGGTCGTCGCCGCCGGCGGCGTGCCGAGCGCGGTCAAGACGCTCCTGAAGCCGAGAGCGGCGGCCCTCGAGGACGCGCAGCCGAACGTCGGCCGAGGTGCGGGAGAAGAACGCGAACCTCATGTTGAAGCTCTCGTCCTCCCACGCCGACGGCCCGTCGTCGGTGATCTCGAGGCCGAACAGCTCACGGCCGGCCGGCGTGATCTGGTAGGTGATCCGCTGGCGCAACGAGACGACGCCCGGCGAGGCGACCTCGGTGATGACGCCGTCGCGGAGCATCCGCTTGAGTGCGGGGTAGAGCGAGCCGTAGGACAGCAGTCGGGTCCAGCCCAGCAGCAGGTTGAGCCGCTTGCGAAGCTCGTAGCCGTGCAGGGGCGACTCGTGGAGCAGGCCGAGCACGGCCATCTCCAGAGCGGCGCCCTTGCGTGCCACGGCGTACCCCTTGTTGTCTCGGATCGGGAGGGTCGAACTATCAGTTCAACCTATCGATCAAATGTATCAACACGATACATCGGAAAGCGAATCGTTCCCCACCGAGTGGTCGGGAGCATCACATGCGCGGCGGTTGGGTACGACGAGGTGGGGGCCCGTACCCTCGTGAGGTTCGTACCAATCGAGGTCGTGGAGTCATCAGTTGAGCAAGCGTCGCGCAGACGGTCCGGCCGTCAAGCGGAAGCCCAAGCGGCCCGGCAGCACCAAGCGCCGGGTGCTCGGCGTCCTCAAGTGGCTGCTCATCGTCGGCCTGGTCGTCACGCTGACCGGCGCCGCGGCGTTCTACTACGCCTACAGCCAGACCAACATCCCCGACCCCAACGACGAGTTCGAGACCGAGACGACGTTCGTCTACTACTCCGACGGGAAGACCCAGCTCGGTCAGTTCGCCAAACAGAACCGTGAGTCCATCCCGCTGGACACGATGCCCGGCAACTGCAAGGACGCGGTCGTGGCCGCCGAGGACCGCACCTTCTACACCAACAGCGGCATCGACCCCAAGGGCATCATCCGGGCGGCCTTCAGCAACGCCAGGGGCAACAGCACCCAGGGTGCCTCGACCATCACCCAGCAGTACGTCAAGATCCTCTACCTGACGCAGGAGCAGTCCCTCAAGCGCAAGGCCAAGGAGGCCTTCCTCTCGCTCAAGATCCAGCGCGAGCAGAGCAAGGAGGAGATCCTCGAGGGCTACCTCAACACGATCTACTTCGGCCGCGGCGCCTACGGCATCCAGGCAGCGGCGAAGGCCTACTTCGACATCCCGGCCAGCAAGCTCAACCTCCAGCAGTGCGCCGTGCTGGCCAGCGTGCTCAACGACCCCAACGACCTCGACCCGGACAACGGCAAGGACGCCAGAGCCGACCTGCAGGAGCGATACGACTACGTGATCGGCAGCATGGCCGACATGGGATACATCGACGCCGAGAAGGCCGACCGCGTCGCCGGCAAGCTGCCCAAGTTCCCCAAGATCGCGGCCGACAGCCAGTACGGCGGCCAGCGCGGCCACATGTTGCGCCTGGTCCGCACCGAGCTGAAGGCGCTCGGCTACTCCGACGCGGAGATCGACGGTGGCGGCCTGCGGGTGACCACCACGTTCACCCCCGAGGCGATGGCGGCCAGCGAGCAGGGCGTGCTGGACCAGAAGCCCGAGGGCTTCGGCGACAAGGAGCTGCACGTCGCGGCGGCGACCGTCGAGCCCGGCACCGGTGCCCTGCTCGGCTTCTACGGCGGCCAGGACTACCTCGACTCCCAGATCAACTGGGCCGAGGCGGGCGGCATGGTCGGCTCGACGTTCAAGCCGATCACGCTCGCCACCGGGATGACCGAGGGCTTCTCGCTCGAGGACAACTTCCAGGGCGACTCGCCCTACGAGTTCCCCGACGGCCTCGAGGTCAACAACGAGGGCGAGAACGGCGGCAACGACTACGGCAGCACCGTCACGGCGCTCTTCGGGCTCGAGCAGTCGATCAACACGGCGTACGTCGACATGTCGGCCTCGATCCCCGACGGCCCCGACAAGATCCTCCACATGGCCAACGAGCTTGGCATCCCGCCGGACAGGCCCGACAAGGAGTACCCCGGCATCCCGAAGATCAGCCGGGACCTCGAGGCCGACGCGCTGATCACGCTGGGCAAGGCGCGGGTGAGCGCGATCAACATGGCCAACACCTACGCATCGTTCGCCAACAACGGCGTGCGCGCCAACGTGCACGTGATCAAGAAGGTCACCGACCTCACCGGCGAGGACCCCTACGTCTACAAGGTGTCGAACAACGACGTCCTCGATCCCGACATCAACTCCGACGTCTCCTACGCCATGCAGCAGGTCGTGCAGGAAGGCACCGGCCAGGCCGCGCTCGCCCTCGGCCGGCCCGCGGCCGGCAAGACCGGCACGGCCACCAACGACAAGGACCAGGTCTCCTCGGCGTGGTTCATCGGCTACACGCCCCAGCTCGCGACGGCGGTGATGTATGTCCGCGGTGACGGTGACGACCAGCTCGACGGCTGGCTGCCGTCGTACTTCGGTGCCGACTACCCGGCGCGCACCTGGACCGCGATCATGCAGCAGGAGTCGGAAGGCATGGAGGTCGAGGAGTTCCCGCCGCCGGCCCACGTCGACGGTGAGGCGCCCACCGACGGCCACGAGCCGGAGCCGACTCCGAGCCCGACGAAACGGCCGACGAAGAAGCCGTCGCCCACCAAGGAGCCGACGACCGAGCCGCCGACGAGCGAGCCGACCACCGAGCCGACGAGCGAGCCAACCAAGGACCCGACGGTGATCCCGACCGAGGAGCCGACCCCGACCGTCACGCCGTCGACGTCCACGGTTCCGACGATCACGGTGATTCCGACGCCGACCCCTCAGGACCCGACCACGGCGCCCACCGAGCAGCCCACGACGGCCGCCGCCTCCACGGCCCCGCCGCAGCCCTCGCAGACGCCGACGCCGCGCAACAGCTCGTGGTTCCTGTTCTTCTGGTGAGCGCCGGGTGAACCCGGGCTCGCCGACGCGCAACGGTGCCGCCGCGCCCGTGTCGCCGTCCAACGACGACCCGGGGCTGCGCGCTCTCAGTGAGGGCATCGGCGGGCCTCTCGGCGAGCACGCTGGCCGTCATCCGTGGTGGACGCCGGTGCGGGTGCTGCTGGCGCTGACGGCCGTCTGCTTCGCGCTCGGCGTGCTCAAGGACGCCCCGTGCTACCGCCAGCAGTGGAGCGACTCCAACACCAACTACACCAACATGTGCTACTCCGACCTCCCCTACCTCTACACGGGCCGGGGCTTCGCGGAGCTGAACTGGCCGTACGCCGACGACGAGGCGGTCCGGGCGCGCTACCCCGCGATGGAGTACCCCGTCGTCATCTCCTACTGGGCCTGGTGGACGGCGAACGCCACGCTGCACCTCGGCGACATGCCCGACCTCGATGCTCGGGCCGGGATGCCGGTCGACACCCTCGGCGGTGACCCGGGGGTGCGCACGGAGATGCTGCGCTTCGTCGCGATCAACGCCATCGGCTTCGGCGCGCTCGCGCTGCTGTCTGCGTGGCTGCTCGCCGGCGTCCATCGGAACCGGCCGTGGGACGCCGCGTTCTTCGCGGTCTCGCCGGCGCTGGCCCTCTCCGGGCTGGTCAACTGGGACATGCTCGCCGTCGCCTGCGTGGCCGGCGTGCTGTGGGCCTGGTCGCGCGACCGACCATTGCTCACAGGGGCGCTCATCGGGCTCGGGGCGGCCACCAAGCTCTATCCACTCTTCTTGCTGGGCGGCGTGCTCGTCATCTGCCTCCGGCAGAGACGGTTCCGTGAGCTCGGCACGGTCGCCGCGGCGGCGCTGGGCTCCTGGGTGGTGCTCAACGCGCCGGCGTACCTCTCAGGCGGCAACGACTGGAAGGTCTTCTGGACGTTCAACTCCCACCGGACCGCCGACCTCGGCTCGATCTGGCTGCTGCTCGACCAGCGCCTCGACTGGGCGACGTCTGCCTCGACCATCAACGCGTGGTCGTGGCTGCTGTTCGGCGGCTGGTGCCTGGCCGTCCTGGTGCTCGGGCTCGTCGCTCCGGCGACGCCTCGGCTGGCCCAGCTCGGGTTCCTCGTGGTCGCCGGCTTCCTGCTGGTCAACAAGGTCTACTCGCCGCAGTACGTGCTCTGGCTGCTGCCCCTCGCGGTGCTGGCCCGCCCTCGGCTGCGCGACCAGGTGATCTGGCAGCTCAGCGAGGTTCTCTACTTCGCCAGCGTGTGGTGGTACCTCGGCAACTTCCTGGCCCCCGGTGACGGTGGCGACGCGGAGTTCTACTGGTACGCCATCGTGATCCGGATGCTGGGTGAGCTCTATCTGATGGCGATCGTGGTCCGCGACATCCTGCGGCCTCTGCACGACCCCGTGCGCGAGTTCGGCTGGTACGCCTACGCCCCGCGCTCGGTGAGGTCGCTCAGCTTGCGTTCCTGAGGCTCAGGTGACGACGACGCGGTCGAACGTGGTGGCGGTGTAGCGCACGCGTACGCCGACCTCGTCTCCCACCGCCGGCACCCGGGCACCAGCGGGCAGGAACAGCATCGAGGCCTGCATGTGTGGCGGCTCGGCGAAGAGCCGCTGCTTGCCGTCGATGGTGAAGGGCGAGCGCACGAAGCCGACGGCGTCCAGGCCGCCGCGGGCCAGGGTCGCGGCCCTGGCCTTGATGGAGGTGGCCCCCATCGGCGCCTCCAGGCCGATGCCGTGCGCCGTACCTCCACTGACGACCAGGATGTGACCGGACTTGGGGGCGGTCCGGCCGCGGTAGCCGAAGACGTCGCCGCGCTTGACGGGGTGTACGTCGAGCACGCTCGCGCTGACCCGCAGCGCGGACCGGTCGCCCAGCCACAGGTCGGTGCCGATGCGCGGCCGGATCGTGAAGTCGGCGTGACTGCTGCGCAGCTGGGCCAGCTCGTCGCCCGTGAGGTGGGAGACCCACAAGGTGGTGGGCGTTGTGCCGCCTGCCAGGCCGGCGCCGACCACCTCGTCGACCAGGCGGTTCACCTCGACAAGATGGGAGCCGCTGGCCAGGGGCAGGTGCAGGGCGATGCCGCGCAAGCCGCGGCGGCCCGGCGAGGAGTCGAGCAGGCGTGCGGCGGCCCGCAGCTCGCGCGGCGCCAGCCCGTGCCGCAGCATGCTGGTGACGAGCTCGAGCACGAACCTGGCGTCCGGGTCACGGTCCAGCAGGTCGCTCAGGTCGGCCAGGCGGGAGACGGTGTGGATCACGCGTGGGCGGACGGCGTCGGGCACCTCGAGTGCGGCTCCGAAGGGCCGCCACGGCGTGAGCACGAGCAGGTCGCCCGGGAAACGGCCGGCCACCTCGGGCAGCTCGCTGTAGGTCCCGACCCCGACGGTGTCCACACCCAGCCAGGCGCTCTTGCGCGCCAGTCGCCCGACGGTGAAGCCGTAGCCGTTGCCCTTCAGCACCGGGACCAGGCCGGGCGTGGCGTCGGCAACGGCGCGCAGGTGCCGTCGCCAGGTGTCGCCGTCGACGGTGAGGGTCAGGCTCATCGCCGGCTCATGGCGACCTGGAACGCCCGATAGAGGAGCGGCCGCAGCGGCAGGTCCCACTCGCCGGCGTACTCGACGGCCTCGCCGCCGGTGCCGACCTTGAACTGGATCAGTCCGACGTGAGAGTCGTCGGGGTCGAGAGTGTCGGTGATGCCGCGCAGGTCGTAGACGGTTGCCCCGCGGGCCAGAGCGTCGCGCATCATCGCCCACTGCACGGCGTTGGAGCCCCGGACGTCGCGCTTCTCGGTGGAGGACGCGCCGTAGGAGTACCAGGCGTGGGTGCCGACCCGGATCGCGATGGTGGCCGCGACCAGGTCGCCCTCGTGGTGGGCGAGCCACAGGCTGATGCGGTCGGGATCCTCGGCCGACAGGGCCTCGATCATGGTGCGGAAGTAGCCGATCGGTCGCGGGGTGAAGTGGTCGCGCTCGGCGGTGTGTGCATAGAGGTCGTGGAAGGCCTTCAGGTCGGCCTCGATCTCGCCGGTCGAGCTTCTGGATACCTCGACGCCCGCCTTGTCGGCCTTCTTGATGTTGCGCCGCCACTGCTGGTTCATGCCGGCGAGCAGGTCGGCCTCGGTGGCCGGCCCACCGTCGGCGCCGACGAACGGGACCTGGAAGTTGTGGCGGGGCTGGCCGGCGGAGAAGCCGCTCTTCGGCTCCTTGCAGTCGCCACCCGAGCTCGAGCAGCTGGGAGACGACGCGGGCGCCGGCCGGGTCGCGCTCGGACGGGGTCAGGTCGTCGAGGCGGCGTACGCCGTCGTCGGCGATGCCTTCCTTGACCTGCGCGGCGGACCACCGACGGGTGACGACGGGCGGACCCATCCGCACCGCGAAGGCGCCCTGTCGCTTGAGGTGCTCTGACATCGGGGCCAGCCAGGCGTCGAGGTCGGCGGCGGCCCAGTCGATCACCGGGCCCTCGGGCAGGTAGGCCAGCGAGCGAGGCAGCCTGGCCAGCTGCCGGGGCAGCCGGCGGTGCAGCACGAGGCCGGTGCCCACCAGCTCCGAGCCGCTGAACCACCCGAGCGACTCCGGTCGCCACTCCGGCTTGACCGCCGCCCAGGCCGGGGTCTGCAGGAAGCTCACCCACGGCTGGGCGCGCACGAACGCCAGGTGCTCGTCGGGGCTGATCGCCCGCACACTCACCTCGCTCGTCACCCGACCGAGGCTATCGGGCGGCCTCCCGTGACTTGGTCGGCCTCTCCCTGAACCTGTCAGCCCGTGCAGAGGCCGACAAGTTCAGGAATCCCCGGCCAGCCGGGGATTCCTCGCTGGCCCGACGAGCACTACGGCTCGACGGTGACCTTGATGGCCTCGCCGTTCTTGACGATCGTGAAGGCGTCGAGCACGCGGTCGAGCGGGATGTGCTCGGTGATCAGGTCCTTCACGGGCACCTGGCCCGTCGAGATGTACTCCAGCGCGCGCTTGTTGTGCTCGGGGGCCGAGCCGTTGGCGCCGTGGATGTGCAGCTGGCGGTAGTGCACCAGGTTGGAGTCGCACTTGATGAACGGGTCGGTCTTGGGCAGGCCGCCGAAGAAGGAGATCCGCCCGTTGCGGGCCGCCATCGAGATCGCCTGCTCCTGGGTGATGTTGGCGGCTGTCGCGGTGATGATGACGTCGGCGCCGCGGCCCCCGGTCAGCTCCATCACCCGCTCGACCACGTCGACCTCGGCGCCGTTGATCGTCTCGTCGGGCTGCACCGCGTCGGCCGACATCTTCAGCCGCTCGGCGTTGACGTCGACGAGGTAGACCGGGCCGCACTGGTGCACCCCACGGGCGATCCGGATGTGCATGCAGCCGATCGGGCCCGCGCCGAACACCACGACGGAGTCGCCAGGCTCGATGCCGAGCAGCTCCTGGGCGTTGATCGCGCAGGCGAACGGCTCGGCGGCGGACGCCTCGTCGTAGCCGACGTTGTCGGGGATCCGGTTGAGGCCGTCGACCTTCAGCACCTGGCGCGGCACGATCATGTACTCGGCGAACCCGCCGTCGTACTGGTAGCCCACCGACGTCTGGTTCTGGCAGACCGCCATCCAGCCCTTGTTGCACTCGTAGCAGTCGCCGCACGGCACGGCGGCAATCACCTGGGCGCGGTCGCCGACCTGCCAGTTGGCGGCGTACGTCGTGTTGACATCGGCACCGACCTCGACCACCTCACCGGCGATCTCGTGGCCGATGATGCGCGGCGGGCTCAGGTTCTGGTGGCCGTTGTAGAAGATCTTCACGTCGGTGCCACACGTGGAGCAGTTCTTCACCTTCAGCTTGATCTCGTCGGGGCCGCACTCGGGCTCGGACACGTCCTCGACCCGCACGTCCTCGGGCGCGTAGAAGCGCAGGGCCTTCATGGCAACAGTCCTTTCGTCCGGTGGTCCCCTTCGGCATGGGTCCACCCCGACGTTATCGCCGGACGCGGCGGAAAGCCACACACTCGGGCATACTTTTCTGCCCGAATGCTTGGCAACGTGCCCGATTGTGTGTTAAATGTCGGGCATCGAAGCGTGACGGGCGTCACGTGCCTGGAATGGAGGAAGCTCGATGGCATCGACCGCGACCGCAGCGCCCCGCGGAGGGACGCGGGTGCATGTGCAGAGATTCGGCACCTTCTTGTCCAACATGATCCTGCCGAACATCGCCGCCTTCATCGCGTGGGGGTTCATCACCGCGCTGTTCATCCAGGCCGGCTGGATCACCCTGGTCGGTGACAAGGTGTTCGGCTACGAACCAGGCCTCGACGCCGGACAGTACGACTACGGCTTCGTCTCGGCCCTCGGAGGCTGGGACGCCGACGGCGGCGGCATCGTCGGTCCGATGATCACCTATCTGCTGCCGCTCCTGATCGGCTACACGGGCGGCCGGATGACCTACAACGACAGCATCCGTGGCGGTGTCGTCGGCGCGATCGCCACCATGGGCGCCATCACGGCGGCCAGCGTCCCGATGTTCCTCGGCGCGATGGTCATGGGTCCGCTCGGCGGCTACACGATGAAGCGGATCGACGCCCTGTGGGCCCACAAGATCAAGCCGGGCTTCGAGATGTTGGTCAACAACTTCTCGGCCGGCATCTGGGGCATGATCCTGGCGCTCTTCGGCTTCGCCATCGCCGGACCGTTCGTGGAGGCCTTCTCGAACCTCGCTGAGAACGTCGTCGACTTCCTCGTCGACAACAGCCTGCTGCCGCTGACCTCGATCTTCGTCGAGCCGGCCAAGATCCTCTTCCTCAACAACGCGATCAACCACGGAGTCTTCACCCCCCTCGGCACCCAGGAGGCGGTCGAGAACGGCCAGTCGATCCTCTTCCTCATCGAGGCCAACCCCGGCCCCGGCGCGGGCCTGTTGCTCGCCTTCGCCATCTTCGGCAAGGGTCTGGCCAAGGCGACGGCCCCCGGAGCGCTCGTGATCCAGTTCTTCGGCGGCATCCACGAGATCTACTTCCCGTACGTCCTGATGAAGCCGAAGCTCGTCCTGGCCGTGATCCTGGGCGGCATGACGGGAGTGGCGACCAACCTGGTCTTCGACTCTGGCCTGCGCGCACCGGCTGCCCCGGGCTCGATCATCGCCGTGTGGCTGCAAGCCCCGGCGTCCAGCCTGGTCGGGGTCACGTTGTCGGTCATCTTTGCGGCGGCGGTCAGCTTCGCGGTGGCAGGGATCCTGCTGAGGCTCGACAAGGCGCCCGACGAGGGAGACCTGACGGCCGCCACGGCGGAGATGGAGGGAATGAAGGGCAAGAAGTCCTCCGTCGCCGGAGCCCTCACCGGCGCAGGTGCGGGCAGCGCCAAGGAGATCAAGAGCATCGTGTTCGCCTGCGACGCGGGCATGGGCTCGTCGGCGATGGGCGCGTCGGTGCTGCGCAAGAAGATCCAGGCAGCCGGTCATGGCGAGGTCACCGTGGTCAACAAGGCGATCTCCGACCTGAGCGACACCTACGACGTGGTCGTCACCCACCAGGACCTGACAGACCGGGCCGAACAGAAGACGCCGTCGGCGATCCATGTCTCCGTCGACAACTTCATGGGCAGTCCGCGCTACGACGAGATCGTCGAGCTGGTCTCGCAGTCGTCCCAGTCCTCAGGGGGCGCGGGCGCACCCGTGGCTGCGGCCGAAGAAGGACTGGAGATCGACATCCTTCTGGAGAACTCGATCGTGCTGGGTGGCACGGCCAAGGACCGGGACGCGGCCATCGAGGAGGCGGGTCGCCTGCTCGTCGAGTCCGGCGCCGTCGACCCGTCGTACGTCGCCTCCATGCACGAGCGGGAGAAGTCGGTGTCCACCTACATGGGCAACGGGCTCGCGATTCCGCACGGCACCAACGAGGCGAAGGGCGCGATCCGGCGGACCGCGATCTCGTTCGTGCGCTACGACCTTCCCGTGGACTGGAAGGGCAAGCCCGCCGAGTTCGTGATCGGCATCGCCGGTGCCGGTGACGACCACCTGGCGCTGTTGGCTCGCATCGCCGAGATCTTCGTCGACGCCGAGCGGGTGTCCGCGCTGCGCGCCGCCCGGTCGCCCGGAGAAGTGATGGGGGTGCTGGCGGGCATCCGCGTCTAGGGCGCAGATCGACAACAGTGAGCCGCCGATCGGGATGTCCGGTCGGCGGCTCCTCGTCGCGGCTCAGGCACGGTGGGATCACAGACGCTCCTGCAGGAACGCGAAGTCGGCCTGGTGCTCGGCGGCCCCGCCGGGCGTCTCGCAGATCACGGGAGCGCCGGCATCGCGGACGACCGCCGCCAGCAGGTCGGGGTCGATGCGCCCGGCTCCGAAGTTGGCGTGCCGGTCTGCGCCGGAGTCGAACTCGTCGCGGCTGTCGTTGGCGTGCACGAGGTCGATGCGGCCGGTGGCTGCCAGCACGTCGGCGACGACGGTCTCCAGGGCGTTGCCGCCCGCGTGGGCGTGGCAGGTGTCGAGACACATCCCGACCTGGTCGGCTCCCTCGGCCGAGGAGATCGCGTCGAAGACCCGGTCGATGCGCTCGAGGTAGCGCGGTCATCGCGTTGTCGCCGCCGGCGGTGTTCTCGATGAGCAAGGGCAGCTTGATGTCGGTCGCCTCCACCGCCTTGCGCCAGTTGTCGAAGCCGACGGCGGGGTCGTCGTCCTTGTTGACGTGTCCGCCGTGGACGATCAGCCCCTTGGCGCCGATCGAGGCGGCGGCGTCGACGTGCTGCTGGAGGAGCTTGCGGGAAGGGATCCGGATCCGGTTGTTGGTCGTGGCGACGTTGACGATGTAGGGGGCGTGGACGTAGAGGTCGATGCCCGCCGCGGCCGCGTCGTCGCGCAGTCCCTCGGCGCCCCCGGCATAGCGGAACTCCGGTCCCTTGTAGCCCTGCGGATCGCCGAGGAAGAACTGCACGAGGGTCGTGCCCCTGGCCTGCGCCTCGGCGATCGGGTCGGTCTGGTCGACGTGGGCTCCGATCCGGGTCATGTGGGTCAACTTATCGCCGGGCACCGACGAGCCAGCCAGGTCCCTTCGGGCACGGGAAAACGGTTATCGGACTGTCGGTGCCTCCTGCAACGATCGCGGAGATGTCCGACCCCCAGCCGCGAACCACCCTCGCGTCCTTCTGGCAGCAGCTGCCGCGTGAGGGTCGCTGGCTGCTGTCGACCGTGGCCATCCAGCTGTTCGGCCGGGGCCTGACGCTGCCGTTCACGATCATCTATCTCCACGAGGTGCGGGGCATCGGCCTCGACGTCGCCGGTCTGCTGATGGCGTGGATCTTCACCGTCGGGGTCCTCGTCACCGGCCCGGGCGGTGCTGCCGTCGACCGGTTCGGCGCCCGGCTCGTCACCCTCGTGGCCTGTGTGGTGCACATGGTCGGGGTCGCCGTGCTGGCCTTCGCCGACACGGTGCCGATGGCGATCGTGGCCACGACGCTGATGGGGGTCTCGGGAGTCACCTGGCCGGCGTTCAACGCGATGGTGTCCGCCATCGTGCAGGGGCCGTTGCGCCAGCAGTACTTCGGTATCAACTTCGCCCTGGTCAACCTCGGCATCGGCCTGGGTGGCGTCGTCAGCGGGCTCTACATCGACGTCTCCCGGCCAGAGACCTTCACCACCATCTACCTCCTCGACGCCGCGTCGCTGCTCATCCCGATCGCGCTGCTGCTCGGGCCGCTGCGTCACCTGCACGCCCGAGCCGACAAGCCCGCCGACGACACCGACGTGCCGACCTCCTACCTCCAGATCGCCCGCCAGCCGGCGATGGCCTGGCTGTTGCTGCTCACCTTCATCGCGATGTTCGTCGGCTACGGCCAGATGGAGGCCGGCTTCCCGGCGTTCGCCCGCGAGGCCTCCGAGGTCAGCACCCGCACCATCGGCTGGGCGTTCGCGGCCAACACGGCCGTGATCGTGCTCGCCCAGTTCCTGGTGTTGCGCCTGATCGCCGGACACCGGCGCACGCGAGTCCTGATCGTGATGAGCCTCGTCTGGGTCGGGGCCTGGGGCCTGCTCGGCAGCACCGCCCTGATCCCCGCCACGGTCGCTGCGGCGTTCGGCGTGGTGCTGTTCCACGTCATGTTCGGGTTCGGCGAGACCATGCTCCAGCCGACGGTCCCGGCGATCACCAACGACCTCGCGCCCGACCACCTGCGCGGCCGTTACAACGCGCTGTCTTCCGGCTGCTTCCAGATGGGCGGCATCCTCGGGCCGGTCGTCGCCGGCTTCCTGCTGCGGCATGACCAGGAGGCGGCGTTCATCGTGGTGGTGATCGCCGGCTGCCTGGCCATGATCGGCCTGGCTCTGGCCCTCGAGCGCCGGCTCCCGCCGGCCGCCAACGGGATCGAGGACGCCCAGAGCGAGCCGGTGCTGGAGCGGCCGCACCCCGCCGTCGACACCATCTGACGGCGGCTCAGCGCAGCATCAGCCAGCCCGCCACAGCACCCAGCATGGTCGCGGCCAGGAAGCAGACGAACGCGGCCACCGCATAGCCGTGCGTCGCCCCGACCTGTTCTGAGTCCATGGCGTCCATGGCGTCCACGACATCCACGACGTCGGGCGGGCGGGAGTCTGACCGCCACGGGGCCCCGGCCGGGACGCCGATGGCGCGCAGCCGGACCAGCGCCTCGGCCGCCGATGCCGGGCGGTCGTCGGGGTCGGGAGCAGTGAGGGCGGCGAGCAACGGGTGGAGCGGGCTCGGCGGAACCGCGCCCGCGCGTTCGGGGCGAGGAGCGCGTCCGGTGAGCAGCTGCGCCGCGACCACGCCGGCGGCGTACAGGTCCTGCCGCGGGTCGGGGGCGCCGCCGTCGCTCTGCTCGGGTGGCAGGTAGCCGCGGGTCCCGACGGCGCCGGGGACCTGAGTCAGACGTACGTCGTCGAGCACGGCAGCCACCCCGAAGTCGCCCAGCCGGACCCACGGCCGACCCGTCCCGGTGGCCTCGAGCAGCAGGTTGCCTGGCTTGACGTCGCGATGCACCACCCCGGCGGCGTGCACGGCAGCCAGGGCCTGCAGGGTCTGGTCGAGGACGACGCGGACGAAAGAGTCGGGAAGCGGGCCGTGCCGGGCGAGCAGCCCGTCGAGCGAACCACCTCGCACCAGGTCCATCGTGAAGAGCCACCGGTGGTCGTCGGCCGCCCAGCCGGTGGGCGCCACGACGTGCGGGTGGCGGATCCGCAGCGACTGCTCGCGGACGAAACGCTGGAGGAGCCCGGAGTCGTGGCGGCCGAGCACCTTTGCGGCCACCCAACGGCGCTCGGCGAGGTCCCACGCCCGCCAGACCGAGCCCATCCCGCCGACCGCGATCTGGTCGACCAGCAGGTAGCGTCCGGCGACCGGCGCGACGGCGGGCATGACGCGCGGGACGCTACTCGCGGCGGGCGGCCGGCGAGCCGTCCGCAGCGCTGCATGTGGATTGGGCCGGCCCGTCCCGGCGCTGGTAGCCTCTGCGGGTTGTCCGAGCACCCGCTTCCGCCGTCGGAAGAGGCCCCGGACCTCCCGCCTCCCGCACGTCAGGAAGCGGAACGCACAAGCCCTCCTGCCACGGAACGACCGTGGTCGCCTGAGTCCAGAGGAGGTGGGGACTGCTTTGCGTACCTATGAAGTGATGGTCATCCTCGACCCCAGTCTCGAAGAGCGCACGGTCGAGCCGTCGCTCGACAAGTACCTCAACGTCATCCGCAAGGACGGCGGCACCGTCGAGTCCGTCGACGTGTGGGGCCGCCGCCGGCTGGCCTACGAGGTCAAGAAGAACGCCGAAGGCATCTACGCCGTCATCTCGCTGTCGGCCGAGCCGGCCACGGTCAAGGAGTTCGACCGCCAGCTCACCCTCAACGAGTCCGTGCTGCGCACGAAGGTCATGCGGCCCGACGCCCACTGAGTGTCACGGCCGCGACCACTGCCCCCGCATGACGGGGCTTGTGGAGGCGGCCTACCGCTTGTCGGTGCATCGCGACACGATGTGGCCGACGAACAGTTGCTCTACACCTAGGAGAACCTGACATGGCAGGCGAGACCGTCATCACCGTCGTCGGCAACCTCGTCGACGACCCGGAGCTGCGCTTCACCCCGTCAGGGGCGGCCGTGGCCAACTTCCGGATCGCCTCGACGCCGCGCACCCTCGACCGTCAGACCAACGAGTGGAAGGACGGCGACGCGCTGTTCCTCTCCTGCGCGGTGTGGCGGCAGGCGGCCGAAAACGTCGCCGAGTCCCTCCAGAAGGGCATGCGGGTCGTGGTCCAGGGGCGCCTCAAGCAGCGCCAGTACGAAACCCGTGAGGGCGAGAAGCGCACCGTCGTCGAGCTCGACGTCGACGAGGTCGGTCCCAGCCTGAAGTACGCCACGGCCAAGGTCACCCGCACCACCCGCTCCGGCGGTGGCGGTGGCTACTCCGGTGGTGGCGGCGGCGGTCAGAGCGAGGACCCGTGGGCCACCGCGGCCCCGGCCGGCGGTGCCGGCCAGGGTGCCCCGCAGGGTGCAGGCCAAGGTGCCCCTCAGGGCGGTGGCCAGGGCGGTGCCCCGGCCAACGACCCGTGGGCCGCACCCGGCGTCGGCGCTTCTGACGAGCCGCCCTTCTGATCTCCCGGTGGTCGAGGAGCTCCGCTAGCGAGCGTCTCGAAACCCGGTGACCAACGAAGTACAACTACAAAGTCCCACAGCCAGCCCATCCATTCCGGCTCTGCCGGGCTCAACAGATTGCGAGCACCACAATGGTCAAGGCAGTTTTGCGCAAGCCCAAGAAGAAGGTTTGCCAGTTCTGCAAGGAGAAGGCGACCGGTGTCGACTACAAGGACACCACCCTCCTCCGGAAGTTCATCTCCGACCGCGGCAAGATCCGCGCCCGCCGCGTGACCGGCAACTGCGTCCAGCACCAGCGCGACGTGGCCATCGCCGTCAAGAACGCGCGCGAGGTGGCTCTGCTGCCCTACACCACCACCGGTCGTTGAGAGGAGTTGACTGACATGAAGCTCATCTTGACCCAGGAGATCGACGGCCTCGGCGCTCCCGGCGACGTGGTCGAGGTCAAGGACGGCTACGGCCGCAACTACCTCGTGCCCCGCGGCCTGGCCATGCGCTGGACCCGCGGCGGCGAGAAGACCGTCGAGTCCATCAAGAAGGCCCGCTCCTCGCGCGCGGTTCGCGACCAGGACCACGCGGAGTCCATCAAGTCCAAGCTCGAGGCCGCCCCCGTGGCGCTCCAGGTCCGGGCCGGCAGCGGTGGTCGCCTCTTCGGCTCCGTCACCACCGCCGAGATCGCCGGCGCCTTGGCGCAGGCCTCCGGTGAGCAGGTCGACAAGCGCACGATCGTGGTCACCAACCCGATCAAGACGCTCGGCAACCACGAGGTGTCGATCAGGCTGCAAGACGACGTGACCGCCGTCGTGGCGCTCAACGTCATCCCCGCCTGACCGCCCCCGCTGGTTGAGGAGCTTGCGCAGCAAGCGTCTCGAAACGACACGACCCCGGTGCCTCACGGCACCGGGGTCGTCTCATGTCTGCGCGACCTCGGGCCCTTCGGCGGTCTCGGCGCGCGCCCAGTCGCGGCCGGCGTCGATGAGCAGGAGGACGACGAACAGCACTGCGGCGAGCCCGGCGGCGGCCGCGGCCAGGCTCTCGCCGTCGGCCCAGCCGCCGCCGAAGACCAGCACGGGCAGCAGCGCGACCACCACGAACGCCGTCCGGGCGATCCTCAGCCACCTGGCCGCGCCGGAGTCGCCCGCCCGCTGGGCAAGCACCGCCAGACCGGCCGCGAGCAGCACGGCGAAGCCGAGCTGGGGGAGCGTTGCCGCCCACGCCAGCGACGGGTCGGTGTCGTAGAGCCGGTCGGCGACGTGCGGGATCCAGAGCGGCACCGAGACGACGCCGGCCACCACCGCCAGCCCGACGACGGGGCCGCGCCGGGGCAGGGTGGCGGGCAGCCGTCGTACGCCGGCGATGACGAGCAGCCAACCGAGCGGGTCGGGCAGCAGGTCGAAGCCGTGGACGCGTGCCGTGAGCACGACGATGACCAGCCCCATCGCGACGGGCTGGAGCGGCTTCACGGCCGCCACCCTAGGCGCGGCTCCGCGGATGCGGTGTCAGGCGGAGGGGAAGCGGTACGTCGTCTGGCCGTGGTCGTCGCCGAAGACCATCACCTTGTCCGGTGGCACGCGGAACACCTGGGCGCCGCCGTCGCCGCTTCCGCCGGAGCTCGAGAGCTCGTGGAACTCGCCGTCGCGGACCTCCAAGCGCCAGTCGCCGCCGGCAGGCGGGTCAGCCGGCGGCGGCGGGGGTGCCGGTGACCAGCCAGGCGTCGCCCCGGGCCCGGTGTGTGAGCACGAGGAACCGGGCGCCCATGAACACGCCTGACAGGGCAACCCAGATCAGCACCACCCCGCCACCCAGGGCGCCGACGAGCAGCACCACGGGGGCGTAGACCGCGAGCACGGCCAGACCCGCCCACGCCAGGTAGCGCCCGTCGCCGGCCCCGATGAGCACCCCGTCGAGGACGAACACGACGCCGGCGATCGGCTGACCGATGGCCGCGACCAGCAGCACGGGCGTGAGCAGGTCGCGGACCCGGTCGTCGCCCGTGAAGAGCGCCCCCAGGATGGGACTCAAGGCGGCCAGCGCCAGCCCGGTGGCCACCCCGGAGGCGACGCCCCAGGCGACCATCCGCCGGGTGATGGCGCGGGTGCCGTCGCGGTCTCCGGCGCCGAGGGCCCGCCCGGTGATGGCCTGTGCGGCGATCGCGATCGCGTCGAGTGCGAAGGCCAGGAACGTCCAGATGGTCAGTGCGAGCTGGTGGGTGGCCAGGGAGACGGGCTGGTCGCGGCCCTGGTCGGCGCCGAGCACGACGGCGTACGTCGTCAGGAGCAGCGCGGCGCGCAGGGTGACGGTGCGGATCACCAGCGGGACCCCGGTGTGGGCGGCCAGTCGGATGCCGGCGCGGTCGGGCCGGAGAGCGGCGCCCTCGGCCCGGGCGGCCCGGACGACCACCGCGAGGAGCACGGCGGCGCTGGCAACCTGGGCGATCACCGAGCCGATGGCCGAGCCGGCGATGCCGAGCCCGGCCATCGAGCCGACACCGAAGACGAGGACCAGGTTGAGGGCCACGTTGAGCCCGTTGCCGGCGACGGCGACGAGCAGGGGCGTCCGGGTGTCCTGCAGGCCGCGCAGGATGCCGGTGGTCGCCAGCATGACGAGCAGCGGGACGGTGCCGAGGAACGCGATGCGCAGGTAGGTCGTCGCGGCAGCCGTCACGGCAGGGTCGGCGCCGAACAGGTCGACCAGAGGGCCCGTGAGGGCGACGCCGGCGATAGTGACCAGGCCGCCGATGAGGACGGCCAGCCAGACCCCGTCGATGCCCTGGGCCAGGGCCGCGCGCCGGTCGCCGGCGCCGAGCAGCCGGGCCACGCCGGCCGTGGTGCCGTAGGCGAGGAAGACGCACAGGCCGATCACCGACTGGAGCACCACGGCCGCGATGCCGAGACCCGCGAGCTGGGTGGTGCCGAGGTGCCCCACGATGGCCGCGTCGGCGAGCAGGAAGAGCGGTTCGGCGATCAAGGCCAAGAACGCAGGCAGGGCGAGCCGCCAGATCTCACGATCGAGCGGGTGGGCCACCTCGGCAGCGTACGGGCGCGACCGGGCGGGGTCGGGGGACGTCCCCGTCAAGCCCCACCAGCCACCCCAGGATCCCGTGGACCCTCCTGTGTACGAACAGGTGGATATCGGCTTTCGCATCCTCCGATCGGTTGATTGTCGACATGCCGCGGGACGAATCCCAGATGGCGAGTAGATGAACGGACGGATCTGGCAAGAGTTTCTGTTTGCACACCCGTGGACGACGTCTCCGCAGGTCAGCGGCCATGTGGAGGCTATTCCGGGGGCGTCGTTCACATGCTTTCCCCAGGTGGGTGCACAGGTCGTCGGCTCGTCCTCCACCTCCGAGGACCCGTTGTCCCCAGGAAGCGGACGGGCCTGTGGATAACGCCCTTCCGCCGGAGCCCTGCGGCGGCGTACGGTCACTCGTCCGGTGGCTCGATGGCCGATGTCGGTGGTCCCCTCTACCGTCACTTCTGTCACTCCCGTGACGCCCGGCAACACCGTCCCAACCCGTCACCAGCACGACTCCCGCACCTGTCAGCAGCCCGGAGGCCCCCGTGAGCATCACCGAGCAAGACGGTCGGGGACGCGACGAGTTCGGCCCGGACCGGCTGCCGGAGCCGCCGCTGGACGACTGGGGCGACGGTCCGGCGGCCTATCAGCCCGGCGAGCGGCCCTCCCGTCCCGGCGACCGCACGCCGCCCCAGGACAACGCCGCCGAGCAGAGCGTGCTGGGTTCGATGTTGCTCTCCAAGGACGCCATCGCCGACGTCTCCGAGCACCTGCGCGGCGTCGACTTCTACCGGCCCGCTCACGAGATCATCCACGACGCGATCATCGACCTCTACGGCCGCGGCGACCCGGCCGACCCGGTGACCGTCGCCGCCGAGCTCAACCGGCGCGGCGAGCTGGCGCGGGTCGGTGGCGCGCCCTACCTGCACACGCTGTCTGCCAACGTCCCGATCGCGGCCAACGCGGGCTACTACGCCGAGATCGTCCGCGAGAAGGCCATCCTGCGGCGGCTCGTCGACGCCGGCACCAAGATCGTGCAGCTGGGCTACGCCGGCCAGGGCCAGGTCGACGACGTCGTCGACAGCGCCCAGGAGACGGTCTACAAGATCACCGACCGGCGCACGTCCGAGGACTACGCGCCGTTGTCCGACATCATGGACGGCGTCCTCGACGAGATCGAGGCCATCGGCAACCGCGAGGCCGGCCTCTACGGCGTACCCACCGGCTTCGCCGACCTCGACGACCTGACCAACGGTCTGCACGCCGGCCAGATGATCATCGTCGCGGCGAGGCCTGCGGTCGGCAAGTCGACCTTGGCGCTCGACCTGTGCCGCGCGGCGTCGATCCAGAACAACCTGACCAGCTGCTTCTTCAGCCTCGAGATGACGCGTTCTGAGATCACCATGCGCCTGCTGTCGGCCGAGGCGCGGGTGCCGCTCAACCACATCCGCAACGGCCAGATGAACGACGAAGACTGGTCCAAGTTGGCGCGCAAGATGGCCGAGGTGTCCTCGGCGCCGATGTTCATCGACGACTCGCCCAACATGACGATGATGGAGATCCGGGCCAAGGCGCGGCGGCTCAAGCAGCGCCACGACCTGCGACTGATCGTCATCGACTACATGCAGCTGATGACCTCGGGCAAGAAGGTCGAGTCGCGCCAGCTGGAGGTCTCGGAGTTCTCCCGCCAGATCAAGCTGCTGGCCAAGGAGCTCGGGGTGCCGATCATCGCGCTCTCCCAGCTCAACCGTGGTCCTGAGCAGCGCGGCGACAAGCGCCCGATGATGAGCGACCTGCGCGAGTCGGGGTCCTTGGAGCAGGACGCCGACATGGTGATCCTGCTGCACCGCGAGGACATCTACGAGAAGGAGTCGACCCGCCCAGGCGAGGCCGACCTGATCGTGGCCAAGCACCGCAACGGCCCGACCCGCGACATCACCGTGGCCTTCCAGGGCCACTACTCCCGCTTCGTCGACATGGCCCACTGAGCGCACCGCTAGCCCACCAGATGGGTTTGCCGTCGACCTGTGCCACCTGGTGACCCGAATCGACGGCACTACCCGACATCGAGATCACGTTCCACGCGGCCTGGCCAGACGGAGGGCCCACAAAGCGCCCGCCATGGCGACACCGGCGGCGATCGCGAATGCGACGGGGATGCCGTAGCCCTGGGCGACCACGCCGAGCAGGATCGGGCCGCCGCCGAGCCCGAGGTCCATGAAGACGCTCGCGGTGCCTGCCGCAGCCCCTCGCTCGGACACTGCCGCGGTCGAGAAGATCGCGGAGAAAAAGGCCGGTGTGCTGAAGGTGACCCCGACCGCGAGCAGGAGGCTGCCAGAAACGGCTCCGATCGGTTCGGACCAGATGGCCAGCACGATCAGGCCGGCAGCAATGGTTGCCAGGGCCGCCGCGCCGAGAGGTAGCGAGGGCAACCGGTCGGGCACCTTGGCGAACACGATGCGACAGGCGACGACCATCGCACCGTAGGCGAGAAGCGGGACGCTCGCGTTGCCCATCCCGACGCCCTGCGCATGCAGCGTCGCCAGGCTCAGGAACCCACCCATTGCCACGAGCGAGGCGAGGAACGCGAGGCCGGCCGGGATGCCCTTGCGATGGATCAGCCGGGTGGGCCCGGCCGCGATGGCCGGCTCTCGAGTCTCGCCGATGGTCATCGCCGTCAGCGCAGCGATCGCCGCCAGCCCGGCGCCGCCGTACCATCCGACGGCGAAGCCCCAGGCCTCGACGAGCACCTCGCCCAGGGGTGGACCGATGGTCAGGCCCAGGTACAGGCCCAGTGAGTTGTAGCTCAGGGCCTCGCCGAGCCGGGAGACTGGCGCCAGATCGGCCAACGCGGCAAAGCCGGCCACGAAGAAGGCGGCCTCGGCAACACCGAGCAGCAGCCGCAGCAGCACCACGATTGCCAGCGAACCGGCGTGTGCCATCAGCGCGGTGCATACCGCGCACAGGACGGCACCACCTATCAGCAGGGGGCGGCGGCCCCACACGTCTGCGAACCGCCCGGCCAGCGGCCGCAGCAACAGCGCCGACACTGCGAACGCTCCGAAGGCGACCCCGGCAGCGGCCCGGTCGGACCCCAGTGGGCCGGTGACGTAGAGGGGCAGCACGTAGACCGCCACGCCGACGCCCGTGAAGTAGGCCAGCTCGGCAAGCCCGAGCATCACGAACGCCCGCGTGAACAGGGACTCCTGAGTGGTGCGCTCGCCGGTGGTCGTCGCGATCATGGCACCAGCGTCGACGGCCGGACCTGCTGGTGCATGGGTAGGCCTACCCAGGCTTGTCCAGCAGCCCGTGCTCCATCGCGAACAACGTCGCGCCGGCACGGGTGGAGAGCCCGATCTTGAGATAGACGTCTTGGACGTGGTGCTCAGCGGTCCGGGGAGAGATGGCCAGCCGCTTGGCGATCTCGCGGTTCGACAGCCCGGCGGCCACGAGTCGCAGCACCTCGACCTGCCGCTCGGTCAGCCCCGACGCGCGTGGACGCCGCGCTCCCCGACGGTGACCTGCCGCTTCGAGCACC
Organism: uncultured Actinomycetota bacterium; assembly: GCA_963769755.1. Classification (GTDB taxonomy): domain Bacteria; phylum Actinomycetota; class Actinomycetes; order Propionibacteriales; family Nocardioidaceae; genus Nocardioides. Next base: position 580,304 of record CAVYMY010000012.1, read on the forward strand.
GCTTCAACAGCGTCGCCGTCCAGCCCGCTGTTTCGCGCCTCGACGCGCAGGCGCGCTGCCCCGTCAACCGCCGGTAACCCTGTGCGGTAGGGCCGGTCCTCGACCAGGCACCGGTAGCGGTCCGCGGCGGCGAGGACCCGGGCCGGCATTGGTACGGCGGCGGCCGTCAGACCGCGGTGATAGCCGCTGCCGTCGCACCGTTCGTGATGCAGGCCGGCGAGCCGGGCCACCCCGGCCAACTCGGGCACACGGGAGAGGACGCGTTCGGAGTAGTAGGGATGAAGCTCCACCTGGTCGCGTTCGGTGCCCGACAGCGGGCCGGGCTTGTCCCAGATCCGGCTGGAAACCGCGATCCGGCCTACGTCGTGCAGATGGCCCGCCAGTCGGACCGTCCGGGCATCGTCACGACCGAGCAGGGCCACCGCGGCGTCGCCGGCCAGGTCGCCGACGGCCGACGCGTGTCCCTGGAGCCAGGGACTCTTGAGGTCGACCAGATCTCCGAAGGTGCGCGCCACCTCCAGCAACTCGGCCTCGTCGACGAACCGCACGGGGTCGGGCTCGGTGTCGAGAACGCCCTGGAACGGGTCGCCGTCGTCTAGACCTGCCAGAAGCGAGGGATCGAACGAGTCTGCGAGCGCGGGCTCGAGGTAGCTGCCCGCGCGGCTGGCCACCTGCGACAGCGCGGTGTCGGCGTCCGCGTGCATCTGGAACATCACCGCGGTGCCCGCGACGTGGACGATGCGCGTGCACAACGGGATCTCCTCACCGCGCAACGTCGGATGGCCCTCCCCGTTCCACATGGCCAGGATGCTGTGTAGCCCGTCCCGGACGGGTTCGGGCAACCCGAGCCGTCGCGCCGCGTCCCGGGCCACCTCGCACGTGGCGGGCGGACCTTCCCTGTCCATCCGGCGACCCGACGTCAACGCCGTCGCGAGCACACCCATCCGCGAGCCTCCAGTCGCCTCGGCCAGGCCAGGGACGAAGGTGCGCAGGATGTCTTTCCGGTCCGTCCAGTCGGTGAGGAAGGCGAGCCGTGTGGAGGCGATGTCGTCACCCCAGATCGCTGCGCTCTCGTGGGAGTACGCCGTACAGCCCAGATGCGCGAGCAGGGACACGTGGAGGACCGCCGAGACATCCTCATCGGAGCAGCCGAGCGACCGCGCGAACCGGGTGGCGACCAGGCAACGCCGCAACGACTCGTCCTCGCCCGAGCCTGTGCCGAGGTCGGTGGCCGCGGACAGTCCAGCGAGGAGGCCGAGCAGACGGAACACGACCCCACGGTGGCACAGGGTGGCGGCCTCCGTCGCTTTCGGAACTACTCTTCCAAGGAGGCTGCGAGGCGAGGAGGAAACGCATGTCGGAGCCGCGCAGCTACCCCGAAGGCGTCACCTCGTGGATCGACGTCGAACACCAGGACGTCGCGGGCGCGCAGGCCTTCTATGGCGGGTTGTTCGGCTGGACCTTCGCCGACGCGACGTCGCCCGACGCTCCCGCCCCCTACCTCGTCGCCCAGCTCGACGGCTTCGACTCCGCGGGCCTGGCAGCGGCTCCGGGCGGCGGCGGTCCCGCGTCGTCCACGTGGCGCACCCACATCTCGGTGGCCGATGCCGATGCAGCAGCCGCCCGGGTCACGGCTTCGGGCGGGCAGGTGCTCGAAGCACCGACCGACGTCGGGGACGCCGGTCGCTCGGTCGGTTGCGCGGATCCGTTCGACGTCCCGTTCCGGCTGTGGCAGCCGCGCCGCCGGCTGGGCGTCCAGATCGTCAACGCACCCGGCTCATGGAACTTCAGCGATCTGCACGCCGCCGATCCGGAGCCGTCGGCGGCCTTCTACGCCAACGTGTTCGGCTGGTCCTTCCACGACATCGAGTTCGCGACGATGATCCGCGTGCCCGGGTACGGCGACCACCTGGCGGCCACCTCGGATCCCGACATCCATGCCCGCCAGGCGGGCGCCGGAGTGCCACCCGGGTTCGCCGACGCGATCGGCTGGTTGGCGCCTGCGGCGCCCGACGAGGAGCCGCACTGGCACATCTCATTCGCCGTCTCCGACCGCGACGCGACAGCCGCCGTGGCGCAGCGGCTGGGTGGGACGGTGCTCGAGCGCAGGGACACCGACTGGACGCTCGAAGCCGTGATCGGCGACCCGCAGGGTGCGGTGTTCACCGCGAGCCAGTACAACCCTGGGTGAGTGCCCTTCACAATCCCGGCGTGACGTAGGAAGGTGGGCCAAGGTCGACGGTCAGCCCTTCACCTGGGAGGTTGCGATGACGACGGCGGTGAGCCGGTTCGAGCCGAGGATGGCGCCCTGCGGGCACCCGCGTCCCGGGGAGCGGTTCGTGACCGAGGACGAGCAGGGGCTGGTCACCGAGGATCTGCGTTACGACTGCGGGTGCGCGGGGTCCAAGGAGGAGTTCCACGACGGCAGCGTCCACCTCATGACCGTCCACCACAACGGCAAGGTGCTGATGGACCAAGAGCTTCGCGGTGAGTGACGGGGCGACGATCGCCGCCCACGACGTACTCCTCGTGGGCGGCGGCGGGGCCGGTCTGCGAGCCGCCATCGCGATCGCGGAGACGAACCCGGAGCTCGACGTCGCGGTGGTCTCGAAGGTCTACCCGATGCGCAGCCACACCGTGTCTGCGGAGGGCGGCGCGGCCGGCGTCATCGCCGCGGACGACAGCCGTGACGAGCACATCTACGACACCATCTCGGGCAGCGACTGGCTCGGCGACCAGGACGCCATCGAGGCGTTCGTCGAGGAAGCGCCGCGGGAGCTGCTGCAGCTCGAGCACTGGGGCTGCCCCTGGAGCCGGCAGCCCGATGGCCACGTCGCGGTGCGGGCGTTCGGTGGCATGAAGAAGATGCGCACCTGGTTCGCTGCCGACAAGACCGGGTTCCACATGCTGCACGCGCTCTTCCAGACGTCGCTGAAGTACCGCGCCGTCAAGCGGTACGACGAGTGGTTCGTCACCAAGCTCCTCGTCGACGAGGGGCGGGTGCACGGGGTCGTGGCGTTCGACCTGATGACCGGCCGGATCGAGACGATCCTCGCGAAGTCAGTGGTGCTGGCCACCGGCGGCTGCGGCAAGGTCTTCCCGTTCACCACCAACGCCAACATCAACACCGGCGACGGAATGACGCTGGCCTACCGCGCCGGCGCGCCGCTCAAGGACATGGAGTTCGTCCAGTACCACCCGACCGGCCTGCCGTTCACCGGCATCCTGATCACCGAGGCCACCCGGGCCGAGGGCGGCTGGCTGCTCAACAAGGACGGCTACCGCTACCTCCAGGACTACGACCTCGGCACGCCGACGCCGGAGCCGGAGCTGCGCAGCATGGAGCTCGGCCCCCGCGACCGGCTCTCCCAGGCGTTCGTGCACGAGGTGGAGAAGGGCCGCACCGTCGACTCGCCGTACGGCCCCGTCGTCCACCTCGACCTGCGCCACCTGGGCGCCAAGCTCATCGACACCAAGCTGCCGTTCGTCCGCGAGCTGTGCCTGAAGTACGAACGCATCGACCCCGTGACCGAGCTGATCCCCGTCCGACCCGTCGTGCACTACATGATGGGCGGCGTCCACACCGACATCGACGGGGCGACCCCGGTCGGAGGCCTGTACGCCGCGGGCGAGACCGCCTGCGTGAGCATCAACGGCGCCAACCGGCTGGGCTCCAACTCGCTGCCGGAGCTGCTGGTCTTCGGCGCCCGGGCCGGCCGCGCGGCCGCCGAGTACGCCTCCACCGCGAGCGGGCCGCCGTCGGTGATCGAGAGCCAGGCTGCCGACGAGGTGCGCCGGCTCGAGAAGCTGCTCGACACGGTGCCACCGCCCGATGACGCGGTCTCGTCGATCCGCGACCAGATGCAGACGACCATGGAGGAGTCCGCCGGGATCTACCGCAACGGCCCCGACATGGCCAAGGGGATGGATGAGCTGCGGGAGCTGCAGGGCCGGCTGGCGCGGATCGGCATCCGCGACACCAGCAGGACCTTCAGCACCGAGCTCGTCGGTGCCCTCGAGCTCGGCAACATGCTCGACATCGCTGAGTCGATGCTGCAGTCCGGGCTGCTGCGGGAGGAGTCTCGCGGAGCGCACCAGCGCACCGACTTCCCCGACCGCGACGACGACCGTTTCCTCACGCACCAGCTGGTGCACCGCAACGACGACGGCACGTCACGGGTGGAGCAGCTGCCGGTGACGATCACGAAGTGGCCCCCGGGCGAACGGGTCTACGGAAGGTAGGGCATGGCGGGCGACAGTCAGGGCGAAAAGCAGGACAGCATCGACCTGCGCGTGGCGAGGTACCGGCCCGACAAGGACCGCGAGCCCGGGTGGGACGAGTTCGCCGTCCCGTTGCGCAAGGAGTGGACCGTTCTCGACGGGCTCAACTACGTCAAGGACGAGGTCGACACCAGCCTGAACTTCCGGTGGTCGTGCCGGATGGGCATCTGCGGCAGCTGCGGCATGAACGTCGACGGCGAGCCCAAGCTGACCTGCGCCACTTTCCTGTCCGACTACGCGCCGGGCCCGATCAAGGTGGAGCCGCTGGCGAACTTCCCGGTGGTCCGCGACCTGGTCGTGGACATCTCCGACTTCATGGAGAAGCTTCCCCGGGTCAAGCCCTGGATCATCCGAGACGACGACGTCACCGAGATCGACGGGGAGTACCTCCAGACGCCCGACGAGCTCGACGCCTACAAGCAGTTCAGCATGTGCATCAACTGCATGCTCTGCTACGCCGCCTGCCCGGTCTACGGCCTCGACCCCACGTTCATCGGGCCGGCCGCCATCGCGCTCGCCGAGCGCTACGACCTCGACTCCCGCGACCAGGGCGCGCGCGAGCGGCTCGACGTCCTCATCGAGCACGAAGGCGTCTGGGGCTGCACGTTCGTCGGTGAGTGCACGCGGGTGTGCCCCAAGCACGTCGACCCGGCGGGCGCCATCCAGCGCTACAAGGTCAAGGCCGCCAACGAGTCGGTGAAGGCGTTCCTGCTCCCGCGGGGCGCCCGATGACGCCGATGGCCCAGCGCACGCCGGCGGACGACCAGCTCTACCGACGCCCGATGTCGACCTGGTGGTGGCTGCGCAAGCGCTCCTACTTCGTGTTCGTGATGCGCGAGCTGAGCAGCATCTTCGTGGCCTGGTTCGTGGTGTTCCTGCTCCTCCTGGTGCGAGCCGTCGGCCGCGGCGAGGCGGCGTACGACGACTTCGTCGACTGGGCGGGCTCGCCCGTCATCGTGGCGCTGAACATCGTCGCGGCGGCCTTCCTCGTGCTGCACACGGTGACGTGGTTCAGCCTCACCCCGCAGGCGATGCCGCCCAAGGTGCGCGGGATCGCGGTGCCGCCGTTGCTGGTCATCGCGGCGCAGTACGTCGGCCTCGCGGTGGTGTCCGCCTTCGTCTTCTGGCTGGTCACGCAATGACCAAGCGTCGTGTCACGCCGCTGGTGTGGCTGATGTTCAGCGGCGGGGGCGTGACGGCGGCCGTCTTCTTGCCGATCCTGGTCTTCTTGTTCGCGTTCGCGATCCCGCTCGGTTGGATCGAGCGGCCGGACCACGCCCACCTGCTCGCCGTTGTCAGCCACCCGCTGACGGCGCTGGTGCTGCTGGGCCTGTTCGTGATGATGTTGGTGCACAGCGCGCACCGCTTCCGCTACACGCTCTACGACGGTCTGCAGATCAAGCGAAAGGTGCTGACCGCGGTGCTCTGCTACGGCGTGGCGTTGGTCGGCTCTCTCGCCGCCTTCAACATCCTCGCCAGCCTCGTCTGATCCAGCTTCCTTCGCTGCACCTGTCGGATCCTGGGAGCGCCGTTCGTGGCTGTGTCGACACGTACCCAACGAGAGGACCCACCATGGCCACCATCGCAGTGCACGAGTTCATCGCCCTCGACGGCGTCTTCGAGTCGCCGACCTGGACGTTCGAGTTCGGCTTCGATCCCAAGATGGGCGAGACGATCGGCGCGATCGCGGGCGGCTCGAACACCATCCTGCTGGGGCGGCGTACGTATGAGATGTTCGCCCCCGCGTGGCGCGACCGCACGGCCGAGGACGACCCGGGCGCCCCGTTCTTCAACGAGAGCGAGAAGCTCGTCGTCGGCGCCCAGCCGCTCGAGGAGGAGTGGAACAACAGCACGCCGATCGGCGCGTACGACGCCGACGCCATCCGCCGGCTCAAGGAAGAGCGCGACGGCGTCATCTATGTCTCCGGCAGCGGCCAGCTGGTGCGGGGCATGCTCGCGGACGGGCTGGTCGACGAGCTGCACCTGTTCGTCTACCCCATCGCGCTGGGCGAGGGCGAGAAGTTCTGGGCCGACGGCGAGGGCTCGACCAAGCTCGCGCTGGTGGCGCACGACGTCTACGACAACGGTGTCGTCCACCTCGCCTACGGGCCGGCGGCCGGCTGAGAGCCGCCGTTCGTCAGTCGGTCTCGCCCAGCTCCTGGAAGAGCGTCAGGTGGACGCCGGCGGGGGCGTCCATCCGGGCGTTGAGCGAGTTCCACGGCGTCCGGGTGGGCGGTGCGACGCTCGCCGCCCCGCCACCGAGCGCCGCTCGGGTCGCCTCGTCGCAGTCGTCGACCTCCAGCGCCAGCCGGAGGTGCGGTGCGACGCGGCGGCCCACCTCGACGTCGTCGATCATCTCGACCTGCGCGGTGTTGGCGAGCTCGAGGGTCGCGCGGCCGGCGTCGAGGATGGTGACCTCGGCGCCGTCGTCGCCGGCGTACGCCTCGGCGGTGGGCATCTCGAGGACGTCGCGGAAGAACACCAGGGCTTGCTCGTAGTCCTCCGCGTGCACCACGAGCCGCAGCTGCTTGATCTGTGCCATGAGCCCAGCCTCGCGCTCAGCGGCGGGTCCGGCTAGCCGGCGACGTCGAGGACCAGTCGCAGCACGTAGAAGAACACCGGCAGCCCGAAGACGACCAGCATCACCCAGGCGGTCGCCCGGTGCAGTGTCTTGCTCGAGTCCAGCGAGCCGGCGAAGTCGAGCAGCGCGCCGTCGGGCACGTGATGGGTCAGCCCCATCCGGCGCGAGTCGTGCGGCAGGTGCTGACCGCCGAACCAGTACGGCGGCGCGTCGTCGTCGGGCACATAGTCCTCGTCCTGGTCCGCTCCGGCCATGCGCGAACTCTACGTCGCCCGACCAGCCGGGCCGATGATCCTCGGTCGTCGTGGTGGGCCAGGCGTGGGGCGGACTCGACGCGGTGGGCGGCGACCCGAGCGGGCGGCGGGTCGCGTTGCCGCCGCCCGCACCCGGCGCCGAGTCCGCAAGCGGCTCCGTTAGTAGAATTGTCAAACAAATCGGAAATGATCTCACCCCAGTCCCGTGCTCGCGGAATATCTGCGCCCATACGGATATCCACAGTCGGTTGTCGCCATGGAGCCGCTGACCTGGGCAGCGAGGCCGTGGCCGGACCGGACAGGGCACCGCTTGGACCCCCGGAGCACCAGATCACCGACCGGTTTCCGCCAAATGCGGTATTCGCGGATACGCCATCTTGAGGAGCACCCTAGGTATCGCGGGGTGCATATGGGCTATTTCTTGGGTCCGGCCGGTCAAATGCGGCATGTTCGGACATATATTGGTCACCCCCTCGGTAAACGTACGGGGGATCGTGCGTGAACTGAGGGGATCGAAAAGGGGACTACAAAGCTTCTCGGGTCGGGGGACATGGGGGACGGGGACGATGACCGGTGAGAGGGTCGATCTGTTAGATGCAAACGTGAGGCGCCCGAGTCGGGCGCCTGGCGGATCGCCAGATATGCGGAGGGGGTTACACGGACCGGTTGGCGACCGGTTCAGGCACGATCTTCGTCAGCCGCTGGCGGCAATGACGTTGGAGGTGGAGGCGCTTTCGTGCGCCGGGGACCTGCCACCGCAGGTGACCGCCGCCCTGGACCAGCTCCAGGCACAGGTGGGCTGGATGAGGCGCCTGCTCAGCAGCACGGTTGATGACGAGTGCGTCATGGTGGTCGACCTCGGGGATGTGGTCGCCGTTCCGTGTTCGTTGGCGCCTACGAGCGCGCCGTACGAGGTCAGGTTCACCGAGCTCGGCCCGACGCCGGTGCTCGTGGACCCAGTGGAGCTCGAGCGGGCTGCGCGCAACCTCATCGACAACGCCACGCGAGCCACAGCCGACGGCGGACGAGTCGACGTGCGGGTCTGGGCCGAGGATCGCAAAGCGGTGTTGGAGGTTGCCGATGACGGTCCCGGATTCGGGCACGTGGCGACACAACAGGGGCATGGTCTGGTCGGCGTACGACGCTTTCTCGAACGGTTCGGTGGTGAGCTCTCCTGCGGGACTTCCACCTTCGGCGGCGCGCTGGTGACCATGCGCCTGCCCCTCGCCCCAGGTTGGTAGTCGTGCGCATCGTGCTGTGCGACGACCACCGTCTGCTGCTGGAGGCGTTGTCGAAGGCCCTTGGGTCGCAGGGGTTCACGATCGAGGCGGCGACATCCAGCCCCGCTGACGCCGTCGCCGCGGTCAAGTCGTTCGATCCCGACCTCCTCCTGATCGACCTCGGATTCCCGGACAGTGACGGTTTGACCGCTGCCCGCGAGGTGGCCCGGAGCCATCCGCGTACGCGTGTCGTCATCCTCACCGGTTCGGACCAGTTGGCGCCCCTGCGCGAGGCGATGAAGATCGGCGTCGCCGGCTATGTCAGGAAGGACCAACGCCTCAGCGGCATCGTCCAAGCTCTGCGGCAGGCGGCTCAAGGGGAGTCCTCGATCGACAAGACACTGTTGCGTCGACTGGGCTCCAATCCGACCGGACCAACGAAGCAACCACAGGTGCTCGATCGCCTCACGCAACAAGAGAGGGTCGTGCTCGGATGCCTGGCCGACGGCCTGCAGACGTCTGAGATCGTCAGGCGACTCGGTATCCGCAACAGCACCGTCCGCAGTCACATCCAGGCGATTCTCTCCAAGCTCGGAGTGCACTCCCGCCTTCAGGCAGTGGCTCTGCTCCACGAGAGCGGCCGACCATCTCGTGCGGTCGCAGAATGATGCTGGCACCGCGCCCTCGTGCGCCACTTCGGCTCGCCCTGCTCCATCCGCAGCGCACGTGGGCTGAGCTGCTCGAGAGCTTCCTCCGGGCCGAGTCCGTCGTCGACGTCGTCGTCGCTCACACCAGCTGGGAGTGGGTCCGCGGCGCCGTGGCCCGTGGGGACGTCGACATCGTCCTGATTGGCGTGGGTGGCGACGACGGATTCGGCCCAGAACACGTCCGCGAGCTGTGTGGGTCGTCGCCGGGCCTTGCCGTGGTGGCGCTCAGCGAAGCCATGGACGGGGAGCTGTTGACCGCTATCGTCCGCGCCGGAGCCCGCGGCTGGGTGCGCCCCACCGTCAGTGCACGGGAGCTTCTCCAGGTCTTGTACGGAGTGGCGGACGGCGAGACCTGGGTGCCACCGCGGCTGTCGACGCTGCTGCTCGAGGCTCTCCTGGCCGACGAACGGGCTCGCGTGTCTGCGGAGTCGGCGGCGGCGAAGCTCTCCCCACGAGAGCTGGAGATCCTCGAGTGCCTGGCACGAGGGATGACCAGGCCAGAGATCGGCGACCTCTACATGCTGTCTCCACACACCGTCCGCACGCACATCAACCACATCCTGCGCAAGCTCGGGGTGCACTCGACGCTGGCGGCCGTGTCGCTCGTGCACAAGACGGGCTCCACGCGCTGACTCCCGCGGCTGGGCTGGCGTCGTTGGGTGCCTCCGGCCGACCGTGTGGCGCGCCCGCGATCTCATCGCGACGAGCCGGATTGCCCACGTCGTCGCGCACCTGACGTACGACAAGTCGTCACGTTGGTCGATCCGGACCACCGGACTTCCTCCATAGATTTCGGGAGTCGGACAGACGGCAATGGGGGCAAGGGGGTGCGCGGATGACGACGGAGACTGTGCCGTTCACGAGGCCGGTTGTGACGCCGGAGGCCCGGCTCGCCGGTCAACGGTCACTGGCCTCGGGCTGGCTGACCTCCGGGCCCGAGTGCGCGGCGTTCGAGGAGGAGTTCGCCTCGTGGGTCGGCGCTGCCGAGGCAGTGTCGGTCTCGTCGTGCACCGCGGCCATCGAGCTGTGCTTGCGAGCCATGCACCTGCCGGCCGGATCGCTCGTGCTCGTGCCCACGATCACGTTCTGCGGCGTTGCCGGGGCCGTGCAGCACGCCGGACACGTGGCCGTGCTCGTCGACGTCGATCCCATCACGGGAACAGCATCGGCGGCGACGGTTGGTGAGGCGGCCCGCAGGGTCGGTGGGGTCGCGGCGATGGTGGTCCTGCACTACGCCGGTGCTGCCGCCAAGGTCGACGAGCTGGCCGCAGCGGCCGGCCTGCCGCTGTCTCGGATCGTCGAGGACGCCGCTCACGCCGTGGGCACCTGGGCCGGCACACGCCGGGTAGGCAGCAGGTCCCGCGCCGCCTGCTTCAGCTTCTACGCCACCAAGAACCTGCCGATCGGTGAGGGCGGGATGGTTGCCACCGACGATCCGGAACTGGCTGACGCCATCCGCTGTGGCCGGCTCCACGGCATGTCCCGCGATGCCTGGCGCCGCTACGAACCCGGCGGGTCGTGGCGATACGACGTCGCGGAGGACGGGATCAAGGCCAACCTCCCGGACGTGGCCGCGGCGATCGGACGCGTCCAGCTGACCAACGTCGACGCATGGCAGAAGCGCCGCACCGCCATCGCCCTCGCCTACCAGGACGCGCTCGCCGGCATCCCTGGCCTCCAGCTTCCGCGGGAACCCCGCGACGGACGGCACGCCTGGCACCTGTACGTCGTCCGGGTGACCCAGCAGTCACCGATCACCCGGGACGCGCTGTCGGCGGAGCTCGAGCTTCGCGGCGTGGCCACGTCGGTGCACTTCATCCCCCTCCACCACCTGACGTACTACCGGGGGACGACGGTGCAGCCGACGCCGCTGAGCGGCGCCGACCACGTCTTCCCGGAGCTGTTGTCCCTTCCCATGTTTCCTGATCTGACCGACAACGAGGTGGACCGCGTCTGCACATCGGTCGCGGAAGTCCTGACGCCGGTTCACTCACGAGAGGTCATCGCATGACGCTGCTCAATGGATCGCGCCACCCGGACCTCGAGATGTCGCGCCTAGGCGCGACCCAGCGCCAGCTGATGAGGACTCTCGTCGTTGGGGCGGGAATCGCCGGACAGGCTCTCGCGCGTGACCTCGCCGCGACGCCGGAGTTCGGCCTGCGACCGATCGGATTCCTCGACGACGATCCTTGGGCCGAGGCGGGCGACGGCCTGCCTGTCCTCGGGCGACTGCACGAGCTCACCGAGATCGCCCTGCGGGAGCAGGTCGACGTCGTCGTCTTCGCCATTCCGCGGCTCGATCCCGACGTGTTCCGCGACGTGGCGAACCGTGCCGCAGCCGCTGGTGCGAGCGTGCGCTACCTGCCGTCGTTCGTGGCGGCCCTCGAGCGCACGGTCGCCGGCACTGACATGCGGTGGATGGACGTCGGCAGGCTGCTGGGCCGCGACGAGATCCACGTCGTCAGCGCCGCCGCCGGCGCCGAGATCACCGACCGCGTGGTCCTGGTGACCGGAGCTGGAGGCTCTATCGGGAGCGAGCTGTGCCGGCAGGCCTTCGGGTTCGGTCCGCGCCGCCTGGTCATGCTCGACCACGACGAGTCCAACCTGCACCGTCTCCAGCTCGAGCTGTGGGGCGAGGGGCTCCTCGACAACGACGACTGCGTGGTCGCCGACATCCGTGACCGCGAGCGGGTCGACAGCATCTTCGCCGAGGTCAAGCCGGACCTCGTCTTCCACGCCGCCGCGCACAAGCACCTGCCGCTGCTCGAGAAGCACCCCTGCGAGGCGGTGAAGTCCAACGTCCGCGGGACCGAGAACGTGCTCTGGGCCGCGCTCAAGCACCAGTCGGACAAGTTCATCCTGATCTCGACCGACAAGGCCGCTGACCCGACGTCGGTCCTCGGCGCGACCAAGCGCCTGGCCGAAATGCTGGTCCAGGAGGAGCGCGGCCAGGCGACCACTGTGGCGGCTGTGCGCTTCGGGAACGTTCTCGGCAGCCGCGGGTCGCTGCTCTCGGTGCTCGCCGAGCAGATGCGCAACAACCTGCCGATCACGGTCACCCATCCCGACATGACCCGCTTCTTCATGACGATCGAGGAGGCCGCCGGTCTGGTCGTCGAGGCGGCACACCTGGCCAGCGACGGCGAGATCTTCGTCCTCGACATGGGTGAGCCGGTGCGCATCCTGGACATCGCCCAGTCTTTCGCCAACCTCATGCACCGCTCGGACGTGGAGGTCCGGTTCACCGGCATGCGGCCGGGCGAGAAGTTGAACGAGGCGCTGTTCAGCGAGCACGAGCACCCGTTGTCGACCGACCACCCCAGGATCTTCCGGACGGTCAGCGACCAGCGCGTCGGCGGGCTCCATCGGCAGCTGCGTGCGCTGTACGACCTCGCCGCGCACAACGACGCCGTTGCGGTTCGCGAGCTTCTTCGCCGAATGTTGCCGGACTACCACCCGAACACGCCTCTCTTGCCGATGACGGGCGGGGCGCTGTACCCCGACGACTACTGATGAACCGCCCCCGTGCCCCCGGCCCCTCCGTCCACGAGAGCTCCCGACCATGACCGCCGACCTCGACCTGCAGTCGTTCCTGAACCGCGAGGGCCTGGTGGTGGTCGACATCGTCCGCGGAGCGGCGCCGGGGTCCCGCCGGCTTGTGCTGGGCGGCGCGAATGACGCTCGGCCCACCCATGTCGTCGCGATTTCGTCGGACAGCCACAGCTGGGAAGCCGTCGACGGCGAGCGCCGACTCCTGAGCGAGCTCGGCCATCGGCTCCGGCCGGCAGCGCGCGACACCGTGCCTGCCGTGGTGCGAACGGTCACAGTCGGGGACGAGCGTGGCGTCGTGCTCACGGCCCTGCCGGGAGCGGGATCGAGCCGCTCGAGTGAGGCCCCGGGCAGCGTCAGTGATCAAGCCGTCGCGGTCCTCGACTGGTTGATGGTGCTGTGGCAGGACACCGCCGAAGCGGATGGACCTGTCGACCTCGGCCGTGAGGCCTGCGACGTCATGTTGGCGACGTTCGCCGCGTCGCGGGGGGCGTCCGCGATGCTCCGGGTGGTGTTCCGCTCGCGCGCGGCCCTGGCGAACACCATCATGCCGAAGACCGTGACTCACGGGTGCCTGTGTCCCCAGCACGTGCGGTTCAGCGACGGGCGGGTGGTCGGCGTGGACGATTGGGGGCTGGCCAGGTTCGGTCAGGACCCGCTGCGTGATGTCGGCAAGTGGGTCGTCGCCTCGGCGGGTCCCCGGATCGGCGTCGTGATCACAGGGAGCAGCAGAACCAGCCGCACGTGGCAGCACGTGGTGGCCGACGCGCTCGGCTACTGGGGTGTCCCCACGGGGCTGTGGCGCGACGTGCTCGTGCTGTGCCTCGCGGAGGCGGCCGTGGCCGGGCTCGCCCGGGACGACGCCACCACCCTCGATCTCTTCACCAAGCTCGCTCGGAAGATGTCCGACGCCGACCACAGAATGGATGTGACGACATGAGAGCTGTCGTGACGGGAGCTGCCGGGTTCATCGGCTCGCACCTCTGCGAACGCCTGCTCGACGCCGGCGACGAGGTCGTGGGCATCGACTGCCTCACCGACTACTACTCCCCCCGCCGCAAGGAGGCCAACATCGCGCCGTTGTTGCGGCGGCCCGCCTTCACGCTGCACCGCATGGACCTGGTGTCCGCGCCGCTGACCTCCCTGTTCCGCGCGGCCGACGTCGTCTACCACCTGGCCGGCCAACCGGGCGTTCGCGCCTCGTGGGGCACCGAGTTCGTGCCGTACGTCAAGCGCAACGTGCTCGCCACCCAGCGCGTGCTGGAGGCGGCGAGCGACGGCTCCTTGTGGAAGTTGGTCTACGCATCCAGCTCCTCGGTCTACGGCAACGCCGAGACGTACCCGACAACCGAGGACCTCCGGCCGCAACCGGTCTCCCCGTACGGCGTCACCAAGCTGGCCGCCGAGCACCTGTGTGAGCTCTACGGCCTCAACGGCGTTCCCACCGTCTCCCTCCGCTTCTTCACCGTCTACGGGCCCCGGCAGCGCCCGGACATGGCCTTCTCCCGGCTGGTCGACGCGGCGATCACCGGCGAGCCGTTCCTGCTGTACGGCGACGGAGAGCAGAGCCGTGACTTCACGTATGTCGACGACGTCGTGGACGCGGTGCACCTGGCGGCACTGTCGCCGTGGACCGGCGTCGCGAACATCGGCGGGGGGTCGCGGACCACGATGAACGAGGTGATCGCACTGGTCTCCGAGCTGGCCAGACCGATCGAGGTCGTTCGGCTGCCGTCCCAGCGGGGCGACGTCCGGCACACCGCTGCCGACACCACGGTCGCCCGGGAGGGCTTCGGCTACCTGCCGACGGTGTCTCTCAGAGAAGGGCTGTCCCGGATGGTTGACGACGCGTCTCGCCGGGTCGTCCAGGAGGTGTGACGTCGATGAGCTCGACGTGGCCTCCGCTCCCCTCGGGGCGGGTACCAGCGCACCGCCTGCCGCCGCAGCCGGAGCTGCCCAAGATCAAGGTCCTCCACGTGATCACCCGGTTCATCGCAGGATCGGGCGGCAACACCCTCGTCTCGGCGGCGGGCATGGACCCGGACCGCTACGAGACCTGGGTCGCGGCGATGCCCGGCGGACCGCTGTGGGCCCAGGCAGAGGCTGCGGGCGTGCGCACGGTGGAGCTCTCGCACATGCGCGAACGCATCTCACCGTGGCACGACCTCAGGGCCTGCCAGGAGCTCGTCGGGCTGATCCGCCGGGAACAGTTCACCGTGGTGCACACGCACTGCTCCAAGGCAGGGCTGATCGGCCGCCTCGCGGCCCGGCTGGCAGGCACCCCCGTCGTGCTGCACACGTTCCACATCCTTGCGGCGCACGACGGCCTGTCCGCGTCCCGGCGTCGGATGTACCTCCTCCTCGAGCGGTTGGTCCGCCGCTTCGCCCATCAGTACGTCGCCGTCGCCCCGCGGCTGGCCCGGCAGGCCGTCGAACAACGGGTCGCGCCTCCCGGCCGGGTGTGCATCGTTCCCTCAGCCGTGGACCTGGCCGCTATCCCGACGTTCGAGGACGCCGGAGTGCGGGCGGACCTCGGCATCGCTCAGGGTGTGCCGGTCGTGGGCACGGTCGGGCGAATCGTCGCCCAGAAGGCACCGCTGGACTTCGTCCGGATGTGTGCCCGCGTGCAGCGTGAGTTCCCCGATGCCGTCTTCGTGATGGTCGGGGACACCACCCTCGAGAGTGGCGGCCTCGAGGAACAGACCCGCGAGGAGGCGGACAGGCTCGGCGTGCAGATCCTGTTCACCGGGTTCCGGCCCGATGCGCCGCGGATCGCGGCGAGCTTCGACGTGTACGTCGTCCCGTCTCGCCACGAGGGTCTCGGACGCGCGCTCACCGAGGCGATGGCCTCGGGCCGGCCGGTCGTGGCCACCGCGGTCAACGGCGTACCTGACCTCGTGGAGTCCGGAGTCACCGGACTGTTGGCCGAGCCGGGCGACGTCGACGGGCTCGCCGAGTCCACCGTGTGGATGCTCCAGCACCCGTACGAGGCGAGGCTGATGGGCGAGCGAGGCCGCCAGCGTGTCCGGTCGCACTTCGGTTCCGAGGAGATGTGCGAGGCGCTGGACCTCCTCTACTCCGGGCTGCTGGGCCTGCCGGACCCCGGTTCTCAGGCACCGGCCGCGGAGCAGACCGGCCCTGTCCGGAGAACGGCGTAGGAGCGATGCGGGGCGTGGGCCTGGACGACCGGGCGGGTTACGCTCGCAGCGACACAGAGGGTCGCGGGGGCTGAAGGAGAGTCACGTGCGCAGGCAAACCGCAGTCACCGCCGCCGTCGTCACGACCGTTGTCACGTCAGCGCTCACGGTGACCGTCGCGCCGGTGACGGCCGGCGCCGCACCCACGATCTCCTCACGCGCAGGTGGCCCGGCGGCCGTCGCGGAGCCGCCAGGCACCCGGGCCGCGGGTCCGCGGGCCTTTCCCGGTGCCGAGGGCTGGGGCACGGACACCCCGGGCGGTCGCGGTGGGCGGGTGATCAACGTGACCACCCTCGCCGACGCCGGTCCCGGCAGCTTCCGGCGCGCCGCGACCGCATCGGGTCGGCGCATCATCGTCTTCCGGGTGTCCGGGACGATCGTGCTCGAGAGCGACATCGACATCGTCAACCCCTACGTCACCATCGCCGGCCAGACAGCGCCAGGCGGTGGCATCACGCTGCGCTCGGATCCCTGCAACAGCGACGGGGTCCTCGGGGTGCTGACTCACGACGTGGTCATCCGCTACCTGCGGCTGCGGCCCGGGCCGCACCCGTGCGCCGGCCCCGGTGAGTCGTCCGACGGCATCGTCATCTACAAGCCTGGCACCCACCACGTGGTCATCGACCACTGCTCGATCTCGTGGGGCGTCGACGAGAACATCTCGCTGTACGACGACGCCCACGACGTCACGTTCTCGTGGAACATCGTGTCCGAGGGCCTGGCCAACTCCACTCACGAGGAGGGGGAGCACTCGAAGGGCGCCCACTTGAGCGGCGAGCGCACCTTCCAGATCAGCTTCCACCACAACCTGCTCGCCCACAACAACGATCGCAACCCGCAGCCCACGAACCCCGGCGTCGCCGACATCCGCAACAACGTCATCTACAACTACGGCGAGAACGCCGCACTGACGTCCAACAGCCACGGCAAGACCCACTTCAACTTCGTGGGCAACTACTACAAGCGCGGACCGGACAGTGACCCCGAGGAGTACGAGCTCGACGTTTACGGCCCCACGTCGGTGGGGTGGGCGTTCTTCGTCGCTGGCAACATCGGCCCGCACCGCACCCAAGGCAGCCAACCCGAGCGCCGAACGGTAGACCCGGCCGGGCGTCCGTACATGGTGCCGGACCCCTTCCCCTTCCCGAGCACGCGGACCACCTCCGCGGCGCAGGCCTACGGCGAGGTCCTGCGGGCTGCCGGCGCGCGTGTCCAGTACCGGGACGCGGTCGACCGGCGCATCGTGCGCGACGTCCGGCATGCCACCGGTCACATCATCGACGACCCGGCCGAGGTCGGTGGCTGGCCCGTGCTGCCCGCCACGGCTGCGCCCTTGGACAGCGACCGCGACGGCATGCCGAACGCCTGGGAGCAGGAGCGCGGCCTGAAGCCCCAGCGCGACGACTCCAGGCGTGACCGAAACGGCGACGGCTACACCAACATCGAGGAGTACCTCGCCTGGCTGGTGTCCTGACCGAGACCTCGGTCCGTCGTACGGCGTAGATGGCATACGCATTGCCGCCGGTGCCCGGAGGTGGCCCCGACACCTAGATTTTTCTCGGGACGGGGCAATGGGGGCACGCTATGGGCGGTGGCGATCGCGTCGAACTTGCCCGCCCAACCAGGCCCTCCGGCGGCCTGAGCCTCACCCGGCGTGCCTCGCTGAATGCAGCCGCGTCGTACCTCGAGTACGGCGTCCGGGGGATCGTCGAGCTGGTCGTCACGCCGATGCTGGTGGGAGGCCTGGGCGCATCGATGTACGGCGCCTGGCGGGTGCTGTGGCAGTGGACCGGCTACGTCTGGGGTGCGAGCGGGCGCTCCGCCCAGGCGCTTCAGTACGCCATCGCCAACCGTCAGTGGACGGCCAGCACGCAGCAGAAGCGGGAGCTGGTCGGCGCCGCGTTCGTGGTCTGGCTCCTGTTCGTCCCCGTGCTGCTGGTGGCGGGCGCCCTGGGCGTCTGGCTGGCCCCTGTGCTCCTGGACGTCCCCGCCAGCCAGGTCGGCGAGCTCCGCCTCGCGGCGGCCGTGCTGGTGCTCGACGCCTTGGCCGTGACGGTGGCCACGCTGCCGCGCTCCACCTTGCAGGGGGAGAACCTCGGGTACGTCCGGATGTCCATCACTCCGGTGATGGTGGCGGTCGGCGGGGCACTTCTCGTCCTGGCCGTGAAGCTGGGCCTCGGCCTTCCCGGGGTCGCGGCCGCCACGCTCACGACGACGCTGCTCACGGGCGCGGTCTTCTTGAAGGTCACTCGCCGGCGGCTCCCTTGGTTCGGCATGTCTCGTCCCTCGCGCGCGACCGTGCGCTGGTTCTTCCGGCTGTCCTTGTGGTTCCTGGGTTGGAAGTTCGTCCTCGAGCTGATGATCGCCAGCGACGTGCTTGTGCTCGCTCTCTTCGTGCCGCTCGCGGTCGTGGGCGCATTCGCCCTCACGAAGTTCGCGACCGACTCCCTCGTCCAGACGTTGTCACTCCTCGTGCAGGCGACGATCCCCGGCATCGGCGGCCACCTGGGCGCCGGCCGCACCGCGCGCGCCTCCGCTCTCCGAGGAGAGGTGCTCTCCCTCGTGTGGGTCGCCGGGATGGGTGCTGGCGCAGCGGTGGTGCTGTGGAACGCGAGCTTCGTCAGCCTCTGGGTCGGTGCGGACCTCTTCGTCGGACGTGCCGTCACCTTGCTGCTCGTAGTGCTTGCGATGCAGATCGCACTGATCCGCACCGACACCTTCCTGATCGACGTGGCCCTGGTGCCTCGCGTGAAGGTGCTGGCCGGCTCGATCGCGGCAGTGGTGTCGATCGCGCTGGCCGCGATCGCGGTCGGTCCCCTCGATCTCGGACTGGTCGGCATGTGTATCGGGCTGGCCCTCGGCCGGGGTCTACTCAGCGTGGCGGCCCCGCTGGCCGTGGGCCGGATCCTCGGCATCCCACTGCCCAGCCAGCTGCGCGGACTCGCCAGGCCCCTGGTGACCACGGCCGTGCTGCTCGCGGCGGCGTACCTGACTGCCGGCGAGGTCGCGGTCGACTCATGGCCGGTGCTCTTCTTCGCGATCGCGGCGACCGTGCCCGTCGTCGCGCTGATGGCGGCGGTGGGCGGACTCAGCCGATCGCAACGTGCGCGGCTGGTGATCCGGATCCGCGAGCTGGTCCGCGCGAGGAGGTCACGATGAGCCTGACGCTCTTCCTCGAGCCGCCGGCCGTCCGTCCCGTCCGTGAGCGGTTGACACCGGCCCAGGTCCTGGTCGTCGGCAGCTCCGTGCTGGCTCCCCTCAACCTGCTCCTCGTCCGGAGCCTGACGGTGTACGACCTCCTGATCGGCGTCGCCTTCGTGCTCCTGCTGCGGGAGGGGGCCCTGCGCATGCCCGCACGCGGCTACCTCCTCGCGAGCTACGTGTTCTTGTTGGCCGCGACCCTCAGCGCGTTCCGGGCGACGTACGCGATCGAGGCGCTCACCCAGATCCTGCAGTACGCCTTCATCTTCTTCGTCCTGCTCCCCGTGGTGCTGTCCGTGGTCCGGACCCGCAGGACGGCGATCCTCTGCGTCCTGCTCGTCTGCGTCGGCACGCTCGCCGCGATCCTGCTCGCCTTCATGACCCACCACACGCAAGGGGCCGGCCGGGTCCTGGTGTTCTACAGCGAGAACCCGAACCGGCTCGGCTATCCCGCCGCGTACCTGGCCCCGATGCTGATCATGCTGTGGCGGGCGTCGCGCTCCTTGGCGCCGGCGTTGCGAACGGCGAGCACCTTGCTGTGTCTCGGCTCGGGGTACCTGGCGGTCTGGGCCATCGCCGCCTCCGCCTCCCGCAGCAGTGCGTTGGGCACGCTCGTCGCCCTTGGCGTGTTCGTTGCACTCCGCCCGCAGGTCCCGCTCGGTCGGAGGATCTTCCAGGTCGCCTCGCTGGCGGCGGCGATCTCCGCGGTGGCGGGCGTGCTGTACCTGATGGGCAGCCTGCCCACCACCCTGGAGGACCGCGTCGAGCGCAGCTTCTCGGCCGAGGACGAGGGCACCCTCGTCGGAGACCGCGAACACCTCGCAGACGCCGCCGTGATCGCGTTCAGGGAGTCTCCGTTCCTCGGCACGGGCCTGGACAACTTCCGGTACGTCACGACGAACTTCGACCTCGACGCGACACCCCAGCTCCCGCACAACGAGTGGCTGCAGCTGATGGTGCAGGTCGGCATCTTCGGCACCATCGCCCTGGCCGCGCTGCTTCTGATCTGGTTTCGCGACCTGGTGGTCGCGTACCGCATCGCCGCTCCAGCCGACCGCGAGCTGCTGTGGAGCCTGGTGGCCGCCGTGAGCGGCGTACTGACCATCTTCATGTTCGCGCCGGAGATGCTCGACCGGCACTACTGGCTGTTCATCGCGCTCGGCCTCGCAGCGGCGATGAACGTCCGAGACGACCACGAAAGCGTGAGGAAGTCGCGATGAAACAGACAGAGTTGTCGGTCTTGCATGTGATCGACCGGGCCAATGAGACGAACAGCCAGTACAACGAGCACTGCCTGCCGGTCATGCACGAGCGCCACATCACCGTGTGCTCGCTGTTCCCTGCGGAGGTGATCGCCCCGCCGGCGATCCGCCTCGTGGAGGGCGATGGGACCATGTGGGGATGCTTCCGGGCGTTGCGGCGGGCGCTCGCCACTGGCCAGTACGACGTCGTGCACGTGCATTCTCCGGCGAGCGGCGTGCTCACCCTGATGACGTACTTCCTGACCTTCCGGTCCCGCCGCAACCTGGTGTTCACGGTGCACAACTCGTGGAAGAGCTTCCGTCTGCGTAACAGGCTCTTGCTCTACTGGATCATCGCCCTCTTCCCGACGGTCGTGACCTGCGGGCGCGCCGCTTTGGAGTCGATGCCGCGGTCGGTGCGCACCGTCTTCGGCCGGCGGATCTCGGCCGTGCAGAACGGCGTGGACCTGACCCGGGTGGACCGGTGCCTCGAGGACGCCGTCGAGGCGCCGTGGGTCACCCGGCCCGGCCGCGAGATCGTCTCCGTCGCCCGGTTCATCCCCATCAAGGACCCGTTCACGGTGCTCGACGCGTTCTTCCACGCTTCCCGCCTGCGGGACCGCCTGGTGCTCCTGGGGGACGGCCCGCTGCGGGCCGAGATCGTCGACGCACTCGACAAGGTTGGGCTGGCCGACAGGGTGAACATCACCGGGGTGGTGGCCCGCGACGAGGTGTACCGGTACCTGTGGCGGGCCGACTTCTTCGTGTCGGCATCGCGTGGAGAGGGCCTGCCAGTGGCGGTTCTCGAGGCGATGGCTTGTGAGTGTCCAGTGGTTCTCTCGGACATTCCCCCACACCGGGAGATCGCACGGCTGGCCCCCGGCATCCCGCTGGTCCCGCCCGGAGACGTCGCCTGCCTGAGCGACGCCATCACGAAGATGCTCGCGATGAGCCCGGCCGAGAGGAAGCGGCTGGGTGCGGGACTGCGGCGTTGCGTGGAGGAGCACTTCAGCGTGCGGTCGATGAACGACGCCTACGGAGCGCTCTACCGCGACCTGGTCACGCGGAACGGCCCGAAGCGTGGAAGGGGCGGCTCCCAGGCCGAGATACCGGACTCCGAGCTCACGCTGTCGCGCCGGATGGTGCGGCACTGGCCGCTGGTCGTCGGGCTGACGCTCCTCGGCGGCGCGGCCGGCCTCGGGTACGCCGCGAGCCAGCCCCCGGAGTACCAGGCGAAGAGCAGTGTGATCGTCGGGGAGGTGTTCACGGGCTCCCCCAACGACGACTCCGTCAAGGCCAGCCAGGCCCTGGCAGCGAGCTACGCCGACCTCGCCCGCCGGGAGCCGGTCCTTGAACCGGTGGCCGGCGAGCTGGGGCTCGGTGACTGGCGCCTGCTCCAGACCAAGGTGCACTCACAACCCGGCGACAAGAACCCGCTTCTCATCCAGATCATCGCGACGGCGGGGTCCAGCCTCAAGGCCGAGGAACTGGCGGAAGCGGTCGCGCAGCAGCTCGTCACACTGAGCGAGAGCTCGGACGGCAGTCCGGGTCGGGGTTTCGCCCAGCGCGAGATGGCCCGCCTCGACGCCGAGATCGCCGAGACGGAGGAGCGCATCGACAAGGTCGAGGTTCGGCTGGACAGTGAGAGGGACGGGGATGTGGCCGCCGCGCTCCAGGCCCATCTGCGCGACATGCGCGCCAACCTGAGCGAGCTCGACAGCAGCTATCAGACCATGCTGGACAGGTTTGTCACCGCCAGCTCCGCCGGCAACGTGCAGATCGTCGAACACGGCTACGCAACCCCGGAGCCGGTCCGGCCCGACCCGCTGATGCTGACCGCCGCCGGGTTGACCGCCGGACTGATCCTGGCTGCCGGGCTGTTGCACGTGGCGGCTGGCGGACGCCGGCCCCCGAGTGCCGAAGAGCCGGCCTCGAGTCCCGAACATCCGGACTCCCCTGCCGAAGAGCCGGTCTCGCTCCAGCTCCAGTTCGGCGAGTTCCGACCCATCCACACGAACGGCTGGGGCAATCACCAACCCCAGACAACAGCGACCCCACAAGAAGGTGGCCAACGATGACGACACAACTCAACCCGACCGAGAGCGACGAGCGCTGGGTGCCTCCGCCGGGCACACTGGCAATGGTCCTCGAGCTACGCGAGGCACTCCTCTCGGCGGCGGTGCGGTACTGCCACTGGAAGAGCAACGACATGCTGGCCCGGTCAGCGAGCGGCGACAACGACCTCGACCTGCTGGTGCACCGTGGCGATGCGCAGCGGTTTGTCGCCGTCCTCGCCCGGCTCGGATTCCGCCAGGCCGTTGCCCCCGGGGGCCGCGAACAACACGGCGTGAGCCACCACTACGCGCTCGATGCACGCTCCGGTCGCCTCGTGCACATCCACGCTCACTTCTTGCTCGTGATCGGCGACGACACCACGAAGAACTTCCGACTGCCGATCGAAGGCCCCTACCTGGCCTCCGTGCGCGCCTACGAGGTCCTCCCGGTGCCGTCCGCCGACTTCGAGCTCGCAGTGTTCGTCATCCGGATGATGCTCAAGCACGCCACGTGGGACGCGGTCGCGATGGGCAACGGCCGGCTCGGACCGAACGAGCGACGCGAGCTCGACTGGTTGATCGAGCGCTGCGACCCCGTGCTGACCAGGGCAATCGTGGTGGAGCACCTGGGCGGGATCGGCGTCGACCTGTGGCAGCGCTGCCTGGAGAGCCTGACCGGAAAGGTCGGGCTGATGCGTCGACTGGCGCTTGGCCGTTCGGTCATCCGGGCTCTCTCACCACACTCTCGGCGGCCCTGGCCGGTCGACCTGGCGCTGCGCATGACCAGACGTGGGATGTGGGGCTCGCGCAGGTACCTCCTCAGGTTGCCGGTGCGGAAGCGTCTGGTGCGCGCCGGAGTGACGGTCGCCATCGTGGGCGGTGACGGGGCGGGCAAGTCCACCGCGGTGGAGGCGGTCGCAGACTGGCTCGGGTCGACCTTCGTCGTGCACCGCACCCATCTGGGAAAGCCGCGACCATCCCTGCTCACCTTGGCCGTCAAGGGGCCGATGTACGTCGCCCGCCGGGCCGGTGTGTTGCCGCAGACGGCGGCCACGGTGGACCCGCGGACGGCGACCGGCTCCGACTTCCCGGGAACGGCGTGGGCGGTCTGGCACGCGCTCACCGCTCGGGACCGGGTCCGGGCTTATCGCCGGGCTCGTCGGGTCGCCGCCCGAGGCGGCATCGTCGTCGCCGATCGGTGGCCGCTGTCACAGATCAAGCTCATGGACGGCTCCAGGGTCTCGTGGATCCTCGACCGGATGGACAACCCGCCCTGGCTCGCCGCAAGGCTGGCACAGGCCGAACGCCGTCAGTACGCGCAGATAGCACCACCGGACGTGCTGGTGGTGCTGCGGGTCGACCCCGAGGTGGCCGTCAGCCGGCGGTGGGACGAGGACGCGGCATACGTGCGAGCGAGGAACAGCGAGGTCTTCGAGGCCGACTGGCGCGAGACCAACGCGGTGGTCGTCGACGCGTCGCAGTCTCGCGAGGCGGTGCTGTCGGCCATCCGGGTCGCGGTCTGGAAGCGGCTCTGACTCGATGGCCACGCCCTTGGTGCTGGAGCTGATGGGGGCTCCGGGCTCCGGCAAGACCACCGTTGCGCGACGGCTCGAGGGCGAGCCGGGTCTCGTGGTCGTCAAGGACCACGAGATCGGCGACCTTCCTGTCCTGCTGCGTGGGCTGATGACGGCTCTGCCGGTCCTGGGCGCCACCCCGGTCGAGGGGGTCTCGCGGGTCCGTTGGGCCGCTTGGGCGGGGCGGGTCACGGCCGCTCCCGACGTGGTCGGCCGGCGCCTCGCCGGCGGCGCGCGGCTCGTCTTGCTGGACCAGGGACCGGTCTACACACTGGGCCGGATGGCGTCGGCGCGACGATCTCCGGCCATCGCGAAATGGTGGGAGCAGCGGCTGCGCTCCTGTGCCGATCTCCTCGGCGGGATCGTGCTCCTGGACGCAGACGCGGCCACGCTCCTCGAGCGGGTGCGGGCGCGGACCAAGCCCCATGCGGCACGCGAGATGGCCGCCGAGGCGGCGCTCCCGATGCTTCAGGGAGAGCGGGAGCGGTGCTGGGAGATGGCCGAGCATCTGGAGCGGCGAGGCGTGCGCGTCATGCGGGTGGACACGGCGCGCTCCGATGTCGACGACCAGCTCCGCCAGCTCCGCGAGGTCCTGTTCGGCCAACCCACCGCGGAGACCTAGGACATGGGCCTCGTCGTCGAGCTGTGCGGCCTGCCGGGATCGGGGAAGTCCACGCTGGCCGCGCACACCTGCGCCGCGCTACGGGCTTCCGGAGTCGAGGCGGTCGTGGCCGACCTGCCCGTGTCGGCGGCGGCGCCGGCATCCGCACGGATACGTCGGAAGGCTCTGGCTCTGGCTGCGGCTGTGGCCGCTGAGCCGGTGGCGACAGCCCGGGTGGTGGGCGCGGTGACCGGCAGCAGACCGACTCCGCGCGATGGTCTCGGACTCGGGGCCCAGTGGCTCACCGTGCGTGGCCTGCAACGGTCGGCGCGGGCACGAGCCGGCGTCTCGCTCCTGGAGGAGGGGGTCGTCCAGACGCTCTGGTCTCTCGCCTTGCGTGCGCCCGCGGATGGAGTTGATCCCGCGCGGATGCTCGCCGCCGGTTCGCCGGACCTCCTCGTCGTCGTGGATGCCCCGCTGGACGTGCTGCTGAGTCGTCTCGAGACCCGACACTCTCGGCACAGCCGCACCCAGCGACTAGCGGTCGACCGTCGCGGGCCCGAGCTCGAGCGAGGCCGGCTGCTGCTGGACCTGCTCGTCGACGCGGTTCCGTGCGGCCGCATCACGGTTCCCAACGACGGATCGGTGCCGGTCGAGCGGCTCGGGACGCGCATCGCGGAGTGGGTGCTCCGGGTCGGCTAGGTGGAGGGGTGCCCCCGGCCGACCCGGAGCACGTGTTGGGTGGTTCCGGCCGCCGTCAGAGATGCCACTCGACGTGCAGTGCCGGATCCGTGTTCCCCTCGCACGACGTGCCGGTGCGGTCGGCCGTCCGCGTGACCAGGCGTCCGGCCACCTCGAGGGTCAGGGGCCAGCCGAGGACCGACCCGGTGCGTCTGTGCATCACAGCCTCTCCTCGCCCGTGTTTCGTTCGCTGTGGCCGCTGTCCCGGAGGCGGCGCCGTCGCTCAGTAGGTCAGCCGGTCCAGCAGCACCGACCTCTCGTTGCGCAGCACGGCGGTGGTGTGCGTTCCCCACATGTTCTGGCGGCCCAGGTACAGGTCGTTGCGGTCGCTGGTGCCGGCGCCGGAGTGGATCCGCACGATGCCCCCCGGCCGGACCAGGAACTTGGGCAGGGTCCGATGAACACCGGTGCCGCGGTTGACCAGGAGCCAGCCACCCAGATCGAACTTGATGGCCCCCTTGTTGGCCACCTTGACGAACTCGTCAGCCGCGTGCTGTACGGCCTTGATGTCGGCCCG
The DNA here is from genome assembly GCA_963769755.1 of uncultured Actinomycetota bacterium. Classification (GTDB taxonomy): domain Bacteria; phylum Actinomycetota; class Actinomycetes; order Propionibacteriales; family Nocardioidaceae; genus Nocardioides. The sequence goes on from CAVYMY010000012.1 coordinate 606,022, forward strand.
GTACACGCGCAGCGCCAGGCCGTTGGCCGGACCGTCGAGTGCGGCGGCCTCCCGGCCGGCGTACGACGGCACGAAGGTGCGGTACCGGTAGCGTCCGCTGACCCCCTGCTTGATCTTGAACGAGTAGGCCGAGCTGCTTCCAGCCTGGACGTGCTTGGTCGCCACGGTGACCCACAAGCCGCTGACGAGCCGCTGCAGCTGCACCGGCTGTCCGTCCGCTGCTGGGGACACAGTGCCCGCGAACCGGGTGCGCTCCCCCACCGCGACGGTGGACTTGCTCAGCGCGCCGGACACGTGCGGTATGACGACGCCCGCCTGGCCGACCACTACCTGCGTCTCGTCGGTTGCGCTGAGAGCGCCGTCGTTTGCCGTGAGCCGGAGCGTGTAGGTCCCGGGTTGGGAGAACGTCGCGGTCGTGTCGACCAGTCCCGGGTTCCCGAACGTCACTGTGCCAGGCCCACCTACCGTGCTCCAGGTGGTCTGGACGGGACCGTCGTCTGTGACGGTCCCGTCCAGCGTCGCTGCCGCGGGCATCGTCACCGTGAGGTCGGGTCCGGCGCCTACCTGCGGGGTCTGCTGCACCGTGACGATCATGTCGTCGAAGGCGCTGAGGGCGCCGTCGTCCGCCGTCAGCCGGAGCGTGTAGGTCCCGGGCTGGGAGAACGATGCGGTGGTGTCGACCTGGTGCGAATTGGCGAATGTCACCGTGCCGGGTCCGGTCCCCTTGCTCCAGGTGGTCTGGACGGGGCCGTCGTCGGTGACCGTCCCGTCCAGCGTCGCTGTCGCGGGCAGCGTCACGGTCCGGTCCGGACCGGCTCCCACCTGCGGGGTCTGCTGCACGGTCACGACCACGTCGTCGAAGGCGCTGAGGGCGCCGTCGTCCGCCGTCAGCCGCAGCGTGTAGGTGCCGGGCTGGGAGAACGTTGCCGTCGTGTCCTGGGCAGCCGGGTTCGCGAACGACACCGTTCCAGGTCCACTCACCTTGCTCCAGGTCGTGGTCACGGTCGGTCCGGGCTTGCCGTCGTCGGTGACGGTGCCGTCCAGCGACGCGGCACCAGCCACGTTCACGCTGGCATCGGCGCCCGCGTTGACGATCGGAGCCACGTTGGGCAGCGGGGTCCTGAATGTCAGCGTCAGGTAGGGCGGGATCCGACCGTCCTTCGCCTCGGCAGTCCGTCGCCCGATGTTGCCGGCGGCATTCTTGATCGTGAGCACCATGGCGTTGCCGCGAGCCCAGGTCGGCTGGTTGACGATCTCCTGCAGGATCGGGGCGAGCTGTGGCGTGAGCTGGTTCGGCCCCTCGTCACGCACGACCGACCACGCCGGCACGTTGTTCCAGGCCACAGTCGCGGCCGTCGGTGTGCGGCTCGAGATGTTGAACTTCCCGGTGCCGACGCCGCTGCCGTGGATGAACGGTGGCGCATCGCCCGCGAGCTGGCCGCGGATCACGTAGCTGGCCGCGGACGTACTGATCTCATCCACGCTGAACTGGATCCTGGCGTCGTCGATGGTCGAATCCTTCGGGATCGGCAGCTTGGTGAAGCGCAGACCCGTCAGCACCGCCGAGGTGGCCGAGCCATTGGTGTTGCCGAGCTCGTTGTCGGCACTCTCGAGGTCGGTGAACCCGTTGGAGGTCGTTCCGATCTGCTCCTGGCCGTCGTCCTCGCCGCTCCGGATCGGGATGTTGACGCTGCGCGGGGCAGCCGGGGCGAAGACATGGACGACCGTGTCGTCGAAGTCGGTGAGACTGCCGTCGCTGACGGTCAGCCGCATCACGTGGTCACCTGCGGCCGAGAACGACGCGGTGGTCGTCGGCGCGTTGGGTGTGCCGAGGGTGACGGTGCCGGGACCGCTGACGCGGGTCCACGAGTAGGTCAGCGGACCGGGCGCCGAGGGCGTCTCGCCGTCCTCGCCGGAACCCAGCAGGGTGACAGTCTCGAGCGTGTCGGCGATCTCGTCATCACCGGCGGTGGCCAGGGGCGGCCGGTTGCCGATCGCCGGCATGTTGGTCACCTGGACCTGGTGGATCACGCCGTCGTTGAACGCCTCACAGCTCGGCGGCGAGCCCGGCGGGCAGGTGGGTGGACGTGTTCCGTTGGGGTCCAGGCCACGGTCGGCGACCCAGAAGGTGCGCGAGGGTCCCGTCGACGCGGGGTCGAGGGCGATGCCCCCGGCGCTCTGCATGTCGATGTTGGTCAGGTTGATCTGGTTGAGCACCGCGCCGTTGCGTGCGAGCTCGAAGACCACCTCCGCCTCGCCGTCCAGGACGTAGATGGTGCCGCGCTCCGGGTCGTAGGCCATGCCCTCGGGGCTCGGCACGTTGAGCGGGTCGGGGTCGAGGTCGGGGAGCTCGAAGTTCTTGGTGACGTTGTCGCCGGCTGTGGCGAAGTTGTTGTCGGCACCCGGGTTGACCCGGCTGACGATGGTCGACAGGCCACCCGCGATCCACAGCTCGTTGTGGGTGGAGTCGAAGGCGACGTCCTCAGGGTCGGTGTTGCCGAACACCGTGGGCTTGAAGAACGTCCGGGAACCGTCGTCGGCGGTGCCGAAGCGACCGTCCGCGCCGGCCGAAGAGATGTCATAGACCCGCTTCTGGTCGTCGTCGGTCACGAACAGGTGGCCGTTCCACGGGTTTCCCGCCTTGGCGACGTAGAAGACGCCGGTGGGCTCGTTGGACCAGCCGACGGTCGACCCGTCGTCGGACGCCCCGTTGTTCACCCCCGCCACGGTCGAGCGGAAGAGGTTCGTCGGCTGGCTGAGCGCGATCGGCTCCTCCACCTCGGCGTCGCTGATCAGCAGCCCGCTGCCCGGCACGAACGTGATGCCCGACGGGTCGGAGCTCGGCGGTGTCCAGCCGGAGGTGGCGAACGCACTGATCTGGGTTGCGTCCACCACGGCTGCCATCGCCGATGTTGTCGTACTCAGCGTCATCCCGGTCAGACTCGTGGCCACCACCGTGGTCAGAACCACCGCACGAACGACTCGCTTGGTCATTTAAATCCCCTCCTGCTATTTCCGAGCTAGTTGTGCCCGGGAGTCGGCGACCGGACGGTCGCCGACTCCCCGTGGCGCCGTCAGTTCCGCACGGTCACCACCACGTCGTCGCTCCCCGACCCCGCGCCGTTGGTCGCCGTCAGCCGGAGAGTGAAGGTGCCCGTCCTCGTGAAGCGCACCGAGGTGTCGAGGTTGGTCGTGGACGTGAAGATCACCGAGCTGGACCCACCCGGGCCACTGACCCGGGTCCACCGATAGGTGACCGAGACCGGGAAGCCGGCGTTGAGGAGCGTCCCGTCAAGCCCTGTGGTGGCTCCCACGTTGACCGTGAGGTTCGGACCGGCGCTCACCGACGGCGTCTGCCGCACCGTGACGACCATGTCGTCGGAGGCGCTCAGCGCCCCGTTGTTCGCGGTGAGGCGCAGCGTGTAGCTGCCCGGCAGGGAGAACCTCGCGGTGGTGTCGACCGCGCTCGCGTTCGCGAAGGTCACCGTGCCGGGACCACTCACCTTGCTCCAGGTGGTCTGGACGGCGCCGCCGCCGCCGCTCACGGTCCCGTTCAGCGTCGCGGACCCCGACAGGTTGATGGTGCGGTCGGATCCGGCGCTGACCGTCGGCGGTCCGAGCACCGTGATGACGACGTTGTCGGCGCCGCTCAGCGCGCCGTCGTTCGCGGTCAGCCGCAGCGTGTAGGTGCCGGCCTGGGAGAACGTCGCGGTCGTGTCCTGGGCAGTCGGGTTCGCGAACGACACCGTTCCTGGTCCACTCACCTTGCTCCAGGTCGTGGTCACGGTCGGTCCGGGCTTGCCGTCGTCGGTGACCGTGCCGTCAAGGGATGCGGCACCCAGGAGGCTCACGCTGGCGTCGGCGCCCGCGTTGACGATCGGAGCCACGTTGGGCGGCGGGGTCCTGAAGGTCAGCGTCAGATAGGGCGGGATCCGACCGTCCTTGGCCTCGGCAGTCCGGCGGCCGGTGTTGCCGACGGTGTTCTGGATGGTGAACACCACGGCGTTGCCGCGAGCCCAGGTGGGCTGGCTGACGATCTCCTGCAGGATCGGGGCGAGCTGCGGCGTGCGCTGGTCTACTCCCTCGTCCCGGACGACCGTCCACGCCGGCACGTTGTTCCAGGCGGCGCTTGCGGCCGTGGGTGTGCGACTCGAGATGTTCTTCTTCCCGAGGCCGATGGCGTTGCCGTGGAGGAACGGCGGCGCATCGCCCGCCAGCTGACCGCGGATCTCGTAGCTGGCTGCTGAGGAGTTCACCTCGTCGACGCTGAACTGGATCCTGGCGTCGTCGATGGTCGAGCCCCTCGGGACGGGCAGGCCGGTGAAGCGCAGCCCGGTCATGACTCTGGTGGCATCCGACCCGTTGGTGTTGCCGAGCTCGTTGTCGGCGCTCTCGAGGTCGGTGTAACCGTTGGAGGTCGTGCCGATCTGCTCCTGGCCGTCGTCCTCGCCGACGCGGATCGGGATGCTGACGGTCCGCGGGGCCGTCGGGGCGAACACGTGCACGACCGTGTCGTCGAAGTCGGTGAGTGCGCCGTCGCTGACGGTCAGCCGCATCACCTGGTCACCTGCGGCCGAGAACGACGCGGTGGTCGTCGGCGCGTTGGGTGTGCCGAGGGTGACGCTGCCGGGACCGCTGACGCGGCTCCAGGTGTAGGTCAGCGGACCGGGCGCCGAGGGCGTCTCGCCGTCCTCGCCAGAACCGACGAGGGTGACGGCCTCGAGCGTGTCGGCGATCTCGTCCTCACCGGCGTTGGCCAAAGGCGGCCGGTTGCCGATCGCCGGCATGTTGACCTGGACCACGTAGACCACGCCGTCGTTGTAGGCCTCACAGGTCGACGGCGAGCCCGGCGGGCAGGTGGGTGGACGGGTCCCGTTGGGGTCCAGGCCGCGGTCTGCGATGTAGAAGGTGCGCGAGGGCCCCGTCGACGCGGGGTCGAGGGTGATGCCGCCGGCGCTCTGCATGCCCACGGTCGTCAGGTCGATCTGGTTGAGCACCGCGCCGTTGCGCGCCAGCTCGAAGACCGCCTCCGCCTCGCCGTCCAGCACGTAGACGGTGTCGCGCTCGGGGTCGTACGCCATGCCCTCGGGGCTCGGCGGCTTCAGGGGGTCGGGGTCGAGGTCGGGGAGCTCGAAGTTCTTGGTGACGTTGTCGCCGGCTGTGGCGAAGTTGTTGTCGGCACCCGGGTTGACCCGGCTGACGATGGTCGACAGGCCGCCGGCGATCCACAGCTCGTTGTGGTTGGGATCGAAGGCGACGTCCTCAGGGTCGGTGTTGCCGAACGACGAGCTCTTGAAGAACGTCCGGGAACCGTCGTCGGCGGTGCCGAAGCGGCCGTCCGCGCCGGCCGAGGAGATGTCATAGACCCGCTTCTGATCGTCGTCGGTCACGAACAGGTGGCCGTTCCACGGGTTCCCCGCCGCCGCGACGTACGCGACGCCGGTGGGCTCGTTGGACCAGCCGACGGTCGAACCGTCGTCGGACGCACCGTTGTTGACCCCCGCCAGGGTCGAGTAGAAGAAGTTCGTCGTCTGGCCGAGCGCGATCGGCTCCTCGACCTCGGCGTCGCTGATCAGCAACCCCCGGCCGGGGATGAACGCGATGCCCGACGGGTCGGAGCTCGGCAGGGTCCACCCGGACGTGGCGAAGGCACGGACCGGCGTCGCGCCGACGACGGCTGCCATGGCCGAGGTTGACGTACTCAGCGCCAACCCGGACAGGCTCGTGGCGGCCACCGTGGTCAGAACCACCGCACGAACGACTCGCTTGGTCATGTAATCCCCTTCAGTCAGGCCCGGATGCGCGTTTTCGATGCGTCTGCAGCAGACTCCGAGCCCCGGCTGCGCGGGGAGAGAATGGCCAGTGCTTGCCGGAGCAGCAGCTGGATGTCGTTGAGGGCCGTACGCCGATCGAGGTAGTCGAGGTCGAGCCGCACCCGCTCATGCAGCAGCACGGCCTCGTAGTGCCCCGACGGGTCGTCCGCGGCGGCGAGCTGCTCGGCCTCGTCCATGAAGCCGAGCGTCGACGGACCGACGAGGCCCGGCTTGACCTCGAGCACCCGGCGCTCGTCAGGCGAGTACAGTGCCACGAACTCGGGCGTCTCCGGTCGCGGGCCCACCAGGCGCATGTCGCCGCGCAGCACGTTGACGAGCTGCGGGAGCTCGTCGAGGTACCAGGACCGCAGCACTCGACCCGCCCGAGTGATGCGGGGGTCGTCGGTGGGGCTGACGTTCGCGGCCAGCCGGTCCGCACCGTCCACCATCGTCCGGAACTTCAGGATCCGGAACGGCGCACCCCTGTGTCCGATCCTGACCTGCCGGTAGATCACGGGTCCCGGCCCGCTCAACCGCACGACGGCCGCGATCAGCAGCAGCGCCGGCAGAAGCACGACCAGGGCAATCGCCGACACCACGCGGTCGAGTAGTCCCGTCATCACAGCTCTCCCCCCACAGAGAAGCTCCCCATGCCCCGGTCGGCCGACTCGCGCAGCAACATGAAGGGCTCCGCGGCGAGCATTCCGCTGGCGACACCGTGCCGCTGGGCATAGACCGTCAGAGCCTCGACAGACCGTGGGTGGGGGTAGGGGCGCATCTCACTCACGAACGCCTGCGTGTAGGCCTTCATCGCGGTCAGCTTGGTCTCCAGCGTGTCCGAGATGTCGACGTACAGGTTGGGCATGAAGACGCTTCCCGCGATGGGTGGCGCCCAGTCCGTGGAGGACGCGATCTCGAAGGCACACACCCGGCGTACGGACGAGCCGGCCACCGGCCGGGTCGCCACCATCACCGCGCGCGACACGAGCCGGTGATCCTCGTTGACGTCGCCCGGGAAGTGCGTGAGGACGACGTCGGGCGCAAACGCCGCGATGCACTCCTCGACCGGCGTGATGACGTCGAGCAGTGAGAGGGTGTCGAGCCGCTGGTCGGGCAGGCCGACCATGACGAGCCGCTCCACCCCCAGCGTCTCGCACGCCCGCTGGGCACACTCAGCCTGCTGCGCCACTCGGCCGTGACGGCTCGTCACGCCGTCGGCCAGCACGCACACCCACACCTGGTCACCCCGAGCGGCGTGCCATGCCATCGTGCCGCCGGCGCCCAGGGTCTCGTCGTCCGGGTGCGCGGCAACAGTGAGAATCCGCATGCCTCCCCAGCCCCCTCGACTCCCTCGACAACGTGAGCCCAGGAAACTCCGGGAGCCCCCCGCGGAGCATCGTTCAATCGTCGTACGCGGCATCCGGCATGGGTACGGCGCGGGCCGCCCGCCAGCGATGCGACGCTGAATCACGGAACCGAGCAGGGGGGGTGCGTGCGATGGCGCCGCGGATCAGCGTCGTGGGATGCGGCTATCTCGGCGCGACCCACGCCATCGGAATGGCCGAGCTGGGCTTCGACGTCGTTGGCCTGGACGTCGACGAAGCCAAGGTGACGGCTCTCCAGGAGGCGAGGCCTCCGTTCTACGAGCCGGGGCTGGAGCCGTTGCTCCGCAAGCACGTGGAGTCGGGGCGCCTGCGGTTCACCTCATCCTTCCGCGAGGCGGCCGAGTTCGCGGACGTCCATTTCCTCTGTGTCTCCACCCCACAACGCGACGGCGAGTTCACGGTGGACGTCTCTCACCTGGACTCGGCGATCGAGTCGCTGGCGCCACTGTTGGACCGGCCTTGCCTGGTGCTGGGCAAGTCCACGGTGCCCGTGGGGACCGCAGCGCGGTTGGCCGAGCGAATCCAGCTGATCGCCCCTGCGGGTGACGGCGTGGTCCTGGCCTGGAACCCCGAGTTCCTCCGCGAGGGCTACGCGATGGAGGACACGCTCCGGCCGGGCCGACTGGTGTTCGGACTGCCGCCGGGCGACGCTGCCGCGTGGGCGGAGGAGGTGCTGAGGGAGGTCTATGCGGAGCCGATCGCACTGGGCACCCCGGTCGTCGTCGGTGACCTGGCCACCGCGGAGCTCGCGAAGTCCGCTGCCAACGCCTTCTTGGCCACCAAGATCTCGTTCATCAACGCCATGGCCGAGCTGTGCGAGGCCACTGGCGCCGACGTGACGCTGCTCGCCGACGCCCTCGGTCACGACCCTCGCATCGGGCGGCAGTTCCTCAACGCCGGCCTGGGGTTCGGTGGCGGGTGCCTCCCCAAGGACATCCGTGGGTTCATGGCCCGAGCGGGGGAGCTCGGCGCGGGGGACGCGCTGACCTTCCTGCGGGAAGTCGACGCGATCAACCAACGTCGTCGCGTCCGGGTCGTCGACATGGCAGCCGAGCTCCTGGACCGACCATGGCCCGGCAGCAAGGTGGCCGTCCTGGGAGCCGCGTTCAAGCCCGACTCCGATGACATCCGCGACTCGCCGGCCCTCAATGTCGCCGGGCGCCTCCACCTGCTCGGCGCGCACGTGACGGTGCATGACCCGCGCGCCCTGGACAACGCGAGAAAGAGCTGGCCGACGCTGAGCTACGCGGACTCCGTCCTCGACGCGTGCCGGGGCGCGCACCTCGTGCTCGTGCTGACCGAGTGGGCGCAGTACTGCGAGCTCGAGCCGGCCACCCTCACCGGACTCGTGGCGACGCCCGCCATCGTGGACGGGCGGAACTGCCTGGACCCGGACGCGTGGAGCTCGGCCGGCTGGACGTACCGCGCTCTTGGCCGGCCCCTCGTCGGAAGGGTCGACGGGACTGCGCACGAGCGGGCGATGCCGCGGCACCGGTGACCCCTTCGGGGGCGTGAGCGGCTCGACGGGTCGGACAACGTCCTTCTGCACGACGCCGTCGAAGGTTCGCGAACACCCTCGTCCTATCGTGAGCACGTGACGCCGTGGCTGCAGACCGCCCTGACGGTTTTCTCGCTGCTGGTGGCCCTGCTGGCTGTGTTGTACGTCGTCCGCAACCGCCCCATCGACCGCTTGCTGCTGGCGGCGACGGCGGTGCTCTGGCTCGGCTGCCTGCTCCAGCTGGTCACCGGCGTGGTCAACCTGGTGCGCACCGACGAGGACGTCTCGGGAGTCCTGTTCGTCGCCTACCTCGTCGGTCTCGTGGCAGTCCCGCCGCTGGCCGTGGTCTGGGCGCGTGGGGAGCCGAGCCGGGCGGGCACCGGCGTGTTGGTGGTCGCGGCGTTGCTGGTGCCGTTCCTGCTGCTGAGGCTGAACACGATCTGGACAGCCCCGGGTGTCTGACCCGCAGGCCGACCCCGAGCCCAGGTCGCGGCGCACGGGTCTGGGCCGGGTGCTGATCGCGGTCTACGCCGTCTTCGCGGTCGCGGCGACGGGCCGGTCGGCATACCAGCTGGCGACGAAGGCCGGCGAGGCGCCGTTGCCGTACGCGCTCTCGGCGCTGGCCGCCCTCGTCTACATCGCGGCGACGCTCGGCCTGGCCCGCGAGGGCGATGGGTGGCGACGGGTCGCGTGGGTGGCGTGCGGCACCGAGCTGGTCGGCGTACTCGTGGTCGGCACGCTCAGCGTCGCCGACTCCTCGCTCTTCCCCGACGACACGGTGTGGTCGGGCTTCGGGCAGGGCTATGGCTACCTGCCGCTGGTGCTGCCGTTCGCGGGACTGGCCTGGCTCTGGCACACCTCTCGGGCCTAGTCGACCTCAGCCCTGGGCCACCACGCGCCAGGGGCGGACGGTGGGGGCGAGCAGCCCGCCGGTCACGCTGGCATCGTCCTCAGTGGCGAGGCGGGTCGCCTCGTCGAGGCGATCGGGTCCCGGCAGGCGGAGCACGGTCATCCCCTCGCCGGGCCGGTCCGGCAGCGGCCCGGCCGCCACGAGGTAGCCGGCCCGTCGCATCCGGTCGAGGAAGGCGAGGTGGTCGGCGAACCGTGGGTCGGCGAACAGCGACCTGCCCATCGACGGATCTGCCGGCACGTGCATCAGCACGACCCAGGTGTCGTCGGTGTCGTCCGACCCGCTCATCCGGCCGCGACCACGGCGGCGAAGCCGTCGAGCACGACCGGCCAGCCGTGGCCGTAGTTCTCGCGCGCGGCGGCCGGGTCGGCAAAGGCCTCCCAACCGGTGTGCTCCAGGCGCACGAGCGTCTTGCCGTCGGCCGCCTCGAACGCGACGCTCACCTGGCTCGCCGCCTCGGCCGTCTTGCCCGGGTGCCAGGTGAACGCCACAGACGCAGGCGGGTCCCAGTGCGTGACGGTGCCCCAGACGGCGTCGGTGGCACCGTCGGACGACTCGACGATGGCCGAGCCGACACCTCGGTCGACGAAGGACACGGTGGCGCCGGCACCGTAGACGCTGTGCGGGTGCATCGGCCACCACTCGCCGATCCGCTCGGTGAAGACCGTGAAGGCCAGGTCAGGGTCGGCGTCGACGATGATCTCGCGGCGCAGTGGAGGAGACGGTCGGTCATGTGGTGCCTCCCGGTTTGGTCGGATCGGTCTTGTTCGAGCGGGCGGCGGCCTCGACCGCCTCGGCGTAGCCGGCGAGCGCGGTGTCCCACATCGTGACCAGCCACTGCTGGGCGGCCACCATGCCCTCCGGCGCGAGGGCGTAGAGGTTGCGGGTGCCCCGCGACTCGTGTCGCACCAGGCCTGCCTCGCCCAGCACGCGCAGGTGCTTGCTGCACAGCGGGCCGGCCGACGGTGAGCCGGTCGGCGAGCTTGCCGACGGGCATCGGGCCGCCGCGGAGGCGGGCGATGATGTCGCGGCGGACGGGCTCGCCGAGGGCTGCGAAGACCCGGTCTGCGGAGATGTCTGCCGATACGTTGCTCATGAGTAACGGTTACTCTAGAGCAACCAAAGGCGGCCCGCAAGGACAACCGCCTCGGTGCACCCGGGCGTCGTACGGCGTGGGGTGGGTACGGTCCCCACGTGACCGCCGACCTCGTCTACGTGGTGGCCGGCTTCAGCCTGCTGCTGGCGGTGGTCCTGCCCGACCTGCTCAGCCGGTGGACCATCTCCACCCCGATGGTGCTGGTCGGGCTCGGCCTCCTGATCGGGCTCACCCCGCTGCCCGACTCGATGCCGTTGGACCCGCAGGCCAACCGCGCGTCCATCGAGCACCTCACCGAGCTGACCGTGCTCGTCGCACTGATGGGCGTCGGCCTGGCTCTCGACCGGCCTCTGCAGCTGCGGAACCGCGACTCCTGGCGCGGGTGGTCGCCGACCTGGCGGCTGCTCGCGGTGGCGATGCCGTTGTGCATCGGGGCGGTGGCACTGCTGGGCTGGTGGGCGGGCCTGGCGCCGGCGGCCGCCCTCCTGCTCGGTGCCGTGCTGGCACCCACCGACCCGGTGCTCGCCTCCGACGTGCAGGTCGCCGGCCCGCAGACCGGAGACCACGAGGTCGAGGAGTCAGACGAGGTCCGTTTCACCCTCACTTCGGAGGCCGGCTTCAACGACGGGCTGACCTTCCCGTTCGTGTACGCCGCGATCCTGCTCGCCACCGAGGGCGCCGTCTCCGGCTGGTGGCTGGAGTGGGTCGGCATCTACCTCGTCGCCAAGGTAGTGATCGGCGTCCTGGTCGGACTGGCGGTCGGCTGGGCGCTGGCCCGGTTGGCCTTCCGGGCGAGCACCGACGCGCTCCGCGTGGCCGAGCGCGGTGAGTCGCTGCTCGCGGTGGCGGCGCTGGTGGTGGCGTATGGCCTGGGCGAGGTTGCCGGCGGCTACGGCTTCCTCTCGGTCTTCGTCTGCGCGCTGGCGTTCCGCTCCGCCGAGCGGGCCCACGACTACCACGCGGCCATGCACGAGGTCGTCGAGCGGCTCGAGCGGCTGCTCACGCTCTTCGTGCTGCTGGTGCTGGGCATCGCCCTGACCCGGGGCCTGCTCGACAGCCTCGACTGGCGCGGCGTCGCCATCGGCCTGGGGCTGATCCTCGTGGTCCGGCCCGTGGCCGGGATGGTCGCCCTGGCGCCGTTCGCCCGCCCGGCGGACCAGACCGGCGGCCTGCACCGACGCGAGCAGTGGGCCGCGGCGTTCTTCGGGGTCCGCGGGGTCGGCTCGCTCTACTACCTCGCGTACGCCGCCGGTCAGGCCGACGAGCTCGGCGAGAACTGGCTCTGGTCGACCGTCGCCTTCACCATCGTCGCGTCGGTGATGGTGCACGGCGTGCTCGCCAAACCGGTGATGGACCGGCTCGACCGCAAGAAGGAGCAGGAGGCCGGGAAGTCGGACTGAGACATCCGGGCCCTCAGGCGCGGATCGGGCCCGCCTCGATGCGGCGACGGGCCTCGGTCAGGGACAACCGCGGCGGCACGAACTCCTGCCACCAGTCGGCGCCGGCCGCCTCGAGGTCGGCGACGTAGCGGCGTTCGGCGGCCAGGTCGTCGCGTCGCTCGCGGCCCCCGACGCAGATGACGAAGTCGTCGCGGCCGGCATCCTCGCGAAGGCTGCGGACGTCGTCGGGCGTGATGTCCTCCCAGACCGGCGGCGGCACGCGGTAGAGGCAGGCGCCGTCCCAGCGGAGCGCCCGGGCTCTCGGACCTGCATTGGTCAGGGCACCTCCGACCCAGATGGGCACCCGTTGCCGCCGGACGGGCGTCGGCACGAGCCGGGCGTCGTCGGCTTCGAAATGGGCACCGTGGTGGGTCAGCGGATCGCCGCTCCACAGCCCGACGAGCACGTCGAGCGACTCCTCGAGCACCTGTGCGCGCTCGCGGGCGTCGTCGAGCGGTCCGGCGCCGGTCGCCGTCACCGCGAGGTCACCCTTGGTGTCGCCGATCCCGACCCCCAGCACGGCCCGGCCGCCGGACAGCCGGTCGAGCGTCATCGCCTGCAGGGCGACCGTCTCGGGATGCCGGCGAGGCAGCGGGGTGACCATCGTGCCGACGGTGAGATGGGCGGTGGCCTGGGCCACCAGACCGAGCGTCATCCACACGTCGTAGGTCGGCAGGCCACCGGGATAGGCGAGGTAGTCCTCGCAGAAGATCGCGTCCCACCCGCTGCGCTCCGCCTGGGCGGCCAGCTCGGCGATCTGTCCGGGCTCGCCCCAGTCGCCGGCCGGCGAGATGTCCAGTCCGTATCGCATCCCTTCACCGTGGACCCGGCCACCGACATCCCCTCCTTCGTCCTTGGCAGACTGGGGCGATGACCTCCGAGCGGTCCCCGCGCGACTGGCTGGCCTGGCACCGCCAGTACGACGACCCGTCGTCGTCGCTGCCGCGGCGACTCGACGTGGTGCGCGAGCAGCTGGCGCGGGTGCTGGCCGAGCGCCCATCCGGTCCGGTCACCCTGCTGTCCTTGTGTGCGGGCGACGCCCGCGACACCCTGCCGGTGCTGGCGTCCCTGCCCACCGAACGGCGGGCCGACGTTCGCACCACCCTCGTCGAGCTCGACCCCCGGCTGGCGGAAGCTGCCCGGCACGAGGCGGGCGGGCTCGGCCTCGACGTCGACGTGCGGACCGGCGACGCCGGCCTCGCCGCGACGTGGGCCGACACCTGCCCGGTCGACGTACTGATGCTGTGCGGGATCTTCGGCAACGTCGCCGACGCGGGCGTGGCCAACACCGTCACGGCATTGCCATCGCTGCTCGTGCCCGGCGCCGTGGTGTTGTGGACGCGGGGCCGGACGGTCGACCAGGACCCGACCACCGTCGAAGGGGACCCGGCGGAGTGGGTGCGGTCGCTGTTCGTCGACGCGGGGTTCACCGAGGAGGTGTTCATCAGTCCGCCCGACGCCGGCCTCCGAGTGGGTGCGCACCGGTGGACCGGCCCGACCACGGGCGTGACGCCCGAGCGATTGTTCGACTTCGTCTGAGCGGAGCGCCCCGGGCTCCTAGGCTGGGGTGATGCGGACAGTCCTCGTCGCCACCATGCTCGCCCTGGCCTGCCTCGCTCCCACTGCGGCGCCGGCCGCGGCCCGCGAGAGCCGGGGGACCGGAGCCGAGGCGGCGTACGCGTCGGCGGCCGTGCGGGCCACCAACGCTGCCCGCGCCGAGCACGACCGCAGGGCGCTGCGCGTCTCCGACTGCCTGCGCCGGTTCGCGGTCAAGCAGGCCGAGGCGATGGCGGCGGCCGGCACGATCTTTCACCAGGACCTCGGCGCGGTGATGGAGGGTTGCGGACTCAACACGGCCGGCGAGAACGTCGCCGTCGGCTATCCGACCGGCCGCTCCGTCGTCCGGCAGGGCTGGATGAACTCGGCCGGACACCGCGCCAACATCCTGAGCCGCAGCTTCCGCCTGGTCGCCGTCGCGGCCCGCCGCGGCGATGGCGGCACCTGGTACGCCGCACAGGTCTTCGGCCGCCGCCCGTGAGCGCAACGAAGGTTTTCCCGGTCGACCGGGGAAACCTGAACATGCCCGCCACTGCGTGACTGCAGTTCGCGCCGGTCGGACAGGCGTTGGGCGTGGACCGGCGCCCGTGGCGGGCGAACTGCAGTCATTCGTGTTGGCGTACGACGGCTGCCTAGGGTGAGCGTCATGCGTTTCATCGTGTACGGCGCTGGGGCGGTCGGCGGCGTGGTCGCCGGCCGGCTGCACCTCGCCGGCTCCGACGTCCAGGTCGTCGCCCGTGGTGCGCACCTCGACGTGATCCGGCGCAACGGCCTGCGTCTGGTCTCCGCCGACGAGGACGTCCACCTCGAGATCCGCGCGGCTGATGGGCTCGCCGGACTCGACGTCGGCGCGGACACCTGCGTGCTGGTCGCCGTGAAGAGCCAGCAGACGCCGGCCGTCCTCGGCGACCTCGGCGCACACCTGCCAGCGGAGGCGACCGTCGTCAGCCTGCAGAACGGCGTCGCCAACGAGCAGGCGCTGCTTCGCGCGAGCGCCCACGTGCTCGGTGTGACCGTGATGCTGCCGGCGAGCCACCTCGAGCCCGGGGTCGTGATCCAGGCGAGCGTGCCGGTGCCCGGGATGCTCGACGTGGGTTGCTATCCGAGTGGCTCCGACGACAGGTGCGAGGCGTTCGCCGCAGCGGTCCGCGCGGCCGGCTTCGACTCGGTGGTGCGCCCCGACGTGATGGCGTGGAAGCACCGCAAGCTGCTGCTCAACCTCGGCAACGCGGCCCAGGCCGCGTGCGCGCCGAGCGATGCCCGCGACCGGTTGGCCGAGCTGGCCCGCGACGAGGGCGAGCGGGTCTTGGCCGCCGCCGGCATCCCGGTCGTCACCGCCGAGCAAGACACCGAACGCCGCGGCGACCTGCTCCAGACGCGGGCGATTGCCGGCCGCGGGGAGCGGGGCGGCGGCTCCACCTGGCAGAGCGTCCGGCGCGGCACCGGAAACGTCGAGAGCGACTACCTCAACGGGGAGATCTCGATGCTCGGCCGGCTGCACGGCGTACCGGCCCCCGCCAACGACCTGCTGCGCGCCACCGCCGCCCGGCTGGCCGCGGAGCGGGCCGAGCCCGGGTCGTTGGATGCCGCAAACCTGCTCGCCACGCTCGCCTGAGACTGCGACGATCTGCCGGTGATCGACCCGGTGATCGACCAGCCATCCGCCGACGAGCTCGACGCCGTGCTCGATCTGATCGCGGCCGAGCAGGCCCAGGCGAGCCGGGGCACCACCTATCTCGGCGACACCCGCGACGGCATCCGGGCCGAGCTCGAGGGCCTCGAGCCCGGCTGGGCCGCGACCGTGCGCGTGGTCCGTGAGGACGGCGAACTCGTCGGCGCCGTTGTCGGCGAGTGGGACACCTCCATCGGCCGGGCCTGGGTGATGGGCCCATGGGTCGCCGGCGACGAGTCCGCGTGGCAGCGGCACGCCCGCCCGCTCGTGGAGGCAGCGCTGGCTCAGCTGCCGGCCGGCGTCGAGGACCGCGAGCTGGCCGGTGAGGTGGCCAACACCCGCCTGGCCGGACTCGCGGCCGACCTCGGCTGGCCCGCGGGCGAGGTCAACCACGTGTTCGTCGCGGACGCTCAGGCGGCGGCCGGCTGGCCCGACCCTCTGGTGACCACCCGCGAGGCCACCGCTGCCGACCGGGAGACGATCCGGCCGCTGCACGACCAGGAGTTCCCGGCGTCGTACGCCGATGTCGAGCGGCTGCTGCCCGACGAGCCCGACGGCAAGTTCTGGGTGCACATCGCCGAGGACGGACCTCTCTTCCTCGGGTACGCCGCGGGGCGGGTGCAGCCCGACGGCGACGGCTACCTCGACTTCATCGCCGTGCCCGACGTGGCTCGCGGTCGCGGCTCCGGCCGCGACCTGCTGGTGAGCATCGGCCGCCGGCTCGTCGAAGCTGCACCGCACCACAACGTCAACCTCACGGTGCAAGACCATCGGCTGCCGGCCCGGCGCCTGTACGAGTCGCTGGGGTTCCGGCTCGACCTGTCGATGGTCGGCTACCGGACGCGACCGGCCGACCCCACGCAGCGGTGAGCCCGCAACCTTCCGGCTGATCGGAAGGGTTGCAGGCTCACCGGCGCGGGGAAGAGGCAGCTCAGGCGGCGGCGAGCAGCTCCTCGTCGGTCTCGTCGACCTGCGGAACGTCCGGCACCTGCATCGGCTGGGGCCGCAGCAGCAGCCCGCCGATCACCGCGGCGGCGGCAGCCATCACGGCGCCGACAGCGAAGGCGATCTGGTAGCCGCCGGTCAGCGCCTCGGCGACCGACGAGCCACCGGCCGTCAGGTCCCCGGTGCGCCACGAGGACAGGCTGACCAGCACGGCCAGGCCGAGCGCGCCGCCCATCATGAACGAGGTGTTGACCACGCCCGAGGCGAGACCGGCCTCGTGCGGCTCGACGTCACCCATCGCGGCGAGCAGCACCGGGTTGAACGCGATGCCCGCTCCCAGGCCCAGCAGGACCATGCCCGGCAGCAGGTGCACGTACGAAGTTGCCGTCGACCGGAGCCATCGCGAACAGCGCCAGGCTGGCCGCCACCAGACCCAGGCCCGCCACCAGCGGCGGCCGGATGCCGAAGCGCATCACGAGTCGGTCGGAGACTCGCAGCGACATCACGGCCATCACCGCGCACGTCGGGAGGTACGCCAGGCCGACCTGGAGGGCGTCGTACCCCAGCACGCCCTGCATGTAGAGGGCGGTCAGGAAGAAGCAGGCGAACATCGCGCCGGTCCACAGCACGCCGACGACCTGTGAGACCACGACGTTGCGAAGCTTGAACAGGCGCAACGGCACCAGCGGGTGCTCGACGCGGGCCTCGCGGATCACGAACGCGACCAGCAGGACGACGGACGCGGCCAGGATGCCCAGCGTGCGGCCGGATGCCCAACCCGCTTCGTTGCCGCCGACCACGCCGTAGACCGCGAGCATCAGGGCGACGGTGACCAGCCCGGCGCCGGGGACGTCGAGGCGGGCGGCGGACTTCTCGGGACGGTGGTCGGCGACGAGGCGGGTCACCAGCACCCACACGGCCAGGCCGATGGGCACGTTGACCAGGAAGATCCAGTGCCAGGTGAAGAGCCCGGTCAGTACGCCGCCGAGCAGCACGCCGACGGCGCCGCCGCCCGACATCACGAACCCGAAGACGCCCATCGCCTTCGCCCGCTCGCCGGGGTCGGAGAACAGGCCCATGATCAGGGCCAGCGCGACCGCGGAGACCGCGGCACCGCCGAGGCCCTGGACCGCGCGGCCGACGACGAGGAAGGCCGCGGTCGGCGCGAAGGCGCAGGCCACCGATGAGACGGTGAAGGCGGCCACGCCACCGAGCAGCACGCGTCGGTTGCCGTAGAGGTCGCCGAGGCGGCCCGACAGCAGCAGGAAGCCGCCGAAGGTGAGCATGTAGGCGTTGACGACCCAGGCGAGCGCCTCGGAGGAGAAGCCGAGGTCGCTCTGGATCGAGGGCAGGGCCACGTTCACGATGTTGGTGTCGAGCACGATCATCAGGTCGCCCAGGCAGAGGGCGTAGAGGGCCAACCAGCGGGTGCGGCGCTCGTTCATCAACTTGCTCCTTCTCGAGGTTCGGGTTCGGGTGGTCTTTTCTTCACCACGAACGCGTCACCCCGGATCCGACACAGCTCTGGACTCTTTTCAGGGGCTGCAGAGGACGACCAGAAGGAGCGTGCGAAATCATCGACAGCCGGCCCCCACCGGGGGCCGGCTGTCGACGTGCGGGATGCGGCGGGCCTCAGCCCTGGTCGGCTCCGGCGATGTTGACCATCCAGCCGACGCCGAACCGGTCGGTGAGGATGCCGAACTCGTCGCCCCACATCTGCTTCTCCAGCGGCATCATCACCTGGCCGCCGTCGGCGAGCTTGTCCCAGTAGCCGCGCAGGTCGTCGTTGTCGTCGCCGCTGAGGCTGATGGTGATGTTGCCGCCGGGGGTCGCGTCGGGCATGCCCTCGGGGGTGTCGGAGGCCATCAGGGTGAAGCCGTTGGGCGCCTCGAGCTGGGAGTGCATCACGCCGTCACCCCCGCCGCCGTACTCGTTGAAGGTGTTGATCGCCAGGTCGCCGCCGAAGACCTCTTGGTAGTAGGTCATCGCGTCGCGGGCGTTGTCCTTGAACTGGAGATAGGGGTTGAGCTTCGAAGCCATGGGGGCCCTCCTCGGATCTGCGGATGTCGGACCCCAGCAACCTAGGCCCCGTCGCCGACGGTCGCGAGTCGCGGTTTGATGAACACATGACGACAGGTGATCCCGCCACCCCGTGCGTCCACATCGCCGCGAACGACCTGACGCCCGCCGACCCCACGCCGGGCATGGCCCGCCAGGTGGCGATGCACGACGCCGGCATGTGGACCGGCGTCGTCGACACCGAACCCGGCTCGGTCTCGGGCTGGCACCACCATGGCGAGCACGAGACGACGCTCTACGTCGTCAGCGGGCGGATGCGCCTGGAGTCCGGTCCCGGAGGGGTCGAGGTCGTCGAGGGCGGCCCCGGCGACTTCATCCGGGTGCCGGCAGGGGCCGTGCACCGCGAGTCCAACCCCGGCGGCGAGCCCGCGCGCGCGGTCGTGGTGCGCTGCGGTGTGGGCGAGCCGACGATCAACGTGGATGGACCGGCGGGATCGTGACGCTCTCGTCGGCGGGCAGCGCGAGGTCGGCGTCCCCGGCCCCGGGCGCGACTGAAGGACCCGAGGCCGAGGACGCTGGTGCCGCCGCGGTGGCACCGATCAGCAGCAGCACCATCACACCGGCGAGGACGTAGCCGCCGCCTTGGAGAGCAAGGATCTGGATGATCCCGATCGACTCGCCGAGGAAGCCCGCGGTCACCGCGCCGACGGTCAGCGACAACGCCGAGACGGCGAAGAGCAGGGCGAAGATCCGGCCGCGCTGATCGTCGGTGCTGTGGTCTTGGAGCAACGTGGTGCGCGCGGCGATGCAGACCGCACCGGGAAAGCCGACCAGGGCCATCCCGAGCACGGCAGGCCAGGCGGCGACGTAGAGCACGGGGTAGACGAAGATCGCCAGGTCGATCAGCCCGAACACCACGGCGCCCCAGCCGAACAGCGCCCGCGGCGTCCAGCGGCGACCCGCGGCCACGGCCACGAAGCCGCCGAGGATGCCGCCGACGGCCTGGGCGGAGTTGATGGTGCCGAGCGTGGCCGCGTTGCCGTCGAGGATGTCCTTGACGTACGGCGTGAACAGGGTGCCCATGATCCCCTCGCCGACCGCGGTGATCAGGCTGAAGGCCACCAGCACCTTCAGCACGCGTGACCTGCCGACGGTCGCTGCGCCCTGGCCCCACTCGACGACCACCCGGCGCAACGCCCCCAGCGCGCCGGGGGTCTCGTCGTCGGGGATCTCGCGCGGTGGCCGGGTGGGCGTGCGGATCAGCTGGACCAGCAGCGCTGCCAGCAGGAACGTCGCCGTGTCGGCGACCACGACCGCACCCAGGCCGCCGGCCGCCGCGACGAAACCTCCCGCCGCGCCACCGACCAGGCGCGCGACCTGACCGACCTGGCCGTTGAGTGCGTTGGCGGTCATCCGCCCCTCGTCGGTCACGATCAGCGGGAGCATCGCCGAGTCGGCGGTGGCCACGAAGACGTCGAGGACGGCGTTGGCGGCGAGGACGGCGTAGACGATCCAGAGGTCACTGCGGCCGTGCACCAGCAGCAGCGGCGTGATCCCGATGGCCATCAGCAGGTTGCCGACCACCATGGTGCGGGCCCGCGACCAACGGTCGACGAACACCCCCGCGAACAGGCCCGTGAGCACCTGTGGCACGAATGCCGCGATCAGCGCCCCGGCCGACGCCAGCGTCGACCCCGTGACGTCGTACACCGTGTAGACCAGCCCGACCGACAACATCCAGTCGCCAGTCATGGTGACCAGCCCCGCCGCCAGCAGCAGCCGCAGGTCCCGGTTGCTGCCCAGCAGCCCCCGCACCGTCGTCACGTCCGAGCCCGCTGAAGTCACGGCAGCACCATAGTGACATCATCGCGACATCGCAATGGTGTCGCACCTGACGACCCAAGACGTCAGAAGGCCCGGACTCGGACTATCCCGAGGGGTCAGACGGCGTCGCCCTCCAGCAGGCGGTCGAGCTTGGCGTAGCCCTGCTCGACGCCGACCTCCATGCCGCTGGCGAGCCAGGCGTCGCGTGCCTCGAAGCTGTCACACAGCGACTGCGCCTCGAGGCGGGTCCGACCGTTGCCCAGGTCGGTGAAGGTGAGCGTCTCGAGGGCCACGCTGTCGGGCTCGCCGTCGTAGCTGAACGTCTGCACGAGCCGGTCCGGGCGGACCTCGTGGAAGCTTCCGTGGAAGCCGTAGACTCGCCGTCGCGGCCGGCGTGGTAGCGAAAGCTGCCGCCGCTGCGGGCGTCCCACTCGTCGACTAGTGACGTCCATGCCGTCGGGGCCGATCCACTGGGCGAACAGCTCGCGGTCGGTGTGGGCCCGGAACAGCTGCTCGGGCGTGGCCGCGAACTCGCGGCTCATCCGGATGATCGGCACGGTCGCGTCGGCCTCGATGCGGGTCGTGGTGGTGGTGTCGTTGCTGTCATGTCGTGCGTCCTTTCTCGGGTGTGGTGGTGGGGGTCGGGCTGGGCATGTCGGCCAGCAGGGCCTCGAGGCGACCGAAGCGCTCCTCGGCCCGGCGCTGGTACTTCTCGATCCAGGAGGTGAGCTCGCCGAGCGCCTCGGCCTCCAGGTGCACCGGCCGGCGCTGGGCGTCGCGGCCCTTGCTGACCAGGCCGGCGCGCTCGAGGACCTGCAGGTGCTTGGAGACGGCCTGGACGCTCACGTCGTACGGCGCCGCGAGCTCGCCCACGGTCGCGTCGCCGATCGCGAGCCGGGCGACCAGGTCGCGCCGGGTCGGGTCGGCCAGCGCCGCGAAGGCCCGGGAAAGCCGATCGCTCATGCCCACTCCTCAACTACTTGGTTGAATAACCGTAGATCCTCGATCCATCGGCTTGTCAACCATCTGGTTGAATAAACCTCCGGGAGCCTCGTGCCGTTCGACCGGCCCGGCCAGGGGGGTGATGCGGCTTGTCCCCCTGGGTTACGGTCCTCCCATGGCCGAGGACGAGGGAGGCGTCGAGGGTCGGGCGTCCCGTCCGAGTCGCGCTGATGAACGACTACGAGATCATCGTCGCGGGCCTCCAGCAGATGCTGGCGCCGTACGCCGAGCGGGTGCGCGTGGTGGAGCTCGACAGCCTGCTGCCGGTGCACTCCGAGGTCGACGTGCTGCTCTACGACGCCTTCGGGCGGGAGCGGGTCACCGGCCCGGTGGAACAGGTCATCCGCGACACCGACGCCAAGGTCGTGATCTACACCTGGCACCTCGCCCCCGAGCTGGTGGAGGAGGCGCTCGGCAAGGGCGCCGTCGGCTGCCTGTCCAAGTCGCTGGACGCCCTCGACCTGGTGGCCGCCCTCGAGAAGGTGCACGCCGGGTCGGTCGTCGTCAGCGACGACCCCGGCGCCGAGGCGGCGATCGTCACGTCCGACTGGCCGGGCCGGCCGCACGGGCTCAGCGCCCGCGAGGCCGAGGTCATCGCCCTGATCGCCCAGGGCCTGTCCAACCAGGAGATCGCGGACCGCGCCTACTTGAGCATCAACTCGGTCAAGACCTACATCCGCTCGGCCTACCGCAAGATCGGCGTCCAACGCCGCACCCAGGCGGTGCTGTGGGCCACCGACAACGGCTTCGTGCCGACGAAGTCCCGCTCGATCCTGGGTGACCCCTAAGGGTGTTGGCGGCGCGGCCGGCCACGACGCAGGATGGCGTGATGGCCACCTACGCCGTCAACCCCGATGCCGTCGCCCACTGCCGTCGCCTCATCGAGGGCAAGCAGTACGTCCTCGACAGCGACTGGGGTGACTCCCAACCCGACGCCGAGGCCCAGAACGCCTACCTCGAGCGGCACGGCTGGGACGACTACTCCGCGTGGCACCTCGGCCTGACCGAGGGCGCCAACGACGAGACCAAGGCCCGCTACGCGTTCGTCTACGGCGACCTGCGCCGCGTGCACCGCACCGGCCTCATCGCGTGCGTCTACCGGGCCAGCGAGTGGCGGCACAAGGACGTCGAGCTCGCTGCGCACGACCTGCTCCAGCTGCTCGACAAGGCCGCCGGCTAGACGGGAGCCTCGGCACCCGCGTGGGTCACGGGCGCGCGGGGGAGGTTGCGGACCGACCTCGACGTCAGGGTGAGCAGGCAGATCGCCGATGTACGCGATCCCGGAGACGACCAGCACCTTCTCGGTAGCCGAACGCCGCTCCCAGCGGCCCGTAGGCCAGCTGCCCGATCGGCATCGCGACGAACGAGCCCAGCGCGTCGTAGGAGTAGGCGCGCGACAGCATCGAGTCCTCGATGTTCTCCTGCATGGCGAGGTTCCAGCCCATCGAGAACACCTCGGTGCCGGCGCCGGCGACGAACATCGCGACCATCAGCAGCGCCAGCTGGGGATGCGCACCCAGCAGGATCATCGGCAACGCCGAGCAGGGAGATGCCGAGCATGCCCAGCAGCAACGGGACGCCGGAGCGGAAACCGCAGCATCACCAGCGTCATCAGCAACAGTCCGACCGACTCGGCCGACAGCACCAGGCCCCAGCCCTGCTCGCCGATGGTCTCCTTGGCCACCGCGGGACCGAGGGTGAACATCGCACCGGTCTGGATTGCGTTGAGGAAGCCGAACGCCAGCACCACGACCCAGAGCCAGGTGACACTCCGGAAGAAGACCCAGCCCTCGCGCAGGTCGGCCAGCATTCCGGTCTTCTCCCCGGACACCACGGGCGCGGGGTATCCGCACGCCCAGGAGCAGGGCGGCGGACGCGAACCAGGTGAGCGCGTCCACGAAGAGGCCCCAGCCGGGGCCCACCGTGACGACCAGCAAGGCGCTCACGGTCGGACCCAGGATGGTCAGGCCCGCACGCACCAACGACATCAGGGCGTTCGCGCGCTGGAGCTGGTCGCGCGGGACCAGCTGGGGCAACAGGCTCGCCATGGCCGGGAACGACATCGCGGACACCAGCCCGTGGACGGCGCTGAGCACCACGATCATCCAGATCTCCGCCGTGCCGGTGATCACCAGCAGCGCGATGCGTGGCCTGGGTGACGCCGGAGGCGACGTTGGAGACCTGCAGCACCAGGGCACGGGGGAGCCGGTCGGCGATGACGCCGCCCCAGAGCAGGAACAGCACCATCGGGATGGTGTGTGCGGCGAGCACCCAGCCCAGGGCAGTGGCGGAGTCGGTGATCTCCAGGACCGCGAAGGCCAGCGCAACGCCGCCATCATGTTGCCGAGGGTGTTGACGAAGCGGGACGCGAAGTACCAGCGGAAATTCTTCTCGCGGAGTGGGGCCACCGAGTCCTTCCACGTCACGGCGTCACCCGACCACGAGCGCACGAGAGGCGTCAAACGAGTTGACCCGGCCGATGCGCAGACCGATGAGTCGGCGGGGGAGGAGGAGTCTGAGTCTCATGAGCACGCGGCAGCAGTTCCTGGTGGAGTTCGACGAGACGCTGAAGAAGAGCCCGGCGGCCGGCGGCTGGACCTACGTGGTGTGGCCGGGGTCGGTGGAGTTCTTCGGCACCCGGGGCCTGGTCAAGGTGCGCGGCACCGTCGACGGGCACCCCTTCGAGAGCTCGTTCATGGCGATGGGCGATGGCACCCACAAGCTGCCGGTCAAGGCGGCGGTGCGCGACGCCATCGGGAAGCAGGCAGGCGACCCCGTGCATGTGGTGGTCACCGAGCGCCTCGCTGGTTGACGACCGCCTGCCCCGACGAGAGCCGTATGGGCGAGGGCCGGTGGGGTAGAACACCGGCATGCACGTACGCCGGATGGCGAGCTGGGTCGCTCGCGGGGTCCCGAGTGTCTATCGGGCCGCGCGCTCGGCCGGACTGGGACGGCGCGAGTCTGTCCGGGTGCTCGAGGCCTCGGCCATCGTCCTGGTCATGGCCAGGAAGCGCTACCCGCGCCGGTGGCGGGCCGAGAACGCCGTACGGCACTTCGTCTGGCAGGCGTGGCTGACCGCGACGTACGGGCGCCCGGTCGCCGAGGCGGTCGGCAGGGCTCACGAGCAGATCTCGCGCGACAGGGTCGACAGCTCGGTCGACCGCGGCAACAACGCCCTCGGGCAGGCGTACGGCGAGGCCCACGCCGAGGAGGATCCGCTCACGCGCGATGCGGCCCGCCCTGTCGGCGTTGGCCGACGAGGCGGGCCGCATGTGGGTCGCGGGTCAGTTGTTGACGGCTAGCACCGGCATCGGCGGCGGGACGTAGCCCGGGACGAACCGGCCGTGGCCGCGGGACCTCTTCAGGCACCCGCCGCTGAGTCCGACCTTGCGCAGCCCGGCAAGGTCACCGGCCTGGTAGACACCGCCGGCCGAGTTGATGGCTGACGGGTACATGGTCTGCACCGACTGGAACGAGTGGCCGAGACCGGCGACGTGGCCGAGCTCGTGGATGATGATCGATCCGCGTGCGTTGGGACCTTGGAACCCGGCCGGCGCGGGGAACGTGTTGTCGAGCACGAGCCCGGAGCGGGTGATCTGGTAGGCCCGCTTGCCCTTGCCCGTGCGGGCCGACTTGGTCTTCAGCTGCCCACCACGGCCGATGTAGTTGCCGTGCAGGTTCCACTTGGTCTGCGAAGGGGCGGCCCAGGCGACGACCAGGTTGGTGTTCTTGGGCCACTTGCGCTTCGAGCCGGGGATCGCGTTGGTCGAGCCGGCGTACTTGAAGCGGATGCCGGTCGCGGCAGCCAGCTGGGCCATACCGACGCGGGTGTCGTCCCAGGCGCCGGCCGGTGCGTAGTCGAAGTTGCCCTTCCACCGGATCGTGTTGCACGGGTTGAACTGGAGCTTGTAGCCGGGGGCGATCCGGTTCCAGGCGTGGGGCGAGCCCATCAGCGGGTAGGCAGGGTTGACCGTGAACCCGCGCTTCTTGCTGGTGTTGCCACCGGCCTTGCGGGTCTTCTTGACCACGACCCGCATCTTGAGCTTCTTGTGGTACCAGTTCGTCTTGACCTTGAGGTGGAAGCGGCCGTGCTTGTTGGTCTTGTCCTTGTCGACCTTCTGCCAGCCCGACGGCAGCTTCTGCTGCAGCAGGACGACGCGCTTGTTGCGCTTCTTGCTCTTGATCTTGCCGTTGACGAAGGCGGCGGTGCCGAAGGTGGCCGGCGTGGCCGGCCAGTTGATCTTCTTGAACTTCGTGGCCACCCGCCGGCCCTGCATGGCGTCGGTGTCGGCCGAGGCCGTCGGGACGGTCGCGGAGCCGGCGACGAGCGCCAGCAGTGCCACCAGGCTGGCCAGGGTCACGGGAATCTTGCGTTTGGGATGCATAGGTCCTCAGGTCTCGCTTCCGAGATATCGATCGAGGGGGCGGACTCGCGCCGCCGCACCTGTCCGGTGTACCCCGCACAGGCGCCGAGCAAACCCCACGGGCCGGTCGGCGAGGCGACACGGTAGACAAGTTTCTGCACCCACTTGACGGATCGGTTGTCGGATCGGTGGCCAGGCGTTCGTGGTGAGGATGAGCGGGCCACTCGGTCCCGCATCATCAAGGTCAACAGACGAAGAAGGAGAAAGGACGTCCGTGCCCGATCCCGCCAAACCCTTCGACCGCGACGCCGTCGAGCGGATCTTCCGCGAGGAGTACGGCCGAGTGGTCGCCTCGCTGATCCGCCGCTTCGGCAACATCGACGTCGCCGAGGAGGCGGCCGCCGAAGCGCTGGTCGTCGCCCTCGAGCGATGGCCGACCGACGGCGTACCTCCCAATCCCGGCGGGTGGCTGACCACGACAGCCGCCCGCAAGGCCATCGACCGGATCCGCCGAGAGTCACTCCGCGACGCCAAACACCAGCAGGCCGCGATGAGCATCGACCCCACCCCGCCCGAACCGACCGGTCCCGTCGAGGACGACCGGCTCCGACTGATCTTCATCTGTTGCCACCCGGCGCTCGCCCCCGAGGCGCGGGTCGCGCTGACCCTGCGGCTGCTCGGCGGCCTGACGGTGCCGGAGATCGCCGCCGCCTTCCTGGTCTCGGAGACCACCATGGGGCAGCGGATCACCCGGGCCAAGAAGAAGATCGCGGCCGCCCACATCCCCTACCGGGTGCCGGAGCCGGAGGACCTGCCGGCGCGGCTCACCGGCGTGCTGGCCGTGCTCTACCTGGTGTTCAACGAGGGCTACCTCGCGTCGTCGGGCGATGTGCCCGTGCGGGTCGACCTCACCTCCGAGTCGATCCGGCTCTGCCGGGTGCTGCGGGCGCTGCTGCCGACCGAGCCCGAGGTCGCCGGGCTGCTCGCGCTGATGCTGCTGACGGACGCGCGCCGCGAGGCGCGCTTCGCCGACGGGGTGCTGGTGCCGCTGGACGAGCAGGACCGTGCGACGTGGGACGGCGAGCGGATCGCCGAGGGGCTCGCGCTGGTGCGCGAGTGCCTGGCCGTCAACCGGCCGGGGATCTACCAGCTCCAGGCCGCCATCAACGCCGTGCACTCCACGGCCCGCACCACCGACGACACCGACTGGTCGCAGATCGCCGCTCTCTACGGCCAGCTCATGACCATCGCGCCGGGCCCGGTCGTCGCGCTCAACCGGGCGGTGGCGATCGCCGAGCTCGACGGGCCGGCCGTCGGGCTGGCCGAGGTCGAGCGCCTGGACCTGGCCGGCTACCACGCCTGGGAGGCCACCCGGGCCGACCTGCTGCGCCGCCTCGGCCGCGCCGACGACGCCCGGGCGGCGTACGACGCCGCGCTCGCCGCCACCGACAACGCCGCCGAGCGCGCCTTCCTCACCCGCCGCCGCGACTCGTTGTGAGCGCGTGAAGGTATCACCGGTCAGCCGGTGAAATCTGAACTTGTCAGGCTGAGGAGTGCCCGTCAGGTTCAGGAATCCCCGGTCAGCCGGTGATTGACACGGCCTCTTGAACGAAGCGACAGTCGCTCGTACGATCGCGATATATCGTGAACGGTCGGCGAGGGGTCGGCCGGATCTGGACGACAAAGGGGCACGGCGATGGGGCACGAGGACTTCAGCAGGGAGTGGCGCAGGCACGCGGAGAAGAACTGGGGACAGCACCGCAGCGGCTGGGCGGGTCAGTGGGGCAGCGGCTGGGGCGGCCCGTGGGAAGGGCCCGGACGCCGTGGACGCCAGGGGCCACCGCCGTGGGTGGCGGGCCTCTTCGGGCTGACGCAGACCGAGCCGCAGCGCGGGCCGAAGGTGCGGCGCGGCGACGTGCGGGCCGCCATCTTGGACATGCTCAAGGACGAGCCGATGAACGGCTACCAGCTGATCTCGCAGATCGAGGAGCGCAGCGGCGGGGCCTGGAAGCCCAGCCCGGGCTCGGTGTACCCGACGATCTCGCAGCTCGAGGACGAGGGCCTGGTCGAGGCCGACGAGGAGCGCGGCCGGCGCACCTTGCGGCTCAGCGACGAAGGCCGGCGCTACGTCGAGGAGCACCCCGACGAGCTGGCGGCGGTCTGGCGGCCGTTCGGTCAGCGCGAGGAGAGCTCTCCGCTGGCGGAGTTCGCGGCGCTCAAGCCCGAGCTCGGCCAGGTGGCGGCCGCGGTCTGGCAGATCATCACGACCGGCACCGAGCAGCAGCGACGCGACGCGATCGGCGTGCTCATCGAGACCCGGCGTCAGCTCTACGGCCTGCTGGCCGAGGGTGACTCGGTCGAGGACCCTGACGACCCCGAGGCCGGCGACGACACCGACGTGACCGAGGGCAGGTACGGCGAGGAGGGCCGGTCGTGACCGAGCCTCGCGAGCTCCGGATCGGCGACGCGGAGCGGACGAAGGCGGCCGAAGAGCTCGGCGAGCACTACGCGCAGGGACGGCTCACCACCGAGGAGCACAACGAGCGGCTCGACCAGATCTTGCAGGCGCGCACCCGCACCGAGCTGGCGCCGATCTTCCGCGACCTGCCGGGGAGCACGTACGCCGCCCCCGTGTCGTACCCCTCGGCCCGGATGCCGGGCGTGGGCTCGGACTCCGCTGGCGCCGGCTCGACGCCGACCTGGGCCGTCAACCCGCCCGTCTACCGGGCCCAACGGCGGCGCTCGATGGACCGACGGCGGGGCGGGTTCCCGATCATCCTGCAAGATCGTGCTGGCGATCCTGCTGATCGGTTTGGTGCTCGCCCATCTGCCGCTGATCCTCCTCGGCGTCCTCGTCTGGTTCGTCCTGGTCCACAAGGTCCGGCCGCTCCCGGGGACACGCGGGGATGCACCACCGCCGCTGGTGAGCCGGGCGGGTAGAGGCCCCTCTCCCACCTTTTGGGGGGAAGGGCGACCCCACCCTGCGTGACTAGGGTCACTTGGTGGTCACCGAACTCGGAGGTGCACACCATGAGTGACTCCCGCCCGTCCTCGTCGCCGTCGCGAGGCCTGTGGATCCTGATCTGTGTCCTGCTGGTCCCGCCGGTGGTGCTGCCGTTGTGGGTCTCCCTCTACGACAAGACGGAGCCGACCCTCAACGGCTGGCCGTTCTTCTTCTGGTTCCAGATGGCGCTGATCCCGTTTGCCACGGTGATGACGGTCATCGCGTTCCTGATCTCCCAGGTCGCCGACCGGCGAGATCGTGAGGCCCGAGGCCGGCGTCTGCCCGAGGACGGCAAGGCATGAACGCCGTCGCGGTCGGCGTCTTCGTCTTCCTGTTCCTGGTCGTCACCGTGCTGGGCTTCGCTGCTGCCCGCTGGCGGCGCGCGGAGCGGATGGACAACCTCGACGAGTGGGGGCTCGGCGGCCGCGGGTTCGGCACGTTCATCGCGTGGTTCCTGATCGGCGGCGACCTCTACACGGCGTACACCTTCATCGCGGTGCCCGCGACGTTGTACGCCGGCAGCGTGGTCGGCTTCTTCGCCGTCCCCTACACGATCGTGGTCTATCCGCTGATCTTCCTGTTCCTGCCGAAGCTGTGGTCGGTCTCCCACCGGCACGGCTACGTCACGCCGGCCGACTTCGTCAACGGCCGTTACGACAGCCGGGGCCTGGCGCTCGCGGTCGCGGTCACGGGCATCCTGGCGACGATGCCCTACATCGCCCTCCAGCTCGTCGGCATGCAGGTCGTGCTCGACGTGATGGGCTTCGGAGGGGAGGACGACAACTGGTTCATCAAGGACCTGCCGCTCTTCGTGGCGTTCATCGTGCTGGCGGCCTACACCTACTCCAGCGGCCTGCGGGCGCCGGCGCTGATCGCGTTCGTCAAGGACACCCTGATCTACATCGTGATCATCGTCGCGGTGATCTACCTGCCCACCCAGCTCGGCGGCTGGGGGCACATCTTCGACGCGGCGAACGACTCGTTCACGGCGTTCAACACCGAGAACGCCGACGCCATCGCGGCCGGCGAGGTGGCCGGCAAGGGGACGATGCCACCACCGGTCGCGCACTGGGCCTACGCCTCGCTGGCGCTCGGGTCGGCGCTGGCGCTGTTCATGTACCCGCACTCGGTGACCGCCGTGCTGTCCACGAAGAACCGCTCCGTGATCCGGCGCAACGCCGCGCTGCTGCCGGCGTACTCCTTCCTGCTCGGCCTGCTCGCGCTGCTCGGCTTCGTGGCCATCGCCGCGGCCGTCACCGTGGGCGATCCGCCGAACCCGCAGCGGGCGGTGCCGCAGCTGTTCGAGAACGAGTTCCCGCCGTGGTTCGCCGGCGTCGCCTTCGCGGCCATCGTCATCGGCGCGCTCGTGCCCGCGGCCATCATGTCGATCGCCGCGGCCAACCTGTGGACCCGCAACATCTACAAGGCCTTCATCAAGCCCGACGCGACCGACGCCCAGGAGGCCCAGCAGAGCAAGGTCATCTCGCTGCTGGTGAAGTTCGGCGCACTGGTCTTCGTGCTGGCCCTGTCGAACCAGTTCGCCATCAACCTCCAGCTCCTCGGCGGCGTGTGGATCCTCCAGACGCTGCCCGCGATCGTCGTCGGTCTCTACACGAGATGGTTCCACCGATGGGCGCTGCTCGCCGGCTGGGCGGTCGGGATGGGCTACGGCACCTGGCTCGCCTACGGCGTCCAGCTGCCGGGTGACCCCGACTCGCACTTCGGTGGCCCGCTGGTGCTGATCCCGGGCTCGGAGACCACCAAGGTCTACATCGCGCTGCTGGCGCTGATCGCCAACCTGGTCGTCGCCGTGGTGCTGACGCTGGTGTTCCGGGCGATGAAGGTGGACGAGGGTGTCGACCAGACCAAGCCTGACGACTACTGGGCCGACCTCGGCGACGAGGGCGTGGATCCCGAGCTCGACCCCTACCAGGAGGCCCACGCGTAGCGCGTGTCAGAGGTCGATGGCGCGGTTGACCCAGACGTCGGTGACGACCATGCCGACCTTCTCGTAGAGGCTCAGGGCGCCGGTGCGCGAGTCGGTGGACAGTCCCGACCGGGGTGCGCCGTGCTGCCGGCCCTGGTCGAAGGCGTCGACGAGAAGTGCCTGGGCCAGGCCCTGGCGGCGCTGGTCGTTGCGCACCGCCAGCCGTTCGATGTAGCCCTCGGTCACCGGGTCGCCGGCCATCACCAGCATCGCCGTGCCGACGACCTCGCCGGCCGGATCGGTGACGACCCGCAGCATCCAGGGCTCGTGGCCCGGGCGGCGTACGGTCACGGCGAGGAAGTCGTCGTAGGGCTCGCGCTCGCGCACCGACCACTCGAGGAAGGCGTCCTCGACGACGGTCCAGACGGCTTCGTAGTCGTCGGGCGTGGCGGCGCGGATGGCGTAGCCCTGTGGCAGCGAGCGCTCGGGGACGGTGGCGCCCTCGGGCAGCTGGAGCACCCAGCTGGTCCAGCGGACGTGATAGCCGAGCTTGTCCAGCAGCCGGTCGGCCTCCGACCCCTGGGGGACCGGGGCGCCGATCGCGGGATAGTCGTGCTCGCGCGCCGCAGACTCCATCCAGCGGGCCAGGGCGGTGCCGATGCCGCGGCGGCGGTACTCAGGCAGCACGCCCGCCTCGCCGCGGCCGACCCCGACGAGCTCGGCGAAGGCCACCAGCCGGTCTCCGTCTCGCACCCCGAGCGTCATCCGCGCGAAGTCGAAGCTGGGCCGCTGCCAGTCGGCTTCGAAGTCGGCACGCTCGACGTCGACCCGGCCGATGTCGTGTTGCTGTTGGGCAGCCGCGACGGCGAAGACGTCGTCGAGCGCGGCGACGGTGTACGGCGCCGCCGTCAGGCCGGCGGGTAGTCCGTCGAAGGGCTGCATGTGCTGATTCAACCGGTGAACCTGTGGCTACTTCCACCTGAAATGGCCACCGACCCGCCCGGAAGCTTCGGGCGGGTCGGTGATGAGGTTGGTCAGGAGCTCTGGATCGCGCTGATGTCGAAGTCCAGGCGGATCTTGTCGGAGACCAGCACGCCGCCGGTCTCGAGCGTGGCGTTCCACGTCAGGTCCCAGTCCTTGCGGTTGATGGCGGTGCCGCCCTCGAAACCGACGCGGAGGTTGCCGAACGGGTCGCGGGCCGAACCGGTCTGCTCGAACTCGAGCGTGACCTCGTTGGTGATGCCCTTGATGGTCAGGTCGCCCGTGATCTGCCAGGTGACGTCGTCCTCGCGCTCGACGCGGGTCGACACGAAGCTGATCTCGGGGTGCTCCTCGACCTGGAAGAAGTCGCCGGACTTCAGGTGCGCGTCGCGGTCGGCGTTGCCGGTCTCGATGCTGCTCGGCACGATGGCGACGGTGACGGACGAGGCGGCGGGGTTCGCGGCGTCGATGTGGGCGGTGCCGCTGAACTCCTTGAACTGGCCGCGGACCGTGGTGACCATGGCATGGCGGGCGCTGAAGCCGAGCCGCGAGTGGGTCACGTCGAGGGCGTAGTCCCCCGTGATGTCGTCGACCACGTGGGTAGCCTCGTCGAAATCGGCGGCGGCGGTGGGGGTGCGGGTGAAGAAGCTCATCTGGTGGCTCATCTCCTGAGTAGTAGTCCAACCTTCAAGTACCCTAACCGGACCGCAGTTCGGTTTTATTCCCCGCGTTTCGAGGCGAACCGGGGACACCTCGGGCCGGGTCCCGGCGTCGCTCGGCGCCCCTGGTAGACAGTCGCCATGCTCGTGCGCCGGTCCGTCGTCGCCGTCCTGGCGTGCTTCGCGCTCACCGCCTGCACGTCCGACGACCCCGGGAGCGACGAGCCGGACGTGCCGTCGCCCGCGGCGGCGGCCGAGGCCCTGGGTGCGGCGCTGGCGTCCGGGGACTTCGGTTCGGTGGCCTTCACCTCCGCAGACCCGCAGGCGGTCACCGTCGAGTACGCCGCCACCGTCGAGGGCCTGGGAGACCTGACGCCGACCGTCACGCTGGCCGGCGTCAGCGACCCGACCACCGTTGAACCGTCAGCGACCGCGACCTACGACTGGACGTGGCCGATCGGACCCGACGGGTGGAGCTACCAGACCGAGGCGCCGCTCTCGCTGCTCGACGACGAGTGGCAGGTCGGCTGGGACGTCGCCACGATCGAGCCGTCGATTCACGAGTCCGTGACCCTCGACCTGGTCAGCCTGGGCGCCGCCCGCGGCGACATCCTGGGTGCGGGCGGTCTCGCGCTGGTCACCGAGCGGCCCGTCGTGCGCATCGGCATCGACCGCAGCAAGGTCGGGCCCGCCAAGGCCGGCGCGTCGGCTCGCGAGGTGGCTCGGTTGGTCGGCGTCGACGCGGCGGCGTACGCAAAGCGCGTCGAGGCCTCCGGCCCGCTCGCCTTCGTCGAGGCGATCGTCTTCCGCCGCGACGAGGTGCCGCCGCGAGTGCTGCGAGACGTCTCTGAGATCAAGGGTGCCGCGGCCATCGCCGGCACGCTGGCGCTGGGCCCGACCAAGGGCTTCGCCGCGCCGATCCTCGGCTCGGTCGGCGAGGTGACGGCCGAGATGATCGAGGAGCAGCCCGACCTCTACAGCGTCGGCGACATCGCCGGCCTCTCCGGCCTGCAGGCGAGGTACGACGCCACCTTGCGCGGCACGCCCGGCCAGGAGGTCAACGCGGTCGGCTCCGACGGCAAGACCCGCGAGATCTTCCGCGTCGAGCCGGTCGACGGCCAGCCGTTACAGCTGACGATGGACATGTCGCTGCAGATCGCCGCGGAGCAGGCGCTCGCCGGGGTCGGCCCGGCCTCGGCGCTGGTGGCGGTCAGGCCGTCGACGGGCGAGATCCTGGCCGCCGCCAACGGGCCGGGGGCCAACGGGCTCAACATCGCGACCTACGGGCAGTACGCGCCCGGGTCGACGTTCAAGTCGGTCTCCTCGCTGGCGCTGCTGCGCGCCGGCCTCACGCCCGAGTCGCTCGTGCCGTGCACCTCGTCGATCGTGGTCGACGGCAAGCGCTTCGAGAACTACGACGACTACCCGTCGTCGGGCATCGGCAACATCCCGTTCCGCACGGCGGTGGCCAACTCCTGCAACACCGCCTTCATCTCCCAGCGCGACAAGCTCGGCCAGGACTCGGTCGTCGAGGCGGCCGCGTCGCTCGGCATGGGGGTGGACCACGACCTCGGCTTCCCGGCGTACTTCGGCAACGTGGTGCCCCCCGCGGGGGAGACCGAGAAGGCCGCCGACCTGATCGGCCAGGGCAAGATCCTCGCCTCGCCGATGGTGATGGCTACCGTCATCGCCTCGATCCAGCAGGGCTCACTGGTGGTGCCGAGCCTTGTCACCAGCGTGACCTCGGCGGCTCCCGACGTACCGCCGCTGGCGCCCGAAGAGGCCGCGGCGCTGAGGGCCCTGCTGCGTGGCGTGGTGACCAACGGCAGCGGGTCCGGCCTGCTCGACGTGCCCGGACCGCCCGTGATCGCCAAGACCGGCACCGCGGAGTTCGAGAAGGACGGCAAGCTCCTCACCCACGCCTGGATGATCGCGGCCCAGGGCGACCTCGCAGTGGCGGTCTTCGTCGACGAGGGCTCATCGGGCTCGGGTACCGCCGGTCCGATCCTCGAGCAGTTCCTCAGGGCCGCTCAGCACTGAGCTTCGTCCGCGTTTCTGTCCCTTCGTGACGGTTACAACGACCCCGAACGTCGGGGATACCCGGTCGACCGGGTACCCCGACCTCAGCGCTCGCGGGTCTCGACTCGTTGGGCGACGTCTTCGGGCATCGGCTCGTAGTGGGCGAAGGAGCGGGTGAAGGAGCCGGAGCCGTGGGTGGCCGAGCGCAGGTCGACGGCGTAGCGGACCAGCTCGGTCTGCGGCACCTCGGCCTTGATGAGGGTGCGGTCCTCGCCGACCTTGTCGGTGCCGAGCAGCCTGGCCCGGCGGGCCGACAGGTCGCTCATGATCGTGCCGACCTGGTCGTCGGGCACGATCACCGACACGGTGTCCAGCGGCTCGAGCATGGTCACCGTCGTGGACTGGGCGGCCTCGCGCAGCGCGAGCCCGCCGGCCATCTGGAAGGCCATGTCGGACGAGTCGACGCTGTGGGCCTTGCCGTCGGTCAGGGTCACGCGGAGGTCGACGACCGGGTAGCCGTTGCGGACGCCGCGCTCCATCTGGGCGCGCACGCCCTTCTCCACCGACGGGATGAAGTTGCGCGGCACCGAGCCGCCGACGACCTTGTCGACGAACTCGAAGCCGCCGCCCTCGGGCAGTGGCTCGACCTCGATGTCGCAGACGGCGAACTGGCCGTGGCCGCCCGACTGCTTCACGTGCCGGCCGTGTCCCTTTCCCCCAGCGGAGAACGTCTCCCGCAACGACACCACGAACGGCACCTGCTCCACGTGCACCGAGAAGCGCCCGGCCAACCGCTCGATGATCACGTCGCCGTGGGCCTCGCCCATGCACCAGATGACCAGCTGGTGGGTCTCGCCGTTGTTCTCTACCCGGATGCTGGGATCCTCGGCCGCGAGCCGGCCCAGGGCCTGGGAAAGCTTGTCCTCGTCGGCCTTGCTGGAGGCCACGATGGCGATCGGCAGCAGCGGCTCGGGCATCGACCACGGCCGCAGCACCCGCGGGTCGTCGGGCGAGGAGAGGGTGTCGCCGGTCTCGGCGCGCGAGAGCCGGCCGATGGCGCACAGGTCGCCGGCCACGACCTCGTCGGCGGGCACCAGCGTGCTCCCGAACGGGTACGACAGCGCACCGACCTTCTCGTCCTCGTCGTGGTCCTCGTGGCCGGTCTCGGCGCCGAAGAACGAGGTGAAGTGGCCGGAGACGTGCACCGCCTGGTCGAGGCTGAGGGTGCCGGAGAAGACGCGGACAAGACTGAGCCGGCCGACGTACGTGTCGCTGCTGGTCTTGACGATCTCGGCCACGAGCGGCCCCTTGGGGTCGCACGTGATCGCGGCGGCTGCTGCGCCGGCGGGGGTGAACACCTCGGGAGAGGGGTGCTCCTCGGGCGACGGGAAGCCGGTGACGGCCAGGTCCAGGAGCTCCGGGCACCCCACGCCCGTGACCGAGCAGACCGGGACGACCGGGAAGAAGGTGGCTCGGGCGACGGCCTTCTCGAGGTCCTCGGTGAGCACGTCGGCGTGGATCTCTTCGCCGCCGAGGTAGCGGTCCATCAGGGTCTCGTCCTCGGACTCCTCGATGATGCCTTCGATGAGGCTGCCGCGCAGGTCTTCGAGGGCGGCGTCGACGGGGTCGAGGAGACCCTGGAGCGCCACCACCTCCCCATCGTCGCGTCCGTCGGCCCGCTCGGGCACGTAGAGCGGCATCACCTTGTCGCCGAAGGCGGCCTGGGCCTGCGCCAGTACGCCGTCGTAGTCGGCACGAGACTGGTCGAGCTTGGTGATCACCACCGCTCGCGGCATCCCCACGTCGGCGCACTCGCGCCACAGGGCTCGGGTGGCGGCATCCACGCCGTCGTTGGCCGCGATCACGAAGAGCGCGCAGTCGGCCGCCCGCAGGCCGGCGCGCACGTCGCCGACGAAGTCGGCGTAGCCGGGAGTGTCGATGAGGTTGATCTTGGTCTCGCGATGGACCACCGGCGCGATGGCCAGCGAGATGGACCGACTATGGGTCTGCTCGGCGTCGTCGAAGTCGCAGATGGTCGTGCCGTCACGCACGGAGCCGGCCCGGGGGATGGCCCCCGCTGAGGCGAGCAGCGTCTCCGCCAAGGTGGTCTTGCCCGAGCCTCCCGGCCCGACGAGCACCACGTTGCGGATCCGGTCCGGGCTGCTCGCCCCCAGATCCTGTCCCGCTGGTCTACGTGCGCTTCCCTTGTCCGCCATGGTCGACACCTCCAGTTCCGAGGCAACTCCTCTTGGCGGCTGCGCGCAAGGGCCCGCTGGATTTCGAGACGGCTCGCCCGTCCGAGCGCCCGGAAATTGAAGAACCCCCCGCTGCATGGGGTCAGCGAGGGGGTCCTGGGCCCGAGACGAAAGCTGAACGTTGACGCTCGGAGGTCCGTGACAAAGGTTCCCAGACCCGAAAACTCGACTGCGGAGGTTTCCCGGAAGTTGACGCTAGTGACAGGATTTCTTGCATGTCCGGTCTAGAACTGCTTTCCCCCGACCAGCACGGCCTCTTCATCGGTGGTGTGTGGCGTGAAGCCAACAGCGGTGCCACCTTCGGGGTCCGTGATCCCGCCGACGGTTCGGTCATCACGAAGGTGGCCGACGGCGATGTCGCCGACGCGGTCGACGCCCTCGACGCCGCGGTCGAGGCGCAGGCGTCGTGGGCCACGTCGGCCCCACGCGACCGCGGTGAGATCCTCCGCCGCGCGTTCGAGCTGATCACGGCGCGGGCCGACGACTTCGCCGAGCTGATCAGCCTCGAGATGGGCAAGACCATCAAGGAGGCCAAGGGCGAGGTGACCTACGGCGCCGAGTTCCTCCGGTGGTTCTCCGAGGAGGCCGTGCGCATCCACGGCCGCTGGATGCAGGCACCGGCGGGTGGCAGTCGGCTGCTGACGATCAAGAAGCCGGTCGGACCGTGCCTGTTCCTGACCCCTTGGAACTTCCCGCTCGCGATGGGCACCCGCAAGATCGGACCCGCCATCGCCGCCGGCTGCACGATGGTCGTCAAGCCGGCCGAGCTCACGCCGCTGACCATGCTCGCGCTGGCCGCCGTCCTCGAGGAAGCCGGCCTGCCCGCCGGCGTGCTCAACGTCGTCACCACCAGCGACTCCAAGTCGCTGAGCAAGGCGTTGATGGCCGACGACCGCTTGCGCAAGGTGAGCTTCACTGGGTCCACCGCGGTCGGCAAGGTGATCATCCGGCAGTCGGCCGACGAGCTGCAGCGCGTCTCGATGGAGCTCGGTGGAAACGCACCGTTCGTCGTCTTCGAGGACGCCGACGTCGACGCCGCGGTCGACGGCGCGATGATCGCCAAGATGCGCAACATGGGCGAGGCCTGCACCGCCGCCAACCGGTTCCTCGTGCACGAGTCGATCGCCGAGGAGTTCGGGGCGAAGCTCGGTGAGCGGATGGGTGCGCTGGTCGTCGGCCGCGGTCAGGACGACGGCGTCGACGTCGGGCCGCTCATCGACGCCAACGCAGTGGAGTCGGTCGGCCAGCTCGTCACCGACGCGATCCACGACGGCGCCCGGCTGGTCACGGGCGGCAAGCCCGGCGACGGCCCTGGCCACTTCTACCCACCGACCGTGCTCGTCGACGTGCCGGCCGAGAGCGAGATCGTCAACCAGGAGATCTTCGGACCGGTCGCGCCGATCACCACGTTCGCCACCGAGGACGAGGCGATCGCCGCGGCCAACGCCACGGAGTACGGCCTGGCGTCCTACGTCTACACCCGCGACCTGGCCCGCACGATCCGGGTCGCCGAGGCGTTCCAGTTCGGCATGGTCGCGATCAACTCCGGGCTGCTGTCCAACCCGGCCGCGCCGTTCGGCGGGGTCAAGGCCAGTGGGTTCGGCCGCGAAGGCAGCTTCGAGGGCATCGAGGAGTACCTCGACACCACCTACGTCGCCCTGCCCGCCGGCTGACCCGGGCTGACGCGGGTCGGGGTGGAGATCTACGGCGACACCGCGACGGTCTACCGCGACTTCGCCGTCGAGGCCTACGGTTCACCCTGCTTCGAGGAGTGGGCGCTCGGTGTCGCCGAGGACCCGGAGGTGTTGGCGTGGCTGGCCACGCTTCCCGACCGGAAGCGGCAGGCCAACCTGGTGTTCGCCGCGGCCCGGTGGCACGGCGTACCCGCGCCCGGCCCGTACGACGCCCTGCGCGCCGCCCTGCTCGGTGACGGGCCGGACGGCCCGATCCGGGCCACGATCCTGTCGCGGGCAACGCAGACCAACGAGGTCGGCCGGCTGGCCACCCTGCTGCCCGCCTTCGCGTCGGTGGCCGGCGGCCGGCCCATCAGCCTGATCGAGGTCGGCACGAGTGCCGGGCTGTGCCTGTTTCCCGACCGCTTCGCCTATCGCTGGACCGGAGGCGACATCGGCGGCGACATCCATGAGATCGGCAACGGCCCGCTGCTCACCTGTGAAGTGACGGGTGAGCCGCCGCTGCCGCGCGTCGTACCGACCGTCGCGTGGCGCGCCGGCATCGACGTGGCTCCCGTCGACGTGGCCGACGACGACGCGGTGGCGTGGCTCGAGATGCTGGTGTGGCCCGAGCAGGAGGAACGCCGCGAGCGGCTCCGGGCGGCGGTTGCCATCGCCCGGGCCGACCTCCCGCGGATCGAACGCGGCGATCTCCTCGAACGCCTGCCCGCGCTGCTCGACGAAGCCCGGCACCACCAACCCGACGCGGAGGTCGTGGTGTTCCACTCTGCGGTGATCGCCTACCTCACCGCGCCCGACCGGGTCCGCTTCGCCACGATGATGGCCGAACTGGTGGCGGCCGGCCGCTGTCGCTGGGTCAGCAACGAGGGTCCCCGCGTGCTGCCCGACGTCGTACCGGCCGGAGTCATGGCGCCCGTCGGCCCCTACTTCGTGCTCGGCGTCGACGGTCGCGGGGTCGCCTTCACCCACGGCCACGGCGCGACACTCGACTGGCAGTGACACCGATTCGTCAGCGACTCCAGGCGGAAGAAGTCACAGCAAGACGCAGACGGATCGGTGTTCCGAGGGCCGTCATTCGCGCCCGCGCCGCCGCGCTCCTGGCCGTGGGCGCACGGGTCGTTGACCCGGTCAGGCGCCCGGCTCCGACGGCAGCGACGCGAGGACGTCGGCGTTGTGGCGATGGCCGGCGATCTCGTAGGCGACCACGGTCAACCAAGGCGACAGCGCGAGCACCAGGACGCTGACCGGCAACGGGGCGCCGGCGACAGAGAGCCCGATCGAGGCGGCGACGATCAGGGCGGTGCCGGCGAGGATCCAGTAGTGCAACGGGTCGAGGGTGCGGGTGAGCGCGGCGTACAGGGCGAAGATGCACACGTAGTACACCGAGAGCGGGATCACCATGGTCAACAAGGTGGCCGTCGCGGACAGCGCCGAGTGGTGCTCGAGGTAGTACGCCGCCGCGTGCAGCCCGGCGCCCACGGCCACCACCGCGCCGAACAGCGGGATGTGGCCGTAGCCCCAGCCGAACACCCGCGAACGATAAGCGTGCAGCAGGTCGCCGCTCGGGATGACGAAGTAGATCCACCACATGCCGAAGGTCATGGCCGTGCCGGCCAGGCCGAGCAGCGCTACGTCGAGCGTCCAGCCCGTGACGTCGATCAGGGCGCCCAGCGCGGCAGTCGTCCCGAGCAGCCCCTCGCCCAGGGCGATGATGACCAGCAGCCCGTAGCGCTCGGCGATGTGGTGGGGGTGCCACGGAGTGCCGCCGCGGAAGTGTTCGGCGACCAACGGCCCCACCAGCTCGACCAAGATCAGGACCGCCACACAGGTGAACGTTGCGCCGACGCTCAGGTCCAGGAACAGCAGGGCGATCCAACCGGCTTGCGACACGGCAAGGGTGAGGATGAAGATCTTGCAGACCTCGCGGCGCTCGGGATTCTGCCCGGCGGCCCGGGCCCACTGCGCGATCATCGGCACCCGCATCACGACGTACCCGGCGACCATCACGCGGTTGTCGAGGTGCTCGCCCTCAACGAGCGACGCGAACATGTCGTGCAGTCCGAGTGCCAGCACCAGCACGCCGACCATCTGCACCATCGTGGTGAGCCGGTAGACCCAGTCGTCGGTGTCGTACGCGGACGCGAACCACGAGAAGTTGATCCATGCCCATGACACGGCGAACGTCGCGAAGCAGAAGCCGAGCAGGCCCTCGATCACGTGGTGGTCGGTCACCAGGTGCGCGAGCTCGTCGGCGGCCGCGCCGAAGGCGATCACGAAGGTCAGGTCGAACAGCAGCTCCAGCGATGTCGCAGCTCGGCCGCGTTCGTGAGGGTCGCGCCCTCGCATGGCGACGAGGGTGTGTCGCACCGGCGATTCGCTCACCCGAAGATCGTAGGAGGCTCCGGGGCGGCTAGCCGCCGAGCGCCTCGCCCAGCTCGCCGCGGGAGGCGATGCCCAGCTTGCGGTAGATGTGGGAGAGGTGCCACTCGACCGCCTTGATCGAGACGCCCAGCAGCTCGGCAATCTCCCGGTTGCGCAGGCCGTCGCGGGCCAGCATCGCCACCCGGCGCTGCGTCTGGGTCAGCGCGTCGGCGGCGTCGGTCTCGCCGTGCCGGTGCCCGAGCCGCTCGAGCAGCCGCTTCGCGCGGCCCCACAGCGGCCAGAGCTGCTCGCGGAACGCGAAGGACTCGACCGTGACCAGCAGCCGGACCGCTTCCTCTGTGCGCTGCTCGCGCTCGGGGTCGTCGGCACTCGAGAGCACCAGCAGCCCGGCAAGGTCGGTGTCGATCTGGGCCCGCAACCGGGCCAAGGGCAGTCCGTCGAGGAGCGTCCGGGCAGCGCGCAGGATGGCGATCCGCTCCGTGGAGTCGGCCACGACGGCCAGCCCGCGCAGGGCCAGCGCCTCGCCGTACGGCGACCCGGCCGCGCGCGCGATCGCGACCTGGTGGACGGCCATCGTGCGAGCCTGCGCGAGGTCGCCGGTGCGCACGAGCGCCAGCGCCAGCGCACCGCGCCACGGCACGTCCTCGGGGTCCTCCTTGTCGGCCATCGCGACGCCCGCGGCCTCATAGCGTGAGATCGCGATATCGGGGTCGCCGAGGGCGGACAACACGTCGCCGAGCGTCTGGTTGGCGATGCCACCCGGCCGACCCGTGCGGTGCTGCCAGGCCACCATCTCGTCGGTGAGCGCCCGTGCCTGGGCCACCTCGCCCCGCGCTAGTCGGCACTCGACCAAACTGGCGATCACGAGCGGAGCGGTGTCGCCGAGGTCGGGTAACGAGCGCGCCAAGGGAGCGAGCGTGTCCAACGCAATCGTCACCTGGCCCGCTCGGGCGTGCGTACGCCCTAACGTCAGGAGATTGAACTCAGTGCCCCCCGGCAAGCCCGCCACCAGAAAATCTGGTGCGTGCATCTGCACAAGATAGGCATCTGCGGGGCCGCTTGGGAGTAATTCGCCGAAACTTGTCTTAGCTGTTTACATCGAGATGTCGGGCACGGCCGAGGAAGCCCAGCAGCTGTCCCGACCGGCTGGTGCCCGGAACGGGTGTCAACGGCGCGGAGAACCGCTCGGCACGATCCTCGTCCGCGACCATCCGCTGGGCGACCGGCAGCAGGCTGCGGGCGAGGTCCTCCGGCAGCGGCTGGTCCAGACCGGTTGCCTGCGCGACGTCCCAGCCGTGCACCGCGATCTCGAGCGCAGCCGTGGTGACCAGCAGGTCGATCGGCATCTCCTGGTCGCCCACCACGACGAGCGTGGGTGTCGGGCTGCTCCACACCCCTAGCAGGTGGCAGGCCTTGCGCTGCAGCCCCTGGAGGTCGCCGCCGGGGCGCCGGGGCACCTCGACGCGCACCGCGCCCCCGGCTGCCTCGAGGAAGGCGTCGAGACCGTCGTCCATGTGGGCCAGCAGGTCGGCCAGGCTCCATCCCGCGCACGGGGTGGGTCCGCTGCGGTCCGGACCTACGGACGACAGCGTCGTCCGGGTGTAGGTCAGGGCCTGCTCGAGCAGCTCCAGTGCGCGGTCGTGACCCGGGATCACCGGGCCGCGGCGCCGTCGGGCGCCATGGTGGCCGGGAGATTGGCAGGGAGTCCGAACTTCTCGAACAGGGCGACCTCGAAGAACGCGGCGACGTGCCGCACCCGGTCGCCGTCGAGCTCGAGCACCTGCAGGTGGAAGGGCTTGAAGTCGCCGTCCTTCGCACGCATGTAGAGCCCGAAAGCCGGCTGGCCGTTGGCGGTCGTCGGCAGCATCACCATGTCGTGCACCCCGCCGGGGCACTGGGTGTCGATGAGCTTGCCGATGTTTTCGGCGCCGACGTACCAGCCCTTGTACGGCGGCATCTCCCACACCGCCTCCTGCTTGAGCAGGCCGACGATCGTGTCGATGTCCTTGCGCCAGAAGGCTTCGACGTACTGGTCGAGCAGGCGGTGCTGCTCGGGGGTCAGGTCGACGCTGACGGTGTCGGGGTGCAGCTGCCGGTCGGCCATGATGGCGTGCGCGCGCTGGAGCGCGGAGTTGACCGCGACGCTCGTGGTGTCCAGGGCCTCGGCCACCTCGGCGGCCGACCAGCGCAGCACGTCGCGCAGGATCAGTACGGCGCGTTGCCGCGGAGGCAGGTGTTGCAGCGCGGCCACGAAGGCGAGCCGGATCGTGTCACGCTCGGCGACGACCACGGCCGCGTCGGGCACCGGCTCCAGCCACGGGATCTCGTGGTCGAGCTCGAGCGCGTCACCCGCCATCTGGTCCACGGTGCCGAGGCCGGCGGGCAGTGGGCGGCGGGGCCGACCCTCGAGGTTGGTCAGGCAGACGTTGGTGGCGATGCGATAGAGCCAGGTGCGCACAGACGAGCGACCCTGGAAGGTCGCCTGCGACTTCCACGCCCGGATCAGCGTTTCCTGCACGAGATCCTCGGCCTCGTGCACCGAGCCGCTCATGCGGTAGCAGTGCGCGAGCAGCTCGCGTTGGTAGCGCTCGGTGAGCGCCGGGAAGTCGTCGAGCTCGGTCTCGGTCACGCCTGTCCTCTGCTGGACCCGTGTGGGGGTCCGGGCCTCGGTGATGGTCATGCGGCTCCTCCTCAGTGTGCCGTGAGGATGCAGACCGGCCAAACGTTCGAGACTCATCGCATGGTTGTCGACTCAACGAGCTCGAGGGCCCGGCGCGCCATCGGTTCGGCGAGCGCGCGGTCGGCGGCGACCAGGCCGACCCGGGTACGCCGGTCGAGCAGGTCGGCGACGTCGACGGCGCCTTCGTGGGTCACGCCGAAGACCAGCTCGGCCAG
Organism: uncultured Actinomycetota bacterium; assembly: GCA_963769755.1. GTDB lineage: Bacteria > Actinomycetota > Actinomycetes > Propionibacteriales > Nocardioidaceae > Nocardioides. Next base: position 649,362 of record CAVYMY010000012.1, read on the forward strand.
CGTCACCGGCACGTGCGGTGCCACCGGCTCGAGCAGGTCGGTGTCGGCCAGCCCGGTCACCTCGCTCGCGGTGGCCAGCACCAGGGCGGCGTCGGTCCCGAACCGCCGGACCAGCCGGGGCGTGAGCCCGGGGTCGGCGGCCAGCCGCGCCAGGGAGGTGCGGTCGGCCGCGCCGAGCAGTGGCAGTCGTCGGGTGCGGCAAGGACGGGCCTCCATGCCCGCGGCCGTCAGGGCGGCGTCCAGGGCATCCTCGGCCATCCGTCGGTAGGTCGTGAGCTTGCCGCCCACCACGGTCACCACACCGGAGCTCGAGGTGAGCACCGCGTGCCGACGGGAGAGGTCGGACGTGTCGCCGGCGCCGGTGTCGAGCAGTGGCCGCACCCCCGCGAACGCGCCGACCACGTCGTCGCGACCCAGCCGGCGGACGAGGGTCGAGGACAGCACGTCGAGCAGGAAGTCGATCTCGGCGTCGGTCGGCTCCGGCACGTCGGGGACCGGGCCGTCGACTGGCACGTCGGTGAGGCCGACGTAGATCGTGCCGTCCGGCTGGGGGAGGGCCATCACGAACCGGCTGGTGCTGCCCGGGATCGGTGCGGTGATGCACACCCGCAGCCCCGGCAGCGTCTCGGCGCGAAGCACGACGTGGGTGCCCCGGCTGGGGCGCAGCTGCACGTCGGCGAGGTCACCGGCCCAGACGCCGGTGGCGTTGACGACCGCGCCGGCCGCGACCTGAGTCTCGTCGCCCGTCATCTCGTCACGCAGCCGCACGCCTCGGCCGTCGGCGCCCAGCGCTCGGGCGCGGGTGCGCACGTGGGCGCCGTACGCCGCAGCGGTGCGGGCGATCGTGGTGACAAGCCGGGCGTCGTCCTCGAGCTGGCCGTCCCAAGCGAGCAGCCCGCCGCGCAGGCCGTCGGTGCGCAGCGAGGGTGCCATCGACAGCGCCTCGGTGGTCGAGACCCGGCGCGGCGCGGGGAGCGTCTCGCGGGACGTGCGGGCACCTCGACGCAGCAGGTCGCCGGCGCGGAAGGCGCCGCGGGTGATGCCGGCCTGTCGCGACGAGACCGTCTCGTGGAGCGGCACCAGCATCGGCAGGGCGTGGGTGAGGTGGGGGGCGGTGACCTCCATCAGGATCCGCCGCTCGACGGCGCTCTCGTGGGCCACGCCGACTTGTCCGTGGGCGAGGTAGCGCAGCCCGCCGTGCACGAGCTTGGACGACCAGCGGGAGGTGCCGAACGCGAGGTCGTGGGCCTCGACGGCCAGCACCGACAACCCGCGGCTGACCGCGTCGAGGGCGACGCCGGCCCCGGTGACGCCGAGACCGACGACCACCAGGTCGACGCGGTCGGGCAGCCCGGCCGTGCCGCTGGCGATCGGGTTGGCGGTCGGGTTGGCGGTCGTCACGGTCGCACCGCGCGGGTCAGGATCTCGCGGAGCTCGGCGTCCAGGTCGCCCTCGCTGACGTCGTCGTCGACCATCGTGTGGGCCGACAGCACGAAGCCGTGGGTAGTCAGCACCAGGGCCCGCGCCAGCGCGCCGGGGTCGCCGGCCCGCACCTCGCCGTGTGCCTGCCCGGCGCGCAGCTGCGCGGTGACCAGGTCGAGGATGGCCTGCTGCGAGCGGCCGCGGCGAGCGAGCAGGTAGGGCAGCAGCAGCTCGGGGTCGAGCTCGACGATGCGGACGAACAGCTCGTTGTCGCGCAGCGCGCGGACCGCCCGGACGGCCGTGCCGACGATGCGCTCGACGGGCGTCTCGTGCGCCTTCTCCCCGGTCGCGTCGTCCGCCGCCGCCGCCGCGACGACGGCGCCCCACTCGCGGGTCATCAGGTCGGCCAGCAGCTGCTCCATGTCGGACCAGGAGCGATAGATGGTCATCCGGGAGACGCCGGCACGCCGGGCCACCTCGGTCAGCGTCGTCCGCCGCCAGCCGACGTCGAGGATGCAGTCTCGGGCGGCGTCGAGGTAGCCGTCGCGCACCGCAAGAGCATCGTTGTGACGAAGTGACGTCATGTGTCACACTGTAACACGTGACCCCGCCAGAACCCGTCGAGATGCATCCCCTGCGCTGGGGCGACCCGGCCGCCGCCGCGCCGCTGCCCGAGGGTGCGCGCGGGCTGGTCGAGGCGGTGTTCGGCCCGCCCGGTGACGCCGCCTCCGCCTGCCCGGGCGAGTCCGCGCCGCTGCCCACGAGCGGCGTGCTCCCCGACGTGCTGGAGGCGCTGACCGAGGCCGTCGGCGCCGACCACGTCCTCGTCGAGGACCACCTGCGGCGGCTGCGGACGCGTGGCAAGTCGACGTCCGACCTGCTGCGAGCAAGGGCCGGCGACCTCGCCGACGCCCCCGACGTCGTCGTCCGTCCGGGCGAGCACGCCGAGGTCGCGGCCGTGCTGGCGGTGGCGGTGGCCCACCACGTGGCCGTCGTCCCGTTCGGCGGCGGCACCAGCGTCACCGGCGGGCTCGCCGCCCGTCGTGAGGGGTACGCCGGCGTGATCAGCCTCGACCTCGGCCGGCTCGACCGCCTGGTCGCCGTCGACGAGGTGTCGATGACCGCCACCTTCGAGCCGGGTGTCCGGGGGCCGGCGGCCGAGGCCCTGCTGGCCGAGCATGGCCTGACCCTCGGCCACTTCCCACAGTCCTTCGAGTACGCCTCGATCGGCGGCTTCGCCGCCACCCGCTCCAGCGGACAGTCCTCGGCGGGCTACGGCCGCTTCGACTCCTTGGTCGTCGGCCTGACGGTGGCCACCCCCACCGGCACGCTCACCCTCGGCGTGGCCCCCGCCAGCGCGGCCGGCCCCGACCTGCGCCAGCTCGTGTTGGGCTCCGAAGGTGCGTTCGGCGTGATCACGTCGGTCACCGTGCGGGTCCGCCGGGCGCCGGCGACGCTGGTCTACGAAGGCTGGCGCTGGCCCGACTTCGCGACCGGCACCGCGGCCCTGCGCACCCTCGCGCAGGACGGGCTGCTGCCGACCGTGCTCCGGCTCTCCGACGAGTCCGAGTCGGCCGTCAACCTCGCCGACCCCGACGCGATCGGCGGCGGATCGGCGGGATGCCTGATGATCACCGGCTACGAAGGCACGGCCGAGCGGGTCGCCGCCCAACGGGCGGTCGTCACCGCGACGCTGACCGGACTAGGCGGCATGCCCGCCGGCGAGGAGCCGGGCCGGTCGTGGGCCGAGGGCCGCTTCCGGGCGCCGTACCTGCGGGACTCGATGCTCGACGCCGGCGTGCTGGTCGAGACGCTGGAGACGGCCACCTTCTGGTCGGGAGTCCCCGAGCTGTACGCCGCCGTGCGGAGCGCGCTGGAGGACTCGTTGACGGCCTCGTCGGGCGCGCCCGCGCTGGTGCTGTGCCACGTCTCCCACGTCTACGAGACGGGTTGCTCGCTCTACTTCACGGTCGCCGCGCGCCAGGCCGCCGACCCGCTGGTGCAGTGGCAGGCGGCCAAGCGGGCGGCCAGCCAGGCGATCGTGGCCAACGGTGCGACGATCACCCACCACCACGCGGTGGGCACCGACCACCTCGAGTGGCTGGAGGCAGAGATCGGGTCGGTCGGCGTACGGGTGCTGCGGGCCGTCAAGGCCGAGCTCGACCCCACCGGGATCCTCAACCCGGGTGTGCTCGTGCCGCTGCGCCCGTGAGCGCTCCGCGTCAGCAGTCCGCGGTGAAGGTGAAGTCGCTGAGGAAGATGCGCTGGTTGCCGCCGCGGACAGTGCTCCAGTACTCAAGCGTGATGCTGCTGACCTGGCCCGGGTAGCTGATGCCAACGTTGCCGCGGTTGGAAGTGTTGCCGACGTTGGTGTCGTCGTCGTCGTAGCGCCACGGGTCGTTGAGGACGCCGGTGCCGTCGACGTGGCTCGCCGGCGTGGCCGTGCGGACTCCGGAAAGCTCGATGCGGTCGTACCAGGCGTCGTCGGAGCTGTCGATGTCGGTGATGGTGAAGGCCAGGCCGGTCACGGGTCGGCTGAAGATGATCGTCACTGTCTGGCGGTTGGTGCGCCCGGCGCTGATGGGGTCGGAGTGGACCAGCGTGAGACCCCGCTCGAAGAACCCCAGGCCTCCGATGTTCGTGGTCGCCGGCACGGTGAGGTTCTCGGCGTCCCTGGTCACGGCACCGGTCACGGCGCTCGCGAACGACACGACGACGGGCAGCGCGGTGCCGGCGGTGGGGCCGACGGTGGCGGTGCCGGAATTGACGTTGTTCTTGGTGTAGGCCGTGGCGCCCCAGTTGAGCCGGAACGACCCCACGCACGGGGGAGAGGCGGCGAAGGCCGGCGCGGCGACGCCGAAGACCACCACCGGCGTGACCCAGGCGGCCCCTGCTGTCAGGGCGCGACGACTCACGGCGCGTGGTGCGCCGGCAGGCACGTCGGTAGTGCTCATGAGTGGTTCCCCCCACAGACCCGAGACCAGTTGGCTGGTCGCTCTCGAAGTGTGGGTGTCGACGGTGCGCCCGGTAGTGGAATCGCAGGCAATTGGCCCCTATGTGTTCGAAACCACGCGCATCCGGGCTATCCAGGGTGTCCGATCGGCACCGAACGGATGATTTTCCCGGATTCTGACGACGGGCGCCGCCGCGTCCGCCTAGCGTTCGACCTACGCCGCTGCGGTTCCGCAGCTCTCGGGCGTGTTCCTCCCGTCTCAGGAGACCCCCCGGATGTTCCGCAGCACCGCTGACCCGAGCGCGCCCAAGCCCGCCGCCACCCGCCGATCCCTCATCGTCGGGTCCGCGTGGGCCGCTCCCATCGTCGTGGTCGCCACCGCGGCCCCGGCCTTCGCCGCGTCGCCCTGTGGGTCCGACCACAACTACCTCCTCGACTGGGGCAGCACGCCCTTCAACCGGACGGCGGGCGGCATGGCCGCCTATGCCACCGTGGCGTCGAGCAACGGCGGCCCCCCCGTCTACGTGCACTTCAAAGCAACGTCGATCGGCAGCAACGACCCCGACCCCGCCCGCAACCTGACCATCCCGCCCAACACGGGCACGAGCACCAACCTGGACCCGGTGGTGACCAGCTTGGGCGGCCTCGCCGGCCAGCGCGGGGTCCGGTTGCAGCATGAGAGCAGCAACCCGAATCGCAACAGCCGGCAGGAGGTCGTCGTGTCGTTCCGGTCGACCAACGACCCATTGGGACCGCTGGTGAACGTCAGCGGGCTGAACTTCTACATCACCGACATCGACGCCATCACCACCTCCCCCTACTCCGACCGCGTGGAGATCGTGCCCAACGTCGCGGCCGCCAACCAGACCAGGGACGCCGCCATCACCGGGCTGGGGACGGTGGGAGACCCCTGGAAGACCACAAGCCCGAACAACAACGTCAACGAGAACTCGGCCGGTGCCAGGGTCTCCCTGGCGTTCCCCTCGGCGATGTCGCAGTTCACGCTGACCTACTGGAACGACGAGGGAGGCTCCCAGTACCACCGCATCTTCCTGACGGACTTCAACTTCAGGAAGCCGGCCTGCTGACCATCGGCTGCTGACGCCTCTGGTCCTCCGATTGGCCGACGCACCCTACCCATTTGGGCCATGGAGCGACAACCAAACGACGGATGCGCTGGTTATGCCTCGCGGTCAGGGTCGCATCGGACACAATGTCGGACGTGTTCCCACAGCTCCCGCCGGGCTTTCGCTTCGGCACCAGCACCGCGTCGTACCAGATCGAGGGCGGCGCGGCTGTCGACGGCAAGGGGCCGAGCATCTGGGACACCTTCAGCCACGAGCCCGGCCGGGTCAAGGACGGCCAGACCGGCGACGTGGCCTGCGACCACTACCACCGCTACGCCGAGGACATCGCGTTGATGCGCGACCTGGGCGCCGACAGCTACCGGTTCTCGATCTCCTGGCCCCGGGTCCAACCTGACGGCCGCGGGGCGGCCAACGCCGCCGGCCTCGACTTCTACGACCGGCTCATCGACGGCCTGCTCGACGCCGGCATCGGCCCGATGGTCACGCTCTACCACTGGGACCTGCCGCAGGCCCTCGAGGACGACGGCGGCTGGCTCAACCGCGACACTGTCGACCGGTTCGCCGAGTACGCCGCCCTCGTCGGCGAGCGCTACGCCGACCGTGTCGAGCACTGGATCCCGATCAACGAGCCCAGCGTGGTGACGTTCGACGGCTACGCGCTGGGCCAGCATGCCCCGGGTCGCAAGCTGCTCTTCGACGCGCTTCCGGTCGCCCACCACCTGCTCCTCGCCCACGGCCGGGCGGCCATCGAGCTGCGCCGCGCCGGTGCCACCAGCGTCGGGTGCGCCAACAACCACTCGCCGATGTGGCCGGCGACCGACGACCCCGCCGACGTGGGAACGACCAAGCTCTTCGACGCGCTGTGGAACGGCATGTACACCGAGCCGATGCTGCTGGGCCGCTACCCGTTCGACATCGCGCCGCTGCTCGAGCCCTCGATCCAGGAGGGCGACATGGCCACCATCCGCCAGCCCCTCGACTTCTACGGCGTCAACTACTACAACCCGCTCCGGGTGGCCGCCGCCGACGAGAGCTCGGAGAACCCGTTCGAGTTCGTCGACCTGGTCGGCTACGAGACGACCGACTTCGGCTGGCCGGTCGTGCCAGATGCGCTGAGGGAGTGGCTGATCATCCTGCGGGCCCGCTACCGCGCCGCCCTGCCGCCGATCATGATCACCGAGTCGGGCTGCTCCTACGGCACCGGTCCCGACGAGAACGGCGTCGTCGACGACCAGGCCCGCATCGACTATCTCGACTCCCACCTACGGGCGGTGGCGATGGCGATCTCCGTCGGCGTCGACGTGCGCGGCTACTTCACCTGGTCCCTGATGGACAACTTCGAGTGGGCCGAGGGCTTCACCCAGCGATTCGGGCTGATCCACGTCGACTACGAGACCTTGAAGCGCACCCCCAAGCGGTCCTTCGAGTGGTACGGCGACATGATCCGCTCGCAGGCCGCTGCTGAGGGTTCACAGACGGGGTAGCCCGGGGTAGAGGTTTCAAACCAACCCTCTGGGGTTGCGGCCGACGGTGCGCTCGCTGCCCTGCTCACCTCGGCTCTGTCCGGGTTAGACCGAATGCTTTTTGTCCATCGTTGCCCGGACGGACTCCTCGTCAAAACGCTCGCCGAGCCAGGCGAACATCGGCTTGAGGGTGCGCGGGTCGGCGACGTAGTCGTCGAAGTGCACCCGGTACGCCGCGTCGCCGAGGTGGTCGGCCGCGGTCAGGATCTTGGCCTCGACGTCGGCGAGGTGCTCGGACTTGTCGCCACCCTTGGCCCACCACTTGCTCTTGAGCACGGCCGCGTGGTCGCGGGTGTTGACAAGGAACCGCGCGCCGGGGAAGACCTCGCGCAACCACTCGACGTACGCGTCGAGGTCCTCATGGCGCCACCACCGGATCTCCTTGAAGCCGGTGACCCGGGTGTCGGGCTTGGGGCGCAGCAACGTGTCGAGGGCCAGCCGCCGAGCGCCGGCGATCGACCTGGCCGGCGGGAAGTCCCCGATGCCGAAGAACGGATCGGTGCGCATCCGCACCCGGTCGACGGGCCAGAACTGGCTACGCGCCAGGCAGCTGCGGTGGAACTCGTAGAGGTGCTGGAGGGCGTCGTCGTTCTCGCCGCGGATGAGGTAGCCGGGGATGGTGTTGAGCAGCCCCATCAACAGCGTGGAGCCCGACCGGCCGTAGGTCATCACGAAGACGTAGCCGAGCTCGCGGTCATCGGCCGTTCCGTCGACCCGATCGCGGAGCTGCTTGACGCGTCCCCGCAACCGATCGATCTCCGCCCGGGCCTCTGTCAGCTCCCCTGTCAGCTGCAGGGACAGCGTCTCCTGCGACGGCTCGGACATGCGGCGAGTGTACGAGCGACTGCTGCCCGGTCGGGTGCCGTAGCCTCGTCCGCGGAGGACTAGGCTGCCGGGACCGAAATACCCGAGACAGGCCGAGTCGGCTCAGCGGGAGCCGAGACGGGTGGAGGCAAGGTGACGAGCTCGCAGCCGCGGGTACGCCGCAACGAGTGGGGCTCCCTCCTCGTGCCTCCCCTCGGTCAGTGGCAGCCCCACCTCAACGTCAGCATCGTGATGCCGGCCTACGGCGCCCATCGCACGCTGCCCTTCGTGCTCGCCGGCCTGGCCGCGCAGTCCTACCCCCAGCACCTGCTCGAGCTGATCGTCGTCGACGACGGCCTGCAGGCCGGGATGCCACCGCTCGAGCTGCCCGAGGTGCGTCCCGACAATGCGCGGATCATCCAGGTCGAGCAGGGCTGGGGCCGCGCCAACGCCTGTCACCTGGGTGCCCAGGCCGCCGAGGGCGATGTCATCCACTGGCTCGACGCCGACATGCTGCCCGCGCGCGAGCACGTCGAGGCGCAGCTGCGCTGGCACCACGAGGTCGACTACGCCGTGGTGCTCGGCCACAAGTGGTTCGTCGACCCCGCGCCGCTCGACGAGGTCTCGCCGGGAGTCGTCCGCGACGCCGTGCGCGACGGCGAGCTCGAGGCGTACTTCCCTCCCGAGGTCCTCGAGCTGCACGAGTGGGTGGAGCGGTGGTACGCCCGCTTCGACGACCTGCGCACGATCGGCCCGCGCGCCTGCCGCCTCAACGTCGGCGCGACCGCGTCGCTGACCCGCGACCTCTACCTCGACTCCGGCGGCATGGACACCACCTTGCGACTCGGCGAGGACATCGCGCTCGGCTACCGGCTCGGTGAGGCCGGTGCCGTCTTCCTGCCCGACCGCGAGGCGCGCAGCTGGCACCTCGGCCGGACCCACGTGATGAACCGACGGGCCGAGGTCAACGACTACAACGACTGCTTCCTGTCCGACCGGCTGCCGGAGCTGCGCAACAAGCGCCGGGCCGGCCGGCTCTACTCCGTGCCCTACCTTGAGGTCGTGCTCGACACCCGCGAGCTGTCGTTCGCTCCGGTGATCGCCACCGTCGACTCGCTGCTCAACGGCACCCTGCCCGACCTCGCGGTCACGCTGATCGGTCCATGGAGCGAGCTGGGCGACGAGCGCATCCATCCGCTCGAAGACCCGATGCTCGACACCCGCCTGATCCACGCGTCGTACGTCGGGGACCCGCGGGTCAACCTGGTGTCCGAGCTGCCCGAGGGCCGGTGTCCCGCGATGTTCCGGATGACCTTGGAGAACGCCGACTGGGCGCCCACCAACAAGACCGTCGCCCGGCTGCTGGCCAACCTCGAACGCAGCCACCACGGCCTGCGGATCGTGCGGATGCCCGACGGCTCGGCGGCGCGCATCGAGCGCACGGCCGCAGTTGCGCGGGCACACCGGGTGATCAAGTCGGGCGAGTTCATGGACGACGTGCTCGACGAGCTCTTCGGCGCGTGGACCTTCGAGGCGGCCGAGGTCGGCTTCCTGCCGTGCGAAGAGGTGCACCGCCCGCGGATGCAGGGCACGGCCGGAAAGGCCGAGGACCCGGCCGCCGCCTGGGACTACGACGACGTACCGACCGCGGCTGGCGACGACCCGGCCGACGACCCGGCCAATGACTCGGCCAATGACCCGGCGAATGACACTGACGGCCTGGAGCAGCCGCCGGCCGAGGTCGCTGCGCCGGCCGCGCGCCAGGTCGAGGCGGCACCTGCGCCGGCCTCGTTGCGCGACAAGGTGGCGGCCCTGCTGGGCCGTCGCGGCTGAGACCGGAGACGGCTTCGGCCGTTAGTAGGCTGTCCGCCATGTCCCCGTCCGCCGACCCGATCAGCGACGCCGCGGTCGAAGTCGAGCTCGCGGTCCCGGCCAAGAGGCGTGTCGTCTTCGTGGTCGGCTCCGGCCGCAGCGGCACCAGCACGATGTCGGGGGCGTTGCAGACGCTGGGCATGCACGTCCCCCAGCCCGAGGTGGTCGCCGACGAGACCAACCCCAAGGGCTTCGGGGAGCCGCAGTGGGTCGTCGACCTGCACACCGAGCTGCTCCAGCGCTGCAACGTGGCGGTCTCCGACGCGCGGCCGGCGGCCTGGTTCGAGGCCGGCAAGCTCAGCAACATCGAGCCGCTGCGCACCCGTCTGCACACCTGGCTCGAGCAGCAGTTCCAGGAGGCCGAGTCGCTGGGCGCCGGCCCCGAGCTCGTCGTGAAGGACCCGCGGCTGGCCTGGTTCCTCGGCCTGTGGCGCTCGGCTGCGCTGCGCTGCGAGGCGGCGCCGGCCTACGTGACGATGCTGCGACCGGTGACCGAGGTCGTCGGCAGCAAGCAGCGCTACTACGCCACCCGGTTCGGCGAGGTCGACCGCACGGCCGCGTGGGTCAACATGATGCTGCACACCGAGCGGGCGACTCGGGGGTCGGCGCGGGCGTTCGTCCGCTACGAGGACCTGCTCAAGGACTGGACGATCCCGCTCTTCGGCATCGGCCAGCAGTTCGACCTCTTCGCGGTCAAGCGCGCGTCGGCCAACGACATCCGGCGGGTGCACCAGTTCATCGACCCCGACCTGCGTCGCGTCCAGCTGACGTGGGACGACGTCGACGTGCCGGCCCGGCTCCGCGACATCGCCGAGGAGAGCTGGCAGGCCCTCAACAAGCTGGCCGACGAGGGCGGCGACCGCCCCGACGTACACGCCTCGCTCGACGAGATGCGGGCGGCGTACGCCGCGTTCTACGAGGAGGCCGAGGCGGTCGCGTCGTCGTCGTCGCTGGCCGCTCGCCGCGAGGGCTACGCCGATGGTGCCGCCGGCCGGCCGCCGCTGGCTCGCGGGGCCGACCGGATCCCCCACGGCGTACGCGCTCTCGTGCCGGCGTCGGCCCGGCGCGGGCTGCGCAAGGCCATCGGCCGGGAGCGCTGAGCCCGACGTGGCTCAACCCGATGCCGATATCCCTTGTCTGGAGGGCTATCCCGACCACGACGTGCGCTGGCCCTGGAACGACGGGCCGCTGAAGCCCGGGCTGACGTGCGTGTTCCGCGTCAAGAACGAGGCGCGCAACTTGCCGTGGGTGCTGCCGCCGATGTTCGAGGCGGTCCAGCACATCGTGCTGGTCGACAACCAGTCCGACGACGGCACGCCCGAGGTGGCGCAGGCGGTCGCGGAGTCGGTCGGTGCCGGCGACCGCTTCACGATGCTGAGCTATCCGTTCCGCGTCAGCCGGGCCGGCACCGAACACCTCACGACGCCACCCGACTCCGTGCACTCGCTGACGCACTTCTACAACTGGTCGTTCAGCCAGGTGCGCACGACCTACTCGATGAAGTGGGACGGCGACATGGTGCTGACCCGCGAGGGCGTCGGCGCGCTGGCCGACGTGGCCTGGCAGCTGGAGGACTCCAACGCGGTGGTCGCGGTGCCGCGGCACCCGCTCAGCATCGAGAGCGAGTCAGTGGCCTGGATCGACCTCGGCTTCAAGTTCCTCGAGCCGTGGGTCTATCCGATGGGCCCGGAGTTCACGTTCGTGAAGGCCTTCGAGTGGGAGGTGCGCGAGTTCCCCGACACCTCGGAGCGGATCGTGCTGCCCGAGGGGCTGTGCGTGGAGCTGAAGTGGCTCGACGCCGACGAGTTCGCCCACTGGAGCACGGCCGGCGACTTCGACAAGGCGCGGGCGCCGCGCAAGTACCGCGAGTGGGAGGTCTACACCGCGCTGCAGGAGGGCCGGGGCGAGGAGGTGCCTGGGCTGTTCCGCATCGAGGCGCCGGCCGGCGTACACGTCATCGACTACGTCGCCGACACCTGGCTGCCCCGGGCCGAGCGACCGCTCGTCCGGCGTGCCCGTTTCGACGAGCGCGTGTCCGGCGGGGTCGATGTCTGACCTGCCGGGTGCCGTCGCGGCGTTCCTCGACCAGGACGGCGACGGACTCGTCCTCGTCGCGCCGGGATCGCCGTCGGTCGAACCGGGGCGGGTCGAGGTGGTGGCGCTGCCTGCGCCGGAGGTGAAGGGCAAGTACGCCCGGGTGCTGGTCGTCGTCGCGGACCGGGCGAGCCTGCGGGCCGCGGTGCTGCCGCATGCGGTGCGTGCGCCGGTCGTCGGGGTCTGGGTCGCGGCGGCAGCGGCCGCGTTGGGGCTGGTGCCGCGGCCCGAATGGCCGCCGCTCAAGGCGTTCCGGGCCCAGCCTGTGGGCGACGGCTACTTGCTGGTGGCCCGGTTCGAGCAGCCCGTCCGGGCGGCCAACGTGGCGAGGGAGCTCGGCCGACAGTCGGTCTGGCCGGCGCCGGTCGCCATCGGCGGGCTGGTCCTCGACGACGGCTCGGGCGCCGCGACCCCGATCGAGGAGCGCGACGTCCCGCCCGACGTGGTGCTCGCCCGCCCCGCCACCCCGCCTGCCGAGCACCACGTCATCGGCCGCGCGCCCGCGGTGGTGTCCGACCTGATCGGTGCCGACGGGCCCCTGACGGTCGGGCCTTTGGACGAGCGGGTGCTCAACCCGATCGGATTCGACGCCGAGGTCGACGGGCCCGCGGTCGAGCTGGCCTCGCTGAGCGGCTGAGCCGACGGAGGCACTGGTTCGGTCCCTGCGGTCCGCGGTCGGCGTACGGACGCCCTCGCTGGACCGGCCGGAGCTGGCGCGTCTCGTCGCCGGGCTGGCGATGGCGGGCGTGCCGATCGCGGCTGGCTCGGTGGCCGACGACGTGGCGCGGCTGCTGGGTCCCCACGTCGCCGCGGCGCTGACTGCACCAGTCGACCTGACCGACTCGGTGGCCCGCGAGGAGCACAGCGTGGTGCTGCGTCGGCTGGCGCTCCGCGAGTTCTCGGTCGAGGCCTGGCGCCGCCACCTGGTCGAGCAGTCCAGCCGGCACCCGGCGTCGCCGCCGTCGGTCAGCGTGGTGCTGGCCACCAAACGGCCGGAGATGCTGGGCTTCGCGCTGCGTCAGGTGGCCAAGCAGCGTGGGCGCGACGTGCAGCTGGTGCTGGCGCCGCACGGCTTCGAGCCAGATCCGGCGATGGTCCGCGAGCTGGCCGGGGATCGGGTGGCGCGGTCGCTGGTGCTGCTCCCTCGCGACGAGTCGGAGGTGTTCGGCGACGTGCTGGCCGCCGCTGCGGCCAGGGCCGACGGCGACCTGGTGCTGAAGATGGACGACGACGACTGGTACGGACCCGACTTCGTTTCCGACCTGCTCCTCGCCCGCGCCTACTCGGGCGCCGAGGTGGTCGGCATGCCGTCGGAGTACCACTACCTGGCACCCAAGAACGTCACCGTCCGACGTGGTCACCGGGCCGAGCTCTACGCCCACTTCGTGGCTGGCGGCACCTTGCTGATCGAGCGCGGGCTGCTGCGGGCGGTGGGCTCGTTCCGGCCCGTACGTCGCTATGTCGACGCCCAGCTGCTCGCCGCCGTCACCCGCGCCGGCGCCGCGATCTACCGCACCCACGGTCTCGGCTACCTGCTGCGCCGCAACGCCGCGGGCCACACCTGGCAGGTCGACATGGACTACCTGCTCGACCCCGCCCGGGTCGCCGAGATCCGTCCCGGCTTCGCCCCCAGCCGCCTGCTCGAGGTCTCCCCCGACGAGCTCCCCTAGTGCGAGTCGGCGCCAGTTGTCGGCGAGGTGAGCGCGAGTCGGCGCCAGTTGTCGGCGAGATCACGTCGAGGCGGCGCCAGTTGTCGGCATGCGTCGCTCAGCTCACGCCAAGTAGCGCCGACTCGGGGTTCCTGACGCGTGAAGTGGCGCCGACTCGGGTTGCTTGACGCGTGAAGTGGCGCCGACTCGCGCTATTGGCGGCCGAGGCCGCGGGCGGTCCAGCCGGCGGTCCGCCAGGTGCCGAGGTCGAGCACGTTGCGGCCGTCGAGCAGCTGCTTGCGGCTGACGGCGGCGCCGACGGCCTCGATGTCGACCTCGCGGAACTCCGGCCACTCGGTCATGTGCATCACCAGCTCGGCGTCGGCACATGCCTCGATGGGGTCGGTGGCGTAGCGCATGGTCGGGTACGCCGCCTGGGCGGTCGCGCCGGCCTTCGGGTCGTAGATCGTGACCTGGGCGCCGCGCAGGTGCAGCTGACCGGCGATCCAGAGCGCCGGCGAGTCACGCACGTCGTCGGTGCCCGGCTTGAAGGCCGCCCCCCACACCGCGACCCGCGCGCCCGAGAGCCAGCCGCCGATCATCGTGGTGGCGATCTGGACGACACGTTCACGCTGGTGCTGGTTGATCGCGTCGACCTCGCCGAGCAGGCTCGTCAGGTTCTCGACGCCGAGCTCGCCGGCTCGGTGCAGGAACGCCCGCAGGTCCTTGGGCAGGCAGCCGCCGCCGAAGCCGATGCCGGCGCCGAGGAACTTGCGGCCGATCCGCTCGTCGTACCCGATCGCGTCGGCCAGCGCGACCACGTCGGCGCCCGCCACCTCGCACACCTCGGCGACGGCGTTGATGAAGGAGATCTTGGTGGCCAGGAAGGCGTTCGCGGTGACCTTCACCAGCTCGGCGGTGGCGTAGTCGGTGACCACGACCGGGGTGCCGAGGTCGAGCACCGGCGCGTAGAACTCGCGCAGCCGCTTCTCCGCGGCCTCCGACCGCACGCCGAAGACGATGCGGTCGGGGGTCAGCGTGTCCTCGACGGCGAAGCCCTCGCGGAGGAACTCGGGGTTCCAGGCCAGCTCGGCGCCCACGCCGGCCGGGGCCAGCTCGTCGAGGCGCGCGGCCATCCGCTCGGCGGTGCCGACCGGGACCGTCGACTTGCCGACCAGCAGCGCGGGCCCGGTCAGGTGCGGCGCCAGGTGCTCGACGGCGTACTCCACCTGGCTGACGTCGGCGCCGATGCCGTCGTGGCGCTGGGGCGTGCCGAGGCACAAGAAGTGGATCTCGCCGAACGCCGCGGCCTCCTCGTAGGAGTCGGTGAACCGTAGCCGTCCCGACGCCACGTGCTCGGCCAACATCTCGGCCAGTCCCGGCTCGTAGACCGGCGCCTTCCCCTCGCGCAGCATCGCCAGCTTGTCGGGGTCGATCTCCAGCCCGAGCACCTCGTAGCCGAGCTCCGCCATGCACGCGGCGTGCGTGGTGCCGAGGTATCCGCACCCGATCGTCGTCGTTCTCACGCAGACACCCTAGGAGTCGTCGGCACCCAACGCCGCAGCGAGGCGTTCGACCATCGCCGTCAGCCGCTCGGGCGTGGTCGCGACGTTGAGCCGCACGTGACCCTCCAGGTCGGGCTGGAAGTCGTTTCCGGGCATCACGCGCAAGCCGTGCGCCAGAGCACGCCCGCCGACCTCGGCCACGCCGTAGCCGCGCAGGTCGACCCAGCACAGGTACGTCGCCTCCAGCGGCCGCATCACGGCGCGCGGCAGCAGGTCGGCGAGCAGCTTGCCGAGCAGGGTGCGCTGGCCGTCGAGCCGCTCCACGAGGGAGGCCAGCCACTCGTCGCCGCCGGTGAAGGCCGCCACGGCGGCGACCATCCCGAGCGGGGAGTAGCCGTTGTTCGCCGGCAGCGGCACGTTGCGGAGCCGCTCGCGCTCACCCTCGTCGAGGGTGACGACCAGGGCGCAGTGCAGCCCGGGGGTGTTGAAGGCCTTCGAGGCGCTGGTGACGAGGATGCCGGTGGGGTCGACGGAGAGGTACGGCGTGAACGTCGCGCCCGGGAGCGTCAGAGCCCCGTGGATCTCGTCGGCGATCACGCGGGCGCCGTACTCGCTGGCCAGGTCACGCAACGCCTCCAGCTCTGCTCGCCCCGGCACCCGGCCGAGCGGGTTGTGCGGGTTGCACAACACGATGGAGCGGGCACCCGCGGCGAACGCACGGCCGACCGCCGCCAGGTCGAGTGCGGCGTCCTCGGCGTCGGGGTCGGTGACGACCGGCACCAGCTCGCGGCCGGTCAGCGCCACGACCTCGCGAAACGGCGGATAGCACGGCAGCGGTACGACGACCGGTCCCGGCGGGCACAGCTCGTCGAGCGCCAGCCGGATGCCCGCGATCACGTCGCCGACCACGACCGTCGCATCGTCGGGCGGCGCCCAGCCCCAGTGCCGCTCGGCGAAACCGGCGAACGCCGGGCCGACGCCACCGTCGCCGAAAGGCGGGTAGCCGACCGTCCCGCTGTGGACGGCCTCGACGACCGCGTCGGCCACCGCGGGTGCCAGCGCGAAGTCCATCTCGGCCACCCACGCCGGGATCACATCCGGCCCGACGGCCCCCCACTTGAGCGGCAGCGCGACCCGCGCCTCGGCGTCGGTCAGGTCCCTCAACGTCGACCCAGTCATGTCGCCAGTCATGGCCTCACGCTAGCCGCGGGAAGTCGCAGCGAACCTGGAGCCCCGTTCGGGCGTCTCACTGGCGTGACCCATGCCGAGACAGGCCTCCTGCACAGAGAACCGAGACGGGGCGCACGGCGCCTCTATGAGAGACTGGCCGGACGCCTGATCGGCTCCCCGATCAGCCATCGGAACCAGGAGGTGCTCGGACACATGAGTGTCCAGCCACAGCACGCATCGGCCGATGCGCCCCCCGAGTCCTTGGGTGAGCTGCCGATCTCGTTCGCTCTGGTCGGCGTGCAGAAGGCCGCCACCAGCACCATCGCGTTCTACCTGCTGCGCCACCGGCACGTCGCCCGGGGAGAGCGCAAGGAGCGACACTTCTTCGACAAGGACTTCCTCGACTGGGACGCCCCGGACTACTCCGGCTACCACTCGCCGCGGCGTACCGAACGTCAGAAGATCGCCGGTGACTACACCCCGGCCTATCTCTTCTGGCCGCACGCGCTCGAGCGGATGCACCGCTACAACCCCGACATGAAGCTGATCGCGAGCTTCCGCGACCCGATCGAGCGGGCCTTCTCGCAGTGGCAGATGGACTACGCGCGGCACGCCGGCTTCCCCCAGTTTGCCCAGGCCATCGCCCAGGACACCTTCGAGACCGTGCCGGCCGACGTGCCGGAGGGCTGGCAGCCCGGCGACCTGCGCAAGCGGGCGCTGGTGACGCGCGGCCTCTACGGCGCCCAGCTCGAGCGGGCCTTCGACGTCTACCCCGACCGCGACAAGTGGCTGCTGCTCGACTTCATCGACGTGGTCAGCGACCGCGACGCGCTGCTCGACACACTGACCGACTTCCTCGACATCGGCACGTTCCAGGACCCGCCGGCGCCGCAGGCCAAGAACGCCAGCCCCGACGTCGACGCCCGCCCGCCGATGGCCGAGGACATCACCCGGCTGGCCGAGCGGTTCGCGACCGACCTGCCGCTGTTCGAGAAGCTCTCCGGCATCGACACCTCACGCTGGGCGACCTCGCGGATCATCGCCGGCACCCTCGATCCGGGCGAGCTCGCCGACAAGCTCGGTCGCAAGGCCGGCCTGCTCAAGTAGCTTTCCACAGGTCGCACCCCATGTAACGCGGTGTTACGCGGGCTGCCCACGCGTTCGAACGCTGGGGTAGTCACACGAACACCGCGTTACATGCAATTTCGGCCGGCTCACGTCGCGTTGCAACACATACCCCCTCGGGGTATATAGTGAGCGAGTGAGCGACTCGTGGAAGATGGCCGTCAGCGCGACCTTGCACTGCCTCACCGGTTGTGCGATCGGTGAGGTGCTGGGCATGTTCTTGTCGACGTGGTGGGGCTGGTCGACGGTGCCGAGCATCGCGCTGGCTGTGGTGCTGGCGTTCTTCTTCGGCTACCTGCTGACGTTCTCCGCGGTGCGCCGGGCCGGCCTCGACACCGGCAGCGCCGTGCGTACGGCGCTGGCGTCCGACACCGTCTCGATCCTCACCATGGAGGTCGTCGACAACGCGTTCCTGCTCCTGGTGCCGGGCGCGATGGCGGCCGGCCTGGCGACCGGGCTCTTCTGGTGGTCGCTGGCCGCTTCGCTGGCCGTGGCCTTCGTGCTGACGGTGCCGGTGAACCACTACCTGATGGTGCGCGGCAAGGGCCACGCGGTGGTCCACGACCTGCACGGCCATGATCACCACGCGCAACGCTGACGGCCCGGCAACCGTCTGAGCCCTACGATGCGGTCATGAGAATGCCGCGTCCTCTGCTGGCCCTCGGTGTGGCTCCCGTCCTGTTCCTCGCGCTGGCCTGTGCTCCTGTCGACGACAGCAGCACCGCCGCCACCGACACCTCGTCCTCAACCGCGCCCAGCGACACCGGCTCGGCAAGTGCCGACCCGGCCGCGTGTGCCGCCGACGTGGTGCGCACGCCCGGCACGCTCACGATCGGCACCGACTCGCCGGCGTACGAGCCGTGGTTCTCCAAGAACGACCCGACCAACGGCGAGGGCTTCGAGTCGGCGGTGGCGTACGCCGTGGCCGAGAAGCTCGGCTTCACCGGCGACCAGGTGCAGTGGACCAAGGTGCCGTTCAACTCGTCGTACGCGCCCGGCCAGCAGGGCAGGTTCGACTTCGACATCAACCAGATCTCCATCACGCCCGCGCGGGCCGAGGTCGTCGACTTCTCCGACGGCTACTACGCCGCCTCGCAGGCCGTGATCATGCTCAAGGGCCCCGACGCGGACGGCATCACCAGCGTCGACCAGCTCAAGGGCCTGCGTCTGGGCGCGCAGACCGGCACCACCTCGCTGACCGCGATCCGCGACGTGATCCAGCCCGACTCCGACCCGATCGTCTTCAAGGACACCAACGCCGCCAAGCAGGCGCTCCTCAACGACCAGGTCGACGCGATCCTCGCCGACCTGCCGACGGCCTTCTACATCACCGCGGTCGAGATCCCGAAGGGCACCATCGTCGGGCAGTTCCAGCCGGAGACGGGCCAGCAGGAGGAGTTCGGGATGCTCTTCGAGAAGGGCTCGCCGCTCGTCGAGTGCGTCAACCAGGCGCTGAGTGTGCTGCGCGAGGACGGCACCCTCGACTCCATCGAGCAGCGCTGGCTCAGCGACGTGGTCGACGTCCCGCAACTCACCCCGTAGCGGATGCCCGCAGTCGAGCCCACCTGGTCACCGAGCCTGCGGCAGGTCGAGCGGGACGCGCTCCGCCGTCGGATGCGACGGCGCTCGGCGACCATCGCCACCATCGCCACGGTGGTGGTGCTCGGGCTGCTGCTCGTCGGCATCCTGACCTCGCCGGGCTGGCCGCGGGTGCGGGAGTTCTTCTTCTCCTGGGACGACGCCAAGGCGGCCTGGCCGGCGGTGCTCAACGGCTTCGGCAAGAACGTGCTGCTCTTCTTGATGGCCGAGCCGTTGATCCTGGTGCTCGGGGCCCTGGTTGCCGTGGTGCGGTCGACGACCTCGGCCGCGCTGTTCCCCGTCCGGCTGCTGGCCGTGTTCTACACCGACCTGTTCCGCGGCATGCCGACCCTCCTGGTCGTGGTGCTCGCGGGCTTCGGGATCCCGGCCCTCCAGCTCCAGGGCGTCACCACCGACCCCTTCTGGCTGGGCCTCGGGGCCCTCGTGCTGTCGTACGGCGCCTACGTGGCAGAGGTCTTCCGGGCCGGCATCGACTCCATCCACCCCTCGCAGGTCGCCAGCGCCGACGCGCTCGGGCTCTCGCACGGCCAGGCGATGCGCTACGTGATCCTGCCGCAGGCCACCCGCCGGGTCGTCCCGCCGCTGCTGAACGACTTCATCTCGCTGCAGAAGGACACCGCACTGCTGTCGGCGATCTTCGTGTTCGAGGCGCTGTTCACCGCGCAGGACTACGCGGCGTACAACTTCAACTACACGCCGATCGTCGTGGTCGCGGTGCTGTTCGTGGCACTGACCATCCCGTTGGCGCGGTTCACCGACTGGGTCGGGCGCCGGATGATGCGTCGCGAGCGGGCGGGGGTCCGATGAGCGAGCCGGTGCTGCGCGCCGAGGGGGTTCGCAAGGCGTACGGCGACAAGGTGGTGCTCCGCGGCATCGACCTGGTGGTCGAGCCGCACGACGTGATCTGCCTGATCGGGTCGTCGGGCTCGGGCAAGTCCACGCTGCTGCGCTGCCTGGACCTGCTGGAGGACATCGACGACGGGTCGATCTGGTTCGAGGGGGAGGACATCTCCGACCCGCGCGCCGACGCCCGTGCCGTCCGGCAGCGGATGGGCATCGTCTTCCAGGCCTACAACCTGTTCCCGCACCTGACCGTGCTGGACAACCTGACCCTCGCGCCGCGCAAGGTCCACGGCCTGGACACATCCACCGCCGAGGCGAAAGCCCGCGAGCTCCTCGACAGCTTCGGCCTCGCCGACAAGGCGACCGAGCACCCCGACCGGCTCTCGGGCGGCCAGCAGCAGCGGGTCGCGATGGCGCGCGCGCTGGCCACGGACCCGGCGCTGCTGCTGCTCGACGAGGTGACCGCCGCCCTCGACCCCGAGCTGACCGGCGAGGTGCTGGAGATCATCCGCAAGCTGGCCCTGGACGGGACCACGATGGTGCTCGCCACCCACGAGATGGCCTTCGCCCGCGACGTGGCCACGAAGGTGTGCTTCCTCCACGACGGCGCGATCCTCGAGCAGGGACCACCGGACCAGGTCTTGGGCGACCCTCGGGAAGAGCGCACCCGTCAGTTCCTGCGCCGGGTGCTCTGACAGCATCGCGACCATGAGCATGGAGCTGGGGCAGGGGACCGGACCGCTGCGCGGCATACGCGTCGTGGAGCTGGCCGGCATCGGGCCGGGTCCGCACGCCTGCATGATCCTGGCCGACCTGGGTGCGGACGTGATCCGGGTCGACCGGCCGGGTGGCCAGCCGTTGACGGGTGGGCCCCAGGACTTCCTCAACCGCGGCCGCCCGAGCGTCGCCCTCGACCTCAAGCACCCCGACGGCGTGGCCACGGTGCTGCGCCTGGTCGAGACGGCCGACGTGCTGGTCGAGGGGCTGCGACCCGGCGTGACCGAGCGGCTCGGCGTGGGTCCCGACGAGTGCCATCAACGCAACCCACGGCTGGTCTACGGCCGGGTGACCGGCTGGGGGCAGACCGGCCCGCTGGCGAGGTCGGCCGGGCACGACCTCAACTACGTCGCCATCACGGGTGCGCTGTTCGGGCTGGGTCAGGATCCGGCCCGGCCGCAATTCCCGACCAACCTGGTCGGCGACTTCGGCGGCGGCTCGACGTACCTGGTGATCGGTGTCCTCGCCGCGCTGCTGGAGGCCCGCGTCTCCGGGCGCGGCCAGGTGATCGACGCGGCCATCGTCGACGGCACCGCCCACCTCAACGCGATGACCGCCAGCCACCTGGCCAGCGGGATGGCGACCGAGCGGCGCGCCGCCAACCTGCTCGACGGCGGCGTCCCGTTCTACGACCTCTACGAGACCGCCGACGACCGCCACCTCTCGGTCGGGCCGCTGGAGCCGCAGTTCTACGCCGCCTTCGTCGACCTCCTCGGCATCGCCGACAGCGCGCCCGACCGCGACGACCCGGGCCAGCACCCCGCCCTGCGCACCCTCATCGCCGAGACCGTGCGCACCCGCACGCTGGCCGAGTGGACCGAGGTCTTCGACGGCAGCGACGCCTGCGTGGCACCGGTGCTGCCGCTCAGCGAGGCGGTGCGGCACCCGCACCTCGTCGACCGCCAGGTGTACGTCGACCGGTCCGGCGCCCCAGAGCCGGCGCCGGCGCCGCGGTTCTCCCGCACCGAGTCCAGCCTCTCCTCGCCGCCACCCGCCGCTGCCGGCGTCGACACCCGCGCCGCCCTGGCCGCCTGGGGCATCGCCGACGTCGACGACCTGATCGCCTCCGGGGCCGCCGTCCAGGCGTGAGCCGCAACGGACCCGTCGTGTCACCCCGGTGGGTGGTGTGCCGTCTCCCCAGCGATGTGAAGGTGGAGGCACCCGTTGGGAACGAGGCGGGACATCAACGACAGCAGGAGGCGCTTCACATGGGTTTTGGTGACAAGCTCGAGAACAAGGCCGAGGACGCCAAGGGCAAGGTCAAGGAAGGCGTCGGCGACGCCACCGACAACGAGCGCCTGGAGGCCGAGGGCAAGGCCGACCAGACCGACGCGAGCATCAAGGACGCCGGCGAGCACGTCAAGGACGCTGCTGACGACGTGAAGGACGCGTTCAAGAAGTAGCCCTCACGATTCAGTCGCATCCGTGCCCCGGAGCAACGCGCACGCCGCGCGGCCCGGGGCACGAGTGCGTTCAGGACCCGGTCTTGGCCGAGCTGTCGTCGCCGGCCCGACGGGCGATCCCGGCCCGCTTGGCGTCGTCCATCGCCAGCTCGTACGCCGACACGAGTGACGCCATCGACAGCGGCTTGAGCCGCTCCACGACCTCGCGGAGCTTGTCGGGCGACTCCCCGGACTCCTTGAACGCCGGCCACACCATCGTGCGGAACAGCCCGTAGAGCTCCTCGGCGACCTGGCGGCCGTGGGCGGCGTACACCTCGGCGGCGGCCCGCGCGGCCTCGGGCGGGAAGCCGAGGTCCAGCAGCCCGAGGCCGACCGACAGGTGCGCGATCGCCACGCGGTAGCGGCCCTTCGGCCGCGGCTCGACGATGCCCAGCGCGGTCAGCGTGGCCAGGTCGGCCTCGTCGAGAGTGCGCCCGGCGCGGCGCGAGAGCTCGGCACGTGTCAGCTCGACCGGCCGCTCGGCCTGCCACGGGGCGAGCATCGTGCGGTGCAGGGCGATGTCCTCGGGGGTGGCCGAGTCGGGGATGCCCGCGACGTAGCGTTCGATGGCCGCGAGGGTGAACCCGTGGCTCTGCAGCTCCTGCACCAGCTCCAGCCGGGCCACGTGGTCGGCGGAGTAGAAGCCCGAGCGGCCGCGACGGATCGGCGGTGGCACCAACCCGCGGGTCGTGTAGAACCTCACGTTGCGCACGCTCATCCCGACCCGGTCGGTCAGCTCCTCGAGCGTCAGCAGCACGGCGTACCCCTCTTGCCTCGGTTGGGCCTGGTGTCGGGCCCGTGGTCTGGTGACCGACGCCTCACGCGGTCGCCTTGACGATGGTGACAGTAATGGTGTCACAATCGAAGGATCCGGACGAGCAAGGGAATGACATGGCTGAAGCCTTCGTGTTCGACCACATCCGTACTCCGCGCGGCAAGGGCAAGACCGTCGGCGCGCTCCACGAGGTCAAGCCCATCGACCTGATCGTCGGCCTCCTCGAGGAGATCCGGGTCCGCAACCCCGGCCTCGACACCGACCGGATCGACGACGTCGTGCTCGGTGTCGTCTCGCCGCTGGGGGAGCAGGGTGGCGACATCGCCAAGACGGCTGCGCTGGCCGCGGGATATCCCGAGACCGTGTCGGGCGTGCAGCTCAACCGCTTCTGCGCGAGCGGTCTCGAGGCCGTCAACCAGGCCGCCGCCCGGGTTCGCAGCGGCTTCGAGGACCTGATCCTCGCCGGCGGTGTCGAGTCGATGAGCCGGGTGCCGATGGGCTCCGACGGCGGCGCCTGGGCGGCCGACCCGGCCACCGCGCTCACCACCGGGTTCGTGCCCCAAGGCATCGGCGCCGACCTGATCGCCACCCTCGAGGGCTGGTCGCGCAGCGACGTCGACGCGTACGCCGCCGAGTCCCACCACCGCGCCGCCAAGGCGTGGGCCAACGGCTACTTCGCCGACTCGGTGGTCCCCGTCAGGGACCGTAACGGGGTCACCATCCTCGAGCACGACGAGCTGATCCGGCCCGACACCAGTGTCGAGGGGCTGGCCGGACTCAAGCCGTCGTTCGCCGACATGGGCCGCGACGCCGGCTTCGACGACGTGGCGCTCGAGAAGTACCACTGGGTGGAGCAGATCGACCACGTGCACCACGCCGGCAACTCCTCGGGCATCGTCGACGGCGCAGCCGTGATGGCCATCGGCTCCGAGCAGGTCGGTCTCGACCTCGGGCTGACCCCGCGGGCGCGCATCGTCTCCGTCGCGGTCTCCGGTGCCGACCCGACGATCATGCTGACCGGCCCGGCGCCGGCGGCCCGCAAAGCATTGGCCAAGGCCGGCCTCGACGTCGGCGACATCGACCTGTGGGAGATGAACGAGGCCTTCGCTGCCGTGGCGATGCGGTTCATGAAGGACATGGGCATCACCCACGAGGTCACCAACGTCAACGGTGGCGCCATCGCCATGGGCCATCCGCTCGGCGCCACCGGCGCGATGATCCTCGGCACCCTCGTCGACGAGCTGCGCCGTCGCGACCAGCGCCACGGCCTCGCCACGCTCTGCGTCGGCGGCGGCATGGGCATCGCCACGATCGTCGAACTCGTCTGACCCTCTCTTCGCTGGTTGAGGAAGGCGCGCAGCGCCTGTCTCGAAACCCCTGCACCGATAGGAAGCCATGACCACCGACACGACCGAGCAGCAGACCGCAGTCCGCTATGACAAGGACGCCGACGGCATCGTCACCTTGACCCTCGACGACCCGACGGCCAGCGCGAACACCATGAACGAGCTCTACCAGCGCTCGATGGCGGTGGCCGTGGCCCGTCTGGAGACGGAGATCGCCGAGGACCCACACAGCGTCACCGGCGTCGTCATCACCAGCGCCAAGACGACCTTCTTCGCCGGCGCCAACCTCAAGACCACGGTGCAGGCGACGCCGGCCGACGCGCCGGCCATCTTCGCGTTCATCGAGGAGGTCAAGGCGACGCTGCGGACGCTGGAGAAGCTGCCCCGGCCCGTCGTGGCCGCGATCAACGGTGCGGCCCTCGGCGGCGGGTTCGAGATCACGCTCGCCTGCCAGCGCCGGATCCTGGTCGACGACCCCAAGGTCGAGGTCGGCCTGCCCGAAGCGTCGCTCGGCCTGCTGCCCGGCGGCGGCGGCGTCACCCGCGTGACCCGGATGCTCGGCATCCAGTCGGCACTGATGGACGTGCTGCTCCAAGGCACCCGCTTCAAGCCAGCAGTTGCCCTCGAGAAGGGCCTGGTCGACGAGCTGGTGCCGACCCGCGAGGAGCTGGTGCCGGCCGCGAAGGCCTGGATCCTGGCCCACCGCGACGACGAGGCGGCGGCGTACAACCCCTGGGACCGGCCGGGCTACAAGATGCCCGGGGGGACGCCGAAGTCCCCGGCGCTGGCGGCGTTCCTGCCGGCCTTCCCGGCGCTGCTGCGCCAGCAGACCAAGGGCGCCGTCTATCCCGCCCAGCAGGCGATCCTGTCGGCCGTCGTCGAGGGAGCGAGCGTCGACTTCGACACCGCCTCGCGGATCGAGTCGCGCTACCTGACCACGCTGGTTGTCGGCCAGAACTCCAAGAACATGATCCAGGCGTTCTTCCTCGACCTCCAGGCGATCAATGCGGGCAAGCTTCGGCCAGAGGGCTTCGAGCCGTTCCGGGCCACCAAGGTCGCCGTGCTGGGCGCCGGCATGATGGGCGCCGGCATCGCCTACTCCTGTGCCCGCTCCGGGATGGACGTCCTGCTCAAGGATGTCTCGGCCGAGGCGGCCGAGCGCGGCAAGGCCTACTCGGAGAAGCTGCTCGACAAGGCCATCGCCCGCGGGCGCTCGACCGAGGAGAAGAAGGCCGAGCTGCTGGGCCGGATCACCCCGACCGCCGACGCGGCAGACCTCGCGGGCTGTGACCTGGTCATCGAGGCGGTCTTCGAGGACCCGAGCCTCAAGCACCAGGTCTTCGCGGAGGTGGTGCCCCACGTCAACGCCGACGCGTTGCTGTGCTCCAACACCTCCACGCTGCCGATCAGCGAGCTGGCCACCGGCGTCGACCGGCCGGCCGACTTCATCGGCCTGCACTTCTTCAGCCCCGTCGACAAGATGCCGCTCGTCGAGATCATCAAGGGCAAGGAGACCTCCGACGCCGCATTGGCCAAGGCCTACGACGTCGTCCAGCAGATCCGCAAGACGCCGATCGTCGTCAACGACAGCCGCGGCTTCTACACCTCGCGCGTGATCGGGACGATGGTCAACGAGGGGTTGGCCATGCTGGCCGAGGGCGTGCACCCGATGTCGCTCGAGCGTGCGGCCACACAGGCGGGTTACCCCGTCGGCGCGCTGCAGCTCTCCGACGAGCTCAACATGGAGCTGATGCTCAAGATCGCCAAGGCGACGGCCGACGCCGCCGAGCGCGACGGCATCGACCTCCCGGCACACCCGGGCAGCGACGTGGTCCGACGGATGGTGGAGGTCGGGCGGCCGTCGCGGCTCAAGGGCGCCGGGTTCTACGAGTACGGCGACGACGGGCGGCGTACCCACCTCTGGCCCGGCCTGGCCGAGACGTTCCCGGTCGCCGAGCAGCCGATTCCGTTCCCCGACGTGAAGGACCGGATGCTCTTCGCCGAGGCGTTGGAGACGGCCAAGTGCTTCGAGGAGGGTGTCATCACCTCGGCGGCCGCCGCCAACATCGGCTCGATCATGGGGATCGGCTTCCCGCCCAACACCGGTGGCGCGGCGCAGTTCATGACGGGCTACGAGTCGGCGACCGGCGAGATCGGGCTGGCGGCGTTCGTCGCCCGCGCCGACGAGCTCGCGGCGGCGTACGGCGACCGGTTCCGGCCCACCGACCGGTTGCGCGAGATGGCAGAGAAGGGCGAGCGCTTCCCGGCCTGACCTGGACCCGGACCCGCCTGCGGGCGGCAGGGGTTCGTCGAGAGTACCAGCCGGCCGAGGTCAGCACGACCGACGACGAGGAGGCGCGAAGAGCAGCCCGCCGGCCACCGGGAAGGAACCACCCGGGGGCGCGCTCGCGAGCCGGACCGCGACGACCTTGACCACGATGGCGCCCATGAAGGCGCAGCCGAGAACGCCATGCACGACCGGTGCGCGTCGAGACCCGCTCGCCGTCCTGCCAGCGTCCCGCTCTCGCAGGCCCGAGGGCCCAGAGGCAGTGGTAGGCGACGAACACGGTCAGCACGAGGGCGATGGTCCCGGAGATGCGGTCGCGCCGTGCCGAGCCAGGACGGTGCCGCGATCCCGCAGCTTGCCGTAGATCCAGAGCGCGCCGATGACCTGAAGCACGGCGAGGACCCCGATCACGGTCAGACCACCGACCTTCGATGTCGATGACGGTGTCGAAGCCGAGAAGGTGGTCACGCCGTTGGTGGTCGAGGGATCGTGCACCCGCCCGAAGACCCCGACGAGAAGCGCGACCACCGCTCCGGCGGCGAACGCCGTCAGCGGGACGGCCAGGCCACGTCTGGCCCCGGCGCGCTCGGTGTCCGCCACGGGTCCAGCATCCTCCAGGACCCTGTTCACGGTCAACGCAACGGTCAATTGACGAACAGCTGACCGATCCGGTGTCGAGAGGCACACTTGGGCGGGTGAGCCAACCCGTCGTCGACATCCGCGGCCTCCACGTGCGCTTCGGCGAGGTGGAGGCCGTCGCCGGCATCGACGTACAGGCGTACGCCGGGCAGGCGACCGCCCTGCTGGGGCGCAACGGCGCGGGCAAGTCCACGACCATGCGCGTGCTGGCCGGCCTGGTGCCGCCGTCGGCCGGCATCGTGACGGTCAACGGCCTGGACATCCGCACGCACACCCTCGAGATCAAGCAGATCAGCGGCTACTGCCCCGACGTCGGCGGCCTGGTGCCGCGGGCGACGCCCTGGGAGCACCTGCAGCTCTCGGCCCGGCTGCGTCGGCTGGAGAACTGGGAGGACCGCGCCCGCGACCTGCTGGAGCGGTTCGAGCTCGGCGACGTCGCGCACCGGATCACCGGCGGTTTCAGCCACGGCATGGGCCGCCGGCTCAGCGTGGTACTGGCCGCCCTGCACGAGCCGCAGCTGCTGCTCCTCGACGAGCCCTTCGACGGCGTCGACCCGATCGGCGTCGAGGCGACGATGGACGTCGTCGCCGACGCGCGGGCCCGCGGCGCCTGCATCCTGGTCTCTACCCACCTGCGCGAGCTCGCCATCCAGGCCTGCAACACGGTGCTGGTGCTGCGCGGCGGCTCTCGTGTCGCCAGCATCGGCTCCGACGAGATGGCGGGGGAGGAGGGGGCCCGTGCCTACCGGGCTCTCCTCGACTAGTTCCGCGACCAGCTCCGGGATCGGCTCCGGGACTGGCTCCATGACTAGCACCGTCGCCAGGGCACGGCGGGCCGTCGCCGACGTCGCTCACCTCGTCCGCTTCCGGACCGCGGCCGTACGCCGCAAGTCCGCCCTCCGCTGGGCGCTGGCGATCATGGGCGGGCTGACCGTGGCCGCGTGCACGGTCCCGATGGCGCTTCCCGGTGCCCACAACTCCGACCGGGCCCGCGACGTGCTGCTGCTGATCCCGACCGCCTTC
This sequence comes from uncultured Actinomycetota bacterium, assembly GCA_963769755.1. Classification (GTDB taxonomy): domain Bacteria; phylum Actinomycetota; class Actinomycetes; order Propionibacteriales; family Nocardioidaceae; genus Nocardioides. Next base: position 677,298 of record CAVYMY010000012.1, read on the forward strand.
GTCGCGTTCCTGCTGCTGACCGTCGTCTCGGCCGTGGCGTCCGGCGGCGGTCGCGAGCTGCTGTCCCGCGAGCAGGGCGTTGCCTTTCCCGTCAGCCCGACCACGGACCACCTGGGCGCGCTGCTGCTGGCCCCGCTCAACATCGCCTGGCTGCTCCAGGCCTGGCTGTTGCTCGGCACGGCGGCGTACGCCTTGTCCCCGGACCGGCTGCCCGCTGCGCTCGTCTCGATCCTGCTCTGGCTCGTCGTCGCCACGACCGCCGCCCAGGTCGTGGCCTGGAGCATCGAGGCACTCCGGCGTCGGCCCCATGGCATCGGCATCGTCCGGCTGATCATCCTCGGCTTCGCCCTCGCCGCAGTGCTGCTGCAGGTGTCCGGCCGGCTGAGCTACTACCTCGACCACCTGCCGACCGTCACGTTGGTCGCGAGCTCCACCGACGGCTTCGGCTTCCGCTGGCTGGGGGCGATCTCCTTCCAGCTCGCCGTCATCCTGGTGGCCCTGGTGGCCGGTGCGGCGGCGGCCCACGCAGCCGCCCGTCGGGCACCGCGCGACGAGGCCCGCGTGGAGAGTGGCCGCTTCGCCGCGCGAGGGCTGCCCGCGACCACCATCGGCATGATCATCCGCGTCGACCGCAGCTCGGTGTGGCGCTCGGTGCCGATGCGCCGCGGTATCGCCGTGCTGGCCGTCGGTCCCGGCGTGGTCGCGATCGCCGGTGACCTGCCCTGGCACACCATGACGATCCTGCCCGGCCTGGTGGCGTCGGGCGGGGCGCTGCTGTTCGGCGTCAACGCCTGGTGCCTCGACGGTCGCGGCCTGCTCTGGCGCGAGAGCCTCCCGGCGCGGCCGGCCGAGGTGTTCGCGGCGCCGGGCCTACGTGCTTGCGGAGTTCCTGGTCGTCGCGTCGCTGGTCACCATCCTGTTGGCCAGCCTGCGCGCCGGCATCCCCAACTCCCACCAGCTGGCCGCCCTCGTGTGCATGATGCTCGTCGTCACCGTGCAGGTGGTGAACGCGGCGCTGCGCTGGTCGGCCCAACGGCCCTTCCCGGTGGATCTGCGTTCGGCCCGCGCCGTACCCGCACCACCGCTGGTGATGGTCGGCTACTCCACGCGGCTGGCGCTCAGCACCACAATGACCGGCCTGGTCTTCTCCCTGCTCTCGCAGGTCCCCGACTGGCGGATCTCGGTGCTGGTCGCAATCCCGTTCCTCGCCTGGTCCTCCTGGCGGCTGGTGCGCGTGCAGCGGCGCTGGCTCAACCCCGTGCAGCGGTCCGCTGTGGTGATGGCCGTAGCGGCCTGAGGCATTTGACGGAATCCCCGGTCGGCCGGGGATCCGCGCGCTACGGCCAGCGAGTGACAGGATCGACGCGCGGGCTCGTCTGTGGGGTTCGATGGGGTAGACTGAAGGTTCGGCAGGTCGCCGTCTTCGGCCAGCGCGCGCATGAAGTCGCGCTGGTGGAGGCGTTGGTCGAGCAAGGGGCCACGTGAAACCAGGTCGCCTCTGGACGAGGCGAGTGACCAGGACGAGGCTGACAAGACGCGCACTACGCTGCCCGGCATGGACTTCTCGCCGTCCCCCCGGGCCGCCGACCTGACCGCGCGGGTGGCGGCGTTCATGGCCGAGGAGATCACGCCGGTCGAGCCGGCGTACCACCACGACCTGGCCCTGGCCCGCGGGGCCGGCACCCAATGGACGCCGCTCCCGGTCCTGGAGGACCTCAAGGCCAAGGCCCGCGCGCAGGGTCTGTGGAACCTGTTCCTGCCGATCGAGCACGCGGGCGAGTACGCCGCCCGGTTCGGCACCGACGGGGGCGAGGGTCTCTCCAACGTCGACTACGCGCCGCTGGCCGAGCTGATGGGCCGCTCGGCCATCGCGCCGACTACGTCTTCAACTGCAACGCCCCCGACACCGGCAACATGGAGGTGCTGCTGCGCTACGGCAGCCAGGCCCAACGGGACCAGTGGCTCGACCCTCTCCTCGACGGCAAGATCCGCTCGGCGTTCACGATGACCGAGCCCGCGGTCGCCTCCTCCGACGCCACCAACATGGAGGCCACCTGCGTCGTCGACGGTGACGAGATCGTGGTCAACGGCCGCAAGTGGTGGTCGACGGGCGTCGGTCATCCCGACTGCAAGATCTTCGTCTTCATGGGCGTCACCGACCCCGACGCCGACCGGCACCACCGGCACTCGATGGTGCTGGTGCCCCGCGACACCGCCGGCGTGAAGATCGAGCGGCTGCTCAACACGATGGGCATGTACGACGAACCCGTCGGCCACGGCGAGGTCTCCTTCACCGACGTCCGGGTCCCTCTCGACAGCTTCATCTCCGGACCGGGTGAGGGCTTCGCGATCGCCCAGGGCCGGCTCGGTCCCGGTCGGGTGCACCACTGCATGCGGCTGATCGGGCTGGCCGAGATGGCGCTCGAGCTGGCGATCAAGCGCGGCCTCGACCGGTCGGCGTTCGGCAAGCGGCTCGTCGACCTCGGCGGCAACCGCGAACGCATCGCCGACGCGCGCATCGCCATCGACCAGGCCAGGCTGCTGGTGCTGGACGCAGCGTGGAAGCTCGACGAGGGTGGCCCGCTCAACGCCCTCTCGGAGGTCAGCCAGATCAAGGTCGCCGTGCCCAACATGGCCCAGCAGGTCATCGACTTCGCGATCCAGCTGCACGGGGGCGGCGGGATGTCCGACGACTTCCCGCTCGCGATGGCGTTCGTCGGCGCCCGCAGCCTGCGGCTGGCCGACGGGCCCGACGAGGTGCACCGCGGCATGGTGGCGCGGCTCGAGCTGGCAAAGCACGAGCAGGCCCGCGGATGAGGGTGCTGGTCACCGGCGCCGCCTCGGGTCTGGGTGCGGCCCTGACGCGGGCGTTCCGGGGGCGCGGCGACGAGGTGCTGGCCACCGACCTCGCGGCCGACGAGGCCGGCGTCGACCTGGGCCTCGACATCACCTCCGACGACGACTGGGCCGCGGCGCTCGCCGAGGTGGAGCGGCGCTGGGGTGGCCTCGACCTGCTGGTCAACAACGCCGGCGTGGCCGGTGGTGGCCGTCTCGACGTCGCCACCCTCGAGGAGTGGCAGTGGATCACCGACATCAACCTCTTCGGCGCGGTCCGAGGCACCCGCACCTTCGTGCCGATGTTCAAGCGGCAGCGCTCCGGCCACATCGTCAACGTGGCCTCGCTCGCCGGTCTCGTGCACCCCGCCGGGATGGCTTCCTACAACGCCGTCAAGGCCGCCGTGGTTGCGCTGACCGAGACCACCGGCCACGAGCTGGCGTCCTTCGGCGTGCGCGCGAGCGTGGTGTGCCCGTCCTACTTCCGCACCAACCTGATGAGCTCGATGCGCGGCACCGACACCGCCCTGGCGTCGGTGCTGAGCTCGCTCGTCGAGTCCTCCCCGATCAGCGCCGACGACATCGCGGCAGCCGTGCTGGCGGGGATCGACGCGGGCGAGGAGCTCATCGTGCCCGACCAGCCCGCCCGCGACGCGTGGGCGCTCAAGCAGGCCGACCGGACGGCGTACGACGCGATGATGCGGCACCAGGCCGCCAAGCTGGACCTGCTCGGGTGACGCCGTGAACACCCGCGACGACAGCAGGCCGGTCCGTGACGAGGACGCCTTCGACGTCGAGGCGGTCGCGGGATGGCTGCGCGAGCACGCGACGGCGTACGTCGACGACCTGGACGGCACCCCGACCGTGCGCCAGTTCCCCGGGGGCGCGTCCAACCTGACCTACCTGCTGACCTACCCACGCCGCGACCTGGTCCTGCGTCGCCCCCCCGTCGGCGCGAAGGCCAAGAGCGCCCACGACATGCGCCGCGAGCACGACATCCAGGCGGCGCTGGCGCCGGTCTTCCCGTACGTCGCCACCATGGTCGGGCTGTGCCGCGACGAGGCGGTGATCGGCTCCGACTTCTATGTGATGGAGATGCTCAAGGGCGCGATCCCGCGGCGCGAGCTGCCGTTCGAGGCGACGCCCGAGGAGGTCTCGGCCCTGTGCGGCAACGCCTTCGACGTGCTTACCGCGCTCCACGCCGTCGACGTGGCGGCGACGCCCGCGCTCTCGGCGCTCGGCCGCGGCGAAGGCTACGTCGCGCGCCAGGTCGCCGGCTGGACCGACCGGCTCGCGCGGGCCGCGACCGACGACCTCGGCGACTGGGCGCCCGTCACGGCCTGGCTCGACGAGCACCAGCCTGCCGACGTACGTCAGTGCCTGATCCACAACGACTTCCGCTTCGACAACCTGGTCCTCGACGTCGACGACCCGCTGCGGGTCAGCGGCGTGCTCGACTGGGAGATGGCGACTGTGGGCGACCCGCTGATGGACCTCGGCGGCGCGCTGGCCTACTGGGTGCAGGCCGACGACGACGAGTTCTTCCAGATGTTCCGGCGCCAGCCGTCCTCCACGCCGGGCATGTGGACCAGGGCGGAGATCGTCGAGCAGTACGCCGAGCGCACGGGGTTGTCGGTCCCGCCCGGGCAGTGGCGCTTCTACGAGGTCTTCGGGCTGTTCCGGCTCGCCGTGATCGCCCAGCAGATCTGGTACCGCTACTTCCACGGCCAGACCCACAACGAGGCCTACGCCGTGTTCGGCCCGGCCGTCGGCTATCTCGAGCAGCGCTGCCGCCGACTGCTGGAGCTCTGATGGGTCAGGTGCTGCTCGTGCGGCACGGGCAGGCGTCCTTCGGCGCCGACGACTACGACGTGTTGTCCGACCTCGGCTGGACGCAGAGCCGGGGGCTCGGTGCCTGGTTTGCCTCCGACGGGTTCGCCCCCGCCCTGGTGCTGCGCGGCGCGATGCGCCGGCACCGCGAGACCGCCGAGGCGCTGCTCGACGGCGGCGGCTGGGACGCGCCGGTGGAGGTGGACGCCGGGTGGGGCGAGTTCGACCACCTCGACGTGGTGGCCCGCTACCCCGATCTCCCCGAGTCCGTCCCGACCGAAGACCGCCGGGCCTTCCAGCGGCTCTTCGAGCTGGCGACGGACCGCTGGACCGCCGGCGAGCACGACGCCGACTACCCCGAGTCGTTCTCGTCGTTCGTGACGCGGGTCGACGAGGCGCTGGCCCGGGCATGTGACCGCGAGGGGCCGGTGGTGGTGGTCAGCTCCGGCGGCCCGATCGCCGCGGCGTGCGCCGCGTTGGTCACCGCCGGTGACGAGGCCAGCGACGAGGCCGGTGACGGGGCCGTCGCGGGCGGCGTACGCGCGACGCTGTGGCGGCACTTCAACACCGTCCAGGTCAACGCCGGCGTGACCCGCGTGCTCGTCGGCCGCACCGGTCGGCGGCTGCTGACCTTCAACGAGCACTCGCACCTGACTGCCGAGACGCTGTCGTACCGCTGAAGGCGGGCCCTCGAGCGCGGCGAGGCTCCACATGCTCGACGTACCGAGAACGTGTCGTAAGTCCCAAGGTGCGACGCTACGCATAAGGCGGGCCCTCGAGCGCGGCGAGGCTCCACATGTCGTACGTTCCCTGAACTTGTCGTACGTCCCTAGGTGCGGCAACTTCAGATTTCTCCGGTTAACCGGAGAAATCTGAAGGCGCCGGTCACATCAAGCGCTTCAGCACCGGCAGCGGCGCGTGCCTGATCACGGTCCCGAGCGGCGCCCAGGGGAGGGTCGGGACCCGAGCAGACGCCTTCTCCTTCTCGATCGCGTCGACGATCGCGCGCACGCCCTTCTCGGTCGAGACCATCATCGGGGCCCGGGCGCCAGCGTTCATCTCCGAGGCGATGTAGCCCGGATAGATCACGCTCACCTTGATCGGCTTCCCCAGCAGCTCGTAGCGCAGACCCTCGGCGAGGTGGGCGACGGCGGCCTTGGTGGCGGCGTACGTCGCCATCGACTTGGGCATCCCTCGCATCGCCGAGATCGACGACATCATCACCAGGTGCCCGGAGTCCTGGGCGCGGAAGATCTCCATCGCTGCTTCGGTCTGCGCGAGCGCCGCGACGAAGTTGGTCATCGCGGTGGCGCGGTTGGCGTCGTAGCGACCCGTTCCCAGCGGCGCACCCTTGCCGATACCGGCGTTGACGACGACGCGGTCAATCGTGCCGAGGTCGGCCGCGAAGGCGCGGAACACCGCGAAGACCGCATCGTCGTCGGTGACGTCGAGGGCCCGGACCTCGACCCGGCGGGACGGCTCGGCTGCCAGGATCTCGGCGCGCAGCTCGTCGAGCCGGTCCGTACGCCGCGCGCACAGCGCCAGGTCGTGGCCCAAGGCCGCAAACTGCCGCGCCATCTCGGCACCCAGGCCGGAGGACGCACCGGTGATGAGGATCGTCTTCGCCATCCGCCGAGTCTGGCGCACCCCGCCGGGTCAGAGCGCTCAGGTCGGTCCGGGTGCCCGGGCGCGGCTCATCTTCCGCCGCCCGACCCCGAGCAGCAGCCACGGGGCGGCGAACAGCGCCAGCACCGGCGTCAGCAGCAGGCAGGCGACGGCGACGTAGCTCCAGGCCCCGATGTCGATGTCGGTCAACAGGCTGACCAGCGAGCCGACCAGGCCGACCAGTCCGGCCACCGCGATGGTCACGACCAGCGCGGTGTGCAGGTTGATCCCCCAGCCTCGCTTGGTGACCCGCCAGGCGAACGACGAGCTCGCGCCCAGCAGACCGAACGGTCGGCGCAGCGCTCGGGGCCCCTGCGACCGGAGCACGCGGGCGCTGGTGTTGAGGGCGGCGATCGAGGTCACCGTGGCCAGGTTGGACCCCACCTCCTGTCCCACGTCCTCGGCGCCGACCACCTCGAGCCCGAAGAGCCCGGCCAGCTGCTCCTCGCTGGCGGCGGACAGGTCCACGGGGCCGCTCGGGGCGCCGGCCAGGGCGCGGGCCGCATCGACGAACTGCTGGGCCTCCGGCGAGATCCGGGCACCGAGCGAGGCGTCCCGCTCGAGCTCCGTCACCAGGCTCGGCAGCTCCTCGCGCAGGATCGCGGCCTGCACCCGCCGCGTGTGCTCCTCGAGGGTGCCCGCCGCGGTGAGCTGTCCTCCACCCACGGCGTCCATGATGTGCAGCAGCCGCTGGGCTCCGTCGAGGCGGCCCCACAGCCAGTCGTTGGCGCGCCAGGAGGCCTTCAGGAAGGCGCCGAAGTGGCCGAGCTCGATCCCGGCGAGCTTGTCGACGGGTTCGGTGCGCTGCAGGGGGTCGATGTTGACCGCGCCGCGGGAGGTGAACTGGACGAGCTGCACCTCCTGGTCGGGCCGGGGCTCGGTCCCCGAGAAGGTCGCCTCCAGCACCTCGAGGCACAGCAGCAGCGCAAGGTGGCCGTCGTGGTGCGGTGCCGCGCCTTCGGCGAGCCGAACGACGCCGCGCAGCGCCGCCACCTCGTCTGCGCGGTGCTCGGGGCTCGGGTCGGCGGGATGGGCGTCGAGCGCGGTCCTGGCCAGCCCGACCACGCGTTCGAAGCACCCGGCCAAGGTCGTCAGCGTCGCGTTCAGCTCTTCGACCTCGGCGGCGGCAGTGGTCGCGTCGCCGCTCGGCCAGCGCGCGCACGCCCGGGCGAAGGCGTCGGTGAGCGAGGAGCCGTCCTTCGTGAGCTCGTCGGCGAGCAGGTCCTGCACCAGGCCGGCACTCGGGGAGATCCGCTCGGCTCGAGACCGGGCCTCGCTCACCTCGGCCTTGACCTGCATCAGTGCGGCCGCCGAGTCGGGGTCGGCGAGCTTGGCGGTGACGTTGACCCAGGTGATGATCATCGCGGCAAGGCGGCGTACGGCCGAGCCGCCCCAGCACCAGGTGGCGTCACCGATGGCGAGGGCGTCCGGGACCCACGGAACCTTGTCGGCGTCGACGCCCGACAGGTCGACCAGTCCGGCGGCGTCGGCGGCCCGGCGCAGCTCGGGCCGGAGCATGAAGCGGGTGCGGTCGAGCGAGGTCATCATCCGGGTCGCGCGGTAGGCCGGGAAGAGCGTCGCCGCCAGGTCGGAGACCCGCACCCAGCCGACGTGCGGGTCCTGCGCGCCGAACTCGGCGAGCATCGCCTGCCGGGCGCCGCGCCTGGCGCGCACCTCGAGGTTGTGCTCGTTGAGCACCTTGACGAAGTCGGTCAGCGACTGGGTCAGCGGGATGCCGACGAGGCTCTTGCCGAGCACCTGCCCGAGGGTCGGCTGGTCGATCTGCGCGGAGTTGGGGACGGCGCCCGGGTCGGGCACGACCAGCGCCAGCACCCTGTGCACCCGCTCGCGCGATGGCTGCCGGATGATGGCGTCGAGGGCCGCCAAGGCCGGAAGGTTGACCAGCACCCCGCCGTCGATGACGGGTGTCGAGGTCACCGCTTCGTCGTCGAAGAGGCCCCAGACGTGATGGCCGCGGTAGAGCTCGGCGGGCACCGTGCTGGGCTCGAAGGCCCCCGGGAACGACGCGCTGGACCGACAGGCACGAGCCATCCTGGCGATGCTGTTGGGGTCGGCGTCGAAGTCGAAGTCGACGTCGTGGAAGACGAACTCGACCCGGTGGTCGACCGACGAGATCGAGCCGTGGCCGTCCTTGAGGATGCTCAGCTTGCCCTGCAGCGACGTGCTGGTCAGGCGTACGACGACGGGCGGCTCGGCCACCCGGAAGCCGGTGCCGGCCCCGGCCAGTTGGGTGAAGGCCTCCTCGATGTGGGGCAGGAAGTGGTCGTCGCCGTTGAGCAGCGAGACGAGCGAGCTGTCGGTGGCCGCGCGCATCAAGGTGGCGAAGGAGCCGTGCTGCAGCCACAACGCGCGGATCGGCTTGAGGTCGGTGCAGCCGTGCGTCACCGCAGCGGCGAGGAACGCGGCGTTGAGCCCGCCGGCACTGGTGCCGGTGAGCACGTCGGCCTTGGGCGCGACGTCGAGCTCCGCGCAGATCGCGGCCCACGGGTTGGCATCGTCGGTGTTCCCCTCGGCCGCCAGCCGGCCGCCATGGATCGCGCGCAGCACCTCGTCGGCGACGCCGCCGATCCAGATGGCGAGGCTGACCCCGCCGTTGAGTGCGAACGCGAGCCGGATCTCTGTGGCCACTGGGTTCCCCCGTTTGAAGTGCTCAGTTGTCGTGCTCAGTTGGTGACGCTGATGTTGAAGTTCGCGGGATAGGCGAGGGAGGGGTCTTTGCCCCGAGCCTCCATGGCCGACTGGATCTCCCGCAGCCGGTCGAGCCAGGCCAGCATGACCTTGCGTCCGGGTTCGTCTGGCGCCATCGACTCGATGTGGGAGTCGAACAGCATGTTGAACGGCCGCCAGGTCAAGAACAGCGTCGTGATGAAGTCGAAGGCACGCAGCTGGTCCATCTGCTGGCCGTTCGCCGGCGCCACGGTTGGCACGACCCACGAGAAGGTCGAGTAGTCCCACACCACGTTGTTGAGGATGTCGTGCTCGGCGACCGACAGGTGGATCACGGTCGCGCAGAGTCGCGCGACCCAGTCGCGGGTGAGGCCTCCGTCGGGGCGCGTCAGCGGCCGGGGCAACAGCGCGTCGAGCGCATCGGCCCACGCCGCGAGCGCCGGATCGGCGCGGACCGACTCGTCATCGGCGTAGTAGAGGGCGACGTACGACGTCACGTAGTCGAAGGTCGCGGCCCACAGCTCCAGCACGTTGTCGCGGTAGGGGTAGGGGAACGGCGTCTGGGTGGTGCCGCGGCGGGCGAACTGCTCGTCGGGCTCGAAGTCGAACGGGTCGAAGGCGGCCATCCGCTTGGCGGCGATCGCCGAGACCTCCTCGGCCGGGTGAGAGAAGAGTGTGACAGCGAAGCTCAGCGGGCCGGCGAGCTGGCCGCTGACGTTCTCCCGGTTGCCGATGAGCAGGGTGTGGAAGGTGTGCTGGAGCACCCGGCGGACCGGGTGCCGCGCGGGGAGGTTGTTGATCGTGGCGATCGCCATGTCGGTCATCAACACGTTGTGCAGGCACAGGTTGTGACGAAACGTCGTCAGCTCCTCGTTGAGCCCGGCGAGGAAGGCCCGCCGCGCGAGCTCGGGTGGCAGGTCGTCGTCGCGCAGCACGGCCCTGGTCGTCAGCCCGTCGGGGCCGGCCGACAGCACGGCCTTGCCGCCTGGGCGCAGCAGCCCGTCGTGGACCGCGTGGTCGCGGTAGTCGGCCAGGTCGATGACGTACTCGTCCTCGGCCGCCTCGCCGGCAGCCACCTCCGCGGACGTGGCCCGGCGCAGGAAGGATGCGTACGGACCACGGACGGCCAGCTGGGCGATGACGTCGGCGTCCCCTTTGAGTTCCGGGGGCAGGACGGGCGCCCGCGGCCAGACCCGGCGGTACGACGGGTGGTAGAGCGTTCGGACGAACGTCGCCTCGTCGGTCGGGACCGGTGGCGTGCGCCGCGGCTGGAGCTTGACGAGCACCTCGAGGAAGTGGGTCCGCTGCCAGATCAGGCGGCGCCGCTTGGCGTCGTCGTCGTTGGGCAGGAACGACGTGGCGACCCGGACAGGTGGCAGCGGGAGCTCGGGGAACAGCTCGTCGTGACCGACGTGGTCGATCGTGGTGTCGACGGGCTGGGCGAGCGGCTCCACCGGATGGGTCGCGAACCCACGCGTCATGAACCTCGCCACGATGTTCCGGTACAGCGAGAAGCGAACCCCCTCGAGCATGTTCCGAGGGTAGCGGCGCGCGGCTAGTCTGAGACCGGCCAATTTTGGTGGCCAGTTCACCGGCCAGTTCACCGGCCAAACAACGGGAGTGCCCGGTCTCGGCGGGCAAGGAGAACCATGGCGATCCAGGATGTGCCGGCCCCTGCAGGTGATGTCTCCGACGACGTACGCCGCGGCGACGAGGCGTTCTTCGCCGAGCGGTTCGAAGAGGCCGAGCAGCACTACCGGCGGGCCCTCGATGCCGGCAGCGACGTGCCCGGGCTGGCCGAGCGGCTCGAGCGCGCGAGCGCCAACGCCACCACCAACGTCGGCACCGGGGAGCGCCAGTCGGGCCTCTTCGCCCACCACTACTCACGCACGAAGAAGGACGGCGCCTGGGCCGACCCGCCCGACCTCGGCACCCCGCCGCCCGGCCCGAAACCACCCCGCGACGCGCTGCGGCCGGTGAAGGTGACCGGCGGCAAGATCCTGGGCGCGGCCGGGTCTGCGTTCTTCCACGGCGTGACCAAGGCCCTGGGCCGCAACACCAACGACCGGGTCTGGACCAACTGGTACACCGCCGGCAAGCGACTGCCCGGTCCGATGAGCAAGTGGGCCAAGATCCTCAAGCTCGCCCACATGCGCGAGTCACTGTTCGAGAACAACCTGATCCGCACCTACCCCGCGGGCGTGAAGGTCGGCTACGCCGACGGGCGGGCCAAGGTGCCGGAGTTCGCCCGGCGCTGGCGGACGGCCGACGGCACCTTCAACGACCTGCGCCCGGGGCCCGACGGCACCATCGACCCGATGGTGGGAGCGGCGTACACCCGCTTCTTCCGCAACCTGGGCGACGACAAGGGCCTGGCCGGCGTACGCCGCCGCGAGAACCCCGCGACCAACCCCGTCAGCGTCCGCGAGGTCAGCCGCCACCTGCTGATGCCGGACGGGCCCGCGGGCGGAGTTCCCCTTCCTCAACCTGTGGGGGGCCGCGTGGATCCAGTTCCAGAACCACGACTGGATCAGCCACGGCGGCATCGACGGCGACCACGTCGACCAGATCCCGCTGGCCGACGACGACCCGCTGCGGGCCTTCGGCGTCGACCACCTCGACGTCCGCGCGTCCATGCCCGACCCGACGACGCGCGAGGAGGAGGGGCTGCCCTCGACGTTCCTCAACGAGGTCACCCACTGGTGGGACGGCTCGCAGATCTACGGCAGCGACTGGGACACCCAGCACTCGCTGCGCTCCCACGAGGGCGGCCGGATGCTGCTCACCGACGAGGGGCTGCTGCCGGTCGACGAGGAGACCGGTGCCGAGCGCACCGGCTTCATGCGCAACTGGTGGCTGGGTCTTGGCATGTTGAGCACGGTGTTCGTCAAGGAGCACAACGCGATCGCCGACATGCTGGCCGAGAAGTACCCCGACTGGGACGACGAGGCGCTCTTCCAGACCGCCCGGCTGATCAACGTCGGGCTGATGGCCCGGATCCACACGCTGGAGTGGACGCCGGCCATCCTGCCCAACGAGAGCCTGCTCGACGGCATGCACGCCAACTGGTTCGGCCTGGTGACGTCGCTCTTCGGCGGCGACCGCAAGCAGGTGCTCGAGGACATCCCGATCACCAGCCGCGAGCTCGGCGGCATCGTCGGCAACGTGCCGGGGGAGTTCCCCCAGTACGGGCTGGCCGAGGAGTTCGTCAGCATCTATCGGCTGCACTCGCTGTTGCCCGACGAGGTCCGCATGGTCGACGTCGACGGCAAGGCGAACGGGCACCGTGCCGACGGGGCTCACCCGGCACGCCGCCTCGCCGCGGTTGTTTGCCGAGCACGGCTTCGAGGCGCTGGCGCGCACCTTCGGCGAGCAGAGCGCCTGTCAGCTGGTCAACAACAACTACCCGCAGACGCTGAGCACGGTCTCGGTGCCCGGCCACCCGCTCGATCGACCTGGGAGCCCTGGACCTCTACCGCGACCGGGAGCGCGGCGTACCCAACTACAACCAGCTGCGCCGCGAGCTCGGCCTCAACCCGCTCACGTCCTTCGACGACCTGACCGACGACCGGGAGTGTGTGAAGACCCTGCGCGAGGTCTACGGCAAGGACGCGTCGGGCCGCGACAACGTCGACGACATGGACCTGCTGATCGGCACGCTCAGCGAGGGCCACCGCCCGACCGGCTTCGGCTTCGGCGAGACGCTCTTCCAGATCTTCATCATGAACGCGTCGCTGCGGCTGCTGGCCGACCGGTTCTTCACCATCGACTACCGCGCCGAGGTCTACACCCCCGAAGGACTGGCCTGGATCGACAACACCAGGTTCAAGGACGTCTTGCTGCGGCACCTGCCCGGCCTCGACGACACCGGCCTGGCCAACATCGACAACGCCTTCGAGCCCTGGGACTTCGGCCGCCTCGACCCCTCCCGCCACCCGCTGCGGGCCTGGGACAAGAAGCGCGACGACCCCTGGGCCGGCGACGCCCCCGGCCTGGGCTGAGCGGGTTCAGATTTCCCCGGTCAACCGGAGAAATCTGAACTTGTCGGCCCTAGGAGTGCGCGACAAGTTCAGGGAAAGGCCGACAAGTCCGCGCTGGACGGGTATGCATACGTGGTATACATACCCGGTATCCACGCGCCACGGGGGCGCGGGGACACCGGGAGGGCCGCGGATGACGATCAGGAACGCGTTGCTGGCGCTGCTGGAGCAGGGGCCGATGTACGGCTACCAGCTGCGGGCGGAGTTCGAGAAGCGGACGGGGGCCACCTGGCCGCTCAACGTCGGGCAGGTCTACACGACCCTCTCCCGGCTCGAGCGCGACGGGCTCGTCGAGGGCACCGGGGACGATGGTGAGGGCCACGTCATCTATCGCGCCACGCCCTTGGGTCACGACGAGGTGGCGGCCTGGTTCGGCACCCCGGTCGCCCGCACCCAGCCGCCGCGCGACGAGCTGGCCATCAAGCTGGCCCTCGCGGTCACCGTGCCGGGCATCGACGTCGGCGCCGTCATCCAGCAGCAACGTTCGGCGACGATGGCCGCGATGCAGGACTACACCCGGCTCAAGCGCGTCGGCGACCAGGACCTCGCCTGGAGCCTGGTCCTCGACTCACTTGTCTTCGCCGCCGAGGCCGAGATCCGATGGCTGGACCACTGCGAGGCCCGCGTACGCCGCGCCGCCAGGTCTGCGCAAGACGCGCCGTTGGTCGAGGAAGGCGCGCAGCGCCCGTCTCGAAACCAGGCGAGCGACACACCGAGCGCCCCGGCGGAGGTGCCCGATGAGCGCCGAGGCTGTCCTCTTCCTGGACCAGGTCACCCGCGTGCACGGCGAAGGCGCGACCGAGGTCCGCGCCCTCAAGCAGGTCACCTTCCGGGTCGGCGCGGGCGAGCTGGTGGCCGTGATGGGCCCGTCGGGCTCGGGCAAGTCGACGCTGCTCACACTGGCCGGCGGACTGGACTCTCCCACCGAGGGCAACGTGTTCGTCGAGGGTGTCGACCTCGCGACCTTGGGCAACACCGGCCGCGCGCGGATGCGGCGTACGTCGATCGGCTACGTCTTCCAGGACTTCAACCTGATCCCGGCGCTGACGGCGATCGAAAACGTCGCCCTCCCGCGCGAGCTCGACGGCGAACGCTCGGGCTCGGCCCGCAAGGCCGCCCGACAGGCGCTCGCCGAGGTCGGCATCGAGGAGCTGGCCGAGCGGTTCCCCGACGAGATGTCCGGCGGCCAGCAGCAGCGGGTCGCCATCGCCCGGGCCATCGTCGGCGACCGCCGGCTGATCCTGGCCGACGAACCGACCGGCGCCCTCGACACCGACACCGGTGAGGAGATCCTCCGGCTGCTCCGCTCCAGGTGTGACGCCGGCGCGGCCGGCGTGCTGGTCACCCACGAGGCCCGGCACGCGGCCTGGGCCGACCGCGTGGTGTTCCTGCGCGACGGCGTCGTCATCGACGAGTCGGGCGCCGACCGCGTGGAGACGCTGGTCGAGTCCGGGCACACCGGCTGATGGCGGGGTGGCGGCCGGCCCTGCGGCTGGCCCGGCGCGACGCGCTGCGCTCACGGGGGCGCAGCATCCTGGTGCTGGTGATGATCGCGCTGCCGGTCTTGGCCGTCAGCGCCGCCGACGTGATCTACAAGACCTCGGACGTGAGTGGTGCCGAGTCGCTCGACCGCAGGCTCGGCGCGGCAGATGCCAGGATCACCGTGGAACCCGGAATCAGCAAGGTGTTCCAGGCCTTCGACCCCGACGACGGCTCGTCGAGCAAGGGCCGGGGAAAGGCAGATCCGGTGACCATCGAGACCGTGCGCAGCGCGCTCGGCCGCGACGTCCCCGCCACCGTCAAGCGCAACAGCTGGGACATGCGCGTCGACACGAAGCGCGGCGTGGTCTACGCGGAGGGCATCGAGATCGACGCCGCCTCTCCGCTGACCGACGGTCTCTACCAACTGACGGCGGGCCGGTGGCCGTCGTCCGACCACGAGGTCGTGGTCAGCCCCGCCCTTGCCGACAAGGGCTTCGAGGCCGGGTCTGAGATGACGGTCCATGACGGGGAGACCTTCACGGTCGTCGGCAGCGCGGAGTCGACGTCCTACCGCAACAGTGTCTTCGCCATCGCGGCGCCCGGAGCCCTCGACGTCGAGCCCGGTGACGGCCTGACGACCTGGCTGATCGGCGGTGGGCCGGTCTCGTGGGACGAGGTTCGTGCCCTCAACGCGATCGGCGCCACGGTCTTGTCGCGCGCCGTGGTCGAGAACCCGCCACCCGACTCCGAGCTGCCTGAACAGGTCCGGCAGTGGCAGAGCTACTCCGACGAGTCCGCGATCGCGGTGGTCGGGCTGATCGTGGTGATGGCACTGCTCGAGGTGGTGCTCCTCGCTGGGCCCGCGTTCGCGGTGGGTGCTCGTCGCCAGTCGCGGACCCTGGCGCTGATGGCCGCGAGCGGGGGTACGCCGAAGCAGTCGCGCCGCGTTATCCTTGCCGGTGGCCTGGTCCTGGGTGGCGTGGCCGCTGCCATGGGCGTCGTCCTCGGCGTGGTGGCGGGGTGGGCCCTGCTGCCCGTCGTCCAGCACTTCTCTGACCAGGTGCTCGGCCCGTTCGACGTGAGCTCGTTGCACCTGCTGGCCGTGGCGGTCTTCGGTCTGCTGAGCGCCTTCCTGGCGGCGGTCGTGCCGGCCTGGATCGCCTCGCGGCAGGACGTCGTTGCTGTGCTCGCCGGACGGCGTGGAGACCGCAAGCCGAGTCTGCGCTCGCCACTGCTGGGGTTGCTTCTCGTAGGGCTCGGAATCGCCGGGTCGGCGGCGGGCGCCGCCGGAGGCGGCGACAACAGCCTGGCGATCGCCGGGTCTGCCGTGGTGGCGGTGTTGGGCATGATCCTGCTGGTGCCGGTCGTCGTGGCCACCGTCGCCCGCCTCGGCCGCAGGCTGCCGTTGGTGCCCCGCTACGCCGTCCGCGACGCCGCCCGTCATCGCACCCGCACCGTCCCGGCCGTGGCGGCCGTCGCGGCGACGGTCGCCGGCGTGGTCGCGTTGGGAATCGCCAACTCGAGCGACGCCGCGCAATCCGAGGCGAACTACCAGCCGCGGCTCGCCATGGGCATGGGTCAGCTGACCGTCTCTGAGGAAGTCGTGGACTGGTCGCGCTACGAGCAGGTGATCCGACGTGAGGCACCGTCGCTGGGGATCACCGAGGTGACGTCCTATGCCCCGTTCAACGGGGGCGGAGACACCTACACCGACCTCCGGGTGGGGCGGCCCGACGTGCGCGGCTACGACGAGCTGCTCGACTATTGGGGCGGCTCCTTCGGAAACGTGCTCGTCGGCGCGTCCATGCTCGACCTCGCCACGCCCGTCGACGACGACGACCTCGATGCCGCCCGGCGGATGCTCGACCAGGGCGGGTTGGTCGTCTTCACCTCCCATGCGGTCGACGGCGACCGGGTCAAGGTCACGGGCAGCGTCAGGAACACCGGCGACGGCAAGCTGACCCAGCGCATCGAGCGCGTGGACCTGCCGGCGTACTTCCTGCAGGTCCGTGGGAACGCCCCGGCCCTCGCCGTAGCGCTACCAGGTGCCCTCGACGACACGGGACTGAAAGCCTCCACCGCGGGCCTCCTCCTCGACGCCAAAGACCTGGACGAAAGTGCCGAGGCGGACCTCGACGAGGCCATCTTGGGGCTCAACGTCAACGCCGACTTCTACGTCGAGCGCGGCTACCAGAACGACAACGAGACCCTGATCCTGCTGGGCATCCTGTTCGGCCTCGGCGCGGTGCTGATGCTCGGTGGCACACTCACGGCCACCTTTCTCGCGCTCTCCGATGCGCGCCCCGACCTGGCCACGCTCTCGGCTGTGGGGGCGGCGCCGAGGACCCGGCGCGGCGTGGCGGCGGCGTACGCGCTCGTGGTCGGCTTCGTCGGGGCTCTGCTCGGGGCGGCCGTGGGGTTCATCCCTGGCATCGCCATCACCTACCCGCTCACCTCGACGTCGTGGGTGCCGAGCGGCCTCGACGCCGAGGGCAACGCCATCCCGAGCCACTTCGTCGACATCCCCTGGGTGATGATCCTCGGCCTCGTGGTGGTGCTGCCTGTGGTGACGGCGACGATCGTCTGGCTGACCGCGCGTTCGAGGCTGCCGATGGTCGCGCGCCTGGGCTGACGAGCCCTCCGACAAACAAGCAGGCTTGACTGTTTGTGCGTACGCCGCCACGATGGCAGGGTGCCCCCGGCCACCGTCCGCGTCCCGCAGGAGGAGCGCACCCGCGCGATGCGGGCGCGGCTGATGGACGCGACCGTCGAACTGCTCGTGGAGCGCGGTTTCGCCGGCACGTCCACGACGCTGGTCAGCGAACGGGCCGGAGTATCGCGCGGCGCTCAGCTGCACCACTTCCCGACCAAGAACGACCTCGTCGTCGCCGCCGTCGAGCACGTGACCGAGGTGCGAGGCGCCGAGCTGGCGGCGGCCGCCGACCGCGGACTGCCGCGGGGGGCGCGGCGTACCCGTGCCGTCCTGGAGCTGCTGGCCGAGCACTTCACGTCGCCGGTCTTCACGGCGGCGCTCGAGCTGTGGGTCGCCGCCCGGACCGACGAGGCGCTGCGCGCGGCCGTCGTACCGCTGGAGCAGCGGGTCGGCCGGCAGACCCACCGGATGACCGTTGAGCTGTTGGGCGCCGACGAGTCGCGGCCCGGGGTGCGCGAGCTGGTGCAAGCCACCCTCGACCTGGTGCGCGGCCTTGGCCTCGCCGACACCATCACCGACGACGCCCGTCGTCGCAAGCGCATCCTCGACCGCTGGGCGACCACTCTCGATGCGGCACTGGGTTCGGCATGAACGACCTCCTGGAGTCGGTGCTCGCCGACCTGACCGCCGAGGGCGACCGGTTGGACGCGATCGTGGCTCCGTTGCCCGAACCCGACTGGCGGACGCCGACGCCCGCGGCCGGCTGGGACGTCGCGACCCAGGTGGCCCATTTGGCCTGGACCGACGAGGCCGCGCTGGCGGCTGCTACCGACAAGGAGGGGTGGGACGCTTTGGTGCTGGAGGCCATCGCCGACCCGACCGGCTCGGTCGACCGGGCCGCACTGAGCGGCGGGGCCGTGCAGCCGGCAGCTCTCCTCGATCGCTGGCGTGGTGGCCGCAAGGCGCTGGCCGAGACGCTGCGCGGCTATCCCGCCGGCCAGAAGATGCCGTGGTACGGCCCCCCGATGTCGGCCACCTCGATGGCCACCGCACGCTTCATGGAGACCTGGGCGCACTCCCTCGACGTGCACGAGGCGCTCGGCGTCGAGCCCGAGGTCAGCGACCGGGTGCGGCACGTCGCCCACCTCGGTGTGCGCACCCGCAACTTCGCGTACGCCACCCACGGCGAGGCCCCGCCCGCCGAGGAGTTCCGCGTCGAGCTCGTCGCGCCTTCCGGCGAGACCTGGACCTGGGGACCGGGGGACGCCGCGCAGCGGGTGACCGGGTGGGCGTACGACTTCTGCCTGCTCAGCACCCAGCGCATCCATCGTGTCGACACCGACTTGGTCGCCACCGGACCCGACGCCGACCACTGGCTCGACATCGCGCAGGCGTTCGCCGGGCCGCCGGGTGAGGGGCGGGCGCGACGATGACCGGCTTCGAGACGGTTGCTGCGCAACCGCCTCAACCAACGGTCCGGATCGGGAACTGCTCCGGCTTCTACGGCGACCGGCTCTCCGCGATGCGCGAGATGCTGGAGGGCGGGGACCTCGACGTGCTCACCGGCGACTACCTCGCCGAGCTGACCATGTTGATCCTGGGTCGCGACCAGCTCAAGGACCCCACGCTCGGCTTTGCCAAGACCTTCGTCCGTCAGCTGGAGGCCTGCCTGGGGCTCGCACTCGAGCGCGGCGTCAAGATCGTGTCGAACGCCGGTGGCCTCAACCCCGCCGGCCTCGCCGACAGGCTCCGCGAGGTGGCGCGCGGGCTGGGTCTCGACCCCGCGATCGCCTACGTAGACGGCGACGACGTGCGAGCCCTCGGTTTCGATGGCGCACTGACCGCCAACGCGTACCTGGGCGGCTTCGGCATCGCGGCGGCCCTCGCGGCCGGCGCCGACGTGGTCGTCACCGGCCGGGTCACCGATGCCTCACTCGTGGTCGGGCCGGCCGTCGCTCACTTCGGCTGGAGCCCCGCGTCGTACGACGAGCTGGCCGGCGCCGTCGTGGCCGGGCACGTGCTGGAGTGCGGGTGCCAGGCGACGGGCGGCAACTTCTCGGGCTTCAAGGAGGTCGACCGATCGCGGCCCCTCGGCTTCCCGCTGGCCGAGGTCGCGGCCGACGGGTCGTCGGTGATCACCAAGCACGCCGGCACCGGTGGCGCGGTCACCGTCGACACCGTGACCGCTCAGCTGATGTATGAGATCCAGTCGACGGAGTACCTCGGTCCCGACGTGACCACCCACCTCGACTCGATCCGGCTCTCGCAGGTAGGACCTGACCGGGTGGCCGTGGCGTGCGTGCGTGGGTCGGCCCCGCCCGAGCGGCTCAAGGTGTGCGTCAACGAGCTCGGCGGGCACCGCAACTCAGTCGAGTTCGTGCTGACTGGCCTCGACGTCGAGGACAAGGCAGCGTGGGTGCGTGCGCAGCTCGAGCCCCGGTTGACCGCGTCGTCGGTGACCTGGACGCTGGGTCCGCTCCCGCGCGAGGACGCCGAGACCGAGGAGGGCGCGTCGACCGTGTTGCGGTGCGCGGTGCAGGATCGCTCGCCCGAAGCCGTGGGCCGCGCGTTCAGCAGCGCGGCCGTCGAGCTGGCCCTGGCGTCGTACCCAGGGTTCACGCTCACCGCGCCCCCCGGACCCGGCACGCCGTTCGGCGTCTATCGCGCCGAGTACGTCGACAGGTCGGCCGTCACCCATACC
Source organism: uncultured Actinomycetota bacterium (assembly GCA_963769755.1). Lineage (GTDB taxonomy): Bacteria > Actinomycetota > Actinomycetes > Propionibacteriales > Nocardioidaceae > Nocardioides. The sequence continues at coordinate 697,192 of CAVYMY010000012.1, forward strand.
GTGCACCACGCCGACGGCCCGACCGAGGTCGTGGCATGAAGGCCCCGCTCGGCTCTTTCGTGCTTGCCCGGTCCGGGGACAAGGGTGGCGACGCCAACCTCGGGCTCTGGGTGGCCAACGACGAGTCCGCGGCGTACGACGACCGGGTCGCCTGGTTGGTCGACACCGTCACGCCCGGCTTCGTGCGCAACTTGTTGACCGAGACTCGCGACCTCGACATCGAGGTGTTCGCGCTGCCGAACCTCGGCGGAGTCAACGTCGTGGTCCATGGGCTGCTGGGAGACGGTGTCGCGGCGTCGGCGCGGTTCGACCCGCAGGCCAAGGGCCTCGGCGAGTGGGCGCGATCTCGGCACGTCGAGATCCCGGAGGAGCTGCTGTGAGCGAGAGAGACGCGATCCGGGCCACCGCACGCGAGTTCGTGCGGCGCGAGGTGGCGCCGCACCTGCAGGAGTGGGAGGACGCCGGCGAGATCCCGCGCGACCTGCATCGCGCCGCCGCCAAGCAGGGCCTGCTCGGCCTGTCCTTCCCCGAGAGTGTCGGTGGCGAGGGCGGCGACCTGCTCGACTCCATCGCGATGCAGGAGGCGATGTTCGAGGCCGGCGCATCGAGTGGCCTGATGGCGGGCCTGTTCACCGGCGGCATCGCGCTGCCCCACCTCGCGGCTTCCGGCAACCAAGACCTGCTCGATCGGTTCGTCCGGCCGACGCTGGCCGGCGAGACCATCGGCGCGCTGGCCGTCACGGAGCCGGGCGGGGGCTCCGACGTCGCCGGCATCCACACGACCGCCGTCCGCGAGGGGGACTGCTACGTCGTCGACGGCACCAAGACCTTCATCACGAGCGGCGTCCGCGCCGACTTCGTCACCACGGCCGTGCGCACGGGCGGCCCGGGGCACGGCGGGATCAGCCTGCTGGTCATCGAGAAGGGCACTCCCGGCTTCACGGTCGACCGCGCCCTGACCAAGATGGGCTGGCACTGCTCCGACACCGCCGAGCTCGGGTTTGCCGCCTGCCGCGTCCCGGCCGCAAACCTGGTCGGGGCGGAGGGCTCCGGGTTCGCCCAGATCGCCCAGCAGTTCGTGGTCGAACGGATCGCGCTCGCGGTCCACGGCTACGGCATCGCCGCCCGGTCGCTGGCCCTCACCGCGGCGTACTGCCGCGAGCGCGAGACCTTCGGCAAGCCGCTGATCGCCAACCAGGTCGTGCGGCACAGGCTCGTGGAGATGCACCGCCAGGTCGAGGTGGCGCGGACCTATGTGCACGCCGTCGCGGCGCGGCACGTCGCCGGCGACGACGTGGTCGCCGACGCGTGCCTGGCCAAGCAGACCGCCGTCGAGACCGCCGTGGCCGTCTGCGACGCGGCCGTGCAGCTGCACGGCGGCATGGGGTACCTGCACGGGACCGAGGTCGAGCGGCACTACCGCGACGCCCGGATCCTGCCGATCGGTGGCGGTGCGACCGAGGTGCTCACCGACCTGGCCGCGAGACTGTTGGGGTACGGGCGATGAGCAACCGAGACAGCATGCTCGAGAAGCTTGCCGACCTGGAGGCCGAGATCGCCAAGGCGGTGGCCGGGGGCGGGGAGAAGTACGTCGACCGCCACCACGCCCGGGGCAAGCTGCTGCCGCGCGAGCGGATCGAGCTGCTCGTCGACGAGGGTTCGGCGTTCCTCGAGCTGTCCCCACTGGCCGGCTGGGGCTCGGACTTCAGCGTCGGGGCCTCGCTGGTCACCGGCATCGGGGTGGTCGAGGGCGTGGAGTGCCTGATCACTGCCAACGACCCCACCGTCAAAGGCGGCGCGTCGAACCCGTGGACGGTCAAGAAGGGCTTCCGGGCCGCCCAGATCGCCGAGGAGAACGGCCTGCCGACGATCTCGCTGGTCGAGTCCGGCGGCGCCGACCTGCCGACCCAGAAGGAGATCTTCATCCCCGGCGGCAAGGTGTTCCGCGACCTGACCCGCTCCAGCGCCCGCAAGCAGCCGACCATCGCCCTGGTCTTCGGCAACTCCACCGCAGGCGGCGCCTACGTGCCTGGCATGAGCGACTACACGGTGATGGTCAAGGAACGGGCCAAGGTGTTCCTCGGCGGTCCGCCGCTGGTCAAGATGGCCACCGGCGAGGAGTCGGACGACGAGTCGCTCGGCGGCGCCGAGATGCACGCGCGGGTCTCGGGGCTCGCCGACTACCTGGCCCAGGACGAGCGCGACGCCATCCGGATCGGCCGCCGGATCGTGGCACGGCTCAACTGGCGCAAGGCGCGCAGCTCGCCCAGCGCAGGCGTGGCGTGGGCCGAGCCGGACCTCGACCCGGACGGATTGCTCGATCTGATCCCGGCCGACCTCAAGGAGCCGTTCGACCCGCGCGAGGTGATCGTCCGGATCTGTGATGGGAGCGGGCCGGGCAACGAACGGTCGTTCGACGAGTTCAAGCCGCTCTACGGATCCTCGCTGGTCACCGGCTGGGCGCGGTTGCACGGCCGCCAGATCGGCATCCTGGCCAACGCGCAGGGCGTGCTGTTCAGCGAGGAGGCGCAGAAGGCGACGCAGTTCATCCAGCTGGCGAACCAGATCGACGTACCCCTGCTCTTCCTGCACAACACCACCGGCTACATGGTCGGCGCGGAGTACGAGCAGGGCGGGATCATCAAGCACGGCGCCCAGATGATCAACGCGGTCAGCAACTCGACCGTCCCGCACCTCAGCGTGATCATGGGGGCGTCGTACGGCGCGGGGAACTACGGCATGAACGGCCGCGCGTTCGACCCGCGCTTCCTCTTCACCTGGCCCAGTGCCAAGTCCGCCGTGATGGGGCCTGCTCAGCTGGCCGGGGTGCTCTCGATCGTCGCCCGGGCCGCGGCCGAGGCGCGGGGTCAGGCCTACGACGACGAGGCCGACGCCGGCATGCGCGCCTTCATCGAGCAGTCGGTCGAGGAGCAGTCGCTGCCGTTCTTCCTGTCCGGGATGCTCTACGACGACGGCGTCATCGACCCTCGCGACACCCGCACCGTGCTGGCCATCTGCCTCTCCGTCATCGACAACGCGCCGTACGCCGGCACCCAGCGATACGGGGTGTTCAGGACATGACGATCCGTCGCCTGTTCGTCGCCAACCGGGCGGAGATCGCGTCGCGGGTGTTCCGCACCTGCCGCCGGCTCGGGATCGAGACGGTCGCCGTGCACTCCGACGCCGATGCCGGTCTGCCCTACGTCGCCGAGGCCGACCTCGCCGTCCGGTTGCTCGGCGACGCCCCGGCCCACACCTACCTGCGTGCCGGTCTGCTGGTCGACGCCGCGCTCCGCTCGGGTGCCGACGCGATCCATCCCGGCTACGGGTTCCTCTCCGAGAACGCCGACTTCGCTCGCGCCGTGGTCGCCGCCGGGCTGACCTGGGTCGGGCCGACGCCCGAGTCGATCGAACAGATGGGGTCCAAGGTCGAGGCCAAGAAGCTGATGGCGGCGGCCGGGGTGCCGGTGCTGTCGGCGCCGAACGAGCCGACCGAGGCCGACCTGCCCCTCCTGGTGAAGGCGTCCGCCGGCGGTGGCGGCCGTGGCATGCGCGTCGTACGCCGCCTCGAGGACCTGGCCGACGAGGTCGCGGCCGCTGAGGCCGAGGCGTTGTCGGCGTTCGGTGACGGCACGGTATTCGTGGAGCCGTACGTCGAGAACGGCCGCCATGTGGAGGTGCAGATAGTCGGCACGACCGAGGGCGTGCTGGTGCTCGGCGAACGCGACTGCTCGATCCAGCGCCGGCACCAGAAGGTCGTCGAGGAGTCACCGGCGCCGTGCCTTGCCCGACGACGTACGCGTGCGCTGCACGAGGCGGGCCGCCAGGCCGGCGAGGCCATCGACTATCGCGGCGCCGGCACGGTGGAGTTCCTCGTCGATGCGCAAGACCCGTCGCGGTTCTGGTTCCTGGAGATGAACACCCGCCTGCAGGTCGAGCACCCCGTCACCGAGGCCGTCTTCGGTGTTGACCTGGTCGAGCTGCAGCTCCAGGTGGCCGAGACCGGGTCGTGTGCCCCTCGACGCGCCATACCGCGTCCTCAGGCACACGACCCGCTCGCGAGTCCGATGGGGCATGCGATCGAGGTGCGGTTGTACGCCGAGGACCCGGCGGCCGACTACCAGCCGCAGTCGGGGGTGCTGACGCGCTTCGAGATCCCTGCAGGGGAAGGGATCCGGGTGGATGCGGGCTACGAGACCGGCTCGACCGTCTCCACGTTCTACGACGCGATGCTGGCCAAGGTCATCTGCCACGGGCCGACCCGCGAGGCTGCAGTCCGCCGCCTGGCCGACGTGCTGGCTCGGGCCCGGATCCACGGCGTCGTCACCAACCGCGACCTGCTCGTCGACGTGCTGCGGTCCGAGAAGTTCCTGGCTGGAGACGTCAGCACTGCCTTTCTGTCCGCGGGTTTCGAGACAGGCGCTAGCGCGCCTTCCTCAACCAGCGCGGAGGCCGTGGCTGCCGCGATCGCCCTGGCCGAGCGGGCCGGCGCCGCGCGCACGGTCCAACGCGGGATCCCGGTCGGCTGGCGCAACGTGGTGAGTGGCCCGCAGCGCACGGAGTTCGAGGGCGACGTCGTCGTGGAGTGGTGGGGCGGGCGCGACGGATACGCGGTCGACGGCTTCGAGGTGGTCAGCGCGAGCGTGACGACCGTGACGCTCGAATCCGACGGCGTGCGCACGACGTACGACGTCTCGATCGCAGGCAACGCCGTCGACGTCGACGGCCCGACCGGCCACGCCCGCCTGACACGCAAGCCCCGCTTCACCGACCCGGCCGAGGCGGTGGCGAGCGGCAGCCTGCTCGCGCCGATGCCCGGGACCGTGATCAGCGTCGCCGTCGAGAAGGGAGCGCTGGTCTCCCCGGGCGACACCGTGTTGGTGCTCGAAGCGATGAAGATGCAGCACACCGTGACCGCGCCGCTCGCCGGCACGGTGACCGAGATCGACGTGCAGACTGGACAACAGGTCGCGGCGGGCGAGGTGCTGGCCGTCGTGACGGACACAGCGGAGGAGACGGCATGACGGAGACGGCGTTCAGCGAGTCCGAGGAGCGACAGGAGCTGCGCAAGCAGGTCGCCAAGCTGGCCTCGAAGTACGGCCGCGACTACTTCACCGCGCAGGCGCGCAGTGGCGGCAAGACGACTGACCTGTGGCTGGAGATCGGGAAGAACGGCTATCTCGGCATCAACATCCCCGAGGAGTACGGCGGCGGGGGCGGCGGCATCGGCGACGTCGCGGCCGTGCTCGAGGAGCTCGCCGCGCAGGGCTGTCCGTTGCTCATGATGGTGGTCAGCCCGGCGATCTGCGGCACGGTCATCGCTCGCTATGGCACCGACGAGCAGAAGCAGCGTTGGTTGCCCGGCATCGCCGACGGCACCGGCACGATGGCCTTCGCGATCACCGAGCCCGACGCCGGCACCAACTCCCACAACATCACCACCACCGCCCGCCGCGACGGCGACGAGTGGCTGCTCACCGGCCGCAAGATCTACATCTCCGGCGTCGATGAGGCCGACAACGTGCTGGTCGTCGCGCGCACCGAAGACGCCAAGACCGGAAAGCTCAAGCCCTGTCTCTTCGTGGTGCCGACCGACGCCGAGGGTTTCGAGGCCAAGGTCATCGCAATGGAGATCGTCAGCCCGGAGAAGCAGTTCCAGGTGTTCATCGACGACGTCCGGCTGCCGGCCGACGCGCTGGTCGGCGACGAGGACGCCGGGCTGGTGCAGCTCTTCGCCGGGCTCAACCCCGAGCGGATCATGGCGGCGTCGTTCTCCACGGGCCTGGCCCGCTTCGCGCTCGACAAGGCGGCGGCGTACGCCAAGGAACGCGTGGTCTTCCAGGGTCCCATCGGCGCCCACCAGGCCATCGCGCACCCGCTCGCCCAGTCGCACATCGAGATCGAGCTGGCCCGGCTGATGACCCAGAAGGCCGCCGCGCTCTATGACGCCGGCGACGACATGGGCGCGGGCGAGGCCGCCAACATGGCCAAGTACGCCGCCGCAGAGGCCGCCTGCGACGCCGCCGATCGGGCCGTGCAGACCCACGGCGGCAACGGGATCACCCAGGAGTACGGCATGGCCGGCCTCCTCGTCGCCACCCGCGCCGGCCGGATCGCGCCGGTCAGCCGCGAGATGATCCTCAACTTCGTCGCCATGCACTCCCTGGGGCTGCCGAAGTCCTACTGAGGCGGGTCCACACCGATTCGTCTGCGCTTTTGGCATGGGTTTCTCCGCTCAGTACTGCAGACGAATCGGTGTTGAGTCAGCGCAGCGGCACGAACCGGTAGTAGCCGTGCTCGGTCACGGTCGTCTCCCCACCATCTCGGACGACCAGCAGCATCACGCCGGCGACCGGGATCACCAGCCGACCGCCGTCCCCGAGCTGGTCGACCAGCTCGGCGGGGAGGCGACGTGGCTCGGCAGAGACCAGGATCCGGTCGTACGGCGCCCCGTTCGGGAGGCCGAGCACGCCCGGCGTCGCCGAGGTGATCCGCGCCCACGGTTGCCCGGTCGCCGCCAGGTTCGCCGTGCCGAACTCCACCAGCGACGGCTCGAGCTCCACCCCATCGACGAGTCCGGATCGACCCACCAGGTGCGCGAGCAGCGCGGTCGTCCAGCCCGACCCCGAGCCGACGTCGAGCACCCGCTGCCCGGGTCGCACGTCGAGCAGCCGCAACATGGCGGAGACGGTGCGCGGCTGGGAGTTGGTCTGCTCGTGCCCGATCGGGAGCGGCCCGTCGTACGACGCCCGGCGCCGCTCGCGCCGGGGCAGGAACCCCTCGCGAGGCCAGGCGGCGAAGGCGGCGTCCACCGCATCCATCCGCCGAGTCAACCACCAGGGGGAGTCAGTCGCCCAGCGCGTCGAGGGCAGCCATCTGGTCGTCGTCGAGGGTGAAGCCGGCGACATCGGCGTTGTCGCGGATGTGGTCGGGTTGTGACGAGCGCGGGATGACCCCGATGCCGTGCTGGAGGTGCCATCGCACCAGCACCTGCGCGGGGGTGCGACCGACCTCGTCGGCCACCCGGCCGACGACCGGGTCGTCCAGGATGCCGCCGCGCAGGCCGCTGTAGCCCTCGAGCAGTACGCCGCGGGTCCGGTGGCCGTCGAACACCGCCCGGTCGTGCATCGTGGGCCGCCACTCGATCTGGTTGACGGCGGGGCGCACTCCGGTCGCGTCCGTGACGGCGTCGATCTGTTCGAGCGAGAAGTTGCTGACGCCGATGTCGCGCGCCAGGCCGTCGGCCTGGGCGCTCACATAGCTCTCCCACACCGACCGGTTGTGGGCGTCGTCCGACGGCGCGTGCACCAGCCACAGGTCGACGTGGTCGGTGCCGAGCTGGTCCAGGCTGCGCCGCAGTACGTCGAGCTCGGCGTCGCCCGACCGCGGGTTGAACTTGGTGGTCACGAAGACGTCGCCGCGGTCCAGGCCGCTGGAGCCGAGCCCTCTGCCGACCTCGGTCTCGTTGCGATAGACCGCGGCCGTGTCGAGGTGCCGGTAGCCCGCGTCCAGCGCGGTCGTCGTGGCCTGCGACGCCACGTCACCGCGCAGCTGCCAGGTGCCGAACCCGAGCAGCGGCATCGCGGCCCCGCTCGTGAGGGTCCTGGCGTCGGTGGGGACCTGGAGATTGTTCGTGCTCATCCCCCGACACTAGCCACGGACCGAGACTCAGCCCCGCTTGGGCGGAAGCGGGAAGAACATCGAGGTGCGGGCGGCGTACGCCGGGTAGCCGGGCCGCCGCATCATGGTCTGCTCCAGCAGCCTCGCCCCGGTGGTGAACACGACGAAGTAGGTCATCGCCACGGGAGAGACCACCGTGAGGAGGCCGGCCACCATCCCCGACGAGAGCCCGGCGGCGACCCACAGCCCCCACCAGACCGACGCATCGCCGAAGTAGTTGGGGTGTCGCGTGTAGCGCCAGAGCCCGGTCTCCATCACGAGCGGGCGCTGGTCCTTGGGCATGCGCTGGTACGCCGCCAGCTGCGCATCCCCGACCGACTCGAAGAACAACCCGACGGCCCAGATCGCGAGGCCGACCCACACCAGGGCCGGCCACTTCACGTCGGTGACGGCCGCCACCTGCAGCGGCATCGAGACCAACCACACAGCCAGGCCCTGGACGACGAACACCTTGCGGACGGCGACAGCGAAGCCGCCGTCACCGAGGAGCGCCTCGTAGCGCGGGTCCTCGCCGTGGCCGCGCGCACGCCGGCCGATGTGCCAGGCCAGTCGGCCGCCCCAGACGGCGACGGCCGCCGCGAGCAGCCACGATCGCCACGGGTCACCGCCGTCACGCGCGGTCGCGACGACTGCGCAGACCACGGCAACCAGGACGAAGGCCAGCCCCCACGCGACGTCGACGACCGAGACCCGTCCGACCCGCCGTGAGACCAGCGCGGTGACCGCCATCGCCACCGCACAGACCGCGAGCGAAACCAGCGTGGTGGTCAGGAAGTCCATGCGCCACCTTCCCGCGCCAGGACCAGCTGCTGCACGTCGATGTAGCCGGACGCGAAGCCGCCTCGCGAGTACTCCAGGTAGAAGTGCCACATCCGCTGGAAGGTCTCGTCGAAGCCGAGGTTGCGGACCCGGTCGGCCGCGGCCATGAAGGCGTTGTCCCAACGGCGCAGGGTCTCGGCGTAGTGGCTGCCGAACGTGAGCCGCTCGACCAGCCGCAAAGTCGTGCGCTGCTTGGTGATCTGCTCGATCGCCTCGACGGAAGGCAGGAAGCCGCCGGGGAAGATGTACTTGTTGATCCAGGTATGGGTGTGGCGGGTGGCGAGCATCCGGTCGTGTCGCATCGTGATCGCCTGGATGCCGACCCGGCCGCCGGGCGCCAGCACCCGGTCGATGGTCTGGAAGTACGTCGTCCAGAAGTCGTGGCCGACGGCCTCGATCATCTCCACGGAGACGACCGCGTCGTACGTCTCACCGTTGCGCTCACCCGTCGAGACCGCGCGGTAGTCGAGCAGGTCGACCGTGACCCTGTCGGCGAGCCCGGCGGCGGCGATGCGCTCCTGCGCGAGGGCCTGCTGCTCGGTCGAGAGCGTGATGGTGCGCACCGTGGCACCGCGGCGGGCAGCCCGGATGGCCAGCTCGCCCCAGCCCGTGCCGAGCTCGAGCACGCGGGTGCCCGCGCGGACGCCGGTGCGGTCGAGCAGCCGCTCGAGCTTGCGGGCCTGGGCATCGCTGAGCGACTCTGCCGGCCCGTCCGGCGCGGGGGCGGCGGCGTGGAGCACGGTTCCCCCCAGTCCGTCGGAGCGGTCGACCGAGGTGTCGAACAGTGCCGACGAGTAGGTCAACGTCTCGTCCAGGAAGGTCTCGAACAGGTCGTTGGACAGGTCGTAGTGGTGGGCGATGTTGGTGCGGCTGTTCTCCTGGGTGCTGCGCTGAGTCAGTGGAGGGCGCTCGACGACCAGGGCGCGAAGCTTCTGCAGCGACGGCGGGACCAGGCTCGGCAGGTCGGCGGCCAGCACGGCCAGGAAGCCGCCGAGGTCCTCGGCGTCCCATGCGCCTGTGAGGTAGGCCTCGCCGAAGCCGATCAGGTGATCGCGGCCGAGGCGGGCGAAGAACTCCGCTGGCCGGTGCACGGTCATTGCGGGGCCACCCTGACCGATCACGGTCGGGGCGCGGCCGGGCCGAGTAGCGGCCACCGTCACGACCACGGGAAGGCGGGAGACGGCGCCGAGGAAAAGGCGGCGGGCGACGGCGGCGGAGACGGTCGTGCGGAGTCCGCTGGGGACGAGGTCCAGCCCGGGCCAGGCCTTGCCCAGCCGGGTCGTGTGGTCGATGGTCACGAGGAGACACCTGTCTGGTGATGGGTCGGTCGGGGGTGGACGCGCAACCCGCGCGCCCAGAGCCATACGCCATGTGTTCGGATCAGAACGGCTCCGCGGATGGCCGCAGGGGCGGCCTTGATCGCTTCGGCGAGACCCGCGCGCCGCAGGCGTTGCCCGGCCATCGAGGCGCTGAAGGTGGCTCCGTCGTCCTGGTGCAGCGTCACCGCGACGTTCAGGCGCTCGCCGGGGACGGGTACGGCGAGCTCGTAGCGGCCGTCGACGCCGTGGAACGGCGAGACGTACATCGCCTTGTCGATGCTCGCGCGACCCTGCGCGTCCGGATGGACGAGGTAGGAGTGCCTGTCGCCGTAGGTGTTGTGGACCTCGACGATCGTCGCCGCGCTGCCGCCCGAGCCGTCGAAGCACCACAACACGCTGATCGGGTTGAAGTTGTAGCCCAGGGCCCGGGCGTTGGCCGCCATCAGGATCCGGCCGGGGCCGTCGTCGGTGGAGAGCGTGATGTCGTGCTGCTCGAGGAAGGCCTCGACGTTCGCGCGCAACGTCCGGTCTGGCGCGCCGAGGTGGTCGCGCGCCTCGAACCGAGCCAGGACGCCGTGGTCGGGCAGATGGTCGAGGTCGACGAGCCAGACATGGGAGCGGTGAGTGAAGGCTCGCTTCCACGGCTGCCGGCGGGTGTGGGTGATGGTGACGTCGTACATCGCCGGGGTCGTGGTCTCGACACCGCTCGCTGCGCTCGCGGGCTCGACCAGCGAACGATGGGCGGTCGAGCCGCCGCGAGGAACGAGCGGCGTCTCGAGACCCCACCGGAAACCCAGGTGCTCGGCCGCGGCGAGCCCGGAGCGTGCGCCGTCCTCGTGGAAGCCCCAGCCGTGGTAGGCACCGGCGAAGGCGACCCGCGCGGTGTTGCACTCCGGCAGGCGGGTCTGTGCGGCCACGAAGCTGGGTGTGTAGAGAGGGTGTGCGTACTCCATCCGCTCGATCACCTTGGCGGGGTCGACGAGGTCGTCGGCGCCGAGCGAGACGAGGTAGTGGGTCTCGGTCGGCAGCCGCATCAGCCGGGTCAGGTCGTAGGTGACCGTGACCTGACCTCGCGCTCCGGGCAGTCGCAGGAAGTTCCAGGACGCCCGGGCCCGAGCGGCCTTGGGCAACACCGAGACGTCGGTGTGCAGCAGCGCGGTGTTGGCGGAGTACGGCAGTGCCGCCAGCAGCTCGGCCTGAGCCCGAGTCGGCTCGGCCAGCAGCGACAGCGCCTGGTCGGGGTGCGTCGCGATGACCACCGCGTCGAAGGTCGAGACGTCGCCATTGCCGTCGACGATCTCCACGCGATCGGTGGTCTCGGTGACCGACGTGACCTTGCTGCCCAGCCGAACGTCGCCACCGCGCTCCACCAGGCGGGCGGCGATCCGGTCGACGTACTCGCGCGAACCACCGGTCACGGTCCTCCACGTCGGCGAGCCGAAGACACCGAGCATGCCGTGGTGGTCCAGGAACGTGAACAGGTAGCGAGCCGGGAAGTCCAGGGCCAGCGCCGGGTCGGTCGACCAGACGGCCGCCACGACGGGCTCCATGAAGTGCCGGGCGAAGTACGGCGAGAAGCCGTGCTCGTCGAGGAACTCGCGAAGCGTGGTTTCCGAACGCCCCGAAGCCGCACGGGCCAGGAGCGCCCGGGCGGCACGGTGGAAGCGTGGGATCTCTGGGAGCATCCGCAGGTACGACGGTCGCGTCAGGTGGCGCCAGGTCGGGAACAGCCCGGAGACGCCGAGCGCACCGGCCCACTCCACCCCCGTCTCGTCGTCGCGGGTCGACATGGACATCTCGGAGTCCTGGGTGCGCACGCCGAGCTCGGCGAACATCCGCAGCAGGGTCGGGTAGGTGCGCTCGTTGTGGACGATGAAGCCGGTGTCGATGGCCAGCGTTCCGTCTGGGCCGTCGGCTGGATTGTCGACCAGGTGGGTGTCGGCGTGTCCGCCCAGCCGGTCGTCGGCCTCGAAGAGGGTGACGAGGGCTGAGCCGGAGGCGACGTAGGCAGTCGTCAGCCCGGCGACACCCGAGCCCACGACGGCCACCCGGCGGACCGGAGGGCCGGCGCTCATGTCTGACGGAAGTCGAAGAGGACGACTGGCTCGGTGGTCGGCTGCTCGGAGCCTCCCGCGGGCTCGACGGTGATGCCGGCGCCGATGGCCTCGGCGGCGTCGCCTTCGAGCAAGGCCGTGGTCTGGCCGGCCTTCATCAGCCCGGCCGGCACCATGTGTTCGTCCGGCGACTGCAGCCAGAGCTGGTAGGCATGCCCGTTGGGCGCGGGTGGCATGTCCTCGGTGACGACGACAGCCTGGCCCAGCTCGGCCGACCGGACCACTGTGACCTCCCCCCCGCCGGGCAGGTCCTGGCTGAGCCGCTGGGCCTGCGGGTCGGCGAGCACCTGGTCGGTGGCACTGAGCTGCTGTGAGGAGTCGTTGCTCCACGGATGCCAGACGACGCCACCGATACCGACAAGGGCGATCACGACCGCCGCCACCAGTGCTGGAAACCACCTCCGGCGGACGATCGGACCTCCGCCCGACGCGACAGGAGGCAGCGGGCGGACCCGGGTGATGTCGGCGAGGACCAGGGAGCGCAGCTCGGCCGGGGGCGCGACGGCGACGTCGTCGGCCAGCGCGGCCGCGGCCTCGCGGAGGCTGTCGACCTCCGCCCGGCAGACCGGGCAGCTGGCCAGGTGGCGCTCGAAGCTCGCGCGCTCGATGTCGTCGAGGGCGTCGACGCTGTAGGCGCCCACGAGAGCGTGGATGTCACTCACTGCGCCCACCTCCTACTCCGAGTGTGTCTCGCAACCGGATCAGTCCGTCCCGGATGCGGGTCTTGGCCGTGCCGACCGGGAGGTCGAGCATCGTGGCCACTTCCGTGTGTGTGTAGCCGCCGAAGTACGCCAGGCTGATCGCCTCGCGTTGTACGTCGGTCAGACCGCTCAGCGCGGTGCGCACGCGTCTGGCTTCCAACGAGGACTCGACGGCATCGGCGGTCGAGTCGTGGTCGACCACTTGGTTGGCATGCTCGTAGGCGGTGTCGCGGTTGCGTGCCGACTCGGCCGAGCGGACCCGGTCGACCCCCTTGCGGTGGGTGATCGTCATCAGCCACGAGATCGCGCTCCCCCTCGTCGGGTCGAACCTGCTGGCGGTCTTCCAGATGTCGAGGTAGGCCTCCTGGGTGACCTCCTGGGCCTGCGCCGGGTCGCGCACCACCCGGAGGGCCAGGCCGTAGACGCGGGCCGACGTGGCGTCGTACAAGCGGGCGAACGCCGCCTCGTCACCGCGGGCGCTGAGACGGAGCAGCCCGGCGAGATCGCTCGCCTGGCCGTCCTTCTCGTTGCCCCTCTCCGGCTCACCACCGGGGGTGGGGCCGAGGCGCCGGGGTTGGTCCACGGGGAGGATCCTTCCGTCAGGGCCGCCCGGGGTGAAGCCCCCGGGCGGCCCGATCGCTCAATTGACTTGGCTTTCCTGGGCCGGCTGGCTCAGGAGGCAGGCATCAGGACGGTGTCGATGACGTAGACGGTGGCGTTGGCAGTCGGGATGTTGCCGCAGAGAACGACAGCGTTCTCGGCACCGACCGTGAAGTCCTCGTCCGAGCCGTTCACCTGGACCATGTCGCCGGCCAGGGTCTCGTGCTCGCCCGCGATCTCGTCGGGCCCGAGCTGGCCGGCGATCACGTGGTGGGTGAGGATCTGGGTGAGCAGAGGCTTGTTCTCCAGCACGGCCTTGAGGTCCTTCGCCGGAATCTTGGCGAAGGCGTCGTCGGTCGGTGCGAAGACTGTCAGGCCCTCGGCGGAGTTGAGCGTGTCGACCAAGCCCGCCTTTGTCACGGCGGCGACCAGGGTCTTCAGGAGCGGGTTGGCGCTGGCGGCGGAGGCGACGGGGGCCGTCGACATGCCGTCGAACGAGCCGTCGCCCGTCTTCGGGACCGCGCTGCAAGCGGCTCCGAAGACCTCGGCGCCGGCGTCGCTGGCCATGCTTGACTCTTCGGCGGGCGAGGACTCCTCGGCCGGGGAAGATTCGGTCGTCATCGACGACTCGTCGGTGGTGGTGTCGGCCGCGGTCGAGCTGTCGTCGCCGCCGCAGGCAGCGAGGCCGAGAGACATCGACAGGGCCAGGGCGGCCAGGCCAGTCTTCGCCAGCCCCGAGCGGGTGGTGAGCTTGGAGGAGTTCATGGTCTCGCTTTCGGTTGGATGTGCTGGTGGTTCGGAGCGGCGAGGGGCATGGATTGCGGGGTTCAGACCGGGTCGAACCCGCGGCAGCCGACTCAGGCGACGTTGACGACGATCGACTGCACGCCGCTGGCGCCGTCGGGGAAGACGCCGGCGCGGGCAGCGCTCTGGGTCTCACCGTCGTCCGAGATCGCGCGGCACGAGAGCGTGTGCTGACCCGGCTTCGCGTCCCACTCGACAAACCACTGGCGCCAGTAGTCCTTGCCGGCCGACGGGCCCATCGTGGCGGGCTGCCAGCCGCCTCCGTCGATCTTGACCTCGACGGCGCGCACGCCGCGGGTCTGGGCCCAGGCGACACCGCCGATGAAGCTCTGGCCGGCCTTGGTCTGCGAGAGGGGCTTGGGCGTGTCGATGCGGCTCATCACCTTGATCGGGGCGTCGACCGCCCAGCCGCGGGTGGTCCAGTAGGCGTCCTTCTCGGCGTACGTCGTGAGTGTCAGGCGCTCGACCCACTTGCAGGCGCTGACGAAACCGTAGAGGCCCGGGACCACCATCCGCGCCGGGTAGCCGTGCTCGCGGGGCAGCGCCTCGCCGTTCATGGCGATCGCGATCATCGCGTCGCGGCCGTCCGTGGCCAGGTCGAGCGGAGTGCTGATGGTCATGCCGTCGACGTCTGTGCTGAGGATCTGATCGGCCTTGGTCGAGCCGATGCCGGCCACGGCGAGCAGGTCGGTGAGCCGGACGCCGGTCCACCGGGTGCCGCCGACATAGGGGCCGCCGACCTCGTTGGACACGCACGTCAACGTGATGTCGCGCTCGATCAGGGGCATCGCGAGCATTTCGTCGAAGGTGAAGCTGACCTCGCGGTCGACGTCGCCGTCGATGGTCAACGACCACGTGTCGACGTCGATGATCGGAAGGCTCAGGCGGGTGTCGATCCGGTAGAACTTGTCGTTGGGCGTGCGGAACGGCGCGATCCCGGGGACCTTGGTGTCAAGCCCAGGCGGGAAGGGAGGGGCGGGGTCGGCAGCGGCCGGCAGCGTGAGGTCCTTGATCACACCGCGGGCGGTCGCGATCTGGCGACCGGCGAAGCCCAGCACGACGGCCATCGCCCCCATGGCTCCGGCTGCCACCAGGACTCCTCGCCGGGTCGCGCGGTCTCCCCCCGGTGCTGGGTCGGAGCCTGCCCGGCTTCTGGCGTTGGCGCGGGTCAGCCACCACAGCGCGCCGATGGCCACGACACCGGCGACCAACGCCGGCAGCACGTCCGACGCCGCAGCGGCCGGCCGGGTGCCGACGGCGACGGTGGCCAGCACCACGAGCAGCACGAGGAGGGCCGCACCGAGGACGAAGCGGCGGCGCGCCAGTGCGCCGGCAACGGCGGCCAGCACCAGGACGCCGGCGAAGACAGAGCCGATGAGGATGGGCTTGTCGTTGGTGCCGAACTGCGCGACCGCCCACTCCTTGAGGGGAGTCGGCGTCAGGTCGATGACCGTCGACCCCACGGCCAGCACCGGCGAGGAAGCCGGGTCCGTCAGCGCCGCCACCAGATGCGCGGCGGCGACGCCGAGCAGGGTCGCGAGCACGCCGAACGCAGCAAAGGTCAGGCGGGTCCTCATGCAGGTTGTTCGGAGCGGGCGTGCGCGAGGATGGCCCCATGGCCTCCTTGGACGAAGAGCTGGTGCACCTGACGACCGATGGGCCGCTGGCCGTCATCACCCTCGACAGCCAGCACAACCGCAACGGACTGAGCCGGCAGCTGGTCACCGAGCTGTTCGCCGCGCTCGAGTCGGCCGAGGCCGACGACGACGTGCGGGTCGTGCTGGTGCGAGCCGTTGGCCCGGTGTTCTGCTCGGGCGCCGACCTGGCCGAGGCGAAGGCCGGGGGTATGGAGGACGGTGCGCGACGGATTGTGGCCCTGCAGCGGCTGATCGCGACCATGAGCAAGCCCGTGGTCGCCCGGGTCCACGGGGCCGTCCGAGCCGGCGGCGTCGGCATCGTGGCCGCATCCGACATCGTCATCGCCGCCGACGACGCGACCTTCGCTCTGACCGAGGTCAAGCTCGGCCTGGCGGCCGCGATCATCTCGCTGACCGTGCACGCGCGGATGAACCCGCGTGCCGCTGCGCTGACGACCCTCGGCGGTGAGGTGTTCTCCGGCGCCGACGCGGCGGCGTACGGGCTGGTGACGCAGGCCGTGCCCGCCGACGCTCTAGACGAGCGCGTCACCACCGTGTGCGCCCAGCTGGCGACCGGTGCGTCGCAGGGCCTGCGGGAGTCCAAGGCGATCCTCAACCGCGAGCTGGTGGCGCGGATCGACGCCCACGGCGAGGAGATGGCGGCGCTGAGCGCTCGGCTCTTCGCCTCCGATGAGGCCCGCGAGGCGATGACGGCGTTCCTGAGCCGCAAAAAGTGAGACAAAGAGCCCTCAGCCGGTAGTCTTGAGAACTTGCCTGCGCCGGAATGCGGGGGCATTCACGGGGGTTCAGGGCACGGTGAGGGGTCCAGCGTTGTCTGAAGAGTTGCTCGCGAGAGAGATCGCCGGGGAGCAGGCGTTCGTCGACCGGGTGTACGTCCAGCTTGGCAAGTCGGCCGCCGCGGCCCAGCAGCTCGCGCGCGAGGGTTACGACCGGGGCAAGCTCGGCCACGAGGGCGGCCTCGTCGAGCGGGACGCCATGGTCTTCCAGGCGGCCAAGCGGATCGCCCAGCTCGACGCCGCCCACGATGGTCTGGTCTTCGGGCGGCTCGACCTGCGCGCGGAGCTCGACGCGGCACCCCGCTACGTCGGCCGCATCGGCCTGCGCGACGAGCAGCACGACTCGCTGCTCATCGACTGGAGGGCGCCGGCCGCCGCGGTCTTCTACCAGGCCACCGCCGCCGAGCCACAGCGCGTCGTACGACGCCGGGTGCTGCGCAGCGTCGGCCCGACCGTGGTCAGCGTCGAGGACGAGCTGCTCGACGACACCACGGGGACCGACCTGCCGATCGTCGGCGAAGGCGCGCTGATGGCCCAGCTGACGCGGGCCCGCGACCGGTCGATGCACTCGATCGTCGCGACCATCCAGGCCGAGCAGGACCGCGCGATCCGCGCGCCCTCGCGGGGCGTGGTGTCGATCTCGGGTGGACCGGGCACGGGCAAGACCGTCGTGGCGCTGCACCGCGCGGCCTATCTGCTCTACACCGACCGGCGCCGCTACGAGGGTGGCGGCGTGCTGGTGGTCGGACCCAGCGGTGTGTTCATGCGCTACATCGAGCGGGTGCTGCCCTCGCTCGGTGAGACGGCGGTGGCGCTGCGCTCACTCGGCGAGGTCGTCGACGGGCTGCGCGCGACCCGGCACGACGAGCCGGCCGTCGCCGACGTCAAGGGCTCGGCCCGGATGGCCGAGCTGATGCGCCGCACCTCGCGCCAGCAGGCACCCGGGTCGGCGCGCGAGTTCCGGATCTTCTGGCGCGACGACGTGATCGTCCTCGACCCCGGCAAGCTCGGTCCGCTGCGGCGTCAGCTGATGGGACAGGGCCGACGCAACCGCCAGCTCCCGAGGATCGCCTCGTCGCTGCTGGACCTGATGTGGCGCCAGGTGCGCGGCGAGCGCGGCCGCGAGCGGGGTCGCGAGGCGTTCAACGACGAGATGCTGTCAAACCCGGCGTTCGTGGAGTTCGCCCTCGAGTGGTGGCCGCCGCTCGACGCGCCGACCGTGCTGGGCTGGCTGCGTGACCCCGAGTTCCTGGCCCGCGTGGCCGAGGGTGTGGTCTCGGCCGAGGACCAGCGGCTGCTCACCAAGTCGTGGTCGGGACAGACGGAGGTCTCGGTCGAGGACGTGCCACTCCTCGACGAGCTGCGCTACGCGCTCGGCGACGTGCCTGCGCGCACCGAGGACGACCACGAGCTCGACGACCACCTCGGCGGTGACCTCGAGGAGCTCAGCACTGCCATGGAGCGGGAGTTCGGCCCGTCCGGCCGTGGCTGGACGCCGCCCACCAACTCGATCGAGGACGACGGCTTCGCCCACGTGCTCATCGACGAGGCCCAGGACCTGACGCCGATGCAGTGGCGGATGGTGGGCCGGCGCGGTCGGGCGGCGTCGTGGACGATCGTCGGCGACCCCGCGCAGTCGTCGTGGCCGGTCCCCGAGGAGGCCGCCGCCGCTCGGGCCGCCGCGCTGGAGGGTAAGGAGCTCCACGAGTTCCACCTGTCGACCAACTACCGCAACTCCTCGGAGATCTACGCGTACGCCGCGGCGTACGCCGCCCGCGTCGGCCTCGACGCCGACCTGCCGACCGCCGTGCGCTCGACGGGCGTCGAACCTCTCGAGGTGACGGGCGAGGCCGACCTCGAGACGGCCACCCGACAGGCACTCGCCGACGTCGCCGACCAGGTCGGCGGCACGATCGGGATCGTGGTGCCGGTGGCCCGTCGCTCCGACGTCAACGCCTGGCTGGCCTCGTGGCCCGAGTTCGCCGTCGACGCCCCGGGCGCCCGGGCGGCCATCGACTCCCGGGTCGCCCCGTCCGGCGAAGACCGAGTGGTGGTGCTCACCGGCCTGGACACCAAGGGCCTGGAGTTCGACGGGATCGTCGTGGTGCGACCCGCTGAGATCGAGGCCGAGTCGGCCACCGGCCGGGCCACTCTCTACGTCGTCCTCACCCGCGCCACCCAGCTGCTCACCGTTGTCTCCTGATGGGGACCCGGCCTAGGCGCAGGCGTCCGACGCGCGGTGCCAGCGCGTGACCACGCGCCTGTCCGGCAGGTGCCAGGTCTGGTCGGTGGGCGCGAAGCCGGCGGTTCGGGCAGCCTGGCGCAGAGCGCCGATGTCGACGAGCGGGGTGAACTCGAGGTTCGCTCCCGGCGACATGAGCAGGTCGCACGCAGGGGCGGCAGCGCCGGTGGTGAGCCAAGCGGCCATGTGGGCCTCGTCGGGAACGTCGAGCGGCGAGATCGTCAGTAGCGGCAGGGGCGTCCCGCCCGCGGCGAGCCGCTCGAACCCGACGCTGTTGGCGTTTAGCAGGCGGTGGCGGAACGCGAACACCGTCATCCGTTCGGGGTCGACGGTGGCCGCGAGGCGTTGGTTCGCCACGACCCAGGCGTGCTGGCGCGGGCGCGACATCGGGTCGGTGGGGTCCTCGGGCGGCACCTGAAGGCCGTCGGTGATGTAGAGCTGGATGGTGCCGGAGCCGTCCACCAGCGTCGCGGGTGGCAGTGGCTCCAGCACAACCACCCGCTTCTCGCCCAGCGGATTGCCCGGGGCGAAGGCCGCGGCAGTGTTCAGCGCGAGCACCGCCAGCATCGCCGCCGTCAGCGACCACCTGACGCGGCCAGGCAGCCGGACGACGGCGGCGCCGAACAGCGCGGCGAACGCGGGCACGAGCGGCGCGAGGAAGCCGGAGCCCTTGTTGCCGGTGCTCGTGAGCATGAGCACCCCCCAAACAGCGAACAGCAGGCTCGGCAGCAGCGGGTGCCTGAGGCACCGCAGTGTTCTCGCACCGTGCCTGCCGCTTACTCCCCGTCCCGGGTCGCGGAGTGCGACCCCCGCCAGCAGCACAAGCCCGACCATCGTCAGGGCGGTGAGAGGGAGGCCGACATTGCTGACCAACGTGTACTCGAGCGTGGAGCGCCATGACTGCACCGACAGCACTGACTCCTCGGTGCCGTACTCCGCGAGGCGGCCCCCGTAGCCGAAGGACGTCAGGTATTCGAAGACCGCCTGCCCGTTGTGGTAGTACCAGGGTCCGGCCAGCACCAGCGCCACCACGCCTGACAAGAGCACGTTGCCTGTCCGGCGAAGGCGGTCGGGGCCGATCGCCACCGCCACGACGGCTGCCATGACGAGGCTGGGGACCAGGGCGACCGTCATCGTGCGCGCGAGGACGAGACCGCCCAGACCCGCTCCCGCGAGCGCCGACCATGCGGGCGAGCGCCACCCGTCAGAGCGCGCCAGCGCCCACAACGTCACCGCGGCCCCGGCCGCCGCGGCGATGGCGAAGTTGAACGACCGCGAGTAGGCGATCACCACCGGCGCAGCGGCCACGAACGCAAGGGCGAGCCAACCTGCCCCGCTTCCGCCGACGGCGCGCCCCAGTCCGTAGCTCGCCAGCAGGGCGATGCAGCCGAACCCCAGCGCCACCAAGAGCCCGAGGAGGCGATGGACGCCGAACAGCTCGTACCCGACGCTGGTCGTGGCGGTCATCAGCGGCGCGTAGACGCTGGGGGAGAGCAGGCTGTCACCCCACGCGGAGACGCCACCGTCGTGCAAGGCACGGAAGTCGAGCAGCGCGATGTTCTGGTAGCCCGCTTCGTCGATGTCCATCGGCAGAGCGCGCCGGTACTCCAGCACCCACCGGGCGCCGATCAGGGCATAAGCAGCCACTGCCAACACCACGAACAGGGGTTGGCGCCAGCGCCTGACCAGATCCCCCACTCGGGTGAGCCTACGTAAGGCGCCGCCAAGTACCGAACCGACGGCGAGACCCGGGCAGGTCAGCCAGCAGCCGGCTTGCAGGTGCGCAGGTAGAAGCTGATCGGCAGGTGCCACTGCGAGTCCAGGTCCGAGAACGACTCGACGACTACCGCGAGATCGCGGGCCACGCGCCCCGCCTGGCCGCGCAGCTGGTCGTAGCCGTCGCCGGGCGTGCCGAGCAGGTACTCCAGGTGCCGCAGCAGCTGCCCGATGGTCTCGGGCGTGCTGTTCATCGGCTTGATCTCGTGGTCCGCGAACCCGGCGGCGGTGGCCAGGTACGCCAGCCCCGCAGGCGTGTAGCGGTAGTAGTCGTGCGGCAGTTCGTGCAGGTACCACGTCAGCGGCGTCGTCAGCCACAGCCACCCTCCGGGCCGCAGCACGCGGTAGAGCTCCCGCAGCACGGCAGCCGGTTCCGGGACGTGCTCGAGCACTTGCGTACACAGCACCGCGTCGAACGACGCGTTCTCGATCGGCAGGTCGTCGGCGAGGCCGACGTAGTCGGGACCCTGCTCCGGTGCGTAGATCGTGCCTTCCCAGTCGACCGTCCGGTAGTCGTGAGCCGCGAACAGCTCGCGGTACGGCGCATCCCCCGCCCCGACGTCCAGCACCCGCGATCCGGGGGCCAGGAAGGCGGCGGCCTCGCCGAGGAGGTCGAGGTGCGGGCGGCGGGCGGCAGGCGCTTCCGCGACGAACGCCTGCAGCTCGAGGGAGGGGTCCGGCACGGTTCCCGAACGTACTCCCGTCCGCGTCCGCCGGTCGAGGAGGGCCCTCAAGTCCCCTCACGAGACCCAGTGACTCGGGTGGCCTCGCTGCTCACGGAGTCTCGATACGCTCGCTTCGCGACATCCTCGACCAGCGGTGAGCGGGTGCATTGATACGGTGCCACGAATGCCGTTGACACTTTCGGGAAGGCCTGACCGTGCGCGAGCAGAGCAGCGTGCCGGCTGACCGGGCCGTCGCCGGGCTCCTCAGCTCGCTCGACGTGCCCGGAGCTGGAGACGTCGTACGCCGGGAGCGGATCGCCGTCGGAGGCTGGGTCACCCACCGCCGCCGCGACGTGGAGGCGGTGCTGGTCGCTGTCGACGGGCAGGTACGCGCCGGCGGGCCGGTCGACCTGGAGCGGGCCGACGTCGGTCACGCGCACCCCGACCACCGCGGCTCCAGCACGTCCGGATGGACGGTCGAGGTCGACGTCCACGACGTCGAGGGCGACACGGTCCACATCGAGGTTTTCGCTGTCCTCGCCCCTAAGGACGGCGAGACGCCGGCCGTCGGTCGGTCGGTGCGATTCGCCTCCCGAACGCTGCCGCTCACCGACGTTTACGACGGATACTTCCTCGAGCGCGACGAGGTGCCTGCCGGTCCCATCCACGTCGTCGGCCTCGCCGAGGCGCCCGGTGGTGTCTCGACCGTGGAGTTGTTCTGCGACGACGAGCCCGTCGGTCGGGCCCGGACGTGCCTGCCCGGACGGTTCCCCAACGTCGACCAGGGTCCCGAGAGCTCGGTCGCAATGTTCCAGGCCTCGGTGCTCGTACCCGACGACCGTGACAAGGTGACCTTTACCGGCCGCGTGACCCCGAGTTCCGGGGCGCCTTTCGAGCTGCGTCCGTGGACGGCCGGCGTGCTGCCCACCAGGCCCGACCCCGTGTCCGCCGACCGCCTGGCCTTGGTGCGCGAGCGATCCCTGACGTCCGCACGCGACACGCCCCTCCGTCCGGAGGGAGGTCACGCAGGCCGCCACCCAGGGCAGCTGCGCGTGCTGGTCGCGACCCACGACCTCGGTCTGGGCGGCGGACAGCTCTACCTCCAGGAGCTCCTCAAGCGACTCGCCCCGCGCGGGATCGAGGCCTGCGTCGTCAGCCCGCGCGGTGGCCGCCTCGTGGCGGAGCTCGAGGACCTCGGCATTCCCGTGATGGTCACCGGCCCGACCGACGCGCACGACGCGGAGGCGTATGAGGCGCAGGTCCGGCAGATCATGGCGTTCTCCGTCCAACAGGGCTGCAAGGTCGCGCTCGCCAACACGATGTCGGCGTACGCCGGGGTGGACGCCGCGCAGCGCCTGGGCCTCGGTGTCGTGTGGGCGATCCACGAGAGTTTCCCGTTCCGGCAGTACTGGGGCGAGGCCTACCACCCGCCTTACCCCGCATACGCCGCAAGCCGCGCGCACGCGGCGCTCGGGGAAACCCGTCGTGCGGTGTTCGAGGCTGCGGCGACCCGTGACCTCTACGCACCGCATCTCGGCGAGGGCGTCGGAGTGGTCGTGCACTATGGCGTCGACTTCGGCGAGATCGACGAGTACCGCGCCCGCGTCGACCGCGACCGCCTCCGCGAGGAGCTCGGCTTCGGGCCCGACACGGTCGTGATGCTCTGCATCGGGACCATGGAGCCGCGCAAAGCGCAGGTCAACATCGCGCAGGCGTTTGCGTCGTCGGCAGCCCTGCGCGGCGAGGACGTCCAGCTGGTGTTCGTCGGCGGCCGGGACGACCCCTACACCGACGCTGTCGTCGACCTCGTCGAGCTGTACGACGACCGGCGCGTGCGGATCGAGCCGGTGCAGTCCGACACCTATCGCTGGTACCACGCCACCGACGTGCTCGTGTGCGGCTCCGACGTGGAGTCGCTGCCGCGGTCGATGCTCGAGGTGATGGCGTTCGAGCGACCCGTAGCCTCCACCGACGTCTTCGGCATCCCCGATCTGGTTGACGAGGGAGTCGACGGCTTCCTGTGCCGCAGCCGCGACCAACTGGCCCTCCGCGGCATGCTCGAGCGGGTCGCCGCGACCCCGCGCGCCGGGCTGGCCGAGATGGGCGTTCGCGCCCGGCGCAAGGTGCTCGAGCGGCACGACCCCGAGATCTACACGCGCTACTTCGATGCCGAGCTGCGCGCCGTCGCCGCCGTTCCGGCCGGTGGAGGCTCCTCGTGAGGACCATGGCGGTGGTCGGCCACGGGTTCATCGGCCGCCGGATCGCCCTGACGGCGCTCGAGCGCGGCTGGCGGGTCCGCTCCGTGGGCCGACGCCCGCCGGCCACCGGCACGCCGTACGAGCACGTCAGCGGCGACGCCGCTGACCCGGGCGTGATGTCCCAGGTCCTCGACGGGGTCACCCACGTGGTCTTCGCGGCGGGCACCGTCAAGCCCGCCGAGTCCAACGCCCACCCGCTCGACGACTTCCGCACAAACCTCGCACCGCTGCTCACGACTCTCGAGTCGATGGTGCGCTGGTCGGTCCCGGACCTGTCGTTCCTGTCGTCCGCCGGCACGGTCTACGGGCCGCAGGCGAGAGTGCCGACGAGCGAGGACGCGCCGCTGTGGCCGATCAGCTCCTACGGCATCCAGAAGCTGGCGGCGGAGCGCTACATCTCGATGTATGCCCACCAGTTCGGCTTCTCCGCCGACATCCTGCGCTGCTCCAACGTCTACGGTCCCGGCGAGCCGTCCATAGGGTCACAGGGCCTGATCGGAGTCGCCCGCACGGCCCTGCGGCACGGCAATGCGGTCGTCTTGTACGGCGACGGCTCGGCCCGCCGCGACTTCGTGCACGTCGATGACGTGGCCGACGTGGTCGAGAGGCTCGCGACCATCCCCGACGGTGTACGCGTCCTCAACGTCGGCTCGGGCCGGTCTGTGGCCATTCGGGAGATCGTCGAGGCGCTCGCGAAGTCCCTGGACGTCGACCCGATCCTGGACCGTCGTCCGGCGCGCCCCACCGACGTCCCAGTCGTCGAGCTCGATGTCAGCCGGCTCCGCGGCATCCTGCCTTTCGAGCCCCGCGACGTCCGCACCGCCCTGCTGGAGGATGCCGCTGCCGCGGTGGTGAACTGACGCGGTCTCCAAGGCGCCTCGCTGCCCGGCGCGTTTGGCGGAAGTAGGGTCAGCGCATGTCCGAGCACACCGCCGCCCGCGAAGCGATCGAGGCGCTGCAGGGGCACGAGGCGTGGGCGATCATCCGGCGCTCGACCCGGGCCGGTGACCTCGACACCGTCGGGCTCATCGGCGGCCGGCGCAGCGTCGTCGACTCCGTCCTCGACGTACCCCTCGAGACCGGACCGCCGGCGGCGGGTCACGTGGCCGACCGGCTGCTCGCGATCCCGTTCCGCCAGGTGGCCGAGCGCGGCTTCGAGGCCCACGACGACGGGACCCCGTTGGTCGTCGTCGACATCGAGAGCGAGCGCGAGTTCACGGTGGCGGCGGTGGTCGAGGCGATCGACGACACCGGCGTCGAGTTCGCCGAGCGCGGTGGGTTCGAGACCGACGACGAGGAGTACGCCAAGCTCGTCGAGGCGATCATCACCGACGAGATCGGCCAGGGCGAGGGCGCCAACCTGGTGATCGGGCGGCACTACCGCGCGACCGTCGCCGACTGGGGGCCCGACAAGGCGCTGACCGTCTTCCGCCGCCTGCTCGAGCGCGAGCGGGGGGCCTACTGGACCTTCCTGTTCTTCACCGGCGACCGCTACCTGATCGGCGCCAGCCCGGAGCGACACGTCACGGTGCACGGCGGCGACGTGCGGATGAACCCGATCAGCGGCACCTTCCGCATCCCCGTCGACTCCGCCGACGCGACCGTCGACCTCAAGGCGCAGCTCCTCGACTTCCTGGCCGACGAGAAGGAGATCTACGAGCTCTTCATGGTCGTCGACGAAGAGCTGAAGATGATGTGCGACATCTGCACCGAGGGCGGCCAGGTGCTCGGGCCGTTCCTCAAGCCGATGAGCCGCCTGGTGCACACGGAGTACCTCCTCGCCGGCCGCACCACCCGCGACCCCCGCGAGGTGCTGCGCGACACGATGTACGCCGCCACGGTCACCGGTTCGCCGGTCGAGAACGCCTGCCGCCTGATCAAGCGCTACGAGTCCAGCGGCCGGGGCTACTACGGAGCCGCGCTGGCCATCCTCGGCCGCGACGCCTCCGGCGGACCGGTCGTCGACAGCCCGATCGTGATCCGCACCGCCGACGTCGACCTCGAGGGCCACCTCACCGTCACGGCCGGCGCCACGCTCGTCCGCGACTCCGAGCCGGCCGCCGAGGTGGCCGAGACGCACGCCAAGGCGGGCGGCATCCTCAGCGCCTTCGGGCTCGTGCCACCCGCGCCCGTGCCCAACGTCAACGTGGCCGAGCTGGTCAACGACGAGGACGTGCTGCTCGCCCTCAACGCCCGCAACCGCCGGCTGTCCACCTTCTGGCTCACCGACCAGGCCGGCACCCCGCCCGACCCGCGGCTGCGCGGCAAGCACGTGGTGGTGCTCGACGGCGAGGACGACTTCGTCAACATGCTGCGCCACGTGCTCGGCGTGCTGGGGCTGACCAGCAGCGTCATCCGTCACGACGAGTACGACGCCGCGCGCGACCTGCCGGTCCTCGACGCCGCCGACCTCGTGATCGTCGGGCCCGGCCCCGGCGACCCCCGCGACGACGACCCCAAGATGGCGACCATGCGCGCCGTCGTCGACCGGCTGCTCGAGCGGGAACAGCCCTTCCTCGCCGTGTGCCTGGGCCACCAGGCTCTGTGTCACCGGCTCGGCATCGAGCTCGACTTCAAGGACATCGTCTTCCAGGGCACCCAGTCACCGGTGGGCATCGAGGGCCGCACCGAGCGGGTCGGCTTCTACAACACGTTCGTAGGCCGAGCCGGCGGCCTGCTGCCCGCGGGGGTCGAGGTCGAGGCCGACCCGGAGTCGGGAGACATCCACCTGATCCGCGGGCCGCACTTCCGCGGCATCCAGTTCCACGCCGAGTCGATCCTCACCGAGCACGGCTACGACCTGATCCACGAGCTGGTCCGCGACCTGATTCCCTGATCGTCCGCCCCTGACGGGTCAGCTGATCGCCGGATGCAGGTCGAGCTGGGCCATCACCTGGTAGCTCTGCGGATCGGGGACGTCTACCGCCCAGCCGTCCTCGCCGCGGACCCCGCACGGGATCGGTGGGTCGTCGTCCCCGTCCGCATCACAGGCCAGCGAGAGGAGGTGGGCTCCACGGAACGAGATGACCGATCGGAGCGAGCCCGGCTCGTAGCTGAGGTCGAGCGAGGTCACCCGCGCCAGCGCCCGCCCTGTCGCTGTCGAGGAGAGCTCGAGCACCCCGGACAGCAGATAGCTGAGCCGGATCAGCTGCGCGCTCGTGAAGGAGTACGTCGCGCTGTCGTCGACCACCTCACCCGGTCCCCCCACGACTGCACCGTCAGCCACCACTTGCA
This sequence comes from uncultured Actinomycetota bacterium, assembly GCA_963769755.1. GTDB lineage: Bacteria > Actinomycetota > Actinomycetes > Propionibacteriales > Nocardioidaceae > Nocardioides. Next base: position 723,838 of record CAVYMY010000012.1, read on the forward strand.
GGTCGGTTGCCCGGACGGCGCCGGGCGCCAGCAGGGGTCCCTGCGGGGTGGCCACGGTCAGGCTGGAGACGGCCGTGGTGCTTCGGATCCACTGTTCGACTCGCAGGTCTCCGGAGGAGGTCACCGTCAGCCGGGTGTATGTCGTGTCGGGGAGCACCTGCGCGGGCGCGCTGAGCGCCGTTGACTGGGATGGCTCCGCAGGCGACTGGGGCGTGGGCCGGGCGTCGGAGCGGTCGCGGTTCGCGAGCACCGTCCACGCGCCCAACGCCAGCACCAGCACGATCACGACGGCAAGGGTCGCCACCAAGAGGACATGAGGTGTCCGCGCCGGCCGTCTTGCCGCGCCCCAGTCAGGCAGAACCAGCGGGATGGGCCCCGACACGTCAGCGTCGGGCTCGACGGCCTCGGCCTCGACGACCTCGGGTTCGACAACCCCCGGCGGCCGCGCCGCGCCGAGACCGCCCGGTGGGCGCCCCGCGAGGACATGCGGGCGGGGTTGCCACGAGCTGGTGACACGTCGGCGTAACGGCACTGGTCAGCCCTTCCGACTCTCCGGCGGACCCGTGGGCAGCGCGGTCACCACCGCGAGGTTCTGGTAGCCGCCGGCGGAGCGGTCGTACGGGCCGGCGCAGGTGACGAGCGTGAGTCTGCGTGCTCCTCGTGGTGAGTAGATCCAGGTCGTGTCGGTCAGGCTCTCGCGAGCGACCACGCGCAGCGACCGCACGCGAAAGATCTGCCGTAGCGTCGCCGTCTCGACCACGATGCGGTCGCCGGACTGCACCGACAGCAGTTCGACATAGGGACCCAGACCCAAGGTCAGGCTGTCCACGTGGGCGGCGAGCAGTGTCGAGCCGAACGGGTCGCCGATCCGCGAGCCGCCGCGCCACCACCCGGCCACGTTGATGTCGGCAGGGACGTCGAGAACGCCGTCGGTCGTGCTCTCGACGGCGACGACGGGGACTCGCAGTCCACTCGGCAGGCGGGTGCTGGTCGGCGCCTCGGCCGCGACGGCACCCGCGCGTCTTGCCGGACGCACGGGCGTGGGCAGCGGCGAGGACGCCGCGGTCTCCGGCGACGTGGCCGAGCTCGATCGCGAGGATTCCGTCGAGGCGACGTGGACGTCAGAGGTGGCGGCCTCCGTGTCGACCGCCGGCCACGGGAGGCCTGCCGCCAGGACGGCCCCGAGGACCACGGTCATGACGGCACTGACGGCGGCCAAGGACACCCACCAGATACCGCGACGCTCCGCGTGACGGGGATGATCGGGGGCGTGTCTCGGCGTACCGGGGGCTAACCACGGCCTGCGCTGCGAGTGCCGGCCCACGAGAGGACCGTCCTACTTCGCCCGGATGCCGGACGTCGGACCGAACGGCGTCACCGGGATCGATCGGGCGAGCCCGGCCGAGCCCGTGTCGATCGTGATGGGAAAGACCGAGCCGTCGGCCGCGAGCCGAGCGGTGTGCACCACGAGATCCATCGAGTCGACTTCGCCGACGGCGTACACCATCGTCACCGTGCCGGACGTCAGCGTCACGTCGAGGGGACCCAACAGAGGACCCGATCGCTGCCCTGTAGGAAGAAGCTCGACGACGTGGTGACCGGCAGGCACGTCGGCCGTGGCGAACTCGCCGTTGGCGATGTTGCTGAACACGACCATGCCGTCTACCCGGACGTCGGCCGGCGCCACGGCGGCCGTGTGGGCCACCAGGACCCGGGCCTTGCCGGGACCGATCGGTTCGGTCGGGGTGGGGTAGGAGGTGACCACGGCATCGCCGCCTACCGACGCCGGACGATGCAGAACGACGTCCTGGTGCGAGCTGGCCTCGACCTGCAGCGTGGTCACCGCCGAGACGTCGTCGGCACCCGTGAAGTCGATCTGATGTTCGCCCGGACTGAGCTTGAACGGCCCGAGCACATCGCCGGGCGCGGCACCTGTCTCGACCGTCTTGCCGTCGATGCTGACCCGAACCGTCGAGTCGGGCACGGCCTGGACGACCGCGACCATGCCGACGGCCGCCGGTGGCGCCGACGCGGACCCCCCAGCGGCGGTAGCAGGCGCGATCGTGACCAGCACGCCCACGACGAAGCACAGAACCTTCATGACAACCCCCCGGTTTGTCAGACCCCGGTGATCAGGACACCACGCGCGGCACCTGAGGTCCAGACCCAACCCCAAGAGGACTAGTCGGCTGTGAGGGCGTTCGACTCCGACGGTGTGGATGCTGGCGGCACACTTGGAGCAACGCCGGCGACGGGATCCGGCCGACTGCTCAGCCACGGGGGACAACAGCATGCGTCGTGGATCCATGGTCGTCATCGCGGCGACCCTCGCTGCCCTTCTGGTGACGGCGTGCGGGACGGCTGGTGTGGGCGGCGAGGGTCTCGACAAGCCCGGCCGGCGTGGCGTCGCGGCCGGCACCGACGCGCTCAGTGTCCGGGCCGGGCCAGCCGGGCAGGCGGCTCCCCGCCGACCCAACATCGTCTTCGTCCTGATGGACGACTTCTCCGTCGACCTGCTGCCCACGATGCGCAGCGCGCTCTGGATGGCGCGTGCCGGGGCGTCGTACGACCATGCGTACGTCGTCGACTCGTTGTGCTGCGTCTCGCGCAGCGCGACGTTCACCGGGCAGTACCCGCACCAGACCCGCGTGCGCACCAACACCGCCAACCTGCCCAACCGCGCCGGGCCGATGGGGGGTTGGCGGGCGTTCGCGCGCTACGGCAACCGGGCACGCACGTTCGCGGTGCACCTCCAGCGCTCGGGCTACGTGACGGGCTACGTCGGCAAGTACCTCAACGGCTACGAGATCGGTGCGCGACGCCAGACGCTGCCGCCGGTGCCACCCGGGTGGTCGGACTTCCGGGCGATCTTCGGCTCGGCCTATGACGGGTGGGGGTTCCAGAGCACCCGGACGACCAACAAGGGTCGGCAGGTGATCCGCAGCTGGCCGGCGCCGCCCGCGTCCGCACCCGCCCGCGTCAAGGACCGGTCGTATGCCGGCGCGGTGCTCGCCCACCAGACGGTGCGGTTCCTGCGCGAGCGGCGCGGGGACCCACGCCCGTACTTCCTCGAGGTCGCGCCCTATGCGCCGCACGGTCGGGTGGACGGTCACCCGGCCTACCGCGACGAGTCGCTGTTCCCCGCGGCGTTCCGCGATCGGCCGAGCCGTCGGCACCCGCGGGGCAACTGCGGTCTCCTCGACTGCCGCGACCTGACCGTCCGTGACCTGCCCGGCTTCGGCGACCGGCGGGCCGACAACCGACCGCGCCGGGTCGACGGTCGCCGGGCCCGACAGTGGAACGCCGACCCGCTCGGGCTCACCCGGTCGCAGGCCCAGACCAACCTGCGCGACCGGGCCAGGATGGCGCAGTCGGTGGACCGGCTGGTGATGCGGATCCTACGGATGGTCGACGACAACACCTACGTCGTGCTGACCTCCGACAACGGCCTGCACCTCGGCCAGCTGGGACTGCTGCGCGGCAAGGGCACGCCTTACGACACCGACACGCACGTGCCTCTGCTGGTCGTCGGCCCCGGCGTCGTACCGGGGCAGCGCGACGCGATGGTCAGCAACATCGACTGGGCGTCGACGTTCGAGGACCTGGCCGGCCTCGACAGCCCCGCCTACCGCTCCGGCAGCTCGATGGTGCCGACCTTCGCCGACCCGGCTGCGCCCCTGCAGGACTACGTGTTCTTCGAGCACACGTTCTCGAAGACGACGCCCGGCACCGACCCCGACCGACCGTTCACCGGCGGCGGCCTCAACGTCATCCCGTCCTACGTCGCCGTGCGCAGCCGCACCGCACTGCTCGTTCGCAACGACCTCGACCCGCGCTGGGACCACCGGCGCTACGCCTACGAGTTCTACGACTACACCACCCAGCCGTGGGAGCGGACCAACCAGTTCGACGACCCGGCGTACGCCGCCGAGGTCGGCACGCTGATGGCCCGGCTCCGCCAGTTCGACGCGTGCGCGAGCCTCCGTCGCGACGACCCGGTGCCGCCGAAGTGCCGACAGCTGACGGTCGATGCGCCGCCGCCGGTCAGCGGGTCCGACGGCGCATGAGACACCGATTCGTCTGCGGTTCCGCGGTGTGAAAGTCACAGCAGAACGCAGACGAATCGGTGTGGATAGGTTGTGCCGGTGCCCGCGGCCCCGGACGTGCTGACTGCGCCGAACGTCGTCGTCGTGGACCACCACGACTCCTACACCTGGAACCTGGTGCACCTGGTCGCCGGCGTCACCGGTCGGCTGCCGCGCGTGGTCGAGCACGACGAGGTGACGTCCCGCGAGGTGCTGACCTTCTCCCACGTCGTGCTCTCGCCCGGCCCCGGTCGGCCCGACGACCCGGCGGACTTCTCGGTCGGTCATGACGTGCTGCTCGCAGGCACCCGGCCGGTGCTGGGCGTCTGCCTCGGGATGCAGGGGCTGGTGACGGCGTACGGCGGCACGGTCGATCGCGTCGTGCCCGCCCACGGCGACCTGACGCGGGTGACCCACGACGGCCTCGGCGTGTTCGCCGGGCTGCCGCAGGGCTTTGCCGCCGTCCGCTACCACTCGCTCGCAGCGCTGGCGGTGCCCGAACCGCTGGTGGTGACAGCCCACGGCGGCGACGGCACGGTGATGGGCGTGCGACACCGGGACCTTCCGCTGGAGGGCGTGCAGTTCCATCCCGAGTCGGTGCTCTCCGAGCACGGCGCGGCGCTGGTGGCCAACTTTTTGAGGTCGGCGTGAGCGACCCGGTGCGGTTCTTCACCGAGATGGCGAGCCGGCACCCGCGGTGCTTCTGGCTCGATGGCGGCGGCGCGCGCGAGTGGTCGGGCCGGCGCTCCATGATCGGCTGGCTCGACGACGACGACGTCTCGCTGACCTGGCACGCCGCTGCTCGAGAGGTACGCCGGCATGCGGCCGGCCGCGTCGAGGTGGTGGGCGACGACGTGTTCGCGGCGCTCGAGCGCGAGCTGGCGGCGGGCGAGGACACGGACCAGTGGTTCGGCTACTTCGGCTACGCCGCGCGGCCGGACCTGCCGGCCCGGTCCGACCCCGACCTGCCCGACGCGGTCTGGATGCGCTGCCGGCACGTCCGGTTCTTCGACCACGCGACGGGCCCGTCGTCCGAAGCGGTGGCCGGTGTCACCACGACGGATGCCGACTCCGACGAGCACGCGGCGCCGGACGAGTACGCCGCCGCGTTCGCCGAGGTCCAGCAGCAGCTGCTCGCGGGCAACTCCTACGAGGTCAACCTGACCTACCGCGCCGAGACCCGCAGCGATCTCAGCCCGGCGGCGGCGTACCTGCGGCTGCGGGCCGTCAACCCGGCGCCGTACGCCGGCTTCCTCCAGCACGACGTGCCCGGGCACCGGGCGTGGCTGCTGAGCTCGTCGCCGGAGCGCTACGCGCTGGTCACCGCCGACCGGGTGCTGGAGACCAAGCCGATCAAGGGCACCACGCAGCGTGCGGATGATCCCGCTGCCGACGCGGCGTTGCGCGACCGGCTGGCGACCGACCCGAAGTACCGCAGCGAGAACCTGATGATCGTCGACCTGCTGCGCAACGACCTGTCGATGGTCTGCGCACCCGGCACGGTCGAGGTGCCGGTGCTGATGGAGGTCGAGTCCTACCCCAGCGTGCATCAGCTGGTGTCCACGGTCCGCGGCCGGCTGGCCGACGGGGTCTCGACGATGGGCGCGCTTCGGGCGCTCTTCCCGGCGGGCTCGATGACGGGTGCTCCCAAGCTCCGCACGATGCAGGTGATCGACGCCGTCGAGGCCACCCCGCGCGGTGCGTACGCCGGTGCCTTCGGCTGGATCGCCGCCGACGGCCGCGCCGACCTCGGCGTGGTGATCCGGTCGTTGACGACCAGCGGCGACGGCCGCTACGTGTTCGGCACCGGTGGCGGCATCACGGTGCGGTCGGACCTGGAGGAGGAGTACGCCGAATCGCGCTGGAAGGCCGAACGCCTGCTCCGGGCACTGTCCTCCGCTGGTGAGACGCCCGGGCAGCGGTGAGATAGGAACCGTTTGTCAGGTTGAAACGGTTCCGCCCCCGGGGCTCGGCGACCTCAGTTCGTCGGGTTGCCCGCCACCAGCAGCGTCGCGGCCTTGACCGCCAGCCGCTCGGCCCGGTCGTCGTCGTCGATCCCGATGACGACGGTGTGGGTGACGAAACCCTGCTTGGCGAACACCGTCACCGACGTCCCAGCGTCCGGGTCGAAGATCGCCTCGGCGTCCGACGCGCCGGGTACGTCGACCGGGTGGTGACGAAGTCGGTCGACCCCGAGGTAGAGCCCGACGATCGCGTCGAGGGGCGTCGGGTCGGGCGCCGTGAGCAGCTCGAGGAACGGCGCGCCAGGCGTCTGCTTCGCCGGGACATAGCTGCAGTCCAGCGACCGGCCGGTCATCTCGTCCTCGACCTTCTTCGCCGTCACCCGGGCGCCCAGCAGCGTGGACGCGATCGTGCTCGTGACCACGTCACAGGGGTGCACCAGGTCGGTCGGGGTCGCGACGACCGGCTCCTCATCGGTCTCGGTCGCCACTGGGGGTGCGGCCGCAGTCGTCGAGGACCCGGCATCGTCGCAGCCCGTCAGCGAGAGAACCCCGAGCAGAACCCCCAGCAAGACTGGGCCTGCGAGTCGTGGGGTCACCCCCTCATCGTTGCCTAGGACCGGTCAGCCGGCCGTAGCGGCTGGACGGGCCGCACCGGGCGGCGTACGCCGTCGGGGCCGACGCCGGCCTCCGGGTTCGTGGGCGAGCCCGGAAGCCGGAGCGTCAGCCGAGCGCCGCCGCCAGGAGCCGGGCCGGCGGTCACCACACCCGCGTGCCGTTCGACTACCTGGTGCACGATGGCCAGCCCGAGCCCGGACCCGGGCATCGACCGGGACTCGTCGGAGCGATAGAAACGGTCGAAGATGTGCGGCAGGTCGGAGGCCGCGATGCCGGGCCCCTCGTCGTCGATGGTGAGGGTCTCGCCCGCCACCCGCACCCTGATGGTGCCGTCGGCGGGGCTCCACTTGGCGGCGTTGTCGAGCAGGTTGGTGATCGCGCGTTCCATGGCGCCCGACTCGCCGACGACCCACCACGGTGTGGTGGCGACGTCGAAGTGGACGCGCGGAGCCCGGCGACGCACTCGCGACACCGCGCGGTCGACGACCTCGGCGAGGTCGAAGGTCTCCACCACGTGGGCGAGCGGCTCGTCGCGGGCCAGCTCGACCAGGTCGCCGACCAGGGTCGAGAGCTCCTCGAGCTGGGCGCGCACGTCATCGAGCAGCTCGGCCCTGGCCTCGGGAGGGAGCCCGCCCGTGGTGTCGGCCTGGGTCAGCAGGTCGAGGTTGGTACGCAGCGAGGTCAGCGGGGTGCGCAGCTCATGGCCGGCATCGGCGACCAGGCGGCGCTGGCGGTCGCGGGAGTGGGCCAGGGCAACGAGCATCGCGTTGAAGGCGGTGGCCAGCCGGGCGATCTCGTCGTCACCCTCGACGGGCAGCGGCTCGAGCTGCTCGGTGCGCGCGATCTCCTCGACTGCAGAGGTCAGCCGGCGGACGGGTCGCAGGCCGTTGCGGGCGACGGCCCAGCCAGCAGCGCCGGCGCCGATCACGCCCGCGAGCCCGAAGAGGAACATCACGGCACTGAGCCTCTTGAGCACGCTCTCCTGCGGCTCCAGCGACTGCGCCAGGACCAGCGCCTGCCCGGTCGGCGTAGGCACCGCGGCGACGCGGTAGTGCTTGCCGTCGGCGACGACCGTGCGGATGCTCTGGGGGCTGTCGCCGCTGGCCACGTCGAGCTCCGGCTGGCCGAGCTCCATCGGCGGCCCCTGGTCGACGGTGATCGGGCGCTCCCCGGACGTGATGTAGATGATGCGGACGTCGGCGGCGCCGATCATCCACGAAGGCACCCGGTAGGTGGCGATGTCGGTCAGCACGGGGCTGCTGGCCACCTTCTTCGCCCGGTCGAGCAACGACTCGTCAAGCGTTGCCTGCATCTGCATCCGCACCGTGAGGAACGCCGCCAGGGCCACCAGCGCGACGGCCAGGCCGACGGCCATCGTGGTCAGCAGGATCACCCGGCTGGCCAGCGACCGCCGGTAGTGCCAGCCCCGGCTGGGCCGGACGGGGGCAGGGCCGGCGCTGATCACGCCTCCTTGAGGACGTACCCCACGCCGCGCACGGTGTGGAGCAGCCGGGGTTCGCCCTCGGCCTCGGTCTTGCGGCGCAGGTAGCCGACGTAGACCTCGAGCGAGTTGGCCGTGGTCGGGAAGTCGTAGCCCCAGACCTCTTCGAGGATGAACGAGCGCTCCAGCACCCGGCGGGGCCGGCGCAGGAACATCTCGAGCAACGTGAACTCCGTGCGGGTCAAGGGCATCGAGCGGTCGCCCCGTGTGACCTCGCGGGACCCGATGTCCATCGTGAGGTCGGCGAAGCTCAGCGTCTCCTCGTCGTCGCCGTCGGGCACCACCCGCCGCAACAGCGCCCGGAGCCGGGCCAGCAGCTCCTGCAGGGCAAACGGCTTGGTGAGGTAGTCGTCCGCGCCCGCGTCGAGGCCCTCGACGCGGTCGCCGATCGCGTCGCGCGCCGTGAGCACCAGGATGGGGACGTCGTTCTTGGCGGTGCGCAGCGCCCGCGTGGCCTCGATGCCGTCGAGCCGCGGCATCATCACGTCCATGACCACCACGTCGGGATGGACGGCGCCGATGCCGGCCAGCGCCTCGGCGCCGTCGGACGCCAGCGACACGTCGTAGCCGTTGAACTCCAGCGAGCGCCGCAACGACTCGCGCACGGCCTTGTCGTCGTCAACGACGAGCACGTGGGGACGCGCGGCGCCACTCGTCGGGGTCATGGCCCCATGCTGCCAGCCGAGTCTGAAACGGCGCTGAGGAAAGCGGTTCGCTGCGCGTTGGCCGCGATTTCTCCGGTCAACCGGAGAAATCTGAACTTGTCCGCCACTCCATGACTGCAGTTCGGCGGCGGACCGGCTGACGTACGCCTGAGCCGGGGCGGTCGGGGCCGAACTGCAGTCATTGGTGAACACCCAGCCCGTACGACGCCCTCGGTCCCGTCAGGCGCAGCGGCGGTCCGGGCGGGCCGTGAACGTCGAGCCGAACCAGCCGACCACGACGGTGAACGCCGGGCGACCCCGCCGCGAGGCGATCCAGGTCGGCGTCGACGCGACGTAGCCGATCTCGGCCTTCCGGATCGTGAGGCTGCCGCGCTGTCCGCCGGACCCGAGCTTGCCCAACAGGTTGGCTACCGCCTGCTCGGCGGTCTCGCCACCGACGGGCCCGACACCCCCCGTCGACACCTGGCCGGTCGGCGAGCAGCCCAGGCCCTCCAACGTCATCGGCCGCCAGTATCCGCGCGGGTCGACGAGGTCGATGCGCGTGGAAGCCGTCGTGCCCAGCTCGCCGTTGAGGCTGCAGGAGACCTCCACCGGTCCCGGCGCGCTGTGCAACAGCCACAGGGTGGGCTCGGCCGAAAGCGGCAGGCCCTCGCCCTCGGAACCCCGGGGCAGCCAGTTCAGCAGCGCGCCGTCCCGCGCGGACGAGGAGACCAGCACGCTCGCCCCGGCCGGCCCGGCCGCCAACCGCGACTCCGAGACGATCACGCCGTGGTCGGTGCACTCCACGTCGATGGCCCGCGCGCTCGCCGGAGCGCCTGCAGCCGGCGCGGGGTCACGGTCGTCGTCGAAGAACAGGTCGCGCCCGCCGGCCAGCAAGGCGAGGGCGAAGAGCCAGGCACCGGCGACCATCGTTCCGCGCGGCCGCCGACTTCCGCTCCGACCCTCGTCGGCCGGGCCGGCCTGGACCCGGTCGGCCCCACCAACGTCTGGGCCCATGGTCATGGCTCAGACGTAGCGGGCGGCTGTCGCGGCGGCCCGGGTGCCGTAGCCGCCGCCGAACAGGCACGCGTGCGCGAGCAGTGGGAAGAGCTGGTGGATGCCCGTGCGGTCCTGCCAGCCCTCGACGAGCGGTGACGCCTCGGCGTACGCGTCGAGGACGCGCGGCAGGTGCGGCAGCCCGAAGAGTGCCAGCATGGCCAGGTCGGTCTCGCGGTGCCCGCCGTGGGCGGCCGGGTCGATCACCCAGACGCGCTGCTCGCTGCCCCACAACACATTGCCGTTCCACAGGTCGCCGTGCAGCCTCGCGGGGCCCTCCTCGGGCACGAGCTGACCGAGGCGGGCCACCACCTCCTCGACCCTGGCCGCCTCGTCGGCGGAGATCGCATCGCGGTCGCGGGCCAGCTTGAGATAGGGCAGCACCCGCCGCTTCGCGTAGAACTCCGCCCACGTCGGCGCCGCCTTGTTGAGCAGCGGGAGGCGGGCGATGAAGCCGTCGCTCTCGAGTCCGTACGCCGCCGCGCCGGCCGCGTGGGTGGCCGCGAGGGCGCGCCCGAACTCGGCGGCGCCGTCGGCGGAGGTCTTGCCGGGCTCGACCCAGCGCAGGATCAGACAGCCCTCGTCCGATGCCAGCACCTCCGGCACCGACAGGCCACCGGCCTCCGCCAGCCAGGTCAAGCCCCGTGCCTCGGCGGCGAAGAAGCCCGGAGGGGCGTTGTTGAGGGTCTTCATCAGCGCGGTGGTGCCGTCGGAGAGGCGCAGCTTGGTGGCCACGCAGACGTCGCCCCCGGCCACCGGCGCCGTGGCCACCACCGACGAGCCGAGGAGCTCCTCGGCGTGCCGGGCGACCAGCGGCTGTCGGGTCATCGGACGGTCAGGTGTCGCTGGAGAGCGGCGACCAGGACCGCGGACACGCGTTCCACCATCGTCAGCACCTCCTCGAAGCCGGCGTCCCCACCGTAGTACGGGTCCGGGACGTCACCGCCCGTTCCCTCGGGATCGAAGTCGCGGAAGAGCCGCACCCGCTCCGATCGGGCCCCCGATGTCGGCGAGGTTGTCGTGGTCCATCGCCAGCACCAGGTCACGGTCGTCGAGCCACGGCGGCGCGAACTGCTGGGCGCGGTGCCGGGTGGCGTCGTACCCCTCGGCGGTCAGCGTGGCTGCCGCTCGCCGGTCCATCGGGTCGCCGACGTGCCAGTCGCCCGTGCCGCTGCTGGTGACCTCGACGCGGTCGTCGAGCCCGGCGTCGGCGACCTGCGACGACAACACCACGTCGGCCATCGGGGAGCGGCAGATGTTGCCCAGGCAGACCAGTGCGACGCGGTAGTGGCCGGGGGTGCGGGGCGGTGGCAGCGCGGCCGGCATCAGCGATCGACGAGGTTGCTGAAGCCCCACGTGACGATCGTGATGATGATCGCCCCGGCAACGGCGTTCCAGAAGCCGTCGACGTGGAAGCCGATGCCCAGGAGGTCGGCGAGCCAGGCGGTGAGCATCAGCATCAGGGCGTTGATGACGACCAGGAACAGCCCGATGGTCAAGATGATGAAGGGGATCGAGAGGATCGTGACGATCGGCTTCACGAACGACGTCACCACGCCCAGGATCACCGCGACCAGCAACAGCGGCAGGATCTTGTGCTCGAGCTCCGCCTGGCCGTTTGACGGTCCGCTGAACCAGATCCCGTCGAGCAGCCAGGCGGCCACGGCCAACGCGACGGCGTTGGTGGTGACCCAGATGACGATGCGCACTCGGCGAGTCTAGGGAACGACCGGTGGGCCGGGATCCAGCCCCAACCGCTCGAGGATCGCACCCTCGGCACCGGCGAGGTGGGACTCGAGCTCGGCGGCGGCCGCGTCGAGGTCGCCGGCCTCGAGCAGGTCGACGAGGTGCTGATGGGTGCCGGCCTGGTCGGCGGCGTTGCGGCGCACCCGCTCGACCTGCGCCAGGGCCAGCCGCAGCTCGGCGGTCAGCGCCGCGGCCATCGCCACCAGCCGCTGCGACCCGGTCAGCCCGACGAGGGACAGGTGGATGGCCAGGTGTCGCTGGTTGAGCTCCTGGTACGACGCGTCGCGGTGGACTGCGGCGGCGTACTCCTTCAAGGCGGTGCGCACCGCCTGCCGGTCGCCCTCCTCGGCGGCGTCCCAGTGCCGGATGCCCGCCATCTCCAGGACGCTCCGGGCGCGGGAGACGTCGCCGATCGACTCCGGGTCGGGGGTGGCCACGGTGACACCGCGGTGCGGCTCGCGGGTGGCCAGGCCCTCGCCGACGAGGACCGTCAGCGCCTCGCGGACGGTGGGCCGGGACACGCCGAGCGACTCGGCCAGGGCCACCTCGCGCAGCGGCGTGCCGGACTCCAGCTCGCCCTCGAAGACCGCCCGGCGCAGCTCCTCGACAACCCGGTCGACGGTGGAGGAGTGCTCGAGGCTGAGCGAGCCGAACGGGTCGCCGGTCGCGGTGCTCGCGTCGCTGACCGGGCCCATGCAGCCATTGTCTGACAAGAGTTGCGTCCACGGCCATTCCTCCCGCTACACTCGGCTTTGTCAGATTGTCAGACAATTTAGTTCGGAGTGTGTGGTGGAGCTGCGCTGGGGTCGTCGCTACGTGATGGTGCGGCCGGACCATTTCCGGGTCGACTACCGCATCAACCCCTTCATGGATCCCACCCACCAGCCCGACCCCGCGCTGACCCGTGCCCAGTGGGACGACCTGGTCGCCGCGATCCGCGCCCACGGCGGCAGCGTCGAGGTGCTCGACCAGCGCGCCGACGCGCCCGACATGGTCTACGCGATGAACCTCGGCCTCGTCGTCGAGCCCCCCGAGGGCCCGCTCGTCTCCGGTAGCGCCGGACACGTCGTGATGTCCCACATGCGCTACGCCCAGCGCCGGATGGAGACCGACACGGCCGCCGCGTTCTTCGCCGGCCGTGGGTTCGCGGTGTCGAACGTCGGCCGCGACGGCGTCGGCGCCCACCTCGAGGCGGGCGACGCGTTCGCCTGGGGAGACGCTCTGGTGGTCGGCTTCGGGCCGCGCACCGACGAGCTCGGCCTCAAGGCGGTCGCCACCGAGCTCGGCGTGCGGGTCCGCGGGCTGCGGATCACCCACCCGGGCATGTACCACCTCGACCTGGCCTTCTGCCCGCTCGACGACCGCCGCGCGATCGTCTGCCCGTCGGCGTTCGACGACGAGTCGGCCGCCGCACTCCTGGCGCTGGTGCCCGAGCCGCTGGTGATCACCGAGGACGAGGCGCTGACCACCTTCTGTGCCAACTCCATCGTCATCGGCCACACCGTGCTGATGCCCGCCTGCCCCGACCGGGTCCGCGCCCAGCTGGAGGCCTGGGGCTTCGAGGTCGTGATCGTCGATGTGTCGCAGTTCCACCTCGGCGGTGGTTCCATCCGTTGCCTCACCAACCCGATCGACGTCCGCCTCGGCCGCGATCTCCCCCTCGTCCGCGGCGGCGAAGTCGTGATGCCGTAGGACCAGGCACCCCTCGGTAGCCTCCCCCGCATGGTTCCGGTGGGTGGTGTCGGCAGCATGCTCGTCGGCGTAGCCGTCTCCGGGGTGTTCTTCTGGCTCGTCGCGCTCGCGCTGCGCCGGTCCGTCGGCACGCTGTCGGCGTTCGCGATCGCCGGGTTCTTCTGGTCGCTGGTGGTGATCGCCCTGGTGACGCTGCTGCCGGCGTACGGCGACCCGGGCATCGTCCCCGCCGAGGGCCGGGCCACGGCGTGCTCGACCGACATCGGCGGGCCGGCCCCCGAAGGCTTCTGGGTCTTCGCCGGCGGCCAGCGACTGCTGAACACCGTGCTGTTCGTGCCGTCGGGGGTGCTGCTGGTGCTGGCCGCCGCGCGCTGGCGGATCGGCTGGGTGCTGGTGCCGCTCGGGTTGGCCGGTCTGGTGGCGTACTCGGTGGCCATCGAGCTCACCCAGCTCGAGCTGGCGCGCATCGACCGCGCCTGCGACCTCACCGACGTCGTCGACAACGTCTCGGGCGCGGTGCTCGGCGTCGGGATCGGGCTGGTGCTGATCGTCGCCCTCCGACCCTGGCGGCACCGGCACTCAGCGATGGTTTCGTGACGGTTGCTGCGCAACCTCCTCAACCAACGATGACTAACCTGCTGGGTGTGACGAGTCCGCAGCCGCGACCGACCATCGCCCAGATCCCGCCGTACGTCGCGGGGAAGCCGCCGGCGCCACGCGACGACCTGACGACCTTCAAGCTGTCGTCCAACGAGAACCCGTACCCGCCGTTGCCGGGCGTGGTCGAAGCGGCTCATGCGGCCGTCGCGCAGATGAACCGCTACCCCGACATGGGCAACGTCGCGCTCTACGAGGCGCTGAGCGCCAAGCTCGGCGTGCCCACCGACGATCTCGCGTTGGCGACCGGTTCCGTCGCGCTGATCTACCAGCTGGTGCAGGCGTTCTGCGAGCCCGACGACGAGGTGATCTTCGCCTGGCGCTCCTTCGAGGCCTACCCGATCGGCGTCACCGCGGCCGCGGCCCGAGCCGTCCGCGTCCCGCTCACTGCCGACGCTCGCCACGACCTCGACGCGATGGCCAAGGCGGTCACCGACCACACCCGCGTGATCCTGGTCTGCACGCCCAACAACCCGACGGGTCCCGCCGTGACGCAGGCCGAGCTCGACGCCTTCCTCGCCGAGGTGCCGCCGCAGGTGCTGGTCGTCGTCGACGAGGCCTACACCGAGTTCGTCCGGATGGCCGACCCTGTCGACGGGGTCGCGACGTACCAGGCTCACGACAACGTGCTGCTCACCCGCACGTTCTCCAAGGCCTACGGCCTGGCCGGATTCCGCGTCGGGTACGCCGTCGGTCCGGCGCCGATCGCCGGCGCTCTGCGGGCGGTCTCCCTGCCGTTCGGGGTGTCCGGCGTCGCCCAGGTGGCCGCCATCGCCTCCCTCGACGCCGAGCCCGAGCTGCTCGAACGCGTCGACGCCCTGGTCGCCGAGCGCGAGCGCGTGGTGGCCGGACTGGCCGACGCCGGCTGGCCGGTGCCCGAGGCGCAGGGCAACTTCGTCTGGTTCGAGCTGGGGGAGCGGACGGCCGAGTTCGCGGCCGCCGCCGACGAGGTGGGCATCATGGTCCGCCCGTTCGTGGGCGAGGGTGCCCGGGTCACCATCGGCGAGCCCGAGGCCAACGACCGCCTGGTCGACATGGTCGGCCGCTGGGTCTCCGGCACCTGACCTCAGGGCTTGACGCGGCGCAACCTCGACGTCCAGCGCTGCCAGCCGAGTGCCAGCCGCCAGCCGAGGAACAGCACGGCGAGCACGATGGTGGCCACGACGATGAACTGGGCGGCCGTGCCGTCGCCGAGGGCCCGGCGGGCGACCATGCCGATGACCAGCGTCCAGAGCCAGACCCGCACGCCCACGCCAAAGGTGCGCGGGTCGGCCTTGGTGTAGGCGGTGATGCCGAGCGCCATCGCCGTCCCCAGCGCGAAGGGCCATGCCGTGTGCCAGATGCCGGCCAGGTTGGTGGACTCGTCGTGGTTGGCCCGCCCGACCGTCGCGAACACGATCACGACCAGCGCGTCCGCCACGATCGCGATCGGCCAGGCGTTGCTTCGGGTGTTCCAAGTCATCGGGCGGAGTCTGGCATGAGGTCCACGTGCGAGGTCGTCAGGGCGTGACGGTCACCGTGGGCGTGACCGTCACGGTCGTGGTGATCGTGGGGGTGACCGTGGGTGTCGGCGTCGCGGTGGTCGTACGGAGTGGGAGTCGGCGTCGGCGTCGGAGTCGGCGGCGGCAGCACCGAGCCGATCCAGCTCTCGATCCGCGGTCTGCCGGCGGCGGTCCACGCCAGGTTGGCGCCGTACATGGCCCGGAGGCCCTTCCGCTTCATCGGCTTGTCCTTGTTCCAGTCCGGCGGGCAGGGATACGGCGTCCGGAAGCAGGTCCACGCGTGGAAGAACATCTGGTTCCGGCCGTCCTTGGTGGTCAGCACGTCGGCTCCGCCGGGGCCGCACAGGCCGTTGTCGACCGAGAGCAGCACCTTGGGCGTCGCCTGCGACCAGTCCTTGAGGTCGGGGGACCGGCGCCACATCGTGCGGTAGGCGCAGTGCCCGAACCAGCCCACCGACGTGAACAGCACCCACTTGTCGTCGTGGCGGACGATGACCGGGTTCTCCTCGATGCCGGGCGACGAGGTGAGCAGCATGCTGGCCTGGCCCTGCTGGACCCGCCGACCACGCTGCGAGAGCTTGACCAGGCGGATCGACGACGGCTGGCCTTGGGTCCGGTAGACCAGGAACCGCTGGCCCTTGTTGCCGATGAACGACGACGGGTCGATCACGCCGCGCACCCGCACTCCGCCCAGCTTGGCCGGCGGGGTGTCGCCGGCGCGGGGCACACCGGGCGCGACTGGGCACACCAGGGGCGCGTTGCCGACAGGGGTGAACGGCCCGAAGGCGCTCTTGGCGACGGCGACGCCGATGCAGCGCGAGTTCTCGTCGTAGCCGGAGATCGGGGCGGCGAAGTACATCAGCCAGCCGCCCGGGCGCCCGCTGGATGTCCGGTGCCCAGATGTCGCCGGCCGTCGCCCAGCTGGGCCGGCGGGTCAGGGCCGGCGTGGTCGTGAGACCCCAGGGGCCGGTGTCCGACGGGGCACGACCGATATTGAGGTCGAGGGCGGTGGCGGCGGCGACGTAGCCCACGCGGGACAGCACGACGGTGGGGTCCGGGAAGCCGCGTGACCACAGCAGCGGTCCGGGGATGTCGGCGCGCTTCGCGGCGGGTTGCCCGGCCGTCGAGGTCGGGGACAGCGCGAGCGGGACGAGCAGCGCCAGCACGCTGAGGACGGCGACGGCGGGCCCCGCCCAGAGCCGGGCGCGGGACCGGGGAGTGGTTTCCGGAGCAGGCCGAGAGTGGTCGAACATGCCCCCTAGTCTGGCTGGCATGGGTGTCGGCCACGGACATGGGCATGCCGCCGGGCGCGCCGCAGACCGTGGTCGCCTGCGCCTGGTGCTCGCGATCACGGGCACCGTCCTGGTCGTCGAACTGGTCGGCGCGTGGCTCGCCCAGTCACTGGCGCTGCTCGCCGACGCGGGCCATATGGCCACCGACGGCGCCGCGATCGTGCTGGCGCTGGGGGCGTCGTACGTCGCGGGGATGCAAGGCGGTCCGCGCTCCACCTTCGGCTACCACCGCGCCGAGATCCTGGCCGCGATGGCCAACGCGCTGGTGCTGCTGGTGGTCTGCGGCTACCTCGCCTGGGCAGGCCTGCACCGGCTCACCACGTCAGACCCCGTCGACGTGGACGCCGGCCTGATGATCGTCTTCGCGGCCGTCGGCCTGGCCGCCAACGCCGTGTCCTTCTTCGTGCTGCGCGGCTCCGAGACCGGCTCGCTCAACCTGAAGGGCGCCACCCTCGAGGTGATGGCCGACCTGGTCGGCTCGGCCACCGCGCTGGCCGCCGGCATCGTCATCGCGCTGACCGGGTGGGTGCAGGCAGACGCCATCGCCTCGCTGATCATCGCCGCGCTGATCCTGCCCCGGTCGTGGGCGCTGCTGAAGGAGTCCTCGGCCGTGCTGCTCGAGATCGCCCCCGCGGGCCTCGACCTCGACGACGTACGCCGCCACGTCGCCGAGATGCCCGGCGTCACCGACGTGCACGACCTGCACGCCTGGACCATCACCAGCGGCATCCCCAGCCTCTCGGCCCACATCACCGTCACCGACGAGGCGCTGGCCGCCCGCGGCGTCGGCGGCATCCTCGACGAGCTCTGCTCCTGCGTGGCCACCCACTTCGACGTCCAGCACGCGACCTTCCAGATCGAGCCCGAGTCCCACCGCGCCCACGAGGACCTCGGCGACCTCCACGCCTGAGTCTGCGCCGGCGCTGTTGGTTTCACCGGTCAGCCGGTGAAACTGACACTTGACGGGCAAAACTTCGCCCAACGAGTGCTGGTTTCACCGGTCAGCCGGTGAAACCAACAGGCCTCATGCGCAGCCTGACCACCGGCGGCCGATTGGCCCGGGGGAGCACCGCCCCGGTACCTTTGATGCCACGCGGATGTGGTCCCGGTCACAAGCTGGGCCCAGCCGGTGAGCGGTCCGCAACGACCGGCGGGCAACGGCGAGCGGTGACCCCGCGGCAGCCGGTGAACACGAAGGAGTCACACGTGACCCATGCAGGCTTCGGCCCCGACCTGGCGGAGGTCTTCGGGCCTTCCCAGCAAGACGGCGGCCCCGAGCTCGTCCAGCTGCTGACGCCCGAGGGCGAGCGCGTCGAGCACCCCGACTTCTCCTTCGGCACCGACCTCTCCGCAGAGGAAGAGGCCGAGATGGTCCGCGGGTTCTTCCGCGACATGGTGCTGACCCGCCGCATCGACACCGAGGCCACCGCGCTGCAGCGGCACGGCGAGCTCGGCATCTGGGCCCAGCTGCTCGGCCAGGAGGCCGCCCAGATCGGCGCCGGCCGGGCGTTGCGCCCGCAGGACTACGTCTTCCCGACCTACCGCGAGCACGGCGTCGCCTGGTGCAAGGGCGTCGACCCGCTCGAGCTGCTCGGGCTCTACCGCGGCGTCGACCAGGGCGGCTGGGACCCCAACGAGAACAACTTCGGCCTCTACACGATCGTCATCGGCGCCCAGACCCTGCACGCGACCGGCTACGCCATGGGCATCCAGCGCGACGGCGACGTCGGCACCGGTGACCCCGACCGCGACGCGGCCGTCATCGCCCACTTCGGCGACGGCGCCTCCTCGCAGGGCGACGTCAACGAGGCGTTCATCTTCGCCGCCTCCTACAACGCGCCCGTCGTGTTCTTCTGCCAGAACAACCAGTGGGCCATCTCCGAGCCGATCGAGCGCCAGACCCGGATCCCGCTCTACCAAAGGGCTCTCGGCTTCGGCTTCCCCGGCGTCCGCGTCGACGGCAACGACGTGCTGGCGACGTACGCCGTCACCCAGTGCGGCGCTGCAGCGGGCCCGCGACGGTCAGGGCCCGACGCTGGTGGAGGCCTACACCTACCGGATGGGTGCGCACACCACGACCGACGACCCGACCCGCTACCGGCTCTCCGACGACGTCGAGCGCTGGAAGCTCAAGGACCCGATCGCGCGGGTGCGGGCCTACCTCAAGCGCAACGGTCTGGCCGACGAGGACTTCTTCGACGCCATCCAGGGCGAGGCCGACGACCTCGGCGCCCGCCTGCGCGAGGGCTGCAAGGCGCTGCCCGACCCCTCGCCGCTGAGCATGTTCGACAACGTCTACGCCGAGATTCCCGAGGAGCTGGCCGCCCAGCGTGACGGGTTCGCGGCCTACCTCGACTCGTTCGAAGGAGCCACGGTCATGACCAAGGTGACGCTGGCCAAGGGCCTCAACATGGGCCTGCGCAAGGCGATGGAGGACGACCCCAAGGTCCTGCTCATGGGTGAGGACATCGGCAAGCTCGGCGGCGTCTTCCGGATCACCGACGGCCTGCAGAAGGACTTCGGCGAGGACCGCGTCATCGACACCCCGCTGGCCGAGTCGGGCATCGTCGGCACCGCCGTCGGGCTGGCGCTGCGCGGCTACCGGCCGGTCGTCGAGATCCAGTTCGACGGGTTCGTCTACCCGGCCTACGACCAGATCGTCTGCCAGGTCGCCAAGATGCGGTTCCGCTCCCAGGGCAGGTCCAAGATGCCGATGGTGATCCGGATCCCGTTCGGCGGCGGCATCGGCGCGGTCGAGCACCACAGCGAGTCGCCGGAGGCGCAGTTCGCGCACACGCCGGGCCTCAAGGTGGTCGCCTGCTCCAACCCGATCGACGGCTACTGGATGATCCAGCAGGCCATCGCCTGCGACGACCCGGTGATCTTCCTCGAGCCCAAGCGGCAGTACCACGCCGACAAGGCCGACCTCGACGAGGACGCCACCCCCGACCCGCTGTTCACCTCCCGTGTCGTGCGCCGCGGCAGCGACGCGACGCTGCTGGCCTACGGCCCGATGGTCAAGACCGCGCTCAAGGCGGCCGAGGCGGCCGCCGGCGAGGGCAGGTCGCTGGAGGTCATCGACCTGCGCACCCTCTCGCCGCTCGACATGGCGCCGGTCTACGAGTCCGTACGCCGCACCGGCCGCGCCGTCGTGACGCACGAGGCGCACGTCAACCTCGGCATGGGCGCCGAGATCGCCGCGCGGATCACCGAGGAGTGCTTCTACTCCCTGGAGTCGCCGGTGCTCCGGGTGGGCGGCTTCGACACGCCGTACCCGCCGTCGCGCATCGAGGAGGACTTCCTGCCCGACCTCGACCGCGTCCTCGACGCCGTCGACCGCGCCGTCTCGTTCTGACCACAGCCCGCTGAGGAGTCCGATGCCCGAGTACAAGCTGCCCGACGTCGGCGAAGGTCTGACCGAGGCCGAGATCGTGACCTGGAAGGTCAAGGTCGGCGACGTGATCGCGATCAACGACATCGTCGTCGAGATCGAGACCGCCAAGTCGCTCGTCGAGCTGCCCTCGCCCTACGCCGGCACCGTCACGGGCCTGCTCGTGCCGGAGGGCGAGATGGTGCCCGTCGGCACGCCGATCATCGCGATCGCCGCCGAGGGTGAGGCGCCGGCCGAGCCGGTCGAGACGCCGGCGCCGGCTCCGACCCAGGCCGACCTGGGCGAGATGGACCTGTCCAACCCGCGCGGCCAGCGGCGGCGGCGAGGGCGAGAGCCTGGTCGGCCGCAACAAGGTCGAGCGGGACGCGATGCGGCGGCCACGCAAGGCGACCTCGCCCGCGGCGGCGGCCGCCGAGCGGACCACCCACGACCAGGTGCAGATGTCCTTCTCCACCGGCAACGTGGAGCCGCCGGCGGTGGTCGAGGCCGACGAGCCGGCCGTCCCGGCCACACGCAGCCGCCGCCCCCGCCGCCTCGAGCAACGGCGACGTCCGCACGCTGGCCAAGCCGCCGGTGCGCAAGCTGGCCAAGGACCTCGGCGTCGACCTCGCCGCCCTGGTCGGCTCCGGCGAGGGCGGTGTGGTCACCCGTGAGGACGTGGAGGCTGCGTCCGGCTCGCCGTAGGTCTCGAGAGAGGGCGCTAGCGCGCCTTCCTCGAAACCAGGCGAGCGGCGAACGCGAGCGCCGCGAGCCGATCAAGGGCGTCCGCAAGATGATGGGCCAGGCGATGGTCGACTCGGCCTTCTCCGCGCCGCACGTCACCGAGTGGATCACCGTCGACGTGACCCGCACGATGGAGTTCGTCGACCGGCTCAAGAGCCGCCGCGAGTTCAAGGACGTCAAGGTCTCCCCGCTGCTCGTCCTCGCCCGGGCCGCGGTGCTGGCCATGCGTCGTACGCCCGAGATCAACTCGTGGTGGGACGAGGCCGCGCAGGAGGTCGTCTTCAAGAGCTACGTCAACCTCGGCATCGCCGCGGCCACCCCGCGCGGCCTGGTCGTGCCGAACGTCAAGGAAGCCCAGGACCTGTCGCTGCTCGACCTGGCCGGGGCCCTCAACGCGCTGACCGCGACGGCGCGCGAGGGCAAGACCCAGCCGGCCGAGATGAGCGGCGGCACGTTCACGATCACCAACGTCGGCGTCTTCGGCGTCGACTCGGGCACCCCGATCATCAACCCGGGCGAGTCGGCGATCCTGTGCTTCGGCACCGTGCGCAAGCAGCCGTGGGTGGTCGACGACGAGATCGTGGTCCGCCAGATCACCACGCTGGCGTTGTCGTTCGACCACCGCCACGTCGACGGGGAGAAGGGTTCGCGCTACCTCTCCGACGTGGCCGCGATCATGGAGGACCCGGCGGCGGCCCTGCTGTTCTGAGCGCCTCCTAGGGAATCGGGACACTCGTCAGCGGGAACGGGCAGCACGATCTCGTCGCTGCAGTACTGGCTGTTGGACACCAGCAGTCGGTCGCCCGCGATGTCCACGGCGGTCGGGCAGCGGAACAGCGGGCTGGTGGTCCGCGACACGATGCGGCCCGGGTGTAGTGGTTGCTCAGCCGGATCTCGGTGATCCGCCCCTTCTCGGGCTCGGCGACGTACAACACGTCGGCGTTGTTCAGGACCATGCCGTCGGGGCCGACAGGCGCCTGCCCTGCAGGTCGATCTTAGTGACTCGCTTGTCATGGAGCCTGACCCGGTAGAGCTCCCCGCGCCGTAGTGGGCGACGACCAGGAAGCGGCCGTCCGGCGTCGCGACGATGCCGTTGGCGCTGCCCTCCTGGACGGGGAACGCCGTTCCCCGGAAGCTGAGGAAGACCGGCAGGGTCTGCAGCTTGGCGCGGTGACGGGAGATCCTTGGCGGCGGGATCCGGTAGAGCTTCGAACCGATGAACTCGGTGAGGTAGGCATCGCCGTCGGGCGTGACGGCCACGTCGTTGACGATCGACTCATCCTCGTGGCCGTTGTAGAAGCTGGCGACGAGCTTGCCGGTGAAGCGGTTGAACACGTGGGCCTGCCCCGTGGCCGCCCGCGCCACGACGAGGCGCGTGGCCGTCGCCTCGATCCCGCCGACGATCCTGGGTCCGGGACCGGGCGGCACGAACACCTCGGCCCGCTCCTCCCTCAGGTCACCTCGGTACATCTGGCCGCACAGGGTGCCCACGTAGTACTTGCCGCCGTAGACCTCCACGTTCTCCGGGTAGCCACAGTCGCCGGGCAGGACGTAGCTCTCGCGGGCGTCCGGCGTCCGGTGCGCCCCGTGCGAGGTACGGCGCTGACGCCAGGCTGGGTGAGGTCGGCACCCCACCGAGCGGGACGATCGCCATCGCCAGTGCGGCGAGCGTGACGGTGAGCTGGTGCATGGTGCGCCTCCCGGCTAGTGGGCGATCCGTGGGTGGGAGCGGAGCAGCGGGGCGAGGGTGCGCCAGCTGGGGTGGCCGCGGACCGTGATGCCGGCTCGGGTCGGAGACCGCGGCGACGGTGGCTGCGCAGTAGTCGGCGACGTGCCCGCCCTCACGGAGAACCACCCAGTCGAGCCACTCGTCGTCGCCAGGATCCCGCGGGGTGCCACCGTTGTCCTTGACCCATCGAGACAGGGTCCAGTTCGATTCGTACGCGAGTTTGCGGCCGCTTGCGTCGTGCATCTCCGAGTAGACCGTGCCCGCGTTGAGGCCGGTGTTCGTGCCGTCCCTGTTGTCCTTGACGAGGATGTCGTTCTCCCAGAGGTCCACATTGATCGTCACGTACTTGCCGTTGGCAACGTTGGTGAACCGGTGGTCGAGCACCCAGTGCTCGGAGACGTACGGCAGCCGGTCGCGGCCGACGGCACGGTAGACGTAGGTGCCGTGAATGATGATGTCGACCTGGGTGGTCAGGCCGGGCACGTCGCAGCTGTCCTCGACGAGGTAGTGCTGCTCATCGTCGACCGTGCCCTGGTCGATGACCGGGCCCCCCGAGCGGCCCGGTGGCCGAGGCGGGGGCCGTCAGCGACGGGAGGAGGGCCAGCGCGAGGCCGGCAGCCGCGGTGCACAGGAGTCTCTTCATGATGGGGTTCCTTCCATGATTGCGCCTCGTTGTAGGTCGCCGCCCGGGACCGCCCGGGTCGAGCGGTCACGACGACCCTCAGGTGTGGCACCAGCCGGTAACCCAGCGGTAACTCCGCGGTTGACGGCCCATCGGCCGGGCGGACAGTGCAGCAATGGGCATCGGTGTGCTCGGCCCGCTCACCTGCGACGGGCGTGTCATCGGCCGTCGGGACCGGGCCGTGCTCAGCGCCCTCGCGCTGTACGTCGGTCGGCCGATCAGTGCCGACCAGCTCGCCCAGGCCGTGTGGGGCGACCAGCCGACGCCCTCGTCCCGCAAGGCCTTGCAGGGCTGCGTCGTCCGGCTGCGCCGCGAGCTGGGAGCGGGACACATCGAGACGTCGGCCCACGGCTACACGTTGGAGGTTCCCGCCGAGGAGGTCGACGCGCACCGCTTCGAGCGGCTGACCCTGCGCAGCCGCGAGCTGCTGCTGCTCGGTGAGCCGGAGCGCGCCGCGTCGATGGTGGCGCAGGCGCTCGACCTCTGGCGCGGGGCGGCGTACGAGGACGTCGAGTCGTGGGACCCGGCGATGATCGAGTCTGCACGGCTCGAGGAGCTCCGGCTCGAGGCGGAGGAGCTCCGGGTCGACGCGTCCCTGCGAGCAGGGCTGCACCTCGACGTGCTGGCGATGGCGGAGAGCATGGTGGCCTCGGCTCCACTGCGCGAGCAGCGGTGGACGCTGCTCGCCCGGGCCCAGTACCAAGCGGGCAGCCAGGCCGAGGCGCTGCGCACGATCCGACGCGTGAAGTCGTTGCTGGCCGACAAGCTCGGCCTGGACCCCGGCCTGGAGCTCGCGTCTCTCGAGGAGGCGATCCTCAGGCAGGACGACTCACTGCTCGTCGGTGGGCTGCTCCCCGCCAGTCCGGTGTGCCCCTACCGGGGCCTGAGCCCGTACGACGTGGACGACGCCGAGTCGTTCTTCGGACGCGAACCAGACCTGCTCGTGTGCCTCGACCTGCTCAGGCGGTCGGGCTCGCTGACCGTGGTCGGTCCCTCGGGGTGCGGCAAGTCGTCGTTGGTCCGGGCCGGGATCGCCGCGGCGCTGCGTCATGAGGGCCGCGCCACCGTGGTGCTGACTCCCGGAGAGCACCCTCTGCGGTCATTGGCCGCTGCCCCCGACCCCGCGACGAGCGATGTGCTGGTCGTCGACCAGTGCGAGGAGGTCTTTTCGCTCTGTCGCGACGAAAGTGAGCGGAGCGAGTTCCTCGCCGAGCTGGCGCGACGGTCGTTGGGCCCCGGGATCGTGGTGGTGGCGATGCGCGCCGACCGCGTGTCGCAGGTGTCGGTCCACCCCGGCTTCGCCCGACTGGTCGAGCGCAGCCTCCACCTGCTGGGTGGCATGAGCGAGCAGTCGCTGCGCGAGGCCATCGAGGAGCCGGCGCGGCAGTCCGGACTGCTGATCGAAGCCGGGCTGGTCGACCTGCTCGTCGGCGAGGTCGCCGGTACTCCCGGCGCGCTGCCGCTCATGTCCCACGCACTGATGGAGACCTGGAACCGACGTGAGGGCCGCACCCTGACCGTGGCGGGGTACGCCGCGTCGGGTGGCATTCGCGGCGCCGTCGCCCGATCGGCGGAGACGGTGTACGCCGACATCGAGGAGGACCAGAGGCACGTGCTCCGCGACCTCGTGCTCCGCTTGGTCACGGCTGGTGCCGAGGGCGAGCCGGTCCGCAGCCGGGTTCCGCGCCGACTCCTGTCCACCGACCCCGAGCACGAGCGTGTCATCGACCTCCTGGTCAGCTCGCGCCTGGTCACCAGCGATGCCGGGGTCGTCGAGATCGCCCACGAGGCGCTGGCGCGTGCCTGGCCCCGGTTGCAGGGCTGGCTCGAGGAGGACGTCGAAGGACAGCGGATCCTGCACCACCTCAGCACCGCGGCCGACTCCTGGGACCTGCTCGGCCGGGTGGACAGCGAGCTGTACCGAGGGGCCCGGCTGAGCCAGGCCCTGGAGTGGCGGGCCCGGGGAATCCCACCCTGACCGGGACCGAGGCTGCCTTCCTGGACGCCGCCGAGCAGGCGGAAGCAGTCCGAACGGCGTGCTGCCGAGGTCCGGGCGAGGGTCCAGGCCCGGCTGATCCGCCGACAGCGTGGCCTGCTCGCCGGGGCGGTGGTGTTGCTGGTCGGCGTTGCTGGTCGCTGGCGGCCTCGCCGTACGTCAGGCCGATCGCGCCGACACCAACGCGGTGGCGGCGCTGGCCGCCGGGACCTCCGCCGAGCCCGCCGCGCCGGTGCCCGGGCGCTGGCGACCGACGACATCGACCTGGCGGTGCTGCTCGCGGTGGCCGGCGTCCGGCTGGACGACTCGCCGGCGACCCGGGCGAACCTGCTGGCGGTGCTCCAGCAGCGCCCACAGCTGGTCCGCTCCGTCGCCTACGACGGCGACCCGGTCACGGGTCTGGACGTCAGCCCCGACGGGGGGTCCTTGGCCGTCTACGACCGTCGCGGCGCGCTGCGGCTGTACGACACCACGACGTGGGAGACCCTCGCCGAGGTCCCGCGCACCGACGACAGCATCCCGCTCCAGTGGATGTCCCCGCTGGCGTTCAGTCCCGACGGCTCGCTCCTGGCCGCCGGACCTGCCGGCGTGATGCGCGACCCGGCGCTGCTGCTGGACGGCCGGAAGCTCGAGCGGGCCCCCGTTCGGCTCGCGGGGATCCCCTCGGGACCCTGCGGGTCGTCGACGTCGGCTTCAGCGCAAACGGCCGCGCATTCGCGGCCACCATCCAGCGAATGCGAGATCGGACGGCTACTGGTGGCCGACGAGGACCGACCTCCTCGTGTGGGAGCTGCGCAACGAGGCGACGACGGCTGTGCTGTCGATGCGGGTCGAGCTGCCCGAGGACGGCATGTTCAGGTGGAGCCGGGTGGCCCTCAGCCCGGACGGCCGGACGGCGTACACGAGCATGCCGTTGTCGGCGTACGACGTGGTCAGCGGTCGCCGGCTCTACGCCCGCGCGCGTGACGTGGGCGGCATGGGTGTCCGGCACAACGCCACCAACTTCTTCGAGCTCAACGCGGCCGGCACGCTCCTGGCCGTCACCGAACCCCCCGATCGGCTGCTGCTGCTCGACGCCAGGACGGGCCGGATACGTCGGGAGCTGCACGGCCACACCGACCAGGTGCGGGCCCTTCGCTTCTCCCACGACGGGACGACGTTGGCGTCGTCGTCCTGGGACCGGACCGGCATCGTCTGGGACGTCGCGACCGGGGCACCCCGCGAGCGACTGCGGCTCGGCGAGGGCGCGATCGGCCTGGCGTTCAGCCCCGACGACTCCGTGCTGTACAGCGCCGGCGAGGACCGGGCGGTCCGTGCCTGGGACCTGCGGGGCGAGAGCCAGTTCCTGACGACCGTCTTCCAGGTCGGAGCCACCGGCCGCCGGGGACCCGCTGCCGGCGCCGGGTGGTCGACACATCGTGAACTGGCTGGGCGACGCTCTGCGCTTCTACGACGTCGCCGAGCAGCGATGGACACGGGTCGTCGGGGAGGAGCTGCAACCACCTGGCGGTCACCTGGAGTCCGGATGGAACGCGGGTCGCGAGTGTCGGCCGCAGGTTCCTCCAGGTGTGGGACCCCACCACTGCCGAGGTGGTGGACGAGGTCTCCCTGGACGGCGTGTTCGTCGGCGTGGACTTCAGCCCCGACGGCACCAGGATCGCCCTGCTGAGCACGAAGGGCGACCTGAGCATGCGGGATGCCGCAACCTTGGACCCGGTGGGCGAGCCGATGCCCCTGGACACTCACGGTGGGGCCGTGTCGCTGGGCCCGGCAGGACGGGCGCTGGTCCTGACACCCGGCTACGTGGAGGACTACACCGTCGACCACGTGAGCCGGCAGTGGGTGCTGGTGGACCTCGACACGGGACGTGAGGTGCGTCGCGGTGAGGTTGGCTTCGACGCCGGGTGGCTCGCGACTTCACCGGACGGTCGGCACGCCGCAATCACGGGCACGCGCGGCGAGCTGGTCGTCCTCGACCTCGTGACGGGGGAGCCCGTGCAGCCGCCGACCACGGGAGACGCCACGACGATCTGGGCGACGGAGTACTCGGCCGACGGGTCGCGGATCGTCACCACCGGCCGCGACGGCAGCGTCAGCCTCTGGGACGGTCCGACCGGGGAGCTCCTCGGCTCGGTGGTGCTGCCCGAGAAGGTGACCGTGTTCGCGAGCTTCGGAGCCGATGACCGCACGATCGTGATCACCACGAGCAGCGGCAGTCTCTACTACTGGGACACCAGCGCGGCGCACGCCGTCGAGTTCGCCTGCCGCCTCGCTGGCCGCGACCTCACGGAAGCCGAGTGGCGGCAGGCCTTCGACGACCGTCCGTGGCAACCGACCTGCCCCGTGGACGGGGCGACGGGCTGAGGGTCGGCCCGACGCGTGCCGGCCGGGCGTGGAACAGTGCGCGGGTGGGTAGGACTTCAGGGTGACGTCGTTGGGGTACCCGCGCGCGGGTGAGCGGCTGGGGCACTTCGTGGTCGGCCGCCGCATCGGCGGCGGCGGGATGGGCGTGGTCTTCGAGGCCCACGACGAGGCCCTCGACCGCCAGGTCGCGATCAAGGTCATCTCGCCGCACCTGGCCGACGACCCGGCGTTCCGCGAGCGGTTCATCCGCGAGGCGCGGTCGCTGGCGTCGCTCGACTCCACCCACGTCGTGCACGTCTACGCCCACGGCGAGGCCACGCCGAGGAGGGCGGCCGGCTCTACCTGGTGACCCAGCTGATCCCCGACGGCGACCTCGGCGGGCTGCTCCAGGCGTACGGCGCCCCGCCGCCGGCCATGGCGCTCGACCTGATGGGCCAGGTCGCCGACGGCCTGGCCGACGCCCACGCGGCCGGGCTCGATCCACCGCGACATCAAGCCCGCCAACGTGCTGCTGCGCCGGCGCACCGACGGCAACCAGCGCCTACCTCAGCGACTTCGGGATCGCCCGGCCGATCGACGCGGCGCGTCGGGCACCGCGGGCACGACCACCGGCACCATGGGCACGCCGACCTACATGGCCCCCGAGCTGCACCTCGGCGACCAGGCCGAGCGTCGCCTCCGACATCTACTCCCTGGGCTGCCTGCTCTGGGCCGACGCTCACCGGGCGGGCGCCGTACGCCGGCACGTCGGACTACCAGATCGTCACCGCCCACCTCGAGCAGCCGGTGCCGCAGCTCGACCCGTCGAGCGAGCTGGCCGTCGAGGCCAACCGGATCCTGCGGACCGCGATGGCGAAGGACCCCGCCGAGCGCTACCCGTCGGCCGCCGCCATGCGCGACGACCTGCGCCGGGCCGCGCTGCTGCCCGAGGCGCCGCTGACCGGGCCGCCGGTCGAGGAGACCGCCGCGAGCCGGCACCGGCGGCGGCCTCGGGCCGGCCGCCACGCGCTGCCGTGGCCGCCGCGCTGGCCGTCGTCTGGTCGTCGCGACGCTCGGCGTCTGGGCGCTGGCCGCTGCGCGGCGACGCGGACGACTCGACCGCCGGGTCCGACCCGCCGACCGCAGGTCCGGCAACGACCGCGGCGCTCCTCGTCGTCCTCGTCGCCGACCTCGTCGGACTCGGGGTCGGCGGACCCGCCCGCGGACGGCGACGAGCGCGAACGGCGATCGCCAGCTTTGCCAAGGCCCTGGTGAAGGAGGGCGGGTTCAACCAGGAACAGGCGGACTGCGTCGCCCGCGACGTGGTCACCAACGTCGGCCTGCCCGCGCTGGTCGAGGCGGCTTCTTCGACGAGGACATGAGCTTCCTCGACCCGGACCTCGCCGACCCTCCCCGAGATCGAAGAGCGCCCTCACCCAGGCCACCGTCACCTGCTCTGGCGCTGACGCCAGCTCGCAGCCGTGCCTGGCGCAGGCGGTCGCCTGCGCGAGCCGCCTGACGTCGGCAGACGACCGCTGACTCAGCCGCTCCAGCGGGCGTGCCAGGCGGCGAGCACCTCGGCCTCCGCTCGCGGCCGAGACCGGTGCGGGTGGCGTCGGGGGTCTCGCGCAGCCAGGCGAGGGTGTCGCGGGCGGTGTCGGCGACCGGGCGCACGGCCAGCCCGGCCGTCGAAGGACGGCTCGGGGCGTGGGCCATCATCCCGTCGTACTCCGGCCGCGGCAGCCACAGCGGCAGTCGCGCCCGTCGCCCGCCCAGGGCTCGACCCCCTGCTCCGTCAGGAACTCCTGGACCCGGCCAGGTGACGTCGGCCGACCCGCCGACCCCGTCGGCGGTCTCGCCAGGAGCTCGCCGACCGGCATCACGGGCCGACGCCGTCGAAGATGCCGGTCGTGCGCCGACTCGAGCGCTGCGCACGATCCACTCGGCCAGGTCGCGGACGTCGATGATCTGCGTCCGGTCGTCGGCGCCCCGGGCGCCAGCACCTCGCCGCCGTCGGCGAGCCGCTCGGGCCAGTAGGTGAAGCGGCCGGACGGGTCGCCCGGGCCGACGATCAGCCCGGGCCGGATCACCATCGACGACGCCGCGCCGTCGAGCACCAGCTGCTCGCACGCGACCTTCATGCGCGCCGTACGCCTCGGGGTTCTCCTTCGAGGTCGCCGTCGTCGGTCGATCGGCTCGACGCAGCGGGCCGTCGGTGCCGGGGTCGGGCGCCTCGTTGTCGGCGTACACGTTGACCGTCGAGACGAACACCCAGTGCGCGTCGGGCAACGCCGCGACCGCCCGCGCGCACGTGCGACGGGAGCCGCGAGACGTCGACGACGGCGTCGAAGCTCTCGCCGGCGAGCGCGGCCGGCACGTCGTCGGCCCGGTCCCAGACCACGTGCCGCGCGCCGTCGGGCACCGAGCCGCTCGACGCCGCGCGTCAGCGCAGGTGACGTCGTGGCCGCGGGCGACCGCGTCGGCCGCCATCGCGCGGGAGAGGAAGACGCGTGCCGCCGAGCACGAGGAGCGCATGCGCACACTCGACCGGTCACGGACCACGTGGGGCAAGGGATTCCGCTCAGAGCGGACCTAGCGGACCCAGCGCGACCTCGGGAACTTCGGCGACCGCTCGGCGAACAGCCAGCCGTCGAAGAACTCCGACAGCTCGGCGCCGGTCTGCTCCTCGACCCAGGGCAGGTACTCCTCGCGGTCGACGCCGCCGTCCTGCGTCGACAGTCGGCCACGCCTTGACCATCTCCCAGAACTTGTCGTCGCCGACCGCGGCGCCAGCTGGTCCCACATCAGCGCCGGGCCGTAGTAGATGTTGAGCTCGCGCGAACGTGCCCGGGTCGTACGCCGCAGGCGGACCGTTGCCGCGCCGCGACTCGCCGCTCGGAGCGCACCACCTCGCGCAGGACCTCGCTCGATCGGCGTGCCGGTCGTCTCGGCCTGGTAGGTGACCTGGAGGTACATCGTCATGCCCTCGTTCATCCACACGTCGCGCCAGTCGGTCGGGCGTGACCTGGTCGCCGTACCACTGGTGCGCGATCTCGTGCACGATCACCTCGGCTTGGTGGCGTAGTCGGTGGCGCCCAGCGTGATCATCGTCTGGGTCTCCATGCCGCTGTGGGAGTCGACCAGCAGGATCCCCAGCGACGACCAGGGATACGGCCCGAGCTTGCGACTCGACCCAGCGCCAGCGCGTCGGGGCGTGACGTCGAGCGCGTCGGCGTAGTCGGCGTGCGCCTTCGGGACCCAGTAGCTGATCGGCACGCCGCTGGCGGACTCGTCCGGCGCATGCGTGAAGTCGCCGAACGCGACCGTCATGAGGTACGACGACGTGCGGCTGTCGAGGTGCCAGGTCGGTGACCGTGCTGGCCGTCGACCTCCTCGCGGCTGGTCGAGCTCGCCGTTGGCGACCCCGAACCACGGCGCGGCGTGGTGAGCGTGAAGTCGTAGAGCGCCTTGTCGGAGGGCTGGTCGTTGACGGCGTACCAGGTGTAGGCGCCGAACGGCTCCTGCATCGTCCAGGCCTCGCCGCTCGGCGTGACCGTGAAGCCCGTGGTGCTGAAGTCGGCGCGGGTGGTGGGCGCCTCGACCGGCTGCGGGCGTGCCGGAGTAGCGCACGGTCAGCACGTAGCTGCTCGTCGGCCACGAAGTCGCCGCTCGACGACGAGGTCCTTGCCGTGTGCTCGAACTCGGCGTCGGCGCCGTCGACCGTGCACAGCCGCGACCTCGAGCTGCGGCGCGAGGTCGAGCTGCACGTGGTCGGCGTCGGCGGTGGAGCGGAAGGTCAGCTGCTCGACCCCGTCGAGCGTCCGGGTCTCGCGGGTCCCAGGTCAGGTCGAGGCCGTAGTGCAGCGCGTCGACGCCCGGGTCGCCGACGTCGGGGTAGACGCGAGTCCTCGAGGGCTCGCTGACGGCCGCGTCGAGGGCGGGGTCGTCGACGCGGCGTCCGGGGTCCTCCGTGGGGTCGGCGGCGGCGCTGGACGTGGTCTGTTCGGCCTCGGCGTGGCGGTGAGGAGTCGGCGTCCGTGCAGGCGCTCAGGCCGCCGAGCAGCAGGGCCGCCGCGGCGAGCGCGGCGCCAGTACGACGAGCGGTCATTCGGGGCCTCGCAGCATCGGCCGGACGAGCTTGCGCCCGTGGTGGATCTGCGCCTTCACCGTGCCGAGCGGGGCGCCGACCTGCTCGGCGATCTCGTCGTAGGGCAGGCCGTAGACGTCGCGCAGCAGCAACGGCTCGACGTACTGCGGGTGGTCGCGCTCGAGGGTCTCGATCGCGTCGAGCAGGTCGAGGCGGGTGCCGGCGATGACGCTGGTGGTGCGCGGGTCGGGCTTCTCTGAGCGGAAGCACGTCGCTGGCGACGGCCTGGTTGCTGCATCCGGCGGTAGGTCGGTGCGGGCGCAGTTGACCGCGACGACGTGCAGCCAGGTGGTGAACCGGCCCTGGCCGGCCCAGCTGCCGATCTTGGTGGCGACGTTGATCAGCGCCTCCTGGCAGGCGTCCTCGGCGTCGGGCGTGTAGGGCAGCACACCCCGGCAGATCGCCAGCGTGCGCGGGCGGACGGCGGTCAGCAGCGACTCCAGGGCGTCACGATCGCCGGCCCGGGCCCGTCGGGCCAGGTCGTCGATGTCGTCGGGCTCCACGCGGCGCCTCCTCCGTTCGTCGGTCTGAACCATAATGCCGGGGTGTCCCTACCCACCCGGATCGGTCGCTACGCCGTACGACGGCGCATCGGCTCGGGTGGCTTCGCGACCGTGTGGCTGGGCTACGACGAGCAGCTCGACTCCCCGGTCGCGATCAAGGTGCTCGCCGACAACTGGACCGACGACCACCACGTGCAAGCAGCGCTTCGTCGACGAGGGCCGCTTCCTGCGCAAGGTCGAGTCGCCGCACGTGGTGCTCGGTCTACGACGCCGGCGAGCTCGACGACGGCCGGCCCTACCTGGTGATGGCGTTCGCCGACCAGGGCACCCTCGCCGACCGGCTCGACGCCGGCGGGCTGCCGCGCGACCAGGCCCTCGAGGTGATCCGCCAGGTCGGGCTCGGGCTGCACCGCCCTGCACGAGCGGAACGTGCTGCACCGCGACGTCAAGCCGGCCAACGTGCTGTTCCGCACCGTGGACGGCTCGTCGGCATCGGTCGAGCCTGTCGAGACGCGTCCGAGGTGCGGGCGATGGTGGGCGACCTCGGCCTCGGCAAGGCCGTCGACATGTCGTCGCGGCTGACGATGATCGCCGGCACCCCGACGTTCGTGGCCCCCGAGCAGGCGCAGGGCGAGCGTCTCGACGCCCGCGCCGACCAGTACTCGCTGGCCGCGCTGACCTATCTGCTGCTCACCGGACGCCCGCCCCACGGGCACCGGTCGCTGGCGGCCGCCGCGCGCGCGGCGCGCCCGACCCGATGTCGACGCCCGAGTGGCCCGTCCCCGCCGCCGTCGAGGACGTCGTACGCCGCGGGCTCGCCGAGGACCGCGAGGATCGCTGGCCCGACGTGGCGGCGTTCACCGATGCGCTGGTCCGCGCCAGCGGGAACGAGGCGGCGCCGGCCGACGCTCCGCGGGTGCTCCCGTTGGACCCGCAGCTGACCCAGCCCGGGGCGCGCCCCTCGCCGCTGCCGGTGGCCGGTGCCCTGGCCGAACCGACGCCGCCCCCCGCCCGCCGAGGCCGGGTCGCGCTGGTCGGCGTCGTCGGCGGACTGCTGCTCCTCGGCGGAGCCGCCGCCGGCTACGCGGCCTGGAGCAGCGCCAACGACACGATCACCCTCACCGACGCCCGCGACTCAGTGTCAGCGTCACGGTGCCCGACGACTGGGACCAGGCCACCGAGACCGACGGCTGGCTCCCGCCCGGCGCCGACACGACGTATCCGGCACTTTCGGTCGGCAGCGGCGCCGACTGGTCGAGCGGCGGGGGCGAGGGTGTCTTCGCCGGGATCCTGCCGGCCACCAAGCTGCCCAGCCAGGTGCCCGGTCACCCCGAGTGTGCGTCCGCCGAGGATCCGGTCGATGACGCCCGCGAGGGCGACCGCTCGGTGACCGTCTACTTCACCGGTTGCCCCGACGTCACCGTCGAGCGGGTCGTCCAGGTGGCCGGCAACCGGCTGTTGTGGGTGCAGGTGCGCGCCACCGACCGCCGTACGGCCGTCGCGGTGCTCGACTCGGTGACCACTCACGGCCTCTGAGCCGCAGGGGGGTATCGGTCAGTAGGGCCAGTTCACGGGCGGCGCTGCGCCCACGATCACCGTCTCGCAGCCGCCGGTGGCCACCGTGTGGATCACGTCGAGCGGGTCGCGGCTGCCGACGAACACAAGCGTGTCGTTGTCGCCCTGGCAGTAGAGGTTGTCGACGTCCCCGTCGTTGAGGACGTAGATGAAGTCGTCGCCCTCTTCGCCGTAGATCTCGTCCTGGCCGGGGCCGACGAAGATGATGTCCCCATCCTGGTCGCCGGTCACTCCGTCGTTGCCGGGACCGTCGATGATGACGTCGACACCCCACTCGCCGTCGAGCTCGTCGTTGCCGGGACCGCCGTCGACCCAGTCGTCGCCGGGACCGCCCTGCGGGTGGTCGTTGCCTTCGCCGCCCAGGACTACGTCGTTGCCGGCGTGGCCGTGCAGCCAGTCGTCGCCGAAGCCGCCGTCCATCTTGTCGTCACCGATCGCGCCACTCATCGTGTCGTTGCCGTCGGAGCCGGTGACGGTGTCGTTGCCGGGTCCGCCGTCGAGGTGGTCGTCGCCGATGCCGCCGTCGAGGAGGTCGTTGCCGCTCGCTCCGCCGATGTGGTCGTTCCCGTCGATGCCGGTGAGAGTGTCGTCGCCCGGTCCGCCGTTGAGGAGGTCGTCGCCGATGCCGCCGTCGAGGAGGTCGTTGCCGGTCGCGCCGCCCATGTCGTCGTTGCCGTCGGAGCCGTAGAGGCCGTCGTCGCCGGGTCCACCGAACGCGACGTCGTTGCCTGGTCCGCCCAGGACGAGGTCGGTGCCGGGCCCACCCTTCAGCGAGTCGTCACCGGCCAAGGCATAGATGGTGTCGTTGCCGGCGCGGGAGTTGATGACGTTGTCGCCCTTGGTCCCGGAGATCTTGTCGTTGCCCGACGTCGAGCTAGAGCTCGAGTTGGAGGCCAAGGCGGGAGCCGCGAGGAAGACGATCATGGCGGCCAGGGCGGCTAGTGCCGCGCCGCGGGGTCGTGAAGAACGCGTGAATATCTGCGACATGGGGGGGACATGCCTTCGTTTGACGGCGACAGGTTCGTCGCTGGATGGGGGGACTGCCAGCATGCCTGATGTGCTGGGCAGGTACTAGGTGCTTTGGTCCTAACGTGGACTCCCATATAGACCACCACAGGTAGCCCCCAAGCACTAGTCGGCGCCGGTTCCCTGTAAGCAGTGGGGACAGTGGGGTCAGTGGGGACTGTGAGGCGAGCTCGCAGCGCGGCTGGCGGCCTGGGATGCGCCCGCGAGATTTCTCCGGTCAACCGGAGAAATCTGAACTTGTCGGCCCTAGGAGCGGCCGACAAGTTCAGAAAAAGGCCGACAAGTCGCACCTTGCATTCAAACTGTCTGTCTGTCACACTGTTGCACAGGCGGCCGTGACAGTCCCGGCCGCAGACGAAAGGAGACTCACATGAGTCCCACGATTCGAGTCGACGACGAGGTCTACGCGCTGCTCCAGGAGCGGGCCGAGGCCTTCATCGACACCCCCAACACCGTGCTCCGCCGGATCCTCGATCTCGAGCCGAGCACCAGCACCACCGCGCACCGCCCGATGCGGCGCGACGGTGAGCCGGCGGGCCGCAAGCTCGCCAAGATGATCAGCCGCGAACTGCTGGCCGCCGACGAGGAGCTCGTGTGGGAGCGCCGCAACAGCGGCGAGCGGCACACGGCCCGCGTCGACGCCGACGGCAGGATGCACCTCGAAGACGGCCACGTGGCGGACAGCCCGTCCGCGGCCGCCCGTCACCTCGCCGGTTACGAGGTCAACGGCTGGCGGGTCTGGCGCCGCTCCAGTGACGGTTCGGCCCTCGCCGAGCTGTGGGGCGGCCGTGAGGGTCGCCGCGGCGGCCCCGGTCGCCGGAGCCACCAACGGGGAGAGCGGAGCGAGCGCGGCGAGCGTCCCGAGCGCCTCGAGCGTCGCCGCCCGCGGGGCAGTGTCACCGCTGGCCTCGACGACTGATCCACTTTCCCCCAGCAGGGACACCGTCCTCGGACGGTGGCCCTTGCGGCGTCAGACCGCCTGCAGCGTGCTGTCGAACGCCGCGAACAGGGCGCCGAGGCCGGGTTCGTCGACCGCGCGTCCCGCGACCGACATCTCCAGGCTGGCCTCGGCCGACCCGGGAGCGGCGAACCAGTGGAAGTAGTTGTAGCGCAGCCGGTTGTTGCCGTCGCGGAAGGTGAACTTCAACGAGTCCTCGCTCTGGCTCAGCACCGTCACCTCGGGGTAGGCATCACGTACGGCGGCCAGGCGGGCCGCGACCATCGCTCCGGTTGCCAGGTGGGCGTTCACCGTCTTGACGCGCAGGCTGTAGCCACCGTCGGACGGCTCGTCAGCCGGGCGGAAGCGGAGCTCGTCGTAGCCGCTGCGGTCCTTCGGCGGGACCGGCTCGTCGCCGGGGACCGTGAAGGCCTTCCAGCCACGAGGCACGGGGACCCGCCAGGCCTGCACCGAGTTGCCCATCCGCTGCATCCCGAACTCGAGGCCGGAGCCGAGCGCCGGGTAGTCGATGTCGGGGGCGTACGGCGCGATCGTGGCGGGCGGGTCGATCGGCACGCTCGGGGAGACAGCCGGGATCGGGGTGGCCGTGCCGCCCGCGGCTGCTTCCGGCTGGCGCAGGTAGCTGATGCCGACACCCGCGGCGACGCCCACGACCGTCGCCAGCAGCAGCACCCCGAGCGCGCGCCTCGTCATGCGCCGCACGCTAGTCCCGCCGACTTGCCTCCCTGCCGACGGGGCAGTTGAGTGACTGCTATGACCTCGGACGTGCTCGACACCACCCTGCTGGCCAAGCACCGCGAGCGGCTCGACGCCGCGGTGCGTGCCTCCGCGAGCCGGGAGTACTACTCCGCCTTCGACGAGTCGCCGTCGCCTCGGGTGTACGGCGAGAACGCCGCGGCCGAAGGCAAGGCGGCGTTCGAGGCGTGGCGGGGCCAGAGCTTCCCGCTGGACACGCCCGGGTCGGTGGGCCACGTGGCGACCGAGCGGTCGCCGTACGGCTTCGACCTCGAGGTCTCCTACCCCCACGTGACCGACGTCGACCCGCTCATCGAAGCGGCCGTCGCCGGCATGCGGGCCTGGCGCGATGCCGGCCCCGAGGGCCGCACCGGCGTGTGCCTGGAGATCCTCGACCGCCTCCACGGCCGCATCTTCGAGCTGGCCAACGCCGTCCAGCACACCAGCGGCCAGGCCTTCGTGATGGCGTTCCAGGCCGGCGGTGCGCACGCGCTCGACCGCGCTCTCGAGGCGATCGCCTATGCGTGGACCGAGATGACCCGCACTCCGCCCACCGCGCTGTGGGAGAAGCCGGGGCGAGGCGAGCCGCTGCGGATGGAGAAGACGTTCACGATCGTGCCGCGTGGGCTGGCGCTGGTGATCGGCTGCAACACCTTCCCGACCTGGAACTCCTGGCCGGGCCTGTTTGCCTCGCTCGTCTGCGGCAACCCCGTCATCGTCAAGCCGCACCCGGGCGCCGTGCTGCCCTTGGCCATCACGGTGGAGGTGTGCCAGCAGGTACTCGAGGAGGCAGGCTTCGACCCGCACCTGGTCACGCTGGCCGCCGAGGGCCCTGACGACAAGCTGGCCGCCACCCTTGCGGTGCGGCCCGAGGTGCGTCTCATCGACTTCACCGGCGGCAACGCCTTTGGTGACTGGCTCGAGGAGAACGCCCGCCAGGCCACGGTGTTCACCGAGAAGGCCGGCGTCAACACCGTGGTCGTCGACTCGACGTCGTCGTTCGCCGCGATGTGCCAGAACCTCGCGTTCTCCTTCGCCCTCTACACCGGCCAGATGTGTACGGCGCCCCAGAACGTCTACCTGCCCGCCGGCGGCATCGAGACCGACGAGGGCCACAAGAGCGTCGCCGAGGTCGGCGCCGGGCTGTCGGCCGCCTTCGACAAGCTGCTGGGCGACGAGTCCCGCGCCGTCGAGCTGCTCGGCGGCGTGGTCAACGGGGCCGTCCTCGACCGCCTGGAGGAGGCCGCGTTGCGCGGCGACGTGCTCGTGGAGTCGCGGACCTTGACCCACCCGGCGTACCCGGACGCGACGGTGCGCACGCCCACCATCGTGGGCCTGACGTCTGCCGACTCCGACGTCTACGAGACCGAGTGCTTCGGTCCGGTGGCCTATCTCATCGCCACGGCCGACACCGACGAGTCGGTCAGGCTGTTCCGCGACACGGTGCGCCGATACGGCGCGATGACGGCCGCGGTCTACGCCACGTCCGACGAGGTGCTCGAAGA
The DNA here is from genome assembly GCA_963769755.1 of uncultured Actinomycetota bacterium. Taxonomy (GTDB): domain Bacteria; phylum Actinomycetota; class Actinomycetes; order Propionibacteriales; family Nocardioidaceae; genus Nocardioides. The sequence continues at coordinate 761,905 of CAVYMY010000012.1, forward strand.
CGTCCGCGAGGCCGCCCTCGACGCCGGCGTCGCGCTGTCGGAGAACCTGCTCGGCGGCGTCTTCGTGAACCAGTCCGCGGCCTACTCCGACTTCCACGGCACCGGCGCCAACCCGGCCGCCAACGCGTCGTACACCGATGGCGCCTACGTGGCCTCGCGCTTCCGGGTCGTGCAGTCACGCCGACACGTCTGAGGGCACGTCTGAGGCGTCAGGCCGACTCGACGACCTCTCCGCCAGGCATCGAGACCACGCGCTGTTGCGCGGGGCCGACGATGTTCCAGGCCTCGTACTCCTCGGACGGCTCGACCTTGACGACGAGCCCGGCGATCGCGAAGGTCAGCCCGCCCTGCTTGTTGATCACGAACGACGAGATGGCCTGGCCCACGGCATGCTCCAGGCGGTCCACGACCCCATCGGCCTCGCCGGCAGCCGTCGTCAGGTCGTCGTGGCCGGGCTCGGTGAGGGTCAGGTCGGTCTCGATCGTGAGCTGCCAGCCAGCGTCGGTGACCAGCAACAGGCCGTAGTCGTAGGCGATGGTGGCCAGTCGCTGGCCGTTGAGGTGGAGCGCCATAGCGTGATTCCTTCTGCACAGGGACGGGTGCCGTCGGGTCGACCGTAGCCGCCAGGAGCCCATTCGCCACTAGCGTGACGCCGTGAGCGACTTTCTTCTGCGCCGGGCACACCTCGTCGAGCTCGGCGACGGGCCCCCATGGACCGGTCCCGTCGACCTCCTGGTGGAGGCCGGGATGGTCCGCGAAGTGGGCCACGACCTGGAGCGTCCAGCCGGCATCGAGGAGGTCGACGCCGAGGGCCGGTGGCTGATTCCAGGGCTCTGGGACACCCACACCCACCTGAAGATGTGGACGGCGACGACGGGCCGCGTCGACATGGTGGGCACCCGGTCGGTCGACGAGGCACTCAACCGGCTGCGGTCCCGGCTCGCGACGTCGCCCGGGCGGCCGGTCGTCGGCTACGGCCACCGGCCGATCACCTGGCCGAGCCAGCCCACCGTGGCTGACCTCGACGAAGTGACTGATGACGTGCCGATCGTGCTCATCAGTGGCGACGCGCACCACGGGTGGCTCAACTCACGGGCGCTGGCCGCATTTGGGCTGGCTCCGCGTGAGGGGGTGGTCCTGGAGAGCGAGTGGTACGGCGCCTACCGCCGGATCTTCGAGATCGCCGGAGACGAGACCTCGCCCGAGGCCTACGTTCGCACGCTCACGGATGCCGCGGCCAAGGGTGTGGTCGGGGTGGTGGACCTCGAGTACGGCGAGGCGCTGGACGCGTGGCCCGAACGACTGGCGCGCGGCGCCGACGTGCTGCGGGTGCGGCGCGGTGTCTACGCCGATGCCCTCGAGCACACGATCTCCGCAGGGTTGCGCACCGGTGACCCGCTGGTGGAAGGCCAGCAGCTGCTGACGATGGGCCCGCTGAAGATCATCAGCGACGGTTCCCTCAACACCCGGTCGGCGTGGTGCGAGCACCCGTACGCCGACGGATCCGGCTCCGGGGCTCCGAACCAGACGCCCGACGAGCTCCGCGCCCTGATGGCCCGCGCGACCGAGCGCGGCCTCCACACCGCAGTCCACGCGATCGGTGACGCGGCCTGCCACGACGCGCTGGCGGCGTACGAGGAGACGGGCGCCCGTGGCTCGATCGAGCATGCCCAGCTGATGACGCGCGAGGACGTGACCCGGATGGCTGCCCTCGGCGTCCGCGCGTCGGTGCAGCCGGCCCACCTGCTAGACGACCGCGACGTCACCGAGATCGTCTGGCCCGACCGCGCCGACCGCTGCTTCCCGCTGCGCTGGATGGTCGACGACGGCGTGACCCTGGCCCTCGGCTCCGACGCGCCGGTCTCCGCCCTCGACCCCTGGCTGGCCATCGCCGCCGCCGTGCACCGCTCGGGCGACGACCGGGAGGCGTGGCACCCCGAACAGGCGCTCACCGCGCGCGAGGCGCTGGCCGGCTCCGTCGACGGTCAGGGCGCCGTGCACGCCGGCATGCCCGCCGACCTGGTCCTCCTCGACGCCGACCCGCTCGACCCCAGCGGCGACACCTCCGAGCAGGGACGCCGACTCCGCTCGATGCCCGTCGCCGCCACGGTCGTCGCGGGCCGCATGGTCCACGGCGACATCATCGGATCGGCCTGACTTGTCAGCCCTTCCCTGAACCTGTCGGCCCGTGCAGAGGCTGACATGTTCAGGGATCCCCGGTCAGCCGGGGATTCCTTCCGGCTCCGCGCTCAGCGCGATGGTCAGCTCCAGCACGGTGTCGGGGTCGTCGAGGCCGTCGCCGAAGATCTCGCGGAGCTGACCCATGCGGTAGCGCACGGTCTGGGGGTGCACGAACAGGGCGGCGGCGACGTCCTCGCGCCGACCGTGGTGCAGCAACCAGGAGCGCAGGGTGTCGGTGAGCTTCTCGGCGACCGCGGGGCGCAGCTCGGCGAACGGCGCCAGCGCCCGGGCCCGCAGGTCGGCCAGCGCGTCGGCGTCGGCAGTCAGCACCAGCCGCGCCAGGTGCACCTCGGTGTCGCCGACCAGACCGGCGACGTGCGCCCGCAGCGCCCGGTCGTACGACGCCCGCACCGACAACCACGGACGCGCCGGGCCGGCGATGCACCCGCGACCGTCCAACACCCGGAGCAGTCCGGCGCGCCCGCGGTCGTGGGCATCGGGCACCAGGAGGAGCACCCGGTCGGGGAGCTCGTCGCGGTCGACCGCCTGAAGGGTGGCTCCCGAGATCGCGCCGAGCACGGGGCGGGCCTGCGCCTCGGGAACGATCACTGCCGTGAGCGTGGTCGGTTCCTCCCATTCGGCACGCTTCGCGGACTCGAGGACCTCGTCGGTGGACGAGCCGTCGAGGAGGTGGTGGGCGATGCGTTCGAGCAGCCGCTCGCGCACCCGGCCGGTGCTCGCCAGCTCGTCGGTGTGTCCGGCCACGCTGGCCGCCGAGAGCTCGTCGATGTAGGCGAAGACCAGCTCCGCGAAGGCCGCGAGCGTGTCGGAGTCGATCCCGCTTCGCACCGCGCTGGCCGACATCTCCCGCCACGACACCCGCGCCCCGATCCGGTAGGCCGACAGCAGGGCGTCGGTGGAGCGGCCGTTGCGAGCCTCGCCACGGCCGAGCTGGTAGGCGCCTTCCACGGCGGGTGCGGTCGGCGACCCGGGCTTCGCCCCGCGCCGACCTCCGGCCAGCGACAGGAAGCCGCCGAGGGCCAGCTGCACGGCGTTGCGGATGATCTCGCCCATGCTGCCGCTCAGCGCGTCCTGATAGCTCGGGACCTCGTCGATGATGGCCGCCACCGTGCGGTCGGCGACGTCGGGCAGGTGCGCCCGCATGTCGGCGATCGTCTCCGGCGTGAGCAACACGCCGTGTCCGGCCGTCCGTCGCTCCGGGCGTGTCGCCATATTTGTTCACCTCGCACAAAACCAGGACGCCGATTCACTCGGCCAAGTCAGGATATTAGCCCACAACGCAGGCATGCTGGGTTGTATGAGCACCAGCATCGCGCCCGCCTCTCCCTGGGCACGCCTGCGCGCTCGTGCGACTCGGGTCGCCGAGGCCGCCACCACCCCCCTCGTGCCCGCCGACTTCCTCGATCTCTTCGCCCCGCTGCGCCCCGGCGCCGACCTGCGCGGACGCGTTGTCGACGTCCAGCACGAGACGCCCGACGCGGCCACCCTGCTGATCAAGCCCGGCGCCGACTGGGCCGGCCACGTGCCCGGCCAGTACCTGCGCCTCGGCGTCGACGTCGACGGCGTACGTCAGTGGCGCGCCTACTCGCTGACCCACGGCCCCCGCGCCGACAAGCTGATCTCGATCACCGTCAAGGCCGTGCCCGACGGCCTGGTCAGCAACTTCCTCGTGCACCGCTTCCGTCCCGGCACGCTGGTGCACCTCGACCAGGCCGCGGGCGACTTCGTGCTGCCCCCCGACGGCGGCAAGCTGCTGTTCGTCACCGCCGGGTCCGGCATCACGCCCGTGATCGGCATGCTCCGCAACCTCTTCCCGTCGACCGACTCCGGAGTCCTGCGACCCGAGCGCAGCGCCGACTTCGACATCGTCGTGCTGCACGTCGCGCCGAGCCGGCCCGACTCCATCTTCCGCAGCGACCTCGAGGCCCTCCACGACGCCGGCGCGATCCGGCTGGTGGCGCGGTACGACGACCAGCACGGCCTGCTCGACCTCGAGCACCTCACCGACCTGGTCCCCGACCTCGGCGCGCGGACGACGTTCGCCTGTGGTCCCGGCGGACTGCTCGACGCGCTGGCCCAGCACCACGAGCTCGCCGGGCTGCCGCTGTTCACCGAGCAGTTCCGGACCTCCCGCATCGCCGACGCCGGCGAGGGTGGCAGCGTCAGCTTCACCTGCAACGACACCGAGGTACAGGCGCCGGGCGACTCCCCGATCCTCGAGGCCGCCGAGGCTGCGGGCGTGCTGATGCCGAGCGGCTGCCGGATGGGTATCTGCTTCGGCTGCGTGCTGCCGCTGCGCGAGGGCAGCGTGCGCGACCTGCGTACCGGCGCCATCACCACCGCCGTCCCGGGCGAGAGCGGCGACATCAAGATCCAGACCTGCATCAACGCTGCCGCCGGCGCCTGCCGGCTCGACCACTGACCCCTAGCGATACCGAACTCCATCCCCTGAAGGAGATCCGATGACAGCCATCACCAAGAAGCCCGACAGCCAGATCGCGCACCTCACCGCCGAGGACATCGAGATGCTCGGCAAGGAGCTCGACGCGATCCGCCAGAGCATCATCGACAGCCGCGGCGAGAGCGACGCCAAGTACATCCGCAAGGTGATCAAGACCCAGCGCAGTCTCGAGCTCGGCAGTCGCGCCGTACTGCTCTTCTCGATGTTCCCGCCGGCCTGGATCGTCGGCACGGCCGGCCTCTCTGCCGCCAAGATCCTCGACAACATGGAGATCGGCCACAACATCCTGCACGGCCAGTGGGACTGGATGCGCGACCCCAAGATCCACTCGACCACCTGGGAGTGGGACCACGCGACGCCGGCCGAGCAGTGGAAGGTCTCGCACAACGAGTACCACCACAACTACACCAACGTGCTCGGCAAGGACAACGACCTCGGCTACGGCATCATGCGCGTCGACGAGGACCAGCCCTGGGTGCCCTTCTACATCATCCAGCCGTTCTGGAACTTCCTGAACGCGCTCTTCTTCGAGTACGGCATCGCCGCCTACGACCTCGAGCTGCGTGGGGCGATGGCCAAGGGTCAGCTCAAGGACCCGGCGTTCAGGGCCCGGGCCGCCAAGGTGATCAAGAAGGTCCGCAACCAGGCCACCAAGGACTACCTGGTCCACCCGCTGCTCTCCGGCCCGTCGTTCTTCTCGACCCTGGCGGCCAACTTCACCGCCAACGTCGTGCGCAACGTGTGGGCCCACTCGATCATCATGTGCGGTCACTTCCCCGAAGGCGTCGAGACGTTCGAGCGCACCTCTATCGAGGGCGAGACCCATGCCGAGTGGTACGTCCGCCAGATGCTCGGCTCCGCCAACATCTCGGGCTCCAAGCTGATGCACATCATGAGCGGCAACCTGTCCCACCAGATCGAGCACCACCTCTTCCCGGACCTGCCGTCCAACCGCTACTCCGAGATCGCCCCGCAGGTGGAGGCGCTCTTCCAGAAGTACGGCCTGAGCTACTGCTCGCGCCCGCTGCCGCAGCAGGTGTACTCCGCGTGGCACAAGGTGGTCCGGCTCTCGCTGCCCAACGGCTTCATGGACACCACCACCAAGCGCAACCTGCCCTCGCAGCTCGGCAAGCTCTACAAGATGGTCACCGGCACACCGCGCGAGCGGCGGCTGATCCAGGCCTCCCTCAACCGCGAGGCCAACACCCGCCGCATGCAGCTGGCGGCCTGAGAACGCCCCTTTGGGGGGCTTGAAGCGGTGGAGGACGGCAGTGTGTTCGTCGGGGGGCGAACGTCGTCCTCCACCGCTGACTCTTTCGCACGTGACACCCTGACCCGGTGGAGCTGACCGCCGACTGCAGCCGCTGCGTCGGCCTGTGCTGCGTAGCCCTGCCGTTCTCCCGATCGGCCGACTTCGCCTTCGACAAGCCCGCCGGTACGCCGTGCCAGCACCTGGCGGGCGACATGGGGTGCGGGATCCACGACCACCTCACGGACGCGGGGATGCGTGGCTGCGTGGCCTACGACTGCTTCGGTGCCGGCCAGGCGACCACGTCGCTGTTGGCACCGGTCGACTGGCGCACCGGACCGGCCGAGGCCGCCCGGATGTTCGGGGTCCTCGGCGTTCTCGAGCAGATCCATGAGATCGCCTGGCACCTCACCGACGCTCTGACGCGCGGCGAGGACCCGCGGCTGCGCGAGCTGCTGGAGGAGACCGAGAGCCTGGCCGCTCGCGACGAGGAGGGCATTCTCGACGCGGACGTCGATGAACTGCGGGCCCGGGTCGGGCCGGCGCTGCGCCGGGTCGCGGAGGAGGCGCGGGCGCCGTACCGGGACCCTCGCGACGCCGCCGGCCTCGACCTGGCTGGTGCCGACCTGAGCGGGCACGACCTGCGCGGGGCAGACCTGCGAGGCGCCCAGCTCCTCGGGACGAACCTCGCGGGTGCCGACCTCGCCGACGCCGATCTCCTCGGCGCGGACCTCCGAGGCGCCGACCTCGACGGCGCCGACCTGTCGCGCGCCCTCTTCGTGACCCGTCGCCAGCTCGGTGCGGTCCGACATCCCCCGCCGATTTCGGGAACTCCCACCCGGCTGCGGACATAAGAGGGTGTGAGACGGGGGTACGACGTGGAGGCATCCAGCGACGTCGAGCTCGTCGACGCGCTGCGCTCGGGCAGTGGGTCGGCGCTCGGCGAGCTGTTCGACCGGCACGCCGACCGCATCTACACCTACTGCTTCCGCCGCACCGCGTCGTGGGCCACGGCCGAGGACGCGACCTCGACGGTGTTCCTCGAGGCGTGGCGATCGCGTGACCGGGCCCAGGCCTACGACGACGCGGCGCTGCCGTGGCTCTATGGCATCGCCACCAACGTCTGCCGCAACCTGACCCGCTCGCAGCGCCGCCACACGGCCGCGCTCGGCCGGCTGCCGCGACCGACCCACGTTGCCGATCCGGCCGACGAGGTGGGCGAGCGCGTCGACAGCGAGCGCGTGATGGCCCGGATCGTCGGAGAGATGGCCGCCCTGCCCGAGCGCGACCGCGAGGTGATCGCGCTGGTGGTGTGGTCGGGGTTGAGCTACGAGCAGGCCGCCACCGCCCTCGGCGTGCCGGTCGGCACCGTGCGCAGCCGCCTCTCCCGCGCCCGCGCCCGACTCGGGACCGCGCTTCAGACAGGAGACGAGTCATGACGATCGACCAGCCGCCCGAGGGCCACCTCACCGACGAGCAGCGGGGCCGGATGCGCGCGAGGCTGACGGAGGCCACCGGCGAGGGCGCGCCACGGGGGCGTCCCTGGCTGGTGCCGGTCGCTGCCGCGGCGGCCGTGGCCGTGCTGCTTGCCGGCGGGGCGATCGGCGGTCTCGCGCTGATGGGTGACGGCGAGGGCAGTGGCGATCCGGCCGCGGGCGCCGACTCGACGTCTGTCGCCCCGAGCGTCGAGCCGACGTCGTCCGAGCCCTCCCACTCGGTCGAGGCCACGTCGTCGCCCGAGCCGACCGCCGGCGCGAAGGGCCAGGGTTCCTGCGACGACGAGGTCGCGAGCTACCTGCAGAACGCCAGCAAGACCGGCGAGATCTCGTACGACGCGGGCACGACGTACCTGTACGCAAACGCCGACCAGTGGGTCATCTGCGACACCTGGGCCACCGTCGACGGCGGGCCCCCGACGCTGACCGGTCCACACGCCGTCGACCCGGTGGCGAGCAGAGACCAGTTCCTGATCAGCCAGAACTTCTCGATGAACCCCAGCGACGGAGCCCAGTTCTTCGCCGCCGGACATCGGATCCCCGGCGTCGCCAAGATCGAGTACGCGTTTCCGACGGGAGACAGGGTGGAGGCCAAGATCGTCGGACCTATGTGGTCAATGGTCTACCTGCTCCCTGCCGGCCCTCAGCGCGCCTGGGCCGACCCCGTCGACGTCACCGTCACCTTGCAAGACGGTTCGCAGACGGTGTACTCGCTGACCGGCATGGACCTCTGCGCCCAGGTCAACCACGGCTGCTGAGCATCCGCAGACCTCGCCGGGTTCGAGACGGGCCGCGAGGCGGCCCGTCTCAACCGCCGAGGGCGGCGGAGACGACCTCGCGGGCCTCGGCCTGCACCTGGGCGAGGTGGTCGGGGCCGCGGAAGGACTCTGCGTAGATCTTGTAGACGTCCTCGGTGCCGGAAGGGCGGGCGGCGAACCAGGCGTTCTCGGTCGTCACCTTGAGCCCGCCGATCTTGGCGCCGTTGCCGGGTGCGGTGGTCAGCTTGTCGATGATCGGCTCGCCGGCCAGTTCGGTGGCGGTGACGTCGTCGGGTGACAGGGCCGCGAGCTTGGCCTTCTGCTCGCGGTTGGCCGGCGCGTCCACGCGGGCGTACGCCGGGTCGCCGTGCGAGGAGACCAGCTGCTGATAGAGCTCGCTGGGCGACGTCCCGCTGACGGCGAGCATCTCCGAGGCCAGCAGGCAGAGCAGCAGGCCGTCCTTGTCGGTGGTCCAGGTCGAGCCGTCGCGGCGCAGGAACGACGCACCTGCCGACTCCTCGCCCCCGAACCCGAACGACCCGTCGATCAGGCCGGGCACGAACCACTTGAACCCGACCGGCACCTCGACCATCGGCTTGTCGAGCGACGCCGCGACCCGGTCGATCATCGACGACGACACCAGTGTCTTGCCGATCCGTGCCGACGCCGGCCAGTCCGGCCGGTTGCCGCTGAACAGGTAGGCGATCGCGACCGCCAGGTAGTGGTTGGGGTTCATCAGACCGGCGTCGGGGGTGACGATCCCGTGGCGGTCGGCGTCGGCGTCGTTGCCGGTCGCGACGTCGTAGTCGTCCTTGCGGACGATGAGGGACGCCATCGCCGACGGCGACGAGCAGTCCATCCGGATCTTCTCGTCCCAGTCGAGCGTCATGAAGCGCCACGTCGGGTCGACCAGCGGGTTGACCACCGTGAGGTCGAGCCCGTGCCGTTCGCCGATCGCGCCCCAGTAGTCGACCGAGGCGCCGCCGAGCGGGTCGGCGCCGATCCGCACCCCCGCCTCCTTGATCCGCGCCAGGTCGACCGCGGCTGGCAGGTCGTCGACGTAGGTGCCCATGAAGTCGTAGGCCCCGGCCGCAGCCCGGGCGCGCGCGAACGGGATCCGCCGTACGTCGGTCAGTCCGCCCTTGATCAGCTCGTTGGCCCTGGCGGCGATCACCGACGTGGCATCGGTATCGGCGGGCCCACCGTGCGGCGGGTTGTACTTGAAGCCGCCGTCGGCGGGTGGGTTGTGCGAGGGCGTGACCACGATGCCGTCGGCCAGCCCGGCCCCGGTCTGGCGGCCGCCGTTGGCCCGGATGATCGCGTGCGAGACCGCCGGTGTCGGCGTGTAGCCGTCGCCGCTGTCGACGAGCACGGTCACGTCGTTGGCGGCCAGCACCTCGAGCGCCGAGGCCCACGCCGGCTCCGAGAGCCCGTGGGTGTCGCGGCCCATGAACAGCGGGCCGTCGTACCCCTGGCTCTTGCGGTAGTCGCAGATCGCCTGCGTGGTGGCCACGATGTGGGTCTCGTTGAACGAGGTCTTCAGGCTGCTGCCCCGGTGACCGCTGGTGCCGAAGGCGACCTGCTGGTCGACGTCATCGGGGTCCGGGACGCCGGTGTAGTAGGCCGTCACCAGGTGCGCGACATCGACCAGGTCGGCGGCAGTGGCGAGCGTTCCGGCGCGGGACTGCTGGTCGGGAGGCATGGGGCCATCATGGCCGCGGCCGCCTGGTTCCCTCTAGGGTCGGACGCATGGCAGTCCCCGGCAGATCGAGCAACCCAGCACCGGCCGAGCTCGCCGCAACGGAGCTGTTCGCGGTCGACGCCTATCGCACCGAGTTCGACGCGAAGGTCGCCGAGGTGGACGCGACTCAGGGGCGGATCCGGCTGGACCGCACGGCGTTCTATCCGGGCGGCGGCGGCCAGCCCTGCGACCTCGGCACCATCGAGACACCGACCGGCACGCTGACCGTCGAGTCCGTACGCCGCGACTCCGGCGCGATCTGGCACTGGGTCGTCGGCGACCTGCCCGAGCCCAGGGCCGAGGTGCTCGGCGGCCTCGACTGGAGTCGCCGCCACCAGCTGATGCGCACGCACACCGCTCTGCACATCCTGTGCGGCGTGATCTGGGCCGACTACGGCATCCCCGTCACCGGCGGCAACATGGAGCCGCTCAAGGGTCGCCTGGACTTCCCGTTCCCGTCGATGTCGGCCGACCTCGGCGCGGCGGTGGAGAAGCGGATCAACGACGAGATCGAGAAGGCCCACGAGATCCTCGTCGACTTCGTGCCGCGCTCGCTGGCCGACGCCGACCCGGCGCTGATCCGCACCAGCGCCAACCTGATCCCGCAGTCGATAGACCCGCTGCGGATCATTGACATCGTCGGTCTCGACAAGCAGGCCGACGGCGGCACCCATGTGCTGTCCACGGCCGAGGTGGGCGCCGTACGCGTCACCGGCACCGAGAGCAAGGGCAAGGACAACAAGCGCATCCGCCTGGAAGTCAGCGAAAGGAACGCCGATGCCTGACCACCTGATCGGACTGCTGCTCGGAGCCGAGGAGGACTGGCCCCAGGCATTCGAGGCGATTCTCGCCCGGGTGGGCAAGGTCGAGCTCTCCGACGGGAGCACCCACACGTTCCGCAGCGAGCGGCTCACGATCGAGCCGTTCGACCTGATGGACTCAGTGCGCACCGAGCTGGTGATCGACCGCCTGGCCTACTGGTACTACCACCCGCGCGAGTGGCTGAAGAAGGCGGCGCTGGTCAACGGGACCTACCTGCTCAACAGCCCGTTCACCTTCCAGTCGATGGAGAAGCACTCGGCGTACTGCGCCATGCTGCGGCTCGGCCTCAAGGTGCCCAAGACGATCCTGGTGCCCTACAAGAATCCGGTCGACAACGTGCGCTGGGCCTACACCGCCAAGAAGTACAACCAGCCCTTCGACCTTGACAAGATCGCCGACGAGCTCGGCTACCCCATGTACATGAAGCCGTTCGACGGTGGCGGCTGGCGCGGCGTCTCCCGGATCAACGACCGCAACGACCTGCACAAGGCCTACGACGAGTCCGGCGAGATGCTCATGCACCTCCAGGCCACCGTCGACTACGAGCACTTCGCCCGTGCGTTGTCCATCGGCGCCGAGACGATGGTGATGGACTTCCGGCCCGACGAGCCCATGCACAACCGCTACGCCGTCTCGCACGGGTTCCTCAGCGACAAGGCCGGAAGCGAGGCGATGGCGATCTCCCGGATCGTCAACGCGTTCTTCGGCTGGGAGTTCAACTCCTGCGAGATGCTGGTCGCGGGCGACGAGGTCTATCCCATCGACTACGCCAACGCGTGCCCCGACGTCGCCGTCACGTCGCTGCACTACTACTTCCCGTGGGCGATCTCGGCGTTGGTGCGCTGGTCCGTCTTCACGCTCGCGACCGGCCGGAAGGGCCGGGTCGACCTCCACACCCGCAGGTACTTCGACATCGCCGACGACGAGTCCATGTCGTACGACGCCAAGATCACCGCCTACCTGGCACTCGCCGACGAGCACTTCGACACCGCCAGCTACTCGCAGTGGTGCGCGGAGAACCTCCCGCACCTCGACGAGCAGGTGCACGACTGGGTGACCTCCGAGGACTTCCAGCGACTGCTCCGCCAGACCGTCGACGCGACGTACCCCGTCAACGAGCGCGAGAAGTTCATGGCCCACTTCGGCGGCCTCCTCGAGCTGTGGGCGGCCGACAACGCGGGCTAACACGACAGTCCGGCGGACGGCGAGGGGGACGGCATGGACGCGAAGCGCTGGGAGGACCTGCTGGTCCGGGCGGCCCGGGCGGCCGCCGAGCACCGGAGCACGGTGGCGGACCGGCCGGTGGTCGGCCTCGGTCGCGAGGAGGCGTGGGCGGCGTTCGGGGCGCCGCTACCTGAGGGGCCGACCGATCCCGAGCGGGTGCTCGACGAGCTCCTCGCCGCCGCCGACGGGACCCTCGTCGGGACCGTCGGCCCGCGCTACTTCGGCTTCGTGATCGGCGGCGCCAGCCCGGCCTCGACGGCCGCCGACATGCTGGCCGCCGGTTGGGACCAGAACGGCTTCAACCCGCTGATGTCACCGGCCGCCGAGGGTGCCGAGCGGGCAGCCGGCGGCTGGGTCAAGGACCTGCTCGGACTGCCGGCCGAGGCGTCGGTCGGGTTCGTCACCGGCGCCCAGGCCGGCAACACCGTCGGCCTCGCGATCGGCAGGCAGGCCGTGCTGGCCGCGGCCGGCTGGGATGTCGCGACCGACGGCCTCTACGGCGCCCCGCCCCTGCGGGTGGTCACCGGCGGCGAGCGGCACGCCACGGTCGACCGCGCCCTGCGGCTGCTGGGCATGGGCACCGCCTGCGTGGTGCCGGTGCCGACCGACGAGGCCGGCGCGGTCGTCGTCGACGAGCTGCGTGACGCGCTTGCCGCCGGAGCCGGGGCGCCGACGATCGTCTGCCTCCAGGCCGGCAACGTCAACACGGGCGCGAGCGACGACTTCGCGCGAGCGGTGCCGCTGGCCAAGGAGGCCGGTGCCTGGGTGCACGTCGACGGCGCGTTCGGGCTGTGGGCCGCCGCCAGCCCGACCCGTCGCCACCTCGTGGCCGGCGTCGAGGGCGCCGACTCGTGGGGGACCGACGCACACAAGTGGCTCAACGTGCCCTACGACAGCGGGCTGGCGTTCTGCCGCGACGCCGAGGCGCACGGCCAGACGATGGGCTACTCCGCGTCGTACCTCCAGGGGTCGGGCCGGACCGACTACTCGCTCGGCGACCTGGTGCCCGACTCCTCGCGCCGGGCCCGCGGCTTCGCCGTCTGGGCCGCGCTGCGCGAGCTCGGCCGCTCGGGCGTGGCCGACCTCGTCGACCGGTGCAGCGACCTGGCGGTCCGGATGGCCGACCGGCTCCGGGAAGGAGGCGCCACGATCCACAACGAGGTGGTGCTCAACCAGGTCCTGGTGGGCTTCGGCGAGGACGCTGCAATGGTCGACCGGGTGATCGAGGAGGTGCAGCGCGAGGGCACCTGTTGGCTGGGGGGCACCACCTGGCACGACCGTCGCCTCATTCGGGTCTCGGTCTCCAACGCCACCACCACGGCCGACGACATCGACCGCTCCGCCGACGCCATCCTCGCGGCCGCCCGCAAGGTCGGCGCGCTCTGATCCGCGTTACGTTCGCGTCATGGCCATCGCTGACTTCCCGCGCCACCCACTGACCTTCGGCCCCAGCCCCGTGCACCGGCTCGACCGGCTGACGGCCCACCTGGGCGGGGCCACGATCTGGGCAAAGCGCGAGGACTGCAACTCCGGGCTGGCCTACGGCGGCAACAAGACCCGCAAGCTGGAGTACCTCGTGCCGGACGCGCTGGCCCAGGGCGCGGACACCCTGGTGAGCATCGGCGGCTACCAGTCCAACCACACCCGCCAGGTCGCGGCCGTGGCGGCGGTGCTCGGGATGAAGTGCGTGCTGGTGCAGGAGAAGTGGGTCGACTGGCCCGACTGCGTCAACGACCGGGTCGGCAACATCATGCTGAGCCGGATCATGGGTGCCGAGGTGCGCCTCGACGACGCGGGCTTCGACATCGGCTTCCGCGACTCGTGGCGGCAGGCCATCGAGGACGTCGAGCGCCGCGGCGGGACGCCGTACGCCATCCCGGCCGGCGCCTCCGACCACAAGCTCGGCGGTCTCGGCTTCGCCAACTGGGCCGACGAGGTGGCCCAGCAGGAGGCCGAGCTGGGCGTCTTCTTCGACACCATCGTGGTCTGCACGGTCACCGGCTCGACCCACGCCGGCATGATCGCCGGCTTCGCCGGGCAGGACCGGCCGCGCCGGGTGATCGGCATCGACGCCTCGGCCACGCTGGTCAAGACCCGCGAGCAGGTCGAGCGGATCGCCCGCCGCACCGCGGAGCTGATCGGCCTGGGCCGCGACCTTCGCGATGACGAGATCACGGTCCTCGAGGGCTGGGCCGGCGACGTCTATGGCATCCCGGTCGAATCGACCCTCGACGCCATCCGGCTGACCGGCCAGCTCGAGGGGATGATCATCGACCCGGTCTACGAGGGGAAGTCGATGGCGGGCCTGATCGACCTGGTGCGCCAGGGCGAGATCGGCCAGGACTCCCAGGTTCTCTACGCCCACCTGGGCGGCCAGCCCGCCCTCAACGCCTACTCGGGTCTGTTCGCGTCGACACAGCGGGCGGCTCCATGACCAAGTCCCGGTCCTCGATCTTCGGCGACCCCGACTTCGTCCGCTACCTGCTGTCCCGGGTGCTCTCGATCGCCGGCACCATCGTCACGTTGGTGACCCTCCCGATCATCGTCTACCGCAGCAGCGGGTCGGCGACGGCCACCGCCCTGGTGGCGGCGTTCGAGGCGCTGCCCTACCTGCTCTTCGGCTTGTTCTCCGGCGCCCTCACCGACCGTTGGAACCGCAAGCGGGTGATGGTCTCCGCCGACATCCTCAGCGCCGCGCTGGTCGCGACCGTGCCGCTCGCCCAGCTGTTCGGCACGGTCACCGTGCCGCACGTGCTGGCCGTGGCGTTCCTCGGTCCAACCATCGGCGTCTTCTTCGACGGCGCCGTGTTCGGCGCCCTGCCGGTGCTGGTGGGGAGGGACCGCATCGCCGAGGCAAACTCGATCGCCTGGGCAGCGCAGAGCGTGGTGGAGATGGTGCTGCCGTCGCTGGTCGGTGTGGTGCTGGCGTTCGTCGCGCCGGCGTGGCTGCTGGGCTTCGACGCCCTCACGTTCGCGATCTCGGCGGCCCTGATCGCCGGCATCGTGCGCCCGACGTACGACGCCGACCGTGTCCGCCTACCCCTGACGGTGCGGCAGATCGGCCTCGACATCCGCGAAGGCCTCACCTACCTGGTCCGGCACGCCGGCGTGCGCACGTTCACGATCATCGGTTTCCTCCAGTGCGTGGGGGCGGGCGGCTTCGTCGCGCTGATGGTGGTCTGGATCGACCAGCGCCTCGGCAGCGGCACGGCCGGGCTCCAGTTCGGGCTGGTCTTCGGGGCCTGGTCCGTCGGCGGGCTCACCGCCTCGCTGGCGTTGCCGAGGCTGGTACGTCGCGTGCCCGCCGCCCGGATCGCGCTGACGGCGCTGCCGGTGGCGGCGGCGGTCGGGCTCGTCGTTCCCTTCATCACGACCTGGTGGGTCGCCGGGATCGCGCTGGCCGTCTGGGGTGTCTTCTACATGCTCGTGGTGATCAACTCGATCACCTACCGCCAGCAGGTCACGCCCGAGCACCTGCTCGGCCGGGTCAACACGGCCGGGCGGATGCTCTCGTGGGGATTGGGCTGGACCGGTGGCGCGTTCCTCGCCGGCGCCCTCGTCGGCTGGCTCGGGCTGTTCGGCACGCTGGTGGTGATGTCGATGACGGGACCGATCGCCACCGCCGTCGCGTGGACGTCACCGCTGCGGCTGTCGCGCCACGACGCCGCCGGGGTGAGCATCGAGAGCTAGGGCCAGCTCAACCCGACGGCTTCCTCGCTGAGCTCCCACAGCTGTCGCGCCGCGTCGGGATCGCGAGCCAGTGCGGAGCAGCCGACCGTCGTCGGCAGGCCGCGGGACTCGTTGAAGCCGGACGGCCCGCAGTACGTCGACCCGGGCAGGTCCGCGGTCGCGGCCATCAACAGTGGCAGCGCGCCCATCGCCGCGGACTGCGACACGGCCTTGGCTGCGGCGTCGAAGATCGTGGCCAGCCCGCCCGAGGACCGGCCGAACTGACCGTTGGCGATCAGGTGCGTGCCGGACAGCCCGGGGTGCGCCGCAAGCGCCGACACCGGAAGGGCCGCGGCGGCCGCCCGCCGGTCGAGCTCGAAGGTGAAGAGCAGGTTGGCGAGCTTGGTCTCGGAGTAGGTGTTCCACCTGGAGTGGAGCCGCGGCTTGACGCGCGGGTCGCCCAGCGGTGCTCGACGCGCGAGCCGATGCATCTGGCTGGAGACGGTGACGACCCGGCCCGAGCCGCTCGCCGCGAGCTGGGGGAGCAGCAGGCCGGTCAGCAGGAACGGGCCGAAGTGGTTGGTCGCCATCTGCAGCGAGAAGCCGTCGACCGTCCGTGAGTAGGGCGTCGCCATCACGCCGGCGTTGTTGACCAGGACGTCGATCGCCCCGAGGCCGGCCGCCTGCTCGGCGGCCGCGCGCACGCCATCCAGCGAGGCCAGGTCGAGCACCAGCCGTTGGACGTCGGCACCGTCGACACCGCGGTGATCGCGTCGGCGGCCTCGTCGAGCCGGGCCGTGGTGCGGCCGGCCAGCACGACGCGGGCTCCCCGGCGGGTCAGCTCAAGGGCGGTGAAGTAGCCCAGCCCGCCAAGTGTCGGACCGGTGACGACGACGGTGCGGCCGGCCTGGTCGGGCATCTCGGCGAGCGACCAGGCGGTCACGACCAGATCACGGGGTCACGGCGAGACGGTCGATGACCCGCTGGGCGAGCCCCGCGTCGCCCTCGACCCGGACCCGCCCCGGCGGGGGCTCGCGGCGTCCACCCGCCAGCACGATGAAGGTCTCGCGGTCCATCGCCAACGACACGGTCGGCTGCTCGGGTACGACGCGCAGCGGAACACCCCTGCCCGCCTCGTCGACGACGAACGCCCTCGGCGCGTGCCCCTCGACCGCGAGCACGAGAGTCGTACCTGGTGGAGCGCCGGCCCGCTTGGCCAGCACGAAGCCCAGGGACTCGGCCAGGTAGTCGGCCACGTGCTCCGCCGCGGGCGAGTCCATCCCGCCCGGCTTGCCCACCGCCCGGCGGATGTCCTGCTCGTGCATCCACACGTCTAGAGGACGGTTGCGCAGCAGGGTGTTCCAGTCCCAGGGCACGCCACCGAAGATCGGGCTCGGGCGGGCCTTGCCATCGGTCGGCGGGTCGGCAAGCAGCCGCTCGTGACGGGTGCTCGTTGCATCGCGGATCTCCGCTACGAGCTCGGCGGGCGACCGGTCACGCCGGGCCACCACGCCCTGCTCGGTGTAGAGGCTCATCAGCGACGTGGCATGGTCGGGCGGGTCGAACTCCACCGTCTCCTCCGGAGCGCCCGCCAGCACCCCTTCGAGGTGGGCCAAGTGTGCGACACACGCGTGGACGTCCCAGCCGGGCAAGTCGGTCGGTCGGTGCCAATCGTCGGGGCTCAACTCCTCGACCACCTCGAGGAACGAGCCGACCGCCTGCCACCAGACCTCGACATAGCCAGCGAGGACACGGCCGTCATCCATGCTCGAACCCTAGGACCCCTGCGTCTGGCTTGCGGGACTTGACTATTGCGGGCAGCTCGGTGCCGGCCTGCTCGGCGACCATGTAGGCGGCGTACCAGGCCGGCCACTGCTCGTCGTACTGGCCGCCGTTGCGCGCCTCGTGCTCGCCGTGGGCGGTCGCGGCGCGGATCAGCGCCGCCGAGGTCGTGCGCCGAGGCGAACGACGTCGCCGCGGTGTCGATGCGGCCGGGCAGCCGCGTCGGTGACCTCCTGCAGCAGCCAGGTGTTGCCGTCCGGGTCCGCGAACGTGGCGAACGAGCCGTAGCTGGCGCCGTCGTCGGCCCGGCCCGCTGACGCGGCCCGTGCCGCTCGCCGGGCTGGAACTGGGCGCCCGGGCTCGCCGGGTGGAAGACCTCGCTGATCTCGACGCCGTGCGCCGCGAGCTCGTCGCGGGCGGCCTCGACGTCGGAGACGACCAGGTACAGGCCCTGGGCCGAGCCGGGCGCGGCGGTGGTGATGTTCGTGCCGAACTGGACCGAGCGCCGGCGAGCCGGGCGGGGTGAACTGGACGACCCGGAAGCCGTTGTCGAAGGCGAAGTCGGCGTCCAGCCGCCAGCCGAGGCGGCGTAGAACGCCTTGGCGCGGTCGACGTCGGCGACGGGGATGACGACGGCCTCGAGCTGCAGGTCTTCGACCGGGCTGGGGCCGACGGTGGCACTGTTGTCACCTTCGCTAGTGCTCATCTGGGGTTCCTCCTTGATTGTGGTGCTGACACGACACAACCTCCTCCTTCGGCGGCGGGCTCACACCAGTGAGTCACCCAGGTCCGACCACGGGCGCCGACCGCCGCAGTAGGCATCGGCCGTTCTTGAACCGCGTCTAGCCGGGTGCCCCTGATCTCGGCAACCAGCTGCTTGACGGCAAGGAGATAGATCTCCGAGAACGTCGGGAACGGCTGGATGGTGTCCATCAGCACCTCGAGAGGGACGTGTGCCCGGATGGCGAGGGTCGCCTGCTGCAGCCACTCGCCCGCCTCCGGGCCCAGTGCGTAGGCGCCGGTGAGCCGCTCGCCGTTGCTGAGCAGCGTCAGGAAGCCGTTGCTTGCTCGGCGTACGCGCGGGTGTAGGTCGCGGTCTTGGCCACGTCCCTGACCATCGCGGTGGCGCTGAACGGGCGCGGCGAGTCAGCGCCGACTGCTGCGGCCTGCGGGTCCGTGTAGACCACGCGCGGCACGGCCTCGTAGTTGGCCTCCCGCGGCTCGCCGAGGATGTTGGCAGCGACCACTCGGCCCTGGTACTTGCCCATGTGTGTGAGCGGCCAGACCCCGGTGACGTCGCCGATCGCCCACAGCCCATCGGCCACCCGCATCCGCGCGTCCACCGGCACGCCGTGTGGGTCGGGCTCCACGCCAACTGCCTCCAGCCCTAGGTCCTGCACGCGCGGCCGGCGACCGGTGGCCACGAGCAGCCGGTCCCCCCGCGCCTCGCGGCCGTCCTCGAACTCCAGCACGTAGTCGTCTCCGTCCCGGCGCGCCCCCGGTCGCGCTGGCGGCGAGCGCGAGCTCGACGCCGTCCCTGCGCAACACCTCACCGAGCGCTTCACCGGCGGCGCCGGCTCGCGGGCCAGCACGTGGGCACTCGTATCCACGACGACCGCCTGGCCGCCGAGGCGCTGGACCACCTGCGCCATCTCGACACCGACCGGGCCGGCGCCGAGGATCACCAGGCGACGAGGCACCGCTTTCATGGAGGTTGCCTCACGGCTCGTCCACACCCCTCGAGCTCGCGCAGACCAGGAATGGGCGGTACCACCGCGTCGGCGCCGTTGGCCAGGACGACATGGTCTGCGGTGTGCGGTTCCCGTCGACGTCCACCTCACCGGGACCGGCGAGACGCCCGCTTCCGCGCAGCAGCGTGATGCCGTTGTCCAGCCAGCCACTTCTCCTGCCCGGCGTCGGAGTAGTCGGAGACCATGAAGTCCCGCCACGCAAACGCAGCCTCGACGTCCACCTCGGCGGTGGCCAGTGCGTCACGGGCCGCCTTGACCGCCTCACCGGGCCGCAGCAACGTCTTCGACGGGATGCAGGCGTAGTACGAGCACTCACCACCGATGAGCTCGCGCTCGACAACGGCGACTCGGAGGCCGCCCTCGGTCAACGCACCGGCACAGTGCTCACCCGGCGAGCCGCCACCGATGACGATCACGTCGAAGTCACTCATTCTCAGGCCTCCCAGGTTCGCTCCGACCGAAGGTCGGGGTACGCCGAGCGCGCGCCGTCTCCGATGGTTCTCCGGCTGGTGTCGCTTGTCGATGCTGGGGCCGGAGTGCTACTTGAGGTTGTTGGTGTCGAGCCAGTTGAGAACCGCTTCGGCGACGTCTCGCCAGCCGCTGTCGATGGTGAGCGAGTGGCCGCGACCCTCGAACTTCTGGAGCTCGGTGACGGCAGTCGAGTCGCGGTACTGCTTGAACGTCGAACGGGTCACCACATCGGGAACGGTGTGATCGGCCGTGCCGGAGATGAGCAGCAGGGGGCCACGGTCGCTGTTCGCCGTGTTGACCGCGGCTTGTGAGTGCATCACGAAGTTCGCGGCGGCGGCTTGGAAGAGCGGGCGTGCCGGCGATGGGATCGTCCACCGGTCGTAGAGCTGGTCAGACTCTTCCTCGCTCAGTGCGTTGCCGAAGCCGAAGCGGAACTCCTTCCTGGTGAGGGTGACCGACCGGTGCAGGTTGGCCGGGTTGCCCAGAGCCGGCAGACCGGAGCGCAGCTGAGCGAGTGGAAGCGGGAGCACTCCCTTGATCTGTGCCGGGTCGATGGCGACGGCCCCCACCCCGATGCCCTGACCGAGCAGCTTTTCGGCGAAGAGTCCACCGAAGGAGTGCC